>NZ_JACICY010000001.1:0-436470 GCF_014196055.1 Novosphingobium hassiacum
CCGTACGCGCGCATCCAATCTGCTCGCTCGCGTCGACGATCTGGCCGACCGCGTCTGCGCCGAAGCGAACGTCGACCGCTGGAACCGTGCCCGCACAGGCAACTCGCGTCGTAGCCACCCGATCTCGGCCGACCATCCAGATTGAAAGTAGCCGATCTGATATTTCAACCTGCGGGTATTCGGTCGGCATCTGGCCTGATATCCATAATCAGTTTCTGTTCTTCTTGGCGGGAGTGGAATCGCCAAAGAAACGTGTTGAACCGCCAGGTACGGTTGCTGGCGGCTTGGTCGACCCATACTGCTGCTCGCGCGGCGGGTTGCAATGACCACGGCAATCCCCGCAGCGCCTGACATTTGGCAGACCGCGTTCTGCCCAGTTTCTGTCCCAATGCGCAGTCTTTTCCGGTCAATTACGAAGCGCGCACCGCGGCCGGACGGTCAAGATAGCTCTCTCGCAAAAAAAGGAATCGGCATGAACCACGCGCTCATCATCGACGACAACATGATCATCAGTCGCGGTATCCAGAGCCGGCTCGAAGGTCTTGGGTTCACATCATTTGACCATACCTGGACCGAGGAACAGGCTGTGACGGCGGCTCGTCGCTGCACGCCAAATCTGGTGATCGTCGGCGACGAGGTCGCATCCGGATCGGTACTCAGTGCCATCCGGCGTATTTCAAGCGAAATGACCGTGCCGTTCTTGATGGTTTCAGGCGACCCCGTGCGGGCAGAGAGGCACCTCGCAAAAGTCGCGGCCTTCGAGGGTCCCTTTCTACTCAGCCAGATCGAGGAAGCGGTTAACATCGCTATCGCCGCTCCCGGCACACATTCGCGCGATGCGCGTCCTCGGCTTGCTCACGTGCCAACCCATCGCACTGGCGCGCGCCCAATCAAGCCACTAGGCGATAGCCGCGAAGCCATGGCAACCCAACCTTCGGTGCCGCCGAGCCGCATCGAACCGCTCGCTCCGCTTGAAGCACCGTATGTAATGTCCGAACCGATCTATACCGAGCCTGACGTGTAGGCCGGGATCGCACAGGATACGGCCGACCCAGAACCGCGCCGGGACGAATGGTCGAGCCCACTGCGAGATGCACCGCCCCCGTCGACCCGCCGCGCCGCAATCGTAAGTGGTGAAAGGAGCGGCCCCGTAGGAGTGGGCACTGCAAGGCCGCAGCGCTACTCCATGAACCTGAAAAATGCTCTTGGCCAAATCGAGGCCGATGGCGGTAATCTCCATGTGGCTGGCTCCTATTTGCTCGTGATCGCCTGACGGCAATCACATCTTGGCACCTTGATGCCGTGAGCGGGAACCATCCACCCCATCTGCTATTACGGCGGCATCTGCCAGCCCGTTTGTACGTGACGCAGCGGCAGCAGCCGACCAAAGCATGAACGACCTGGCGCCGGAACCCGCCGTTCGCCTACCATTATGTGTTAGGCGCCAGCTTCAGAATTAACCCCCTTGCTCCCAAAGAGACTCGCGCAATCGGCCTGTGAATGGGCTTCGGCAAGCGCGACGGCATCCGCGCCCGCCGGAAAGCGGAGCTGTTCCGTCGTATCGTGGACGGCAGCCCAGATCGCCTCCGCGACATCGGTTTCGCGCGTCATCAACGTCGGCCTCGCAAAGGCTTCAAGGATTGGCAGGGCGAACTCGGCGTATTCGCCCAGCAACAGATCTTGGACCGGAACAACGGCATTCGCGCCAAATTTCGTCGTCGGAGCATAGCCGGGTTCTACGAGCCTGGCGCCGACACCGAAATAGCGAAGCTCATGGGCAAGGGAAGCCGTGAAGCCTTCGACTGCTTGTTTGGACGCAGTGTAGGCAGCGGCAAGTGGAAATTCACCCAGCGTGACGCTTGACGTCACGTTGACGATCATGCCTGATCGCCGCTCGCGCATCTGCGGGATAACTGCCTGACACATCGCCATGACGCCGATGGTGTTTGTTGCAAAGAGCTGGCGAATGAGCGACATCGGCATTGCTTCAAAGGCACCAACCCCGCCGATCCCGGCATTGTTGACCAGAACGTCGATCGGGCCGGCCGCTTCGATCAGTACGGCGATATTCTGTTCGCTAGTAACATCCAGCGGCAACACCCGCAGGCGGCTGATCGGTGCGTCGAAGACATCCGGGTCGGGGCGACGCATTGTCGCAATGACATTCCACCCGCTCCGAAGGAAATGCTCCGCTGTCGCCTTGCCATAGCCCGACGAGGTGCCGGTGATCAGGATCGTCTTGCTCATTGCCTTACTCCTTATGTTCGATGAAAGGTCGATAGACGGTAGCGGTGATATGATCTATAATGCCTGATCCAGAGAAGATTATGAATCGTCCAGAATATGGATCCTTTGAGTGAAACCGTGGCTTTACTCCGCCCCCAGGCGGCCATCTCGAAGCCTATCTCGGGTCGAGGCCAATGGGGTGTGCGATACCAAGCACATGATGCTCCGGGGTTCACGATCGTGTTGGCGGGGCTAGCCTGGCTGACGCTTGAGGGCGAAGCGCCCATTCAGATTGGCGAAGGCGATTTCATCCTCCTTCCCACCACGCCGGCCCTCACCTTGGGCAGTAGACCAGGAGTAGAATGCATCCCTGTCGCACCAAGCAACGAGGCGGTCCGACACGGCGATCAGGAAGGGGACGCTGACTTCGTCGCGCTGGGCGGCAGCTTCGCGATCGACCGCATTAACGCCCCGCTCTTGCTCCAGCTGCTACCCCGTCTGATCCACATCCCCGCCTCCCAAGGCAGGTCGACGCGGCTTGGTCGCTTCATCGACCTTCTCTCCGAAGAATGCGTCACCGATTTCCCGGGCAGAGAACTGATCATCGAACGTCTGCTCGAAGCCCTGCTCGTCGAGGCGCTACGCTGGCGCAGGAACGGCACATCTACCATGCCACCAGGCCTGTTTGGCGGTCTGCAGGAACCTGCGATCGCGCGCGCTCTCCACGCCATGCACGGCGACGTGCGAGTGAATTGGACCGTCGCTCGCCTTGCCGGTGTAGCAGGTATGTCCCGCTCCAGTTTCTCGGCGCGGTTCGGCGAGTTGGTGGGCTGCGCTCCTATCGAGTATCTGGCGCGATGGCGCATGGCGATCGCCAAGGCGGCCCTCGCTCGCGGGATGAAATCGCTCGATCGTATTGCAGATGAGATCGGCTACGAGTCTGCCAGCGCGTTCAGCACGGCGTTTCGCAAGCGTATCGGCCTTCCCCCGGGTCAATTTGCGCGAGGGGTGGCATAAATTGCCGAATGACAGGTCTCGATCGAGCTTGCCGTTCTGCGAAGTCTCTGCGGATGGCGGGTAGTCCCAGACTAAGTCTTTCCGCTCTTCCCAAGAGCGTGCCGATCGAAGGGTAGGGACCGATAACATCAGACTGAAGCGTGAATGTCTGGGTTCGAGGCGCAGACTGCCAACGCCGGCCAATTCTCGCCAGTGTCAGATCGCCTCTTGAAAAACCGCACTTCCCGGAACCATCACCAGCATCATGCTGCGATATCGGGCGACGCGGTCTTGTTCGATGGCATCAAGGCCAAGGGCAGTGGAACTCGCTGGACTCAGCTATTGCCGAATGTGGAGCGGCCGCAAAAGGAACACCACATAGCCGCGAAACATCGGGTGATGCGCAAGATTGTTCGGCGGCACCCATTGCCCGCCCTGCGCGAGCGCCACGCGAAAGGGGATCGGGAAGTGATCCATGCGCGCGAAATAGGCTTCGTAGCCCGGAATCGTGTTGCGGCCTTGGTATGTCTGCACCACCACTTCGTCTACCACCCCGCGCAGATCGACCAGCACCTGTGGATCGCCATGCGCGCTCCAGTCCATCAGACCAGTGATCGACAGCTTCCAGCGTGCGGGCAGGCGGGCGCGCAGCCCGCGCAGGAACGCGACATAGCCCCTGATGCCTTTGGCGGCGGCGTCGAAATCTATTTGAAGTCCCGCGACGCGGCTGCCTGCGGCCTGCCAGCGGCCAAGATCGGCCAGAATAGCGTCATAGGTTGCCTCGTTCAGATCGAGCCGGTCTATGCGCACCACCAGCCATACGTCCTGATCCGGCAGACGCGGAACGCCGCCGCGCAGGCGCGTTAAGCGTGAAGGCCCATCGCGGCGCACCTCGCCGTCGAGAAGATAGAGCACGCGCGGATGGCTGCCAGGTGGCGGGGCTATCCCTGGCCACAGGTAATAGGCATCATAGGCCAGCGGATCGACGCGCGGCTGTTCGGCCTGTTGCTGGCACCCCGCCAGCAAGGCCAACGCGGCCAGAACCAAGCCAGTTCGCGTCACCAGAAATAGCGCAGGCGCTTGGCCCAGACACTGTTGGGATAGCGGGTCTTCAACTGGTTGAACCAAGCCTGCCGCTGCGCTTTGGGCACTTGCGCAGCCTCCATCTCGTTCGCCGTGTCGATTGGCCCTGCACAACCATTATAGCCGCTGGGCGCATAGCACATCACCGCGCGATAGAGCGCATAAGCGCGCTCCTCCGGCCCGGCCTTTGCATCGGCGATGATCGCGCTGTAAATGGCGCCGCGGGCCAAGGGCTTGCCTGCAAAGCCATCAGGCCCGCTGCCCAGCGCATCGGGTGCCTTTTCGGGCGCGAACAGCGCGAAGTTATCAAACCCGTTAAGCCGCCAGAAATCACCAAGGCACAGTTGGGCGTGGATGTCGTGCGGGTCGCGCGCCAGCGTGGCAGCGGTTTGCCTCAGCGCCGGGCATTCAAAGCCATCGGACCATTTACCCTTGGTAAAAACTCCCAAAGATACCGTCTCTTGCTGGATCAGGGGGGCAAGCCACCCGTCCGCCCTGGCATCAGCAGGCACCAGCGACAGATCATCGACGACGTCGCGATAGGCGCTATGCGTCAGGCCTTTATAGATCAAGGCGAAGCGCGCCACATCACGCTCATGCGCCGAGCGGCTGGCATCGCGCGCATTGGCGCGAACGATGGCGGGGCTTGCCACGGTTTGCAGCAGGATTTCGCGCGTGGTGGCATCCTGAATGGGTGAGTTGGGGGCGAATGCCCTGGCCACTTGCCCCGTGCGCTGCCATTTGATGGCAAGACCCAACTCCACGAGAGGACGCTGATAGAGCGGGTCAGCCCCCTTGATCAATTCGCTCCAGAAGCCGGCCTCATTAGGGTCCTGTGCCTTGGCGAGCGCCTTTCCCCGCAGCATCTGCCGGCTAAAGGCCAAAGGCGTGTAGCTGCCTGCCCGCGCCGCATCGGGGATCATCTTCATGATCGTGCGGGGGCTTTCGCCCGCCTGAAGTGCGCGCAGGGCGACGAGATAGGAGTGCAACTCGGGATGGGATGAAAACTGCCCCGCCTGGATCGCCAGATCACCTTGCGAGAGCTTAAGATCTTTGGCGTCGCCGCGCATGTCATAGAGATCGACAATCGCCAGAAGCAGCGGCGTCTTGCCGCCCGTGCGGATGGTTTTAAGCGAATTCTCGGCCGCATCGTCCCAGCCCGCACCCAGCGCGCGGTTGTCGATTTCCTCGGCCAGATCGGCCGCGGCTTCGCTGTCAGCCGGCGTGTTGGCCAGCATCCGCTCGTAGATCGGGAGAAGTTCGGCGTCGTTGCCATCCAGCCACAGCACGCGGCGGACTAGCCCTCGGGCCGAATCCGCATAAAGCCCGTGAGGATAGGCTTTCAGATAGTCGGCAATGGCATCGCGGGCTTGAGCCAAGCCGTCTTTGTCGACCTTGGCACGATCCAGATTGCCATACTCGTCGCTCATTGCGGCCACCGCGCTGCGCAGGCCGATGCGGATCGGCATATAGCGCGCAGTTTCCGCGACCCACGGGTTACGCGCCTTGCGCAAGGCCAGAAAGCCAGCGTCCGCATCGTGCCAGTTCCCGGCATAGAAGGCATCGGCGGCCTTGAGATAGGCGAGAAATTCGAGCCCGTGCGCGCTGTTGATCTTGGCGTCCCAGACAACGGGCCTGTCGCAACCGACAGCCGCGCGCAGGCGGGCAAGGTCCGCGCGCTCATCTGCCGGGATGCCGGTGTCAGTCTTCAATGCGGCAAGAAAATCGCTAGGCGGGGTGCAGGATGGTTCCGAGGACGCGGCGGCAGGGGCCGCCTCAGGCTGGGGCCACAGCGCCTGACGCAGTCCGAGCCAGCTGAAAAAGGTGCTGCCATATTGCTGTTCGTCTGCGGATTTAGCGGCGGGGGCACTTGTCGCTGCCTCCTTCAGGCTGCGCATCAGCAGGATGATGTTGATGCGCGTGTCATTGCCGGGACTCAGTGTCGCCCGCCCGCCGCATTCCAAGGAGGAGGCTGAGCCAAGTTGCCATGTGGGCTGGCACGAAACGTCTGCACATGCCCAGGCCATGCCCGCTGCGCATGCGCCAGACAAGGCCAGCAGCTCCAAGGCTCTGCGCTTCAGGCGAAAGGAAAAGGAGCATCGTTCCTGCATCGTCGTTCCGCTCCCTTGGCCTTCCCGTGCGGATCGCCTGAGAGGCCACGCTGGAAGGCAACCGATCCTTGTCCGCACGGACATGAGCAGCGCATCATGCTACATTCAAGGGAATTCCTAGATTATCACGCCCTCAACCGCGCTTGATTTCTGCAGCGCGATCACTGGCGAGTCTTGCCGCACCACATGCGCGAATGACGGGATCTGAGTGAAGTCGCCGCACGCAATTGCAAATTGGAAGACCTGGCCAACGCCCTGTTTGGCACGCCGACTGATATCGAGCGCTCCGTGAGCCTCGATTTTGCGGACCATATCTAGAACATCGGGTGCCGTGATCTCGGAAATGAGCCTTTCGCCGATCTCGGGAAAAACGTCTCGTTGGAGGCGCGACCAAACACGGTCTGCGTGCGCGGCATCGAGAGCAGACTTGCGGTTCTCATGCCAACGCTCTGCGACCTTCAAAAAGGTGTTCGGATCACTCGCGCTGGAGTCTAGGCTGTTACCGATCGGGTCTCTGCCTTCCCTCAACAGAGCTTTTGCCGCAGTGCGCTTGTCGCGGGCGGCTGCGAGGCCAAGGGCCGGGTAACCACCGAACGAAAGCAGCTTCTCCTTGCCCCCAAAGCGGTAGTTCATCCGCCATAGTTTCGATCCGTTGGGTTGGACGAGCAGAAATAGTCCTTCCCGTCAGCCAGCTTGTACGCCTTATCGCGGGGCTTGGATTTCTTGGCCTGAAGCTCAGTCAGAGGCATGGGGGTATCACTCCTTTCCGATACTCCGCAAAACTACCCCAAAATACCCCCACACCAAATCTGGCTGCATGTGGAAGGCCATGGGCGCATGCGGACGCGAATCACCCGCAACCCTCTGCTTTTCTTTCGATTTTTGGAAAAATGCGGAAGCTGTCGGAAGCGCCCGGATAGGGGAATGGTAGCGGAGGAGGGACTCGAACCCCCGACACGCGGATTATGATTCCGCTGCTCTAACCAGCTGAGCTACTCCGCCACGGCTTGCGCTGCTCCTCGGGAGTGCGCATCGCAGGGCGCGCTCCTAACCGGGCGGCGCTGCGGGGTCAACCGCCTAGCTTTCGTTTTTTGCGCTCACACCCGTTCGATCATCTCACGGATGCGCGATGCCAGCGCGTCAACCGAAAACGGCTTCGTCAGTACGTGCATGCCACGATCGAGCAGCCCGTTTCCGATGACCGCGTTCTCGGCATAGCCGGTGATGAACAGGATCTTCAGATCGGGTCGCGTCACGCGCGCTGCGTCGGCCAGTTGTCGCCCGTTCATGCCCTTTGGCAGCCCAACATCGCTGACCAGCAGGTCGATCCTCATGTCGCTCTCGAGGATCGACAAGCCGGCAGGACCGTCGCCTGCCTCGATGCATTCGTAGCCAAGGTCCACCAAAACATCGGCGACGACGGCGCGCACCGCTGGTTCGTCGTCCACGATCAGCACCCGCCCCCCCGCGGTGGAAACGTCGTTGAGCGATGCCAGCCGGTGCTCCGGTTCGGCTTCGACCGACTTGTCCGAGCGTGGCAGGTAAAGGCAAATCGTCGTGCCATGCCCGACCTCGGAATATATCCGCACCTGCCCGCCCGACTGACGCGCAAAGCCGTAGATCATCGAGAGGCCGAGGCCCGTCCCCTCGCCCAGCGGCTTGGTCGTGAAGAACGGGTCGAACGCCCGCTCGATCGTCTCGGCCGACATGCCGGTGCCGGTGTCGGTCACGCACAGCGAGACGTACTGGCCAGGAGACAGATCGCGCTCGTGCGCCTCGATCCGGTCGAGCCACTTGTTCGACGTCTCGATAGTGATCGTCCCGCCGTCGGGCATCGCATCGCGCGCGTTGAGACACAGATTGAGGATCGCATTCTCGAGCTGGTTCGGATCGATCAGCGTCGTCCACAACCCGCCGGCGCCCACGATCTCGATATCCACGGTAGGCCCGACCGAACGCCGCAGCAGGTCGTCGAGGCTTGCGATCAGGCGGTTGACGTCGGTCGGCCGCGGATCGAGCGTCTGGCGGCGCGAAAACGCCAGCAGCCGGTGCGTCAGTGCAGACGCTCGTTTGGTCGCCTGTTGCGCCATGCTGATGTAGCGGTCGATCTCCAGCGCGCGCCCCTGCGCGATCCGAACGGTCATCAGCTCGAGACTGCCCGAGATCGCCGCCAGCAGGTTGTTGAAATCATGCGCCAGTCCGCCGGTCAGCTGCCCGACGGCTTCCATCTTCTGCGACTGGCGCAACTGTTCCTGCGCCCCTTCCAGCGCGTCTTGCGCTTCCTGTTCGGCCGTGATGTGACGGCCGCTGGCATAGACATGCTCGCCCTCGGACGACGCGATCCATGAGACCCAGCGGAACGTCCCGTCCTTGTGCCGCATACGGTTCTTGTATTGTGCCGGGCGCACCGTCGACGGGTGCAGAAACGTTCCGAAGTCGTCACCTGTATCATCCACGGCCGCGAACGCAGCGGCCGACTTGCCGACGACGTCGAGTGCAGACCAGCCCAGGATCGTTGTCCACGCCGGGTTGACGGCCAGGATCCGTCCACCCGATCCCACGATCGTCAGCAGGTCCTGGGAGTTCTGCCAGGTCCGGTCGCGCTCGCGGGTACGTTCTTCCACCTGCCGCTCAAGCGTCGCGGCGAGCTCTGCCAACGCGATTTCCGCGATCCGGCGCTCGATTGCGGCTTGCGTCCGATCGGCGACGTCCTGCACGAATGCGAGATCGTCGCTGGGCCACTCGCGTGCCTCGTTGTGGCTGAGGTACAGCAGCGCGACCAGCCCCTCGGTCTCGACAATCGGCATGTTCAACACTGCACGGGCATGCAACGCCTCAAGCGCATGCGTGGTTTCGCGCGTACGCTCATCCAGTCTCGAATCCGCGATGGCTACGAGTTCGCCACGCTTGATGTTCTCGATATACGATCCGTAATCGCGAAATTGCAGCGTGCCTCCCAGTGTCTGCGTACCCGGCGCACACCAGTCGCGCGCAATCTTGATTGTCTCGGCCGCTCGGTCGACCACGCCATAGCCTGCGCGACTGACCTCGAGCGTCGTGCCGAGGATTTCCGCCGCACACAGCGCCATGTCGTCAGGGTCGGACATCGCGCGGATTTGATCGCCGAGCGTGAGCAGGGCATTGCGGCGCACTTCGATGCGGCGCTGCGCGGTAATCTCCTCCGACACGCCGACCATGCGCGCGGGCCGGCCGCTGGCGGCATACTCCACGCGCCCATCGAGCCGCAGCCAGTGGAGCGAGCCATCGGGCCATACCGTCCGGTACTCGATGCCGTAATCATCGCCGTGTCGGATCGACCGGGCTACCGCATCTTGCATCGCCTCGCGGTCGTCATCATGGATTGCGGCGACCAGGTCGTCATAATCGAAGCGCTGTCCGGGACTCCGCCCGAATTGCGCCCTGCATTCGTCGGAACATTCCAATCGTTGCGTCGCTATATCGAACGACCAGGCACCCAGCCCGCCTGCAGCAATCGCCAGCTTCAGCCGCGCCTCGCCCTCGCGAATGTCCTCAAGCCGTGCGCGCGCTTCATATTGCCGTCGCCGTGCCCGCCGCGCCGATCGCGCAAGGCTGAGCAGGGTCGTGGGATGAAACGGTCGTTCAAGGAAAGTGACGTTACCGAGCGTTTCAAGCAGTCGCACCGCGGCAGGATTGCGCTCCAGCCCCCCACCGCGCTCGGTCAGCAGGATGAACGGCAAATCGGACCATTCCCCTTGCTCCTCCAGAAGCCGCGCGAGCTCACGCAAGTCGGCGCCGCGCAGCGTTTCCTCGGTGATGACCGCCATGCCGACGCCTATGCGTACCGCGCCACACAGCGCAGGCAGGCTCGGAACGACAACAGCTTCGATTCCGCCTTGTTGCAGAACGGAATAGGCGATTGCGGCATCACGACCGCGCGGTGCCAGAATGACTGCGCCTTGGGGGAGCGTGCGATCCAACGGATTACCGCGCTTGCGCGATATCGAGGAGACCTTCGTCTTCACCGACCAGCGTCGGCACGCCGCGCAAGACACCCTGAAACGCGACCAACGGCTCGCCCAGGGTAATCCCGTTGGCACCGATCATGAACTCGCGGATCGTGTCCTCATGGTGGCCGGTCCGCTTCTTGACGACCGAGATCGCCCGGCGAACGCGCCCTCGCGCTTCGAAGTAGCGCAGCAAGATCACCGTATCTGCAAGATAGGTCACATCGACCGGAGACTTCATGTCGCCGACAAGTCCATGCTGAGCGACCGTCAGGAAGGTCATGATGCCATGCCGGTTCAGATACTGCAGCAGCTCATGCATATGCAGGATCAGAGCCTGCTCTTCGGGCATCGCGGCCTGAAATCCGTTCAGGCTGTCGATCACCACCGTCTGGACTTCGTGATCCTCGACGCAGCGACGCACGCGCTCCGAAAACTCGCCAGGCGTCAGTTCAGCCGCATCGATCTGTTCGATGATCAGCTTCTTGCTGGCGACCAGTTCCTGAAGATCGACTCCCAGTCCCCTGGCACGCTCGAACAACAGGCCCAGCTCTTCATCGAACACGAACATGGCAGCCCGCTCGCCGCGATGGACCGCCGCCTTGACGAAGTTCAGCGCCAGCAACGACTTGCCTGTGCCCGAAGGCCCCAGGATCAGGGTGCTCGCACCACGCTCGAACCCGCCGCCAAGCAGCCCATTCAGCTCGACGTTGTCGATCGGAATGCGCTCGCGGCTGAAGCTCTTGCGATGCTCGGCAGAAACAAGGCGCGGGAACACGCGGATACCCCCGGTGTCGATCACGAAGTCATGGTAGCCGCCACGATAGCGGCGACCACGATACTTCAGCACGCGCAGGCGTCGTCGCTCGGCGCCATATGTCGGCGAGAGTTCCTCGAGCCGGATTACCGCATGCGCCACGCTGTGCACGGTCTTGTCCATCACGTCCGCGGTCAGATCGTCGAGCATCAGGACAGTCGACTCATGGCGCGAGAAATAATGCTTCAGCGCCAGGATCTGCCGTCGGTAGCGCAGCGAACTTTGCGCCAGCAGGCGAATTTCAGACAGGCTGTCGAGGACGATCCGCGACGGCTTTACCCGCTCGAAAGCTTCGAAGATGCGCTTCGTGGTCTCGCCCAATTCAAGGTCGGACGAATAGAGCAGGCTTTGCTGCTGATCCTCGTCGAGCAGGCTCTCGGGCGGAACCAGTTCGAATATCTCGAGCGATTCAGGGAAGTCCCAGCCGTGCGATGCGGCACCTTCGCGCAACTCGATCTCTGTTTCGGACAGGGTGATATACAGCACCCGCTCTCCCGCCTCAGCCCCCGCCATGAGGAACTGGGACGCAATCGTCGTCTTACCGGTACCGGGGCTGCCTTCGAGCAGGAACAATCGTCCCCGCGCCAATCCGCCAGCCAGAATTTCATCGAGACCAGCAACACCCGTAGCGCAATTCACTGTGGCAAGCTCCGATCTGTTTGCCGTTGGCATGCGCGAAGGATGCGCGCCTTGAGCAAAACAACCGATTTTCGCGACAATCGTTCCATCCGGTCAGCGAACCGGTCGGTCGCTGCGACGCCCTTGCTCAGTCGATTGAAATCACTCTGAAAAGGTCCGCGCCGCCATTGCGCTGCGCTGGATCACCGTGAGGCAGCAGATCATGGCATAGCCATAAGCAATCGCTCCGAAGTGCTGCGGGATCAGGCACATCGCGATGAAGACCGCTATGGTTTCGACACCTTCTGCGATTCCGGTGTTGTAGAAAAAGCTCTTCGCCCCATGCGCCGTGGTTTCCAGTCCCCGTTTGGCAGCGATCGTCGCGAACGCCAGAAAACTGATGCCTGTGAGGGCAAAACTCGCCAGCAGCAGTACGGCGGGGAGAAGGTTCTGGGGCGCGGCAAAAGCAAAGCCGACCGGGATCGCGATATAGAACACGAAGTCCGCCACGATATCGAGGTAGCCGCCAAAATCGGTCAGCTTGGTTGCGCGCGCGACGGCGCCATCGAGCCCGTCGAGCAAGCGGTTGGCGATTACCAGCGCCAGCCCTGCCAGCGTGTGGCCTTCCGCAATCGCCAGCGCACCGACCAGGCCGGTCACCATCCCGATCACCGTGATCACGTTCGCGCCGATCCCGACAGACGCCAGCGCGCCTCCCATCCGGTTCAGCACGGGGTCTATATAAGGGCGCAGCTTCGCGTCGAACATCGCTCAGACCGGCGTCACGAGGCCGATTACCGCCCCGCACATCAACGACGCCAGATTGCCCGCGATCCAGCTTTTCATGCCAAGCTGCGCCGCCTCGCTCCGCCGGTTGGGTGCCAGCGTGCTGATCGTCGTCACCAGCAGGCCGACGCTTGCCAGATTGGCGACGCTGCACAGCGCATAAGTCACGATAAGCTGGCTGCGCACGCTGAACGTACCCTGCGGAACGGCGGCGAATTCCAGATAGGCCACGTATTCGTTCAGGATCGTCTTTGTGCCCATCAGCGCGCCTGCCGCAGGCGACTGGTCCCACGGCACCCCGATGCTCCACATCACCGGCGCAAACAACCAACCGAACGTGCGCTTCAGCGTGATCGGCTGGCCATCGACCAGCGGCAGGTTCGCCAAAATCTGGTCGCTCAGGTTCACCAGCGCGAAGATCACGATGATGATCCCGATCACCGCCAGCACCAGCTGAACGCCCTCCATCGTCCCGCGCAGGATCGCGTCCATCGTTCCGTCGTAGTGGACTTCAGGTTGAACCTCCTCGCTCGCGGCATCAGCGGGATCGCCCGGCACCATCATCCGCGCGATCAGGATCGCGGCGGGTAGCGACAGGAACGAGGCGACGATCATGTGCCCAACCGCATCGGGCAGGCTCGGCGCTAGCGTCGTCGCGTAAAGCACCAGCAGCGCGCCCGAGATGTTTGCCATTGAGAGCACCATCACCGCGAACAACTCCGCGCGTGACATTGTCGCGCAATAGGTCCGCACGATCAGCGGCGCCTCGACCACGCCGAGGAATATGTTCGCCCCGGCATTCAGCCCGACCACTCCGGTTACGCCCAGTGTGCGCCGCAGGATCCACGAAAGGCCGTTAACCAGCCAGCGCAGCACGCCCCAGTGCCAGAACAGCGCGGTCAGTGCCGAGAACACGATGATCAGCGGCAGGATCTGAAACGCGATCACCATCGGCGGCGTCGCGCCGGGCTTGAGCACGAACGGCAGCTCCGCTCCGCCGAGATACCCGAACATGTACGACGATCCCGCCAGCGTCGCCCGCTCGATCGCTTCGACCCCGTGATTGATCACGCCGACCGCGCGCCACACCGCCGGCACGCGCACGAACGCCAGTGCGATGGCAATCTGCATGGCAACCGCGCCTGCCACCCACTTCCACCCCGGCATCGCCCGGCGGTTTTCCGATATGCCCCACGCCAGCGCCAGGATCAGCGCGACGCCGATCAATCCCTGCGCCTGTTGAAAAACGGCTAGCAACGTCATCCCCCAAGCCAATCCGGGTCAGGAGTATCGCCGGACGAAGCGCCGGTCTATCTGATCCTTCAACCACCACGCCAGCCGCCCCACCGTGGCAAAGCCGCCCCACGACAGGATGGCGCGCCGGTCGCCCGTCGCAAGCAGGTACAGTGTGCGCCCGGATGGCTGATACTGTCGAAGCTTTCCTCCACAAACCACCGCCCGCAGGTTCGCCGCCAGCACCGGCCCCGCCTTGACCGCATGAACGCCCGACCGCGCCAGCTTGCGGTCGACCCGCTCGATGATGTCGCCCGCGGCAAAGATCGCCGGGTGCGAGACGCTGCGCATCTCCGCTCCCACCGAAACAAAGCCGTCGTCGCTGCAGGCAAGGCCCGATGCCTTGATCCAACCGGGCGCGCGACTGCCCGTGGCGACGATCACGACATCGAAGCTCAGGTGCTCGCCGTTGGAAAGGACCAACGCGTCCCCGGTCGCTTCGGCGCTCGCAAAATGGACTTCGATTTCACGTCGCGCGAGTTCTGCCAAAGCCAGATTTCGCACTTTCGTGGCATGACCGGCGAGAAATCCATCGGCTGGAGCGATCAACGCGACTTTCCCCCGCCTTCCGGCGGTGCGCAACGCCGCATCCACCCCCAGAATCAGTTCTACCCCGGCGGCTCCCCCGCCTATTCCCCCAACATGCAATCTCAACCCGCTTTGCCGCAATTCCTGCCAGCGATGGATGAATTCATCCATCGGCCTGATCGGCAGAACGTCTTTGCCAAGTGACGAAAAACAAACGCTTTCGATCTCCCCGCCGATCGCCAGCGACAGCAGGTCGAAGCCCATCTCCACGCCCGTCGAAAGTTGCAGGGACTGGCGCACGGGATCGACGCCGGTGACCTCGGCGATCACCAGTTCCGCACCCGCGCGCTCGGCCAGCGGCGCAAGGTCGATCAGCAATTGCTTTCGGTCATAGATGCCCGCAAGCCACCCCGGCACCATCCCCGAATAGACGCTATGTCGCGAAGAAGTCACCAGAACCCGGGTCGTATCGGCAAGCGGCTGCCGCGCCCAATCGGCCAGCACTGCCAGATGCGCGTGGCCTCCGCCCGCCAGGATTACGCGCTGTGTCAGGAACAGCGCGCCAAACGTATGCCACTGAACGCCCAGCGCGCGGCAGGGGGGAAGAAATTCCGATACGTTAATCGTGTATGCCCCGCAGGCGTCGCCAAAGACCCGCCGCGCAACACGAACTGGTTGACCATGAACTTGCCGTTATATTCTCCGACCGCCCCCGCCGCCGCCGCAAAGCCGGGATATCCGACATAAGGCGACGCCGTCCACTGCCACGCCAGATCATCGACTTCGCGCAGCAATGCGTGCCTCGCAGCAATCTCCCACTCCGCCTCGGTCGGCAGGCGAGCACCTGCCCAGCGCGCAAAAGCATCGGCTTCATAATAACTTAGGTGCATTACCGGCTCCGATGGGTCGACCGCCACGCGGCCGTCCAGCGAAAAGCGCGTCCAGCCATCGGCGGTGTCCTGCCAATACAGCGGCGCGGTCCAACTCTCTGCCTCGACAGTCGCCCAGCCGTCCGAAAGCCACAATTCCGCAGTTGCGTACCCGCCCGCTGCGATGAACTCGAGATACGCGCCCGCCGTCACCAACCTGTCGGCAATCTCGAAAGGCTCGGTCCACACCCGGTGACGCGGACCCTCATTGTCGAACGAAAATCCGCTGCCATCGTGGCCGATTTCTCCTAGCCCTCCAGGGACTTGCACCCACGTTACTGCGTCCGACGCCACGCGGTCAGGGGTGTTGTCGCGATAGGCAGGCTGAAGCGGGTTCAGCGAAAACGCGTGCTGGATGTCCATCAGAATCAATTCCTGATGCTGCTGCTCATGATGCAGCCCAAGCTCCACCAGATCGCGCCACTTTCCCGGTGAAACGCTGGCGATCAACTTCGCCATCGCCGCATCGACATGGTGACGGTAAGCGATCACCTGATCAAGCGAGGGCCGCGTCAGCAATCCCCGCTGTGGCCGCGCAAAACGCTCGCCCACGCCGACGTAATAGGAGTTGAACAACACCGTATAGGCGGGGTCAAACGCCTGATATTCAGGCATTAAGGGTAAAAGTAGGAAGGTTTCGAAAAACCAGCTGGTGTGGGCCAGATGCCACTTTGCCGGGCTGGCATCAGGCATGGATTGTATCTGACAATCCTCGGCTGAAAGCCCGGCAGTCAGCGCTTCCGTCGCCGACCTGACCGCGCAAAACGCTTCGAACGCGTCGCTTTCGAGACTGGTACTGGGTTGCGAACTCATGGTTGGTCTTGTCCGGACGCTGCACCCCAGACGTGCAGCCCGAACAGATCGTCGGGATCGGTCCAAAATGCAAGCGGCTCCCAGCCTGATGCGCGGGCCAGCAAACGTGCCTCCTCCAAACTGTATTTATGGCTGTTTTCAGTGTGGATCGTCTCACCCGCATTCATCGTAAACCGCTGGCCGAGCACGCTAAAGGAGACCTCGCGGCCGGCAACGAGATGCATTTCGATCCGGCCGATGCTGTCCTGCCACACCGCACAATGCGAGAACACGTCGATCGGGATTGTCCCGTCCAATTCGCGATTGATCCGGTGCAGCAGGTTCAGGTTGAACTCCGCCGTAACGCCCGCCGCATCATCATAAGCCGTCTCGAGCAGCCGCGCGTCTTTCTTGCGGTCGATGCCGATGACCAACCGCGCGCCCTCACCCAGCGTCTGCCCGAAAGAGCGCAGCAGATCGACCGCAGAAGCGTGATCGAAATTGCCGATCGTCGATCCGGGGAAGAAACCCACCAGCGGACCATCGAGGTGCGGAAGTTCAAGAGCTTGCGTGAAGTCACCCGCGACAGGCACGATGCGTAAAGCAGGCCGCTCGGCAGCCAGCCCGGCCATCGCCTCCTCCAGGAAATCGCCCGAAATATCGATCGGCACGTATGTCGTGGTGCGCAAGGCGTCGAGCAGCAGTGGAGTCTTAGTGGCTGAACCTGCGCCGAATTCGATCACCGGGCGGTTATGCCCCGCCAGCCTCCCCAGATCGTCGGCGTGGGCGCGCAAAAGACCGATTTCCGTCCGGGTCGGATAATACTCCGGAAGCTCCGTGATCTCCTCGAAGAGTTCCGATCCCCGCATGTCATAGAAGTAGCGGGCGGGGATGACCTTTCGGGTCTGCGACAGGCCAGCGAGCACCGCTTTGGCGAAGTCGCTTTCAAGGGCTACGGTGGATGCCGTCATGCCCGCTTCGTGCCACGTTTCACTCATTGTGGCGAGCCGGGATATGCGTCCTGCTTCAGCAAGCCTGCCAGGTGCGCTGCGTTTGAGGCTGCCATGACCGCCGCCTGGGATACGTTCTCGGGAACGTCCTCAAGGTCCACGAAATCGGTGCTGCCCATCGCTTCGCCGACCCAATAGGCCACCGCCGAAGCCGGGATCGTCCAGCCGGTATCGTTCAGCGCCTGAAACGCGCTGGCGCAGATCGAATGTGCGCCGTCCTCGTTTCCGACAACCGCCAGCACCGCGACTTTCGAAAAACTCGGCATCCGCCCCTGATCGTCTGTTTCACCCAGGAAAGCGTCCATCCGCTCCAGCACGCGCTTGGCTACGCTCGACATCTGGCCCAGCCACACCGGCGTACCCAGAATCAATATGTCGTGGTCCAGGATCTGCTTCCGCAACTCCGGCCAATCGTCACCCTCGCCCTCATCCGAAGTCACCCCCGGCTTCACATTGAAATCGGCGATCCGGATCGTCTTGGTGATTTTCACGTTGTGTTCGCACAAGCCGTCGGCGATCAGGTCGATCATCCTGTCGGTTGACGAGGTTTTTCCACCCGAGGGTTTCAGGGTACAATTGAGGGCGATCGCCTTCAGCGCCATGCTGCTATTCCTTGTCGCGGAGTTTGAAGATGAACAAGCTGTTGCAGGGGTTTGTTCCCGGACCTGCCCGGGAGTGCAGGTGGGCCTGCAGCCTGTGCGGCAATGACATCGCGTGAACGCTCCGTCCGACCAGCTCCCGCGGCTTCCGGGCAGTTCGATCGCGATCGCGGCGTTTTCGACCGTGGTCGAATGGTACGATTTCACCGTCTATCTCTACATGACGACAGTGATCTCTCGCGTGTTCTTCGCAGGCGAAAATTCGGTTCTGATCACGCTGGGCGGGTTTGCCATCGCCTATCTGATGCGGCCCATTGGCGCGGTGGTCTTCGGCCACATCGGTGATCGCCACGGTCGGCGGCGCACGATGCTGCTCTCGATGGCGTTGATGACCGTCGCGATGCTGATCACTGCGCTGTTGCCTACACAAAGCCAGATCGGGCCGGTTGCCGGTCTTCTTCTGCTGCTGATCCGCTGCGTGATGGGCTTCTCGGTGGGTGGCGAGTACACCGGCGTCGTGGCGTACCTGCTTGAGGGGTCCCCACCCCATCGGCGCGGCCTGATTGCCTCGCTCGCAGCGGCGTCGAGTGAAGTCGGCGCGCTGCTCGCGGCGGGTGTCGCGGCCCTCACCGTCGGCGCTATGTCCGATGCAGCGCTGATGGAATGGGGCTGGCGCATCCCGTTCCTGGTCGGCGCATTGCTGGCCGGAGCCATCCTGCTCGCGCGGTCGCGAATGCATGAATCGCCCGAATTCGAGCTGGTACGCCTGCAGGCCGATCCGCATCCCAACCCGCTCGCCTACAGCCTGCGCCACCACCGCGCCGGGATCATGCGCGGCTTTGCGATCTCCGCATTGGGATCGATCACCTATTACGTCGGGATCACCTATGTTCCCGTTTTCCTCACGTCGGTCGGGTCGCTGGACGAAGCGGGAGCGCTGTGGCTGGCGACGATCGCCGCGTTCGTCGTAATCGCGGTGACGCCGCTGGTTGGGCTGCTTTCGGATCGCGTTGGACGCAAGCCAGTCCTGGTTGGGTTCGCACTGCTTAGCGCCGCGCTGCCGATCGTCATGTTCCACCTGATGACGCGTGCCACCGGCCCCAGCGCGCTAGTCGGCGCAATCATCCTGGCCGCCATGGCAGGCGGGGTCAGTGCAGTGGCCGCAGCCGCCACGGCGGAGCAATTCCCGACGATCGGGCGGCTGACAGGCCTGGCATTCGGGGTAACGACTGCCACGGCGATCTTCGGGGGCCTGACGCCCTATGTAGCCCAACTGCTGCTGGAAGGGACGGGGTGGCGGCCCATCCCGGGTCTGATGATCACGGTCGTCGCGCTGGCGGTGCTTCCGGTACTGCTGAAGATGCCCGAGACCCTGCCCCGCCGCCAACGGGAGTTCAAATCGCGTTGATGTCCACCACGGTCGGGATCGTATCGTTGAGCAGAATGATCTTCTTGCGCGCGATCTTCCAGTCTTGCCCGGCCCGCACCAGCCGATATTCGTAGCGACCGAAAAAGCAGTCGGCGCGATTCATCCGCACATCGAAACGGTGGCACGTAAATGCCGCCGAAACGTCCGCACCCTCGCCGTCCTGAGCGGTCACCATCACATTGGTCACCTGATGCACCGCGCGCGGGAGCGGCGTCGAGGCAGTTGATAACCCCGAAGTAAGCCGCATCACCCGGTCCTCAAGATTGCGTCGGCCCTTGTAGTAGATGAGCGACAGTTCCCGATCCGGGTCCTGCGTCGTCGTCGTCTCGTCCCGCCAAGCCGGCATCCAGAACTCGACGTCCGGGGTGAACAGTTCGAGCCAATCGGCAAAGCGTCCCGTGTCGATCAGCAGCGCCTCGCGGTAGAGCAACTGCTCGGCCTGCGACTGCGTCAGTTCCATGCTCATGCCTCGAACTCGCCAGCCATACGCGCGGCCCACGCGCGGTAGTATGCATGATAAAGCGTCTCGTCGCACAGCTGCGAATCCGCCAGCACGCTGCGTTCAGGCTGCAGGTCGATGCGGTCCGAGAAGCGATTGCCGCCCGCCACGCTTGCGGTCATCCCGCGCGCATAGCCCTGTAGCCAAGGCTCGACCGTACCCGCAAAGCCGATCTGGCAATTCTCATAGGATACCGTGTCGTCCGGCGTTGCCATACCGGTGGGGTTGAAGAAGTCCTCGTACTGCCGGATCCGCTGACGCCTTGCCCCTGCGCTCTCACCCTTGGGCGCGATGCACCAGGTGCGCATCTCGGTCAGACCCGGGGCAATCGGTCGGATCACGCGCAACTGACTCGACGCGTTTTCGGCGATCTGCAGGTTGGGGAAGATCGTCACGTTGCGCATGTTGAACATCCAGTCGCGCTTGCCTTCGCCATGGCGCTCGGCAAGTTCGCCTGCGCGCTCGTACAGCGGAATTGCGGGGGTTATCCCGAACACCCCCCAGTTGAGCACATGGCCATTGGCGAACGAGTAGCTACCGCCGCCAACGCCCTCGGCCTCCTCCTTCCAGTAATCGCTGTTCTCCCACACCGAGGCGACGACATCGCCGCTCATCTCCTTTTGCCGCCGTTCGAGCACGCGGATGTACGAAGGATGCGCCGAGGTGAAGTGATAGGCGTCCGAGCAGTTTTCCAGCTGCAGCTTCCAGTTCGCCTCGTAGGTGAAGGTCACCTGTCCCGGCACAAGTTCGAGCCCGTCCTCGCTCTGGTCCGCAACGAGATCGAGCAACTTTGTCGCCTCGCCAAGATATTCGCCCAGCGGCGTTACCTCGCCCGCTACGCTCCCGAACAGGAATCCGCGATAATTGGCAAACTGCGGCAGGGGCTTGAGCCCATGGTCGTCGCGGTCGAACGCTTCGGCATAACAGCCCGCCTTCTGCCACTTGATCGCCTTGTTCCGGCCTGCACTGTCGAACGTCCAGCTGTGGTAGGGGCAGACATGCAGCCGGGCATTACCCTGCCGGACTTGTGCCAGCCGCGCGCCCTTGTGGGGGCAGGTGTTGACGAACGCCCGCAATGTCCCCTCCCCGTCGCGCTGAACGAGGACCGGCACCCGGCCGGCGAACGTCGTGAAGAAGTCGTGAGGGCCAGCCGCCTGCGATTCAATCCCCAGGAACACCCAGCCGCCCTCGAACAACCGACGGATTTCCGCATCGAACACGCCCGGATCGGTGAAAATCGCACGGTTGACCCGGAACGCGCCGTCTGTTGGGCGGTCGTCGATCAGATCGGACAAGCGCAACGTCACAGCACGTTCGCCTCGACCAGCGTCGGACCGTCAGCGGCCAGCGACCATCGCAGGGCCGCGTCGAGGTTCGCTGCGTCATCCGCGCGCCGTGCGCTCATCCCGTGACCTTCCGCCAGCTTGCAGAAGTCCAGCTCGGGGAACTGCGTGCCAACCAGCTGCTGCATCCCGAAATGCTGACCGAAGTGGTGCAGCGCCTCGTAGCGGTTGTTCTTGATGATGATGAAACTGACCGCCAGCCCGTGCTGGACCGCCGCGTGCAACCCCTGGATCGCATACATGGACGAGCCATCGCCAAGGATCGCGATGACTTTCTCGCCTCGGCGCGCCAGCGCCATACCCACCGCTGCAGGCAGGCCATGACCGAGGCCCCCGCTCGCGGTTGTGTAGAACGTGTCTTTGCGCAGGATCGGCAGCCGATCGTGCATCGGCCCACGGCTGGACGGCGCCTCCTCCACGATGATCGAGTCAGGCGAGCGCAAGGCGGCAATCTGCTGCAGGACATAAGCATCGGTCATCGCCCCGCCGTCGAGCCGCGGTAGCGGAGCGCGCGCGGCAGGCGCATCTCGCGAAACCGGCGGCGGACCTTGCAGCAACAGGTCGAGCGCAATGTCACAACGCGCGACAATCGCCGTCCCTGCAGGTGCCCACGCGGCATGCACGTGATTGTCGCCGATCAACCACATATCACAGCCCGGCGGCACATGTGGTCCATGGCCCTCGACGTGATACAGGCTCATCGGCCCGCCCAGCGCGAGCACGAAATCGTGTGGCTGTAGAGTGGCCACGATCGCCTCGCGTCCCGCAGTCAGAAAGCCCGCGAATAGCCGGTGATCTTCGGGAAAGCTGCACCGCGCCGACATCGGCGCGACGAATACCGGAGCATTGTGCCGCTCGGCCAGCGCGATCACCTGGTCCCATGCGCCGTCACGCGCCGCCCCGGCACCGACGACGATCGCCGGAGCACGCGCGCTTACCAGCGCCTCGCCGCAAGTTGCAATAGCCCCGCCTTCGGGCGCACGACCGGCATGGACAACGCGCGGCTCGAACGGAGCGCATTCGCGGTCCCAATCGTCGATCGGGATCGAGACGAACGTCGGGCCGCAAGGCGGTTCCATCGCGACGAGCCAGGCACGGTGAAGCGCAGCTGGCACATCCTCGGCACGCGCCGGCTCGCACGCCCACTTCACGAACGGCCTCGGAAATTCGGCTGCCCGTTCGGCGAACAGGAACGGCTCGTAGGACAGGATCGAACGCGCCTGCTGACCGGCCGTAACTACCAGCGGCGTCTGGTTCTTGAAGGCGGTAAACAGGTTGCCGAGCGCATGCCCCACGCCTGCCGAACTGTGCAGATTGACCAACGCCGCGCGCCGCGTCCCTTGCGCAAAACCATCGGCTATGCCCAGCACGACGGATTCCTGCAGCCCCATGACATAGCGGAAATCGCTTGGAAAATCGCGAAACATCGGCAGTTCGGTCGACCCGGGATTGCCGAACACCGTCGTCATGCCAAGCTCGCGCAGCAGACCGATCGAGACTTCGCGGACGGTTGGCATGATTTCTCCCGGTGTTGTTTTCAGATGAGAAGATGAACCACCGGGCCATTCAAAACAATTGCAAATCCAGACCAAACCCATACGCTCACTGCATGGATTTTGACGAACGCCAGTTACGCGCCTTTCTCGCCGTTGCCGAGACCGGCAGCCTGGGCCGCGCGGCAAGGATAGCCAACCTCACCCAGCCCTCGCTCAGCCGGTTGATCAAGAGCATGGAAGATCGCCTCGGCCACCCTCTGTTCGAGCGTGGCAGCAAGGGCATGTCAGTCACCACGGCCGGGCAACTGCTCACACTTCACGCGCGCCACATCGTCTCGGAAATGCAAAGCGTGCGCGACGAATTGGCGGCGTTGAGCGGCCTCAAGCGCGGTGTAGTGCGGATCGGCGCGGTGGCGGCGGTGATGCGAACCCTGGTCGCGGAAACGGTCGGAAATCTGCTCGCTTCAGCGCCCGATCTCGGCGTGGAACTGGTCGAAGCGGTGGACGACGAATTGCTCGATGCGCTGGTTACCCGGCGGGTCGATCTGGTCGTGGCGGCAAGCCCGCTGGATCATCCCGAAGTTCAGCAGATTGGTGTTGGCGCGTATCGCGACGGATTTGCCGTATTCGGCGCAACCGATCATTGCCTGCCGCCGTCCGCGTCTATTCACGACGTACTGGCGCAGAACTGGGTCATGCCCGGTACCGCCTTCACCCCGCGAGTAACGTTCGAGCGGCTACTCGCAGCGCAAGGCTTTCGCGCGCCCCGGGTTGCGGTGGAGACGGCTTCGGTGGAGTCGATGATTGCCGTCTCCGCACACAGCCGTCTGCTCTGCTGGCTGCCGGAGCCCCTGCTGGCGGCGCATGTCGCCAGTGGATCCATGCGTAAATTCGGCGTCCCGGAACTCACGACCGAACGCGCGTTCCTGCTGCACCGCCGCCGATCAGGCCTCCTGCCCGACGCCGCGCGCCGCTTTGTCGAACTGTTCCCGCTGGAGGGTTGACCACCCGCCACACGCTCCGCACCCTCGTACGCATGCACGTGGGTGTGCGGAAGGGATCGGATGATGGAGCGGATCGTGATTGTCGGTGCGGGGGCGATGGGCTGCCTGTTTGCGGCGCGACTCGCGCTGGCGGGCAAGCGCGTGACCGTCGTCGATGTCGACCGGAAGCGCCTTGCCGCGATCGGACTCGAGGGCATCATTCTTGAGGATGACCATGGCCGCCACCATGCCAAAGTCGAAGCGCAGCTTGCCGCGGAGGTCGCCGGACCTGTCGACCTGCTGATGCTATTCACCAAGGGCATGCACAGCGCCGCCGCGATCCGGTCGGTCGACCATCTGGTCGCAACCGGCTGTCCGGTACTGACCTTGCAGAACGGGCTGGGCAACGTTGAGTGCATTGCCGAAGTTTTCCCATTGGACCGTATATTGTGGGGCGTAACCGATTTTCCCGCCGATCTGCACGACGCAAATCAGGTGAAGTCACACGGGCAAGGCCATATTTTCCTTGGTGATTTTCCCAAGGGAGCGGGCGACAAAGCCATGGCGATCGCGGCGCTGCTCAGTTCGGCAGGTCTGGACTCAGAAGCCGATCCCGATGTCAGCATAGCGGTGTGGGAGAAGGTTGCGTTCAACGCTGCGCTTAATGCGCTCTGCACCGTAAGTGGCCTGCCGGTTGGTGGGCTCGATTGCGTCGCGGGTCGCCGGTGCGCGGATGCCGTCATCGACGAAATTGCGCAGGTTGCAAATGCCGAAGGCGTGTCGGTCGATCGGGCGCGACTTGCCGCGAAAGTCGATTTCGCCCTCGCCAATCACACGTCGCACAAGCCGTCGATGTTGCAGGACCGAATTGCCGGGCGCCCGACTGAGATCGAGTCCATCAATGGGGCAGTGCTGAACGCGGCCGGGCGGGGTGCTGTTGCGACACCGGCCCTGCAGATCCTGACAGACCTCGTGCGACTTGGAGAAAAAGGCCGCTAAGCCGCTGCACGAAAACACTTGTCGTCGTACAGCGGCTCGGTTGTCACCCCAACTCAGCGACCTTCGAGGCCGTGCTTGAGCGCACTCATCTGGTCGTGGCCCTCTTTGACCGAAATCCACGCTTCGCCGACCGCGGTACGCGCGGTGACCGACAGATCGGCATTCTTGATGGCGGTTTCAAACTTGCCCTTGAGGTAGTCCTCGCCGCGCTCGATCTCGTTGATGATCGCCTTGTCGTCGCGGCCTGTTACTGCGGCCTTCAAATCCACGAAAACACGGTGGATGGAGCCCATCACAGAGGACTCATCCTCAGGCTTCCCGCCAAGTTGGCCGACTGCCGCCTGCAGCTTGGTCACGGCCTGTTGGCGTTCACGCGCGCGTTCGAGAAAAAGGCGGCGGTATTCTTCATTATCGACGTCTTCCGCTGACTTCTGGTACCCTTCGATGCTGTCGAGCAGCGTGGCAACCAGCGTGTTGAGAACGGTGACGTCACCATCGGAATTGTCGGAATTCGCCGTCGTTCCGGCGTAGGGGCTGTTTGATTCCATCGGCTCATTCTCCAAATAGGCACTCGCCTGGAGAACGAGGCGAAACACGTGCGGGTCCCGCGCTAACTGACATTTGTCACTGTCCGCCGCTGGTCTGAGACTATCGCGCGATAATCCGCTGGTACAATGCAAGGTAGTCATCCGCCATACGGTCGACGCTGAAGCGATCGGCCACTCTGGAAGTGATGCTGCGACGATCGAGACTGCCAGCCCGTGCGACGGCGTCGCGCGCCTCATCGCCGTTCTCGACCAGAAATCCGGTCCGACCGTGCTCGATGATCTCGGGCATCGAACCGCGCCGGGTTGCGATCACAGGGGTACCGCAAGCCATCGCCTCGACAACCGAAAGCCCGAACGGTTCGTCAAAATTGATGAGGTGAAGCAAAGCCTTGGCCTGCTGCAACGCCGCCACCCGCTCGGCACCGCCGACGGGACCGTGATAGATGACGCGGTCCCCATCGCAGTGGGGCAAAACTGCTCGCGCGTGATACTCCTCATCCTGCACGATACCGTAGATATGGAGCCGTCGCCCGGCGGCCTTGGCGCAGGCTATCGCTTCTGCCGTGCCCTTGTCCGGGTGGATGCGGCCGAAGTAGAGCAGGTCTTCGCTGCCAACGGGATCGCATGGAAAATCGTCGAGCGGGATACCGTGATGGATGGTGGCAGCATATTTGAGCGCGGGGTGACGGTCGGCGTCACTGATCGACACGAAATTCACGCGGTTTTCGAAGGGCTTGTACATCGGCAGGATGCGTTCGGACGAAAAGCCGTGGATTGTGGTCACCATCGCAGTATCGATCAGTGGCGCAAAGGCATGGGCAGGGAAATCGGCTTGATTGTGGATCAGATCAAAGCTCGAAGCCTGCTCAAAGATGTGTGCCAAATGCCTGTATTCCCATACTTTTGCGTCTATGAACGGGTCTTCCGCATAGCCTGCGGGCACGACCCCATCGAGCTTGGCAGTGGTCTCGCTGTCAAGCGTGGCGAACAGGGTCACGTCGATACCCTTTGCGACAAGGGCTTCGGTCAGCATGCTGGTGACGAGCTCCCACGGTCCATAATGGCGCGGCGGCGTGCGCCAGGCGATCGGCGCTAACATCGCTATGCGCATCAATAATTTAGCCTTTGCAGAATGACACCTTCGTTGGGTGCGAGCGTATTGCTGAACATGGAAGCTCCCGTTGTGGCGAGGAGCAGGGTTGTTGCACCGTAATCCGGAATATTCTGCACTTCGGCTCCCAAATTAAGCGCGATTACCAGTCTATCTTTTTGATATCGCTCGTAGATCAGAACATCGCCCGCCGCGTGAAGCAACGCGAAGCTGCCCAGCGACAGCGCCTCGTGTTCGCGTCGAAGTTTGAGCAGGGCGCGATACAATTCCAGCATCGACGCCGGATCGCCTTGCTGCGCTGCGACGTTTCGCATTCCCCAATCTCCATGCAACGGCAGCCATGGCTCGGCCGCGCTAAAGCCTGCAAATCTACAGGAATCCCAAGCCATTGGGGTGCGCGAAGGGTCGCGGCCGAGGCCGAGGCCGGGCTGGCGCAGGTCCTGCGGATCGCGAACGCGGTCTGGCGGGATATCGACTTTGCCGATGCCCAGCTCATCGCCTTGGTAAAGTGTTGGCGTTCCACGCAAAGTCAGCAGGAGCATCGCCGCAACACGCGCCTGCGTCTCGCCCAGACGTCCCGCGATACGGGGGGCGTCGTGGCTGCCGATTACCCAATTGGGCCAACCACTTGGCGGTAGCGCGGCCTCATATTCGGTGATCATTTTTCCCAAGGCCTCAGCATTCCAGGGTGCGTCAAGGAGCTGGAAGTTGAAGGGGAGGTGGACGCCGGGGCTGGCTTCGGTGCCGTAGTAGGTCATCAGTTGGGGGACCGGAAGGCAGATCTCGCCGACTAGCAGACGTTCCCCGTAACCATCTGCAAGAGCGCGGAAATCTGCGCTGAGTTGATGGATTTCGGGCTGGTCTGCGGAGTGCTTTTGAAAAACCTTGAGCTTCTCCCCCTGCGTCGAAATCCAATCCGGATTGAGCGGGTTATCGGGGTAGTTTTCCGCTTTGAAACAATGCCATAGGACGTCGATGCGGAAGCCATCGACGCCGCGATCGAACCAGAATTTGAGGACGTTGGTCATTGCTTCGCGCACTTGCGGATTGCGCCAGTTGAGGTCGGCCTGCTCTTTTAAAAAAGCGTGGAGATAGAACTGGTTGGTGGTCGGATCGAACTCCCAGGATGAGCCGCCCATGTCGCTAGTCCAGTTGTTCGGCGGTCCGCCATCGGGCGCGGCATTGGCCCAAATGTACCAGTCGCGCTTGGGATTATCGCGCGAGGAGCGGCTTTCGCGGAACCAGGGATGCTCGATCGATGTGTGGTTCGGCACGAAATCGAGCAGGACTTTCAAACCCTTGGCATGCGCATCAGCCAAAAGCGCATCGAACGCCGCGAGCTCGCCGAACATCGGGTCGATGTCGCAATAGTCCGCTACGTCGTAGCCGAAGTCGGCCATGGGCGAGGGATATATTGGCGAGAGCCAGACGGCATCGACGCCGAGAGAAGCGATGTAATCCAAGCGCTTACGAACACCTTCGAGGTCACCGACGCCGTCACCGTTGCTGTCCTGGAACGAGCGCGGATAGACCTGATAGATGACCCCGCTTTCCCACCAGGTGCAGGTTTTCGCTGTTTTTGTTGAGGATTCCATGGCTCCAAGAACGCTCGGATCACCAAAAGGTTGTCGCGAGGCTACTGGGGGTTCTGTGGGTGTATTGTAGGGGTGCTGTAGGGGTACTGCCGGGGTCTGCACGCATGTCGGGCTAGGCATCGTGCCACTTTGCGAGGGCTCGGTCGTATTCGGCCTGCAATTCTTCCAATTGGCGCTGTGCATCGTCGAGCGCTCTGACATGCGCCTGCTCCATGACGCGGCGTTCGCGGGCCAGTTCTGCCTCCTTGCGACGCAGCGCGGCGGCTTCGTCGGCTTGCTCACTTTCGAGCGCGTCAAGCGCAGCGCGTGCCTTGCGTACCGCGTCATTCTTTGGCCGCGGTGGCTTTGGCGCGCGAGGTTGTTTTTTTGGGGCTGGCTCCTCGGGGGGGAGCGCGTCGAGGTGATCCTTGGCGCTGCCCCGGGCGCGGCGAAAAACTTCGCCGGGTGTTTCCGCAAGGCGCTTGAACAGGTCGCGATCATCGACCTGTTCGGCGACGCCGCGGGCGAAAAGGTCCTTGTCTGTGCCCCACGCGTCGAGCGCGGCCTTGCGGCTCGGCGCTGCGACATAGGCGTCGTGGAAGCCGATGGCGGTGCGGAACAGTTTGAGGGCGCGGGGCATGGTGCCGAAGAACGCGAGGCAGTGCGCCCCAGTTCCGCGTCAGTAGCTTCGGGGCAACCCCAGCACGTGTTCGGCGACGTAGCTGAGGATCAGGTTGGTGCTGATCGGGGCGACGGTATAGAGCCGGGCTTCGCGGAACTTGCGCTCGACGTCGTACTCCTCGGCAAAACCGAAGCCGCCGAAGGTCTGGACGCACATGTCGGCAGCGGCCCAACTGGCTTCGCTGGCAAGCAACTTGGCGATGTTGGCCTCCTCACCCGGATTGCCGCCCTGATCGTAGACTTGCGCGGCGTGGTGGACCATCAGTTCGGCGGCGCGCATCTGCGCATAGCAGCGCGCGATCGGGAACTGCACGCCCTGGTTCTGGCCGATTGGGCGGGCGAAGACGGTGCGGTCCCTGGCATAGGCGCTGGCCTTTTCGATGAACCACTTGGCATCGCCGATGCATTCGGCCGCGATCAGGATGCGTTCGGCATTCATGCCCGACAGGATGTAGCGGAAGCCCTTCCCTTCCTCGCCGATCAGGCTGGAGGCGGGGATGCGCAAGTCGTCGAAGAATACCTCGGTGGTCGAGTGGTTCATCATCGTGCGGATCGGCTTGATGGTGAGGCCCTGCCCAAGCGCCTGCCGCAGGTCGAGCAGGAAGATCGACAGGCCCTCGGTCTTGGCTGTGACCTGGTCGCGCGGAGTGGTGCGCGCGAGCAGCAGCATGAGGTCGGAATGTTCGACGCGGCTGGTCCAGATCTTCTGGCCGTTGACCACGTAATGATCGCCATCGCGGACCGCCACGGTGCGCAAACTGAGCGTGTCGGTGCCGCTGGTCGGTTCGGACACGCCGAACGCCTGGAGGCGCAAAGTTCCGTTGGCGATGCCGGGGAGATACTGCGCCTTCTGTTCGGGCGAACCGTAGCGCAGTAGCGTGTTCATGATGTACATTTGCGCGTGGGCGCTGGCGCCGTTGCAGCCCGAGGACTGTATTTCCTCCATGATCACGGCGGCGGCATCAAGCGAGAGGCCGGAGCCGCCGAATTCTTCGGGGATCAACGCAGCGAGGAAGCCGGCCTTGGTCAGGGCATCGACGAATTCACCGGGATAAGCCCGCTCGCGATCTTTCTCGCGCCAGTATTCGCCGGGAAATTCAGCGCAGAGCGCCTGAACCGCGCGGCGGATTTCGAGGAGTTCGCCGGATTCGCCCATGCGGTCAGTTGGCCGTTTCGAACACGGCGGCGATGCCCTGTCCGCCGCCGATGCACATCGTTTCGAGGCCGTACTTGACGTCGCGGCGCTGCATTTCGCGCGTCAGGTTGGCGAGAATGCGGCCACCTGTCGCGCCGATCGGGTGGCCGAGAGAGATGCCCGAGCCATTGACGTTGAGGATTTCGTGGCGGCTGTCATCGTCCGACCAGCCGAGGCCTTTGAGGCAGGCAAGGACTTGCGGAGCGAAGGCTTCATTGAGTTCGATCAGGCCGATATCGTTCCACGAAAGGCCGTTGCGGGCAAACAGGCGCTCGGTCGCGGGGACCGGGCCGAAGCCCATGCGGCTGGGATCGCAGCCAGCGGCCGCCCAAGAATGGAACCACGCGATCGGTTCGAGGCCGAGTTCATCGAGCTTGTCTTCGGCGACGACGAGGCAGGCGGCGGCAGCGTCGTTCTGCTGGCTGGCGTTGCCGGCGGTGATGACGCCGCCTTCGAGCGGGCGCAGTTTGCCTAGCGATTCCGGCGTAGCGTCGGCGCGATAGCCTTCGTCGTGGGCGAACACGAGCGGGTCACCCTTTTTCTGAGGGATTGCGACGGGCACGAGTTCATCGTCGAACAGGCCGCTGTTCCACGCGGCCGCAGCGCGCTGGTGGCTGCGGGCAGCATAGGCATCGCAGGCTTCGCGGCTGATGTTCCAGTTCTTCGCGAGGTTTTCAGCGGTTTCGATCATGCCCGAGATCACACCGTAGCGCTCGATCGGCTGGCTCATCTCGCGGCCACGGGTCAGGCGGTCGTGGAGGGTCAGGCTACCCGCGCGGACGCCCTTGCGGACATCGGTGGTGTAGTGTTCGACATTGGACATGGATTCGCAGCCGCCTGCGACGACGACGTCGGACACGCCGGTCTGAACCATCATAGCGGCGTTGACGACCGACTGGAGGCCCGAGCCGCAGCGGCGATCGAGCTGATAACCGGGGACGCCTTCGGGAAGCCCTGCGAGCAACCACGACCAGTGCGCAATGCACGGTGCCTCGCCGCTGCCGTAGCCTTGGGCGAAGATCACGTCATCGACGCGGGTCGGATCTATTTTTGTGCGATCCATCAGCGCCTTGAGGATCGTTCCTCCGAGCTGGCCTGCGGTCAGGGGTGCAAGGCTGCCGCCGAACTTGCCCACCGCAGTGCGGATCGGTGCGACGATGGCGGCGCGGCGGAGAGTCATGGGCTGGTTCCTGCGATTCCGGCGTCGATCAGGCGCGCGATGGTGCCTGACGACAGGTTGAGATAATCCGCCAGCACCGCTTCGGTATGCTGTCCATTTCGAGGGGCCGGCTGCGAAGGCTGCCGATCCAGTTGCGGTATCGACCCGAACGCGCCTGCTGCGGGGTATGCGAAGCCGCTGGGGTTGGCAGTCGACGGGCTGAATATTGGATTGTTGCTGACGAGGCGCGGATCGTGTGCGGCGTCGAGCATGGTGCGGTAGGCGCTGTGGACGATGCCGGCGGCGTCGAAGGCTGCGGCAAGGTCGGCTTGGTCGCGCGCGGCGATGGCGGCTTCGAACAGGGGGTAGAGCGCGTCGCGGTGGGTGAAGCGCAGGCCGTCGTCTCGGGCGAAGGAGACGCCGCGCTGGGCCTCGACGGTTGCGATGGCATCGGAAAGGTTCAGCGTGGCGACGAGTTTGGCCCATTGGCGCGGGGTGACGACGACTACCATCGTACGCTGGCCGTCGCGGGTGACGAAATCACGCCCGAACAGCCCGTAGATGGCGTTGCCGAGGCGCGGTCGATTTTCGCCGTTGTAGAGCACTTCGGCGATGCCTCCGAGGTTGGCGACGGTGCCGATCGCGACATCTGACAGGGGTATGCGGACTTCGGCACCCTCTCCCGTGGCGGTGCGGCGCTGGATCGCTGCGAGCAGCGCGAAAGCGGCATAGGCGCCCGACAACAGGTCCCATGCGGGCAGGACATGATTGACGGGTTCAGGCCCCTCACCCGTCATCATCGGGTAGCCGACCGCGTTGTTGACGGTGTAATCGAGTGCGGGAGAGCCGTCTGCCCAACCCATGACGCGGACCGTGACCAGATCGGCGCGGCCCTGCGCAAGGGTTTCGTGCGAGAGGAATCCTTCGGCGGGGAAGTTGGTGATCAGCTGGCCGGTGGCGCGGATGAGGTCGACAAGGATCTCTCGGCCCTCGCCCCGGCTCAGGTCGAGCGCGACAGACTTTTTGGCGCGGTTGAGGTTTTCCCAGTAGAGCGAGTTGTTCTCAGCGGTGACCGGCCAGCGGCGGTAATCCGGGCCGCCGCCGATCTGATCGACGCGGATGACCTCGGCGCCGAACTGCGCGCAGTAAAGCCCGGCGGACGGCGAGGCGACGAACGACGAGGCTTCGATCACAGCGAGGCCGGAGAGCATGGAGTACATGCCATAGTGATGCGGGGCTTAATCGCGCGAATCAAGTCTCGTGGCGGCGTTTCGTTCGCGCCGCTCGTCGTTGCGAGCGCAGCGAAGCAATCCAGAGGGTCGCGCGTTTGGCTCTGGGTTGCTTCGTCGCTGTGCTCCTCGCAATGACGAATTATGGCTCGGGCGCCAGATCTAACGCGGGCGTTTGTCGAGGTAGAGGTAGGCGGGGTCGAAGTCTGCGAAATCGCGGAGGCGCTGGATGTCGTGGATTACCAGATCGCCGCGGGTAAAGCTGGCGAGGCCCGCCTCGCGCAGTTCCTTGAGCACGCGGTTGGTGTGGACCACGGTCAGGCCGAGGCATTCGCCGAGTTCGGCCTGGGTCATCGGCAGCTTGAGCGTGTGGCCGATGTTCTTGTGGACGACTTCCTCACGCGCATGGAGCTCGCAGAACAGGTGCGCGGCGCGGACCGCTCCGCTGCGCTGGCCGAGCGACAGTTCCCACTCGCGGTGCATCGCGGCGTCCATATTGGTGGTCATCCACAGCAGACGCATCAGGTGCGGGTGGTCTTCGGTCAGCTTGATCAGGCGATCGTGAGGCGCAAAGGCGACACGGGACGCGCCGAGCGACATGACGTCGTGATCGAGCCGCTTGAGTGTGAAGCCGTGAAGGTCGAGGAAATCGCCGGGTACGTGCAGCGCGGTGATCTGGCGCTGACCGTTGCGCAAGTTCTTGCAACGGCACATCATCCCGTTGAGCAGGAGGATCGAGCGTTCGAGCGGCTCGCCGCGACGGACGATCCTGACGCGCGCAGGGTAGTCCTGCGTACTGGTTAGGACGCCGCGCAGGGCGGCTTCCTCTTCTTCCGACACGTCGTCGCGCAGCCGCAGGCGCAGGAGCAGCGTTTCGATCATGGCAAAAGCCACGTATGGTCGATGGTAATCGTGAAAAACTGCATGGGCGCCCCAATTCGCCTAACGAACGTCGAATGGGGGCGCGTGTTCCCGAGAAGGGCGTAAGGTCAGGCCGCGGTGGCCGAGCGGATCTGGACCTGCGGCATCTGCACCGCGCGACGTTCGCTGTTCGAACCTGCAAAGCGGCGGTAGGCTGCGAGCGCCTGTCCGACGATCTGGTCCATGTTGTAATAACGATAGGTGGCGAGGCGTCCGACGAAGGTGGTGTCGGTCTCGGCGCGGGCGAGCGCTTCGTAGCGTTTGTAGAGTTCCTGGTTTTCATCGCGCGGGATCGGATAGTAGGGGTCGCCGACTGCGGAGGGGTACTCGCGGGTGATGCTGGTGCGGGGCGAGGCCTGACCGGTCAGGTGCTTATATTCGGTGATGCGGGTGTAAGGCACGCTTTCGTGCGGGTAGTTGACCACGGCAACTTCCTGCAGCCACTCCTGATCGAGCGTTTCGTGTTCGAAGCGCAGCGAGCGGTAGGGCAGCTTGCCGAAACGGTAGCCGTAGTATTCGTCGATCGGGCCGGTGAACACGAGATGGTCGTGCGGATAGGCGTCGCGCACGTCCTTGTAATCGACGCCGAGCAGCAGATCGATGTTGGGATGATCGAGCATGTTCTCGAACATCGCCGTGTAGCCCTGCGCCGGCATGATCTGGAACTTGTCACCGAAGTAGCGGTCATCGGTGTTGGTACGGGTGGGGACGCGCGCGGTAACCGACTTGTCGAGATCGGATGGATCGACGCCCCACTGCTTGCGGGTGTAGCCGCGGAAGAACTTCTCGTAGAGTTCGCGACCGACAGCGGAGACGACGACGTCTTCGGAGGTGCGGACGATCGGCACCGGTTCGGCACGGGTGGCGAGGAAGGCATCTGCTTCCTCATCGGTGGACAGGCCTGCGTCGTAGAGCGCGTTGAGCGTGGTGCGGTTGATCGGGATGGGGACGAGACGGTCGTCGACCTGTGCTAGAACGCGGTGTTCGTAGGGGTGCCAGTCGGTGAAGTTGGACAGGTAGTCGACGATATCGGCGCTGTTGGTGTGGAAGATATGCGGGCCGTACTGGTGCATGAGGATGCCGGCGTCGTCGAGGCGATCGTAGGCATTGCCGGCGATGTGCGGGCGCTTGTCCACCACGAGGACCTTGAGGCCCGACTGCGTGGCGAGGCGTTCGGCCATGACCGCTCCGGCAAAGCCTGCGCCGACGACCATGACGTCGTAGGACTTTGCAGGCTCGGCGGGCCAGCGGGTGGGCGAGACGATCGGGTGGACGCGGTTATCGGTGAGCAGGTGCGCTTCGACCAGCGTCCACATGCGCTGTACGGTCTCGTCCCAGCTGGTTTCGGCGAGGAGCGCGTCGACGTCTGCCAGCCAGTCGGTGCGGCGGGCGAGATCGAGTGCGGACGTGCAGGCCTCGACGAATTCATCGGCGGTGCCTGCGATGTGGACGCCGGAGACTTCGCCGTAATGGCGGATCACGTCGGTGATCGGGGTGGAGACGACCGGGCGTCCGGCGGCGAGATATTCGGGGGTCTTGGTCGGGCTGATGAAGCGGGTGGCCTCGTTGATCGCAAACGGCATCAGCGCGACGTCCCAGCCGGCCAGATAGGCGGGGAGTTCGTCGTAGGTCTTGCCGCCGAGGTAGTGGAGGTTGGCGCGGCGCGGCAGGTCTTCGGGCGCGATCTTGACGACGGGGCCGACCATGACCAGCGACCAGTCGGGCCGCGCATCGGCGACGGCGGAAAGCAGGTCGAGATCCATGCGTTCGTCGATCACGCCGTAGAAGCCGAGGCGCGGGCCGGGGATGGCCTGTTGATCGGCAGGTTGCGCGATGTCGGCGCGGGCTTGCGCGAAGTGCGCGACGTCGACGCTCGAGGGGAACGGATAGATGCGCGGGTGGCGGCTACGCTTGGCTTCGTAAAGGCTGTAGCCGCCGGTGAAGACGAGATCGGCGCGCTCGATCAACTGCGTTTCCAAGGCGAGCAGGTCGGGCGGGGCGAAGCGGAAGTTGGCGAGTTCGTCCATGCAATCGTAGACGACGCAATCGGCGGTCAGGTGCTGCGAGAACGGCAGCATCATCGGGGTGTAATACCACAGCACGAGCCCGCCCGAGGCTTGCGCCAGGGTGCGGTCGAGCAGTTGGGCAAGGATCGCGCGTTCATCGTCGGGCGAGAGCCCTGCGGAAAGTTCCGGCGTCGCGACAAGGACGCCGCTCTGGGTGCACGGGCGCTGGTTAAGGCGCGGCTCGACCAGACCTTCGATGACCTGAGGCTCTTCCCAAAAGATGACGGTGTTGTGGACCGCCAGCCGCGTCATAAGATGCTGCGGCCGCTGAAATACGAAGTCCCAGCGCAAATGACTGAAACATACTATAGTATTGCTCGGTGCATTTACTTCAACATTGGCGAACGCTTCAGTCTGCACCGGGCTTTCAGGCGGCATTGTATACATCCCATTGTAATAGAATGTTTCTGGAACACAAAGGGCACTCGGTTGTTCCTGAAAATAGCCGCGAAAATCGCGCGCTTAACATATGATAAGACGATTTTTTTCGTTTGAAGACTGGCAGGGCTGGAATGGAACTTGAATTGTGGGGTGGCGCCGAGTGCACGGTGAACCGTGTCGGTGACCGGCATCGCGATCAGCTTCTGGCGACCGGGCACGACGAGCGCCTCTCGGATATGGACCTGATCGCCGGGCTGGGCTTCGACGCGCTGCGCTTTCCGATACTGTGGGAGCGGGTCGTGCCCGATGACGGAGCGCCGCGCTGGGACTGGAGCGACCCGCGCCTGGCGCGCTTGCGCGAGGCCGGTATCCGGCCGATCGCCGGGCTGGTCCACCATGGCAGCGGCCCTGCCCGCACGTCGCTTCTAGACGACGGTTTTGCCGCAGGATTGGGGCGCTACGCACGCGCGGTGGCGACGCGTTATCCGTGGATCGAGGACTGGACGCCGGTCAACGAGCCGCTGACGACGGCGCGGTTCTCGGCATTGTACGGGATCTGGTATCCCCATGCGCGCGACGAGCGTGCGTTCTGGACGGCGCTGCTCAACCAGATCGATGGCGTGCGGCTGGCGATGCGGGCAGTGCGCGAGGTCAACCCGGCAGCGCGGCTGATCCAGACCGATGACCTTGGCCGAACGTATGCGACCGCCGCGCTTGAGGACCAGGCCGCGTTTGACAATGCGCGGCGGTGGATGACATGGGATCTGCTGTGCGGGGTGGTCGTGCCGGGTCACGACCTGTGGCAACGACTGTGCGGCGTTGGATTGGGCGAGCGCTTGCGCGTGATCGCGGACGACCCCTGCCCCCCACAGATTATCGGCATCAATCACTACCTGACGAGCGACCGGTTCCTCGATCACCGGCTGCAGAAGTATCCGATGGATGCGGCTGGCAGCAACGGCTTGCGCGACTTTGCCGATATTGCCGCAGTGCGCGCGCTGGAGCCGGGACCACCCGGACTTGGCGGCGCAATCAGCGAAGCGTGGGCGCGTTATGGCATTCCGGTTGCGGTGACGGAGGTCCACAACGGCTGCACGCGCGAGGAGCAGGCGCGCTGGCTGAGCGAGGCGTGGGACACGGCGCTTGCGGCGCGGGCCGCCGGTGTGGAGGTCTGCGCCGTGACCTGCTGGGCCCTGTTTGGCAATCGGGGCTGGAACACGTTGTTGACCGGCGACGGTCATTACGAGCCGGGTGTATTCGATGCGCGAGGGGCTGAGCCACGGGCGACGGCGCTGGCCGGCATGATCGCGGAGCTGCGCGGATCCGCCGGCGAAGCGCGCGTGCGGACGCAGACACACGGAGCAGGCTGGTGGCGGCGCCCGGGTCGCCTCAGCCATGGCGCGACCGCGCGTGTTGCGGGCCTGCATCGTTCTGGGCTGGATGACCGGGATCGTGCGCCGATCCTGATAACCGGTGCGACAGGTACGCTGGGCCGCGCGCTGGCTGCGGCCTGTCGTGCGCGCAATCTGGCGGTGGTGCTGACGGACCGCGCGCAGTTGGAGCTCGGGAATGCGTCTGGCTTGAAAGCTGCGCTCGACAAGTTTGCGCCGTGGGCGGTGATCAATGCCGCCGGGTGGGTGCGCGTGGACGATGCCGAGCACGAGCGCGAGGTCTGCATGGCGGCCAATGCAACGGGGGCGGTGGCGCTCGCCGCTGCATGCGCAGAGCGCGGCCTGCCTTGCGTCCAGTTTTCAAGCGATCTGGTGTTCGGCGATACCGCCAGCTCGTATGTGGAAAGCGCCGCCGTTGAACCGCTGAACGTCTATGGGCGCAGCAAGGCCGCGATGGAGGCGGAAGTGTGTGCGCTGCCCGGTGCGCATCTGATCGTGCGGACTGCGGCATTCTTCTCACCGTTCGATCAGGCCAACTTTGCGTTTCACGCGGTGCGTACGCTGTCGCGCGGCGAGCCGTTTCACGCCGAGCCCGATGAGGCGGTGACGCCGACTTACGTGCCGGATCTATGCGACGCGGTGCTCGACCTGCTGATCGATGGCGAGACCGGGGTCTGGCATCTGAGCAGCAACGAATTGCTCAGCTGGCACGCATTTGCGGTGCGGATCGCACAGGCCTGCGGGCTGAATACGGGACTGATCCTGCCGATCACGCGTGAGCAGCAAGGACTGCGCGCCGCACGCCCGAGATCATGCGGCCTTGCCAGCGAGCGCGGCGCTTTGCTGCCGTCGTTGCAATCGGCGATCGACCGCTTCGCGCAAGCGATGGCGCATCGGTACGCGGCGTGAAGTCGGGTTAGTCTTGCGCTGTGTCTCGACTTCGGGCTTTGCCCGAAGTTTATCCTGAGCTTGACGAGGGGCTCGGCACGAACGGATTTTGGGTCAGGTGATGAAGTCGAGATCACTTTGTTGGCAGGCTAAGTGCCTTGGCGATGGCTTCCCATGGCACGAGCTTGAAGTTCTGGGGTTCGGGCGGGGAGACGTTGCGGCCGTCCTGCGCGACCATCAGCCCTCTGGCAAAGCCGGGGCCTGCGGACATGCTGGTAACTTCGAGGCCGTCGGTTTCGGAGACGCCGTCGATGCCGCTAGCAGGGTCTGCGCCAACTGTGAACGAGCCGACGTATTCGTTGGCGCCTTCGCGACGGAACACGGCGTAGCTGTCGTTGCCCTGACTGGAGACGACGAGATAGCCGGTCTTGGCGCCCGTTTTGTAGAGGCCCATGCCTTCGACATCGTCCTTTAGCGCCGGGTGGCCTTCGACCTTGGCGACAGCGCTACGCGGTGCGCCGCCCCGGGGCTCGGCACCCTGCCGCCAGATCCCGACGTCTTCCTCGCCGACGTAGAGCGTAGCCATTTCATCGTCGGCAACGCAGCCCTCGACCTGGCTGGCGAACGGCATGTCGCGGACGAGCTTGATGCGAACCGTGCCTGCGGGCGTGGCGATCAGTTCCCACTGGCGCATCTTGCCGTCGGTCTGGTTGACGAAGACGAAGGTCTTCCTGCTGCGGGCGCTGCGATACATGCACAGGCCGTATGGATCGTCGAGACCGGTGGTCTGGAGGCCGTCGGCGACGCTGGTGAGCAGGCGCGTGCCGGGGTCGAGCGTGTAGATCGAGATGCCCTTGGTCGTGCGGTTGCTCGCGGTGACCAGCGTGACGGTCTTGCCGCCGAGCCTGAAACCGGTCCGCAGATCGACGTTGTTCATCCGGCCATCGGGGAGGAACTGGAGCACCTTGCCCGAGAGGTCGTAGACGTAGAGGCCTGATTGCTTCTGCGTGCCGATGATGACCGAGCGCGAGGGATCGGCGGGGTCGATCCAGATTGCGGGATCGTCCGCAGCGTCGCCACCGGTTTCGACCGGGGTCGTCTCGACCGTCGGTAGCGCGATGGGCATGCGCTTGGGCGCGGCGGGCTCCGGCCGGGCGGCGAGGCCCGCGGCGGCGAGCACTGCGGGCCAGGTGGTGATCTTGAAGTTGGGCCTTTCGGGCGCGTTGTCATCATCGGCGACAACAATCATGCCGCCTGCGACGGTGACGCTGCCCGGATCCTCGACCGCGTCGGCGGCGAAGCGCATAGGGACCGAGCCGAGGTATTTGTAACCATCGTCGAGGTCGTAGAGGTTGAGGCGGTTGGCGCTGGCGTCGGATACGACGAGGCGGCGGTCTGGGCTGATGGCGACGCCCTTGGCTTCGTCGGTGATGTTGCCGAGGCGGACGATGTCGACGATCTCGGGCTTCAGTTCGGCGTCGGGGTTGATCGCCAGACGCCAGACGCCGACGGCTTCCTGCGAGACGAAGACCGAGCCGCGATCGTCAGCGGCGCAGTAGCCGGTCTCTGATCCCAGTGCCATGCGGCGGGCGAGCCGCGCCTTGGTGCCGGTTGACGTGGAGACGAGCGACCACTGTTCGATCTCTCCGCCCTCGCCGAGCAGGAACAGGTAGAGGGCATCGTCGCGGTAATCGCGGGCGAGGCACAGGCCGGTAAGCGTCATCGCGGGTGTCGGGCCTTCGAGCGCGACGGGCTGCGGCACGCCTGCGGGATCGAGGCGAAGCAGGTTGGCCGCGTTCGACGAACCGTCGAGCGCGGCGATCAGGGTTGTGCCGTCAGCTTGCTTGCGGGCATCGAGCGCGCGGATGTTGCCGACGGCGTGGCTGGCGAGGCGCTTGCCGGTCATGTCGTACACTTCGATGCCGCCCGATTCGGCCCCGGCGTAGATTCGGTCGCCGACTACGACTGCGCCGTCTGCGCCCGAACCCAGCGTTGCGGCGGATTCGGCAGTGGCTTGGACCGCTGGTGCTGCGGCCTGAGCCAAGACGGTGCTTCCCGAGGCCAAGGCTAAGGCCATGGCGAACAAGCTTATCTTCATCTTACCCCGATCGGATCCTGCAGGATGCAGCGTTAGCGGGTTTCCGACCAGACTTTTGCTACATGCATGTTGCAGTGTGCCCCCAGACGCGCGCCGTGCTCTCGATCAGGGCAGTATCAGCCGCAGCGTCACTTTCAGACCGCGACCGTCTGCGCCCTCGGCGAGGTCGACGGTGCCGCCATGGAGGTGCGCGACGGCCTGGACCAGCGCAAGACCGAGGCCTGCGCCCCAGCCGCCGCGGGCGTCGTCGAGCCGGCCGAAACGACTGAGCGCTTTTTCACGCTGGTCGAGCGGAATGCCGGGTCCTTCGTCGGCCACACTTATGCGTACTTCGCCGTCGCTCTTTTCGAGGGCCAGCGAGATCGTGCCGCTGCCGTACTTGATCGTGTTGTCGAGCAGGTTGCCGATGGCCTGATCCATCAACTGGCGGTGGATCGGGGCGATCAGCGATGCGGGCGCTTCGACGACGAGGCTGCGATCCTCGTCCTCGATCAGCGGAGCGTAGATCTCGGCAATGGTTTCGAGCATCGCGGCGAGGTCTGCGGGCGCGAAACTGTCGCGGCCGAAGCCTGCCTGTGCGCGTGAAATGCCGAGCGCGGTATCGATGATCGCCAGGACACGCGCGCCTTCGGCATGGGCTGTGTCGATGGCGGCGAGCGCGGCGGGCTCTTCGACTTGCGCGGCGGCGCGATCGAGCGCGGAGGTCAGGCGCGTGAGCGGGGACTTGAGATCGTGGGCGAGCAGATCGGTCGCGATCTTGAGTTCGGCGTTGAGCGTGGCGACCCGGTCGAGCGCGTGGTTCACCTCGTCGCCGAGCCGGGCGAAAGCGTCGCCCGAAGCATCGGGGGGCACGCGGCGCGTGAGGTCGCCCTCGCCCACTCCGCCCAGCGTGGTGATCGTGGATTGCAGGCGGTGGACGATCTGGCGCGTCGACACGAAAGCAGCGAGTGCGGCAAGCAGCAGCGACATCGCCAGTGTCGCAAGGGTGGCGCGTTCCACGAGCGCGATGAACTGGCGGTCACTCTCGACGACGGTTCCGGCGAACAGGGTGTCGCCATTGGGCAGCGACGTGGGCAAGAGCAGCGCGGCTTCGGGCTCGGCGTGGCCGGTGCGGCGGATGTCGCTTATTTGTTGTGCGGACCGCTTTGGCGGCATGACCGCGACGTTGCCGACGATCACCCGGCCCGATGGATCAACCAGCGCGATGACCTCGCCGCGGGTAGCCTCGCGCGTCAGCCGCTGTTCTATCGCGCGGGCCAGTGCCGGAGTGCCGCCCTGCTCCGGGAGCGCCAGCAGATCGTCGCGCAGCGTCTCGGCAAAGTCGAGCGCCTGCGCGCGCGACTGCTGGCGGATGATCGCGCCGAGGCCGAACAGCAGCACCGCCGCCGAGACGACCTGGAGCAGAAATACCAGCGCGGCGATGCGCAGGGTCGTCGAGCGCGGGTTCATTTGTCCGCACCGATGCGGTAGCCCGCGCCGCGCACGGTGTGAAGCAAAGGCCGGTCGAAGCCCTCGTCGATCTTCTTGCGCAGGCGGCTGACGTGGACGTCGATCACGTTTGTGCCGGGATCGAAATGGTAGTCCCACACGCCTTCGAGCAGCATCGTGCGGGTGACGACCTGATCGGCATGGCGCAGCAGGAACTCGAGCAGGCGGAACTCGCGCGGCTGGAGTTCGATGGTCTGTCCGGCGCGGCGCACCCGGCGGGCGAGCAGGTCCATCTCAAGATCGCCGCACGAAAGCACCGTCTGCTGGACAGGCGCGGGCTGGTTGCGGCGGATCAGCAGGCAGATGCGGGCGAGCAGTTCGGCAAAGGCGAAGGGTTTGGTCAGGTAATCGTCCGACCCGCCGGTCAGCCCGGCGATGCGGTCCTCTGCCCCGCCCAGTGCCGATAGGATGATGACCGGGGTGTGGACCCCTGCCCCGCGCAAGGCAGCCAGGACCGCCATGCCATCGAGCCCGGGGAGCATGCGATCGAGGACGATGCAGGCGTAGGCGGCGTCGGTGCCGAGGAACAGGCCGTCGCGCCCGTTGGTGGCGCGATCGACGGTGTAGCCTTCCTCTGCAAGGCCGCCCGCGATGAAATCGGCGGTGGCGGGATCGTCTTCGACCAGCAGGATCTTCTGGGTCATCGTGTCCTCTAGAATGTCGCGGCCCCGCGAGCATGGCACGCGCAAGGGCGGCGAGCGAGGGGCGGTGCGCAACATTGCCGACTTTTCATGTTGGCGCCACCACGCGGCAATTCGCGCAAGGGCAAGTGTGCATCTTCGAAAGGAGCCGAAGATGCGCAAGACCGGTGTGGCGTTGATCGTGATGAGCCTGTTGGCGAGCCCCGCAGGTGCGGTGCCGAGCGGACGCCCCGGCGATCCGGTCACGGGCCTGTGGATCAATCCGCACCATTCGGTCGCGCTGCAGAACGAGCTATGTGGAAACGCGCTGTGCGGCAGGGTCGTGTGGGCCAGTAGCGGCGCAAAGGAGGACGCGCGCGACAGCGGCGTGCCGAACCTGATCGGAGTCGACCTGCTGCAGGACTATCGCTCGCGCCGCCCGGGCGAGTGGCAGGGTACGGTGTTCGTGCCCGACATGGGCCACAAGTTCAGCTCGGAGCTGGATGTGCTGGGACCGGATCGCATCAAGATCAGCGGCTGCATCCTGCACGGGTTGCTGTGCAAGTCGCAGATCTGGACGCGCATCGCGGAGCTGCCGAAGTGAGGATTTCCGTGCGCCAAAAGCGGATCGCGGCAACCGGTGCGGTGCTGGCGCTGATGGCGCTGGCATTCGTCGCGCTCGATCATCTGACCAACGAGATGCGCTATGCCGATGTTCAGGGGGCGCTTCATGCGCTGACGCCGGTGCGGCTGCTGCTTGCGCTCGGGTTCACGGCGGCAAGCTATCTCGCGCTGACGTTCTATGATCATATCGCGCTGCGGGTGATCGGGCGGCCCCTGCCCTGGCGGACCGCCGCGCTGGCATCGTTCACGAACTATACATTGAGCCACAATCTGGGATTCGGCCTGCTGACGGGCGGGTCGGCGCGCTACCGGATCTATGTTGCCGCGGGGCTGGATGGTCCCGATGTGGCGCGGGTGATCGCACTGGCAGGCGCGATGTTCTGGATCGGTGTGGCGAGCGTGGGCGGATGCGCGCTGGTTCTGGGCGCTGCGCCGATCGATCTGGGCTGGCTGACGCTTTCGGTGGGGTCGATGCACGCGGTCGGTGCTTGCCTGATCGCGGCCATTGCTGGCGGTGCGTTTGCCGTTGCGCGCCGGACGCGTCCGTTGAGCGTGTTCGGCGCGACGATCCCGCTGCCCGGTGTGCGGGCGCTGGGGGCGCAGTTCGCGACCAGCCTGGCAGACCTTCTATGTGCGAGTGCGGCCCTGTTCGTGCTGATACCCGGTGCCCAACCCGATGCGTTCCCGCTATTCATGCTGGCGTGGGCGCTGGGTATCGTGGTGGCACTGGTGAGCCATGTTCCCGGTGGCGTCGGCGTGTTCGAAGCGACCGTGCTGGCGGTGCTGCCAACGAGCGACCGGACGGGCGTGTTCGCGGCGTTGATCGCATACCGGCTGATCTACTACCTGTTGCCGCTCGCGCTCGGCATCGTGCTGCTGGCGTGGCACGAGGTGACGCGCAACCGGCGGCTGGCGCTGATCTTTGGCGGCATCCGCAGCGTCGTTGCCGATATCCTGCCGCTGCTGCTGGGTTGCGGCACATTTCTGGCCGGTGCGATGCTGCTGCTGTCGGGCGCGCTGCCGCCGGTCGGCTGGCGGATCGACGCGCTGGGCGATGTGCTGCCGCTGGGTCTGATCGAGGCAAGCCATGTTGCGGCGAGCATGGCGGGAACGGCGTTGATGCTGATTGCGCCGGGGCTGTATCGACGGCTCGACGGCGCGAGCGTGCTGGCGCGCGTTCTGCTGCTGGCGGGCGCGCTGTTTTCGCTGGGCAAGGGTATCGATTACGAGGAGGCGACGGTGTGCCTTGCGGTCGCGGCACTGCTGCAGGTCGGGCGCGCCAAGTTCAACCGGCGCACCGCGTTGACCGCGCAGCCGATCGGCGCGGGCTGGATCATTGCGATCGCGATGGCCGCGATGCTGGCGGGATGGGCCGGATTGTTCGCCTATCGCCACGTTCCCTATAGCGATGCGCTGTGGTGGCGGTTTGCGCTGGGGGCGCAGGCACCGCGCTATTTGCGGGCGATGCTGGGCTGCGCGGTCCTGCTGCTGGGCTTCGCCGCGTGGCGGATGCTGGCTCCCGCGCGCGCGTTGGCGAGCCCGCTGCCGGAGGCCGAAGAATGGCAGACGATCCGCGCGATCCTGTCCCGCGCCGACCGGACCGAGGCGATGCTGGCGCTGACCGGGGACAAGCGCTTCCTGATCTCGAGCCAGAAAGATGCGCTGCTGATGTATCAGGTGGAGGGCGCGACGTGGGTCGTCATGGGCGACCCCATCGGCACGCCCGAAGCATGGGAAGAACTGCTGTGGCGGATTCGCGATATGTCGCACCGCCAGCAGGGGCGGCTGCTGCTGTACGAGGCGTCGTCGGCGGTGCTCGACATCGCCATCGGGTTGGGCCTGCAGATCGTGAAGTACGGCGAGGAGGCAGTGATCGACCTGCCCGACTTCACGCTCGATACGCCGGATCTGCGTTCGGTGCGCAAGTCCGAGCGGGCGGCGGCGCGGGCGGGTGCCAGTTTCCGCATCGTTCCGGCAGCGGCGGTGCCGGTGGTCATGGACCAGTTGGAGGCAATCTCTGACGAATGGCTGGCTTCGCGCGACGGGCGCGAAAAAGGCTTCAGTCTGGGCTTCTTCGACCGCACCTATGTGCAACGCTTCGACGTGGCGCTGGTGATGTTCGACGGGCGGCCGGTGGCGTTTGCAAACCTGTGGCTGACCACGGGCAAGGAGGAAGCCTCGGTCGATCTGATGCGGCACAGCGACGATGCGCCGCGCGGGACGATGGATTTTCTGTTCGCCAACCTGCTGCTGTGGGCGCGCGAACAGGGCTACCAGCGGTTCACGCTGGGCATGGTGCCGCTGTCGGGCATCGAGGATCGGCGGCTGGCGCCGGCCTGGGCGCGCGCGGCGGCGCTGGTGTTCCGCCATGGCGAGCGCTTCTACGGATTTCGGGGGCTGCGGGCGTATAAGGACAAGTTCGCTCCGCGTTGGCGCCCGCGCTATCTGGCGGGGCCGCAGGGCGTGGCGCTGCTGCAATCGCTGCGCGATGTCTCGCGGCTGATCGGGCGGCATCCGGTTGCCGCGCGCGTTCCGCCTCCGGTCAAGCCGATCACGGAGCGCGCGGCATGACCGTTTTACGCTCGTGGAAGCTGCGTGGCGCAGTCGTGGCGGCATTTGCCCTGTTTGCCGCGCTTAATGCTCCCGCGCTTCATCTGCTCGGGTGGAATGAACGCACCGAGTATCCGGCCAGTGCGGGCAAACGGGATATCGCGGCCGTGTTCCTGTCGGGCGACATGGGGCTGCGGCTGGGCATGAGCAAGGACATCGCGCGCGGTCTTGCTGCGCGGGGATATCCGGTCACGGGCATCAGCTCGCCGGTCGCGTTTTCGAAGCATCTGGACCGCGCCCAGACCGACGCCGTGGTGACCGATGCGATCGAGGACGCTTTGGCACGCGGTGCGCGCAAGGTGGTGCTGATCGGCCAGTCGTTCGGCGCGGACATCCTTGCGACAGTCGTGCCCGGCCTGCCGCTGCGCTTGCGATCGCAGGTGGCCGGGGTCGTGCTGGTGGTGCCGTCGAACAACGTCCACTTCCGCGCCGACCCGAGCGGAATCGCGTACCTCGGCACGCCCGACGCGCGGCCTGCGCGTGCTTTGGCCCGGATGGAATGGACCAGGCTCACCTGCGTCCACGGTGCGGACGAAGCGGCCAGCCTGTGCGGGATGCTGGGACACGGCACCGCGCGCGACGTCCCCCTGCCCGGCGACCATTATCTGCACCATGACGCGCCGCGCGTGGTGAACGCAATAGTTTCGGCAATATCGGACATGCACAAATGACCCGTCCCGTCTTCTTCGATCCCACCGGCAAACGCGGGCTGTTCGCCAAGCGGGCGCTGGCGCTGGCGATCCTGGCGGTAATTCTGGGCGCAATCGCATTCGCGACGACGCTGGTAGCGATGCCGCAGCGGCGCGGGCTCGACCTGCCGACGCCGCACTATGGATCGGCCAAGCTGCACCATGCACGTGGCCTCGCAAGCCTCAAGGCATGGCTGCCCAAGCTGGGGTCGCATCCGCGCAAGGAAGCGCTGACGATCGCATTCTACCAGCCGCGCAACGATGCCTCGTTCCAGTCGCTGGCCCGCAACGCCGCGCAGCTCGACTGGGTTGTGCCTGCGTCGATCAATATCGCTGGGCCGGGTAATCTTCCGCAGATCGCCGAAGATCCGCGCTTCGATTCATGGGTCGGGAGCCAGCCGCACAAGTTCAAGGTGCTGCCGATGGTGCAGAATGTTGCGAACGACGGCTGGGACGGCGCAGGCACCGCGCGGCTGCTGGCAAACCCCGGCGCGCGCAAGGCGCTGGAGCACCAGCTTGCCGGTTATGTTGCGCAGCATGGTGGTGCCGGACTGGTGATGGACTTCGAGAGCCTGCCCGCGTCCGCCATGCCAGCGTATATAGCGTTTCTGCGCGAGATGAACGCGGCGATGCCCGATGGCGCGCAACTTGCCGTCACTGCGCCCGCAGGCGATGACGCGTGGCCGCTGGAGGCGCTGGCGAAGGCTTCGGACAGGGTCATCCTGATGGCCTATGACGAACATTGGCAGGGCGGCGAGGCCGGGCCGATCGCGTCGCAATCGTGGTATCTGACCGAGGTCCAGAAAGCGGCGCGGCGCGTGGGTGCCGACAAGCTGATCGTGGCGCTGGGCAGCTATGCTTACGACTGGCACGATGGCAGCGCCGACGCTCTGTCGATCAGCGAGGCGTGGCTTGCGGCGCATGATAGCGGGTCGGCGGTCGGCTTCGACAAGGCCAGCGGCAATGCGGGGTTCGCCTATGACGAGGACGGCGACGCGCACGCGGTGTGGATGTTGGATGCGGCAACCAACTGGAACGAGATGCTGGCGATGAGCCGGCTGGGGCTCGGCAGTGTCGCGCTGTGGCGGCTGGGCACCGAGGACCCTGGCTTCTGGAACGATCTGGCGGCATTCCGCAATGGCAAATCGCCCGATCTTTCGCGGCTGACGTCCGAAAGCGGCAACGATGTCGAGGGCAATGGCGAAATCCTGCGGATCACCGCGACGCCGGTTTCGGGGAGCCGCAGCGTGCGCTTCGACGACCAGCACCTGATCCGCGACGAGCGCTACGACGCGCTGCCGACACCGTTCGTGGTGCGGCGATCGGGCGCGGCCGATCCCAAGCTGCTGGCACTGACCTTCGACGACGGCCCCGATCCGCAATGGACGCCCAAAGTGCTGACGACGCTGGAGAAGGCCCATGTGCCTGCAACATTCTTCGTGATCGGCGAAAATGCGCTGGTGCGGCCCGACCTGTTGCGGCGGATGGTTGCCGATGGGGACGAGATTGGCAATCATACTTACACCCATCCCAATCTGGCAGGCAGTTCCGACGGCGAGGCGAGCCTTGAGCTGAACGCGACCCAGCGGCTGGTCGAGGCGTTTACCGGGCGCAGCATGACCCTGTTCCGCGCGCCCTATTTCGGCGATGCCGAGCCGACCACCGCCGATGAGCTTGGCCCGGCATTGAAGGCGCAGCGGGCGGGCTATACGATCGTCGGGCTGCACATCGATCCCAACGACTGGCAGAACCCGGGCACCGATGCGATCGTGCGGCAGGTGCTGGATCAGGTGCACGGCGCAAGTGCGGATTCGAGCCGCAACGTGGTTTTGCTCCACGATGGCGGCGGTGACCGGTCGCAGACGGTGGCGGCGCTGCCGCAGATTATCGCGGCATTGCGGGCCGAGGGCTATCGGTTCGTGACAGCCTCGCAGCTTGTCGGCGTTGCGCCTGCGGTTGCGATGCCCGCGCTGTCTCCATCGGACCTGACTGCGGTGCGCGTCGACGTCGCGGCATTCGTGGTGCTGCATGCGCTGGGCGCTTTCGTGACCTGGCTGTTCTTTGTGGCGATTGCTCTGGGGATCGCACGGGCGCTGGTGATGACCGGGCTGGCGTGGTGGCAGAGCCGCTCGCCGCGCGCCGCAGTGCCCGAGTACGAACCGACGGTTTCGGTAATCATCCCCGCGTTCAACGAGGAGCGGGTGATCGCGAGTTCGGTCGAGCGCGTGCTTGCCAGCGACTATCCGGCGCTGCAGGTGATCGTGGTGGACGACGGCTCGAAGGACGGCACCAGCCGGGTCGTGGCGGAGCGGTTCGGCGGCGATCCGCGTGTCACGCTGCTGACTTTGCAGAACGGCGGCAAGGCTTCGGCGCTCAACCGCGCGCTGCTTCAGGCAACCGGCGAAGTGGTGATCGCGCTGGACGCCGACACCCAGTTCGAGCCGCTGACGATCCGGCGGCTGGCGCGGTGGTTTGCCGATCCGCAGATCGGTGCGGTGGCGGGCGATGCGCGGGTGGGCAACCGCGTCAATCTGGTCACGCGCTGGCAGGCCGTGGAGTACATCACCGCGCAGAACCTTGAGCGCCGCGCGCTATCGGGCTTCGAGGCGATCACGGTTGTTCCGGGCGCGGTTGGGGCGTGGCGCCGGGCTGCGCTCGATGATGCGGGCGGCTATCCCGAAGACACGCTGGCCGAGGATCAGGACCTGACCATCGCGATCCAGCGCAAGGGCTGGCGCGTGACGTACGATCCCCGCGCGGTGGCCTGGACCGAAGCGCCCGAGACATTCCGGTCGCTTGCCAAGCAGCGCTACCGCTGGGCGTTCGGCACCCTGCAATGCCTGTGGAAGCATCGGCGCGTGATCGCGACGCGCAAACCTGCGGGGCTTGGGCTGGTCGGACTACCGCAGGCGTGGCTGTTCCAGATCGCGTTTGCGGCGATATCCCCGCTGATCGATGCCGCGCTGTTGCTGTCGATCGTTTCGACGATCACGCGCGTGGTCCAGCACGGCTGGGCGCAGACGCAGGGGGATCTGGGGCGGATGGCGCTGTACTGGAGCGTGTTCACCGCGATCGACGTGGCCTGCGGTTGGGTGGCCTATCGGCTCGACGACCGGCGTCCGCCCTACCCCGCCGGGCTGCTGGTGGCGCAGCGGCTGGTCTATCGCCAGATCATGTACTGGGTGGTGATCCGCGCGCTGGCATCGGCGATCGGTGGCTGGGTCGTCGGCTGGGGCAAGCTCGACCGCACCGGCAGCGTGGTCGCAGGAGGGCCGGCTACAATTCCGGCGTGAGCCAGACCAGCGTGGAGCGCCGCAGCACCCGGTCTTCGAGCGAATAGTAGAGGTGGATCTTCTTGCCATGATCGACGCACGATGCCGCAAAGGCGATGTCTATCCCCGAGCGCAGTTCGGGCGGCGGCGGGACGATCAGCGGCTCGATGCAGCGGTCGACGACATGCGTGAAGTTTTCGTCGAACGCGATCCAGCCAATGCGCCACCGCGCGTCGAGGGTCGCGCCATTGTAGAACATGACGTGGGGTTTGCCCGGACGCGAGATGATCGGGCCGGTCGAAAGGTGCCAATTGTCCCACGCTTTCTCGCGCACGGTGAAGGGATCTTCGACCACGCTCCACGGTCCGTCGAGCGTAGTCGCCACGGCCATGCCGATGCGCGAGGCACCGACGCCTGGACGGATGTCGCGCGCATATTCGTAGAACAGGCGGTACGTCCCGTCCGCGCCCTGTGCGACGGTGGCTTCCTTGATGTTGCCTTCGCCCTCGGGCGCTTCGAGCAGCACTTCCTTCTTGGCAAGCTGCGTCAGGTCGGGGCCTTGCGCGACGAGCATTGCACCCTGCGAGCGGGCGCGGTCGACGCCGGTGTAGAATACCAGCACGTCTTGCCCGGACAGGACGACGGTGGGATCTTCGACGCCGCCCGCATCCTTGTCTTCGGGGCCGGGCAGGATCGCGGGGCTGTCCTGCATCGCGAACGAGAGCCCGTCGTCCGACTTACCGGCATAGATCACCCCGGTGGGATCGCTGGGTGCAAGCGGATTGGGCAGCACCCGGACGAGCAGGTCGAATTTTCCTTCGCGCTCCCACACGAACGGGCTCATCAGGTCATAGCCTTCGAGGAGGCCGTCCTTGCGCGCAGCGTCCAGCTTGACCACGTCGATCGCTTCGACCGCGAAATCAAGGCTCACCCGGCGGGGCACGGTGCCGCTCATGCGCCTTGCGCCACGGTCAGCGAGAGCGCGCCGTCGATGGTGACGGTGGTGCCGGTGATGTAGGTGGCCTTGTCCGAGAGCAGGAACAGGACGAGGTCGGCGACTTCGTTCGCTGTGCCGGCCCGCCCCCACGGTATGGCCGCCTGCTTGGTCGCAAGCACTTGCGGGTCATCGAGCGCGGACTGGTTCATGGGCGTCAGGATCATGCCGGGCGCGACCGCGTTGACCGCAATCTGACGCGGCGCAAGTTCGAGCGCGAGCGTTGCCGTCAGCTGCGCCAGACCACCCTTGGCCGCATCGTAATCGAGCCCGCCGGCACGCGGCGCACGTTCGTGGATCGAGGAGACGTTGACGATCCGTGCAGGGGCATCGCCCCTCCTCCGGTCAAGGCCGCGCACGAAGCGGCGGCAGGTCAGGAACGGGCCGTACAGGTCGGCTTTCAGCACACGGTCGAATTGCCCCAGCTCCATCGATTCGACGGGCGTATCGCTCATGTTGAGACCGGCGGAATTGACGAGCATATGAACCGGGCCGAAGCGCGCCTCGGCACTGGCAAACAGGGCATCGACGGCGGCTTCGTGTCCGACATCGCACTGGCAGGCGAGAGCCTGGCCGCCGGCCTGCGCGATGGCGGCTACGACCGCGTCGGCGGCGGTCTTGTCAGCGTAGTACGTGAGCACAACCGGAACGTGACTTCGGCCGAGTGCGAGCGCGCAGGCCCTGCCGATGCCGGATTCACCGCCGGTGACGATCGCTGCGAGTGTGATTGGGTCGGTCATGCTGCTCAACGGGACAGCAAGAGGCTGGTTTCATTACATTTCGGAAAGATTTGAGTCAGCCGCGCGCGAAGTTTGGAGGGCGCTTGGCGAGGAAAGCCTCCACACCTTCGGCGAAGTCGGCAGCCAGAATTGCATCAGCGAACCAGCCGATCGTCTCATCGGTTTCGACCGGCGCGTCGCCCAAGCCGACATCGCGCAGGATACGCTTGCTGTGGCGCAGGGTATAAGGCGATCCGGCGAGTATGGCGCCCGTAAGCGCGCTCAATTCCGCGTCGAAATCGTCCGCCGCGATGTGGACGTCGATCAGGCCGATCGCCTCGGCCTGCGCGGCGTCGAGCGCGCATGCGGTGTAGATCATCCGCCGCGCCTGCCCCGTTCCGACGGCCGCAGCCAGCCGGTGGTGATCGCTCCGCAGGTAGAGCGCGCCGAGCTTTGCCGGGGTGATGGCGAAGCGTGCGCTCCGCGCGGCGATGCGCAAGTCTGCGGCAAGCGCAAGCGCCACCGATGCGCCGAAGCACGACCCTTCGACGGCGGCTATCACCGGCTTCGTCGCGGTCTCGACCGCGCGCATGGCGTTGGCCATTGCCCAGCCGAACTGGCGCGCGCCGTCCGGATCGCTGCGCAACTGGCCGAACTCGGCGATATCGTTTCCGGCGCCAAAATGGCCGCCCCGCCCGCGCAAGACGATGACGCCGACGCGGCCATCGCCGTCGGCGGCAGTCACCAGACCGGCAAGGTCGCACCACATCTTCAGCAACATCGCGTTGCGCGCGTGCGGGCGATCGATGACGATCGTGGCAACACCGTCGTCAAGCGTCAGTTCCAAGCCATTCGTCGTGCCGTCGGTGAGCGTCATGGTTCGTCCGTAGCAAAAAGGAATCCGAGATCAGATCGCATGCGCGTTGGCAAGTTCAGTCGTCGCTTCGATCACTGCTGGCTGCGGTTTTGACGAGGACGGCAGCCCGGTCCGTGCAGAAGTAGCAAGGGGCGCAAGGTGATGGCGTTGGCGCTCCTGCCCATATCGGGCTACCATCAGGTCGTGACCGAAAACTCCGCGTTCAGACAGGTTGGCATTATCGGGACTGGCCGGGCGGCGCAGGCACTGGCCCTCGGGCTTGGCGCGCAATCGGCTGCTCTGCCGCTCATGTGGGGCCGCTCTTCGTCGAACTGTGCCGCAACGGTCCATCGCGTTGGTCAGTGCCGTCAGGCTCCGTCGATCAAGGCGCTTGTCGGCGCATGCGATATCATTGCCATTGCCGTGGCCGACGAAGCGATTGCCGAAATTGTCGAGGCCATGGCGTCGACACCGCTCGCCCATGCCCCGCTCATTTTCCATATCAGCGGCAGCAAGGGCAGCGCGGTTCTTGAACCGTTGCGGGCGAACGGGGCGCGGGTCGCGGCCATCCATCCTGCCATGACCTTTACAGGGTTCCCCGAAATCGAGGTGCGCCGGATGAGCGGCGCCTGCTTTGCCATTACCGCTTCGGATACCACCATCAGTGCGGCACGTGCGGTTGTTGGCGCGCTGGGCGGGATCGCGATCGAGATCACAGAGCATGATCGCCCCCTCTATCACGCGGCCCTGTGTCACGCGGCAAACCACCTGGTGACCCTGTTCGCCGGCGCCTTGCGAATGCTGGAGTGTGCAGGTGTCGAGGATCCCGCCCGCGTCGTTGCGCCGCTGGCGTCAGCCGCGCTCGAGAACAGCATTGCGCGCGGGTTCGATGCCCTGTCCGGCCCCATCCTGCGCGGGGATACCGATACGATTCAAAGCCATCTTGCAGCACTTGAGGATAGTTGTCCCGAAACCCTGCCCGCCTATCGCGCCATGGCGCTGGCCACCCTTATGGAACAGGACCGCAGGGATCCAAAACCTGCGAGATCGGGACTACATCGCCTGATTGGCGAATGATTCGCGGTCACCCGCATCCATCGTGTCTGCAAGGCTCAAGGCGGTGGACCTCGCACGACGCCTGGCGAGCGAACACGGCGTCTCAGTGGAGCAGGGCAAGCAGATGATCATGCAATCGCTTGGTGGCGTCCCCATCGGCCGACCATCGCACCCTTCGGAAGCCGAAGGGCTGGTATCGTTCACGGCAATCTGAAGCGCGAATAGCCACTTTTGCGGCGGCAGTAGTCTATTTGTATGTGCCGTTCCCAGCGTGGGAACATGACGCTGCAAGGGCAAGCTCACCAAGCTTATCTTAGTCTGTCAGGGTCGTTTCTGTGCGCTGCTTCGTGATCCACACAGCCTCACTATCTTGACTGCGCATCAATCGCGAGAAAATCGTGATGGCCTTGTCGGCCGAGGTTGGCATCGGGCGGGCGTCGGGCGCGCAGTCGATGATGCGCTGTTGTGCTTCGATCATGAGCTTGTCTTCAAGAAAGGCGCCGGTGGCGACATCGATCATCGCCTGCGCCATCTGTTCGTCGCCGTGTTCCGCCGCAGGCCCCCAAGAATAGTAGTAAGAGGTCGTCGTCGCGCTTGTCGGAGTTACCGCTTGGCTGGTGAAATTCGCAAACAGCGTGGGCAGGTCGTCGGGAGGCGCAGCGTTTCTGCACCGTTCTGCCGTGCCTGCGGGGAATATCCCGGTGTACAGCAGGAATACACCCGGCAGCACGAAGTCGTAACTGGTCCAGATATCGACAAGCTGGTGGTCGGCAGCCTTGCCGAGAGGCGGCACAGGCGGTGTTCGGATGATCCAGCGCGAGGAACGCACCCCTTCGGCGATCGCTTCCACCTTCGGGCGGCTTTCCGCCCAGGCAGGCCCGGCACCAAAGCTCGTCGCATGGACATAGGCCAGGTGGGTTAGATCGAGCAGGTTGTCGTTTATCAGTTCGTAGTTGGCTTGGTAGTGCAGTTCGCCGGTCTTGAGGACCCAGCGCGGATCGTCGAGCGCCTTTGATTGCGCGATGCGCGAAGGATCGGCCCTTTCAGGATCGCCCATCCACACCCAGACCCAGTCGTTGCGCTCAACGACCGGATAGGTTCGAACGCAGGCTGTCGCTGGAATGATTTCCTGACCTGGTATTTGCGTGCAGCGTCCAGCCGCATTGAAGCGCAACCCGTGGTACATGCAGCGGATCTGATTGCCTTCGATCCGGCCCAGCGAAAGCGGGGCCAGGCGGTGTACGCAGCGATCCTCCATGACAACGATCGCGCCATCGCCGCTACGCCAGATCGCCACCGGTTCGCCCAACAGCATACGCTGGACCGGCTTGTCGGTCGAGAACTGGTAGCTCCATCCAGCGACGTACCAGCAGTTGCGGATCAGCATGTCTTTTCTCGCCATTTTCTTGATCGCATGGCCCGGACCCAGTGGTGCCGGATCCGGGCCTGCGTGCCGCAACAGGGAGGCTGCGACATGCATTTTGTCGGGTCAGAATTTCACGCCCACTCTGGCGTACCATTCGGCCGGGCGGCTCCAGGTGCCATAGATCAAGCCCGCCCCGAACGCCTGGGATTGCCCGGTGACGATGTAGCGCGTGTTGGTGAGATTGGTCCCGCCCACGGTAAGCTCCCAGTTATCCGATGGTGACCGATAAGTGATGCTGGCGTTGAGGATGTCGAGGCCCGGGCGGCGCAGCAGGTAGGTACGCTCGGTATCGTTCCACAGCGACGACGTGCGCGTGTAATCCGCCAGCAGCACGATTACGCCCCGCTCACCGAGATCAAGCCGGTAACGCGGCGTGACGTTGAACTTCCACTTCGGTGCCTTGGGCAGTTGTGAACCTGCCATGGTTCCGGCTTGGAAAGGATTGGGCGCTACCACGGCCTGCGCAAGAACGCTGGTGAAGTAGGCATCGGTATAGCCGAGTGATGCGTTGATCGTCAGGCCATCAGCCGGGGCGATGATCGCTTCAGCTTCGAAGCCCTTGATCCTGGCCGTGCCTGCATTTTGGACGGTTGGGCTTACCCCTTGCTGGAAGTTCAGCTGGATGCCGGTGTAGCGGGTCGTGAACGCAGCAAGATTGAGCTGCAACCGCCGGTCCAGCAGGGTCGACTTGATGCCTGCCTCGAAGCTTTCGGCCTCTTCCTCGTCGAAGTCCGGCGCGGTCGGCAGCGGGTTTGACAGGCGGGTCGTCCAGCCACCGGTCTTGTATCCGCGTGACCACGAACCATAGACCATCACATCTTCGTTCGGGTGGAGTTGTATGCCGACTTTGGGGGCAAAGTTGCTGAACTTCTTCTTCTGAACCCCAGCGACATAGTACCTTAGCGGCTGGCCGGGCACGGGAAATCCGAGGATCGACTGGCAGGGCTCTCCATAGACCGGGCAGTTGAACAGCTTGTAGTTGAAGCCGTTGGCGTCCGATTGCCCGCCGGTGAAGTCCTTGTCTTCATGGGTGTAGCGCCCCCCCAACGTCACACCGATAAGATCGCTCAGCCGCCAGTCGACCTGGCCGAAAATCGCATAGTTCTTCGTCTTGAGGTCGTTAGGGCCGATAATCTGGAGCAAGCCGTCCGCGAAGGTCACGAAGTCGCGCATCTTGCCGGTTTCGCGGAAGTAGTATCCACCAAGGACGAAATTGAGTTTCTCGTCCAGAGCGTTGCCGATCAGCTGGACTTCCTGGCTAAACTGGTTTTGCGAAAGCGAGAACGAGGGTTCGAGCAGTGCCACGGGCGAATTGTCGAGATCGAGCCCCGATGACCAGCGCAAGTTGCGGTAGCCGGTGATCGACTTCAGCGCGATCGTGTCGCTGACGTCGAAATCCAGCGTCCCCGTGAAACCATAGACCTGCATGTTCGAGAAGCTGTTGCCTGTTGCATAGCTGACGTCCTTGTCAGTGGAGACCCAGCGGTTGTCATAGGGCAAACGGTTGTTGTTCGGGTCCCCGTCGACGTTGACGCCAGCCAGGGCCGACAGGTTCGTGGCGGGATTGACCGGTGTCCCGCGCACGCCGCAGAGCGCTCCGGCATTGCGCGCCGCGATCTGCGTCGGGGTCGCGCCGATACAGAAGTTGTAGAGACCGCCGAAGAAGAAACCTGACGATCCGGTGACAACGTCGAGCGCGGTGCCGGGAATGTTGTTCTGCGCCAGGCCGGCAAATGGGCCACCGACGCCGGTAGTCACCGCAAGAACCGAACTCGACATCGAGGACTGGTCGATCTTCATGTAATCGCCGCCCAGCGTAACGCGCAACGAAGGCGAGGCCTCCCACAGCAGCTTTCCGCGCAAGGTCCATTCATGCTGGCTGCCCTCGCGGCTCGCCGTTTCATACCCGGTCTGCGGCAATGAGCCGGGTCTTTCCGTGACGAAGGGCGTAGCGGACTGATATGGCAGGCGCTTCTGGTAGCCATCGCGGTTCTTTATCGAGAACGTGATCGAGCTCTTCAGCGTCTCCGACAGCGGAAGGTCAGCATAGCCTCGGGCGTCGAGGCGATTGTAGCGGCCAGTGGTAATATCCCCTTCGAAGGCGGGCGTGTCGCCGGGCTTGCGCGTAACGACGCTGATCGCGCCGCCAATGGTGTTGCGGCCGAAGAGTGTGCCCTGGGGCCCCTTGAGCACTTCGATCCTCTCGACGTCGGGCAGATCGAGGTTGGCACCGACGGTTCGGGCGAGATACACTCCGTCAAGGTAGATGCCGACGCCTGGGTCGATGTTCATCGCGAAGTCATTTGCGCCGATGCCGCGGATAAAGGCTGAAAGGACAGCCGATGAACCCGAGAAGGGCGTGCCCGCGTCGAGCGAGACATTGGGTGCCGAATTCGATATCTGCGCCACGTCGCTCACGGCGCGCTCCCTGAGTGTATCAGCAGAGAAGGCCGAAATTGCGATCGGCACGTCCTGAACGTTCTCGGCGCGCTTTTGCGCCGTCACGACAATCTGCGCGATGCCGCCTTCGTTTGCAGTTTCACTGCTTTCCTGTGCATTGACCGTTGCCGGCATCGCGAGCGCCAAAACACTTGCTGCTGTCGCAAAACGCATAACTCTTCTCCCCTCCCGCCCTGGTTTTCCCAGTGTCGGTGTGCGTGCTCAGAGATACGGAAGTCCACTATCGGCAAACAGCGCACCAAGTGCACAAAGTACCCTGTGAAACGTGCACTCGCGCATGCTCGCGCCGCGCTCGTTTCATGCTAGCCTGCGTATCGGCTCGGGAGAGGCTCATGAAAGAGGTGCTTCACATCAGCACGATGAATGCGCCGGTGGGTCAGAGGCATCGCTTCTGGACAGACCAAGTGGCGGCATACCTGTCGACGATGGAGATCGACGTCCGGCGCAAGATCGACTTTCAGGGCAGCATCGCGCTTCGTCCGCTTGGTGCTGCGCGGATCGCGTTGGTCGATGCGGAATACCAATCGGTCACCCATCGAGCGGATGGGCGGGACGATCGGCTGCAGCTCTCGCTTGTGGATCAAGGCGGGATGGAAGTGCGGCGTTTCGGGCAGACGCTCACCCTGTCGCAAGGGGATTGGTGCCTTCTTGATGAGCGCGAAAGCTACTCGTTCGTGACCTCGCCGCGCTGTGCCTGCATCGTCATGCAGATGCCCGGTCCATGGGCGCGTCGGCTCATGCCAGATCCGGGCGGATCGGTGATTGCGGGCACCAGTTGCGACCCGCATTGGCAGAGAGCACTGGCCCTGGGTTTGCGGGCAGTCGGCTCACACCAGGCTTCGAGCCCGGTCATGGACGACGACATGCTTGCTGAACAACTTGGAAACCTACTCGCGCTTGCGATGTCGCCTCATGCCATCAAGGTAGATGGCCGTCAGCGTGGCGCCTTGTTGCGAGCCATTCGCCGGTCGATGCTCGAGCGCCACAATGAGCCACATCTTGGCGCATCTCAGATTGCTTATCTGAACAAGATATCGGTGCGATATCTGCACAAACTCTTCGCATCGGCCGGAACCACATTCGGCCATGAACTGCTGCAATTGCGATTGGCGAGCGCCAAGCGACTATTAGCCGATCAGCGGTATATTCGCGTCAGCGTCGGCGAAATCTCTTCCTTGTCGGGTTTCGCAACACCTGAGGCATTCACGCGGCACTTCAAGGGCGCTCTTGGAGTCACTCCAAGAAAATACCGACAGGAAACACTCAAGTAGACCCGATAATCGCGTCAGCTTCCGACCTTGAAGAAGAGAGTCTGCTTGATGGCGCTTCACCTTTCCGCATGACGGTTGGATGGAGGTCAAGACATGATGTGCTCCGGGGCAGTTCGATCGCGCTAGGTGCACTTCGCCCAGACTTCAGGAGTCGACCATGAAATCCGGGATCAATCGCCAGTGGTTGCTCGCTCGCCGGCCGCAGGGCAACGCTCCGCTTGCCGATTTCGAGTACCGGGAGGGTTCTGTTCCAGACCCGGCATCACTGCAGCCGGGCGAACTGCTGGTGCGCAACCGGGTGTTCTTGTGCGTACCGACCGGTGAGACGCTCGTGGTTTCGGGTGCGGTCGGCTCGACAGGGTCGATGGCGGCGCGAATTGGCAAGATCGTCGGCTGTCGGGTGATCGGCATCGCCGGCGGGTCCGAGAAATGCGCGTGGCTGACCGAGAGCTGCGGGCTGGATGCGGCGATTGACTATCGGCAAGGACGCGTGGCGGAGAAGCTCGCTGACCTTTGCCCAAACGGTATCGATGTCTTCTTTGACAACGTGGGCGGCGATATTCTGCAGGCGGCGGTTGATAACATGGCCAGCTTGGGGCGGATTGTCCTGTGCGGTCAGATCGCGAGCTACACTGACGCTGAACCGGCGCCCGGCCCTTCCAACATGATGCGGATCATCTACGGCGGCATCACGATCCAGGGTTTCCTTCAGGGCAATTACGCTGACGAGGCTGCGGCGGCCGTTATGCAGCTCCGCGAGTGGGAGAAGGAAGGAAAAATAACTCATAGAGAGGACGTGCGCACCGGATTCGCGCAACTTCCCGAAGTCTTCGGGGACCTGTTCGCCGGTTCGCAATCAAGGCAGCAGCGGTTCCTTGATTACCGATTATACCGGATCGGGATTGTTGAGCGCTGATTTTGGCACGGGTCGGTGGATGGTTTTGGGCACCGCCACGTCGCGCACGGCGACCCCGGGATCAGTACCAGCCATAGTGTATGATCCATTTTCGGGGAGCGGCACCATCTCGGGCGCGGGCCGCAGTCTGGTCGGCAGCGTGAATGTCAGCCTTTCCAGCCCGATCGGCAGCAATGTCGTATCAGGGCGCTTCTTTGGCCCGGGCGCTGCCGAAGTCGGCGCTGCGTTTGGCAGTTCCCGAGGTTCGGATAACTTTACGGTTGGTACTCTGATCGGGCGACGCGGCACGACCGCCCCTGTGGTCGAGACCCTTTCGAGCCTGATCAGCACAGGTTCGCTGCGCTATGAGCAATTCTCGTTGCGGGTCGACACCAGCGGGCAAGGGATAGGTCTTCCGGTCAGTGTCGAGTTCAATGGCGGTATCGAGTCGCGGGTCACGCTTGATCCCGCGGCGCAGACGTTCGATTTCGAAAATGGTTATGCGCATGGCCCATCCGAGCTGGTAACCGCCGAATCCGACGGACGCTTCAGTGTCTACAGGCGAACCAATGTATCGACGCCCATCACATACCGTATGTACAATCAAGGATCGGGCAACACCGAGCTGCCGCTCGACTTTGTGAGCTTCGCGCTCACCGATCGCTTCGGGTTGAGTGTAATTCCTTTCGGCTTGCGAAGCAGCCCGTTGTTCATTCCGGTTGCGGGGCGAGCCACTTTCGACGGCGTGTTCTACGGTGACGCGCTCAGCGCAGGGTCGGCCAATCGCTATGGACTTCGTGGGCTTGCCACGCTGACGGCAGACTTTGGCGCGTTGACCATCGGCGGATCGTTTACGGCTGCGGCGACCTTTCAGGGCACGACCACCGACCTTGGGCGATTCACTTTGGCAAATGGCCGTATCGGTCAATACAGCCCAAACACCCCGAACGGCCGGCCCGATAATCTTTTCAGCGCCGACATCAGCGGCACGCCGGGAACGATCGGCTCGGTTTCAGGCGCCTTCTTTGGACCGGCCGTGCAGGAGTTGGGTGCGACCGTTCGGCTGGTCACACCGGGATCGGGCGTCACACTGCTTGGACAGGGCGTGATCGTGGCCAAGCGCGGGGCCGTCGACAGCACCCCGGCACCACCATCGCCGCCTGCGCCGACGCCACTTGCCAATACGTCATTTGATCCGCTGACCCGAAGCGACACGTTTGCGGCCACAGTCCAGAGCGCATCGGCGGTCTATCCGGGCAACGGTACTTCGCCTGCATCCCCGAAAACCATGCCGCTTACTGTCCGCTATGATGCCGCGACGCAAAGCTACACGGTGATGGAAGGCGGCGCTTCCACAACGTTTGCGCCTGGTGACAAGGTTGCCAGCAACCGACTTGCCGACACTTTCCGGACTAGCGGGAGCAGCGGCAACGATACCGTACAGCTGACCCCGACCGGCGCACGGGGCGCTATCGGCACGCGCTACGTGGCTGGCGGCATCTGGTCGCGCGACGCGAAGGCAGGTGGTGTTCTCAGTGTGCTGATGCGAAGCTTCGTCTTCGGCATCCCGACCACCATCTCGGATATCCCAACGACTGGTACGGCGAGCTTCGGCGTCGTGCTGAACGGGGTGCAGCCGATCAGTGAGACATCACCGCCGCCCCATCTATCTCAGGTGAACGGCAGCGGACTGTTTTCGGTAGATTGGGCGAGAGCAACCGTTAGTGGAAACGGGGCGGTCTACCTTCGGAGCGCCTTCAGTCCGACAATGCCCGCGCCGGGCAGCTTCGACTACACCGGTAGCATTGCAAACGGCCAATTGAGCGGCGTTCTGACGATCAAGGATGCTGTCGGCAGCGGCCCTTCGGGCCCCGCCAACGGTATGTTTTACGGACCCGGCGCAGGCGAGATCGGCCTATCCTACAGCCTGACGAGCGGCACGCCCATCCGCTCAGGCGTCGGCGTGATTACCGGGACGCGCGCCACCACGGCTCCGGCCTTCGAAACGCTGACCAGCTTGCTTAGCGATGTGTCGCTAGGAAGCATCAGGACGTCGCTCAGCATTCCAATGCCCAGTCAGACCACCTCCGCTGGGACTCCGATTGAGCTTAGCGGAGTCGACGTGGGCGCTGGATACGATCGGTTCAACATCGACGGTAATTTCGCGCCCGCCGAGGCAGTTCCGGCCGAGTCCGATGCGCGCTTCACGACATTTCGCAGGTCGAACAGTTCAAGCGTCGATACGGTCCGTGTCTATCGCGCCGGCTCCGGCAACACTGAACTCGCGCTATCCTATGCGAGCCTTGCCGTCCGTGATTTCGTACCGACAGCGGCGGGCAGCGCGCGCGTTACCTCTACACATGCGTTCGGCCTGCCCACGCTGGCGTCCTTCTTGCCGCGCACAACCCTGTTCACATCGCTGACTGCGCGGCGGCTGAGCGCGGACGCACCCTTCTTCCTCTTTGTCGAACCGCGGCGCGAATGGCTGGTGCGCGGTGTTGTCGGCGGAACTTTCAGGCAGGCGACGATCGCTGGTTTTGCACCCGTGGTCAGGCTTATCGCGGAGCGCAACTCATCGACAGTTGCACTGTTCGAGTATCGTCGACTGGCCGCCGAGATCGGCATAACCAAAGCTTTCTAGCCCGGCAGTTACCGTGGATCCGACCGACTTGATAGTCTCGATATCTGCTGTCCTAATGTGCGCTTTGTCGGCCGCTCCAACCTAGGCGCCTCGTCCTCTGGAACGGCAGCCCGATTGGGTTTCCGGCCAGTTTCGGTCCGAAGGTGCCGCAGTCGCTACGGCCAGAACGCGGACGCCGCGCACCGCCATTGCATCGACGGCGGCATTCAGGTTGGCAAGGGCTGCCGCTTCCAGTTTGCACAAAGCAGCAATGGCTTCGGCAGCGAGTGCAGTTGGCGACGTTCCTGATGCCTTCTTCCAGACCTGCCCGGATATGTGGAGGAGCGCATCGAGCCCCAGCGCCAGCCCGCCAAGCAATGCGAGCGAGAGGTAGAACGGGACAACCTCCCGGCTCACCATGCTCGAGCGCAGAGCGGTCACGTTGCTGGCAACCGGGTCATCATATCCCGGTGCCGACAATCAGCCCGATGCCAGCCGTCAACGCCATGGCCAACGCGCCCCAGAACGTGACCCGCGTGGTCGCTGCCACGATCGGCGCACCGCCAGCGCGTGCGCCAACGCCACCCAACAGGGCGAGGAACAGTAATGATGCGATTGCCACAAGCGGGATCAGCAAGGCTGGCGGTGCGAGGAATACAATCGTCAGGGGCAGTGCCGCACCCACGGTGAAGGTCGCCGCAGAGGTCAGCGCCGCCTGTATCGGTCGTGCAGTGGTAACTTCGGATATCCCGAGTTCGTCATGAGCATGAGCGGCCAGAGCGTCCTTGGCCATCAACTGCCTGGCCACGGTCAAGGCAGTGGCACCTTCAACCCCGCGCTTGATGTATATCTCGGCAAGTTCCTGCACTTCTGCATCGAGGTCGCCTGCCAGCTCGCTGCGTTCACGCGCCAGATCGGCTTGCTCGGTGTCGGACTGCGAGCTGACCGAGACATATTCGCCAGCAGCCATCGACATCGCGCCCGCCACCAGCCCGGCAGCGCCGGCAATCAGGATATCTGCGGGCTTGGCTGCCGCTGCAGCAACGCCGATGATCAGGCTGGCTGTTGAAACGATGCCGTCGTTAGCGCCGAGAACCGCAGCGCGAAGCCAACCAATCCGCGAGACAAGATGACGTTCGGGCGTAAGATGAAGGCGTGTCATTGGCCTTGCGACAACATTGACTGACCCAAACTTTCGGTGCGGTTGAACATTGTGCGACGGTGCGCGTGAAAGCTGACGAAGTCCTGACCGGTCAGGCAGGTTTGGCTGGCTCGGCGGCGAGGAACGTGACGCGGAAAACGGCCCCGCCATCGGCCGCATTTTCGACCATCGCGGTTCCGCCATGGACTTGGGCCAGCTTCTGAACGATGCCAAGGCCGAGACCTGCGCCGTCGGTCTTGCGCCGATCCTTGCGCCAGAAGCGGTCGAATAAACGCGGCAAATCTTCGTCAGCAATTCCAGCGCCATGATCGCGCACGCTCAGTTGGGGGCCGGGGCCTGCAATGACATCGATCGCGGTTTGGCCTGGCGCGTGCTTCAAGGCATTGTCGATGAGGTTGCGATAGATGCGGGTGATCGCCTCGGCATGACCAAGCACAATCGTGTTACCATGACATGCGAACTGCAGGTCGCGGTGGTCGGCAAAGGCCTTGGGGGCCATTGCCGCAACCACTTCACGTCCGATGTCCGCCAGATCAACCTGCTCCAGCAACTCGGGCGCAAGCGCGTCAGCCTGAGCCAGATCCAGCATCTGCTCCACCAGACGCGTCATATGCTGGGTGTCGGCCTGCAATTCATCGCGCACCTCGCCGGGGGGCAGTCGATCCAGCGACAGCTGCATGATCGACAAGGGCGTGCGCAATTCATGCGCAGCGTTGGCGGTAAAGCTGCGCAACATGGCCATCGCCTCGTCCAGGCGCATCAAGGCCCGGTTGACCGCCCGGACCAGCGTGTTGACCTCGCGCGGCTCGGTCACTTCGGACAAGCGATGGAAGCCGTTGTCGGGGTCCAGCGCGTCGACCTCCGCCTCGGCCTGCCGCAGCGGCTTCAGCACGCGCCGTACGGCCACAATGTTGAAGATCAGCAAGAGTGTCGATAGCGGGATCAGCGGCACGGCGACATGTTGAACGATCTCGTCCAGGATTACAGGAGCATAGGGCCTGATCCCATCGCCTTCGAACTGCATGAGCAGCCAATGCTGCTTGCCATGGCGAACGACCGAGCGGACACCGGTTATCCGATAGCCGCCAGCGATGCGCTCGCGCCGCGTCCAATCCATCAACCTGCCGCCATTGGCGCTGCCGACGCTGGCTCCCGCGATCTCGCCGAGGTCGTCGATGTATCGTGCGGACCAGCGATCCGCACCCGGAGGGCCGGCCAGATAGTCCGGGTCGGTGTCTGTGGCCGACTGCACCCTTTCGGCTTCGAGCGACAGCAGTTCCTGTGCCAGCGATTCAGGCTGGCTGCTGTATGTCACAACCACGATGGCGACATCCATTGCGGCAAACAGCAGCGTGAAGCCAGAAAGGCGCAAGGCGATCTGGCGAAAGAGCGTTGGTCCGGTCGGCCCGGTCTTGCGATTGCCGGCTTTATCCATCTGTCGATACAGGCGCGAACAGGGCATAGCCTACCCCGTGAACAGTGCGGATCTGGACATCGGCAGCAGCGGCATTCAGCCGCTTGCGCAACCGTGACATGCAAGCCTCCAGCGCGTTGGGCGTAACTTCTGCGTCCATCGAATAGAGCGCGCCTTCCAGTGCTGGCTTGGCCACCACATGGCCTGCGCGCCGCAACAGGCGTTCCAGCAGGCTGACTTCGCGTGGCGTTGCCTCGATCGTGTGCCCGCCCACCATCACTGTGCGCTCGGCCGTGTCGAGACTGATATTGCCCACGATCAGCGTGGTGCCCAGCGACGCTCCGGGACGTCGCAGCAGCGCCCTGCATCGCGCCGCCAGTTCAGGAATCTGGAACGGCTTGATCAGATAATCATCGGCGCCAGCGTCAAGGCCCAGCACCCGGTCATCCAGCCCGCCCCGCGCGGTCAGGATCAGGATCGGCAGCATAAGCTTTGCTCGCCGCAGCTTTCGTACAAGATCGAGCCCTTCGCCATCGGGCAATCCGAGATCGAGCAGCATGAGGTCATAGGCGTTGATCTTGAGAGCGTGTTCGGCGCCAGCCACGCTCTCACACCAGTCGACAGCAAAGCCCTGGCGATCGAGACCTTCGCGGATCAGGCTGGCCAATCGGGCATTATCTTCAACGAGCAACAGGCGCATTATCGACATCCGTTCCCTCTGCTGACCGTTTGTATCCGGTTATCATGGCCAGCGGCAGATTTTCACGATGGCGAATACTTTCGGCAATGGCTCCGATCACATGCAACGATACCGCACCGATCAGCAAATTGGCGCTCAACTCGTGAACGCCTTCAACCCAGGGCACACCCCAGTAGGCATCGAGCCCCATCATCCAGCCTGTCACACCCACCGCAGCAAGCAGAACCATGAGCACTACGATCATTGCGGCACCGGCGGGGTTGTGGCCGATATGGCGAGGCTCGCGCCGCCGGGCCATGGCCGCCAGATACGCAATCAATCCCCGTGGTCCGGGCACAAAGCTGGTGAAGCGCGCATGACCCCGCGCCACAAAGCCCCACACCAGCCTGACGCTTAGCGCTGCGACGACCATGTATCCCACGTAAATGTGGGGGTCGTCAGCATGGCGCAGAAACGTCAGGTTGGCGATGACCCCACCCGCAACCGTCCAGTGAAAGATGCGGACCAATGGATCCCAGACCTTGACCCGGGACATGCCCGCGCCCGGTTGCGCGGGGAGCGGCGCAAGGTCAGCAAGCGCCATGATCAGTCCACGTTGTTCTGGACAACCGCACCGGTCGCCGGGTTGAAATAAACTTCGGCGCGCTTGCCATCCTTGGTGAGCGCATAGATTTCGTAGCAACTGCCCGAGACCTGAAACACCTTGATGGTGCGGTAGCCCATCTTGGCAATCCGTGCCTTCATCTGGGCCGGGGTAAGCCATTTGGCCTGTGGCACCTTGGTACAGACAGGGGCCGCAACTGCCATGGTCGACACCGAAAGGGCCGATGCGGTCAAAACGAGTTTCAGAAGCGTGGAACGGTTCATTGTGCAGATCCTCGGATATGGCGGACGCAGAGAAGTCCGGCACCGATCGATCTGCACCGGAGCACTGACGAAAAGCTGACAAGCCGGATGGATGAATTTCAGCGAGAAGTCAGGAACGCGTCAGGAGTCTGGCCGACATCGCCGGGGCAGCGCTCTTCAGGCGCGCACCGGAGATTCCAACATGAACCGCACCCTTCTTGCTGCCACCGCTTGCATCGGAACGCTTCTGTCCAGCCACGCGATGGCTGCAGCGCCTGCCGCAACGCCTTTGTCTGAACAAACCCGTGCAAACCTCGAAACCGCCATGCACGGCGAGGCTTATGCGAACCTCAAATATCTGCGCTATGCCGATCAAGCCGAGGCCGCCGGTCACCCGGAGCTGGCCAGGCTCTTTCGCGAATCTGCCAATATCGAAGCCAATGAGCATTTCGACCGCGAGGCATTTGCCTTGCAGTTGGGCAGCACGGACAGCGCCAACCTGGAAGATGCAATGGCGGGCGAGCATTACGAGAACATCACGATGTACGTGACCTTTGCCAAGCAGGCCGAAGCTGCTGGCGATCTGAAAGTCGCGGCTATGTTCCGGCAAATCGCCGTCGATGAAGGCGCACACTACGAAGCTTACAGGAATGCGCTGGCGAAGCTTCCTTCCAAGTGAGCCAGCGCCCGGTGCCGGTCAACACCCCCCGGCCGGCACCGGAAGCTTGTTGCTCCGTAACGCTGGGCCAAGCAGGCCGTGAAATTCGAATGGTGGCTGTCGACGGGCCCGTACCTGCCGCTGAACAACTGCTTTCAAGGCGACACCATCGACTTGCTGCAGAATAGTCCAATAATCACTGCATTATTATGCCACATCGGAAAGTACATCTTGGCCGATGCTTGGCATCGCCGTTAGGATTTCTTGGATGCGACGTCGGGAATGGTGTGGTTACGGCGGATGTCCACCCGTGCTAAGCCACATCTCTGAGCTTGGCGTTGCTGGCGAGAAGCGCTGCAATGGCATTTTCCGGGAGCGCTCGCGAGAATAGAAAGCCCTGCAGTTCGTTGCAGCCTGCGGCGGCCAAAAGCTGCATCTGTGCGCGGCTCTCCACGCCTTCGGCGGTCACGGTAAGGCCCATCGCGTGTCCGAGCGTCACGACCGATGTGACGATGGCAGCTGCTTCGGCATCATGTCCCAGGTTCTGAGTGAATGATCGATCGATCTTGATCTTGTCGACCTTGAATTCCCGCAGATAGGAGAGGCTCGAATAACCAGTACCGAAATCGTCGAGCGCGATCCGGAAACCCGCTTCGCGTAATGCGATGAGGGTTGTTCGCGCGGTGTCGTCTTCGTCCAGCAGGACGCTCTCGGTCAATTCGAGCTCGATCTGGCGGGGATCGCAACCGGCGTTTCGGGCGATGGCGATCAGCCGTACCGCAAGGTCGGAGGAACGGAACTGTATGGCGGACAGGTTTACGGCAATGAACAACCCAGGGCAATTGCGGGCGACACGGCAGGCTTCCGCCAGCACACCTTCACCCAGGACGGAAATCAGGCCGGTCTCCTCGGCAATCGGAATGAACTGCTCTGGAAGCATAAGCCCACGCGTGGGATGCAGCCAGCGCACCAAGGCTTCGAGTCCGACGATGGTGCCTGTCGCTGCATCGACTTCGGCTTGATAGTGAACCTCGAGCTCGTTCCCATTGGCAAGGGCGCGACGCAAATCCTCCTCAATCTCACTGCGCAGCTTGATCGTCTCGTCCATCGAAGGCGTGAACGTCCGGTAGCAATCCCTACCTTCGCTCTTTGCCCGGTACAGCGCGATATCAGCCTTGCGCATGAGATCGCCGCGATCGGTGCCGACATCGGGCACCAGCACCACGCCGATACTTACGCCGACATAGACTGCGCTGCCGAGCAGCTCAAACGGCTGGCGCACAGCCGCAAGGATTCGCTCACAGACCAGATCGATATCTTCAACGCGGCTTGTGTCGCACAGAAGGATGGTAAATTCGTCGCCGCCGATGCGCGCGACCGTATCCATGGCGCGCACGATACGGCTCAGGCGGGCTGCGAATTCCCTGATAAGCGTATCGCCCGCCGAATGTCCCAGTGTATCGTTGACTTGCTTGAACCGATCAAGATCAAGCGCGAGGATCGTGCATGACTCGCCGCGCCGGGCGCGTGCCAAAGCCTGCTCTAGCCGACCCTCGAACAAGGCGCGGTTGGGAAGGCCGGTCAGAACATCATGGAACGCAAGATGCTGGGCCTGAGCCTCGCTGGCTCGGAGATCAACTACGAGCCCAGCCAACGTGTGGCCGGACCTCCAGAGCGAACGAACCAACAGACCCATCAAGCTGATCATGACGAGTATGAGGGTGGCAACCAGCGGCCCTAGTACACCGAGGATGCGGCTGCCGGGAAGTTCGGGCTTCCAGAAAATATAGCCAACCGGCTTACCCCGCTCGTTGAGGAACGGCACCGTCGCCTCGCCGGGCCGCGCAACGGGTGAGCGGGAATATCGGGGGCTGTCGATCAGGCTCCAGGCGGAGAGTTCACGAAGAAAGGTGCCATCAAGGAACCGGACGCTGACGAGAATCGGAGCATTGCTGGCATTCCCACGGGCACCCGATGTGATCAGCATGGCGCCCGCTGCGGCAGGCCGGCCATCGACTTGCGTCGTATAAGAGGCGTAGATCGTATCCGCCTGGGTAAGTTCCGTTGATCGACGAGCAGCCGGAGACGCATTGTCAGCATCGGGCCTTCGTCCGACCGCTGCTTGTGCCCGTACTGCGTCAACCATTGGTTTCAGGTCGGCGGCAAATACCGCAAACCGTTCCCGCGATAGGGACTGACCGCTGTCGTAGCCGTAGACTGGTCGACCCGTGTGATCGACAATGAAGATAATGTCGTGCCGGAACATCCCGATTGCCGAGGCACCGACATGAGCATCCAGCCATTTTGTATCGAATGGGACGGCAGAAAGACGTTGGGAAAGTTCGTCCCACCTCCCTATCACTTGCTGCTCATAGCTAAGCTGATCGGCGCTGCTGATAAGCCCCCGTCGCGTAATGTCCGCCTGCCGCTCCAAGGATACCGCGTTGCTCGTACTGGCAGCCCAGTACAGGCCGAATGCTGCGACCAGTACAATGGCAAAAATGACAATGCTGATCGGCGTCAGGATCTGACGCTGAAACTGACGACGAAAACTCGGTGGATCACCAGACGACTGAAGCACATAGGTTACCTTTCTCGTCGATGGACCCTTCTATTATCCTTTAGTTTTCAAAACCTTAATGCCAACTAGGGAGAGTGAGCGATGATAGAGCTTTTCACCATGGGCGCGCCCAGCCCTGGCAAGGTCTCAATCATGCTGGAAGAGGTCGGCCTGCCCTATGAATGGCACTGGGTGAACGCCTATGCTGGCGAGCATAAGCAGCCAGCCTTCCTGGCGAAAAGTCCCAATGGCCTCCTCCCCGCGATGATCGATCACGATGCGCCGGACGGCCCGCTGCTGCTGTAGGAATCGGCAACGATGCTGATCTATCTCGCCGAAAAGACCGGTCTGTTCCTTCCGGCATCGGGCGCGCAACGCTATCATGTGCTCAAATGGGCGAGCTTTCAGGCAACGCACGCGCCCTATCTCGGCAGTGCCCACTGGTATCGGCTGCTATCGCCCGAGGCGGAGCCCTATTCGATCAATCGCTTCATCGGGGAGGCACGCCGCATCTACACGCTGCTCGATGAGGAACTGGCGACACGCCCTTACTTCGCCGGGGCGGACTATAGCATCGCCGACATCTCCTTTTTCCCCTGGATCGAATATCACGGGTGGCAAGGGCAGGACATGGCTGACTATCCCCATCTGTCGGCCTGGTTCGATCGTGTCGGCGCCCGGCCTGCAGTCCAACGGGGACGGTGCATCCCCTATCCCCAAACCGAATATGGCGACAGCCCGGAAAGCCGCGCCGCGCAGGCAAGAATCGAAGCCCTTATGGCCGATCCGGCGCGCTTTCCCACGCGTGCGGATTTGCACTCGTTGCATCTGCTTCGATCAGCACCGCATCGCGCACAAGCAACGGCTCGGGCACATCCTGCTCGTAGCGCAGCACCTCCGGGCCACCATATTCGTAGAACCTGATTGCCTTCATAGCTGAATAACTTTTCGTTAGTGCGCTGCTCGCTCTTTCGACTGACCTATTTTTATCCCTTCGCGAGCCGGGCGGGGAAGCGCTGAACATCCGGTTCGGACAAGAACTGCCGTTCGACATGGCGCATGTGCCCAGTATCCACCGCGACAAAGACACAAGGACCTCCTGACGAGATCAGCGACACGATCTGCCGATCTCGCAGCCTGAGGAGCACCCTTCCCTCTTGATCCTTGACGGTTCGGTTGGAATGCCTGCCATCAGAACATCATAATCCGGGGAAACGCCGCTTCAAATCGTTATGAGCACCATGAAAAATCCCCCCGCATCGTGGCTATTACCATCGGTGCGGGAGGGATGACCTTAGCGCGTTCTTGAGGAGGGTGGGGGGTGAACCGCTGCTCATGCGCTTGGGTCAAGATTCTGACGAGGGCATTTGTCAGAATCCGATACGCATTGATCCGCGCAGGGTGAGCGCGACATCCTTGTGTCTTTGCTCGGCCCCCAGTTCTCCGCCAAGCGTGAAGCCGGTGGTGCCGCCGAACATGCGCACCCGGCCGAACCAGCCATCGGTCGAGCCTTCGCCGCTCAGCGTGAACGGCGTACCATCCTTGAAGCGCGCGGTGGTATCACCCAGGCCTCCGGAAACGATCTCGCGCCGACCGCCTTCGGTTTCGAGACGCAGCCAGTTGTCGTCGTTCTTGCGGTTGCCGTAGAAGTCGACGCCCAGGGTCAGGCCAGCATTGACGCCAGTTTCGTCGCTCTTGCGGCCATCGACGATCAGGTCGAGCGCCGCGCCGCCATCCTTCTCACTGTAGGCGTTCTCCTTCAACCGCACGTAGTCGATCGAGACCGCAGGGCGGAAGAAGAACACCGAGCCGCCGCCTTCGCCCGAAATGCCCGCTGCCAGGCTGACGAACGATCCGTTCCATTTGCCGCGGATCGTCTTGTCGATCGGCGAGGCGGTGGTGCCGCCTGCAAATGTGCGTTTGCTGGAAAACTTGCTGGTGCCGATCGACGCGCGCCCGAACGCGCTGATGGGCCCCACTTTACCGCGCCAACCACCCGCAAGCTCATAAGAATCCGACCGGACGGTCGAGGCCCTCGAACGCGTATGTTCATTCCAAAGCCACGCCGCCGACACGCTGAATGCGCCGATCCCGGTCTGATATTCACCCATCAGGGACCAGGAATATCCGTTCAGGCTGAACGCCGCCGTATCGCCGCGCTTCTTGTCACCGCCCCAGAACGCGGCGTTCGCATACATGCTGACATTTCCGGTGTAGACGAGCGACCCGCGCGGATCGAGCATCTGCCGGGTCAGGCTGCGGATGCCGGTGCTGACGCCCTCAAAAGCGCCGCCCGCGTGATCGGGCAGCATCCTGGCCACCGCATCGCGGAACGCATCGCCATTGGTGATGCCGAGGAACACGCCCTCGATCGCCTGATCTTTCGAAAGTGCGGCAAAGACCGCGTCGTATGCGCGACCCTCAGAACCGTTAAGGCCCAGTTCGGTCACGGTACGGCGGGAAACGTCGACTGCAATGGCATTCGGGCCACTGTCGCTGGCAATGCTGGCCTTGAACATGAACGGCACCAGCGTGGTGTCGGCGCTGAGGTTCGATGCGCCTTGCAGCGTCCCCGCGCTCAGCACGGTATAGCGCCCCACTGCGGTGGCTACGTCTGCCAACCGCAGCGCGAGCTTCGAGTCCTTCGCAAAGGATGCCGTTCCTGCGACCGTGTAGGACGTGCCCAGCCCTGCCGCCTTGTCGAGCGTGACGACCAGCACGCTGCCGGTGCCCACGGCCAGCGAGTTGATTGCGGCGGGCTTGGCCACGTTCAGCGTGCCGCCGTTCAGCGTGACGTTGAGACCTGATGCGTTGACCAGCGAGCCTGCGAAGATCGACGTGCCCGACAGCGTCAGCGCGTCAGCCCCGCCGCCGAAATCCGCCACGCCTGCGAATTGCGAGGTTCCAGCAAGGCTCATGGCATCGCTGCCACCGCCGAAAGTGACGTTGCCGGTCTGGACGGCATCGCCTGAGACGGTGAACGCGTTGTTGCCCGCGCCGAAGCGGATCGCGCCGGCGAGCGTGCCATCGGCAAGGTCGACCGTGTCGTTACCGCTGCCCAGCAGCACGTCGCCGACGATCGTTGGCGCGGTCACGCCCGATGCGACTGCGGTCTGCCGGATGGTCGCGCCGGTGGTGTTGGCGGACAGATCGACGGCGATGTTGCGGCCGCTGTCGGCCTTGGCACCGGTGGCCGAAATCGTGCCGCTGTTCTCGACCAGCTTCAGCCCGCCCGAACGATCGACGATGGCTGCGGCAGCGCCGCTTTCGCCCGCGACGGCCTTGATCGAGCCGCTGTTGCGGATGGTGCCAAGGCTTGCGCCGGTTTCGACCACGACGGCCTGGGCCAGCTTGCCCGCGGCACTCGCGCCGGTGGCCGAAATCGTGCCCGAGTTGCGCAGCTCGGGCGTCGATGCGCCGCCCGCGATGCGCAGCGCAGTTGCGTTGGCGCCGTTGGAAGCGGCACTGACGTTGCCCGAGATGCCGATCCCGTTGGCGACGGTTACCGTGCCGCCGCGCCCGCCGAGGACGAGGCCATTGGCATCGACATTGGCATAAACGCCAAGGCCTTCGATCGAACCTTCGATCTGCAGCCCGTAGCCGCTGGCGGTACCAGCGACCGGGCCAAGCGTGATCGCGCGGTCGGTTGCGCCGACGACCATGGCTGCGGACGAACCGTAGGATACTACCTTGGCCGATCCCTCCTTGCTGTCCTCGATCCCGTCAGCGTCCTCGTCTGGCTTGGCGGGGTCAGTGTCTTTGGGTGATACGGCCAGCACGACGCCGCCGGTCACGTTGCCTTCGATCAGCAGGGTCGGTCCGCCCTGGAGCAGATCATCGGCATCAAGCTTTGTGGCATCGGTCGGGGCGGTGGGGTAGCGGTAGCCGGTCGCGCTGACGACACCCTGGACGACCATCGCACCGTTGACGTCGCCGCCGAAGCGCGCGCCGATGGCGTCCTTGCCCTGCGCGGTCACCGTGCCTGCAAGCCGCACGTTGCCGTCGATCTGGCGCGCATCGACGCCGACCGCGCGGTCGCCGACGACGCTCGTCTTGCCATCATGAGTGAACGCGCCGGTCAGCTTCCCGCCAAGCGCAATGCCTGCCGAATCGTTGCCTTCCACCGTGATGGTCCCGGTGTTGGTGATCTTGCCGGTGTGATCACCCAAGGTACGGATGCCATAGCGGCCCGAACCGACCGCGAACGGACCGTCAAGGTCGCCGTCTTTGTCTGCATCGGTTGCGGCATAGGGCTCATCGACCGTTATCGTCCCCGCATTGGCGATGTCGCCGCTGGTCCCGGCGTTGGCGACGATGCCCGCGCCGCCATTGGCATTGGCGCCGTTGCTGACAACGATCTTGCCCGCGTTGGTGACGGCGTTGTTGCTGTCCATCGTCACGGCATTGCCGCCGATGATTTCGACCGAACCTTCGGCGGTAATGCTGATCGCGTCGGGTGCACCCGCCTTGATCGTCGAGGTCTGGACCGGTGCTGTCTTCTTGGTGCTGATCGTCTCGGCGCCGACGGGCGAAGCTGCAACGGCAGCAAGGGCGGTGGTGGCAAGCAGGTAACGGCGCATGGGCTTCCTCTGATCAGGTCTCTCGAACCTGCAGACGGAGACCTGCGCGGGCAGCCTTGGCAGGCCCCGGAATTATTTTCAGAAGCTGGCGTCGAACCCCAGGCGGACGGTGCGTGGCCGCAGCGGCGTGACTTGTTCGCGACCGACACTGAAAGGCGTGCCCAGCGAAAAGCGGTTGCCGCGTGCATTGGCGATATTGGTCACCCCCAGCGTGACCCCCGTGCCATCTCGCCCGATGCGCACCATGGCACCGCTGTCGAGGTAGTCGCCCTGCGGCTCGCCCAACTCGGGACCGATACCGAGCCGTGAGCGACCGACGTAGCTGGCCCATCCGCGCAGATCGAGCGCGAGGTCGCGGCCGATGTCCCGGTTCCACGCGATCCCGACCCGGCCCGAGAAACGCGCGATATTGGGGATCTGCGTTGTCCGGCCATAAAACGCTGCAATCTGTTCGCGATACCCGAGGTTGGCAGCAAGCGTGAACAATGCTGCAGGTCCCGGCTCGTCGACGCGGCTGTGATTTATCGTGACCCCGCCATCCAGCCTGAGTCCGGGCGCCAGCGCGACCCCGCCGGAAAGGCTTGCTGACCACACCCGGCCATCGCCGATATTCGCCGAACTCGGTAAGCCGGCGGCATCGATGAAGTCTGCCTGGATGTCAGACCAGCGGGTGTAGGAGAGGCTGAAGGCCACATCGAACGGGCCGCTGTCCGGACGTCCAAACCGGCCCCCGAACTCGAATGTCGCGGTGTGATCATTGCGGAAACGACGGACGAAATCGTTCTCCACCGCAAGGCCGCCGGGGCGAAAGCCCTGCTGGTAGCGCAAGTAGAGCTCGGTCTCGGGTCCCAGTCTAGCGAGCAACGAGGCCGACGGCAGGAACCGCGCTTCCGTGCGGTTGGCCGTCACCTCGGACATGGCCCGCGCAAGGAACGCCGAGACGTCAAGACCTGCACCGCCCAATCGCGAATGCGTATAACGACCGCCCCCGGTTGCGGTGAGACCGGGCAGCAGCGGCAAGCTCGCTTCGCCGTAAAGCGTGATTTCATCGACGCTGTTGCGCACGCCGGTAGCCGTGTTCACCACGCCATCGTCGATGAAGCGGCGGACAAGCCGGGCGTCGTTGTGCGTGTAGCTGACGCCCGCTAGCCAGCCCGTACCGTCCGCAGTGGTGCTCCACACCCGGGTTTCGTGCGCGATCATGCGGGTGTCGTTGGTCTGGTCGAAGACACGTGGCGCGCCGGTCGTCGCGGTCGCATCGTAGCGCTCGTTGAGCTTCTGCTGCGTGACGCCCGTACTCGAGCGCAGCTGTACCGCGCCGAGCCGGGTGGAGATCACTACCTGTCCCTGCACGTAATCGGCACGCGCGCCTTCGCCGACGCGCGCCGAGCTGACCAGTGGGGGCCCATTGCGGTCCGCGTACTGGCTGTCTTCGGCGCGGGTCGACTGGCCGAAGCCGATCAGGTCCAGAGTGAGGTCGGGCATGGGCTCGATCCGCAGGATCGCCCGCCCGCCAAGAATGCGCGTACCGTTGACATCGCGTTTGCCGACGAAGGGCTTGTCGATGTAACCGCCCTCGTGCGCGGCGTCTGCGGTCAGGCGCAGGGCGGCAACCTCTCCTGCGATCGGCAGGTTAAGCGTGGCGCTGGCGTCGCCGCCGATGCCGCCGTGCTGCGTCAGCGCGCCGCCGATCTGGGCCGATGCCGATGCGCTGCCCTGTACCGGCATGCGCGGCACGATCCGCACGATCCCGCCGAGCGAGCCCGAGCCGTAGAGCGCGCCTTGCGGCCCTTCGAGCACTTCGACCTTGTCGACATCGGACAGCCGCAGGTCCGGATCGGGCGAATTGTACGACAGGCGCAGGTCGCCCAGATATTGCCCGACAGTGGCCTGGGTCGAGCCGCTGAAACTGGAATCGGCGATGCCGCGGATGAACAGCTTGTCGCGGCCGCTACCGAGGTGCGTCGAGGTCACGGTCGCGATGCGCTGGATGATCTTTTCGGTGCCGCCAATGCCGCCTGCAGCAAGGTCCCGGCCGTCGATGATCGTCACCCGTCCCGGAAACTGGCCGAGCGTCAGCCCGCGCTTCGAGCCGACCACAAGGATCGGGACGGGCGGTGGGCCTTCTAGGGGCGCAGTGGCGGTGACCGGACGCGGCGGAATGTCCGCTCGCGTGACCCTCGCCGCGGGTTTGGCCGCTGGTGCAGCGATGATGCGCCAAGCCAAAGGACCGGCAGGCACGGCCTGGCCGCCCGCCGCGCGTGCCAGTTGGCGCACGGCGCGCTCGGCTGATATGCGGCCCCTGATCGGCGGGACCATCCGGTCGGCGATGACGCGATCGACGACGATGATGCTGGTGCCCGTCTGCCGTGCCAGCGTGACTGCGACCGTCCCGGCGCGGCCCGCTGTGGTATCGACCGTCGCGTCCCTGGCATGCGCCGGAGAAGCGACGACAACCGCTGCAGTCAACGAGAGGTGGAGCAGGCGCATATTATTCGGCAACGATGATCCAGCGCTCGCCATCGCGGCGGATCGTGGTGCCGAGCAACGCGGCCAAGGATTGCGGGTCCTTGCGTAGCGGTGCGATCAGGATGCTACCCGAGAACGCGCCTCCGCGGTCTTCCGCAGCGAAGGCCACGCCGGTCATGCGCGAAAGCCGCGCGGCCACGATGTCGAGCGGCGCGTTGTCGAACGTCACGCGGCCAGAGCGCCATTCTCCGACTTGTTCGGGAGACACGTTAGAGAGCGCGTAACTGTCGCCTTGCCGGGCCAGCATATGGCCGGGCGCGACTTTCACGTCTTCCTTGCCGGGATTGAACAGCACGAGCCCTTCGGACACCGCGACACGCATGCGTCCATCGTCGAGTTCGACGTCGAACACCGTCCCCGCGTCGACCAGCCTGTCCTCACCCACTTCGACGGCAAAGGGATTACGCGCGTCGTGGCGGATGCTGAACAGCGCCTGCCCGTTTTCGAGCCGGGCGTAGCGGGCGTCCTTGCGATCTAGTTCGATGCGGGTGCCGCCCGACAGCACGACGCTGCCGCCATCGGCGAGCGTGACCGTGCGAACCTCGCCGGGTGCGGTCTGGACTGCGTAGCGGTTATCCCCGCCCTGCCACAGCCCGAACCCGACCGCGAGCACGAGCGAGGCCGCCAGCGCGCCCGGAAGCCACCGGCGACGGACTTGGGGCGCCGGAACCAGGACATCGTCGTTCGCGGGCACCGGGGCTGTCACAAAGACATCGGTCGCGTCCGCGACGGCGGCTGCGACCACGTCATAGGCTGCGCCATGGGCCGGGTCTTCGTCCAGCCAATCGGTGAACGCGTCCCAGTCGGTGAATTCGGGGTCACCCGTGCGTACCGCCCATTCGAGCGCGCGCTCCCTAATCGTCTCGTCATGCAGCATCGCGTCGGTCTCCTGCAAGCAAGACGGAGACATCGGGCTCAGGCCTCATCGCGGCGCTCCTTCCATTCCCTGAGCGCCCGGTAGGCGGTCCGCATGTCGCTTTCCAGCGTGCTGAGGCTGATCCCGAATTCTTCGGCGATCTGCCGCTGGGGGACGCCATCGACCCGGTGCCGCCTGAACACGCCCGCCACGCGCGGCCCGAGGCTTTCGAGCGCCGCCATGACTTGCGCTGCGTCCTGCCGTGCCACGAGGTGCCGTTCGGCCGAGGGCTGGTCGGATGCTTCTCCGTCACCAGCTGCATGCAGTTCGCTCCAGTCGCGGTCCCGCTTTTCGGCCTGACGCACCGAGCGATAGCGGTCGATCATCAGCATGTCGGCGGTGCGGAAAAGATAGGACAACGGCGAGGATATCGGACCTGGCGCAGCGGCGGAAATACGAAGCCAGATTTCCTGCACGAGATCTTCGGCAGCGTCTCCCGCCCCGCGACTGCGAAGAAAGCGCAGCAGCTTTTCACGGTTCTCGAGAAACACCGCTTCAAGCCCGGCAAGAGAGGGTTCAGTCGACAACTTCGCACCGGTAGCAATAAGCGGGAGAGCGTCAAATAGCGAGCGATGCACCCGAATGAAAGCACTGTCCTGTTCACGCGCAGAGCAGGTGGAGGGCGTGTGGCATTGCAGTGGTGCACTGGGTCAGTCGGTGCGGCGAAAACGTTGCAAGCCGTTTTTGTTACAAATTAGAACGCCACTGACCTGCCACGGGTAATTTCCTCCAGTTGTGATGAGAGTCCGGCCCAGACGAGGACGGACGAGATGAAGCGCAAGAGGTTTACCGAAGAGCAGATCATCGGTGTGCTGAAGGAGGCAGAGGCTGGCGTGAAGACTGGCGATCTGGCCCGTCGGCATGGCATATCCGAGGCGACGATCTACAACTGGAAGGCCAAGTACGGCGGCATGGAAGTGTCCGAGGCAAAGAGGCTGCGCTCGTTTGAGGACGAGAACGCGAAGCTGAAGCGCCTTCTGGCGGATGCCATGCTGGACAATGCGGCGTTGAAGGACCTTCTCACAAAAAAATGGTGACGCCCGTCGCACAGCGGGAAGCGGTTGCTCATCTCCGGGATCATCACGGGATGAGCGAGCGGCGGGCGTGCCGCGTGATAAATGCCGATCGCAAGAGCGTTCGCTACCAGTCCCGGCGGCCGCCGGAGACGGAGTTACGCGAGCGTTTGCGCGAGCTTGCCAATGAACGGCGTCGGTTCGGCTACCGTCGGCTGCACATCCTGCTGCGTCGGGAAGGAGAGCCATCGGGGATCAACCGTGTCTACCGGCTCTATCGGGAAGAAGGTCTTGGCGTTCGCAAGCGTCGGGCCCGGCGCAGGGCAGTCGGCACACGGGCTCCGATCCTCGTGGCAGCTCGGCCCAATGCCCGCTGGAGCCTGGACTTTGTCCACGACCAGTTCGCCTGCGGCCGGCGGTTCCGCGTGCTCAACATCGTCGATGACGTGACCAGAGAGTGCCTCGCCGCGATCCCCGACACGTCGATCTCAGGGCGTCGAGTAGCGCGCGAACTGGCTGATATCATCGCATGGCGCGGCAAACCCGGGCTGATCGTCAGTGATAACGGGACCGAGTTGACCGCCAACGCAAATCTTGTCCTGGTGCAAGGATAACGAGATCGAGTGGCACTACATCGCACCGGGCAAGCCAATGCAGAATGGCTATGTGGAATCCTTCAACGGGCGGATGCGGGACGAGCTGTTGAACGAGACCCTGTTCCACGGCCTCGACCATGCCCGTGCCGTGATCCGGGAGTGGGCGGCGGACTACAACACCTGCCGCCCGCACTCCTCGATCGGATACCAGACCCCGGCCAGCTACGCGGAAACGATTTTTGCAATGGGGTCAGGCATGCCTGACGGCCGAGATGCGTTGACGCAACCGCTTGGCAGTCTCCACCGCCCCCCGATCCTCTACGATTTTGAGCACTTCAAGAACTTTCGGCGGCGTCAGGTCTGTTAAGGGCAGCGCGCCGATGATCGGAAACACGTCCCGCTCGAGAATTCTGATGACGTCGTCCGCATGTATTCTGGCCCACTGGCTCCTGGCATTCTCGTGCCACTTGCGTGCAACGCGCTCGAACGTGTTGCGGCCGGCTTCGAGATTGGCCTCAATCTTCAGTTTCCTGATAACCGATGGGTCTCGTCCTTCCGCAAGTTGCGACCGAGCCTCATCGCGAAGTGTGCGAGCCTGGACGAGACTGATCAGCGGATAGCTGCCGAGAGCCAGGGTCTTTTGCTTGCCGTCGTAAACATAGCTCCACTTCCAGAGTTTTGATCCGCTGGGAGGCACAAGCAAATAGAGCCTGTTGCTGTCCGTCAGCTTGAAAGCCTTGTCGCGCGGCTTGACCGCGCGGATTTTTGCATCGTTCAACATCGCCATCTCCGAGACCACGTTTTTCCAATGCCGAGACCACGAATCAGACCACACGATGAATGGGACGCGTGTGGACGAATATGGCCAGCCAGACCGTCAAGTGTCAGTTTTCAAAGGAAAAACGTCAATCCGAGTGGACGTCTGCGACCCTCTGCGGAGGGGTATCTGGCGGAGCGGGTGGGATTCGAACCCACGATGAGCTTTTGACCCATACACACTTTCCAGGCGTGCGCCTTCGACCACTCGGCCACCGCTCCGCATGAGCCTGATCGTCCGTGGTGTTGCACGAACCATGAATCAGGTAATCAACCCAAACGCTCTGGAAGGCGCGCCCTAGCGATACGCGGCGGCTTCCGCAAGGCGTCGGTTCCTGCAATGATGGACAAATGTCATTGTTCTTCATGCTCGCCGCTGCTGCGGCCTCGCCCGTAGCCAAACCGGTGCCCTCCGCTGGAGAGATCGTTGCGGCTTCGCCTGCCGCTGATTGGCAGACGATCGCGCCGCAGGATCTGCTGGTCATGGACCTCGCGTCCGATGCTGCGGGCCGCCCGCGCCGCGTGGTGATCCAACTGATGCCGCCACCGTTCTCGCAAGGGTGGGTCGGGAACATCCGCAAGCTGGCAGGCGCGCACTGGTGGGATGGCCTTTCGGTCTACCGGGTGCAGGACAACTGGGTTTCGCAGTGGGGCGATGGAGAGGGCGAGGACAAGTCCAAGGCAAAGCCGCTACCCGCCGGGTTGGCCAAAGTACCGCAGGAACAATACGTTTCGCCGGCGCGGGTGATGAGCAGCCAGAGCCAGCCCTCGCGCGATGCTTATGCGCCGTCTACGGGTTACTTTGAAGGCTGGCCCATCGCCTACTCGACCAAGTCGAGCTGGCCGGTGCATTGCTACGGCAGCATCGGTGTCGCCCGCGACAATCCGCCCGATAGCGGTACCGGAGCCGAGCTTTATGCGGTGATCGGCCACGCGCCGCGCCAGCTGGACCGGAATCTTGCGGTCGTTGGGCGGGTGATCGAGGGCATGCAGCACCTTTCGTCCCTGCCGCGCGGGCCTGCGCCGATGGGGGTCTATGCCAATGTTGAGGAGCGTACGCCGATTGTGGCGCTCCATCCGGCAACCGAAGTGCCCGATCTGCCGCGCTACGAATATCTTTCGACAACCAGCGGCTCATTCGATCGTTATGCCGAGGCCAGCGCCAATCATCGCGAGCCATTCTACGTCCAGCCTGCGGGTGGGATCGACATCTGCAACCTCAAGGTTCCGGTGCGACGCAAGAAGTGAGCGACGCTGCCTATGAACTGACAACCACGCTCTGGCGTTGGTCCGGCGGCGCTAACGGGGGCGACTGGTTTTTCGCCCCGATCGATGGCGAAGTCGGCGAAGCGTTGTCTGCGACCGCGTTGATGCACCGGCTGGAAACGGGTCGCCGCGCCGGATGGGGATCGGTCAAGGTCTCGGTGAGCGTGGGCGAGACGCAATGGCGGACATCGGCGTTCCCGAGCAAGGCGCAAGGCTGGATGGTTCCGATCAAGGCAGCAGTGCGCAAGGCCGAGGGACTGGTCGAAGGCGAGCCGTTCACAATCGAACTGATGTTTTAACTGATCGCAAGCAAGCTCATACCGACACCCGTTCGTTACGGTCGGCCATTCACCCCCCGCGCAGCACCATTTCCACCGCGTCGGCGATCTGCTGGACCGAGAACGGCTTGGCGAGGAAGTGCATGTTGGGGATGTCGATTTCCCGCCGTAGATGCTCCTCGGCATAGCCAGACATGAACAGGAACGGCAGGTCGGGCTTCAACGCGCGGATCTCGCGGGCCATCGCCGGGCCGTCCATCGATGGCATGACCACGTCGGACACCACCAGGTCGAATTCGCCGCGTCCGATGGCTTCGAGGCCCTCCTCACCGTCGGCGGCAGTGGTCACTTCATAGCCCTGACGCACCAGCGCACGTTCGGCCACGGCGCGGACGGTGTCCTCATCCTCGACCAGCAGGATGCGCCCGCCGCCGGTCCATTCGCGCTTTGCCTCAACACGTGGGCGCGCCGCCTCGGCGGTTTCCGCAGCGTCGGGCGTATGCACGGGCAAATAGATTGTGAAGCGGGTGAATCTGCCCACCTCGCTCTCAGCGAAGATGAAACCGCCTGACTGTTTGACGATGCCGTATACGGTCGAAAGCCCCAGCCCGGTGCCCTTGCCCTTCTCCTTAGTGGTGAAAAATGGCTCGAAGATTTTACCAATCTGGGCAGGTTTGATGCCGTGTCCGTTATCCTCGACAACCAGCGCGGTATAATCGCCGATCGGCAATATTTCGCTCTTCATCGCGCGGACATCGGACGCTGTGACGCGCCGCGTGATCAGCTTGAGCACGCCCCCGCCCTTCGCTCCGGTCGCGGAAAGCTTGTCGGTGATCGCATCACGCGCGTTCACGGCAAGATTGAGCAGAACCTGCTCCAACTGCGTCGGATCGGCGCGCACGAAGCCGAGATCGCGGTCGTGCGTCACCTCAAGCACGATTTTCTCGCCGATCAGCCGCTTGAGCAGCGCCGATACTTCGGCAACGACATCGGGCAGTTGCAGCACTTGCGGACGCAGCGTCTGCTGGCGCGAAAAAGCGAGCAGCTGCCGGGTCAGCGACGCGGCGCGATTGGAGTTGGCCTTGACCTGCTGGATATCGTCGTAATCGCTGTCGCCCGGCGTGTGCCGCATCAGCATCAGGTCGCAATAGCCGATGATCGCGGTGAGCACGTTGTTGAAATCATGCGCCACCCCGCCCGCAAGCTGGCCGACTGCCTGCATCTTGGTGGCCTGCGCGATTTCGCGCTTGAGCCGGGTTTCTTCCGAGGAATCCTTGAGGCTGAGCAGCACCGCACCCTCACCCAGCCCGCGTACGCCCGCCAGGCTGAGCGACACGGGTTCTTCGGGCGACGCGCGCAGGCGTACCGCGACATCGCCCGACATCGGCGTGCCCTGCCCGTAGCGCCGGATTGCATCGGCCAGCGCGCCCTTGTCTTCCTTGATCACCAGATCGGCAGGATACGGCGGCGGGATCGTATCTTCATGTCCGGCGGCGCGCAGGAAGGCTGCATTCGCAAACAGCATCCGGCCATCCCGGTCGGTCATCGCCAAGCCAAGCGGCAGACGCGAGAGCAGCGCTTCTATCTGTGGAAGCCCGGCGCGCACTTCCCCGACGCCGCCCTGGTTGTCGATCAGCAGGAACAACGACGCCGTGCGCGCCGGGTCGATATTGGCAAAGCCATCAGGATCGGCAATCGGCAGGTGGACCAGTCGCACCGGCGTGCGCTTGGTCCCCTCACGCGTATAGAAGATGCGGTCGGCTTCGTCGCTCGCCAGGAACGAAACGAAATCTGCGCCCGCAAGCTGGGTGGCAGGCTCCCCCGTCGCGCGTACAGCGAAGGCTTCGTTGGCCGAGAGGATTGCCCCTTCGGGCGTGACCACCGCTGATTGAATGCCTTCGCGAGCCAGCGCCCGGCCCAGCTTACCACCGATGTGCGCCGCCATTTCCGCAACAAGATCGTGACTGGTGACCGGCATGAACCGCCAGACGAGGAAGTCCTCACCTCGCCCTGCCCGATCGATCTGTGCGCGCCAAGAGCCGCCCTCGCCAACCAGCGCATCGACGCTTGCCGTGCCATCGCGCCATGCCGCGCGCGTCGCATCTTCAAGACGGTCGACAGAGGCGCGCTCGAGCGGCAGGCCCGGGGGCGCGCTCGACAGGCCGAACCACTGCGCCATCAAAGCGTTGCCGCAGACCAGGCGTCCGGCGCGGTCGGTGATCGCGATCGCAGCATCGGGCCGATCTATCGCAGCGTTGGTCACCGACCAGTCGGGCACGGCGAAATCACCGGCTGGCTCAGCCCGTGCCGGGCGCAGCACAAGCTTCAGCGCTGCGCCGATCGCAGCCACGCCGCCGACGAATCCAGCGGCGACAAGCGGCTGTCCCGATACGCCCCACAAAAGTCCTGCGCTGGCGATCACCGCACCGGCGAGCATGGCCCAATCCCGCAAATGCACGGAAGCGTTCTCGCGCGCCTCGGTCTGTGCCACGGTCGACGGCATCAGTCGGGAAAATCGCGGGCGGCAGATCGCATCAGGCGAACCTTGCGCTTGTGCGCGGTCCACCAGCGCCAGCCGATTGCGGACAGAAGATATCCCACTACCGCCGAGACCACCGCGATCAGGAACAGGCCGATGATTAGCGATGGCGCAGCGTCAGATCCGAGCCAAGCGAGCCAATCCCCCACGCTGGCCCCGCGCGTAGTCAATTCGCGCACCGTCGAAAAGTCGGCGTGATAGCCGAAGCTGTTGCCCACCCAGATCGCTCCCGGCAGAAATACGAACAGCGTGGTGGGGGGGATCGATATGAAGGTCATCAGCACGGCCAGCGGGATATTGCCGCGAACCGGCACGCACATCAGCGCGGCGCCGACGATCTGGACGCCCGGAATAAGCGCGAAGATGCCGATGAACAGTCCGGCAGCGACGCCACGCGGGACGGAGCGCCGCGTAAAGCGCCACAGTTCGTGGCGCACGGTCAGCGGGCGTGCGAAACGATTGTGTTCCAGCTGCTCACGCGTCGGCATGTTGCGCTTGGCCCAGGTAACGATCTTGTCGAACATTTCGCTTGTCGTTTACCCGTTTCCCGTTCGCCCCGCCACGGGACGATGATCGCAATTAGACGAAGGCGCCTTACCGGACGGTGAAGTGCATCACGCCGTCACCCGTTTTCCTTCATGATCCGGGCCTTGTCGCGCTTCCAGTCGCGATCCTTCATCACGCCGCGCTTGTCGGCGTTGTTCTTGCCCTTGGCCAGCGCCAGCTCCACTTTCGCGCGGCCACGGCTGTTGAAGTAGATCGACAGCGGCACCAGCGTCATGCCCTTGCGCTCGACCGCCCCGTGAAACTTGGCAATCTGGCGTTCCTTCAGCAGCAGCTTGCGCGGCCGCTTGGGGACGTGGTTGTTGCGGTTGCCGTGGCTGAATTCGGGGACGTTGGAATTGATCAGCCACACCTCGCCGTTCTTCACCTCGGCATAGGATTCGGCGATCGAACCTTCGCCGAAGCGCAGCGATTTGACCTCGGTACCGGTCAGGCAGATGCCCGCCTCGTACCTGTCTTCGATGAAATACTCGAACCGTGCGCGCCGGTTTTCGGCGACGACTTTGGTTTTCTCGAACTCGGGATTTACGGGACGGGCCATGATGGAGCCCATGTAGGCGCTGGCCCGGCAAAGCGGAAGTGGGACTTCACACTTTGTCGAGCCATAGCATCAAACCAGACCGGCGTGCTCCAGCGCGGCGTCCACCGCAGCGCGTGCTTCGGCGTTGCAAGCAACCATCGGCAGGCGCAGTTCATCGGAAATGTCGGGGAAGATGCGGCTGAGCGCGTACTTGACCGGCCCCGGCGATGCATCTTCGAACATCGCGTAGTGCAGCGGGTAAAGCTTGTCGTTGAGCTCGCGCGCCTTTTCGAAGTCGTTTGCAGCACATGCCGCCTGAAAATCCGCGCAAAGCTTCGGCGCGACGTTTGCCGTCACCGAAATGCAGCCGACTGCGCCCGCCGCATTGGCCGGCAGCGCCAGTTCATCGTCGCCCGACATCTGGCAGAAGTGCTTGCCGATGCCCATGCGGTGATCGGTGACGCGCGACAGGTCGCCGCTGGCATCCTTAATGGCAACGATCTTGTCGGGATACCGCAGGGCCAGTTCGCATACGGTTTCAGGCAGGATGTCGGTCACCGTGCGGCCGGGCACATTGTAGAGCACGATCGGCAGGTCGTTATGTTCGGCCAGATAGCTGAAGTGCGCGATGATCCCGGCCTGGCTTGGCCGATTATAGTACGGCGCAACACAGAGCGCGGCCTGGGCTCCGCACTTTCGGGCGAAATTCATGTGGAGCAGTGCGTTCATCGTATCGTTGCTGCCGCAGCCTGCGATCACCGGCACGCGCCCCGCGACCTGTTCGACGCAGACTTCGATCACGCGATGATGTTCGGCATTGGACAGCGTGGATGCCTCGCCTGTGGTGCCACAGGGGACCAGCGCGGACGAGCCGTTCTCAATCTGCCAGTCGACCAGGCGACGGAAGCTTTTCTCGTCAAACGCTCCGTCGCGAAAAGGAGTCACAAGGGCCGGAATGGAACCGGAAAACATGGACATTACCCCATAGTTTGTCGCATGATCGCGAACGGAATTTGCGATGTCAAACCCACAGGGGGTCTGTTCAGCGCCCGATAAGGAGCCGCTCCATAGTATGTCCGGCATGGACGTGAAAGCCTTGATATTGCGCTGGGGGGTTGCAGGCGTGCTTCTCCAGACCGTTGCCGCGTCGAGCGCGGTGCATGCCAGTGGCTCCGACGGGACCAACGGCGCGGAATGGGATCGTGCGCGTGCGAATCTGGTCGCCAGCCAAGGCGGCCCGATGACGGCGGCGGTCGATCGGTGGAAACTGCTGACCTCGTCCAACCGCTTCGGCTTTTCGGACTATTCAAATTTCGTGCTGTCGTATCCTGGCTTCCCGGATGAAGACAAGCTGCGCCGCTATGCCGAACTTTCGCTGGAACGCGAATTCGCCGATGCACCGCGTCTGGTTGCCTATTTCGACCGCAAGCCACCGCTGACCAACCTGGGCCGCGCACAATACGCGCTGGCACTGATGTCGCTCGGCCGCACCGAAGCGCGCGATGTCGCGCGCGCGGCGTGGCGCGGTGGCGTGATGAGCGACGCTGCCGAAACCGCGTTGCTCTCGGCTTATGGCTCCACCTTCACGCTCGACGATCATGACGCACGGATGGATGCGCTGCTGTGGTCGGGCGCTACCGATCAGGCCGCGCGCCAGCTTGTCTGGGTCAGCCCCGCGCGCAAGGCGGTCGATGGTGCCCGCCTTGCCGCGATGCAGGGCGGCGATCCCTATGCGGTGCTGGCCAGCCAATCAGCGGTTACCCCGACCGCTGATCCGGGCTTCATTTTTCAGCGCGTGCGCCAGTTGCGCAAATCGGGCCAAGGCGCTGCTGCGCGAGATTTTCTCGCCAATCGCCCGCTGCTCGCCCGGCGTCCGCTTGATGCTGAAAAGTGGGTTGAGGAACTGCTGGTCAACGCCCGCGCCGCTGCCAATGCCGGCGACGCCCGCAGTGCAATGCGGATCGCAGGCGGAATCGACGACGCTTTCAGTCCCGGTGAAGACATCAGCCAGGCAGAATTCGGCCTGCGTGACGATTACACATCGCTGATGTGGCTCGGCGGAACACAGGCCCTCTCGAACCTCGGCGATGGCGCGAGCGCGGCACCACTGTTCTACCGCTATGGTGCAGCGGCGCGCACGCCAGGCACCCGCTCGAAGGGCTTTTATTGGGCAGGCAAGGCTTCGGCCCGCGCTGGCAAACAGGCCGACGCGCAACGCTACTTTCAGATGGCCGCGCAATACGCCGATCAATATTACGGGTTGCTCGCACTCGAGCGCCTCGGCCGTCCGGTGCCGACCTTCGCGGTCGACTCCAACGCGCAAATCTCACCTGACGAACGCAGCCGATTCTACGCGCAGCCGCTGACGCTGGCGGTGCGCGAGGTTGCGCGCAGCGGCGACTGGAAAACCACCGTCCGCTTCTTCAAGGAAATCGCCGAACAGCAGCAGACCGAGGCGCAGCACATGATGGTCGCAGGGCTCGCCCGCGATCTCGGGCGGCGCGATTTGGGCGTGATCGTCGGACAGGCCGCCGCAGCGCGCGGGTTCCTCGACTTCCAGCACATCGCCTTCCCGCTAATCCCGGTGCCGATGGGGCATGAAAGCAAATGGACCGCGATCCACGCGATCAGCCGTCAAGAAAGCCAATTCGCGCAGAACGCTGTCAGCCACGCTGGCGCGCGCGGGCTAATGCAGCTGATGCCGGGCACCGCCAACGAACAGGCGGGCAAGCTTGGCATGTCGTACAATGCTTCGTCGCTGATCGGAGACCCGAACTACAACATCATGCTGGGTTCGGGTTATTTCCAGCGGATGCTCGACTACTACGGCGGATCGTGGCCGCTGGCAGTGGCAGCCTACAACGCCGGCCCGGGTAATGTGAACAAGTTCCTGCGCGCCAACGGCGATCCGCGCAACGGCGGCATCGACTGGGTAGACTGGATCGAAAAGATCCCGCTGTCCGAAACCCGCAACTACGTTCAGCGCGTGCTGGAAAACGCGGTGGTCTACGAAGCGATGAACCCCCAGTTCGCAAGGTATCGCGGGAGCAACCCGATGAGTTACTATATCGGGAAGCGGGAGCCGGGGTAGCCGCCTTCTAATCATTCGTCTTCCCGGACTTGATCCGGGATGAGGCTATCTTGCCCGACCGCAAAAAGGAACAGCCTCATCCCGGGTCAAGCCCGGGAAGACGTGAATGTGCGATAGGATTTATTGCTGTCGCTATTGTCCCAGCCTCCCCTCACCTTGTAAAGTCACCCCATGAAGCCCGACGGCCATCCCATTACCCCCGCAGGGTTCGCCGCCTTGCGCGCGCGTTACGATCTGCTGCTCGGAACCGAGCGGCCTGCGATCGTCGAGATCGTCAGTTGGGCGGCTGGTAATGGCGACCGCAGCGAAAACGGCGACTATCTCTATGGCCGCAAGCGGATGCGGGAGATTGATCGGGAGTTGGCGTTTCTGGCGCGGCGGATGAAGGCGTCGCGCGTGGTCGATCCTTCGCTGATGGGAGACCGCAGCCGGGTGCTGTTCGGCGCAAGGGTCGAGATCGCTGACGAGGACGACAACCGCCGCATCCTCACCATCGTCGGCGATGACGAGCAGGACGCGACCAACAACCAGATCGGATGGAGCGCGCCCATTGCCAAGGCCCTGCGCGGGGCTCGCGTGGGCGATTTGCGCACGGTGCGGCTGCCTTCGGGCGAGAAGGAGTGGGAAATCATGGCCGTTTCCTATCCCGATTCCTGACGCTATGACCGGCCCCATGAAAACCCGAATGAAAATGGGCCGCTTCTTCATCATGCGCCACGGCGAGACGGTGTACAACGCCACCCGCCGCCTTCAGGCGAACCACATGCACACCCCGCTGACCCGCCAGGGCTTCGATCAGGCAGTCGCGATGGGCTGCGCCTTGCGCGCCGAACTCGGTGAACGCCCGCAGGTAACGCTGCACATCTCCGACACCGGACGCGCGCTGCAAACCGCCGCGTTGATCGCCGAGGAACTGGGCATCGACTGGTTCGCATCGCGCCGCACGATGGATCTCAAGGAAATCGACATGGGATCGTGGTGCGGTCGCTCCTACGACGAGGTCGAAGGCGAAGTCGGCCCGATCGTGATCGAGGACCATCTGCTCCGCCCCGCCCCCGATGGCGAGGACTACCCGATGATCGCGGCGCGCCTCAATCGCTGGCTCGAGGAACTCGGCGATCCGGGTGGCGATCACATCGTTGTCATGCACGGCATTTCCAGCCGCGTGCTGCGCGGGATCATGGGCAGCTATCCCATCCACCCGCTCCATGGCGCGCCGATCGCGCCATCGCTGGTGCAGGGGTCGATTTCTCTGGTCGAGGGCGGCGCCGAGCGCACGCTCTTCGGATCTGAGCGCGGAACCGAACACGCCTGATGGGCGAAGTCGTCAGCTTGGGCAAGGCACGCAAGGCCAAAGCGCGCGAGGATCGCGAGACGCAGGCGCAGGCCAATCGCGCCAAGTTCGGTCGGACGAAGGCCGAAAAGATGCGCGACAAGTCGGACGGCGACCGCGCAGCCCGCCTTCTCGACGGCGCACGCAGGGACGAGCCATGAAGCGGCTGGCGTCGACTGCGATACTGGCGCTCGCCATGACCGGAACCGCATTCCCGCGAGACAGTCTCGGCGTGTTCAATGCGTGGGGTTCGTTTCGCGACCCAGCAGTGCCGCGCTGCTACGCCATCGCCATGGCCGGAAAAGTCGCAGGCCGCGCGCAGGAGTTCCAGCCTTATTTCACGGTGGGTTACTGGCCTTCACGCAGTATTCGGGGTGCGGTGCACGTCCGCCTTGCGCGGCGGCTGGCGGCTGGTTCGAAAGTCATCGTTTCCTTCCCCGAGGCCAATTTCTCGCTGCAAACGGGACAGGCCGACGCGTGGCCTGCGGATCAGACGACCAATGCAGGTATCGTCGCGCAATTGCGCAGCGCGCGCTCGATGGTGGTGATCGCACGCGGCGCCGATGGCCGCAGCTTCCGCGACCGCTATGAACTGGGCGGCGCGGCTTCGGCGATGGACGCTGCGGCGCTGGGCTGCGCGCGGCGGTAGTTCGCGTCCCCACGTTATCAAAGGCAGCCCCTTCCGCATGCAGAAGGGGCCGGGGGTGGACCGGAAGCCAGTCGAACACAAAAAAGGGGCGAGCCTCGCGGCCCGCCCCTCCTTTAATCAACGCTTTCCGAAAGATCAGAAGCGGACGCCGACGCCAGCCATCACCGAGTGACGATCGGTGTCGATGCTGAAGCGGCTTGAATCCGGCGTGCTGCCGTTGAAGTCGAATTCGGCATCGCTCAGGTTCGTGTACTTGTACTCGAGCTTCACGAACGCGTTCGAACCCATCTTCTGCTCGACGCCGGCACCAACGCGGTAGCCGTCGGTGTCGAGACGCTGGCGCAAGTTGGTCGTGCCGTCAGTGCCCTGCAGGTTGAAGCGGGCGTTGCTGTAGCCACCCTTCACGTAGACCATCGTGGCAGGCGACATCGCGTAGCCGACGCGGCCACCGAAGTAGTACTGGCGACCGGCATCGACGCGACCAAGGTTGAACACGGTCGGCTGGTCGTTGTTGTAGTCGCGCTTGGCGCTGCTGTCGGTGATTTCGGCTTCTGCGCCGACAACCAGGTTCGTGCCGAGTGGAACGTCATAGCCAACCGCACCGCCGAATTCGACACCGTCGATCGACTGCTTCAGGTCACGGCTGTTGTCGACGTCTTCGCTGCTGCCCGAGCGGATGTGGTCATAGCCCACCAGCGCCTCAGCATGGAAGCCGCCGAAGGCTTCTGCCGGGGTGGCGTCCTGCGCGAAGGCAGGGACTGCGGTCAGCGCGGTACCGGCGGCGAGAATTGCGCAAATCTTTTTCATGTCAAACTCCATTCAGTCGTAAGCTGCCTTCGTCTTGTGCGATGCAACCCGGCAGTGGTTCTCCAAATGAGTGAACAGCGGTCCGGTTTCATGAACCTCAGACAACAAAAAACCGTGATAAATCTGCCACACGCTTGATCACGTGCGGGGCGCCCATTGAACAGGGGCGACGACAGACGAATGCGAAGCGGGGGATTCCTCCCGCATTTGCGCACAGGACGTCAAAGGACTATATGGCGGCCCATGCACCCAGTCACCGACATCACGCCTATGGCCATTCCGGGCCTTGTAGATCCTGTTCCCGTTCCCCGCGAAATCACGCCGCGGGCTGACGGCCGGATCGATCTGACCGGGCTGCCGCGCAAACAGATCGCAGATATCCTGGCGGACGCAGGCCTCGATGCCAAGGCCGCCAAGCTGCGCGCCAAGCAGGTCTATCACTGGGTCTATCATCGCGGCCTTACCGACTTCGACGCGATGACCGACATCGCCAAAACCATGCGCCCGTGGCTTGCGGAACGCTTTGTCATAGGGCGGCCAGAGATCGTCGAAGCACAGGTTTCGACCGACGGTACGCGCAAGTGGCTGCTGCGCACGGCAGACGGCCACGATTTCGAGATGGTGTTCATCCCCGATGCGGACCGCGGCACGCTGTGCGTGTCGAGCCAGGTCGGCTGCACGCTGAACTGCCGGTTCTGCCACACCGGCACGATGCGGCTGGTGCGAAACCTGACGCCGGGCGAGATCGTCGGCCAGGTCATGCTCGCGCGCGACGATCTGGGCGAGTGGCCCAAGGCCGCTGGCACCAACAACGCCCTCCTTCCCCGCGAAGGCGGGGACCTCGGGCCATTGCGCGGTTCTCCTGAGGCCCCCGCCTCCGCGGGGGAGCAGTGGGATGATGGCGACGATGACGACGGCCTCTACACCCCCGACGGGCGGCTGCTGACCAACATCGTGATGATGGGCATGGGCGAGCCGTTGTACAATTTCGATAACGTGCGCGATGCGCTCAAGCTGGTGATGGACGGCGATGGTCTCGCTCTGTCCAAGCGGCGGATCACGTTGTCGACCAGCGGCGTAGTGCCGATGATGGCCCGCGCGGGCGCGGAAATCGGTGTGAACCTGGCCGTCTCGCTTCACGCGGTGACCAAGGAAGTGCGCGACGAGATCGTGCCGATCAACCGCAAATACGGCATCGAGGAATTGCTCCAGGCCTGTGCAGACTATCCCGGCGCGTCCAACGCGCGGCGCATCACCTTCGAATATGTCATGCTCAAGGACAAGAACGACAGTGACGCCGACGCGCGCGAGCTGATCCGCCTGATCAAGCAGTACAAGCTTCCGGCCAAGGTCAACCTGATCCCGTTCAATCCGTGGGAGGGTGCGGCTTACGAATGCTCGACGCCGGAACGGATCAAGCGCTTTGCCGAGATCGTATTTGCCGCAGGTATCTCAGCTCCCGTCCGCACCCCGCGCGGTCGCGATATCGACGCGGCTTGCGGTCAGTTGAAGACATCCGCCGAGAAGAAATCGCGCGCCGAACTCGACCGTCTGGCCGAAGAAAAGCAGGCCGCGCTGGGCTGATCAGCCAACCTTGCGCTGGACGATCATGTCATTGTCGCTCGAAGGCTGACGACTCGTCACTGCCGCTATCCGGCCACCTTCGTCAAGCCGCAGCGGCAGCGAGAATTCAACGCCCATGCGGTCGTCGTTCGACCAACGGCAGGTCGCCGTCACCACCAGTGTGTCGGCCAGCTGCACACGGAAGATCGTACCTGCGGGCACGTTCCACAGCCCCTCGATCAGCGCGCCGGTCTGGCTGATGTTGCGGATCATCGCGTTGTAGTTGTGTCCGCCGTGGTCAAGCAGGACCTTGCGCAGCATCGACTGGCGCGCCGCGCGCGACGAACGTGGGCCTTGTGCAATTGCCATGAGCCCCGTCGAAAGCCGCGCGCTGGCATTCATCGACGACAGCGGCCGTTCGTAGATATAACCCTGAACGTGGCTGCACCCGAGCATCCGTACAAGGTCAAGCTCGTCTAGCGTTTCGACGCCTTCTGCGGTCGTCTCCATGCCCAGCGCTTCGGCAAGACTGACGATCGAGGCGATGATCGCGCCGTTGCGGCTGCCGGGCTGGGTCGCCCCGCGGACGAACGACTGGTCGATCTTGATCTTGTCGAACGGCGCGGTCCGCAAATAGCCGAGCGAGGAATAGCCAGTGCCGAAATCGTCCAGCGCCAGCCTGACCCCGATGGCCTTGAGCGACTTGAACATCTGGTCGGTGCCCTCATCGTCGTTGAGGAACACGCTTTCGGTAATCTCAAGTTCCAGCCGCTCCGCCGCAACTTGCGCACTCGCCAGCGCGCTGGTGACGATAGCGGGCAGTGACGGGTTGGCGAACTGCAGCGGCGATACGTTGACCGCGACACGCACATTCTCAGGCCAGCGTGCCAGGTCCTGACACGCGGTCCGCAGCGCCCATTCACCGATTGGCGCGATCAACCCGGTATCCTCGGCAACCGGAATGAACCGTGACGGGCTGATCCAGCCCTGTTCCGGGTGGTTCCAGCGCAGCAGCGCTTCGAACCCGGTGATCTTCTCGGTCGAGGTCTGCACGACCGGCTGGTAATAGAGCTCGAGCCCGCCATTGGTCACGGCATCGCGCAGGTCTTCCTCCATCTTGCGGCGCTCTTCGGCATCGCTGTGGAGATCGGCAGCATAGAAATGATAGCGCCCGCGCCCGCCGTCCTTGGCTGCGTAAAGTGCAAGGTCGGCGTTGCGGATCAGAGCTTCGCTGGTCATGCCGTCGTCAGGCGCGATCGCGATGCCGATCGAGGCACCGATCATCACCCGGCTGCCTTCTATCGAGTACGGCTGCGACAGGCTCTCGATCACGCGTGCGGCAAGGTGGCCAAGCTGCTCACGCTCGATCTTGCCGGGCAGGATCATCTGGAATTCATCGCCTCCCAGACGCCCGACGCGGCCCATCTTGCCGACCACGCGCTCCAGCCGCTGCGCCACGTGCTTGAGCAGCGCGTCGCCCGCAGGGTGGCCGAGCGTATCGTTGACCTGCTTGAAGCGGTCGAGATCGAGCAGAAATACCGCGCAGGCGCGATGGTGCACTTGCGGCGCCAGCAGGATCTTCTCCAGCGTCTGCGACATGCGGAAGCGGTTGGACAGACCGGTCAGCGAATCGAAATGCGCCAACCGCGAGGCATGCTCCTGCGAGCGGCGCTTCTCGGTAAGGTCGGTGCCCGAGCCGCGAAATCCGGTGAAGTTGTTGAAGGTATCGTAAGTCGGGCGGCCGGTGATCGACCACCAGCGTTCCTCGTCGCTGGCGGCCGCGCGTACCGCGAGCTCGCCGAAACTCGATCGCGCCGACAAATGGAAAGCCAGAGTCCGCTCGCCTTCGCCGGCCTGCTCGGACAGGTTGAACAGTTCGGAGAACGGCCGCCCGATCAGTTCCTCGACCTTGCGGCCGATGGTTTCTGCCACAGGTCGCGAAAGGTACGTCAGCTGGCCACGGCGGTCGGTTTCCCAGAACCAGCCCTGCCCGGTCTCTTCATAGTCAGACAGGATCTCCTGCGCACGGGTCTGCGCGCGCTGGTCGATCTGCGCCTTTTCGCGCACAAACAGATCGATCCGCCTCTGGCGCAAATAGGCAGCGAGCGCGATGACAGCCCCGAGCAGTAGCGCAACATACCCGCCCATCTGGCTGGTCACGCAGGTAATGCCTGCCCATACCGACACTTGCGCAGCCAGGACGCCGATCAGCCGTCCGGACTGGATGACCGTCGCGAGCAAGGAAATCGTCGCGACGACTGCGATGCAGACGAACCAGCCGATCGCGCCCGATTCGCCGAAGAAACCGATGGCCGATCCGAACAGGAACATCGGCATTGCCACCGAAAAGCCCATCAGCGCCATGCGCTTGCCGGTATCTAGGCTATGCGCACGCTCGTAGCGTAGCGCGTGGCTCGACAGGTGCGCGCCACCTGCCGCTATCAAGCCCAACAGGGTTGGCAGAAGCGGCGGTAATGCCAGATTGAGAATGCCCGGCAGGATCGCGGTCACTGCCATGACAATGGCGATTTTCGGCCATTCTGGAGCGATCAGGCAGTTGGCGGGATCACCCCCGAACAGAAAACTCGCGCCTGCTTCCGGCGTGACCGGCGCCGCTGTCTTGTCGCGCCGCCGGGTGCGCGCGTAATCGCCCCCGGTTTTTCCGGTACTTGCTTGCAGTGACGGTAGGTCTGGAGACATGTCAGCGTCTTGCACCCGCGGACTTTGAAAAAGCGTTAATCAAGCATCCAATCAGGTGCTTTTGCTGCGGGTGCGAAGGTGGTAGGCCGTCGGGCATGGATACACAAACGCAGTGACCTCGACGGCAGAACAGCAGACGATCGGCGTCGCAGGACGGCGGCTGCATGTAGCCCGCTGGAACAGAGGCGCTTCAGCCCGGCGACCGCTGGTGATGCTTAATGGCATCGGCCTCAATCTCGAGCTGCTCGCGCCGATTGCGCGCGCGCTGTCCGATCGTGAGGTCATCTGTTTCGACATGCCTGGCATCGGCCGCTCGCCCGATCCGATCGTGCCTTACACGATCTCATCCATGGCACTGACCATGGCCACGCTGCTCGACAAGCTGGAGATCGATCAGGTCGATATCCTGGGTATCAGTTGGGGCGGTGCGCTTGCCCAGCAGTTTGCCTTCCAGCACAAGGCCCGCACCGGGCGGCTGGTGCTGGCCTCGACCACGGCCGGCACCGCGATGATGCCCGGCGACGCTTCCATGCTGGCCCATCTGGCCGATCCGCGCGAATACACGGTGGAGCGCAGCTTCAGGCGCAACCTGGCGTCGATCTACAATGGCGGTGGCAGTGACCGGGTTTCGCTCAACGCCGCCACCGCGCCCTCACCGCTCGGTTTTACCTATCAGCTCGCCGCGTTCACGACCTGGACCAGCCTGCCGTTTCTCCCGTTGCTCTCAATGCCGGTGCTGGTCATGGCCGATGATGAGGACCAGATGATCCCACCGTCGAACGCACAGTTCCTGCACAACGCGATCCCTGGCAGCCGGCTGGAAATGTTCCATGGCGGCGGGCACTTGTTCATGTTTTCGCAGAAGGACCGCTTCATCGACAAGCTGCGCGCGTTCCTCGACGAGGATGCGTCCGGCGCTTGAGTCCTCCGCGGTTTCCGCGCTTTCCTTTTGACCGGCTTGCGATAGCATCACACTCAAGATTCGGTCCATAAAGCGGCGGCGGGAGAGAGAATGCGGCACATCGCGATCATCGGTTCGGGTCCGGCTGGATACTATACCGCCGAAGCCGCCCAAAAGCTGTGGGGCGATGATGTTCGGGTCGATATTTTCGACATGCTGCCGGTGCCTTATGGCCTGATCCGCACCGGCGTCGCGCCCGATCACCAGTCAATCAAGGGCGTCTCGCGCCGCTACGAACAGACAGCCCTGTCCGAAAACGTACGCTTCGTCGGCAACGTCAAGATCGGGCAGGACGTCTCGGTCGAGGAACTGCAGGACCTCTATGACGCTGTCGTGCTGGCGACCGGCGCCCCACGCGACCGTCCGCTCGGCATCCCCGGCGATCACCTTGGCAATGTGCAGGGTAGTGCAGCGTTCGTCGGCTGGTACAATGGCCATCCCGAATTCGCTGTGCTCGATCCTGACCTGTCCGGTCACACCGCAGTCGTCATCGGCATGGGCAACGTCGCGCTCGACGTCACCCGCATCCTGTCGAAAACGCGCGAGGAATTTGCCGGCAGCGACATCGTCGGCCACGCGCTCGAACGGCTGATGGCCTCGAAAATCCGCCGCATCATCGTGCTCGGTCGCCGCGGACCGCACCAGATCATGATGACACCCAAGGAACTGGGCGAACTCGGCCATCTCCAGCGCGCTGCGCCATGGGTCGATCCGCGCGACCTGCCTGAACTGGGCGAGGATGCCCTCCTCGAACCCGGAATCCGCAAGTCGGTCACGCACTTGCGCTCGTTCGCCGCCATCCCCGAAAGCCACCGCGCCGATCTTCCGCTCGAGGTAGAGTTCGACTTCTTCGCCAGCCCTCGCGCGCTTCTCGGCGAAGGCAAGGTCGAGGCGATCGAGGTCGAGCGCACCCGCATCGAAGCGGGCCGCGCCGTCGGTACGGGCGAATTCTACGAGATCCCCGCCAGCCTTGTCGTCTCCTGCATCGGCTATCAGACCACGCCGATCCCGGGCGTCCCGTTCGACGAGCGAGCTGGCCGCTTCGCCAACGACGCCGGCCGGATCCTGCCGGGCCTCTACTGCGTCGGCTGGGCGCGGCGCGGACCTTCGGGCACAATCGGCACCAACCGCCCCGATGGCTTCGCGATCGTCGAGACGATTGCCAAAGACGTTGGCGGTGGCGCGGGCAAACAGGGCCGCGCCGGGTTCGATGCGCTGGCACAGCAACGCTCGCTCAACGTCGTCACCTTCCGCGACTGGAAGCGGATTGAGGAAGCCGAGGCCGCCCGCGCCCGCGATGGCGCGCCACGCGAGAAATTCGTCGATATCGCCGAAATGATCCGCGCGCGCGATTAGCATCACAAGCGATTGACCGCGCGGCAGCGCTCTGACTTAATCGCACGATTAACACGACGGACGGCCCGCTGAGTCGATCCGCGCGAGGAGAAGGAGCGCCCGATGCCAGCCTACGACCTGATCATTCGCAACGGCACGATCGTCGACGGAACCGGAGCACCACGCTTCGTCGGCGATATCGCCGTGAGGAACGGATTGATTGCCGCCGTCGGCACGGTGCGCGGTGACGCCACCGACGAGATCGACGCGACTGGCAGGATCGTCGCGCCCGGCTGGGTCGACATCCACACGCATTACGATGGTCAGGCGACATGGGACCCGGAAATGGCCCCGTCGGCATGGCATGGCGTAACCACCGTGGTCATGGGCAACTGCGGCGTCGGCTTCGCGCCCGCCGCGCCCAACCGTCATGACTGGCTGATCGGCCTGATGGAAGGCGTCGAGGATATCCCCGGCACCGCGCTGGCCGAAGGCATGACGTGGGACTGGGAAACCTTCCCCCAATATCTCGACGCGCTCGAAAAGATGCCGCGCACGGTCGATGTCGGCACGCACGTGCCCCACGGCGCCGTCCGCGCCTATGTCTTGGGCGAGCGTGAGAAGCCGGGCGCGTTGCCGACTACCGACGACATCCGCAAGATGGCCGACATCGTCGAGGAGGGGGTACGTGCGGGCGCACTTGGGTTCTCGACCAGTCGTACCGTCATCCACAAATCGGTCGACGGCGAAGTCGTCCCCGGCACATCGGCAACGCCTGAAGAACTGATCGAGATCGGCCGCGCGATGGGCCGCGTCGGTCATGGCGTGTTCGAGATTGCGTCAGACATGAAGCGCGAATGGAACGAATTCGGCTGGATGGGCGCGTTGAGCCGCGAAACCGGCCTTCCCGTAACCTTTGCCGCGCTCCAGTCGATCGCCAAGGAGCTCCCGCTCGACGAACAGATCTCCGAAATGCGCCGCCAGAACGCGCAAGGGGCCAACATCGTCGCGCAGATCGCGCTGCGCGGCAACGGCGTGATCATGGCATGGCGCGGCACGATCCACCCCTTCCGCTTTCGCCCGAGCTATGTCGCGATTGCCGATCTGCCATGGGACGAACAGCTCGCCCGGCTTAAAGACCCCGCCGTCCGTGCCAGCATCTTGGCCGAAACCAACGCCTATCCTGAAAGCGACATCATCGGGCTGTTAATGATGATCGGACAGGGCTGGCACAATCAGTTCGTGATGGACGATGACTTCGATTACGAACCGCAGCCGCAAGCCAGCATCCTTGCCCGGGCAAAGGCAGCTGGCGTCGCTCCCGATGCCTATGCCTATGACAAGCTGATGGAAAATGACGGCGATGGGTTCCTCTATCTGCCGATCCTCAACTACGCCGATGGCAATCTCGATTTTCTCGAGGCGTTGCAGGGTGCCGACGACACGGTCAATTCGCTGTCCGATGGCGGCGCGCATTGCGGCACGATCTGCGATGCCGCCAGTCCCACCTTCATGCTCGAACACTGGGTCCGCGACCGCCGTCGCGGGGGCCGCATCAGCCTCGAGCAGGCGGTGAAGCGGCAGGCGCACGATACGGCGCGGCTCTACGGCCTCGACGATCGCGGCGTGATCGCGCCGGGCTACCTCGCCGATCTCAACGTGATCGACTTCGACAACGTGCGCCTGCTGAAGCCATGGCTGGCGTTCGACCTGCCAGCAGGCGGCAAGCGCCTATTGCAGAAGGCCGAAGGCTACGACCTGACAATCAAGGGCGGCAAGGTGACTTTCCGCATGGGCACATGGACCGGCGAAACCCCCGGTGGCCTGATCCGGGGCCCGCAACGCGCCGACCTGCAGGAGGCTGCCGAATAATGACGATCAAGGCCATCCGCGTTTGCGCGTCGGCATTGCTCGATGCGTAACATGCTGACCGGTTTCCCGACTTCAGCGATCGCTACCCCGGTGCAATCCCAGCGGCGCGCACTTCGGCAAGATCGTGGTTGATATCTGAAACTCAGGCCGCGCGCCGTAGTGGTTCGCTGCCCTGTTCCTCCAACCGGAAGCGCTCGACAAGCGTCGCAAGCTGCTGGGATTCGCTGGCAAGACTGCGCGCGGCGGCTGTCGCCTCTTCGACCATCGCCGCGTTCTGCTGCGTCATCGTGTCCATCTCGCGCACCGTCTCGCGCACCTGGCCGATGCTCACCGCCTGTTCGCTCGACATGCTCGCAATGTTGCTGGCGAGTTCCGCGACATGCCCCACCTGTTCGACGATCAGCGCGAAGGTGTTTCCGGTCTGTCCCACGAGGTTGACCCCGCGTTCGACCTGAGTCGAACTGGCGCTGATCAGCACTTTGATGTCGCGCGCGGCATCTGCCGTCCGTGCTGCCAGTGCGCGCACCTCAGTTGCAACGACGGCAAAGCCGCGCCCCGCTTCGCCCGCGCGCGCCGCCTCGACGCCAGCATTGAGCGCAAGCAGGTTGGTCTGAAACGCAATCCCGTCGATCACCGAGATGATCTTGCCGATCTCCTGTGCCGAATCATGAATGTCGTTCATTGCCGCGACGGCCTCGCCGACGACCGCCCCCCCCTTCATCGCCTCGCCGTGCGCCTCCTGTACCGAACCGTGCATATGCGCCGCATCGTCGGCAGAACTGCGCACGGTTAATGCCAGCGTGGTCATCGCCGCCGACGCCTCTTCCAGACTGGCCGCCTGCTGCTCGGTCCGCCGCGCCAGATCGTCCGAAGCCTGCCGGATTTCTTTGGCACCGACGCCCACCGTCATTGAACTGCTGGCCACGTCACCCAAGGCGTTGGAAACCTGTTGCCGCATCTCATCGAGATTCCGCTGAAGCTCCGCAAATGCCGCTGGCAGATCGGGAACGTGTGTCGCAAAATCTCCGTCCGACATTGCCCGAAGCGTGGCGCTGACCTGGTCGATAACCGCGATCCGTGCGGCGTCCTCGGCTTTGAAGTATGCCGAAATCGCCACTTCCATGTCCAGCAACGCCATTTTGATCATCGTCCCGACCAAACGGGCTCGACGCTTGGCACCAAAAATGCTGGTCACACCCGAGAACATGCCGGTAATGACTCGCTCAAGTACGGCGGCATAGGCGCCGATGTACCAACCGGGCTCAAGACCGATCCGGGCGTGAACATTGCCGATAACTTCTGCGCTGCGAAAATAGGCTTGGTCAGCCTCGCCCTTGAACATCCCGGCCCAGTGCTCAATCTGTTTGTTGCGAGCGTGCTGCATGCCTTGGCGGGACTTGAAGAACTTCGCGGTCTCAGGGGTTGCCGCTATTTGATCGTACAATGTGTCAAGTGCGGGTGGCGCGTGCTTTTCAAGCGCTTTGGCAATGCCGGGAAAACGCGCGAAGTCATCGCGGCCAATCCTGAAAAAACTCAGTTTCTTGGCAATTTGCGCTTTTTCAACTTTTACGGTCATGTGGACACTCCTGATCAAGGATATGTCGCACATTACAGTCAACAAATAACGTCCGGGGCCAAGGGACCGTTACTTGGCCGATCGGCGCAAAATGTTAATCAATTCAATCAAATCAGACGCGCATCGGCATCAGAACGTAAAGCGCGGCTGACTTGTCGTCCTTGCGAATCAGCGTCGGCGCACCGGCATCGGCCAGATGCAGTTCGACCGTATCACCGTCGATCTGGCTGAGGATGTCCTTAAGATAATTGGCGTTGAAACCGATCTCGAATCCTGCAGCCGAATAATCGGCGGCAATCTCTTCTGCTGCCGTGCCGTTGTCCGGGCTGGTCACCGACAGCGTCACGCGATCGTTGTCGAGCGCCATCTTGACCGCGCGCGTCTTTTCCGTCGCAATCGTCGCCACGCGGTCCACACCTTCAAAGAACGCGCGCGGATCGAGCTTGAGCAGCTTGTCGTTCCCGGTCGGGATCACGCGGCTGTAATCGGGGAACGTCCCGTCGATCAGCTTGCTGGTCAGCACAACACCGTTTTCGCCACCCAGCGTGAAGCGCACCTTGCTCGCGGAAAGGTCGATCAACACGGCGGTGTCGAGCACCTCCTCGAGCAGCTTGCGCAGTTCGGCCACGCATTTGCGCGGCACGATCACGTCGGGCATGCCCTCGGCGCCTTCGGGGCGGGCGATGGTGAAACGGGCAAGCCGGTGACCGTCGGTCGCCGCTGCCTTCAGCACCGGCTGCTGGTCGTCCGATACGTGCAGGAAGATGCCATTGAGGTAGTAACGTGTTTCCTCGGTCGAGATTGCAAAGCGCGTGCGATCGACCAGTTCGGCCAGCGTGCGCGCGGGAATTTCGAAGCTGTGCGGCAGGTCGCCCTCGACGATAACCGGGAAATCGTCGCGCGGCAGCGTGGGCAGCTGAAAGCGCGTTCGCCCAGCCTTGACCACCATGCGGTTGTCCGCCGTCTCGATCGAAACCTGGCTGCCATCGGGCAGCTTGCGCGCGATGTCGAACAGCAGGTGCGCCGAAACCGTGATCGCCCCGGCCGTTTCGACCGAGACCGCCGCCATGCTTTCGATGATCTGCAGGTCCAAATCGGTCGCCATCAGACGCACCCGGTTGTCGGGCGATGCCTCGATCAGCACGTTCGACAGGATCGGAATGGTGTTGCGGCGTTCGACCACCGACTGGACGTGGGACAAGCAGCGCAGCAGCGTCGCGCGTTCAATCGTCGCCTTCATTTCGTCTCGATCCCCCCAGGTGCGGGCAAGGCCCGTCCCCGTGCGTTGACAGAGCCGAGGAATCGCGTCCCCGGCATACGGTTCGGACCATCTGTCTTAGCGCGAGGGCCGGACTCGGCAAGCGCCGCCCTCGCCCGACCGGTCTAAGCTGGGGATAAAACCGCTGATACCCCAACGATTCCGGTCAGGAAATCATGGCCATGCCGCCATTCACGTGGACCGTCTGCCCGGTAACGTAGCCCGCCTCACGCGATGCAAGGTATGCAACTGCCGCACCGACGTCGCTCCCCTCGCCCATCCGGCCCATCGGGATGCGCGCGTTGAGCGCGTCCTTCTGCGCGTCAGGCAGCACTTCGGTCATCGCGGTGCGGATGAACCCCGGCGCCACGCAGTTGACCGTCACATTGCGACTGGCCAATTCCTGACCCAGCGATTTGGACATGCCGACAAGTCCGGCCTTCGCCGCAGCATAGTTGATCTGCCCCGGATTTCCGGTCGCGCCGACGACGCTGGTGATCGTCACGATCCGCCCGAACCGCGCCTTCATCATCGGCTTGGTCGCCGCCCGCATCAACCGGAACGCGGCCTCGAGATTGACCCGGATCACCGCGTCCCACTCCTCGTCCTTCATCCGCATCGCCAGATTGTCGCGCGTGATCCCCGCGTTGTTCACCAGGATATCGAGCTTGCCCATGGTGTCGAGCGCGGCAGGCACGAGATGCTCGACCTGTTCCGTGTTCGAAAGATCGCACGTGATCTCCACGCAATCGCGCCCGTAAAGCTCGTTCAACTCTTCCCGGAACGCCCGCAGCTTGCCAGGATTGGTCCCCGAAAGCGCCAACCGCGCGCCTTGCTGCGCGAGTGCATGACAGATAGCCGACCCGATGCCGCCAGCAGCCCCGGTAACCAGCGCAGTCATGCTAGTAAGATCGAAAAGACGGTTTTCCATTTCAAGCTCCGAAGTTGTTTTTCGCGCAGAGAACGCAGAGATTAATCGATTGGCTGATAGTTATTGACCAATCGGCGGATGCCTTCCTTCATGGTAAGGCCCGAGAAGTTCAGGAGCAATCCGACGGGCTGTTTCATGAGTCGAAGGTACGTCAGAAGCTGCTTGGCATGAACTTTCTGGATCTGCTCGACCGCCTTGATTTCAACAACCAATCTGGCCTCGATGAGGAGATCAACCCGAAAAGCTGCGTCGATCGTTAATCCGTCGTACTCAATAGCGATTGGCACTTGCCGAGCCACCATAAACCCGCGCCTCGACAATGAAGCCGCTAGAACCGTCTCATATACGCTCTCCAGCAGACCTGGACCAAGCTGGCGATGGATTTTTATAGCCTCGCCGACTACTTCCGAGCTGATCGCGTCGATATCAATGATTCGCGTCCTCTCTGCGTGCTTTGCGGTCTCTGCGCGAATTATCCGCTTACAACCCCGCCAACAGCGCCTCGATATCGCCCATCCCCACGACACTGGTGACCGCCACATCACCCGCAGAGCGCGTGATCATCGGGCCGAGGACCTTGCCGCCCAGTTCCACGAACTGCTCAACGCCCGCGTCCTTCATCGCGATCGCGCTTTCGCGCCAGCGGACGCGGCCGGTGACTTGTTCGACCAGCAGGCGCTTCACGTCGGCGGGATCGGTGACCACTGCTGCGGTCACATTGGCAAACAGCGCCACACGCAACGGCCCCGGTGGGGTCTTCTCGAACGCCTCGGCCATCGCATCAGCGGCGGGCTGCATCAGCGGGCAGTGGAACGGCGCGGAGACCGGCAGCAGCACGCCGCGTTTGATTCCATGATCCTTGACCATTGTGATCGCGCGCTCGATCGCGGCCTTGTGGCCCGACAACACGACCTGTGTGGGATCATTGTCGTTGGCGACGGTGCATACTTCGCCTTCTGCCGCAGCCTCGGCCAGCGCGGTCGCTTTCTCGATATCGGCGCCCAGCAGCGCGCACATCGCGCCGATACCCACCGGCACCGCCGCCTGCATCGATTGCCCGCGCAACTTCAACAGCCGCGCCGTATCGGCCAGACTGAACGCACCCGCAGCGCACAGCGCAGTGTACTCGCCAAGGCTGTGGCCCGCGACAAAGTCAGCCTTGTCCGCCAGGGAAATGCCGCCCTCGCGCTCGAGCACGCGCAGCACCGCGATGGCGTTGGCCATGATCGCAGGCTGGGCGTTCTCGGTCAGCAGCAGGGCGTCGTCCGGCCCTTCGCTCATGATCTTGAACAGCTTCTGCCCGAGCGCCTCGTCGACTTCTTCAAAGACTTCGCGGGCCGCCGCACTGGACTGCGCCAGTTCGAGACCCATGCCGACCTTCTGGCTGCCCTGCCCCGGAAAAACGAATGCTCGCATCTCACTCTCCACTTTCATGCCCGCTGACGGGGCCGCGCCCTATGCCGCGCTCGGCAGTCAGGCAAGACCGAACGGCACGATCCTGTTGTCGATATCATGCCCGATGTCGGCACGGCCGAGAAACGCGACGCCCGTTCTGTCGCACCAGTGGCGCGCCATTTCCTCGACCCCACACCCGAACGGACGGTCGTTTTCGGGAACATCGCTGACCCGGCCAAGCCGCAGGCCCGCGACGTTTGCCGAGGCGAGGCAGGCCGTCACGTTGAACAGCAAGCGGTCGACCGCGTAGTGATATTCGGCAACTTCCTCGACCATCACGACATGCCCGGAAAGATCGGGCATCAGCGGTGTTCCGCACAACATGGCGAGCGTCATAAGGTTGAAGGCGACGGCAGGCGTCGTTCCGTCCAGCGAGGGTTCCAGCCCGTCGCGCGATCCGTTCAGCCAGCCGAGCGTGCGCCGAACTGCCGCCTCGCCCCCTGCCCGCCTGATGTCGGTCGGCATCGGAGCATGAACCTGTCGGCCGATGCGCTCGCGGTAGAGCAAGCCAAGCAAGGTGCCACCGTCGGAGTAGCCGAGGTATTGCTTGGTGTGGGCCGCCGGGCCGAGCAAGGACAGCGCGTCCTGCGCGATCCGGTTGGCACCATAGCCGCCGCGCACGAACCACACGGCATCGAAGGCAGGATCGCTGGCGCAGGCGACGAATGCGGCCAGACGCTCGCCATCGGTCCCTGCAAAGTGCCCTGCGCTGGCAAAGCACTGATCGTGGAACACCAGGTCCAGCGCGGGGAATTCGGCTTGCGCAAGCGCGAGCACCTGCGCCGCATCGTCGCGCGTAAAAGGGGTCGATGGAGCGCAGATGGCGATACGTCGGTTCACGCAGGCATCCTAGCCCGGTTACCGGGCACGACGAAAGCCGCAATCGGGAGGTTGTCACCGGGCGCGCTCGCGAATACCGCTAGCCCATGACGAACCTTGCCGACAGCCCCTCCGACAGCCTCACCGACCGCGACTGGTTCTTTTGCGGTATCGGCGGATCGGGGATGCTGCCGCTGGCGCTGATCCTCAAGGGACTTGGCGCGCGCGTCGCAGGATCGGACCGCAGCCGCGACCAAGGGCGCACGCCGGAGAAGTTCGCATGGCTTGAAAGCCTCGGCTTCGCGCTGTTTCCGCAGGACGGATCTGGGGTGACATCGCCTGGACAGGTGCTTGTGGCTTCGGCGGCAGTCGAGGATACCGTCCCGGAAATGATCCGGGCCAGGGATCTTGGCTGCGCGCGGATGAGCCGCGCCGAACTGCTCTCGGCGCTGTTCAATGCCAGCCCGCAGCGCATCGCGGTGGGCGGGACCAGCGGCAAATCCACCGTCACCGGCATGATCGGCTGGATCCTGACGCAGGCGGCGTGCGACCCCACGATCATGAACGGCGCAGTGATGAAGAACTTCGTCGCTCCAGGCACGCCCTTCGCGTCGGCACGGGTCGGATCGGGCGGCGTGTTCGTATCCGAGGTGGATGAAAGCGACGGCTCGATCGCGCTCTACCGCCCGACTGTCGCGGTGCTCAACAACGTCAGCCTCGACCACAAGAGCCTCGAGGAACTGCGCGAATTGTTCGGCGACTTCCTGACCCGAGCCGAAATCGCCGTCATCAACGCCGACGATGCCGAAAGCCTCGCGCTGACCGGATGCGCCCATGCGACAATCACGTTCGGCTTGCGCGCGGCTGCCGACATTGCGGTCGCCGAAGCCTCGATCGTCGAAGGGCCCACCTCAATCACCGCGACGGTCGTCGACGCACGCGAGGGCAAGCGCCATGCGCTGAACCTGCGTGTGCCCGGGCGCCACAACCTCGCCAACGCGCTCGCCGCGATCGCTGCTGCCAGTGCCGCCGGGGTGCCCGTCGCCGATGCCGTCCACCATGTCGCCAGCTTCACAGGCCTCGCGCGCCGCTTCGACATCGTCGGCACCACCGCCTCTGGCATCACCGTTATCGACGACTTCGGCCACAACCCGGAGAAGGTCGCGGCCACACTCGCCACGCTGCGTGCCCACCCAGGCCGGATCATCGCGTTCTTCCAGCCCCATGGTTACGGCCCGTTGCGCCAGATGGGCGCAGAGCTCGCCGAAGTCCTCGCCACCGCGCTTGGCCCCAACGACACCACGATCCTGTGCGACCCGGTCTATTTCGGCGGCACGGTCGATCGCTCGGCGGGATCGGAGCGAATCACCGATCTGATCCGCCATCTCGGCGGCAATGCCGAATACATCCCCGCCCGCGCTGACTGCGCCACACGCATCGTCCAGCTCGCGCAACCTGCCGACCGCATCGTCATCATGGGCGCGCGCGACGACACGCTGTCATTGTTTGCAAAGGACATCATTTCGAGCCTTCGCTAGGAACGTCCGACGGCAAGGAGCCGATCGCGCTCACGCGAGCGGCCCTCGCCCCTCGAAGCGACCCGAGGGCTCAAGCCGTTCAATCGAAGCGCTTTTCCAGCATCACCAGATGGGGATCGTCTTCCATGCCGTGCGCAACAAAGCCCTTCTCGCGCTCCAGTTCGATGGCCGCATGGTTGTCGCGATCCTCGATCGAGATGACGCGCTTCAACCCGCGCTTTTCCGCCTCTTGCGCCAGCAGGTCGAGCATGGCCCAGCCCACGCCACGACCACGATAGGCAGTGCGGACCGACACGGCGATCTCGCCTGTATCCATACGCGCATCGCAAGCCAGCATCGCCGATGCGACAAGCGTGCCGTGCTGTTGCTCGAACGCCAGATAGCTTTCGGTGCGCCAGTGATCGACGTCGGTCAGCGGCACGAGTTGGCCATGGCCGATGTGCGTGCTTGCCGCCAGAAAGCGGAAACGGCGGTCCTCGGCACTGACGTCATCGAAGAACGCTTCGAGCAGCGCCTCATCGTCCGTTGATGCTTGCCGTACGTCCAGCATGACGCCGTCACGCGTGAAAAGTTGGGCGATCGCGGCCGCAACGGCGGCTTTCGGGATGGTCATTTGTGCGCTCCTTCGGGATCACAAGGTGTCCGCCGCCTGTTAAAGCGTTGGCGCGCGTAACTATTGATCCAGCGCAAACATTTGACATCAAAGCATTTGCGAACTTCGCACCGGCAGATGCACAAAACGATCATACCCCTGCACTGAAAATCTTAGGATCCCGGCCGTACTAAGGAGTGTAGTTAACGCAAGCGGAGGAAAAGCGATGTGGCTCGATACTGACAGCGACGAATTCGTCGCCCACCGTCGCGCGCCGCGCGTCGGAATCGAGCTTCCGGTGCGCTGCAAGCACGGTGCTACACGGTCAACGGTTATCCTTAAGGATCTCAACCAGTACGGCGCCCGGATCGAAGGTCTGGAAAAGCTGCGGCTGGACGAGCCGCTGCAGATCCTGCTCCCTGGCCTTCAGGCCAAGATGGCCTTCGTGGTTTGGTCGCGCGACAAGGTCAGCGGCATCGAATTCGAACATCCCCTGCACGACGATGTGTTCCAGCTGATCGTGAGCGAGTTCGCGATCAAGCACTACCGCGAGGGCAATCCGCCCAAGCAAGCGCCGGTCCGTCACGCCGCCTGAGCGGCCTCAGAGCTTGCCGCGCGCCTTGGCAACAAGGTGCACGCCGACCGCAACGATCGAGCCCAGCACCAGCCCGACGATAGCCGAGGCCACGGCATAGGTCAGCCAGCCAAGCACACCGCCGACCGGGCCGGTTGCAACTTCGACCGCGTGCTGTGCCGCATGCGCCAGCCCTGCCGGGCCATGGACGCCCAGTTCCTCCAGCCCGTGAAGAATGATGCCTCCGCCGACCCACAGCATCGCGGCCGTGCCGACCGTTGCCAGCAGCACGAGCAGAACCGGCATCGCGCGCAGCAGAAAATGCCCGAAGCTCCGCGCCAGAGCGGATGGCTTCTTCGACAGGTGCAGCCCGATATCGTCCATCTTCACGATCAGCCCGACCGCCCCATAAACCGCGACCGTGATGGCGATGCCGACCACGGCAAGAATGATTCCCTGCTGCACGATGCCTTCGCCCGACACTTCGGCCAGCGCGATCGCCATGATTTCGGCCGATAGGATCAGATCGGTGCGGATCGCGCCCGAAACGCGCTCGTTCTCGAACGCCGTCACGTCGGTCGGCTTGTCCTCCAGCGTTTCGCCGTGCTTCGCCCCGCCCAGCTTCTCCAGCACTTTCTCCGCGCCTTCGAAACACAAGTACAACCCACCCATCATCAGCAGCGGCGTGATCGCCACCGGCAGCAGCGCGCTCAGCAGCAAAGCGATCGGCAGCAGGATCACCAGCTTGTTGAACAGGCTGCCCTTGGCGATTCGGGCGATGACCGGCAACTCGCGATCGGGGGTGAATTCCGTGACATAGGACGGCGTCACTGCGGCATCGTCGATCACCACGCCGGCCGCCTTCGACCCGGCCTTGGCGGCGGCAGCGCTGACATCGTCGAGCGATGAGGCCGCGGCACGAGCGATAACGGAGATGTCGTCGAGCAGGGCGACCAGGCCGGTTGGCATGAGGTGGATCTATCCTTTGGCGGTTGAGGCGTTGATGTGTGAGGGAACGCCCGAACAAGCGCAAGGGTCCGCACTACCCCAGTCAGACCCGCGACCCCGGTACCGCCACCTGCACGAAATGCGGCTTGGCCTTCGCGCCGCCTGGATCGGCAGCTGCAGCCAGAACGCTGGGTGGCACGCGATGGCGGGTGCACAGCCCCCCGGACCCGTCGCTGGTCAGCGGCGTTTCGAACTCGACGCCGACCACGGCTCCCTCCGATCGCACAACATTCGATACGACCAGCTGCCCGCCGCCCAGATCGAGCACCAACCCTGTTCCGACCGGCACGCCCAAGAGCCCGTCGACCCGGGCACCCGTGCGCGAAAGATCGCGCATCAAAGCCTCATAACGACAGTTTTCGTGGATCACGCCGACCCTGCGGAACACCGAACGACGCTCGGGCCGGTGCCGCTTCGGTCCGTCCGGTTCGATCTTGAGATCGCCCGATGCTACCCGCTCGTTGACCTCTTCGAGTGGCATGGCGCGCGCAAAAATGTGCCCCTGCACCAGCTTGGCCCCTCGCTCGCGCACGACCTCAAGCTGGTCGAAGGCTTCGACGCCTTCGACCGTCGTTTCCATGTCCAGCGCGTCGGCCAATCCGAGGATCGCCGCGATGATCTTGGCACTGTTCTGGTCGCGAGACGCGCACGCCTCCACGAAACTACGATCGACCTTCAGCTTGTCGAAGGGCGCGGAACGCAGATAGCTAAGCGACGAGTAGCCGGTGCCGAAATCATCGAGCGCCAGCCGAACGCCAAGCCCCTTGAGCGCAGCGAACACCTCGTCCACCGCTTCGCTGTCGCGCATGAACACGGTCTCGGTCAGTTCGAGTTCAAGCCGGTCGGGGTCGATCCCGCTGGCCGCCAGCGCCGAAGCCACGCTCGTTACGAACCCCGGCACCGCAAATTGCACCGCCGATACGTTGACCGCCACGCGCACGCTGGCTGGCCAGTCCGCGGCATCGGCACAAGCCTGGCGCAATGCCCAGTCGCCCAGCGGGACGATCAGATTGGTCTCCTCGGCTACCGGGATGAACACCGCCGGCGGGATGGCGCCGCGCTCGGGATGGTTCCAGCGCATCAGCGCCTCGAAGCCGACGACCATGTTATCCTCGATCCGCACCACCGGCTGGTAATGCAGGTCGATCTCGTCGCTGCCTAGCGCCTCGCGCAAGTCCTCGCTCAGCGTCGTGCGCTCCAGCGCCTCGTCCTTGAGTTCGGCGCCAAAGAAGCGGAACTGGCCGCGCCCGCCGTTCTTGGCGGCGTAGAGCGCAAGATCGGCCGATGCGACAAGCGTTTCGCGGTCATCGCCGTCATGCGGGGCGACCGCCACCCCGACCGAAGCGCCGATCACCGCGCGCTTGCCTTCGATGACATAGGGCTGCGAGAGCATCTGGATCACGCGCGCAGCAATTTCGCCCAGTCGTCCGCGATCGTCGTGGTCGGGCAGCACGATCTGGAATTCGTCACCGCCCAGCCGCCCGACCTCGCCGCGATCGCCGACGACCTTGCGCAAGCGTTCGGCAACCTGTCGCAGCAATTCGTCCCCTGCGGGATGGCCCATGGTATCATTGACGTGCTTGAACCGATCGAGGTCGAGCATCATCAGCCCGCAACACCGTCCAACCGGACGGAACGCTGCCAGCATTCCGTCAATCCTGCGCGTCATGCGATAGCGATTGAACAGCCCGGTCAGCGAATCGAACTCCGCCGCCTTGCTGTCATCACGCTTGCGGCGATATTCGCGGGTCACGTCCCGGGCGAAACCGCGATACCCGGCAAACGTGCCGTCGGATTGCTTGAGCGGATGTCCCGACAACGCCCACCACCGGCCATCCTGGCCCGCTGCGCCTGAAAACCGCACGATCAGATCGGCGATGCGGGCATGGGTCGACAGCAGAAAGCTCAATGGCCTGGCCGCACTCGCCTCGGGATCCTCAATGTCGGTTTCCACCACCGCGGTCAGCGGCACGCCGTACAAACCGCTCGCATCGACGCAGGCCGTCGCGGACAAGTACGAGAGCTTCCCGCCTGCGTCGGTCGCCCACAGCCACGCCAGTCCAGCCTGTTCGAACTCATCCAGCATCATGAGGCGGGCATCCGCAGTGTCCGCATACCGGACCCGCGCCGGAGACGGCGCCACCGTGCCCTCGGTATCCGGCTGCCCGCGCGACAACCGTTTGATGATTCCCCTGACCGGCATTCCCTGATTTCGCCTGGTTCGATACTCGATCTGAACTCACGCTATAACTTTTGTTCGTTACCGCGTCCCTAATTGACGGTGACCCGCGCTCTGCGACGCATACTCAGCAAACGAACCGTTCGCATTCTGCCGCTCGAGTCGCTATGGGCGCGCCCATGACACAGCCGGTAAAACGCCTGCATCACCTCGACGCTGCCCGCGCGCTGCTGCTGCTGCTCGGGTTGCCGTTCCACGTCGCGACCAAGGCGATCTTCGAGAGCGAGCCCGCCGCGACCGCCTTCCAGACATCGCTCGGCATCGGCGCCTACGCCTCGATCACGCACGCTTTCCGCATGTTCGCGTTCTTCATGCTGGCGGGATACTTCGCCGCGATGATGCGCGAACGCAAAGGCGCGGGAGCGTGGATTGCCGAGCGCATGCGTCGTCTCGGCCTGCCCTTGCTGGCGAGCCTGGCGACCTTGGGCCTGATCCAGTTCCAGCTTCAGGATTCGCTCCTGCACAAGCCGTCGCCGCACTTCCTCGGGCTTCCGGTGGCGCTCGATCACTTGTGGTTCCTGTTCGTCCTGCTCGGATTTTGCCTCACCTATATCGCGATCCCGCTTTCGCGGATCACGCCAAGCCCCCGCCTGGTCAAGGCGCTGCAGTTGCAGGGCCTCGGCGGTATCGCGCTGCTGTTCGCGCTGGCGGTCTGGGGCTTGGTCAGGGTCGCCACCGAACTCCTGCTCCCGCCGATCCCAGATGCGCCCAGTGAAACGCTGCTGTGGCAGCAGTTCGTGTTCCACTCCGCCGGGTTCACGCTCGGGGTGCTGGCGTGGCATGGCCGCTTGGGAGAACAGCTGTTCGCCTTGCGCAACCGCTCCGTCCTGCCCGCAGCAGCACTGCTTCTGGCGATCTACATCCCGCTCGACCCGCTGATCCGCCCGGCGCTTGGCCTCGAAATTTACCCCAGCCTCGGCGGAATGCTGGTCATGCGCGCGATAGAATTGCCGCTTGCCTACCTGCTGTCGCTCGCACTGTTCCGCCTGCTCGCCGCGCTGATCCGGGGTCCCAGTCGCACGATCACCTTCTTCGTGGACGGCGCGCTGGCGATCTACCTGTTCCACCTCGTCTGGGCGATGCTGATCCTCCCGCACGCGCGCGCCCTGCCGGTCGCGGCAGAGCTGCAATGGCTGCTCGCCACCGCCGCAGTGCTCGTCCTGTCGGTCGCCAGCTTCCTCGCCGTGCGCTCGACCAGCCTCACCGCGATGCTGTTTTGCGGCGCTCCTGCCCGCCCCATGGCGCTCCCCGCCTCCGCCGCCGTGCAGCCCGTCCACTGAACGCTTGCATTCCAGCGTCAACTCGCTAAGGGCCACCCCTTCGCCGGGCATTCCTGGTGATACCCCAAGCAGAAAGCCGGAGGGGCCCCGCAATCCCGCGGATCAGCCAGCGATCGGTTGAATAGATAAGGACGCAAAAGCATGCCGCTTTACGAGCATGTGTTTCTGGCGCGCCAAGACTTGAGCCAGGCTCAGGTCGATGTGCTGGCAGCCACAGCCACCGAAATCGTCGAAGCCAACCAGGGCAAGGTCGTCAAGACCGAGACCTGGGGTCTCCGTTCGCTGGCCTACAAGATCCAGAAGAACCGCAAGGCGCACTTCGTGCTGCTGAACATCGAATCGTCGGGTGCTGCCATCCTCGAGCTCGAGCGTCAGACCGCGATCAACGAAGACATCATCCGCTTCATGACCGTCCGTGTCGAAGAGCACGAAGGTGGTCCTTCGGTAATGATGCGCAAGAACGACCGCGAGCGTACTCGCCGTCGCGAACGCGAAGGGGAATAAGAGATGGCCCGTCCGTTTTTCCGCCGTCGCAAGAGCTGCCCGTTCTCGGGCAAGAACGCTCCGAAGATCGACTACAAGGATGTGCGTCTGCTGCAGGGCTTCATGTCCGAGCGTGGCAAGATCGTGCCTTCGCGCATCACCGCCGTTTCGGCAAAGAAGCAGCGCGAGCTGAGCCAGGCGATCAAGCGCGCCCGGCACATCGGCCTGCTGCCGTACATCGTCAAGTAAGGAGCGCACACCATGCAGATCATCCTGCTCGAGCGCATCGAGAAGCTGGGCGCCATCGGCGACGAAGTGACCGTCAAGGACGGTTATGCCCGCAACTTCCTGCTGCCCAACAAGAAGGCGCTTCGCGCCAACGACGCCAACCGCAAGGTGTTCGAATCCAACCGTGCCCGCATCGAGGCCGATAACGCAGCGCGTCGTGAAGACGCGAAGGGCGAGTCGTCCAACGTCGAGGGCAAGGAAGTCGTGCTGATCCGTGCGTCGTCGAACGCCGGTCAGCTCTACGGCTCGGTTTCGGTCCGCGACATCGCCGACGGCCTCAACGAACTGGGCGCCAAGGTGAACAAGTCGATGGTCGTGCTCGAACGCCCGATCAAGACCCTCGGCGTCTACGACGTCAAGGTCGCGCTTCACCCCGAAGTGTCGGTGACCGTCAAGGTCAACGTCGCACGTTCGGCCGACGAAGCCGCGCTGCAGTCGCAGGGCGTGGACGTTATGGCCGCCATGTTCGACACCGATGTCGGCGGCTTCACCGAAGCCTACGATCCGAACGCAGAGCCGGGCGAAATCTCGTCCGACATGCTGGACGAGCCTGCTGAGGAAACCGAAGCCTGAGGCTTCGCTTCCGCAGCGGCTACAAGATCAAGGGGCGCCCCAACCGGGCGCCCCTTTTTCGTTGGGTGCCATGACTTTGCAGAGTAGCAATGGTCGGCTAGAGCATGGGCGATGGATTCAACTGAAACGATAATCGCCGACCTCTCCCGCATCTACGATCAGGCCGTCGCGCTGCTCAGGGCCGACATAGCCGCTTATGCCAACGACGGCACGCTGCCCCCGCCTGAACGCCGCCTCGACGGCAGCTACTGCTATCCGCAATTGGTTATCACCTTTCGCGGCGATCCGGCGCACGAGGCGACCGGACGGGCATTCGGACGGCTGACCCAGCGCGGCACTTACGCCTGCACCGTCACGCGCCCCGCCCTGTTCGACGATTACCTGGCCGAACAGATCGATGTGATCCGCTCCGGGTTCGACGTCGAAATCACGGTCGAGCGCTCGCACCAGGAAATGCCGTTCCCCTACGTACTCGACGGTGCGTACGGCGCGCAGATCGGCAGTGTCAGCCCGCCAGAACTCGCCAAGCATTTTCCGACGACCGATCTTGCCCATATCGGCGACGAGATTGCGGATGGGGAATATCTGATCGGTGACGGCCCATTCCCGCTTGCGCTGTTCGACGGACTGCGCACCGACTTCAGCCTCGCACGCCTTGCCCATTACACTGGCACCAGCACCGAAGATTTCCAGCGCTACATCCTGTTCACCAACTACCACCGCTATGTCGATGAATTCGTCGATTGGGCCGCGCAGCAGGTTGACGGCACGAACTATATCGCGCTGACTGGCGCGGGCGGCCTGTTCCTCGATGCCGCGACCGACAACGCGCGCGCACGCCTGTCCGATACGGCATGGCGGCGACACCAGATGCCGGCATACCACCTCGTCGCGCCCGACAAGTCGGGCATCACGCTGGTCAATATCGGCGTCGGCCCGTCCAATGCCAAAACCATCTGCGATCATCTCGCGGTACTGCGACCCGAGGCGTGGCTGATGATCGGCCATTGCGGCGGCCTTCGCCCGACCCAGAAGATCGGCGACTACGTCCTCGCTCACGCCTACTTGCGCGACGATCACGTGCTCGATCCCGTTTTGCCTCCCGAAATCCCGATCCCGGCGATTGCCGAGGTGCAGGTCGCGCTTCAGCAGGCGGCGGAGATGGTCAGCGGCGCCAATGGCACCGACCTCAAGAAGCGCATGCGCACTGGCACGATCGTCACCACCGATGATCGCAACTGGGAACTACGCTATACCCATTCCGCCCGCCGCCTGTCGCTCAGCCGCGCGGTCGGGATCGACATGGAAAGCGCCACGATCGCCGCACAGGGCTACCGCTTCCGCGTACCCTACGGCACGCTGCTGTGCGTCTCGGACAAACCGCTCCATGGCGAGATCAAGCTACCCGGCCAGGCCAACCGCTTCTACGAGGAAGCCATCGCCGCCCACCTCGCGATCGGAACCACCGCCTGCGCCCTTCTGCGCAAGGAAGGGCCGAGGCTGCACAGTCGCAAACTCCGCGCCTTCAACGAGCCACCATTCCGGTAAAAGCGCCCACCCCCAACCCCTCCCGCATGCGGGAGGGGGGCAAAAACAGGCACCACTTCTTCCCCCCTCCCGCTTGCGGGAGGGGTCGGGGGTGGGCACCCTTACTGCATGTAGCGCGGCGAGACGTTCTGGAGTCTTTGACAAGACAAACTAGAGCACTCCGCTGCGGCATGACCGGGCGCATAGCGGGTTTCTCATTGGGCTGACAGAGGGTTCTTTCGGCGCTCTCACGAACGGCTAAGAAGCCCGCCTCGCATCGCTGGCTCCCACGTCGCCAGCTCATCGTTTTGTGGCACGGCTGGCAGCGCCCCTATTACCGCCATGCGCAGCGCTTCGGAATAGAGCCGCAGCCCCATGGGTGCCAGATCGCGCCGCCACAATGTGGCCGCGTCATCACCCGGTTTGATGTGGCACCAATCCTGAAGCGCGACAGGCCCAGTGTCGGCTCCATCATCCATCCAGTAGATCGTGCCTCCGGTCATTTGCTCCCGCATGTGAATGGCCCAGCGGATAGCGTCCCGCCCACGATGGCGCGGCAAGAGCGACGGGTGATAGCCGAGCGCGCCAAGCCTTGCCCGTGCCCTCGTCGCGGCAGGAATGAAGCAATGGGCATGGGCGGCGCAGATCAGATCAACCTCGTCTGGAATCGATCCTGCCGAAAGCACCCGGTCGGCAACCTGGGCGGAAAGTCCACGCTTCCCGGCCTCGACCGCCAGCGCATCATCCGCTGTGGGCGCGGCCACGCCGGTCACTTCAAATCCTTCAGCCAGGCATTGCTTCAGAAACTGCGCGGCAAGCCATTTCTGGCCAACGATAAACAGCTTCACGCCCTGTCCTCCGGCAGCAAATACCGGAAGCCTTGTACGGCGCGGAAGTGCCCGCCAAAGCCGCTGCCGTGGCTATGAGCGGTCATCTTTCCACGCTCGTATGATCGCTGCAGCGTTTCAAGGCTTCGCGCCTTCAGTTCGCCATGTAGCCTGCCCGACACCTGCGTCCATCCCTTCGCCCGGCGCAGCGCAGCGGCAAGCCCGGGATGGCTGGTATGGAACAGAGTCGGCATGCGTCTGCCGTACCGGTTTTGACCATCTGCCCATGCCTCGCACACGGTGTTGAGAAAGCGCATCCCAACGCCGATGCCCTGCCATTCAGGCATGATAACCAACCGGCAGGCGCGCGCCTCGATCAGTCCAGGCCGCGTAGAAACGCCCAGATGCGCGACCGGCTGGCCATCAACGAATCCGACATAGCAACGGGCTGCGATCATGTGCGGCAGCTTCAGATAGTGATGCGGCTCAAACAGGGGCCAGTGCTGCCAGTTGCTTTCCCTGATCTCCAGTTCAAACGATGGTCTTCGTCGAAGACACCCCCGTTCTAGCGTTCCCGTCGCCGTGTCATAAACCCAGTCGGGCTGCAGCCAATCAAGGATATCGTAATGGCATGACAGCAGCACGGCCCGCCCGGTGCCGCGCCGCCACGCTTTGGCAAATGCCGCCGCGCCAACGCATGCGATCTGCCGGTCAACTACCGACGAGAACTCATCAACCACAGCCAGCGGCGGTGCCTCACAAACAAGCCGCGCCAGCATCGCCCGGAACTGCTCCCCGTTGGAAAGAACCCCAAAGGGCCTAAGCCAAGTCGGCACACTACCAAGGCCGACCGCAGACAGCGCGCCGGTAACATCGTCAAACGGAAGGTCAGGCCCAATCGCGTCAATGATGGGTGAGGATTGCGGCCAGCATGGCTCGTAGATCGGCCCGGTTGCGCGGCCAAGGCTCGTCTTTCCCGACCCGGACGGCCCCACGATCACGCCGATCTGCCAGTCCTCATCCATGCCCGGAAGGTCGGCCTCGATGTCAAACCGCGTGGCCTGATCGTCGACGTTGAAAAGCGATTTCACGCGGGCTGCACGATATGTCGCCACATCGTCGCAACGGTGGTGTGCGGCCACTTTCATACGCACACCACCTTGGGCAAATAGCCCTGCTTGCTCAGCCGGTCGAAGACCCGCCGCTGGTCGGCCTCGTCGCGGCACTGGACGATCAATCCGTACTGCGGGCGATACTTGTAGCCGTTGCGGGCGGGTGGCTTCCGTCCGGGGCTTGCGGCCCCGGAACTGGTAGGCGCAGCCTCCTCTTTGATGCGTCCCATGTCATTCTCCGGTGGCGGCTCTGTTGGCGCTCCGGGTCGGGCTCACTGGCCTCAATTGGTTGATCTGGCGGCAGCGTCGACATTTGATTTCGACAAGGCCCGCCAACGCCCCATTCTCTGCTCGGAACAGCAACGCATTACAAGCGCCGCAACGAAACGACTCCTTCATTCTTTTGCACCTATCGATGCCCTCGCCGTCACGGCCGGGGGCGCTGATGAGCTGAGCATGCCAGCTCTAGGTGCGAGTTCGTGCTCGCGGTTTGAGGTGCTCGTAACACCTCAGCCGCCCCCGTAAGGGCGGTATTCTTCTAAATGCAGGTGACCTGAAAGCGTTGGCCAAAGGTGTTTCCGTCTGACAGGTCGCCCACGATGTCGAACTGGGCCGTACCTTTGCGGTTGCCGCCAGACAGCCGGAACGTGCCGGTGTCAGCACCGTCGAGGCTCACCTGATCAACCTGGACACCGCCCGTCACATTCTCGTGCCGCAGGACAGTAACTGTGCGGCCTCCAGCCAGCCACGGTGTAAGGTCGAGGCCGCACTTCCAGACCTCGCTGACGATCTTGTTTGGCATGTTTCTCACGCGCCGATCTCCATCTTCATCAACTACAAAGGCCAAGGTTTTCTGCTCGGCCACAAACGTCAACGGCTTGGCTTCAACCGCAAATGAGATGAACCGGACAGGGGCAGTGCCGCCGCTTCCAGCCCGCGCAATTCCCGTGATCGCGCCGATGCTGCCAAAGCCGCTGGCCGTGATCGATAAGCGGGCAACGGCACCGCCGATGATCCTGCCAATGCTCCCAACGCCCGCACCGATGATCTGCGGAGCCGCGCCGCTGCTGCCGCCCGCATTGCCGGTGACCGCGCCGATGCTACCACTGGCACTGGCACGGATCGTAAGCCGCGCTGATGCGCTACCGGTGATCCTGCCGATACTGCCCGCAACGCTGCCACGGCTGGTAAGGCGGGCAGTGCTAAGGCCGGTGATCGCGCCGATACTGGCAGTTGCAATCGCCTTGATCGCCAAGCGGGCGCTGGCGCTGCCGGTGATCCTGCCAATGCTACCGTTGGCCGCTCCAACCGTCTGCGGCGCGCTACTGCTGCTACCCGATGAGGCACCGGTAATTGCACCGATGCTTCCGTTAGCGCTGGCCCGAACTGTCAGGCGCGCGGTGGCCGAGCCGGTGATCGCCCCAATGCTGCCGCTTGCGCTGGCTCTGGCTGACAGCCGGGACGTTCCACCGCCCGTAATTGCGCCGATATTGCCGCTGGCACTGCCTTTGATGGCAACACGCCCGGATGCGGCCCCGGTAATCGCGCCAATGCTTCCGTTGGCGCTGCCACGGATCGAAAGGGCCGCCGTAGCGCCCCCTGTGATGGCCCCAATGTTGCCGCTGGCGGTCGCACTGATCAGCAGGTTGGCCGAGGCGCTTCCCGTGATCGCGCCGATGTTGCCACTGGCGCTGCCAGCTATGGGCGATCCGCCGCCGCCAACGCTGTACTCTTCCAGCGCAAAGAAAATGCCCGCTTTGTCCGCTGTAGGCGTGAAAGCAGGGTTGCTGGTCTCGCCGGTCGAAGTGTTGACCCGAAACTCGCCCAGCAAGGATATCGGGCTGGATGTAGAGGAGCGGAACGTGGAAAGCGCCGTGAAACCTGCGGTGGCAGAGACTGACGCTGTGGTGCTCATCTCCGCGCCCAGGACGCGAAGATAAAGCCTTTCGCCGTCCGTCAGGCCGGAAAAGGACGATGACCCAAATCCGCCGCCTGCGTCCACCTGCGATACGACAGGTGCCGCCCCAGTAGTCTGGCGCAGGCTGCTACCAACGCCAACGTTCCACTTCTCCAGCGCCGCGATCTTTTGCGTGCGTGAGCTGGCCAGCGTGATCGTGATGACCGTGCCAGATGCGTTGCTGGATGACGGCGTAAACAGCCACGTCGCGACGGTTACGCCCGCCGCGCCAGCCCCTTGGCTGTTGGTGTATTCGCCCAGCTTTTCCCAGGTACCGTCACCACCAGTGACCGACGTGACTTCGTTGTTGTCGCCGTCGGTCGTGGTGATGTTGTCCAGCGCAATACGCAGGACGCCAACTTCGCCCGGATCGAGCGTTGCGGTTGTCGCTAGTGTCCAACTGGAGCTGCTGGCAGCGCTAGGGGCATTGCCACACTGGGTTGGACTAGCCCCTATCGTCACGGATTAACTGCCTGGGGCGTTGAGCGTGAAGACAGACACCGTGAACTGCTGAGCGGCAGCGAACACCACGTTATCAACCTGAAGGAACCCGCCGCCGCCAGTCGCGCTAATATCGCCCTGCATGTGGCAAGTCGCGCCAGTGCTATCCATGATTTCGAAGTGCGCAGCGTTGCCCGCCGCGTCGGCGCTGATGTCTTCCCAAGTGCCTGATTTGCTCTTGCTGCCGCCAGCCGCTGCCAGCATCCAATCGGATGGGAGGTTGATCGTGGCTAGGACCGTTCCTGTACGGGCCGCCGCCGTGTTGGCTGGCGCAGCGCCGGTCCGGATGCGCATGATGGGGTTGGCGCCGATTGTCGCCTCAATGATGTCAAGGATGGCGTTGCGAACGGCTACGGAAAATTGGGGGTCTGCCATTGAAAGGGTCTCCAGGCGGGTGCCGAGTGACACCCCTGATCGACCGATGTTTCACCCACCTGATGCAAGAAAAATATGCCCCCCTAAGCGGGCAATAAACAGGCTCTCAGAACTGGCTCAAATCCACTCTTCAAACTGGAAGTCGAAGCGGGTCTGGGCGGCGTTGCGCCGCTCGTAAGCCTTAAGCCCCGTGAACAGGCCATAGTGAATGCGGCTGCGCTGGCCGGTTGTGGCATCAGGATCGCTCACCACCAGCAGCGGCACCGTCTCGCCATGATCGAGCAACAGCTCTTCGAGCGCGTCGGTCTCGGCAACGCTCAAATCGCCCAACGTCCAGCTGAACGCCCGCTTGCGCGCGCCGGTCATCGTGGCAAAGCCGCCATCGGGCAGGCTGGCCACGGTGCCGGTGTCGATCACGCGCCGCCCGCTGCCGAATTCCATGTTGAACTGGGGCTGCCAATCCTTACCCGCCATCACCACGCCCGCGCGCAATACCGGGCTTCCGGCTGGCTGCTGCACGGCCAGTCGCAGATAGCGGATGTTGGCCACGGCCCCGGTCCAGAAGGCATGCGTCTGCTGCGGGCTGCGCGATGCCGTATCAACGGCGCGCAACGCTCCCGATGCTTTGAGCGTCGTGGTGGTATAGGCAGCCGTGCCGCCCGTGATCGTCCACGCCGCCCCTGCAGCAGGTGGAAACACATGGCCCAAGAACACAGTATCAACCGGCACCACCGCGCCAAAATCGATGTCGATGTTCGCAACCGATCCCACCGCTATGTCGATCCACACTTCCTTTGGCGAAGGCGTCAACAGGTTTGCAACGCCGCTTCCACGCGATGTCGCAATCGCTGCAATCGGCGTGGGCGAAAGGATCAATACGTTGCCCATTACAGCCTCCGGATCACGGTAAGGATGGAAGTGCCAGCGCCGCGATTGTCCTGCGCGCCGATCACAAAAACATTGAGGCCCGCGTCATAGCCGAGCCGGTCAATCGTCAAGGTGATGATCCGGCCAAGGTACTGCGCCCATTCGCCAACCAGCTCATGCTCTTCAATCGCCAGCGGGCCATTGCCGCCAAGGAACGCGATCTGCCGCGCGGCCTCTGCCGTGGCATCGGCCTCAATCGCAATCGTGGTCACCCGCTCGGTGGTTTGTGCGGTCGCGCCCCAGCGGGCATTCAGCGTGGCGTCGGCAGATACCTGCCACAGCGCCTGCGCCATCAACCATTGGGCATAGATCGGATCAACAGCGGTCACATCGCCTCCAGCGCTGCCACCCGCGCGCGCAATTCCTCTATAATCCCAGCCATTTCCTGCACTGCCCCAACCAGATCAGGGGTCACCTTGCTTTGATCGATTCCCTGATAATCAGGCACCAATTCTGTGCGCGTCACCGCTTCGACGCCTGGAGTCACAAGTCCACCTGCTTCATCGAAAACAGGCTCAACAGCCGGCTCCACGATGACGATTTCCTCGCGCATTCCGTCCTTCTTGCCGGTAGCGCCACCTCGGATCACTTCACCATACTCATGGGCCATAAACCCATGCGCACGCTCTCCAGTGGTTTTCCAACGAAAGTCGTAAACCGGCAGGCTTAGAATGCGGTCTAGCGCGCCAGTCAAAGGCTTCAGATCATCCTTCAGTCGATAATCTGATGAGGTGCTGTAAGAGGTGGATGATCCATTGGTAGAGATACCTCCAACGCCAACGCCATTGACTGCAAAGGCTACATAACCGCCATCTGAATATCCGGCTGCTTTTGACATCCAGCAATTCGTGCCAGAGTTACGCTGAATTAAGAGCGTCCCTGATGGCTCGATGACCACTCCCGGGTTATTCGACGAACCGTTGTAAAGCCCAGACGCTGAAGCGGTGCAAAAATGGAATACGCCGGATCCGTCGATGCGCATCCGCTCGCTCATTCCAATTATTGATCCAGCAGGTCCGGGATTGTTGCCTGTGAAAACCGTAAACACACCGCCGGAATTGCGGGCCGCCCAACCACCTTGGCCACTTATGGTATTCCGAAAATTTCCTGCATAAAACGCACAGCCACCAAAATAAGCGGCTCCATCAGTGTTGGCTGACACCCCACCACCTACAGCGCCCAAAGCTGGCACTCCATATAAAGCGTCTACACGCGCCAGTGCGCTCCCCGGAACTTCAACACCAGCCCCGGCAGCTGTCCGAGCAAGGATCGTATCAGTTGCGCCCAAAGTGCCTTGATTGGCATATGCTTCCCAATCTTGTTCAATAGCCATAATCAATCCCTCCCGAATGACATCGAAACACGGGGCACATCAAACGTGCCGCCGTTCTGCGCCGAAAGCGGCTCGATAGCCGCCGCGTAAAACCATCCGGCGCGCGCTGGCGCAGCAAGTTCCACCACGCCCGGCGGCCCGGCCATAATCGGCTTCGATGCAATCGGCCCCAATGCCCAACGGCCAAGCGCGCCGCCGTTGTCAGCCGCGTATGCGCGGACTTGATTGGCCTGCTCTGGCGTCCAGCCATAAAGGCGGACGATTGCCGGATCGCTTGAGCCAACCGTAACCGTCACCCGCAACGTATTCGCATCAGATGGCGTGAAGGCTTCGGCTACGGACGTCACACCACTGATTGGCATCGGCGCTGGAGTTTGCGCCGTTTCCGAACGGCACGCGCCCAGAAGGGCGAGCAGGATTAGCGCCTTACGCATCGCCACTCTCCGCAATGATGTCTTCACTTTCCATGCTCCCCAGCAACCGCACTCCGGCCTCGCTATCAGCTTGCCCGCGACTGATTGGAGCGCAAACCTCGCCCGGCTCCATTTGCACTAGAACATGTGCCGGATCGGTGGTTTCAACGGTGCAACGATGGCGCTGCCCAACGCGCCCAATGGCCCAAATTGTCATGCTCACCTCTTCACGATGTCGAGCGCGATGTCCGCGCGCCAATTCCAAGCCCACGATCCCGCGCTTGGTGGATTTGTAGCTACGTCGATGCCCAGAACGTAAAGGTCGCCCGCTGCGGGTGTCGTGGTGTTGAACAGAAGCGTCCCGCCCATATCGATGTTCGACCAGTTCGGCAGAGTGATATTGCGGTTCATCGGCACACCCTGCACCGATGGATTGCGCGGACTGCTCGCGAGGTATGCAGCCGCATTGGCAGCCGAAACGCGATACAGCCGCAGCATCGGGTAACCGGGCGTGTAGCCGCTGCCCACATCCTTGATCTGCCCATAAAGCCCAAGCCGGATGCCAACAGTTCCAGCGTCCAATGTCGGAATGGTCACATAGGCCAATTCGCGCACCGCCGCGAAAGGTGAGCTACTTCCCGAACCTGAAACGATAGTCGTCCCTGAAAGCGCGCCACTCACAACCGACTGGGTGTTAACCTGATTGGCAGCTATCCCACCGCCCGGACTGATCGTCGCGGCCACATCATTGCCGGTCGGTTGGCCACCTGTCCCGGTTAGGCCAGCCCATGTCGCAACCGTAGCGGCCTTGGCCTTGATAGCCCGGTCCAACTCATAAAGCGCCGTATCATAAGCGTCGCGCGCCGCGTCGAATGCCGCGCGTGATACGGTCGTATCTTGCGCCGTATCGTTCCAAGCCGGAACCAGCGCAGCCAGATATGTCAGCCACGCCGTCCGCGCGCCGCTGGCGGTTGCCGTGCTTACGGCCAACGATGTGGCAATGGCTGATAGCGAAGCCCACTTATCGGCAAGCCGCGCGCTCTCGGGCACCAACTTGGTGATCTTCTCGTTGCGGCTCAAAACGCCGTCGCTCGCCAGATCAATCAACTGGTCAATCGCATCGTTGGCGCTTGTGTACGCGGCATCGGCTTGGGCCAGCGTATCGCGCAAAACCTGATTGGCAGCCAGCGTCCAGGCAATACGCGGGCGGAAGCCAGCCAATCTGATCGCAAAGCCGCCCAGCAGAATGCCGCCATCGTTGACGCGCTCATAGAACGTGCCATCCGGCGCAATCCATGTGTCGCCCACATTGCTTTGCGCAACGCTTGGAATCGTTGACGTCGTCCACACCTTGCCGCGCGCAGCGGCCAGTGCGTAGGCATCTTCCACGGCCTGCGACACCGGTGTGCCGTCGCCATAAACAACGTCATCGACCAGCACGACGGCTGCCAGATCGCCACGCGCCATCTGTGTTTCATTGCGCTTGAAACCCAGCTTCCGCGTACCCACCGGCGCGATCACTGATGTCCGCTTTACCGATTGGCTCACGCCAGATGCAACGCCTGCGCCCCATGCCCATTCACGGATCACAATCTCGCCGCTGGCGTTGAGCAGCCACAGCAATGATGAATTGCCGAGCAGCTCCTCGATCATGCTGGCGGTGCCGGTGCTGTCATCCTGGGCAACCCAGCCCACCGGCGCAGGCCGCGCGGCTTGTGCTGCCGCAATTGTTCCGGCCGCAAATGGTGTGTTCGGTCCCGCCTGGACAAGCCGCTGCACGATCTGCGCCGTGGTCTCGACGTACCCTGCGCCAATCTCGCCTTTCAGGTCCGCTGTCAGCGCGCCCGCAGGCTGGGTCCACCACTTGACGCAGGCGATGGACGGACAGGCCACGCCGCCGCCCTGTGGCGCAACGGCTGCCTGCAACGCCGTAAAGGTTGCCGCCACCGATCCTTGCCATGCCAGCACGTTGATGGCCGCCGCTGGCGCACCCTTATCGCGCAGGGCATCGAACGACTGGATCTGGCGCGCAGGATCGGCAAAGCAATAGACGTTATTGGCTGGATCAATCCGCTCACCCTCAAGGTTCCACACGCGGCCCCAAACACGGGGCTTGATCCGGCCATCCCATTCAACCGGCCCGTCAACGCCGCCAGTGCCGCCGAACCGCGATGTCAAAAGCGGCTTCTTAAGGTCCGCTGCCGGGTCACTCAGCTGCAGCTTCACCACGCCGCCATCAACGGCCGCGCTCAACACCTTGCCGGTAATCGTCACCGCAGGCAGCGTGCCCACTGAATTCTCATCACCAATCCGCACGGTGATTGGCGCATCGATCCAGAAGTAATTGGCAATCGCGGCAAGGTCTGCCTTGCGCGATGCCGCCCACTGCAATTCCGCCGCCTGCGGAACACCGCCCGCGCCAAAGTCACCGCCGTCAAACGTAATCGCCGTAACAATAGTCGGCAGCTGCACCACGCCTGCACGATAGTGCTGCCCGTTATAGTAGTACGGGAACTGCCCGCCGCCACCGGCAAGCCGCACCGCCTCTGCAACGCCATCATTTGCGCGGCGCGGCGATGCGTCGATCAGGATAACCTTGGACGGCATCAACGGAACCCGGCTGTGGCAGCAAGATTGCCAAACCCGGTAAAGAACAGGTTGTTTGACATCGCCCGCAGATATTCCACGCTCTCGCCCGTCAGCGCCGCCAACCGTGAAAGCTGGTCGTTTGCCTCATCGAGCTGCCCGTTGGTTTCTGCCAGCGCCGGGTCGGTTGCCTTCTGGGCATCGGCGATCCGCTGGTTTGCTGCCGCCACGGTCTCGCGGGCCACATCAAGGATGGTGGACCGGTCAGCCGCAAATCCGCCCGTGGTGCCAAAGGCATCGCGCGACACGGAATTGAGTTGCTGCAGCAGCTGCGCCAGCTTGTCTGCCGCGCCTTCTTCCCCAGCTGCTGCCTGCGCCCGCGTTGCCGAAATCTGATCGAGCAGCTTGGCCCGCTGGTCCACCGATGATCCTTCGAACAATGAACCCGAGGTCATTTCCGCGATCAAATCCTGCAAGCTGCCAACCTGCTCTTTCAGCAGTTTCTCATTCAGCTTCAGGCGATCCTTGGCGTTGACCTGTTCAAGCTTGGCCACGTCAAAGCCGTATTGCCGCGCAATCTTCAGACGCTCGGCGGCCTGCCGCTCAAAGTCGCTGAAGGCTTTGGCCATTTCGGCACCAATGCCGCCAATCGCCAGCTCCACCTGCTGAACCTTCAACGCTTCCTTCACGGCCTTGTCGACATCGGTCGATGATTTGAGAGCGCGTTGCACCGCTGCTGAAACGCCCTTGATTGCCCCGTCACCAATGGCATTGGCCAGCGCGGCCATGATCGCCTCGCCTTCATCTTTGCCGTTGTAGATGATGTCAGAGGTCACTTTCTTGCCGGTGGTGGCAGCAGCATTCCCGCTGGCCGAAACCTTGATGTAACCCGATGACCGCTTGCCAATGGCCACGTTGAACGCGCCAAGGTCAGCGCCCAGCGCCTGCGCGATCTGGTCCAACGCCGAAACCACCGTCCCGCCAAAGCCCGACGCCGTTTTCTTCAGGTCCGCACTGTTGCCCGCCGTGCCGGTAACGCCCGCATTGCCTTGTGCGTTCAAGCCAATCGAAGCGCCGCCCGATGTGGTCTTCTTGAACGCCCCGCCGATCAGCCCGCCCAGCACGCCGCCAAGGGCTGAACCGAGAGGCCCGGCCAAGCTGCCCAACGCCTTTCCGCCGACAGCGGTCAAGCCTTTGGTCAAAACCTGCTCGCCCAGCTTCCCGCCCAGCGCGCCGCCAATGGCGCTGCCGATCATTCCGGTCGTGCCTTTGTCGCCAAGGAAGATGCGCGACGCTGCCGTGCCGGTGAATGCCCCTTGCAGCGCTTGCGGTAATGATTGTTCGAGCTTGGCCAACGCGCCCTTGATGCCCGCCGTTACAACGGTGGGAATGCGGACGCCGATTTGTTGCAGGGTCCGGTCTACCATGTCGATCAGCAGCCCGTTCGTTCCCGATAGATCGACCTTGCGGCTTTTGTTGGCCGTCACGACAATTTCGTCGCCGCTCGTCTCAGGGACGCCGCCGCTTCCCATCGCGCCAGCGTTCTGGGCAATCTTTTCCGCCACGCCCGAAGTCAGCTTGCCAAACAGGTCGCTCACTGAACCGGCAGCGCCACCGGCAACAGAGGCAAGGCTTGCTGTCGCGCTGGACGAACCATTGCTGCCCCGGATTGCTGCGATGGCAGTGTTGACCACGTCGGCAAAGGATTTGACCGCCTTTGCCCCATCATCAAGCGATGACGCGATGCGCGTGCCCGCCGCGTCCACTTTATCCGCGCCGGTGGCCTGCGCCTCCAGCTGGCGCAGCGTATCGCCGAACATGTTCTCAACCAGCTTCTTCGACGTGATCGTGATGAAGCTGTTGCCGATGGATGAAAGCACCCGCTCAATCGAGAACCGGCCCCGCAGCGCATCGGCTACCGTCCCTTCCAGCGCTCCACGGAAATCCTGCACCGCCGCAACATTGGCCGAGATCAACGCGCGCTGATCGCGCAGCACCGCCGAGCGTTCACGCTCGCCACGTACTGTCGCCAGTACCGCGTCCAGCTGCTCTTGCTGGAGCGGCCCCTGCTTTTCCTGAAGGCCCAACACAATCTGCAACGCCCGTGCTTCATCGTCACGGCCAGCCAGCAACAGCTTGTCGATCTCAGCGCCTTCGCGCGCCTGCTCTAGAAAGTCGTTGAACGGGCGGTTCAGGCTTTCGTTGATCGCAGCTTTCGCGCGGCCAATTTCATCGACCAACGCCTTAACATTCGGCGTCAACGGCCTGCGCGCGAGGTCGCCAGATATCTTGTCGAGATCCCGCATTGCATTGTTGGCTCGGCCAACAGCAGTAGGCAGGTCTGAGAACTGGTCGCGGATATCGGCAATCTTTTTGGCAGTGCCTTCGCCATATTCTTCACGCGCAAGAGCCGCTTTCCTCTCACGCTCTGCCGAGTTGTTACGCTTGTTCCGACCGTTCTTTTCCTCCCGGAATGTTGGGTCAAGCTGGCCTTTCTCGAGTGACTTCTCGATCAGATTGGCAATTTTCTCTTTGCCTGGTCCCGACACGCCATCGCTGATCGCTTGCAGGAACTCTGACTTAGAGACCGAAAGGCCTGTAAAATCCAAGCCTGCGGCACGTTTCGCCGCGCCAATCGAATCCACCTTCCCAGACCGGAAATCAGAAACAAGTTCCCGGACTTGTGATTCGCGTCCGACCGCCCCACCAACAGGAATGCCAAGCGCACCCGCAGCTTTTTGACCGAGGGAAAGGCCCAAGTTGCCCTGCGAGAACTTATTGGTGGTCCGTTCTGAGTTAGCCCGCTCCGCGCTGGCCTCCGCACGAAGCTTAATTGCGGTGAGCGTGACATTGAGTCGCAGCATTTCGTTCTGAGCTTTGATCTTGCCTGTTGCGAGATCAAACATGCTACCCAGAACCGACTGCGCATCGGACAAGCCATTTGTGGCAAGCTTCACGTCAGTCAGTGACTTTGCATTTGCGTCTGCTGCATCCGCCGAATTGTAGAGCTCGATCCCAAGGTTCACGAGCAGCCCGGTTCCGACGATCAGGGCCGCGCCCCAAGGCCCTGCAAGGAATGAGGCGAGCCCAGCAAAGCGCCCGCCCATCTGTGCGACGGCATCAGCGATCTGCCCGCCTTGCTGGGAGATGATCGTGCCAATGTTCGCGCCACCTTGGATCTGCACGGCCACGTCCTGCACCTGGCGGCCAAAGTTCTGGTATCCTGCCGCTGCTTGGCCGGTAGACACCTTGGCACCGGCCAATGAAGCCTGCGCCTGTTTCAATGCCGTCACGGCATTCCGGTGGCCAGCCTCGAACACTGACAGGCCGGTCTTCGTTTCCAGCAGTCGCGCGTTGTATTGCTGAAGGCTTATGTCACCGGCATTGAACGCAGTCTTAGCCTTCAACGTTTCCTGCGCTGCCCGCGCCTGAGCTGCTGCCAGCGCCTCGATCTGTTTGTCGGCTGCGGCAAATGCCTGTTCCATGCGCTTGGCTTCTGCCGCCGCGCCCGCAAGGCTCTTGTCCAGGCTGCCCAGCGCGCTGACTGCGCCCGATGTGTCGCCAGCAATGACCAGGGATGTTTTCAGTGTCATCAGTCGGTTTCCACAATCCCGTTGAGGGTGTTGCGGGCCGCCGCTTCCATTATGCGCAGGCCCCGCCAAATCTCTGGGCTGGCTTCAATGCCGGCCCCGCAAAGCCCGGCTGCAACGCAGGCATAATCCAAGCCGATGTAGAGCATGTGGCCCGGTGCCAGTCCGCCGCCTTGCTGCGCCACATTCCATTGGGTTGAGACGAACAAGAACGCTTCAACTGTTGGCCAGTTGTCAGCCCAAACTTCAAATTCAGCGCCTTCGCGACTTTGCTCGATCTGCGCGATGTGCTCCTCGGGAATGCCAAACTCTCGGGCCTCGCGCATGGCGTCGGCCAGGTCCGGCTTGCCGCCGCGCGCCCAGTGGCGCGCAGCGGCCTTCAGTTTCCCGTCTTGGCCTTGGTCACCGCCGTCAGATACGTTTGGAACAGCGCGATCCGGACATAAGGAATGCCGATCAGCTGGTCGCGCAAGGTATCAGAATACGGCAGTGCCTGGTCATCATCGCCAACCAGATCGTCCATGTGACAAACTACGCGCTGCAGCACTGCCTTTTGCCCGCCTTCATCCTGTATCTCGGACAGCTTTTCGACATCTTCCACGATGAACGTGGCCTTGAACGATTGCTCGATATGGCCGCCATCGGTCGGCACAAGAACCTGAACAGGGCGGGTGAACTTGGGTACAGCGACAACTTTGAACATGGGCATTTCCTGTAGCGTAAGAGGCCGGTGAAGCGGCTCTCAGAGCCGCCTCATGCCGGTGTTAATCGAGCGTGATCTTCCATTGATCGTTGCCAACGACCGGCTGCGGCGAGAACGACAGCGGCCATTCAAGAATGCCGTCCTGGTTCTCGTAACCGGTCAAGCGCTGCTGCTGCGCGGCAGGGATTGCGAGTTTGACCCTGCGCCCTGCGACCGTGCCATGTTCCAGCGCAAGTGCCACCGTCGCTGCGTTTTGCGCCTGCTGGAACGGATTGTAGACGGTCAAAGCTTCGGCTTCGACCTGCGCGGTCATCGTCTCGTTGCGATCCGTGATCAGGATGCTTTGCCCGCCGATCAGCAAGCGGGGTGTCACCACGTTGCCCAGGTTCAGCTCGAACGTGCGCAGCTTGAGTGTGGTACCGCCAACCGTAAAGACCGGCGTGTTTGCCGTTGTTGCCACCTGTGGCGCTAGGAACCCGGTGTAGACTGGAACCGGTTTTGTCTGTTCGCTCGGCAGCGCAAACAGCCCGGTAAAGGTGAATGCAAAGACGGGGATGCCTTGCGCGTTCAACCGGTAAACCCACGTTCCCCGTGAGCCGAGCATCACATGGCGTGTGCCATCCACGTCGAAATAGAGCGTGGCCGATTCCGGGTTATCCGTGATTGGCGTGTATTCTACTCGAGTTGCGGCAGTGATGACCTGGGCAGCGCCGCAGGCCCGCATCAAGACAGACCAAGCCGGAGCTGTACCAGCAGTGCCGGAGCCGACCGCCTCGACGGAAAAGCTGAGAACGCAACGCAGGCCCACCGGCACCGATGGCTGCGCGCCAAAGAATGTCCGTTCAAGATTGCGCGAAACGTCTTCGCCTTCCATCGGCGCATAAGTCACGTCCGAAACAAGCATCGCGTTGGCCGCGCCTGTTGGCACACTGTCTGTGCCATACGGCGTTTCGGTTTTCACAAGGATCGTCTTTGATCGCCAGAACTTAGGCATCTCAGGCCTCCTCTTCGCGGGTCAGAGAACCGTCCGGATTGCGGATGTATGATCCGCCTTCGCTGGGTTGCTCTTCGGGTTGGGCGGGCGCGACGGGCGCAACTGCAACGGGCGTTTCCGCTTCAGGTGCGGGCGCACCAGCCTTAATCTTCGTCATGGCGTGATCCTCAATTGATCGGAAAGTTGGAAGTCGATCTGGTAAACCAGCGTCCCGGCCTGCGTGCCGACCAGTTCGCCCGAACTCAGAATGAATATGCCCGGTGCATCGTCCGGTCCCCAGCCGCACACCGCCTCGATCACTTCACGAACCAACGGTGTCAGTTCATCGGTGGCGCGCTCCCCGGTCGGGTCATTCGCAACGCGGGCGGCCAAAACGACGATGGCCGTTTCAACAAAGCTTTGCGTGAACAGGCCGCTAATCGCATTCGTCGTGCCGCCTTGCAGCCCGCCCGGCAGGACAAAGCCCGCGCAGGTGTGCTGCGGCATCTGGTTGCGCTCGACCAGTTGGGCAAACTGCCCGGCGTTGCCCATTTTGCCCGCCAGCGCAGGAACCCGCGCCTCGATCCGCGCCCGGACGTCATCGATCCGGATCATATCCAGCCCTTCAGGTTTTCGGGCGTGAAGTCGCGCTCACGATCAATCGTCACGACGCCTGCGCTACCGGCACCGGCAGGTTCAACGCCTGCCACCGGCAACCGAACGACGCCGTTTGCAATCTTGGTCAGGGCCGAAACCGCATCCTTGTAATCGTCTGCGATCTTCTGGTCGGGCGCGTAAATGTGCAGCTTGTAGATCGCAATCTGCGCAGCCAGGTCGATCAGCAGGGGCGGCGTGGTTTCCAGTGGCAAAACGTAACGGCCAGCAAGATAGCCATCAATCATCGCGTCGGTATCTGACAGCGCACGCGCCACCACACTTGCGTCAATTGTTCCTGCAGGCGGGTCGGACCGGTCGGCAACCTGCAAAAGCAGGCGCTCCCCGTACCGGTCGACCAGCAACTGCTGAGAGGCATATGGCACTGGCTGTTCGCTCTCAGTCTTCGATTGGTTTGATGGTCAACTGCGGATCAGACTTCAGTCGCTCCAGCTCATCATCGCTCAGCGTGGAAAGAGCGATCACCGTTGCTTCAGGGCTGAACTGTCTGCCGATCCGCCAGCGTGTCTTTCCCGGCTGAGCAGAAACGCTGATCGACTTTTCGCGCGGAGCCTTTTTGCTGGTCACACCGCCCTCAGGAGCGCCGCCGCTGATCTCAGGTGCTAAAAGCGCTTGGGCCGTCTGCCCCGGCTGCTGCGCAAAGATAACCTGCGCATCATTTGCCTTAGCCGCTTCGACAGCCGCGCCAACGTTGGCGAGTGCCGCTTGATCGACCGGCGTTTCCGCTGTGATGGCAGCTGCCGGTTTTACACCGGCAGCCCCCTTACGTTTGGTTGCCATCGCTCAGCCCTCTCAGCTCAGCCAGGGCACGACGGCTAGTTCAGCCGCGCCTGCCCATGGGTTGCTTTCGCCGCCGTTGACCAGCTGCGACTTGATGATCGTGCGGCCAGCGCCTTCAAAGGTTGGCGGAACGACCAGCAAGAGCTTCTGCCCAAGGCCGAGCGGACGACCGTAATCGCCCTTCATGTTGCCGAGCGCAGCTTTGGCGATTGCAAAGTTGGCCGGGGTAAGAGGCTGCTTCGAGCCCCACGCGAGTTGCGGGAAGCTGTAGCCCACGTTCATGCGGGCATCCACGCCATAGCGGAATTCGTTGAGGTCGAAGACGTTCTCGTCGGTGACCTTGTCCTTGGCAACGATGTCGCCAAAGTCCTTGCGCACCTGCAAGATGATGGGCTTGATCGAACGGCTCACGTCAATCAGGAACCAAGGAGTGCCCGCGCCGCCATCGGTATTGGCGAACGTGGTTGGATTGCCATCCTTGTCCAAAATCGGGTGGTCGGTGTCGAAGTAGAACTGCCCGTCATAGCAGTTGGTCGTGAAGCCCGCCGCCAGCATGGCGAACACAAGCATCTCGACATGGCCGCCGGTCGAATTGCCCATTTCTTCAAAGAGCGGATTGTATTGGCCGAGGTTGTCGGTCTCAATATCATCACGATCAACGCCAATGGTCAGTTCCCAGGGCTTCTCCTTGATGGTGTAATCACCTTCGGAGATGTTCTGGACGACACGGGCACCGATCCATTCACGCACGTTCGGGATTTTGCCCAGCCAGCCATATGTCTGGCTCTTTTGCGTTGAAGGGACGCGTGTCGACACCATGGGCGACATGGCCGTCGCTTGGCCAAGAATGCGGCGGTAGGCGGCGTTGAAGCCGACGCGCAGCTTGTTCAGATTTTCGGAATTGATCAGCATGTCAGGGCTTCCTTAGAGGAACTCGACCCAGACGCCCTGGGCGTCCACGTCGAAGCAGGTACCAGCGACAGGGCGGGCACCAGCGTTGTTGGTCTTGGCGACGGTCTGATCGTCCACGACGAAGACCTGTTTGCCGATCTCGCTCCGTGTGATCAGGTCACCGGCTGCAGAGTTGGCGAAGCGGAAGATCCCGCGACGGGTCTTGACCGCGACAGCGCCGTTCGCCCCCCCGGCATTATCCACCGTTTCGCGGGCCACGCCTGCGGCGATGTTGGCAGCCGTTGCAGTGGCCGCAACGCCGAACCCGGCTGCGGAAACCTGTACCATCGCGCCTTGGAAGACCTTGGCGTTGGCTGTGAGCGGGATGGCGCGCTCTGACCCGACCTTTTCGGGCGTGCTACGCGGACCGACGAGAGCGACCATTTACAAGTTCCCCTTCTGCTGGCCGGATGCCGCAAGGCCCTTCCGGTATTCTTCTTCGTCCACCCCGAAGAGCGACATGATCATGCTGTCGGTGGCAGTGAGATCACCGGGCTTCGCGCCCTGGTCAGGCACGGCGTCGGCCAAGCCTGCGCCGATCACCGCAGGCTGCGCGTTGATCAGCTTCTGGGCGCGGTCTGCGTTCTCCATGTGGAGTGCGATGTAATCATCACGCAGTGGCTTCACGCCCACCCGGCCAGCGGCAATCGCAGCGTCTACGAACGCAGTTGCGGCAGTCCGCTTTCCGTCTTCCTGCAAGCCTTGGAGCTGGCCGGTCAGATCAACGACCTGCGACTGCAGCGCCAGAACTGCCGGGTGCTGCAACAGGTTCTGCGAATGCTCCGTTTGAACGGCACCCATCTTTGCTGACAGTGCCGCCTGGATGGCTGCATCGTCGGCTTCGCTATCAAGCCCGAGCAGCTCGATAAGCTTCGTCCTCCAATCCATAGTGGTATTCTCCGAATGCAGGGACGTAAGGCCCTGAAGGTTTGGCGTGTTGGTAAGGCTGGCGCGCAGCACCTGCAGAACTTGGCCTTGCTGGGTGTGCAGGATGGCGGGACTGATCCCGACATAAGCCTTGTCTTCCATCAGCTGGCGGCCTGTGGGCGTCCATTCGACGCGGCCCCAAAGCCCGTCTTCGCGTGCCTGCAGCTCTACAATCCAGCCGCGCGCAGGGGCAGACATGCCCAGAGGTTGCGCGCGGTCGATGGCATGACATTCGTCAATCGGCAGCTTTCCGCCCGCTGGCAACGAAGCAGCGGCGACGGCCTGCAATGATTTGACGGCATATGGTCCGCGCCCGTCCATGGTGCGCACAGCACCAGCCGGAAGCAGGTGGACCCAATCGGGCACACCTTCGACCTGCGGCATTGCAACAGCCGAGCAAAGTGCTTGAACAAGTGAGGGTTTGCGCTTCATCGGAAAGGGTGTGCCCCACGCGATGCGCAAAAAATATGCCCGCCGAAGCGGGCTTGAAACACCCGGTTTTGCGGGCTTTGAGGCTAAATGGCGCGCAGATCGGCGAAGGTCAAGCCGTCAAAGTGTTGTCGTCACGCCTCGTTGTCCAACACCGGCCTCAAATAGTCGTCTGCGGTTTCGATGATTGCTTGTTCGTCAGCCGCAGAAATGCCCAGCCACATCCGCGCCGGTATCTTGCCCCAAGGCAGCGAACGCCCGCGCCGGTCCGTGCCAAACGCGCCTTTCTCGGCACCTTCTTGCATCACCCGCGAATAGATCAATGCCGAACCGATAGCCGCGCCTTTGGCATTGGCCGCACCCACAACCTGCCGCGATAGTGCGCGGCCTGGTCCGATCAGCGCCTTGTTCAAATTGCCGTAACCAAGCCTTTTGTACCGATCCAGCGTGCTTTGCTTTTTCGGAGCCCATGCTTTGCCGTCTGGCCCCACGCCTGTGACAAAGCGCTCGCGGGTGGCCTGGAGCATGTATTCCACGATGTCCTGGAACAGTGGTGTTGCATCCTCCAGCCGCTGCATCGCTTCGCGTACTGCGGCTTGGGCTTTGCTGGCATTGAATTCTACTGAAGATGGCATTACACGGCCTCCCAGACGCGCGCATCATGGCGCCCGGCCAATAACCGGGAACGTTCTGGACGTTCCGCATGGGGGCGCGTCACTTCCACCGAGCCTTGATATACATCGTCTTTAGCGCGAGCTGCTTTCGCTTCTGGCCGCGCGCAGCCATCACGACGACGTACTTTTCGCCACTGATCACTTTTTCATAAACAACGGCTGCTTCAGCAGAACCCGTATCGGATGAACGCGTGATGGCGTCGGGATCGGACAGGACGCGCGGCAGCAGCACAAAGTCTGACGCTGTAACGGCCCGCTGTCCGCTTGCAGCTTCAACCGCTTGATCGGTATGCCGTCGCAACACGTGCTTCACACCATCGGTGTCGAACACGTAGTCAAAGCCAGCTACTTCAGTTTTGGTAAGCTCTTGGATGCGGGGCGCGTCATCAGACGGTACCAAACCCATCGTGCGCACAGGTGGTAGCGGTCGCATATCTGCCGTGCCACCTTCCGTCCCGGCGAAAACCCGCTGGGCATATCGACGGGCGTCGTCCTGCGTGGACGGCAACGCGCGATAAGCTCTAGAAATGGCGTCGGCGCTTTCATCGGGCAGGGAATTCAGAAATGCCTTGGCAATCTGATGATCCCAGTTCCCAATCTTTGGCGCGAGCTTCTGGATAATGTCAGCAACGCTTGCCCCCGGCGCATAGCCCCAGCCTTTGCCAATGCCGACAGGTGCGCCTGTCTTCGGATCACGCGCTTGCCAGTTGGCGGGCAGCTTTTTCGCCAGATCGCCACCAAGGCGACCCACCGCCGCCGCTGTCCGCGCTCCAACCACATAGCAAGAACAGCCCCAGTCGCTTGGCGGGTAATGCGTTGACCAGAACACATGTGCGGGTTCCAGCGCCATGCCGTTCCATGACAGATGCTCCGGGCGCGGATCGCGACTGCCGCCGTGGCGATAAACCCAATAGGCAAAGTTGCCTGCCGTCAGTTGGGCAAAGCGCCCTGCGGAATAGCTGGTGTACATGTTGGTGCGATAAATCACGCCAACGCGCCAAGCCTCGCCTTTGACTGATCCTTCGCCCGTCCACCCAGTCCATCCGTTCTTGGCCACAATCGACTTGAAGTCGCGGCGGAACTCTTCGATCCCCCGGCCTTCGGTGATTGCCTTATCGGTGGCAGCCGCAAGATCACTCAGCAAATCCGCCTTGACGGCCCCTGCCACCATGAAGCCGGTATCATGCGCCGCGCCTTCGATGTCGTCCCAGGCTGTCGTGGGCACAAGGTTGCCCAGCTTGTTCCTGAAGAACGCAACCTGTTCGGCAAACGGCTTTCCGAACACACCGGATATTGCCGACGGGCTGCTCACAGCAGGCCCCCAATGGCCCCATAAACGGGTTTAAGAAGGTCTAAGAAGGCGGTTGCGACGATTTTGCGGGGAAGCGCCGCGCTTGTGCGCCCCACAGGCCTTACAGGGCAAAAATCGGGAGGTTGCTTCACTGGCTTTCCTCAACCAGATCAGAACGCCCTGCAAGGTGCGCGGTGGCGATGCCCTGCGCCAGCGTTTCGGCAAGGTTCGACGCATCAAGCTGCGGGAACGCACTGGCCAGCATCAGCCGGAATTCGCCAAGGTCGGTTGCCTTGGTCAACATCGTTTCAATCGTGTCGACCAGTCCTGCAACGGCGCTATCGCCACGGCCTGCAATCGCATCGGCTATCTGTACCGCACTATGCGCTGGCGCGGCCTCTTGCTGGCTTTGCAGCGCGGGCGCTGGAAGCGGTGGTTGGGCAACGGGCGGCTTTTGCAAAGCCGGATCAACGCCTGCCATTGATGCCGGCACAACGCTTTCCGAAGGCGCGCGCAGCACTTCCGAACCTTTGTCCGGATCAGACAGGCCCAGCTTGTCACGGATCTCCGATGACTGCACGCGCAGGCCCATTGGTACGAATACCTTCAGGCTCTCGGTCAGCTGCTTGATGTCTTCCGCCTTCGGGCGGGCAATGACCAGTCGCGGGTATTTCTTGGATGGACCGAACTCGATATCCATCCATGGCCGGATCAGGTCACGGTTGAGAACGGCTGAAAGCGTTTTGCAATCGGCTGTCTCGATATCCTCGCGCACGCCTTCGTGCACTTGGTTGCCGCCGTCCCCAAGCCCGCCTTGCTTGCTGTCCGTCGTGCCGGTCTGGCCGACAACCGCTTTCGAGATTTGCCGGTCAAGCCAGTCGGCCCGCCGCTCATACAGGTCTGATCCTGCAGTGACGTTCTTCGATTCGATGAAGTCGATCGACATCGATTCCGGGATGATCGCCGCACAATCGCCAGCGATGTTGGCAACCGCACGAAATAGCGTCGACTTGTCTTCCTTTGTCGCGCCTTCGTGGAATTTGCCGATGCGGACGGGCTGGCCATAGGTCTGCACAAAGATTGCCCAGTCGCGCTGGGTGAACGCCTTGAACATCCACGCCCAAGCCGCAATGCGCGCAATGCCTGAACGGACGGGCAGGCCAGACTTGGCTTTGATCTGCGTATAGATGAACCGGAACGCAGGCAGCGGCTCGGCCACCGAGTTACCGTCAATCCCGCCGCGCAACATCGGCTGGCGCATTGTCGTGCGGTCAAACGTAAACCAGCGTGAGTCGCGCCATTCAAGGCGCTTGGGCCATAGCTGCCCTTCGGAAGTATCCCAGACGATTTCGGTAAAGCTCACGCCTTTGCCGATGGCGTCAAGGATGTCGAACAACTCGTCGGCCAGCTCGTCACGCTTGAGCCATTCGCGCACCATGTCGGCACGGCGCACGTCTTCAGCATCGTCGCTGGCGGCTTCCACCGTGATGTCGATCTGGCTGACGCTGCGTTTGCGGGTGCCCAATACGCCCGCATAGTGCAGGTCGCGCTCTTCGATCAGTTCGGCCAGCTCGAAGTATTCCAGCGGCTCGCCGTAATCGGCGGCGCGCAGCAGCTCGGCCAGCCGCGTTGGGTTAAGCCCGTTGGCGGGATAGCCCGCGATGGGCGAACGCACACCGCCTACCGTCGCGCCGCCGATCTCGCGGGTCAGCAGCTCCCGGCGAAGGGGTTGCCCATATTGATCGACCAGGCCCGTCATGTCTTAATCCTTATCAAACCGCTCATCAAACAAGCCCCTGGCCACTCATGCGAACGCCAAGCGGCTGCCGCCATGGATCGCGCCGGTTTTCATCGTCGTCGTCGGGTTCGTTGAAAGCGTCGTTCTCGCGCCTGCCGACCGGCTCGTAGCCATAAATGACCGCGCCCTGCCGCGATGCGAACCACGCGAGCATTCCGGCAATGCCGGTATCACCGTGGCGCATGTGCCCGTCGCTGCCCGGATAGCGTAGATCATCGGGAACCTTGATCACGCCATTGACGTACTGCAGCGCCTGCTGATCGCGGATCACATCGTCATCGGTCGCAATCTCGATAGTCTCGTCGCCAAACGCGTCGACATACGGTGTGCCGTTTTCGCGGTACCATTCCTGGCTAAGTTTGATCTCGCTGATCCGTGCGCCAAACTTCTGCGCCGCCACTTCTGCCAGATACGCGCCGTTGCCGGTGGCATCGAGCGCGCCATGCCCGAAGCGCGGCAGGCGTGAGACGACAAAGAACAGGATTTGCTTTTGGGTCTCGAACGGCACGTTGCGCATTTCGAAAACCAGTTTCCAGCGCCGGGTCAGATCTTGCCCAAGCTCCTGGATGATCAGGTCGGAACCGTCACCACTGCGCGCAAAGTCCAGCCCGAAGTCATGGCGGCGGCGCTTGTCCAGGGCGGCAAGGCGCGGGGCAACTTCGGCCTTCAGCCACTCTTCCACCAACGCCTTGCGCTGGGCCTTCTCTGCCATCTTGAAGCTATCGGGCAGGAAGTACCGCAAGACGATTGGCCCGGCCTTTGCCGCGCGTTCAATCACGACGCGGGGCATGGCTGCGCCCACGGCATCAGACGGGATGGCATCCAGTTCCTGATGCATCTGCGCGGTGCGTGTGCCGTAAGCGCCGCGTATCTTGCCTTCCCACGCGGCCTCGGCTTCAGGCGTCCACGTCCAGCCTTTCATCAGGCATACGCGGCGATAAAGACCGTTCTCAACCGCCGCTGAGAAGGGGATGAAGTGGACCTTGAAGCCGTTCTTGCCTGCCAGCGCTTCGCTGCACAGTTCTTCGAACGGGTTTAGCTGGCCGTTGGGCGAACTGATCACGCGGATCTTGCCGCCCCAGATCAGCAGTGCGTTCACTGCGTCGATCACGGCGCGAACATCGTTGTGGAACGCGGCCTCGTCGATCACGACAACGCCTTGCAGACCACGGATGTTTTCCGGCCGACTTGAGAGCGCCTCTACGCGGAACCCGCTGGCAAAGCGGACGCGGAACGCAGAAATATCCTTGGTGGTGCCGTCTTCTCGCTCATCGGCAAAGACGAACTCTTCGACCTCGGCCAGTTCGCGCGCCACCGTTTTGGCAAAGTGCGCGACATAGCCGATGAACTCCCGGCCTTTGTCCTTGGTGTCGCCGATGTAAAAAACATTGTCGCCACCGGCAGACCGCGCTGCGGCGGCAATCAGCGTATCGTCCAGCGCCTCGGCGAAGGTCACGCCAGTGCGGCGGCCCTTCTTGGCAATCTTCAGGTCGCTGTGATCATCCAGCCACTCGCGCTGATGTTTCATCAGCACGCCGTCGGCCAGAGGGTCGAGGTCCTGCGGTATCTCTGCGCCGCGTGGCAATTCCAGCGGCAACGCAGCCGGGTTGCGCGCCAGCACCGGCTCCACGCCCTGCGCGCTGGACGCCAGCACCGTGGCCATCGCTGCGCCTGCCGCTACGGCCTTTTTGAAAGCGCCGGTCATGCGCCATCATCTCCGTCGCTGTCCGCCACCGTGTCGCGTGGCGCAACCATCGGCAGCGCCATTTCCTTTGGCTCAAAGTAACGGCCCACCGGTCCGCAACGCCAACGCCTGGTCAACGTGCGGTCACTGCCGCGTTCATTCGCGCAGCTTACATCCAACCGGCTGCGATATCCGTTGCTGCCAACGTCAAAGTGCTTGCCCACCGAACGCCTGCACCATCCGTTGGAACAATGCGCGCAGTCGGAGCAGCTGGGTGCGTCAGCAATGATGTGAGCATCAGAAGGTTCCGCACTCATCGGAACAGCTTCCTTATACCCAACACCAACCCCACCAATGCAAAGTAGACCAACGCTATCGGCCAAAAGAATGCGAACGCGCAGCCCAACGGAATGATGATGCTCTGCCCATGCGAGGTCGGTTCATGTGCAGCCATTCGCCCTGCGGTCACGAGGCAGACAACCAGGCCCAGAAGATAAACGCTTCCCAATAATTCGATCATGTCGATTTCCCTGAAATGGTACCGCGCCACGTCATTTTGTAGCTGCTGATTTGTGCCTTGCCGGTGGCCAGCGTGAGAAACACATCAACTTGCAGGCCGTCGGCATAAAGAGCGCGGGCACGGCGCAGTATGCCGGTGCGGTCCCGCCAGCCGGTGCATTCGATCAGTTCCGCATCCGGTTCCAAAGGTACGAGTTGTGCAAACAGCGGGGCAAGCGCCGCGCAATCTAAGACTACCCGTGTCAATTTTCGCGATGGCCGTCTCACGCTGCCAGCCCCAGTACGCCCTTACGGATCGCGGCGATGCGGTCGGCATTGAGGCCAGCCTCCCCGGCGATCTTCTCGACACGCGCGGCGGCGTCGGCTTCGGCTTGCGCCTGCTTTTGCTGTTCAGCGGCGCGTGTTGCATCCGCAGCCTGGTCAAGCTTGTCACGGCGCTGCACGGCAGATTCACGCGCGGCGGTGCTGGACAGACGCTGCAGCGCCAGCGTGGCGTTCAGCAGCAGCTTGGGGTCCGGTTCATCCTCGGACATGACCTGCTCAAGAATGCGGTATTTCAGCAGTTCGGTTGCCGCGATCATGCTGTCGCTGCGTTCACCCGGCTGAAGCTGCGCAAGCACCTCGTTCATCAGCTTGCGACTGGCGTCGAGCTTGCGCACTTCAATCGCCACCCGCACAGACCAACGGCTGAATGCGCCCTTGCTGATGCCCTTCAGACCACGATCTGCCAGCCGCCCGTTGAACTGCCGCAAGATTTCGGTCTGCGGCATTTTCTTTTCACGCAGCTCGGCATTCGCCCAGGCAATGTCCTCGTCGCATTCCTCGGGCAGCATTTCGATAGAAGAAAGCCGTCCGCGTCCCTCGCGGCGGCTTTCCCGTTCGGCTGCTGATTCTGGCTGGCCCATGGTCACTCCGCGTCAGCAGGCAAAGTGATCCCGTGGATCACAATGCGCCGCTCCACATGATCACGGCCAGCGCGCGTGATCGTCGCCAATGACACCGGGCCAAGGCCCGGCAGCTCTGATCTGGTCACCCGAATAGCGCCCATGGTGTCGAGCCAGTCGAGTTGCGTCTCGATCCATTCGCGGGTGCGGCGCGGCACAACTTGTTCGATCAGCGTGGTCAATGACCGGCTGTTCAACGTGGCATCGCGCTGCTGCGCAAGCTCGGCCAATATCGCCAGACGCGCGTCTTCCTGGCACCGCTGTTCATAGCTGCTCACGGCTTGTTGCTCCGCAAAAAATCGTCAATCCGGCTCACCACTTTGGCCACCACATCAAGCTCGGTTTTGATCGACGTGATCTTGATCTCGACCTCGTGCAGGTCTTTTTTGGTGGGCAGGTGGCGCATGTCGTCCTCAACTCTCTGGATGCGCCGGTCGTGGCCTTTCAGGCCGTCCATTGCTTCATCGATCCGGTCGTTCACATCGTCTACCCGCGCGCCCACATCGCGCGCCGGGCGGCTGATCCATGCCCAAAGCAGGTTGGCAACGCTCAGCAGCAGCGCCACAATCGAAACCCATTGACTAAGCGCTGTGAGCTGCACGCGCATTCCTTTCATATTGCTCTTGGCAGTGGATGCACCGCTCTGCCGATGGCAGCGCAGCCTTGCGGGCTGCACTGATCGGATCGTCACATTCGATGCAGTAATCTTCGCCTTCTTCGGCAAGCGCCGCTTGGATGCGCGCGACCTCGTCATCGCGCTCCTTCTCCACCATCTCAGCCGCAGCCTCGATCATGCGTTCGCTGACCCTCATTTGCCCGATGCCTTCGCAACGCCAGCAAGGTCAGCCATCATACGGATTTGTTCGTCGCTCAGGTGGATGGGCTCGCCGCCCGCTTTTTGCAGCATCCAGCGGCTATCTTGGCGAACGAAGAACAGCGTATTGCCAAAAGGATCGTTGCCAATGTTGTGGGTGTATCGCGCGCCCCTCACCGCTCGCCTCCCACAGCCCAGCCATGGGCATTGTCGAGGCGCACTTTCAGCGTGGTGCAGGCGTCAAGAGCCGCGCGGGGGATGAGTACCATGGCAGGTCCGGCACCGGATCGGTCAATGACCGGGGCGGGCGCGGTGGTGCCGGGCAGATCGGCGCGGGCGTCGCCACTTCGATAGGCGGGCGTTCTTTCGATCCGGCATTGCAGCCGCTGATCGCGAGCATAAGCGTCGGTGGAAGCAAGAGCCTTCCCCAACGTGGGAGCCATTTCATTGTCGGCGTCCTTTCTGCGGCTTTCGTCGGCGGCTTCCGCCTTGATCTTTGCTGCCAGTGCGTTGGCCTTGGCTTGCGCCATGGCTGTGCGAATGCGGTCCATGCCAGTGCCAAGATTTCGGATTTGCTGCGGTACAGCGCGGGTCGCCAATTTGGGGTGATCAGCGGCAAAGCGGGTGGCTTGCACAACGTCTGCCTGCCAATCGCGCAGATCATTGCGCTGGCCGGTGATGATCCAGATTGCCAGAGCCTGCGCAGCAATTGCCAGCGCCACTGGCCACCAACGCAGCGTTGCCCCCGGCGAGAGACCTAACAGACGGGCGATCATTGCTCGACTCCGCCATCCCGGCGCGATGCCTGCCGCAGGACTTGCTGGGTAATATCCTGCGCCTTGCCCACCTGTTCGCGGTCGACGGTGCTATCGCGGCCCGCGACGGCAAAGCCGACCCAGCCCGTAATGACGACAGCGTTGGCCAGCACCTTGAAGAATTCGTCGTTGGTCAAATGCGGCCACAAGATCAGCAGCGCAAAAATGCCGGTCGTTTGCAGGCACAGCGCCAAGGCGTACCAGCCGCGCTGCGAAGGCCAGCCGGGGCCTGCTTTATAGAGCCAATCCCAGAAGCTCATTTTGCACCTGCCATGGTATTGCCCACACGGTGCGCGACCCAGCCGTAAACAAAGGCCTCCTGGCTGGGCCGGTCTTCGGCGATGCCGATGTAACGCGCGCCTTGCAGCGCTTCACAGGCCTTGATGAGAACTTCCTCACCGGGCTTTCCACGCACACTCAAAAAGGCGCGCAGGGACGCAATTGTCATTGTGCCAATGCGACCATCAACAGCGACGTCGGGATAATCACGGGCCTGCCGGTTCATCACGTTCAGCACGCGCTGCAGGAATTGCCCTGGTACGCTGGTGCCCATGTTCACGCCGGTGTCGAACAGCTCTGCAGCAAGGGTGGGCGCAAGGTCGGCAATGCGGGCAAGGCCCGGCTCTTCCCAATAGCGTTTGCGATAAATCTCGACCGCGATGGGGCGCGGCATGGTGCGCATCGGGCCGGTGTAGCCATAGGCGCGGGCGACCTGCACGGTAACGCCCCAGATGGTTTCCCCACCACGATCAGCGGGGTGGTTGACGTATCCGCCTTCCACCCCGATCACGCGGTCAATCAATTGTGAGACTTTCGCAGTCATGACCGTCGACCCTGCCTAAAATTCTGGCGGGCAAACACCGATCACGTCGATGCATTTGCCCGCTGCTGCAGGCTTGGTTTTGCGGGTTTATGCTGGGCAAAAGAATGCCCGCCGAAGCGGGCTGGAAATCTATGAGGCAGTCAAAACAGATTTAGCTGCGCACCGCTCTTGGCCGATCCGGGCCGATCTGGCAAGTCTGCCTCTCGTTTGAAGAGCTTGCCGACACCATTTTCCGTGATGCCTAACAGCAGCGCAATCTTGGCGTCTGATAGGCCCTGCTGCCGATAGAACAGCGCCCGCTCGCGGCGGGCAAGTGGAACGCGGATTGTCGCCGGTGCCCACGCACGGCTTAACTTGTCAGCCAGATCACGTCCCACTGCCTCAACTGCTGCATGGTCATCGCTGAAGCGGTGCGAGACATAAACCCGCGTACCGCCCAGCGCCTGACAGAACCGGACGCATCCTTCGACGCCCAGAATTGCTTGCAGTTGAATGGTGAGATGGCCTTCGTTCATCAGGCATCGCTGCCGTAAAAGTCAGGGTTGGTGCGATCATCGCTTTGGTTATCGCGGTCCAGCATGGGCCGCACATGTTTATAGCGACCGTCCTGCTCCAGAACGGTCACCACCACACCATTCTTGACCACATAGGCAAGCCCATTGGACAAGATCAGGAATTCTTCTGCTCCCATTGCAGCACTGGCTGCAACGGCGCGGTCCAGCGCCAACGAAAGCGCTGCCCGCAGTGCCTCAACATCGACCACGCCCGTCCGCTCTAGCCAGCGGAACAAGGCGTGGTTCGATACCTCAACAGGCTTGTGAACAGACCGTTGCTTGCGCTTACCCATGACGGTTGGCGCCAGTCCCATGAGATTTTGCCATGGCATCCATATCTGTGAATATCGCCTCAATCTCGGACCGCTTTTCAATGATGCACTTGGCAAGAACCCATGTGATCCCGCCTTCGGCACCAATCCGACCCAGCACCCTTGTAAGGTCAGCAAGCGCAGCTTGTTCAGGTGAGGAATGCAATGCGCCCTGATTGTCGATGTACGCTGGAACAGCCTTAGCCATTGCGCCCTCCATTATCTTTGCCATGAGCGCGCAACTTGTCGCCCAGCGCCTTGGCCAGCAGTTCGTAGTCGCTGGCAGTCCATGGCGACGTCTTCACGTTCTCGATCCCGCACAACTTCCATGCGGCATCGTGCAGCGCCCAATCGGAAGGCACCACATGGGCGTCCTTCAGCTTGATCAGGATTGCCGCGCAAAGCGAGGCCTGCAGTTCAGTTGGGTTGAACGGCTTGCCAGTCACGCGGCAATGTTGCTGCCACCCGCCACGTGTGGCCATGCTCTTCAGCGCCTCGATCAACCGGAAGGCATCAGACTGCCGCGCCCATTGTAGTTTGTCGCAGCCAAGCTGGCGTTTGGCGAAAGCTTCCAAGGCATGCTCGCTGGAGTTGTGGACTGCGCCCAAATGGTAAAGCGAAATCCAAAGCGCGCGCGCCTTAAGCGCCATAGGATGGCTTGCTACCTTTTTGCCAGGCAGGGCTTTGAAGCCTTTGGACTTCATCACGTCGAGCACCCGCGCAATTTGCGGATCACTGCAATCCTTCAGGCTCAGCTTGCCAGTCTGATCCATAAGGATTTGACGATAGTCGTCTTCCACCATTCCTAGCTGCTGACGGGCGATCTGCACTTTGGCGATCATCGCGCGGCGATGCTGTGATGCGCGGTCGAACTGCGCAGGCCGCGCAAGCGCTGCATTAGTTGCCATGATGCGTCTCCTTTGAAGAACCACGTTCCATGTTGATTGCGGTACAGGTGCGGGCAAATTCACCGTCTTCCAGCCGGAGCCGGATCGCCATGCGGTGAAGATTCATGATGGCGGTATGGTCGCGCCCACCCAGCGCTCGGCCGATTTTGGGATAGCTGATCGCGCCTGCCGGATCGGTGCGCAGAATCCATGTCACCAAGGCCCGTGCTTGCACGAGGCGGTCCGCCCGCCTGCGTGAGAACAGGGCGTTTTGGTCTACATCCCAAAGTGCGCACACAAACCAGATCGCAGTCGCAGCGGCCACATAATCAGGATCGACAGGCTCTTCCCGCACCGGCGCACGAGGCACGGGCGCGACATCGATGTCGCGCCAGAAGGGTTGCCCGCCGATCATAGGAACCACCCGCCAGCAAGCGGCACACAAAACGCCAGCACTACAAGCGCCATGCTGATAACCGGCAGATCAGCCCGCTCGATCAAAGCCAGCCGTGGCTTCTCCCTAACCACTTCGGGCCTGATAACGCGCTTCTCAGCACACCAACGGTTCACCACTCCAGCGACATGCGTCACCTTGGCGATCAAGGCTTCCGGATCCGTCACGATGTCATGCCAGAACACCGTCTCGGTCAATGTGGTGTTCCCGTGATGCGCCTGCAGATGTGCCGACACCACGAACCCACCGGGCCAAACGCTGATCTGGACCTGGTTGAACATGTCGCCAGCGGCTGCCGCAATTTCAGCGGCCTTCTTCATTTCCTTGATCATGCTGCCACCGCCCGCTGGGACAATTGCGCCCATGCATCCTGCAAGTGTTCTTTTGCCAATGGCTGCCGCTCGGACGCGGCGATCATCCACGCCAGTTCCAGCGCCATCGTGCCGCCGCGAAGGCCTCCTGGCATCATCACGATCTTGCGCAGATAGGCCTGCGCGGCATCGTCTTCCACTTTCCATGCTTCGGCCAACGCATCGGCATCTGCCTGCAATGGCAACGGGCGGATCAGGCGCATGGAAACGCGGCTGTAAAGCTGGGCAAAGGCCGCGCTGCGGCTGCCGCCTTCAAGCTGCTGCATCACCTTGATGTTGCCCAGCAACGCAATGCCCACGCCGGTGGCGTCGTGCCAGCTGCGGATTTCTTCAATTGCCTTTTCCGAAACGTGCTGCGCTTCATCGATCACGATCAGCGGCTTTGACATGTTCTTCACGCGGTCGCGGATTCGGCGCGAAAGCTTCTGCGGCGTTCCCACCGCATCGCGCTCGCCCATGGCCTCCAGAACTTCGATCTGCATGTTGTTCACGCCAGCCGTCGATGGGCTCATTGTCGCCATGAACACGTTGGGGAAGCAGGCCTTGTACGCCTCAGCGGTTTTGGTTTTACCAAGGCCGGCACCGGTGGCGATAACCACAATCCGGCCACGCTGTGCCCATGTCAGCAGGCTTGTGATCTGGTCGCTCGTCGGGGTGGCAAAGTATTCGGGCAGTTCCGGCGCTTCGATATCAATTTTTGCCTGTTCGCTCAGTAGCTGGCGATAGCGGTAAACCTTCTCGGCCAGTTTGCGCTCATCCCCGGCATAACCTTTGATGCTGCCGAACTGGCTCAACGTGCCTGACGGAATATCAATGCGCTTGGCCATCTCCGACCAGCTCTGCTGAGAGCTGGCGCGATGGTCGATCAGCCATTGGCGCATCTCTTCGATGTCGATGGGTGCGTTTGTCGGGTCATTCATGTAGAGAACTCCTGTCTCTTAGGTGGGACAGGTGCGCGGGAAAGTTTCTCAGGCGGTCCCGCGCACCACTTCAATCGTCGCGCTTCACAAGTTTCAGCGCGGCAAAAGCTCGGTTTTCTGATCGTGCCGGTTCGGCAATCTGCGGCGCGGCCTGCGCAGCCACTTTCAATGCTGCTGCTGTCTGGCCGCGATGGCGCACAGGCCGATAAACCTGCGGTTCGGTGATTTCAGGTTCAGGTGCATCGATCTGCAGTGCCGCGACTTGCGCCGCCGTAAGAAGCCCTTCAGCGGCAACACCATCGCGAATCCGCTTGCGGTATTCCGCCACCATCTTGGCCGTGGCTTTGGCCGCTGCAGCGTCAAGGAATTGCACATCACCGAACAGCTGGGCTGCGCACAAATAGGCACCGGCCTGGTCGTAAAGATGGATGTCGCGGAGCAAGTTGTCGGGATCGAACCGAACCGTCACAGTCTGCCCATGCAAACGCCCGCATTCTGATGACCAATACCGATTGCCGAACAATGTGATCTCGCCGGTTTCCTTGTTGATCCGCTTTTGCTCACCCGCCAGCAGCGCCAGCCGCATGATTTCGGGCGATGCTTTGCCAATCGGCGCGACGGCATAGGAATCGGCAAACGCCTGATCAAAGCTGCGGCCTTTGGCCGTCTCGGTCCTGCGGTTCAGGCGGGCGTTATGATCGGCGATACCTTTGTTCACCTGGGCAACGAACGCATCCCATTCCACCGCGCGGCTGCCATAGTTTTCCGGCTTGGCCATCGGGTTGTTGCCGACATAGGCACCGGCAAACGCAGGGTGCTTGGCAATGCGGTCGCACATATCGCGGAAGGCGCGTTCAATGGGTTTTGACTGGCCGCGATATGGCGTGGCCCAGTGGATTTGAATGCCAAGGCCGGTCAGCAGGCCGGTCGGTTCCTCTGGCTTGATCTTGAACCGGAAACGGCTGCCAGCGCCGCCTGTGATCCACTTGCTGGCAAATGCGCGCCCGTTATCCAGCACGCATTCTTTGGGCACACCCCAGTTCTGGAAAAGGTCGGCAAAGCACAGCCGCGTTTGCACTGCGCTTTCCTCGCCGCCGATCCGCCACGCAAGAACCTTGCGGCTGTAAATGTCCTGAATGGTCACCATGATCGGGCGGATGATCTGCCCTTCGCCCGTCTTCACGAACACGTCGAACTTATGTCCGTCGATGTTCACGATCTCCATGGCGTGAAGGTGGGCAACGGTGCGGCGCTGCGCAGGAATTGACCGGCGGAGCGATTCCTCACCCTCACGGCGCAACTTCAGAACGCGCGGGTCCACTTCACGCTCCAGCTTGCGGCGCACGGATCGTTCCGACGGCAGCGACAATCCGCGCGATGCGGCAATATCTTTCGTGCGATCATAGCAGCTGGTCAGAGTGGGCTGCTCGAGGCGCAGATAGTCCGAGAGGAAGATCGTCCACAGCTGATCATCAATATCAGCCTCACGCCCGCCACCCTTGCGGCGCGGTGCCAAGGCAACCAGCCGATTTTGGCGGGCAACGCCGCGCACCTTGTCTCGCCAGCCCCAGATCGTGGCGGCGCTAACCTGATGCTCGATTGAAGCTGCATTGACCGCCATGGTCGATGTCAGGCCCGATTGTTCCAGCAGCTCGATCTCGGCAATGATTGCCACACGACGGTGCGCTTCGGACTTTGCCTTGTCGCTCTGCAAATCATACCAGCGCCAGCCTTCCGCCGTAGGGTCTTCAGCTTCTAGCAAAGTGGTCACGCCCAATTTGCGGCCCAGCTCGATCCGTGCGGCACCCGGCAACAGGGTCACATGAAATTCTACGCCACCGCCGCGACCGGCGCGCGGCCGTGACAAAGGCAGACCGGCAGCATCGCACTTGATCAACCAGCGGCTGTCACGTGCATGGCGGTTCATCGCGCGCTTGTCGTGCGGCAGGCCGGGCAGACGGAATTCTGCAAGCTCGGCAGCGGTAAACCATTCACGGTTTGCGTCTTCCTGCACTGGTATTTGATGCGCTGCTTGGCTCACTGAAATTGACCCCCACGGATTAACGGCGCATCCATCGCCACTTTTTGACGTTCTTCTTTTAGGCGCTGCATTTCGCGGTCGATCTGGCCCAGCCGCGCGGTCTTCACCTCGGCACCGATCAGAAGCGCCGCGCCGATCTCGCGCATCAGCGGGTCCAACAGATCATGACGCTTCGTCACCAGTACCAAGGCAAAGAACCGGCTCATCGGCACCTTGTGTTCGGCGCGCGCAGGGCTGGAATAGGCATCCAGCATGCGCGGGCTCACTTCGTCGCCCAGAAGGATGCTCATTTCCGCCGCGATGATTTCGCGCGGGCGGGAATCGCTGTTCAAAATCATGCCAACCGTGCTGCAAATTTGCGCCTCAAGCCCCGCCAATCCGGCAGCACCAGAACGGGCCACCGGCTCTGCAAAGGTGAAGCCAAGCTGATCAGGATGGGCGCGAGCCTTAACCACGCGGTGCCCCCAAAGGGTCAGGCCCGTTGTCATTGCCGCGCGCCAAACGCGGGTCTTCAGACCGGCGTGGCATGTTCACCAACTTGACCGGCATAATCGGCAAGTTGATGACATCGGCAGGCGCATTGCGGGCGCGCTCCATTGCCAGATTTACGATAGCGCAAATCCAGACCTTTCCGTCTCCGTTAAGCTCATCGAACGCGCAGGAGGCGAAAACTCCCTGCACTTCAGGACTGTCGACGATAGCCTTGGCTTCCCGCCAAAGTGATTGGGATGGGCAGAATTCAGCCATCACGCCATGTCCCCCTGCTTAAACCAGAATGCGGGCTGCTCGACCTCACGGGTCACAGTTTCGCGCGGGCTGCAGTCCATTTGCGCCATGCGCGCTTTCAGGCGGCGGTCGCTTTCCTGCCAGCGCTTGCGCGCCATGGCATCGCGCGGGCTGCAGCCCATCTCTAGGCCCGCCTCAAACGCTTCTCGTGCTTTGCGGAATCGCTCTGCCAATGACTGCGCCATCAGTTTGGCTCCCAACGGATAACATGGCCAATGAATTGACCGGCACCATGGTGGCGCATCCAGAAATTGCCCATCGCGCGGCGCGCGCTGGTCCCTTCACTGGCGGCAAAGCCATCGGCCACGGCAAATCGCTCGATTGCTACGTTGCCAAGGTGCGTCCGGTTATCAAACGTGATGCCCGCGATCAGCTCTGGGTGATCGGCGTCCACCGTGATCATGATCAGGCACACTTCGGTGCAGATCGGATCGGGCATGATTTTGCGGCAGTGCTTCGTGCGCATGCCAACATAAAGCTGGATGGGCTCTCCCGCGCGCGGCGGACGCTTCCGCTGCACACGCACCGTCTGGCGCTTGGTGCCCGCCAGAATTGGCGCGGCAAACTGCCCCTTGAAGCTAAGTGCTACCATCACAAACGCTCCTGACTGAACGTGGCGAAACGGGTTGCAACCAGCGGCACGGCGTAAAGCGGCACACCGCTGATCGACGGGATTGAAGGCGTCTCAATGATTTCGATGGCGCGAACCTTGCCGCGCAATGTGCGCACCGCACCGCGCTCTTCCATGCTGGCAAGCATGGTGTGGATCATGCTTTTGGATTGAATGCCAATGCCCGCCGCGCATTCGACAAGCGTCGGCGAAACACCACCGTTGGCGATCTGGTAGCCACGGATAAAGCGGAGCAATTCAAGCTGGCGGGCGGTAAGGCCGATCATGAGCGAACGCTCCGATGGCGCTTTCCTGAAATCTGTATTGCGCGCAGCAGAAAGGCTGACCCACGGCGCATTACTGCCGATTGCCGACGTTGGTCGCCGCCGTCATGGAAGGTGAAAACCACCTTCTCGACGTTCGCTTTGGGCATGCCCATTGCGCAGGCGATGGCCTCCAGTAGCGATCCCGTATCCCACAGGCGCATGATCGCGGCTTCCTTGGGTGTCAGATGAGACATCAGTTTGCCTCCTCAATCAGGCCCAAGGGCGGCAGCCAGATCGTGCGAGTTTCACCTGGCAAAGTCGGCTTGCGCACATCCCAAACGACAGCGCAGTAATCCACCATGCCGCCACGGAATGCGCGTCCGCCCATGGCTGCGATCATGTCACCTGGAGGCATCGAAGGACGCTCACAGAAGTGCAGGACGAATTGCGGCGGATGGTCGATCCGGACAAGCCGCGAACGCCGCTTGCCCATCGCCAGCCACTTGGCAGGGAGGATCATCACAACGCGGTCTGTGGCCAGGCTAAGCGCGCGGCGCACGAACGCCTCGCTCACAATCACCTGCCGCCCATCCAACCAGTATTTGCGATAGCTGAACGGCGGGTTTGACCAGATCGAGATGCGCTCATGCCGGTCACGCTGTTTTAGGTCATCTTCAATGAAGCAGATGTTCTCGAAGCTGATGTTATCAGGACGTTCGAAAACCGCCCACCGCTCAGGCGTGATCCGATTGACGATATCGGAAAGGATGAATTGGCCTTTGAAGCCTGCGCTTTCCAGCCATTCCGCGCTATGCCCTTCGCCTGCTGCAGGGTCCCATATCGTCGCGCCTGTTACAGCCTCTTCAAGGCCAATCGCGCCTACGATCTGCTCCCATTCCCAACCCCATTCGACATACCAGTCGTAAGGGTGGCGCTTGGCCTTCCGGCCTGTTGAAACCTCGCCGCGCATCAGTTGCTGCCCTTGGGTTCAAGGCCGAACAGTGCTGATTGTAATGCGCCTGCAGTGTCAGCCAGGGTGTCGTCATCAACCTGCTCATCTCCGTCGATCAGCGCAGTGATCACGCGGAAGGCTGTCTGGAGCGCAGCCGTTGCCGAACCTGCAACCTCTTCCTTCAATTCGCGGTTCAACAAGTCGCGCAACTGGCGCTTCACTTCGTCAGATTTGAAGTGGCCGACGATCTGCGGCACGAGCCGCTTTTGTTCAGTCGCGTTCAATCGCCCAAGATTGCCCACAACAGCGGCCAGAGCCTTTTCGTGCCCGTCCGGCTTGCGCCCCTTCGCATTGGCAAGGTCCGCCTGTATCAGAGCATCGTCCGCGCTCAGCTCTGTGTCGGCCAGCAGCGCCTCAATCACGCGGCGGCGATCAGCCTCCTCGCGGACTTGCGCGATCAACCTCAACTGGCTGGCATTCCCGCCCACAACAGGGTGATTGGCCAGCGGCTCAATCATCGCAGGAAACGGCTCAATTATCAGCCGAAAGAGGTTCAGGTCATTGTGGATCGCACGGCGTGACATGCCCAGCGCTTCGCCGACCGATTCCTCCCAGCCGTATACTTGTGCAATCTTTGCACAAGTATCGTTGACCTCTTCGGTCAATGCCTCGTCAGGGCGCATTTCGTGCGCCTTCACGCGCTCCCAGCGCAGTTTTATGCCAAGGCGTTGATGGGAGATGTCGCCATGAACTCGTGCAATCCGGTCGCGCGCGGCTTGCACCAATGCAGCGGTAAACTTGGCACGCTCCAGCGGCCCAAGCGGACGACGGTGCAGGTTCTCCGACGCTTCCAGATCGGCAAGGTCTTCAGGCTTGCCCGAAACCTCAATCGCCCAAACAGGAATCACTTCCATCCGCGCACCGATCAGGCGGTGCATGCCCGTCACCAGCCGCCAAGGCTGCGCATCATTCTTCGGCTGCTTTACAACCTTGATCGGGTCTCTCTGCCCGTCAATCTTCATAAGGCGACCGATTGCAGCGGCCTTGTCCTCGTGCAGAAAGCCGATCCGCTTGCCCTCATCAACCAGCAGCGGATCAAGCTCAAACAACGTGGCATTGGAAAGCAGAGTGTTCATTTGGAAGTCTCACTTAGACGGTGCGCGGCCTCAGCCGCGTCGATAGGATTCAGGGAGGAAACAAGATCAGGAGACACCGAATGTCCGCTTCCCTCACCGACCGGATCGAAGCACTTGAGCTGCTCGTCATTGCGCACCTGCACGCTGTCGCGCGGCGCAATCCCATTGCGGGCGAGGAAACCTGCAATCAGGCCCTCGGCCATGCCGATCAGCTTGTTGAGGATGGAATGCCCGCCGCTGGTCAGCATTTGCGGGATCTGGTCGGCGCGTTGCGACTGCAGCCGGATTGAGGCGCGATAACTGGCAACACGCCGCGCGGTTTCGCGTGCCTTCTCTGGCGACAAGAATGCCGGCTCACTCACGCCGACACCGCTTTTCGAGACGCGCGGCGCTTCGGCGTCGTCAGGCTGTCGAGCGCTGAATACAGCTGCTGGATTGTCTTCAGGTTTGCCCCGATGGGATCAGGGTTCCGCTCAGACTTCTTCCAACGGCTGAAGGTTGTGGGATGCACGCCCGCAAGCGCACAGACGCGACGGATGGAAACACCCGCTTGCCACGCCTTGTTCTCGATGTCTGCGATGACTGCTTCTTGGTCCATGCCAAAAAGCATAGTGCATTTATGCAAACACGCAATGGCAAATGTGCATAAATGCAAAGGTAAGGGGTATTAGCAATTATGCTAAGGCTTGGCGTATGGATGAATTGACCGAAGATTCGCGGCTCATTCGGGAACTCGTTGAGTATAGTGGGCTTGCACCGGCGACCCTTGCGAAGCGAGCCGGGGTTGCTCCCTCGACAGTGAGCCGACCTTTTAATGGCACCGCAACCACGCGACTTGGACGGTCAGTGCTGCAAAAGCTGCAAGCTGCTTTTCCCGATTTCCCAGGCTGGACAAAGCCCTTGCCGATGGATGCCGTGAACACACGTCCTGGCGACTCCGCCGAGATGGTGCCAGTCCACCATATCGATTTAAGCTTTGGGCTGGGTTCGGCGATTATGGACACCGAGATTTTTGAGGATCAAGCAGAGACGCTAGACTTCCCCAAGTCATGGTTACGCCTGATTACGGCCAGTCCACCAAACCAGCTTTGCTGGGCGAGTGGCCGGGGTAACTCGATGTATCCAACGATAGGCGACGGGGACGTAATCCTGATTGATCGCGGGCAGCGCAGCTTGCTAGATAGCGATCTGATATGGGCCGTCAGCTATGGCGATGCCGCCACCATAAAGCGCTTGCGCCCTATGCCCGACGGCGGCGTCAAAATGATGCCCGACAATCCTAATGTGCCGCCTGAAACTGCCTATGATGGTGAACTCAACATCTTTGGCCGCGTGATCGCGGTCGTCAGGAGGCTTTGATGCAGTGGACGCCAGCAAAGACCGTCCTGGCAGTGGCGGGCATCGCTGCGTTTGGCGCTGCCGGTTATCAGATGAACCATGCCATCACTTGCCAAGGCCTCGAAGAGGATTTCCTAAATCGGGTCGATGGCATGAAAAGTACAGCTTTGGCAGCTGCTTATCTCGATGACAAAGAGACCACAAAAACAGTCGAAGAGTTGCGCGAACTTAATCTGATCGCTGCCAAAGCCTCGCTTGATGCCATCGGTGAACAGTGCGGAGCGGATGCGGCGGTCAAGGCCACGGGCAAGATGCCTGAAGCGTTTGTTAAGTGATCCGCACCTACGCGCGCAGCACGAAAAAAGTGTCCCACTTCCGTTTTTCCAGACGTTCGTCTCGCGGGGAAGATCATCGCGCTAAGAGCCCCATTTTCCGGGCGCTTTGGCGATTTGGGGCACTGAATGAGAAACTGGGACAACTAGAACCCCACTTCCGCCCAGTTCGAGGTACGCTCAGAAGCCCCTCATTGCCCTCTGAACGCCCATTTTGCGGGGCTTAAGAAGATGAGAGGCAAAATGCCCCCACTCCAACCTGTCTTGGCAATCCGGTGTCTAAATGGTCCATCACGCTAGACAGTCAATTCGCGTATCGGAGCCACAATGTGCCCCAACAAAACCCCGCAAATCCGCCGATTTTCACCGATCTCCCCGGATGTCCCCGCTATTCCCCGTCACTCCAACCTCTCTTGTCACTCCACACTGCAAAGAAAAAGGCAATCCATCGCGGCTAGCCCCGCTCCGGATTGCCCAAGGTTGCATGCCGCCCGCGATCCGCAGGCAGCCGACGAAACTCTACTTGAACACCGCGGTCCCCAGCGAATCCATCGCGCTGCGGAACATGTCGACAGAGTTCGAGAACACTTCCAGATCGATGCCCTTACCGGTCACCACGTCCCAGGTCATCGTCACCGCCTGATCCTTGTCGAGCGAGACCGAGGCAAAGCGCGTGTTGCGCATGAACTTGACCGCGTCCTCGGCAGAGAACGTCTTTTCGGGCGTGAAGTTGGCGACGAACTGCAACGACTGGCAGCCATCGTGCGTCTTGTCGTTGCATTCGTAGAACATCAGCGCTGCCTGCCAGCCGCCGATGTCGGCGTTGATCAGCGGATCGCCATTGGCATCCTTGGCCATTTCAGCCGTATAGCCCAGATTGTTAAGCGCCTGCGCCACGCTGTCGGGCCGTACCGCCGTCACCGTTGTCGTGCTCGACGCGGCAGCCAGTGCGGCGCCGGGGGCCATCGAACTGGCTGCCAGCGCAGCCATTGCCCAAAGAACTTTCATGCAATCTCAATCCCGTCACGATGGCTCTTGGCGGCCGTTCGCATTTATTGACAGGAAGCTGACACGATCCCCGCCGCCCTGCAAGGGGGCAGTTGCGCCTTTTATCGCGACAGGAACGCCACCAGTTCGTCACCCAGTTCGGGCATCGTCACGCTGCTCATGTGCGTGCCGGGGATCAGCACGAGTTCGGCATCCGGCAGGACCTGCGCCAGCCGCGCGGCCGAACCGTTATCATCGTCGTTCTCGCCGCACAGCACCAGCGTCGGCATGGTGATCGCGGCAGGCTCGGCGGGATCGGTATCGGCCATCGTGCCCAGCAACAGTCGCGCCGCAACGCGATCCACGCCCATCGTTTTCAGGAATGCCTGCGCCATAAACGCCGGATCGCCGCGCTCGATCGTCCCGAACCGGTCGATCACGTCCACGAAAAAGTCCTGCCGTCGCGCCCATCCGGCAAGGCCCTCAAGCCCCATACCCGATAGCACCAGGCGCCGTGGCCGCAACCCCGCCAGTACCGCGCGCGCCGACGTGCGCGAACCGAGCGAGAACCCGACCAGATCGAAGTCCACCAGCCTCAGATGCGCCACCAGCGCCTCAAGGTCGCGGACCAGCACGTCCTGCGGGTAAGCCGCCGGATCATGCGGCGCTGCGCTTTGCCCATGCACGCGCAAGTCCGGCATCAGGCATTCGAAGCCCGCCTCGGCCAGCTTGGCAGCAGTCCCGAACTTGATCCAGTTGACGTGTGCTGACGAAAACAGACCGTGCAGCAGAACTACCGGTCGGCCCGCGCCCATCCGGTGCAACGCGAGTTGCGCTCCGCCGAAGCCGGAGAAAAACTCGGTCGTTGCATCCGTCATGGAACCGCTCACCCCTTCTTGAGGTGGCGACGGCCCAGCAGCTCGGCGATCTGGACGGCGTTGAGCGCGGCACCCTTGCGAAGGTTGTCAGAGACGCACCACAGCGACAGGCCGCTGTCCACGGTCGGGTCTTCGCGCACGCGGCTGACGTAAGTCGCGTCGTCGCCCACGCACTCGATCGGGGTGATGTATCCACCGTCCTCGCGCTTGTCGATCAGCATCACACCCGGCGCTTCGCGCAGGATGTTCTGTGCTTCTTCGGCGCTGATCTCGTCCTCGAACTCGATGTTGAGCGCTTCGGAATGGCCGACGAACACCGGCACGCGCACGCACGTGGCGCTGATTTTGATCTTGGGATCGAGAATCTTCTTGGTCTCCGCGATCATCTTCCACTCTTCCTTGGTGGAACCATCATCGAGGAACACGTCGATGTGCGGGATCACATTGAATGCGATCTGCTTGGTGAACTTCTTGGGGTCGGACATCTCGCCCGACGGCATGTAGATCGCACGCGTCTGCTCGAACAGCTCGTCCATGCCGTCCTTGCCCGCGCCAGAAACCGATTGATACGTCGCCACGACCACGCGCTTGATCCGCGCTGCATCGTGCAGCGGCTTCAATGCCACGACCATCTGCGCGGTCGAGCAGTTGGGGTTGGCGATGATCATTTTGTTCTTGTAGCCGTCGATCGCATCGGGGTTCACCTCGGGCACGACCAGCGGCACGTCCGGGTCCATGCGGTAGAGCGACGAATTGTCGATCACCACGCAGCCCGAAGCCGCCGCGCGCGGTGCATGGATCGCGGTCGGGCCCGATCCTGCGGCAAACAGCGCGATGTCCCATCCGGTAAAGTCGAAGTTCTCGATGTTCTTGACCTTGAGCCTGCGCCCGGTCTCGCCGAAATCGATCTCGGTCCCCTGCGAGCGCGGCGATGCGACAGCTGCGATCTCGTCGATCGGAAACTCGCGCTCGGCCAGAATGTTGAGCATTTCGCGGCCCACGTTCCCCGTCGCGCCGACAACTACAACCCGGTAACCCATCTGCATTCCCTTCAAGCGGCCCGCCCCTCAGCGCGGCTTGGCCGTTCCCTAGCGGCTGGTACCGACCAGCCAAGTTAAAAACGCTTTTGCGCGCCCCACTTCACCTTGGCCCGCTCGTCATTGCGAGGAGGCGAAGCCGACGAAGCAATCCAGAGCGTCACGCGTGAACTCTGGATTGCCGCGTTCCCTTCGGTCGCTCGCAATGACGAAGGGGGTGAAGCTACTTCCCGCTGCCCGCTCCGTTGCGGTCAAGGAACCGGAAGATCGTCTCGTACAAGTGCTGGCTGACCTTCGGCCCGCTGATGCGGTGCGTGTAGCCGGGGTACAGCATCATCTCGAACGGCACCGCCTCGCCCTGCATCTTGGCAATGATCGCGGATGCGTTTTCGAACACCACGTTGTCATCGGCCATGCCGTGAATGATCAACAGCGGGTCCTTGATCTTGCTCGTATCGGCCAGCGCATTCGACTTCTCATAGACCTTGGGCAGCTTGTTCGGATCGCCCAGATACCGCTCGGTATAAGTCGTATCGTACATCTGCCACTTGGTCACCGGAGCCACCGCGATCCCGGCCGCATAAGCACCCGGATCAGCCTGAAGCATCTTGATCGACATGTACCCGCCGTAGGACCAGCCGAACGTGCTGATCTTGTCGGCGGCCACGAACGGCTGCTTCTTGAGCCAGTTCGCGCCCGCCAGTTGGTCCTCGACCTCGACCGTGCCCATCGCGTGGTACAGCGCCGAGGCGAACTTCACGCCACGATTTTCCGACCCGCGGTTGTCGATCGCGAAGTAGATGTAGCCCTTGTCGACGATCGCCTGTGCCAGCGCCCCCTGAAAGCCCTTGGTGACCACCTGCGCCGTCGGGCCGCCATAGTGATAGGTGAAGACCGGATAGGTCTTGCCGGGCTCCAGCGGCGGCGTGATCATCATGTAGTGCAGCGGCGTGCCGTCAGCCGCCGGGATCGTGCCGAACTGTGCCGGGCGATGGCTGGCAAGGTACGGCGCGTAAGGATGCGTGCCCCCAACCTTATTCTCCTCGATCCACGCCAGCCGCTTGCCGCTGGTATCAGCGATAAACGACTGCGATGGCTGCGTGTCCGACGAGCGCGTGATCATCAGCGTCTGCCCGCTCTTGTCCATTGATGCGCCGTTGACCCAGTTCAGCTCGGTCAGCCGCGTGAAGTTGGCAGGAGCCTTCAGATCGAGCGCGTAGACCTGTTGCGCCAGCACGTCGTCACGATTGCCGGTGAAGTAGACCTTGCCGCGCTTCTCATCGACGCCGACCATGCCGGTGACGGTCCATTCGCCCTTGGTCAGCTGAGTCCACTTGCCACCCTTATAGTGGTACAGGTGCCCGAAGCCGTCGCGCTGCGACCACCACACCAAGCTGCCATCGTCCAGAAAACGATAACTATCCGACAGATCGATCCAGTGCTTCGCCGCTGCCTTTTCCGAGAACAGCACGCTCGACTTGCCGGTCATCGGATCGACCTTGAGCATGTCGAGCTGTGTCTGCTCGCGGTCCATCCGCTGCACGTAGAGCGTCTTGCCGTCGGGTGCCCAATCGACCCGCGCGAGATAGATGTCCTTGTCCTTGCCAAGATCGACCTGCACCCGGCCAGAGCCGTCCGGCGCCATGACGTGAAGCGAAACCTCGGCGTTGGGCGTGCCCGCTGCCGGATAGCGCTGATCGAACGTCTTGGTCCCCTCCGCGCCGATTGCCGCGCGGGTGACCACGCCGACCATGCTCTCATCGAAGCGTTCGACCGCGATGCGGCTTTCATCGGGCGACCACCAGAAGCCGTTGAAGCGGTTCATTTCTTCCTGCGCGACGAATTCGGCCTCGCCCCAGTGGACGTTCTCGTTCGTCTCGGCAGGCGAAATCGCGACGGCCGCAGCGCCGGTCACAGGCCCGGCCCACAACTGCCGGTCGCGCACGAATGCGATATGCTTGCCCTTGGGGCCAAGCTTCGGCGTCAGTTCGCCACCCTTCGTGCCTTCGACCTTGCGCACCGATCCGTCGAGGCCCGCGATCAGCAAGTCGCCATCGACGGGTACGAGAACCGACTTGCTGTCCGCTGCCCATTCGTACGCAACGATGCCCTTGAGATCGCCGATGCGCTGGCGCTCGCGTTGCATCTTCTCGGCTTCCGACAGAGTCCGACCCGACGACAGCTTGAGTGAATCCACCAGCATCGTCCACTTCGAAGTCGTGCGGTCGAAGCCCCACAGATCGTAGCGTTCGCGATCGTCGGCGCGGTTGCGCAGCAAAGTCAGGTAACGGCCATCGGGCGACAGCTTGACCGCGCGCGGCGCCGGACCGTTTAGGCCCGGGCTGGCGAACACGCGTTCGAAGGTCAGGTCCTTGACGGCAGAATTAGTTGTCTTGGTCATGGCTTGACCTTGTTGTGCGTGGGCAAGCGGCGCGAACGAGATGGCACAAAGCGCGCAGGCGGCAAGCAGGCGGAAATGACGCATGGAGTTCGGTATCCTCTGACCCGGTTTGATCGGGCAAGTTTCGATACGCCTTCGTGGCCGGATTTGGTTGCGTTTGAAAGCAGAAAAGGCGCCCTGGCCGGTGAGCCAGGACGCCTTTTTCAAACACTTGTCGTGTCGTGGCGTTGGGTTTGAACCCGCCCTGCTCAGTCCGCGCTGACCTTGGTGACCTTGCGCTCGGCAATACGTGCCGATTTGCCGGTCCGGCCGCGAAGATAGTAGAGCTTCGCACGACGAACGACACCACGGCGAACCACGGTAATCGAATCGATGTTGGGCGAGTAGAGCGGGAACACGCGCTCCACGCCTTCGCCGAACGAGATCTTGCGAACGGTGAAGTTCGAGCCGAGGCCACGGTTCGAACGCGCGATGCACACGCCTTCGTAAGCCTGGACGCGGGTGCGTTCACCTTCGACGACGCGTACGCCGATACGCACGGTATCGCCTGCACGGAACGCCGGAATTTCCTTCTTCGCCTTGTATTCGGCGATGGCTTCAGCTTCAAGCTGCTGAATCAGGTTCATTTTTCAAATCCTGCACTTCACGTTGCGCACCAGAGGCAGGCTGGACCCGAGCGCCGATGTGACGCTCCCAAAGGTCCGGCCTGCGTAGCCGGGTATCGTCTTCCGAACGGCGTTTCCGCCACTCTGCGATTTTCGCGTGATCCCCCGATCGCAACACTTCAGGGATCACTCGCCCTTCCCACTCAGCAGGTCGGGTATAATGAGGGTACTCAAGAAGGCCGTTCTCGAACGACTCCTCATGCCCACTCAAGGCCGCGCCCATTACGCCGGGAAGCAGCCGAATGCAAGCGTCCAGCAGCATCAGCGCCGCACATTCCCCGCCCGACAGGACGATGTCGCCGACCGACACTTCCTCGACATCGCGCCCATCGAAGATCCGCTCGTCAAACCCCTCGAACCGCCCGCACAGCAGGATGACGCCGGGGCCTGCGGCGAGTTGGCGCACGCGTTCCTGTGTGAGGGGCTTGCCGCGAGGGGTAAGCGCGATGACGGGGAGTGGCGTTGCTAGCCCCTCCCCTTCAGGGGAGGGGTTGGGGTGGGGGCTATCCCGAAGCGCGGTGGCACGATCCGGAGAGCCCCCAACCCCAGCCCCTCCCCTGAAGGAGAGGGGGGAAGTACCCCGCGCAAAATCCACAGCCTTCGCCAGCACGTCCACCCGCAGGACCATCCCGGCACCGCCACCGGCAGGCGTATCATCGACAGTCCGGTGCTTGTCCGCAGCAAAATCCCGAATCTGCACTGCGTCCATCGACCACTTGCCCTCAGCCAGCGCCCGCCCCGCAAGGCTGACACCCAAAGGGCCAGGGAACATCTCGGGATAGAGCGTGAGAACGGTGGCGGCGAAGGTCATGGATCCAGCCAATGGCCCGCTTCGATCACTTTCGCAATGTGTGCCAGCTCAAGCCGCTCGTAGGGGCTGGGATAGGAAAAACTGCCTCGTAGTGGCCACGTCAAAAGTTGCCAGACGAGTTGAAACGGAAAAAGCAGGGACAGACCTTCATCAAGCAAAGCAAATCGCTGCCAAGGCCATTGCCACACTTGGTCGCCGAACTCATCGGCTAGCGCCTGGACAAGGTCTTGGACATCACCACCAGAAATCCGAATGTCCTGATCAATCGCAGAAGTCGCTGTAAGCTGACCCCGGCGAACCCCACTCTGCTCCGCGACGATTTCCATTATACGGTCCAGCGCCGGGGACATCAAACCGTCCAGTTCTCAACCACCAGCCCCGGCACATCAGCAAAGTCCTTTGTGTTACCGGTGATCACCGTCAGCCCTAGCGATAAGGCGTGAGCCGCGATAAGGCGGTCATAGCTTGCGCGCTTGAACGGGATCTTGGCATAGGCTTGCGCCGCGTTCTCATCGAAAGCCAGGACTGGCACCTCTTCGATCAAAGCCTGCAGCCTATCGATGGTCGGCGGCTTGCCTTGCACAGAGCCACGCATGACCTCTGCAAAAGCGATGGACGAAATGACGAAATCACCCTCGTCATGCTCCGCCATGCGCTGACGCACAGATTCGCCGGCTGCTAAAGCAACAGCGATGACGACATTGCTGTCGAGCATAAATTTCATTCTTCAGGCATGTGCTTCGCACGCCACTCAGGATCGTCCCATAGCAGCGGCCGCTCTTCAAAGACTCGATCTTCCGGCTTGATGAACTGCAAACCCGAACCGGCTGCACAACCCCAAACCTTATCGATGTTGAACTTTCGCTTCGCCTTAGTCTTCGGACGAAGAATGAGATCGCCGTCCTTCTCTTCAATGACCCATTCGCGATCAGGCTCAACGCCAAGCGCCGCCGGAACGCGGATCGCGACCGAGTTTCCTGACTTGAAGCTCTTGGCAGTATGCTCAACGCCCATCGCGGCCTCCGTATATACGTCATGTATATACCTCCTTGGCGCCTACCCGCAACCAGCAACCTATCCAAACCGGATCGTCGGCCCCAGCACCGCTGCAAACGCCAAGCTCACCGCCAAGCCGATTACAAACACCACCCAACTGCGCTCCACCAGGAACATGCCAGCCCGCCCATCGTCGCGCGTTGCAAAGCCGATCGAGATCAGGCCGGCCTTGCCGCCGAAGCTTGCCGCGGTAGCCGACGCCAGCGTGATGAACAGGCCGACCGGATTGGGCAGGCTCGCCAGAACCGCCGCCAGACACAGCACGATGTAAAAGCCGTGAGCGATCGTCTGGCGCGCGGCGCGAGAGCCCGGCCCCTGCCCGATCATGCTGTTGAGCGTCTTGATCCCGGTCCGCACCAGGTGGACATAGGCGACCAGCCCGAACAGCGCGAAACCCGCACGCCACGCCAGCGGATTGGGCAATGGCCCCAGCCCGCCATCCGCATCCGGTCCAAGATCGCCGATTCCCGACACGCCCGAAAACAGGAAATACCCCGCCGCGCTAAACAGCAGGCTGATCCACACGTACCAAGCGACCAGCCGGGCAAGGTCGCTTCGCAGCATGTAGCGCCAGACCATGAACGCGACGCCACCCAGCACCGCATCGACCGCCATGCCTGCCACAGCCACCAGCCGCCGCGCCGTATCACCATTGCTTTGGCATTCGACATAGAACGCGCCAAGATCGGTCAGCTTGCCGCCCGTCGCGAGACAGGTCGCGGCATGCCCGCCAATTTCGTGAACCATCGTCAGCAGCGGCATCAACAACAGAGCGATGCCTGCCACCGTTACCTTGTCGATTGAAAGCCGTGCCGCCATGTTGCCCCCGTATCCGTCCCGATCAGAGACATGGACGTAAGCAGCCAGTCGCGCAACGAAGACTACGCGCGTTCCGGATTAAAGGCGTCAATCCTCGGCGTAGGCGGCTTCAATGACGAGCCGCGCATCATCCCATTCAGGCACCGCATCCACCTTCATCGGCACCATGAAGCGCTTGCCATCGGGCTTGCGGATCTCGAGCACGTCGCCCGCACCGAAATTGTCGATGGCGATGCATTCGCCCAGCGGCTCTCCCGTTGTCGAGACAGCAGGAAGCCCAAGGATGTCGGCGTGATAATACTCGCCCTCGCCCAAAGGCGGCAGGGTCGAACGCGGTACGGTCAGCGCCGTCCCGCGCAGCTTTTCGGCCGCAGTGCGATCGGTGACTTCGGCAAAGCGCGCGATTGCGCCGCCCTTGCCGTCATCGCGCATGTTCATCACGGTCAGCGTGGAATCGCAGAAGGCGCGGTATCGCTTGAGCGACGCCACGCCTTCTCCGAACAGCTTGAGGCGGACGTCCCCCGTCACCCCGTGCGCGCCAGTGATGGCGGCGAGCGTGACGGGCTTGTCCGACAAGATCAGGCTTCCGTCTGCTCTTCAGCAGCGGCTTCAGCAGCAAGCGCTTCTTCAGCGGCAGCTTCTTCGGCAACCGGTGCAGCGGCAGCAGCAGCAGCAGCTTCAGCGGCTTCGGCTTCCTTCTTGGCGCGGTCTTCAGCGCGGGCCTTGGCCTTCTTGCCGGGTTCGCCAGCAGTCGGGTTGTTGGTAGCCTTGCGCTCCTTGATCCCGGCCTTGTCGAGCATGCGCGCGACGCGATCGGTCGGCTGGGCGCCAACGCCAAGCCAGTAGTTCACGCGGTCTTCGACCAGACGGACGCGGTTTTCGTCGTCCTTGGCGAGCAGCGGATTGTAGGTGCCGACCTGCTCCAGGTACTTACCGTCGCGCGGGGCGCGGCTGTTGGAGACGACGACCTTGTAATACGGGCGCTTCTTCGAGCCACCACGCGAAAGACGAAGAGAAACAGACATTTGATCAACCTTTCAGCGAAATTCTAACTTTACGAAAATTCAGATAATTTAACGTTTCTTGAGCAGGTCACCCAGGTTCGACGGCAGACCGCCCGAACCCAGACCCGGCAAGCCGCCGCCACCCATTCCACCAAGACCGCCCGGCCCCATCTGCTGGTCGAGGCCCGGCATAGCGGCACCCATGCCGCCCTTGCCGAACAGCGCGCCCAGACCCTTGAGGCCACCCATCTTCTTGATCTGCTTCATGGCCTTGGCCATTTCCTGATGCATCTTCAGAAGCTTGTTGACGTCCTGCACTTGCGTGCCGGAACCCTTGGCGACGCGGATCTTGCGCTTGGCGTTGAGCAGTTCGGGCTTTTCACGCTCTTTCACGGTCATCGAACCGATGATCGCGTCCATGCGCAGCAGCACGCGATCGTCCATGCCGGACTGCGCCATTGCCGCCTTGGCCTTCTTCATGCCGGGCATCATGCCCGCCAGCGCGCCGAGCCCGCCCATGTTCTGCATCTGCCGCAACTGCGTGCGCAGGTCGTTCATATCGAACTGACCCTTGGACATCCGCGCGGCAAGCTTCTCGGCGTCTTCGACCTGGATCGTCGCGGCGGCCTTCTCGACCATCGAGACGATGTCGCCCATGCCGAGGATGCGGCCGGCCACGCGTTCGGGATGGAACGGCTCGATCGCGTCGAGCTTTTCGCCGGTGCCCGCAAACTTGATCGGCTTGCCGGTGACCGCGCGCATCGACAGCGCCGCACCGCCGCGCGCATCACCGTCCATGCGGGTCAGCACGATGCCGGTCAGATCGACCTCGCCCGAAAACGACTGCGCGACGTTGACCGCGTCCTGGCCCGTCAGCGCATCGACGACGAGCAGCGTTTCCTTCGGGACCGAGATGGCCGAAACCGCCTTCATCTCGTCCATCAGCGCCTGATCGACGTGCAGGCGGCCCGCCGTGTCGAGCATCAGCACGTCGACTGCCTGCAGCTTTGCCGCATTCAGGGCGCGCGTGGCAATCTCGACCGGCAACTGGCCGACAATGATTGGCAAGGTGGCAACGCCCACCTGCTCACCCAGCACCTTCAACTGTTCCTGCGCGGCCGGACGATTGACGTCCAGCGAGGCCATCATGACCTTCTTGCCGTGCTTCTCTTTCAGCAGCTTGGCAATCTTGGCGGTGCTGGTGGTCTTGCCCGACCCCTGCAGGCCGACCATCATGATCACGACCGGCGGCGTGGCCACCAGATCGAGTTCGGCGGTCCCGCCGCCGAGCATCTCGACCAGCGCATCGTTGACGATCTTGACGACCTGCTGGCCCGGCGTGACCGAGCGCAGCACCGACTGGCCAATGGCAAGTTCGGTTACATTATCGACAAACCGGCGAACGACCGGAAGCGCGACGTCGGCTTCGAGCAGCGCGATGCGCACTTCGCGCATGGCACCACGGACGTCGTCCTCGCTCAGCGCGCCGCGGCCACGCAGGCGATCGAAGACGCCTCCAAGCCGGTCTGAAAGACTGTCGAACACGCGAAACTTCCCATCAGCATGCCCTTGCCCGCCGGCCACATTTCGCGATAACGCGAAAAACGCCGGTGGGCGAAACCTCGCCGACCAGCGTGTGGCATCCTGAACAGGGGCCGTTGTCGAATCCGCAGGACTGGTCGCAAAACCGGCTGCAGGACGCTGCCCATAGCCGCAGGTGCCGAAATTGGCAAGGCCCGTGCGCGGATCTCCCGTGAAGCCCGACGTTTGCGGGACTTCACCACGGGATCGCAAGGTGATCTTAACCAAAATTTCAGGAGCAATGCCCTAAGGGTTTTTGCATTGGCGATCTGCCCCAGGGCAATCGCAGGGGGCATTGCGAAGGCGGACATATGGCAATCAGGCCGACTGAATACGCGAAGGGGCAAGGCTCCAAAGCGAAAGCGGACCGGGACATAATTGGTCTGTGTGTTGTCGTCGGCACGATCCTGCTGTTCGTCGCCAACGGCTCTTCGGTCATGACCGATTTCGTCAGGGGCATCGTCAAAGGCGCGCATCCCCGCGACCAGTTGCTCAGTACGGCCCTGCTTCTCAACATCGCGCTACTGCTGTTCGGATGGCGCCGGTACGCAGACCTCACGAACGAGGTCGGCCAGCGCCGCCAGGCCGAGCAGGAGGCGCACAAGCTTGCGCGCACCGATCCGCTGACCGGCTGCCTCAACCGCCGCAGCGTCAGCGAGGCGCTGCAGGAAATTATCGCCACCGCCCGCTCGACCGGGCACGAGGTGGTCGCGATGATGATCGATCTTGACAACTTCAAGCGTTCAAACGACGCGCACGGTCATCAGGCGGGCGATGCGGTGCTCTGCGAAGCAGCGCGGCGCATCCGTAGCGCCCTTCCCGAAAACTCGATAATCGCACGCCTCGGCGGCGACGAATTCGCCTGTGCCGCGATCTACGACCCCGATCATGCCGAGGCGATCGATCGGCTGGTCCAGCGCATCAACGAAGCCGTGGCAAATCCGGTCGAGATCGACGGACTGGCGCTCGAAGTGACTGCCTCGATCGGGCTTGCGTCAACCAGCGTTGCCGAGACGAGCGAGCCGTCGGATCTTGCTGCAATCCTGCTCCACCGCGCCGACCTTGCGATGTATCAGGCCAAGAAAGCAGGCCGTAACCGCTACTGCTGGTTCGAACAGAACATGGCGAGCGAGTTGCGCTATCGCAGCGAACTTGAACGCGGCATCCGCGAGGGCATCCCCGCCGGCGAATTCGTCCCGTTCTACGAAAAGCAGATCGATCTCGACACCGGCAAGCTGACCGGCTTCGAAATGCTCGCCCGCTGGCGCAGCCCACGCCACGGCCTGCTCTCGCCCGAGATCTTCATCCCGGTCGCCGAAGAGATCGGCCTGATCTCCGACCTGTCGGAAAGCCTGATCCGTCAGGCTCTGCGCGATGCCCGCGAATGGGACCCCGCGCTTACATTGTCGGTCAACATCTCGCCGATCCAGCTGCGCGATGCGTGGTTTGCGCAGAAGCTGCTCAAACTGCTGGTCGAAGCCAACTTCCCGCCCAGCCGTCTCGATATCGAAATCACCGAGTCCTGCCTGCACGAGAACATCGGTGTGGTCCGCACGTTGATCACCAGCCTCAAGAACCAGGGCATCGGCATCAGCCTCGACGATTTCGGCACCGGCTACTCGAGCCTCGCACAGCTGCGCAGCCTGCCGTTCGACCGCATCAAGATCGACCGATACTTCGTCTCGAACCTTGGCGAGAACAAGGACAGCGCGATGATCGTCGAGGCGATCACGACGCTCGGCCGCGGCATGGACCTGCCGATCACCGCCGAGGGCATCGAATCGTCCGAAGTGCTCGACGAGTTGCGCAAATACGGCTCGTTCAAGGGTCAGGGCTTCCTCTATGGCCAACCCACCGATGCGCAAAGCGTCCGCGAGATGCTGGCACAGAGCAACCAGCTGCTCGTCGCCGCACCCGAACCTGCCCAGCCCGCAGCCGCCCAGCCCGCTGACGAAGCGACAACCGGCCCGCGCAGCGCTACTGCCTGAGCGTTAACGTCCGCTCGCATTGCCTTGCCGCGTGCAAGTGCCTATGTCGCGCGCCATGCGCATACCGTTCCGCAAGATGCACGGCCTCGGCAACGATTTCGTGGTCATAGACGCCCGCGAGACGCCGGTGGCGATGTCGCCGCGCCGCGCGGCGGCGCTGGCCGACCGCCGCACCGGCGTGGGCTGCGACCAGCTCATCGTGCTTGAACCCTCCAAGGTCGCCGATGTGCGCATGCGCATCTTCAATAACGACGGAAGCGAAGTCGAAGCTTGCGGCAACGCCAGCCGCGCGGTCGGACTGCTACTCGGCGGTTCGCAGTCGATCGAAACCCTCGGTGGGGTGATCCGTGCCGAAGCCACGGCACAGGGTATCGCAGTCGACATGGGCGCACCTCGCCTGCGCTGGGACGAGATCCCGGTGGCCTATGCGATGGACACGCTCGACATGCCGGTCGGCTGGGAGGACCTCGAAAACCCGGTCGGCGTCAATGTCGGCAACCCCCACGTGATCTTCTTCGTGCCCGATTGCGACGCAGTCGATCTCGAGCGTCTCGGCCCGCTGATCGAGAACGACCCGCTGTTCCCCGATCGGATCAACGTCAACGTCGCCAGTCTCGTCGGACCCGATCATCTGGCGCTGCGCGTGTGGGAGCGCGGTGCGGGCCTCACCCTCGCCTGTGGCACCGGCGCCTGCGCCACCGCCGTCGCCGCGATCCGCCGCAAGCTGACCGGCCACACTGTCCGCGTCGATCTGCCGGGCGGCCCGCTGACCATCGACTGGCCCCAGAACGGCACGATCACGATGACCGGCCCCGCCGCGCTGAGCTTCGAAGGCTCGTTCGAGGACGCAGATTTCCCCATATGACCACCCAGGTCGTTTCCTTGGGCTGCCGCCTCAACATCGCCGAAAGCGAAGCTATAGGCGCGCTCCTGCGCGATGGCCCTCCGACGGTCGTGGTCAATTCCTGCGCAGTCACCGCCGAGGCCGTTCGCCAGTCCCGCCGCGCCGTCCGCCGCCTGCGCCGCGAGCATCCCGAAGCACGCCTGATCGTCACCGGCTGCGCCTCGACCATCGATCCGGAGTCCTTCGCGCAGATGCCCGAGGTCGATGCGATCGTGGCGAATGCGCAAAAGCTTCAAACACAAAGCTGGCTCCCCCGCGCAAGCGGGGGCTTCAGGCCGCATGAAACCACCTCAGCGCATACTCTCCTGAGACCCCCGCCTGCGCGGGGGAGCGATACGCTGGCTACCATCGCCACCACACACACCCGCGCCTTCATCCCCGTCCAGAACGGCTGCGACCACGCCTGCACCTTCTGCATCATCCCCCAAGGCCGCGGCCCCAGCCTCTCGCTCCCCATCGCGCAAGTCCTCCACGCCATCGAACGCCCCCTCGCCCAAGGCGTGCGCGAGGTCGTCCTCACCGGCGTAGACGTCACCTCATGGGGCCACGACCTCCCCAACGCCCCAAAACTCGGCACTCTGGTCGCCGCGATCCTCGACGCATTCCCCGCGCTCCCCCGCCTGCGCCTGTCCTCGCTCGATGGCGTCGAGATCGACGCGGTGCTGCTCGACCTGATCACGGGCGAACCGCGCATCATGCCGCACATCCACCTCTCGCTCCAATCGGGCGACGACATGATCCTCAAGCGGATGAAGCGCCGTCACACCCGCGCACAGGCCATCGCGCTGGTCGAGCACATGAAGGCCCGCCGCCCCGAAATCGCGATCGGCGCAGACCTGATCGCAGGCTTCCCCACCGAAACGCCCGCGATGCACGCCAACAATATGGCGGTCGTGCGAGAGGCCCACGTCGTCCACGGCCACATCTTCCCCTACTCCCCCCGCCCCGGCACGCCCGCCGCGCGGATGCCGCAAGTCCCACCGCCGCTGGTCAAGGCCCGCGCCGCCGAACTTCGCGCCACTGTGGCCGAACAGCGCACCCGATGGCTGCAATCGCTCATCGGCCAACCGGCGCAGGTGCTTGCCGAGCGCGACGGAACCGGCCATGCGGGCCACTTCGCCAGCTACCGCACGCCTGCGGGGACCAGGCCGGGCAGCATCGTGACCTGCACGCCCAAACAAATCATCGAAGGAATACTGGAGTGAGCGCCGAGCCCGAAACCACCAGCTGGTCCGATCGCCTGCTCGGCGGCTTCGGCAAGACGTCGGAGCGCCTGGCCGAAAACCTCGGCAGCATCGTCGGTGCCAACCGCCTGACCGATGCCCAGCTCGACGATGTCGAGGATGCGCTGATCCTCTCGGACCTCGGCCCGCGCGCGGCTGCCCGCATTCGCGACAAGCTGAAATCGGTCCGCTTCGAAAACGGCGTGGACGAACAGGCGGTCAAGGAAGCGATGGCCGATGAAATCGCCGCGATCCTGCGCCGCGTCGCCAAGCCGCTCGAAATCGTGGCCTTCCCGCGCCCGCAGGTGATTCTCGTGATCGGGGTCAACGGCTCGGGCAAAACCACAACCATCGCCAAGCTTGCACATCTGTTTCAGGAACAGGACTACGGCGTCATGCTCGCAGCGGGCGATACCTTCCGCGCTGCCGCGATCGGCCAGCTCAAGGTCTGGGCCGATCGCCTGAGCATTCCCGTGGTCACCGGCCCCGAGGGGGGCGACCCCGCCTCTATCGTGTTCGATGCGGTCAAGGCCGCCACCGATACCGGCATCGACACGCTGATCGTCGACACCGCCGGACGCCTCCACAACAAGCGCGAACTGATGGACGAACTGGCCAAGGTCCGCCGCGTGCTCGGACGTCTCAATCCCGAAGCGCCGCACGATGTCGTGCTGGTGCTCGATGCCACCAACGGTCAGAACGCACTCCAGCAGATCGAAATTTTCAAGGAAGTGGCGGGCGTGACCGGCCTGATCATGACCAAGCTGGATGGCACCGCACGTGGCGGCGTGCTGGTAGCCGCCGCCGAGCAATATGGCCTGCCGATCCACGCCATCGGCGTCGGCGAGAAGATCGACGACTTGCGTCCATTCGACCCCGACCTCGTCGCCCGGGTCATCGCGGGAGTTTACCGGTGAGCACAAACGAACAGCCCGCGTCCAAGAAGCCCAAGTCCTCGTGGCTCAACCTGGTCATCGACTACGGCCCGCTGCTGGTGTTCTTCATCGCCTACCGCATGTTCAAGCCTTTCGGCGGCGAAGCGGGTCTGGCCGAAGTCGTCGCCGTCACAAAGGGCACAATCGCGTTCATGATCGCGACGGTCGTGGCGCTGATCGCGTCGAAATGGCGGCTCGGCAAGGTCTCGCCGATGCTGTGGCTGTCGACCGTGCTGATCCTCGGCTTCGGCACGCTGACCGTGCTGTTGGGCGACCCCTTCTGGATTCAGGTCAAGCCCACTGCGATCTACCTACTGTTCGCCGCCGTCCTGTTCGCAGGTCTCGCACGCGGCAAACCGATGCTGCGCACCCTGCTCGAAGCCGCATTCGAGGGCCTCGACCACGCCGGGTGGATCAAGCTGTCGCGCAACTGGGCGTTCTTCTTCCTGTTCCTGGCCGCACTTAACGAAGTGCTTCGCTACTTCTTCAACGCTGCCAACGGCAATTTCGAGATCTGGTTGCAGGCCAAGCTGTGGGGTGTCACCACGCTCTCGTTCCTGTTCACTTTCGCACAGATCCCGATGCTGATGCGCCACGGCCTTGCCGGTGAAGCAGAGACCGAAGTCGAGACGAACCCACCGCACGACTGAACTGCTCGACCCAGTATCTGCAACCATCTTCCCCCCTCCCTTGAGGGAGGGGCCGAGGGTGGGTGTACGACAGCCGCCGATGCTAGCCGCTTCTCAGGCACTCAGGCGCTGCCCGACGAGCCGCCCTCCGCCCCCGATCCCCGCGCGTTTTCGTGTGACATTTGCATCACTACGCTTAATATGCGGGCCAAGCGTCGGAGGTTTGGCTAACCCACCCACCGACAACAAGCATTCCAATAGGGGGAATCAACATGGCCAAATTCTTCGGCAATCTACACCTCGTCCTTGTGGTCGGGCTCATCGCTGCAATTGCAGTGATGATCGGTTACGGCGATTCCGTACCGGTCACTGTCAACGCCGCTTTCCGCTGGCTGCACGTATTCTTCGGCATCCTGTGGATCGGCCTGCTCTATTACCTGAACTTCGTGCAGGTCCCCACGATGCCCAAGATCCCGGCCGAGCAGAAGGGCGCGATCACCGGGCACATCGCTCCGAAGGTGTTCTTCTTCTTCCGCTGGGCCGCACTTCTGACCGTCGTCACCGGCCTGGTGATTGCTGTTGTGTCGGGCTATGCCCACCAAGCGATGACCTTCTCGGGCGAAGGCGCGGTCAACCTGATCGGCCTCGGCATGTGGCTCGCGCTGATCATGGCGTTCAATGTGTGGTTCATCATCTGGCCTGCCCAGAAGAAGATCCTCGGCATCGTCGAAGCGTCGGCTGAGGAAAAGGCCGCCGCTGCACCGCGCGCGCTGATTGCCAGCCGCACCAACGCGCTGCTTTCGCTGCCGATGCTCTATTGCATGGTCAGCGCCAACCTCGGCTGATCTGACGCAACTTCTCGCCAATAGGGGCGCGACATCGTGGGATGTCGCGCCCCTTTTGCGTTGCGGGATATTAATACGCGTTCATGCGTTGCCCGAACAACCCGATAAACCCGGGCTATTCAACGGGAGTAACCCATTTCATGCGTAAGTTCACCCTTCTGGCTGCTGCCGCAGCCACCGCCCTTTCGCTTTCGGCTTGTTCGGAAAAGACCCAGGACGCCGCCGAAACCACCGCAGAATCGGCAGGCAACGACGTCGCCAATGCAGCCGACAACGCCGCTGCTGCGACTGACGAGCTCGGCGACAAGGCCGCCAACGCGGTAGACAATGCAGCCGCCAAGACTGACGAAATGGCCGACAAGGCCGCAGCCGGTGCCAAGAACGCCGCATCCGACGCCAAGAACGAGGCTGCCAAGGCCGAAGCCAGCCTGCACAACGAATCCGTCTCCGAAGCCAAGGCTGACTGATCTTTTACCCGGAGCGGTTTTGCCGCTCCGGGTTTTCAGTCCGCAAGCAGCGCCGCGATGCGCTCCAGCAGGACCTGAGGAATATAGGGCTTGCCCAGAATAGGGCGGTCCGAGAACACACCGTCGACCGCGCCATATCCGGTGGCAATCACGAACGGCACACCACGTGCGGCAAGCGCCAGCGCTACTGGTTCGCTCGATTCGCCATGCAAATTCCAGTCGAGCACTGCGACGTCGAACATATCCTGCTCGATCATGCTGACCGCCTCGCTGACCCGCCCGACCGGCCCGATCGGAATGGCACCCTCATCCTCGAGAATATCGCACAGCATGGCAGCGACGATAAACTCGTCTTCGACCACCAGGATTCTCTTTCCGCCGATCATTGCATGCCCCCTGTCAGTGGCAATGCGATACGGCAGCACAATCCGTCCGGATCGTACGTCAGGTCTACCTTCCCGCTTAGCTGGCGTGGCACAGCTTCGTTGATCAGCCGAAACCCGAAGCCCTTGCGTGTCGGCGCCCGCACAACAGGACCGCCACTCTCGCGCCAAGTGATCGACACGACATCGCCTGTTGCATTCAGCGACCAGTCGATCGCCACCTGCCCCTTGTTATCCGACAGCGCGCCGTACTTCATCGCGTTGGTCGCCAGTTCGTGCAGGACCATAACCAGTGACACCGTCGCATTGGCGGGCATTACTACGTCTGGCCCGCTGACCGAAACGCGCAAATCGCCATCAGCGCAGATGAGAATACCGTGCCGGACGATCTCGGCCATCAATGTGCCGGTCCAGTTCGCCCGGCTCAGTGCATCGTGCGCACCAGAGACCGCGCTCAACCGCTGGTTGAACGTCCTGACGGGTCCACTGACCTCGTTCGCACCGCGAAACGTCTGGAAAGCCATTGCCTGCACCACCATGAGCGTGTTCTTGACCCGGTGGTTCAGCTCACCCACAAGAAGCTCGAGCTGCTCTTCCAGCTGTTTGCGCTCGGTAATGTCGATCCCGGTCGATTGTCCCACCAACCACTTGCCATGCTCGTCGAACTCGAGCGCATGGTTGTTCCACAGGATCCAGCGTGTGCCGCTGGCCTTTTCAAAGCGATTTTCAATGGTCACTTCGGGATGTTCGGGGGTCAACCGATCAAGCTCGGACTTGACGTGCAAATGGTCCTCGCCGGTAACGAACTCCCACAGACTTTTGCCTGTCAGATCGTCCGGCTCAAGCCCGAGCGATCGGGAGTAGGCACGGTTGACGAACAGGATCGTCCCGTCCGCGCGATAGCGGCAGACCATCTCCAACTGCGCGTCGAGAATTTCCCGAAGGAGCGCCCTATCCGCCATCGCCTGCCAATTGCCCCTTTTCCGGATAGCTAGCGCATCCAGGTAGAATTCCAAACATCGCAATGGCAAATTGCGGCGAGCCGAGTGCAGCCGCTATGCTCGCGCCGTCAGATCCGCAACTGGCTGCCCAGTTCGACCACGCGGTTGGTCGGCAGACGGAAGAATTCCATCGCGCTGGCGGCATTGCGCAGCATCCATGCGAACAGCTTTTCGCGCCACAGCGCCATGCCCGGCTTGTCCGAAGCGATCAGCGTCTGGCGTGACAGGAAGAAGCTGGTCTTCATCATGTTGAACGGCTCGCCGCACATGTTCACGCCGAGCAGCGTCTTGGGCACGTCGGTCTCCTCCAGAAACCCGAACCGCAGCGTCAACCGGTAGAACCCGTTGCCGAAATCCTTGACCGAATAGCGCTCACCCTGATCGACATAGGGCACGTCCTCGATCGACACCGTCAGGATCACCACGCGCTCGTGCAGCACCTTGTTGTGCTTGATGTTATGGAGCAGCGCCGATGGCACGCCGGCCGCAGTCGAGGCCATGAAGATCGCCGTCCCCGGCACCCGCGCAGCGCTCGAATGCGCGGACTTGGTGAACACCTCAAGCGGGATCGTCCCCTCGGCCATGTTCTCGCGCATCAGCGCGCGCCCGCGCGACCATGTTGTCAGCAGCGTGAAGATCGCCACGCCCATCACCAGCGGCACCCAGCCACCGTCCGGGATCTTGGTCAGGTTCGCGCCAAGGTACGCCGTGTCGATCGCGAAGAACACCGCCAGCATCGCGATCGCGCTGTACTTGTTCCAGTTCCACAACTTGAACAGCACCACCGCCAGCAGGAAGTTGTCGATCAGCATCGCGCCTGTCACCGCGATACCGTAGGCCGCGGTCAGGTTCGACGAGCGCTGGAATACCAGCACCAGAACGATCACCGCGATCATCAGCGCCCAGTTGATGACCGGGATGTAGATCTGCCCCGCCGCCGTCGACGTATGCTTGATCGTCATGCGCGGGATAAAGCCAAGCTGGATCGCCTGCTGCGTCACCGAAAATGCGCCCGAGATCACCGCCTGCGAGGCGATCACGGCGGCTGCCGAAGCAATGATCAGCAACGGCCACTGGAACCACTGCGGCGCAAGGAAATAGAACGGGCTCTCCAGCGCCGCCGGATTGCGGATCAGCAGCGATGCCTGCCCCAGGTAGTTCAGCACCAGCGCCGGCAACACGAAAGCCAGCCAAGAAATACGGATCGGATTGCGCCCGAAGTGCCCCATGTCGGCATAGAGCGCCTCGGCACCGGTCACTGCCAGCACGGCAGCACCCATCGCCAGGAACCCGCGGAACGGGTCGGAAATGAACATGCTGACCGCGTAATGCGGGCTCAGCGCGACCACGACTTGCGGGTATTCGAAAATACTCACCATCCCCAGCACCGCGATCGTCGCGAAATAGACCAGCATGATCGGGCCGAAGAACGCCGCGACCTTCTCCGTGCCACGGCTCTGGATGAAGAACAGGCCGATCAGGATCGCCACCACCATCGGCACGATGAACCGGTGCATGCTCGGCTGATACACCGCCACACCTTCGAGCGCGCCCATCACCGACACCGCCGGCGTGATCATCGAATCGCCATAGAACAGCGCCGTCGCAAACACGCCGAGCAGGATGATCCCCTTGCCCCAGCGCTTGCCGTCGGTGTGCTGATTGATCAGCGCCAGCAACGCCAGACTTCCGCCCTCGCCCTTGTTGTCGGCGCGCATGATCACCGAGACGTACTTGAACGTCACGATGATCATCATCGACCAGAACATCAGGCTGATGATGCCGTAGATATGCAGCAGGTCGAGCGGCAGCTTGTGATGCCCCGCGAACGTATCGCGCAAGGCGTAGAGCGGGCTGGTGCCGATATCGCCGAAAACCACGCCGATCGCACCGACCGCCAGCTTCATCACCGGGCCGCGCGCGTGCCCGCCGTGCCCCTGATCGCCATGCCCGTGCCCCCCAGGCGCGGCACCTTGCGTATTCGGCACAATCGCCCCGTTCACGGCATCACTCATGCAAACGCTGCCCCTGGCCATAAGCCTTGCGCAAAACCACCGAAACAGCGGCAATGGCGCGGCGCTTTAGCACTGCCCCCACGGGGCTGCAATGGTGCTGAGCCAGCGTGAAAAGCCGCGTTATTCAGGCGCTGCGGCCGACGGTGCAGGTTCAGGCGTGGGCACCGGCGCCCCTGCCGTGCCCGTACCCGCAGCCGCCCCCAGCATCGAATCGATCCGCGCAATGCGATCGACCAGATCGGCGCGCCACGGCGCATCGGCGGGCGAACGCGCCAGCAGCTCGGCCCAGATCGCGCGGGCATCCGCCAGACGACCCGATTGCGCCAGTGCCAGCCCCATGAAGAACGGCGGCCCCGGATGATCGGGCGCGATCGTCGCGGCCTTCTGGAACGCGAACTGCGCAGACGGCGTGATCAGCCCGTCGCTGTGTCCGACCAGCGCATTGCCCATCGACACCCAGATATCGGCGTCCTTCGGGAACTGCTGCGCGCCTTTGCGCAGCACATCGGCGGCCGCCCCGAACTGCCCCTGCCGCGCGAGGCCGTCAGCCAGGATCAACCACGACTGCCCTTGCGTGAAAGCCGTGCCCATCTGCTGGCGCTGCTTGATCATCGCCTCGTCCGCCGCACGCTTGTTCTCGACCGGAGCCTTGGGCGCTCCCGCCATCGAGGGATGGCCCTGCAGCGCATAGCCCGCGATGCCCACCAGCAACGCCGCGCCCGTCAGTTCCCACCCCGCGCGTGGCAGCTTGAGCACGAACGCCAGCGATCCGAATACCGCGGCCGCTACCAGCAGGATCACCACCCAGGTCACTGCCCGTCTCCCTTGATCCCTGCCCGCCGGAAACGCCCGCGCAGCAGCAGTGCTGCCAGCAACAGGATCACCAGCGGTGCGGCAAACAGCGGCCACATGATCGGCTTGTTCTGCGGCGCGTAACTCACATAGTCACCATAACGCTCGACCAGCCACGCGCGAATCGCCTCGGGATCCTCACCCGCCGCAATCCGCGTGCGCACCTGATGCCGCATGTCACCCGCCATCGGCGCGTCCGAATCCGAGATCGCCTGGCTCTGGCACTTGAGGCAGCGCAGTGTTTCCATCAGCCGCTGTGCCTTCGCCTCGAGCGCCGGGTCTTCAAGCTGCTTGTAGGCATATGGCGCGGGCGGCAGAAGATCTTGCGCTGTGGCGGGCTGGGCAAGCGCCAGAAGCGCAAAAAGGAGGGCGAGGAGAATTCTCACTGTCCCGCCTCCTGCAACTTGCGCAGGATCAGGTCCATGTCCTCAGGCCTGATCTCGCCCAGATGCTGATAGCGGATCACGCCCTTGCCATCGATCACGAACGTTTCGGGCACGCCCGAAGAGCCGATGCCCAGTTGCACTTCGGACAGGTCATCCTTGCCGATGCGCTGGAACGGATTGCCGTTGGTCGCAAGGAACCGTGCGACATCTTCCTTGCGATCGCGGATTGCCACGCCGTCGATCTCCACGCCCTGCTTTGCCAGCGCATCGAGTTGCGGCGATTCGATCGCGCAAGGCACGCACCAGCTGGCAAACACGTTGAGCAGCTTGGGCTTGCCCACCTTGAAATCTGCCGTCGACAACCCCGGCTGGCCATCGGTCGCAGCATCGAGCGCGAACTGCGGCAGCGGCTTGCCGATAAACGCACTGGCAACCTCGCGGTCCGCCGGGCGCACCAGCCCCCAGATCACCAGCGCAAAGAATGCCCCGAACAGCGCCAGCGGCAGCCAGATCGCGATCCGCGAGCGTTTGGGCTCCGGCTCGCTCACTTGACCTGCTCCATCCGCGTCTTGCGCCAGGCGATCTTGCCCTCGGCGCGGAGCCGCTTCACGTCATGCGCCACGCGCCCGATCAGCGACAAGACACCCCCCAGCGCCACCAGCAATCCGCCGAGCCACAGCAACGGCACGAACGGCTTCCACCAGAACCGCATCTGCCAGCGCCCGTCCTCGCCCTCGTTGCCGAGCACCGCATACAGCTGGCCGTTCCAGCGCGTGTGCAGCGCGGATTCGGTCCGCTCGCCCGGAGGCGAGGAGAACGTGCGCGCCTGCGGATGCAGCGTCACCGGCGCGCCATCCTTGTAGGCCGCGCTGACCGTGGCTTCGAGCGCGGTCCAGTTCGGTCCCGCCACCGGCTCGATATTCAGCAGCTTGATCGTGATCGGCCCAACGGTCTGCGTGTCGCCGACGTTCATTGCGGCCAGTCGCTCGGTCGAAAACGCGCTCTCGCTCGCCGCGCCGAGCAGCGCCACGCCGATGCCGAAGTGGGCGACGACCATGCCATAGACCGAAAGCGGCGTGCGGCGCAGGTTGCGCCCGCGCAACGGCAGCCAGCTACCCACCGCCAGCCCGGCGCCGATTGCGATGCCCAGCATCGGCAGCACGCGGATGGCAGGGGCGAACACCACCACCGCCAGCAGCACCAGCGCGAACAGCAGCGCCGGAATCGCGACCGTCGCGGTGATCCGCCCCGGCTTGTCCTTGCGCCAGCGCAGCAGCGGCCCGACGCACATCACCGCCATCATCGGCAGCACGAAGATTGCTGAAACCGGATTGAAGTACGGCGGCCCCACCGAAACCTTGGTCCCGAACGCTTCGGTCAGCAGCGGGTACAGCGTACCCAGCAACACGATGCCCAGCGTCCCGCACAACATCACGTTGTTGAACACCAGGCTCGCCTCGCGGCTGAACAGGCTGAAACGCTCACCCTCGGTCACCGTCGAAGCGCGCAGGCCGAACAGCGCCAAAGCGCCACCGATATAGATCGCCAGCAACGCCAAGATGAACGACCCGCGCTCGGGATCGACCGCAAAGGCATGCACCGAGGTCAGGATACCCGACCGCACGAGGAACGTGCCGATCATCGACATCGAAAATGCGATCACGCCCAGCATCACGGTCCATGCGCGCAACGCGTTGCGGCTCGCCAGCACTGATGCCGAATGCAGCAGCGCGGTCGCCGCCAGCCACGGCATCAGCGATGCGTTCTCGACCGGGTCCCAGAACCACCAACCGCCCCAGCCGAGCGTGTAGTAGGCCCAATAAGACCCGGCGGTTATGCCCACCGTCAGGAATATCCACGCGCCCAGCACCCACGGACGCATCGCGCGGGCGAACGCCGGTCCCACATCGCGGGTCACCAGCGCGCCGATGGCAAAGCTGAACGCGACCGACAATCCGACGTAGCCGACGTAAAGTGTCGGCGGATGGAACGCCAAGCCGATGTCCTGCAGCAGCGGGTTGAGGCCAGCGCCTTCGGGCGCAGGCTCGGGCAGGCGCTCGAATGGGTTGGAGGACAGCAACAGGAAGGCATAGAAACCAAGGCTGACGAAGGCCTGGCCCGCCAGCGTCGCGATCAGGGTATCCTCACGCAGCCGCTTTTCGACCAGCGCGACGATCCCGCCAGACACCGCCATGATCGTGATCCACAGCAGCATCGAACCTTCGTGGTTGCCCCAGGTCCCCGCGAGTTTGAAAATCACCGGCTTCATCGAGTGGCTGTTTTCCGCGACCAGCTTCACCGACAGGTCGGTCTCGAGGAACAGCGTGATCAGCGACGCGAACGAGACCGCGACCAGCGCGCCCTGCATCACCGCCAACGGACGAACCAGCCCGGTCATCGCCGCCCCGCCGGGACGCAGCGCGACGACGCCCGCGAAAAGTTGCAGCACGGCCAACGCCGCCGCCATCCACAGAACGGCAAGACCCAGTTCAGCGATCATTTCGGTGCACCCGTCATTTCGTCTCCGCCACGACGGCTTTGGCTTGTGCTTCGGTCATGTCGCCCATCTGGCGGGGCACGTAATTCTCGTCATGCTTGGCGAGCAGGTTGTCAGCGACGAACGTCTGCCCCTCCATGCGCCCCTCGGCAACGACGCCTGATCCTTCGACGAACAGGTCCGGCGTGATCCCGGTAAACCGCACCGGAACCCGCGCCTTGCCGTCACCAACCACGAAATCAATCGTGATCCCGTCCGCCTGCGTCTTGAGCGAACCCTTCTCGACCATCCCGCCAAGGCGGATGGCGCGGCCCTGCTCGGGCGGGTCCTTCATCAGGTCGGCCGGCACATAGAAGTAGCTCGCCTGATTGGACAGCGCATAGGCCGCGAGTAGCCCCGCCCCGACCAGCGCGACCAGCGCGATGACCACCAGCACCAGCCGCTGGTGCTTGGGCTTGATCCCGCCCGCTGGTTTGATGTCGCTCACTTGCCCCTGACCTTGTCACGCCGACGTTCGGCCCGCGCCATGCCTACTAGCGACCAGCCGACCAGCAGCAGCGTACCGATCACCCCGATCGCCACTGCGGCCAGCACGTAATCCCACTGTTGAAGCCCTTCGCGCATCTGACCCTTATGCTCCGATCTTCACGCGAGAGCCTTGCGCCGCAACCGCGCCTCAGCCTGAATGTCGGCCAGCAGCATCCGCATCCGCGCCAGCACCACGCCGCCGAATATCAGGCTGAACCCGAGCGCGGCAATCAGCAGCGGCCACAGGAAAGTCCCGTCGATCGACGATTTACCCGCGGTGATCGAGGGCGGCTGGTGCAGGCTGTTCCACCACACCACCGAGCGGTTGATGATCGGAATGTTGATCGCCCCGACCAGCCCGAAAATCGCGGTGATGCGGTTGCCGCCGCTGCCCGAAACCATGTCGCGCTGCGCCGCTCCCGACAGCGCGATGTATCCGAAATACAGGAACAGCAGCACCAGATAGCTGGTCAGCCGCCCGTCCCACACCCACCACGTGCCCCAGGTCGGACGCGCCCAGATCGATCCGGTGATCAGGCAGATCGCGGTGAACATCGCGCCCGGAACAGCAGCCGCGCGCCCGGCAATCGCCGCCAGCGGGTGCCGCCAGACCAGTTCGACCAGACTCGCAATCGCGATCGTCGACCACCCGGCCATTCCCAGCCATGCGGCAGGCACGTGAATATAGAGGATGCGCACCGTCTCGCCCATCAGGCGATCCGGCGGCACGACCAGCATCCCATAGAGCACAGCGCCCAGCGACAGCAGCAGGCCCGACACGAGCAACAGCGGCATCAGCCAGCGCGCCATGCGCAGAAAACGGGCGGGATTGGCGAAACCATGCATCGGCGCAGGCAGATCGAATCCTTCTCCCGGCGACCCCCGCCGCCAGTCACGTGCGCTCTGCCACTTGCCGCTTGCCGGAGCAAGGGCAATGGTCGGCACCATGCCTGAAAAGGCGGCATGAAAGCCTTGCCAAAGGTCACTGAATCGGAGGGGAGAAATGGGGCGACCGAGGGGGTTCGAACCCCCGACCTCCGGTACCACAAACCGGCGCTCTAACCAACTGAGCTACGGTCGCCACATATCGCTGCGCGGGCACGCCACGCGGGCTGGCCCATTTGCAGAAAGGCGCGCGAAAGGGAAGCGGAATCTTGCCCAGTGCGGAATTTCTAGCGGCTGAACCTGTCACCCCAACTGCGAAATGCGACGCGCGGTGGGTTGCTGCCGACGTCGATCAGCGCCTGTTCCTCGACCACCGCGGAATCGACGGTGACCACCTGCGTCACCGCGAACCACCTGCTGCGCACCTGCAACTGGTTCAGCGGCACGCCCCCTGCGCTCCCCCCCGTTTCACCACCCGCAGGCAAAAGCGCGTCATCCGCGCTCGCCCAGCCCAGTGCCGGACGCCTCGCAAGCAGCGCGCGGGCCCGTTCCACTGGAATGGTCTTGGGCGAAAGCATCGTCAGCAGCAGCGCCTGGTCGGGTCGCAATGTGTTGATATTGATCGGCGAAAGATCGGCGCCCGGCAGCGCACACAGCCACGGGCGCAGGCGCTGGTAGTACTGCGCCGTCATCCCCCGAACCGCGCGAATCTCGCTGACATCGCCGATCAGACGCCCGGCGGTACGATACGGCACCGCACTGCCCTGATAGGTCTCGTCTTCGGCCCCATTGGGCGCGGGCACGCTGTCGCTGTCGATCCAGTCGGCGATGGCGTCGCTTGCCACCGCTGCTTCCGCCTCGGGTATCGCAAGCCCCGCCATCAGCGCGCGCAACTGGCTCAGACCGACAACCCGAAGCTTCAGCGTCCCTTGCGCATCGGCCTCGACCAGCGAATTGAGATTGAAGCAATTTCCTGCGTCATCGACCCGCATCATCACGGTCCCGCGCGCCAGCGGCAGCGGAAAATCACGCCCCAGCAGCCCGCCCCGATCGACCGTCCGCTCCTGCGATTGATCGACCAGCGCCTTGATCCGCGCCATCGCCAGCGTCTCGGCGCTGTTGGCATAGAGCCGCGCCTGCGTCATCGCCTGCCCGTTCCCCGCCAGCCGCACCGCCAGATTGAGCCGATCGAGCATCACCGCCGCGATCACTGCCATCACGGCGACCAGCAGCAGCACCGACAGCAACGCCGCCCCGCGCTCGCGTGGATCACCCGGCTTCACTGGTAATTCGCCCCGACGAGCGACACGATCCGCAACGGTGGCCGTCCCACCTGCGGCACCAGCAGTTCCACCGCAACCGGCAGTTCCGTTGTCAGTTGCGGCTCCCACCCATCGCGCCAATTGCCGTCCTTGCTCCGGAACCGCACCGTCGGCGGGCCCGTCAAAGGCAGCACCTCAGCCCCCGCCTCTGCCGCCGCGCCATCGGGAAAGGGATAGCCTGCACGCACCAACGCGGTAGACGTCACACGATATTCCACCTTTTGCAGGCTCGGGCGCGGCGATCCGTCGATGTTGTCCCACCCGCTCCGGGTCAACCGGATCAACACGCCATCGCGGCCCGCCTCGAAAGCCGCATGCGATACGCCCGCCTGATCGCGCGCGGCACGCGGCACAGCCTGCGCAAGGTCCGCGGTCCACACCGACAGGAACCGTCGCTGCGCCGCAATGCTATCGGTCTTGGTCCGGCTTGCCAGTTCCGCATCGACCGAAAAGCGTAGCAATCCCAACGCGCCGACCGCGATCACGGCAAACAGCCCGAGTGCGATCAGCATCTCGACCAGGGTGAACCCGTTGCGTGTCGGCTCCCCCCTCATGCGCCGGGCAACCGCGTAAAATCGAGCGTAAACGCCTGCGCCGTCGCCCCGGGCGTGGTCTCGGTCACGCTCAGCGTTATGCCCAGCACGCCGTAGTCTGGCAGCGGCGCGACCGTCCGCGTCCACTGGAAGCTGCGCCCCGCATTGTCGATCGTTCCGTTGGCCGACCCCACTGCGGGCGGCGCAGGGTCGGTGAGGATCTCGGCCGCCATGTTCTGCGCCACGATTTCACGCAGCAGCCGCTGATCGAGGTCGGCGGTGCGCGAAATGCTCGCCCCTTCCATCTGCAACAGCGCCAGCGCCGCGATGGCGAACACCGCCAGCGCCACGAGCAGTTCGAGCAGCGTGAAGCCGTCGCGGCGAACGGAATTACCCTCCATCGAGCGCCACCTTCCCATCGCGCCGCAGCCGAACCGCCAATGCGCGCCCGCCGCGCTCCAGCCGCACGGCTGCCTCGCTACTGGCAAGGCCCAGCGTGTCGAACACGATGCGCTGTCGGCCCGCTGCGACAGTCGTGGCGTCGTCCCACGCGGTCAGGTCGAAGCCCCGCCCCGGCAACGGTTGCCACTGCCCTTGGCTGCGTTGCTCGAAATAATACCCCTTGTCGCTGACCACCAAAGACACCGGCCGCGCCCCAACGATTGCCTCATCGCGCGCTGCGCTGGTCCGTGCGGCGAAACGCTCGGCCTCGGTGCGCAGCTTGCGCTCGTCGCCAGGCAGGCTGAGCACCGCGACGCTCGCCAGCAGGCCCATGATCATCAGCACCACCATCATCTCGACCAGCGAGAAGCCATTTTGGCGGGGGGCTGGCTGAACAGGTCGGATCACGGCGTCTCGCATGCGGCAGCAACGTGACCGTTTTACGACCAATGCGCCAGCGGGTTCAAGTTGGCGCGGTGCGATCGCTGCGATAGAACCGCCGCGATGACCGAGCCCAGCACCGATTCCTCCCCTGCGCGCCTGCTCGCCGCCCCCGGCGTGATGAAAGTGCCGAGCCCGAGGATCGAGATGTTCGTGCTGCGTGACTTCCTCGACGCGACCGCATGCGCCGCGCTGGTGGCGCGGATCGAACGGGACCGGCGCCCCTCGACAATCGCAGATGCCAACGACGACTCCTATTTCCGCACGAGCGAAACCTGCGACCTGCCGATGGACGCACCCGACGTCACGGCACTCGACATCAAGTTCGCAAACCTTTCAGGCATCGATCGCCAGTTCGGCGAACCGATTCAGGGACAGCGCTACGAACCCGGCCAGGAATTCAAGGCCCACACCGACTATTTCGATCCGCATGGTGCCGATTTCCATCGGTTCTGCAGCGTGGCCGGCCAGCGCACATGGACTTTCATGATCTATCTCAACGATGTCGAAGCAGGCGGCGCGACGCGGTTCAAGGTGATCGACAAGCTGATCCACCCCGAACGCGGCAAGCTGGTCTGCTGGAACAACCGTCGCCCGGATGGAAGCGTCAATCCGGCCACGCTCCATCACGCGATGAAGGTGCGCAAGGGCCTCAAATACGTGGTCACCAAGTGGTATCGCGAAAGGCCGTGGGCCTAAATTCGGACGCCCCTCACTCCTCGACGATCTCACCGCGCGCCGTGCGGATCGTCGGCAGAGCGCGAAACAGCGCTTCGACATCGCCCGACGCCAGCGCGTTGGTGAAGCGCGCCTCGTGCCGGTCGATCCGCGACACGGCATCGGCCGCGGTCTCACGTCCCAAAGCGGTCAGCGTCAGCGCATGGCTACGCCCATCGATACGGCGTCGCTCGACCAGTCCGCGCTCCATCAGCCGCGAGATGATCGGCACCATGTTCGCCCGCTTGATCGCCAAAGTCTGGCCCACGTCGGTCTGCGAACAGTCCGGATTTTCCGAAATCACGACAAGCGCAGTGACTTCGGCCGGACGCAGGTCGAGATCGGCCAGTTCACGCGACAGATCGGCCATCATCACTGCCGACGCACGGCGTAACTGGTAGCCAAGACGGCTCTCTAGGGCGTTCGGAAGGATCATTTCGATCAAGTCTTATGGACAGCTATCGCCGATAGCAATGGGCCACGCGCCAAAAGAAAAGGGCGACCGAAGCCGCCCTTTCCCGTGTCTGCTTGTCGCCGACAATCAGCGCTTGAGCGAAAGACCGCCAAAACGCTTGTTGAACTGCGCGACGCGGCCACCCTGATCCAGCTGGCGCGTACCACCGGTCCATGCCGGGTGCGAGGTCGGGTCGATTTCGAGGGTGAGCGTGTCACCTTCCTTGCCCCAGGTGGAGCGGGTCTCGAAAACGGTGCCGTCGGTCATCTGCACCTTGATCATGTGGTAGTCGGGGTGAATCTCGGCCTTCATGCGTCTAACTCCGGTACGCAGCCGGTTCCGACCGGCCACAAGAATCTGTAAGGGCGCGCCATTAGCGGCAATTGGGGGTGAGTGCAACCTTGGCGCTGGCTACAAAGTAACTGGCGTCCCCGCGAAGGCGGGGACCTCAGGCCGAATTGTCGAGAGCTATCGTGTTGTGCCCGAGGCCCCCGCCTTTGCGGGGGAGCAGGTTCAAGTAAAGCTCAAGCGTCCGCGATCATTGCGGTGAAGCTGACTTCGCACGTCACTTTGTCGCCGATCATCGCGCGTCCGGCGAACTTGCACACCCGCGCGCGCTTCTGCGTGAATTCCACATGCAGGTCGAGCAGGACACCAGGCTCCACCGGATTGCGGAACTTGGCCTGCTCGATCGCCATGAAATAGACAAGCTTGCCCGAACCTGCGAGTCCCAGCGATTCGACCGCAAGCACGCCCGCGGCCTGCGCCAGCGCCTCGATCTGGAGGACGCCAGGCATGATCGGGCGACCGGGAAAATGACCCTGAAAGAACTGCTCGTTCATCGACACGGCCTTGACCGCGTGAATCCGCTCGTCCTTGGTCAACGAAACCACGCGATCGACCAGCAGCATGGGATAGCGATGCGGCAGCGCCGCCATCACCTTGCGTACGTCATAGTCGAGCACCGCGCTTTCAGGCGCCACTTCTTCGATCATTTCCCGGTTCCCGCGATCAGGCTTTAGCGGCCGTCCGGTGCCTTCTTGGCGGGCTGCGCAGCGGCAGCACCCTGCTGAGCGGCAGCGGCCTGAGCCTGCTGTTCACGCTGGGCGCGCGGCAACCAGCCGGCTGGCGGCACAAGCGTCGCCGACGGGATCGCCTTGTTCAGCTCGGCCAAGATGTCCTGGTTGAGGTTGTAGGTCTGGCCCGCCTTGATCACGGCCTGCGAATCGAGAACGACCGAGATCTTCTTCTTGTCCATCGCGGCTTGGGTAGCAGCGTCAAGCTTGTCACCAATCTGCTCGAGCACATACTGCTGCGACAGGTTCAGCGGCTCAAGGATCTTCTGGATCTCGGCTTCGCCAGCCTGCTGGATCTGCTGGATCTGGCCGTATTGCTGCTGCAGCGCCGCCTGATTGGGGTTGGCAGCCTTTGAATCGGCTTCCAGCTTGGCCACCAGCGGGCGCAGCTGTGCTTCGATCTGGGCCTTGCGCGCATTGGCCTGGTCAATCTGCGGCTTGTACGTCGTCGGGCGCTGCTGCTGCGCGACGGTATAAGCCGTTGATGCGGCCACCACTGCGGGCGGGTTGGCGATGGCAATGCCCGGAGCGACGACGGCCTGCGCGACGGCCATGGTCGGAGCGACAGAAGCAACGGCGATGCCGGCGAGAAGCGCGGAAGCGTAACGGATCTTCATCAGAATTGTGTTCCCACGTTGAAAGAGAAGGATTTGGGGTCGTCGCCGTTGGCCTTTTTCAGGACCTTGGCAAAGTCGAGGCGGAACGGGCCGAACGGCGAGTTCCAGTTGACGCCGATACCGACCGCAATACGCGGCGAAGGCGTATCGCCGAGGAATTCCTCGACAAAGCGATTGATGTTGTTGGGCTTTCCATCGGCACCGGTCGGGCCGCTGACGATTCCGCCGGTGTTTGGATCGGTGTAATAGATAAGCGAATTCGGATTGTTCGGCAGTGGGCTGGCAATGCCCCATACCGCGCCTGCATCGACGTAGATCGAAGGCCGCAAACCGAGTTCGCGCGCGCCCGAACCGAGCGGAATTTCAAGCTCGGCACGTGAGGTATAGTAGTACTTACCACCGATCGCGTCATCGACGTACTGGTTGCGATCCTGCGAAACGACGGCCCCGTTGGCGTCGACCTGCTTGCGCAGCACGCGCGGACCAACGCCACGAATGTCGAAACCGCGGATCTGCGGCTCGCCCAGGAAGAAGCGGTCGGTCAGACGGACGTCGTCGATCAACGGATCATTCGAGCGGCTGCCCAAGGCCTTGATCGCGCCGCCTTCTGCGCGCACCGAGAAGATGAACCCGCCGAACACCGGCCAGTACTTGGCCGCATTGCCGGTGATCCGGGCATACTTCACCGATCCACCCAGCCCGGCGAAATCTGCGCTGAGCACGAACTGGTTGCCGCGGCTTGGACGCAGGCGATTGTCGAGATTGTCGAACACCAGCGATGCGCCAAGTATCGAGCTGGTGCGCTTGCCGATGGCGTCACACAAGTAACGGCCGGCCAGCAAGATGCTGCACTGCCCGTTCACGTAGAACGTATTCTGGTCGAGTGTCACGTCGTCATAGTTGAACGTGTAGCGACCAATCAGCGACATGAATTCACTCAGCGGCACGCCCGCGCGCAGCTGGAAGCCGGTCGTCGCCTGCTTGTAGGTCGTCCGGCGATCGGAATTGAACTGATTGAAGCTGTTCTGATCGCGACGGTAAATATCGATGCCAGTCGAGATGTTCTTGTCGAACAGGTATGGCTCGGTGAAGCTGACCTGGACCGAGCGCGAGAAGCGCGAATAGTCGACCGACAGGCCGACCGTCTGGCCGCGACCACGGAAGTTGTTCTGACGGATCGAACCCTGGAAAATGAAGCTCTCAAGGCTCGAGAAACCGGCCGACAGCTGCAATTCGCCGGTCGGCTTTTCCTCGACGTTGGCTTCAAGGATGATCCGGTCGGGCGTGGTCCCCGGCTTCTGTTCGATCTCGAACTTTTCCTGGAAGTAGCCGAGCGACTTGATGCGGTTGGATGACCGCTTGATCTGGAAGGTGTTGAAGGCATCGCCCTCGGCCAGACGGAACTCGCGGCGCACGACCTTGTCCTGCGTCAGCGTGTTGCCGTTGACATCGACCCGCTCGACATAGACGCGCGGTGCTTCGGCGATGCGGAAGGTGACCGACATGGTCAGGTCTTCCTTGTTGCGCGAAAAGTCCGGGCGAACGTCGGCAAAGGCATAGCCGAACGCACCTGCGGTCTCGGTCAAGCCGTCGACCTGATCCTCGACCATCTTGGCGTTGTACCAGTCGCCCGCCTTCATCGGCAGGCGCTGCGCCAGTTTGTCGCCATCGAAATCGCGCAACTGGCTGTCGATCTTGACGTCGCCGAACTTGTAGCGCTCGCCTTCTTCCACCACGTACGTGATGATGAAGTCGCGCTTGTCGGGGGTCAGTTCGGCCACGGCAGAGACGACGCGGAAATCGGCATAGCCTTCGGTCAGGTAGAACTGGCGCAGCTTCTGCTGGTCGAACGCGAGGCGATCGGGGTCGTAGCTGGTGCCGGACGAGAACAGGCGGAAGAAGCGTGCCTGCTTGGTGACCATTTCACCGCGCAGCTTGCCATCGCCGAACTGCTCGTTGCCGATGATGTTGATCTGGCGGACCTTGGACTTCGGCCCTTCACTGATCTCGAACACGATATCGACGCGGTTCTGGTCGAGCATGACCATCTTGGGTTCGACCGAAGCGGCAAACCGGCCCTGGCGCTTGTACAGCTCGATGATGCGCGCAACGTCGGCGCGGACCTTCGACCGGGTGAAGATCTGGCGCGCGGCCAGCTTGATCTCGGGCAGGATCTTGTCCTCCTTGAGGCGCTTGTTGCCCTCAAGGATGATGCGGTTGATGACCGGGTTTTCCTTGACCTGGACCACCACGTCGCCGCCGTTGTTGCGGATCGAAACGTCGGCGAACAGCTCTGTCGCGTAAAGGTCCTTCAGCGCCTGGTCACCGCTGACCTGCGAATAGACCTGGCCCGGACGCAGGCGGATATAGGAAAGGATCGTATCGGGCTCGAGACGCTGCGAACCCTCGACGGTGACCGTACGGATGGTGTCGCCGACCGGCGCAACCGGGGCCGATGGTGCGGCAGCAGCTGCCGCGGCGGCAGGATTGGCTGCAGGTGCCGCAGGGCTCACGTTCTGGGCAAATGCTTGCGGTGCGGAAACAAGCGCGCTTGTCGCCAGAAGAGCGGCGCACAGTCCGGTAGCCTTTACGCTCCGAGTTTCGGCCCGGCCTGCGTTACGTCCAATAGTCACCAAGCGCCATCCCGTATGTTGTGGCGACAGGACGCCCGCGAGGAGGTCCGGCCGCGGCAAGCAATGTTGCCCTGTGCCCGATGCCACAGGGCCAATCAAGCAAACATTGCCCCGCAATTCTGTGAATAAGACATTCCGTACTACATTCCGGCCGCCCACCCCGCTTGCCGAAAAACCTTCGTCGGAAGGCTAGCCTCCGAATATCTTGAGGGATGCCACGTCGTTGATCGTAACGAACAACATCAGTGCCATGACGAACGCGATGCCGGTGCGGAACGCCCACTCCTGCCCGCGCTGGCCAACCGGCTTCCTGCGGATGGCTTCAGCCGCATAGAAAGCCAGGTGACCCCCGTCGAGGACCGGAATTGGCAGGAGGTTAATGAACCCCAAGTTAATCGATATCAGCGCGACGAACCCGATGAACGCCTGCCATCCCGAAACCAACTGTTCGCCTGAATACTTGGCTATCTTGATCGGTCCGCCAAGCTCCTTGACCTCGCGCTTGCCGGTGATGATCTGGCCGATGCCGGTCACCATCATACCGATGATCTCGCCGGTCTGGCGAACGCCTTCGACGACCGCATTCACGGGGCCGACGCGTACGATCTCATAAGATTTGGGGCCGATACCCAGAAATCCGATCTTCTGGGTGTTGCCGAAGCGGTCACTCTCGACCTTCACCGCCGCACTCGCCGCGATCTCGACCTGACGCCCTTCGCGCAGCACGACCATGTCAAGCGGATCGCCCGGGAACTGGCCGACCTGCATACGCACATCGAGGAACGAATCCATCGCCTTGCCGCGGATCGAAACCACGCGATCGTTTGGCAGAAGCCCTGCACGATCCGCCGCCGAACCGGCTTGAACCTCACCAACAACCGGCGGGATCACCACCTTCCCGTACGCCAGCGTGAACCCCGCAAGGATCAGCACCGCAAACAGCAGGTTGGTGACCGGCCCCGCCAGCACGATCAACGCGCGCTGGTACAGCGGCTTTGCCGGAAAAGTCCGGTTGCGCTCGTCTGCCGGAAGCGCAAGCCATTCGGGCGTCGGCTGGCTCGCCGGGTTCATATCGCCTGCGAACTGCACGTAACCACCAAGCGGCAGCGCCGACAGTTTCCACCGCGTGCCGCGCTTATCGGTCCAACCCGCCAATTCCTTGCCGAAACCGATCGAGAACACGTCGGCCTTCACGCCGAACCAGCGCCCGACCAGATAGTGCCCCATCTCGTGGATGAACACCAACGGCCCCAGCACCAGCACGAAGGCCAGCACGGTCATCAGAATTCCGGGGCTTTCCAGAGGTGGCATTAGCGCACAGGCTCCATCAGTTCACGCGCCCTCGCCCGCGCTTCGGCGTCAATGGCGATGACATCTTCCAGACACGCAGGGGCAGGCGCAAGGCCGCGCGAAAGCACATCCTCGACCGATTGCACGATGCGGGTGAATGCAATCTGACCGTCGAGATACGCCGCGACAGCTATTTCGTTCGCAGCATTGAGCACCGCCGGAGCCGCACCGCCCGCGATCACCGCCTCGCGCGCGACACGCGTTGCGGGAAAGCGCACCTCGTCCGCCGCGCGGAACGTCAGTTGTCCGATCGCAGCAAGGTTCAGCCGCTCGCACGGAGTGTCCATTCGCGCTGGGAACGCCAGCGCCGAAGCGATCGGGACGCGCATGTCCGAGGGCCCCAATTGCGCCAGTGTCGAGCCATCGCGATATTCGACCATCGAATGCACGATCGACTGCGGATGGACGATGATCCGCAGCCGCTCGACACCGACCGGAAACAGATGAAACGCTTCGATGAATTCGAGGCCCTTGTTCATCATCGTGGCCGAATCGACGCTGATCTTCGCGCCCATCGACCAGTTGGGATGCTTGACCGCTTCTGCCGGAGTGGCGCGCTGCAATTGCTCAAGCGACCAGTCGCGGAACGGCCCGCCGCTCGCGGTCAGGGTGATCGCGCGGACATGCGCCAGATCGTTGCCCTGCAGGCACTGGAAGATCGCGTTGTGCTCGGAATCGACCGGCAGCAGCGTCGCACCATGACGCGCGACCGCAGCGGTCATCACGTCGCCCGCCGAAACCAGCGCTTCCTTGTTCGCGAGCGCGATTACCCCGCCTTGCTCGATCGCCGCCATTGTCGGTGCCAGGCCCGCGCAGCCGACGATCGCCGCGATGGTGATGTCGGCACCGCGCGCTGCGGCCTCGACCAATGCGGCAGGTCCAGCGGCTGCTCCGATACCGCTTCCAGAGAGCGCCGCGCACAGATCGGCGAGCGATGCCTCGTCCGCCACCACTGCGATTTCGGCGCGAAACTCACGCGCCAGCTTCGCCAGTTCGATCGCATTGCCGTTGGCGGTCAACGCGACGACGCGCCACTTGTCAGGCTCGCGCCGGATCAGATCGAGCGTCGAGGCACCGATCGATCCGGTAGCGCCAAGCACCGTGATCGAACGCGGCATCACAACCCCGCCTGCGTCGCGGCCCATGCGGTCCCGGCAATGATCGCGACCGGCAGCATCCCGTCGATCCGGTCGAACAGACCACCGTGTCCCGGGATCAGCCGCGAGGAATCCTTGACCCCTGCACGCCGCTTCAACCACGACTCGTAAAAATCACCCGCCTGCGCAAAAACGGCAAGTAGTGCGCCTACAAGCGCCGCAACACCCACGTTTGCAACTTCAAGCGCCGAGGCCAGGCTCGGCCCGGTCGGTCCCATCGCCGACAGCAGGTAGCCAGCGGTCAGGACAACCACCGCCGCCCAGATCCCCGCCGCCGCCATACCTCCGGCAAGTCCCGCCCAGGTCTTCGAAGGACTGATCTTCGGCGCGATCTTGGGTCCACCGATGGCGCGCCCGGTGAAATAGGCGCCGGTATCGGTGCAGATGACAAGGCCAATCACCGCCAGCACCAGCGGCTCGGGCATCACCGCCAGCGCCAATGAGGCCCAGCCGATATAGACCGCGCCTGCAATAACCATCGACGCGAGGCGCGTCTGATTGTCGGCGATCTTGCTCACCAGCATGACGTATTCGGCGAACACGCCAAACCCCACCGCCGCGACGAACAGATCGAACACGAGTCCGCCGAACCAGAACGCGATCCCGGCAATCGCCAGCATAACCACGGCGGATGCGACGCGGACCTTCAGATCCGGATTGCGCGGAGCCTGTGCAGGCGACAGGGGCGGCTCAGCGTCCACCAAAACGCCTTTCGCGCGCAGCGAACTGGTCCAACGCCTCACGCAAGTGCGCCGGGGTAAAATCGGGCCAGAGCACTTCGGTGAACCACATCTCGGCGTAGGCCGCCTGCCACAGCAGGAAATTGGACAGCCGGATTTCGCCCGAAGTCCTGATCAGCAGATCGAGCGGCGGCAGACAGGCGGTATCAAGTTCCGCCTCGATCGCCTCGGGCGTGATCGGCCCCTTTTCGGCGGCGCGGGCAGCGGCGCGCGCGATTTCCTGCTGCGAACCGTAGTTCAACGCGACCGCCAGAGTGGTGCCGGTATTGGCCGCCGTCCGCGCGATCGCATCTTCGATCATTTCCACGATATCGGGCGCAAGCACATGATAATCGCCGATGATCCGCAGACGAACATTGTTCGCGACGAACTCATCGAGGTCGTTGCGGATGAACATCCGCAGGAAGCCCATCAGGTCGGCAATCTCGTCTGCCGGGCGCTTCCAGTTCTCCGACGAGAAGGCATAGAGCGTCAGCGCCTCCAGCCCCATGCCGCGCGCCGCGCGGCAGATCTCGCGCACCGTATCGACACCGCGCTTGTGCCCGAAGGCGCGCGGCATCATCCGCTTCTTGGCCCACCTGCCGTTGCCATCCATGATGATCGCAACATGGCGGGCGCCACCTGCCCCGCCGCCGCTTTCGCCAACTCCCGCAATCGAGGCCGGAACCAGGCTCACTTGCCGAGGATTTCCTTTTCCTTCGACGCCGCGGCTTCATCGGCCTGCTTGATGATCTCGTCGGTCAGCTTCTGCAGGTCGGTCTCGGCGCGCTTGCGCTCGTCCTCCGAGATTTCCTTTTTGTTTTCATCGGCTTTCAGCGCATCCATGCCATCGCGTCGCACGTTGCGGATCGCGATGCGTGCGTTCTCGGCATACTTGCTGGCCAGCTTGGCCAGTTCCTTGCGGCGCTCCTCGGTCAGATCCGGGATCGGCAGGCGCAAGGTGTTGCCATCGTTGATCGGGTTAAGGCCAAGACCCGCCGAACGGATCGCCTTCTCGACCGGCCCGATGCTCGATTTGTCCCACACCTGCACCGTCAGCATGCGCGGCTCTGGCGCGGAAATCGTCGCGACCTGCGTGATCGGCATGTGCGCGCCATAGACGTCGACCATGATCGGTTCGAGCAGAGCGGTATTCGCGCGGCCGGTGCGCAGGCCCACCAGATCGTGCTTCAACGATTCGACAGCGCCCTTCATCCGGCGCTCAAGGTCGACCTTGTCATACTTTGCCATGGTTCAGGCTCCTTTCTGAACGACCGTCTGGGTCCCGCCACCGGCGAGTACGCGGGCTAGATTGCCCCGTTCGCGGATCGAGAATACGACGATCGGAATGCTGTTGTCACGGCACAGCGCAACCGCGCTGGCGTCCATGACCTGAAGATTGTTTGCGAGGACCGTGGCATAATCCACGGTATCGTAACGCTTTGCCGCAGGGTCCTTCTTGGGGTCGGCGTTGTAAACGCCGTCCACGCTGGTGCCCTTGAACAATGCGTCGCACTTCATCTCGGCCGCGCGCAGCGCTGCACCGGAATCGGTGGTGAAATAGGGACTGCCGACACCGGCCGCGAAAATCACCACGCGCCCCTTTTCCAGATGACGTTCTGCGCGGCGGCGGATCACCGGCTCGCACACTTCATCCATCTGGATCGCCGACTGGACGCGGGTTTCAACTCCGATCTGCTCGAGCGCGTTCTGCATTGCCAGCGCGTTCATGATCGTGGCGAGCATGCCCATGTAATCGGCCTGCGCCCGGTCCATGCCCTTGGCCGCGCCCGCCATCCCACGAAAGATGTTGCCCCCGCCGATGACCAGGCAGATCTGCAAGCCGCTGTCGCGCGCGTCCTTCACTTCCTGCGCCAGCCGGGCGACATAATCGGTGTCGATCCCGTACTGCTGTTCGCCCATCAGCACTTCGCCCGAAAGCTTCAGGAGGATGCGCTTTAGGGTGGGCAGGCTCATGGGAGGATCGAACTCGTCATTGAAGGATGGAGGTTGGCGGCCCTTATACCCCTGTCGGGGTGCGTGCCAAGGGCGCTCGCCCAAGTTTCGGATACAACTATCCCCGCATCAGCAAGCCGCGCGCAGGCAGCCCGCCGATGCGGGGATCGGTGTAATCAAACCTTACTTGATGCCGGCAGCAGCAGCCACTTCGGCAGCGAAGTCGGTCTCTTCCTTCTCGATGCCTTCACCGAGCTGGAAGCGGACGTAGTCCTTGAGCACGATCTTCGCGCCGGCTTCCTTGCCCGCAGCATCGACGACCTGCTGGATCGAGGACTTGTTGTCCATCACGAACACCTGCGAAAGCAGCGCGTTTTCCTTGGCGTACTTGGCAACGGCACCGTCGACCATCTTGGCCTGGACTTCGGCGGGCTTGCCACTCTCGGCAGCCTTCTCAGCGGCGATCTTGCGTTCGCGCGCGATCAGCTCGGCGTCGAGTTCGTCAGCGGTCAGCGCCTGCGGGAAGGCAGCGGCGATGTGCATCGCGATCTGCTTGCCGAGCGCGGTAAGGGTCGCTTCGGGCGCTTCGGATTCGAGCGCGACGAGCACGCCGATCTTGCCGAGGTTCGGAGCAGCGGCGTTGTGCATGTAAGGCACGACCACGCCATTGCTGACCGAAACATGCTTGATCCGGCGCAGCTGCTGGTTCTCGCCGATGGTGGCGACGTTGTTGGTCAGCTTGTCGCTGACCGAACCGCCGTCGGGGTAAGCAGCGGACTTGAGCGAGTCGACATCCGATACGCCGGTGGTCAGCGCCACTTCGGTTGCCTTGCGCACGAAGTCCTGGAACTGGTCGTTCTTGGCGACGAAATCGGTTTCAGAGTTGACCTCGACGGCCACGCCCTTGGTGCCCGAGACGGCCACGCCGACCAGACCTTCGGCAGCAGTACGGCTCGACTTCTTGGCAGCAGCGGCCAGGCCCTTCGAACGCAGCGCGTCCACAGCGGCTTCGATATCGCCACCGGCTTCTTCGAGGGCCTTCTTGCAATCCATCATGCCGGCGCCGGTGCGCTCGCGCAGATTCTTCACGTCAGCGGCGGTATAGGCCATCGCAGTGATCCTTCTGTTCTTGAAAACGGGAGAAGCCGCAGCATTGCCGCGGCCCTTAAATCAGGTCCGGGACAATTGCGTGACGGCACCTCAGCGCCGTCACGCAAGTATCCGGATCAGGCCTCAGCGGGTGCTTCGGCAGTCACTTCTTCAGCCAGCGGCTCGGCCATGGCGCCGATGTCGGCACCCGAAGCAATGGCGGCGTCACGGCCACCACGGGTTGCAGCAGCAGCCACGGCTTCGCAGTACAGGCGGATGGCGCGGCTGGCGTCATCGTTTGCCGGAACCGGGAACGCAATGCCATCAGGCGAGACGTTCGAATCGAGGATGGCAACGACCGGGATACCCAGGACGTTGGCTTCCTTGATCGCCAGCTCTTCCTTGTTGGCATCGATCACGAACATCACGTCCGGAATGCCACCCATGTCGCGGATGCCGCCGAGCGACAGCTCGAACTTGTCGCGCTCGCGCGTCAGCTGAAGAACTTCCTTCTTGGTGAGACCGGTGGTGTCACCCGAAAGCTGCTCTTCGAGCGCCTTGAAGCGCTTGATCGAACCCGAGATGGTCTTCCAGTTGGTGAGCATGCCGCCCAACCAACGATGGTTGACGTAGTGCTGACCCGAAGCGCGAGCAGCCTGAGCGATCGGCTCCTGCGCCTGGCGCTTGGTGCCGACGAACAGGACCTTGCCACCGTTCTGCACGGTCGCCGCGACGAATTCGAGCGCGCGGGCGAACAGCGGAACCGACTGCGACAGATCGAGAATGTGGATGCCGTTGCGCGCGCCGAAGATGTACGGCTTCATGCGCGGGTTCCAGCGGTGGGTCTGGTGACCAAAGTGCGCGCCAGCTTCGATGAGCTGGTGCATCGTGACGACGGGAGCCGCCATAGGGATTTCCTTTCCGGTTGTGCCTCCGGGAAGCTCAGAACCGCGCGGAGATCCCGCTATCGGCACCGGTGAAGTCGCTTCCCGTGTGGATTGCCGCGCTCGTCCGCAGGCACGATGCCCGCAAAAACCCTTCGGCGGCCCGGCCCCTAGACCAGCAATGGCAGGAAATCCAGCCCTCAATCGCCTCGAAAACGGCAATTTATGGTTAAGCAGCCGTTTCATTCGCCGCAATTCCCGCTCGCCTCGACGTCCCGCAAGCGCAATTCGCGCTTGACGTGCAAGAACAAAACAGGAACATAGGGTTTGCAGCCGAATCGGAGGCTGTTCAGAACGGAACTACACCGCAATCCACAAGTTTTCCACAGGCTGACTCTTCAGATTTAGGGACCCGGCCGCCTGGAAAGAAACCCGAGGAATCGTGTGATGCTTGCTCTGCTTTCAACTCTCGTCTTTGCTGCTGCCGCAACCTTCGCGCTCGGCGCAGGGTTCGTGACGTTCCGGGGACGACGCGGTCAGATTGCAGGCCTGATTGCCGATTATCGCTCGCTCCAGCGTGATCGCGAATTTCTGATCCACGTCACCAGCCATGAACCAGTCGCGCCGCGAGCCTTCGCCGCGCCGCAATTGCGCCGCACCGCGCGCCGTCTGGTTACTCGGACGGAAGCTGCACAGGTCGTGCGTTCGCGCGCTGTCGCTTGACCCGCGCATAGCGGAGCACGCCCAGCGGTAGCAGCAGGATATAGACCACGCAGATCCCGACCAGTGTCAGCCACGGCTCGGTCAGCAGGGCTGCGATCACCAGGCCGACCAGCCCCATCAGTTCAAGCCGCACGCTGCGCCGAGGCCGCAATGACGTCCAGCTCAGCGTTGCGATGTTAGAGATCATCAGGAACGCGATCAGCACCAGCCACGGGCCGACCACGACGGGCAAACGGAACAGCGGATTGTCAGTCGCAATCCACAAGTAGAGCGGCAGGAATGCCAGCCCCGCCCCGACGGGAGCCGGAATGCCGGTCAGAAAGCCAGCCGACTTGTGGGGCTGCACGTCGTTATCGATCCGGGCGTTGAAGCGCGCCAACCGCAGGGCACAGGCGATCGCAACGGCAAGCGCAGCAAACCAGCCCACGCGCGGCGCTTCCTGCAACGACCACAGGAACAGGATCAACGCAGGCGCGACGCCAAACGAGACGTTGTCGGCCAGACTGTCGAGTTCCGCACCGAACCGCGATTGCGCCTTGAGCAGGCGCGCGATGCGTCCGTCGAGACCATCGAGGATTCCGGCAATGATCACCGCAATCACCGCCTTGCGCCAGTCTTCGGCCACCACCAGCGGATCGGTGCCCGAAGCGGCAGTCACGGCGAAGCGGATGCCGGTCAGGCCCGAACACAGTGCCGCGACCGTAATCGCATTGGGTGTCATCGCGCGCAGCGTCAGCCCGCCCGGCAGGCGACCGCGCGGGGTCTCGGGTTCATGCGCAAACGTCATTGTCCGATACCCTCGATCAGCGGAGCTTCACCGATTTCGGCCAGCACGGTTTCGCCCGCCACCGTCCTCTGGCCCATCAGCACCTTGGGCTCCGTCCCGGCTGGGAGATAGACGTCGACCCTGCTGCCAAACCGGATCAGCCCGATCCGCTGCCCGACCGCTACGATGTCGCCACCCTTGACGAACGGGACGATGCGACGGGCGATCAGCCCTGCGATCTGGGTAAAGCCGACCTGCACCCCGTCCGTGCGTTCGACCAGCACATGCTGGCGCTCGTTCTCATCGCTGGCCTTGTCCAGATCGGCGTTGACAAACTTGCCGGGGATATAAACCACGCGGCGGATCGTGCCAGAGATCGGCGAGCGGTTGATGTGCACGTCGAACACCGACATGAAGATCGAGATTCGCGTGACCGGAGCATCGACCATCCCGCGCACCCCGCTACCGTCGTCGGCGCACAGCTCACGCGGTGGCGACACCTTCTGGATCTGCGTAATCTGGCCATCGGCGGGCGAAAGGATCAGGCGGTCGTCACGCGGTGAAACCCGCACCGGATCGCGGAAAAACGCGAGCACGCCGATGGCGAGAAACGCTAGCGGCCACGCGATCGTCTCCCAAGCAAAGAAAGCCGCCGCCGCGCTTAGTGCAGCCACGATGAGACCGAACTTGCGACCTTCTGGATGGACCGCAGGCCACGACCAGCCAGTGTTACCGCGACCACGGTTATCGAGAATTTCTCCGGACATCGGCCCCATCTAGGCTCTGGCGTGCCTTGCGACAAGCAAACATGCGGTGACCTGCGTCAGTCCGGACAATAGCCACGACCATAATTTCGCGCGACTTCGGTTGTGCCGTCTGGATCGTGTGCGCCCGCGCAGATCGATGCGGGCCAGTGCAGCGGTGGTGGACAGGGGTGGATTCGAACCACCGTACGCTCTCGCGGGCAGATTTACAGTCTGCTGCCATTAACCACTCGGCCACCTGTCCACACCAGTGCTGCCGGTGCGAGGCATTTCCCCGAAGGGATTGGCCCCGATTTGTCGACCTCCGAAGAGGCCATCCGGCCGAGAGGCGGACCCTTTGGCGAAGCATCACTTGCCTGTCAATGGGCAGGCTGGCATGCGCGGCACGAATTTACTGCGACTTCACGAAAAGGTGTCCGATGCCCCGCAACAACGATCAACAAAAGGGAAAGTCCCTGCGCGGCCGCGAAGCCCGCAACATGCACGGTCGCGGCTCGGGTAAGAGTTCGGGCAAGGGATCGGGCCGCGGTAACGGCGGGACCGTCCGCCTATGGGGCCGTCACGCCATCGAAGCCGCGCTGACCAATCCCAATCGCGATGCCAAGAAACTGTGGGGTACGCGTGAAGCGATCCAGCAGCTGCTCGATGATAACGATGCCGAACTGCCGTCCTCGCTGCCCGTCGAATACGCCCAGGCCGCCGATCTCGGCCGCCTTGTCGCCAAGGACGCACCGCATCAGGGTCTGGTGCTCGAAGTGGCCCCGCTCGACGATGTCGCGCTCGACGATATCCTCGATGAATCCGAAGGCCGCACCATCGTCGTGCTCGATTCGGTGACCGACCCCCACAACGTCGGTGCCATCCTGCGATCGTGCGCCGCGTTCGACGTCGCCGCGCTGGTCACGCAGGACCGTAATTCGCCGCTCGAATCGGGCACGCTTGCCAAGTCCGCTTCGGGTGCGCTCGAAACCGTGCCGTGGGTCCGCGTGGTCAACCTTGCCCGCGCGCTCGAGCGCATGGCCGAGGAAGGCTACTGGCGTGTCGGGCTCGATGGCGAAGGAAAGGCGAGCTTCCCATCTGCTCTGCCGGCCGGACCCGTCGTGATTGTGCTCGGCGCAGAAGGTGAAGGTCTGCGCCACAACGTTGCGCAGCATTGCGACGCCGTCGCGCGGCTCCCCATGGCTTCGGCCATCGAAAGCCTTAACGTTTCGAACGCGGCTGCAATCGCGCTATACGCGGTCTACACCCGCGCAGGGTGACATCACGCAAGGGGGGCAGCATGCGACGTTCGGGGACAATCGCGGTCGGTTTGGCCGCAGTGCTTTTGCTTGCTGGCTGCATGCTCCTGCCCGGCAAGTTCACATCGGACCTCGCACTGCGCAAGGACGGCACCTTCAGTTTCGCTTACAAGGGCGATATCCACCTCGTCGCCCTGTCCAAAATGGCGGCAGACGAACGCAACAAGAAGGATGGCGATGCGGCGTTCGAACCGTCGACGTGCTTCGAGGAGCAGTCGGGTGAGGAGCGCGCATGCACCGCTGACGAGCTGGCGGCGCAGAAGCAGACCTGGGAAGAAGACATCGCCGCCAACAAGGCTTCGGCCGCCGAGAAAAAGAAGTCCGAAGAGGCCATGATGAAAACGATGCTCGGCGGGATCGATCCATCCGATCCGCGCGCCGCGCAGGAGTTTGCAGATCGTTTGCGCCGACAGAACGGCTGGAAGTCGGTCATCGACAAGGGCGACGGGCGATTCGAAGTCGAGTTCGCCATCGCTGGCAGGCTCGACCACGACTTCACGTTCCCCACGATCGAGAGGTTCCCGATGCTTACGCCGTTCGTGACTCTGGTCCGGCGCACCGACGGCACGGTCCGGGTCGAGGCACCGGCCTTCTCGCCGAGCGCGTCATCCTCGCCGATGATGGGCATGGCCGCAGCAGCAGCCGACGGCAAGAACGGCGCGGACGGCATGCCTGTGCTCGATGGCGTGCTGACGCTCGTCACCGACGGCGAGATTCTGGCCAACAACACCGACGAAGGTCCCGCAGTGAAAGGCGCGACGAAGACGCTGGTCTGGAAGGTCAACGCGCGCACCACAGCCGCCCCGACCGCGCTTGTGCGCACCAGCCCCTAAAACCCAAAGCAAAGACCGCGCCAGCAAACCTGACGCGGTCTTTGTAACTTTCAACTTCGGCCTATGGTCAAGCCGAAGCAATCGGTTGGCTCGTCAGTTGACAGCGTCCTTGAGGCCCTTGCCAGCCTTGAACTTGGGCTGCGACGATGCCTTGATCGACATCGGTTCACCGGTACGTGGATTGCGGCCGGTCGAAGCCTTGCGCTTGGCAACGGAGAACGTGCCGAAGCCGACGAGTCGAACCTCATCGCCCTTTGACAGCGCGCCGGAAATCGATTCGAAGACCGCTTCGACTGCCTTGGTCGCATCGCCCTTCGAAAGGCCACTCACATCGGCTACCGAGCCGATAAGATCGTTCTTGTTCATGTCCGGAACCCCCTAGATTTTTTCTTGTGAAAGGTTGGGTTTGAATCGCCTTTCGGGTGCCGGAAAGAGAGCGGAGAAACACAGGGCTGTCAAAGGCAAATGCGATGAAACCGCCCGCTGAGCGTGCGGTTTCATCGTGTTTTCATCACCATGGACCCTCAGCGCAATAACGTTGCGCGGGAAACCATTGTAACGCCGCGCTTAGTGCGCGGTGTGCGAGGGCGTTTGTCCGCTTACGCCGGGCCCCGGCTGTGTCGCCAAATCGTCCGCTTCAGTCCATTCGATCGCTTCGATCGGCGCGGTCAGTGCACGCGCCAGCACTTCATCGACATGCGAGACCGGGATGATTTCCAGCCCGTCTTTGATGTTCGCGGGGATCTCGGCGAGGTCCTTGCGGTTCTCTTCCGGGATCAGCACGGTCTTGATGCCGCCACGCAGCGCCGCCAGCAGCTTTTCCTTGAGGCCGCCGATCGCCAGCACGCGCCCGCGCAAGGTGACCTCGCCGGTCATCGCCACATCCGCGCGGATCGGAATGCCGGTCAGCGTGGAAACCATGGCGGTAACCATACCGATACCCGCGCTCGGCCCGTCCTTGGGCACGGCGCCTTCGGGCAAGTGGATGTGCAGGTCCTTGCGCTGGAAGATCGAAGGCTTGATGCCATAGGCCGGGCTGCGCGCCTTGACGAAGCTGAACGCCATCTGGACGCCCTCGCTCATCACTTCGCCCAGCTTGCCGGTGGTGCGCACCTGTCCCTTGCCGGGTACCGTCACGCTTTCGATGGTCAGCAACTCGCCGCCGACTTCGGTCCACGCAAGCCCGGTAACCGAGCCTACCTGATTTTCCTCATCGGACATGCCATGGCGGAATTTACGCACGCCTGCGAACTCGTCGAGGTTGGCAGACGTGATCGTCACGGCCTTGGTCTTGCCTTCGAGGATCTGGCGCAGCGACTTGCGCGCCAGACGCGCAATCTCGCGCTCGAGCGTACGCACGCCGGCTTCCCGCGTGTAATAGCGGATCAGGTCACGCAGCGCTTCGTGTTCGAGCGTGAATTCGCCCTTCTTAAGCCCATGCGCCTCGACCTGCTTGGCGATCAGGTGCCGCTCGGCGATCTCGACCTTCTCGTCCTCGGTATAGCCCTCGAGCCGGATGATCTCCATGCGGTCGAGCAGCGCTTGCGGCAAGTTCAGGCTGTTGGCCGTGCACACGAACATCACGTCCGACAGGTCGACGTCCAGCTCGAGATAATGGTCCTGGAACTTCGAGTTCTGTTCGGGATCGAGCACCTCCAGCAGAGCGGAAGCCGGATCGCCGCGGAAATCCTGGCCGAGCTTGTCGATCTCGTCGAGCAGGAACAGCGGGTTGGACGTGCCTGCCTTCTTGAGGTTGGTCACGATCTTGCCCGGCAGCGAACCGATGTACGTGCGACGATGGCCACGGATTTCGGCCTCGTCGCGCACGCCGCCCAGTGACTGGCGCACGAACTGGCGCCCGGTCGCCTTGGCGATCGACTTGCCCAGCGAAGTCTTGCCCACGCCCGGAGGTCCGACGAGGCACAGGATCGGCCCCTTCAGCTTATTGGTCCGCGCCTGGACCGCCAGGTATTCGACGATTCGGTCCTTGACCTTGTCGAGCGCGTAGTGATCGGCATCGAGCACCGCCTGCGCCGCCGGAAGATCACGCTTCAGCTTGCTCTTCTTGCCCCAAGGCAGGCCGAGCAACACATCGAGATAATTGCGAATCACGGTTGCTTCGGCGCTCATCGGCTGCATGCCCTTGAGCTTCTTGAGCTCGGACTGCGCCTTCGAACGCGCTTCCTTCGACAGCTTGAGCTTGTCGATCTTGTCCTGAAGCTCAGCGATCTCGTTGGCCTCGCCGTCGTCGCCGCCGCCCAGTTCCGACTGGATCGCCTTCATCTGCTCGTTGAGGTAATATTCGCGCTGGGTCTTTTCCATCTGGCGCTTCACGCGCCCACGAATCTTGCGCTCGACCTGCAGCACGCCAAGCTCGCCCTCCATGAAGGACAGCACCATCTCAAGCCGCTTGAGCGGATCGCTTTCCGACAGCACCGCCTGCTTGTCGGCAACCTTGGCCGCAAGGTTGGCAGCAGCGGAGTCGGCAAGCTTGCCCGCATCCTCGATATCGCCCAGCTGTCCGCCGGCATCCTGCGGCAGTTTCTTCGACAGCTTGGCGTATTCGGCGAACTGATCGACGACCGAGCGCATCATCGCGGATACTTCGGTGCCCGTCGCGACCACCGGCTCGAGCTGATCGACTTGCGCCACCAGCATCCCGCCCGCAGCCGTCGTTTCCTCGCGCAGCGTCTTCAAAGTCGCGCGATCACGACCTTCGACGAGCACGCGCACGGTGCCGTCGGGCAGCTTGAGCAACTGCAGAACCGTCGCGATCACGCCGGTTTCGTACAAGTCGTCACGGTCCGGATCGTCACAGCCCGGATCGAGCTGCGCCAGCAGGAATATATCCTTGTTGCCAGTCATCGCCGCCTCAAGCGCCGACACCGATTTCTCACGGCCGACGAACAACGGCACGACCATGCCGGGGAATACGACGATGTCTCGCAAGGGAAGCAGAGGATAAAGAGTCATGGGCACGTTATTTCCGTCCTGCCGGGCACGCTGTCCGGCGCTTTACCGGAATATGGGGGTGCCCCGCCTCCGCCGCAATGCCCTTCACGCGATCGGTTGTGGAACATGACCCACACTGCCGCCCATTCCGATGAAATCGGCGTAAATGGTATGTTAGGTATAATCCCCCATTGCAGGTCCACATAGTACAAGGGCCGCCCGATTTCATGCTGCGCACCAAGACGACCTTGATTGTTGGAGCAGGTGCCAGCGCCGAATTGCAGTTTCCGGGAAATGACGAACTGCTAACGCGGATCGTACAGGGTTACGATTTCGAACGGACCGCCGGGGAAACCTCGACCCGCGATGGCCAGCTCCTGCTGCGCAACATCTACAAGCTGGCCGAACGCGCGGGCAAGCCAGTGGCAGACGTGGCCGCATCCGCCGAACGACTGCGCAACGCCTGCAGGCTGGGACGCTCGATCGATTCCGTGATCGAACAGTACGATCACGATCCAATGGCGGTATCGTGCGGCAAACTGGCGATCGCCTATTTCATCGGACAGGCCGAAGCCCGATCCAGCCTGCGCGACGAACCGCGCGTGCGCGGCGAACTTCCGCTGCAGGGCAAGATCGCGGAATACTGGATCTACCAGCTAGGCCAACTGATCACCTCGGGGGTCCCCCGCACCAAGCTCGGACAGACACTCGAGCAGCTGACCATCATCAATTTCAATTACGATCGTTCGGTCGAGCACTTTCTGCCATTTGCTCTGGTCATGGCCTATGGCATCGACCTGAAGGAAGCGCAGGCGGTCATCGCCGAAAAGCTGCACATCATCCACCCGCATGGCACGATCGGGCGCTTGCCGTGGCAGGGCGGTGAAGCACCGCAAGCCGAATGGGGGGTCGAACAACCGTGGAACCTGCACGCCATCGCGGGGCAACTCAAATCGCTGGGCGAACGCAAGGAAAGCCGTGAAATCGTGCGCGAAGTGCGCAAGGCAGTTGCCGGCGCAAAACGGCTCGCCTTCCTGGGCTTCGGTTTCCAGCCGCAGAATGTCGAGTTGCTGTTCGATGGAAGCCTGTCGCACGGCCCCGAAGTGCTGGTATCCGCCTATGGCACAAGCCCCGGAAACACCGCCACGATCGCCCAGATCTTAAAGCGTCAGTGCGGCCTGGATAGCACCGACCAACTAATGGTCGCTCCCGTCAAGGCCTGGGAACTGATGCGCGATTATTCGCTGCTGCTCGAAAGCTGACGCGCTTTAACGGCGCGGCGCGTATCCTGCGGGCAGTGCCTGCACGACCGGCTCCGAAACGAACACGGTCTGCGGCACGGCAGGCGCCACGGTTACCGGCACGGGGGTCGGTGCTGCCTGCACAACGGGCCTGGCAGTGGCGGGCGGCAACTCAACGCTGCCCTCTTTCTGAAAATCCGCCTTGCCTTTGAGCGCATCGATCTCCGCTTGGCGCGTCTTCAGGTATAGCTCGCGATAGCTGGCATAAGGATTCGATTCCTCGCGGATGCGCGCAAACAGCGCATCTTTCTCGACCCGATCGTCGAGTGATCGCACCACGAAACCGCCATAGACATAAGCCGGGTGCTTGAGCGGCCCGCCAACAGCGAACGGCATCAGAAAACGATCGAGGCCCAGCCCGACGACATCGCGCAAGGTCGTCGGCCCCACCAGCGGCAGGAAGAAGTATGGCCCCGTGCCGATGCCGTAATAGCCGAAGGTGTAACCAAAGCCATTCACGCGGTACGGCAGGTTGAACGGCTTCTTCTTCGCAACGTCGATCAGACCCGCAACGCCGATGGTCGAATTGATCGCAAACCTTCCGAGCGTCTCTGCGGCCTTGCCCGGTTTCAGCTGCAGCAGGAAATTGAGCGCGACGACCGGCTCGGTCAGATTCAGCAGGAAATTGCGCAGGCCCTTGCGCACGGGGGCGGGCACGGCCTTCTCGTAACCCACCGCCAGCGGCGCAATCACCGCACCGTCGACCGCCTGCACCGCATTGTACGAAGCCTCGTTGACCGCCTGCATGGGGTCCTGCGGGACCTCGCGCTCACCTGAAACAACGATCGCATCCTGCGGCTGGCTAATCTGGTCGAGCGCCGGCGGTTGTGCCGGAACGGTCGTCGGGGCGTTGAAAGCCGGCTGCGGCAACAAGATCGTCGGCGCAACCGGAGCAACGGGATCGGGCGCTGGCGCAGTCTGCTCCGCGCTCGCCGATGTGGCGACGTCCTGCACAGCAATATCAGCCGGGGAAACAGACGCTGCCGCGATCATCGCGGCGCTCGCCAGTACGGTAACGCTCAATCAGAATTCCTTGGCTTGTACGTACGGATCAGAACGGCAGCTTGAAACCGGGGGGGATACCCGCCGCCATCTGAACCTTCTGCATCTCTTCGGCAGCAACTGCATCGGCCTTGCTGCGCGCATCGTTGAACGCCGCTGCGATCAGATCTTCGAGAATACCCTTGTCAGCAGGGACCAGCAGGCTGTCGTCGATCGAAGCGCCGATCACGCGGCCCTTGGCCGACGCGCGGATGCGCACCAGTCCGCCACCGGCAACACCCTCCACCTCGATCCCGTCAAGCGTGTTCTGCGCATCTTCCATCTGCTTCTGGATGGTCTGCGCGGCAGCCTGAGCGGCCTGGATCATCTCTTCCATCGACTTCATGCGCGTTTGCTCCAAGGTCTCTTCTCGTGCTCTCTCGAGCTGTCTTCATCGATAATCTGCGCGCCCGGAAAGGCTTCCAGCGCCGCCTTGACCAGCGGGTCCTGCCGCATCGCCTCGGCTTCCGCTGCAACCTTTGCCGCCTTGTCTTCCTCAAGGCTGGGCTGCGCCACGCCATCTGCAATTTCGAGCAGCCATGCCTGCCCGGTAATCTGGTTCAACGCTCGACGGATATCCGCTGCCGGATCGCCCGGCAACCCCGGAACCAACTGATAACGCAGCAAACCCGGCTGCAGATCAACAACTCGCACACCCAACCGCATGGTTGATCCGACCAACGGCGACACATGCTCGACCTGCTCGACAAGGGTCAGCCAATCGAGCTTTGGAACAGCCGGTGCCAGCATCGTGGCGCCAACCGGCGCGGTGCCGTCGCCAGACGCCTGCACCATAACCGCCGGACGCGACGCCAGTTCCTCCAGCTTGCGAACAAGCCCCCCAGGATCGGGCATGTCTGCCGCGTGCATCACCCGCAGCAGCGCCATCTGCGCCGCCACCAGCGGGTCGGGCGCAGTCTTCACTTCCTCGTAGCCCTTCATGAGCAACTGCCACAGGCGGTGAAGCTGGCCTGCCGAAAGCGTCTTGGCCCAGGCCTCCAGCGCCTCGCGCTCCTCAGTCGAGCGCACGTCCGGCCCCACCCCGCCGATCTGTGCGACGGTCACGCGATGGACCACGTCCATCTGCGCGCGCATCATCGCGATCGGCTCGATCCCCAGCGCATATTGCTGCGTCACCTCGTCGAGCACGGTCCCGCCCTTGCCCGTCAGGACAGCATCGAGCAGGCGCCGCTGCATGGTCTTGTCGGCCAGCCCGAGCATTGAGCGCACCTGCTCGGCCGACACCCGCGTCGCGCCATCGTCGCTGCCGACGAGATCGGCATGGCTGATCGCCTGATCAAGGATCGACAACCCGTCGCGCACCGAACCTTCGGCAGCTGCAGCGACCATCGACAGCGCCTCGGCCTCGGCCTCGACGCCTTCCTTCTCGCAGATCATCGCAAAGTGGCTGGCGAGCAACGGCGCGGGGATGCGCTTGAGGTCGAACCGCTGGCAGCGTGACAGAACCGTCACCGGCAGCTTGTCCACTTCGGTCGTCGCGAACAGGAACTTCACATGCGCGGGCGGCTCCTCAAGTGTCTTGAGCAAGGCGTTGAACGCATTGCGCGACAGCATGTGGACTTCGTCGACGATGTAAATCTTGTAACGAGCCGATACCGCAGCATAGCGCACAGCCTCGATGATCTCGCGCACGTCGTCGACGCCGGTATTGGACGCAGCGTCCATCTCGATCACGTCGATGTGCCGCCCCTCGGCGATCGCACGGCACGGCTCGCACACACCGCAAGGATCGATCGTCGGACCGCCCTGCCCGTCAAGACCGATGCAGTTGAGCGCCTTGGCGATCAGGCGCGCGGTCGAAGTCTTGCCGACCCCGCGCACGCCAGTCATCAGAAATGCGTGGGCCAGCCGATCACGCTTGATCGCGTTGGCCAGCGTCTGGACCATCGCGTCCTGCCCGATCAGCTCAGCAAAGGTCTGCGATCGGTATTTGCGGGCCAGCACACGATAGGGTGGCGCGGCAGGCGCAGCAGATGCAGCAACCGGTGCCGGTGCGGGCGGCGGTGCCGCGACGGGCGCAGGCTCAGCGAACATCGACGATTGCCCGGCAGCCTCAAGCTCTTGCGTACTTGGCCCGGTGTCGAGACCGTCGGTCTCGTCCTCCGGCTCGCCGCCAAACATGTCAGGTGAATCGCCCATCGCGCCCTATGTAGGAACTGGCGCGCCAATTGTCGAAGGCGCTGTCAGGGAATGGGTGGAAAAGGAGCCGGCCGACCCGCCGCAAACCGTTGTGGCTGCTTCCTTCCGGACCTGACCAGGTTGGCGGACGCAAGCGTCCGACCGACTCCCGGAGCGGCATATGGCGGCGAGAGCGCGAGTTGTCCAGAGACTCGTGAGGCTCGCCCCACTTCTTCGGGTCGGAGGCGGGCTGCTGCCCTTGCCTCAGCGAAAATTATCCGCGTAGCTCTGCAGCTTCAACTTACGCGGCGGCGTCGGGATCACGTGCGCCTCGATGCCATAGCGCTGGGCATAAGCCTGTGCGTCTTCCTGCGATTCAAAGCTCAGCACCACCTGCTGTTGCGTATCGCCAGATCCTGCCCAACCCATCAGCGGATCGGCGCGCTTGGCCTCCGACGCTTCGAATTCGAGCAGCCAGTCGCTGGTCCCGGCCTTGCCGGACTGCATGGCATTCTTTGGGCGTTGATAGATGCGTGCTGACATAGGCGCAGCCCTGCGTCGAATTCGCGCCGGAATCAAGTCCGGTGTTCGCCCTTACCGCGGTTGAATGCGTTCTTGGTCTTGAGGCTCGGGTCCTCGGTCCAAGGCTCGTCTGGCCAGCGATGCCGGGGATAGCGACCCTTCATGTCCTTGCACACATCCTTCCACGATCCGCGCCAGAATCCCGGAAGATCGGCCGTCGTCTGGATCGGCTTGGCTCCTGGACTGGTCAGGCTGAGCAGCAGCGGACGTGGCGGCTGCCCCACGCACGGGTGCCGGTCGATCCCGAACAGCGCCTGCACCCGCAGTTCAACGCAAGGCCCGCCCTCGTGCGCATAGTCGATGGCGTGGTTGGTCCCCGCAGGCGAACGGAACTCCGCAGGCGCGACCCGGTCCAGTTCGGCCCGCGCGTTCCAATCGAGCCGCGACAGCAGTGCCTCATGCAGCTTGCCCGCGCCGACACCCAGATCGCGCCGACCGATCAGCAAGGGCGCCAGCCATTCCTCCAGCGAGGCCAGCAGTGCTGCTTCCGAAAGCATCTCCAGCCCGGCATATCCCGCCCGCTCGATCAGCGCTCGCGCGCTATCGCCCAAAGGAAGCGACGACAGCCCCGCCTCACGCACTTGCGCCATCAGCAGCGCCGCCACCGCATCCGGGTCGGGCTTGGGGTCAGGCACCCGCGCCAGCACGATCGCACCCAGCCGCCGCTCCAGCCGCGCCTCGACCCGCCCCTCGCCCGCATTCCACGACAGCGAATGGCGCTCCTCGATCCGGTGCGAAAGATGGCGCACCACATCGGCTTCATCCAGCGCCACCGCCGCCGTGATCCGCGCGCCCTTCGCCTCGCCCTGCGCATCGCCGATGACCAGCCACTTCGCCGTGGCGAGCGGCGATGCAGGGTCGAGCCGATACCCGCGCCCGCCCGACGACAACCACTCCTCACCCGACGCGGACCGTGTTCGCGCGATGCGATCGGGGAACGCTTCGGCGAGTAGAACTCCCGCAGGCACAGGCCCCACATCGCACCCCCGCTCGTGTTGAGCCTGTCGAAGCACCTTCACCGCCGTGTCCGCCCAGCGCCCCGCCAGCTTCCGCGCGCCATCGGACCGCGACCCGCGCTCGCTCCGCCAGCGGTCCAACCGACGCTCAAGGTCCTCGCCCCGACCTCCCAGCCCCCGCTCCTGCAGCAGCAAGGCAAGCCGTGCCGCTTCCTCCGCCTGCCCGCGTTCAGCGGCAAACAGCAGCATATGCGCGAGAGCCGGTTCCATCGAAAGCCGAGCCATCGCCCGCCCGTGCGGTGTGATGCGACCGTCATCGTCCAGCGCGCCTAGAGTCCTGAGCAAACCCCGCGCGGTCACCAGCGCAGGCGCAGGCGGACTATCGAGCCACGCCATCGCAGCCACTTCGCCCGCCCCCCATTGCGCCAGCGTCAGCGCAAGCGGCGCAAGGTCGCTGGTCATCACTTCGGGCGGATCGAACGCCGGTCTCCCCGCATGCCCCGCCTCTTCCCACAGGCGATAAGCCACGCCCGGCCCCTGCCGCGCCGCGCGTCCCGCCCGCTGCGCTGCCGACGCCTGGCTCGCCGGCGTCGTCACCAGCCTAGTCACTCCTGCCGCCTTGTCGAACTCGGCACGGCGTGAGAGTCCGGCATCGACCACCACCGACACGCCATCCAGCGTCAGTGAGGTTTCGGCGATGCTGGTCGCTAGCACGATCCGTCTCCTCCCGCCGGAATCGCGTTTGATGGCAATGCGTTGCGCGGACGGCTCGACCTGACCGTGCAATGGCAGGATCAACGCCCCGGGTAACCTGTCGGCCAGCAAATCCGCAGTCCGCTCGATCTGCGCAACCCCAGGCAGAAACGCCAGAATATCGCCCGCTTCCTCGCGCCACGCGGTCTGGATCGCCGACGCCATCGCCGCCTCGACCTTCACATCCGCCCGAGCGCCGAGCCAGCGAATGGTCAGCGGATGCGCCTTGCCCGCGCTTTCGATCACCGGAGCGCCATGCATGAGAGCGGCGAAGCGCGAACCGTCTATTGTCGCCGACATCACCACGATACGCAGATCCTCGCGCAGCACCCCCTGCGCTTCGATTGCCAAGGCCAGACCCAGATCGCTATCGAGATGCCGCTCGTGCGCTTCGTCGAACAGCACCGCAGACACGCCCGCAAGATCCGGATCCCCAAGGATCGTCGCGACGAAGATCGCCTCCGTCATCACCAGAACACGCGTCCGCGCCGTCTTCTTCGCATCCAGCCGCGTCACGTAACCGACTGTTTCGCCGGCGTCTTCGCCGAGCATTTCGGCCATGCGCTCCGCAGCAGCACGCGCGGCAACGCGGCGCGGCGACAGCACGATGACCTGCCCGGTGCACCACGCCTCAGCCAGCAAGGCAGGCGCAACCGCGGTCGTCTTGCCCGCCCCCGGCGGCGCGATCAGGACCGCGCCGTTCCCCTCGCGCAGCGCGGCGAGCAGGTCGGGCAGGACGGCATGGATCGGCAGGTCGCTCACAGGCTGCGCTTTACGGGGGAATACCCCGATGTGGCAACGCTTTGCCCATCGGCACGTTGAGCATATCGGAAACGTGCTACGGGGAGGATATGAAGACCACGCTCGAATTCGTGGTGGCGCTGACCACCGGAATCCTGTTCAGCGGCGCGCTGATCGGGGCCGGAATTCTGGGCGTGGGCGCGGTCTGCGGGGGAAGCTGCTACTGGCTGTGGCGGCGCTTCGGCAGGCGCAAGTAGCCAGAGGCTCAGCCCATCGGATAGCGGATCTCGCGCGAGACCTGGTCCACCGCCTTCATCACATCATCGGGCAAGACAAGGTCGGCAGCGGCCAGAATCGCGTCGACCTGATCCTCGGCGCTCACCCCGACGATCGTCGATGCCACGAAATCGTGTTGCTTGGACCACGCCACCGCGAACGTGACTGGGTCCAGCCCCGCTTCCATCGCAATCGCCATGAATCGCTCGGTCGACGCCAGCGACTGCTCGTTGACGAAGCGACGGCCCATTCCTGCTTGTCGCCCACCCATCGTGAGATAGCGTGAGAACCGTGCACCGTCGGGCAAGGCCCCGCGCTGATACTTGCCCGACAGCACGCCACCACCAAGCGGCGAGTACGGGATCAGGCTCACGCCCTCCATGCGGCACACTTGCGCCAACTCGTCCTCGAACCGGCGGTTGTTGAGGCTGAAGTTGTTCTGAATCGTCTGATAACGCGTCGCGCCCAACCGTTCCGAGGCTGCCAGCGACTTCATCAAACCCCAGCTCGTCTCGTTCGAACATCCCGCGATGCGCACCTTGCCCGCGCGCACCAGTTCGTCGAGCACGTCCATGGTCTCGTCGTAAGACGTGTCGTGGTCAGGCCAGTGCGTCTGATAAAGATCGATGTAATCGGTGCCGAGCTTGACCAGGCTCGCCTCGATCGCAGCCGTGATGTTGCGTCGGTCGAGCGCCGTCATGCCGCTGCGCAAGGGCGATTTGAACCACGCATGGCTCGGTCCGGAAACCTTGGTCGCCAGCACAATCGCATCGCGCGGCTTGGTCTTGAGCCATTTGCCGACGATCTCTTCGGTGCGCCCCACCCACTTGACGTCAGGCGGCACCGGGTAACCCTCGGCGGTATCGTAGAAGTTGATCCCTGCATCGAAACAACGGTCGAGGACGCGTAACGCCGTTGCCTCGTCAGCCTGGCTGCCGAACGTCATTGTGCCCATGCAGATGTCGGACACCACGATGGCGGACTTGCCCAGACGGCGATGCTGCATGGCTCTCTCCAATTAGATGATCAGAAGCGGCGAGACACCGCGAATTCGGCGGCTTCGGTCATCGCAGCACGGGCCGCGCTGGCAGGAAAGCCAGCAATCGCGTCGATCGCGCGCTGCGCATACATCGTCGCCCGCTCGCGCGTAGCTTGTACCGAATCATGCTTTTTGATCAGGGAGATGGCGTGGCTGAGATCGGCGTCCGAAGTGCGGTCACCGGCAATCGCCTCCTGCCAGAACCGGCGCTCGTCGGCATCACCGCGCGCATAGGCCAGGATCACCGGCAGGGTCATCTTGCCCTCGCGGAAATCGTCACCCTGATCCTTGCCCATTTCGGCAGCGTCCGAATCGTAGTCGATCGCATCGTCGGCCAGCTGGAACGCGATGCCCAGGTTTCGCCCGTAGGAATCAAGCGCTTGCTCTTCTGCCTCAGGCCGTTCGGCAACGACCGCAGCGATGCGGCAGGCGGCCGAGAACAGCGCGGCGGTCTTGGCCGCGATAATATCGAGGTACATCTCCTCGGTCGTCCCCACCTGGCGCTGCGCGACAAGCTGGTCGACCTCGCCTTCGGAAATCACCGCCGACGCGTTCGACAGGATGCGCAGGACCTTGAGCGAGCCGTCCTCGACCATCAGTTCGAAGCTGCGGCTGAACAGGAAATCGCCGACAAGCACCGTGGCCGGATTGCCGTAGACGATGTTCGCGGTCTTCTTGCCGCGCCGCATGTCCGACCCGTCGACCACGTCGTCGTGTAGCAGCGTGGCGGTGTGGATAAACTCGACCGCAGCGGCCAGCTTGTAATGACGGCTGCCACCATACCCCAGCAACGACGCGCTCGCGAGCGTCAGCATCGGCCGCATACGCTTGCCGCCGCCCGCAATGAGGTGCCCGGCCAGCGTCGGGATCAAGGGGATGCGAGACTGCATCCGCGACAGGATCACGGCGTTGACGCTGTTCATGCCCTCGGCCACCAAAGCCATCATCGGTGAGAGCGAGGGTTCCGCCTTGCGCGGCAGTGTGTGGATGGTCGCGGTCATCTTTGTGCCGCTTGGCGTCATGGGCGGCGCTTGGCAAGACGCAACTTGCACGGTAGCGGCGTAACGACGTCTGAATGGGGTATGGGAATGAGCGAAGATCCGGTGCTGGCAGGGTATCGCCAGTCGATCGACAATATCGACGCGGCGATGATCCACATTCTGGCCGAGCGCTTCCGCATCACCCAGGCGGTCGGCACCTACAAGGCACAGAACAAGCTTCCCGCCTCAGATCCGGGCCGCGAGGAACGCCAGATCGCGCGACTGCGCTCATTGGCGGCGGACGCCAAGCTCGACCCGGAATTCTCCGAGAAATTCCTGCGCTTCATTATCGAGGAAGTTATCAGGCACCACCAGAAGGCGGCGGACGCTCGGTAACTCAATCTTCCAGCGGAACGCCAGGCACCTGCTTGGCAGTACGAATCGTCAGCGAGGTTTTTACGCTCGCCACGTTGGGCGCAGGCGTCAGCTTGCTGGTCAGGAACTCCTGAAAGCTCTGCAGATCACGACTGACGATCTTGAGGATGAAGTCGATCTCGCCGTTCAGCATGTGGCATTCGCGCACTTCGGCCAACGTGCGCATGTGGTCTTCGAACTGCCGCAGCGATTCTTCGGCTTGGCTCTTGAGGCTGACCAGCGCGAACACGGTGATCGCAAAGCCGAGCTTCGAGGCATCGAGTTCGGCGTGGTATCCTTTGATCACGCCGGCGTCTTCGAGCGCACGCACACGACGCAGGCAGGGTGGCGCGGTCAGCCCGACGCGCTGCGCCAGTTCGACGTTCGTGACGCGGCCTTCGTCCTGCAATTCGGCAAGAAGCCGCCGGTCGATCCCATCCAAGGTTGCCATGCCTTTATCAAATCCGTTTCACGTTTGACCGCCGGAACATTCGGAAAGAAGCATCTATGGCAACTTTCCGCACAATATCCATCGGCGCACGATATTTTATTGTTTAATATCGCAATCGTCCCACATTGCAACGCAGTGGACAGCAAGCTTTTGCGAGCGCCCACGATTTGTTAGCTTTCAGTGGGCTAAACGGTCCCTCCGCAGCGCCCGCGCTTTATTTCCGGCCCTTTCCCACGCGGAGCACGAATGATTGTCGATGACCGCCTTGAAACCGTGCTGCGTACCAACGTGGCCGGAAAGACGGCGGGCCGCACCCAATTGAGACAGCTTGTCGACCTGCTCGGGCTTGTCCCGCTGGCAGGCTGGACGACGCGTCATGCCACAGCGCTCGAGCGTGTCGATTCGCTTGCCGCACAATTAACCGATGAAGAATGCGCCGCCGTTCTGCGCGGAACCTCGCATCGGTCGGCCGTGCTGGTCTATCACTTCGCACAAGGGGGCCCACGAACGGCATCGGCAGCGATCGCCTCGGCGCACCTTCCCGACGACGACTGGCTAGCGCTCATCCCACGATTGCCGACACGCGCGCGCGGCTTCCTGCGCCACCGCGCCGATCTTGGCGAATCTGTGCGGCAGGTGCTCTCGCGTTTGGGCGTCGATGATTTCCTGCTTGAAGCGCCCGACGTAACCGACGCCCCAGAGTCCGCGAGTGCAACGCCTTCCGAGCCTGTAACGTTAGCCCATATATCGGCCGAGCTGCCGGCCGACGAAGGCATTGGCGCTATCGTGCGCCGCATCGAAGCGTTCCGACGCAAACGCGAACAGCGCGATGCCTCTGACCTCAGCCCGCGGCCCGACGGCGTTGCACCCCTGCTCCCGTTCGGTGACGACCCAGAGCACGAACGCAAGCCTCCCCATGCGATCGACCTGCGCACCGATGCCGGAGGCACGGTAGTCCAGGCTGAAGTCGATCCGGCAGGCATGCTGGTCGGCAGCCGCGTGTTCTCCAGCGACACCTCCGCGCCGGTCCGCTGCGATGATGCGATGGCTTTGGCATTCAGACAGCGCCAGCCCGTCAGCGCGGGCCTTCTCACGATCGAGGGTGCCGATGCCGTGTCCGGAATCTGGCAGGCGGACGGCACGCCCTGCTTTGCGCGCGATGGCGGCCGGTTCACAGGCTACCTCTTGCGCTTGCGACGGCGATCGGGAGCGACGGCGCTTACCGCCGCCGTCCCCGCTCCGTCGTCCGAGGCCGACCGCCTGCGCCAGTTGCTGCATGAACTGCGCACACCGATCAACGCGGTTCAGGGCTTTGCCGAAGTCATCCAGCAACAGGTGTTCGGGCCGACGCCGCACCAGTACCGCGCGATGGCAGCCAATATCGCTGCCGACGCAGCAAACATGCTGGCAGGATTCGAGGAAGTCGAACGGCTGGTCAGGCTCGAATCACGGGCGCTCGATATCGATACGGCCGAGGCCGACGCCGCCTTCGTGATCGCAGGTCTGGTGGAACAGGTGATGCCCGTTCTTGCCGCGCGCAATGTGCGGCTCACCCTAGTGCTGCCCTCCAGTCCGGTTCAGGTGGCATTTGCGGCGGAGGAAATCGAGCGTTCGGTATGGCGCGTGCTCTCGGTTATCGCATCCAGCGTCGCTCCGGGTGAGCGGCTCACGATCGCGCTGGAAGAGCATGAGACCACGGCGGTTCTGGCGATCACGCTCCCGGCCGCTCTGCGACAGCTAGACGACGCTGCACTGTTTGCGCCCGATGCCAGGGGCAATACCGGGCCAGCCTCCCCGTCCGCGATGCTTGGTAATGGCTTTGCCCTGCGCCTCGCCCGCGCCGAACTCCAAGGCGGACACGGCATGCTGCATCGCGAAAATGACAAGTTCCTTATAGCTTTACCCTACTTGACCGCGGCACTCGCCGACCATACCCCTGCATCATCCACAATCGACGGGCCGATCGCAGGCCGCACTTCGGTCGCGGGTTGACCCAGGGGATACAAGTGGACCAGCGCTCTGAAATTCTGCGCATGCCAAAGGACACGGATTTCGTTCGCTTCGATCCCGCGTTCGGCACGCGGTTCGTCCTGACGATCGACACGGAAGAAGAATTCGACTGGAGCAAGCCGCTCGACCGGACCAGTCATGGGCTGGACCACGTTCCGCGCCTCGCCAAATTCCAGCAGTTCTGCGAGGGACTGAACATCGTCCCGATCTACCTGATCGATTATCCAGTGGCGAACGATCCGCGCGCGGCCGAAGTTCTGGGTGAGGCGGTCAAGGCCGGGCGTGCCGAAGTGGGCGTGCAATTGCACCCTTGGGTCAGCCCACCGCACGACGAGACCCTCAACGTCCACAACAGCTTTGCCGGAAACCTCCCCGCCGAACTCGAACGGGCCAAGTTTCGCAAGCTGCGCGATACGATCGAGCACGCGTTCGGCACTGCGCCGCTGATCTACCGCGCCGGACGCTATGGCATCGGCCCCGCCACCGCCTCGATCCTGTCGGAGTGCGGCGTTGCCATCGACACCTCGGTGCGTTCGCGGTTCGATTACAGCGCGAGCGGAGGCCCCAACTTCCGCGATCTTCCGCTGCGTCCGTGGTGGATCGACAAGCGCGATGGCCTGATCGAGATGCCGCTCACCACGGTGTTCTGGGGCCTACTCCGCAAACAGGGGCAGCGGATCTATCCTGCCTTGTGGCGAGTCCCGCGTCTGCGCGGCGCGCTGGCCCGGCTCGGCCTGCTCGAACGCATCCCGCTGACGCCCGAAGGCGTGACGCTCGAGGAGGCAATCAAGGGCATCGACATGGCGCTCGACGATCAGGTGCCGATCCTCGTTTTCTCGTTCCACAGCCCGTCGCTCCGCCCCGGCCTCACGCCTTACGTGCGCGATGAAACCGCGCTGGATGAATTTTACGACTGGTGGCGCGGCGTGTTCGCCTACCTCGCCAAACGTGGTGTAAAGCCGACCCACGTCAGTGAAATCATCGCCGCCGCGCAAGTCTGAGAGCGTCAGCGCTCCGCGCGCCTTGCCAATCCGCTAATGCCCCTGTACCGGGCACCTCGATGGGCCTGTAGCTCAGCGGTTAGAGCTGGCCGCTCATAACGGCTAGGTCGCGGGTTCAAATCCTGCCGGGCCCACCATCTTCTTTCACGCGAACCTTTACGGCACGCGAACCTTGCGGGCGCTTTCATGCTGACTATCAATGGCATCACCGTGCGCCTTGGCGGGCGCGACATCCTGTCCCGCGCTTCGGCTGCGGTGCCACCGCGCGCGCGCGTCGGGCTGATCGGCCGCAATGGCGCAGGCAAGTCGACCCTGGTCAAAGCGATCATCGGCGAGATCGAGCCCGACGAGGGCTCGGTCGACATGCCCCGCCGCACCCGCCTCGGCTACATCGCGCAGGAAGCGCCGAGCGGAACCAAGTCACCGTTCGAGACAGTGCTGGAATCCGACGTCGAGCGCACCCAGCTGCTCGAGGAAGCCGAGACCTGCACCGATCCCGACCGGCTCGGCGATGTGCACGAGCGCCTGCTGGCGATCGACGCCTACACCGCCCCCGCCCGCGCCGCGCGCATCCTGATCGGCCTCGGCTTCGATGAGGACATGCAGGCCCAACCGCTCGACAGCTTCTCGGGCGGCTGGAAGATGCGCGTCGCGCTCGCCTCGCTGCTGTTTTCCACGCCCGACGTGATGCTGCTCGACGAGCCGTCGAACCACCTCGATCTGGAAGCAACGCTATGGCTTGAGAATTTCCTCAAGTCCTATCCCGGCACGCTGGTCGTGATCAGCCACGAACGCGACCTGCTCAACAACGTGGTCGATCACATCCTGCACCTGCATGCAGGCAAGCTGACGCTTTACCCCGGGGGCTACGACAGCTTCGAGCGCCAGCGCAACGAACGCCTCGCCCAGCAAGCCGCCGCGCGCGCCTCGCAGGAAGCGCAGGCCGGTCGCCTCAAGGATTACATCGCGCGCAATAGCGCCCGCGCCTCGACCGCCAAGCAGGCACAGTCGCGCGCCAAGATGCTCGCGCGGATGCAGCCGATCGCCGCGATGGTCGAAGATCCGACGCTAAGCTTCAATTTCCCGGACCCCGAGGAACTGCGCCCGCCGCTGATCACGCTCGATCTGGCATCGGTCGGGTACACACCGGACAAGCCGGTGCTGACGCGCCTCAACCTGCGGATCGACCCGGATGACCGCATCGCCCTGCTCGGCCGCAACGGCAATGGCAAGACCACGCTCGCGCGCCTGCTGGCAGCACAGCTCGCGCCGATGGACGGCCAGATGCAGGCGACCGGCAAGATGCAGGTCGGCTACTTTACCCAATACCAGGTCGAGGAACTGTCGGGCGGAGCGACGCCGCTGGAACTGATGACCCGCGCCATGGACGGCAAGACCCCCGGCGCAGTCCGCGCGCAATTGGGCCGCTTCGGGTTCTCGGGCAATCGAGCCACCTCGCAGGTCGGCACGCTTTCGGGCGGTGAAAAGGCACGCCTCGCGCTCGCCTTGGTCACGCGCGATGCCCCACATATGCTGGTGCTCGACGAGCCGACCAACCACCTCGACATCGACGCGCGCGAAGCACTCGTCCAGGCGCTCAACGACTACAAGGGCGCCGTCATCCTGATCAGCCACGACCGCCACATGGTCGAACTCGCCGCCGATCGCCTCGTGCTGGTCGATGGCGGCACGGCCAAGTCCTACGACGGCAACATGGAAGACTACATCGACTTCATCCTGGGTCGGAACCAGTCGAAGTCGGACAAGCCGGCCTCGGGCAAGGACAAGGACAAAGGCTCCGCACAGGACCGCAAGGCCCGCGCCGCCGCCCGCGAAGACTACCGTGCGCTCAAGAAGAAGCAATCGCAGGCCGAAAACGCCGTCGCTCGCCTCCAGGCAGAACTCGCCCACATCGACCGCGCCATGTTCGAACCGGCCAAGGCCCTGCCCGAACACGCCAAGCTGACGATGAGCGACCTGTCCCAACGCCGCGCAGCCCTCGCCAAAGAACTCGCGCAAGCCGAGGAAACCTGGCTTTTGGCCGGCGAAGCGCTCGAAGGCGCGGACTGATTGCTGGGTTGGGAAATGGTGCCGCTTAGAGGATTCGAACCTCTGACCCCATCATTACGAAAGTGATTATCATTAGCAATAAAGTTGAGTGTTTCCAGGGGCATTGGTTATCAGAATTGGCCCAAGCGGGTAGCGCCCCAGCCCTGCCCCAAGTTGTGCCATTCCCGCGAATAGGCGCGACGAAGGTTAAAGCACTTTGGCCTTATGGATTCCGCGAGAGTGACCCGTGCCAGACCCGGAAAGCTCAATATTCGGAGCGGCACAGCCACAGTCAGAAGGGGATGTCGTCATCGTCGAAATCGTCACTGCCAAACCCTTGCGGGGCTTCATGCTCCCGAGGCGTTGGTTTGCCTCCAAGATTCTCGACGATGCACTTAGCTCGGTGAAACAGCTCGTCGAAGGTCAGTATCTCGGGTGACCGCACATTGCGCCGGTAGAGCTCGAAACAGGCTATCTTGTCGCCGTTGCCACGTAGCTCCGCCATGTTGCCTACAACGAGATAACTTCGCGGTTCGAGCGAATAGACCACCTCCCCGAGTTCGTTGCCCTCTGCGTCCTTCAATTCGTCTCGAAAGCGCCCTCGCGCAAATTCATAGGTGGTCTTTTGCGATTGCGTGACGGCGGCTGAGAGCTCGTCAGAAACAGCCCAGCAGCCCGGACGATAACGATCCTTCTGCAACAGCTTTGTTGCGTCCCGCTTGATTTCAATGAGGACGTACTGGCTCAATGCCGCACGGGTTCGCATCAAGCCATCGGCTGTCTTTCCCGGCTGGCCAAACGCACTACCGGTCGTGCGTGTTTCAAGCTTCGGCCCGACCTTATCGAGGAAGACATAGTTGAGGCCATGACCAAAGACCCACGGATTGCGCTCGAAATAGGCCTGCCACTCGGCTTCCCTCAAAGACCGGCCTAACATAGCCTCAAATTCGGTCAGTGCGGCACGTTTAGCCGCCACCGCATAGATGTCTTGATGGAGCTGAGGTGACTCAGCCAACTCTTGAAGAACCGCCGCGCCTTTCGTGCTTGCCAGAAGCGCGCTCAAGTCAGTGACATTCACACTATCCAGCGAAAGACGCGCCTTCTGCGCATCCCCTAAGTCGAGGTGGGAGAACAGACCGACAAATTCGGCCATTCGCGCCGCATTGAAATAGCTGAGCCTGATGTGCGCTTCTTCATGCCACCCGTCGCGCTTTGACCACTTCAGCTTAGTGATCTTAAACGAGTTGAAATCGGATTTATCACGCACGTAGAACGCGCTAACTGCCAGCTTGCACCGGGCCGTAATCTCGACTTCCCCAAGTTCGACTTCAGCCCCATCCGTAACGATCGTCGCATATGCGCCGCTTGGACCTGGATGGATATACAGTTCGTCAGTCCGGTAATTCGAGAGAAATTCTGCATCGTCAGACATAGCGCCTGATAGCATGAAAATCGGCTTCGCAATGTCACTTCTGCCCGAATTGAGGTCTTTAGTTTGCATCATACCCACAAAAGTAATGCGGAAAGGGAGCCCCACACACAGCGCGAGGCTGCATGCAGGGCGGTAGTCTAGTTCAGCTCGGCTGGCATCTCGGGGACGAAGGCTATCCTTCTTGAAGGCTCGCGAGATGCGGCCTTAACGGACCGGACCTCAATCCTTCCGATTTGCAGCCCAGAAATGCGTAACTTCAATAGGTTGTCCGTCGATGAATGCGCCATCGAGTGAGAGGAGAAGGAGGTCGCAGCCGCAACTATCCCAAAGCGGAAACGCACCATCGAGGCGGCGCGGCTTGACGTAGGTGTAATGTGTCAAGCTGTGATCTTCTCGAGCCCGGAAGTATATGACGCCGCCAGCCTTGCTGGAAACCAATAGATCCTTCAATTCGTTGACTGAGGTGACGTGCATGGGTCGACTCAGGAATTCGCGCCCGGCTAATGCCCGGCCAAGCCAGTGGATATCGGAGTACCTATCGCCTCCCGGATTGAACCCATCTAGGATTGCTTGCGCGGGGCGATTGAACTCAGGAACGACCCTTCTAAAACAATCGCAGGCGTCGGCTTGGCTCTGGAGTTCCCCCAAGGCATTCATACCATTCAAGACGCTATAGACGGCACACAACGAATCCACCGCGCCCTGCTGTAGGGGAAATGCTTTTTCTGGAAACACGATTTTCTCCACGTTCGGTGCCACCCCCATCCCGCCTTAGGGTACGCCTAAGGTTAAAGCACTTTGGCCTTATGGAATCCGCAAAAAGATCCGTGCCAGCCCCGGTTTCGCCTTTCGCCCGCAACGAGATTCAACGACGTAGTAGCGCCAAGTCGACAAGCCTGGGCGGGAAAGACCAGTCAGCGGTCTTGATTTTGTCCGATCAAAGGAGCAATCTCGCCACGAAGCGACTTAATAACAGGGATGTATACTGTGGAGTTCTGGGCTATATTTCTGGTAGCATCCTCCTTCTTAGTGATCGCTTACGGGGCAATAAAAATAAATAGACTTAAAAGCGAACTTCTCAATATCAACCGTGAAGTCGAAAGACTAACAGCGCACTCCAAGATATTGGAGAACAATGCTGCACATAGCGAAAAATTATTCAATAACTTTAAAGATAATAACAAGTTAAGCGTTGCATTTTTCACGGAAGAGATTTCCGAAGGAAAATACTTTTCTAAGTCAAGAAAGCTAAGATATAAGTCTCAATTGTATCTAAATGGCATACCGATAGGAGCTGCCTCGACACTTAAGGAAGATGTATACTCTGTCGTTGATCGCGAGAAAGTCGACCAAGTCTTAGAAAATTATGCTCTGCCTCTAATAGAAGCTGGAGTGGCGGTTGCCAAGCTAGCAGACGGTGGAAAGCTTGGGGCGTTAGGCACAATTTCAGCAAAGCCCGCCCGCAAGGCAGTTCGATAATCATCTACCGTTCTGCCAATCAAAAAATGATGCGGAAAAATGCCCCACACACAGCACGAAGCTGCATGTGGGGCGGTAGTTCAATTCACGTCGGCTAGCATCTCGGGGGCAAAGTACTGGCCGCAATCGCGGCGGCCCCAGTTCGGCCACACAGGCTCTCGCTGAATGTTCGTGCTGAGCATGATCCCGGCATGCTTGCCGTTATAGCCCAGACTGATAAGCGCAGCGATTATACCCGGCCCGCTATCGATCCCTTCGTTGATGCACGCGTTGATCAACGCGTGAGCGCGATCGTTACGCTTCAAACCGTCATCGACGAGATCCTTTTCCAGCTTGCGAAGCGCTGCCATTTCCTGTTCGATCATGCCGCTTTCCCCATCAAGTTGAGGTTGCGGGCACCGGCTTCCACCGCTGCAGCAAGCGTGGAATCAGCCACGGCAGCATAGCGCGCCGTACTCTCTGGTCGCAGGTGACCGGCGATCTTACCGGCGACATGCAGACTGACATTGTTGGACACCATTGCGCCGATTGCTGCATGCCGAAGATCGTGTGTGTGCATTCCCGGCAGGCCTGCAGCTTCGGTCGCCGTCTTCCAGGCCCGTTTGATGGTGATGTAGTGCTTGCCCGTCGAAGGGTTGGTAAACATCCACTCGCACCCCTCTTTACGGGGCAAGGCCTTCACAACCGCCATTGCAGCCTCGCTGAGCGGGACTGTCCGGGGATGCCCATTCTTGGTGTGCGGTATCAACCATTCGGCCCGGTCGAAATTGACGTGCTCGAACCGTGCATCAAGAATCTCACGCTTTCGTGCGGCAGTTGCCAAGGCGAATTGCACGATGGGTTTCAGCATCGTGTTTTCCGATTTGCCGCACTCGCCAAGAAGGCGCTTGACCTGTTCCGGCGATAGCAAACATGTGCGTTTATTATCGTACTTCGGCCTTGCGACTGCCTCGACCGGGTTACGGTCGGAGCCCGGTAGCCCCCACCCCTTCGCCAGTCGATATCCGCGATTCATGACGAGACGCAGGCGATCGACAGAAGCCGGGGCCAGCCGCGCACGAAGCTTGGCGAAGTGGGTTTCGATCGCATGGGGCATGACCTCATCGATGCGAAGCCGACCGAATTCCGGCACAAGATACTTCCGATATGACATCTCAACACAACCGTGGGACCGAATATGCCCCTTGGCGTGTTCGATATGCATCTGCGCCAATTCCTTAAAGGTGATCGTGCCCTTGCGGATGGCCTTGTCTTCGGCCGGGTTGCCTCCAAGAACGACTTTTGAGCGCAGTTCCTTTGCGGTACGCTTGGCAACGTCGAACGGTATGTCACTGGAGCCGCCGATCTTGACCTGTGCCGCCTTGCCGTCGGGTTTCGTGTAGTAGAGCCAGTACGTCTTACCCGAAGCTCTGACTTCAAGCCCGAAGCCAATAACCTCGGTGCAGCGGTAGACCTCCTTCCGCTTGTGCGGTGGGCAGGTAACGTCGCGGCAAAATGCGGACGTGAGTTTAAGCTTGGCCATAGGCCATTTCCTTTCTGAATGTGGTTTTAAGATTGGCCCGCAGAGCGCCGCGCCTCGGCGCACGCCCATCGGTGCCGGGCAAGCCGAATTAGCGCTGTGGCGAGCTCTCAGCCCTGCTCTCGGGCATGTTTGAGCCAGCACCGCCCCCGCCGGTTGGCGATCTGAGGGAGCGGCGCGGCGGTCGTGGTGGTGAAAACAGGGAAGCGCCGTTCGTGCCCCTCCCTGCCCCCACCGGGTGAGCGTCAATAGACTTCGTCGTCGTCATCCATGGCGACAGGCTGGAAGCCGGTGTCGGATGTCAGCCCGACCTTCCACTTCTCCCTGCCGTTCACGCGTTTTGGCTGGCCATAGAGTTTGCGCAGGATGCCACCGGCTTCCCGGCAGTGCTGGTTATTCGGGTGGTTGATCCCGATCTTCCGCAGCACTTCGATGGCAGTCATGTAGATCAAAAGATTGGCGTTCAGGTCTATCCGTTCCCGAAGCCGCTCTTCGACTGCACTGGTGACCTCATGCCCGGCGTTGACGACAGCAAGCTGCTCCTCCTCCTCCGGTGTCAGCCACCATTGCTTTCCGGCGTCGAAGTCGCATGCAAGCTGAGCGTAAACCTGCTGCATGTCGATGTCGTGCTGGTAATCCAGTCGTTCCACCGCGATCGTCCACCACCGTGAGTTGCCAGTCGTGTCGACCAAAAAGCGACTATCGTTGACGGAGGCTGCAAACCGTCCTGCGGCCCATATCCACCGCACGCGCAGCGTACGGAGGTCGGACCCGGTCACAGTCGTTGGTGATGAAGCCTTTGAGCCGGGCCACATCTCGCCGGAAAGAGCTGTCGAGTTCGCCTAACTCGACGATCCCGTGTGCGACTGCAACAAGCACAGAATCCTTGCTGCATGGATCGAGATGATGATCACGCTTGAACCACGCTCTTCGCAGGTCCTCAGGCACCAGCCTTGCAATCCAGCTGGTCTTCCCGCTGCCTTGCGGCCCCTGCAGGGTCAGAACCCCACGGGAATGGAAATTGCCCAGAGACAAAGCTGCAGCCACAGCACTCAGACACCAGCGATAGATGAGGGCGTCCCGCATCTCGGTCGGGTAACTCTCCTCGACGTGCACTGTGTGATAGAGTTGCTGAAGCCGGTCGCTACCGTCCCATGGCCTGCTCTTGATCCAGTCCGCCACCGGATTGGATCCGTTGCGCCTTCCAAGTGTCCCGATAAAATCGAGTACTTGGCCCGAAGGCACACCGTTGAGGTTGGCGAGGCTGATCAGGTCGCACTCTTCGAGCTGCCGCGCATTATGCAGGATGCTCAATCGCTTACTGATCACGTCATAGGACACGTTGATGCTGTTACCAGCAAGAAGATGCTCGACGTTATCCATCGTGAGGGGAAGCTTATGGCCACCCTGTGACGGCGGGTTAGGAAACTCTTCCGGATTAAGCCTGGCCGGAAAGGGCTTCAATTTTCTGGACTTCGAAGTGGAGGGCTCCGTCCCGATAGATGTCGGAGCAGTAGTATCGGTCATATATTCTTCCTCCCCGCTCTTCCGGCGGGGCTTGTGGCGCATCAGGTTTCCCGACCTGAATGCTTTGGTGGTGGAAAAGGAGAAGCGAGGAGCCAAAATAGGCTCCCCCACCCCGGCTCATTTAGGACAGCTCGTGGCAATCGTTGAGGCGGTAAAAACCGTCCTCGTCGCGATGCCAGATATGGCGTCCAGTTTCGCGGCCCTCGAATAGATCGAGTATGGCGCAAAACGCTTTAGCCATGCCGAGACCGCAGATTTTCGTCCCCAATCGGCGCAGCTCCTGCCGCGCACGAAGGGTCTCAGCGATCAAGACACGGATCAGGCTGATCAGGCCTTGAATTCCGGTGTGTTTAAGGTCGTTCCGTATGGTCCAGAGAAGACGGCTCTCATCAGCCGGGTAATCTGCCAGACGATCATATCTGTGAACGATATTGTCCCCAAAGCCATCGAGAAAGTGGTCAAGTTCCCAAGGCAGCGGACGAAATTCGTGATCAGTTTTCAAGTGTAATCCCTTATTATTATGTTCTTTGGGCGTGTTTGTTCGATCGTTTTCGATCTCATACTAGTTGTCGGTGCCGTACCGACTGTCAAAGAACCAACCGTTGTCAGCGGCATGGTAATCCATTTCAGCATGACCAGGATCAAGGTCTGTCCCCCGAGCAAACGGGGCAACCGGCGCTTACTGAGTTCGCCTTGGCGAGAGTACTTTCAGCGACGCGGTACCGCCCGACTATGGTTAACGCCACAGCCTGTAAAGCGTTGAAACCACATTAACGCAGAGCCACATACGTATTCAGCGCTGGCCAGATTTTGACCCGCCCATTTCACTTTTCGGTATTGTCGCATAATCGCCCCCACTCCCCCCACCAGCACGGACTTTGCGATCCCGGTGGGGGCAAGGGGCGGCAAGTTCGGCATCTCGCCTTACGTTCGCATCAGCAAACCAAGCGCAGCCAGCCCGCCAACGATGATCAAGCCTGCCAGAGGATACTGCCCGATCGCGCTCAGCAGAGCGAACGACAGCAGACACCCCGCCGTTTCCATCGGCCTCGTGATGGCAGAGAGCACGATGGCCGCAAGGACAACGAGCGCCACAAGCATTGCGGCAGCCTTCAAGACCGCCAAGGCGACACATAGGACCAGTAGGACTCCTATCAATCGCATCGGACATCCCCGGCAAAAGCAGCGCACATCTCTCGAAGGCACGTCCCTTCCCCAACCTCGACCAGCAACGTCAGCGCAAATCCGGAATCGCCGATCGTGTGGATCAGTTCGTACCAGCCGCCGGAGATGGTAAGCCAAGCCCAATAGGGTTCGAAGCCCTCGCAACCGAAGCGAATCCCACTGACCGGATTGTACAACGGTGAAAAGCCGATCTCCGACTTCAGGTCTTCGATTGTGTCGCCCGGTTGGACGACGACGATATGTGTGAGGTCTTGTAACCCTGCATCGGCAGCAAGTTTAAGCCGATCATCCAGTAGGGTGCGCAGTTCGGGATCAAGTGCTTGGCCCATGACCCGTTCGATCGATGGTGCGTCACAGAGTGAAAGCATTTTGCTATCCTTTAAATAAAAAAAGCGCCCGTGCGGATGCACAGACGCCGTGTGATGCCGCTCGATGGCGACGATGGATTTGAGCCTTCAAGACAGCCCGTTTCCTTGGGCAGCTTTCTGGCAATTACGCAGTAGGTTCAGGTGACTGAGGAATTCTGACTTTCGCCAATGTGACTTTGAATGGCGGTGAGAAGTGCAGAGTCGGTGTCTTGGCAAAGAGGCACAAGCAGCACCAAGCCGAAGCCGTCATCCGACAGAATGAAGATAGCCTCTGCCCAACACCAATGTCGTTCGACAATTTCTGGGATCATCGCGAAATCCCGTTCGACAAGCACCTGCATGCCGAGTGCTACCTCGATGTCGGCAAGGGCATCTCCCGGCTGGACGACGGCGAACACAGCCAACTCTTCGAAGGCGAAATCATCGTATTCTGCCAGCCGTTCGGCATGGAAGCGCAGCCGCCTTTTGGCGACAGCATCAAGCGGAGAATCCAAGGCGCGCGCCAAGGCCTCCGCAGTGCGGATCAAAATCATTGCAGGTTCCTTTCGGACAAAAAAATGCCCCCGGAGAACATCCGAGGGACAGTCATTCAATTTCGACAAAATTCAACGAGTAACGATGTGGCTGGATCTCAAGTGTCAGCCCTGCCGAATTTGTCGGGATAGCGATCTCTCAAAGTCTGCCTGTAACGCTTCCCCAAAGAGTTTGCCATAAATAGGCCAATTGCAATTGGAATAGCTCCCAAACCACCTACCGGAAGTAATATAAGCCCACCAATAACAAGACCGAAGACCAGCACGTTGTCTTGTGTGGACCAAAGACTTTTGGCTTGCTTATGCAAAATAGCCTCAATCTCCACCGGAGAAAGCCCATCTGTAGTTGACTCTCCAGCTACCTTTAACCGCTCCTCCTGGTCGATGATCTTTTGCTCTCTGGCCAGAGCAGCTTGCTTTTCTGAGCGTATTTTCTCCTCCTGCGCCAGTTCAGCGCGGCGGGCGGCAACTTTCGTCTGTATGTCTGACATGGCCTCACTCATCGCCATCGCTTGACAGGATCGTACCTAACAGAGCCGAGCCTGCCACCAAGCCAACTGCTCCGGCAGCAGCCTTCCGGCCAATACGCTTTGCACCATCCTCAGCGGCAATAATGTCATCGATGCAACGAGCGGCCCGTGCTTCCCGGTCAGCCTCTGCAACTCTGCGCTCGAAGGTAACCATCAGAGTCTCGCGGTCGGAGGTGACCATGTGGCGCTGCATGACTTTCGACATGAAGACCATTCGCCAGCCCTCTGCCGCCATTGCATTGATGTAGGCTTCGAGGACGTTGGTTTCGATCCGGCCTTCGCCAAGCAGGACGGAGCTTATTGCGCCATCGGCAACGTCAATGACCTTGTATTCGTATTCCATCATTTCGATCCCCCTCGTGGATGACGGGCCTCACGCTCCATTCAGTTATCGGAACATGCGCCTAAGGCTAGTAAAAATGAGATTCATCGTCCGTGGTCCAATCGACCACATTCCATTTCAGTCTGGTGGATGGACGTTCGGCAACGCTTGGCTGCAAACATGAAGAGGCTGCGCAAAGAGCGCGGCTGGTCGCAGGAGGCGTTGGCTGATGAAGCGGGTCTGGACCGAACATACATCAGCGGCATTGAGCGCGTGGTGAAGAACCCGACAATCACCGTGGTGGAGCGGGTGGCTTTGGCGCTGGGATGCGGCTTAGGTGCTTTGTTGGATTGACTGGAGAGTACGGTGTGCTCGTACGCCTCTCCCCACCTTCCAGCTTTCACGGAAGGCAGAGACCTTTTGACGTGATATCACGGCATTCGGAAGAGGCCCCGAGCCTGTTCATATAAGATGGCTGGATTTGCGCGGTTGTGGATGTCCAAACGTTTTCGATTCCAAGTGGATAGCCGATCTCGGCTCTGAACATATTATGCTACCTTCATTTGTTTATCGTTGAAAGTGATACATGTGCGCTCGCTATCGGGTAGGCAATTTTCGAGAGAATGGAGCAGGGAAGTGGCGGAAATACGACCATATGTACGCTGAAAGACTGTTGCGTGCTAATGAGCGCTTGGATCTGAGCAGCTAAACAAAGTAGGTTGCAATGCGACGTTTCAAATCGGACGCATTGAAATAGAAACTGCCCACGGAGGCCATTCAGTCTCAAGAATGTCGGGATTCAAAGGGAACAATGTCACTGGCGTGGCCGAGCATGTGGGAGACCCGCATTGCAACGCAGCGCATGCAGCACTTCTGGTAGCACTCCAGGCACTTAAGACCCCATTCCTCTCTGCTTCCGATAGCATCAGCAACAGTCAAAAGGGTAATCTTGGCGAGTTCATATGCTTGCACATTGGGCGAAATGGATATTTTTCTGGTCACGAGAAGTTCGCCAGTAACGCGATTCAGCCACTTACAAGGATAAGTGGGGCAGGCGTAGACCTAATGTACATCTACTTTCATCCATCTGATCCATCTAAAGATATCATGTACATTCAAGAAACAAAAACAGCCGGCTCTAAACAAAATATAAACTACTTCCAAAATTTAGAAAGGGACTATGAAAAGCTTTTTGGAACAGATATTAACCTAACGCTGCAGTCACGAATTAGCTATTTATGCAACTCTTTTGAGATCGAAAGAAATCAAGATGAATATTCTAAGAGAGTTCAGCGATTAGGCGGAACGACGCCGGATCAATGCTCTAGCGTTCGCCTTGTTCCAACAGGCGTTCACGAAGCCGGGGTCGGAAATCCAGTCCAAAAAATGCTCGCGATAAAAACAGCCATCGCAGCATTCGGTTGGGACCAAAACTCCATCACGCCGTGGACGATTGGCCTCTCGGATTTGGAAGATCGCCTACTCCGCCTCGCGCGAGGGCAGTTGTGAGCGCGTCAGAAGAACTCAAGGCTGCTGATGCAGTGGCTGCAGGGATGAACCGCGGCTTAAACGTTGAACCTATGCGCTGGTCCGAGCTATTAGCGATCGCACAGCGCGAACTTAACGAGTATCAACTAAAAGGGCAATTAGATCGCGCGTCGGAGCTTTACGATGAAGAGCTTGCAAGTTCTTTGATTGCTGCCGCAAGAATTATCTTAGAGGTGGCAAATCGACGGACTCAAGACCACGATTTAGAGGGGTTAGCAGATCAAGATCTAGATTTCTCGAAGGAAATCGAAGAGCGCCACCTCCTGCTAATCTTGGCGGCGACGGCATTTGGGATGTATGGGAACTTCCCCTCAGCGGCCGCGGTCCAACGGCAGGTCAATCCTGAATTGGTGCGTTCGGAAGGACAATTGCTCGCCCTTGCAATGAGCAATCCCAGCAGGATCGGTCAAGCCCTTCGATCAAGCCACCTTGGCGTTGAGGCAAGAGAGTTTCTCGAGCGACTCAATATGTTCCTGCTGACGGGAGACGAGGTCGAAAATGAGCAACTCGTGAAACACTTTGAAGAACTAATGACCGGTCATCGACCACTTGCAGACGTAACGTTTTTGCGAGGCGGCCGCCTTTGCCTAAAGCACTGTATTAATCTTTCCATAGCTCGTGTACTAAAATATAACGGAAGTTATCTTTTCAATAAATATGTAAAGCGAATAATTTCTCAAGGTAGAATGTGTCTACTGCCTCCGCAGTACAATGTCATACAGAATGGTTTCTTAGATTCCGAAGAAAATGCAGTTGTCACAATTCCCACCAGCACCGGCAAGACGCTCCTTGCTGAGCTAGCTATTGCGTCGCGCATGACTGGGCGCGGAGACATCGCTTTATACATCACTCCATACATTGCACTCGGACGTCAGGTCTACGAGTGCTTCCAAGAACATGTCATCGAGGGCATCGATGTTCGCGGGTATTTTGGAACGTTCAATAGCCACATTGATCAAATTGATTTTACTAATTCAACGGTGATTATTGCGACACCAGAGCGCGCCGATGCGATTCTTAGGTCAAATGATCTTTATTCAAGGCTTCGTACGGTTGTATTTGACGAAGCGCATGGAATTGAAAATGGAATAAGAGGCGCTAGGTTGGAGGCGCTGATCGCCCGAATGCGCCTTCAACAGATTCAAGGGCTCGATCTTAGAATAATTCTATTATCCGCCGTGTTGGCTGACGTCGAGGATCTACGAAAATGGCTGGGCAGTGATGCCGAGCATTACGATGATAGCTGGCGACCGACGGCTCGACGGCTGGCAATTTGGACAACAGATGGAAAGTTGGGCTGGCTTTATGGCGCAGACCCTCTTCGTCCGATCTCAAAGCAAGGCTCAAGCTATTTGGGTCGGAAAACCCTAGAATGGCCAGCAGCAATGTGGCCTGCGAGTCAATTCGGCGCAATAAGATCTCAGCTACCATCTGCATATGAAAACGTTTCATTCTTGGCGCGCTACGTCCGAGGTAGCATAGGTGGGCCTGTCCTCATTGCCTGCTATTCAAAGCAAACGACGCGAGGCGTTGCCGCGGCGGTGGCGTCCACATTGAAAGAGTTGGATGGAATTTCAGCCGATCGCGAAAAATTAATTGAGTGCTTGCATATGTTCCCACACCTCGGAGCATTAAGAAATATGGTTTCTAGAGGCGTTGCATACCACAATTCATCCTTGCCAGGAGAAGTAAAGACTCTCATTGAAAAAGCTTTAAAATCGCGATCTTTGCAGTTTGTGGCAGCAACCACTACATTAGCCGAAGGCGTCGATTTGCCTATTCGATGCACGATAATATTTGATTGGCTTATTGGTTTTGGCGAGAATCAAACTCCGATGGCGCCACTACTATTCCGTAATATTGCAGGTCGCTGTGGCCGTGCAGGCGAATTTACGGAGGGGGATACAATCATATTTGACAATGTGCTGGGTCAACCAGCCTTCGTGAATGAGCAATCGCGTAGAAGTGCACAGGCAAGGTTGTTCAGCGATCCGCCTGCACTAAGAAGTGAGATTGCAAATGACAATTTACCTGATGATTTGCAGGACTCTATTAAGGCAGTACTTAGTTCACAGCTAATGGCGGCGATTCCGGAGAATCCGGACGATGATGCGATCGAGGTTAGTTTATCACTTGCCTTATATGCGAGCCAACATGGGGCATCCAGCCTTAAGATATTTGAAGATATCAGGGCTGAACTATTAAGTGATGAGCTTGGAGAACCATTCGCGCGAGCAGCTAGTCCTATGTGGCTTACCCATCTTGGCCAAGCCGCAAATAGGACGGGATTTGGACCCGGCACATGTCGAAAGATTATTTCTGATATGCCAGCTGTAAAAGATGGTCTGACGAATAGTCAAGTCGCAGCCGCGCTACTCAAGAATTTTGGAGTCTGCCAAGAGCAAAACAACTACATCCTTAAGGAAGTCGTAACTGGCCGTAAATCGTCTAAGCTGTTTGTGAAAATGCACGATCTGGAGATGCTTGGCGAGGGTTGGCTCAACGGTTCATTGCTTACAGATATTTTTGTGACTTTGCCGAAAGCCCAGCAGAGCAAGGCGGCTATACCCCCTTTGCTCTGGGCTGCGGGCGAAGCAGATAGTGAGTTCGTCGCTGCTCAGTACGATAAATTTGTTGAGTTGATGGAATACGCATTTGGCGCGTTTTTGCCTTGGCTTTTGCGGGCAATTGCTACTCTCTCTTCCGTAGTGCGTGAAATCCCTCAATACCCTTGGAATGAGATGGCCGATCTGTTTGAAAATTGTCGAACGGAAGTGAGGGAACTCGACAGTGGAATAGGTGGGGACTGAGGCTAACTGGCTAGCACCAAGATTTTGGTGCAGCGCTCGAGTTGCCATTGCAAATCTAAGTTAGAGACTTGATTGCGCCCCATATGTGCGCGGCATATCCGGCAACCGTGAACTGCCCATCAGTTTCTGGGTCAAGGCGCTTGAGCACCCGTTCTCCCGTCCCTGTGATTAGCCAGCGCACGCGTTCGCTAGGAAGTTTAAGATTTGAATCACGCGGATAGATCTCGAGTTGGTACCCAGGGTAACCTGCATATCCACTGATATCGGCAATCAACAAGCGCCTTGGATTGCGATGGCGAGGGAGGCGAAAATCGACGATTATCTTTTCGCCCCAGCGCTTTGTCTGTAGCGTAATCTCGTGATCTTCGTTGCTTTCCGCCAATGCGCAAAGTGTTTCCTCGACACTAGCTTTCACGGCTTCCCAGTCTTTTTCGTTACTCTCCTTTCGGTATACCCACAATTCTCCGGGTTGGCCTTTATTTGGGGGGCGAATGGCACGTTCGTCGGCGACCGCGTCCGACATTTCAGTTGCCTGAACTACGCTGTTTGAGGAATCTTCGGCGCTTTCAACATCCCAGTCATTTAGGATTTGCTTGATAGAACAAACCACGTCAAACCAAGCAACGTCGCGATCAGGCGCAGAATTTATTGGCTTTGCATCACGATTGGCCGCTAAAAGTTGGCCGATTGGTATACCCGTCCAGTCGCAAGCTCGTAAGAGTATAGGGATTGCGAGCGCCTGCTTCGCGATACCGCGCTCCAATGCAATCGTCATTTCCTCTTGGCAGGCCGGAGAGGCGACGTAATCTGCGCTGATAAGCATAAGGATGATGTCTGCGGATCGTATGTTATCTTTTATGGCCTCGTAGAGTGGTGCCCCAGCTCGGATGTGTCTGTCGTTCCAAAGCTCCACCCTCCCTTGTAGCAGCAATGGTGTCAAATGCTGATCGAGCTCACTTTTCAGCTGCTCGTCGCGATGGGCATACGATGTGAAAATCTTTCGCGGCTTCATTTCCGACTTTCAAATTTGGGCTGAATGTAAGCACGGAGACTCATTGGTAAACTACGCTTTGGGCCGGGCCAACTGTGCAATCAATCTCAACTAGGTTTAGCGTAGATCGGGCCCGATCCCCTGCCCAAAGTGCCCCAAACAGGACCCAGATGGGTTGCCTACCGAAAGGCCCTTTCACAAGTTATACGGGGATTCCCTCGTGGAAGGAATGGTGCCGCTTAGAGGATTCGAACCTCTGACCCCATCATTACGAATGATGTGCTCTACCGACTGAGCTAAAGCGGCGTGCCTTGGAGGCAGGGGCGCCGTTTAGCCACGGGTGGGGGGCTAGGCAACCTTTTTTCGGGGCTAATTTTCAGGCCCGGTTTTCGGCGCTCAACTCCCGCACCGCATCGACCATTGCATTCCCGATCCGGACGATTTCGTCCTCGCCTGTGACCAGTGGCGGCGTCGTGTAGAGGACGTCGCGGAATGGGCGCAGCCACACGCCGCGCTTGATGCAAGCGGCCGACAGACGGTCGGCGGGTGCGGGTCCATCGAGCTGGATCACGCCGATTGCGCCACGCACGCGCACGTCGCGCACACCGGGCAGATACCTGGCTGGAGCGAGGAGGGTTTCGAGTTGCTTTCCAATTGCGCGTGCCTGTTCCAGCCTTGGCTCGCGTTCGAACAGGTCAAGCGAGGCATTGGCAGCCGCGCACCCCATCGCGTTGCCCATGTATGTCGGACCATGCATCAGAGCGCTCATCGGATCGTCGGATAGGAAGCCATCGTAGATCCGCGCGCTGGCTATCGTGGCAGCCAGTGGCAGCGTGCCTCCCGTCAGCGCCTTGGACAGGGTCACGATATCGGGCTGCACGTCCGCGATCTCGCAGGCGAACATTGCCTCACCAAGACGGCCTAGCCCGACGAAGATTTCGTCGAAGATCAGCAGCAGGTCATGGGCGTCAGCAAGGCGACGCAGCGCCTGCAGCGTGAACGGATCGTGGAACACCATGCCGCCCGCGCCCTGCACCAACGGCTCGACGATAATCCCGGCAAGATCGCCGCGATGACGGTCGAGCACTTCGCCCAGAGCAGCCTCGTCTGCGGCATTGCGCGGCAGGTCGACCACCACCTGTTCGAGCAGCGCGCCCTTGAACAGGCTGTGCATGCCCTCATCAGGATCACATACGCTCATCGTGGCGAACGTGTCGCCATGGTAGCCGCCGCGAAAGCACAGGAACTTGACCCGGCGCTGGCCCTGATTGAGCCAGAACTGAGCCGCCATCTTCATCGCGACTTCGACCGCGACCGACCCCGAATCGCTGAAAAACACGTGGTTGAGGTTGCCGGGTAACAGCTTCGCAAGCCGCTCGGCGAGAACATAGGCCTGCTCGTGCGCAAGTCCGCCAAGCATCACATGCGGCAGGACTTCAAGCTGACCGCGCAGCGCTTCCTCGATGTGCGGGTGACGGTAGCCGTGAACGGTGGACCACCAGCTCGAAATGCCATCCACCAGCTCTCGACCGTCGGCAAGCGTCAGCCGCGTACCGCTGGCCGCTACGACGGGCAGCGCAGGCCGTGCGGTCCGCATCTGGGTATAGGGCAGCCATATGTGGCCCTGGCCCGAGGTGTACCAGTCAGGTCGTTTCAACGAAGGGGCCCTTTCACCGCGTTAGCCTTGCCGATGCACTCGGTAGCGCGCGCAATCAAGCCGCCCGTTGCATCAGGCAGCTGTCGTCCCACGGAACGACCAGCGCCCCGCGTCGCCCCAAGGGCCGCCAAGATAATGGTGCAGCGCCAGACCAGCGAATGCGAAGTCACGGGGTCTGAAACTTTGACGCAGTTCCGCCTGCAACGCCATCGCCTGCGCACGCGGTACCTTGTTCTGGACGGTAACATGGAGGCGCGGCGTATGACTGTCCTGCACGGTGAGCATTCCGTGAAAATGCTCGGCCATCTCGGCACGCAGCCCAAGCATACCCGCGCTCTCGATCCGGAAGGCGCTTCCCCCGCCGAGGTCCATGACTGCCGACAAGCTTGCAGCCACCGGTGCATAAGTGCCAGCCAGCCGCGCGAGAAGCCTGCGCGCTTCATCCAGAACGCTGGCCGGCAACGCGTGGAACAGGGTTACGTGCGCCTTAAGCAAGTTGCGTTCGGGCGGAAAGTGCGCGCGGCGCAATCCCTCTGCCCAACCCTGCAGGGATGCGGGCAATTCAGCGGTGACGATCAACGGCGCGGAGCTTGTCAGATTTGCGGGCACGTCGGCGTTCTTGCAGGTTGCGGGGCGATTACAAGCCGCGACTGGCAAAGGTGAGGGGAAGTGGGAACATTCGGTATAGCCGCGGTAGCCCACTTGCGCAGGCCATCCGGCAAAACCGGAATGTTCCCTGGATCCCGGGCGATGCAAAACATCGCCCCGTGCCTCCGTAGATAACCTTAGGGCAATTTTCCTAAATTAATAGTAATAATGGCCAAACTCTCACCAACCCGGCGAAATCTACATTTCTCCCCGCGCCTTGCGCAGGGCGAACCATCTGGCAACATTGGCATTGTGTTCCGCCAGAGTCCCGGCGAAGACATGCCCTCCCGAGCCGTCCGCTACCATGAAAAGCGCGTCCGTTTCGGCCGGATTGAGCACCGCCGCGATCGAATCGCGCCCGGGATTGGTAATCGGACCAATTGGCAGCCCGACCATCGTGTAGGTGTTGTACCCGTTCACTGCCTGTATTTCAGACTGCAGGATGCGTCGGCCGAGCGGCTTGCCCTTCGTGATCGGGTAGATGATCGTCGGATCGGCCTGAAGCAGCATGCGCTGGCGCAAGCGGTTCGAATAAAGTCCCGCGACCATGCGACGCTCCTCGGGCTTGCCGGTTTCCTTCTCGACGATCGAGGCGAGCACCAGCGCTTCCTGTGGCGTCTTGGCGACCGTGCGCGCGGTCCGCTTGGCCCACAGCTCGGCAAGCGTCTTGTCCATCGCTGCCTGCATCCGCTTGAGCACGGCTGCGCGTGGCTCGCCCTTCTGCCAGTCATAGCTGTCGGGCAGGACCGTGCCTTCTGCAGGCGCGGACACGGTACCCGCAAGATCCTTTATCGCCATCAGTCGCTCGGCGACCATCACCGAGGGCATGCCTTCGGGGATCGTGACGAGGCGGCGGATGACCTTGTCGCCCTTGAGGATTTCAAGGATCGTATCTTCGCTCGCGCCCTTGGGCAGCAGGAACGAGCCCGCCTTGATATCAGTCCCGCCGCCGAGCAGGTGCGCGCGCAGCTTGAACAGTGTGGCCGAATCGATCGCTCCCTGCGCCTGCAGGTCTTCGGCCAGTGCGCTCAGGCCCTTGCCCTCGCCCACGTCGAATTCGAGCTGCTTCTCGAGCGGTCCGGCCGAGTACCAGCCGCCCACGATCCACGCCGCGAACGCGACGAGGACCAGCACGACGGCCCAGCCAGGAAACCGCTTGCGACGGCGCGCCATCGCCCGTCGCTCCTCTCAGTCTTCCACCAGCTTGACGACAAGGCTCGCGTTGGTGCCACCAAATCCGAACGAATTGTTCAGCGCGGCGCGTACCCGGCGCTTCTTGGCGGTGTGCGGAACCAGATCAACGCCCACGCAGCCCTCGCTCGGATTGTCGAGGTTCAGCGTCGGCGGCACGATCTGGTCACGCAGCGCAAGAATGCAGAAGATTGTCTCGACCGCGCCTGCGCCACCGAGCAGGTGCCCGATCGCCGACTTGGTCGAGGACATCGAAACATCGTTGATCGCATCGCCAAACAGGCGACGTACGGCGCCCAGTTCGAGCTCGTCACCAAGCGGCGTCGAGGTGCCGTGCGCGTTGACGTAGTCGATGTCGTCGGGCGTCATGCCCGCCTTCTTCAACGCCATCTGCATCGAACGGAAGGCGCCCGACCCTTCAGGATGCGGCGCAGTCACATGGTACGCATCACCCGACAACCCGTAGCCTACGACTTCAGCATAGATCTTTGCGCCGCGCGCCTTGGCGTGTTCGTATTCCTCGAGCACCACCACGCCCGCGCCCTCACCCATGACAAAGCCATCGCGGGCCACGTCATAAGGGCGACTGGCCTTGGTCGGATCATCGTTGAAACTGGTCGAAAGCGCACGTGCCTGTGCGAAGCCGGCGATTCCGATCGGGCAGATCGTGCCTTCTGCGCCGCCCGCCAGCATGATGTCGGCATCATCGTCGCGGATCATCCGCGCGGCATCGCCGATCGAATGCGCGCCGGTCGAGCAGGCCGTGACCACCGCGTGGTTTGGTCCCATCAACCCGTACTTGATCGAGACCTGGCCAGAAATCAGGTTGATCAGGCGCCCGTGGACGAAGTGTGGCGAAACACGGCTTGGACCCTTGGCGGCAAGCACCAGCGATTCGCTTTCGATGCCCGGCAGCCCGCCGATGCCCGAACCGATCGAACAGCCTGCGCGAAAACGCATGGCCTCTGGCATATCTTCGAGGCCGGCGTCCTCGATCGCTTGTCCAGCGGCGTCGATGCCGAAAATGATGAATGGATCGACCTGGCGCTGGACCTTGTGGTCGACGCGCTTGTTAGGATCGAAGCCGTATTCGTGGTCGGCAGGCTTGACTTCGCAGGCGATGCGGCACTTCTGGTCGCTCGCATCGAACCGCGTGATCGGCCCTGCGCCCGACTTTCCGGCAAGCAGGTTTTTCCACACGGTCTCGACTTCCGCACCGAGCGGAGTGACGAGGCCAAGTCCGGTTACGACGACACGACGCATTGGATTCTCCGGGAAATATGCAAACAGGCCCAGCCCCGATAGAGAGGCTGAGCCTGCCGAATTCCTACCCTGCCCTGCCCCAACGGGACCTGGCGGCTCCGCGATCCAGTAGGATCGGGAACCCCGGGTGGATCTGGGCGATCAGCCCTTGTTTTCGTCGATGAACTTGATCGCGTCCTGCACGGTCGAGATCTTCTCGGCCGCATCGTCAGGGATCTCGACGCCAAATTCTTCTTCGAAGGCCATCACCAGCTCGACGATGTCGAGTGAGTCAGCGCCCAGATCGTCGATGAAGCTGGCTTCTTCGGTGACCTTGTCAGCCTCGACGCCGAGGTGCTCGACAACGATCTTCTTAACGCGGTCGGCGGTATCGCTCATGAAATGCCCCTTCGAAGGAAAGCGGTTGAATATCTGTTCGGCTTTCGCCCTAATGAACGGATTGATTGCTGGCAAGTGCCCGGGTGCGGATCAGCACACCCCGCGCACTGCCCAGCTTATCCTTTGCTCGGCTCGATCACCCGCACGTGAAGCTCGCGCAGCTGCTTGATCTCGGCGGGCGACGGCGCGCCCATCAGAAGATCCTCCGCACGCTGGTTCATCGGGAACAGCGTGATCTCGCGCAAGTTCTGCGCGCGACAGATCAACATGACGATACGGTCGACGCCCGCGGCCATCCCGCCGTGCGGCGGAGCGCCGTACTGGAACGCGCGGTAAAGGCCGCCGAAACGCTCTTCCACATCGGCCTTCGACAGGCCGACGAGTTCGAACGCCTTGACCATCGTCTCGGGGCTCTGGTTGCGGATCGATCCGGACGCGATTTCGAAGCCATTGCAGACCAGATCGTACTGGAACGCATTGATCGTCAAAGGATCCTGATTGGTCAGCGCGTCCATCCCGCCCTGCGGCATCGAGAACGGGTTGTGGCTGAATTCGACCTTCTTGTTGTCCTCGTCCCATTCGTAGAACGGGAAGTCGACGATCCAGCACAGCTCGAAGCGGTCCTTGTCGATCAGCCCGAGCTGCTCGGCCACGCGCGTGCGAGCCAAGCCAGCCAGCTTGGCCGCCTGCGATTCCTTGCCCGCCGCAAAGAAGCAGCCGTCGTCCGGCCCAAGACCCAGCGCATCGAACAGCGCGGCCATCTTGTCCTCGCCGTGATTCTTGGCGATGGGACCGCCGAACACCCCGGCCTTGCGCGTCGCATAGCCCAGCCCGGCGTGGCCCTCGGCGCGCGCCCAGTCGTTCATCTCGTCGAAGAACTTGCGGCTCTTGTCGGCGGTGTTCGGGGCCGGGATCAGGCGGACAGTGCCGCCGCCGCCAACGATCTTCTCGAACAGGCCGAAGCCGGATTCGCGAAACTCTTCGGAGACTTCACGGATTTCGATCGGGTTGCGCAGATCAGGCTTGTCCGAACCATACTTGAGCATCGATTCGGCATAGGGAATGCGCGGGAAGCTGCCCGTCGGCGTGACCGAGCGCCCTTCGGCAAAGGCCTCGAACACCCCGCCGATGACCGGCTCCATCGTCTCCCACACTTCTTCCTGCGTGACGAAGCTCATTTCCAGGTCGAGCTGATAGAACTCGCCCGGCAGACGGTCGGCGCGCGGATCTTCGTCGCGGAAACACGGCGCGATTTGGAAGTAGCGGTCGAAGCCAGCCACCATCAGCAGCTGCTTGTACTGCTGCGGCGCCTGCGGCAGCGCGTAGAACTTGCCGGGATGAATGCGGCTCGGCACGAGGAAGTCGCGCGCGCCCTCGGGCGACGACGCGGTCAGGATCGGCGTCGAATATTCGGTAAAGCCCGCCCCTTCCATGCGACGACGCATGTCGGAGATGACCTTGGTGCGCGTCACGATGTTGGCGTGCAGCGTTTCGCGGCGCAGGTCGAGGAAGCGATAGCGCAGGCGGATGTCTTCCGGATATTCCTGCTCGCCCGCCACCGGCATCGGCAGTTCTTCCGCCGCCGAAAGGACCGTCGCGCCGCGCGCATAGACTTCGATTGCGCCGGTCGGCAGATTCGGATTGACCGTACCTTCCGAGCGCGCCTTCACGTTACCCTCGATCGTCACGACCGATTCCACGCGCAGCCCTTCAAGGATAGCCAGCGCCGGGCTGTCCACGTCAGCCACGATCTGGGTCATGCCATAGTGGTCGCGCAAGTCGACGAACAGCACGCCGCCGTGATCGCGCTTGCGATGCACCCAGCCCGAAAGGCGGACCGTCTGTCCGACATCGCTGCGCGCGAGTGCGCCGCAGGTATGGGAGCGATAAGGATGCATCGAAACTCTTTCCAATCGGCCTGCAATCGGGCAGGGAAGTGAGCGCGGCTAACAGGCGATGGCCGCCGATTTGTCAAGCCACAGCCCTTAAACAGGGCATGCCGACGTCTCCGGCAGGGGACACCACCTGAGCCCTTTTTCACCATCGGGCCATATCAGAAAAGTCCGATGAAGATACATCCGCTGATTACGACGACCGAAGCCCTTACCGAACTGTGTGACCGACTGGCCAAGGGCGACTTCATCACAGTCGATACCGAATTCATGCGAGAGAACACCTATTGGCCCGAACTGTGCCTGGTGCAGATCGCCGATGACAAGGAAGCCGCGGCGATCGATCCGCTGGCTCCGGGCCTCGACCTGAAACCGCTGCTAGACCTGATGTGCGACAACGAGGACGTGCTCAAGATCTTCCACGCCGGCGGGCAGGATGTGGAAATCATCTACAACCTGACCGGCAAGACCCCGCACCCGATCTTCGATACGCAGATCGCGATGATGGCCGTCAGCCAGTCCGAACAGATCGGCTATTCCAACCTCGTCGAAAGCTGGCTCGGCCTGTCGATCGACAAGGGCGCGCGCTTCACCGATTGGTCGCGCCGTCCGCTGACCGAACGCCAGATCGAATATGCGATCGGCGACGTCACTCACCTCTCGAAAATTTTCCCCAAGCTGTTGAAGCGCCTGATCAAGACCGGTCGCGGCGAATGGCTCGACATTGAGATGGAAAAACTCGCAGACCCCGCCAACTACCGCGCCGACATGGAAACGGTGTGGCAGAAGATCCGCGCGCCCAGCCGCAACCCTGCCGTGCTCGGCCGCCTCAAGGCGCTGGCCGCTTGGCGTGAGCGCGAGGCGATGGACAAGAATATCCCGCGCGGCCGGATCATGCGTGATGAAACGCTGGCAGACATCGCCAGCCACCCGCCGCGCGATCAGGCGGATCTGGCCAAAGTGCGCGGCCTCTCATCCGGTTGGAGGGAAAACGACATCGGCCGCCGCCTGATGCAGACGATCGCCGACGCAAAGCCCCTGACCGAGGACGAAATGCCCGCAAAGGCTCCGCGCGGTGCCCCGCTGGGCAAGGAGGGCGCGCTGGTTGCCGACCTGCTCAAGCTGCTACTCAAGATCCGCAGCCGCGAGATCGACATCGCCGCGCGCCTGCTCGCGCGCACCGACGATCTCGAGCTGCTCGCTGCCGGACAGCGCAAAAACTTATCGATTCTCGAAGGCTGGCGCTTCGAACAGTTCGGTCGCGACGCGCTCGATCTGGTCGAGGGTAAACTCGCCTTTGCCGTAGTCGATGGCAGGCTCAAGATGACGCATATCGATGATGTTGCAGGCAAGGACGACGCGCCGGACATTGTCGCCCACGTGGACGAATAAACCTTCGACAGGTTCAGGATGAGCGGATGTTGTGATTTGCCGCTGGGTCACTAGGTCTTGGAGCAAAGCCCGCTCATCCTGAGCCTGTCGAAGGATGCCGCACAACCCCCGGACCGGACACCCCATGAGCACCTACCTGCCCACGCTCAAACAGCTGCAATACCTCGTCGCGCTGCACGAACACGGGCATTTCGGGCGTGCCGCCGACGCCAGTTTCGTCTCGCAATCCACGCTGTCGGCTGGCCTGCGCGAATTGGAAACGCTGCTTGGCGTCACGCTGGTCGAGCGTACCCGCCGCGTCGTGCGCTTCACCCCGCTTGGAAATCAGGTCGTGGCCAAGGCGCACCGCCTGCTGCGTGAGGCCGAGGAACTTTCGGCGCTCGTCGTCAGCCACGGCGCCCCACTCGGCGGTGAATTGCGGATGAGCGTGATCCCCACGATCGCGCCGTTCCTGCTTCCGCGCATCCTGCCGCGCCTGCGCAAGGAGCGTCCACAACTCAAGTTGTTCCTGCGCGAGGAACCCAGCGCCGCCGCCATCGAATCGCTGCACCACGGCCGCGCCGATTGCGTGCTGCTTGCCCTCCCCTACGCTACCGGCGAGGTAGAAGCGGAAATCCTGTTCCAGGACCCGCTGCTCGTCGCCTTCCCCAAGGACGATCCACGCGATCCGCCTGCCACGATCACCGCCGGCATGATCGACGAGACCCAACTCCTGCTTCTCGAAGACGGTCACTGCCTCAAGGAACACGTGCTCGCCGCCTGCAACCGCCCGGAAATGCGCGCGTCGGCAACGATGATCGGCACCAGCCTGCACACCCTCGTCCAGATGGTCGACAATGGCCTCGGCCTCACCATGCTCCCGCAGATGGCGATCGACGCAGGCATCCTCCACGACACGAACATCGTCGTGCGGCCGCTGAAAGCCGACCACGCCTGGCGCGATATTGCGCTGGTATGGCGCAAAAACAGCCCGAGGGCTGAGGAATTCCGGTTGCTTGCGGGTGAACTGCGCGCGGGCTAACCGCCGCTCAATCCATGTGTTTCAAGCCGACCCGCAGGTAATCCCACCCGGTCACCAGCGTCAGCGCCGCCGCCGCCCACAGCGTCGTCAGACCAACGGTATGCGGCACATTGACCACGATCACGCCGACGTCCGCCGTCCACCCCGGCATCGCCTGCCCCAGGATCAGCGCGCCGAGGCAGATCATCTGGAACGTCGTCTTCCACTTCGCCAGGCGGCTGACGGGCACCGAGACCTGAATCCCGCCGAGGAATTCGCGCAGGCCCGATACCGCAATCTCACGGATCAAGATGATCAGCCCGGCGATTACGTGCATGTCACCCACGTACGGCCCGGTCAGGATGCCCTGCGCGGTCAGCACAAGAATCACCGCAGCAATCATGATCTTGTCGGCGATCGGATCGAGAAACATGCCGAGCTTGCTGACCGCACCCTGCGCGCGGGCAAGATAACCGTCGAAGTAATCGGTGATGCCCATCAGGCAGTAGACGCCGAAGGCTACGCCATAGCCGAACCGCCATGTCGGCCACCACAGCAGCGCGGCGAGCAACGGGACGGTCACGATCCGCGACAGCGTAAGCAGGTTGGGCAAGGTCAGCATCGACTCGAGGCCATACCGCGCAAATGCGACGAACGGAATTGCAACATTCGCTGCGTACCATTCAGAGCGACAAAAGCCGCTTGCCCGCACCTGACATCGGGCTAAGGGTGAGCCCAAGAGTGGGCGGCTGGCAAACAGGTACATGACGACAACGACGCATCTGGTGCGCACGCGCCGCTTCCTGCCGCTGTTCGTCACCCAGTTGCTGGGCGCGTTCAACGACAACCTCTACAAGAACGCCATGGTGCTGTACGTCGTATACAGCGTCTACAATTCCGAGGCTGCAGAAGCGCGGTTTTCCGCGATTGCGTCGGGCCTGTTCATCCTGCCGTTCTTCCTGCTCTCGGCGCTTGCGGGCCAGCTTGCAGACATGCGCGACAAGGCGCGAATCATCCGGATCGTGAAGGCGTGCGAGATCGCGATCATGATTGTCGGCGGTGCTGGGTTGGTCATGGCCTGGGCCGGGTTCGAAGTTCAGCAGATCGCCATTCCACTGATGCTGGCTGCGCTGCTGGCAATGGGCGTGCACTCGACGTTTTTTGGTCCCATCAAATACGCGATCCTGCCCCAGCACCTTCATGAGGGCGAAGTGCTGGCGGGCACAGGGCTGGTCGAGGCGGGCACTTATATTGCAATTTTGGCAGGTACTATCCTGGCAGGCTGGATTCCGGTCGAGGTTGCCGCAGCGGGTGTGGTGGTCACAGCACTGATTGGCTATCTCTCAGGGCGGCAGGTGCCACCTGCTCCGCCTGTGATCGAAGCGCAGTCGGTGGATTACAATATCTGGCGCTCGTCAATCACGCTCATTCGCAACACAACGAAGCATCGTCAGGTATTTATGGCGATCATCGCGATCAGCTTTTTCTGGACGGTCGGCACCGTGCTGTTCATTCAGTTTCCCCCGCTCGCCAAGAACGTCCTTTCCGCGAGCAAGGAAGTTGCCAGCCTGTTCCTCGTGATGTTTTCAGTTGGCATCGCAATCGGCTCGATGTCGATCAACCACTTGCTCAAGGGCACTGTTTCGGCGCGCTGGTCCCCCGCATCGGTGATTGCGATGGGCGTGGCAATCACTGCGTTTCACTTCGTGTGCAAGGCCTGGACCCCGCACCCGGGCGGCGCGCTGATGGACGTCAGCCAGTTCCTTGCCGAACCGCTCGCGATTCCGTTGCTGCTGTGCCTGCTGTGTATCGCCGTGGCGGGCGGCATGTTCGTCGTGCCGCTCTATGCATTCCTCACCACGGTCGTCGACAAGTCCGAGACCGCACGCACGATCGCTGCGAACAACATCGTCAATTCAGGGGCGATGGTGCTGGGCTCGCTGCTCGCGGTCGGACTCAGCGCTGCCGGCGTGGCAACCGTCGATCAGCTTCTTCTCGGCGCCGCCATGTGTACCGTGTCGGCCTATCTTGGCTGGCTGCTCTATAGGGCCGAGTGCGCCGCCGCCTGAACGTCAGGCGATGAACGCCATGACCGCCATAAAGCAGGCGCAATAGGCGATCAGGAAATCGCGCAGATCCTGCATCGTAATGCGCTTGAGATCCACCGGCTCGGACCGGATGTCAGCCTCCCGCAGTCGCTCCTCGGCGCGGCGCATCGCCGCGATCACTTCGGGTTCCAGTTTCGGCAACTCGCGCAGGACGTGCGTCGGCAGCGAAGCCCGGAACGGATGGCGGGCGGTGCCATAGGCGGCAGTAGCGAAGCTGGGCGACCTGTTCATCATCTAAGCTTAACGCTTTATTCACCATTCGGAACCCGCCGTGGCGGCGTTTCTCAACGCCGTTCCAAGCCGGGACAATTCAGGACCCACAACGAAAAAGGCCGCCCCCGAGGGAGCGGCCTTCAACGGTTGGATTAGGTGTCCGGGGTCAGACGTCGTCGCCCAGAGCGCCCTTGACCTTGCCCTTTACCTGCTGAGCCTCGCCCTTGCGTTCCTGGGCCTTGCCCTCAGCATTGAGGCTCGCATCGTCAGTCGCCTTGCCAATGGCCTGCTTTGTGTTGCCGGCAGCTTCGTTTGCCAGACCCTTGGCGCGATCGGTAAGTTCACCCATGGCTGTCATCCTTTGATGTTGTACTTGAATGAAAAACCACGCAACCGACGCATCGTTCCCTCAGTTCACCCCAGCCATCTCAAGGATCAGCGCCCACTCGGTGGGACGCACCGCGCCGACCGAGAGCCGCGAAAGCCGGATCAGGTCCATCTCGACCAGCGCGGGAGTCGCCTTAATCTCCTTGAGCGTCACCGTGCGCGGCAGCTTTTCGACGGGCTTCAGCTTGACCGCCGCCCACTTACCCTCGGGATCGCTCGGATCCGTCAGCCCACCCACGGTGATCACCGCAACACCGACGATCTCGATGCCGATGTTGGAGTGGTAGAAAAACGCCAGATCACCCGGCTGCATGGCGCGCAGATTGCGGGCGGCAAGGTGATTGCGCACGCCATCCCAAGTACCTTCACCCTCTGCGACCAGGTCATCCCAGCCGTAAACATCGGGTTCGGATTTCATCAGCCACAAATTGCGACCAGTGGTGTCGGTAATGTCGATTTTGGTCATGAAACCCTGCACAAAGCGGTCTAAAGCGCCTCCATAGCGCCAATCTGTGCAACTGGAACACCATGTCTCTCGAAACTCTCCCGGTCATTTCGCTCACTTCCGATCCCCAGAGTCTTTCGCGCGAGCTTGGCGACAGCTTCGAGACATTCGGCTTCGCGATGGTCAGGGATCACGGCATCGATCCTGTGCTGATAGCGCGTGCCTGGGACCTCACCGCGCAATTTTTCGCATTGCCGGAAGCCGAGAAGCGGACGAATCATCTGGCGGGACAAGGTGGCGCACGTGGGTACACGCCGTTCGGCACCGAGATCGCCAAGGGCGCAGAGCATCGCGACCTCAAGGAGTTCTGGCATGTCGGCCGAGACCTGCCTGCGGGACATCCGCTGTCGGACTCGATGCCGCCCAACGTCTGGCCCGACCGCCCCGATCATTTCCGCGAAACGTTCGAAGCGCTCTACGCCCAGTTCGACGTAGTCGGCGCGCGGATCCTGTCGCGCATCGCAGTCTGGCTGGGGCTTGACGAACACTGGTTCGACCCTGCGATCGAAGACGGCAACTCGGTCATGCGTCTGCTCCACTACCCGCCCGTGTCCGACAACGCAGCCGGATCGATCCGCGCAGGCGCGCACGAGGACATCAACCTGATCACGCTCCTGCTTGGTGCCGAGGAGGCCGGCCTCGAACTCCTCGCCAAGGACGGTCGCTGGATCGGCGTTTCGCCACCTGAAGGCGCGATGGTCGTCAATATCGGCGATATGTTGCAGCGGCTGACCAACCACGTCCTGCCCTCGACCACGCACCGCGTCCGCAACCCGGCGGGCGAGCGCGCGCAGCACAGCCGCTATTCAATGCCGTTCTTCCTGCACTTGCGCAGCGATTTCCCGATCGAGACGCTGCCCGGCTGCGTAACCGCGCAGAACCCGGATCGCTATCCCACCCCGATCACCGCCGACGAATACCTGCAGGAACGGTTGCGCGAAATCGGGCTGAAGAAATAGCTGCTCCCCCGCGAAGGCGGGGCCCTCAGGCCGCATCATACAACCTCACGAGGTCCCCGCCTCCGCGGGGAAGCCAACAATATTGCAAGCACAAAACGAAAAAGGCCGCCCGAAGGCGGCCTTTTCAACGAGTGGATGGTGGAGCCTAGCGGGATCGAACCGCTGACCTCCTGCATGCCATGCAGGCGCTCTCCCAGCTGAGCTAAGGCCCCATTCCCATCAGGCTTGCGCTGGAGTGCAAGCCGACCCGGCGGTCTATCTCGCCGGGAGCCGCGCCTTTAAGGAAGGCTCATCGGGCTGGCAAGATCAATTTTGTCCGACCGGACTTTTTGTCCCCCGGGCACCAGCCCGGGGACACAAAGATCAGACCTCGTCTTCGTTACCGTCATGACCCGGAACGCCGAGATCGTCGTCTCCACCAAGGTCGACGTCATTGTCGGGCGAATCGCCGTCCTCGTCGATGTCGAGATCTTCATCAGCCAGATCGACGTCAGGCGCGACATCGACCTTTGCCTTCTGCACCTCCTCGTAAGGAATCGGCTGCTTGGATTTCAGCACCGGCTCGGCGGTCCAAGCGTATTTGCATTCCACACAGGTGATCGGGTCATCCTTGCCCAGATCGTAGAAGCGGGTGCCGCACTTCGGACAGCTGTGCTTTGCGCCCCATTCCGGCTTGACCATGAAACTTCCTCAAGACTGGCCCGATGTCAGCAGATTGAGACCGGGCGGAAAACTGCACACTTGATGGGTCCGCTGATCCGCGGAATCAAGAGAGCGCGCGCCTTGCCATAGGCGCGCCACGCTGTCAAAAGCCGCGCGCTTTTACCCTGCTTTTCGCCGCGAAAGTTATTGAACCCCGTGTCTTCCCACGATTCCACCACGATGCGCCCTCGCCGCTTCACTGCATCGGCCCCGTTAACGGGCCGCATGGCGGTGCCGGGCGATAAATCGATCAGCCACCGCTCGGTGATGCTCGGCGCGCTGGCCGTGGGCGAGACCCGCATCACCGGCCTTCTCGAGGGCGAGGACGTGCTGTCCACCGCTGCCGCCATGCGTGCGATGGGCGCGACGATCGAGCGGGACTTGAACGGCATGTGGCACGTCCACGGTGTCGGAGTCGGCGGGCTACTCCAACCGCAACAGGCGCTCGACATGGGCAATTCGGGCACTTCAACGCGTCTGCTGATGGGTCTTGTCGCCACGCACCCGATCACTGCCACATTCGTCGGCGATGCCAGCCTGTCCAAGCGCCCGATGGGCCGCGTAATCGATCCGCTCTCGACCATGGGCGCAGACTTCACCGCTGCGCCCGGAGGCCGCCTGCCGCTCACCTTGCGCGGCATCTCGCCCGCCGTCCCGATCGAATACCGCCTCCCCGTCGCCTCGGCACAGGTCAAGAGCGCAATCCTTCTGGCGGGGCTCAACACGCCCGGCATTACCACCGTCATCGAACCGGTCCCCACGCGCGACCATTCCGAACGGATGCTGCGCGGCTTCGGCGCGGAATTGACGGTCGAGATTGATGGCGACGGCACGCGTGTGATCCGCGTACGTGGCGAGGCAGAACTGCGCCCCCAGAACATCGTCGTCCCCGGTGACCCGTCGTCCGCCGCGTTCTTTGTCGTCGCCGCGCTGCTGGTCGAAGGTTCGGACCTTGTGGTCGAGAATGTCGGCCTGAACCCCACCCGCGCCGCCCTGTTCGACGTGCTGCGCGCGATGGGCGGCAGCATCGAAGAACTCGACCGCCGTGACGTCGGCGGTGAACCCGTCGCAGACTTGCGCGTCCGCCATTCGCAGCTCATCGGCATCGACGTCGATCCCGCGGTGGTCCCCAGCATGGTAGACGAATTCCCCGTCCTGTTCGTCGCCGCCGCGCTGGCAAGGGGCCGCACCGTCACCACCGGTCTCGAAGAACTGCGCGTCAAGGAATCCGACCGCATCAGCGCCATGCACGCTGCACTCACTCTGGCAGGCGCCAGCGTCACCGAAACGGAAGATGGCCTGATCATCGACGGTACCGGCGGTGACCTCCTGCCCGGAACACCCGATGGCGCAAGCGTGGTCACCCACCTCGATCACCGCATCGCGATGGCCATGGCAGTCGCAGGGCTAGTCAGCCGCAACGGCGTCGAAGTGGACGACACCCGCCCCATCGCCACCAGCTTCCCGGTGTTCGAAAGCCTGCTCGCTCAAGTCAGCGGCAACGCATGACTGAAACCCTTGCCAATGTCGCCGGTTTCATCGGCATGGCCTGCATCATCTTCGCCTACGCCTATACGACCAAACTCGAACGCCCCAACCCGTTCGTCCAGCACGGCGTGAACCTTGCGGGCGCGGTGCTGCTGACGATTTCGCTGCTGGTCCACATGAACCCCGCCTCGTTCGTCCTCGAATTCTTCTGGATGGCCATCGCGATCTGGGGTCTGGTCAAAGCCTTTCGCGCACGGAGCACCGGCCAGTGATCATTGCCGTCGACGGCCCCACCGCATCAGGCAAGGGCACCATCGCCAAGGCCCTCGCCGCCCACTTCGGCCTGCCCCACCTCGACACCGGCCTGCTCTATCGCGCGGTCGGCAGGCAAGTGTTCCTGTCAGGCGGCAATCCCGATGACGCCGCAGATGCGCTCGCCGCCTGCGACTTCGCCGACGCCGTCCTGGCTGATCCGGACCTGCGCACCGAGGAAACCGGCGGCTATGCCAGCCGCGTCTCGATCCACCCCCCCGTCCGCGCCGCCCTCCTCGCCCGCCAGCAGGCTTTCGCGAACCAACCCGGCGGCGCAGTCCTCGACGGCCGCGACATAGCCACCGTCATCGCCCCCCACGCCGACGCCAAACTGTTCGTCACCGCAAGCGTGAGCGCGCGGGCGATGCGGAGGTGGACGGAGATGAAAGGGCTGGGTCTAGACGTGGACCGCACGGAAATCGAAGCGGACCTGGAAGCGCGGGATGAGCGGGACCGGAACCGCGCGGAGGCTCCGCTGCGGCAGGCTGAGGGCGCGGCGCTGTTGGATACGTCGAATCTGACCAAGGAAATGGCGGTGGCGACGGCGATTGCGCTGGTTGAGAAGCAGGCGAACTAGCGTTGCATTTTTCGTAGTTTAGATCAAACAGGCGATACGTTTCGCGGAAAAGTAAATAGTGCAAGGTCGATTGTGGGCCGATTACTTTGTGTGCCATACTTCGAGCGAGGACAACGCCGTTCAGTGCGCACGTCAGGGACTTTGGGGAATTTTGTGGCAATTTCGGAAGCCGACATAAAGCTTCTATGGGGTAGATCTGCAGGAATGTGTTCCCGCCCGGGCTGCGGTGTGGATCTCACGTGCTTACCAGAAGGGAAAGACGCGTATACCGTCGGTGAAATGGCACACGTTATTGCCCGCTCGATCGCTGGACCACGAGGCCGAGCAAAAGGGGGGGACGACAGCTACGCAAACTTGATTTTGCTTTGCCCAACAGATCACCGGCATGTCGACAAAGCTCCAGATGGCGAGTTCCCGATCGAACTCTTGCATAACTGGAAAATGATCCATGAAAGGCGTATCCGCGCACTTGGGTCAGAAAACAAATTTGAGAAGGTTGAAGAGCTTTCTAAGGCTGTTCGCACAATTCTTGCAAAAAGCCATGCCATCTGGAACGCTTTTGGCCCCAGATCCGAAGCTGCAACTGCCGATCCAAACTCTAATATGTACGACATCTGGGAATTACGGCGAGCCGATACCATTGTTCCAAACAATCGTACGATCATTAACATGATTAATGCTAACGAGGTACTTCTAGACCAGAAGCAAATGGAAGCATTTGCTCTATTCTGTGTTCATGCCGAAGCTTACGAAGCCCATGTTCGCAGCCCTTTAGACGCCTACCCAACCTTCCCTAAAAGTTTTGAGGAAGCTTTTGCCTATGAGTGAGAACGGCACTAACGAGTATGATGTCACTTATGGCAGGATTATGTTTCTTCAAAAAATCATTATTGGTCATGATAATGTTAAATCATTTTCCAGACATAGTGACCTTGTTTTTGATGTGGACCGAATAAAACAAAATGACACAATACAAATTGTCTGTGTCGACGAATATTCATTGTCTGAATCTCTAACGCGAAAAATCATCTCAGATTTTCCGGATGTTGATATCATTTTCGTGGGTGGTAAATGGAACAATCCTACGGGTGACTCCCTCGCTGTATGCAAACCAAAAAAGATCGGGATCTTTAACGCAGGAAGCATAAATGCAGCGATTTCTAAGACCCAATATTGGCGATAGAATTTCCAGATTTAAGACAGCAGCCCGGATAGCCGCATACGAATGCTCGCAGATTAGGTCGATCTGGGGGTTTGGCTCTGCCTTCAGGCTAGGTTCTTTTGCTGACATCGATTTAGTTATTGTAATTTTCAGACGCCCGCGAACACATCAAGAGGACGCTTCTCACGCTAAGAAGGCTATGGCAAATGCCATCCCTAGTTGGAATGTTCCGCTCCACATCTTAGTCTTAAGTGAACGTGAGATGCGACGCTGTCCATTACGTGACATGCGTTCATTGATTCCACTTTGTGATCCACGGAAGCGGACATTTTGTTGAGGCCACCTAAGCTTACCGAGCTGTTCCAAGCAAATTTCCCCCGCCATTTCCCTTGCTTTCTGCGGCCTTCAGGCCTAAGGGCCGCCGATCCTGTGGGCGTTCATGCGCCCCGTGGATACCCCGCCATGGCACACGGCCCGGCGGGTACTGCGGCCCTTTTTGGCCCACGTGTCGCATGGTGCGGCAGGTGGAGGAAAGACCGGCGGATACAACCGCCAGGCCGGTAACATCGTTACAGGAAGCTCTCTAATGGCTACCAATCCCACGCGCGACGATTTCGCCGCGCTGCTCGACGAAACGCTTGGCGGAGCCGCCAACGGTGGCTTTGAAGGCCGCGTCGTCAAGGGCACCATCACCGCAATCGAAAACGACAAGGCCGTCATCGACGTCGGCCTCAAGAGCGAGGGCCGCGTTGCCCTGCGCGAATTCGCATCCCCCGGACAGCCGCACGGCCTGTCGGTCGGTGACGAAGTCGAAGTTTACGTCGACCGCGTCGAGAACGCTGACGGCGAAGCGATGCTGTCGCGCGACCGCGCCCGCCGCGAAGCCGCATGGGACAAGCTCGAGAGCGAGTTCGGCGAAGGCAAGCGCGTCGAAGGCGTGATCTTCGGCCGAGTCAAGGGTGGCTTCACCGTCGATCTCGACGGCGCCGTGGCCTTCCTTCCCGGTTCGCAGGTCGACATCCGCCCCGTGCGCGACGTCACCCCGCTGATGGACATGCCGCAGCCGTTCCAGATCCTCAAAATGGATCGCCGCCGTGGCAACATCGTCGTCTCACGCCGTGCCGTTCTGGAAGAGACCCGCGCTGAACAGCGTTCGGGCCTGATCATGAACCTCAAGGAAGCGCAGATCATCGACGGCGTGGTCAAGAACATCACCGATTACGGTGCGTTCGTTGATCTGGGCGGCATCGACGGCCTGCTCCATGTTACGGACATGAGCTACAAGCGCGTCAACCACCCGAGCGAAGTCATCGCCATCGGCGATACCGTCAAGGTGCAGATCATCCGCATCAACCAGGATACCCAGCGCATCAGCCTCGGCATGAAGCAGCTGGAATCGGATCCGTGGGATGGCGTTGCTGCCAAGTACCCGGTCGGCGCAAAGCTGCACGGCGTTGTCACCAACATCACCGAATACGGCGCATTCGTCGAGCTGGAAGCTGGCATCGAAGGCCTCGTCCACGTTTCGGAAATGTCCTGGACCAAGAAGAACGTCCACCCCGGCAAGATCGTTTCGACCAGCCAGGAAGTCGACGTGCTGGTTCTCGAGGTCGACAGCGACAAGCGTCGCATCAGCCTCGGCCTCAAGCAGGCTCAGCAGAATCCTTGGGAAGCGTTCGCTGACAAGCACCCGGTCGGTTCGACCGTGGAAGGCGAAGTCAAGAACGCCACCGAATTCGGCCTGTTCATCGGTCTGGACGGCGACGTCGACGGCATGGTCCACATGTCGGACATCGCTTGGGGCATCTCGGGCGAAGACGCTCTGGCGCTGCACCGCAAGGGCGAGGAAGTCTCGGCCGTGGTTCTCGACGTCGATGTCGAGAAGGAACGCATCAGCCTCGGCATGAAGCAGCTCGAAAAGGGTGCTCCGGCAGCCGGCGGGACTTCGGAATCCTCGGCAGGCGCACTGCGTCGCGGTGAAGTCATCACCGTCACTGTCCTCGAAGTCCGCGATGGCGGCCTCGAAGTGCAGGCTGGCGAAGACGGCGCGACGGGCTTCATCAAGCGTTCGGACCTTGGCCGCGATCGCGACGAACAGCGTCCTGACCGCTTCCAAGTCGGCCAGAAGCTCGACGCCATGATCACCGGCTTCGACCGTTCCAAGAAGCCAAACTTCTCGGTCAAGGCGCGTCAGCTCGCCGAAGAGAAGGAAGCTGTGGAACAGTACGGCTCGTCCGATGCCGGTGCATCGCTGGGCGACATCCTCGGCGCGGCCCTCAAGGCCAAGCAGTAACAATCAACTGGCGTCCCCGCGAAGGCGGGGACCTCAGGAGGTTGCCTTACTACGCCCGAGGCCCCCGCCTTCGCGGGGGAGCGAGCTACACAAAGGCCCGTCCGGAGCGATCCGGGCGGGCTTTTTCGTTTGACCGCGAAGGCATTCGTTCCCATCCTGTTCCAACGAAGAGGAGAGAGTCGATGGCCAACGCACTGGTGTTCTACACAAACCCGCAATCGCGCGGGCAGATCATCCGCTGGATGCTCGAAGAAGTCGGCGCGCCGTACGAAACGCAGATTCTCGACTACGCCTCAACCATGAAGGCTCCTGAATATTTGGCGATCAACCCGATGGGGAAAGTCCCGGCTATCCGCCATGGCGATCAGATCATCACCGAATGCGCGGCGATCTGCGCCTATCTCGCCGACGCGTTCCCCGAAGCTGGACTGCTCCCCGCGCCTGCAGATCGCGGTGCCTATTTCCGCTGGCTGTTCTTCGCCGCCGGGCCGATCGAGGCCGCATTCACGGCGAAGGCGGTCGGATGGGAAGTGCCGGCTGACAAACAGGGTATGGTCGGGTTCGGCAATTTCGATCTCGCGATCGATACGATCGCCGGTGCGGTTGATGGGAAAGCCTTCATCGCGGGCGACCGCTTCAGCGCCGCCGACGTCTATGTCGCCTCGATGCTCGATTTTCTGATCGCCTTCGGGATGTTGCCGCCCCGTCCCGCGTTCGACGCCTACCTTGCGCCCTTGCGCGAGCGGCCCGCTTATCACAGGGCCAAGGAAATCGACGCAGCACTGATGCCAAAGAGCTAATACAGGACGCGCCATGCTTCAGATCCACCAGTTCCCCTGCCTGTCCGACAACTACGGATTCCTCGTCCACGACCCTGCCAGCGGCGAGACGACGTGCATCGACACGCCCGATGCGGAAGCGTACTTGCGCGAGGCGGAGGCGCAGGGCTGGACGATCACCCAGATCTGGAACACCCACTGGCACCCCGATCACGCGGGCGGCAACGAGGCGATCAAGGCCGCAACCGGTTGCACGATCACCGCACCAGCGACCGACGCTCCCAAGATCGCTGCGGTCGATCGCACCGTAACGCAGGGCGACACCGTCACCCTCGGCTCGTTCACTGCAGACGTCATCGATGTCGGCGGCCACACGCTCGGCCACTGCGCCTACTACCTGCCCCAAGCCGCGACCGCCTTTGTCGGCGATGCGCTGTTCCCCCTGGGATGCGGTCGCATGTTCGAAGGCACGCCCGATCAGTTCTGGGCCAGCCTCTCGCGCCTCAAGGCCCTGCCCGCCGCCACCACGCTCTACAGCGCCCATGAATATACCCAGTCCAACGCCCGCTTCGCGCTCCACGCCGATCCGGACAACGCGGCACTTGAATCCTACGCCGCCAAGGTCGATGCCCGTCGCGAGCTTGGCCAATGGACCGTGCCGACGACGCTCGAAGCCGAACTCGCCGCCAATCCGTTCCTGCGCGCCGATTCGCCTGCGCTGCAGGAACGCTGGGGCGGAAACTCTCCGCCTGAGACGTTCGCCGCCCTGCGCGCCGCCAAGGACACTTTTCGCTGACGCCGTTCGTGCTAAGGCAGGCGCGGACCCGGGGGAACAAGCGCGAATGCCGAGCGACAGGAAGATCATTCGCGTAACGTCGTTCGACGTCGCCGAGGCAGCGGGCGTCAGCCAGTCGACGGTCAGCCGCGCGCTGGCAGGCGACGCGTCGATCAGCGAGCCCACTCGCCTCCGCGTGACCGAGGCCGCGCGCCGTCTCAATTATCAGGTCGATGAAAACGCCGCCCGTCTGCGTCGTGGCCGCACCGGCACGATCGCGCTCGTGATGATCTGCCGCGAGGGTCAGGATCGCAAGGACATCAACCCGTTCTACTTCTCACTGCTCGGCAGCATCTGTGCGGCGGCATCCGCACGCGGCTACGAGACGCTCGTCGCGTTCCAGGACAAGGCTGAGAACTTCTGGGGCCACTTTCAGGAACGCCGCAAGGCCGACGGCATGATCGTCATAGGTACTACCACCAACACGGCGGCGTGGGACTATTTCCGCGAACTGCCACAGGGCACGCACTGGACCTGCTGGGGCTCGCCCGACAACACGATGCCATGGGTGCGGAGCGACAACCTTTCGGGCGCGACGCTTGCCACCCGCCACCTGCTCGTACGCAATTACACACGCATCGTGTGCATCACGTCTGCCACCTCACCGCAGCGCCAGTTCCAGGAACGCTACGAGGGCTATGCCGAGGCGATGCGCCAAGCCGGCCACGAACCCCGCCTGATACAGGTCGAATCTGGCTTGGCCCGTGAAGAACAGGGCCGCCGCGCTGCCATCGCACTGTGCGACAGCGGAGAGCCGTTCGACGCGATCTTCGCGGTCTGTGATGAAATGGCGCTCGGCGCGCTCAAAGAACTGACCGCGCGGGGCTATTCGATTCCCGATCAGGTCGGCATCATCGGCTTCGACGGCATCCGCGCCGGCGCCTGGTCGACCCCGCCCCTGACCTCCGTCGAACCCGATTTCCAGATGGCTGGATCACTGCTGGTCGAGCAGTTGCTTGCAAAGATCAACGGCACCGAGGGCTCGGGCCGTCGCGCTCCGGTGAAGTTGCTGGTCCGGGGATCGACCCGGGCGTGACTGCCTAACAAAAACCCCTCCCGGCGCGAACCGGAAGGGGCTTTGATCTATTCGCTTTGAACAGCGTTCAGGCGGTCAGTTCACCAACCCGGAAATCGCGCCATCGACCAGCGCCTTGTCGGCCCCAGCAGAATGGTTCTTAGCAATCAGGTTGCGTGCAGCGGCAGTCGCGGTTTCGGCAGCCTTGGCGCGCAGGTCATCGACCGCAGCGCGTTCGGCGGCACCGATCTTGTCTGCCGCCATCTTCTCGCGACGGCCGATCATCGCAGTGGCATCCATTTCGGCCTTGGCGACGATGGCCGAAGCCTCCGTCTTCGCATGGTCGAGCATGGCCGCCGCGTCCTTTTCGGCATTCGCGATCTTAGCGGCGTATTCCGCGCGCAGCTTTTCGGCTTCGGCGCGGAGCACCTTGGCCTCGTCGAGCTGCTTGCGGATCGAAGCGATCTGCTTGTCCAGTCCGCCGACGACAACGCCGGGAACCTTCTTCCAGACAAGAATGCCAAGGAACACGACCATCGCCAGAGCCGCCCAAGCACCCGGGCCAAGGCCCAGCGCGGAAGGCTCGACGTGGTGCTCCACACCGCCGGTTTCGTGTTCGACGACTGCGGTCGTCGCGACAGGATTAGCCATGAGCGAGAACTCCCTTCACGGCGGCCTGCGCCTCGTCGGCGGGGATCGTCAGGCCGGCTATGCGGCTTGCGATATCCTGCGCGGCTTCGGCGGCAACGCCTTCGACTTCACCCAGCGCGGCAACGCGGGCAGCTTCGATGCGCGTTTCGGCGGCGGTCAGTGTTTCGTCGATACGGGCCGACGCGACGGCAAGCGTCGCTTCGGTCGCCTTGGCTGCATCAAGCTTGGCGGCAGCGATCAGGGCTTGCGCCTTGGCACGCTGCGCGTTGGCCTGGACGCGCCATGCCTCTTCCTCGGCATCGGCGGCGGCTCGTGCAGCTTCCGCAGCGGCAAGGTCGTCGGCGATCTGCTTGTCGCGGTCATCCATCGTGGCCATGACCTTGGGGACCATGCCCCGGCCGATCACGAAAAAGATGATGCCGAAGAACACCAGCAGCCAGAAGACCTGGCTGGCATAAGTGGCGGCAAGCTGTTCAATCTGAGGCATCGCGGTTGTCCGGGCGTCAGGCGGCCGGGGCGGACCCCGGCCAGCATTTCAACAATCGATGAGCTTCGTTACGCCTTAGGCGACGAAGATCAGGATCATCGCGACGACGAACGACAGCAGGCCGAGAAGTTCAGCAGCTGCGAAGCCGATGAACAGACGACCCTGCTGGCCGTCAGCGGCGCCAGGGTTGCGCAGCGCGCCTTCGAGGAACTTGGCAAACACGTTGCCAACGCCGAGCGAGGCAAGACCAGCGCCGATTGCAGCGAGACCGGCTCCGAGCAGCTTTGCGCTTTCTGCGTCCATGATAAAACTCCTTCTTCTCAAGTCTGTATGGGACATAAGTCCCATGTGTCGGTGGGTTTACGAGGTAATCAGTGAAGGTTCTCGGCGTCGTTCAAATAGACGCAGGTCAGCAGGGCAAAGACGTAAGCCTGAATGCCCGCAACCAGAAGTTCGAGTGCGCAGATGCCGATCATCAGCAGGAAGCTTGGTACTGCGGCCAGAAAGAAGATGCCGGGGCCTGCGTTCGTGCCCGAAATGACGAAGCCTGACAGCACTTCGAGCAGCACGTGCCCGGCCATCATCGCTACGAACAGTCGCAGGCCAAGGCTGAACGGACGCACCATGAACGAGATCAGCTCGATCGGGAAAATGATCGGAATCATCGGCACGGGCGTGCCATGCGGCACGAACAGCGAGAAGAAGTGGAAGCCATGCTTGGCAAAGCCAACGCCGAGCACGATGGCAAAGCTCATGATCGCGAGCACGCCGGTGACGGTGAAATGGCTGGTGGCGGTGAACGGGTGCAGCCCGATCAGCGCCAGCGGCATCAGGCCCAGCATGTTGGCGAACAGAATGAATGCGAACAGCGAGAACACGTAAGGCAGGTACTTGCGACCGGCCTTGCCGATGTTGGCCATCAGCAGGTTGTCGACGAAGCCGGTCAGACCTTCGACCGCCATCTGCCAGCGACCGGGGACCAGTTCACGCTTCGATCCACCCGCGACGAACACGAGCAGAACCACCGTGGTGATCGCCATCCACAACGCAGAGTTGGTAAAAGCGATGTTGTAACCGCCGATAGCCCAGTGATCGGTGCCAAACAGGCTCTCGATCGTGAACTGGTGTACCGGATCGACCTTGCCTTCGGCCACGCGCAAAACCCCGTATCGCTCGAATACAACAACAGCGCCCTTATTCGGGGCGCCGGCTCGAAATTCGGATGATGTTCCGGAACGCCACGACGATCCCCATGAACAACATCACCAATAACCCCCAGGGGTTCGTTCCCGCAACCTGGTCGATGACCCAGCCGATGAACGCGCCGCCTGCAAGACCCCCGATCAATTCCGCCAGCACGCGGTTACCCAAGCGATAGTTCGCATCGGTTTCCCCGCCTGCCTTTGGCCGGTTGCGCTCGTCTTCAAGCTCTCGAAGGGCTTTCAGCCGCTTGTCGAGCGCGTCGATCCGCGCATCCTCGCCGATGGGCTCGGTCCCGGACGGTTCGTCATTCATGCCAGTCCCCTGTCAGTTGCCCGACGATAAGTGCAGCACAAACGACGGATGGCCGTCCAGAGCGCCGCCCCCTTAGGCGGGGGGTCCATGCGAGTCAACCGCCGGGGGCATCCTCCGACTCGCCTTTCGCCGCAAAACCAAACGCCATCCCTCGCGGCTGCGAGAAATGGCGGATATGCGTTGGTGTTTCGTATGCGAAAGTGCGTTTACGGACAACGCGAATCGCGCATTGGCGGTCCGTCGCCGCGGGTCTGCCATGACCCGTCAGGTGCCTGATACTTCTCGCCCGGCCGGGTTTGCGCGATCAGCAGGCATCCCGATGTCAGCGCATATTCCTCGACGGTCGCTCTGTTAGCTTGCGCCTTGGTGGCATAGACCGCCTTGCGCTTGATGTTGACGTCTTCGACCACCGCGCGCAGCGCCGGGCTCGGCGGCACGACATAGCCGAGATAGCCGTCCATCTTCTCGCCGACAGTGCCGGCAGCACGCGCGGCCGAGTATGCGGGATCGCGTGCTTGCGCCTGCGCCACGCCGGGCAACACCGCGCCGAGCATCAGGGCCATCGCAGCTACCGATCCCAGGTTCTTTCGGAACGCGGTACTAGTCATCGTTTTCGTCCTCATATCCCGGCGCATCAAAAGATGTCCGGGTTGTCGCCGATCGTGTTGCCCGCGTCAGCCGCGAGCCGGTACACGACCTCCTGCTTGATGTTGATGTTAAGCTCGATGACGATGGGCTTGTCCGGTGCCTTGACCGAAATGCATCCCCCCACGCCAAAGCTTGCCACCAACGGCAGCGCAAGCAGGCAACGCCGCCACAATCGTGATTTGCTATCCCTCATGCGCAAGACGGTCGCAGGAACGGCAGATCGGGTCAATTGCTCAGGCTTCATGGCAGGTTTCCGCTTTCTGCAGGCTGAATATCTTGGCGCGTTGTCGGGAGCACGACGACCGGCGCTCCGCCGTCGCGCACCCCGTTGTCAAACCGACGCGCCACACGTCCCTGCGCATCGACCAGACCCAGCGTGCGCGGGTCCTTGATGAAGGCAGGATCGTACATCGCCTTGAACGAGGTGATGAGTTGGTAGAACGGCGCCCGAATATTGACGTTGAACTGGATCGGCAGGTTGGCGACCTGCTTCGTTATGAAGTTGCGCTTGGTACCCGCGCCCTGCTTGACCCCGCCAAACTTCACGTTGGTGATGATCTCGCCTTCAAGGTCGCCGCGCATGGCGATGGTCATCGTCGTGTAATCGAGCGACTTCAGCGCATCGAACGCGAAGTTCGCCATCGCGCCCATGTTCTCGTAGGTCAGCGCGCCGATGTACGAGACATTGCCGCCCGGTGCGCGCGACACCAGCGAGCCTTGCTCGATCCGCCCGCCATTGGCATCGAACACCAGCGGAAACTGGCCGTCGAACGTGCCCGTTGCTGCAAGGTTGCCCAGTTCCATCTTTTCAAGGAACTTGGCGGCGTCGATCCCGGTGACAGTCAGCGTGTAGCGCCGTTCCTCCGCCACGCCGAGCCGCAGGTCGGTCGGCTCAAGCTTCAATTGCCCGCCAAGGAACGGCCAGTTCGCTTCATGTAGGCGCAGGACCTGATCGGGGAGTAGCGAGACATCGACCACACCTTCGGTCACTTCGATCCCCGGATTGATAGACGCGACTTTCAGCTTCTGATGCGGCGCAGTGACCATGCCGAGCAGGTCGGTGAATTGCAGTTCACCCGACAGCCCGCGCACCGGGCCGAACGCGGCAGCCAGGTCCATGTTGTCGGTTCCGAACCGCCCGCCGCTGGTCACATGGCGCGAATTCCAGTCGATCACCCCCGCACCCCGCACCGTTCCCACGGTGTTCGCAACCACTCCCAAAGCAAGCCGCGTCAGCTGGGCGGGCTGGAACCCCTTATCGAACACAAGACCATCAACATTGAGGTCCGCATGGCCGATCCCGGTGGAAAGGTCGTGGCGGATAGCTGTCCGCACAACTTCACGCGATGACTTCGTTTCGCGCAACAAGGCATTGGCGATGATGCGATTGTCCGCCAGCGTCAACGTCGCTCCCTCGGCCCGCAGGGGTTCGAACCGCGCAGGGTCCAGCCGGTCGGACAGGTCGAAGCCGACCCCGCTAAGCACCAGCGCGCCGTTGGTATAGCGCCATTGTCCGGCGGCCTTGGTCACGTCGAGCGGAACCGCCGTCAGCCGCGCCTCGACGCCCGCAAACTTGCCGGTGAAGTCATTGCCCAGACGGGCATCGAGATCGGCCAGCTTCAAGTGCGTCGCGGTGCCAGCGGGCCCCAGCGTAACGTCCACATCCTTGGCATTGAGCACCCCGGGATACGCAAAACCAACCGCGCCGGTCCGCACCGCGAGCGGCGTTTCCCCCAACCGCCCCGACAGGTCCAGCGAAGGCGTCCCGGCTGCGACCCGAAGACCGGCCGTACCATTGCGCACGATCGCGCTTCCGCCCGCCGGACACAAGTTGAGCGTGTTGCCATCGACCGCCATCTCGCCCAGCACCAGCTGGTCGAACCGCGCGCTGACGCACCGCTTCCACAGGGCCAGTTCACCGCGCGCGCCGTACGATCCGTTTACAGGCAGCCTGAGGTTGCGCACTGAGCCGCCGGGAATTGCTCCCGAAACATGGGCGGTTCCAGCAAAGCCGACTGAGCCGTCGCCGACTTGCGCAATCATCATCTCGGGTATTTCGAGAGACCCGCCACCCGCGCGCCATGGCGCCATCGTCAAGCGGAACAGCGCCTGTCCTGCACGCCCCTGCTCCATCCGACCCACGACACGCGGCATGCCTGCGCCCCCCGTGGCAAAATTCCCGGCGATCCGCGGCGGACCGCCGGACCCTGCGCTCGCGACCTGAAACCGCGATAGAGTCAGCAGAGCCGCGCCGCTGCCGCCGGTCACACGGGCCTCGGGCATCACTAAAGTCACGCCGGACGCGCCGCTGCGCCGCACTGACACCTCGCCCGCGAAACGGCTCCCGCGCTCCTCGCGCTTCAACGCGGCACGCATCTGAGCAAGCATCGGCGCGAGCAGCGTACCCGCCGACCCATCCTGCGCGCGGGCCAGCACCGCAGTCAGCGCAGAACCCTGCCGCAATCCTTCACCGTCGATCTGCCCGCGAAACTCGGCCTTGTCGAACCCGTCGCGTGCGCGCACCGATCCTTCGACCCCGAGCAGCCCCATGTTCATCCCGCCACTGCGTACGCCGCCGGCATTCGCCTCGACCCGCCCGGTCAGTGCACGGTCGCGCCAGCCAAATTGCGTATCGAGCGCCAGGGATTCGGCAGCTAACCCAGGCAGGACCAGCGCTTTCCCGCGCAGCATCGCGCTACCAGCAACGCCGCTGATCCCTTTGTCCGCCCGCAGGTTCAGGTCGACGGTCGTCGCCCCCGAACGCACCCCGCCATCGCAAACCAGCGACGCCAGCCGCAACGGCCCCGCGATCGCAGGGCGCTCGTCGCGGATCGTGATCTTGCCAAACAGGCTAGCACCATCGCCGACGCAGGCTCCGCTTGTAACGCGCGGTGCAACCGCTGCCAGTGTTCCGGCAAAGCCATTGCGCAAATCGCCGGCACCATCCAGCTTCAGCCCGACCTTGCCAAAATCGGTCAGCATCAGCCCGCGCCCGTCATCGACCGTCACATCGAGCTTGGGCAGCGAAAACGGCTCATTCGTTGTGCGCGGCGCGAACAGCACCTTGTCGAGCGAGCCGAAGCTCAGCTTGCCGCGCAGGTACTGGCCATAAATCCTTGGCCGAATCAGCTTTACCGACCCGATCGTTGGCGTGCCGAAGCGGTACTCGATCCCCACCAGCATCCGCTCGACAGTCATGTCCGGACGCCCCGGAGCGCCCACCACGACATTGCGCAGAACTTGCGTTCCCGGCCCGACACTTTCGATTTCGTAGGTCGCCGGCAGCCCAAGCGCCGCAAGCTGCCCGGCGATGACACGGTCGGCCAATTCGTTGCGCGACAGCCACAGCCCACCGCCCGCCACCAGCACGATCGCCAGTGCAGGCACGCCAACACGTCGCCATCGGGACTTGGCCGAGGCGCGTTCTGACGGGGACGGCGGAACGGGTTCCACCATTTCGAAACTATCTGCCATCTGCCCCCTTCTTGCGCACTACCCCCGCTTCGGCAATGCACGGCGTTGAACGCGCAGCACATTAAGTGGTGCCCGCCGGACGATCCATGGCCGACCAGACCCGACTCTTTCCTGAACAGGATGCCGAGCCATCAGCGGGCAACGGGTTCGACGGTGCGGACAACAGCGGCCACCGCGCGCGCCTACGCAAGCGTTTGATGACCGGCGGCGAAGATGCCCTCGCCGATCATGAGGTCATCGAATATCTGCTAATGGTCGCGCGCCCCCGCATCGACACCAAGCCGATCGCCCGTTCGCTGATCCAGCGTTTCGGCAACCTTGCAGGCGTGCTTACGGCGGATGCTCAGGCGTTGGCACTCCACCCCAACATGGGCGAAACCAGCGCAGCGGCATTACGCATCGTCGCACTCGCAACGCGTCGGCTTGCGCGCAACGCCGTGCGGGAACAGCCGGTCCTGTCCAACTGGCAGGCGCTGCTCGATTACCTGCATATCGACATGGCACACCTCAATGTCGAACGGGTAAGAGTGCTGTATCTGAACACGCAGAACATGCTGATCCTCGATCACCTCGTCAGCGAGGGTACGCTCGACGAAAGCCCGATCTATGTCCGCGAGGTCATCAAGAAGGCGCTGGAAATCGGCGCTGCGGCGATGATCCTCGTCCACAACCATCCCTCTGGCTCACCTCAACCCAGCCGGGCCGACATCCAGATCACCAACAAGATCGCCGAGGCTGGCCGGATGATGGGGGTCATGGTCCACGATCACATCATCATCGGTCGAGAGGGGCATACCTCGCTCAAGGCCAAGGGGCTGATCTGAGGCCAGCGGTTGCGCGGATTGCCGCCAGCCGCCATTGTCGTGGGCGGGATCAAACGGACCGGACAGCACTTGCAACATCGCCGCGAAATCGAAGGCCTGCGCGCGCTGGCGGTGATCCCCGTCGTGCTGTTTCACGCAAGTGTTCCCGGTTTCGGCGGCGGATTTGCGGGGGTCGACATCTTCTTTGTGATCAGCGGCTACCTGATCACGAGCACGATCATGGCGGAGGTTGCCACCGGCACATTCACCTTGGGTGCCTTTTACGAGCGCCGCGCACGGCGGCTCCTGCCTGCGCTGTTCACCGTGATGGGCGTGAGCGCGATCATGGCCGCAGTGCTGTTCATCGACGAGGACTTGCGCAAGTTCGGGCAGGCACTCGGCGCTTCGGCCTTGTTCGGGTCGAACCTGCTGTTCGCGCACAAGGTCGGCTATTTCGACGATGTCGAGGGCTACCAGCCGCTTTTGCACTTGTGGAGTCTGTCGGTCGAGGAACAGTTCTATCTGCTGTTTCCGCTGGCGATGGTCTGGCTGCTGCGCAGGCGCCCCGGGTGGCCGCTACCGGTCATCCTCGCCACGCTGGGGCTGAGCCTTGCTGCGGCGACCGCCATGATCGAGCGCGACCCGCAAGCCGCATTCTTCCTGCTCCCGACCCGCGCGTGGCAGCTGATGATCGGCGCTGCATGCGCGGCAGGAGTCCGCCAGCCTCGCCCACGCCCCTTGCCCACCATCGTCGGCCTTGCTTTGATCGTGCTTGGCTTTGCGATGATCGGCCCGACGATGCCCGCCCCCGGCCCGGCGTTCCTGCTACCCACGATCGGTGCTGCGCTGGTCCTCCTGTACGCAGACCCGCGCCAAGCGGTCGGCAGGCTGCTTTCGCTGCCGCCGCTGACAGCCGTCGGGGCCGCGTCGTACGGGATTTACCTGTGGCATAATCCGCTGCTGGCATTCCTCCACTATGCTTGGTTCGGGCCCGCGCCGTGGACTTTGACCCTGGCCACGATCTTGCTCTCGGTGGCCCTGGGCTTCGCATCGCTGCACTGGATCGAACGCCCGGTGCGAAACCGCTCGCGCCTGAAATCGAGAAGCGCGCTGCTGGCATTCGGCCTCGGTGGCATGGTGCTGGCTACAGTATGGGGGACTGCGCTCCATTTGCGCCTTTTGCCGCAAAGCGGCCCGGTCAACGCTGGCAGTCTGGTTGAGCCCGTGGTGATCCCGGCTGGCAGGCTTGCCTACGTGGTCTATGGTGACAGCCACGCGCGGCAATACTACTCGGGCACGTCAGAGCGCTTCGGCAACGGCGCCCTGCTCAGCGAATCAGCGTGTCTGTCGCTGCCCGGCGTCAGTAACGTCGCACCGAAGGAAGACGGCGCAAGCTGCAAGGAACTGACCGACCGGCTCGTGAAACTCGCGCGAGAGCGAAACATACGAACCGTCTATTGGGCGCAACGTTGGGAGCGCGATCTCTATCGCAACGCTGGTGGCGCGTCGCTGGGGAGCACGGCGGGCGCGGGCAAGGCCGAACTGCTGGCCGGGATAAGACGGCTCGCAGGCGCCCTGCCGCCGGGCACGCGGATCGTGCTGATCGGAAACGTGCCCACAGCGCAGGCAGCGGGTCCGCAGATGGCAGGCGGCTACCCGCGTTGCCGTGCCTACATCAACGTTGCCTGTCCGGTGCAATATCCTGCCGCTCAGGCCGAGGCGCACGCGGTAAACCTGGCGCTTGCCGATCTTGCTGGCGCTGATCCGGGCATCGAGTGGTACGATCCGGCGGCCAGTTTGTGCGGCAACGGAGTGTGCTGGATCATGCTGGGCGACGAGGCGGTCTATGCCGACCACACCCACCTGACGCCGAAATTCGCAAAGATTTTGGTCGCACATTGGCCTGCGCCCTAATTCAATAATCGGCTGGTCCCTTGCCTTTGCCGCCCCCTCGCCCTAGCGGCGCGGGCAAGAGATTTACTGGAGTCGAACATGGTCCCCCGCTACGCCCGCCCTGCCATGACCGCGATCTGGGAACCCGAAGCGCGCTATCGCATCTGGTTCGAGATCGAGGCCCACGCGACAGAGAAGTTGGGCGAACTGGGCGTGGTACCCCCTTCGGGTGCCAAGGCCCTGTGGGACTGGTGGGCGACTAACCCGGTGATCGACGTGGCCGCGATCGACGCGATCGAAGCTGTCACCAAGCACGACGTTATCGCGTTCCTCGATTGGGTCGCGCAGCAGGTCGGTCCCGAAGCGCGCTTCATGCACCAGGGCATGACCAGCTCCGACGTGCTCGACACCACGCTGTCGGTCCAGCTTGCGCGCGCTTCTGACTTGCTGATCGCCGACATCGACGCGCTGCTCGAAGCGATCAAGCGCCGCGCCATCGAACACAAATACACCCCCACCATCGGTCGCAGCCACGGCATCCACGCCGAGCCGACAACCTTCGGCAAGAAGCTTGCGGAAGCCTACGCCGAGTTCACCCGCTGCCGCGCCCGCCTCGTCGCCGCGCGCGCCGAAATCGCGACGTGCGCCATCTCCGGCGCGGTCGGCACTTTCGCCAACATCGATCCCTCGGTGGAAGAATACGTCGCCGATAAGATGGGCCTCGAAATCGAGCCGGTCTCGACGCAGGTCATCCCGCGTGATCGCCATGCGATGTTTTTCGCCACACTCGGCGTGGTCGCCAGCTCTATCGAGCGCCTCGCCGTCGAAGTGCGTCACCTCCAGCGCACCGAAGTTCTGGAGGCCGAGGAATACTTCTCGCCGGGCCAGAAGGGTTCGTCGGCGATGCCGCACAAGCGCAACCCGGTGCTGACCGAGAACCTGACGGGCCTGGCCCGCGTAGTCCGCTCAGCCGTCACACCCGCGCTCGAAAACGTCGCGCTTTGGCACGAGCGCGATATTTCGCACTCCTCGGTCGAGCGCTTTATCGGTCCGGACGCGACGATCACGCTCGACTTCGCGCTGGCGCGGATGACTTCGGTGATCGACAAGCTGCTCGTCTACCCCGAGCGCATGCAGAAGAACCTCGACAAGATGGGCGGCCTTGTCCACTCGCAACGCGTCCTGCTGGCTCTTACGCAGGCGGGACTTGAGCGCGACGCCTCGTATCGCCTCGTGCAACGCAACGCGATGAAGGTGTGGGAAAGCGACGGACAGCTTTCGCTGCTCGAACTGCTCAAGGCCGATCCCGAAGTCAGCGCGGTGATGAGCGCGGCCGAACTCGAGGACAAGTTCAACCTCGACTATCATTTCAAGGCCATCGACACGATCTTCGCCCGCGTTTTCGGCGCCGAGTGAATCGCATTGCGTCCCCGCGAAGGCGGGGACCTCGAGAGGTTGCCAGCGACGCCTGAGGTCCCCGCCTTCGCGGGGACTCGCCAAGCGCGCCGACCTGCCCTAGCATTACGACGGACGGGCGGATAATTTGAGCGAGAGGCCAGCCATGCTGCGCACGATCTTCTACGTACTTGTCATTGGGATACTGGCTGCATTCAGCGCGGCCAACTGGGTTCCGGTGGAAATCCGCATCTGGGAAGGCTTGCTTCTCGAAACCAAGCTTCCCGCCCTTGTCATCGCTGCGTTCCTGCTCGGCCTTGTGCCAACGTGGTTGCTCTATCGGGCCACCCGCTGGCGGCTGACCCGCCGTATCGCGTCGCTCGAAACGTCGCTCAACACGCGTACCTCGCCGTCGCTGAGCTCGACCAACCTCGACGCTGCCCACCCCCCTGTGACCAGAAGCGAGCCGCTGTGACCAACCCGATCTACCTGGCCCTTGACCTTCCCCGCCTCGATGCCGCGATTGCACTCGCGCACAAGGTCAGGAGCCATGTGGGCGGACTGAAGCTCGGCCTCGAATTTTTCTGCGCACACGGTCACCATGGTGTGCACGAGGTTGCCAAAGTCGGCTTGCCGATCTTCCTCGACCTCAAGTTGCACGATATCCCCAATACCGTCGCGGGCGCGATGCAGGCGATTCACGTGCTGGAGCCCGCCATCGTCACGATCCACGCCTCGGGTGGCCGGGCGATGATGGAAGACGCCAAGGCCGCTGCGGCCGAGCATACCAAGGTCGTCGCGGTCACCGTGCTGACCAGCCTCGACGATACTGACCTGAATGGAATGGGTGTAGCCGGATCGGCCCACGATCAGGCGCTGCGCCTGGCCGACCTCGCGCAGGAAGCCGGTCTCGACGGGATCGTCTGCTCTGGCCACGAAGTCGGCGCGATCCACAAACGCTGGAAGGATGGCTATCTCGTCGTCCCCGGCCTGCGCCCGGCGGACGGGAAGCTGGGCGATCAGAAGCGCGCGGTCACCCCACGCGCCGCGCGCGACGCCGGGGCAAGCGTGCTGGTCATTGGCCGCCCGATCAGCCGTGCCGAAGATCCTGTCGCGGCTGCCCGGGCGATCGAAGCCACCCTCTGATCCGATGATCCGGTTTCGCACGGCAGCAGCGGTAGACCTGCCGAGGCTGCGCGCATTGGTCGAGAAATGCTATCGCGGTGACAGCGCAAGGCAAGGCTGGACGCACGAAGCCGACCTGCTCGACGACGAACGCACCAGCGACGTCGAACTGCAACGCGCGGTGACCGACGCCCAGACGCGGGTCTTGCTGGCCGAGATCGATGGCAAGCTGGCAGGCACCGTCACGGTCAAGACTCTCGGGCATGGCCGCGCTTATCTCGGCATGCTCTGCGTCGATCCGGAGTTGCAGGCGGCTGGGCTGGGTCGCGCCCTGATCGCCGATGCCGAGGACCTCGCAGTCGAGGCGTTTTCCGCAGCGGTCATGGAGATGACCGTGATCGACGCGCGACCCGAACTGATCGCCTATTACGAGCGTCGCGGCTACGCCCAGACCGGAGAAACGCGGCCCTTTCCGGGTGCGGGCGCGCAACCGTTCGCAATGACCGTGCTGGAACGAAGCCTGCGCTGAACGGTTCATCGCTGCGTAACGTCGCTTTGCCCACCACAGCGGCAACGACACTTACGGGAGGCTCCCACATGAAGCACACGTTCCTTTTCGCTGCCGCGATCGCGGCCCTGTCCCCCCTCAGCGCGCAGGCCCAGACCATGTCGAGCAGCCCCGTCGTCAGTGCCGGCAACACCTTGCTCAGCGTCGCCGCCGAGGGCAAATCGACACGCACGCCGGATCTGGCCGTGTTCAACGCGGGCGTCACCACGCAGGCCACTACCGCAGGCGCGGCGCTCACCGAAAACGCGCAGCGCATGAGCGCCGTCATCGCTTCGCTGCGCAAGGCGGGCATCGCGGAGCGCGACATCCAGACCAGCAACCTGTCGGTCAACCCGGTCTACGGTCAGCCCAAGCGCCTGCCCGATGGTTCGATGGAGCAACAGGACCCGATCATCATCGGCTATCAGGCGACCAACCAGGTCTCGGTCCGCCAGCGCAAGCTCGACAGCTACGGCAAGGTGATCGACACGCTCGTCGCCAACGGCGCGAATCAGGTCAACGGCCCGTCGTTCCAGATCGACAATTCCGACGCGGCGATGGACGAAGCCCGGATCGAGGCGATGAAGAAGGCGCGGATGCGCGCCGATCTCTATGCCAAGGCGGTCGGTCTGCGCGTCGTGCGCGTGCTGACGATCAGCGAAAACGCAGGCTGGTCGCCACCACAGCCGCAAGTGATGTTCGCGCGCGCCGACATGGCCAGCGCGCCCAAGTCCTCGCCGGTTGCTGCGGGCGAGCTGGAAATGACGGTCACGGTCAACGTCAGCTACGAACTGGGACAATAACGCACGGAAATTGACGGTGCGGCGCGTTCACCGTAACGCGCCGCACATGTCGGCACCTGCCATCAAGATCTGCGGGATAAACACCCCTCAAGCGCTGGACGCAGCAATCGCCGCGCGCGCCGACTACATCGGGCTGGTGTTCTTCGCCAAGAGCCCGCGCAATGTAACAATGGCCCAGGCTGCCGCTCTTGCCGAGCGCGCCGCTGGCCGTACGAAGGTCGTCGGCCTGTTCGTCGACGCCTCCACCGATTTTATTGCCGAGGCGGTTGTCGCGGCAAAGCTCGATGCGATCCAGTTGCACGGTGCCGAAACGCCCGATGCGCTGGGTCGGACGCGTGCCAATCTGGGAGTTCCGGTCTGGAAAGCGCTGTCCGTCGCCAGCCGCGATGACATCGTTCGGGCACAGGATTTCACCGGAGCGGCCGACCTCATCCTGTTCGATGCCAAGGCACCGAAAGGCGCGAATCTGCCCGGCGGCCTTGGCCTCGTTTTCGACTGGAACCTGCTGGCCGCATATCGCGGAGCGCTACCTTGGGGTCTTGCCGGAGGACTTTCGCCCGACAACGTCGCAGATGCAGTCCGCAGGACCGGCGCGACGCTGGTTGATGTCTCGTCCGGCGTCGAGACCGCGCCCGGTGTCAAGGATGCCGGACTCATCCGCAGCTTCTGCTTCGCCGCGCGCAGCGCCTGAGTCCCGCTGCGAAACGCAAGGCGGACGGCCTCCCGAGAAGACCGCCCGCCGCTGGTTCGCACGAGGCGAAGCTTATCAGAACTTCACGCCAAGGCCGACAACTGCGGCATCAACGTCGTCGCCATTGACGGCATCGACGAAGAAGTGGCGATATTCAACCTTGCCGTAGAGCTTGCCGAACGAGTGCTGGTAGCCAGCGCCTGCAGTCCAGGTACCTTCGCAACCGTCGCAGAACTCGGTGTTGTAACCGCCAACGGCGTACAGCTTCCCAGCTTCAGCAAGCTTGGCGCCGATGCGACCGTTGAAACCGAACGACACCTTCGTACCGTCGGTCAGCAGCTTGTCTGCGCTCACTTCGGCGCCAACAAATGCGGTATCGCCGAGATCGTAATCGTAGCCAGCAGCCACGCCAGCGATTGCTTCGCTGTCACCGTTGCTCCATGCGACGCCGCCACGCGCTTCGACGCGAGCTTCGTTGGCAAGAGCTGGGGTGGCCGCAACAAGCGAGGCGGCAAGTGTTGTAAGAACGAAACGCATTTTTTCCTCCTGAACATTGGCCCCTTCATCGAAGTGAGCGCGGCGCAGGTAGTATCGTGTCTGTATTGTGACAATGACCAAGATCACATCTTCAGACATAGCTCATAAAGATGTGGCAAATTCGCAACACCGGCATCGCTAACAAACTTTGTTAGTTATATGAACATTTGCGTATTACTTACACTAATGAAGGCGACTCCTTGCAGAGCCGCCTTCAAGACGTGGCAATAGCGCCGTAGCGGGCGCCGTCTTTCTCCTCGATGAACATCGGCGATAACTTCCGTGGGCATCCCAAAGGACATGGAACCCGCGCGAATCTGGACAAGCGCGTGATGCTCTGCCAAGCGCCGGGGCATGACTGTTCAGACTCCCAACAGCTTCCGCAACCAGCCTGACGAGCGCGGCCACTTCGGCCAGTTCGGCGGGCGTTATGTCGCCGAGACGCTGATGCCGCTGGTGCTCGATCTCGACCGCGAATACCGCAAGGCAAAGGAAGACCCGGCGTTCCAGGCCGAGTTCGACGACCTGCTGGAACATTACGTCGGGCGCCCGAGCCCGCTGTACTTCGCGCCGCGCATCACCGATGAATTGGGCAAGAACGCCCTGCCCGGGAAGGGGGCACAAGTCTGGTTCAAGCGCGACGAGCTGAACCACACCGGCGCGCACAAGATCAACAACTGTGTCGGCCAGATCCTGCTCGCGATGCGCATGGGCAAGACCCGGATCATCGCCGAAACCGGCGCGGGCCAGCACGGGGTTGCCACTGCCACGGTCTGCGCACGCTTCGGCCTGCCCTGCGTGATCTTCATGGGCGCGACCGACGTTGCCCGCCAGGCGCCCAACGTGTTTCGCATGAAGCTGCTCGGCGCTGAAGTGGTGCCGGTGACAGCTGGCGCGGGCACGCTGAAGGATGCGATGAACGAGGCGCTGCGCGACTGGGTCGCCAACGTCCACAACACCTTCTACATCATCGGCACCGCAGCCGGCCCGCACCCTTATCCGGAACTCGTCCGCGATTTCCAGAGCGTGATCGGCAAGGAAGCGCGCGCGCAGATGCTCGACCGCACTGGCCGCCTGCCCGACGTGCTGGTCGCGGCCATCGGCGGCGGATCGAACGCCATCGGCCTGTTCCACCCGTTCCTCGATGATCCGAGCGTCAAGATGCTCGGCGTCGAAGCCGCAGGGCATGGGCTGGACAAGGAACACGCTGCCAGCCTCGCAGGCGGACGCCCCGGCATCCTCCACGGCAACAAGACCTACCTGCTGCAGGACGATGACGGCCAGATCCTCGAAGGCCACTCGATTTCGGCAGGGCTGGACTATCCCGGCATCGGGCCCGAGCATTCATGGCTCAAGGAGATCGGTCGCGTCGATTATACCTCGGTGACCGACAAGGAAGCGCTGGACGCGTTCCAGCTGCTCTGCCGCACCGAAGGCATCATCCCCGCACTGGAACCCGCCCACGCCATCGCCGCGGTCAAGAAGCTCGCGCCGACAATGGGCAAGGACGAGATCATCCTCGCCAACCTGTGCGGCCGCGGCGACAAGGACATCTTCTCGGTCGCGGAGCATCTGGGAGTTTCGCTATAGGAAAGCCCTCACCCCTTCAGGGGAGAGGGTTGGGAGAGGGGCAGTGCGCGACACCAGACTTACGCAGTTCGCCCGGGAAAACCGCAAGGCAATGAGCGAACCCGAAACACGCATGTGGCTGCAACTGCGGGCAGAACGGTTCGAAAGCGTCAAGTTCCGTCGGCAAAAGGTGATCGGGCGGTATGTTGCAGACTTTGCGGCCAACGAACCCAAACTCGTCGTCGAGATCGACGGCGATACCCATGATGTCGATGACCCCGACGATGCAATCCGGACTCGCTTTCTGGAAGCGGAAGGTTATCGGGTTGTGCGCTATACAAATGTGGACGTTATGCAGAATTTAGAGGGCGTTTTGATAAATCTGACTAGCGTCATTGCGGACTTGCGTCCCCCTCTCCCAACCCTCTCCCCTGAAGGGGAGAGGGCTAAGTGACCCGCCTCTCCGCCGCCTTCACCAAGGGCCGTCCAGCCCTCGTCACTTTCGTCACCGGTGGCGACCCGACGCCCGGCGCCACCGCGTCCATCCTCGACGCACTTGTCGAAGGCGGCGCGGATGTGATCGAGTTGGGCATGCCGTTCACCGATCCGATGGCCGATGGTCCGGCGATCCAGTTGGCGAACCTGCGCAGCCTTGGCGCGGGCACGACTACGGCGGACATCTTCCGCATCGCCACCGAATTTCGCGCGCGCCACCCCGAAGTGCCACTGGTGCTGATGGGCTATGCCAACCCGATGACCATTCGCGGGGCCGACTGGTTCGCTGCTGAATGCGTCAAGGCAGGCGTTGACGGCGTGATCTGCGTGGACATACCACCCGAGGAAGACCCCGAACTTGGCCCCGCCCTGCGCGGCGCGGGCGTTTCGCTGATCCGTCTGGCTACACCGACGACCGACGCCGCGCGGCTTCCCGCCGTGCTCGATGGCTCGTCTGGCTTTCTATACTACGTCTCGGTCGCGGGCATCACGGGCATGCAACAAGCCGCGCAGACGTCAATCGACGAGGCCGTCGCCCGCATCAAGGCTTCGGCCACGATCCCCGTCGCAGTCGGCTTTGGCGTGCGCACGCCCGAACAGGCCGCTGCCATCGCCAAGGTCGCGGACGGCGTCGTCGTCGGTTCGGCGCTGGTTGATCTGGTCGCCAAGCACGGCGCGGATGCCGCTGGCCCGGTGAAGGAACTCACCGCCGCGCTTGCCGCTGCCGTCCACTCTGCCCGCAAGGGCGCTTTGTAAGGATATTCTGGGCATGAGTTGGCTCAACAAGGTCCGCAACGCCCTTCCGTTCACGCCGAAGCGGGACACGCCGGACAATCTGTGGATCAAGTGCCCGTCGTGCAGCGAAATGCTGTTCGTGAAGGATTATGAGGACAATCTCTCGGTCTGTCCGCATTGCGATCACCATGGCCGCATCGGTGCCGATGCGCGGTTCGACCAGTTGCTCGACGCGGGCTACGAGTTGCTGCCCGCGCCCAAGGTCAAGGAAGACCCACTTAAGTTCCGCGACAGCAAGAAGTACGTCGATCGCCTCAAGGCCGCCCGCGCCGCCAACCCGCATGCCGATGCGCTTACCAACGCGTTCGGCAGGATCGAGGGCCAGAAGGCCGTCGTTGGCGTGCAGGAATTCGCGTTCATGGGCGGATCGATGGGCATGGCCGTGGGCAATGCCTTCGTTGCAGGCGTGACACGCGCGGTGCGCGAAAAGTGCCCCTACATCGCCGTCACCGCTGCGGGCGGCGCGCGCATGCAGGAGGGCATTCTCAGCCTGATGCAGATGCCACGTTCGACCGTGGCGATTGCGCGGCTGCGCGCCGCTGGCCTGCCCTACATCGTCGTGCTGACCGATCCCACCACCGGCGGCGTCACCGCCAGCTACGCGATGCTGGGCGATGTGCAGATTGCCGAGCCGGGTGCCCTGATCGGCTTTGCCGGACAGCGTGTCATTCAGGACACGATCCGCGAGAAGCTGCCCGAAGGCTTCCAGCGCGCCGAATACCTCTACGCACACGGCATGGTCGATATGGTCACGCACCGCCGCGACCTGAAGGTCACGCTGGCGCAAGTGGTCGATTACCTGATGGCGGCCAAGGCCGCGTAACATATTCCCCCTCCCGCAAGCGGGAGGGGTCGGGGGTGGGCATCAAATGCGCGACTTCGCCATATCCGAAAGCCCGGCGGTCCAAGCGCAGCTCGATCGCCTTGGCGCGCTGTCGCTGCCATCGGGGCGTCTTGGCCTCGATACCGTACGCGAACTCTGCGCGCGGCTCGGCAACCCGCAGAACAACCTTCCACCGGTGTTTCATGTCGCGGGCACCAACGGCAAGGGTTCGACCTGCACCTACCTGCGCACCATCCTTGAGGCCGAGGGGCTGACAGTGCACTCGGCCACCAAGCCGCACCTCGTCCGCTACAACGAACGCATCCGGATTGCCGGCGAGCTGATCGAGGACGACCTGCTCGCCGCACTCTTGAAGGAAGTCCTCGACGCCGGGGCCAACCTCGAACCTAGCTTCTTCGAGGTGACCACGGTCGCCACGTTCCTCGCTTTCAGCCGCACGCCAGCCGACGCCTGCGTGATCGAGACCGGCCTTGGCGGGAGGCTCGATGCGACCAACGTCATGCCGACAGCCGCCGTCTGCGGCATCGCCACGCTGGGCATCGATCACGAGGCCTTCCTGCTTGCGCCGGAAGTGGGCGTCCCCGCCGACCCCCTCGCGCGGATCGCGTTCGAGAAGACGAGCATCGCCAAGCCCGGCGTGCCGCTGGTAACGATGGCCTATCCTGAAATCGCGACAGCTGCGGTGCTGGACACCGCCGCGCGGATCGGCGCTCCGGTGATCATGCGCGGGCGTAAGTGGGACGCGCAGATTGCAGGCTCGATCCAGTACCGCGACGAACTGGGCGAACTTTCCCTGCCGCTGCCCGCGCTGCCCGGAGTCCATCAGGCCGAAAACGCCGCGCTCGCCGTCGCGATGATCCGCCACCAGCGCGCGGTATCTGTCCATCTCGGCGCGGTCGGCAAGGGAATCGCCAATGCGCGCTGGCCCGCGCGGTTGCAGCGGCTTGGGGCTGGTCCCGTCACCGATCTTGCGCAGGGCCGCACCGTGTGGCTCGATGGCGGCCACAATCCGGATGCGGGCTTGGCGATCGCGCGACATCTCGAGAGCCAGCCACCAGTGCACCTGATCATGGGCATGCTGACGTCAAAGGATCCCTCGGCGATCCTGAAACCGCTGGCCGATCACGTGCTGTCGATCTCGGTCGTTCCCGCACCTGGGCACGAGGCGCATAAGCCCGACGACTTCGCTCCGTTCACCAGCCTTCCGGTGCAAAGCTTCGCCACCGTGCCTGAAGCAATCGCCGCGCTGCCGCCGGAAGGCGATGTGCTGATTGCAGGCTCACTTTACCTTGCGGGCGAAGTGCTGCGGCTGAACCAAGAAATCCCGGACTAATTTCCTCCGTTTGAGTCAGCTGAAGACGTCGGGTTCCCGCCCCTCGTCCTCGCCCGCCGTCCCCATCGCAGCATCGACCAGCCCGCTCCGGCTCATCCACCAGAACAGCGCGATTCCCGGCAGGGCGAGCACTGTGGTGATGATGTAGAAGTTCACGTATCCGAACGCCTCGATCAGCGCGCCCGCCGTCGTGCCAGTGGCAAACCGCCCGACCACGCTCGCGCTGGCTGAAATCAGAGCGTACTGCGCCCCAGTGTAGCGCAAGTCGCACAGCGCCGAGAAATAAGCGACGACCACCACTCCGCCATAGCCAGAAGCAATGTTCTCGAAACCGATCGCGCCTGCCATGCCCAGGTTGGAGTGCCCCGCCGCGGCCAGAGCTGCAAACGACAGGTTCGATACCGCCATCAGCACCAGCGCCAGCAGCACCGACCGCTTAAGGCCCATTCTGGCATAGGCCACACCGCCGATGAACACGCCGATCAGGTAGGCCCAGAAGCCCACGCCGACATCCCAGATCGCGATCTCGTCGTTACTGAAACCGAGGTCGTCGAACAGCAGGCGGAAAGTGAGATTCGCCAGCGTGTCGCCGACTTTGTGCACGAGGATAAACAGCAGCACGAGCCAAGCGCCATTCCGGCGGAAAAACTCGCCAAACGGTCCGATGATCGCCGCGAACGCCTCACCCACGCCCCGGCGTGCAACAGGGTCGCGGTGCCGTGAAGGCTCGCCCAGCACCAGCGCCGTGATCATCGCGGGCAGTGCGAACATCGCGCACGCCAGATAGGCAACGCTCCACCCGGAACGCGCCGCCAGCACCAGCGCCAGCGCCGCAGCGCCGGTCGATCCGATCCGCCAGCCATACTGCGACATGCCCGAGCCCGTGCCGAGCTGATATGGCTTCAACGTCTCGATGCGATATGCGTCGATGACGATGTCAAACGTCGCGCCGGCGACGCCGACCAGTACGGCGGCCAGAACCGTTGCGCCAAGATCAGCGCCGGGATCAACCAGCGCCAGATTGATCACTGCGGCCATCACCAAGACGCCTGCCAGCAGCATCCACGAGACGCGCTGCCCCAAGCGGCCGAGCAGCGGCAGGCGCACACCATCGACCGTCCAGGCCCAGAAAACCTTGAGATTATAGACCAAAAACGCCAGCGTAAATGCGGTGACGGTCTTCTTGTCGATGCCGTCCTGCGCCAGCCGCGTGGTCAGCGTCGCCCCGATCATCGCATAGGGAAAGCCCGACGAAACGCCGAGGAAGAACGCCGCCAGCGACTCCTTTTCAAGGTAGGGCTGGACCGATTGCCACAAGTTGCGCCGTCCGGACGTGTCTGCGCTCATCGACGCCAATGCTCCCTGATTGTTGCCGTGCACACTAGCGGCGTTTGCGCGGACGGCTAGGGGTGACGGATTGCGCGTTTACAGGTAAGGGGCGGCCATGACTTTACCCCCGAGAAACGGTGGCGAGCGGCCCAAGCGGTTCAGCCCCCGGACGACTACCCCCGAAAAGAAGCCGTTTGTGATGCGCAGCGGTGCGCCACGGACCTCGCAGCCCGTGGTCGCCGCCAAGCGCGCGCTGGCCGAGGACGGTTCGGAACGTGAAGGCGATCGCATCGCCAAGCTGCTCGCACGTGCCGGCATCGCCAGCCGCCGCGAGGTCGAGCGGATGATCGAGGATGGCCGCGTCAAGCTCAACGGCGAGGTCGTCACCACGCCCGCAACCTTGCTAACCAACCTGCGCGGCGTTTCGGTAGACGACAAGGCGGTCGGCCCGATGGCCCCGCCGCGCCTCTATCGTTTCCACAAGCCCGCTGGCCTGATCACCGCCGAGCGCGACCCGACCGGACGCCCGACGATCTACACCGCACTACGCAACGCCCTGCCCCCCGGCACCGCGCGCGTGATGCCGGTCGGTCGCCTCGACGTGAATACCGAAGGCCTGCTGCTGATGACCAACGATGGCGAATTGAAGCGCGCCATGGAATTGCCCTCGACCGGGGTACCGCGCACTTATCGGGCACGGACATTCGGCGACATCTCACAGGCCAAGCTGGAAGAACTGATCGAAGGCATCGAGATCGACGGCGTGCGCTATGGCCCGATCAACGCCAATCTGGAACGAAGTGCCGGACGCAACAAATGGGTCGAAATGACCCTGACCGAGGGCAAGAACCGCGAAATCCGCCGCGTGCTCGAACATCTCGGCCTCGAAGTCTCGCGCCTGCTGCGCACAAAGTACGGACCATTCGAACTGGGCGACCTGCAGCGCGGGTCCGTGGAGGAAATCCCCCAGGTCCAGGTCGAACGCTTCCGCAAGACACTGAAGCCCGCATGAGAATCATCGCAGGAGAATGGCGCGGACGTCCGGTCCGCGCGCCTGAGGGTGATCTGACGCGCCCGACTTCAGACCGTACGCGCGAGACGCTGTTCTCGATGCTCGCCAGCCGCCTCGGCAGCTTCGAGGGTCTGACCGTGGCCGATTTGTTTGCGGGCTCCGGCGCGCTTGGGCTCGAAGCTCTCTCGCGTGGAGCGGCATCGGCGATCTTTGTCGAGAACAATGCCGCCGCCGTGCGTGCCATCCGCGCCAACATCGCCGCGCTGCGCTGCGCTGATCAATGCGATGTTCGGGCGTCTTCGGTGCTGTCACTCGGGCCGACCAAGCAACCGCTCGATTTGGTGATGCTCGACCCACCTTACGGAACGGGCGCGGGCGTCGTCGCGATCGAAAAGCTCACCCGCCTGGGCTGGATCGGCGAGGGCACGTGGATCTGCCTTGAAACCGCGCTCAAGGAAGTGCCCGACGTGCGCATCTGCGAGGTTGATGCGGACCGAAAGGTCGGCAAGGCGTTACTGACGCTGATGCGGTTGAAGAGGTGAGCCAGCACTGCACTCTCCCCTTCAGGGGAGAGATACGCAGGCTTGGCAGCTTGTCTGCCTAGCCGAAGTTGAGCGGGGAGTTGCGCGCGCACGCCCCCTCTCCCAACCCTCTCCCCTGAAGGGGAGAGGGCTTTTAATCCCGCAACCGTGGCGCGAACTTTACGCCCGCCAAAGTCATTGCGCCTGCCAACGTCAGGAACAGCCCGACATAAGCCGTGCCGCCCTGCGTCCCAGCCCACGCTGCCGCAAACGGAGACAATGCGCCGCCGATGATCCCTCCGATGTTGAACGCCAGCGATATGCCGGTGTAACGCACCGCGACCGGGAACAGGGTCGGCAGCCATGCGCCGAGCGGTCCATAGGCAAGGCCCATCACGAACAGCGATCCGGCCAGCGTCGCGAAAACGATTGGCAGCGAGCCTGAGCCGAGCCCCGACCCGAACACCACGCCGATCACCGCCGTCAGCGCCGCTCCGGTTCCGAGCACGCGCTGTACCGAGGCCTTGTCCGCCCACCAGCCTGCCAGCAGAATACCGAGCGCGAAAAACACGTTGGCGCCCAGCTGCACCGCCAGAAACTCCTGCTTGGCATAGCCCAGCTTGGTCGTGGCGAACGACAGGGCGAACGTGGTTGCGAGGTAGAACACCGCAAAACATGCAACGACGCCCGCGATACCGGCAAGAACTGCGGGGGTGTGATCGCGCAGTAGGCGGCTGATCGGCACTTGGGCTGGCGGAGCTTTGGCCAGTTCCGCCTTGAATGACGGCGTCTCGCCAATCCGGAGCCGCACCCACAGCCCGACGCCGACCAGCACCGCGCTGAGCAGGAACGGCACGCGCCAGCCCCAACTCACAAAGTCCTGGTCCGAAAGGCCCAGACCGAGCAACAGGAACAGACCATTGGCGAAGAAGAACCCGACCGGGGCGCCAAGCTGCGGCGCGCTCCCGAAGCGTGCCTCCCAGCCCCTGGGTGCATTTTCCACCGCGAGTAGCGCCGCCCCGCCCCATTCCCCGCCCAGCCCAAAGCCTTGCCCGAAGCGCAGCAGACACAGCAAAGCGGGCGCGATCCACCCTGCCATCGCATACGTGGGCAAGAATGCGATCAGCAGCGTCGAAGTGCCCATCAGCAGAAGCGAGGCAACCAGCGTGGACTTGCGCCCGATGCGATCGCCGAAGTGTCCGAACACGACAGCGCCGACCGGCCGCGCGAAAAAGGCCAGTCCGAAGCTCATGAACGCGAGCAGCGTCTGTGCGGTGGGTGATTCCGTCGGGAAGAACAGCGGACCGATGACCAGCGCGGCCGCAGTTGCGTAGATATAGAAGTCGTAAAATTCGACCGCCGTACCGACGAGGCTGGCGGTAAGCACGCGACCATGCTGTCGAATCGGATTCATCGGCGCGCTTCCCCCCTCGTGTCGAGCGCACGGTCTTTCAGCGTCAAGCTCGCGGGGTCAACCGCAATACAACCAGTGCCGCAATACGAAAGGGGCGCCGGTTGCCCGACGCCCCCATCCATCTTTCACTCGACCGGAGCGCTTACACACCACCGCGGTTGCGGCAGCCATCAGTCACGGTCTTGCTGCAAACCGGGTACTTCTTGTTCATGGCCTCGGCCGGAGGAGCCGCATTGCTGGCCATCGACGCCGATGATTGTGCCGAGGCATTATCAGGCATTGCCCCTGCTGACATGCTGGACGGGCTCGAAGCCATGTCCGACGACGGAGCCGTGGTAGTGGTGGTCGCGTCGGCGGTCATGCCGCCCGAAGTCGACATGCCAGGCGAGGTGGTGGCGGGTTCAGCCGGAGTGGCAGGCTTCGCGCCCATGCCAGCACCGGGCGCAGGCTGAGCCGGCGTTGCTGGCGTAGCACCCGTTGCCGGGGCTGGTTGACCGTTCACCTGCGCAACGATCGAGGGCCAGACCTGGGTGCGCTGTTCGGGCGTCAGGGCATAGACCTGTGCCTTCTGCTCGTCGGTCAGCGCCCACCAGCCCTTCATCTGGTCAGCATCGAGCGTCCAGAAATATTCCTGATAATTGGCGGGCCAGGCGGCATACTTGGTCTTTTGTTCAGCTGGCCAAGCATCGATCTGGCTTTGCTGATCAGCCGAAGGCGAGAATGGCGTGGCCGAAGGCGGGGCAGTCGTATCCTGCGAGGTCGCGTTCATCGACTTGCCCGTTGGCGACGTCGAATCCGGCATAGTCGTCGGCGCCGCCGTGGTGGTCTGCGCCATCAATGCTGCTGGCGTGGCGGCAATGGCCAGCGCCAGCGCGCTAGCGGCAAAAAGGTTTCGCATGTGAATTCTCCTGTTATCGTTTGCCCTAAGCATGGGACTGCAAGCCAAGGGACAACTCGCGGTTCCCGAAGTTGCGACGGGGCGTGACGAGTCGTGAGACGAATCGAGTTTTCGAGCCCGTTTGCTTGCGGGGCTAGCAAACGAGATTGCCGCGCGCGGTTTTGGTCCCTATCTGTTCGCCTATGTCCTCCCCTTCCCCAATAAGCGCTCAGCCAGCAGACAGCTGGCTCGACGGCCTCAACCCGCAGCAGCGCGAGGCGGTGATGACCACCGAAGGGCCGGTGCTGATGCTTGCCGGCGCGGGTACGGGCAAGACGGCGGCGCTGACCGCGCGGCTCGCCAATCTGTTGCGCCAGCGGCTCGCCTGGCCGAGCGAGATCCTGTGCGTCACTTTCACCAACAAGGCCGCGCGCGAGATGCGCGAGCGGGTCGGTGCGCTGATCGGCCCGGCGGTCGAGGGGATGCCGTGGCTCGGCACGTTCCATTCGATCGCGGCCAAGATGTTGCGCCGCCACGCCGAACTGGTGGGTCTGCAATCAACCTTCACGATTATCGATACCGATGATCAACTCCGTCTGCTCAAGCAGCTGATCCAGGCCGAGGGGATCGACGACAAGCGGTGGCCGGCCAAGCAGTTGGCGGGCCTGATCGACAAGTGGAAGAACCGCGGCCTCAATCCCGCCGATCTCGACGCTCTGGAAAACGAGGCTTATGCCAATGGCAAAGGTCAGCGGTTCTACGCGCTCTATCAAAACCGGCTGAAGGACCTTAACGCCTGCGATTTCGGCGACTTGACGCTGCACATGCTCAACATCTTCCGGCGCGAGCGCGACATCCTCGAAAGCTGGCAACAGCGCTTCAAGTACGTGATGGTCGACGAATATCAGGATACCAACGCGGTCCAGTACCTGTGGCTGCGCCTGCTCGCCCAGACCCGCAAGAACATCTGCGTGGTGGGTGACGACGACCAGTCGATCTATTCCTGGCGCGGTGCGGAGGTCGCCAACATCCTGCGCTTCGAGAAGGATTTTCCCGGCGCCAAGGTGATCAAGCTCGAACAGAACTATCGCTCCACCCCGCACATCCTCGGCGCGGCATCAGGCCTCATCGCTGAAAATTCCGAACGCCTCGGCAAGACGCTGTGGACGGAGATCGACGGCGGCGAGATGGTCAAGGCGATCGGCGTGTGGGACGGCCCCGAAGAGGCGCGCCGCGTCGGCGAGGACATCGAACGTCTCGAACGCGAAGGCGCACCGCTGGACCGCGTGGCGATCCTCGTCCGCGCGCAGTTCCAGACGCGCGAGTTCGAGGACCGCTTCATCCAGATCGGGCTCGGCTACCGCATCGTCGGTGGCTTCCGCTTCTATGAGCGCGCTGAAATCCGTGATGCGCTGGCCTACCTGCGGATCATCGCCAGCCCGCAGGACGACCTTGCGTTCGAGCGGATTTACAACACTCCCAAGCGGGGTCTGGGCGACAAGACGCTGGAAAAGCTTCACCGCCACGCCCGTGCCCGCTCATTGCCACTGTCCGTGGCCGCCGTCGAAATTCTCGACACCGACGAACTTCCCGCGCGCGCGCGCGGCACGCTGTCCGCTCTGATGCGCAACTTCGCCAAGTGGCGCGATGATGCCAAGATGCTGGTGCCATCCGAACTGATCCGCACGATCCTGGATGAAAGTGGCTACACCGGCGCGCTACAGGCTGAAAAGACCGCCGAAGCGACTGGGCGCCTTGAAAACCTCACCGAACTTGCCCGCGCGATGGAAGAGTACGAAACGCTCGGCGATTTTCTCGAGCATGTCAGCCTGGTTATGGACAACGAGGCCGCTTCGGACACCGAGAAGGTCACCATCATGACCATCCACGCCGCAAAAGGACTCGAATTCGACAACGTATTCCTGCCGGGTTGGGAAGAAGGCGTGTTTCCGTCGCAGCGCGCGCTGGACGAAGGTGGCCTTGCATCGCTCGAAGAAGAGCGCCGCCTTGCCTATGTAGCGATCACGCGCGCGCGCCGACACTGCACGATCCTGCATGCCGCAAATCGCCGTATCTACGGGCAGTGGACGAGTTCAATACCGTCGCGCTTCATTGCCGAATTGCCCGCCGAACACGTAGAGGAGGAAACCACTTTGTCGGGCGGCGCATCAATGTGGCGAGCCAACTGGAGCGAGCGTGACGATCCGTTCGCCCATCTCGCGCTGGCTAAGCCCGGGCGCGACATGTCACGTGGACCCGGTTGGCAGCGCGCCGCCGCGCAAGTGTTCGATAAAAATCCGCGCCGTATTCCGGAAGCAACACGCAGCGCTGCCAGCTTTGCCGCCAAACCGCGCAACGATATCGGCATCGGCGCGCGCGTGTTCCACGAGAAGTTCGGCTACGGCGCGGTTGCAGCACAGGAAGGCAACAAGCTCGAAATCGATTTCGAGACCGGCGGCCGCAAGCGCGTGATCGACAGCTTTGTCAAGCTGGCGGATTGATCGAAGTCGGCCCCTGAGGGGCGACCCGATCAGAGTGCAGAGACGCTGAGGAACCCAGGGACCGGGCCGTTCCATTCGCCCGCCTTCGTCGGCGGATCGATGGAATCGCGGCGCGGGGTCGGTTCAGACCGCAGCGCGCGGCTCGGTTCGGCAGGACGTTCCTCACGCGCGGGACGCTCTTCGCGTGGTGCACGTTCTTCCCTCGGCGGACGGGCTTCACGCGGTGCACGTTCCTCCCTTGGCGCTCGGGCCTCACGCGCAGGCCGCTTTTCGCGCGGCGCACGCGGGGCGCGCTCGGTCGGCGCATCTTCGGCGGGCTCAGCTTCGGCCTTGACAGTGCGCGGCTTGCGTTCGGCCTTCTCAGGCGCCTCGATCTTGTACTCGGGGATCTTGGTCCCCTGCAGTTTCTCGACGTTCTCGATCGACTCAAGATCATCGTCGGCGACCAAAGTGAAAGCGCGACCGGTTGCGCCGCCGCGACCGGTTCGTCCGATGCGGTGTACATAATCGTCCGGATGCCACGGCGTGTCGTAATTGAACACGTGGCTTACGCCCTTGACGTCAAGCCCGCGCGCCGCAACGTCGGACGCGCACAGGATGGTGATCACGCCATCCTTGAATTTCTGCAGCTCCGCATTGCGCGCGTTCTGGTCCATGTCTCCATGAATTTCGCCAGCCGAGAAACCGTGGCTCTGCAAAGATTTGGCGAGTTCGCGCACGGTCGTTTTGCGGTTGGCAAAGACGATCGCGGTCGTAACGTTGTCGGTGCGCAACAGGTGACGCAGCACTTCCCGCTTGGCGCGCGTCGTGCAACGGACCTTGTGCTGAACAATATTCAGATTGGTGCTGGCAGGCCGCGCGACTTCGATCGTCTTGGGGTTCGACAGGAACTTGTCGGCCAGCTTCTTGATCGGCGGCGGCATCGTAGCCGAAAACAGCAGCGTCTGGCGCTGCGCCGGAAGCTTGGTGCAGATGGTCTCGATATCGGGGATGAAGCCCATGTCGAGCATGCGGTCAGCCTCGTCGATCACCAGCATATCACAGCCCGTGAGCAGGATCTTGCCGCGTTCGAATAAGTCCATCAGACGGCCCGGCGTTGCGATCAGCACGTCGACGCCATCCTGCAGCGCCTTGATCTGGTCACCCATCTGCACGCCGCCAATCAGCAACGCCATCTTCAGATCGTGGTTCTTGCCGTACTTTTCGAAATTCTCGGCAACCTGCGCAGCCAGTTCGCGCGTCGGTTCGAGGATCAGCGAACGCGGCATCAGCGCACGTCGGCGGCCATGGGCCAGGATGTCGATCATGGGCAGAACGAAGCCGGCGGTCTTGCCGGTGCCGGTCTGCGCAATGCCGATGATGTCGCGCATCATCAGGACCGAGGGGATCGCCTGCGCCTGAATCGGTGTGGGCTCGTCATAGCCGGCATCCAGTACCGACTTGAGCAATTCATCCGAGAGGCCGAGGTCGGCAAACTTCATGCAGGTTATGATCCGAAAACAAGAGGCGGCGCAGATTTCGCGCCTGTTGGACGACGTCCCGTACGGGAAGCGCCAACGCTACACGCGCGCTATGCCGATATAAGGTGAAAAGTCAAGAAATCCGGAGGTCTGCAAACCAATCAATCGTCATCCTGAACAAGTTCGCGCATCTTTGTCACAGCGCAATTTGCTCCCGCGCGCGAATGGATGATGTCTCGACCAGCGCATAGCTGACCGTCTTCGTTCCGTTCGACGTAAAAGCCGGAATAGAAATCGCGCGCACGACACGTCTTGTCGAGGCTTGCCCCGATCAGCTTGCGATTGCGCGTAATCAGCAACAATCTGTCGGGCGTATCGGCCTGGACCCCGGCAATGCTGGCGATCGGCAGGCACTTGGCCGTCTTGCGCTCGCGAAAGCGGGGGAAATCAGGCGTCGGAGATGGCAGCGCGAACGACTGCCCGGAAATCCGCGGCGCGATCCGGATGATCACGCGCTGCTCGATCCGCACCTGATTCCAAGTATCATCACCTAGCCCTTCGGCGACAAAGGCGGGGTCGAAAGTTGTGCCCGACAGCGGCGCTCCGGACGGCAAGGAAGCCACGTCCCATCCGCTGTCCCACGACCACTCTGCCGACGGATCGACCACCGTCGCAGGAAGCAGCAGCGCCAGAGACGCAAGGATGTGGGCAATGCTCGGCATGTCGCGGCGATATGTCTCTTTCTTGCCCTCAGGCTCGTGAGCGTCCCTGATTGCCCATCGCGTCCTGTCGCACTCCTGAACCAGAAAATGCGTCTTGTCGCACCCCTATATCTCAGGCTTGAACACTGGCTTAACTTGCCTCGGCCCAAAAATGAATTGCCCAGACGGCAGTCGCACAATAGCCCAAACCGATATGACCAGCGCATTCCTTGAAGCTGCGGCCCGCCTGCTCGGTCCGAAAGGGCTGACCACCGATTCGCATGCCCTTGCTCCGTGGCTCACCGACTGGCGCGGCCGCTATACCGGTAAGGCGCTGGCCCTCGCTTCGCCTGCCAGCACGGCCGAGGTTTCGGCGCTGGTCAGGTTGTGCGCCGAGCATCAGGTGCCGATCGTTCCTCAGGGCGGCAACAGCGGCATGTCCGGCGGCGCGACGCCGTTCGATAGCGGCACGGAACTGCTGCTCTCGTTGCGGCGCATGAACGCGATCAGTTCGCTCGACCGTGCCGCGCAGACGGTCGTATGCGAAGCTGGCGTGATCCTGCAAACGCTGCACGAAACAGCCGCGCGTGAAGGTTTGCGCTTCCCGCTCTCGCTGGGCGGCAAGGGATCGGCGACGATCGGCGGGCTCGTTTCGACCAACGCCGGAGGCACACAGGTCCTGCGGCATGGTTCGATGCGGGCGCTGGTGCTTGGGTTGCAGGGCGTGCTGGCGGACGGATCAATCCTTGACCAGCTCGTCCCGCTCAAGAAGGACAATCGCGGCTTCGACCTGAAGCAGGTATTGATCGGATCGGAGGGCACTCTGGGCATCGTGACCGCTGCCACGCTCAGGTTGGTGCCCGACATTGCCGGGCGCTGCGTGATGTGGGCCGGATGCGCCACGCTCGACGATGCACGCGCGCTGCTGGTGATGGCCCAGGACATGGCAGCAGACCTGCTTGAAGGATTCGAGGTATTGCCACGCCACAGCCTTGAAGCCGTGCTGGCCTATCTGCCCGATGCGCGTTCCCCGCTGGCAGCGCCGTACGAGTGGCATGCGTTGATCGAATTCGTCGCCGGGGACGTCAGCACTGCGGCCCGCCTACCCGAGATTGCCGAACACCTCTTGTCACAAGCGTTCGAGCGGGGGCTGATTGCCGACGCCACGATCGCCGCGAGCGAAGATCAGGCCGAACGCCTCTGGCTGATCCGGGAAACCATTTCCCCCGCCGAGCGCGCGATCGGTCCGGCGATGCAGCATGATATCTCCGTACCCGTCGAGGCGATGCCCGCATTCGTCGACGCCGCCGTCCCCCGTCTGGAGGCCGACTGGCCGGGGACGACTGCAGTGTGCTTTGGGCACCTTGGTGATGGTAACGTCCATTTTCATGTGATCGCTCCGCCCGGCGCGGATCGTGCAGTCTGGGAAGCGGGCGACGGCAAGGCGATCAGCGCGCAAGTGCATGACATGGTGACGCAATGGGGTGGCTCTATCTCGGCCGAGCACGGCATCGGCAGGCTCAAGCGCGACGAACTGGCGCGTCTCGGCGATCCGGTCGCGCTTTCCACCATGCGAGCGATCAAGCATGCGCTCGACCCGCAGGGCCTGCTTAACCCGGGAAAGCTTGTCTGACGCGGCTTGCGCGGCCTGCAGCCAGTCCCTAAGAACCGCCACTCCCGCCATTACCGCGGCCCGCCGCGCGTTACCGTACGAATCTGGAGAGATACAAATGGCCAGCGCGCCGCAAGCCAACCTGCCGATGTTCTACAACGACTTGATGCCGCTCAACAGCCGCGACCACGCAACGTGGAAGGCAAAGAATGCAGATGCGGCACCTTGGCTGATCGGCCAGCACGCTATCCCTCTGACGGCAGAGGAATTTCCGCAAGCTGGACGGCACTATCCGATCATCTTCGCATCGGGCGACAATCCCGTGCCGCTGGCGCTGATGGGCCTCAACGAAGGCGTCAACGTGTTCGTCGACGAGGACGGCAAGGTCACCCAGCCGATCTACATTCCTGCCTACGTACGTCGCTATCCGTTCCTCCTCGCCAAGCTCAATCAGAACAGCGAAGAGCTTTCGCTGTGCTTCGATCCGTCTTCAGGCCTGATCGGTGATTCGGTCGAGGAAGGCCAGGAACTGTTCACCGATGGCCAGCCTTCGGAAGCGACCAAGGCCGCACTCGGTTTTTGTGAGCAGTTTGAGCAGGCAGGCCAGCGCACGCAGGCCTTCATCGATGAATTGAAGAAGCACGACCTTCTGATGGAAGGCGAAGTCGCCATTCAGCAGGAAGGCAACGAACAGCCCTTCATCTATCGTGGATTCCAGATGGTGAACCAGGATAAGCTGCGCGAAACCCGTGGCGATGTCCTGCGTGGCTGGGCGCAGAGCGGACTTCTGCCCTTGCTTTACGCCCATCTGTTCTCGCTTGAACTTATCAGCCAGGTGTTTGGCGCGCAGGTTCAACTCGGCAAGGGCCCGACACCAGCGATCGCCGTTCCGGCCGAGTAAAGCGGTCCAGAAACACAAGAGACACAGTCAACAAAAAAGGCGGCGAACTTAACGGTTCGTCGCTTTTTTCCTTTGGGTGTGACAAAAATCCCTCGAAATGACTTGCAGTGCCCATGGCCGTCACCTATTTAGGAGTCGTTGCGGCGCGGCTCCCCTCATGGCCCGGCGCAACTGGTGCACCTCGGTGCACCTCCTCCCTGAACCTTGGCCACCTGGAGCATGTCTCCAGGTGGTTTTTTCTTTTCAGGTAATTTCTTTGAACGCCAGCGACTTGCTATTCAGCGGCCGCACGCCACCGGCTACGATCGGAGGTCCGGCCGATATCGGCTACATCAACCGCGAGCCGCCGCACGAGCCCGATCAGCAGCTCTACCGTGGCATCGAAGCCGGGCCCGGGCTCAGCCAGCCGAGAATCGAGATAGCATGTCCGATCGATCTCCAACTGAAGGCAATGCAGCCCCTCATGCCGCCGCGCGTGGCGTTCAAGCACAAAGCCGCCAGCATAGGGCCGGTTATGCGCAGCACGTCGTGCCGATTCGGCAAACACCCCGAACGCAGACCCGATGATCCCGCCATCGCACGAAGCACCGAATCGGTCGCCGACCACGAATTCGGGTGCCAGTTCGCCCGCCGATCGCGCGGCCAGCGGCGGCATCGAATGGAGATCGACCAACAACGCCGCGCCCCAACGGTCGCGGATGGTCTCCAGCGTCGTTGCCAGAACGCCGTGATAGGGCTGGTGGATGCAAGCGATACGGTCCTGCAACTCGCCGTGATCCAGTCGTCGCTTCCAGAGCTCGCCGAGCCCCGGGAGGCGTCGGGGGACAAGACCCAGACCGCTACGCGCGCGTCGCGCGAATGGGCTCGGCGCGGCCGATGCGTCCGCTGGCGGTCCGGCGAGCATTTCCCAGTCCACATCGTCGCTCGACCGATTGAGATCGAGCATCGCGCGCGGCGCATGGGCGACCAGCAACGCAGCGCCGGTTTCGCGCGACACCGCTTCGGCAAGCAAATCGACGTAGCGGTCTTCGAGGCGGGGTGCCGCGAAGGCCGGATGTCGCATCCGATCGAGCAACGATTTGGCATACGCCCGCCCTGCGTGCGGCACGGCAATCACCACGGGAATAGGCGAAGGATTGCGCCACTTCAGCGAATATGCAGGAACGCCGGCGTTACCGGGCACCGACCCTCCTTGGATCAGCGTCGAATCGCCCTCTTGCTCGCCTTCATGATTCATGGCGAAATCGTGCAACTGATTCGCAACGAAGTCAAAGCGACCCCATGGCCGCATCGGGAGAATCTTAACCGATTGGACATATACAAGTCGCCACGCCGGGCGCGACAACGCCCCCACCCTGACATAACGAAAGCACACGAAGGTTGGCCATGATCCGGATCCTGCTCGCCGAAGATGAAGAGGCGATGCGCACCTATCTTGCGCGTGCGCTTGAAAATGCTGGTTTCTCAGTTGCATCAGTCGATCGTGGCACGGCTGCCATTCCACTTTTGCAAGCTGAGCATTTTGATCTCCTGCTGTCAGATATAGTGATGCCCGAAATGGACGGTATCGAACTTGCGCAACGGTGCGCCGAAATCAGCCCGTCCACAAAGGTGATGTTCATTACCGGCTTTGCCGCCGTTACGCTGAAGGCGAATCGCGAGGCGCCGCAGGCACGCGTCCTGTCCAAGCCCTTCCACCTCAAGGACCTCGTGATGGAGGTCGAGCGGGCATTCGAGGACGTGCCTTATGCCGGTACCCGTCAGCCTTGATCGACGAGGCTTGATTTACCCTCTTGCCTTGGCCAAACGCGGGGGCTAATGGGCCGCTTCCCGGCAGCGCGATGGTCTTCCATCGCAACGTCGCGAACTCCGATGGTGCGGGCGTATAGCTCAGTGGTAGAGCACTATGTTGACATCGTAGGGGTCGCAAGTTCAATCCTTGCTACGCCCACCATCGCATGAAAAACCCCGCTTCGGCGGGGTTTTTCATGCGCCTGCTACAACCTCACACCTCTGTTGCAGGCTCTGCAAGTGCCGCGCGCCGAGCCAGCAGGATAAATAACGCCGTGGTCACGAACACGGCCAGCGGCACGCCCGTTGCAATCGCCAAGGGCCTTGCGAATGCCGGCATGGCAAAAGCGATAGCTGCAGCAGTTCGCTCCCAAGGCAAAGGGTCGCGTGCGTGCAGCAGGATCAGCGGGAAGGCCAAAAGGACAAAGTCGTAATCGAGCAGAAACGGGGTCGCTAGCAGGGCTCCCACCAATGTCGCTGCTCCGACCTCGAGTGTCAGCCCGCGCCGCCATGCCAGCACGACCAGTGTCGCAGCGGTTCCCGCCGCCAGCACCGTCTGCATTCCGAATGCAAGCCGTGCTCCCCCTCCCCACAGCCGCACCATCGCGAACAAACTTTGCATCTTGGCAAAGCCAATTGCGCCATCAGCCATCGCATCCTGCGCCAACCTGGTGATCGAGAGCCAATCGAACCATACCTGCGTCCCGAAAATCAACGTAGACACGCCGGCCAGCACAACCGCCGTGAGCCCGGCCCAGCCGATCACGCGCCATTCGCGTCCGGCCAGCAGCACCAGAGGGACCAGGACTCCGAACTGCGGCTTGAACGTCGCCAGGCCTAGTAGAACTCCCGCTGCAAAATGCTGCTTTTTGGCCGCGCACCAGACACCAAGTCCGAGCAGTGCTGCGAGCAGAAACGAAGTCTGCCCATGGGTGATGGTGATTACCAGCGGCGGAAAGGCCGCGACCGCCAGCCAGTTGATCCGCCCCATCCACACCCGCACCGCCCCGATCAAGGCCGCACCAGTGAGGACGAGCCAGCTCGCCAATGCCGGAAAATAGCCGAACAACCCCAGCGGCCAGCACCACAGCAGGAAGACCGGAGGATAGAAAAATGCGGTATATCCGGTCTGACCGATCCACACTGTGCCTTGTGCGGCGGCGTGTGCGGCAATGTTGTAAGGATTGCCACCGAATTGGATCATCTGCCCGGCAGCCCAGAAGCTGACGAAATCCGTGCCGAGCAGTCGCCCTTCGAGGTCAAACCCGTTTCGTGCACTGACCAACAGCCATGCAAGTGAGAGAAGGTTGGCAGCAGCCAGGATCAACAAGTAGCTGCGGACGCGCGCTCGGTTAAGCCACTCGCCCGATCTCAACCCGTCAATGACCGACCGCACCGCCCCCATTCTTGCTTGTCTGGAGGATCACTGCCGACCTGTCCAGAGGTCGGCAGCCCGCTTGCGTCCGGTTTACTTGCCCTGCCAGTTCGGCTTGCGCTTTTCGGCAAAGGCCGACGCACCCTCGCGTGCATCGCTCGAGGTGAACACCGGTGTGATGTAGGCCTGCTGCTTGTCCCACATCTCGGCCTCGGTCCATTCGTGGGAATCGCGGATGATCCCCTTCGACGCGATCAGTCCCAACGGGCCATTTTCGGCAATCCGCGCGGCAAGCGCTTTTGCTCCATCGATCGAAGGGCCTTCGGTGATCTGGTTGATGAAGCCGAGTTCGTAAGCGCGCTGGGCCGTGATGAAATCGCCGGTCAACGCCAGTTCCATCGCGATCCGCGGCGGGATCTGGCGCGGAAGCTTGATCAGACCACCGGCGGCAGCGGCAAGACCTCGCTTGGCTTCGGGAATGCCGAACTTCGATCCCGCGCTGGCAACGATCAGATCACAAGACAAGGCCAGTTCCATCCCTCCCGCCAGAGCGTACCCATCGACTGCTGCGATGATGGGTTTTTTTGGCGTCCACTGCGACAGGCCGCCAAAGCCTCGTCCAGGTACCGATGGCGATTCGCCGCGCAAGAAGCCTTTGAGATCCATGCCCGAACAGAACGTGCCACCCGCGCCGGTCAGCACCGCGCAACGCAGGTCGGCGTCTGCATCCAGTCGGTCCATGGCGGCCGATATTCCCTCGGCCGCAGCCTTGTTCATCGCGTTCTTGGCATCGGGCCGATTAATAGTGACGATCAACACGTTGCCATCGACTTCGGTAAGGACTTCAGCCTCGCTCATTTCAAGCACTCCCAAAAAGCTTAATCGGTCGCTTAACTACTGCTCGAAAGAGGTTTCCCTGTCCAGTGGTCGACGTTCAAAAATCGAGCGCAGCAGTGGGCTGCCTTGCGCCGACGCACGCCTCTGCTAAGGGAAAACGCAATTTCTCTCCCCAGCTCCGAAAGACAGGACAGACATGGCGAAGATCAAGGTGAAAAACCCGGTCGTCGAGATCGACGGCGACGAAATGACCCGGATCATCTGGGAATGGATCCGCGAACGCCTGATCCTTCCCTACCTCGATATCGACCTGAAGTATTACGACCTGTCGGTTGAAAAGCGCGACGAGACCAACGACCAGATAACCGTCGATTCTGCCAATGCAATCAAGCAGTACGGTGTCGGCGTGAAGTGCGCCACGATCACGCCTGACGAGCAGCGCGTCGAGGAATTTAACCTCAAGTCGATGTGGAAGTCGCCCAACGGCACGATCCGCAATATTCTTGGCGGCGTCGTCTTCCGCGAACCGATCGTGATCCAGAACGTGCCCCGCCTGGTTCCGGGCTGGACCGACCCGATCGTCGTCGGCCGTCATGCATTCGGCGACCAGTACCGCGCAACCGATTTCCTTGTCCCCGGCCCCGGCAAGCTGCGCCTCGTCTGGGAAGGCGACAACGGCGAAGTGATCGATCGCGAAGTGTTCAAGTACCCGTCGGCAGGCGTCGCCATGGCGATGTACAACCTCGACGATTCGATCCGCGACTTCGCGCGCGCCAGCCTCAACTACGGCCTCAACCTTGGCTGGCCGGTGTACCTGTCGACCAAGAACACCATCCTCAAGGCCTATGACGGCCGCTTCAAGGACCTGTTCCAGGAAGTGTTCGACAACGAAGGCTTCAAGGAAAAGTTCGCCGCTGCGGGCATCGTCTACGAACATCGCCTGATCGACGACATGGTCGCCTCGGCGCTCAAGTGGTCGGGCAAGTTCGTGTGGGCTTGCAAGAACTACGACGGCGACGTCCAGTCGGACACCGTCGCACAGGGCTTCGGCTCGCTCGGCCTGATGACCTCGGTGCTGATGACGCCCGACGGCAAGACGGTCGAAGCAGAGGCTGCGCACGGCACGGTCACGCGTCACTATCGCCAGCACCAGCAGGGCAAGCAGACCTCGACCAACCCGATCGCCTCGATCTTCGCCTGGACCCGCGGCCTGATCTATCGCGGCAAGTTCGACGAGACGCCCGATGTGGTGAAGTTCGCCGAAACGCTGGAGCGCGTCTGCATCGAAACGGTCGAGACTGGCAAGATGACCAAGGACCTCGCGCTGCTCATCGGCCCCAACCAGGCATGGATGACGACCGAGCAGTTCTTCGAAGCCATCGTCGAGAACCTCGAAACCGAAATGAAGAACTGGGCCTAACACGCTACCTTCCTGTGAAAATCGCGAAAGGCCCGGGTCACTCCGGGCCTTTTTCGTGTTGGGTGTGGAAATAGCGGGGACAGACAGGGGTTTCGCGGCGGTCAGGCCAATCACGGCGGGTGAAGCGGTGTGGCGCGGCGCGCGCAGGGGTGGACGATTGTGCAGGAGCGAGTGCAATCGCGCCTTTCATCGTGACACCCCGCATGGCCTCCCCTAACCTGTCGCAATGGCAGGCAATCTCGAACCGACTACCGCACTTTCCGACGTACTCGTTGTGCTCGGTGCAGCCGGCATCGTCATCCCCGCGTTTGCGCGGTTGCGCATCACGCCGATCATCGGCTTCATTCTCGTCGGGCTTGCGGTCGGCCCCTTCGGGCTAGGCTCGCTCGTCACGCAGTATCCCTGGCTTTATCATGTCACGATAACCGACCCGGCGGCGATTACGCCGTTTGCGGAATTCGGCATCATCCTGCTGCTGTTCGAGATCGGGCTCGAGCTTTCGTTCAATCGCTTGTGGGACATGCGCCGTCTGGTCTTCGGGCTCGGCGCGATGGAACTGGGCGTTTCGGCATTCCTGCTGTCGGGTGTCCTGATCGCGACGGGGCTACCCATAAGCGGAGCGTTCGGCCTGGGGATCGCGCTGGCGCTATCATCGACCGCGCTTGTTCTGCCGATTTCGGGGACACAGGGTCCGGTAGGCCGGGCGGCGCTGGCGATGTTGCTGTTCGAGGACATCGCGCTGGTCCCGATCATCTTTCTCCTCGGCGCGATGGCACCGTTCGCCGCACAGGATACCGGCCCCAGTATCGGCGAGACCCTGCTTTACGGCGGCCTGGTCGTCGGCGCGCTGCTGGTTTTCGGCCGGATGCTATTGCCGCGCCTGTTCGCGCAGGCCGCGCAAACCAAGAGTCCCGAGCTGTTCCTTGCGGCGACGATGCTTGTCGTGATCGCGTCGGCGCTGGCGACATCGATGGTTGGCCTGTCCCCCATCATGGGCGCGCTGCTGGCAGGGCTACTGATTGCCGAGACCGAGTATCACACCGAAGTCGAGGCAATCACCAAGCCGTTCAAAGGCCTCGCGCTCGGCGTGTTCCTGATCACCGTCGGGATGGGCATAGACCTGCGCGTCGTCTGGGCCGAGATCGTGCCGCTGACGGTTGCGGTTCTCGGCGTTGTGATCGTCAAGTCGCTCGTCACCGGATTTGCGCTGCGCGCCATGGGTAAGGCGCGTGCGACGGCACTCGAGACGGGCATTCTCATGGCCAGCCCGTCCGAAACGACGCTGATTGTGCTGACCGCAGCGGCAGAAGCAGCGCTGATCGACCGCGAGACGGCGCAATTCTGGCAGATCGTCACCGCGATCGGGCTGACGATCACACCGCTGCTGGCGCTGCTCGGCAAGACCTGGGGCAAACGGGTTGCGAAAGACTCGGCTGATGCGGGACAAACGGTTCCGGTTGCCGAGCCCGAGGGGGAGCGCGTCGTCGTGATGGGCTTTGGCCGGGTCGGGCGCCTGATTGCAGAAATGCTCACCGTGCACGGCGAACCCTGGCTAGGCATCGACACCGATCCTGCGATCGTAAGGACTGCGCGCGAAGACGGCCTGCCCGTTCTGTTCGGAAACGTCGACAGCGAGGCAGCGATACAGCGGCTTGGCCTCGACAATGCAAAAGCGATGATCCTGACGATGGACGAACCTGTGTTGATCCTGCGCATGGTCAAGCGCCTTCGGCTGCTTCATCCGGTTCTGCCGATCATCGTCCGCGCACGCGACGCCAGCCATGCCGCCGCGCTGTACAAGGCCGGGGCCAGCCACGCCGTCCCTGAAACGCTTGAAAGTTCGCTGCAACTGTCGGAAGCGGTACTGGTGGATCTCGGCTTCCCGATGGGGCCGGTAATCGCCTCGATCCACGAAAAGCGCGATGAATTCCGCCAGAAGATCAAGGAAGAAGGCGAGCTGAACTCACTACCCAAATTGAAATCCGCCTCGCTGCGCGAAAGAGCCTAAAGCGAACGGGGCTCAAACACGCTCCACCCAGTGCGCTGGACGAGCCGCTCCAGCGCGAGCGTGCCAAGCTGCGAGTTGCCGCTGGCGTTGAGCCCGGGCGACCACACCGCGATGCTCGCCACGCCGGGCACGACCGACAGGATCCCGCCGCCTACGCCCGACTTGCCCGGCAAGCCGACGCGGAAGGCGAAATCGCCCGAATTGTCATAGTGCCCGCAAGACATCATCAGTGCGTTGATGCGCCGCGCGCGGCTCGCGGTGACGACCGAATGGCCGTCCACGCGCCCGCCATCCATCAGATAGCGCCCTGCCATTGCCAGCTCGCGGCAACTCATCGCCAGCGCGCAGAAGTGGAAGTAGACGCCGAGCACGCGTTCGACCGGAGCGCGAATGTTGCCGAAGGCGCGCATGTAGTTGGCGAGCGCCATGTTGCGGAACCCGGTGTCCTGTTCGGCATGGGCTACCGCATCGTCGATCGTGATCGAACCGGCGTCGTCGCCCGCGAGCATGCGCACGAAGCGGAGCATCTGACCGATCGCCTCGCGCGGTTCGTATCGGCCCAGCAGTACATCGCACAGCACGATGGCGCCGGCATTGATGAAAGGATTTCGTGGGATGCCCTGCTCGGTTTCAAGCTGCACGATCGAATTGAACGCGCTGCCCGATGGTTCGCGCCCGACGCGCAGCCACAGCTGATCGCCCACCGCGCCGAGCGACTGGGTGAGCGCGAACACTTTTGAAATCGACTGGATCGAAAACGCTTCGTCCGCATTCCCTGCGACGTGCACTGCGCCATCGGCCATGACCACAGCGATACCGAACTTGTCGGGCGATACCTCGGCCAGCGGCGGAATATAGGACGCAACCGTTCCCCGCTCGGAAACGTCGCGCATTTCGGCGGCGATCTCGGTCACGATATCGGCGATGGTTACCATGTGGTCGACCATCGCACGAACGATGTCACTGCGCCAACACGCCCTTCGCCGCAGCGACCGCGTCGGCGGCTTTGCTGCCGTCCGGACCACCGCCCTGCGCCATGTCCGGCCGTCCACCGCCGCCCTTGCCGCCGAGCGCCTCGACGCCCGCGCGCACCAGATCGACCGCGCTGACCTTGCCCGCCAGATCCTCGGTGACCGCAGCGGCGATGCTCGCTTTGCCCTCGTTGACCGCGACGATCACCGCCACGCCTGACCCCAACCGCTGCTTCGCCTGATCGAGCAGTCCGCGCAGGTCCTTCGGGTCAAGGCCTTCGAGCACCTGGCCCGAGAACTTCACGCCGCCAACTTCCTCGTCCGCGCTTTCCGCCTTGGCCGATCCGCCGCCGAGCGCGAGCGCCTTCTTCGCTTCGGCGAGTTCGCGTTCGAGCTTCTTGCGCTCGTCCATCAGCGCCGCCACGCGTGCTTCGACGTCTTCGGGCGTGGTACGCAGCAGGCTCGCGGTGTTCTTCAGCGCCTCTTCGCGTGCGACGAACCACTGGCGCGCGCCCTCACCGGTCAGTGCCTCGATGCGCCGGACGCCGGACGATACCGCGCCCTCCGCGACGATGCGAAACACGCCGATATCACCAAGTGCACGCACGTGCGTGCCGCCGCACAGCTCGACCGAAAAATGCTTGTCGGTCGCGCGGCCCATGCTCAGCACGCGCACCTCATCGCCGTACTTTTCACCGAACAGCGCCATCGCGCCGGCTTCGATCGCATCGTCGGGCGACATCAGCCGGGTCGAGACGGCCTCGTTGGCGCGAATCTCGGCGTTCACTTCTGCTTCGATCGCCGCAATATCTTCCGGCGTGAGCGCTGTTGGGTGCGAATAGTCGAAGCGCAGGCGATCGGCTGCGACGAGCGAGCCCTTTTGCGTCACGTGGCCGCCCAGCCGGTTGCGCAACGCCGCGTGCAGCAGGTGCGTGGCCGAATGGTTCGCGCGGATGGCGTCGCGGCGCTCGACGTCGATGTCGAGCTTGACCACGTCGCCGACCTTGAGAGAGCCAGCGTCCACCTTGGCATTGTGTGCGTGAAGGCGGCCGAGCGGTTTGGACGTGTCGGATACGGCCAGCGCAAGGCCGTCCACCCCGGTGATCGTGCCCGCATCGCCGGTCTGCCCGCCGCTTTCGCCATAGAAAGGCGTCTGGTTGACGATGACCGTGACGGTCTCGCCCACACCGACGCTGCCCACTTCCTTGCCGTCCTTGACCAGCGCAACGACTTGCGCCTCGCCCGTGGATGCGGTGTAGCCCGTGAATTCCGTCGCGCCGACACGCTCGGCGATGTCGAACCATACTTCGCCGTCAGCCGCTTGGCCCGAGCCCTTCCACGCAGCGCGGGCCGCAGCCTTCTGCTGCGCCATTGCAGCGTCAAAGCCTTCCCGATCCACGCTGATTCCGCGCGCACGCAGGGCGTCCTCGGTCAGGTCATAAGGGAAGCCGAACGTATCGTAGAGCCGGAATGCGGTTTCGCCGGGAAGCTTGTCGCCCTCGCCCAGCGCGCCCGTCGTCTCGTCGAGGAGCTTGAGGCCGTTGGACAAGGTGCGGCGGAACTGTACTTCCTCGCGCAGCAATGTTTCCTCGATCATCGGCTGCGCGCGGCCAAGCTCGGGATAAGCTGCGCCCATTTCGGCAACCAGAGCGGGCACCAGGCGATGCATCAGCGGATCGCGCGCGCCGAGCAGATGTGCGTGACGCATTGCGCGGCGCATGATCCGGCGCAGCACATAGCCGCGCCCCTCGTTCGAAGGCAGAACGCCATCGGCCAGCAGGAAGCTTGTCGAACGCAAGTGATCGGCGATGACGCGGTGGCTGGCGCGCTGCTCGCCTTCGGCCTTGACCGAGGTCAGGCTTTCGGACGCCGCGATCAATGCCTTGAACGTGTCTGTATCGTAGTTGTCATGCTCGCCCTGCAGCACCGCCGCGATGCGTTCGAGACCCATGCCAGTGTCGATGCTGGGCTTTGGCAGGTTGCCGGTGATCTCGCCCGCAGTCTGTTCGAACTGCATGAACACGAGGTTCCATATCTCGATGAAGCGGTCGCCGTCCTCATCGGGCGATCCCGGAGGGCCGCCCCAGATGTGATCGCCGTGATCGAAGAAGATTTCCGAGCACGGTCCGCATGGGCCGTCGTCGCCCATCGCCCAGAAGTTGTCTTTGGTGGTGATGCGAATGATGCGGTCTTCTGGAAGGCCTGCGATCTTCTTCCACAGCTCGAACGCCTCGTCATCGGTGTGATAGACGGTGGCGAGCAGCTTGTCCTTGGGCAGGCCCCATTCGCGGGTCAGCAGGGTCCAGGCGTGGGTGATCGCCTGCTCCTTGAAGTAATCACCGAACGAGAAGTTGCCGAGCATCTCGAAGAACGTGTGATGCCGCGCGGTGTAGCCCACATTGTCGAGATCGTTGTGCTTGCCGCCCGCGCGAACGCATTTCTGCGACGAGGTTGCGCGCGGAGTTGCCCGGGTCTCAAGGCCGGTGAACACGTTCTTGAACGGAACCATCCCGGCGTTGACGAACATCAGCGTCGGATCGTTGTACGGGACGAGCGGCGCGGATTGCACCACATCGTGCCCGGCAGAACCGAAGTAGTCGAGGAAGGACCGGCGGATTTCGTTCGTGGAAGTCATAACCTGCCGATTAGGCGAGCGTTTGGCGCGCTACAAGCACGTTTCATCCATGACTGTGATCGGACGATGCAGTTACCAGCCACGCCGCCGCACCGAATGCGACGCGGGTGCCATCATAATGGGCTTCGACCAGTTCGAGCAGCCGCTTCTCGAATGCCGCGCGCTCGGCCTCGGGCAAGGTGCGCATGGCGAACGCCGAAGGTCCGATTCGGTGAAACAGCGCCATCGCCTCGCCGACGGGATCATCGCCTTCACCCGCCACATAGGTGAAGTCTACGGGTGTGAACGTCACGTCCCGCCACCCCGCCATGCAGCGCTGCACGTGTTCGGGATCGGCGAAGGCGAAGGGGCCGGGCGCGAACGGCGACGAAGCTGCGGCTTCTGTTGGCGGCAGTAGCCCGGCGATGGCGGTTGCCCACTCGTTCTGTGCAGGCGCGCGGAAACAAGTGAACACCATGCGCGCCCGCGCCGAGGCGACTGCAGCCAGATGCGCGAAAGCGGCCGGCGGATCGGCGAAGAACATCACCCCGTGTCGCGAAATGATAAGATCCGGTGCGCCATCAGGGTCCGACCATTGCGATGCGTCCGCGAGGACGAACGACAGATTGGCAATGCCCGAGCCGCGTTGGTCTGCCGCCAAAATCAGGTCCGGTGAGATGTCAGCACCGGTCACGCGCACCTGCGGCCGTGCACATGCGACGGCAATCGCGACCTCCCCTGCACCGCATCCGATATCCACGATTCTTGTGGCAGATTCGGCTTCCACCGCCTTTAGCAGATGCGGGGTGAGGTCGCTGAAGCTCGTGTCGGTTCGTCGCCACTCGGTTGCCCAGTTGCGCCCGACACTACCTTGCCAATCAAATGCGCTTGTCATGCTTGCAAGGTTACGGGCGCCAAGCGGCTAAGACAAGCGATCCAGTACCTGTGGCACTAGGTGGCGAAGTACGCTCCGCCCTTTTCGCGGGCGCGCTGCCAGGCTGGACGCGCGTGGATCGACGCGACAAATGCTGCGAGCTTTGGAAAGTTGGCGCCTTGGCCCTGCATGAGGGCGACCTCGGCGGGGAAGCTCATCATTACGTCGGCCCCGGTCCAGTCGTCACCGACGAAATGGCCTGAGGGACGCAGGATCTGCTCCATGTAGCCGAAGGTTGCGGCGAGCTGTTCGGTGATGCGCGGGGTGAGCGGCGCGGCGGCGTCACCCAGGCGTGAGGTGTAGAGCTGGAGCAATATGGGCGTCATCGCCGACCCTTCGGCGAAGTGCGTCAGCTCAAGGTGGCGCAGCGCGTCGTCACTGCCGGCCTCAGGCAACCATGCGCCGTTGCCATAGCGATCACACAGAACCTGGACGATCGCGCCCGATTCCTCGATGACGCGGCCGTCGATTTCGAGGAGCGGGGACTTCCCCAACGGGTGGACCGCTTTCAGTTCGGGAGGAGCGAGATTGGTTTCCGGATCACGCTGGTAGTGGCGGATCTCATAATCGACGCCGAGCTCCTCTAGCAGCCAGAGAATGCGCTGCGAGCGGCTGTTGTTGAGGTGGTGGACGATGATGGACATGGGCGACTCCGATGGATTTAATCGGGAGGTTAACCTGCAAGCCCATGCCTGAACAGCAAAAAGCCCGCACGTTCCTGCCGGGGAACGCGCGGGCTCTTTGATTGGCGGATGGCTGTTACTGGAGGGTGCAGCCTTCGCCTTGAAGGATCAGGTGTCGTCGTCCGCGTCCGGGCCCGCCATCAGTCCTTCGGCAACCTGCTCGGTGCGACCGCGGATCGCGGTTTCGAGGCGGCTGCAAAGCTCTTTGTTTTCGCGCAGGAAATTCTTGGAGTTTTCACGCCCCTGCCCGATGCGAATGGAGTCATAGCTGAACCAGGCACCCGACTTCTCGACGAGTCCGGCCTTGACGCCAAGATCGAGAATTTCGCCGATCTTGGAGATGCCCTCGCCGTACATGATGTCGAATTCGACCTGCTTGAACGGCGGCGCGACCTTGTTCTTGACGACTTTGACGCGGGTGGCGTTACCGACAATTTCGTCCCGGTCCTTGATCTGTCCGGTGCGGCGGATGTCGAGACGAACCGAGGCGTAGAACTTGAGGGCGTTGCCGCCCGTCGTCGTCTCGGGGTTGCCGTACATCACTCCGATCTTCATGCGCAGCTGGTTGATAAAGATCACCATACAGCGCGAGCGGCTGATCGAACCGGTCAGCTTGCGCAGCGACTGGCTCATCAAACGGGCCTGGAGGCCGACGTGGCTATCGCCCATCTCGCCTTCGATTTCGGCGCGGGGGACCAGTGCGGCGACCGAATCCACGACGAGGACGTCGATCGCGTTGGAGCGGACCAGCGTATCGACGATTTCGAGCGCCTGTTCACCGGTATCAGGCTGCGACACGATCAGTTCGTCGATGTTGACGCCAAGCTTGCGGGCATAGACCGGGTCGAGCGCGTGTTCGGCGTCGATGAACGCAGCCGTGCCGCCGCCCTTCTGCGCTTCGGCAATGACATGCAGCGCGAGCGTGGTTTTACCTGAGCTTTCCGGGCCATAAATCTCGATCACCCGGCCGCGCGGCAATCCGCCGACGCCGAGTGCGATGTCGAGCCCAAGCGAGCCGGTCGGGATAACCTCGACCTGCATTGTTTCTTTCGAGCCCAGCTTCATTGCCGAGCCCTTCCCGAACGCGCGATCGATCTGCGCGAGGGCGGCGTCTAGCGCCTTCTGACGATCCATGTCCTTGGTCTTACCTTCCTCGATGAGCTTGAGCTGAGCCGCCATGGCATCTGTTCCCTTGCTAGAGTTGGCTCACACGAACCGTCAACAAGGGTTATGTACCCATTCTGTTCTTTAGGAACAAGAGGGGAACGAAATTTTTCTGCCGATATGGAGGCATGCACAGCCAAACACTTATGGCGCAAGGCTTTGTTCGCCAAGGGCCGGGCGGGAACGATGCCCGGAAAAAGCGCCCATGCTGCTGTCCGACGCGCGCAATCGGCTCGGATATGGAAGGATGCTCCGGCGCCCCGCGAATCACGGGGACATATCGCTATCAAGGCCTCCCCACCGCCCTGTCCGGGCGGCGGGGAGCACTGCATTCGTCAGACGACGCCGAACGCCAGCATAGCGTCAGCAACCTTCTTGAAGCCGCCGATATTGGCGCCCTTCACATAGTCGACGTAGCCGCCGCCCTGATCGCCGTAGGTGAGGCAGGACTGGTGGATGCCCATCATGATGTCCTTGAGCATCTGCTGAAGTTCATCTTCCTTCCACGAGCGCCGCTCGGAATTCTGGCTCATCTCCAGACCCGAGACGGCAACGCCGCCAGCGTTCGATGCCTTGCCCGGCGCGTAGAGGATCTTCGCATCCTTGAACACGTGGACGCCGGCCAGATCGGTCGGCATGTTCGCCCCTTCAGCCACGGCCTTGCAGCCGTTCGCGATCAGCATCTTCGCATCGTCGCCAAGCAGCTCGTTCTGCGTCGCACAGGGCAGCGCGACATCGCAGGGCACGCCCCATGGCGTTTTGCCGGCGTGGAAACTGGCCTTGGGGTAGGCCTCGACGTATTCCTCGATCCGGCCACGGCGGTGCGTCTTGTGGCTCTTGACCCAGTTGATCTTTTCCTGATCGATGCCGTCCGGGTCGTGGATGTACCCTCCCGAATCCGACAGCGTCAGCACCTTGCCGCCTAGTTGCACGATCTTTTCTGCGGCATGCGTCGCGACATTGCCCGAGCCGGAAATGACCGCCGTCTTGCCGACGAGGTCTTCGCCTTTCGTGGCGAGCATGTTGGCGAGGAAGTAGACCGCGCCATAACCAGTCGCTTCGGTACGGATCAGCGAGCCGCCCCATTCAAGTCCCTTGCCGGTCAGCACGCCGGTGAAGTTGTTGGTGATGCGCTTGTACTGGCCGAACATGAAACCGATCTCGCGGCCGCCCACGCCGATGTCGCCGGCCGGGACGTCTACGTCCGCGCCGATATGGCGATAGAGTTCGGTCATGAACGACTGGCAGAAGCGCATGATCTCGCGCACGCTCTTGCCCTTGGGGTTGAAGTTCGATCCGCCCTTGCCCCCGCCCATCGGCAAGCCGGTCAGCGCGTTCTTGAAGGTCTGTTCGAAGGCGAGGAACTTCAGCACCGATTCCGTCACCGAAGGATGGAACCGTATGCCGCCCTTGTACGGGCCGATGGCGTTGTTGTTCTGGACGCGCCACCCGCGCTGGACGCGCACGTTCCCGTTGTCGTCCTCCCAGCACACACGAAACGAGACCACGCGATCCGGTTCGGCAATGCGCCGCAGGATCTGCTGCGAGTGGTACTCTTCCTTGTCCTGCATGAACTCGAAGATATCCTCGGCGACCTCCTGGACGGCCTGGACGAATTCGGGCTGGTATGGATTGCGCTTCTTCACGCCCTCCATGAAGGTCGGCAAGTCAACATGATCGGAAACGGCCACAGTACTCTCCCCTTGGTGAAGCCCAAGACGGGCTTCGTTGTGGTGGCAGGTGCGGCCCGATCGGGCGCGACTTCAGCCCATTCAGCCGAGTCGCGTTATTGTTGGAGCGGAGATTAGCGGCTTTTGCGCCACACAAAAGCGGCGATACGCCCGATCGTCATTCGGACGAACTTACCGACTTCTTCTTGAACATCTTGTCGAGCGCAGCCTTCACCGATTCACCGGCCGCAGTCTCGTCCTTGGCGGGGTCGGCGGAGAACGCAGGCTCCTCATCCGTAGGCGGCAGTTCGGGCGCGAGCGACGGGACTGATGGCTTGGACGCGAGTGGTCCCAACAACTTGATCAGCCCACCCAGTTGCTCGGTAAGCACCTTGTCCACGGCACCTGAGATGACATCGGTCTTGTAGCGCATGAAGCCACCGACGACATATTCCCACAGGATTCGCGTGCCCTTGCCGCCGGGTCCGTCGATTGGCTTGAAGGTCACCGTCATCGTGCCGTTAATCGCCTCGGACTGCAGCGGCCCGAGCCCACCGGTCAGGCGCAACGCACGGTAGGGCTCGGCATAGAGCACGCGCATGTGCATGACCGAGCCAGGCTTCTGCCCTGCCGGAGCATCCTTGGGAACGGGCAGCCGCTCGCAGAAACAGCCGTTGGCCGTGGGGTCCAGCGTCATGTTGGCGGCGGATCCGGAGAAGGTGTGGGCGCCGTTCCACCAGGAGGACGGCGTTGTGAACGCCTTCCATGCCTCGGCGGGCGTTACCGCGACCTCGTCGGTCACGCGGACGACAAAGCCTGCATCGCTCTTCTGCGCGACTTCGGCTGATGCAGGAACGGCGAGGCTGCACAGCCCCGCCGTCAACGTGATCAGAACGATGCGGATCATACCAGCCCCCCGTCCACCAGACCGGCGGACTTCGGGACCAGACTAGCGCGGCTTGAGAACAGCCTCAATGGCCGCCGTGACATTGTCCATATCGGCCATACCATCGACCCGCGCGACGATGCCGCGCTCTTCATAGATAGGCAGGATCGGTGCGGTCTTGGCGCGATATTCGGCCATGCGCGTGCGCACCGTCTGTTCGTTATCGTCCGGGCGGCGCTTGAATTCATGCGATCCGCACTTGTCGCAAGTGCCTTCGACTACCGGCTTTTCGAAGGTGTCGTGATAACCCTTGCCGCATGAGGCGCAGGTGTAACGGCCGGTAATACGCTCAACCAGCGCGTCTTCGTCGACGCCCAGTTCGATCACACAATCGAGCTTGCGGCCGCGGCTTTCGAGAATTTGTTCGAGCGAAGCAGCCTGAGGTGCGGTGCGCGGATAACCGTCGAAGATCGCGCCCTGGCTTGCAGGCATCGCGTCGAGTTCATCGCCGATCAGCGCAGAGACGATCTCATCGGAGACCAGCTCGCCGGCTTCCATCACGGCTTTGGCCTTGAGGCCGACTGGCGTACCGGCCTTGACCGCCGCGCGGAGCATGTCGCCGGTCGACAACTGTTTCATGCCATGGCGTTCGACCAGTCGCTGGGCCTGAGTGCCCTTGCCTGCGCCCGGAGGCCCCAACAGGATGATGTTCACGAATTAGCTCCCCTCGTCGTCGCTCGGCTGATCTTAGCGCAGCCGCCCCTTCAACTTCGCCTTCTTGATCAGGTCTCCGTACTGGTGGGCCAGCAGGTGCGACTGGATCTGCGTGATCGTATCGACCGTCACATTGACGACAATCAACAAGCTGGTGCCGCCGAAGAACACCGCGCCCATTCCGGTCTCGGCCATGATGAACTCTGGCACGACGCAGACGATCGTGATGTAGGCGGCGCCCAACACGGTAATCCGCGTCAGTACGTAATCGAGATAGTTGGCGGTGTTCTTGCCCGGACGGATGCCGGGAATGAAGCCGCCATTCTTCTTGAGATTCTCGGCGGTCTCTTCCGGATTAAACACGACTGCGGTGTAGAAGAACGAGAAGAAGATGATCCCCGCCGCATAAAGCAGCATGTACAGCGGCTTGCCGTGGCCGAGATACTGGTTCAGCGATACGATCACCTGACCCATCGTGGTATCGGGCGAGATCGAGTTACCGGCAAACTGCGTGATCGTCAGCGGCAGCAACAGCAGCGAACTGGCGAAAATCGGCGGAATCACGCCTGCGGTGTTGAGCTTGAGCGGCAGATGGCTGCGGTCGGCATTCATCATGCCGCGCTGCGTTGCGCGCTTGGGATATTGGATCAGCAACCGCCGGCTCGCCCGCTCGATGAAGCAGATCGCCAGCACCAGGCCGATCAGCATGATCACGATGCCGACGATCAGAAATGGCGAGATCGAGCCGGTGCGGCCACCTTCGAACAGGTTGCCGAAGAACTTGGGCAACTGTGCGACGATACCCGCCATGATGATCAGCGAAACGCCATTGCCGATGCCGCGCGAGGTGATCTGCTCACCCAGCCACAGCAGGAACATCGTGCCGCCGATCAGCGAAACGACTGCGCCCACGCGGAACAGCATACCCGGATTGACCACGGCCTGCAGGCCGCTCGAGGCGCCATAGGCCTCAAGGCCCGACGCAAGAACCCAGCCCTGGATCGCGGTCAGCAACACCGCGCCATAGCGCGTATACTGGTTGAGCTTCTTGCGCCCGCTCTCGCCTTCCTTCTTCATCGCGGCAAGCGACGGATGGAGCGAGGCGGCAAGCTGCACCACGATCGAGGCGGTGATGTAGGGCATCACTCCCAATGCGATCAGGCTCATGCGTTCGAGCGAACCGCCCGAAAACGCGTTGAAGATGTCGAGCACGCCACCGCGCGTCTGATCGTAGAGCGTCTCCATGATCAGCGGGTTCACCCCGGGCAACGGCACGAAGCTGAGGAACCGGAAAACGATGAGCGCGCCCACCGTGAACCAGATGCGCTTCTTGAGCTCGGTTGCCTTGGAGAAGTTGGCCAGGCTCATGTTGCTGGCGATGTTGTCGGCGCGTGATGCCATTTTCGGGGTTCAAGCCTTGCTGTGAGACCGGCCGCACGGGCCCGTCTCCATACTGTCGAGCTAGCCCATATAGTGCGGGATCGCAGAAGTCGAACCCGCGCGTGCCAAAATCCCCGCCCGCGTTGCAGGCAGGGACCGGATTTGGCTTACTTGGCTTGCTTGTTGGCTTCGCGGCGAGCGGTCTTCTTCTCGTGCTCGCTCGGCGCGGCCTCGGGAAGTTCGACCGATCCGCCAGCCTTCTGGACGGCCTCGAGCGCGCCCTTGCTGACGCCGTCGACCTTGAACGCGACCTTCGAGGTCAGTTCGCCCTTGCCGAGCAAACGCACACCATTCTTGCCGCCACGGGCAAGGCCAGCGGCCTTGAGCGCAGCATGATCGACAGTTGCCGACGCGTCGATCTTGCCGGCATCGATGAACTTCTGGATCATGCCCAGGTTCACTTCAGCCCAGTCCTTGGCGAAGATGTTGTTGAAGCCACGCTTCGGGATACGCATGTGGAGCGGCATCTGGCCGCCTTCGAAGCCGTTGATCGATACGCCCGAACGTGCCTTAGCACCCTTCTGGCCGCGACCGGCGGTCTTGCCCTTGCCCGAACCGATACCACGGCCCACGCGCATGCGGCCCTTGCGGGCACCATCGTTGTCGGAGATTTCATTGAGTTTCATGTCGTGCACTCGCTTTCGCTTTTGTCGCGCTGGATGGAAGCGGCGCCCTTAAGCCAAAGGCCTCAGGTTGTCACCCCCAAAGGAGAGAGCCCGAAGGCTCAACGGAAAACCCCGGCACATGGCCGGGGCGTTCCTTTTTCCCGCATGGGAAGGTTGGTCAGTCGACCACCTTCACCATGTGGGGAAGCTTGGCAATGGCGCCGCGTACTTCGGCGGTATCTTCCCGCTCGACGACACGGTTCATCTTGCCCAGGCCCAAACCTACCAGAATCTTCTTCTGGCTGGCGGGGCGACGGATCGGCGAACCAATCTGCTTGATCTTGATCGTAGCCATGACCGATTACTCCGTGATGGCGTCGGCGGCGGCTTCGGCTTCCACCGGAGTGGCGCCACCGCGACCGAGCAGATCCGCAACCTTCTTGCCACGACGCTGGGCAACCGACTTCGGCGAAGTCTGGTTGACGAGCGCGTCGAAGGTGGCGCGGATCATGTTGTAGGGGTTCGACGTGCCGACCGACTTGGTCACCACATCGGCAACACCAAGGCTTTCAAACACGGCGCGCATCGGGCCACCGGCGATGATGCCGGTACCGGCAGGTGCCGAGCGAACGTTGACCTTGCCTGCACCGAAACGGCCCTTGCCGTCATGGTGGAGGGTGCGGCCTTCCTTAAGCGCAACGCGAACCATCGCCTTCTTGGCGGCAGCGGTTGCCTTGGTGATCGCCTCAGGCACTTCGCGAGCCTTGCCATGACCGAAGCCGACGCGGCCCTTGCCATCGCCGACCACGACCAGCGCAGCAAAGCCGAAGCGCTTGCCACCCTTGACGGTCTTGGAGACGCGATTGATGTGGACGAGCTTTTCAATCAGCTCCTCGCCACCATCATCGTCGCCGCCACGACCACCACGACGGTCGTCGCGACGCCCGCCGCGGTTGTTGCCGCCGCGATCGTTGTTGCCACCGCGATCGTTGTTGCCACGGCCGCGACCACGGCCACGACCTTCACGCTGCGGCTCGCCGCCGGGCGCTGCTTCTGCAGCAACGGCGACTTCGCCTTCCATGTTGGTTTCGTCAGCCATGATCAGAACTCCAGGCCGCCTTCGCGGGCAGCATCAGCCAGCGCCTTGACGCGGCCATGGAACAGGAAACCACCGCGATCGAACACGACGGTGGTGATGCCGGCAGCCTTGGCCTTCTCGGCGATCTCGGCACCGACTTTGGCCGCAGCAGCGACGTTCGCGCCGATCGACTTCTCGCCCTTGACCAGCGAAGATGCGGCAGCGACCGTGAGGCCCTGAGCGTCGTCGATGATCTGAGCGTAGATGTGGCGGCCCGAGCGATGGACCGACAGGCGGGGACGACCGCCCGAACGAGCCTTGAGCGCAGTGCGAACGCGCTGACGGCGGCGTGCGAAGAGGGACAGCTTTGCCATTACTTCTTCTTCCCTTCCTTGCGGAAGACAAACTCGCCGCGGTACTTGATACCCTTGCCCTTGTAAGGCTCGGGCTTGCGCCAGCGACGGATCTCGGCGGCAACCTGGCCGACCATCTGCTTGTCGATACCTGAGATTTCGACCGTGGTGTTATCCGGGGTCTTGACCTCGATGCCATCGGGCACTGCGAAATCGACATCGTGGCTGTAGCCAAGCTGCAGCTTCAGATTGCGACCCTGCGAGTTGGCGCGATAGCCCACACCGGTGATCTCGAGAACCTTGGTGTAGCCCTGCGTTACGCCGGTTACGAGGTTGTCGACCATCGTGCGCTGCATGCCCCAGAAGGCACGCGCCGCTTTGCTTTCGTTGGCGGGCTTCACAACGAGCCGATCGCCTTCGAGGGTGTAGCTGATCTCGTCACGCAGCTTGAGCGTGAGCGAACCCTTGGGGCCCTTCACGGTCAGAACGCCGTTTGCGATATCAGCGGTGACGCCAGCGGGAATAGTCACTGGCTGTTTGCCGATGCGGCTCATCAGAAGACCTCCGCGAGCACTTCGCCACCGACGTTCGCGGCGCGTGCTTCGGCATCCGAGAGCACGCCCCTCGGCGTCGAGACGATGGTGATGCCAAGGCCATTGCGGATCACCGGAAGTTCCTTGGAACCCGAGTAGACGCGACGGCCAGGCTTGGAGACGCGGGCAACGTGCTTAATCGCAGGCTGGCCCTCGAAATACTTGAGCTCGATGCGCAGTTGCGGATGAGCGCCGGTGGCGTCTTCCGAGAAACCGCGGATGTAGCCTTCACGCTGAAGGACTTCGAGCACGTGCGAACGCAACTTCGAAGCGGGCGAGAGGACGGAGTCCTTCTTTGCCTGCTGGCCGTTGCGGATGCGGGTGAGCATGTCACCCAAAGGATCGGTCATTGCCATCGGATGTCCTTACCAGCTCGACTTGGTCAGGCCGGGGATAAGGCCCTTGTTGCCTTTGTCCCGCAGCTCGATCCGGCAAAGGCCGAACTTGCGATAATAGCCGCGCGGGCGACCGGTCGTGGCGCAACGATTGCGTACCCGAGTCGGGTTCGCGTTGCGGGGAAGTTCGGCCATCTTGAGACGGGCCATGAGGCGCTCGGTTTCGTCGAGCGATTCATCGTCTGCAATAGCCTTCAGCGCAGCAAACTTTGCCGCGTACTTCACAACAAGCTTCTTGCGTCGCTCGTTCTTGTTGATGGAACTCAGTTTCGCCATGGACTTAAGCTCTCTTCTTCAATTCAGGATCACGCGGCCTGCTGCTCTTCAGCAGCTTCCTGCGGGAACGGGAAACCAAACAGGCGCAGCAGCTCGCGCGCTTCGTCGTCGGTCTTCGCGGTGGTGGTGACGATGATGTCCATGCCACGCACCTTCTCGATCTGGTCGTAGCTGATCTCTGGGAAGATGATCTGCTCTTTCAGACCCATCGCGTAGTTGCCGCGACCATCGAACGACTTCGGGTTCAAACCACGGAAGTCGCGGATGCGAGGCATTGCGATGGTGATCAGGCGGTCGAGGAACTCGTACATGCGTTCGCGGCGCAGGGTAACCTTGCAACCGATCGGCATGCCTTCGCGCAGCTTGAACTGAGCGATCGACTTCTTCGCCTTGGTGATGACAGGCTTCTGGCCGGCGATCAGCTCCATTTCGGCAGCTGCGATCGTGACCTTCTTCTTGTCCTGGCTCGCTTCGCCCACGCCCATGTTAAGCGTGATCTTATCGATGCGCGGGATTTCCATCACGTTCTTGTAGCCGAACTTGGCCTGCATCGCCTGAGCGATTTCAGCGTCATACTTCGACCGCATACGCGGTGTGTACTTGTCAGACATCGATGGCCTCCCCGGACTTGACGGCCACGCGGACCTTCTTGCCGTCGCGTTCCTCGAAGCGGACGCGGGTGGCCTTGCCATCCTTGTCAGCAACAGAAACCTTCGAGATGTGCAGCGGAGCTTCAAAGCGGTCGATGCCGCCCTGCGGGTTCTGCTGGCTCGGCTTGCGGTGACGGGCAGCGATGTTCACGCCCTGCACGACAACCTTTTCATCCTTCGGCATGACCTGAAGGACAGTGCCCGAACGGCCCTTGTCCTTGCCCGACCGAACGACGACGGTGTCGCCCTTCTTGATCTTTGCAGCGCCCATTACAGCACCTCCGGCGCAAGGCTGATGATCTTCATGAAGCCCTTGGCGCGAAGCTCGCGAACCACTGGGCCGAAGATACGCGTACCGATCGGCTCTTCGTTCTTGCCGACGAGCACGGCGGCATTGCCGTCGAAGCGGATGACGCTGCCGTCGGCACGACGCACGTCCTTGCGGGTACGCACGATCACGGCGCGATGAACGTCGCCCTTCTTGACGCGTGCACGCGGCTGAGCTTCCTTGACGGAAACCACGATAACGTCACCAACGCTCGCGAACCGACGCTTAGAGCCACCCAGCACCTTGATGCACTGGACGCGCTTTGCGCCGCTGTTGTCCGCGACGTCGAGATTGGATTGCATCTGGATCATTGATCCGGTTCCTTCTCACTGGCTTGCCGGAACCAGTCCGGCAGTTCCAAATTGTCGCTGTTGCTCAGACGTCCGCTTCGATTGCGGTGCCCTTGCCGGCCTGGACGCGGTCGATGACCTTCCACGTCTTCAGCTTCGAGATCGGCGCGGTTTCTTCAATGCGCACGGTCTCGCCGGTCTTGAAGGCATTCGCCTCGTCATGGGCGTGATACTTCTTCGAGCGGCGGATGATCTTCCCGTAAAGCGGGTGCTTCACCTTGCGCTCGACCTTCACGACCACGGTCTTGTCGGTCTTGTCGGAAACGATCGTTCCAACCAGAATACGCTTTGGCATATGTGCTTCCTTACGCCTGGGCCGACTGAGAACGCTCAGTCTGCAGCGTCTTGATGCGCGCGATGTCGCGACGAACTTCCTTGATGCGCGCGGGGCGCTCAAGCTGGTTGGTCGCGCCCTGGAAACGCAGGTTGAACTGTTCGCGCTTCAGCTCGGCGAGATCAGCGGAAAGCTGGTCGTCGCTCTTGACGCGAAGGTCTTCGAACTTGGCCATCGTCTTTCCTCCTTACTCGCCGCCAAGGTGCGAAGTATCACCCAGGCGGGCGATAACCTTCGTCTTGATCGGCAGCTTCATCGCGGCGCGGCTGAACGCTTCAGCAGCGAGCGGACCCGGTACGCCATCCAGTTCGAACAGGATGCGGCCTGGCTTGACCCGGGCTGCCCAGTATTCGATCGAGCCCTTGCCCTTACCCTGACGGACTTCGGCAGGCTTCTTCGATACCGGCACGTCCGGGAAAATGCGGATCCACAAACGTCCCTGACGGCGAATGTGGCGGGTGATCGCGCGGCGAGCCGCTTCGATCTGACGCGCGGTGATGCGCTCGGGTTCCATGGCCTTGAGGCCGTAGGAACCGAAGTTCAGGTCCGTACCGCCCTTGGCCAGGCCGTGGATACGGCCCTTGAAGGTCTTGCGGAACTTGGTCTTCTTAGGTTGCAGCATGGTGCTTCTCTACCCTCGAGGCTCAGCGTGCCGGACGGACGCCGGAAGTCTGCGCTTCCAGCATCAGTCGGTCCTGCGCCATCGGATCATGACCAAGAATCTCACCCTTGAAGATCCAGGTCTTGATGCCGATCACGCCATAGGCGGTGTGGGCTTCAGCTTCCGCATAGTCGATGTGTGCGCGCAGCGTGTGCAGCGGCACGCGACCTTCGCGATACCATTCGACGCGCGCGATTTCAGCGCCGCCGAGACGGCCACCGCACGTGATCTTGATGCCTTCGGCACCCAGACGCAGAGCGGACTGAACGGCGCGCTTCATCGCACGACGGAAAGCAACGCGGCGGACCAGCTGGTCGGCGATGCCCTGTGCGACGAGCTTGCTGTCGATTTCCGGCTTGCGGATTTCGACGATGTTCAGCTTGACGTCGCTGTTCGTCATCGCGGCAAGCTTCGAGCGAAGCTTCTCGATGTCGGCGCCCTTCTTGCCGATGATGACGCCCGGACGGGCGGCATAGATCGACACGCGGCACAGCTTGGCAGGACGTTCGATGACGACCTTCGAGATCGCGGCCTGCGGCAGGGTGTCAACGATGAACTTGCGCATGGCAAGATCTTCCTTGAGCATCTGCGCATAGTTGCGACCTTCCGCATACCAGCGGCTGTCCCAGGTGCGGTTGATCTGCAGACGCAGACCGATGGGGTTGGACTTATGACCCATGATCAGGCCTCCCCTTCTTCGTCGGAGGTTTCGCGGACGACGATCCGAAGGCGCGAGAACGGCTTCAGGATGCGCGTCGACTTGCCGCGACCACGCGTGTGGAAGCGCTTCATCGTCACCGACTTGCCGACCGAGGCTTCCGCAACGACCAAGGCATCGACGTCGAGGTTGTGGTTGTTTTCCGCGTTGGCGATCGCCGAAGCGAGAACCTTGCGGGCATCAACCGCCATACCCTTGGTCGAGAAGGCGAGAATGTTCATGGCCTCTTCGGCCGTCTTGCCGCGGATCAGGCCAGCGACGAGGTTGAGCTTCTGGGCCGAACCACGGATCGTGGTACCGACAGCCAGGGCTTCCTTGTCGCCAACGCGGCGGGGAGCTGCAGACTTGCTCATCAGCGCTTGCCCTTCTTGTCAGCGGCATGGCCGGGGAACGTGCGCGTGGGCGCAAATTCGCCAAGCTTGTGGCCGACCATCTCTTCCGAGACGGAGACCGGGATGAACTTGTGACCGTTGTATACGTTGAACGTCAGTCCAACGAACTGCGGCAGAATGGTCGAACGACGCGACCATGTCTTGATCGGGCCAGCGCGAGAGCCTGTGTCCTGGGCGACTTCCGCCTTTTTCAGGACGTGCAGGTCGACGAAGGGGCCCTTCCAGACGGAACGTGCCATGGGGTGTTACCTCTTCTTCTTCGCGTGACGCGAACGGATGATCATCTTGTCCGTCGACTTGTTGTGACGGGTACGGGCGCCCTTGGTCGGCTTGCCCCAAGGCGTGACCGGATGACGGCCACCCGAGGTACGACCTTCACCACCACCGTGCGGGTGATCGACCGGGTTCTTGGCGACGCCGCGGGTAAGCGGGCGGATGCCCTTCCAGCGGTTGCGACCAGCCTTGGCAAGGTTGGTGTTCTGGTTGTCGGGGTTCGAAACCGCGCCAACCGTACCCATGCAATCGCCGCGCAGGTAACGCTGCTCGCCCGAGTTCAGGCGAACGATGACCATCCCGCGGTCACGACCGACGAGCTGGACATAGGTGCCGGCCGAACGGGCGATCTGCCCGCCCTTGCCCGGCTTCATCTCCACGTTGTGGATGATGGTGCCGATCGGCATCTGCGACAGGAGCATGGCATTGCCAGGCTTCACGTCGGTCTTTTCACCGGCGACGATCGAGTCACCGACCGCAAGACGCTGCGGAGCGATGATGTACGTCTGCTCACCGTCTTCGTACTTGACGAGGGCGATGAATGCCGTGCGGTTGGGGTCATATTCCAGACGCTCGACGGTAGCCGGCATGTCCCACTTACGACGCTTGAAGTCGATGAAGCGGTAGGTCTGCTTGTGGCCACCTGCGATGCCGCGCGAGGTCACATGACCCTTGTTATTGCGGCCGCCGGTCTTGCTCTTGCCCTGGGTCAGCGCCTTGAGCGGCTTGCCCTTCCACAGCGACGACTTGTCGACGAGGATCAGGCCGCGGCGTGCGGGGCTGGTCGGGTTATAGTTCTTGAGTGCCATGGTCTAGCCTCAAATCCCGCTGGTGACGTCGATCGACTGGCCTGGGGCCAGAGTCACGACAGCCTTCTTGAAATCGGAGCGCTTGTAGGGCTTGCCCTTCCAGCGCTTGGTCTTGCCGTCCTGGTTCAACGTGTTCACTTTCGTGACCTTGACGTCGAACAGGGCTTCGACCGCTGCCTTGATCTCCGGCTTGGTCGCCTTGTCGGCAACCTTGAAGACCACGGCGTTGTGCTCGCTGAGCAACGTCGCCTTTTCGGTGATGTGGGGAGCCACGATCACGTCATAGTGACGCGTGTCGATTGCGTCCTTAGCCATTGAAACGCGCCTCCAGCTTTTCGACAGCCGAGCGCGTCAGCACCAGCGTGTCATGCTTCAGGATGTCGTAAACGTTCGCACCGATTGCGGGCAGAACGTTGACGCCAACGATGTTGCGCGCGGCCAGGGCGAAGTTGTCGTTCACCGCATCGCCATCGATTACGAGGACCTTCTTGCCCCAGTTCGCCTTGGCGAGCTGACCGACGAGTGCCTTGGTCTTGCCGTCAACGTCGAGGTTGTCGACGATCACGAGACCGGCGCCGCCATTGCTGAGAGCCTTCGACGAAAGCGCCATGCGCAGACCGAGCGAGCGGATCTTCTTGTTCAGCGACACATTGAACTCACGAACGCGAGGTCCGTGGGCCTTGCCGCCGCCGATGAAGATCGGAGCCTTGCGGTCACCGTGACGAGCCGTACCGCCGCCCTTCTGGCGACCGAACTTCTTGCCGGTGCGTGCAACGTCGGAACGCTCGCGCGCCTTGCGGGCAATGCCGCGACGGTTTTCGAGCTGCCAGGTTACGACGCGGTGCAGGATGTCGGCGCGCGGCTCGAGGCCGAACACGTCGTCTGCGAGATCCACTTCGCTGGTGCCTGCGCTACCGTCCAGATTGAGGACTTGAACTTTCACGACTTAGCCCTCCTGGCCATCGGTGGCTTCGACAGCCGCGCCGGTATCGGCGGGGGTGTCGGCAGCGGCCGAATCGTTGCTGTTGGCGGCCTGCTTGAGACCGGCGGGATAAGGCGCATCAGCGTGACGCGAAACCTTCACGGCATCGCGAACGAGCAACCAGCCGTTCTTCGAACCAGGGACGGAGCCCTTGACGAAGATCAGGCCGCGCTCATCGTCCACGCGGACGACTTCGAGGTTCTGCTGGGTGCGCTGCTTGTCGCCCATGTGCCCTGCCATCTTCTTGTTCTTGAAGACGCGGCCCGGATCCTGGCGTTGGCCAGTCGAACCCAGTGCACGGTGCGAGATCGATACGCCGTGCGTTGCACGCATACCGCCGAAGCCCCAACGCTTCATGCCGCCCGCAAAGCCCTTGCCCTGCGTGTGACCCGAAACGTCGACCATCTGCCCGATAGCGAAGTGCGAAGCGGCGATGGTCGAACCGACGTCCAGCGTTGCGTCATCGGCAACACGGAATTCGGCGACTTCCATCTTCAGCGGCACTTGCGCCTTGGCGAAGTGCTCACGCTGCGGCTTGGCAACGTTCTTCTGCTTGGCCTGACCCGCACCGAGCTGCAAAGCGACGTAACCGTCAACTTCAGCCGTGCGAACCGAAACCACCTGGCAATTTTCTAGCGAAAGGACGGTAACCGGCACGTGCCGACCATCATCCTGGAAAAGGCGGGTCATCCCGACTTTCTTCGCGATCACGCCGGTGCGCATGATCCATACTCCTCACAGAGGCATGCCAGACCCATTCCGGCATGCGTGTTCAGCCCGTATGTGAAGCGCGCCCCCGACCGGGCTGAGCGTCCCTGCACATAGCAGAGACAATCGGGGGACGCTTGCCCGGCTAATGCTCACTCCAGTTTCCTGAAGCACGCGGCGCCGGAGGTATCCCATTGTCAACGGGGGTTTTGTTACCCCGGAAACTCTGGCCCCTCACCTCGGGAAGACCTTGGGTGAGAGTATTGGCCGGATCGAACCGACCGAAATCTCTGGGCCGTTACGGACGACCCGACCGGACGGACAACTGCCTTGGCAGATCCGTCGGCAAACCGGCTCAGGCCAGCTTGATCTCGACGTTGACGCCGGCCGCAAGGTCCAGCTTCATCAGCGCGTCGACAGTGGCAGCGTTAGGCTGCACGATGTCGAGAAGGCGCTTGTAGGTACGGACCTCGAACTGCTCACGCGACTTTTTGTCGATGTGCGGACCGCGGTTCACGGTGAACTTCTCGATACGCGTCGGCAGCGGGATAGGACCCCGGATCAGCGCGCCGGTGCGGCGGGCGGTATCTGCAATTTCTCCAGTGGCCTGGTCGAGCACACGATGATCAAAGGCCTTCAGGCGAATGCGGATATTCTGGGCGTCCATGTCCGTTTACCGATGCGAAAGAGCGAAACAAAAAAGCCAGTCGACCTGCCCTCTTACCCTGCCCCATTTGCTGTTGCCCGGGGAGAGCTGGCCGACTGCCTGAATAGCGATCAGTTCGTAAAAACCGACCGGCAGGAAGAGCGAATCTCCCTGCCGGTGCGCGGCCTATATTACTTCGTGATGGTGCTGACAACCCCCGAACCGACAGTCCGGCCACCTTCGCGAATTGCGAAGCGAAGACCTGGATCCATCGCGATCGGAGCGATCAGCTTGACGCCGATCGAAACGTTGTCGCCCGGCATGACCATCTCGGTGCCCTCAGGAAGGACAACTTCACCGGTCACGTCGGTGGTGCGGAAGTAGAACTGCGGGCGGTAGTTGGCGAAGAACGGCGTGTGACGGCCACCCTCGTCCTTCGACAGCACGTAGACCTCTGCGCTGAACTCGGTGTGCGGCGTAACCGAACCGGGCTTGCAGAGAACCTGACCGCGCTCAACGTCTTCACGCTTGATGCCACGAACCAACGCGCCGACGTTGTCGCCAGCTTCACCCTGGTCGAGCAGCTTGCGGAACATTTCGACGCCGGTCACGACGGTCTTCTGCGTGTCCTTCAGACCAACGATTTCGACTTCTTCGCCAACCTTGACGATGCCGGTCTCGATGCGGCCGGTCACGACCGTACCACGACCCGAGATCGAAAACACGTCTTCCACTGGCATAAGGAAAGGCTTGTCGGTCGGACGCGGCGGCTGCGGGATCCACGAATCGACGGCGGCCATCAGGGCGTTGATCGAATCGCGGCCGATGGCATCGTCGCGGCCTTCGAGCGCGGCGAGAGCCGAACCCTTGACGAACGGAATGTCATCGCCTTCGAAGCCGTACGAGCTCAGCAGCTCGCGCATTTCGAGTTCCACGAGCTCGAGGATTTCCTCGTCGTCGACCTGATCGACCTTGTTCATGTAAACGACCAGCGCAGGAACACCGACCTGACGTGCGAGCAGGATGTGCTCGCGGGTCTGCGGCATCGGGCCGTCAGCCGAGTTCACGACCAGGATCGCGCCGTCCATCTGGGCAGCACCGGTGATCATGTTCTTCACGTAGTCGGCGTGACCCGGGCAATCGACGTGCGCATAGTGACGGTTGGCAGTCTCGTACTCAACGTGTGCAGTCGAGATGGTGATGCCGCGCTCGCGCTCTTCGGGAGCCTTGTCGATGTTCGCGTAGTCGGTGAACGTCGCGCCACCGGTCTCAGCGAGAACCTTGGTGATTGCGGCGGTCAGCGTGGTCTTGCCGTGGTCGACGTGACCGATGGTGCCGATGTTGCAGTGCGGCTTGGTCCGCTCAAACTTAGCCTTGGCCATTGTTCAAACCTTCTTTTCAAATGTGTGCAGAATCTGCGGGAAATGGACGGCACCCGCTGAATCGAGCGCCGCCCCTAAAGCTATCCGTGGTCTTATGCAAGCTTAGCCTTGACCTCGGCCGCGACGTTGGCCGGAACCTCGTCGTAGTGGTCGAAGAACATGGAATAGTTCGCGCGGCCCTGGGTGAACGAGCGGAGCTGGTTCACGTAGCCGAACATGTTGGCAAGCGGCACCATGGCGGTGATTGCCTGGGCATTGCCCCGGCTATCGGTGCCCTGGATCTGGCCACGCCGCGAGTTGATGTCGCCGATCACGTCGCCGAGATATTCCTCCGGCGAGATCACTTCGACCTTCATGATCGGTTCGAGCAACTTGATACCGGCCTTCTGCGCAACTTCACGCATACAGCCGCGGCCTGCGATTTCGAACGCCAGGGCCGACGAGTCGACGTCGTGGTAAGCGCCGTCGTACAGGTTGATCTCGAAGTCGATGATCGGGAAGCCCACGAGCGAACCCGTGGCTGCCGTCTCGCGCATCCCCTTCTCGATGGCGGGGATGTATTCCTTCGGAATATTACCGCCCTTGATCTCGTCGGTGAAGATGATGCCCGAACCGCGCTCACCCGGGCTGACCCGGACCTTCACGCGACCGAACTGGCCGGTGCCGCCCGACTGCTTCTTGTGGGTGTAATCCACGTCCACAGCCTTGCCGAGGTATTCGCGGTAAGCCACCTGCGGTGCACCGACGTTGGCCTCGACCTTGAACTCACGACGCATGCGGTCGACGATGATCTCGAGGTGGAGCTCGCCCATTCCCTTGATGATCGTCTGGCCCGATTCGTGATCGGTCGAAACGCGGAACGAGGGATCCTCGGCCGAAAGACGATGTAGCGCGACGCCCATCTTCTCCTGGTCGGCCTTGGTCTTGGGTTCCACCGACAGTTCGATGACTGGCTCGGGGAATTCCATACGCTCAAGGATGATCGGCTGACGCTCGGAACACAGCGTGTCACCGGTCGTCGTTTCCTTGAGCCCGGCCAGCGCCACGATGTCGCCGGCAAAGGCTTCATCGATGTCTTCGCGGCTGTTCGCATGCATCAGCAGCATGCGGCCAACCTTTTCCTTCTTGCCCTTGACCGAGTTCAGGTAGCCGCCCTTGGTCAGCGTGCCCGAATAGATGCGGGTGAAGGTGAGCGAGCCCACAAACGGATCGTTCATGATCTTGAACGCGAGTGCCGAGAACGGGGCGTCGTCCGACGTGGCGCGGCTGTCCGGCTCGTTGGTGTCGGGGTTGACGCCCTGCACGTCCTCGATGTCGAGCGGCGACGGCAGGTAGTCGACCACGGCGTCAAGCAGGGGCTGGACGCCCTTGTTCTTGAACGCCGAACCACACAGAACCGGCACGAACGCCTGACCCAGCGTGCCCTTGCGGATCAGCGCCTTGAGCGTCGCGACGTCGGGCTCATTGCCTTCGAGGTACGCTTCCATCGCGTCATCGTCCTGCTCGACGGCAAGTTCGATCAGCTGGTTGCGATAGTCGGCGGCCTTGTCGGCCATATCGGCAGGGATTTCCTCGTAGAAGAATTCAGCGCCGAGCGCCTCGTCCTTCCAGATGATCGCCCGGTTCTCGACGAGATCGACAAGACCCTTGAAGTCCGCTTCCGCACCGATCGGCAGATAAAGCACTGCAGGCTTCGCGCCGAGACGATCGATGATCGTCTGGACGCAGTAGTAGAAGTTGGCGCCGGTGCGGTCTAGTTTGTTGATGAAGCACATGCGGGGGACTTTGTACTTGTCCGCCTGGCGCCATACGGTTTCGGACTGCGGTTCTACGCCGGCCACGCCATCAAAGGCAGCGACCGCACCGTCGAGCACGCGCAGCGAACGTTCGACTTCGATGGTGAAGTCGACGTGCCCGGGGGTGTCGATGATGTTGAGGCGGTGGTCGTTCCAGATGCAGGTCGTCGCGGCCGACGTGATCGTGATGCCGCGTTCCTGCTCCTGCTCCATCCAGTCCATCGTCGCGGCGCCGTCATGGACTTCGCCGATCTTGTAGGACTTGCCGGTGTAGTAAAGGATACGCTCGGTCGTCGTCGTCTTGCCGGCGTCGATGTGCGCCATGATACCGAAGTTACGGTATGTCTCGAGCGGATGGCTGCGGGCCATTGTCGGTGTTTCCTTTTACCAGCGGTAGTGGCTGAACGCGCGGTTGGCGTCGGCCATGCGGTGGGTATCTTCACGCTTCTTGACCGCGTTGCCACGGTTGTTGGCAGCGTCGAGCAGTTCGGCCGAGAGGCGCGCGGCCATCGTCGTTTCCGAACGGTTGCGCGCAGCCGTGATCAGCCAGCGGATGGCGAGCGCCTGAGCGCGTTCCGGACGGACTTCGACCGGGACCTGGTACGTGGCACCACCGACGCGGCGCGAGCGCACTTCGATCTGCGGGCGCACGTTGTTCAGCGCATCATGGAACAGCTGGATCGGATCCGACTTGGCGCGGGTCTGCATCACTTCCATGGCACCGTAAACGATGCTTTCAGCGACCGACTTCTTACCATCGAGCATGAGGTTGTTCATGAACTTCGACAGAACCTGATCACCGAACTTCGGGTCGGGCAGGATGACCCGCTTTTCCGGACGACGACGACGTGACATCTTGAATTCCTTTTACTTTCCCTGCTGCTCCCCCGTGGAAACGGGGGCCTCGTGCGGCAAGGAACCAAACCTGGGATCGCTACAGCGTTTCGACCTGGGGCCTGAGGCCCCCGCCTTCGCGGGGACGCCGGAGCGCCGCCAGGCCTATCGCCGCGAACGGCTCACTTCGGACGCTTGGCGCCGTACTTCGAGCGCGACTTCTTGCGATCCTTGACGCCCTGCGTATCGAGCACGCCGCGCAGGACGTGGTAACGAACGCCGGGAAGATCGCGAACACGGCCGCCGCGGATAAGCACGACCGAGTGCTCCTGCAGGTTGTGGCCTTCGCCCGGAATGTACGAGATGACTTCGCGCTGGTTGGTCAGGCGGATCTTGGCGACCTTGCGGAGAGCCGAGTTCGGCTTCTTCGGGGTCGTGGTATAAACGCGAGTGCAAACGCCGCGCTTCTGCGGGTTCTGCTCCATCGCAGGGACCTTCGACTTGGCCTTCTGCGGTTCGCGACCCTTGCGGATCAGCTGGTTGATCGTAGGCATGAAGTGCTCTTCACCTTGGTTGTAGACCCAAGCGACAAGGTGAAGACGGTGCGGAATTCGCAAATGCCGGAACGCGAGGGACAAGGCCCCCGCCGCCAGTGCATCAACGAACCGAAACGCTCCACCCGGACCCAAGGACCGGGTTACTTTGACGGATTACGCAGGTTGGACGAAACGCCCTGCCCGCACGCACCGGCAATGTTCAGCTCAATGCCGCGATTTGGTGAGACCAGTCGCGGAAGAATGCGCCCCTAGTTGGATTCGGGGTTGGGGTCAAGGGTGGGGTCAAGGGTGGGGTGACGAGAACCATCTATCGCGTGGCGAGAAGGATTACAGATGTGCAGTAATGCGCTGCTGGAGCTACTTACCGCCTTTCATTCGATTATCCGGCATACAAAGCATCTGGCAGTTACCGGCGGAAGTCCTACCACCCCTGTGCCACGGAATCACATGATCTGCTTCCATTTGCTGGAACTCGAAGCGCTTGGCGCAGACAGGGCAAATACCTTTCTGCCGCGCATAAACCGCCTGCTTGGTTTTTTCGTCGAAGCCACGCAGGTTGAGCGTCTTCTCGTTTCCACTGAGCAGATAGGCATAAATGCCCTTCTTACTCTCGACCTCATCATCCTCGATCAAATAGACAATGCGCCTTTCTAGTTCGGCAGCGTTGAGCTTGTCGTCCTTGTGAGCATTGTAGAATCGGCCCCAAGGCAGACCTTTCATTAAACGGACGCGGGCGCTGTCTTGGTTGGGAAACACTCGCTTGACCCATGCGAACACTGCCTGCCAATACTGCCACAATTCGTCCGCGTCGGCATCTTGCTGATGCGCGTCCATATACTGCTCGATCTTGCCAGTAGATAGCCAGTCGAGAGCGGTTTCGAGGATATCCTGTCGGATCGGAGAGCCGTTGACCAGCTTGTCGCGTCCCTCTTGCACCGCTGGTGGATTGTGCCGCGAAAACCATCGCTTCGCGTCAGCCAGCCAGGGACCGGTATAGATGGCGTTGCGCAACTCCTGATTGGATAGCTCAACACCTGCAATATTGATAATCTTGAACCAGTCGAGCTTTTCACTGTCTGAGCCATCGCAGACATAGACCGATAGCTCATAGTCGAGGATCTGTTGCTGTTGATTGGCGGCGAGATTGTGAAAACTCTTGGGCGATCCATCAATAAGGACGGAAAAATCGCCGCTGACATACTGGCAGATGCTGATCGTGCGCTGCTGGCCATCCATCAGCTCGTAATCGTCACCTGAAGACGCCCAGTACATAGTATTAAGCGGAAATAACTTCCGAACTGTTTCGATCACTGCATTACGCTGCTTTCCGCTATAAACAAATTCACGTTGGTAGGCAGGTCTAATATTCAGTTTTCCGCCAAAACCTCTTACACCAACTTCACCATGGTCTTCATATTCTCGGGTCAGCTCTGAGATTTTAACTTTGCGCAATTCGATCTTCACTTAGGATGCCTCCGTTTTATAAGAAGCCTCGCGAAGGTCGATTTATATATGTCACCGACCTTGATTGCTCCACGCCTGTTCAAATCCCCAGCATTGGGTACATCGGATGCCGTATATTCGCGGGTTTTCAATCCCGAATTGTTGTCCCGATCAGTGATTCCTAAAATCTCGAACTGCGCAGGGTTGTACTTGTCGAGAAACGTGATCGGAACGCCCATCGCTCCATCATAATCGGCGGGAATCTCGATCACTTTTGACACCTCGATGGCATTATAATTGTCGTAATTCGGATATTCTTCAGGTGTATAGCGCTTGTATAATGGTATCGTTTCGTGCCGCTTGGGGTTGTCCATATTGGTCAACCAAATTGCAGGAACATTGATTTGTTTTACTCCGTCCACCACGCGCTCATACTTGCCTTCATAGTCAGAGATGAACCACATTCCTCCGGCAAATGGGCGAACGCCGGTCCAGATTTTGTTTTCCTTTATCAGCGGAAAAATCTCTTTGTAAGTCGGCGCATTCTTGTTGGCGATGATTAGGAAGCGCATTTCCTGCTCGACAAGTTGCGCCACGTATTCTCGAAATAATGAAAAGGGCGGATTAGTGACAACTATGTCGGCCTCTTTCATGTACGCAACGCATTCAGCGCTGCGAAAGTCGCCTGGACCAAATTCAACATCACCTTTTAAGGTTCGGCAGGTATTGGCATCGTTACGCAGCAGCCATTCCACGTCGGAAAGGTCGATCGCGCCGTCGTTGTTGGCATCGAGGACTTCGCTTATCTCGATCGCATAGGGTTCTCTGCCCTCGGGCTTGAGTCCCGCCATCTCAACCAGCGGAAGATAGCCTCCCGCAATCGTCGATTTGGCATAACTCGTTGCGATCAGTTTTTTTAACCCCAGCGCGTTAAAATTGAGGGCGAAATAACGGAAAAAATTGCTCTCATACGGGTCGTCGCAATTGCACAGCACGATCTTGCCGTGAAACTGCGCGCGATAGTGCCTCAACTCATTCTCGATATCGGCAAGCTGTGTGTAAAACTCGTCCTGCTTGGCATTTCTTGCCTTCGACAGCGTCTTGTTGCCGCTTGATGAAGCTGTGGTGAGACTGTTCAATTTCTCTGTTCCCGCGTCATTTTAATGAATCTCATTGCATCGATGTTCCTAAATCGTTCTCATTGTTAGATCAACACGGAATTGCCCGAGTTGGTTTAGGGTTAGATGGAGATTGGATGTAGCAGTTTTCGTTGGCATCCTGACGAAAAATTAGGCACGATCTGATAATTGCCCCGAGACGGATCTGGGCTTGGCTGACGTTGCGCGTCGCATCCCCCCTTCCAGACTTCGCTAGCGAGCTCGCAAGCTGCGGCCTCCTTCCCACATCGCGGGGGAAGGGTTGTCGTGATGCATTGCGCTCCCCCCTTCCCTCTTGATGGGGGAAGGATGGAGAGGCTTGGCCGCTGGCGGCCTAGCCGGAGTTGGATGGGGAAGAGGGTTGCGCCAGCGCCTCGGTCAGGCGGGTGTGGACGCCTTCGGGGTTGGCCAGCACTTCGGTGTTCCAGAAGCGGGGGACGCGGTAGCCTTCGCGTTCGATTATGGCGGTTCGGGCGGCGTCTGTGGTTTGCGTGTGCTGGCCGCCGTCGAGTTCCATGACCAATCTGGCGCGGTGGCTGGCGAAGTCGGCGTGGCGTGGGCCAGCGGGACCTGGCGGCGCGATCGTTGGGCGGGTGTCCCGTGTTTTATGCGGAGTGGCCTGTCTATCGCACGCTGCGCAGGCCCACCCCCGACCCCTCCCGCCTGCGGGAGGGGGGAAAGCTGCAATCGCTCCCGCCTGCGGGACGGGGGAAAGCTGCAATCCCTGCCGCCTGCGGGACGGGGAGCCTGCAATCGCTCCCGCCAGTATGCGTGGGTGGAGCCTGATCTCCCCTCCCGCGGGCGGGAGGGGCTGGGGGTGGGTCTGGCACGAGAGTGGTATTTCACCCCCATCCGGCCTTCGCTAACGGGCTAGCCGTAAGCTGCGGCATCCTTCCTCCATCTAAGGGGGAAGGTTTGGGTGGAGCGAGTTGGGGTGCTGCCATTTTGGGGTTTCCTACATATAACCATATAGGTTATTTGCGGGGAATGGCTGATGAACTTCTTTCGCTTTCGGTTCGCCCAGGTCGGCGGACCTCGCGGGTGGCTTTTGCGCAAAGCGTGGCGGACGATGATCCGTTGCTGGACTTTGCGCCTTATGTGCATGTGGCACCGCGGCGGAATTCGATCACGCCCGACCGGCAGCGCGAGTTCATTGCCATGCTGGCGGCGACGGGGATCGTGACGCAGGCGGCGCGGTGCATCGGGGCGAGCCTTGAGGCGCTGTACAAGTTGCGCAATCGCACCGGCGCGGAGGGCTTTGCAGCGGCCTGGGAGGCGGCGATCGAGCGGGGGTTCACGCGGCTCGAGGATTGTGCGCTGGAACGCGCCATCGCGGGCGAGGAGCGGCCGGTGGTGTGGGACGGCAAGGTGGTGACGACGTGGAAGCGCTATGACACGGCGCTGCTGATGTTCCTGCTGCGCCAGAGGCGGTCGGAGAAGTACGGCAATGTGCGGCTGGCCGATTTGTCTCCCGGCCATCCGGTCTATGACAAGCTGCGCGCCGAGTGGATGGCACAGAGCGCGGGCGATGGGGCGGAGGTGCGGGCGTCGATCATGCGCAAGATGATCGAGATGCGGGAGGCGCGGGAGGCTCGGCTGGCGGCTGAGGCTGAGGCGGTGGATGAGCCTGCGACAGGCGCGGGATGAGCGGGGTCCGGGGGCTGTCGTTCGATGGTTATGCCTAATATCTATCTTTTCGGTTGAGATTTTTCTGGCGTCGGTTTGAGAACAGGTATAGTTTCCGGTGTTACCGATCGCCCCCCACTGTGCGGGGGCCCCTCTTCCGGCTGAATTGCCGCAAGGCGATGTATCCGGAGCGCGACCCTCGCATGGCAAGGCGGGGCGGCGGCACTGGAAGAGGTACTGGTCTATGGCATATCTTATCGAGAATTCGGGCAGGCGACGGGCGCAGGCGCTGGTGGCGGTGGGTGCGCTGCATGCGGTGGGGATCTGGGCGATCGCATCGGGCTTTGCGGGCGGCGTGGTGAATATCGTGCGCGATACGCTGGTCGCGCGGGACTATCCCAACGTGGTCCCGATCGCGCCGCTCGATCCGCCCAAGCCGCAGCCCTCGGCCAAGCCGGTCGAGACCGAACAGGTCGTCCCGCGATCGGAGTTTACGCTGGGTGCGGTCGATAGCGATGCGGTGATCCGGGACATCGTGACGCCGGTGATCCCATCGTCCGGCAACGGGGTGCTGATCGAACCGAAGGTGTCGCCCTCGCCCGAACCGTCGCCGAGCTTTGTAACGCGGGGGGCGAGTCCGAAATCGGCGCCGGGATCATGGGTTTCGGACCGCGACTATCCGAGCGCGGCGATCCGGGCAGAGCGCGAGGGCACGACGCGGTTCCGGCTGGCGATCGGGCCCGACGGGCGCGTGACCGGGTGCGAGGTGACCGGCTCGAGTGGATCGGCGGATCTGGACGCGGCGACTTGCGCCAAGGTCAGCGCGCGGGCGCGGTTCGTTCCGGCGTTAGGCAGCGACGGCATGCCGGCGGTGGGCAGCTACGCGGGCGCGGTGCGCTGGGTCCTGCCTTAGCCGCATACCCGGTCGGCCGGACGGAGGGGGTGCGTGTCTCCGTCCGGCCTTCCGGGGAACTGTCATTCGGCAGCTTCGGCAACGGCGTGCGCGGCCTCGGCATCGTGCAGGACGCGGGCGAAGTCCCTGATTTCGCTGGCGAGGCAATCGTCCATTGCCCTCAGGCCGGGGCGGGTCAGGCGGACGAAAGTGCGGCGGCCGTCGCGGCCATCGTCCTCACGCTCGACCAGGCCGCGCGATTCGAGGATGCGCAGCCAGCGCAGCGCCGTGGTTGGCGGAACATGTGCGCCGATACAGGAACTGGTGGTGGGCACGCGGCGATCCTCGCGCGCCGCGATATACAGATCGAGCATGATGTCCCACGTCGGCTCGCCGAACAGGTCGGCGGGCAGGAACTTGTGGCGGCGGCGACGCTCGGCGTAGATATGGCGCGCGGTGGCCAGATGCAGGCGGATGGTTTCGGCGCCGAGCGTGTTGACGATGACCGAAGCTTCGGCACCGATTTGCACGACGTTGGCGGGCTCGGCCGGGCGGCTGTCGCTGCGGCGGCCGATCATGGACGTGGTGCGCGGTGTCGTTGCGCGCATGGAACGGACGGTCATTGTGGTGCTCCCCAATCAGGTTGTGGAACATTCCTGCAGCTGGTGGTGCACGATGAGCCGCAGCATTCCCCAATGCTTGCGTCGTGCAGGCGGTACGCTTCAGGCCAGTCGCCACGCGTGGTAGCGGCCGATCTGCTCTTCACGTCGCACGTGGGCGAGCGTTCCGAGCAGCAACGCGCAGACCTGGATGTTCATAGGCATCTGGATCATTGCGAAATAGCCGTAGCGGACCAGGGAAAGATCGATGATCTTGGACACGTGGCCGAGCACCACGATGATCTGCGCAGCGCTGACCCACAACGGCCAGCCTCGATTGGCACGCAAAGCGATCCACAGCAGGGCGATCATCGCCCAGGTGTCGATCACGATATGGCCGGGGTTGACCGCAAAGAAAACGGGGTCGCCGAACATAGCGTGGTTGGCCAGATCGAGGCCCGTCGTAGTGACCAGAACAATCGCGACAAGCTTTTCCGGTTCGCCCCCCTTACGGAAGACGAAAACCACGATTGCCGCGATTATCAGGCGCAGGGTCCATATCAGCATCATTTCCCGGGACCAGTCACAGGAACGGTTCTGTCATTACGCAAGGGTCAGGCTGCAATGCCGACGGTGACGAGGCTGCGATCGAGCTGATCGCCGGTGGCACCCTTTGGCGGGCAATCGTCGACCATACCGCTACCGACTTCGCGGCCGACATCGAGCAGCTTGCCGTGAACGCGGGCGATTTCGTTGCTGGCGTCGAGCATGGCTTTCTGGCTGGCGGCGAGGCGCAGCAGCGCTTCCTGTCCGGTGAAAGCGCCCACTTCGGAACCGCGGCGGGCGCGGACCATGGTGGCGAGCAGGTTGGCCTGACGGATGAGCGCCTCGTCGATCGCCGCTTCGGCTTCGTGAAGGTCGCGGGTGATGCGCATGCCGTGGATAGCAACGTGATTGGTGTTGTGGTTGGTCATTTCAGTCTCCCGCCTGCGCGTCTTCGCGACAGGTCCCACTTGTTACGACGGATGGCAGCGCCCCCGCGCCGGTCACCCTGGTTCGGATGGAGATGAACGACCTGTCGTGCGGCGATCAACGATCGAGCAGCGAGGACAATTGCGCAAACATGCTCAAGCCCCCGAGCACGATCAGGATCAGGAATACCGTGATGACAGCAATGTAACCCAGCCGCATCGCGGTGCCGTGTGGCCCGTCGAACATCTCCGGGAGTACGTGGTAGTAATCCGCTCCGTCCGCCCAGCCTGAAGCTGCAACGCCGGCCCTGCCTTCGATCCCGGACGCGGGTAGCGCCAGAGGCATGGTCGTTGTCATGGACGGGGCGACTTCCACGTCATCCCGGTCCGACGTTTCGACCGGAAGCGGCGGGAATCCTATGTGGGAAAGTTCATATACGGGTTGTTCGTATATCTCGATCAGGCGGCGATAGCCCTGCGCCACCTCTCCACGCGTGGCGACGCCAAGCTTGGCGCGCGCAAGCATAATGCGCTGGTCGACTGTGTGTGGCGAGATCCCGAGCAGGCGCGAGATCTCCTTGGACGTCTTGTGCTGAATAAGCAGGTCGAGGACCTCACGCTGCTTGGCGGTCAACTCTAGCAATGGACTGTCAGCCAGATCGTTTTCGATGATCATAACCACGTTGCACCCCGTAGACCGAGAACCTCGCCCAAAAAGGTTAACGGCTGCACTGCGCATTTTGCGCTATGTTAAAGAATTTTCAAGCAAACTTTTGTCTAACAACCACAATGTAGCTTCACTTTAGTTAGTGAAAATCAAACGATTTGTGTTGGTTGACCCGATCCTTACGCTATCGGCCTTGCAACTTAGCGTGCAAGTGTAGCCCCGGCGAATCAGGGGCGGAAATGTACGGCGGCACGCTAACCAGACGAACCGGGCGAGTTATTGCAACCGGGCGAGCCGTGTTGGCGCTTTCGTTCCTGCTGGCGCTATGGCTTGAACCGAGTGTGCCCGTGCGCGGCGCACTCGCCGGATACATACTGGTTAACCTCTACCTGCTGTGGACCGCAGCGCTGATGGTCGTCGCGTGGAAAAGCTGGTGGTACGATTTCCGCCTGGCGACGCTCGCACAGGCCATCGACATCGGCGTGTTCCTGGGGGCGGTCTATTTCACCGAAAGCCGCTACAGCGAATTCCAGAACCCGTTCCTGGCCTTTGCCGCATTTCTGCTGGTCTCGGCCATGGTCCGCTGGAACTGGCGGGCGAGCGCGATCACGGCAATCGCCCTGCTGTGCGCCAACCTGGCCGTCGGCCTGGCACTGTACGAATTCGGCTTCGACATCGACCTGTTCCGGTTCTCGCGCCGGGTCGTCTACATGATCCTGCTGTCATGTATCCTGATCTGGCTGAGCCTGTCGCGCGGTGGTGGGCGGACAATCATATTCCCCGAGCCGCCGGGCCTGTTGGGCGAGCGCTGGGAGCCGCTTCTCAATTCGGCGCTGTCGCTTGCCGCGCAGGTCCTTGCAGCACGGCAGGTGGCGCTCGCCTTTGCCGGGAGCGAAGAGCCATGGGTCGAAATCCACCACCTCTCCTCTGAGGGTGTGAAAGTCGAGCGCCACGGACCCGAAAACTTCGGCGAGGAACTGACGACCCTGCGATCGACCGCTATCTTCAATGTCGCGCGCAAACGCCAACTTACCTTTGGCGGCCCCGCTGTGGAGGCGGTTACCGGCGACGTCGAATCGCGGCTCGCCGAAATGATGGGCGCCAACGAAGGCCTGATCGTTCCGATCCAGAGCGTCACCGGAAGTGGTCACCTGCTGGCGTGGGACTGCGCAACGCTTGGCCCCGACGATCTGGCGATCATGCATGCCATGGCCGAACAGATCGGCCACGCGCTCGACCGCGAGGCGATGGCGTCGCTCGCACGCAGGACCGCCGAGACCGGGGTGCGCCATGCGGTCGCCCGCGACCTGCATGACAGCGTGGTGCAGTTCCTGGCCGGCACGCTGTTCCGACTCGAGGCGCTGCGCCGCTGGATTCGCGACGGCCACGATCCCGAAGGCGAAATCGATTCGATCAAGAACGCGCTGCGTCGGGAGCAAGGTCATCTGCGGCTGTTGATCGAGCGTCTGCGACGAGGCGAGGAAGGCGATCGCCGCACCGAGATTGCCGATGAGATGCGCGACCTGCTGGCCGAAGCGGGGGCGCACTGGCATATCGAGACCGAACTTGTCGTGCCCGATCATCCCCAGCCGGTCTCCGTGCAACTTTCGCACGAGATACGCCAGCTCGTCCGCGAAGGCATCGCGAACGCCGTTCGTCACGGCAAATGTCGCAAGGTCCGCGTCGAGCTGGCCGATGCCGACGGCATGCTCAACCTTGCTATCATCGACGATGGTATCGGGTTCCCGCAACTGCCCGATCCCTTGCGACCGCGTTCGATCAGCGAACGGGTCGATGCGCTCGGCGGGCGTTTCGCCATGCACAGCGACGGGCGTGGCGCACGCCTTGAAATAGCTATCCGTTCCGGAGGAACAATATGATACCCGTTCTAATCGCCGACGATCACGGTTTCATTCGCGCAGGCGTGGAAGCCGTGCTGCGCGGCACACGCTTTGCGATCGTGGCAACGACCGCCAGCGGCGAGGAAACGCTGGACGCGATCAAGACGCACGATCCCGCGATCGTGCTGCTCGACATCAACATGCCCGGGATGAATGGGGTGCAGGCACTCGAGGCATTGCGCGCGCGTGGCGACAAGCGCGCCGTGGTGCTGCTGACCGCCGAGATCACCGACCGCCAGCTGATGGCCGTGATGCGCGCAGGGGTCGACGGGATCGTGTCGAAGGACGGCGCCGAGGATGGCCTGGTCGATGTGCTCGACAAAGTCCATTCGGGCCAGAAGGCGATCGACCCGGTGTTCCTCCAGCGCGCGCTCGATCTGTCGCTCAAGCCGGATTCACAAGGGCCACTGGCCAAGCTGAACCCACGCGAACGCAAGATCGCCGCGCTGGTCGCGCGCGGCATGCGCAACCGCGACATCGGCGCGGAACTGGGCATCGGTGAAGGCACGGTGAAGGTCTACCTCCACACGATGTATCAGAAGCTGGGCATCGAGAACCGCACGGAGCTGGCGCTGCTGGCGGTGAATGATCAGGATGGGTGAATGGGGTAGCCGGTTCTGGCGATTTCGTTTTGATGGCCGACTGTCGGGATACGACGCCATTGCGGTCGTTAGTCAAAGCAGATAAATTTGGCTCATGAAAGTCCTCATGGCCGCTATTGCCTCGCTCGTGTTTGCATCACCGGCGGCTGCTGATGCCGGGGAACCGAGGAGCACAGTGACTTGGCAACAAGTCCAAAAAGCTGCTCACGACTGTTCTACTGTTGCCATTCGACATCGCGTCCCCGCCGGTTTGTCCAAGCTGGCGAAATGGTCTTGGACGTTAGACGGGACCGCAACCCAAGAGCAGCAGGAATGCGTCTACCGAAAGCTTGACTTGGGAGACGTCGAGCAGTTTCTCCGAGGATTAGACCCCAAAAAGTGATGGCCAAAATTCCCCTTCCCACCCACTTCAGGCCGTTCGCCCCAAATCGCGGGCGCGCCGATACCTGCCATTCCAGCACGGCTTAACAGGCCCTCCCCCGACCCCTCCCGCAAGCGGGAGGGGGGAACGAGGTGTCTTGGACTGTGGTTGGACGACCGTCTTCAGGCAGCTTCCAGCAGGAGGCTGGCGGCGGCGGTGTTGCTGATCGGGATATGGTAGTTGCGGCTGATCTGGGTCAGTGGCAGATCCCCCAGCGCGCCGCGCGCGGCGATCCAGTTGAGGATTTCGACGCCTTGCGTGCCCGCGAGTTCCGCGACCTGTTCGGCTGAGTGGCCGGTCAGCGCTTCCGGGTCGGCGGCGAGGTTGTCGAGACAGAACATGTCGTATTCGGGGTTCATGAACCCGGCGCGTGGGCCGTCGAGCTGGTGCGAGAGGCCGCCCGTACCGCAGACGAGAATGCGCTCAGTCCCGCCCCAAGACTGCAGCGCGCGGTTGACGGCGCGGCCCAGCGCGAGGCAGCGCTTGGGGCTCGGCAGGGGATATTGCACGGTATTGATCGCGATCGGGATAAGCTTGATCGGCCAGCTTTCCGCGCCCGGCCAGGCGAGTTCGAACGGGATCGAGACGGCGTGATCGACAAGCATCTGCTGGCAGGTGGTGATGTCGAATTCATCGCGGACGAGCGCGTCGATCAGGTGCCAGGACAGTGCGGGATGGCCGGTGAAGCTCTTGTAGACGGGCAAGCCCCAGCCTTCGTCGGCGTTGTCGTAAGTGGCCGCCGCGCCGACCGCGAAAGTCGGCATCTTGTCGAGAAAGAAGTTGAGGCCGTGATCGTTCGAGAACACGACCGCGACGTCTGGTTTCGCCTCGGCAAGCCATTCGCGGATCGGGGGGAAGCCGTCGAAGAACGGTTTCCAGTAGGGCGTGTCCTGATCGCCGCGCACGATCGCGCCGCCGATGCCGGGAACGTGGCTGGTGAAATAGCCGCCGATGATCTGTGCCATTATGCGTGCTTTCCGTTGGGGATCTTCTCTGCCCACGCGGTGAGCATCGCTTTGAACGCGTCGAGCGACATGCCGGTCTGGAGCGCGCCGAGGTCCTGCACGCCAAGGCCGAGGATGCCGGCGAGCTTGGCGAGATAGTAGACGTTGCCGCCGGCCTCGAGCATGGCGAGGACATCGCGGTCCGCGACGGCCTTGCGCTGCTGCTCGGTGAGCGCGAAGCGCGCGCAGTAGGCGTCCTCGTCGGCGCGGAAGGCCGCGCGGTTGGCAGCGTCGTTGAACGAGAAGCACATCGCGTTGAGCGCATAGCCGCGTGCGGCGCGGTGGCCGTCGAACAGCGGGATGGTGCGGCGGATGGCGGCGCTTTCGTCAGCGTAACACGGATCGGGCGTCATGGCGCGAATCTCCCGGCCGGACGCGGGGTGTCCGACTTGCGGAAAATAATATGCAACACATACGAGTTTGCCTTGATCGAGGTCAAAAATCAGGCAGTGCGTGGTTGACGCGCGGGTAAGTAACGTAACGGAGGTGGCGGCGCGCGTGGTTAACGACTAGGATCGCGCGATGCCGCTATCCAACGCCGAACGCCAGCGCCGCTATCGCGAGAAACTGAAGGCCCGAGCGGCGGGTGCTTCGAACGTATCGGTGGTCGAACAGGCGCGGATCGCGATCGAGCGGGCAATCCAGGCGCTGTGGGCCTATCACGAGCGACCGGGGCCGAGCGGGATCAACTGGGGCCAGATCGACGGGTGCCGCACGATCGATGAATATCGCTCGGAACTGGAGCGATCACCTAGCAACCTGCTGCAGGCATGCCGCGCGTTCGAGCCGGACTTCACCGGACTGACGCTGCCCGAGGCGCGCGCGGTGGTCGACGTGATCGAGATCGCCGACGCGCTGCGGTTGGCCGCGCCAGGCCGGATCGTGCTGCCGCAGGACGGTTAATGCGCGGCGCCGAGGGGGTTGATCCACGCTCGAGATTGGTCGCGTATCACTTATTGCCCTGTACCAAAGGATGTATTGACTCTAGATAGGAACCTAGAGGGAACGTCCTCTGACGGCGTTTGCCGTTTGGTCGCGACGTGCCGGGGAGAACGATGTGCGCGCAGATTCAGCACGACGCCTTGTAAACCTGCGCGCGCTGATCAGCCATAACCGCCGCGCACCGGAATCGCTGGCGTGGATGACCGGACTGTTGCTGGCTCCCACTGCCCTGCGCGCGGCGGTGGATACCAGCGGGCTGGGCCTGCCGTTCCTGACCTACTGGCCGTGCCTGCTAATCGCCTCGCTGTTGCTTGAGGTGCGCTACGCCATCGTTTTCGCGTTCGTCGCTGCAATCGTTTCGCAACGCATATTCGGCGGCGGCGCTTGGTTTGCCGTGGTGACGCCGGTGCGCGTGGTGTACTTCATGCTGTTCGCACTTTCGGCAGGCCTGATCGTGGCGATGGGCGCGAGCCTGCGCTGCACGATGCGTGAGATCGGGCGGGTCAACGACGAGCAGGAGAATTACAACCGCGAGCTGCGCCACCGCGTGCGCAACATGCTCAACCTGATCCAGGCGCTCGCCTCACGCGGGCCTCGCGCGGAATCGCCGCTGGACTTCTACAAGGAATTCTCGCTGCGGCTGGACGGCCTCGCCAAGGCGAGCGACCTGCTCCAGATCGGCGCGACGACCGAAGGCCGCCTGCCCGACCTCGCGCGCGACACGGTTGCCCCGTTCGACGGCGAAGGCCGCATCCGCATGAGCGGCGAGCCATGCCTGCTGCCCGCCGGAAGCGCGATCCCGCTGATCATGTCGCTGCACGAACTGGCGACCAACGCGATCAAGCACGGCGCGCTGTCGGTGCCCGAAGGCTTTGTCGAACTGAGCTGGTTCATCGGCCCGAACGGCACGACGCTGTTCGTGCTATGGACCGAACGCCGCGGCCCCCGCGTGGAGCCCCCCGTCCGCAAGGGCCTCGGCACCCGCCTGCTGATGCCGCAGCCGGGGATCGAGGCGATCGAACTGAACTTCGATCCGGCGGGGCTGTGGTGCGAGATGCGGCTGGAGGGGGCGCGGGCGGCGGATCGGTAGGGGGTGATTTGCAGACTGCCCGCCCCTAGCCGGTGACGGCTATCGACCAAAACTCGCTCTTCCGACGCAGCGGTCCGAATGTCCGCTCACGTCAGACAAGGTCATTCACGACGTTGATAAATTCTGAGCCGCTAAGCGCCAAATAAAATGGCTGTTTCTGTACGGCGCGATATCTTGGGATCGGCCGGTCCGCTTCGACGCACATGATATTGGCCCTTGTTCAACCACTGTGGCAAAACTCCTTGGCGTGTGGGCGTTTGCCAACCTAACGTGCCCACGGAAATAGCTGAAGCAGGCAGCTACATATTCGACGACAGCAAAGTTCGTTGGTCGACAGCGGACAAAGAGCGTGAGATTAGGGACCAGATTATTTCTGTCGCTTTGGAGGTGGATATTGGTGCCAGCTAAGACCATGATTCAGAAAGGGACGACATATATTTTCCCCGAATCTGCCTGTATGCTCGCGATCGACACCAAGGGAGCGCTTGTGCTCGTCGAGCAATTTCGGAAGCCTCGTGCGGAGCGGACCCTAGAACTTCCCGGTGGCGTCGTTCGCGAAGGAGAAACGCCGCAAGAGGCTGCAATCCGCGAATTTTCCGAGGAGACGGGCCTCAACGGCGGTAAAGCTCAGTTCCTCTTCACTTTGGATCTAGACCTTTCAACCACATTGCATCGTACACATGTCTTTACGTCGAAGACAAGAGATTCCGACGCCGCTCGCGATGCCGAGTTTCAAGTTCGACGCTTGCAAATAAACGATGCACTTCGCATGATCCAGGACGGTACAATAACTCACGCCCCAACAGTTGCGGCCACGTTAGCTTTAGCGTTAGACATCAATCAAGGGGAATTGCGTGGACGACCTATTTATTAACATTATTGCGAGTTTCATTTGGCTTTTAATAGGCTTGGCGGCAACGAATGCTTGGAGGCGCTTTCAGACGCGCGGGCAAAGGCAATTTTGGGCTCCGTTTTTAAAAGGTCAAGGGCCGATATCCGTTGTTCTTACCGACAAAGATGGTCAGTATCCGAGAAGCCCTCGTAAAATTAGCATTACTGACGTTCAAGCCTATTCTGATGTCCGAAGTGCTCTGGAATCTCTTGGTCGGATCGTTGAACTTAAAGCACGAACTCAGGCTGATATTGGCCAACTACGGAGGGATTGTTTTGTTTCGCTCGGCGGCCCACTGGCTAACGGCATAACCGAGCAGGTTCTTCTTCAACTCGGTTCGCGATTACCCGTTACGTTTGATGCGACAGCGAAGTGCTTCTCCTACGGCGGAGCGCAGTTCTGCACAGCCTATGATCAGAGCCAGCGCGTCGAACGCGACTATGGACTCGTCGTGCGACTGCAAAAGCTCAATCCCAATGATCTCACCTCAAAACCCACACTGGTGGTTTTTGGTCTACATGGGCATGGAACTCAACAAGCTGTTCACGCGATTGTTGCCAATGCAGAAATGGGTCGTAAGCTGAAGCCATACCTTTCTAGTGACGCATTCGCTCTGCTGGAGTTCACATTTTACGATCACAAGTGTACGGGTAGCAAGGTGCTCCACGTCGATAAGCTTTCCTAAGCTTGGTATGGACTTGGTCGTTATTGGTGCGTCGTCGCTAGGAAAGAGCGTCGTCCAAATTGCGAGATCCTACGCTCTATATCCCCCTATCGGAGTAGTGGACGACGGCGTCTCAACTGGATCGCTGGTCGAAGGAATACCCTGCCTAGGACGGATTGATGAACTGGCGGGACTAAGACGCAGTCTCCCGGAGTTTGGGGTCGTGATAGCAATAGGTGCGCCCCGAACGCGTGTGGAGGTGCTAGCGCGCTTGCATACCATCCTGCCGAAGCCAGTATTGTTGACGATCATTCATCCGACAGCCGTTTTTTTGGGAAACGTGCACGTCGGAGAAGGAACCATCGTATTTCCAGGTTGCGTAGTGGGCCCTGGGGTCGAAATTGGGAGGGCAAGCATTCTAAATGCCAACGTGAGTATCGGTGCTGGCTCGCACATCGGAGAGTATGTAAATTTGTGTCCAGGCGCCAACATTGGATCTGAAGCGTGGTTAGGAGACGGTACCTATGTTGGTATGGGTGCCGCAGTCGCGCAGCAGGTTCGCCTTGATGATTGGAGCGTCCTCGGGGCTCTTTCTTTTGCACGTGAGGATGTTCCTGCTGCGACTACCGTCGTTGGATCTCCCGCTAGATCGACGGGTGATGAAGCTTGAGACTTTACGTTGCTCGCCATGCGGAGTGCGCCAAGAACCTGATCGGAATTCCAGGTGGTAAAGGAGATTCTCTGACGTCTCGCGGGATCGATCAAGCTCGAGAACTTGCTGTTTGCGTAGCCAGCCTACGAAACCGACCATGCGGCATTGATGCTTGTCCGACCGTGCAAACCCGAGAAACCGCGAACTTCATTGCTGAGCGCCTTGGTCTTACGGTGCAAGTGAGACGGGAGTTGAGCTCGATCGGCCTCGGGGTCCTAACAGGGATCTCAATCAATGAGGCTAGGCGCTTACATCCGGCTTCCAGCGCCTCAATGGATCTCTGGCGCTCGCGGCAAATAGAGTTGTGCGACCTGGTAATCGAGGGGATGGAAAATCCAGTGCAATTTTATCGTCGCGGTCTCCGCTATCTTTTAAGCTTGTCCGAGCAGGCAGCCCCCCAATTCGTCGCAGCCACCACCTCAATCTTGATCCTGTTCGACAATCTGCATCGTATGCACGGAGCAGCACGAGGCGAAAACTATCGTGCTCGCGAATACACTCATGCCGAATTGTTAACGCTCGATTTTTCAACCGAGCATATTGATTGGCTGCGTAGGCAGGAAGAGATGTATGACAAAATGTGACGTATCCGATTTCGATGTCTTCCGCGTCGAACGAAAAAGAATCGAGCGAGGGGATGGCCCTCCTCAGCGATTCAGTCTGCTGCGCTGCCCGGATTGGGTAAATGTGATAGCGTTTACCTCTGCGGGCAACCTCGCCCTAGTCCGCCAATTCCGACATGGAATAGGTGAAGAGACGATCGAACTCCCTGGCGGAATCGTCGATCGAGGCACTGATCCATTCGTCAGCGCTAAAACAGAATTGCTCGAAGAAGTCGGGCTTGAGGCCACGGAATGGCAAGCTGTCGGTAGCTTTCGGCCGAACGCAGCACTTCAGGACAATTGGTGTCACACATACCTTTGTTATGGTGCTGAAGCGTCGAGCTTGCCCCCTGAAAAAGGATGTGAACCGCTCCTGATCAGCAAGCAGCTTTTTTTAGAGTGTCACAAGCAGAATCTACTTCGGCATGCTCTTATGGCAACTGCGATCATGCTAACACAGGAAGCAAAATTACAGGGCGAGCCGGGTCGACTTTGCCGAGCTTTCTTCAGTTAGCGGCGCTGCTGGGACTGTAAGGTGCTCAGCTCAGCATTCGCTGCTTCCCTTCCTGCTTACGATGGAAGAAGGGGGCTTGCTTGCGACATGGGACACCGAAGGCAGCTTTAACGAATGTCTGGTTATAGGCCGCCTATTCGAAACCGACCGATCTCCAGTTTCTATGCAACTTGGTTCGAGCGAACGTTGAATGTCGGCTTCTGACCAGAGTCTCTGTTCGTAATGTCGCAGGCAAATGACGGCATCGTCCCAGAGTCAGCCGCTCTTGACCACTAAGACCAACAGCTTCTGCCTGACTTTGCTGCGCCCCCCTAAAACCCAGCCTCGATCGCCACGCGGATCGCGTCCGCGCTGGTCTTTACTTCCAGGCCCTTCAAGACCGCAGACCTGTGCATTTTCACCGTGCGTTCGCTCAGCCCCAGTTCGTAGGCGATCTGCTTGTTCAGCTTGCCGGCGGCCATCAGGACGAGGATTTCCTTCTGGCGGCGGCTGAGGCGTTCGACGCGGGCGGCGGCTCCGGTGCGGCGGGCGTTGGTGGCTTGGGCTGCGTCCTCGGAGATTTCGACCTGTGAGCCGAGGTAGTATTCGACCTCGCCCTCGGCATCGAAGATCGGGGCGACCATGACCGCGTTGCGGAAGGGGGTGCCGTTCTTCTTGTAGTTGAGGATCTCGACCATCACCGGCTGCTTGCGCCAGATGCCTTCGCGCAGGGTGGTGGCCTTGTCGTCCTCGGTCGCGGAGCCGCGCAGGAAGCGGCAGTTGCGGCCGATGATCTCTTCGCGGGCATAGCCGGTCAGTTCGACGAACGCGTCGTTGCAGGCGACTATCGGGTTATCCGGCAGGCGCGGGTTGCTGATGACGGCGGCCGTCGGGCTGGAGGCGATCATCTCGGATATGGACATGGGGGCGATATACGCCCGATCGCGGCGATTTCCAATGCGTGCCCTTTGGTCCGTGTTGTTCGGCGGCGGGGCGGCGCGCATCCGGTCAACGATTGCAGCGATGTCGCGTGCAGCGGAGCGGGGCTCGAGCCAGATGAACGTATATTCTCCCAGTCTGGCGGCAGCGTCTGGCATGGCCGACGTGATCGGCGAAGACGGCAAGGTCGTGGTTCCGACCGAGGTCGAGGACGCGATCCGCACGCTCATCCGCTGGTCGGGCGACGAGCCGGAGCGCGAGGGGCTGATCGATACGCCCAAGCGCGTGGCGCGGGCGTGGCGCGAGTATTGCTCTGGCTACGCCAGCGATCCCGGCGTGCACCTTTCGCGCACGTTCGAGGAAGTGGGCGGGTACGATTCCGTCGTGGTGCTGCGCGATATTCCGTTCCAGAGCCATTGCGAGCACCACATGGCGCCGATCACGGGCACGGCCTCGATCGCCTATCTGCCGCGTGACCGGGTGGTGGGCATCTCGAAGCTGGCGCGGGTGCTGCATGGCTTTGCACAGCGGCTGCAGGTGCAGGAGCGGCTGACGGCGGAAGTCGCGCAGTGCATCCAGGACAACCTCAACCCGCGCGGCGTGGCGGTGGTGATCGAAGCGCAGCACGGGTGCATGACCGGGCGCGGGGTCAAGACTCACGGCGTGGGGATGGTGACGAGCCGGATGCTCGGGTGCTTTCTGGACGATGCCAGCACCCGCAAGGAAGTCCTGGCGTTGATGGGACGTGGTTGAGGCCCTGCCGGACGTGAACATGCATGTTGCCATGGTGCCCGCGCGGTTGCGTGTGGCGGTGATCGGGGCCGGGATGGCGGGGCTTTCCTGCGCCGACCGGCTGGCGTGTGCGGGGCATTGCGTCGCGCTGTTCGACAAGGGGCGCGGGGCTGGGGGTCGCATGTCGACGCGGCGGATGCAGACCGCGCTGGGCGATGTGGAATTCGATCATGGTGCGCAGTATTTCACCGTGCGCGATCCGGCATTCATGGCGCAAGTGGCGCGGTGGTCGGCGCGGGGCGTGGCCGCACCTTGGCCGGTGGCGGGAACCGGCGCGTGGGTCGGCGTGCCGAGGATGAGCGCGGTGGTGCGCGACATGGCCGAGCAGCACGACGTGACCTTCGGGTGGCATGTAAGCGGGTTGGTGAGGCGCGATGGTGCATGGTTCGTGAGCGGCGAGTGCGCGGGCGGCGGGCGCGAGCAGCGGGGTCCGTTCGATGCGGTGGTGGTATCGCTGCCGCCCGAGCAGGCCGCGGCGATCGTGGCGCTGCATGACCTGTCGCTGGCCTCGACGGCGCTGGCGGCGCGCTCTCAGCCGTGCTGGACCGCGATGTTTGCATTCACCGAGAAGCTCGCGACGGCGCGGGACTGCGTGCGTGAGACAGGGGTGATCAACTGGGCGGCGCGCAATTCGGCCAAACCGGGGCGGCGCGGGCCGGAGACGTGGGTGGTCCAGGCCAAGCCGGATTGGTCGGCGGCGCACATCGAGATGGCGGCGGGCGACGTGGCGGCGCGGATGCTGGGCGAACTGGGCAAGGCGCTGGGCGTGGAACTGCCCGAGCCGACGGTCGCGGCGGCGCATCGCTGGCGTTACGCGATGTCATCGGGCAGCGATCTTGGCGCACTGTGGAGCGAGACGTCGCGCATCGGGATCTGCGGCGACTGGCTGCTGGGGCCGCGTGTGGAAAACGCCTGGGTCTCGGGCAAGGCGCTGGCCTCGATGATGCTGGAGACGGTCGAGGCGGCGGTCGCGTAACAGGCCCACCGCCAGCCCCTACCGCAAGCGGGAGGCTCGACAATCGTCGCGGGTTGCGCGATTGCGGGGGGATGAGCGAACAGGGTGTGGCTCCGATCCGGGGCAATTTCGTCGAGGTGAACCAAGGCCCGTGGGCCGGATGGTGGAGGTGGTCGGGCAAGGACCCGTTCGAGGACGGCACCGGACCATTTCACGTCAAGCGCGACGAGCGCGGGATCGTCACCGCGTTTATCCCTGAACACAAGAACCTCAACGGCCACGGCATCGTCCACGGCGGTGCGCTGATGACGTTTGCCGATTTTTCGCTGTTCATGATCGCGGGCAGTGCAGGCGACGAGATCAACGGGGTGACCGTGACGATGAATTGCGAGTTCGTCAGCGGTGCGCAGGCCGGGCAGTTGCTGACTGCGCGCGGGGAGCTGGTTCGCGAGGGGCGCAGCCTGGTGTTCGCGCGGGGTACGATTCTGTGCGGGGACGTGCCGGTGCTGAGCTTTTCGGGGACGATCAAGCGAGCACGGGTCAGTTCGCATTGACGGGTTGCGCAAGGCCTACCCCCTGCCCCTCCCGCGGGCGGGAGGGGGGATTTACGGCGTCGTTTCGTTCAATCCGCCGCCGAGCGTGCGGTAGAGTTCGACCATGTTCGAGGCGCGGGTCAGGCGGGCTGTGACGAGTGACTGGCGCGCACTGTAGAGCGTGCGTTGGGCGTCCAGGGGTTCGAGGAAGTTGGCGATTCCGGCATCGTAGCGCAGTTGCGTGAGACGGTAGGCGGTAGCCGCGTTGGCTTCGAGCGAGGATTGCGCGCGGACGCTGTCCTCGATCGTGCCGCGCCGGGCGAGCGCATCGGCGACTTCGCGAAACGCGGTCTGGATTGCGCCTTCATAGCGGGCGAGTGCGGCGTCGCGTGAGGCCTTGGCGGCAGCGAGGTTGCTGGAGGTTGCGCCGCCATCGAAGCTGCGCTGGCGGGCGGTGCCGCTGAGCGTTTTCTGGAAATTGCCGCCGTCGAACAGCGAGGACAGGCCGCCGCTGGCAAAGCCGAGCAGGCCGGTGAGCGAGATCGTGGGGAAGAACGCGGCACGGGCGGCTCCGATATCGGCGTATGTCGCGCGCAGATCGTGTTCGGCGGCAAGGACGTCGGGGCGGCGCAAGAGGACTTCGCTGGATAGGCCGACGGGAAGCGCGGCGAGGGTCTGGTCGCCCTGCCCCAGCGTTGTCGGCAACTGGTCGTCGGTGACGGGCGCGCCTGCTAGGAGGTCGAGCGCGTTGCGGGCCTGCGCGAGGCTGGTGGTGAAATCGGCGACGGCGGCCTGCGCGCTGTTGAGCGCGGTTGTCGCGGTGGCGACATCGAGTTTGGTGCCGATGCCATTGGCCTCGCGCCGCGTGTTGACGTTGACCGTCTGCTGGCGCGAGAGCAACGTTTCCTGCGCGACTTTCAGGGCGTCGGCGGTGGCGGCATAAGTCAGCCAGGCACTGGCGGTTTCGGCAACGAGTGCGATCTGCGTGGCCTTGCGCGCCTCGTCGGTGGCGAGATAGGTCTGGAAGGATGAGGCGCTCTGGTTGCGCATACGCCCGAACAGGTCGAGTTCGAACGCGCTGGATCCGGCCTGGACCTGGAAGTTGCGGTTGTTGCTGTTCGAGCTGTTCTGGGATCGGGACGCGGTACCTGAGGCGTCGATCACCGGGAGCAGCGCGGCGCGGTCGACGCGATAGAGCGCGCGGGCGCGTTCGACGTTGGCGAGAGTGGCGCGCAGATCGCGGTTGTTGGCGAGCGCGCTGGCAATGACCTGTTGCAGGCGCGGATCGGTGAAGAACTGCCGCCAGCCGAGCGCGTCGGCGGTCGTTTCACCTGCTGCGAGCGCAAGGTAAGACGCACCTTGCGGCAGCGACGGCGGGACCGGGGTCGCAGGCTGGACGTACTTCGGCGCGAGGTTGCACGCGGACAGCGCCATGGCCGGAAGCGTGGCGAGGATCAGGCGAGCGTTCATGCCGGAACTCCTTCCGGTTCGACAGGCGCGGCGGCCTTGCGCTTGAACAGGCCCTTCACCAGCACGAAGAACATCGGCACGAGGAAGATCGCCAGGATCGTGGCCGAGATCATACCGCCCATCACGCCGGTCCCGATGGCGCGGCGCCCGTTGGCCCCTGCCCCGTCGGCGATGACCAGCGGCACGACGCCCGCGATGAAGGCGACGCTGGTCATGATGATCGGACGCAGGCGCAGGCGCGCGCCTTCAAGCGCGGCAGCGACGGGTTCGACGCCGCGCGCCATCGCGGCTTCGGCAAATTCGACGATCAGGATCGCGTTCTTGGCGGACAGGCCGATGGTGGTGAGCAGCGCGACCTGGAAGTAGATGTCGTTGGAAAAGCCACGGATGGTGACTGCGAGCACCGCGCCGATAATGCCGAGCGGGATCACCAGCAGGACGGCGACGGGCACCGACCAGCTTTCGTAAAGCGCGGCAAGGCACAGGAAGATGAAGAAGATCGAGGCGGCATAGAGCAGCAGCGACTGGCTGGAGGCAGCGCGTTCCTGATAGGACAGGCCGCTCCAAGCGACGGTATAATTGCCGTCGAGTTTGGTGGCCGCCTCTTCCATGATGTTCATCGCATCGCCCGAACTGACGCCGGGTGCGCCGCCGCCCTGCAATTGCTGGGCGGCAATTCCATTGAAGCGATCGAGCCGCACCGCGCCTTGCGTCCAACGCGAAGTGGCAAAGGCCGAGAACGGGGACATCTGCCCGCCACTGCCGCGCACGAACCACTGGCTGAGGTCGGACGGCTTGCTGCGGTAGGGTGCATCGCCCTGGATATAGACGCGCTTGACGCGGCCACGATCGACGAAGTCGTTCACGTAAAGGCCGCCCCACGCGATCGACAGCGTGGAGTTGGCGCTGGCGGGCGTGATCTGGAACGCGGTGAGCGCGTCGTCGTCGATATCGACTTTGAGCTGCGGGGTATCCTCAAGCCCGCTGAGGCGAACTTGCGCCAGACGGCTGTCATCACCGGCCAGCTGCGTGAGTTGGCGACGAGCGGCGGTGAGCGCTTCGCGCCCTGCCCCTGCGGCATCCTGCAGCCACATCTCGAACCCGCCCGAGCTACCGAGGCCCCGGATCGGCGGGGGATCGAGCACGAAGATCTGGGCGTCGCGCGATTGCTTGAAATGGGCGTTGAGGCGTTCGGCGATGGCAGCGGCGTTGCGGTCCTTACCGGTGCGTTCGGACCAGTCCTTGAGCAGCAAGAAGCCCTGCCCCGCGTTCTGGGCGTTGCCCGATTGTCCGCGCCCCATGACAACGAAGACCGCCTCGACGTTGTTGCCTTCAGTCTTGCGGATATAGTCCGAAACGTCGTTGGCGACCTTGCGCGTCTGCTCGGACGTGGAGCCGACGGGAAGCTGGTAGTTGATCGAGAGGTTGCCCTGATCCTCGGCGGGCAGGAAGCTGGTGGGCAGGCGCACGTAAAGCAGGACCATGGCGATGGTGATCGCGACGAATACCGCAATCCACGGCGCGGGCCGCGCCACGACGCGGGACAGGCGTCCGCGATAGCGGGTCTCGAGCTTGTCGTAGCTGCTGTTGAACTTGGTGAAAAAGCGGCCCTTGGGCTTCTCGCGCTCGACCGGGGCGAGCAGCGTGGCGCACAATGCGGGCGTAAAAATCAGCGCGACCAGCACCGACAGGATCATCGCCGAGACGATAGTGATCGAGAACTGGCGGTAGATCGCGCCGGTCGATCCGCCGAAGAACGCCATGGGGACGAACACGGCGGTCAGGACCAGGGTAATGCCGATCAACGCCGAGGTGATCTCGCCCATAGACTTGACCGTGGCTTCGAGCGGGCTGACGTGGTCCTCGTGCATCACGCGCTCGACATTCTCGACCACGACGATGGCATCATCGACAAGCAGGCCGATGGCGAGCACCACGCCGAACATGGTCAGGGTGTTGATCGTGTAGCCGAACATCGACAGCACGCCGAACGTGCCGAGCAGCACGACAGGCACCGCGATGGCAGGGATCAAAGTGGCGCGCCAGCTTTGCAGGAACAGGAACATCACGATCACGACCAACACGATCGCCTCGAACAGCGACCAGACCACTTCCTCGATCGAGAGCTTGACGAAGATGCTGCTGTCGCGGGGGTAGGCAACCTTGTAGCCCTGCGGCAAGTCGCGGGAGAGTTCGGCAACCTGTTCCTTGACAAGCTCTGCTGTCCGCGTCGCGTTGGCACCCGATGCCAGGCTGATCGACAGGCCCGTGGCCGGTGCTCCGTTATACCGGCTGACCGACCCGTAATTCTCCTCGCCCATTTCGACGCGTGCGACGTCCTTGAGCTTGACTACCGAGCCATCGACGTTGGTCTTGACCACGACGTTTTCGAACTGCTGGGGCGTTTCGAGGCGCGAGCGGGCGGTGACGGTGGCGTTCAGGCGCTGGCCTTCGGGCGAAGGGTTGCCGCCGATTTCGCCCGCCGCGACTTGCGTGTTCTGCGCCTGTAGCGCGGTGGTGATGTCCGAAGGGATCAACTGCACCGCAGCCAGGCGCAACGGATCGAGCCAGATACGCATGGCGAACGAGCCGCCGAAGACTTGCGTATTACCCACCCCTTCAACGCGCGAAAGCGGGTCTTGGAAATGCGTGGTCAGATAATCGGAAATGTCGGAATTGGTCGCACGGCCGGTGGTGTCGTAGATGCCGACGACCATCAACTGATCAGACTGCGCCTTGTTGACGTTGACGCCCTGCTGCTGGACGACCGCGGGCAAGCGGCTGACCGCGCGCGAGATGGCGTTCTGAACCTGGACCTGCGCGGTATCGGGATCGGTGCCCTTGTCGAAGGTGATGGTGATGCCGGCCGAACCGTTCGACGAGTTCGAGGTGAAATAGAGCATCCCGTCGAGGCCCTTGAGCTGCTGCTCAAGGATCTGGGTGACGCTGTTTTCGACCGTGGAAGCATCCGCGCCGCCATAAGTCGCGTTGATCGAGACGGTCGGCGGGGCGATATCGGGGTACTGTTCGACACCCATCGTGCTCACCGCGAACAGGCCAAAGGCCATGACCGCAATGGCAAGCACCCACGCGAATATCGGGCGATAGGCGAAGAACCGGGAGATCATCTGGGGTTACTTGGCCGCAGCGGGTGCTGCGCCCTGCTTGCGGTCGACCTGCTTCGATCCTGCGGGAACGACCTTGGCCTTCTGGCCCTCGCGCGCGCTGTTCAGGCCTTCGATGACGACGCGATCGCCGGGCTTGAGACCACTGGTGACGACCCAGTTCTGGCCAAGCGGGCTGTCGGCCACGATCTCTCGCTTTTCGAGCATGTCCTTGGCGCCGACGACAAGCACACTGGCACGGCCGCGCGGATCGCGGCTGACGGCAGCCTGGGGCACGAGGATCGCAGCGGGCACGGTGCCCTGCCCGACCCGCGCGCGGACAAACAGTCCGGGAAGGAGTTCGCCGCGCGGGTTGGGAACGACGGCGCGCACGGTGATCGTGCCGGTCTCGGGGTTCACATCGATATCGGCCGGATTGAGCTTGCCCACGACGGGATATTCAGAGCCGTCGGGAAGAATGACCGTAACCGGTGCAGCACCCGAAACGAGCTTGCCGCTTTCGATCGCGCGGCGCAGGGCGATGAAATCGGCACCCGACTGCTGGATGTTGACGAACATCGGGTCGAGGCGCTGGACCTTGGCCATGGGCTCTGCCTGGTTGGTGGTGACCAGCGCGCCCTTGGTGACCATCGAGATGCCGATACGCCCGGTGATCGGGGCGGTGACGCGGGTGAACCCTACGTTGATCTGGGCAGAGGACAGCGAGGCACGCGCCTGCTGCACCTGCGCGCGCGACTGGTTATAGGCGGCGCGCGCATCGGCGGCGTCCTGACGGCTGACGCCGCCCTGTTCGGCGAGCAGGGCGAAGCGTTCGGCCTTGAGGCGGTTGGCCTCGACCGTGGCTTGCGCCGAGGCGAGCGACGCGCTCGCCTGAGCCTGCGAGGCGGCATAGACGCGGCTGTCGATCTGATAGAGTGGTTGGCCTGCCCGCACGACCGAGCCTTCGGCGAACAGACGGTTGAGCACGATGCCCGCGACTTGCGGGCGGACTTCGGCGACTTCGGAGGCCATCGTGCGGCCCGACAGTTCGGTGGTGAGTTCGACCGGCTGCGCCCGCGCGACGATCACGCCGACGACGGGAACCGGCTTGTCCTTGGGCTTGTCGGTCGATCCGCAGGCGGAAAGCGCAAGGCAGGCTGCACTCGCGACACCGAGGAACAGGGTTTGCAGGCTTGACGGCAAGGACAGTCTCACAATTCGTGCAGCAGTCGGTTTCGGGCGTTCGCTTGACAATGCCGCTTTGTCGACCGGAGCCCTCAACGGTCAGGCCGGTAGCCAGTTCCGTGGAGGATCCGACGCGGTCCGCCGGCAACATTTCGCGATGGTGTCTAGCAGAATGCTGCAGGTGCGCACGTCCCTTGTTCGGATTCGTGACGACCTGCGACAAAACGATACAAAGGCGTGAGAGGGCACGGTTCGTCGGATTTTCGGGCGGACAAGCCCAAAATCGACGTAAAAACGCTCCCCTTGCGCGCTTTTCAGTGGAAAGGTAGGCGTCGGGGCATGGCTATGCGCGTTCTCCTTGCGTTAGCCGTGCCATCCCTTTCAAGATGAGGACAAAAGTCACCATGAACAACAGCGACCTCGCAGACACCATCGCAGCGGCCCACGGCCTGTCCAAGGCCGACGCTCGCAAGGCCGTCGACAGCGTCTTCGCCGCGATCACCGACGCTGCGGCGAAGGGTGAGGAAGTCTCGCTGAACGGCTTCGGCAAGTTCAAGGTCAAGAACTCGCCTGCACGCGAAGGTCGCAATCCTTCGACCGGCGCGACGATCCAGATCGCAGCATCGAACAAGCTGACCTTCGCTGCCGCCAAGGCAGTCAAGGACAAGCTGAACGGCTGATTTTTCCCGGACCGGCGCCTGCACTTTGCGGGCGCCGGATCCGCTTCCCGGTGGCAAGACGCTGCGGGATGATGGCTGGACGGGAAGTGCCGGCCTCTTGCAAGCCTCGCTGATCGAACGATCGCGGCTTGGATTTTTCGAATTTCGGATTTCGGATGTCGCGACGGCGTCAGCGCCGCCTCCCATGACATATGCGCGAGCGCGAAAGCCGAGTATCCGAAAGGGGCGTGCCGAACCCATAAGTTCGCCCGCGACTTCTCATGCGCACACAACCTTACCTAACGATAGTGACCGTTAACTATATCGTTGGTTAGTTGTTAAGCTTTTACGCTCATTGCCCCAACATTAAATTCAGATGAACAGACCCCGGATTCCCGCGATTCTCCGTGTGATTCTCGCTATTTTTCAAGTGGTTGGCAATCAATTGCAGACCGGTTAACGGTAAATGCTGAGACGGATGGGAACGCCCCTCGCGTTAACCAATGCTTAGGTGCACCTACCTAGTACGGACCCCTGCCGACATCTCTGTCAGCAAGACCGGATCCGCTTTTATCCTGGCGGAAACCGGTAAGGGACAGCCCTGGTTGCTCGGGGTCTTGGATAGGGGAATTTGAGATGAAGAAGTTGCTTGCAACCGCGGCGATCGCCGCGGGTCTGCTGGCTGGGGGCAATGCCTTCGCCCAGTCGGCCGCGAATACCGACAACGCTACCGCCACCACTTCAGTCACGATCATCCGTCCGCTGACGATCACGAAGACCAGCGACCTGGCATTCGGCCGCATCGTGCGTCCGCGTACCGGCACGGGCACCGTGACGCTGGCCAACTCCGGCAACTCGGTGGTTGCTGCTGCAGGCGCGGTTGCGCTGGCCAGCACGACCAGCCGCGCGATCTTCAGCGTTGCCGGTGAAGGTGCGCAGGCCGTGACGACGACGATCCCGGGCACGGTTTCGCTGACCAGCGGCGCCAATTCGCTGCTCGTGACGCTGCTGCCCGACTTTGGCAGCACGGTGACGCTGTCGGGCGCGCTGGCTGCTGCCGGCACGGCTACGCTGAACGTTGGCGGGAGCTTCAACCTCGTCGATACGCAGGCCTCGGGCGCCTATACCGCCACCTTCCCGGTGACGGTCGCCTACCAGTAAGCGCGAGGGGAGCGACGGAAACCGGGGGGACGAGAGGATGACGCGGATTCTACATGGCGGTGCCAAGGCCTTGGCCGCATCGCTGGGATTGGCGGCGACTTTCGTGACGGGGCCTGTCGCGCTTGCGGCTACTGGCGAGACCACCACCACGGACGAAGCGCAAGCTTCGGTCGTGGTGGTGGAGCCGGTGGGCGCGGGCTTTTCCTTCGACGTGCTGAACGACGCCGTATCGGCGGTGTTCCTCAATGGCGAGATCGGGGATTCGGTCTCGATGTTGATGACCCCGCGCAAGGCCGGTCCGCGCGACGCCCGCAACAGCGGCGGCGTGGTGGTCATGGCGAGCGGTGTCTACAGGATCGATCTGCTCACGCCCGCAAACAGCCGGATGCACACCATGCGCCGCGGGCTGCTGAGCAGCGGGTTGCCGGGCGGAAGCTCGATCCTGTTCCTTGCCCAGTTCAACTGACGGTTGAACGCGAGGCTAACGGAAGGTTTTTTTGCCATGCGGCGCACTCTGGGATTTCTGGCGACGGTGCTGGTCGCCACATCGGCGATGACGCCGGCGGCGGCACAGCAAACCTCGCTGCCGATCACGCAGCCCAAGGCCGACGGTGCGACGACGCAAACGATCGCGCCGATCTCGGCTGCGGCAAACATCAACCTGACGCCGCGCCGCGTGATCTTCGATCGCACCAAGCGGACCGAGGCGGTCTATGTGTTCAACCAGGGCAACACCCCGGTGACGGTGGACGTTGCGCTGGTCGACAACGCGATGCTGCCATCGGGCGAGATCGTGCCGATGTCGCGCATTGCCGAGCGTGATGCGGCAGCTCAGGCAACGGCGGCCAAGGTGCAATCGGCCAAGCCGTTCCTGCTGGCCGCGCCGAGCCGTATGACCCTTCCTCCGGGCCAGGGCAAGACGATCCGCGTCCGCGCGACGCTGGCCGACGGCGCTCAAGCAAGCGAATATCGCAGCCATCTGACAGTGACCACGGTCCCGTCGCCCGACAGCGGCCTTACTGCCGAGCAGGCCGCCGCGTCCGAAAAGGGCGAGCTGGTACTGCGCATTCAGTCGATCTTCGGCATCTCGATCCCGCTGATCGTGCGCGGTGGCGTTGCCGACGCGACCGGGAGCATGGGGCCGATCAGCCAAGTAACCCTGCCCGAAGGTCCGGCGCTGGCCGTGACGCTCCGCCGACAGGGCACGACATCGCTCTACGGCAATATCGAGCTGCGCACGGCCAAGGAAGTGGTCGGCGTGGTGCGCGGTATCGCGGTCTATCCCGAAGTCGGCGAGCGCGTGGCGCAAGTGCCGCTGCTGCGCCCGCTGAAGAAGGGCGAGATCGTGACCGCGACGTATATCGCGGATGGGGCGGGCAAGGCCTCTCCGATCGCGAGCGGGACCTACACAGCACCCTGAAATGGCTTACGCCGCTGCCTTTCTGGCCCTGGCCGCCGCGATCACAAGCGGTGGACCGGAAGGACCGGTTGCGCCTGTGCAACCTGCTGCCACGTCTGTATCGTCAGACATGGCGCGGGACCAGTTGCTGCTGCTTTCGGTCCAACTGGACGGCGCGACGATCAGCGAGGCGCTGACTGCCTATGGCGATCCGCAGGACCCGCTGCTGCCTTTGGGCGAACTGAGCCGGTTGCTCGAACTGCCGCTGGACGTGGACGCTTCGAACGGCGTGGTTTCGGGACGGATCGGCGAGAGCCAGCGGCCGATCACGATCGACCTCAAATCGGGACAGGCGCTGATCGGCGGCAAGATCGTCGCGCTGGTTCCGCCCGACAGCCTGACCACCGATACCGACATCTATCTGCGCGCATCGCTGATCGCCAAGCTGCTGCCGATCAGGATCACCGCGAACGAAAACGACATGCTGCTGACGCTGGAGGCGACCGAGAAGCTGCCGGTGCAGGCACAGCGCGAGCGGCTGGCGCGGATGGCGGGGCTTTCCGGCGAGCCGGGGACGCAGGATGAAGCGCTGCGCGTTGCGACGCCCTATCGCTGGCTGGGCGAGCCCGCGTTCGATTTCACGACAGAGCTGGGTTACAGCAACGAGGGGTCGGGCCAGGGCGGCAACACATCGCATACGATCACGCGGGCCGAAGCGCGCGTCGCAGGCGACCTGCTGCAGACCGGGTTTTCAGCTTGGGTCGCGACCGACGAAAGCGCCGACCCGGTGGCAGCGCGCGTGGCGTTCACGCGCCGGTCCGAAGACGGACGGCTGCTCGGATCGCTCGGTGGAACGATGGCATCGGCAGGTGACGTGTTCACCCCTGCCCTCGCCGTGGGCCCGCGCAGCTTGGGCGGCGCGGGCGTGGTGTTTTCGTCGGCGCGGATCGACGACGCCAGCGTGTTCCAGCGCATCAACCTGCGCGGCGAGCTGCCCGTGGGCTACGATGCCGAACTGTACGTCAACGACATCCTGCGATCGGGCCAACGCGGTTCGGGCGTGCAGGGTCGTTATGAATTCAACGACATACCGCTGGTGCGCGGACGCAATGCAATCCGCATCGTGCTGTATGGACCGCGCGGCGAACGGGTCGAGCGGACGCGCGTACTCAATGTCGGCGGCGGGCAACTGGCGACCGGACGGACGACGTTCGACATCGGTGTCGTGGCGCAGGATCGCGCGGTGATCGACTTGTCCGACCAAAGCATCAGCGGCTTTACCAAGGGGCGCGGCGCGCTGCGCGCGGTGGTAGGCGTGGCGCACGGGGTGAGCGAAGGCCTGACGCTGACGGCGGGGCTCTCGCGCTTCACCGACAGTGCCGGCGTGGGGCACACGATGGCCAATGTCGGCACGCGCAGTTCGCTGCTGGGTCTTGCGATGCAAACCGATGTCGCGGCCGATTTCGAAGGTGCGCGCGCGGTTTCGCTGGGGCTAGCCGGGCGCGTAGCCGGGATCAGCTTCGTCGGGCGTCATGTCGAGTATGCTGGCGGATTTGCCGACGAGGTCAACACCAGCTTCGATCCGTCACGCCCGATGCGGCGCTACAGCGAGGTCGTCTTCGATCTGGCGGTGCCGCTGCCGGGATCGCTGGGACTGCCGCTTTCGGGCAGGGTCGAGCGTGCCGAGTTCATCGACGGCGGCAAGAGCCTGACCGCGCGGGCACGTACGACCGTGGGCCTTGGCGATACGCTCGTCGCGATCGGCGCGGACTATAGCCGACGCTCGCAACCCGGCTTTTCGGCGACGCGCGTCAACGGCAATGTCAGCGCGATCCGGCTGATCGACTACAAGTGGCAGCTTCGTGCGACCGCCGATTTCCGCGTGCGGCCCAATCTGGCGATGGAAACGCTGGGTTTTGCTGCGGACCGCGCGCTGGGCGAGCGCTATTCGATGCGGTTGGGCGCGACGCGGACGTTCTCGAACAAGGATGTGGCGCTGCAGGCCGGATTGACCGCGCGCCTGCCGTTTGCGTCGGCGACGCTGGGCGGCGACTGGTCGACCGGGCAAGGTCGCTGGCGGGTCGGCGTGCAGTTCAACTTCGGCTTTGCGCGCGACCCCTTGCAAGGGCGCTACCGCATGACGCCGCCCGGCCCTGCCAACGGTGCGAGCGCTGCATTGCTGGCGTTCATCGACGCCAATGCGAATGGCGTACGCGATAAGGGCGAGAACGCGGTGCCCGGCGTAACCGTCGAGGGCGGCGGCTTGAAGGCGGTCACCGACGCGCAGGGTCGCGCGTTCGTGACCGGCTTGGGCGATGGCAGCATGGCGACCCTGCGTGCCGACGTTTCGGGCACGGACACGATGTTCGTCAGCCCACCCCCGCAGAACATCATGTTCGCCGCGCGCGCGGGCGGAATGACCACGATCCCCTATCCGCTGGTGCCGACGTCCGAACTGGTGGCGCGGATCGGCTTCCGCCGCAAGGACGGCGCGCTGAGCGGGCTGTCGGCGGTCAAGCTGCGGCTGGTTTCGCCCAAGGGCAAGGTGGTGCAAGGGGTCACCGAGTTCGACGGGACGGCGGTCTTCGACGAGGTCAGGCCCGGGCGCTATGCGATCGAGATTGATCCCGATCAGGCGGCACGGCTGGGGATGCACCTGATGCAGCCGGTGTTCGTCACGGTAAGCGCCGACGGACGGCCGATTGACGCGCTGGGCGAAGTGGCCTTCAACGAACCGGTCCAGATGGTGAAACTCTGATGCTGCGCGCACTCCTTATCCTGATCGCGGCGATGGTCGCACAGGCTGCGCAGGCGCAGTCCTACAACGTCGATTCGATCAGCGACGGTGTGCTGGGCGATGTCGTCAGCGCAGCATCGGGATCGTCGACGTTTCGCGCATCATCGTCGTCGGGAGCGGTGACGCTGCAATCGGGCAGCGCGGTGCGCATATCGAGCAGTTCGGTGTATTCGGTGATCACGATCAGTTGCACGGGGAACAACTTGTGCAATTCGGCGACGCCTTATGTGACGCTGGCTCTGGCAGGAACGCCGAGCGGGCGGCTGGGTGCAATACCGTCGGTCAACCTGACCAACGGCACGGCGACGATCACCTCGGCCTATAGTGCTGGCAGCTATATTGTCATCAATCTCAATCCTATACCGCGCAACACGTCGCGGACGTTCCTGCTGGGATATGACATCCCGGTGCTGGGGAATGACTCCAGCCAGCCGACGGGCAACGCCGTGACATCGTTCCTGATCACCGCATCACGTCCATCGGGCGCCGGATCGGATTCACTGGTGGGCAACATTACCGCCAAGGTGATCCGGCCGATCGACATCGCCAAGACGGCGGACCTGCAGTTCGGCAAGGTGACGCGGCCGACCAGCGGCACGGGCAGCCTGACGCTGAGCCCGGCAGGAGTGGCGTCTGTCACGGGGACCGGCGTGATCCGCTTTCCCTCACCTGCCCCCACAGCCGCCGCGTTTACCGTCACCGGCGAAGGCGGACAGGCGGTGACGGTGTCGCTGCCATCGAGTGTCACGATGTCGGGTTCAGCCGGATCGATCGTGGCGACCACCACCGCGACGGGCAGCGGCTCGCAGGTATTGAGCGGCGGTACGGGGAGCGCAGGCACCTTGCAGGTCAAAGTCGGAGGCTCGATCCCGCTGTCGGGATCTACCGGGATCGGGACGTTTTCGGGGACGCTGGTGGTGACGGTGCAGTATAACTGACATGCCGACACATCCCGGTGTCACGAACCGGAGTGCGACGAGCTGCCTCGGTCAGCCCTCCGCCATCGCCCTTTTGTAGATGCTGGCGCGCGGATATTCGAACAGGCGCATCACCATCGGTTCGAAGAACGACAGCGGGAGGGTATCGTATTCAGGGTCGAAGGCGGGACAATCGTACTTGTCGATGAATTCCTGGGTGGCGGCATAGTGTTCGTGCCCTGCGAACTGATCGCGCATGTTGCGGTCGAGGCCGATGAACTGGAAGAAGTTGTAGCCCTGGAACACGCCGTGGTGCTGCACGATCCACAGCAATTCGTCCGAGACGAACGGCTTGAGGATGGCGGCGGCGACATCGGGGTGGTTGTAGGCGCCGAGCACGTCGCCGATGTCATGCAGCAGGGCCATGACGACGTAGTCCTCAGGCTTACCGTCGCGGTGGGCGCGCGTGGCGGTCTGGAGGCAGTGGGTCAGGCGATCGACCGCAAAGCCGCCGCAATCGCCATCGAGCAGGCGAAGATGAGCCAGAACGCGCGCGCCGCCGCTTTGCGCATGCGGACGCAGATGCGTCATGATCGCATCCCAATCGGCCTGGGTGCCTTCGGTCATCGAGTGGAACTGTGCGGTCGGCAGGTTTTCCATCGCAGTGCGTCCTTCATCCCCGCGCGTTGCCTGTTCCGGCACCTACGCGAAGCATGTTGGATATCGCGATTTGACGGTCTTGTGAAATGGTTTGCAGCGGCCCGGCGCGTCTGAGGCGGTGACATCGGCGCCGGACGCACTATGGGTCCGGCTCCTATCTCAACAAGGGCGACGACTGCGATGATGGATCGACGGGAACACTTTGCGGGCTGCATTGCGCTGTTTGGCGGCACGACGTCGGCATCGCGCCGCCTCGGCATCGACGAGCGCGCGATCCGGCGTTTCATCAATGGTGAAAAACCGATCGGCGACGGGCTGCTCAAGGACACGGCCACGGCGCTGCGTACGCTCGCTGCTGACGCCACCGAAGCAGCAGATCTGATAGCCAGTGAATCGGATGCCGGGCCGAACGATCTGTAAGCGGACGGGGCCGCGGGCCGCTGCCGGCTAGGCGACGATCCGCACGGGCACCGATTTCGCAGCTGGGACATGGCTTTCCTCGGCGTGATGTTCGACCGGGATGAGCACGTTGGCCTCGGGATAATAGGCGCCGAGACAGCCACGGGGAATGGCATAGGGCGTCACGATCAAGTCGGTGCGCCGACGCTTTACGCCGTCGTCGGCGTCGCTTTCCAAGGCAACGGTCTGCCCTGCCCGAAGACCGGCAGCGGCAATATCCTGGCTGTTCATGAACAACACGTCGCGCGTGCCTTTCACGCCTCGAAAGCGATCATGGTAGCCGTAGATCGTGGTGTTGAACTGGTCGTTAGAGCGCAGCGTCATCAGGCGATAGCGGTGCGCGGCATCGGCGAAACCGGTGGCATTCTGCGATGTCGGTGTGAGGAACTCGGCCTTGCCGGTCGATGTCTGCCAGATGCGCTCGGACGCCTTGTTGCCTTTCCAGAAGCCGCCCGGCGTAAACAGCCGCGCGTTATAATCCTTGAAGACATCGGGGTAGGTCTCCTCGATCGCATCGCGGATCAAGCTGTAGTCACTGACCCAAGCATCCCAGTCGATGCGGGGGTTGGGGGGCACGACCTGCGTGGCAATACCGGCGACGATGGCCGGCTCGGACAGCAGGTGCTCGCTGGCGGGTGCGACTTTGCCGCGTGATCCGTGAATGCAACTGGTCGAATCCTCGACCGAAACCGCTTGCGGACCGCTTGCCTGAACGTCGCGCTCGATCCGGCCGAGGCAGGGAAGCAGGTAGGTCGTCTTGCCGGAAAACAGATGGTTGCGGTTGAGCTTCGTCGCGATCTGCACCGACAGGTCGAGACCCGGCCAAGCCGCCTCCATCGCTGCTGTTTCAGGCACGGCGCGAAGAAAGTTGCCGCCAAGCGCGACGAACGCCTTGACCGATCCGTCGATCACCCCCCGGCAACTTTCGACGGTATCCAAGCCCTTTTCGCGTGGAGCGGTGAAACCGTATTGCCGTTCGAGCCGATCTATCGGCACCAGCTCGGTCTTCTCGGTAATGCCGACCGTGCGCTGGCCCTGGACATTGGAGTGCCCGCGTACCGGCATCGGTCCTGCGCCGGGTCTGCCGATGTTCCCGCGCAGCAGCAGCAGGTTGACCAGCATCCGCACGTTATCGACGCCCTTGACATGCTGCGTCAGCCCCATGCCGTAAATTCCCATGACCGCCTTTGCCCGGGCGTAAACGCCCGCAGCCTGCTCGATTGCATGGCGGGGCAGACCGGACTCCTGTTCGACCACCTCCCATGAGGTGGCGCGCACCATTGCGGCGAAGTCTGCAAAGCCGACGGTATGTTGCTTGAGGAAGGCGTGATCGAGCACCTCCGGCTCGCATTTGAGCGCAGCGTCGTCATCCCATTGCAGCAGGAATTTTGCGATGCCGGTCATTGCGGCGATATCGCCACCTGCCTTGAGCTGGTGATACTGAGTCGAGATGTCGGTTTCGCCAAGCGTGGACATTTCGAGCGGATTTTGCGGATCGGTGAAGCGTTCGAGCCCCCGTTCGCGCAAGGGGTTGAAGGTCACGACCTCGACGCCGCGCTTGCGACACGTGCGCAAGTCATGGAGCATGCGCGGCGAGTTCGAGCCGGTGTTCTGGCCGAAGAAGAACAGCGCATCGCAGTGCTCGAAATCGTCCAGCCGGGTCGTCCCGACCGGGACGCCGATCGCCGCTTTCAGACCGACGGAAGTGGATTCGTGACACATGTTCGAACTGTCGGGCAGGTTCTGGTTGCCGTACATCCGGGCCATAAGCCCATACATGTAGGAGGCTTCGAGACTGGTCCGGCCGGACGAATAGAAGACGACCGATTTAGCGTCCATCGCACGCAGCACGGCACCGATATCGCGAAAGGCGTCTTCCCAGGAGACGGCCTCGTACTTGTCGCTATCGGCGTTGTAGCGCAGCGGATGGGTCAGCCGACCGTGCTGTTCGAGATCGTAGTCCCGCCAACCGCGCAGTTCTGACAGCGTGTGCTTCTGGAAGAACGCTGGCGTCGTGCGCAGGCTGGTCAGTTCCCATGCCGTCGCCTTGGCGCCCTCCTCGCAGAACTCTGCCGGGTGCGGATGGGCGGGCTTGGGCCAGGCGCAACTGACGCATGCGAAACCTTCTGCCTTGTTCTGGCGCGGCAACTGGGCAAGTGCTGCGGGTCCGAGCCGCTCGCGCGCGACGATCTCCGCCACGCTGCGGAGCGAACCCCAACCGCCCGCGGGACCCTTGAAGGCCTTTACGCGACCCTTCCCGGCCTTCACGCCGCAGGCCACGGGGATAGCGCGCGGATCACCTCTTGAGCGGCGCGCGCTGGTGGAAGCGGCGGGAGACGAGTGACGCCAGTGCACGTTTCAGGTGAGGCCGAGCCTGTAGACTGAGGGTGGTTCATGCAGGCTGTAACGGCCTGCAGGAGGGTTAGTTTCTGCCCGTCGCCCGGGAACTTCCGGTTGGGCCGCAAATTCTGTTCGAAGCCGTCGTCTTCAGGAGTTCGCGCATGTCCCTGCCCCCACCCGTTCCCTATGCTCCTGACGTCGAGACCTTTCGTGACGATGAGCAGGACACCGTCAAAAAGCTCAACGAAGCTTTCGATGAGATCCTGACCACGACCCAGCAGGACTATGGCCATGCCGTCCGCGCGGTTCATGCCAAACCGCACGCCATCCTGAAGGGCACGTTCTCCGTTTTGTCCGACCTGCCCCCGGAGCTGGCGCAGGGCCTGTTCGCCACGCCGGGCGAACACGGGGCTTACGTGCGCATCTCGACCAATCCGGGCGACGTGCTCGACGACGCGATAGCGCTGCCACGTGGTCTGGCGTTGAAGGTGACCGACGTCGAGGGCGCTCGCCTGCCGGATGCTTCGGGCACAACGCAAGACTTCGTGATGATCAATGGCCCAGTATTCCTTGCGCCGAACGCCAAGAAATTTGCGGGCAATCTCGCCCTTCTCGCCAAGACGACCGACAAGGCTGAAGGTCTGAAAGTGGGGCTATCGAAAGTCCTGCAGGTGGTGAATGGCGCGCTGGGCGCGGTCGGGCTCGACAGTCCCAAGCTTGGTAGCCTGGGCGGGGCACCGCAAGTCGATCCACTTGGCGAAACCTATTTCAGCGCCACGGCTTTCCGGCACGGCAACCACATCGCCAAGTACCGCCTGCGTCCCTTGAGCGATGCGCTGACTGCCCTCACCGGCGAGAAGGTCGACACCAAAGGCCGCCCGAATGCGATCCGCGAGGATGTGCGGAAGGAAATGGCGTCGATCGACGGCGAATGGGCTTTCGAAGCGCAGCTGTGCCGCGATCTGGAAAAGCAGCCTGTCGAGGATCCCACGGTCGAGTGGAAGGAGGACGAGGCGCCGTTCGTTCAGATCGCCACGCTTCGCATCCCGCGTCAGGACAGCTGGAGTGACGACGCGTTGCAAAAGGTCAATGAGGAGATGCGCTTCAGCGTCTGGACCGGACTGGCCGCGCATCAGCCCCTGGGCGATGTCAACCGCGCCCGCCGAGAAACCTACCGCCATTCCGCCGACTTCCGCGCAGCCGCAAACCGTTGCCCAATCCACGAACCCTGAGGGGACGGCATGGCCACCGCTTGAGATATGTGCGCCCGGTTCGTTCGCACATGCCGAACTCCGCGCCATCGTCGATGACGTAGTCCCAACGGCGCGCGATCCCGTGCTGCGTCTGGGCGCGCGCATATTTCGTGTTGTCGCGAACGGCGCGGGCCGAACGGTTCGGAACGGAACTGACCCTGTCCTGCCGCCATTATCGGCGCAGACCCCCAAGGTGGAGAGCTCTCAGTGACCGATGTTTCCCAGCGCGTTCGCGAAGGCGACGCGTCAACCCATGATGACGCGCCCGTAACCGCGTCGAAGACCGCAAAGCCCGACCGGGCCTTGCTCGCCGAAGTGGTGACGATCAATGCTCCGGCGCAGGAGCTTTACGCGTTCTGGCGCGACACGCCCAGACTGGCGGGTGTGCTGGAGAACGTCTTGTCGATCGAGGCGATCGACTCTGTCCGGTCGCGCTGGACGGTGAAGGCACCGGCCGGGCGCGAGGTTTCATGGGAATCGGTGATTACCGACGACCAGCCGGGCAGCAGCATTTCGTGGCAATCGGCCGAAGGCGCAGACGTTGCCAATAGCGGCCGCGTCGAGTTCAAGGATGCCGGTCAGCGCGGCACGATCGTGCGCGCGACAATCGCGTACGAGCCTCCGGGCGGCACCGTCGGCCAGTTCATCGCCAAGTTGTTCCAGCGCGAGCCGCGCATTCAGGCGCGTCGCGACCTCCATCGCTTCAAGCAACTGATCGAGACCGGCGAAGTGGCCACCGGAGCACGCAACCAGCGCATCTTGCGCGAACGCAGCGGAGACTGATCCCATGAAAGCCATCGCCTGGCACGGCAAGCACGACGTCCGCTACGACACCGTGGACGATCCCGAGATACTCAATCCGCGTGACGCAATCATTCGCGTCACATCGACCGCCATCTGCGGCTCAGACCTGCACCTCTACGACGGGTACATCCCGACGATGCAGAAGGGCGACATCCTCGGCCATGAATTCATGGGCGAAGTCGTCGAGACCGGTCCGAAAAGCACGCTCAAGACAGGGCAGCGGGTCGTGGTGCCGTTCACGATTTCCTGCGGCAAGTGCTACCACTGTTCGAAGCACCAGTATTCGGGCTGCGAGAACGGCAATCCGGCAGATAACCAGGACATTTCACGCGAAGGCATGGGCCTGCCGATGGGTGCCGCGTTCGGCTATAGCCACATGACGGGCGGTTATTCCGGCGGTCAGGCTGAATATGTCCGCGTGCCGTTTTCCGATTTCGGCCCGCTGGTGATCCCCGATGACAGCATCGAGGACGACAAGGTGCTTTTCCTGACCGACATTCTGCCGACCGGGTGGATGGCGGCCGAAAACGCGCAGATCGAACCCGGCGACACCGTCGCTGTCTGGGGCTGCGGGCCGGTCGGTCTATTCGCCGTGCAGTCGGCATTTCTGATGGGTGCCGAACGGGTGATCGCCATCGACCACTTCCCGCGTCGGCTCGAAATGGCGCGGCAGTTCGGCGCAGAGACGGTGAACTTCGAGGAAAGCAAGGTCGCCGAGGCGCTGTGGGACATGACCGGCGGGATCGGCCCCGACGCGACGATCGATTGCGTAGGGTTGGAGGCGCATGGTGCCTTTGCCGATAACGTGATCGACCAGATCAAGGTTTCGACGTTCCTTGGCACGGACCGCGCCCACGTGATCCGTCAAGCGATCATGGCTACACGCAAGGGCGGTCGCGTATCTATGCCGGGTGTCTATGCGGGTTTCGTCGACAAGTTTCCGCTCGGCGCATTCATGGAAAAAGGCCTGACGCTCAAGACCGGGCAGACCCACGTGCAACAGTACCTGCGTCCGCTGTATACCGCGATCGCCGAGGGGAAGATCGACTCAACCTTCCTGATCAGCCACCGGATGGCGCTCGAAGAGGGTCCGACCGGCTACCAGAAGTTTCATGATGAGCAGGACAAATACACCAAGATCGTACTGAAACCCGGCACTTCCGCAAAAGCTGCGTGATCTGCGATTGCGAGGTCGGGCGGGTTTCCCGGCCTCGCCAAGCGCAGCCGTCGTCCCATTTTGAATCTTCTCGTGATCACAACGCATGACGATTTAGCTTGCGCCGAAAACGAGCCAAACCTAAGGGCCTGCCGGTGTCGGGGAGTAGCGCAGCCTGGTAGCGCATCTGGTTTGGGACCAGAGGGTCGTAGGTTCGAATCCTATCTCCCCGACCACTCATCTTGCGGTGATACATGAAAAGGGCGGCAACCTTGCGGTGCCGCCCTTTTCGTTGTTGCGTCCGACCGGATCAGGCCGCGACGATTTCTGCCTTGTTGATCGCGCCTGGCTTTGCCGGCGGCTCACCCTTGGGCAGCGCGTCGACGTGTTCCATGCCGCTGACGACCTGGCCCCAGACGGTGTACTGCTTGTCGAGGAAGCGGGCATCGTCGAAGCAGATGAAGAACTGGCTGTTGGCCGAGTTCGGCGCGCTGGTGCGGGCCATCGAGCAAACGCCGCGCACGTGTGGTTCAGCGTTGAATTCAGCCTTGAGATCAGGCTTGTCCGAGCCGCCCATGCCGGTGCCCTGCGGACAGCCGCCCTGCGCCATGAAGCCTGGGATCACGCGGTGGAACTTCACACCGTTGTAGAAGCCTTCACCGACCAGCTCCTTGATCCGATCGACGTGACCGGGGGCAAGATCGGGGCGCAGCTTGATTACGACGTCGCCGGAATCAAGCGAGAGAACGAGATTTTCGTCAGCCATTGTGATGCAGGTCCTTTCAGTTCGGGCAGGGATATAGGGCGTCTGCCGATAAAGTCACGTGTGCCCGTGCTAGGCGGTTGCAATTGACGGTCCAAAGGCTAACCCGCCCCTTATGGAGCGCGACGAGGACCTCATCGAGACGCTTGACCCCGCCGAGGACTTCATCGTTCCGGCGGCCGAACCGTCGCGTCATGCCGAAAGCCTCGACGAGGAAGACAACACCTTGCGTCCGGGCTTCGTGCGCAAGGTCGCCGATGCGTTGGAGCGCGGCGAGCACGAAACGGTCTACAACCTTGTAGAGCCGCTCCACCCCGCCGACATCGCCGATCTGTTCGAGCTGATCGATCAGGAAGACCGCGTGCTGCTCGCGCGCGCCATCAACGACCTGATGGGCGGCGAGGTTTTCGCCGAACTCAACGACCACGTGCGCGAATTGCTGGTCGACGAGCTCGATCCCGACGAGGTTGCCGAACTCGCCGAGCAGATGGAGACGGACGACGCCGTCGCCCTGATCGAGGATCTCGACCACGAAGACCAGCAGGCGGTGCTGGCCGAGATGGAGCCGGAGGATCGCGCGGCGATCGAATCGGCGCTGTCCTATCCAGAGGAAACCGCTGGCCGGTTGATGAGCCGCGACCTGATCGCGGTGCCCGAGGCGATGACCGTGGGCGATCTGATCGATTTCCTACGGCGCAACGACGATCTTCCCACCGAATTCTGGGAAGTGTTCATCGTCGATCCCAAGCATCATCCGCTTGGCACGTGCCAGCTCTCGTGGATCCTGCGCGCGCCGCGTAGCGTGCTGCTGGCCGACGTGATGAAACGCGACCAGACGCTGATTCCTGTGACGATGGATCAGGAGGAAGTCGCGCTGCGCTTCCAGAAGTACGCGCTGATTTCAGCTGCCGTGGTAGACGAAAGCGGGCGGCTGGTCGGGCAGATCACCGTCGACGATATCGTCCACATCATTCAGGAAGAGGCGAGCGAGGACATCCTGCGCCTGTCGGGCGCGGGCGATGGCGACATCAACGAGCCGATCCTGCTGACGGTGCGCACGCGCCTGACCTGGCTGATCGTCAACCTTGGCACGGCGCTGATCGCGGCATCGGTAGTCGGGCTGTTCCAGGGTGCCATCGCGCGGTTCGCGCTGCTGGCGGTGCTGATGCCGATCGTGTCGGGCATGGGCGGCAATGCGGGGACGCAGACGCTGGCGGTCGTGGTGCGCGCGATCGCGACCAACCAGCTGACCAGTTCGAACACCGTGCGCATGATCCTGCGCGAGTTCAGGATCGCGGCCACCAATGGCGCGACTCTGGGGCTGCTGATCGGCTTGGGCACGGGGCTGCTTTTCTCCAACCCGCTGCTGGGCGCGGTGATCGGGTCGGCGATGGTGATCAACAACCTTGTGGCGGGCCTTGCCGGAATACTGGTGCCGGTGACGCTCGACCGGCTGAAGATCGACCCGGCTGTCTCTTCTGCCGTATTCGTGACGATGGCGACCGATGTCATGGGCTTCTTCTCGTTCCTTGGCCTTGCCGTGCTGAGCGGGCTGGCGAGTTAGACCGATGCCGTTGCACATGACCAAGGTTGCTTATGGCGCGCAGTCGCTGGCCGAAATCCGCGCGTGGTTTGCAAGCGGAGGCAGGCGCGGCGATGCTGCCGAGGCGCGGCTGACGACCAAGAACCGGCCCAAGCGCGCCGCCGAAATGATCGGCAGTTCGCTGTTCTGGATCCACAAACACCAGCTTGTCGCGCGATCCGAAATCCTTGGGTTCGAAGAGGCCGAGGGTGGGCGGACGAATATCGTGATTTCGACCAAGCTGGTCGAGGTGTACCCCAGCCCCAAGCGCGCGCATCAGGGCTGGCGCTATCTCGAGGACGCCGACGCGCCGCGCGATCTGGGCGATGGCGAAGCGGGCGAAGTGCTGCCCGCGCAGATCGCCGCGGATCTGGCGAAGCTGGGACTGGTGTAGGCGTTACGCGCTCGACACGAACCGGGCTTCGGGATCATCCAGCCTTTTTCGCCGCCGCATCCATCGCGTCCCATTTTTCCCATGGGATGGCGCGACCGGGATAGGCGACGTTCCTGAACGGCCAGTCGTTGCGCATCCAGCCCTGGACCCACGCGTAAAGCTCGGCGTCGAAGCCTGCGTCGTATTCGGCCTTGGTAACCCACATCTGGACGACGGCGTCATGGCCCGCGATGCCGGGATAGACGTAGACGCAGCCGCGTTCGCGCGTGCCGTCGGGAGAGAGGACGGCATAGGCGAAGGATTTGCGGGACTGGAAGCGGGCCTGTTCGGTCTCCATGTCGCGCATTGCGTCAGCGTCGGTGATGCCGGGGTGCGGCCAGCCGGTGCTGCGGGTGAAGGTCTTCTGGAGGTGTTCGATCGAGGACATGTAGGCGTCGAAATCGACCTTCACGAGCGCGGGACCGAGGGGCACGATGCGGAACTTCGGCGTTTCGACGAGGGTCGGGACCTTGAAGTCTGCAGGGACCGGGGATGCGGATTTCGCGGCAGGTACTTGTGCTTGTGCGGGCAATCCGGCGGCGATGAGCAAAGACAGGGCAAGTGCTGCGGACAGACTCTTGAATTTCATTGCACTGTGCTCTCCGGGAATGTGCCGCCAGTCCGCCTCTTGCGAAATCCGGAACCACGATCAGCTACGAGCGTCGCACCTGCACGTACATACGCCATTCGCGTCAGGGGTTTGCTGGTCATGATAAGAACGCTTTCGAAGCTGCTGTTGGCGCTAACGCTCACGGTGGCGACGGCCTGGGTCGAGCGCACGACGGACGAGCGTACGATGTACGGCCTCGAAGGTCCGGTTGAGGAGAACTGGCAGCCGCGCGAAGTTGCGGGGTGGCCCGCGCCGTTTCTGGCTGACGACCCGGGCACATCGGTGATCCACCAGATCGGGGTCGAGGACGACTTTCGGCCGGGTCCGTTCGTGGCTTCGGGGAGCTTCTGGTTTCTGATCGTGCTGGCGGCGGGGCGGCTTTGGCGGTGGGTGCGTCCTTCGACAAGCTCAGGATGAGCGGTCGGATCGGCGTTTGTCCGCCGCGATAGCGTGATAGGCCCCGGCCTTCGCCGGGGTGACGCGGTTTATAGGTGATGACACCCAGACCTGTCGCCCCGGCGAAGGCCGGGGTCTATTACGGCTGCCGACTATCCGGCGTTTGAAGCCTCGCGCGCCACCACCTTGCGGATCACGTTGGCGTAGGTGTCCGGATCCTGCGCGCCGGGGATCATCAGCTTGCCGTTGACGACCATGGCGGGGACGCCGCTGACGTTCATGTCCCAGGCCTGGCGCTGGCCAGCGGTGACCATGGCGTCGATCCGGGGGGCGATCATTGCGGATAGGGCGGCGATGCGGTCGAGGCCGACCGCCTCGGCGATGTCGGCGAGGACTTCGGGGTCCGAGATGTTGCGGCGCTGCTGGAAGTGGGCGTCAAACAGGGCGCGTTTGAGCGGGACTTGGAGCGCGGGGCCGTGGTCTTGGAGGGTCCACGTCAGCAGGCGATGCGCCAGACGCGTGTTCCACATCATCTGCGGGGGTGCCTCGCCACCACCTGTGTATTCAAAGGAATAGCCCGCGTTGGCGGCGGCCTGCTTCAGCGTTTCGCGCACGCCTGCCATCTGTTCGGCGGAGCGGCCATATTTGCGCTGAATGTGCGCGGCCTGTTCCTCGCCCTCTTCGGCCATGTCGGGGTTGAGTTCGAAGGGGTGGAAGCGGATCGTGGCGGTGACTTCGTCACGCAGTATGACGAGCGCCTTTTCGAGCTGGTTGAGGCCGATCACGCACCACGGGCACATGACGTCGGACCAGATGTCGATCGCGACTTTTGCGGGCGTGCTCACTGTTCCAGCCACCATTTCAGCAAGTGATGTGCGACGGCGAACGGCGGCGGGGCGATGAACGCGCCGTCTTCCGCGCCGGTCATGGCATAGCACACCTCCTCGCGCGTGAACCAGCGGGCATCGTCGAGTTCGGTCTCGTCGATGGTGATCGTCTTGTCGTCGGTATAGGCGTGGCAGCCGATCATCAGCGAGGACGGGAACGGCCATGGCTGGCTGGCGACATACTGGACCGAGCGGGCGGTGATCCCGGCTTCTTCAAGCACCTCGCGCTTGACCGCGCCTTCGAGGCTTTCGCCCGGTTCGACGAAGCCTGCGAGCGCGGAGTAGCGGCGCGGGGGGAAGCGCGGCTGCCGACCGAGCAGCATTTCGCCATCGCATTCGACGGTCATGATCGTGACCGGATCGACGCGGGGAAAGTGTTCGGCATTGCACGCGGTGTTGGTGCAGGAGCGCTGCCAGCCGCCCTTGGCGAGTTTGGTCGCGTGACCGCAGCGCGCGCAGAAGCGGTGGCGGGCGTGCCAATCGACGAGGCTGCGCGCGCCGCCGTAGATCGCAAGATCGGTCGGAGAAAGCATGCCCATCGCGGCCCACAGGCGCGGGTTGGGCGGCGCGACGCTGCCGATCAGGCTGGGTGCGACTTGTGCGAAACAGGGTCGAGAAGCGCTTGGCCCATCGCCCATCAGACCGAGGAAGACGAGTTCGGCTTCAGGGTCGGCGTCGGCCAGCGTGCCCCAGTCGAGGCCGCCGTCGGGCGCGATTTGGGGGTCAATGCCGTCGAGCTTGAGCAGGCGGGCGCGCCAGTTCATCAGATTGCCAAGCGCTTCGGCATCGCCGCGAATGTGATCGGCGCGGTCGAGCCCTACGCTGGCGAAGGCAATTGCGGTTTCCATCAGGCGGCAGCTTTCTTCTGGGTGACATCGGCCAGCACGGCCTGCGCGAATTCGCGGTGCACGGGGTAGGCTTCGGACGGCATGTACTGGGTGTAGAGCCCGGCGCGCAATCCGGCGCGGAAGCTGACGAAGCCTACCGTGCCCGCAGCGCCTGCCCAGCCATAAGTGCCCGCGTCCTCGCCCAGGCCGACAGAGCCGCCCGCGCCGAAGCCGTTGCCCTTGATGAACGAGCGCGACAGGTCTGTGCCCACCGGCAGCAGGTTGCTGGTGCCGAGACGGACGGCGGCTTCCGACATCACCTGCCGACCACCGAACGAGCCGTAGCCGAGCACCATGGCGAGGAAGCGGTCGTAATCGCGGGGAGAGGAGACCAGCCCTGCCCCGCCGAACGGGTATGCTGGCTGGTCGAGATAGACTGAGGTTTTCGCAGGATCGATCGGCAGCAGCATACCGCCTGCCACCGCATAATTGGTGGTGAGGCGCGGTGCTTGCGCCTCGGGCACGCGGAAACCGGTGGACGCCATGCCGAGCGGGTCGAACAGGCGCGTCTTGAGGAACTGGTCGAAGGCCATGCCGCTGGCGATCTCGATCACGCGACCCATTAGGTCGAGGCCGACCGAATAGCTCCAAGTCGTGCCGGGCTCGTAAACCAGCGGCAGCGTGGCCAGAACCTCGGCGAATTCTGCGAGGCTCTTGAGCGGGGTGAATTTCTCGAGGCCCGGCAGCGCCATGCGGCTCGCTTGGCCGGGCACGACGCCCGCCTTGATGTAGGCGTCCTTGATCGGGCCTTGCTGGATGATCGAATAGCCGAGCCCTGCGGTGTGGGTGAGCAGGTGACGGATGGTGATCTGGGTTTTGGCGGGGCGTAAGTCGGTGATCGAGCCATCGGGCGTTGCCTGCGCCTGCATCTTGCCGAACGCGGGGATGAGGTCGGCCAGAGGCTGATCGAGCCGCAGCTTGCCGTCATCGACCAGCATCATCGCGGCCATGCCGGTAACAGGCTTGGTCATCGAATAGATGCGGAACAGGCTATCCATATCGACGGGCGAAGGGTTGCCGCGCGCGAGCGTTCCGCGTGCGATGTCCAATGCGGACGTTCCGATGCCCTGCCCCAGTGTGGCGATCATGCCGGGAAGCTTGCCCGACGAAACGTAGCCATCGACCATCCGCGTGACGACGGGGAAGCGCGCCTCGGCAGCGGCGCTAGCGAAAGCCATGCGCGGCATCAGGGCAGTGCCCGCCAGCGCGCCGAGCGATCCGATCAGTCCGCGCCGGGATATGTTCATCGTATTGGCGTTCATGTGTTTCTTTCGGCTACTGCCAGCCGCCCTGCCTTGGCGAACACGGTCGGCAATCCTGCGGCCTCGATCTGATCAACCGGCCACCATTCTCCCACGGGCAGACTAGTCAATTCGTTCGCCGCGCAAAGCATCAATTGCAATTCGAGATCGAAATGCGTGAAGCTGTGACGGACCACGCCGCCGGGATGCCATTCGCCCGGCAGCGGCACGTCGCCATCACCACGTGCAGACCAGCCGTCATCGGGCAAGGCGCGCATGCCGCCGAGCATGCCCTTTCCCGCGCGCTGGACGAGCAGAACCTTGCCGTCGCGCTCCACCCAGTAGGCGCGGCCTTGGCGGGTGGGCTTGGGCTTCTTGGCGGCCTTGACCGGCAGGCGCTCGGGCGCGCCCTGAGCATAGGCGCGGCAATCGGCGCGCAGCGGGCAGAGCATGCAACGTGGCGAACGCGCCGTACAGATGGTCGCGCCGAGATCCATCATCGCCTGGGCAAAGTCTCCGGCGCGGGAGTCGGGCGTGATGCTGTCGGCAGCGGTGCGGATTGCGGGGCGCGCGGCGGGCAGTGGCTGCTTGATCGCGAACAGGCGCGCGACGACGCGTTCGACATTGGCGTCGACGACGACCGCGCGGCGTTCGAAGGCAATCGCTGCCACGGCGGCGGCGGTGTAGGCGCCGAGGCCCGGCAGCGTGCGCAGGGCGTCCTCGGTATCGGGGAAGCTGCCGCCCATCGCAGCCACGGCGCGGGCGCAGGCGAGCAGGTTGCGGGCGCGGGCGTAGTAGCCAAGGCCTGCCCATGCGGCCATGACATCGGCATCATCGGCTGCCGCGAGGTCGGTGACGGTCGGCCAGCGCGTGGTGAACTTGGTGAAGTAGGGAGCGACTGCGGCAGTCGTGGTCTGCTGCAGCATGACTTCGGACAGCCAGACGCGGTAGGGGTCTGGCGCGGTCTCTCCCGGAGGAGAGCGCCATGGCAGGCGGCGCGCGTTGGCATCGTACCAGTCGAGCAGTTTGCCCGCGATCTGCGTATCTTGCGAATTAGGGGTGGGTTGCGCACTGGCCTGCATCGCGCGGCTATGGCATGGCGGCGGGCAAGATGGAAAGCACCCCTTCGGACCCGGCCAAGAAGAAGCCCAAGGCTGCGGCCAAGCCTGCTGCGGGCAAGCCTTACGCCGGAAAACCGTACGAACGCCCGCGCGGCGGCGAGGCGCGGCAGATCGCCGACCTGATGCCCGCGATCGGGCGCACCGCGTTCCGCCGCTTCGGCTTCGTGCAATCGAGCGTGGTGACGCGCTGGCCCGAGATCGTGGGCGAGCGCCATGCGCGCAACTGCATGCCCGAATCGATCCGCTTTGCACCCGGCGAAAAGGCCGAAGGCATCCTGCAACTGGTGGTGACGCCGGCCCATGCGACGATGATTCAGCACGTGACGCCCGAGATCATCGACCGGGTGAACCGCTTCTTCGGCTATCGCGCGGTGGCGCGGGTCAAGATCCGGCAAGGCGTGGTTCAGGCGCCCAAAACCAAGGATGCGCCACGCACCGCGCCGCCTTCGCTCAAGCCGATACCGATCGAACTGGGCGATTCACTGCGCGATATCGGCGATCCGGAATTACGCACGGTGCTGGAAAGTCTCGCGCGCAGTCTGGATCAGGTAGCCAAGGGGAAGGTTTCGTGAAGAAGACGATTGCGACATTGGCGCTGGCTTTTGGCGCGCTGGTGACTCTGACGGGGGCGCAGAAGCCCGCCAAGCCGGTGCAACGCGCCAACTGGGTTGCGGCTGGATCGGTGACGCCCGAGGGCTATCACGTGCTGGGCAATCCGGCGGCGGAATTGCGGCTGGTCGAGTTCGTCAGCTATACCTGCCCGCACTGTTCGCACTTCGAAACGCAGTCCGAAGCGCAGCTGAAGATCGGCATGGTCGCGCCGGGCAAGGGCGCGATCGAAGTGCGCAATTTCGTGCGCGATCCGATCGACATGACGGTGGCGCTGCTGACCAATTGCGTGCCCGCCAACCGCTTCTTCCCGCTGCACACCGCGTTCATGCGCAGCCAGTCGACATGGATCGCGACGGCGACCAATTCGACCGAGGCGCAGCGCCAACGCTGGTCCACCGGACCACTTGCGGCACGGACGCGGGCGATTGCGAGCGACTTCAAGTTCTATGACTTCATGGCCGCGCGCGGGATGACGCGCACCACGATGGACCGGTGCCTGGCAAATGAGGCGCTCGCCAAGAAGCTGGCGGCGCAGACCGAAGAGGCGCAGGAAAAGTACTTCGTGACCGGCACACCGAGCTTCATGATCGACGGCGCGCTGCTGGCCGGGACGCACGACTGGGCGGGCCTGAAGCCACAGTTGGAAGCGCGGTTTAAGTAGCAGGCAGGCCCACCCCCGACCCCTCCCGCAAGCGGGAGGGGGGAAGAAGAGGCGGTTAATTCCCCCTCCCGCCTGCGGGAAGGGAAGAAGGGGCGTTTAATTCCCCCCTCCCGCCTGCGGGAGGGGCTGGGGGTGGGGCAGCGCTGATCTACCATCACGCACCCCCTTCAATCATACGCGATGATCGGCTAGCGTTGCGCGACTTCCAGCAACGGGACATCTCATGACGATCAAATATGCGCGCGCCCTGCTTCTTGCAGCCCTGCCACTGACGCTTGGCCTGGCGGCTTGCGACAAGAAGGGCGATGCGGCGACGGGCGATGTTTCGAGTTCCGAACCGATCGCCAAGATTGCCGCGCCTGCCGGGCAAAGCTGGACAGAAACGTTCGCGGTCACGCCCGAAGGCGGTTACCGGATGGGCAACCCGAATGCGCCGATCAAGCTGATCGAATTCGGCGCGCTGTCGTGCTCGCACTGTGCGGAATTCTCGGAAAAAGGCTTTCCCAAGCTGCGCGACGAATACATCGCATCGGGCCGGGTCAGCTATGAACTGCGTCTGTTCCTGTTGAACGCGCTCGACATGCCGGCAGTGCTGCTGGCGACCTGCGGCGCGCCCGAGGCGGTAATCCCGCTGTCGGAGCAGTTCTGGGGCTTCCAGCGACAAATGTTTGCCAACCTGCAGAAAGACGAGGCCGCGTTCCAGCAGGTTTCGAACCTGCCGGTCGACAAGCGCTTTGCCGGAATCGCGCAGCTTGGCGGGATGACCGAATTCTTCGCCTCGCGCGGCATCGCGGCGGCGCAAGGGTCGTCGTGCCTTGCCGATACTGCCAAGGCGACCAAGCTTGCCACGACGAACGAGCAGTGGAGCAAGGAATTCGACATCACCGGCACGCCGACGTTCTTCCTGAACGGCAGCAAGACCGGGGTGGCCGACTGGTCCGCGCTTGAGCCACTGATCCAGAAGGCCGGCGCGCGCTAGGGGCGGCGCCGGAGTTCGGGGGGACAGGGCGGTGCAGATCAGGCGATTGAAGCTTTCGGGCTTCAAGAGCTTTGTCGAGCCCGCCGAACTGCGCATCGAACCCGGGCTGACCGGGGTTGTCGGCCCCAACGGCTGCGGCAAGTCCAACCTGCTCGAAGCGATCCGCTGGGTCATGGGCGAAAGCTCGGCCAAGTCGATGCGCGGTGCAGGGATGGAAGACGTGATCTTTGCCGGGACCGCGACGCGCCCTTCGCGCGGGTTCGCCGAAGTGATGCTGACCGCCGATACCGATCCTGACGGGCCGTTCGGCGGGGAGCTTGAGGTCGTCCGCCGGATCGAGCGGGGCGCGGGGTCGGCCTACCGCGTCAACGGGCGCGATGTGCGGGCCAAGGACGTATCGCTGGTCTTCGCCGATGCCGCAACCGGGGCGCACAGCCCGGCGCTGGTCAGCCAGGGGCGGATCGCGGCGGTGATCGCGGCCAAACCTGCCGAGCGGCGGATGATGCTCGAGGAAGCGGCGGGAATCGCGGGGCTGCACGTCCGCCGCCGCGATGCCGAGCAGAAGCTGCGTGCGACCGAGACGAATCTGGCGCGGCTCGAAGACCTGATGTCCGGGCTTGAAGGCCAGATCGCCACGCTGCGGCGACAGGCGCGCGCGGCCGAACGCTACAAGGCGGTCAGCGAGAAGATCCGCCTGGCCGAGGCGCGGCTGGTGTTTGCGCGCTGGCGCGATGCGGCTGCGGCAGCAGATGCGGCGCGGGCCGAGGCGAAGGCTGCGGATGAACGTGTGCTGGTCGCGCAAGGCTTGGCCAAGGCGGCGCAGGACGCACAGCACAAGGCGGCGGCGGCGCTGGCCGAGGCGCGCGACGAACTGTTCGACCGGCGGCAGGATTCGGCGGCGCATGGGCAGCGCATGGCGTCGCTCAGCGCGCAGCTTGAGGCAGCCGAGCAGCGCGTCGCGGACATCGAGCGACAGCTTGCGCGGATCGAGGCGGATCGTAGCAGCGCGGACCGGCTGACCGAGGATGCGGCAGCAGCGATGACGCGGATCGAGGCGGATCTCGTGGCAGCCGAAGCGGCGGTCACGGCGCAGGCGGAGCGTCGTCCAGTGCTGACAGCGGCGATGGACGATGCCGACCGGGCAGCGCGTGCCGCGGAAGTGGCGCTGGCGCAACGGGTGGCCGAGCAGGCCGGGATCGACGCCGAGTGGCGCGTAGCCGAGGCTGCGGTAGCGGCTGCGCGGACACAGTTGGCGCGGCTCGATGGCGATGCGGCGCGGCTCGTTGCGCAGGCGGATGCCCTGCAGCGCGAGCCCGACCCGGGTGCGCAGATCGCCGAGGCGGAAGCGCGGCGGGCGGAAGCTGCGGCTGCTTTGGCGGCGGCGGAAACCGAACGCGCTGGACTGCTGACGCAGCGCGACGCGCTTTCGGTGCAACGCGATGCGGCGGGCAATGCGTTGGCGCAGGCGCGCGCGGAACTGGCCGGGATCGAGCGCGAGGCCGACGCCCTCGCACGTGACAAGGCTGCGCGCGAAAAGGCGGCGGCGGCCAAGGGACGCGGTGCTTCGGCGCTTGCCGGTTCACGGGCGGCACCTGGCTATGAGCGCGCGCTGGCGGCGGTGCTCGGGCGCGATGCAGCAGCGCCGGTGGGGCCTGCGCCGAGTGGAGCCGAGGGGCGGTTTTGGACCGGGGCGGAGGCACCTGCCGCGCTGGCGGATGCGCTGGCGCACCACGTGCCGCAATGCCCGCCCGAGCTTGCCGCGCGGCTGGCGCTGGTGCGGGTGGCAGATAGCGACGATGGGCGCGCGCTGGCTCCGGGCGAGTGGCTGGTGACCAAGGCCGGGCATTTGCGCCGCTGGGACGGGTTCGTCGCGCGGGGCGAAGGCGCGGCGGAGGCAGCCGCGCTGGAGGCGGAAAATCGGCTCGCGGGGCTTGCGGCGCTATTGCCCGAGCGGCGCGCGGCGGTGGCTGATGCAGAGACGGCATCGATGGCGGCGCGCAACGCACTGGGCGAGGTTCAGGCGCGGCTTGGTGGGGTCGAGAAGGCGATCTCTGCGGTATCAGATACCGAACGTTCGGCGTTGCGGGCGCTCGATGCTGCCGAAGCGGCGCAGGCGCGGATGGCGCAGCGCAAGGCGGAACTGGCGCGGGCGCAGGGTGAACTCGCTGACCGGCGCGAAAGTGCCGCTGGCGAACTGGTGGCGGCAGAAGGGCGGCGTGATGCCCTGCCCGATCCGGCGGCGGGGCGCACGGCACTGGAGTCGGCACGCGTGCGCAACGATGAGGCGCGACGTGGGTTGCAGGCGGCGAGCGCGGGAATCGCGTCACTCGAGCAGGAGATCGCGGTCGGCAAGGAGCGGCTGGCAGGGCTGAAGGGCGACGCGCGTGCCTGGACTGCGCGCGCCGGGGACGCAGCCAAGCGGCTCGCGGAAATGACCGGGCGGCGTGAGGAACTTGAGCAGGAGCGCGCGGTACTGGCGGCCAAACCTGCCGGGCTCATCCGCGAGATCGAACAGGGCGAGGCGATCCGCAACCGGCTGGCGGGCGAGCTTGCGGCGGCTGAGACCGCGCTGGCGCTGGCGGATGCTGGCGCGAAGGGCGCTGACAGCACGCTTGCGGCGGCGAACGAGGCGCTGGCGACCGCGCGCGAGGGCCGCGCAGGTGCCTCGGCGCGGGCCGAAAACGAGGATGCGCGACGGCAAGAGATGGCAGGGATTTCAGGTGAGCGGTTCCAGTGCCCTCCCCCGCTGTTACCCGCGCGGTTCGAGTTCGATTCAGCAACGGTGGCGTCGGCGGGAGACGAAAGCGCGGCGATGGACCGGCTGGTGGCTGAGCGCGAGCGGATCGGGCCGGTCAATCTGGTCGCGGCTGCCGAACTTGCCGAAGCCGAAGAGCGCCACGGGACGAGCGTTGCCGAACAGGCCGAACTGACCGAAGCGGTGCATCGACTGCGCGGGTCGATCGGCAACCTCAACCGCGAGGGTCGCGAACGGCTGCGCGCGGCTTTCGAGGCGGTGGACGGCCATTTCCGGCGGCTGTTCGCGCGGCTATTCGGCGGGGGGGAGGCGCATCTGGCGCTGATCGACAGCGACGACCCGCTTGAGGCAGGCCTCGAAATCTTCGCACAACCGCCGGGCAAGCGGCTGCAATCATTGACGTTGCTGTCAGGCGGCGAACAGGCGCTGACCGCCGTCGCGTTGATCTTCGCGCTGTTCCTGACCAACCCCGCACCGATCTGCGTGCTCGACGAAGTCGACGCGCCGCTGGACGATGCCAATATCGAACGCTTCTGCGACCTGCTCGACGCGATGGTCGCCGAGACCAGCACGCGCTACCTGATCGTCACGCACAACGCCGTGACCATGAGCCGTATGCACCGCCTGTTCGGCGTGACGATGGTGGAACAGGGCGTTTCAAGACTGGTCAGCGTGGATCTGGGCGGGGCGGTGGAGTTGCTTGAGGCGGCGGGTTGAGGCTTCGCGAAGGTTTGCCTGCCCGGGCCGGAAGTGTATTCCGGCGCCATGATTACCATCGAACCTGTTGCCCGGAGTAAAATCGAATTCCGGCTTTCGCGCGTGGCGCAAGAAGACGGCATCCGTTATCTGATGGCAGTCGAATCCGGGTCACGCGCCTGGGGCTTCCCGTCACCCGACAGTGATTACGATGTGCGCTTCATCTATGTCCGCCCCGCACGGGACTATGTCACGCTTCGGCCCCTGCGCGATGTTATCGAACGACCGATCGTGGACGACTTCGACGTAAATGGCTGGGACATTCGCAAAACGCTCGGCTTGCTTCTCAAACACAATGCGGTCGTGGCCGAGTGGCTGGATTCCCCTATCCGCTATTTGCCCGACGATCCGGCGATTGGGGAATTGTCAGCGCTTGCGGATCGGCATTTTGATCCGCGCGGCTATGCTCTCCACTATGCTAGCCTTGGCATGAACAACGTGAAGCGCTGGCCGGAGCATGCCGAAACCTTGTCCGCCAAGCGCTATTTCTATGCCCTGCGGCCCGCGCTCGCCGTACGCGCGCTACGCATGAATCCGCTGCGACGGCCACCAATGCGACTGCAGGACCTCATGGCGGTCATCGACCTGCCGCCTGCTATTGCCGACCAGATCAACGAACTGGTGACACTGAAGGCGCAGAAGCGGGAGAAGGCTGGAACCAAGCGGTCCGTCGAAATCGAGGCGCTTGTGCACGATGAACTGGCCCGCGCAGGAACAATTGAGCCGCGTCTCGCAAGCGAGACCTTTCTAAACGAGGCGGATATGCTTTTCCGCAGAATCGTAGGGGCGCGAGATTGAACTTCGGAACGGTCAATCCAGCACGTACCGCGGCCCCGGTCCGGCGGCGCTGGCACGGTCTTCCTTGTTGGTGATGTGGCAGCGGTCTAGGCTGAGGCAGCCGCAGCCGATGCATTCGTCTAGCTTGTTGCGGGTGCGGGTGAGCAACTGGATGCGGCTGTCGATCTCTTTACGCAGCGAGCGGCTGATCTTCTGCCAGTCCATGGTGTTGGGCGTGCGGCCCTGAGGCAGGGCGGCGAGTTCACGCTCGATCTCTGGCAGGCCGAGGCCTAGGCGCTGGGCGATCTGGACGAAGCCGAGGCGGCGGATGTCGGAGCGGAGGAAGCGGCGCTGGTTTCCGCCGGTGCGCAGCGATGTGATCAACCCGCGCTCTTCGTAATACCTGATCGCCGAGACGGCGAGGCCGGTGCGGCGCGACAAAGCGCCAATCGGGATAAGGTCATTGCGGTTCATAATGGCGCACCCGTCCAAGGATTTCGTCCATTCTGACGATGGATCGACGACCTCAACCTAGCTTGAGGTTATATTTCGGCAAGAGTGTATTGGTCCGTTGCGGTTACGATCGCCTCAAACGCTCCCGACGACGTAGCAAGCGGCGGCCATCAGCAGGCCGGCGAAGCGGTTCGAGCGGAACTTGACGAGCGGGTCGGCACCGTCTTCCCTGAGCGTGGCCACCTGCCAGCACAGATGCACGGCGACCGGCGCTAGAGTCAGCAGTGCAAGCGGATCGGGGCGGACGAGCCAGATCGCTCCGCCCCAACAGCCTGTCGCGAGCGCATAGAGACCGCCCGCCCCTGCCCTGACGTGGCGGCCGAACGATAGCGCGGACGAGCCGATGCCGACGAGCGCGTCATCCTCTCGGTCCTGCAGCGCGTAGATCGTGTCGTAGGCCATGCACCATGCCCAGCATCCGGCGTAGAGCAGGCCGAGCGGGGCGAGGTATTCGAAGCCCGACGCCTCGACCCAGCCAACGGGTGCGCCCCACGTGAACACGAGGCCGAGCCACGCCTGCGGCCAGCCGGTGATGCGCTTCATGAACGGATAGGCGGCGACCAGGCCGAGGCTGCCGAGCGCCACGAGTTGCGCTTCCCAGCGCAGTTGCAGGAGGACGACGAGACCGATCGCGCAGAGCGTGAGCAGCCAGATCCATGCCGCGCGTTTGCTGGTCGCGCCGCTGGCGATGGGGCGCGCGGCGGTGCGCGCGACGCGGGCGTCGAGATCGGCATCGACGATATCGTTGTAGACGCAGCCCGCCCCGCGCATCGCGATGGCGCCGAGCAGCATCCACGCGAGGATGCCCCAACGTGCGGTGCCTCCGGCGAGGAACAGACCCCACGCGCAGGGCCAGAACAGCAGCCACCAGCCGATCGGGCGATCGAACCGGGCGAGCAGCGCGAGGTTGCGCCACGGTTGCGGCAGACGCGCGACGTGTCCGCGATGTTCGCTGTCGGGGACGATCTGTTCCGATGTGGCCGGGTCCATGCTTGAAGCCTTACCGTCTGCAGCGAATTCCGCTAGGCGGTTGTGATGCCCGCTACCCCTGCATGGCCGCCAAAGTCCGCGCCGCGTCTGTTTGTCGAAACTGCGCTTGGTGAAGGCCTGCGCCTTTCGATCGAGGGCCAACAGGCGCATTACCTGGGCAAGGTGATGCGCGTGGGCGTGGGCGATGCAGTGATCGTGTGCGACGATGCGACCGGCGAATGGGTGGCGCGCGTGGCCGAAGCGGGCAAGCGCGAAGTAGTGGTTGCGGTCGAGCGGCAATTGCGCCCGCGCGAAGAGGTGCCGGACTTCTGGCTTTGTGCGGCGCTGCTGAAAAAGCCGAATTTCGATCTGGTGCTGGAAAAGGCGACCGAACTGGGCGTGGCGCGCGTGGTGCCGGTGGTGACGCGGCGCTGCGTGGCGGACAAGCTTAACCCCGAGCGGGCGCGGACGATCGTGACCGAGGCGGCCGAACAATGCGCGCGCACCGCGCTCCCGGCGCTGGGTGATCCGGTGAAGCTCGACCAATTACTGCGCGACTGGCCCGAGGGGCGGACGCTGTTCTTTGCCGACGAGAATGGCGGGATGCAGGCTGGCGCGGCGTTTGCCTTGCATGGCATTGCTCCGGCCGCCCTGCTGATCGGGCCGGAAGGCGGGTTCGATGAGGCTGAACGGGCCAGCATCCGCGCGCATCCTGCGGCCATCGCGATCGGATTGGGGCCTCGCATCCTGCGCGGAGAGACAGCGGCAATCGCGGGAACGGCGCTGTGGATGGGGATGCAAGGCGACTGGCTCGACTAGGTCAGCCAATCTGCAAAGGTGAGTCCCGCGCGGACGCAACAATTGCACTGGCGTAAAGCCTTGCGGCGCTTTAACGGATGCGCGCATGAGCACGCGGCAAGTTTCAAATCGCAACGATCCCATCATCGAGAGCCGCGACATGCTGGTCGCGCCCATGCAGAAGGGTGAAAAGCCCAAGGCAGACTGGCGAATCGGCACCGAACACGAAAAGTTCGTCTACCGGACGGCGGATCGTGCAGCGCCTTCGTACACCGAGCAGGGCGGCATCCGTGACCTGCTGTCGGCGATGACCGACTATGGCTGGGAGCCGGTGACCGAAGGCGGCAACGTCATCGCGATGAGCGGCGTCGACGGCGCGATCAGTCTGGAACCTGCAGGACAGCTCGAGCTTTCGGGCGCTCCACTGGAGAACCTGCACCAGACTTGCGCCGAAACCGGACGGCATCTGGTTCAGGTCAAGAGCATCGGCGACAAGTTGGGGCTGGGGTATCTTGGCCTCGGACTATGGCCCGACAAGACCCGCGAAGAACTGCCGATCATGCCCAAGGGCCGCTACGACATCATGCTGCGACACATGCCGCGCGTGGGTTCGATGGGCCTCGACATGATGCTGCGGACCTGCACCATCCAGACCAACCTCGATTATTCGAGCGAGGCGGACATGGTGAAGAAGTTCCGCGTTTCGCTGGCGCTGCAGCCGCTGGCGACTGCGCTGTTCGCCAATTCGCCATTCCTCGAAGGCAAGCCCAACGGGTTCCTGTCCTATCGCAGCCACATCTGGACCGATACAGATCCGGCGCGGACCGGGATGCTGGGCTTCGTGTTCGATGACGGCTTCGGCTACGAGCGCTACGTCGACTACATGCTCGATGTGCCGATGTACTTCGTCTACCGCGACGGCAAATACATCGATGCCTCGGGCCTGTCGTTCCGCGATTTCCTCGACGGCAAGCTCTCGGTGCTGCCGGGCGAAAAGCCACACGCGTCGGACTGGGTCGATCACCTGTCGACCGCGTTTCCAGAGGTGCGGCTGAAGTCGTTCCTCGAGATGCGGGGCGCCGATGGCGGTCCATGGAACCGGATCTGCGCCCTGCCCGCGCTGTGGGTCGGGCTGCTCTATGATCAGGGTGCGCTGGATGCGGCGTGGGATCTGGTCAAGGACTGGGACATGGCCGGGCGCGAGGAACTGCGCGCGCAAGTGCCGAAGCTGGGGCTGGACGCGGCGCTGCCGGGTGGTGGAACCTTGCGCGACATTGCGGCGCAAGTGCTGGCGATTTCGCGCGGCGGGCTTTCGGCGCGGGCGCGGTTGAACGAGGCGGGCGATAACGAGACTGGCTACCTTCAGCCGCTCGACGAAATCGTGGCGACGGGCAAGACTCCGGCGGAGCGCCTGCTCGACTTGTACAACGGACCGTGGGCTGGCGATCTGTCGCGGATCTACGAGGAAAAAAGCTTCTGATGATCATCCTCATCGGTAGCTTTCGATTTCCGCTGGAGAACTTCGAAGCTGCACAGCCGATGATGGAAAAGGTGATCGCCGCGACGCGCGCCGAGGACGGTTGCCTTATGTACGCCTATTCGCGCGACCTGCTGGACCCGAGCCTGGTGCGCGTGGCCGAGAAGTGGCGGGACCGCGCGGCGCTCGATGCGCATTTTCAGACGCCGCACATGAAAGAATGGGCAGTTGAACGCGCGAGCCTCGGCCTGTCCGAGCGGGACATCAAGGTGTTCGAGAGCGACGAGGGCGTGGCGGTTTAGTCTTCAAAAGACCCGTTCGTGCCGAGCGAAGGTAGGGTAATCGCTACTCCGCTGGCTGGGCGACCGGGCGGTTGGGTGTGATCGCGGCGGTAAAGCGGCGCAGGGTGCGCGTGATCGGGCCGTGTTGCGCCATCCATGCATGATATTCGCGATATTTGGCGTCCTCGGCGAGGAGATGCTTCTCCTCGGTGCGGGCGCGCCAGTAATAAACACCGCTGACCAGCGCGAGGATCGTGGTGTTGCGGATCGCGTCGACCATCGAGCCGCTGGTCGCCAGAAACGGCAGCGAGGCGAGCCACCAGTAGGTGTTCTTCGAGAGATAGGCAGGGTGGCGGGTGAACGCGTATGGCCCGTTGGTCAGCACGCCGCGATAGGTGAGGTTCGAAAAGCGCAGGCCGAAGGCGACCGTGGCCCATGCGTAGACCGCGGTGAGGAACACCAGCGCACCTGCCCATATCCATAGCAGTACATCGTGGCCCTGCAGCCAGAACGGCCATTCTGCGCCGTTGTGGCGGTAGTCGAGTACGCCGCCATCGCCCATCAGGATGAACGGCGGGTAGCACATCAGCGCCGCGACCCATGCTCCGAGGTGCGGGTTGGCAGTGCGGATCTGCGCGTCGAGCGGTTTCATCGTGACGAGATAGCCGACCATCGCGATCTGCACGTCGATCATGAACATCGTCTCGATCAGCAGCGTGGCGAATTCGACCGGATCGTGGAACGCGTGGCTCCAGTCGAAGCGGACGACCGCGCCGAAGCCGCCGGGGACGATCGAGATCATGAAGGCGCAGAAGAAGCCCTTGACGATCCACGCAAGCCAGTGGCGCTTGACCTCGGCTGCGTCCCACGGCTCACGCCCGATCAGCATCGCGCCGAAGTGCCAGGCTGGGTCGCGCGGGGTTACCAGCACGCGGTCGAGCCAGAGGACGTAAGGGATCGCGCCCATGAACAGGAACGGAGCCGCGCCCTCCAGCACTTCCATCGCGAAGACGTATTGCCCGCGCCAGTACCAACGGGCGATGCAATAGACGAGGCCGATGATCGCCCATGTCGCCCAAAGCCCGGCGATCTTGGTGATCGAAATGTCGATCACATCGCGCAAGGGTCGTGGATTGGACCAGTCGATGCCGGTGGAGGGGCGGCGGTGGACCTTGTCGACCAGCAGCGACCAGCCGACCATGCCTGCGCCCGAGAAGAGCATCGCGGTCATCGCTGCGGTGGGGCCGTCCATCACGGCGCGCGGGCCGGGGAGCGCGAACGCGTCGGCGATAGCGGGCCAGAAGCGGCAGACCAGCACCCAGAAGGCGAGGCCGACGAGGCCTGCGAGGCCGACGCCTGCGGAGACGTCCGACGGCGGGAGTGATGGGCGCGAGGTCATGTTGCCCATCCCTTAGCCTACAAAGGGTTAGGAAACGGTTTTAACAACAGGCCCACCCCCTACCCCTCCCGCAAGCGGGAGGGGGAAGAAGGCTTAACGGAAGGCGGTGATCTTGCCACCGTCGTCGAGGATGTAGAGCGTCTGGTTGGCGACGACGGGCGCGAGGCTGACGGCCGATCCGACTTCGGTGAACGGGCTGACCGTGCCGTCGGTGACCGAGGCGCTCATCACTTGCCCACGCGAATTGGCGATCCACAGGCGGTTACCGGCAAGGACCGGCCCGGTCCACAGGATCTGATTCTTCTTCTTCTTTTCGTTCTTGTAGCGATCGAGCTGGGTCATCCAGCGGACCTTGCCGTTGGACTTCGCGATACACAGCAGCTTGGCTTCGTCGGTCAGCGTGAAGATCCAGTCGCCCGCGATGGCGGGAGTGGAGATGCCGGCGAGGTTGAGTTCCCAGATGCGCTGGCCGGTAACCAGTTCGTAGGCAGCCATGCGGCCGCCCTGCCCCAAGGCATAGACGCGGCCGCGTTCGATGATCGGATCGGCGTCGATGTCGGTCAGGGTCGAGACGCTGGTGGCAATGCTGGTGCGGGCAAGCGCGTCGGCCCACAGTTCACGGCCGTTTTCGTAACGGTAGGCGACGAGTTCGCCCGAGGAATACCCTGCGACGATGGTGCCCTGCCCTGCGGCGGGCGCGGCAACGCCGAACACGTTGGTCTGGCCGACCGAGGCATTGGCGTTCCACAGCACCGCGCCATCAGGCGCGTTGAGCGTGAGGATCTGGTTGTCCTGCGTCATCACCATGACCTGCCCGAAGGCGATCGTCGGCGAACCGCGCAACGGACCCGCGGGCTTCACCCGCCACTTGATCGCACCGGTGCCGGCATCGAGCGCGGCAACTTCGCCGACGCCGTTGGTAACGTAGACAACGCTTTCATCGAAGGCCGCGCCGCCCCCGAAAGTCGAGTTGGCGTTGTCCTTTTCAGCCTTCACTGCGGTTTCCCACGCGCGTGCGCCTGTGGCGGCATCGAAGGCATGGACCGTACCATTCGTGTCCATCGCGAACAGCTTGCCGCCACCGATTACGGGCGAGGCTGCGAGGCGTTCGCGCGAGGACGAACCCTGGATGGCGACGGTCCACGCCTTGCGCGGGGAGTCGGCCAGTGCGACGTGGCCGTAGGACTTGCTGGCGGTGCCACCGGCCTGCGCGAAATCGGGGTTCACTTCGGGAGCGGGCAGGACGACCGTGGTCAGCGCAATCGAATCATCGACTTTGGTGCCCGCTTCGATCTTGGATAAGATTGGGGTGCGTTCGCCGACGGTGGGCGTCGTCTTGGCCTTGTCCTTGCCGCCGAAGATGCCGCATCCGCCGAGCGCGAGCGCAAGAACCAGCACGCTGGAAAGCGTGGCGCGGCGAAAGCTGGGGTTAGGCGTCATGCTTGAGCATCCTTGCGTGTTCATTTTCATTGCGCTGCGGGTGCGGCCAGCGCGGTTTCGCCCGGATCTTCTACCGCGTCGACGCCGAGCAGACCTGCCATCTGGCGAGCGCGGCGGCGCAGCGAATCCGGTGCGGACTTGTCCTTGGCGATCTGTCCGAACAGCGCGCCGGCAAGATCGTTCTTACCCTGCTTGAGATAGGCGACGCCCACAAGCTCACCCGCGTTGGCAAACCAGGCATTACCCGGCACGGCCAGCGGCTTCAGACGTTCGACAACCTTGGCGGGACCGATCTTGTCGAACGTGATCGCGACTTCGCGAATGGACGCGAGATCGCGAAAAACCTGCGGCGCATCGGTGTCGGCGGCAATCGCAGCAAAGGCGGCTGCGGCTTGATCGCTCTTGCCCTGTTCGGACAGGATACCGGCTTCGACAAGCTTGGCGGTGCCGCGATAGGCATCACGGCCGTCCTTGGCGATCGGAGCGAGTCCGGTTGCCGCGCCGCCCAGGTTGCGGGCTTCGAGCAGGTCGAGCGACTTGGTCAGTTCCTCGCCCTGCTGGCCTGCGACGGACTTCGTATGATTTTCATACCACAGCCAGCCGGCAAGGCCGAGCAGCCCGGCCACGATCACCGCGGCTACGGGCTTGCCGTAACGCTGCAGCGCGGTGAACACTTGGTCCTCGCGCAGGGCATCGTCGACCTCGCGCAGGAATGCATCACCTGTCGGGGATGCACCTTGGGCTGCAAGCTGGTCTGAACGGGACTGCGGTCGATCGGGACGGAGGGCCAAGGCAGCGCGCTTTCGGGAAGTACGGTGGAAGATTGCTAACGTTTGTCTGGCGCGGTGTTTAGCGGATGGGACCGCCTTTTCAACGGATTTGATTTTGTAGGAATTCAGCGTGAACCTTGGCTGAAGGCTGACTCAGGGGAAGGACGCCCGGCCGAGTGCCTTGGCATAAAGCGCGGCGTAGCGGGCGGCCATCACGCTCTCGTCGAGTTCGTCGCGCGCACGCGTGCGGTTCGCGTCGCCGAGGCGGCGGCGCAGCGTATCGTCGGCGGCGAGTGCTGCGACGGCGGCGGTGAACGCGTCATCATCCTTGGGCGGCGTAATGAACGGGCGGTTGGCCTCGCTGACCATGTGCGCGACGTCGCCGACGGCAGGGCTGGCGACAGCGAGACCCGCGGCCATCGCCTCGATCACCGAGAGCGGCGCCTGTTCGCTGTCGGACGACAAGGCGAACAGATCGAACAGGCCGATAGCCGCCGAGGGATCGGGAACGTGGCCGGGCAGATGGACGCGGTGGCCGAGTTGGAGGTCTGTCGCCTGAGCGAGGATCGCGGCGCGCTCGGGCCCCTCGCCCAGAATGACGAGATGCCATTCGGGCGGCAGATCAGCCAGAGCGCGGACCATGCGCGGGAGGTTCTTGACCGCGCGCAGACCGGCGAGCGTGCCGAGCCACTTCTCGCCCGGGCGCTTGACCACGCGCGGCAGGACATCGGGCCGGGGCTTGCGCAGGAAGGCGGCGGTGTCGACGCCGTTGGGGATCAGGTGAACGCGGGCGCGGGGTTGATGCCACGCCTTCAGCGCGATGCTTTCGAGCTGGTGCGAGGGCACGACCAGCGCCGAGGCACGCGACAGGGCGACCATGCGATACCAGTTGCGGCTACGCTTGAGGCCGCCTGCCTCGTCAGCATTGAAGCCGTCTTCGTGGTGTACCAGCGGGGCAAGACCCATCGACGGCGCGAAGACCGCATGAGCCAGCACCGCATCCATCGCGCCCCAGTTGTAGGTCAGGATCAGGTCGAAGTCCTGCATCGCACGCGCCAGCGTCTGCAACCGGCCGATCCGCAACTTTCCGGCAAGCGCGGGAAAGCCGAACGGGAAAAATGCGGCAACGCGTTTGTCGATCAGGATTTTGGCACCCATTGCCGTGGGCTGGGCCGAAACGATGTGGTGCGACACACCCTTCCAGAAGCGGTTCATCAACGCGACGGCGCGGCGCTCCTTGCCGCCTGCGTCGAACGTCGAATGGAGATGGAGCACCTTGAGCGGTGCTCCCTTTGCGCGCGCGGTCATGCCATCCGGTCGAGCAGCCGTTCGATCGCCGCGACCGACTCCGGTTCGTCGAGCGTCGGCGCGTGGCCGATGCGCGGGATGGTGACGAGTTCGACGCCGGGGCGGGTGGCCATACGCTCGCCAATGTCTGCCTCGAGGATATCGGAGTTCTGACCGCGCAGGATCAGCAGCGGACGCGTTGCGAGCGCATCGTAGAGCGGCCACATATCGACTTGCGGCGTTACTCCGGCGGGCGTGTCGAACGGCTCGGCGATCTTCATGTCATAGTCGAAGGCGACGCGACCACCCGTACCGAGCACCATGATCCGCTTGGCAAAGCGCAGCCAGTCGGTGATTTCCCAATCGGGATAGACATCGCCGGTGCTTTCCTGAAGCGCGCGGGCGGCGTGCATCCAGGTTTCGTGATTGCGCCCCTGCCCGACGTAGCCGCGAATGCGTTCGAGGCCCGCTTCGGATATGTCGGGGCCGATGTCGTTGAGCACGGCGGCGGCGATGCGCTGCGGATTGGACATGCATAGCAGCATGGTCAGCAACCCGCCGAGCGAGGTGCCGATCGAGACGAAGCGGGTGATGCCTTCCTGCAGCAGCAGCAGCTCGATATCCTGCAGGTATTGCAGCGGCTGATAGGTCATCGGGTCCTTGGCGTAGTCGCTATCGCCACGACCGCGCATTTCGGGACAGATCACGCGCCATTTGCCCGCGAGGTGGGCTGCCAGATCCTCGAAATCGCGCGCGTTGCGGGTGAGGCCGGGCAGGCACAGGATCGGCGGGCGCGCCGGATCACCCGCATAATCGCGAAAGTGCAGTTGCAGCCCGTCGGCGCTGGTCCAGTGACGATCTTCGAATTGCGCCATGATCGTGTGTGAAACCGCCTTGTGCCCTGGACTTAATCGGACGCGCCGCTTGCAGGCGGGCATCGCCACCCCCACTATTGCCGGTATGACGGCACCCGTGCAAGCCGCGATCTATCGCGCATCACCCCGGATCATGGCCTTGGCCGACTGGATCGGCGATCCGGTAGAGGCTGCGGACTTCCCCGAGACGACGCTGCGCTGGCGCAACGACCGTGCAGCCGCCGAGGTCGGGCTGGCGAATCTCTCGGACGAGGAATGGGTGCGGCACTTCGGGCGGTTCGCACCGCTGCACGACAACATGCCGGGTCCGCTGGCGCTGCGCTATCACGGGCACCAGTTCCGCACCTACAATCCCGAGCTGGGCGACGGGCGCGGGTTCACCTTTGCGCAGATGCTTGATGGCGACGGGCGGCTGATGGACCTTGGCACCAAGGGGTCCGGGCAAACGCCGTGGAGCAGGCGCGGTGACGGCCGGCTGACGCTGAAAGGCGCGGTCCGCGAGATTTTGGCAACCGAGATGCTGGCTGCGCTGGGGGTCAATACCAGCCGCACATTCAGCGTGATCGAGACCGGCGAGGCGCTCTATCGCGGGGACGAGCCCTCACCCACACGGTCGGCGGTTATGGTGCGGTTGAGCCACGGCCACATCCGCATTGGCACATTCCAGCGGCTGGGCGCGCTGGGGTTCGATGACGAGATGGCGCAACTGGTGACCTATTGCCTGGCGAACTTTCCGGGCGCTGCGTTTTCGGACGCGCCGCATCCCGCCGTGCGATTCTTCAATCAGGTCATCGAGCGGATGGCGGACATGGCCGCGAGTTACATGGTCGCAGGCTTCGTCCATGGCGTGCTCAATTCCGACAACATGAACGTGACCGGCGAGAGCTTCGACTATGGCCCGTGGCGGTGGCTGCCGCAGTGGGAGCCGGGCTTTACCGCGGCCTATTTCGACCATCAGGGGCTCTATGCCTATGGTCGCCAGCCCGAGGCGATTCACTGGAATTGCGGGCAGATGGCGGTGGCTCTGCGCAATCTGGTCGAAGCGCCGCCGCTGATCGAAGCGCTCAATCGTTTTCCCGATCTGTACCAGCAGGCCATGGCGCGGCGGTGGTGCTGGCGGCTGGGTGTCAAGCAGCGCGGGCTGGAAGAAGACACCGCGCTGATCGGCGCTTGCGAGCGGGCAATGGTGGCCAGCGGCATGGGGCCGGACGCGTTCTTCCACGCGCATCGCGGGGGGCGCGGGCCGTATGAAATCCCCGAGCTTGAGGCAGCGCTGGCGCCATATAGCGCGACCGATGCAGGGCACCCCTATTGGTCAGACGCCGCGCCGCAATCGCTGCTGATCGAGGAAGTCGAGGCAATCTGGGCGCCGATTGCGCGCGACGACGACTGGTCGATGCTCCAGACCAAAGTGTCAGCGATCCGACGGATGGGTGATGCGATGGGCGCGCGGCCCGAGCCGCTGGGCCACGCTCCGCGCTGAAATCGCGCAGCACCACTGGCCCCGCGCATGAATATTGTTTAATCGGTAACCTTCCCGGCGGTAATCGCTGCGGGATAACGAGAAAAGACAGGTTGATCCGTGGCAGTGGCCGAAATCGTATCGTATGAGCCCGCGACCGGCGAGGAAGTGTGGCGCGGCAAGGTCGGCGATGTCGACGAGGTCGTCGCGCGCGCCCGTCGCGCCTGGCCCACGTGGGCCGCGCAGCCGCTCGCCACGCGGATCGAACTGCTCCGCCGCTTTGCCAACGAAGTGCGCAAGGACGCCGACAAGCTGGCGACGATGATCTCGCGCGAGACGGGCAAGCCGCTGTGGGAAGCGCGCACCGAAGTCGAAAGCGTGATCAACAAGGTCGAGATTTCGGTGCGGGCCTATGCCGACCGGACCTCGCAGCGCAAACTGGATTCGGCACTCCAAGGCACCGCCGCGCTGCGCCACAAGCCGCACGGCGTGCTCGCGGTGCTGGGACCGTACAACTTCCCCGCGCACCTGCCCAACGGCCACATTGTACCGGCGCTGATCGCGGGCAACGCGGTGGTGTTCAAGCCATCGGAAAAAACGCCTGCAACCGGCGAGATGCTGGCGCAGTGCTTCCATCGCGCGGGGATTTCGGCCGCTGTCGTACAGGTGCTGGTCGGCGGACCCGAGCAAGGCCAGGCGCTGGTCGCGCATGACGGGATCGACGGTGTGCTGTTTACAGGATCCGCCCACGCCGGGATTGCGATCAACCGCAAGCTGGCGTCGAACCCGGGCAAGATGGTCGCGCTCGAAATGGGCGGCAACAATCCCATCGTGATGTGGGATACGCCCAAGATGCAGGACGCGGCGTCGCTGATCGTCCAATCTGCATTCACCAGCGCAGGCCAGCGTTGCACCGCCGCGCGCCGTTTGATCGTCAAGGCTTCGATCTATGACGAGGTGATCGACGAGGTGAAGCGCCTGGCCGACCGCGTCATCGTCGGCGCGCCGTTCGACGATCCGCCGCCATTCATGGGGCCGGTCATCGACAATCGCACCGCCGATGGGCTGACCGAGAGTTTCGTTTACCTGCTCTCGTCGGGCGGGCGTCCGATCAAGCACATGGTTCGCCTGCGCGACGACCTGCCGTTCCTGAGCCCCGCGATCATCGACGTGACCGGTGTGGCCGAACGGCCCGATGTCGAGCTGTTCGGGCCGCTGCTGCAAGTGGTCAAGGTCGACGATTTCGACCAGGCGATTGCCGAGGCCAACAACACGCGCTTCGGCCTTTCGGCGTCGCTGATCGGCGGCAGCCCACAGGACTACAACCGGTTCTGGGCGAACATTCGTGCAGGCGTGGTCAACTGGAACCGCCCAACCAACGGCGCGAGTTCGGCAGCGCCGTTCGGCGGGGTCGGGCTGTCGGGCAACCACCGGCCAAGCGCATACTATGCTGCCGATTACTGCGCCTATCCGGTCGCCTCGACCGAGATGGACCAGCCGCGCGCGAGCATCGGCGTTGGCTTACGCAGCGACTAGGCTATTGCTCCCGCGGATCGGGTAGCGGGAGCGCGGGGTCGATCGGGCCACCGGGGACAATGACGCGATTGCGCATGTCCTGCTGCGTGAGGTCTGGGTCGACCATCAATTGCCCTTGCAGCGCCTCTGCCATCACCGGATCGAGCGGAGCACCGTCCTGTTCGAGCGGCGCTGGCCCGCAGGCCGCGAGCAGCGCCGTGGTGAGTGCGGACAGAAGGTAACGCAGCGCTGGCATTCTGGGCGTGTAAGCCGGGTCCGGTTAAGAAAGTGCCCACCCCCGACCCTTCGCGCAGGCGGCAGGGGGGAATGGTTTGCGCAACGAAAAGGGGCGCTCCACCTGGGTGGAGCGCCCCGCCGACCTTTCAGTGCGACCCGAAGGACGGTCAGTAATCGTTAGCGGCAGCGCGATCCGCCATTATCCACTTCGCGGCCGAGCAGTGCGCCACCGGCTGCACCCAGGATCGCGCCGAGGGTACGGTCACCGTAGTTGCCCGCAACTTCACGGCCAAGCAGGGCACCGGCTGCGCCACCGATCAGAAGACCCGTGGTGCCGTTCGAGCGGCGGCAATAGTTGCGACCATCATTACCGCGCCAGACGCGCGTGTTGCGGTAAACCGGATCGCCGTAATATCCGCGATCGTTACCACGGTAGTAGCCACGGTCGTTACCCCGACCATAGTAGCGGTCGCGGCGGCCATCGTTGCGATAGTCGCGATAGTCACGATCGCGGCGGCCTTCCCAGCGGTCACCGTTCCAGCCTTGGTTCCATTCGCTGGCGACCACGGCAGCCGGACCGTGGGTCGCGGTGGCGGCAACGGCAGGTGCCGACGTCGTAACGAATGCGGCGGCCAGTGCGAGGGCGATGTTCCTGAACTTTTTCATCACTGTTCTCCTCATAACGGTCGGACGTTTCGGGGGTTCCGTATCGTCCAGAAGCTGTTGTTGGTTCATGTTTACGCACCCCAACCTGAACAGACCGCAACCGACGTGTCAGAATTCGATTTTGCGATGGGGCGCATATACGCGTCGGTGAAACGTTTGAACGAAAGCGGGTGGCGGGATGTCCGAGATGCTGCCAAGTGCCGCAAATGACCGTTCATTCATCCGCCCAGCCAGTTTCGGTGCAACGTGGCCTGTTCGCCGCTATCGCTGCCTATGGGCTGTGGGGCTTGCTGCCGCTGTACTTCCGCGCGCTGCACGATGTGCCGCCGCTCGAACTGGTCGGCTGGCGCGTCGTCTGGACGGTCCCCGTGTGCCTGGCGATCATAGCCTTCCGCAAGCAGGGCCCGGACCTGCGCGCCGCATTCGCGAATCGCCCTGTGTTGGCGATGCTCGGGCTGAGCGCCGCCCTGATCGCCGTGAACTGGCTGATCTTCGTCATTGCGATCAACAACGGACACGTGCTTGCGACGAGCCTGGGCTATTACATCAATCCGCTGCTTAACGTGTTGCTGGGCACCATGTTTCTGGGCGAGCGGCTGAGCCGGGTGCAGTGGTGCGCGGTGGCGCTGGCGGGCGCGGGTATCGCGCTGCTGCTGGGAGGCGCGGTCGATACCCTGGCCATCGCGCTATCGCTGGCGGTGACCTTTGCGGGCTACGGGTTCGTGCGGAAACAGGTGCCGGTGGGTGCCGTGCCGGGGCTGACTGTCGAGACTTTGCTGCTGTTTATCCCCGCCGTGATCGTGGTGTTCCTGGCCGCCTTTTCACCGCAGGGGTCAAGCATGGCGATGGGCGGAAAAGTCACGCCGCTGCTCGCAATGGCGGGTCTGGCGACGGGCCTACCGCTCTTGCTGTTCGCCGTGGCCGCGCGCGCACTGCCGCTGTCAACGCTGGGGTTTTGCCAGTTTCTCGCGCCGACGATCAGCTTCGTGCTGGGGCTGACGGTGTTTGGCGAAACGCTCGATACGCCGCGCCTGGTCTGCTTCGTGCTGATCTGGCTGGCGATCGCGCTCTACAGTTGGGACATGTGGCGCCAATCACGCACCGTCGGACAGGCGCCAGCCTAGCGATTCGCCCGCGTGGAACGGCACGATGGTGGTGCCGTTGGCATCGACGGATTCGGGTACGGTGACCGGCACCTTTTCGAGCGAAATCGTGTCGGCGTTGACCGGCAGGCCATAGAACGCCGGACCGTTGAGCGAGGCGAAGGCTTCGAACTGGTCGAGTGCGCCTTCATCGTCAAATACGGTGATGTAGCTTTCTAGCGCGAACGGAGCATTGAAGATGCCCGCGCAACCGCAGGCGGCTTCCTTGAGGTGCTTGGCGTGGGGCGCTGTATCGGTGCCGAGGAACACGCGCGGAAAACCCGAGGTTGCCAGCTTGCGCAGCGCGAGGCGGTGTTTCTCGCGCTTGGCCACGGGCAGGCAGAACGCGTGCGGGCGAATGCCGCCGACAAGCATCGCGTTGCGGTTGATGTGGAGGTGCTGCGGGGTGATCGTGGCGGCGACGGTTTCGCTAGCGCCTGCCACGAACTGCGCGGCCTCTTCTGTCGTGATGTGTTCGAATACGATCTTGAGCGCGGGCATCGCGGAGACAAGCGGCAGCAGCGTGCGTTCGATGAACACCGCCTCGCGATCGAAGATATCGACGTGGGCGTCGGTCACCTCGCCGTGGATCAGCAGCGGCATGCCGATGCGCTGCATGGTCTCGAGCACCGGGTAGATGTTGGCGATATCGGTCACGCCATGGGCCGAACCGGTGGTGGCATGGGCGGGATAGAGCTTGGCCGCAACGAACGTACCGCTGGCATAGCCGCGTTCGACTTCGGCAGGATCGGTGCCGTCGGTCAGGTAAAGCGTCATCAGCGGAGTGAAGTCGCTGCCCGCGGGGAGCGCGGCGAGGATGCGGTCGCGATAGGCGGCGACACCTGCGACATCGGTCATCGGCGGATTGAGGTTGGGCATGACGATCGCGCGGGCAAACTGGCGTGCGGTGTAGGGAACGACGCCTTTCAGCACATCGCCATCGCGCAAGTGCACGTGCCAGTCGTCGGGGCGGCGGATCGTCAAAGTCTGGGTCATGGCCCTTCCCTTAGCGACGGCGCCCCCTATGTTCCAGCCATGACCAGACTTTTCGACCGTGCGCTGATCCGCCTTTCACCCCAGGACTCCACCGAGGACGTGCCCGCGTTCCTGCAGGGGCTGGTCACCAACGATGTAAAGGGCGTGCTGCCGGTGTGGACAGCGCTGCTTTCGCCACAGGGCAAAGTGCTGTTCGACTTCATCGTCTGGCCCGATGGGGACGGCTTGCTGCTCGATTGCGAGGCGGCGGCAGCGGACGCGCTGGCCAAGCGGCTGACCTTGTACCGGCTGCGGCGTAAGATCGGCATCGCGCGGGCGGACGAACTCGGCGTGTTCTGGGAGGATCATCCCGGCGACGGCGGCGCGCGCGATCCGCGTCTCTCTGCACTGGGCCAGCGCTGGGTGGCGGCGGCGGGCGATGCGGACGCGGCGGGAGATTCGGCCTGGCTGGCGCACCGGCTCAAGCTGGGCGTCACCGAAGGTCAGGCCGAGCTGGGCGATGTGCTCTGGCTCGAATGCAATGCGGTGGACCTGAACGGGGTGAGCTTCACCAAGGGCTGCTATGTGGGCCAGGAGAACACCGCGCGGATGAACTGGCGGCAGAAGGTCAACCGGCGCTTGCTGGTGGTGCCGTTGGAGCAATCGAACGAGGCGCGGCGGCGTGTGGCCTATCCCGAGCTCGGGTTGGCGGTGGATCACCGGCGCGTCGAGGATATTCCTGCCGAGCTTGCGCCCGCGTGGATGGATCTCAGCCCTCAGGAGTGACAGGCGCGGTCTGCAGGCCTTCGACCAGCATCTTTTCAGCGCGGTCGCGGGCGGCATCGCGCGGCAGGTCGAGCGCGACGGCAAGCGGACCGCCCATCAGCGCATCGCCCAGCGCCATCAGTACGAGCGCGAGCGTGGCGCTGCGCTGCGTGTCCGAGCCGTATTCGTCGAGATCGACGACGAGATCGTGAATCGTATCGACGATCGGGTCTAGCGCATCTTCGTTGCCCGAGAGCAGCATCCACGAAGCAAGGGCGCCTGCGCCTTCGCGGTCGAACGCATCAAACGTCAGGTCCACCACGTCGCGCGGCTTGCCAATGCCGGAGCGGCTGGCGATCACCGCGTCGCGGATCGTAGAACAGATCGTTTCGGCGAGGTGCTTGGCAAGTGCCTTCTGGAGGCCGGAAGCCGAGCCGAAGTGATGCAGCAGGTTGGCGTGCGTGCGACCGATTCGCCCAGCGACGGCCTTGAGCGTGACCGCCTGCGGACCGGTTTCAACCAGCAGGCTGCGCGCAGCCTCGAGCGCAGCCATGCGGCTTTCCTCGGGCGAGAGCCGCTTCCTTATTGACATTGGTGTAAGCACGCCTAAATTGTCGCTCATGACAGCCATGACCCCTACGATAGCCCTAGAACGCAGCGCCGCTTCGAGCAAGCCGGTGCCAACGCCCGCCGATCTGACGATCACCATTCGCGACCGCCGCTTCGGCCGCAACGCGCCTCCGGGCCGCTGGTGGTTGAACAACGATCCGGTTGCGACCGCCTGGCACAACGCGCTGTCCGCCACCTTTCCACGGGGCGAGGCATTCTTCATCGAATCGGTAAAGGCCCACCGCGATGGCGCGCCGCCGAAGCTGGAGGCCGAAATTCGCGCCTTCGTGAAGCAGGAAATCAACCACACGCGCGAACATGTGGCGTTCAATCGCATGGCCGAAGCAGCGGGCTATGACATCGCCAAGATCGACAAGCGCGTCGAGGAAATGCTGGCGCTGACCAAGGACCGCCCGGTGATCGTCAATCTGGCGGCGACGATGGCGCTGGAGCATTATACCGCGATGATGGCGCACGAATTCCTCGCCAACCCCGCGCACTTTGCCGGGGCAGAACCGGAAACCGCCAACATGTGGCGCTGGCATGCGATCGAGGAAATCGAGCACAAGGGCGTCGCCTACGACACCTGGCTGCATGCGACGAAGGGCTGGAGCCGGTTCAAGCGGTGGAAGGTCAAGTCGCTGATGATGGTGATCGTGACCAAGAACTTCTTCACGCACCGCGTCGAGGACACGCTGGACCTGCTCGCGCAGGACGGACTGACCGGGGCGAAGTGGAAGTGGAAGCTGGCCGCTTACCTGCTGTGGAAGCCGGGCGTTGTGCGCCGCGTATTTCCGGCCTGGGTCAGCTACTTCCTGCCCGGGTTCCATCCCTGGCAGCATGACGATCGCGCGCTGATCGCGAAGATGGACAGCGAATTTTCCGATGCGGTGATGGCGCGTTGATTTAACGTCGCAGGCCCACCCCCAACCCCTCCCGCAAGCGGGAGGGGGGAAGACGAAGCCTGTTGTCTGCACCCCTCACGCTTGCGGGAGGGGTCGGGGGTAGACCTTCTTATTCAGGCCGCGCGCAAGGTTCGCATGGCGGCGATGCCATCGTCCTGCGGGCCGTCCGAATTCTGCAGCTCGAGCGCGTGGATCACTGTCAGCGCGGCTTCGCGGCGGGCGGCGCTGCGCCCGAGGCGGATTTCGCCGGTCGGACGGAAGCCGGTCTTGGCCAGCACGCGTGCGGACGCGATGTTATCGACAAAATGGCGTGCGACGATCCGCTTGTGGCCAAGTGTCGGTGCCAGCGTGAGCAAGGCGCGGACCGCTTCGGTGGCAAAGCCCCTGCCCCAGTGCTGGCGGGCGACCCAGTAGCCGAGCACGCTTTCACCCTCTTCCTGCGCAAGGCCGACGCAGCCCACCAAGCGCGCCCCGTGCGCGCCGGGGAGCGTGACGAGGAAACTCGGGTGGCGGATGCCCTGCGGGCTTGCGGCGAACGCCTGCGCGTCGCTGGGGCGATAGGGCCACGGCTCGCGCAGCAAGTTGCAGACGATCGACTCGTCATCGATCAGGGCGTGAAGCTCGGCCCAGTCCTCGGGCCAACCAGGCCGCAGGAACAGCCTTTCGCTGCGAATGAACATATATGTCTCCGTCTCGGCGGTGCCCTCCAGCGCGGCCCTAGGCCTCTGAAGTGACAACAGTATTGCGCGAGGGAGACATGAAAAGAGGGAGACGGGCGGGGCCCTCTCCCTCTATCGGCCGGTCCTGAAACCGGCGGGGCCACCCATCAGGATGGCCCTATGCAGACCATCGTTATTCTGCGGCTTGCGCCATAACGTCGACCGACACGTACTTGCGATCAAGCTTGCCACCGTGGAAGCGCACGCGACCTTCGGCCAGCGCAAACAGGGTGTGATCCTTGCCGATGCCGACGTTGGCGCCCGGATAGACGCGCGTGCCGCGCTGGCGGATGATGATGTTGCCGCCGATCACTTCCTGACCGCCGAACTTCTTTACGCCGAGGCGGCGGCCTGCTGAGTCGCGACCGTTGCGCGAAGAGCCGCCTGCTTTCTTATGTGCCATATCGAATTACTCCGAATTGTTCGCTTAGGCGACCGACAGGATGCGCAGCAGGGTAAGCTGCTGGCGGTGACCGTTCTTGCGACGGTAGTTGTGACGGCGACGCTTCTTGAAAACGATCACCTTCTCAGACTTCGCCTGCGCGATGATCTCGGCCGAAACCGTGATCGAACCGATGTCAGCGAGCGAATCGCCTTCACCAGCAAGAAGAATGTCACCCAGCGTGATCTTGTCGCCGGCTTCACCCGCCAGCTTCTCGACCGCGATCTTGTCTCCGGCGGCAACCCGATACTGCTTGCCGCCCGTGCGCACGATTGCGAACATGGTTTCTACTATCCGTTCCAAATGCCCAGGTTACCCGAGGCGATCCACTTGAGGCACCCTAAGCCTGCGAATCGCTGACAACGGGTAACGCACCGTTTCCCCGCACGAATGCAGGGTCCCGGAAAGAACGGCGCGGATAATCCACGACCTGCGTTCTGTCAACGTGCAAGATGCGGCACCGGTGCCCAGACTCTCGCACGAACCCGGCACTGGCACGACCGCACAGCCATGCTATGGCGCGAGCATGGTAAAATGCAATTCCCGTCTCGCCCTGATAGCGACGGCAAGCTGCGCCCTGATGCTGGGCGGGTGTTCGGATCGTGGGGACTATCCCTCGCTGGCGCGGCGTCCGGCCGAAGACGTCTATGCGAACGCCCGCGCTGCGCAAACTCCCGCTGCCCAGCCGCCGGGGGTGAGCGCGGGATTGACCAGCAAGTTGGCCGCCCTGCTCGCGACTGCGCGCAAGGCGCATGAGAGCTTCGTCGCACGCCAGCCTGCAGCGACGCGTGCGGTGAGTGCGGCATCGGGAGCGGCCAAGGGCACCGAGGCGTGGTCGGTGGCGTCTGTGGCGGTCGCAGGGCTCGAATCGGCGCGGTCCGAGGTGGGGTTGCCGCTGGCGGATCTCGACCGGCTGGAAGTGGAAGCGAGCAATCGCGTGGCCGACGGGGCCGACGCCGACTTCAAAGCGGTGCGCGAGACCCGCGCGCAAGTTGAAGCACTGACGACCAGTGAAAGCGACGTGATCGATTCGCTGCTTGGGCGGCTGCGGTAACTGCCGCCCCTCGCCCCCAACTACCCACTCCCAAGCCACCCACCTACGCTCGACACGAACCGGGCAGAGGGATTTACATGAGGTTCACCGCCACCGTTCGAGATCCTCGTGATCTTCGGGGCGCGGCTCGATCCAGCGCCAGCCTGTGGCGGTCTTTTCGCGCTTCCAGAACCAGCTTTCGCTCTTGAGGTGGTCCATCGCGAAATCGGCGGCGGCAAAGGCGTCGCGGCGGTGGCGCGCGGCGGCGGCGACTAGCACGATCGGATCGCCGGGGTGCATCACGCCGTGGCGGTGGACGATCAGCAGTCCGTCGAGCGGCCAGCGCAATTGGGTGATGCGCGCAAGATCAGTCATGCCCGGCAAGGTCATCGGGCCGTAGTGCTTGAGTTCCAGCGCCTCGACCCCGCCGCCTTCGCGGACCTGGCCGAGAAAGGTCACGATGCCGCCCGATGTGGCATAGCGCGCGTTGAACGCGGCGATCTCGGCGACCGGATCGAGCGCCGTTTCAAGCCGGACGTCGGCCATCGCTTACCCCCGCTGAATCTGTCATCTGTCAGCCTCCGCTGAATCTGTCATCTGTCAGCCTCCGCTGACGGGCGGCAGGAATGCCAGTTCGTCGCCCTCGCGCAGCGTGACGCCGCCCATGTCGGTGATCAGGCTGCCATTAAGCGCCATGCGGACCTTTTCGCCGAGCAGTTCGATGGCGAGTGCGCGGTCGAGCGTGGCGAGGATCTGTTCGACCGGGCCGGGCGCGACTGTCAATTCGGCGGTGCCCGCGATGTCTTCGAGCTTGCCCAGAAATACCAGTCTGGGCACGTCAGCCGCCTGTGGTGGACATGTGACGCGAAACAGCGGGCGCGCCGCCGGGGCTGTCGATCACGAAAGAATGGCGTTCCTGCTTTTCGCCCATCGCGCGGGCGAACGCGGTGGCCAGTTGTTCGTCCGGGTTATCGGAGCGAAGCGCGGCGCGCAGGTCCACCCGGCCCTCACCGCCCAGGCACATGTAGAGCTGGCCGGTGGCGGTGACGCGGATGCGGTTGCAGCCTTCGCAGAAGTTGCCGGTCAGCGGCGTGATGAAGCCGAGGCGACCGCCGGTTTCAGCGATATCGACGTAGCGCGCCGGGCCGCCCGAGTTCGCATCGCTGCGGGTCAGTGTCCAGCGTTGTTCGAGATCGCGGCGGACCGCGTCGAGCGGGAGGTAGTGATCGAAGCGGTCCCCCTCGACTTCGCCGAGCGGCATGACCTCGATCAGGGTCACATCATGGCCCTGCCCGTGCGCCCATTCGATCAGCGATGGCAGCGTGGCCTCGTTGATATCCTTGAGCGCGACGGCGTTGATCTTGACCTTGAGCCCTGCAGCCTTGGCAGCGGCGATGCCTTCGAGCACCTGCGGCAGCATGTCGCGGCGCGAGAGTTTGGCAAAGGTGGCGCGGTCGAGCGTGTCGAGCGAGACGTTGATGCGGCGGACGCCTGCTGCGGCCAGATCGTCGGCGAATTCGGCAAGGCGCGTGCCGTTGGTGGTCAGCGTCAGCTCTTCAAGGCCATCCCCCAGTTTGCGGCCCAGTGCCTGTACCAGCTGGATCATGTCGCGCCGCACCAGCGGTTCGCCGCCGGTCAGCCGGATCTTGCGCACGCCGCGTTCGATAAAGGCGAGCGCGAGGCGCTGCATTTCCTCGAGCGTCAGGACTTCGGCGCGTGGCAGGAATTCCATACGCTCGGGCATGCAATAGGCGCAGCGCAAGTCGCAGCGGTCGGTGACGGACAAGCGCAGATAGGTGATTCGCCGCGCAAAACGGTCGATCAGGGGCGCATTGGCCTTCGGAAAAGCGCTGGTCACTTCTCCATGTATACGAAGTCGCGGGGGTAAGATTCAAGGTTTGCGCCCGCATCGACGAAAATAGTCTGGCCCGTGACAGATCGGGCGGTTGCCAGGTAATGCACTGCGTCGGCGATTTCGTCGGCACCGGGAAGGCGATTGAGCGGCATGATCTGTTCGAGGCGGTGCCACTGCGCCGCGTCGTAATCCGATGTCGGCAGGATCAGCCCGGGCGCAACGCCATTGATCCGCACGCGCGGGGCCATCGCGCGGGCGAGCGTGCGCACAGATGCGTGCAGCGCCTGCTTGGACAGGGTGTAGCTGATCTGGTCGGGCACCGGGTTCATCACCCGCTGATCGAGGATGTTGACCACGCTGCCGGTGCGCTCGCCCAGCGCCTCGGCAAAGGCACGGGTCAGCAGCATCGGCGCGAACAGGTTGACGCGGAAATGCTGCTCGAGCTCTTCGGCGGTGATCGTCTCGGCACGGTCGTCGTGAAACAACGAGGCGGAATTGACCAGCAGTTCGGGCGGGCGACCCGCCGCCTCGCCGACTTCAGCGAGCAGGCGCGTGGCAAAAGCAGGATCGTCGAGATCGCCTGCGACGGGGTGGACCACCGCACCCAGCCATTCGAGCTGCGCCTTGAATTCGGTGTCGAACGAACCTTCGTGATGGGCGTGGAGAGCGAGGTCCCAGCCCTCACTGCCAAGTTTGCGCGCGATCGCGCCGCCGATCCGCCGCCACCCGCCGGTGATCAGCGCCAGCGGGCGCGCACCCGCCATCAGGCGCGCCGCTCGCGCTTGAGCGTGATGCCGATTTCCTCACCGTTCTCGCTGATGGCGAGCTTGACGATCTTTACTTCGGCCCAGATCACCCGGTCATCCTGCAGGAACAGCGTTTCACAGATATGGTCTGCCACAGCTTCGATCAGCTTGAAATGCACCCCCTCGGGCAGGCCTTCGCTCGCCGCGAACTTGAGGTCCATGTAGTTCTTGCTGGCCGACAGCGGGCAATCGGGCGTGTAGCGATCGCGCACCTTGTACCCCACGCGCATCGAAATGCGTAAGGGTTGCGGCCGCCCGGTCTCTTCCGAGTAGATCCCGGTGAGAACGTCAGTTTCCAGATTGGCGACTTCGAGGATCAGGGTGTCGGACACGGGTCATGCCTTCGCATTGCTATGCGGGCGAGTCCATCGGGACCCACGCCGAAGATTCAGTTTTTCCATCGCGCGAAAATGGCGGTGGGAAGGAGGCGGCCGTTCTCGCCTTCCTCGCGGATCGAGAGGTCGCCGTGCTCGATGGTGCCGGGCAAGTGCTTCAACGCCTCGGCGAGCAGCCCGGCGATGGCGAGCGAGGACATGCGCACGGCGTAGACGGTGAGGAACAGGAAACGGCTGCCGGCATCGAGCAGTTGCGCGCAATCGGCGATCAGGTTGGGCAGGTGTTCCTCAAGCCGCCAGACCTCACCATCGGGGCCGCGACCGAACTTGGGCGGGTCGAGGATGATACCGTCGTAGCGCTTGTTGCGGCGGACTTCGCGGGCAGCGAACTTGGCGGCGTCGTCGACGATCCAGCGTACCGGGCGGTCAGTCATGCCGGACAACTCGGCATTGACGCGGGCCTGCGCGACGGACTTCTTCGAGGCGTCGACATGGGTGACCGGGCCGTAGTCGCTGAGTGCGAGCGTGCCGACACCGGTGTAGCCGAAGAGGTTGAGGGTGCTGGCGTCGCCGCGCAGGCGGGGACCTCCCTCGTCCTGGTTGGCGCCATTCGGCCTGAGGTCCCCGCCTGCGCGGGGACGCGCTGAATCTGAGGTAAGACGCTCACCCATCCAGTCCCACACCGGGGCCATGTCGGGAAAGAAGCCGAGGTGGCGGAAGGGAGTGCATGAGGCGGTGAAGCGCACGTCGCCGCGCGCCAGCTCCCAGCCTTCGCGCGGGACCGGGCCGTTGTACTGCCAGCGCCCGCCGCCGTCCTCGTCCGAGCCGGGGACGAATTCGGCATCGGCTTGCCAGTCGGGCATGCACGGGCTCCACAGTGCCTGCGCGTCGGGGCGGATGAAGCGGTGCTTGCCATAGCGCTCCAGCTTTCGCCCATCGCCGGAGTCGAGCAGCGCGAAGTCAGCCCAGCCTTCGCCGATCATCAGCTTTGGCTGGATGTCGAGTTCAGCCATGTTGCGGCGTCGCGCGCGCAGCCACGTAGGCGGCGATCTCTTCGTAGCTGCCGGTCAGGTGGTCGCAGCGCTCCTCGCGCTCGAACAGGTCACCCACGCGGGCAGGCAGACCCGGACGTAGGCCGGTGGCGCGTTCTACCGCATCGACGAACTTGGCCGGGTGCGCGGTCGCGAGCGTGACGATGGGTACGCCTGCCGGGATGCCCTTGGTAACGCGCGCGGCGTGGAGCGCGATGGCGGTGTGCGGGTCGAGGACTTCGCCGGTCGCTTCATAGGCCCAGCGCATGGCGTTGGCCATGTTGCCTGCATCGGCGCGTTCGGAGGAGAACAGCGCGGCAGACGATTCGCGCTGCGCGTTGGTCAGCTGGATCGCCTTGTTGGCATCGAAGCTGCGCATCTGTTCGGCAAGAGCAGCGCCGTCGCGTCCGCAGCCATCGAACAGCAGGCGTTCGAAGTTGGACGAGACCTGGATGTCCATCGACGGCGCCGCGGTCGGGGTGACTGTGCTGGCCGAATAATCGCCGGTCGAAAGCGCGCGGTGGAGGATGTCGTTGACGTTGGTCGCGACGATCAGGCGCTCGATCGGCAGACCCATCTTGGCCGCGACGTAGCCCGCAAAGACGTCGCCGAAGTTGCCGGTCGGCACCGAGAACGCGACCTTGCGCTGCGGCGCGCCCAATTGGAGCGCGGCGTAGAAGTAGTAGACGACCTGGGCCATCAGCCGCGCCCAGTTGATCGAGTTGACCGCAGCGATGTGGAAGGTTCCGGTCATCGCCGGATCGTTGAACATGCGCTTTACCGTGGCCTGCGCGTCGTCGAAACTGCCGTCGATGGCAATGTTGTGGACGTTGGGCGCGATGACCGTGGTCATCTGGCGGCGCTGCACGTCGGACACGCGGCCATGCGGGTGGAGCATGAAGATATCGACCTTGGCGCGGCCTGCGACCGCGTCGATGGCGGCAGAGCCGGTATCGCCCGAGGTCGCGCCGACGATGGTCAGGTGATCGTCACCCTTGGCGAGGAATTCCTCGAACAACAGGCCGAGCAGCTGCAGCGCGACGTCCTTGAACGCCAGCGTGGGGCCGTGGAACAGTTCGAGCACCCATTGGGTCTCGTCGAGCTGCTTGAGCGGCACCACGGCGGCGTGGGCGAAGCGACCGTAGGCTTGCTCGCACAGTTCCAGCAGGCGCTCAGGCGTCAGGCAATCACCGACGAAGGGCTGCATGATTGTCTGCGCGAGCTTGGCGTAAGGCAGCCCGGCCATCGCGGCGATTTCGTCTGCCGTGAATTGCGGCCACACCTCGGGCACATAAAGGCCGCCGTCGGACGCAAGGCCTGCGAGCGTGACGCCCTGGAAATCGAGCGAAGGGGCCTGCCCCCGGGTGCTGACGTACTTCATGGGAATGGCCGGTTAGCGAGCATGGGCGAATGTGGCAAGGATTCTGGCTCACGCCTCCCGGTCATCTGTTCCGTTCGTGTCGAGCGAAGTCGAGACACCGCGCACCAGTGTCTCGACTTCGCTCGACACGAACGGAGCTTTGGGGGAGACGCGATTTACCCGCGCTCGCGCTTCCTGACCGCGAGCACGTAGATCACCATCGCCACGAGCGCAAAGAACCACCACTGCGCGGCATAGGCGAGGTGGTTGTTGGCGATGTCGTTGGGATCGGGGCGCGCGTTGGCAGCGAGGCCTGCCTGGGGCGGGTCGGCGACCAGGCGGGGTCCGGGGGCGATCCAGCCGGTGACCTTGCCGCCGCTCCATTCGACGGTCGCGGGCGTTTGTGCGACGCCGAGGACGAGTTCGGCGGTCGTGCCGTCGGCCTGATGGCAGGTGACGATCTGGGCAATTCCTGCGTCACCCTTCGCTGTGCGGCCCGAGCGTGAGGTAGGGTCGCTGGCCGAGACGCAATCGAGCGATGAGCGATGATAGAGCGCGGCTTCGGTCTCAGCCGGAGTGAATGGGAACCGCATCTGCGCCGACGAGCCTTGCGCCGCGGTGTAGCGCGCGAGCATGGCTTCCTTCTGGTGCAGCCGCGCGATCTGCCAGAAGCCGAGACCGATCATGATCGCGACGGCAATCGCCACGATGATCGTCGGCAGGATCGGAAGGCGGCGCATTACAAGAATCCTTGTTTTTCGAGTCGCGCGCGCAGGACCGTGGACTTGGCAAGGCGGAGCGCAGCGATGATCGCGAGCGGTACGACAACGCCCCACAGCGGCACCAGCACCCACACAGGCAGGCGCACCACATCGTCGAGCTTCAGTGCCGCGAGAATCAGCAGGACCGTGACCGGCAGGACGACGAGGTAGAGCGCCCTGCCCTTCGGCTCATGACGTGCCAGATCAAGCCCGCAGGCTGTGCACCGCGCCGCCAGTGTGGCCGGGCCGTCCCACGCCCCGCGCGCGCCGCAGCGGGGGCACAAACCGAAAAGGGCAGCCTGGGTAATCCCCGGCTGCCCCTTCGTTTTCTGGCTTTCGCCGTCTGGCATCAGTGGATCTTGTAGCCCCAACCGCCCCAGACGTAGATGGCGACGAACAGGAACAGCCACACCACGTCAACGAAGTGCCAGTACCACGCGGCCGCTTCGAAACCGAAGTGCTGGCGCGGGGTGAAGTGGCCCTTGTAGGCGCGAATCAGGCAGACGATCAGGAAGATCGTGCCGACGATCACGTGGAAGCCGTGGAACCCGGTCGCCATGTAGAACGACGAACCATAGGTGTTGGTGCCGAACGCGAAGGGTGCGTGCGCGTATTCGTAGGCCTGGATCGCAGAAAATACGGCGCCCAGGATGATCGTGGCCCACAGGCCCTTCTTCATCCCGTCCCGATCGCCATGGATCAGCGCGTGGTGCGCCCAGGTCAGCGTGGTGCCGGAGCAGAGCAGGATCAGCGTGTTGAGCAGCGGCAGGTCGAACGGGTCCATGACCGCTTCGATCGCCTTGGGCGGCCACTGGCCACCGACTGTTTCGGCAATGGTCGACGGAAACAGCGAAAAGTCGAAGAACGCCCAGAACCAGCCGACAAAGAACATCACTTCCGAAGCGATGAACAGGATCATGCCGTAGCGCTGGTGGAGCTGCACGACAGGCGTGTGATCGCCCGCATGCGCTTCCTTGATGACCTTGCCCCACCACGAGAAGAACGTGACGATGACGCCAAGCAGGCCGAGCAGGAACACTGCGCTGCCGCCAGCCATCTTGTGCATCCAGAACACGCCGCCGGTGGCCATGGTCAGCGCGGAAAATGCGCCGATGATCGGCCAGATGTCAGGCGGCAGAATGTGATAATCGTGGTTCTTGGTGCCGGCCATGATCGTCGAAGTCCCCGTGTCAGGTCAGGTCGTGTTGGATGTCCCGGACGAGTATCCGGGACGAATGGTTCATCTGGCCTTTATCGCCGTGCTGGCGTGCGGTCCAGAGGCTTTTCCATCGGTTGTTGAACAGGCTTGGCCGTGGCGGCAGCAGCGCTCTGCGGGGTCTCGTTGAACGTATAGCTCAACGTGATCTCCTCGATGTTCTTTGCATTCGGGTCGTCGAGAATCGCGGGATCGACATAGTAGATCACCGGCATGCGCACTTCCTGACCCGGCATCAGCTTCTGTTCGGTAAAGCAGAAGCACTGGATCTTGTTGAAGTACCGGCCCGCCTGTTCGGGCGAGACGTTGAAGATGGCGGTGCCGGTGACCGGGCGGCCCGAGAGGTTGTGCGCGTAGTACGTGGCCAGCTTGCGCTCGCCGACCTTCATGTCCTGCGTCACCTGTTCGGGGCGGAACTGCCACGGCAGGCCCGGCGCAACATTGGCATCGAAGCGCACGCGGATCATCTTGCCCGCGACCTTGATACCGGCAACCTTGGCCGCATCGGCGCGCTGGGTAGTGCCGCCGTAGCCGGTGACCTGGCAGAACAGGCGGTAGAGCGGGACCGAGGCGTAGCCCGCACCGAGCATCGCCAGAGCGCCGCCCGCCGCCATCAGACCGACGCGGCGGTTCTTGCGTGGATCTGGGATGACGCGTGCGTTCATCTCAATGCGTACCTGCCGACTGGCCTGCGATCTTGACGATGGTGATCGCGAAGAACAGCACCGCCAGCGCGCACAGGATCGCGCCAAGCACGCGGTTGCGGCCGCGCTGGCGCGCGCGGTACAGCTCGGTCTGTTCGGGGGTAAGCGGTTCGTTCATCACTGCCAGCCTTGCACCGTGGCAAGCCGGTCGATCACCAGCATGCCGAAAAGGACGAATAGATAGAGAATCGAGTAACCGAACAGCCGCTTTTCAGGGACCATCCCGTCACCCGGCACCGATTTCCGCAAGCCGACTTTGGCCGAGAGCGCGACGAACACCAGCCCGAGCAGCAGCGCCGACCAGCCATAGATCGCGCCAGTCCCGCCGATCCACCACGGCACCAGCGTCAGTGGCAGGAGCGCGATGGCGTAGGCAAGGATCTGGCGACGGGTCGATGTCTCGCCCGCGACGACCGGCATCATCGGAATGCCGACTTTGGCGTAATCGGTCTGCACGAACAGCGCGAGTGCCCAGAAGTGCGGCGGGGTCCACATGAAGATGATCGCGAACAGCAGCACCGGCATCAAGGTGATGTCGCCGGTCACCGCGATCCAGCCGATCATCGGCGGGAACGCCCCTGCCCCGCCACCGATCACGATGTTCTGCGGGGTGCGCGGCTTGAGCCACACGGTGTAGATCCAGGCATAGTAGAAGATCGAGAACGCCAGGATCGCCGCAGCAAGCACGCCGACGCCGAGGCCCATGACCATAACCGAACCTGCCGACAGCGCGATGCCGAAATCGCGCGCCGAGGTGCGCTCCATCCTGCCGGCGGGAAGCGGTCGGGCGGCGGTGCGCTTCATCCCCGCGTCAATATCGGCTTCCCACCACTGGTTCAGCGCTGCGGCGCCGCCTGCGCCCACGGCGATGCACAGGATCGCGGTGAAGGCGATGACCGGGTGAATGCTGCCGGGAGCCGCCAGCAACCCGCACAGGCCGGTGAAGATCACCAGCGTCATCACGCGAGGCTTGGTCAGCGCAAAGAAATCGCGCCATTCGGCGGGGAGCGGAAGGGTTTGGCCTGAGTCCATGGTTGGCCGCGCCTATACGCGCGAGTGCGGCGCGAGGGAAGCGAAACGGGATGAGCGGTGGATAGGACCTCGTCATCCCCGCGAAGGCGGGGATCCAGTCGGCGCTTGGGGCTGGATCCCCGCCTTCGCGGGGATGACGAGGATGGGTGGATGACGAGGATGTGTTGATGACGAGCACGAGGGGTGGGCAATCTTGAGGAGGGTGGCGTTGCAGGCCCACCCCCGGCCCCTCCCGCGCGCGGGAGGGGGAAGAAGTGACGTCAGACTGGCCTTCCCGCAAACGGGAGGGCCGCGAGACTTGGGTCACGAAGTGTCCCTAGTCGCAGCGGGGTGGGCACTACGCGGCCCAACGAGAAAGGCCCCCGGGTTTCCCCGGAGGCCTGTTCTCTAACTCGAACCTCTATCTCAGTGACCGGCCTTGTCGTCGATCACGGGCAGGGTTTCGAACTGGTGGAACGGCGGGGGCGAGGACAGGGTCCACTCCAGCGTCGTTGCGCCTTCGCCCCAGTAGTTGGCTTCCGCCTTCTTGCCCGCGAGGAACGCGTAGAGCATGTTGATGAAGAAGATCACGATCGAGGCGGCCATGATGACGTAGCCGATCGAGGCGACCCAGTTCCAGTGCGCGAAGGCCGCAGCATAGTCGGGGTAGCGGCGTGGCATGCCCTGGACGCCGAGGAAGTGCATCGGGAAGAAGATCAGGTTCACGCCGACGAAGAACACCCAGAACTGCAGGTGGCTGAGGAACTCGGAGTGCATCCGGCCGCTCATCTTGGGGAACCAGTAGAAGAACCCGGCAAAGAGCGAGGTCACCGCGCCCAGCGACAGCACGTAGTGGAAGTGCGCCACAACGTAGTAGGTGTCGTGCAGGTTGTCGTCGACGCCGCCATTGGCGAGCACGACGCCGGTCACGCCGCCGACGGTGAACAGGAAGATGAAGCCGAGTGCCCAGACCATCGGCGACTTGAACTCGAGGCTGCCGCCCCACATCGTTGCGATCCACGAGAAGATCTTGATGCCGGTCGGCACCGCGATGACCATGGTTGCGGCGGTGAAGTACATCTTCGTGTTAACGTCGAGGCCGGTGGTGTACATATGGTGTGCCCACACGATGAACCCGACCACGCCGATGGCGACCATCGCGTAAGCCATGCCGAGGTAGCCGAACACCGGCTTCTTCGAGAAGGTCGAGACGATCTGGCTGATGATGCCGAAGCCCGGCAGGATCATGATGTAGACTTCGGGGTGACCGAAGAACCAGAACAGATGCTGGTAGAGCACCGGATCGCCGCCGCCGCTGGCATCGAAGAAGGTCGTGCCGAAGTTGCGATCGGTCAGCAGCATGGTGATCGCGGCAGCAAGCACTGGCAGTGCGAGCAGCAGCAGGAACGCGGTGACCAGCACCGACCACACGAACAGCGGCATCTTGTGCAGGGTCATGCCCGGCGCGCGCATGTTGAAGATGGTGGTGATGAAGTTGACCGCGCCGAGGATCGAACCCGCGCCTGCAAGGTGGAGCGAGAAGATCGCGAAGTCGACCGCAGGACCGACCGAGCCGGACGTCGACAGCGGAGCGTAGACGGTCCAGCCGGTGCCAGCGCCCTGCCCTGTGCCGCCCGGCATGAATGCCGAAAACATCAGCGAACAGAAGCCCGCCACGGTCAGCCAGAACGAGACATTGTTCATGCGCGGGAACGCCATGTCGGGCGCGCCGATCATGAGCGGGACGAACCAGTTGCCGAAGCCACCGATGATCGCCGGCATGACCATGAAGAACACCATGATCAACCCGTGCGCCGTGATCAGCACGTTCCACAAGTGCAGCTGCTGGTCGAAGCTTGGGTTGGCCGTGCCCAGCAGTTCGGCGAAGTAGCCGAGATACTGAATGCCGGGCGCTGCCAGTTCGGCGCGCATCATGCCGGACACCGCACCGCCGACGATCCCTGCGAAAATCGCGAAGATCAGGTACAGCGTACCGATGTCCTTGTGGTTGGTGGACATGAACCAGCGGGCGAAGAACGCCGGCTTGTGATCATGATCGTGGTCGTGCGCGTGATCGTGCGCATCGAAGCCTTCGTTTGCGGGAATGGTGGCCATTTCGGTCGAACCTTGTCCTTGGAACTTCGCGTCAGGCAGCAGGCGCGGCGGAAGCATCGGCTTCCGGAGCGGCAGCGGCTGGAGCCGGGGTTGCAGCAGCAGGCGCGGCAGCCGGTATAGCTTGCGCTACCGGGCCGACGGTACCGCCGGGCTGGGTACGAACCCAGGCTTCGAATTGCGGGCGCGGCAGGGCTTCGACCGCGATCGGCATATAGCCGTGACGGGCGCCGCAGAGTTCCGAACACTGACCATAATACAGGCCGGGCTCGTTGATCTTGAGCACCTTTTCGTTGATGCGGCCGGGCACGGCGTCGAGCTTGAACCACAGCGACGGCACGGCGAAGGCGTGGATCACGTCCGAACCGATGGTCTGAATGCGGATCGGCTCACCGACGGGGACGACCATCCGGTTGTCGACGGCGAGATGGCTGGGTTCACCTGCCTTGAGCGCGTCTTCTTCGGACAGCATGTTCGAGATGACCTCGAACCCGCCATTGTCGGGATAGGTGTAACCCCAGTACCACTGGTAGCCGGTGACCTTGACGGTCAGCGCGCCCTTGGGTGCGGGATCGTACTGGTGCGCGAGCAGACGGATCGAGGGAACTGCGATGACCACGAGGATCAGAACCGGGATCAGCGTCCAGGCGACTTCGATCGCGGTGTTGTGGCTGGTCTTGGACGCGACCGGGTTACGGCGCGCGTTAAACTTGGCCATCACGACCAGCAGCAGCACGAGGACGAGGAGCGAGATCGCCACGATCACCGGCATCAGCAGGTAATCGTGCATCCACAGGGCTTCCTTGCCCGTGTCCGAGTACTGGTCCTGGAAGGTCCAGCCGCCATCGACGGGCTGACCCTTGCCGGGGGTGGGCTTCATCGGGACGTAGGAGCCCTTGTCGACCGGCGCTGCAGCCGAAGCGGCTGCGGCTGGCGCCGCCGATTCGACGGTTGCCGCTGCCGGGGTTGCCGCTGCTGGCGCTACAGGCGCGGCGGCAATCGCCGAAGTCCCGAATGTCAGGGCGGCAACGACGCCAAGCGTTCGGATTGCTTTGCCCATCGAACGGGCGGTGTCGGCAAGACTCATCGTCAAAGGTTCCGCTTTTCCCTGTTTGCACGCAATTTGCGATGCATCGAAAAGGCACTTTTGCGCCCGTCCGAGACCCTAGATTGGACCGGCCTATACGCGCGGTCGTGCCAAGCCTCAAGCGGCTGAACGCATATTTTTCGCCCCTTGCGCACGCCCCTTAGGGCAAGGCCCAGAGCGGCTGGCAGCGCAGCCAGATAAAAGGGTTGCCCCGCGCCCGCGCAAGCGCCATTTGCGCAGGCTCCCATCAGGTTCCAGGTGACGCATGCTCGAAGACGAGATCCTCTCTGAATTCCGCGCCAGCCAGGCCTTGCTCGAAGGGCACTTCCTGCTCTCGTCCGGACGGCACAGCGCGCATTACCTGCAGTGCGCGCGCGTGCTGATGGACCCGATGCGCGCGTCGCGGCTGGCGGTGGCGATCGCACAGAAAATCCCGCGCGAGGTGCGCTCGCAGATCCAGAAGGTGGTTTCGCCCGCGATGGGCGGAGTGATCATCGGCCATGAAGTGGGCCGCGCTTTGAACGTCGAGGCGATGTTCGTCGAGCGGCCGACCGGCACGTTCGAACTGCGCCGCGGTTTCGCGCTTACCCCCGGCGACAAGGTGCTGATGGTCGAGGACGTGGTGACGACCGGGCTTTCGAGCCGCGAGGCGATCAAGGCGATCGAGGAAGCGGGCGGCGAAGTGATCGCAGCGGCGGCGCTGATCGACCGGTCGGCAGGCGCGGTTGATCTGGGCGTGCCGTTCTTCCCGCTGGTTGCGCTCAATTTCCCGACTTACGCCGAGGACGAATTGCCGCCTGAACTGGCCGCGACGCCGGCGGTCAAGCCGGGCAGCCGGGCGGTGGCCTGATGAGCGTGCTGCTCCCTGGACGCCTGCGGCTGGGCGTCAACATCGATCATGTCGCCACGATCCGCAACGCGCGCGGTGGTGATCATCCCGATCCGGTGCGCGCGGCAGAAATAGTCGCCAGCGTCGGCGGAGACGGCATCACGGCGCACTTGCGCGAGGACCGTCGTCATATTCGTGACGAGGATCTGGCGCGCATTCAGGCGGCGACGAACCTGCCGCTGAACCTTGAAATGGCGGCGACCGACGAAATGCTCGAGATCGCGCTGCGCCACCTGCCGCATGCCGCTTGCATCGTGCCCGAGCGGCGCGAGGAGCGCACGACCGAGGGCGGGCTGGACGCGGCAGGGCAGCACAACCGGCTGGCACCGATCGTATCGCGCCTGACCGATGCGGGCATCCGCGTCAGCCTGTTCATCGCCCCCGAAGCGCGGCAGATCGAGGCGGCGATGAAGCTGGGCGCGCCGGTGGTGGAACTCCACACCGGGGAATATGCGCATGCGCAAGGCGAGCAGGTCGAGATCGAACTGCGGCGCATTGCCGACATGGCGGCGCTCGCGGCGGTCAACGGCATCGAACCGCATGCGGGACATGGGCTGACCTATGAAAACGTCCAGCCAATCGCGGCAATTCCGCAACTGGCTGAACTGAACATTGGGCACTACCTGATCGGCGAGGCGATCTTCGTCGGGCTGGAGAGCGCGGTGCGGCGGATGCGCGACCTGATGGATGAGGCGCGGTGATCATCGGGATGGGCTCCGACCTGTGCAACATCGAGCGGATCGAGAAGTCGCTTGCACGGTTCGGCCAGAGGTTCGTGGATCGGGTGTTTACCGACGTCGAAAAGGCCAAGGCCGAGCGGCGGCCGTTTACCAAGGCTGGCACGCTGGCCAAGCGGTTCGCGGCCAAGGAAGCCTATTCCAAAGCGGTCGGAACCGGGTTCAAGGCAGGCGTGTTCATGAAGGACATCGGCGTTGTCAATGCGAAGTCGGGTGCGCCGACGCTCGCGCTGACCGGCGGTGCTGCAGCGCGGCTGGCCGCGATCACGCCGGAGGGACATGAGGCCGTGGTGCATCTGACGCTGACCGACGATCATCCCTGGGCACAGGCCTTCGTGGTGATCGAGGCGCGCCCTCTAGCCGGAAATTCAGGCACTTGACCGACGAAGCTGCAGCACCGCCTGAAAGCCCGCCACCGCCACCACCCGAGAGCGGCGTCGATTGGTGGGCCGAGCTCCGTGGCCTGGCCGCGATGCTACTGGCCGTCGTCATATTCCACAGCTTCATCGCCAAGCCATTCTACATCCCTTCGATCAGCATGATGCCCAACCTGCTGGTGGGCGACCGGCTGGTGGTATCGAAGTACCCTTACGGCTGGTCGTGGGTATCGGCCTCGTTCCACGTGTTGCCGCGCGGGGAACGCCGCGTGCTGCCGGGCGTGCCGCAGTATGGCGATATCGTGATCGCGGTGCCGCCAGACCGCGACGAGGACTACATCAAGCGTGTGATCGCCCTGCCCGGTGACCGGATTGCGGTGATCCACGGGCAGATCATCCTCAATGGCAAGCTTGTGCCGCAAGAGGCCGAACCGCCGGTGCAGATCCCCGTGGACCCGCAACTGAGCTGCGACGGCGCGCCATGCTATGATGCGTTCGAGCGCTATCGCACGCGGCTGACCGATGGACGCGAGGTCTATGAATTGCCCGCGTTCCGCGAGACACTGCCGAACGGCGCGAGCTATGTGATTGTCGATCACACCGATCAGCCGCTCGACAACTATCCCGAGACGCTGGTGCCCGAGGGGCACGTGTTCCTGATGGGCGACAACCGCGACCATTCGGCCGACAGCCGCGCGCCGATCGAGGAAAAGGGTCTGGGTGGTCCGGTGCCGCTGGCCAATGTCGGCGGGCGCGCCGAATTCCTCACGTTCTCGCTCGACGGCAGCGAAACGCTGAACCCGGCGACTTGGTGGTCGTCCTTGCGCAAGGGCCGCGCCTGGACCAGACTGCGGCCTGAAATCCGCCGCCAGCCTGCTGCTACCAGTCCTCAGGAGCGTTGATCCGCATGGATAAACCGGACCAGACTGTCATCGCCGAAATGACCGGGCCGACCGACATCTCCGACAATCTGGTCAAGCGCGAGGCCAAGAAGGCGGCTGTGTGGCTCGGCATGGCCGCGCTATTTGCGCTCGTGGTGCTTCTGGCCCAACCGATCATGGTGATCATCGGCGGCATCGTTTTCGCGGCGATGATCGACGGCGGTCAGCGCCTGATCGCGCGAGTCGCGCCGTTCCTGCCGCGCTGGTCGCGGATCACGATCGTGCTGCTGAGCGCGCTCGGCTTTCTGGTGTGGCTGGTGACGTTTGCCGGGGGGCAAATCGCCGCGCAGGCCGCGCAATTCCCCGATGTGCTGAACACCCAGATCGCGCGCTTGACGATACTGGCACAGAGCCACGGCATCACCCTGCAGGATTTCAACCTGCAACAGATCGCTGCCCAAGTGCTCGGCAGCGTCGGACAGGTGACGCGGGCGCTGGGCGGAATCTTCGGCGGCTTCACCACCGCGTTCCTGATCTTCATCCTGGCGATCTATTTCGTGATCGAGCCCGACCTTTACCGGCGCGGCCTTTCGTGGATGCTGCCCGAACATTCGCGCGAGCATTTCGAGGGCACCGCGCAGCGTATGGGCAAGACGCTGCGGATGCTGCTGTTCGGGCGGCTGGTCGGGATGAGCGTCGAGGGCATCGCGACTTGGGCTTTGCTCGCATGGTGGGGCGTGCCGATGGCGGCGTTGCTGGGCCTGCTGACCGGGTTGCTGGCGTTCCTGCCCAATATCGGCGCACCGATTTCGGGCCTGCTAATGGTACTCGTCGGCTTTTCGGGCGGGACCGAGATGGGCCTGTTCTGCATCGCGGTTTACGTGATCGTGCAGACCGTGGACGGCAACATCATCGTTCCCATGGTAGCCAAGCGCACCGCCGACCTCGCGCCCGCCCTGGTGCTGGGCGCGCAGTTGATGCTCGGGCTGCTGTTCGGCATCCTCGGGCTGATGCTGGCCGATCCGATCGTGGCGATGATCAAGATCGCGCTGGAGCGCCGGGCCGAACGCAACGACGAAGCCCGCACAACGGCCTGACCGCAACAAGGACCTCAACAGTGGCTCGCAAGTTCCTGTATTTCATGGCGGTCCTGGTGTTCCTGGTGATCGCGGCGCTGCTCGCACTGCGGTTCTGGTCGAACGAGCTGACGCGGTATGCGTTCGTGCCGCAAGTCGCACTCGAGCGGCTCGACCCCCTGCCCGCTGGTGTTTACTCAGGCCGGTCGATGTGGATCTCGCGGCCGGATATCGGCGCGAGCGACCCGGCACAGTGGGCGCCTGCGGGCATTGCCAAAGGACAGGGCAAGGCGGCGGTGTTCTTCATCCACCCGACCTCATACCTCGCCCGCGCACACTGGAACGCGCCGATCAATGAACCCGACAGCGCCGCCCGTGCGACCTATTTCGTGCGCGGCCTGGCCTCTGCGTTCAACGGTCAGGCACAAGTCTGGGTACCGAAGTACCGGCAGGCCGCGATCGGCGCATTCCTGACCGACAAGCCCGAAGGCCAGCAGGCGCTCGATGCAGCCTATATGGACGTGCGGCTGGCGTTCGATGCGTTTGTGGCTGCTACGCCGAGGAACGTGCCGATCGTGCTGGCCGGACACAGCCAGGGGGCGCTGCACCTGATGCACCTGCTCAAGGACCGGGTGGCCGGAACGCCGCTTGCGTCGCGGATCGTGGCCGCATACCCGGTCGGCTGGCCGATCTCGGTCGCGCATGATCTGCCTGCGATGGGCCTTCCCGCCTGCAACGCGCCCGATCAGAGCGGGTGCGTGGCGACATGGTCGAGCTTTGCCGAGCCTGCCGACCCTGAACTCGTGCTGGCGGCTTATAAGGCACTGCCGGGGCTGGACGGACAGGCAAAGGACGGCAAGCCGGTGCTGTGCTTCAATCCGCTGACCGGACGGACCGGTGGCAGCGCTCCTGCATCGGCGAATCTGGGGACGCTGCGTCCGAGCGACGGCCTGGAAAACGGTGAGCTGATCAAGCAGGCGGTCCCTGCGCGCTGCGATGCGACGACCGGCCTGCTGATGATCGGCGATTCGCCCGACCTCGGCCCGTTCGTGCTCCCCGGCAACAACTACCACGTCTATGACATCCCGTTGTTCTGGGCGAACCTGCGCGCCGATGTGGCTCGACGGACCAACGCGTGGGAACGGACTCGGGGGCGGTGATCACGCAGTCGGTGATCGAGATGCGCGCGGCGCTCGGCGGCGGCGGCATCCTGCTGGGGCTCGATACCGGGACCAAGACCATCGGGCTTGCCACATCCGATCCGGCGTGGCGGTTCGCCACCGCCGGAAAGACGATCCGCCGCGCCAAGTTCACGGCCGACAAGGCGCAGCTGGCAGCGATGATCGCCGAGCGCGGGGTCAAGGGGCTGGTCGTCGGATTGCCGTTGAATATGGACGGATCGGAGAGTCCACGCTCGCAAGGCGCGCGGGCGATGGCGCGCAATCTGGAAGACTTAGGCCTGCCGATCCTGCTGTGGGATGAGCGCTGGAGTACGCAGGCAGCCGAGCGCACGATGATCGAGCAGGATTTCAGCCGCGCCAAGCGCGCCGAACGCATCGATTCGCACGCTGCCGCGCTCATCCTGCAAGGCGCGATCGACGCGCTGCGAGGCGCGGCATTCTGAGGCGCCCACTCGCCGCTTGAATTTGCGCTTGCGTCCCGGCACTGCTCGAGGATGGACAAACCGACACAGGGCAATAGCGCGCGCTCGCCGATCAAACCCGACAGCACCTTCGACGCATCCCAGTTCGTGCAGTTCATGTCGAACTATGGCCACACCGGCTTCATCGGGATGCAGTATCGTGACCAGGGCCACAACTGGGTCGAACTGGCGATGCCTTGGCACGAGGATCTGGTCGGCGATCCGGAGACCGGCGTGCTGGCATCGGGCCCGATCATCAGCCTGCTCGACAACGCGGCCTCGATGTCTGTTTGGGCCTTGCGCGGCGCCTTCCGACCGCAAGTGACGCTCGACCTGCGGGTGGATTACGTGCGCGCGGCAATCCCGGGAAAGACCGTGATCGCCTGGGCCGAATGCTATCAGCTCAAGCAGTCGATGGCTTTCGTACGCGGCATCGCGCACGAAGGCGACATCGCCGATCCGGTCGCGCACGCGGCGGGGATATTTATTCAGGTCGAGTCCGATGGCTGGGCGCGCGGTTTGGAGGAGCCGGCATGAGCGTGTTGCCGCCGTACGCCCTGGCAATGGGCATGCGTATCGACCACGTAGAGGATGGCGCGCCCGTCATCGTGATGGACACATCCGACCGCGCCGCCGGACGTCCCGGCTATCTGCACGGCGGCGCGATTGCCGGTCTGCTCGAGATAGCCGCGATCTCGGCTTTGCGTGCCGATCTGGGTGAGACCTACGCCAGCGTGCGGATCAAGCCGGTCAACATCTCGGTCGAATACTTGCGCGGCGGGGCCATGGTGCCAACCTACGCTCAAGGCCATGTCATCCGCGCGGGGCGCAGAATCGCGAATGTGCGTGCCGAGGTGTGGCAGGACAGCCGCGACAAGCCGCTGGCGAGCTGCTGGATGAACTTTTTGCTGAAAGCGAAGGTTTAGCTGCGGTCAGATGAGCGCTCCCTACTCCCGTGGGTGCGGATTGGTCGCTAGTCTTCGACCACTTTCAGCAACCGCCGCTCCAGTGGCGACAGCACACCGGCCAGATCATGGCCGCGCTTGAGCACCTGCCCTGCCTCGCCGAACAGTGAATACATGCCTTGCTTGCCGCGCAGTGAGGGACGTTTCTCGATCCGCGCCGACGGGCGTTCGGCGGTGCGCTTGAAGGCGGCGAAGCTGGCAGCGTCCTTGCCGAAATCCATCGCGTAGTCCCGCCAGAAGCCTGCTGCGACCATGCGGCCATAGAGATCGAGGATGCGCAGCAGTTCGGGGCGGTCGAATGCGACCTGGGTTACCGCGCGGGCATGCGGAAAGGGCAGGACCGTGCCGGAATTGCCGGCTTCGGGACCGCCCGCGCTCAGTTGCGGGTCCTCGCGCCGACAGCGGGCGTTACGTCGCTGGCTTGCGCTTCAAGGAGCGCGGCGACTTGCGCCTGGAGCGTGGCGACCTGCGATTCGAGATCCTCGATGCGGCCACCGCCCGCCGGTTCACACGGCTCCTGGCACGGGGTGCCGTATGGGATGAATTCCTTGAGCCAGGTTTCCGCAGGCACCAGCGTCGAGCGCGCCTTGAGGCCGATCATCGTCGCGCCTTCGGGCACATCGTCGGTGACGACCGCATTTGCACCCACGCGCGCACGCGGCCCGACGATGATCGGGCCGAGGATCTGCGCGCCCGAGCCGATGATCACGTTATCGCACAGCGTGGGATGGCGCTTGCCGGGGACGCCGTTGGCAGGATTGGTGCCGCCGAGCGTGACACACTGATAGATCGTGACGTTGTCACCGATATCTGCGGTCTCGCCGATCACGGTGAAGCCATGGTCGATGAACAGGTGCCGACCGATCTTTGCGCCGGGGTGGATGTCGATCGCGGTGAAGAAGCGCGACAGGTGATTGACCACGCGCGCGAGGAAAAAGAGGTCGGCTTCGAACAGCCAATGCGCGACTCGGTGCATGCCGACGGCCCACAGACCCGGATAGAGCAGGATTTCCCAACGCGTACGCGGTGCGGGATCGCGTGCGCGGATCGAATCCAGATAGGCGACAAGGCCGTTCAACATGCCCCAATTCTCTCTGTTTAGCAGCGCTATAGCAAGCGCGGCTGGAACTCCCCGGACCGCTCGGCAAGTGCGTCGCGTACCAGCGATATGGTGACGGGTGATTTACGCTCAAGAGACAAACGGTCAAGAGTTTCAATCAGCAACTCTATTCCGACGTGACTGCGCTCGATCCGGGGCAACAGGTAGGCGATCACCGCCTCGCCCAGAACGAGGCCGCGTCGCGACGCATGTTCAGCGATCAGGCCTGCGATCAGCAGATCGTCAGGCGCGCCGATCTCGATCAGCAGTGCCGAGCCCAGCCGCGAAGCAAGGTCGGGGAGCGCAACCTGCCATGCGCCGGGCGCGCGGTCGGTAACCAGCAATAGCGGACGGCCATCGGCCTGCGCACGGTTCCACCGATGGAACAGGTCGTCCTCGGGCAGCGAGTCGGCCCCGTCGATCGCGTCGCCCTCACCGCTTTCAGCAAACCAGCGCGCGAGCAGGCTCTTGCCCGAACGCGGCGGGCCAGCCAGGATCGCGGTGCGGAACGGCCAGCTGTTCGGCGAGGACAAAGCGTCGATGACCGGCTGGAGCGATGGCCCCAGCACGACCGTCTCGGCACCGCGCGCGGTCACAAGCGGAAGGGCGATCTGCGACATGGTGTGCGTTATACGCCCGAACCTTGCAAAAGGTTACTTGCGTATCGACAGTGCGCCCGCACCCACCGTGACGCGCCAACCCTGCGCACGCAGGGCGGCAGCAATCGCGTCGAGCTGGCCGGTGTAGGTAACTCGCATGACCGAAGTCCCGCCAATCGCGATCGAAGTCGACACCGCGCTGCTGACGCCCGGCGTGCTGCGCAGAGCGGCAAGGCCGGCATCGACCGCCGCGCCATCGGCGGTGGCGAATTGTACGGTCGCGGTGCTGGTCGTGGTGGCGGCGACAGCGCTCGAGGCAGCGGCGCTGGGTGCTGCGACGGGGCTCACGGCCGGCGCACCGGCCGCAGGGCGCGGCGCTTCTCTGGCGATGATCTGATCGATCAGCCCGGGATCGATTTCGGGCGCGATGTTAAGCGTCGGGTCGGGGCGCAGCAGGCCATTTGCCAGCGCGTCGGTATAGATCCGGTCGAGCCGCGTGATCGCCTGTTCGAGCATCCCGGGCAATTCAGCCTCGGACCGCACGGCGAGCGTGAAGCTGCCGAGGAAGCGGTTGTCCGGGCCGTAGCGCGCGGTGAAGGTGCCGCGTACCGGACCACCGGGATAATCGCGGTCAAGCCGCGCGATCGGCATGATTACGTCGGCCGCGCCGAATTCGTCGAGAATCAGTCGCCACCAGTTACGGCTGCGGCGTTCGAGCTGGCCAGCGGTAAGCAGCAGCGAATCGGAGCCTGCGCCGGGGGGGCGGATGTAGTCGACCGCGCTGTTGCCGGTGCGGTATTCGGCCCATGCCTTCTGCCACGGCGTGCGCGTTTCGAACACGGTCGCCACGCCGCCCTGATAGAGCACCGGGATGACCAGCACCGGGGCCGAGCGCGCCTTTGCCCCGACCATACCGAGGCGTTCGCTGGTGCGCGCGCGGTCGAAAATCACGCCCACACGCGCGATGTAGCGACGCGGACCGATCTGTTCGTGTTCGACCGCGATGGCCGAAATCATCGATTCGAGCGTGGCGTCATCAAGCTTGGGAGCCGCCCCGCCGCCGCCGTTCGATGCCCACAGCTTGGCCCAACCAAGCCGCGCCGCCTCGTTCCAGCCGTTGTTGCGCGCATCTTCGGGATTGTCGCCGCCGACATTCACCTCGATCCCGCGCACCTCGAAATCGCCATTGCTGGCGATCGGCGGGATGCCGCGATCACCCTCAATCTGCGCAACGAGCGCAGCGCCGCCGAGCCCCGCCAGCAGGGCGAGGCCGATGATGGCGGCCTTGCGATTCTTGGCACTTTCAAAAGGCAGGCGCAGGGCGACCAAGGGAACTCCGGAACTATTGGGCCACGCTTTTTGGGGACAAGGCGGCCTGTCGGGTGCGCTTTTGCCCAAAGGCGAGTGGAAATCCAAGCAGGAAACGGCTAGCTCCGCGTTCCATGAGCGATCACGATCAAAAGCCGCAAAGCTACAGCTACGCCCAGGCCGGCGTGAACATCGCCGCGGGCAACGCCCTGGTGAAAGCCATCGGCCCCTTGGCCAAGGCCACGGCCCGCCCCGGAGCGGACGCGGAGCTTGGCGGTTTCGGGGGATTTTTCGACCTGAAGGCAGCGGGTTACAAGGACCCTCTGCTGGTTGCGGGCAACGACGGCGTGGGCACGAAGGTCAAGCTGGCGATCGACCATGACCGCCATGACCGGATCGGCGAAGACCTGGTGGCGATGTGCGTCAACGACCTGATCGTACAAGGCGCAGAGCCGCTGTTCTTCCTCGATTACTTCGCAACCGGCGCGCTCGACAACGGCGTGGCCGAGCGCGTGGTCGCGGGCATTGCCGAGGGCTGCAAGATCGCAGGCTGCGCGCTGATCGGTGGCGAAACTGCCGAGATGCCGGGCATGTATGCCGCAGGTGACTATGATCTGGCAGGCTTCTGCGTCGGCGCGGTCGAGCGCGGCGAGCAACTGACGGGTGACCGCGTGGCTGCCGGCGACGTGCTGCTGGGCCTTGCCTCGTCGGGCGTTCATTCCAACGGTTATTCGCTGGTGCGCCGTCTGGCCGCGGATCGCGGCTGGAAGCTCGACCGCCCTGCCCTGTTCGACAACGAGCGCCTGCTGATCGACTATCTGATCGAGCCGACGCGGATCTATGTGAAGACGCTGCTGCCGTTCATCCGTGCGGGCCGTATTCACGCGCTGGCACACATTACCGGCGGCGGGCTGCTCGAGAACGTGCCGCGCGTGCTGCCTGCGGGCCTCCACGCGAAGATCGATGCCGACAGCTGGGAGCAGAGCCGGTTGATGGCGTTCCTGCAGGCGCAGGGCAATATCGAACCTGGCGAGATGGCGCGCACGTTCAACTGCGGCATCGGCATGGTGCTGGCGGTTGCTCCTGACGAAGCAGAGGCGCTGGCGGCTGACCTTACTTCGGTGGGCGAGACCGTATTCCGCATCGGCGAGATCGTGGCGGGCGACAAGGGCTGTACGGTCAGCGGCAGCGTCGAGACGTGGGCCGCACGCAAGGCGTGGGAAGCCGTTCACCTTGGCTGAGCGCACGCCCGTCGCCGTATTCATATCCGGCAGCGGGACCAATATGGCTGCGCTGCTTTACGCCAGTCGCGCGGGCGATTGCCCGTACGAAATCGTGCTGGTGCTATCGAACAACCCGGATGCCACAGGCCTTGCGCTTGCGGCGGCCGAAGGCGTTGCGACGTTCTGCCTGCCGCACAAGGGTTTCGCGCGGGCGGAGCACGACGCGCTGATGGAAGCAGAGGTGCTGGCATCGGGCGCACAGGTCATCGTTCTGGCAGGCTACATGCGCATTCTCAGCCCCGAATTCGTCGGGCGCTGGGACGGGCGGATGCTCAACATCCATCCCTCGCTGCTGCCCAAGTACAAGGGTCTGCACACCCACGATCGTGCGATCGAAGCGGGCGATTCGCACGGTGGCTGTACCGTGCACCTTGTGACAGCCGAACTGGATGATGGCCCGGTGCTGGGCCAGACGCCGGTTGCGATCGTTGCGGGGGACACTGCCGATACGCTGGCCGCACGCGTGCTGATTGCCGAACACCAGTTGTATTCGCGCGTGCTGGCCAGCTTCGTCGCACGCGGCAACGATCCCGTGTGGCTGCTCGACAAATGCCGCACGCTGACCGCTGCCCTGCCTGAGGTCGAGGAGCGCGAAAGTCACGGCGCGCCGGGCTGGCGCGTCGGTGGCAAGTACTTCGCCTATTTCAACGACCAGCATCATTGCACCGAGCACATCGCTGTGCTGGTAAAGACGAGTGGGCCGGACGAGCTGGCAGCGCTGGTCGAGCAGGACCCGGAAACGTGGTTCCGCCCCGCCTACTACGGGGCAAGCGGCTGGGCCGGGCTGATTCTCAACCGGCCCAACGTGGACTGGGACCATGTCGCCGACTGGCTCCGCCGGAGTTGGACCACCGCGGCCCCACGCCGGCTGGCCGCGATGATGGAATTCTGACGCCTAGCGCTCAGATCTGGTCGGCACTCACCTCGGGACGGCTATCCCGCGTACCGCGATAGCGCACCGTCGGATCGGTCGCATCGCCTGCAATGATCACATGATCATCATGGACTTCGAGCAATTCGCCCACAAACGGCATGTCCGCAAACGTCGCGTCCCCCGTCACGCGATAGCTTACGGTATCGCCCGGCTTGAATGTGGCGGCGTCAAAATTGAATGCAAAAGGACAGTCGTCCCCACCCATGCCTTGCATCACGAATCTCCTCTCGACGGCCCTGTAACAAAAAGGGCCGCCGGATTGAACCGGCGGCCCCATGAAGTTGCCGTCCCCCGCGAACGGGGCTCGGGTGGATCAGAAATCGTAGCCGAGCGTGACGCCATATGTACGCGGCGGCATCAGCGTGCCACCGATCGCGCGGCTGGTCGAAATCGCGAAGCTGCCGGCATAGACCAGTTCGTTGGTGATGTTGCGCATCCAGAAATTGGCCGAGAAGCGATCACCGGGATGGCGATACATCACGTTGGCATCAAGCTGGATATAGCCATCCTGCGCCATGCGTTCATCGTTGAATTCGGTGTGGTACTGCTTGCTGCGATACGAGAAGTTGGTGCCCAGGCGGACCACCCCGCCATTGCTCATGTCGATGTCGTAAGTCGGAGCCACGTTTACGCTCCACTTGGGCGACATGCGCGTGGCATTGCCTGAAAGGTCTTTCACCAGCAGCGCTTCGTTGGCGCCCGGCGCGAACAGCCGCGGATCGAGCGGGTCGGAAGCGGTGAACTTGGTGAACTCCGAATGGAGGTAGTTCACCGAGGCCGACAGCGTAAATGCGTCAGTCGCGCGCCACAGCACATCGAATTCAGCGCCATACGCTTCTGAAACCGCAGCATTCGTCAAAGTGCTGGTAAAGAACGGCGGTGCCGGGATCGGACGGGTCAGCGAGAACTGGCCGTCCTTGAGGCGCTGGAAGAACACCGCGAGATTGGCGCTGAGGCCACCGGCGGCATACTTTGCGCCCACCTCGAACGCTTCGACCTTTTCAGGGTTTACGAAGGGCAAGGGTTGCGTGAGCGACAAGCGGCGGGTCGAACCGATCTCGGCGGTGCCGCTCTTGAAGCCGCGTGACCAGTTGCCGTAGACCATCAGGTCGTTGTTCGGACGATATTCAAGCCCGAGCGAAGGCGAAAAGTCGTCCCAGCTCTTCTTGGCATCCCACTGCAGCGGATCAAGCACCAGCCGGTTCAGCCCAGCCGAACCAAGACCGGTGTTGTTGCGCAGACGGCGCTCTTCCCAGCTGTAACGCGCACCACCCTTGACCGAGAGCTTGTCGGACACATCGTAGGTTACGTTGGCAAACGCGGCATAGGCCCGGATATCGAGTTTGCCATCGAACTGGATGCGGAACGGATCGGTGTTGGTCAGGACATCGAGACCGATGTGGTTTTCGGTACGGATGTGTTCGTCGAGATAGAACAGCCCGAAGACGCCATGGAACTTGTCTGTGTCGACGTTGGCCTGCAGTTCCTGGCTGAACTGGTTCTGGAACGTCGGCTGCCAGTGGTTCGCGCTGCTTTGCAGGGCGTTGGTCTGGGCCAGGGCATAGCCGAGATAGGTCGACATATCGAAGTCGTGGAAGAAGATCGCGTCGAACGAGCGATAGCTCGTCAACGACTTGAACGTCAGCGAATCGCTGGCGTCCACCGTGATCGCAGAGGTCACAGCCCACTGCTCGCGATCGTTGATGGGATCGAAGTTGGTCGCAAGGTTGCGCGGATTGCTGGAGAAACGCGCCTGGCTGCCATCGGCATTCTTGCGCTGGCCAAGCGCGCTCAACCCGTCGTTCTGCGGGATGGTATCGTTCAGGACGCCGGGGAACGACAGCTCGCGGAACTTGATCGCCAACGAACGGTCGTCTTCCTTGTGATATTCGCCGGTCAGCAGGATGTTAACGCTGTCGGACGGCAGAAATTCGAGGTGCGCACGGGCCGACCACTGATTGAGGTTGTCGATCTCGTTGCCGGTGAATTCGTTGACGCCGAACCCGTCACGCTTGATGCGCTGAACGGCGAGGCGCGCACGCACGCCCTCGGTGATCGGGCCGCCGATAGCCGCATCGGTCTGGATCAGCAGGGCATCGCCGCCGATCGTCTGGCGGAAATAGCCATCGAGCGTGTCGGTCGGCTTCGCGGTGATCAGGTTGACCGCGCCGCCGGTTGCATTGCGGCCATAGAGCGTACCCTGCGGACCGCGCAGCACTTCGACGCGCTGCAGATCGAACATCGAGCCGAGCTGAGCCTGAGCCAGCGAAACGACGACCCCATCGACGTGCAGCGCGACCGAGGGATCGACGCCTGCCAGCGAGCTCGACAGGCCGATGCCGCGAATGAACAGCTTGGCGAAGTTGAAGTCGTTGCCGAAGCTGATCGAGGGGACCAGCGTCTGCAGACCTTCGAGCGTCACGGTGTTGTTGGCGGCAAGCTGTTCGGTGCCGACTGCCGATACCGAGAGCGAGACGTCGGACAGCGACTGGGCACGCTTTTGCGCGGTTACGATGATTTCGTTGCCGGTGTCGACCGAAGCCGCCTCTTGGGCCGCGTCCTGGGCGAAAGCGGGTTGGGCGATGGCGATCGTTGCGGCAAAAAGACTTGCGCAGCCCATGAGGCGCGCAGCAGCGCGGTTTGCGAACATCAGGTAACCTCCCTGTGGGCCTTCAGGGCCCGGTCGTTCTCGTAGCGGAACGATTGCATCCTAAGACTTGTATGCAAGACATACAAAAGAAAGTCGCACACCCAGCCAATTTGACCAACAGTGCGTTGCACGCTTGCAACAATGTCCCGAGGGACAGGTCGGACGCAAAAAGGGCCGGAGCATTGCTGCCCCGGCCCTTCCGTAGCGTCAGATCGACTGAACGATCAGCCGACGATTTCTTCCGGCTTGAAGAAGTAAGCGATCTCAATCGCGGCGTTCTCGTCGCTGTCCGAACCATGCACGGTGTTGGCTTCGATCGATTCGGCCAGTTCCTTGCGGATGGTGCCGGGTGCTGCGTCCTTGGGGTTGGTCGCGCCCATGATGTCGCGGTTGGCCTGCATCGCGTTCTCGCCTTCGAGAACCTGCACGACGACCGGGCCCGAGATCATGAATTCGACCAGTTCACCGAAGAACGGACGCTCGCGGTGGACGGCGTAGAAGCCCTCGGCCTGTTCGCGGCTCATGTGGATGCGCTTCGAAGCGACGACGCGCAGGCCGGCTTCTTCAAGCATCTTGACGACCGCGCCGGTCAGGTTGCGACGCGTGGCGTCAGGCTTGATGATCGAGAAGGTGCGGGTGACCGCCATGGGTATCGTCCTTGCGAGTATGGGAAATCCGTTGGGCGCGCCCCTAGCGGGGATTGATGGTGCGTGCAAGGTGGGGTGGTTCGAGGCTGGGAGCATGCGCCCGAGAACGAGAAAACAGCCTCAGCCCGGATCAAGTCCGGGCCGACGACTATCTTGCCATTCCCGGCTGAATATCTTGCCATTTCCGTTTAGGTTCTCGTCGCCCCGGGCTTGACCCGGGGTGAGGCTTTGCCTTGGCTGGGCAAATGGACCGGGAAACTTGTGGCGGCTGGGTTTACATGATGGCTGACCATTATCGCGGGTCGATGTATGTTGGCGTGACGTCGGATCTGTCGCGGCGAATTTATCAACACCGCGAGGGAACTGGCTCGGACTACTGCGCGAAGCACAAGTTGCTCCGGTTGGTTTGGGCGGAACGTGGCGACACGATTGACCAATGCATCACGCACGAAAAGCGGCTGAAGCGGTGGCGCAGGGAATGGAAGTTCGACCTGATCGAGAAGGCCAATCCGGATTGGGCTGATCTTTTCGCGTTTCTCGTTTGAGGAAGAAGAAGCCTCACCCCGGGTCAAGCCCGGGGCGACGTGAAATGGGTGATGGCGTATTCTGACTCGTCGGCCCGGACTTGATCCGGGCTGAGGCTTTCTACTCTAAGGCCCCTCTTTCCACTTGCCGCCGTCCTGCCGCCAGTAGCGGCGTTCCACGCCTTCGCGGGTGCCGAGCATGCGCCAGCAGCCGCGCGCGTCGTCGATGCGGGCGGGCGGGAAGAGGAGGAAGACGCGTTCGAAGGTGCCTTCGCGCCAGACGCCATCGGTGAGAGCGAGGTACTTCGCGCCGTTGATCGGTTCGGCGACGCTCGACAACAGGATCGGTTGGCGGTCGGCGTGGGGGTCGGTGGCGAGACCGTTGGCGAGGAACGTTTCGGGCAGGCGCGTCCACAGCGCATCGCTGGCACGCTTGAGTTGCGCGGGGTCGTCCGACACGACCAGCAGTCGCTCGCCCGCCGCGAGCGTGTTGCGCGCGATGAGCGGCAGGACCTGTTCGGCGGGATCATTGGTCAGCTGGTAGAAATCGACGCGCATCAGACCACCTTCCCCTTCCCGCTGCGGCAACGATCCGAACAGAACTTCACGTTGTCCCAATCGCGCTCCCACTTCTTGCGCCATGTGAACGGCAACCCGCAGGCGGCGCAAGTCTTGGTCGGCAGATCAGACTTGCGCCGCATTTTAGGCATTATCTTTGACCCCTGCGGGGTACGCAATCCGCATCCGCGAATTGCGTGCGGCACCAGCCCGCTCCCCCGGCCCGACCACCCAGAGCATACCCGAAGGGTAGTCGAGCCGGGGAAGCAGGCAGATGCCGCGTCAAGGTTACGCCTCCAGCACGTCGCGGACGTAGCGGTCGAGCAGACGCACGCCGAAGCCGGTCGCGCCCTTGTCCCATGTCGCGCCGGGCTTGTCGGCCCAGACCATTCCGGCGATGTCGAGGTGAGCCCAGGCCACGCCCTTGTCGATATAGCGGTTGAGGAACTGCGCGGCGGTGATCGAGCCGCCGTAGCGCGGGCCGACGTTCTTCATGTCCGCGATGGGGCTGTCGATCAGCTTGTCGTAAGCCGCGCCGATCGGGAATCGCCACAGCTTGTCGCCGCTCGCCTTGCCCGCCGCATCGAGCTTGGCATGGAGCGCATCGTCGTTGCTGAAGATGCCGCCGTATTCGTGGCCGAGCGAAATGATGATTGCGCCGGTCAGCGTGGCGAGATCGACGATCGTGGCCGGGCTGTAGACTTTCTGCACCCAGGTCAGCGCGTCGCACAGCACGAGGCGGCCCTCGGCATCGGTGTTGATCACCTCGACCGTTTGGCCCGACATCGAGGTGACGACGTCACCCGGACGCTGGGCGTTACCATCGGGCATGTTCTCGACCAGACCGCAAACGCCGATGACGTCGGCCTTGGCCTTGCGCCGGGCGAGCGTGAGCATGGTGCCTGCCACGGCAGCCGCGCCGCCCATGTCCCACTTCATGTCTTCCATGCCCGCGGCGGGCTTGATCGAGATGCCGCCGGTATCGAACGTGACGCCCTTGCCGACGAAGGCGGTCGGCTTGTCCGCCTCCGCACCCTTCCAGCGCATCGCCAGCAGGCGCGGTTCGCGCACCGACCCTTGCGCCACGCCAAGTAGCGCGCCCATGCCGAGCGCGGTCATTTCTGCAAGGCCAAGCACGACGATCTCGACTCCGCTGCCTTCGAGGCGGGCGCGGGCGCGCTCGACGAAGCTCTCGGGGTAGATCACGTTGGCAGGCTCGGCGACGAGTTCGCGCGTGAACTCGACGCCTTCGGCGACCGCGCTTTCAATGTCCCACGCAGCAGACGTGCCCTCGGGCGCGGCGACGGCGACCAGTTCGGCGAGCGAGCGCTTCTGTTCGTCGGTCAGTTTGGTGCGGTAGACATCATGCCGCCAGCCGCGCAGCCGTGCGCCGAGCAGGACGGCAGCAGCTTCGGTGCCGCTCAGGCCAGCATCGCTGAAGTCGATCGCCAGCGAAGTTTCACCAGAAGTGAGATACTTGGCGGTCAGTGCCGCGCCTGCTTTTTCCAGTGCGGGCAGGCGTTCGGCCCCTTCTGCCTTGCCGATGCCGACGAGTGCCAGACGCTTGGTGCCGCCCTCGCCCGCCACGAACGCCTCGAACACCTGGCCCGCCTTGCCGGTGAATCGCGCGGCGCCCGCGCCTTCGCGTACGACCACGTCGAGATCGGCGGGAAGCGCATTTTGCACCACGAGCCGCGCGACGAGGCGGGGAAGCGGGGCATCGCTGGTGCGGAAAACGACCTTCATTCGGGGACTCCTGTCGGAAAGACGTCACGCGTCGGCAAGGATCGGCCGAGGTGAAAATTGTGGAATTGCAGTTAGGGTGCACTGGTGCGATAGGCAAGCGCATGCAATCCGCCCGGCGGCCCCAGCCGCAAGCCCCTGATCGACGCTTGCGCCGCGCGCGTATCACTTTGACGACCGCCGGGACTGCGCTCGCGCTGGTACTGGGCGCTTTCGCGGCGCTCCCGGTGTTCGCGCAGGAAGCAGGTGCGCCGGTCGTACTGGCATCGCCTGCCGAATCATCGCCGGACGATGTCTTGCGGTTCGAGGCCGACAAGGTCCGCTATGACAGCAATTCCGAACTGGTAACCGCCGAGGGCAGCGTCGTGCTGCGGCGCGAGGACCAGACCGTGCGCGCAGATAGCGTCGTGTGGGATCGCAACACCGGCAAGATCAACGCCGCCGGAAACATCCGCTTCGTCGATGAAGACGGCAACATCGTCTATACCGACAAGGTCGAGCTGACCGACGAGTTCAAGGCAGGCGCGATCGAGGACCTGCTGATCGTGCTGCGCACCGGCGGACGGCTGGCCGCGCGCAGCGGCACGCGCGATGAAAACGGCAACATGACCTTGAATACGGCGGCCTATTCGGGCTGTTCGGTCGAGGACAGCAGCGGTTGCCCCAAGAACCCGAGCTGGGAAGTGACCGCCGCGCGCGTCTACTTCGACGCGAAGGAAAAGCGGGTGAAGTACTACGGCGCGACGCTGCGCCTGTTCGGCATTCCGATCCTGCCGCTCCCGGGACTTGGCCACACTTCGGATTTCCGCGCCGAGACCGGCCTGCTGATCCCCGATTTTCGCCTGAGCGCGTCGAACGGCGCCGAAATCAGCGAGACATGGTACTGGCGCATCGCGGACAACCGCGATCTGGCGCTGACCGGTACGTTCTACACCGAATCGCTGCCGATGCTGACGGCCAAGTACCGGCATCTGACCAACCTCGGTGCATTCCAGATCACCGGCTACGCCACACGCAGTTCGCGTATTTCGGTCGGCGGCGCGGCTTCGACCCAGCAGCAATCGTGGCGCGGTTATATCGAGGGCACCGGCAGGCTGCAGTTCTCGCCGCATTGGAGCCTGACCGGCAACGGTCGGCTTGCGTCGGATCGCACCTTCCTGCGCCGCTACGACATCAGCCGCGATGACCGGCTGCGCTCGTCACTCAACCTCGAGCGCATCGACAATTCGAGTTACCTGAGCATTGCCGGCTGGGCGACGCAGACCGTACGCGTCGGCGATCCGCAGGGCATGGTGCCGCTCGCCCTGCCCGCGATCGACTATCGCCGACGCGCGATCATCAACGGCATTCCAGGCAGGTTCGAGTTCGAGGCCAACAGCCTCGCGATCCTGCGCACGGCGGGGCAAGACAGCCAGCGCGCCTTTGCCCGCGCGCAGTGGGACTTGCGCACGATCACCGGTCTGGGTCAGGAAGTAACGCTGACCGGACTGGTGCGCGGCGACGTCTATCACAGCGCCGAGAACGAGCTGACCACGACCGCGATCTATCGTGGCGAGCCCGGCTGGCAGACACGCGGCATCGCTACGGCCGCGCTCGACGTGAAGTGGCCGTTCGTCGGGGAATTCCTCGGCGGCGCGCAAGTGCTGACCCCGCGTTTCCAGGTCGTGGCGACGCCGGGCGTGCGCAACTTCGAGATTCCCAACGAGGATTCGCGCTCGGTCGATCTGGAAGACACCAACCTATTCGCGCTGAACCGCTTTCCGGGCCATGACCGGATCGAGGACGGGGTGCGGTTTACCTACGGCGTCGACTGGGACTATCAGCGCCCGGGCCTGCGCGTGACGACCACGATCGGGCAGAGCTACCGTCTGTCGCGCCAGAACTCGATCCTGCCAGACGGCACGGGCCTGACCAACCGTGCCTCCGACTATGTCGGGCGGACCACCGTGCGTTTCGGCGACATCGTCAAGGTGACGCACCGCTTCCGGCTCGACAAGGACAGTTTCGCGCTGCGCCGCAACGAATTCGACGCGACGCTGGGCGACCACCGGCGCTACATCGAAGCGGGCTACTTGCGGCTCAACCGCAATATCGCCACGACCTTCGAAGACCTGCAGGACCGCGAAGAGCTTCGCTTTGCCGCGCGCACCCCGATCACACGCGCATTTTCGATCTTCGCCTCGGGCATCGTCAACCTGACCGACAAGGATGAAGACCCGACGTTCACCTCGGACGGGTTCCAGATGCTGCGCCACCGCATCGGCGTTGCCTATACCGACGATTGCCTCGACCTGTCGTTGACGTGGCGGCGCGATTACGTGACCACGGGCGATGCGCAGCGCGGCAACTCTTTCCAGATTTCACTCTCACTCAAGAACCTCGGGGTGAAATAGCGCCTCGAAGCGCCGAGACTTGCCCTTTTGCGCGCAATCCGCCACTCAGCTTGCGTTAAGCCGCTCGCGGCCAATGCCCGAGACTATTAGCGCCAGTTCGACAGGACCACTTACCCGATCATGATGTCCAAGCTGAAGATGACCCGCAAGGCGGCTACCCGTTCGTTTGGTTCCGCAGCGCTCGCGTTCGGCGCGCTGGCCTGCGCGACGACGCCGGTTCTGGCACAGGGCGCGAATTCCCCGCTCAACATCCCGGCAAACCCGGTGATGTTCGGCAAGAACGATCCCAACGTCCGCCGCGCCACGGCCATCGTCAACGGCGAGGTCGTGACCGGGACCGACGTAGAGCAGCGGCTCGCGCTGATCGTCTCGGCCAATGGCAACAAGGTTTCCGGCGAGGAACTCGAGCGGCTGCGCATGCAGGTGCTGCGCAACCTGATCGACGAGACGCTGCAGATCCAGGAAGCCAAGGCCGCCGACACCCCGGCCGACGACGCCCAGGTCGACGCGACTTACGAGCGTGTCGCGACTCAGAACTTCGGCCAGTCTGGTGCGGCCATGGAGAAGTACCTGACGCGGATCGGTTCATCGTCTGCATCGCTCAAGCGCCAGATCCGGGGCGAACTGGCGTGGCAGAACCTGCTGCGCCGCAACGTTCAGCCTTTCGTCAACGTCTCTGAAGGCGAAGTGACGGAAATGATGCAGCGCCTGCAAGCGTCCAAGGGCACCGAAGAATACCGCATCGGCGAAATCTTCCTTGCGGCAACCGACCAGAACAAGCCGCAGGTCTTCGCCAATGCCGAAAAGATCGTCGAACAGCTCAAGGGCGGCGGCAGCTTCGTTGCCTATGCGCGCCAGTATTCGGAAGCCTCGACCGCAGCGGTCGGCGGTGATCTAGGGTGGATCCGCCTTGCCCAGCTGCCGGCTGAACTCGGCGCTGCGGCGACCAACATGCAGCCGGGGCAACTGGCTGGTCCCGTCGAAATCCGGGGCGGTTTTTCGATTCTCTACCTGATCGACAAGCGCCAGGTGCTGACCGCCGATCCGCGCGACGCGCTGCTCAGCCTCAAGCAGATCTCGATCGATTTCCCCAAGGGCATCAGCTCTGACGCAGCAGGCAAGAAAGCTGCGGAATTTGCGGCAATGGCCAAGGCGATCAAGGGTTGCGGCGATGCCGAAGGTGCAGCCGCAAAGATCGGCGCGACGGTCGTCGCCAACGACCAGATCAAGGCGCGCGACCTGCCCGGCGCACTGCAGGAAACGCTGCTCAATCTGCCGGTCGGCCAGACGACCCCCCCGTTCGGTTCGATCGACGAAGGCGTGCGCGTGCTGATGCTCTGCGGCAGAGACGATCCGCAAGTGTCAAGCGGCCCGAGCTTCGACGAGCTGATGTCGCAGATCGAGGACGACCGCGTCAACAAGCGCGCCCAGACCTACCTGCGCGATCTGCGTCGCGACGCGGTGATCGAGTACAACTGAGGGGGGCGCCAGAGGCCTCCCGTGATGGACCCCGGCCTTCGCCGGGGCGACATTTGGTTTGATGATAAACCATTTACCGCCACCCCGGCGGAGGCCGGGGCCTATCCCGCTAGCGGGATCATCATGGCGTCACGGAAATGGTGGTTTCCAGCAAGTCGCGCTCGGCCTAAGGCGAGCGCATGACTCTCGCCCTGCCCCTTGCATATTCGATCGGTGATCCTGCAGGTATCGGGCCGGAAATGGCGGCCGCGGCATGGGCTGTGCGGCATACCGAGAGTCTGCCGCCGTTCTTCGTGATCGGATCGGCGCGGGTGATCGAGGAAGCGGCGCGGCGGCGCGGGCTTGATGTGCCGGTCTGTGCCGTCAAGGCACCTGACGAGGTCGCGGACTGCTTTGCCGATGCGCTGCCGGTGCTCGACCTTGCCGATCTGGACTACACGCCCGGCGAACCCGACGATGCGGGCGCGTCGCTTGCGCTGACTGCACTGGGCGTTGCCACGGGCCTTGTGCGTTCGGGCGCGGCGGCGGCGCTGGTGACCGGGCCGATTGCCAAAAGCCGGCTGGCGCGGGTCGGGTTCGACTTTCCGGGCCAGACCGAATTCGTCGCCGACGCCTGCGGCATTGCGCCTGAAAACGCGGTGATGATGCTTGCCGGACCGAGCCTGCGGGTGGTGCCGATCACCGTCCACGTGGCTTTGCGCGACGTGCCCGAACTGCTGACCATCGAACTGATCCGCAACCGCGCAGCGATCACGGCTGCCGCGCTGGTGCGCGATTTCGGCATCGTCCGGCCGCGCCTCGCGGTGGCGGGGTTGAACCCGCACGCGGGCGAGGACGGCCGCATGGGCTCGGAGGAAGCGGAGATCGTCGCGCCTGCCGTTGTGCTGCTGCAAGCTGCCGGGATCGCTGTGTCGGGCCCGCTGCCACCTGATACGATGTTCCACGCCGAGGCACGCGAACGCTATGACGTGGCGATCTGCATGTACCACGATCAGGCGCTTATCCCGTTGAAGGCGCTCGATTTCGATCAGGGCGTGAATGTCACGCTGGGCCTGCCGATCATCCGCACCTCGCCCGACCACGGCACTGCCTTCGGTATTGCCGGGACCGACACCGCACGCGTCGGGCCGACGATTGCCGCGCTGCGTATGGCGGGCGAATGTGCTGCGCGAAGGACACTGGTTTGACCGAGCTTCCCCCTTTACGCGAGGTCGTCAACCGGCATGGGTTGATCGCGACCAAGGCGCTCGGCCAGAACTTCCTGTTCGATGAGCAGCTGCTCAGCCGCATCGCCACGGTGCCGGGCAAGTTGCAGGGCCAGAACGTGCTCGAAGTCGGCCCCGGCCCCGGCGGATTGACGCGGGCGCTGCTGCGCGCGGGCGCCAACGTTACCGCGATCGAGATGGACAAGCGCTGCCTGCCCGCGCTTGCCGAACTGAACGAGGCATTCCCCGATCAGCTGACGGTGATCCAGGGCGACGCCACCAAGATCGCCCCCGAGACGCTGTTTGACGGGCCATGGCATGTCGCGGCGAACCTGCCCTACAATGTCGGCACCGCGCTGTTCACCGGTTGGCTGTCGGGTCAGGCTTGGCCACCGCAGTGGCGCTCGCTTACGCTGATGTTCCAGCTGGAAGTTGCGGAGCGGATCATCGCTGTGCCGGGGTCAGGTGCCTACGGTCGACTCGCGGTGCTGGCGCAGTGGCGTTCGACCCCGCGCATCGCGATGAAAGTCCACCGCAGCGCGTTCACGCCGCCGCCCAAGGTGATGTCGGCGATCGTCCATGTCGAGCCTGCCGCAATGCCCGAAGGTGTCTCGGCCCGCATGCTCGAACGCGTCACCGAGTTCGCCTTCGGCCAACGCCGCAAGATGCTGCGGCAATCGCTGAAAGGCCTGCCCGGCGCGATCGAGGCGTTGGAAGCGTTGGGAATCGATTCCCAGAGGCGCGCTGAGACTTTGAGTGTGGACGAGTTTGTCGCGATTGCGCGGGTGCTGACGAAGTAGGGGTTTCTTCGCGCAGAGATCGCAGAGAGCGCTGAGAAGGTATTAGGGCGGTTCGCACGAAGACGAACTCCTACTCCTTTTTCTCTGCGCCCTCTGCGCCCTCTGCGCGAACAAAAAGAAGCAGGCCCAAAAGCCCGCTTCCCGATCATCAAGCCAGTTCGTCAACCCTTGCCGAAGCCGCCTTCTTCTTCAAGCGCCACGCATGCAGCAACGGCTCGGTGTAGCCGTTGGGTTGTTCGATGCCGTTGAACACCAGATCGCTCGCCGCGCGGAAGGCGAAGCTCTCTTCCCAGCGGCCGGCCATCGGCTCGTAGAGCGGGTCGCCTGCATTCTGCGCGTCGACCTTGGCAGCCATGCGCTTGAGGCTGTCCATGACCTGCTCTGTCGAACAGACACCGTGGAGCAACCAGTTGGCGATGTGCTGGCTGGAAATGCGCAGCGTCGCGCGGTCTTCCATCAGGCCGACATCGTTGATGTCGGGCACCTTCGAGCAGCCAACGCCCTGGTCGATCCAGCGCACGACGTAGCCGAGCAGCCCCTGGGCATTGTTGTCGAGCTCCTCGCGCACTTCGGCCTCGGACCAATTGGTGCCCTCGGCCAGCGGGATCGCCAGCAGGGCGTCGAGGCTTGGCGTTGCTTCCTTCGCGACATCCCGCCGGACGTCGAACACGTTGACCTGATGATAGTGCATCGCGTGGAGCGTTGCCGCGGTGGGTGAAGGGACCCACGCGGTGTTCGCGCCGGTGCGCGGGTGCGCGATTTTCTGCTCCATCATGTCATGCATCATGTCGGGCGCGGCCCACATGCCCTTGCCGATCTGCGCCTTGCCCGAAAAGCCGCTCGCCAGCCCGGTGCAGACGTTGCGCTTTTCATAGGCCGCAATCCAGCCCGAGCCCTTGATCGCGCCTTTGCGGATCATTGCGCCAGCCTGCATCGAAGTGTGGATTTCGTCGCCGGTACGGTCGAGGAAGCCGGTGTTGATGAACACCACGCGGTCACGCACGGCACCGATGCAGGCGGCGAGGTTTGCCGAAGTGCGGCGCTCTTCGTCCATCACGCCGACCTTTACTGTGTGGCGGGCAAGGCCGAGCAGGTCTTCGACCGCATCGAACAGGCCGTTGGTGAAAGCGACCTCTTCGGGGCCGTGCATCTTGGGTTTGACGATATAGATGCTGCCGGTGCGGCTATTGGCCAGCCGCCCGAGACCGCGCACGTCATGCGCGCCAATGGCCGACGTTAACACCGCGTCCATCACGCCTTCGGGGATCTCCGAGCCGTCGGGCAGCAGGATCGCCGGGTTGGTCATCAGATGGCCCACGTTGCGCACGAACAACAGGCTCCGGCCCGGCAAGGACAGCGCGCCGCCATCCAAGGCAGTCCATTCCCGGTCGGCTTCGAGCGCGCGCGTCATGGTGCGCCCGCCCTTCTGGAAGCTCGCCTCCAGATCGCCGCGCATCAGGCCGAGCCAGTTGCGATAGGCCGCCAGCTTGTCTTCGGCATCGACCGCCGCGATCGAATCCTCCAGGTCGACGATCGCCGTCAGCGCCGCTTCCATGACGATGTCGGCGATTCCCGCCTTATCGTCCTTGCCGACCGGGTGCGCGCGGTCGAGCACGAGTTCGACATGGAGGCCGTTGTTCTTGAGCAGGATGCCGCCGGTTTTGTTGCCTACGTATTGCGTAACGTCGTGCAAGGGCAGCGCGCTGTCGCCGTCCCAGTCGGACCAGCTCATGTCCTTGAGCGGGAAGGTAGCGTCAAGGAACGCGCGCCCTGCCCGCATCACCGCCGCGCCGCGTTCGGTGTCGTAGCCACCGGGCCGTGCTGGGGCTGCGTCGAGCGCATCGGTGCCATACCATGCATCGTATAGGCTGCCCCAGCGCGCATTGGCCGCGTTGAGGACGAAGCGGTCGTTGAGTGCGGGCACGACCAGTTGCGGCCCTGCCATCGTCGCGATCTCGGGATCGACGTTCTGCGTGCCGATCGCGAAGGGCGTCGGTTCGGGCACGAGATAGCCAATCTGCGTCAGGAACGCGCGGTATTCGGCGGCATCCAGCGGCTTGCCCCGGCGGTCGCGATGCCACGCATCGATCTGCACCTGCAAGTCGTCGCGCTTGGCCAGCAGCGCGCGATTTACCGGCGAAAAGCGCGCGACGAGAGCGGCAAAGCCTTGCCAGAATGCATCCGCTTCAAGGCCCAGCGGGGCCAGAACTTCGCTGTCGATGAAGGTTGAAAGGCCCAGATCAACCTGAAGCCCGCTGCGTTCAATACGTCCGTTCATTTCACCCAATCCATTCACTCAGATGGCATCGCCCACGCCAAGCAACGCCCGCGTGAGCCGAATCCGTTGGACCTGGGGAGGAACGGCCCAGCCTATGCATCAACGCGCAGGGGTTTGCAATAATGGGGAAGTTCGCCGTCACTCACACAGGGGTTCACCCAGGCTCCGGGAACCGCTACGACAGTTACAGATGCAACAGATTTCCATCACCGAACGCGCTCTGATCGATCGGATCGACGCGCCTGCCATGCTGGGGCACGTCGAGCGATGGTGCGCGATAAACACCGGCACGGGCAATCTCGCGGGCCTTGCGCAGCAGTGGGATTTGCTCGCCGATGCCTTCGCCGCGCTGCCGGGTGAGATACACACAGTCGCTGCAGATGCGGTCAGCGCAATTGCTGCCGATGGTCGGGAAACGCACACGCAGAACGGAGAGCATCTTGTGCTGTCGGTCCGCCCGCAGGCACCGCGCCGCTACCTGCTGACGGGGCACATGGACACGGTGTTTCCGCCGGACCACGCGTTCCAGTCGCTGACATGGCTCGATGCCGAGACGCTGAACGGGCCGGGCGTTGCCGACATGAAGGGCGGCATCGCGGTGATCCTTGCGGCGTTGAAAGCATTCGAGGCGAGCCCTGTCGCGTCGGCGGTCGGCTACGACGTGATGATCAATTCGGACGAGGAGACCGGCAGCCTGTCGTCCGCGCCGCTGATCGCTGACCTGGCACGCGGCAAGGCGGCCGCGCTGACTTACGAGCCGTCCGCTTTGGCCGATGGCACGCTGGCGGGCGAACGTCCGGGCAGTGGCAACTACAGTGCGATCATCACGGGACGCTCCGCTCACGCTGGGCGGAACCCGCAGGACGGGCGCAACGCGATCGTCGCGGCGGCAGCCGTGGCGGTGGGATTGAGGGGGATGGTGCGCGATGGCCTGTCGATCAATCCCGCGCGGATCGACGGCGGCAGTGCGAACAACGTGGTGCCCGATCACGCGATCCTGCGCTTCAATGTGAGGCCGCGCACGCCCGAACTGGCCGATCAATTCGCCCTCGACTTGAGCGCGCTCGTCGCGGCAACGGCGGCCGAACACGACGTTTCCATCCACCTTCACGGCGGCGTGTCGCGCCCGCCCAAGCCCTTGACGCCCGAGGCCACCGCGCTGTTCGGGCTGGTGCGCGATTGCGGCGCGGCGCTGGGAAAGCCGATCCGCTGGCAGGCATCGGGCGGGGTCTGCGACGGCAACAACATCGCGGCCTGCGGCGTGCCCGTCGTCGACACGATGGGCGTACGCGGTGGGGCGATCCATTCGGATCAGGAGTACCTGATCGTGCCATCGCTGGCCGAGCGCGCGGCGCTGTCCGCGCTGGTCCTGCACCGACTTTCCGGGGGAAATTGATGACGTTCCGCATCCGCGCCGCGCGCGCGACCGACCTGCAACCGCTGTATGAAATGGCCAAGCTGACCGGCGGCGGCTTCACCAACCTGCCGCCCGACCGCAAATCGCTGACCGCCAAGCTGGACCGCGCAGCGCAAGCGTTCGGCAACGAGGCGGACGGCGATGCCAAGGACCTCAAGGACGAGCTGTTCGTGCTCGTGCTGGAAAACTCGGCCACCGGCGAAGTGCGCGGCACCTCGCAGATCTTCACCAATGTCGGGCGGCAGTGGCCGTTCTATTCCTACCGCATGGCGACGCTGACCCAGCATTCGAAGGAACTCAACCGCACCTTCCGCGCCGAAATGCTCGGGCTGGTGACCGACCTCGAAGGGTCGAGCGAAGTCGGCGGGCTGTTCCTGCATCCGTCCGAGCGCGCAGGGGGCTTGGGCATGCTGCTCGCGCGCAGCCGCTACCTGTTCGTCGCGATGCACCGCCAGCGCTTCGGAGACAAGATCCTGGCCGAATTGCGCGGGGTGATCGACGAACGCGGCGGATCGCCGTTCTGGGACGGGGTCGCCGGGCGGTTCTTCGGCATGAGCTTCCAGGAGGCGGACTACTTCAACGCAATCAACGGCAACCAGTTCATCGCCGACCTGATGCCCAAGCACCCGGTCTATATCGCGATGCTGCCCGAAAGCGCGCGCTCGGCCATCGGTTTGCCGCACCCTTCGGGCCGCGCGGCGATGCGCATGCTCGAGGAAGAAGGGTTCGCCTACGAGGGCTACATTGATATCTTCGACGGCGGCCCGACGATGACCGCGCGCACCGATCGTGTCAGATCGATAGCCGAAGCGCGCGAGGCGCTTGTAGCGCATATCCGCGCGCCCGAAGGCAACGGCGGCGTTGCCAAGGCGCTGGTCGCGACTGGGCGGCTGGCCGACTACCGCTGCACCTTTGCCGAGGTCGCCCAAGGGCAGGACGGGCTGGTGCTCGATCCGGTCGCGGCGGCGGCGCTGGGTGTCAGCGTTGGCGACACCGTGTGGCATGTGAGTAGGTAGCTTCTTCCCTTCCCCGTTCGTGGGGGGGGGGGGGGGGGGCCGGGGGGGGGGGGGGGGGGCGCCCCCCCCGGGCGCGCCGGGCGGGGGGGGGGGGGGGGGGCCCCCCCAGGCCCAACAGCACCCAAAAACCACCACGCCCCGCCC
>NZ_JACICY010000001.1:436480-510192 GCF_014196055.1 Novosphingobium hassiacum
GGCTTTTTGTTTTTCTTGTTTCCCCCGCCCCCGTTGGGGTTGGCGTTCCCTCCCCGGGGGGGGGGGGGGGCCCCCCCCCCCCCCCCCCACGAACGGGTCTAGGATAGATTTACAGGAAGATTTTGATGCCTCTCGTTGAAATCAACTTCGATGGCCTTGTCGGTCCGAGCCACAATTACGCAGGGCTGAGCCTGGGCAACCTTGCCTCGTCCGCGCATGCCGGTACGCCATCCTACCCGCGCGCCGCCGCGCTGCAGGGCGTTGCCAAGATGCGGCACAATCTGGCGCTGGGGCTGGCGCAGGGGCTGTTCGTGCCGTTGCCGCGACCGAACCCGGTGCTGCTCACTGCGCTTGGCCTGACCGCCATCGACGAAACCGACGCCGACCAGCGCCGCCTGCGTGCCGCTGCGTGGTCAGCAAGTGCGATGTGGACCGCCAATGCCGCCACGGTCAGCCCCGCGCCCGATACCACAGACGGACGCTGCCACCTGACCGCCGCCAACCTCGTCACGATGCCCCACCGCTCGCAGGAATGGCCCGACACGGTCCGTCAGTTGCGGCTGGCCTTTGCGGATGAGGCGCACTTCGCCGTCCACGACGCGGTGCCCGCCTGTTTCGGCGATGAGGGCGCGGCCAACCACATGCGCATGGGGGCCAGTCACGCCGCCCCGGGCATCGAACTGTTCGTCTATGGCAAAAGCGGCGGGGCGTTCCCAGCCCGCCAGCACGAACAGGCCAGCCGCGCGGTCGCCCGTCTGCATGGCCTCTCGCCCGACGCCTGCCTGTTCATCGAGCAGGCGCCCGAAGCCATCGCGGCGGGCGCGTTCCACAACGATGTCGTCGCGGTCGCCAACGAGCGCGTGCTGTTTACCCACGAACAGGCATTTGCCAATCCCGAGGACGCATATGCCGCAATCCGCGCCAAGCTGCCCGAGGCCGAAATCGTCGTGGTGCCAGCCAATGCTGTCAGTCTTGGCGATGCGATCAAGAGCTACCTGTTCAACGCGCAACTCTTGACCCTGCCGACCGGCGAGATGGCGCTGGTGATCCCGCTCGAGGCATGGGAGACGCCGTCGGTGCGCGTCTGGCTCGATGGAATGCTCTCCTCGAACGGGCCAATCCGACGGGTGTTGCCGGTCGATGTGCGCCAGTCGATGGCTAATGGCGGGGGGCCTGCGTGCCTGCGCCTGCGCGTTGTCGCCGATCCTGCCACCGTCGATCCTCGCTTCCTCCTGGACGAGGCCAAAGCCGATCTGGTCGCGCGAACCATCGCGGCGCATTGGCCCGAGCAGATCGATCCTGCTGATCTTGGGCGGAAAACTCTGATGCTCACGGTCGTATCAGCGCGGGACAGGTTGTTGGACGCGCTCGGTCTTGCGGAACTTGCCTGACCGGTCGCGCGTATTCCGGCCGCCCGACGCTGTCGCTGCCATTTACAGTGAACGAATGTTTAACAAGGGCCTTGCCCGCAGAACATGGTTTGGCATGATGGTTGCTACGACGTCAGGCAGAAGAGGATAATTGCCCGCATGTTGCAAAAGATCGCCCGCCTGTTCGTCATCAAGACCCGTTTCGAGGCATTTGCGATCATCTACGCGCTGGCGCTGGGCTGCGTCGAACGCGGTAGGGGCTACCTGACCGAGTATCCGGGGTACGGTGGCAAGATGCTGTTCGTCGCCGCGACCGGCGCGGTCTTCATCGCGGGTGCCAAGATCCTCGATGCGGTGCGGATGGAGCAGGCTGCAGCGGCTGCGGCGAAAGTGACGGTGGTGGGGTCCGGCGGCAACTGACAAGGCCACCGTGATGGACCCCGGCCTTCGCCGGGGTGACGGGTGTGTTGATCGCAGATGTGAAGGTAGGTGGGGCGATTCTGTTGCTAGGCTCGCCCCCAGCCCCCGGTTTCCGATTCTGTTACCCGGTTCGGTCCGAACCGTGCTCTAACCTTATAACTTCAGGGCGTTAGCCCCTAGAATTATGCAGCGAGAGCAAGTGCTTCGTTGTCGTTGGCACTTGTGGGTTGTGAGCCTATAACAGGTTACTCAGCCTGGGCAAAAACAGCGCTTTTCAATACACGTCGATCCTAGTTCGGCCCCATCAACACCCTTGCGACAACAAGGCCTGACCGCGAGCGATCAGTAGTGATGGTGGAGCCGCCGGGTACCGCCCCCGGGTCCGATATATCTATTGCACGCCGCAATTTATCACCATAGCCGGTCGAAACCGGCAGGGATCGATATAGGGATGCCGCGCCAAATGAAAAGGGGCGAGATTGCTCCCGCCCCTCAGCTAGTCCTGTTCCATCCCTAAATCGTCATCCCCGCGCAGGCGGCGACCCAGAGGCACTCACGGCGCGCGCTGGATTCCCGCCTTCGCGGGAATGACGAAAGCAGGCTGTCGCTCAATCGCGTGCTTTGAGCGCGTCCCTAATTTCAGCCAGCAGTTCGACCTCGGTCGGCCCGGCCGGTGCTGCCGGTGCTTCCTCGGGCTTCACCGTCATCCGGTTGACCGCCTTGACGATCATGAAGATGATGAACGCGACGATCACGAAGTTGACCGCCTGGGTGATGAAATCGCCATAGCCGATCATCGGCACGCCAGCGGTCTTGAGGTCCGCATAGGCGGTCGGGTCGCCCTTGAAATCGGCAGGCACATCGCCCAGCCGCACGAAATACTTCGTGAAATCAACGCCGCCGGTGATCCAGCCGACGATCGGCATGATCACGCTCTCGGTCAGCGAGGTGACGATCTTGCCGAACGCCCCTCCGATGATCACGCCGACCGCCAGATCCAGCACGTTTCCGCGCGCGATGAATGTCTTGAACTCTCCCAGAACGCTCACAACTTCCCCCTTCACATTATTAACCATGACCCTTCCTCTGGTTGCCACTCCGGGTCGAACGCCACAACCCTCAATCGGTTGCAGATCGGTCACACCTTGAAGTGGCGCGCCCTTGCGCTATCTCTTGCGCCATGACGGATCGCGCGTGCGATCCTGCAAAGGGGTATGATGTCGATGGTTGCTTCACGCTTTGGCCAGATCGCTTTCGCAACTGTAGCCGCCGCCAGCCTTTCGGCCTGCGGCATCAATTCCGTGCCTGCCGCCGAGGAAGAGGCCAAGGCGCGCTGGGCTGACGTCGAAAGCTCATACCAGCGCCGCGCCGACCTGATCCCGAACCTGGTCTCGACCGCCAAGGGTGCGGCAGCGTCGGAAACGACGATCCTGACCAACGTGACCAATGCGCGCGCTGCGGCAACGTCGATCAACATCACGACCGACGACCTGTCGAACCCAGCCGAGTTCGAGAAATTCCAGAACGCGCAGAACCAGTTGACCCAGGCCCTGGGCCAGCTGCGCACGGTGGTGGAAAACTATCCCCAACTGCAGAGCCAGGCGCGCTTTGCCGACCTGATGGTCCAGCTGGAAGGAACCGAGAACCGCATCAACGTGTCGCGCACGCGCTACAACGAAGCGGTGCAGGCCTATAACACGACCATCCGCACTTTCCCCGACGCGATCGGTGCCAAGCTGATCCACGGTGCCAAGCCGATGGTCCCGTTCAAGGCGGCTGCCGGTTCGGAAGTCGCGCCGACGGTCAATTTCGACATGAACACGCCTGCTCCGGCGGCACCTGCTGCGGCAGCGTCGGGCAACTGACATGACACGCCCGGTTCGGGCTTTCTGGCACGCGTTCGCGGGGCTGTTCCTGCTGTTCGCAGCAGGGACGGCGCACGCGGCGTTCCCGCCACGTCCCGCCGGGCCGGTGCTGGATCAGGCGAACATCATTCCCGACGCCGATGAAGCGGCGCTGGCGCAGAAGCTGGCGGCGTACAACGCACAGACCGGGCGCTCCGTCATCGTGGCGACGGTGGCTTCGCTCGACGGGGCAGACATCGATACGTATGGCACCGAACTTGGCCAGACTTGGGGCGTTGGCGGCAAGGAAACCGACCAGGGCCTGATCCTGCTCGTCGCTCCAAATGACCGGAAGGTGCGCATCGAGGTCGGCTACGGGCTTGAGGAGTACATGCCCGACGTGCTGGCCGGGCGGATCATCGCAGGCGCCATCACGCCAAGGTTCAAGGCGGGCGACTATCCGGGCGGCATCAACGCCGGGATCGACCAGATTCTGACCCAGCTCAATCGCACGCCAGCCGACGCAAAAGCAGTCGCAGAGGCGGCCAAGGCGGCGGAGCGCGAAAACGCGTCTGGCGGCGGATCGACCATTGCCAGCGCGATATTCTGGGTGGTGCTGATCGTGGTGTTCCTCGGCATCTTCGGACGCGGCAAGCGCGGCCATCGTCAGCGGCGCAGCGGGATCGATCCGGGCATCGTGCTGTGGGGCCTAAGCGAACTGGCACGGTCCGCCTCGGACCATGACCACGATTCCGGCGGTGGCTGGGGCGGTGGCGGCGGAGGCGGCGGAGGCGGCTTCGGTGGATTTGGTGGCGGCGGCTTTGGCGGCGGCGGCGCTTCGGGGGGCTGGTGATGGCACGACTGACACCCATGACCGAGGCTGACCACAAGCTGGTCTCCGACGCGGTTGCCGCAGCCGAGATGCACAGCGCGGGCGAGATCGTCACGATCGTCACGCCGCGCTCGGATTCCTACCGCGATGTTGCACTGGTGTGGTCGGCGCTGGTGGCGTTCGTGGCGCTATGCGCGCTTGAGATCGGTGCGGGGTTCTACCTGCCTCTGGTTGAGCGCCTGCTCGGGCTGTGGGCCTTCGAATGGACACCGCGCGCGGTGCTTGGCCTTGCGCTGATCGTTGGTACGATCAAGTTCCTCGCCATGTACCTGCTGATGCGGTTTACGCCGCTTGGGGCTTGGCTGACACCGAAGCGCGTGAGCAACGCCCGCGTGCGCGAACGCGCGTTGACCTGCTTCCGCGTGGGCGCGGAAAGCCGGACGACCGGTCATACCGGCGTGCTGATCTACCTCAGCCTTGCCGAACACCGCGCCGAGATCATTGCCGATGCGGCAATCGCATCGAGGGTTTCGCCCGAAACCTGGGGCGTGGCGATGAAAGCGATGCTCGATCCGCTGCGGCAGGGCCGCATGGCGCAAGGCATGGCGGCGGCGGTCGGCGAAGTGGGCACAGTGCTGGCGGAGCACTTTCCCCGCGCCGAGAATGACCGCAACGAACTGCCCGACAGGTTGATCGAAGTATGAGTCTTGAAGACGAGTATCGCGAGCAGCCCGAGCAGATGCGCTGGGAAGGCCGCTTCATCGCCGCCAAGACGCGCGGGCGCTGGGAGTACGTCAGCCGCACGCGCAACATCAAGGCGGCGGTGATCCTCGCGATCGACGACGGCCACGTGCTGCTCGTCGAACAGTTCCGCGTGCCCTTGGGCCGCCCGTGCATCGAGCTTCCGGCCGGACTGATCGGCGATGAAGCCGGTTCCGAGCACGAGGACGCCGCAACTGCCGCCGCGCGCGAACTGGAAGAGGAAACCGGCTACCGCCCGGGCCGGATCGAATCGATCGGCGAGTTCCATTCCTCGCCCGGCATGGTCACCGAAGCCTTCACCCTGTTCCGCGCGCACGATCTGGAAAAAGTTTCCGATGGCGGCGGGGTCGAGGGCGAAGGCATCACCGTGCACCGGGTTGCCGTTACGGAAATCGAAGGCTTCCTCGCGAGCAAGCGCGCCGATGGCTATGCTGTCGACGTGCGGATGCTGCTTCTGCTGGCTCCGGGGATCATGCAGGACTGACCCCTGCCCTTGCGCAAGTCGCTTCCATAATCTTCTATCGCTGCTCCCCCGCGAAGGCGGGGGCCTCAGGAGGTTGCGCGCAACGGCCTGAGGCCCCCGCCTTCGCGGGGAAGCAGAGTCATTGGCGAACGAGCGAGAGGACAACCATGGGCAGGGTCAACGGCAAGAAGGCGCTCGTCACCGGCGCGGCACAGGGCTTGGGCGCGGCACATGCATGGATGCTCGCGCGCGAAGGGGCCAAGGTCCTGCTCACCGACATCAATGGCGATGGTGCGCACGAGACGGCTTCAGCGATCGACGCGGAACTGGGCCGGGGCACCGCCTTTGCGACGCGCCATGACGTGACCAGCCCTGACGACTGGGACGCCGCAATCGCGCTCGCCGCCGAGAAAATGGGCGGCCTGTCGGTGCTGGTCAACAACGCGGGCGTCGGCGTGCGCGGCGACATCGAGACCTGCACGCTGGAGGACTGGCATCGCGGCTTTGCCATCAACGTCGACAGCGTCTTCCTCGGTTGCCAGAAGGCCCTGCCCCTGCTGCGCGACAGCCAGCCCGCCTCGATCGTCAATATCAGTTCGATCGCAGGGCTGATCGCCTCGGACACGATGCCCGGCTACAACGCGAGCAAAGCAGCGGTGTGGATGCTGTCGAAATCGGTCGCGCTGTACTGCGCCAAGCGCGGTTGGGACATCCGCTGCAATTCGGTCCACCCGACCTTCATCGATACGCCGATCCTCGACGGCATCGCCCGCAACGCCAACATCGACAAGGACGTCGTGATGGGCAAACTCGCCCGCCAGATCCCGCTCGGCCGCATCGGCGTGCCCGACGACATCGCGGCGGGCGTGCTCTATCTGGCGAGCGACGAGAGCCGGTTCATGACCGGCGCGGAATTAAAGCTGGACGGCGGCATTTCTGCGATGTGAGGCACTCCCCTCACCCGTCACCCCGGCGTAGGCCGGGGCCCATCACTCTATTACTACCAACATCCCGAATATCAGCGCGCATAGTGCCCTCGTTTAATCCGGACAGCGGGATAGATCCCGGCCTGCGCCGGGCGACGGGCAATGGGGGAGATTGTTCGGTTCTGGCTGATTCGGGCATTTTGCCGGTGCAACAGTCGGGCAAGCAGCTAACCTGGACAGATGAAGGGCGGTTGGGTCTACATCATGTCGAACGGCCCCCACGGCACGCTCTACACGGGCGTTACGTCTGACCTACCTCGCCGGGTCCAGCAGCACCGCGATGGAAACGGCTCAGAATTCTGCCACAAGTACGGCCTTACTCGTCTCGTCTACGCCGAATCGTACGATCGGATCGAAGATGCCATCGTGCGCGAGAAGCGGATCAAAGAATGGCAACGCCAATGGAAGCTGCGGCTGATCCGTGCCCAGAACCCCGATTGGCGAGATCTGTACCATGATTTAGCTTATCTCTAGCCAAATCCATAGAAATAGCTCGTCACCCTAACGCAGGACGGTGCCTATCCCGCTGTCTTTGCTCACCCAGCACATTGTCGATGCACAATCTGGAGAGCGAGATGGACCCCGGCCTTCGCCAAGGCGACGGTGGGTGGCGCAGGTAAGAAGGACGAGCCATTACCCTTCTTGGTCGTCACCCCGGCGCAGGCCGGGGCCTATCCCGTCGTCGTTGCTCACCCAGCACATTGGCGATGCGCAATCCGGACAGCGAGATGGACCCCGGGCTTCGCCGGGGCGACGGTTGTTGTGCCTAAGCCCTCAAAACACCACCACGCTGCGGATCGACTTGCCTTCGTGCATCAGGTCGAAGGCTGTGTTGATCTCTTCCAGCCCCATGACATGCGTGATCATCGGGTCGATCTCGATCTTGCCGGTCATGTACATGTCGACGATCTTGGGGACATCGGTGCGGCCCTTGGCGCCGCCGAACGCGGTGCCGCGCCAGTTGCGGCCCGTCACGAGCTGGAACGGGCGGGTCGCGATTTCCTTGCCTGCTTCGGCCACGCCGATGATGATGCTGGTGCCCCAGCCGCGGTGGCAGGCTTCGAGCGCAGTACGCATCACTTCGGTGTTGCCGGTGGCGTCGAAGGTGTAGTCCGCGCCGCCGTCGGTCATCTCGACGATCTTCGCGACGGTGTCCTCGCGGCTCATGCCCTTGGTATTGAGGAAGTCGGTCATGCCGAAGCGGCGGCCCCATTCCTCGCGGTCGGGGTTGAGGTCGACACCGATGATCTTGTTCGCGCCCGCCATCCGAGCACCTTGCAGCACGTTCAGACCGATCCCGCCGAGGCCGAAGACCACAACGTTGTCACCGGGCTGGACATTGGCGGTCTTGGTCACTGCGCCCACGCCCGTAGTCACGCCGCAACCGATGTAGCAGGCGGACTGGAACGGTGCGTCTTCGCGGATCTTGGCGACCGCGATTTCTGGCAGGACGGTGAAGTTGGAGAAGGTGCTGCAGCCCATGTAGTGGAAGATCGGCTGGCCCTTGTAGGAAAAGCGCGTCGTGCCATCGGGCATCAGCCCCTTGCCCTGCGTCGCGCGGATCGCGGTGCACAAGTTGGACTTGCCTGACAGGCAGGTTTTGCACTTGCCGCATTCTGGCGTGTAAAGCGGGATCACGTGATCGCCGGGCTTGACCGAGGTTACGCCCGCGCCGACTTCGCGCACGATCCCTGCGCCTTCGTGGCCCAACACGCTGGGGAACAGACCTTCGCTGTCGAACCCATCGAGCGTGTAGGCGTCGGTGTGGCACACGCCGGTGGCCATGATCTCGATCAGAACTTCGCCGGCCTTGGGCCCTTCGAGGTCGAGTTCGACGATCTCGAGTGGCTGCTTGGCGGCGAAGGCAACGGCGGCGCGGGTCTTCATTATGCGGGTCTCCGAATGACGTGGTCGGCGCGATAGCATAATTTCAGCGAACCTGCTAAATTGCGCATTGTGCGAAACACTGTTGCAAGACGAGAATAATGAGCAATCGCTGGGATGGGTTTGATGAGGTTGTTGCGGTGGCCGATACGGGCACTTTCGTGGGCGCGGCCAAGCGCCTCGGGACATCAACCTCGCATGTCAGCCGCGCGGTCGCCCGGCTGGAGCAGTCTCTGGGAGCGCAGTTCTTCCACCGCACCACGCGCGCAGTCAGCCTGACCGACACCGGCCGCACATTGGTCGATCAGTTCCGCCGTCTGATCGCCGAACGCGACGAGGCGATCGCGATGCTCGACCTGCAGGGCGAGCCGCAGGGCCAGTTGCGGATCACCTGCCCGACGTCGCTGGGTGAAAGATTCATCGCGCGGATCGTGCACAGCTATGTGCAGGAATATCCCAGGCTCTCAGTCGAAATGGACCTGACCAACCGCGTGGTCGAACTGGTGTCCGAGGGCTTCGACCTGGCTCTGCGCACCGGCACCCTGCCCGACAGCCGCCTGATCGCAACGCAGATCGCGATGCGCGGCATCATGACTTGCGCCGCGCCCGACTATATCGTGCGGCAGGGCGAGCCGCTGGTCGTGGACGATCTCGAGCAGCACGAATGCCTGCTCGCCAATGCGGACGTGTGGCGTTTTCGCGTGAACGGTGAGCCGCGTTCGCTCAGGCCGCGTGGCCGCTGGCGCTGCAACAGCGGCGCTGCGGTGCTCGAGGCGACGCTTTCGGGTATGGGGCTGTGCCAGTTGCCGACGTTCTACGTCAGTCGCGCGCTTGCCGAAGGGCGGCTGGTCGAAGTGCTGACAGAGTTCCGGCCCGCCGACGACCCGATCTGGGCGGTCTATCCGCAGCGTCGTCATCTGCTGCCCAAGGTCCAGCGGCTGATCGACAAACTGCGCCGCGAATTGCCCGCCGCCATGAGCGAAGGTTGACCGCCAAAATTTTTATCGCTCGTCGGCGCTTGTGTGCCGTAGCGTAAGCCTCTCAAGTGGCCGCTATCCGGGGGTTCCTGCCCTTTCCCCTCACGTAAAGTTGCATTAGCAAGCTAGCGGGAGTCGCAAGGCATATGCGCGAGGAGAGGACTTTGGACGAACAGGTTCGCATGACGGTCGCGGGCGCGCCGCGCGCATGAGCGGCGCTGCTGACGATTCCGACATCGCCGCGACTGTGGCAGCCATGTCGCGCGTGGGTGAGCGCTTCGAGCTTCTTGGCGTCGATGGCTGGTTGCAGGGGCGCACGATGTATGGCGGTGCCTCGTCGTACCTCGCCTATGCCGCAGTGCGCGCCGCCTTGCCCGACCTTCCGCCGTTGCGCGGTGCACAGGTCGGGTTCGTCGCGCCGGTCGGACCGGACCTCGCCATCACCGTCAGCGTTTTGCGCGAAGGGCGTAGCGTCAGCCAAATCCAGACCGACCTTACCTCCGATGGCGCGCTGGCGCATCGCGGGCTGTGGCTGTTCGGCAGCGCACGGCCATCCAACGGCGAAGTCGCGCCGCAGGTCCTTGATAACCTTGTCCCCTACGCCGACGCCAGGCCTGCCGCGAGCCGGCCGGGACTGCACTTCATCCGCAAGTTCGACATTCGCCATGCCGAACGCGAGGGCGCGCAGGCCGGCGTGATCCGGCGCTGGGTGCGGCTCAAGGCGCGCGGCGGACTGGTCCCGGTGGGCGAACTGGTGCTGATCGGCGACGCACTACCGCCCGGTTCGCTGCGCGAGATGGAGCGCGAGGGGCCGATCAGTTCGATCAACTGGTCGTTCACGCTGCTGGGCGACAACCCGACCACGCACGACGGCTGGTGGCTGCTCGAAACCGCTTCGAACCACATGGCAGACGGCTTCAGCAGCGAGACGTTGCGGATGTGGAACAGCGATGGCGTCGAGGTGATGCGCGGGTTGCAGAGCGTGGCGATCTTCGGATGACGGACCTGGCAAACCCTGAAGCAATGGGCTTCGATACCGCGCGGCTGGCACGCATCGGTGCGTTTCTGGACGAGCGCTACGTCGCGCCGGGCAAGTTACCGGGGCTCGACGTGCTGGTCGCGCGCGATGGCGAGGCGGTCTATCGCCACACCTCGGGCAAGGCGCGCGCCGATGGCACGCCGCTCGCCCCGGACGCGATCTACCGCATCGCCTCGATGACCAAGCCGCTGACCTCGATCGCGTTCATGATGCTGGTCGAGGAAGGCAAGGTCGCGCTCGACGATCCGGTGACGTCGGTTGTGCCGGAATTCGCGAACCTCGGCGTCTACACCGGCGGCGGCGCGGAGGCGGCATTCGCGCCACCACGCCCCGCCGCAGCGATGCGCATGGTCGATCTGATCACGCACCAGTCGGGCCTGACTTACGGCATCCAGAACCGCACCAATGTCGATGCCGCCTATCGCAAGGCGCGGCTCGATGGCCACGCCAGCCTGCCCGGCAACGACCACTTCATCGCCGAACTGGCCAAGCTGCCGCTGGAATTCGATCCGGGCGATGGCTGGAACTATTCGGTCGGCACCGACGTGCTCGGCGTGATCGTCGCGCGGCTTTCGGGGGTGAGCCTTGGTGAGTTTTTTCGGACGCGGATCACCGGACCGCTGGGCATGGACGACACCGCGTTCTTCTGCCCCGACGACAAGGTGCACCGGCTGACCGACGCGTGGAACTACGAGCCGGGTGAGCCGCCACAACTGCTCGACCCGGCAGAGAAATCGGGCACGCGCCGAGTGCCGCGCTTCGAAAGCGGAGGTGGCGGATTACTCTCGACGACAGCGGATTATCACCGCTTCTGCCGGATGCTGGTGGGCGGTGGTGGCCTTGACGGCGTGCGCCTGATCAGCCCCAAGACGCTGCACCTGATGACCACCAACCACCTGCCCGGCGGCGCCGACCTGACGCAGGTTTCGCGCGCGCTGTTCAGCGAGGCCTATAACGCAGGCGCGGGCTTCGGCCTCGGCTTCGGCATGACCATCGACCCGGCGCGCGCGCTGGTGCCGGGGTCTGCGGGCGAATTCTACTGGGGCGGGATATTCTCGACCGCGTTCTTCGTGGACCCCGTCGAAAAGGTCCACGCGGTGTTCATGACCCAGCTGCTGCCCTCGTCCATCTACCCCATCCGGCGTCAGTTGAAGACGCTGATCTACAGCGCGCTGACCGCAAGTCGCGCCTGAAACGGAGAGACCACGATGTCCGATGCCATTCCCGGTGCCAAAGAGCATATCGACGCTGCCCGCAAACTGGCAGCACATGTAGACGACATTCCCGCAGACACTGCGCTGCTTCCGATAGGCCGCGTCGGCGTGATCGGCGCGGGTACGATGGGCGGCGGCATCACGATGAACTTCCTGACCGCGGGCATCCCTGTAACCATCGTCGAAATGACGCAGGAAGCGCTCGATCGCGGCGTGGCGACGATGGGCAAGAACTACGAGAACACGGTCAAGCGCGGGAAGATGGATGCCGCCGATGCGGAGGCCGCGATGGCGCGCCTGAACCCGACGCTCGATTTCGGTGCGCTGGCCGAGGCGGACCTGATCATCGAGGCTGTCTATGAAAGCATGGACGTCAAGAAGGATGTGTTCGGCAAGCTCGACAAGGTCGCCAAGCCTGGCGCGATCATGGCCAGCAACACCAGCTATCTCGACATCGACGAGATCGCCGCTGCCACCAGCCGCCCGGAATCGGTGCTGGGCATGCACTTCTTCTCGCCCGCCAACGTGATGAAGCTGCTCGAGGTCGTGCGCGGGGCAAAGACCGGTATGGCCGAACTGGCCACGGTGATGGCGCTCTCGGTGAAGATCGGCAAAGTCCCGGTCGTCTCGGGCGTATGCCACGGCTTCATCGGCAACCGCATGCTGTCGCCGCGTCAGGCGCAGGCCCACGCGCTGATCATGGAAGGCGCAAACTACTGGGACGTCGATGAAGCGCTGCTCGAGTTCGGCTTCCCGATGGGGCCGTGGCAGATGGCCGATCTGGCGGGCGTGGACATCGGATGGCACCGCGATCCCAATCGGATCGAGTCCCTGCGCGACGCGCTGTGTGCCGTGGGCCGCTGGGGCCAGAAGACCAAGAAGGGCTTCTACGACTACGACGACAGCCGCCAGCGTACGCCATCGGACGAAGTGAAGGCGATCATTGCGCAGTTCGCCGCCAAGGAAGGCAAGCCGCAGCGCGAGATCGGGAAGGATGAAATCCGCGAACGCCTGCTCTATCCGATGATCAGCGAAGGCGCACTGATCCTCGACGAGGGCATCTCGCAACGCGCGAGCGACATCGATACGGTGTGGCTCAACGGCTACGGCTGGCCTGCATGGACCGGTGGTCCGATGTTCTGGGCCGACCACATCGGGCTGGATACCGTCGTCGCGGGGCTGGAAAGGCACGGCCTGCCCGTTGCCCCGCTGCTGGCCCGAAAGGCGGCTGCGGGCGAGAAATTCAACGCCTGAACTGAAATATCGTCAAAGGAGCCTGACCATGCGTGACGCCGTAATCGTATCTGCCGCCCGCACTCCCATCGGAAGGGCCTACAAAGGCGCGTTCAACGCCACCCCCGGTGCGACTCTGGGCGCGCTGTCGCTTCAAGCCGCGGTCGCGCGTGCTGGCATCGACCCTGCCGAGGTGGATGACGTCCTCTGGGGTTCGGCCCTGCAGCAAGGCGCGCAGGCGGGCAACATCGCTCGTCAGGTGGCGCTGCGTGCGGGCCTGCCGGTCACCACGTCGGGAATGAGCCTTGACCGCCAGTGCTCGTCGGGCCTGATGACCATCGCCACGGCCGCCAAGCAGGTGATCATCGACCGCATGGACGTGGTCGCGGCAGGCGGCCAGGAATCGATCAGCCTCGTCCAGACCAAGGAGATGCGCTTCGCCCCGGACAAGAGCCTGATGGCGATGCACAAGGCGATCTACATGCCGATGCTGCAGACCGCCGAAGTGGTCGGCCAGCGCTATGGCATCGGCCGCGAGGCCTGCGACGAATACGCGCTGCAATCGCAACAGCGCACCGCAGCGGCACAGGCTGCAGGTCGGTTCGATCACGAGATCGTCGCGACCGACAGCTCGATGGGCGTGCAGAACAAGGAAACCGGCGAGATCACGTTCCAGGACGTGCATCTGACCAAGGACGAAGGCAATCGCCCGTCGACCACACTTGAGAACCTTCAGGCGCTCAAGCCGGTGATTGAGGGCGGCATCGTCACCGCAGGCAACGCCAGCCAGTTATCGGACGGCTCTGCCGCCGTGATCGTGATGGACGCAGACCTTGCCGCCAAGCGCGGCCTCACTCCGCTTGGCCGCTACGTCGGCATGGCGGTTGCAGGTACCGAGCCTGACGAGATGGGCATCGGCCCGGTCTTCGCGATCCCCAAGCTGCTCCAGCGCTTCGGCCTGAAGATGGACGACATCGGCCTGTGGGAGCTGAACGAGGCTTTCGCCGTGCAGGTGCTGTACTGCCGCGACAAGCTGGGGATTCCCAACGAGTTGCTCAACGTCGATGGCGGCGCGATCTCGATCGGCCACCCTTATGGCATGACCGGCGCACGCGGCACCATGCACGCATTGATCGAAGGCAAGCGCCGCGGTGCCAAGCATGTCGTGGTGACGATGTGCGTCGGCGGCGGCATGGGCGCTGCCGGATTGTTCGAGGTACTTTAAGCGGTCAACCCGCCTCCGCCTCGGCTCTGCCGGGTGCGGGGGCGAAGCCGTTCAGGCCCATCCACCATTGCAGCGCGATGATACCGCCCTTGGCCGGTTGCAGCAGGCCGATCAGCAGCGTGAGCGCAAGCACCACGACGATCACCATCATCGCCCATGTCGGCAGGCTCTGGTGCTGGCCCAGCGCGATCATGATCGGGGCCATGATGTGTCCGGTCAGCAGGATCGAGACGTAGGGCGGAAAGTCGTCCGCGCCATGCAGCGTCCAGTTCTGGCCACAAGTCGTGCACCGCTCGACCGGCTTGAGGAAGCGCGCGAACAGGCGCGTGCCATCGCAGCGCGGGCACTTTCCGCAAATGCCGCGCCACACCGCCGCGCCCAGCCCGTGCGGCAGGCGAGCATGATCGAGGGGCAGGGCGAGCGTCGGCATCAGGTCTTCGCGAACGGGTTCTTGGGACTGCGCAGCGTCAGCCGGATCGGCACGGCGTCAAAGCCCAGTTCGCGGCGCATGCCGTTGATCAGGTAGCGCCGATAGCTTTCGGGCAACTGGTCGAGCCGGGTGCCGAACAGCACGAAGCCGGGAGGCCGCGTCTTGGCCTGCGTGATGTAGCGCAGCTTGATCCGGCGGCCACCCGGTGCGGGCGGTGGATTGGCGGCCAGCGCATCGTCGAACCAGCGGTTGAGCGCAGCGGTCGGCACGCGCTTGGACCACGCGGCGCGAATCTCGAATGCGGCGCTGAGCATCTCGTCGAGGCCCTTGCCGGTACGACCGGAAATAGCCAGCAGCGGCACGCCGCGCACTTGCGCCAGGCCGTCTTCGAGCGCGGCACGGATGCCCTGGAACAGACCCGATGGGTCTTCGGCAATGTCCCACTTGTTGATGCCGATCATCAGCGCGCGGCCCTCTTCGAGCACCAGCGAGGCGATCTTGAGATCCTGATGCTCAAGCCCGCGCGTGGCATCGAGCATCAGCAGCACGACTTCGGCGAAATCGACCGCGTGGCGCGCATCGGCGACCGACATCTTCTCGAGCTTGTCGACGACGTTGGCCTTCTTGCGCATGCCCGCCGTGTCGATCAGCCGGACCGGGCGATAGCCTTCAGTCTTGGGATCGAACCACTGCCAGTCGATCGCGATGGAATCGCGCGTGATGCCCGCTTCCGGCCCGGTCAGCAGGCGGTCCTCGCCCAGCAGTTTGTTGATCAGCGTCGATTTGCCCGCATTTGGACGTCCGACTATGGCGAGCTTGAGGACCGATTCGGGATCGAATTCTTCCTCGGCATCGATGTTGGTGCCAACTTCGTCGTCGTCGTCCTCATCGGACTGCTTGGCCTCGATATGCGGGCGCAGGGCCTCGAACAGGTCGGCGAGGCCCTGCCCGTGCTCGGCCGAGAACGCGACGGGTTCACCGAAGCCCAACGAGAACGCCTCGAAGATGCCCGGATCGCCCTGACGACCTTCGGCCTTGTTCGCCATCAGAACGATGGGCACGCGGTTCTGGCGCAGATAGCGCGCGATTTCCTCGTCCAGCGGGGTGATTCCGGCGCGCGCGTCGATCACGAACAGCGCGACGTCGGCACCGATCAGCGAGGCCTCGGTCTGCTTGCGCATCCTGCCCGGTAGCGTCGAAGGATCCTCGTCCTCCCAGCCCGCAGTATCGACGATGGTGAAATCGAGCCCAAGCAGCGTGGCTTCGCCGAAACGGCGGTCGCGCGTGACGCCTGGCTGATCGTCCACCAGCGCCAGCTTCTTGCCGACGAGGCGGTTGAAGATGGTGGATTTGCCGACGTTGGGACGTCCGATGATGATAACCTGTGGGCGCATGGGCTTCCCGTGGCTGTTCCGACGCGTGAACGCAAGCATAGCGTTAAGTCGGGGTGATTGATTAGTCACCCGTTAACCATTGGCATAAGGCTCACCCTAACCTTGGCGGCAGATACTTGCCGACATGAGGGACAAACTTTGCCTTGCGGCGCTCGCGTGCTGCCTGACCATGCCCGGAAGTGGAGCCCAAGGCGCGGAGTTGCGCGATTCCGGGCGTTATCGGGCGACTCCCGACGCGGGCGGCGAAACTTTGCCGTACCTGCAATGCGTGCCTTATGCGCGTGAAGTCAGTGGCATACGCATTTATGGCGATGCGTTAACCTGGTGGGGGCAGGCCGAGGGGCGCTATGCCCGGGGCCATCGCCCGAAAATCGGCGCGGTAATGAGCTTTCGCCCCTATGGCCGGATGGAACTGGGCCACGTCGCTGCCGTCAGCCGGATCATCGATTCGCGCACGGTGCTGCTGCGCCACTCCAACTGGTCGCCGATAGACGGTCGGCGCGGGCAGATCGAGAACGACGTGCGCGCGGTTGACGTCTCTGCCGGCAATGACTGGAGCGAAGTGCGGGTGTGGTATGCCCCTATCGGCAACCTTGGCACGACCGCGTGGCCGGTCAACGGGTTCATCTATCCCGACAAGCCGGGCAAGTCCGAGCGGCTGACCGTATTGGCATCTGCCGACGTCGTTCAGAAGGCCAAGGCGTCGGACATGCCGGTCTCTCGCATCGGCGCAGACTTCCTGCGCGGCGTGCGGAGCGAAGTGGCCGTCAAATCCGCACCGGCACGGCGGCAGCTTGCCTATAGCGCACCGCGCCCCGAACAGCCGCGCCCATCCCACCTCACGCCCGCGCTACGCAACGATCCGATCGGCCGGATCATCGCGAGCCGGATGCGCTGATCCAAATCCATTGAGGTTGCTCCCCCGCGAAGGCGGGGGCCTCGTGCCTTGAGGTGGGCGCTACCCGGCCTGAGGCCCCCGCCTTCGCGGGGGCGCGTGAGTTTACATGATCACAGCGTCTTGATGATCGCCGAGAAATCGAGCCCCGCGTTGCCCGTGTCGGCGAAAGCGGCATAAAGCTCCTCCGCCCGCGCGCCCATCGGCACGCTCGCGCCGACGTCCGCCGCAGCGCCCATCGCCAGCTTCAGGTCCTTGAGCATCAGTGCGGTGGCAAAGCCGCCCTGGTAGCCGTTGTCGGCAGGCGTTTGCAGGCCGACGCCGGGGACCGGGCAATACGAGGTCATCGACCAGCACTGGCCCGAGGCCTTCGACGAGATGTCATAGAACGTCTGGAGGTCGAGCCCCAGCTTCTCTGCCATCGCAAACGTTTCGCAAGTCGCGACCATCGATGCGCCGAGCAGCATGTTGTTGCAGATCTTCGCCGCCTGCCCCGCTCCGCTGGCGCCGGCATGGATCACCGCTTTGCCCATCGCAGAAAGGATCGGCTCTGCGCGAGCGAAAGCCTCGGGCGTGCCACCGACCATGAAGGTCAGCGTGCCGCCGTTGGCCGCCGCGATCCCGCCCGAAACCGGCGCATCCACCATGGCATAGCCCGCAGCCTCGGCCTCGGACGCGACTGCGCGCGCGGTCGCGACGTCGATGGTCGAGCAGTCGAGCAGCAGTGCGGATGTCGGTGCGTGGCCGATCAGGTCGGCGGCATAGACCGATTTGACGATCGCCCCGTTTGGCAGCATCGACACGACCGCGTCAGCCCCCTGCACCGTCTCGCGCACCGAGGTGTAGGTGGTGCAGCCGTTTTCCTGCGCGCGGGTCAGCGCCGCTTCGGCAACGTCGAAGGCATGGACGTCATGCCCCGCCTTGACCAGATTTGCGGCCATGCCCCCGCCCATGTTGCCGAGGCCGATAAATGCGATTTTCATGGTTGTTCTCCTTGCCCTCTGCCCTTGAAGGGAGAGGATACGAAGGCTTGGCAGCTTGCTGCATAGCCGAAGTTGGAGAGGGGTTTGTGCGTTGTGCCCCCACTCCCAACCCTCTCCCCTGAAGGGAAGAGGGCTTAAGGGGGACTTACTTACCCTTCCACACGCCGGGGCGCTTTTCGACGAAAGCCTTCATGCCTTCGGCCTTGTCCTCGGTCGCGGTGAGGATCTGGAACGCACGACGTTCAAACAGCAGGCCCTGGTCGAGCGTGGTCTCGAACGCAGCGTTGACCATTTCCTTGTTCACCTTGGCGGCCATCGGCGGCATCGCGGCAATCGCCTCGGCGGTCTTGAGCGCATCGGCGAGCAGGTCTGCCAGCGGCACGACGCGGCTGACGAGGCCCGAACGTTCGGCTTCGGCAGCGTCCATCATCCGGCCGGTCAGGCACATGTCCATTGCCTTGGACTTGCCCACAGCGCGCGTCAGCCGCTGCGATCCGCCCATGCCGGGCGCCACGCCGAGCTTGATCTCGGGCTGACCGAACTTGGCGTTGTCAGAGGCAATGATGAAATCCGCCATCATCGCCAGCTCGCACCCGCCGCCCAGCGCAAAGCCGTTGACCGCCGCGATCCACGGCTTGCGCGTGGTCTTGACCAGATGGCTGGTCCATTGCGAGAAGAAATCTTCGTTGAAGAAGTCCGACGCGGGCTTGTCGGCCATTTCCTTGATGTCGGCCCCCGCTGCGAAGGCCTTCTCGCCTGCGCCCGTCAGCACCGCGCACCCTTGCGATGCGTCTGCTTCGAAGGCGGCGAAGGCCTTGATCAGATCAGCCAGCACTTGCGAATTCAACGCGTTCAACGCCTGCGGGCGGTTAAGCGTGATCAGGGTGACGGCACCCTTTTGTTCAACGAGGATGGATTCGTAACTCATAGCGGTTTCCATTCGTCAGCTGCGCCCAGCGGCGCGAAGATTTCGTCGAGCATGTCGTCGGTCACGCCTTCGGGCGTCGCGGGTGACCACTTGGGGGCGTGATCCTTGTCGACGATCACCGCGCGCACGCCCTCGGCAAAGTCCGGGCGGAGCAGCACGCGGGAGCCGACGCGATATTCCATCGCCATGTTGGCGGCGAAATCGGGCAGCGTCAGGCTCGTCGCAAGCTGGCGCAGCGCGACCTTGCAGGTCTGCGGGCTCTTGGTCGCCAGCGTCTTGAGCGTGGCTTGCGCAAACTCCCCGCCATCAGCTTCGAGCGCGGCAAGGATGTCCTCGTAGCGATCCGAGGCGAACAGCCGCTCGATATCCTCGGCATGGGCGGCAATGCCTGGCTCTGGCGGAACCGCGGACAGTTCGCGCAAAATCGTGGGAATCGCCGCCGTATCGGCAGCAATGCGCGCCTTGGCCTCGCCCAGATTTTCGACCGGCAGGTAATGCGTCGCCAACCCCGCCCAGACACATTCCGCGCCATCGAGCCTTGCACCGGTCAGGGCAAGATACTGCCCCAGCCGGCCCTTGAGCCGCGACAGATACCAACCGCCGCCTACGTCAGGAAACAGACCGATACCAGTTTCGGGCATAGCCAGCTTGGTATTGGCAGTCGCCACGCGGAACGTCGCCGGACCGGAAATGCCGACGCCGCCGCCCATGGTGATGCCGTCCATGAACGCCACGACCGGCTTGCCGTACGTCATCAGCAGGTGGTTCAGCTGATATTCGTCGTAAAAGAACTTCGCGCCCGAAACGCCGCCATCGTTCAGCGCCGAGTTACGCAGGAACGCGATGTCGCCGCCCGCGCAGAACCCGCGCGACAGCTTGGGATCGCCATCGGGCGCGGCGGCATGGTCGATCATCACCGCACCCACTGCGGGATCGTTGCGCCACTCGAGCAGCGCCGCGATCATCGCATGCACCATCTCCAGCGTCAGCGCGTGGATCGCCTTGGGGCGGTTGAGCGACAGCGTTCCGGCGGCTCCGGTGCGGGCTACGATCACATCATCGGTCACTTCAGCAAATCCCGTCCCACGATCATCCGCATCACTTCGTTGGTGCCTTCCAGAATGCGATGCACCCGCAAATCGCGCCAGAAGCGTTCGATCGGGTAATCGCGCAAATAGCCGTAGCCGCCGAACATCTGCAGCGCACGGTCGACGATCGACGAGCCGTTGTCGGTCGCCAGCTTCTTGGCCATCGCCGAAAACCGCGTCTTGTCGGGCGCGTTCTGCGTAACCTTCGCAGCGGCGAGATAGAGCAGTGCGCGCGACGCCTCCAAATCGGTCGCCATGTCGGCCAACTGGAACTGAGTGTTCTGGAATTCGGCGATCGCCTTGCCGAACTGGCTGCGGTCCTTGACGTAGGCCACGGCCTCGTCGAGGCAACGCTGCGCACCGCCCAGCGAACACGCGCCGATGTTCAGGCGCCCGCCATCGAGCCCTGCCATCGCGAACTTGAAGCCGTCGCCCTCGGCGCCCACGCGGTTGGCGACGGGGACGCGGACGTTGTCGAAAATCACCTGCGCGGTAGGCGATGCATTCCAGCCCAGCTTACGCTCTGGCGCGCCAAAGCTGACGCCCTCCATCGTCTTTTCGATGACCAGGCAGGAAATGCCTTTGGGACCGTCGCCGCCGGTACGGACCATCGTGACATAGACATCATTGACGCCACCGCCCGAGATGAATTGCTTGGTTCCGTTGACGATATAATGATCGCCCTCCAGCCGCGCCGTCGTCTTGAGCGCGGCGGCGTCCGATCCCGAACCCGGCTCTGTCAGGCAGTATCCGGCCATCTGCTCCATCGACACCAGCTGCGGCAGATAACGCCCTTTGAGCTCGTCCCCGCCGAACTTGTCGATCATCCACGATGCCATGTTGTGGATCGAAATGAACGCGCTCGTCGCAGGACAGCCATAGGCCATCGCCTCCATGATCAGCGCCGCTTCAAGCCGACCAAGTCCGATCCCGCCCGATTCCTCGCTGACATAGATCGCAGCAAAGCCCAGTTCTGCCGCCGCCTTGATCGTCTCGCGCGGGAACGCGTGGTCTTCGTCCCATTGCGCCGCGAACGGCGTGATCGCATCGGCGGTGAAGCGCCGCGCCATGTCCTGGATGGCGATCTGATCTTCGGTCAGCGCGAACTGGTCGGTCATACTTGTCGTCCCGTCACGCGGGATTAACCGCGCCCTTAAAGTTGTCCGGTGGCGGATATGCTCCGCCACCTTTGCTGTCCAGTCCTACCCGCAGGAAATGCGGACGATGGTGTAGGCGTCGTCATAGCCGACGGTCAGCCGGTCGGCGCGATAATCCATGGTAACGGCACTGCGCGGCGGCACCCAGCGCAGATGCTTCGCGCCGGTGCGTCGCAGCAGTTCCACGCCGAGTTCCGCTGTCGCTTTCTGCCCGACGAGGTCCTGCGCAGGCGGAGCCTTGCATTCGCCTTCGGGCATCGCGGGAAGCTCCTCAGGCGGCACGCCCTGCGCGGCGCAGCTCGCAAGCAACGCCGACGCCGCGATGGCGAGCGCGGTCCGGATCATCCCTTGGCTCCGCAGCGCGCGTAACGGCGCGGGCCCTGCGGCGCGTCGGCACCGTACTCGGTGAGGATCAAGGTCGTTCCGCCATCGACAAGCTCGAACTTCGCCTCGCGCTGCCAGGCCATGCCTTCACCCTCGTAATCGAACTTTGCGCGCAAGGCATTGGTGGTGCTGTCGCTGACGGCTCCGATCTCGGCAATCGATTCAAAGAACTTCACCGATTTGGCGCTGACCGTCATCGCGCCCTTGTCATCCCCGCGCGAGGGGTCGCAATCGAGCGTGTTCATGCCCCACTTGCCGCGCATTCCGGCCGGGAACGTGGCAACGGCCGCAACCGGTGCGGCTTCGCTCGCTCCAGGCGCGACCGGCGGGGCCAGAGCCTCGGATTCGCTGACCATCGGCGCAAGGCTGGGCGTCGCGGCCGCAGATGGATCGGGCGCAGGGTCCGAACAGGCGGCGAGTGCGAGTGGGGCAAGCAGGAGCGGCAGGCAGAAACGAGTCATCGGGAATTCTCCGGTGCTGTTGGCAGATGAACTGCCAACGCGCGCCGAAGCAATCGTTTCCAACGCGCTACCCCCTGCCTGCATCCCCTCGGCCCTATCACCCCATCGTCGGGATGACGAACGCGTTGGCCAGATCGCCGACACCGCCGTCCGGCCAGCGCTGCGTCACGGTCTTGACCTTGGTCCAGAACTTCACGCCTTCCATGCCGTGCTGGTTGGTATCGCCGAACGCCGAACGCTTCCAGCCGCCGAAGCTGTGGTAAGCCACCGGCACCGGGATCGGCACGTTGATGCCGACCATGCCGACGTTGACGCGCGCAGCAAATTCGCGCGCGGCATGGCCGTTGCGGGTGAAGATCGCCACGCCGTTGCCGTACTGGTGCTTGCTCGGAAGCTCGAGCGCCTCTTCGAAATTCTCGGCGCGGACAATCTGCAAGACCGGGCCGAAGATCTCGTTGTGATAGCTGTCCATGTCGACGGTCACGTGGTCGATCAACGTCGGGCCGACGAAGAAGCCGTTCTCATGGCCTTGCAGCGTGAAGCCACGACCATCGACCACCATCTCGCCGCCTTCGTCGACGCACTTGGCGATCCAGGCTTCGACCTTCTCCTTGTGCGCCTGCGTCACCACCGGACCATAATGCGCCTCGGCATCGGTCGAGATGCCGACCTTAAGCGCGTGGATCGCCGGGATCAGCTTTGCGCGCAGACGCTCTGCGGTGTCGGCACCGACCGGTACCACCACCGGCAGCGCCATGCAGCGCTCGCCTGCCGAACCGAAGGCCGCGCCGCACAGGTCGTTGACCACCTGATCCAGATCGGCGTCGGGCATGACGATGCCGTGGTTCTTGGCCCCGCCCATTGCCTGCACGCGCTTGCCCGCAGCAACGCCGCGATTGTAGACGTAGTGCGCGATATCGGACGAGCCGACGAAGCTGACCGCGCCAATGGCGGGGTGATCGAGGATCGCGTCGACCATTTCCTTGTCGCCGTGAACGACCTGGCAGATGCCCTCGGGCAGGCCTGCCTCGATGAACAGTTCGGCCAGACGCACCGGCACCGACGGGTCACGCTCCGAAGGCTTGATGATGAAGGCGTTGCCCGTGGCGATCGCGATCGCGCTCATCCACAGCGGGATCATGCCGGGGAAGTTGAAGGGCGTGATGCCCGCGCCGATGCCGATCGGCTGGCGCATCGAATAGACGTCGATGCCCGGACCTGCGCCCTGCGTGTATTCGCCCTTCAGCACGTGCGGCAGGCCGCAGGCGAACTCGACGACTTCAAGCCCGCGCTGGATATCGCCCTTGGAATCGGCAATTACCTTGCCGTGCTCGGACGAGAGCATGTGCGCGAGCGCATCCATGTTCGCCTCGACCAGTTCCTTGAAGCGGAACATCACGCGGGCGCGGCGCTGCGGGTTGGTCATCGCCCATGCGGGTTGGGCCTTCAACGCCGCCTGCACCGCACGCTCAAGCGTTTCGGCGGTGCCGAGCGCGACTTGCGCCTGAACGCCGCCGTTGTTGGGATCGAAGATGTCACCCAACCGGGTGGGCGCGCCACCGGGGCCGCCGACGATGAAATGGTCTACAAGGCGCATCGCACAATCCTCTTGAAAGTCGCTTGGCGGCCTGATGCGCCCATGATTGATTGCAGGCAACAAGCGAATATGCGATGTCCGCCTGCAATTATGCAGGCTGCGGACTGGAACGACTTTCAGGCATTCCTTGCCGTCGCACGCGCGGGGCAGTTGGCGCGCGCTGCCGCAGCGATGGGCGTGGACGCAACGACCGTGGGCCGCCGCCTGCGCCGCCTCGAAACGCGCATCGGCGCCACACTGCTCGAACAGACGCGCGAGGGTCAGGTGTTGACCGAGGCGGGCGAGGCACTGCTGGCCGAAGTCGAGGCGATGGAACAGGCCGCCAGCCGCATCGCCGAAAGCGCGGTCAGTGGCGGCGGGCCTGCCGGGTTGCTGCGCGTGAGCCTGCTCGAAGGCCTCGCCAGTTGGATCGTTGCACCGGCCCTTCGCGGGTTCGTCGAGGCAAACCCGCGGCTGGTGATCGATCTGGTCGCCGCATCGGGCTTTCTCAGCCCATCCAAGCGCGAGGCGGACCTTGCCGTAACGCTGTCGCGCCCGCGCGCCGGGCCGGTGATCGCGGGGAAGCTGTCGGACTATACGCTGCGGATGTACGCGACACGCGGCTACCTGTCGCAGCACGGCTGGCCCGATAAGCCGGCGGACCTCGCCCATGGTCACAAACTGGTCGGCTATATCCCCGACCTGCTCTACGCACCCGAACTGCGCTATCTGGCCGAGATCGAGCCAGGCCTTGTCGCGACGGTACGCTCGTCGTCGATCAACGCGCAACACCGCCTGATCGCGGGCGGCGCCGGCATCGGCGTGCTGCCGTGCTTCATCGGCGATGCGGACAAATGGCTGGTTCCGGTCCTGCCCGACCGCCGCATCACCCGCTCCTTCTGGCTGGTGACGCACAAGGACACGCACAACCTGGCGCGAGTGCGCGCGTTCAAGGACTGGCTGACGGAACTAGTGGCAAAGGAACGCGGGCGCTTGCTGCCGAAGTAATTGAATAAACAGCTACCGCTCCCCCGCGAAGGTGGGGGCCTCAGGCCGAATAAAACTGCGCCCAAAGGCACGAGGCCCCCGCCTTCGCGGGGGAGCAACGAAAGCTGAAAGTCGCTAGGCGGCGGAAAGTCGCCAGGCCATCAAGCCTTTGCCACCGGCGCATCCTCGCCCAGATCTTCGTACCACGCCTCGACCGGCCCGCTCAGCTTGATCGTCAGCGGATTGCCCTTGCGGTCCATGCTCTTGCCAGCCTGCACGCGCACCCAGCCCTCGGAGATCGAATATTCCTCGACGTTGTGGCGCACGACGTCCTTGAAGCGGATGCCGATGCCCCGGCGCAGCTTGTCGGCATCGAAGTGCGGACTGCGCGGATTGATCGCAAGCCGGTCAGGCGGCACGTCGGGTCCTGCGCTGGTTGCGGCAGCAACAGCTTCGGGCAAGGGTTCGGGCGAGGTGGTTTCGTCGGTCATGGATCGCGCAAATATCTTGATCGCCCCACTTGTCAATCAAACCCCGCCGTCGTAATGGCGCGCCCCTGTCCTGCCTGCCCCTCGGGCACCGGCCAAGCGACGGGCGCGTAGCTCAGTGGTAGAGCACACCCTTCACACGGGTGGGGTCGCAGGTTCAATCCCTGCCGCGCCCACCATTTTCTGCATGACTGGCGAAATGGCGCTGCTGCCGCGAATTGCGCGCAATCAATGACGCACCCTTTCAACCTGCCATCGTCTCCCGATCTTCAGGGGAGAACTTTCATGTTCACGACCAATGTCGGCAGTGTCGACCGCGCGTTTCGCATCGTTCTGGGCCTTGTGCTCATTGCGCTGGTGTTCGTCGGGCCGCAGACGCCGTTGGGTTGGCTCGGGCTGGTGCCCTTGCTGACGGGCTTCATGCGCACCTGCCCGCTCTATTCTCTGTTCGGGCTAAGTACCTGCTCGACCAAGTAGCTGCACCCGTCTTGCCTAGCGCGGGTCCACACGGCATAGCGCGGCGATGCATGACATCCGCCTGATCCGTGAAGACGCCGCCGCATTCGATGCCGCTCTTGCCCGCCGTGGCGTGGAGCCGGTATCGAGCGCGATCCTCGCCCTCGATACCCAGCGGCGCGAGGTCGCGACGCGGATGCAGGACGTGCAGGCGCGTCGCAATGAAGCGTCGAAGGCCATCGGCGCGGCCATGGGCAAGGGCGACAAGGATACGGCCGAGGCGCTCAAGGCCGAAGTTGCCGCGCTCAAGACCGAGCTGCCCCAGCTTGAAGAGGACGAGCGCCGCCTGACCGCCGAGCAGGACGCCGCGCTCGCCGCCTGGCCCAATCTGCCCGCTGCCGACGTCCCCGAAGGCGCGGACGAGGCGGACAACGTTGAGGTCAGCCGCTGGGGAAGCCCGCGTGCGTTCAGCTTCACCCCGCGCGAACACGCCGACATCGGCCCCGACCTCGGACTCGACTTCGAGACCGGCACACTGATTGCGGGTGCGCGGTTCACGTTCCTCAAAGGCGGGATGGCGCGGCTGCACCGCGCGCTCGCACAGTTCATGCTCGATCGCCAGACGGGCGAAAATGGCTACCTCGAATGCCTGCCGCCGTTGCTGGTCAAGGACGAGGCGGTGTTCGGCACGGGGCAATTGCCCAAGTTTGCCGAAGACCTGTTCAGGACCACCGACGGCCGCTGGCTGATCCCCACTGCCGAAGTCAGCCTGACCAACGCGGTGCAGGGCCAGATCCTTGCCGACAGCGCCCTTCCCATGCGCATGACCGCGCTGACACCGTGCTTCCGCTCCGAGGCGGGATCGGCGGGGCGCGATACGCGCGGGTTCATCCGCCAGCACCAGTTCGAGAAGGTCGAGCTGGTCTCGATCGTGCGGCCTGAGGATTCCGAAGCCGAGCACGAGCGTATGACCGCCTGTGCCGAGGGCGTGCTGCAGGCGTTGGGCCTGCCCTATCGCAAGGTGCTGCTGTGCACCGGCGACATGGGCTTCACTGCGCGCAAGACCTACGATCTCGAAGTCTGGCTGCCGGGTCAGGGTGCCTATCGCGAGATTTCATCGTGCTCCAACTGCGGCGATTTTCAGGCGCGACGGATGAATGCGCGCTATCGCCCGGAAGGCCAGAAGGGCACCGAGTTCGTTCATACTCTTAATGGTTCGGGCCTTGCGGTCGGACGCACTCTGGTGGCAGTTCTGGAAAACTACCAGCGCGAGGATGGATCGGTGGACGTGCCTGAGGTCTTGCATTCCTACATGGGCGGGCTGGCTCGTCTGATCCAGCAGGTCTGATGCAGCGCCTTGCCGCCGCACTGATCCTGCTGGCGGCAGCGCCCGTCGCAGCGCAGCAGGGCACGCGCGCGCCGATCGTGGCGTGGGAGTATACCGTCCAGCCGGGTGATACGTTCGCGCAGATCGCGCAGCGCTGGGGCGTGGACATGACGTCGCTGGGCGCAGCGAACGGCATCCCGAGCCCTTACGTGATCCGCATCGGACAAGTGCTGCGCCGACCTGCGTCGGGGAGCGTCCCGCTCGCTCGTCCCACAACTGCTCCCACGCCCAGGACGTCACCCGCGCCCACCCCGAAGCCGTCGGCCTCACCGCCCGCAAAGGCGCTCCCCCGCCCGGCGCCCCCGCCTCGCCCCGCCCCCTCCCCCCGTCCACCCATCGGCCTTCGTGAATCGGACGCTCCACGCATGGCCTGGCCGACCGAAGGCGCTGTGATCGTGCGTTTCGGCGAGAAGGTCTCCGGCATTCCGTCCAACGGCATCGACCTTGCCGCGCTCTACGGCACCAAGGTGCGCGCTGCGGCCGCGGGAACGGTGCTCTACGCCGGGCGCGAGCCAGAGCGGTTTGGGCAGTTGATCCTGATCGATCATGGCCGCGGCTTCGTCACCGCCTATGCCTATCTCGGCACGATGACGGTCAAGGAAGGCGATAAAGTGACCGCAGGCGAACGCATTGCGCTGGTCGGGAAAAGTGGCGAGGCGCTGCGGCCCTCGGTGCATTTCGAACTGCGCCGCAACAACGTGCCGCGCGATCCGGAACTCTATCTGCCGAACCGGTTCTGATGCAGCTCGATCTCCACGGACTGCGGCGGGCCGGACGCAACCCGGTCAACGTGCTGCGCCGCGCGCTCAAGGTGCCGGTGTGGGCCGACCTCGGGCTGCGGCTGGGCGCGGCTTTTGCGTTGATCGCGTTCGTGGTGCTGGTGCACTGGATGGACCGCGAGGGGCTGAAGGACAGCCACGACGGGGTGATCAGCTTCCTCGACGTCGTCTATTTCACGATGATCTCGATCACGACGACCGGGTTTGGCGACATCGCACCGGTCAGCGACAAATCGCGGCTGATCGAGGCGGTGATCGTCACCCCGATCCGCATCATGGTGCTCTTCATCTTTGTCGGCACCGCCTATAACTTCATCATCAAGCGCAGCTGGGAAAGATTTCGCATGGCGCATATCCAGAGAAACCTGACCGATCACATCGTCGTGCTCGGCTTCGGCATTTCGGGCGGAGAAGCCGTGGCGGAACTGATCGCGCGCGGCACCGATCCAGCGCGGATCGTCGTGATCGATTGCGACGAAACCCGCCTCGCCACCGCCGCCAGCCTTGGCTGCAACGTGATGATGGGCGATGCCACACGCGATGCGATCCTGATGGACGTGCGCATCGCCAACGCCTGCTCGGTGCTGGTTTCCGCCGGACGCGACGACACCTCGATCCTGATCACGCTGACCGCGCGGCACCTTGCCCCCGACGTTCCGATCAGCACGGTGGTCCGCGCCGCCGACAACGAAGTGCTGGCGCGGCAGGCGGGCGCGAGCACGGTGATCAACCCGGTGCGCTTTACCGGGCTGCTTATGGCGGGATCTGCGCACGGTACGCATGTGGCGGACTACCTGACCGACCTCGCCTCGATCGAAGGCAAGGTGCAACTGGTCGAACGCAAGGTGCGCCCTGAGGAAGTGGGTAAGTCGCTGAATGACCTTGCAACCGGTGGCCGGGGCCTGCGCCTTTATCGCGATGGCAAGGCTTACGGGTTTTGGGATGACGCTGCGGGGTTGCTGCAGTCGGGCGATGTTGTTGTGGAGATTGTACCGACTGCTTAGGTGGTGGCTTAGCCAAGCGGCTGGCGCGCAACGCCCATCTGGCGCCGATAACTGCCTGTCCGGATACGACGCCCTTGCGGACCGTAGGTCCAACTGCGAAACGCTCTGTTCATGGATACTTCACACGAAAAAATTGCCGCTGATTGGATCATTTACGCGCGCTCAACTCGCTTATCGTCTGATGATGAACATGAAAGGGGCTGGGTGCTCTACGAATTGGCTCGTTCTAATCCTGAGGTCGCTTGGCAGGTAATTTCGAAGCTCGTGAACAGCTATGCAGAGGCTGATCTGTTTTCTGATGACGAAACAGAGGCAAAGGCAGTCTTGAGTAACTTGGCGGCTGGTCCATTTGAAGAACTGCTCGCCGAACACGGCCCCGTCTTCATCGAACGGCTTGAGGCTGCAGCGCGTCAAGATCGCCGACTTTTCTGGACATTAGGTTGTATCTGGAAAAACTCGATGACGGATGAGATTTGGAGCCGCGTCCACGCAGCGGCGGGTCGTATTTCAAGGTGACTCGCGAGTCCGCTCGCCACTACTTCACGCCATTCTCAACTCAATATCGAGAATCATCGTTCACACGTTCACGGCCCAGACCATGAACGTCTACCCGAGCAAAAAAAACGCCAGCCCCATCGCCAGATATGCGACCAGCCAGAAGCCGCCGTCGATCAGCGCAAGCCGGGTACAGATTCGTTGTTGGGTGTAGCTGATCCATAGCGACGGGATCACGAAAGCGATCGCCAGCCCGCCCGACATCATGAAGTAGAGCCACCACTTCACCGCCAGCGTATCGGCGCCGACGCGGGCGAACATATGGCCCATCATCGTCGAGGTAACGAGCAGAAGCGCAGCTGTGATCCCCAGCGTGCGCGCAGGCGAGCGGCGCATTCCGAGGCCTCCCGGGCCAACCGCCTCAAGCCGCGCGCGGCCGAAAAGCGGCCCGTACCACGCCGCCGAGACGGCGAGCGCCACGATGACGGCGACTACGACGGCAAGCCAATTGACCGGACCCATGACGTTCCTTCTCTAGCGTGCCCCGCAGGCCCCGTTGCTACCCCCGCAGCCTCCAATTGGCAATGACCGCAGATCGTGCCGTCACCGCCTCGTCGCACGCACCGGGCATGGCGCGTGACGAACCGCGAAAATTGGCCTATGGGCGCGCCACCATGGCAACCCAGATTCCCCCTCGCGAAATTCCAGACGCCCCAAAAGTCGGCATGGTCAGCCTCGGCTGCCCCAAGGCCCTCGTTGATTCCGAACGGATTTTGACGCGCCTTCGCGCTGACGGCTATGCCATGAGCGCGGACTATGCCGGTGCCGACGTGGTACTGGTCAACACGTGCGGGTTCCTCGATTCCGCCAAGGAAGAAAGCCTTGCCGCGATTGGCGAGGCGATTGCCGAGAACGGCCGCGTGATCGTGACCGGGTGCATGGGCAACGAGGCTGACGCGATCCGCGCTCGCTTTCCCTCGGTGCTCGCGGTCACCGGCGCGCACCAGTACGAAGCGGTGGTCGAAGCGGTCCACGAAGCCGCCCCGCCGAGCATGGGGCCGTACATCGACCTGATCCCGCAGGCCGATGTCGGCGACGTGAAGCTGACGCCGCGTCACTACAGCTATCTGAAGATTTCAGAGGGCTGCAACCACGCCTGCGCGTTCTGCATCATCCCGAGCCTGCGCGGCAAACTCGTCAGCCGCCGCATCGACGCGGTGCTGCGCGAGGCCGAAAAGCTGGTCGCGGCAGGAACGCGCGAACTGCTGGTGATCAGCCAGGACACTTCGGCTTATGGCGTCGATGTGCGGCACGAAGAGCGCATGTGGAAGGGTGAGCCCGTCCGCACGCACATGACCGACCTTGCACGCGAGCTGGGCAAGCTGCGCACGCCCGATGGTGAGACACCGTGGGTGCGGCTGCACTACGTCTATCCCTACCCCCACGTCGATGCGGTGATCCCGCTGATGGCGCAGGGGTTGGTCACGCCCTATCTCGACATTCCGTTCCAGCACGCCAGCCCCAACGTGCTGCGCAGCATGAAGCGCCCCGCGAATGAGGCCAAGGTACTCGAGCGGATCAAGGCGTGGCGCGCGATTTGCCCGGACATCGCGATCCGATCGAGTTTCGTGGTCGGCTTCCCCGGCGAGACGCAGGCCGATTTCGAATACCTGCTCGAATGGCTGGACGAGGCGCAGCTTGACCGCGTCGGCGCGTTCCGGTTCGAACCGGTAGCGGGCGCTGCGGCAAACGACCTGCCCGATCAGGTGCCCGAAGCGATCAAGGAAGAGCGCTACGCGCGGCTGATGGAAAAAACCGAGGCGATCAGCGCGGCCAAGCTGCAGGCCAAGATCGGCCGCACAATCCGCGTGATCATCGACGAAGTGGGCGAGCCGGACGAGGATGGCGATATCGGCGCGACCGCCCGGTCACCGGCCGATGCGCCCGAAATCGATGGCGCGGTCTACTTGCGCGACGTACCGGCTGATCTGAAGGCCGGGGACTTCGTGCAGGTCACGATCGAAGACGCGGATGCGCACGACCTTTACGGGGCCATCGTCGGCTAGTTTACCTCGTTGCAGGCAGAAGTGAGCAACGAGTTGCGCAGCTTTTCGGCGGCGGGGAGGTCAAGCCCGCGCAAGTCGGCGATGCCTTCGATGGCGTCCTCGCCGTAGCATTGCGCCAGCGCGATGGTCTCGCCCTTGAGCCGCTTGCCAAGGTCCAGCGACCAGAAGGTGCGCACGGTCGGCAGCGCAGGATCGGCGGGGTCTTCATCCACGACCATCGCCAACCGTCGCGAGCGCAGGCGTACGAAGGCGCCGATGGGATAGACGCCGATCGTTTCGACCAGCCGCTCGAGGATTTGCGCGTCGAATTTCTCGGGCTGTTCGCGCAAGATCTTGATCGCTTCTGCCGGATCGACCGGAGGACCGCTTTCGCCCGATGACGCCAGCATATCGTAGGCATCGCAGATCGCGGCCATGCGGCTGAGCTGGTCGATAGCGAGGCCGGACAGCCCCTGCGGATAGCCGCTGCCGTCGAGCCGTTCATGATGGTGCAGGATGACGCGCAGCACGGATTCGGGAATGTCGCCAGCCGCCTTGAGAAAGCTGTAGCCGAGCAGAACATGCTGGTCGCGCAAGTCGGGCCTGAGTTGTGAAAGATCACCACCGACACTGGCAATATCGACGGGAAGCTGCCCGATGCCGATGTCCATCAGCAACCCCGCCATGCCCGCATCGCGAATGTCGATGGCTGCGAACTTCATGTGGCGGGCGAGCGCAATCATCAACGCACTGACGGCGAGCGAATGCTGATAGATCTTCTCGTTCGAGGTCTGGCAGCGGAGCAGCCCGTTGAACGCATAGAGATTGCGTTGGACCGAGGCGTAGATCGCATCGAGCACCGGTTCGACATCGTGGGGCCTGATCGTCTTGCCCAGCCGCACTTCGATGAACGCCTTGCTGACGACGCGCATGGCATCGCCCGCCGCGCGTTTTGCCCGCCCGAATTCGCGCGCGATAGGCAAGGCAGCCGGAGGCCGGGCAAATCCATTGCGCTGGGGAACCGGCTGGACCCGCAGCTGCGGCGTCGGCAAGGCCCGTGCTTTTGCCACAGGGCTTGCGACCGTGACCGCGCCGACGTCGATGCCGCGTGAAACATCGATGATCACACCGCGGACATCGCTGTCGCGCAGGATCGCGAGCGTTTCCTGATCGTCGAGCACGAACTTGCTCTTCCAGAAAGGATGGCTGAACCAGCTGCCCTCCAACTTGTGGATGAACATGCCGAGTTCGATTTCATCAGTAGAAACGCGCTTGAGCATGGCCTGCCTCGATGGTGCAGGCGTAATCTTAGGTTAGTACGGTGTCGCTTATGCGCCCGATTATATAAGGAAGAATACGGAGGGGAGCGTTGGTTGCCCCTCCACGCATTCGTCATTGCGAGCCCCGCGCAGCGGAAGAAGCAATCCAGTGCGCTTCGCACCAACTCTTGATTGCTTCGTCGGCTTCGCCTCCTCGCAATGACGAAGTGTGTGAATGCAATGCTTACTGGTTGGGGTCCTGCACCTTGAACGGGTCCGTCGCATCGGGCTTGGTCGGCAGCGGCGAGCGCGGCAATTCCTTGTCGCTCATCGCGGCTTGCAGCAGCATTCCCGCGAGGATTACCGAGGCCTGCCGCATATCATCGGCGCGCATGTGGTCGAGCGTGTCGAGGCTCGAATGGTGCACGCGGCTATCGTAATCGAGCGGGTCCTGGATGAACTGGTAGCCGGGAAGGCCGATCGCCTGAAGGTAGACGTGGTCGGTGCCACCGGTCTTGCTCATCACCACTTTGTCGGCACCCAGCGAATTGAATGGGGCCAACCAGTCGCGCAGCAGCGATGCCGCGCCGACATTGCCCTCGGCATAGATGCCGCGGAACTTGCCCGAGCCGTTGTCCATGTTGAAGTAGGCCTTGAGGTCGCTGTACCCCGACTTCGGCGTGATCGGATAGGCGTTCCGCCAGGCCGAGTAGCTGTCGATGCCCTTGAGCGACGGGTCGACCGGGCGGGTGGCCAGATGTTGTTCGATATAGGCTTTCGAACCGAGCAACCCCTGCTCCTCGCCGCTCCACAGCGCGAAGCGGATCGTGCGCTTGGGCCGGATGCCGGACTTGGCGATCAGCCGCGCGGCCTCGATCACCGCCACGCTGCCTGCGCCGTTGTCCGAAGCACCGTCGCCCGCGATCCAGCTGTCGAAATGCGCGCCGGCCATGACGTAGCCGGCCTTGGGGTCGGTTCCCGGAATCTCTGCGATGACGTTGTCGGCCATCAGATCCTTGTCATCGAAGCTGGCGTCGATCGCCATCGACATCTGCGGGGCGCGGCCAGTCTTCTCGAGGCGAACAAGGCGGCGGTAGTCTTCCTGCGCCATGTCCATGGCAGGGACGGCCAGCGTCTCGCCCGGCGTGAAGTCGTAGCCCTCACCGTGGACCAGCTTGCCGTCGCGGTAGGTCATTTTGACCATCGCCAGCGCGCCCTCGGCTTTGAGGAAGGTCGAGAGCTTGCGCAGAAAGCCGCGCCGCGCGGTCTGCAGCGCGGTGGCTTCGGGGTCGTGGCGCGGCAGGGTGTACTTGTCGAGCTTGCCGATTTCCTCGCCGGTCAGGCGTTCGAACGGCGGGTCCTTGGATTCGCTGGTTTCCCCCGGCAGGCTGACCAGCACGATCTTGCCCGCCAGCTTGCCCTTCCACGCATCGAAATTCTCGACCTTCGACATCGGTGCGACGATCACCGGCGCGGTGATGGTGCCACCCGTCGCGGGCGACCACGCCACCGGCAGAACTGTCAACGGCAAGCCACGCGGGGACGTCATCATGGCTGAATACGACTTGAGGTTCCAGCCGAGACCGAATTCGAATGGTTCGCGGTGAATGTTCTTGAGGCCATAGGAGGCGAACTTGGCACTCGCCCATTCCTCGGCGCGGCGGTGGTTTTCCGAATTGGTCAGGCGCGGGCCGATGCCGTCCATCAGTTCGGACGCGGTTTCCATCACCTCGGAACGGTTCAGGCCCTCGTCGAGGATCTGGGCGACCATTCGGTCTTCGGCGGGGCCAGCCAACGTGGGCGTGGCGACGGCGCAAGCGGCAATGGCAACGGCGCTTGCGGCCGCGCGCAAATGAATCATCATGTCTGGAAAACTCCCCGGATCGGTTTCTCTGGCAACTATCTTGCCGCGACGCCCACGAAAGCCAAGAGCTTTTTGCAGCCTAGAACAGTCGGGTAAGCTCGTAGAACCCCGCGCCCACCGCTGCGCTGGCCGGGATCGTGATGAACCAGGCCATGACGACGCGCTGCGCCACGCCCCAGCGGACCGCGCTGGCGCGTCGCGCAGCGCCCGTGCCGATCACGCTGCCGGTGATCGCGTGGGTGGTCGAGACCGGGATGCCGAACGCACTGGCGCCGAAAACCACGATCGACCCGGCAGTCGAGGCGCAGAACCCGGTGTGGTGGTTGAGGCGGGTGATCTTGGTGCCCATCGTCTTGATGATCCGCCAGCCGCCCGACATCGTGCCCAGCGAGATCGCAAGATAGCACGAGATCACCACCCATTCGGGAATGTGGAAACCGCCCTGCATGTGCCCTGTCGAATAGAGCAGCACGGCGATGATCCCCATCGTCTTTTGCGCATCGTTACCGCCGTGGCTGATCGAATAGGCAGCCGACGACACCAGGTGCAGGCCCTTGAAGATGCCTTCGGCGCGTCGCGGCTGGGCCCCTTTGAACAGCCAGCTGGTCAGCAGGACCAGAGCCATGGCAAGCACGAAACCGATCACCGGGGACAGGAAGATCGCGAAAAACGTCTCGATCGTCTTCTTGGCCTCGATCGCGCCGAAGCCGCCATGCATCACGCCTGCGCCAAGCAGTCCGCCGATCAGCGCATGGCTCGACGACGACGGAATGCCCTTGATCCACGTGACCACGTTCCAGAACATCGCGCCGACCAGCGCGCCGAACACGACGCCGGGGGTGACCATATCCTTGTTGATGATGCCCTTGCCGATCGTGTCGGCAACGTGCAGCCCGACCAACCAGTAGGCCGCAAGATTGCCGGCAGCGGCGAACACCACTGCGGCAACGGGCGACAGCAGCCGGGTCGAAACGACCGTGGCGATCGAATTGGCTGCGTCATGCAACCCGTTGAGGAAATCGAACGCCAGCGCCAGCGCGATCAGGCCGACCAGCAGTGGGAATGCGAGCTCGTGCATCGGGAATACTCCTGACCTGAGCCCTCAGGCGTGGTCGATGACCAGCCCGTCGATTTCGTTCGCAACATCCTCGAACGCGTCGGCGATCTTTTCGAGGTGCTTGTAGATTTCGCGCGCGACGATGAACGCGACCAGATCGCCATCGGTGCGGTGGCGCAGGAAATTGACCTTGAGACCCGCCTGATGGATCAGGTCGACCTCGCCTTCGAGCTGGACGATGCGTTCGGTCAGCAGGTGCAGCGGCGCGCCATTGCGCTCGACATCGCGCAACAGCGGCATGGCTTGCGCGATCAGGCCGACGGCCTCGACGATCTTGTCGGCCATTTCCTGCATCTCGGGCTCGAACTCGGCAATCTCGTACAATTCGATAGCCGAGGCGGCGGCCTGCATTTCATCGATGGTGTCGTCCATCGCGCCGATCAGCGATGTGATCGCCCCACGGTCGAACGGGGTCAGGAACGTGCGGCGGACGGTAAACAGCACTTCGCGGATCACGTCATCGGCGTCATGCTCGCGGTCGCGGATCCGGCTGACCCATTGCGCAGCATCGCCACGCGAACGGGTGAGGTTGGCGAGCGCATCGGCGGCATCGACGCAAGCCGCGGCGTGTCGCTCGAACATTCCGAAGAAATCGCCCGTCTTGGGCAGGAGGCGCTGGAACCAACCGAACATCGCAATAGCTTCCTGAATTGCCGTCACGTGCGCGGAACCGATTCGGCCCCCGACGGCTGCGGCACTAGGGCAGACACAGAACTGTCACAATCCTGCAGCTATCGATTGTCCACACCGGTAGATCGGCGCGCCGTAGCCGTCAGAGCCAGCCGATGCTGCGGAAGCGGAGCCACAAGCCACCGCAGATCGCAATGATCGTTCCCCAGACTGCGAAGTAGCCGTAATGCCAGCGCAGTTCGGGCAGGTATTCGAAGTTCATGCCATAGATCCCGGCAATTGCGGTAGGCACAGCGAGGATCGCCGCCCATGCGGCCAGAGATCTGGTCATTTCGCCCTGGCGATGCTGTTCGAGCAGGCTTGCGGTTTCGACAATCGCGACGAGCGTTTCCTTCAGACCCTGCATTCGCGCCATCGCACGGCGCACGTGGTCAAGCACGTCGCGGAACCAGATCCGCGATGCCGGATCGATGCACGGCAGGTCGGCTTCGACCAACCGCTCGCACATTTCCTCCATCGGCCCGACCACGCGCTCGAACCGGCGGAGCTGACGTCGCAGACGGAAGATACGGCGGATCACGGCCTGCTCGGGGAACACGTCGATCGCCGACTCCTCCATTTCCTGCGCGACCTCTTCCAGCTTGTCGAGCAACGGCAGATAGCCATCGACGATGAAGTCGAGCACCGCATGGAGCACATAGTCCGGCCCTTCGGCCATGCGCTCGGCCTGCCCTTCGAGTTCCTGCCGCAAGCTGGTGTGTGCCCTGGTGCTACCGAAGCGTACGCTGATCAGATAGCCGGGGCCGACGAAAAACGCCGTCTGACCATAGTCGAGGAGATCGCCGTCGCGCAGGTCTGCGGTGCGCGCGACGACGAACAGCGACTTGCCGTAGACTTCCACCTTGGGCAACTGGCGCGGGTTGAGCGCGTCTTCCACCGCCAGCGGATGCAAGCCGTATTGCCGCCGCACCAGATCCATTTCGGCCGCGTCGGGCTCGCATAGGCCGATCCAGTCGAAACTGTGCGCAGGCAGTTCCGGTCGGGGCACGCCGTCCAGCAGCAGCGCCTCGTCATGGGCGGTTCCGTGGCTGTAGCGGCGCGCTGCGATCATGGTCATGGCGCACCAGTGGCAAACTGCAATCGGACTCGCAATCGCGTAAAGACGTGCTAACATCTCTGTAAATAGAAACGGGAGAGAAGTCTTGGGCGTAGAACAGTCCATAGCCACTGCACCGGATATTGACGTGCTGATCGTTGGCGCAGGCATCTCGGGCATCGGCATGGCCGCGCACATGAAGATGCTATGTCCCGATCGCAGCTTCACCATCGTCGAGCGCCGCGCACAGATCGGCGGAACGTGGGACCTGTTCCGCTACCCGGGCGTGCGTTCGGACTCGGACATGCATACGCTCGGCTTCATCTTCGAGCCGTGGAAGCACGAGAAGTCGATCGCCGATGGCCCCGCGATCCTTGAATACCTCAACCGCATCGCCGACGAGCGCGACATCCGCCGCCACATCCGTTTCGACAGCAAAGTGCTGAGCGCCGACTTCGACAGCACGGCAGGATATTGGGTTGTCACGCTTCAGGGCGAGGACGGCCAGCGCAGTCGCCTGACCGCACGCTGGCTCTACCTCGGTTCGGGCTATTACGATTACGACAAGCCTTATGAGGCCGAATTCAAGGGGCGCGAGAACTTCAAAGGCGAGATCGTCCATCCGCAGTTCTGGCCGGAAAACCTGGACTATGCAGGCAAGCAGGTCGTCGTGATCGGATCGGGCGCAACCGCCGTGACCATCGTCCCGTCGATGCCTGAAGCGGCACACGTGACCATGCTCCAGCGCACGCCGACGTGGTACGCGATCCGCCCGGCCAAGGACGGCATCGCCAACTTCCTGCGCAAGGTCCTGCCCGAGGAGCTGGCCTACCGCATCACCCGCTTCAAGAACGTCACGATGCAGAACCTGGTGTTCAAGAAGGCACGGTCGCAGCCGCAGAAGGTCAAGGATTACCTGACCAACAAGCTGAAGGAAGCATTGGGCGATAAGTACGATGCGCGCACTTTCACCCCACCGTACGATCCATGGGATCAGCGCCTGTGTCTGGTGCCCGACGGCGATCTGTTCGAGGCGATCAAGGCCGGTCGGGCGAGCATCGTCACCGACCATATCGACCGCTTCGACGCAACCGGCATCGAGCTCAAGTCGGGCAAGCACCTCGATGCCGACGTGATCATCACCGCGACGGGGCTCAAGATGGTCATGGCGGGCAACATCGCGATTTCGGTCGATGGCGTGCCCGTCGATTTCGCCGACCGCTATTACTACAAGGGGGCGATGTTTTCGAACGTGCCCAATCTTGCGGCAGTGTTCGGCTACCTCAACGCATCGTGGACACTGCGCGCCGACATCAACGCGCGTTACATCTGCGACGTGCTCAACAAGATGAAAGCGGACGGCACCCAGATCGCGGTGCCCCGGCTTGCGCCCAACCATCAGCTCGATGAAGACGACATCTACGACTTTTCATCAGGCTATATCAACCGCGCCCGCCACCTCCTGCCCAAGAGCGCGAGCGACATGCGCTGGCGGCTCAATCAGGACTATGTCCGCGACAACAAGTGGATGCGCGACGACCCGATCGACGACGGCGTGCTCGAATTCGGCAAGGCCCGTGTGGCAGTGCAGCAGGAAGGGCAGCTCGAACACGCGCAATAGGCCTTTTGCCCAAGGGTGCGATGCGTTAGCGTCACGGCCATGACCAACGACTCCCGCATCTGGACCGCCGCGCTGATCGTGGTCGGCGACGAAATCCTGTCAGGCCGCACGCAGGACAAGAACATCGCCCAAGTCGCCTCGTGGCTCGGCGTGCAGGGCATCCGCCTGCGCGAGGTCCGCGTCGTTCCCGATGTCATGGACGCGATCGTCGAGGCGGTGAACAAGTTGCGCGCGCGCAACGATTACCTGTTCACCACTGGCGGCATCGGTCCGACGCACGACGACATCACCGTCGATGCTGTGGCGCGGGCGCTGGGGGTGGACGTCGTGATCCATCCGCAGGCGCGCGCGATCCTTGAGAGCTATTACGAACCGCGCGGCGGACTCAACGAGGCGCGTCTGCGCATGGCCCGCGTTCCCGCCGGAGCGAACCTGATCGAGAATCGCGTCTCGGGCGCGCCGGGCATTCATGTCGAGAACGTGTTTCTTATGGCAGGCGTCCCCGGCATCACCGCCCAGATGCTCGATGGACTGACCGGAAAGCTCGAAGGCGGGTTGCCGCTGCTGTCGACCACGGTCGGCTGCTGGGTCGCAGAAAGCGAAATTGCCGACCTGCTGCGTGAGACCGAAAAGGCGCACGAAGGCTGCCAGATCGGCAGCTATCCGTTCTTCCGCGAGGGCAAGACCGGCGCGAACTTCGTCATCCGCTCGGTCAGCGACGATCTGCTCAAGGCCTGTGCCCACAGCCTGGAAGACGGGTTGGCGGCGATCGGCCGGTTCCCCGTACCCGGCGGGATCTGATACCATGCTGACTCGTCGCCTCGCCATACTCGCCCCGCTCGCCATCGCGCTGGTTGCCGCCGCGCCGTTGAAGAAGCGCACGGCGCCCCCGCCCGCCTACCCCTCACCGTCGAAGGCGGCCCTGCCCGCCACGGTGCGCGTGGTGCTAACCACCGAGATGGGTCCGATCGTGGTGGAGGTGGACGTCGCCCGTGCGCCTGTCAGCGCCACCAACTTCGTGCGTTATGCCGAGACGAAGCGGTTCGACGGTGTCGTGTTCTATCGTGCGATGCATCTGGCGTGGGGTGAGCAGCCCAACGGGCTGATCCAGGCGGGCACGCGCGGCGATCCCCGGCGCAACCTGCCGCCGATCGCGCATGAGCCGACCAATGTGACTGGCATCCTCCACAAGGTCGGAACGCTGTCGCTGGCGCGGCTTGCGCCGGGAACGGCGGCGGGCGATTTCTCGATCATGGTGTCCGACCAGCCCGGGCTGGATGCGCAGCCCGAGTCCTCCGATCCCGAGGCCAAGGCCGGCTATGCCGCGTTCGGGCAGGTGATCGAGGGCATGGACGTGGTCAAGGCGATCTACGCCGCCCCGATTTCGGAAACCGAAGGCGAAGGCATCATGCGCGGGCAGATGCTGGCCAAGCCGGTCAAGATTTTGACTGCGCGGCGGCTGCCCGACGCGACACTTGCGCCAACGCCCGCTCCGTAACGTGCGCCTGTCACTGCTGGCTGCCCCGCTTGCACTGGGGGGTTGTGCGGCTGGCGACTTGCCGCGCTTCGAAAGCGTGCTTGCCACAAATGAAAGCGCAACCGCTGCTCTCGGACAATGGTGCGGTGCCCAAGGCATTGCTCAACCGCCGACCATCCGGGCGCTGGCAGATCGCCGCGCAAGTATGGTGGCATCGCCCGCCATTCGCACGGTGCTCGGCGTATCTGCAACCGAGCCTGTCGCTTATCGTCATGTCCGATTGGCATGCGGCGACACGGTGCTGTCAGTCGCGCACAACTGGTTCGTGCCCGCGCGTCTGACGCCCGATATGAACCGCATTCTGGAAACCACCGAGACCCCGTTTGGCAAAGTCGTCGCCCCGCTCGGCTTCCGGCGGGAGCGTTTGGCGAGCAGGCGCGGACGCATGGCCGAGTGCCCCGCAGGCACCGTGCTGTCGCACCGCGCGGTCCTGCGCCTCGCCGACGGCCAGGCGATCAGTCTCGTCGTGGAGTGCTATACCCGCGCCAACCTCAATCGCGCGGGTTGACCGTCCAGTCCATCGCCGCTTCGGCGTAGTGTTCCAACTCGCGCCAGTGCCGGTCCCAGCCGGGGCCGCGCTTTTCCAGTGGGATTACCGCTTCGACCTGTTCGCGCGCGACGGTTACCGGATTGCGGGGTGGTTTGCTGTCGGTCATCGTCAATCCTTGCTCCGTGGAGGCCCACCCCCAACCCCTCCCGCAGGCGGGAGGGGAGTAAGACTTGCGTCACCGAAGGTGGCGTTAGTCGCAGCGGGGTGGGCCTGTCCACGCCCGCCAGCAAAAAAGCCGGGAGCATAAAAAAGGGGCCGGGAAGGTTTCCCCTCCCGGCCCGCTTTTGTCTTCGGTCAGGTTCGACTGATCAGCCGCCGTGAACCTGCGACACGTCGATCTTCAGGCCTGGGCCCATCGACGAGGACAGGCCGACCTTGCGCAGGTACTTGCCCTTGGCGCCGGCTGGCTTGGCCTTGACGATCGCATCGACGAACGCGTTGAAGTTGGCACGCAGCGCATCGTCCGAGAACGAGAGCTTGCCGATGCCGCCATGGATGATCCCGGCCTTTTCGACGCGGAATTCGATCTGGCCGCCCTTGGCAGCCTTGACCGCTTCGGCGACGTTCGGCGTAACCGTGCCCAGCTTCGGGTTCGGCATCAGGCCCTTGGGACCCAGCACCTTGCCGAGGCGACCGACGATGCCCATCATGTCGGGCGTCGCGATCACGCGGCCATAGTCGAGATTGCCGTTCTGCATGTCTTCGAGCAGATCTTCGGCACCGACCTTGTCAGCACCGGCGGCCAGAGCCGCTTCGGCCTTGTCACCACGTGCGAACACGGCGACCTTGATGTCCTTGCCGGTGCCCGATGGCAGCGTAACCATGCCACGGACCATCTGGTCGGCGTGGCGCGGATCGACGCCGAGGTTCAGCGAGACTTCGAGGCTCTCGTCGAACTTGGCGCTCTTGAGGTCCTTAAGCAGCTTGATGGCGTCATCGACGGCATAAAGCTTCATGTTTTCGCCGAGCTTTTCGGTCAGCGACTTCTGCTTCTTGGTCAGGTTGGCCACGGTCTCAGCCCTCCACCACGGTGAGGCCCATCGCGCGAGCGGAGCCTTCAATGATCTTCGTTGCGGCGTCGATGTCGTTCGCGTTCAGGTCCTTCATCTTGGCCTGGGCGATGTCCGACAGCTGCGCGCGAGTGATCGTGCCGGCCGAAGCCTTGCCCGGAGTCTTCGAACCCGACTGGATGCCGACGGCCTTCTTGATGAAGAACGTGGCAGGCGGGGTCTTGGTGACGAAGGTGAACGAACGGTCGGCATAGACGGTGATCACGGTCGGAAGCGGCGTGCCCTTCTCGACTTCCTGCGTGGCAGCGTTGAACTGCTTGCAGAATTCCATGATGTTGACGCCGCGCTGACCCAGCGCAGGACCGATCGGGGGAGCAGGCTTGGCTTCGCCAGCCTTTACCTGCAGCTTGATATAGCCTTCAATTTTCTTGGCCACGAGGGGCCTCCTTTCTTCCTGTTGGCCCGCCCGATCAGGACGGGACCTCAGAGTGAGCGGTCAAACACCCCGGAGAACCGGGACTCCCGCACGGAATCACAGCCTGGAAGGCTGCGAAGGCCGGGCCGATAGGGCTATCGACCCGGAAATGCAAGCATTGTCGCCTAATCAGCGAACCAGTTCGACTTCCTCGAAGGCCAGTTCGACCGGCGTTGCGCGACCGAAGATCGAGACCGAGACCTTTACGCGGCTCTTGTCGAAGTCCAGTTCCTCGACGATGCCGTTGAACGAGGCGAAAGGCCCTGCGTTGACCTTGACCGAATCGCCGATCTCGTAATCGACCACAACGCTCTTGCGCGGCTCGGCAGCAGCCTGATCGCGCGCGCCGAAATAACGGGCGGCTTCCTTGTCGGAAATCGGCTGTGGCTTGCTGTTGGTGCCGAGAAATCCGGTCACCTTCGGCGTGTTCTTGACGAGGTGATAGATATCATCGTTCATCGCCAGCTTGGCCAGCACGTAGCCCGGCATGAACTTGCGTTCGACCTGGACCTTCTTGCCGCGCTTGACCTCGGTGATCGTCTCGGTCGGGACCTCGACCGCCTCGACCAGCTGCGAAAGACCGATGCGTTCGGCTTCGGAAATGATCGCGTCGCGAACCTTGTTCTCGAAGCCGGAATAGGCGTGAATGATGTACCAGCGGGCCATATCTGTTTCTCTTGGTCCTGAAGTGGATCGGGTCAGGCGAGCTTGAGCAGGAAGCGGACGATCGCACCGAACAGCGAATCGATGCCGAGGAAGAACACCGCGAGGATCAGCATCATGATGCCGACGAAGATCGCGGTGGTCGTCGTTTCCTGCCGCGTCGGCCATACGACCTTGCGCGCTTCTGCCTTCACCTGATTGAAGAACTCGCCGGGGCTGGTCTTGGCCATCGCTGAACGCCTTGTTAGGTTGCGGAAACCACCGCGTGAAACTCGCTTCTTCCGCCTAGGGGAAATCGCCGCCCCGGACAGGTCCGGGAGGGGCTGGCGATTTTCCGATGTCGGAGTTGCCTTCATTTAGTCGCAGGCCCGGAATTTGGCAAGTGCGGTATCGGAAGGCTCAGCTCGACGCGTCCACAGGGCACCGACCGACGAGGCGAACGACCGGCAGGACGGGCTGCGCGCGGCGCGGGAACAGGCATCGCCGACCCCGGTTTAGACCCCGCCCTGCACAAGGGCCGACCTGAAACAGGGATCGCATTATCGGGGGCCTGAAAAGGAACGATCATGAAGAAGTATTTTGTCCTCGCCTCGCTGACAGCAGCCGTCGCGATGACTCCCGCGCTGGCCCAGCAGGCCAAGACTGCAACGGACGCCGAGGCTGCAGCCGCAGCATCGACCGCAACGCCAACGGCAACGCCAACGCCAAGTCCTACGCCAACTCAGGGCACAACGGGTTCAGATAGCGCCAATACCGGCGTTGGTGCGGACGTCAGCACGACGGCGCGCACGGATCGTGACGGCGGCATCGGCGGCGACGTGTCGGCCAAGGCGAAGGTCCGCAACGATACACGCAAGACGTCGCGCACCGAAGATCGCAAGGCACGTTCGCTCAACGACGTAGCGACTTCGGGTTCTGTCGATTCGGCGGTCAGCGGCCATGCTGACGGTCACGGCACGACAGCGACAACCGGCGTTGGCGGGACCGTCGACGGCGCAGTAGGCGGGGTTGTTGGCCGCAGGCCGTAACATCGCAAGCCGAATAAACGACGAGGCCGGGGTCGCAAGACCTCGGCCTTTCGCGTTTAAAGCGCGTCTGTTTCGGATCTCATGTCGCGCCAGCTAATCGCGCGACTGGCAGGAGTGGAGGGATTGCCTGAAGTGTTGTTTTTCAACATCTTAGATTGGCTAACCTTCCGAAAAAACCCACACAGATCCGCCACAACCCGGGATCATTGGCTAACATTTCCGGCATACGGGCTGTCGTCTAACGCCGGTCAATGCTCGCTCATGGGGTGGCACCGCTGAAGGGCGGCTATCAACATATCTTGAGCTAAAAGCTGTCTGTCAGGACACGACGCCATAACTGCCATAAGTCTTGTGGCAGAAAGCGCCCAGTTGCAGGCACCCAAAACTTCGGTCATCGTCGTAACGTGAGTATCCGATCCCTTGCTAACCACGCCGTCTTCGCTGCACTGACTGTCCTGCTAGCTGGATGCGACCCCGGTGTGCATGTCGCGCTAAAGAAGGATTTTAAGGGCGTCGTCGATTATGACTGCATTGAAAATGCGCTTCGGGCTGTCGCTCCCGATGTAAGGCGGGGCTCGTATGAGTCAGATGGTCACGGGCCGCGGGGGTTCGAGAGTGGCCTCACCGTCACCCAATTCAACTACTCTGATCCATCTTTTCAAGGGGGCTACACCCTCGATGTAGCAGTGCAATCGGATGGCAACACGCATTATTGGCACGAATGGAGCAAGACCGGGACAAAGATAACAAGGGAGGAGCAAGGCCAGGTTGTCCCTCTGTTGTTGCGGGCGAACCGATCAGTTGAGCGACAATGTGGTTTATTCTTCGGCGGGACAGTGCCCGAGGTCGGAGACGGATAGGTCCGCTTCCCACCCATTTCCTGCCGTTGTGAGGGCCACAGAATCAAACCGAATGCTGCCGTTCATTCAGCCAGTCCAGACGAGATGCTGGCCTCGAACGAGCAGGCTTGCAGGTTCTGTCGTTGGCTAACCCGATAATAATCGTTCAATATCAAATACTTAGTGAACGATTGGCAGGAGTGGAGGGACTCGAACCCACGGCCCTCGGTTTTGGAGACCGATGCTCTACCAACTGAGCTACACTCCTGTGCCCGGAAGCGCCCTTAGAGGCTTGACGCGGGGTATGCAACCGACCGAAACGTAATCTCAGCAAAATGTCCCGCACCGATCCCCATATCATTCCGCCCGAGCTGTTGCTCAAGGCGTACCGCGCGGGGATATTTCCGATGGCGGACAGCCGCGACGATCCCGACGTATTCTGGGTCGAACCGAAAATGCGGGCGATCCTGCCGCTCGAGGGCTTCCACCTGTCGAAGTCGCTGGCCCGCACCCTGCGGCGCGGCCATTTCAACGTCACCTGCAACGCGGCGTTCGAAGCGGTGATCGACGCCTGTGCCGCCCCCCGCCCGGGAGCCGACGAAAGCTGGATCAGCGCGCGCATCCGCGAAAGCTACATGGGCCTGCACGAATATGGCCACGCCCATTCGATCGAGTGCTGGCATGACGGTCGGCTGGTAGGCGGACTCTATGGCGTCGGGTTTGCGCGCGTGTTCTGCGGCGAATCAATGTTCAGCCGTGAGGCCGATGCGTCGAAGGTCGCGCTGGCATGGCTGGTGGCCTCGCTGCGCCGGATCGGGGCCGAACTGCTCGATTGCCAGTTCACCACGACGCATCTCGCATCGCTTGGTGCGGTCGAAATCCCGCAAGGCCACTATCTGCAACTGCTGGCCGCAGCCCAGCGCGCTTATTCTTCGGGCGAAACAGCCGCCGCGCGCGCACTGGCCGACGAACTTGGCGTCGGTGCCGCCACTGCAGCATCCGGCGACGCCGCCGCGCCGCTCGGGCTGCCCGAGGGCTTTGCAGCGCTGCGCTCGGCCGCCTTCGGCTCATCCTCGCCCGGAAAAATCATCGCGCAGTTCTTGACCCAGACATCGTAAACCGGATGCTCGACGACGTTGAGCGACGGCGCGGACTTGAACAGCCAGCCCGAAAACACCTTGCGCCACGCCAATGGCTGATCGGTCGATGCGCGCTCCTGCACGAACAGCTGGACGAATGCGCCGGTCTCCGGCGGGTCTTCCCACGGCGCGGTCTTTTCGCACGTGGCCAGCTTGATGATGGCGTTGCCGATGCGGCGCGATTCGCCGCTCTTGAGCACGATGTCCTGCGTGATGTTGTTGCGCTTGTTGAGGAAACCGATCGTCGCCACGCGATCCTTGATCGGGGTGCCGAACTCGCTCTCGACCGCCGCGCCCGATGCAGAGGCGATGGCAGAGCCAGTCTCGGTCGCTTCGGGCGGTGGCGGCGCTTCCTTTTCGCCGCACGCGGCAAGCGCCAGCAGGCTCGCAAAAGCGAGCGCGCGCAGTGCCGGCGATGCGACAGGCAACATCAGGCTTCCGGCGACCAGGCTTCGTAATCGCCCGTGGCAGCAGCACGTTTCCCGCCCCGCTCGAGCGCGCCCTGCGGACGGTAGGCAGCCGAAGTGCCGGTAGCGTTGGGGGTGAAATCGACCTCCCAGATTCGCGAGGGCGGCAGGTTGCTCTCGGGCACGCCATCGAACGATCCGTGCAGCCAGCCATGCCATTCCGAAGGCACGCGGCTGGCGTCGTTGGCACCATTGTAGATCACCCAGCGGCGCTCACGTCCGGCAAAGGGATGGCCCTTGGGGAAAGGCTTCTTTGCCCGGTGATAGGTGTTGCCCTGCGCGTCGGTGCCGACCTGTTCGCCGCGAAGCGCGCTGTCGAGCATGGTGGTCATGGTCGCGCCATTCCACCAGGTGAAGATCTTGCCGAGGATGCTCATGGGGCTCGCGCTTAGCCTTTCAACAGGGGTCTGGGCAAGCGTGGAGTGCGACTTGAACCCCACGCCATTTGCGGTCACCAGTCGACCTTGTCGCCCGGCTTGATCCCGAGCTTTGCCGCAAGCCCGCCATTGATCTCGAACACGGCCAGGGTCAGACCCGCCGCCGGGAGCGGCGTCTCGTCGTATGGCACTGCATTTGCGGCGATGTTCATGATCTTGTGGTCGAGCCCGACAAAGATGATGTCGAGCGGGATCACCGTATTGCGCATCCAGAACGAGGCGTAATCTGGTGGGTTGCGCAGGAAGATCATGCCCTCTTCGTCGCCGATCTGCGTGCGGAACATCAGCCCCTTGGCCTGCTCGGGGCCGGTCCGAGCCAGTTCGGAACGGAAGACGTGGGCTTTACCGGCGCTGTTAATGGTCACCGGGACGACTGCCAGCCCGGACACGGGATGAATCGCTGGCGTGGCGCTTTCCTGTGCAGTGCGCGTACCCGCGCCCGCCGCTTGCGGCGAACAGCCGGCAATCATTGCCAATGCCGCCAGCATGCCGAATCTAATCGTCTGTTTCATCGACCCATTCTTCCAAGGCTTCCACAGACACGGCATTGACCACTTCGCGGGCATGATCAAGGGGGTGCCCTGCGCGTAACATCGCCCCGACCTGCTTTTCGCGCGCTGCACGGTCGGATAGCGGCACCACCCCGAACGGCCCGAAGCGCCGCTTGCGTGCCAGCACCAGCACCGCACGCCGCCGCTCCACATCCGAACCGTGCGATTCCTCGCGCAGGGGCTCGGCGATCCCGGCAGCGCCCAATGCCTGGTCGATCCGCCGCGCGCCATAGCCGCGCCGCAGCAACCCTTGCGCCTTGCCGCGCGCGTATGTGGCATCGTCGACATAACCGATCGCAACGAACCGCCCGACCAGCGCGGGGATGTCGGGCGAGGCCTCCGCCTCCCACCCGCGCTCGCGCAACTTGCGGCGCAGATAGTCCGACAGCTTGCCCGCGCTGGTCGCAAAGCGCGCGACATAAGCCAGCGCCATCTCCTCCATCCGCGCAGGATCGAGCGGTTTGGGCACCCTGCGCTCTTTACGAGCGGCAGGATCGTAAGGCGGTTTGCGGGCCATCGCCATATTCGTGCCACACTCGACGCTAAATGAGAACGTCCGTGCTGTGACATGGTTGTTTTACCGTCACACCGAAGTCATGGGCCATTCACCTGCAGGCGCAGATCAAGCCGGCAGGACGATCTGAAGAGAACATCGGGGTATCGCATGACCGTTTTGGACGCCGTTGCCGCACAGGCGACACTCGTGCCCACACCCAATGTCGACAGTCAGCCGCGTCGCTATGCGGATTTCGATACGTTCTGCGATGCGCTGGACTATGCTGCCAAGGGCGTGCTCGGCTTCAACTTTCATGACCCGCGCGGCAACCTGGCACGGGTCTATCCCTATTCCGAACTGCGCGATGACGCGCTCGTTGCCGCGCGCAAGCTGATCGCGCTTGGCGTCGCCCCCGGCGATCGCGTCGCGCTGGTGGCTGAAACCGGCCCCGATTTCGCAGCGATCTTCTGCGGCGCGATGTATGCTGGCGCGTGGCCCGTGCCGCTGCCACTGCCGACCAGCTTCGGCGGCAAGGAAAACTACATCGATCAGCTTGCGGTCCAGCTCGGCAGCTCGGACCCGATGATGCTGATCTACCCCGACGAAATCGCCGAGATGGCGGCGGCCGCCGCCGCGCGTCAGGGCTGCAACGGCATTTCGTGGAGCGAATTCCACGCCGGTATCGCCGCCGATACCGCGCTGCCCACACCCGATCCCGACGCGATCAGCTATCTCCAGTATTCCAGCGGATCGACCCGCTTCCCGCACGGCGTCGCAGTCACTCACCGCGCCCTGCTCGCCAATCTGGCCGGTCACTCGCACGGCATGAAGATCGCCGATCCCGATCGTGCCGTGTCGTGGTTGCCATGGTATCATGACATGGGGCTGGTCGGCTGCTTCCTCTCGCCGATCGCCAACGGCGTCTCGGTCGACTACATCAAGACCGAGGATTTCGCTCGACGCCCGCTGGCGTGGCTCGACATGATCAGCCGCAATCCGGGCACGACGCTGTCGTACTCGCCGACCTTCGGCTACGATATTTGCGCGCGCCGCATCTCCAGCCAGACCAATGTGGCCGACCGCTTCGACCTGTCGCGCTGGCGCGTGGCGGGCAACGGCGCCGACATGATCCGCCCCGATGTGATGCAGAACTTCGTCAATGCCTTTGCCGAAGCAGGTTTTCGCGCCGACGCCTTCCTGCCCAGCTACGGCCTGGCCGAAGCCACGCTCGGCGTCACGATCATGCCCCCGGGCGAAGGCATCCGCGTCGAACTCGTCGCCGAGGAACGCCTGTCGGGCACCCCGCGCGACCTGTCACGCCCCGCCCGCTACCGTGCGATGGTCAACTGCGGCGTGCCGGTGCTCGGCATGGAACTCGCAATTCGCGGTGAAGCGGGTAACGACCTGCCGCATCACCACATCGGCAAGGTGTGGTGCAAGGGCTCGTCGGTCATGCATTCCTACTTCCGCGATCCCGATTCGACCGCAGCCTGCATGGTCGATGGCTGGCTCGACACCGGCGACATGGGTTACGTCGACGAAGGCGGTTACCTGTTCATCGTCGGCCGCGCCAAGGACATGATCATCATCAACGGCAAGAACCATTGGCCACAGGACATCGAATGGGCGGTGGAGCAGCTTCCCGGGTTCCACCAAGGCGATATCGCGGCCTTCTCGGTCGAGACCGAAAGCGGTGAGGAAGCACCGGCCGTGCTGGTCCATTGCCGCGTCTCCGACCCGGCCGAGCGCATCAAGCTGCGCGACCAGATCCGCGACAAGGTGCGATCGATCACCGGCATGAACTGCGTCGTCGAACTCGTGCCGCCGCGCACCCTGCCCCGCACCAGTTCGGGCAAGCTCAGCCGCGCGAAGGCCAAGAAACAGTACCTTGCCGGCGAGATCGCGCCGTACCGGTTGGCGGCCTGAGCTCACGCGCTTCCACTTCTCGCTTGACGAAGGCATCCACTTCGGATTCCTTCTCCGACAGGGAATGGGAGAGGTTTGGAAATGGCGACAGGCAACACCGCGCCCGTGGGCGCGCCGCAAGAACTGTCCGGAGTGGTTGTCGGTTGGGAACATCGCAATTTCGCGCGGAACATTCACCTGACGGTGCAATCGGCCAGCAAGAGTAAGCTCACGCCCGACATGGTCGATACGCACCATCTGCTGATGACGCGCAGCCAAGCCTTTCTGCTGGCGCGGTACCTGATGCAGTTGAGTGGCCTCGAAAGGCCCGCGCCGCGTCGCAGGGGGTTTTTCGCGCGCTGGTTCGGCTAAGTTTACCGCTTCCCCAACCGCGCGATTAAGGTCAGACTACTCCCCTAGACTCCGTGAACAGGAGCCGGGGAGAGGGCATGCCAACTAGATTTCTTGGGGGCCTGGTTACGGCCTGTGCCGCCATCGCACTATCACCGTCAGCCGCATGGGCCGACACGGCGAGCGCAGCAACGCGCAAGGCCAATGCCGCAGCCCTCACCGAACTGCCGATGGCCGATCGTCAGGACTTCGATTTCGCTTCGCGCGGGTTCATTGCCACGCGCAAGGACCCGCTGATCCGCGATGCGGCGGGCAAGTCGGTGTGGGATACGACCGCACTCGCCTTCGCCAAGGGCGACGCTCCGGCCACGGTCAACCCCAGCCTGTGGCGCCACGCGCAAGTCTTGGGCAAGGCCGGCCTGTTCAAGGTGACCGAACGTATCTGGCAGGTGCGTGGCTTTGACGTTGCCAACATCACTTTCGTGCGCGGCAACACGGGCTGGATCGTGATCGACCCGCTCACCGCCACCGAAACCGCGGCAGCCGCCTACGAGCTGATTTCCGAAAAGGTGGCCAAGCTCCCGGTCAGCGCGATGATCTACACCCATAGCCACGTCGATCACTTTGGCGGCGCGGGCGCGTTTTCTGCGCTGCTGGTCGAGAACGCGCCGATCATCGCGCCGCAGGGCTTCACGCGTGCCGCCGTCAGCGAGAACGTGATCGCAGGCCCCGCGATGGGCCGCCGCGCCGGTTACCAGTTCGGCATCCGTCTGCCCAAAGGGCCAGAAGGCTCGATGGGGTCCGGGATCGGGATGGGCGTCGCTGCGGGCACGCGCGGCCTGCTGCCCCCCACGCGCGAGATAACCGAGACCGGCACCGAACTGACCCTCGACGGCGTACGCATCCGCTTTCAGGTTACGCCCGGCACCGAAGCGCCTGCCGAGATGAATTTCGGCTTCCCCGACTGGAAGGTTGCCGACCTCGCCGAAAACGCCAATGCCACCCAGCACAACATCCTCACCCCGCGCGGCGCGGTGATCCGCGATGCCAAGGCCTGGGCGCAAGGGCTGACCGAAGCGATAGACTTCTTCGCAGGGGCCGACGTACTGATCACCAGCCACGGCTGGCCCCGCTTTGGTGCGGACGAGATCACGACCTACCTGTCGCGCCACCGCGATGCCTACGCCTACCTCCACGACCAGACCGTGCGCCTGATGAACAAGGGCCTGACCGGGCCGGAGATCGCCGCAAAGCTCACCCTGCCCCCGGCGCTGGCCAGGCAGTGGTACGACCGGCCCTACTACGGCTCGTACAGCTTCAATTCGCGCGCCGTATATCAGTTCTACATGGGCTGGTACGACGGCAACCCGGTGCACCTCGCACCCCTGCCCCCGGAAGACAGCGGTCGCCGCTATGTCGAGGCGATCGGCGGCGCTGCCAAGGTAACCGCATTGGCGCAGGCGGCTTTCGACAAGGGCGATTACGCCTGGGCGGCAGAACTGCTCGACAAGGTGATCTTTGCCGGTGCCAGTGACGACAGCACCAAGGCGCTGCTTGCCCGCACCTATCGCCAACTCGCCTACCAGAGCGAAAACGCGCTATGGCGCAACATGTATCTGACCGGCGCTGACGAATTGGCCAACGGCGTTGCCGCCGAGGACCCGACCGGTGGCGCAGGCCTGATCAGCCAGCTTCCGCCGAGCGACCTGTTCGACGTGCTCGCGGTACGCATCGATCCGGCCAAGATCGGCGACGGCGCCATATCTCTCGGGTTCGTCTTCCCCGACAAGGCCCAGCAACACACGATTACCGTTGCCAATGGCGTGCTCGTCCACCGCCCGGGATTGCGCGATGGGCGGCAAGCCACATTGACCGTGCGCTACGCCGATCTGCTCGCTGCTCTGTTCACAGGCAAACCGCTGGCCGCCAAGATAGCGTCGGGAGAGGCAACAATCGAAGGCGATCCGGCAGCGTTTGCCCGCCTCACCGGCTGGCTCGACAAACCGGACCCGACCTTCGCGATCGTTACGCCTTAGGGGACGGGCTTGCGCAGATAGGCAATCACGTTTGCGCGATCGGCGGGAACGGGGATGCCTACAAATGCCATCGAGGTGCCGGGCACCACTGCCGATGGCTTGGTCAGCCATTTGTCGAGCGTGGCGTCGTCCCACTTCAGCGCTGCTTTCTGCATGGCCGCCGAATACTTGAAGCCTGGCGCGGCTGCGGCCTTGCGTCCGACGACACCTGCCAGGTTCGGGCCCATCTTCACGCCCGCGCCCGGCGTCACCGCGTGGCACGCGACGCAGCGCATGAAGACCTTCTTGCCCAGCGCCGGATCACCCTTGGGCGGGGCTGCAACGGCCGCCCCTGCGAGCGCCGAAGCCGCCAGACCAATCACGACGAAAGCACCTGCAAACTTGTTCATCAATCACCTGCCCTGAAAATTCCGAACCCGACCTACGCCGAGCCCACACATGATTCCATTCTGTTCGCTTTATCGCGGCTGAATGATCATGCGCCATAGCAGAATCGCGGGACAGCCCAAAAGGGTGGGGCAAGTAGCTACCCACTGATTATCGGCGCTTGCCGGGGGAGGCAGGGCGCGTGCCGACCGGGTCACTCCATCTCGAGAATGATCGCATCCACGGCCAGACTGTCACCCGCCTTGGCGTTGACCGATTTCACCCGGCCTGATTTCTCGGCGCGCAGGATGTTCTCCATCTTCATCGCCTCGACCACGGCCAGCGGCTGCCCCGCCTCAACCGCATCGCCCTCGCCCACGCTGAGCGTGACCAGCAGTCCCGGCATCGGGCAGATCAGGAATTTCGAAAGATCCGGCGGGATCTTCTCGATCATGTGCCGCGCGTAACCCGCCACGTGCGCCGGCAGGACCTGCACCTGATGGATCGCGCCCCGCGTCGTCAGCTTGAAGCCCGCACGCGTCGGCTCGACCTTCACCGACAGCGGCTGGTCATCGATCTCGCAGTGTACCATGCGGTCGCCCGGCGTGTATTCGAGCGACAGGAACACCGCATTGCCGTCGACCGAAACCTCGTTGTCATCGAGTTCGACGTTGTATGTCGTCCCGCCGATTTTCACCGCCCAATCGGACGGCGGATCAAGCTCGTCGCCCAACTGATTATCCACCCGGCGCGCCCGGTCCGACCGCGCCGCCGCAAGGAACCCTGCAAGGGCTGCCAACGTCTGCTTGAGGTCTTCCGACGTGGCAGCGCCGGTGAACCCTTCGGGATATTCCTCGGCGATGAAGCCCGTGGTCAACTCGCCCGAGCGGAAGCGAGAATGCTGCATGATCGCGCTGACGAAATCGATGTTGTGGCCAAGCCCCTCGATCTCGAACGCGTCCAGCGCCTCGATCTGCTTGTCCGCCGCTGCGTCGCGCGTTGGGCCCCAGGTGATCAGCTTGGCGATCATCGGGTCGTAGAACATCGACACCTCGCCGCCTTCGTAGACGCCATCGTCCACACGCACGCCGTCCACGCCCCGGCGGCCGTTCTCTGCGCCATCATCTTCCCAACCGGCAACTGGCGGCTGATAGCGCACTAGACGTCCGGTCGAGGGCAGGAACCCGCGATAGGGATCTTCGGCATAGACGCGGTTCTCGATCGCCCAGCCATCGATCTTGATGTCGTCCTGGGTCATCGACAGCTTCTCGCCATAGGCGACGCGGATCATCTGTTCGACCAGATCGATGCCGGTGATCGCCTCGGTGACCGGGTGCTCCACCTGCAGGCGGGTGTTCATTTCGAGAAAGTAGAAGCTTTCGCCCGTGGGATCGGCGCCCGAGACGATCAGTTCGACCGTGCCCGCGCTGTAGTAGCCAACGGCACGACTGAGCGCGACGCACTGTTCCCCCATCGCCTTGCGCATCTTTGGGGTCACGAACGGCGAAGGCGCCTCTTCCACCACCTTCTGGTGACGGCGCTGGATCGAGCATTCACGCTCGTTCAGGTAAAGAATGTTGCCGTGCTTGTCGCCGAGGATCTGGATTTCGATGTGGCGCGGGTTGAGGATGAACTTCTCGATGAACACGCGGTCATCGCCGAAGCTGTTGAGGCCTTCGCGCTTCGTCGCCTCGAAGCCCTCGCGCACGTCCTGCTCGTTGTAGGCAAGGCGCATGCCCTTACCGCCGCCGCCCGCAGATGCCTTCATCATCACCGGATAGCCGATCTCTTCCGAGATGCGCACGGCGTGCTCGGTATCGTCGATCTCGCCGACGAAGCCGGGGACGACGTTAACGCCGGCCTTCAGCGCGAGCTTCTTGGATTCGATCTTGTCGCCCATCGCGGCAATGGCATTCACCGGAGGCCCGACAAACGCGATGCCCTCAGCCGCCAACGCCTCGGCAAACGAGGTGCGCTCGGACAGGAAGCCGTAGCCCGGATGCACCGCATCCGCGCCGGTCTGCTTGGCAGCGGCAATGATCTTGTCGGCGATCAGATAGCTTTGCGCTGCTGGCGACGGGCCGATATGGACTGCCTCGTCCGCCATCTGCACGAAGGGCGCCCGGGCATCGGCATCCGAATAGACCGCGACGGTCTTGATACCCATTCGGCGCGCGGTCTTGATCACGCGACAGGCAATTTCGCCACGGTTGGCGATGAGGATTTTCTTGAACATTTCGGCTCTCCCCTCCCGCAAGCGGGAGGGGCCCGGGGTGGGCCCTGCTCCAGCAAGCTTCGGTCAAAAATGCACGGTGGATGCCCACCCCTAACCCCTCCCGCCAGCGGGAGGGGAACTAAGAAGTCATGCGTCTACCGGCGGCATGTTGTGCCCCAGCAATCGCAGCATATCCGCCGCGCACTCGACCACGTTCGAGCCGGGACCGTAGATGCCCTGCACCCCGACTTCGCGCAGGAAGTCGTAGTCCTGCGGCGGGATCACGCCGCCCGCGACGACCTTGATGTCGCTCCGCCCAGCAGCGCGCAGGTGTCCGATCAGTTCGGGGATCAGCGTCTTGTGACCTGCCGCGAGCGACGATGCGCCGATCGCGTCTACATCCTTTTCGAGCGCCAGCTTGGCGGCTTCCTCGGGCGTCTGGAACAGCGGGCCGCTGGTCACGTCGAAGCCCATGTCGCCAAAGGCGGACGCGATCACGTTGGCGCCGCGATCGTGGCCATCCTGCCCCATCTTGGCGACCAACATGCGTGGCGTGCGGCCAAGGCGGCGGGTGACGGCTTCGACGCCTTCGACCACCTGATTGTAGCGGCTGTCACCGGCGTAGGCCGAGCCGTAGACGCCCTTGACCGGGGTCGGGAACGTGCCGTGGCGGCCGAACACCAGTTCCATCGCATCGGAGATTTCGCCCAAGGTGGCACGGTGACGGGCAGCTTCGACCGCGAGTTCGAGCAGGTTGCCGCCGGTCTTTGCGCCTTCGGTCAGCGCGTTCAACGCGGCGCGGCACTTGGTCTCGTCGCGGTTGTCGCGCACCCACTTCAGCCGGGCGATCTGGCCCTGACGGACCTTGTCGTTATCGATGTCGAGTGTGTCGAGGTGGTCCTCGGTGGCAAGGCGGTACTTGTTGACGCCGACGATCACGTCTTCGGCGCGGTCGACGCGGGCCTGACGCCCAGCGGCGGCTTCCTCGATCATCGCCTTGGGCCAGCCTGCCGCCACGGCCTTGGCCATGCCGCCGTCGGCTTCGACGCGTTCGATGATCTCCCACGCCTTGTCGACCAGTTCCTGCGTCAGGCTTTCGATGTAGTACGACCCGCCGAGCGGATCGACCACGTTGCACATGCCCGTCTCTTCCTGGATCACGATCTGGGTGTTGCGCGCGATGCGGGCTGAAAAGTCGGTCGGCAGCGCGATGGCTTCGTCGAGCGCGTTGGTGTGGAGCGACTGCGTGCCGCCGAGCATCGCGGCCATCGCCTCGATCGTGGTGCGGATGACGTTGTTGTAGGGGTCCTGCTCCTGCAAGCTGACGCCCGAGGTCTGGCAGTGGGTGCGCAGCATCTTGGAGCGCTCGTCCTGCGCGCCGAGCTTGGTCATCACGCGGTGCCACAGTACGCGCGCGGCACGCAGCTTGGCCACTTCCATAAAGAAGTTCATGCCGATGGCGAAGAAGAACGACAGGCGGCCTGCAAACTTGTCGATGTCGAGGCCTGACGCCACGCCGTATTTCACGTATTCCATGCCGTCGGCGATGGTGAACGCGAGTTCCTGAACCTGCGTCGCGCCCGCTTCCTGCATGTGATAGCCGGAAATCGAGATCGAGTTGAACTTGGGCATCTCGCGGCTGGTGTAGCCGAAGATGTCCGAGATAATCCGCATCGAGGGTTCGGGCGGGTAGATATAGGTGTTGCGGACCATGAACTCCTTGAGGATGTCGTTCTGGATGGTCCCGTCGAGCAATTTGCGATCGACGCCCTGTTCTTCGCCCGCAACGATGAAGAACGCCAGGATCGGGATGACCGCGCCGTTCATGGTCATCGAAACGGACATCTGATCGAGCGGAATGCCGTCAAACAGGATCTTCATGTCTTCGACGCTGTCGATGGCGACACCCGCCTTGCCGACATCGCCAGTCACGCGCGGGTGGTCGGAGTCATAACCGCGATGCGTGGCAAGATCGAAGGCGACCGAGAGGCCCTTCTGGCCCGCTGCAAGGTTGCGGCGGTAGAAGGCGTTGGATTCCTCGGCGGTGGAGAAGCCCGCGTACTGGCGGATGGTCCAGGGACGGCCCGCATACATCGAGGCACGCACGCCGCGCGTGAACGGCGCGTATCCGGGCAGGCCGGGATCGACGGTCACATCCTCGGCGGTGTAGAGCGGCTTGACGGCGATGCCTTCGGGCGTCTGCCAGGTCAGGTCCTTGCCCTTCACTTCCTTAGCGGCGGCTGCCTGCCAATCTCCAAGAGTTTTGGCGGCGAGTGTCTTGTCGGTCATTCCGTGTTCTCCATGCCCTCTCCCCCGAAGGGGCGAGGGCCTTTAACTCAGTGCCCGCCCTTCGGCGTTTCCATGATCTCGGTCAGTTGCCCGCCCATGTCCTTGGGGTGGACGAAGAAGATCAGGGTGCCGTGCGCGCCGATGCGGGGTTCGCCCAGCACGCGCTTGCCGACGCTTTCGAACCACGCCTTGGCAACTTGGATGTCGGGCACTTCGTAACAAAGGTGGTGCTGCCCGCCCAAGGGGTTAGCCGCGAGCCACTTGCCCACTGCGCTGTCCGGGCTGGTCGGCTCGATCAGTTCGATCTGCGTGCCCGCCGTCCCGTTCTCGCCCGGCGTGCTGACAAAGCAGACCCGCACTTGCTGGCTCTCCAGCACGAACGGTTCGGTGATCTCCGATGCGCCCATCACATCGCGATAGAACGCGATCGACGCGTCGATATCGGGCGTGGCAACGCCGATATGGTTGAGGCGGCCCAGCTTCATCGTCAAACCCTCTCGATAACCATCGCGATGCCCTGACCGCCGCCGATGCACATCGTGATCAGGCCGTAGCGGCCACCAGTGCGATGCAGTTCGTACATCGTCTTGATCGTCAGGATCGCGCCGGTCGCGCCGATCGGATGGCCGAGCGAAATGCCCGAGCCATTGACGTTGGTCTTGGCAGGATCGAAGCCCAGTTCCTTGGCGACGCCACAGGCCTGCGCGGCAAACGCCTCGTTCGCCTCGATCACATCGATCTGGTCGAGCGTCAGCCCGGCGCGCTTCAGCGCCACAGGAACCGCCTTGACCGGTCCGAGACCCATAACCGAGGGCTCGACGCCCGCATGGCCCCAGCCAAGGATCTTCGCCATCGGCTTCAGGCCATGCTCGGCGACGGCTTTGCCGCTCGCGAGCACGACGGCTGCGGCCCCATCGTTGATTCCGCTCGCGTTACCCGCAGTAACCGTCCCGTCCTTCTTGAACACCGGCTTGAGCGTGGCCATTGCCTCGACCGAAGCATCGGCGCGGAAATGTTCGTCGGTGTCGAAAACGGTCACGCCCTTGCGGGTCTTGATCTCGACCGGAACGATCTGTTCCTTGAAGTAGCCTGCCGCGACCGCAGCAGCCGCGCGCTGATGGCTCTGCACCGCGAGCGCATCCTGCTCCTCGCGGCTGATCCCGCAACGTTCCGCCACATTCTCGGCGGTGACGCCCATGTGGATGCCCTCGAACGGATCGTGCAGCGCGCCGAGCATGGCATCCATCAGCACCTGATCGCCCATCTTCTGCCCGTTGCGTGCCGTGAGCACCATGTGCGGCGCGTTCGACATCGATTCCGCGCCGCCGCCGATAGCGATGTCCTGCTCGCCCAGCGCAATCCCCTGGGCCGCCGAGACGATTGCCTGCAGACCCGAACCACACAGCCTGTTGACGTTCATCGCGGGCGATTCAATCGGCACGCCCGCATTCACCGCCGCCACGCGGCTGACATAGGCGTCCTTGGGCTGCGTCGGCACGACGGTGCCGATCACGACGTTTTCGATCTTGTCCGCACTGATCCCGGCGCGGGCAATCGCCTCACGGATCACGATCGCGCCGGTCTCGGCCGGGCGCAGCGAGGCGAGGCCACCGCCGAAAGAGCCGATGGCGGTACGTGCGCCCGAGACGATGTAAATGTCGGTCATGTCAGTCTTTCCCAAACCTATCAGCGTCAAAGCGGAATATTGTCGTGCTTCTTCCACGGGTTTTCGAGGCTCTTGGTCTTGAGCTTCCTCAAGCCGAGCGCCACGCGACGGCGGGTCGAATGCGGGTGGATCACTTCGTCGATGAAGCCCTTGCTTGCCGCCACGAACGGGTTGGCAAAGCGGTCCTCGTATTCCTTGGTCTTTTCGGCGATACCTTCCGGGCTGAGCCCGCGGAAGATGATCTCGACCGCGCCCTTGGCCCCCATCACCGCGATTTCCGCGGTCGGCCAGGCGTAGTTGAGATCGCCGCGCAGATGCTTGGACGCCATCACGTCATAAGCGCCGCCATAGGCCTTGCGGGTGATGACGGTAATCTTGGGGACGGTCGCCTCGGCATAGGCGAAGAGCAGCTTCGCGCCATGCTTGATGATGCCGTTGTGCTCCTGGCCCGTGCCCGGAAGGAAGCCGGGAACATCGACGAAGGTCAGGATCGGGATGTTGAACGCATCGCAGAAGCGCACGAACCGCGCCGCCTTCTTCGATGAATTGATGTCGAGCACGCCTGCCAGCACCATCGGCTGGTTGGCGACGATGCCCACGGTGCGGCCTTCGACGCGGCCGAAGCCGATGATGATGTTGCCAGCGTGCTTCGGCTGGACCTCGAAGAACTCGCCCTCGTCCACGGTCTTGGCGATAACTTCGTGCATGTCATAGGGCTGCGCGGCAGACGATGGGACGATGCTGTCGAGGCTGTACTCCATCCGGTCGTAGGGATCCGACGTCGGGCGCTCGGGCACGTCGTGGCGGTTCGACAGCGGCAGGTAATCGAAGAAGTCGCGCGCTGCCAACAGTGCCTCGATATCGTTCTCCAGCGCCAGATCGGCGACCGAGGTCTTGGTGGTGTGCGTCACCGCGCCGCCCAGTTCCTCTTGCGTCACGATCTCGTTGGTCACCGTCTTGACCACGTCGGGACCGGTGACGAACATGTAGCTGCTGTCCTTCACCATGAAGATGAAGTCGGTCATGGCAGGCGAGTACACCGCGCCACCTGCACAAGGCCCCATGATCAGCGAAAGCTGCGGAACCACGCCCGAGGCGAGCACATTGCGCTGGAACACCTCGGCATAGCCGCCGAGCGACGCCACGCCTTCCTGAATGCGCGCACCGCCTGAATCGTTCAGCCCGATCACCGGCGCGCCGACTTTCAGCGCGGTATCCATGATCTTGCAGATTTTCTGCGCGTGGCGTTCGGACAGCGAACCGCCGAATACGGTGAAATCCTGGCTGAACACATAGACCAGACGCCCGTTGATCGTGCCCGAACCTGTCACCACGCCATCGCCCGGAATGACCGTGTCCGGCATCCCGAAATCGGTGCAGTTGTGCTCGACGTACATGTCGACTTCTTCGAAGCTGCCTTCATCCAGCAGCACCTTGAGGCGCTCACGCGCGGTCAGCTTGCCCTTGGCGTGCTGCGCGTCGATGCGCTTTTGTCCGCCACCCATGCGCGCCGCCTGACGACGCTTTTCCATTTCGGCAATATTGGCGGACATCGCTTGGAACCTCATGCATGGCTGGCAAATCTGGCGAGGTGACTGCGCCAGACAGCTTGCCAAGTCCAATGTTATTCTGCAAACTTGCGAAGGGCGAATTTGCAAAATGGATTGGTGGAATGGTCAGGCGTCGGCTCTTTGCGGGGCAACAGTTGCGCGCCCTGCGCACCTCGCGCAAGTTGCGTCAGGGCGAGATGGCGTCGCTCATGGGCATCAGCGCGTCGTATCTGTCGCAGCTGGAAAACGACGAACGCCCGTTGACGCCGTCACTGGCAGACCGGCTTCGCGCCAACTTTCCGGTGGATTGGGAAGACGTTGCCTCGAACCGCGTCGAACCGGTACTCAACGCCCTGCGCGACGCTGCCGCCGACCCGTTGATCGCAGGCAACCTCTCGGGCGAACAGATCGAGCGCGTCGCCGAGCAATACCCTGCCTTCGCCGAGGCCTTCGCTCGTCTGCACGACCAGCACCGCCGTTCGATGCAACGTCTGGAGATCATCGACGAAGCACTGGGCGCCGACAACATCTCTGGCGGGCGCTTGCCGTGGGAGGAAGTGCGCGACTGGTTCCACCGCGCCAACAACTACGTCGATGCGATCGACCGCGCGGCCGAGCGTCTGGCGCTACGCCTGTCGGGGACCGGCGTTTCGCCGACGCTCGCGCAGATGGCCGGATGGCTCGAGGAGAACGGCGTCACCGTCGCCTACGCCAGCGGCGGCGCGATGCGCCAGTTCGATCCCGTGGCCAAGCGGCTCACGCTCGACCCCAACCAGCCGATCGAAAGCGGACGCTTCCAGATGGCCTACCAGCTTGCCGCACTGGCGCTGCGTGACGAGATCGCGGGACTCGTGGACGACACCACGCTGCAATCGGTCGCTGCGCGGCAGTTGCTCACGGTCGGGCTAGGAAACTACGCGGCAGGCGCGCTGCTCATGCCCTACGAATGGTTCCGCGGCCGCGCCCGCGAGTTGCGCCATGATATCGACCAATTGCGGCAAGTCTTCGGCGCCAGCTTCGAACAGGCCTGCCACCGCCTGTCCACGCTGCAACGCCCGCAGGCGCGCGGCATTCCGGTATTCTTCTGCCGTGTTGACATGGCCGGCAACATCACCAAGCGCCATTCGGCCACGCGGCTGCAATTCGCGCGGTTCGGTGGCGCGTGTCCGCTATGGGTGGTGCACGAGGCCGTCGCGATACCCGACCGCATCCATGTGCAGGCAGCGCAGATGCCCGACGGCGTGCGCTACGTCTCGATCGCCAAGGGGCTGGTCAAACCGTCGGGCAGCTACCACCGCCCGCCGCGTCGCTATGCCATCGCGCTGGGCTGCGAAGCCGCGCTGGCGGATGAGTTCATCTATGCCGACGGTCTCAATCTCGCCCGCTCGGAAACGATCACCCAGATGGGCATCTCATGCCGCATCTGCCCGCGCGACAACTGCGACCAGCGCGCCTTTCCTCCCAGCGACCGCGCGATCGTGGTCAACCCACACACGCGCGATCTGGTACCCTACGCCATCACCGATCTTGTGCGCTAGCGCCGCAGCGGGCGTTGTCGGCGGGCTAATTGACCACCCGCACCGATGCCGTGCCGGTCGCCCAGACCGGCAGGTACAGCCCCTGCCCGGCTGCCTGCAACTGGCCCGAGCGGGTGCGCAGCAGATCGGCCTGGACGAGGAAATTCCCCTCGCGCTTCGTCTCGATCGCGCGATCGACCTTGCCCAGCAGCTTGGCATAATCACGCTCGAAATCCTGCGCCAGGGCCGCCGCGACGTACTGCGTCACGCCCGGCGCATTCATCAGGTTTATGGCCAAGTCGCCGCCCGTCATGTCGGTCGCCCCGCTCACCGCCAGATCCTCGAACCCCACTCTGCGTGAATCCTTGGCGTTCACCGGCTTGCCCGTCAGCCATACCGTGCCGCCAGCCGTGACCCCGCCCGCCACCGGCTGCGCGTCGAAGGTCAGGCCAACCGCGATCTTGCCGCCCTTGGTGCCGAAAATCTCGGCCGATTTGAACCGCGCACGTACCGGACCGACACCGGGAACCTCGAACGGCCGCGCGGAACGTTTGGTCAGCGCCCTCATCAGGACCGGCTCCAACTGACGATAATCGGCAAACACCGGCAGGAAAAACTCGAGCTGCCCTGCCTTTGCCTGCAACCGACGCATCGGCGGCAGCGGCACAGGTGCAGGGTCGGTGGGCCTGTCGCCGACGAACGTCTCGGTCAGCGCCTGCAGCCCCAGTTGTAACCTCAACTTGCCACCAACAACGTCATATCCGCCATATTGCAGTTCACGCGGCGTGATCCGCATCCACACCGGCGGGTTCTCGCGGTTGAGCGAAACGGTGGTGAACGCGTCGTTCCACGCCTTCCCGATCGCCTCGCGCAAATGCAGCTTGCCCAGTTCCCCCGGCAGGTCACGCTCAAGCTTGGCCAGCACCGGCGCCAGCTTGCGGTCGGCGTCTGTGGTCAGATCGATCCGCTGACCGAGGATTTCGATATGCGGCGTGTTGCGCCAGTCGTAGGTGATGTCGACCTTGCCGCGCGGGGTCCAGTCTTCGGCCAGGTCCAGCCGCACCCTTGCGTGGGCAACGGCATCGGCGGTCGCGGTTTCCCGTTTGAGCACCCCGCCGATGTCCTCCACTCTGATCACTGCGCGCAGCGGTATCGATATCCGGATATCGCGTCCGGCACCCTCAAGCGCCATCGGCCCGCGCGTAACCTCGCCCACGATCCGGCACTTGATCGTCGGCGTCTTGATTGTCGCGATGCCAAGGTCCAGCCCCTTGCTTTTGACGCAAGTCTGCCCGGGCTTGTCGATCGTCCAAAGCTGCTTTGGGATCTCGCGTTCGAGTACGCGCGACAGGTCGGCGAGGTCCGCCTCGACCGGAACCGAGATCAGTGACGGCTGCGGCTCGACCTTGATCGCATCGTTCGCACGCACGGGCTTGCCCCCGCCCGGAGACCCGTTGCACCCGCAAATCGCAGCGATAAGCAGGAGCATGACCGGCGGTGCGAAGAGACGTCTCATACCGACGTAACGCCGAGACGGCCAGTTGGTGCCGGCGTGCGATGAACGGACGCAGCCTGATCGGCAGAGCAGTAACCTAAGTCACTGCTCTGCCAAGGATCTATTTGAACTCAGGTGCCTGGATTGGGTGCGAAAGCACAGATCTTGTTACCATCGGGATCGCGCAAATACGCGCCATATTGCTGGCCCGGCGAATTGACGCGCACGCCTGGTTCGCCTTCAGATGTGCCGCCATTCGCGATGCCAGCGGCATGCCACGCGTCAACCGCTGCCGAATCCGATGCCTTGAACCCGAGGGTGTGGCCGTTCGACACCGTGTGCGCCTCGCCATTCGCAGGCTTAGCCACAACCAGTGCGCCAGCAGCTGAAGGAAACGCCGTGCCGTGGGGCAGCGGAACAGCCGTCGTATGGCCAAGTGCGGTCATCACCGATGTGTAGAACGCGCGCGACTTGTCGACATCGTTGGTACCAAGGAAGCTATGGGAAAACATCGGGACTCTCCTGAATGGCCGCAGCGGCCGACTGCGGCCTGATGCACCAGCCGCACCCGGCGCTCAAGCGTTGGAATCACTTGTACCGCGCAATGAAACAGATAACATCTGATAAGGTCAGAAGGTCGTCTCGCTTTCCTGTTCGAGATCGTCGCGATGCGCCGCCGCATAGCTTTCGGCGGCCTTCAGCACGCGCAGCATGTTGCGGCTCGACAGCTTCTCCAGATCCGCTTGCGACCAGCCCCGCCGCGCCAGTTCGACGAACAGCGCAGGGTACTTCGACACGTCCTCAAGCCCCGCGATCGTCGCCTCGACCCCATCCAGATCGCCGCCCAGCCCGACGTGATCCGGACCGATCAGTCTGGCGATATGATCGATCTGATCTGCGACATCGCCGATCGATCCCAGCGGCATCGGGTTGGCTTTGTCCCACGCGTCCAGCGCCGCCTTCTCCGCCACCGGGTCGCCGCGATTGAGCGCCTTGCCGCGCGCCTGCTCGGCATCGCGCGCCGCCGCCCACTGACGCGATGCCTCGACCACGTAAGGGGGATAGAAGTTCACCATCACGATCCCGCCGTTCGCACCGATCAGCTTGAGCGTCGCATCCGAGATGTTGCGTGCGTGGTGATTGATCGCGCGCGCGTTTGAATGGCTGACGATCACCGGCGGCCCGCCTGTCGCAAGCGCGTCGGCCATCGTCGCCTCGCTGACATGGGCAAGATCGACCAGCATGCCCAGCCGCTGCATCTCGCGCACGACCTTCACCCCGAACGGCGTCAAGCCATCATGCGCGGGCGCATCGGTGCCGCTATCTGCCCAGGCGTTGTTTTTGAAGTGCGTCAGCGTCATGTAGCGCGCGCCCAGCGCGTACATCTGGCGCAGCACCGCCAGCGATCCGCCGATCGAATGCCCTCCCTCCATGCCGATCAGTGACGCAATCTTCCCGGCCTTGCGCGCCGCGATCACGCAGGCGCTGTCCATGCATAACTGCATCTCGGCCGGATAGCGCGCGATCAGCCGTCGCGTTACATCGATCTGCTCGAGCGTCGCCTGCACCGCCTGCGGCTCTGGCAGATCGGCCGAGACATAGACCGACCAGAATTGCGCACCGACCTTGCCCGCCTTTAGCCGTGCAAGATCGGTCATCATCGCAGCCCGCCCGTTCGACGGGTCCGCAGTCCCCCGCGTATCGCGGAAATCGAAGCCCTCGAGCACGTCCTTGCGCCGGTCGCGCAACTGCTCGGGAACGTCGTTGTGCCCATCGAACACCGGCGCAGCACGCAAGGCGCCTTCGGCCACCGCCTCGGGGCTCTTGGGCGGAGTGGCGGCGATCAGGGCGAGAACCAATGGGGCGAGGATCAGCGTGTGTTTCATGCCCGCATCCTTGCCCGAACTGGGGCAGCACTCAACCGTACGGCGCAAAAAGGGTGGCCTTGCGGGCAAAAGCCAAAGCAGCGCGGGTCTTCATGGGGTAACGGCTTGTTGATGAAGTGATCTTACTCGGCAAGCTACTCCGACATCACGTCGTCGCCATCGCGCTCGGGCAGCATCAGAAACAGGGCGAGGCTGATAACCGAGCCCATCGCCATAATGATCGACACCGTCAACAGTTGGTCGTCTCCCAACCAGCCAAACAGGGTGCCCGCCAGCAACGGACTGCCCGCAGCGCCCAGCCGCCCCACGCCCAGCGCGAAACCCGTACCGGTGGCCCGCGCATAAGCCGGGAAGCCGCGCGCAAAGGCGGCATAGAAGCCGCTGATCGCCGCATTGGTGAAGAAACCGGCGATCATCGTCGCCATTTGCCACGCTGGCAGCGTATCTCGCCCGGTGCCGAAATAGGCCACCATCATCGCGCCGATCAGCAACATCAGCGCCGTCGGCCACCTGACCCCCAGCCGCGCCATCACAAAGCCAAAAAGCGCGCTGCCCGTGAACCCGCCGATGTTGGCGTATGTCAGCACCGTGGCCGCCTGCGATGGAGGATAGCCCGGCGGATAATCGGACACGATCTGCACACCAAACTTCAGGATGTAATAGAAAGTGATGCAGTGGAATGTGTAGCCGAACGATAACAGCAGGGTGACCGGGCGCAGTTTGGGGTTGGACAGGATATCGGTTACGCGCGGCTTGACGGTGCCCGCCACGATCACCGGCAGATCGCTGATGGCAGGCTTGCCGAAAGCGGCGAGCGTGCGGTTCACGCCTGCCAGATTGCGCTTCGTCGCCAGATAGGCCGCTGTTTCGGGCACCAGCATCAGAATGACGGGGATCAGAACTGCGGTCACCGCCGCGCCGAACAGAAACACTGCGTGCCAGCTGTATGTGGGTAGCAGCCATTCCGATGCCGCAATTCCGCCGATGATCGCGCCCAGCGGATAGCCCGCCACATAAACCGCGATGGCTACAGAGCGCCAACGGCTGTTGGTGCTTTCGGCGACGACAGCGTTGGTGGTGGTGAGCATTCCGCCGATGCCGATGCCGGTGAGGAACCGGTAGGCAACCATCGGCTGAACCGCCGCCGCTATGCTCGCCAGATACATACCAATCGCCATCACTACGAGGCAGGCAATCATGGTAAATTTGCGACCATACCGGTCTGCCGCTCCGCCCAGCAGCACGGAACCGAAGCCCATGCCGAGCAGTTCGGCAGAAAGCACCACGCCCAGCGCCGGGCGGGCAATGCCCCAATCGGCGGTGATCCCCGGCGCGGCAAAGGCGCTCGACAGCACGTCAAACCCATCAAGCGCGTTCAACAGCACCATCAGGACCACAACGATCCACTGCCGTACGCCCATCGGGGTCTGTTCGATCACCTGACGCGGTGTCTGTGTCATGCTCGTCCTGTCCCGTTTGGAAATCTTATTGTTATCGCATATAACTCATTCGTGGATTCTGGAAAGCAGTTCGATCAATTGCCGCACTTCCTTATCGGTGAAGCGGCTCTTGACCCACGCTTCGTGCTCTCCGATCGCGCGCTTGGCCTTGGCCAGCATCTCGATCCCCGGGGGCTGGAGGTGCAAGGCCTGCTTGCGCCCGTCCTTGTCCGAGCGGTCGCGACGCAGGAAATGCTTGGCCTGAAGGCGGTTGATAATCGCCATCGTCGTCGCGCGGTCCATTCGCAAGCGCTGCGCCAGATCGGTCTGCGCGATGCCGGGGTGATCATCGACCAGCCACAGCACCGAAACCTGCTTCTGCGTCAGATCCAGATCGGTGAACGTCTCGGTGAAATGCCGCAGGCAAGCGCCATGGGCGAGACGGATATGAAATCCGAGAATGTCGTTGATCGCGCCGATCGCGGCCTCGTCGGTATGTCCAACCGGCGCAATCGCATCGACGAATTTGTCCCTGATCAATGCCCTGTCCCTAAATTCACTGGCGAATGCGCTTGTCTAATTGTTAGTATTACATACAATATCGAAAGGAGGATGCCATGGCTCAATTTCCAGACACACCCAGCTTCACGGGGTTCAACACGCCTTCGCGGATCGAAGCGGATATCGCCGATCTCGCTCACGAAGGCACGATTCCCGCAGGGTTAAACGGCGCTTTCTTTCGCGTCCAGCCCGACCCGCAGTTTCCTCCCCGCCATGGCGACGATATCGCGTTCAACGGCGACGGCATGATCACCCGCTTTCACATCCATGATGGTCAGGTCGATTTCCGTCAGCGCTGGGCGAAAACCGACAAGTGGAAGCTGGAGAATGCGGCCGGAAAGGCCTTGTTCGGCAACTACCGCAACCCGCTGACTGATGATGACAGCGTGGCGGGACAGATCCGCTCGACCGCCAATACCAACGCGTTCGTGTTCGGTGGCAAGCTCTGGGCGCTCAAGGAAGACAGCCCCGCACTGGTCATGGACCCGGCCACGATGGACAGCTTCGGGTTCGAAAAGTTCGGCGGCAAGATGACCGGCCAGACCTTCACCGCGCACCCCAAGATCGATCCCGCCACCGGCAACATGGTCGCGATCGGCTATGCCGCCAGCGGGCTATGCACCGACGACGTCACCTATATGGAAGTCAGCCCCGAGGGCGAACTGGTCCGCGAAGTGTGGTTCAAGGTGCCCTACTACTGCATGATGCATGATTTCGGCATGACGAAGGATTACCTCGTTCTCCACATCGTGCCCTCGATCGGCAGCTGGGAACGGCTCGAGCAGGGCCAGCCGCATTTCGGTTTCGACACGACGATGCCAGTCTACCTCGGCGTGATCCCCCGCCGGGATGGCGTGACCGATGCCGATATTCGCTGGTTCAAGCGCGACAACTGCTTTGCCTCCCACGTGCTCAACGCCTGGCAGGAAGGCACCAGGATCCACTTCGTCACCTGCGAGGCGAAGAACAACATGTTTCCGTTCTTCCCCGACGTCCACGGCGCGCCGTTCAACGGCAGGGAAGCGATGAGCTTCCCGACCGACTGGGTCGTCGACATGGCGAGCAACGGCGAGGATTTCGCCGCAATCGTCAAGCTGTCGGACACTGCGGCCGAGTTCCCGCGCATCGACGATCGCTTCGCCGGGCAGAAAAACCGCTATGGCTGGTTCCTCGAGATGGACATGAAGCGCCCCGTTGAATTGCGCGGCGGAAGCGCCGGAGGTCTGCTGATGAACTGCCTGTTCCTCAAAGACTTCGAAAGCGGCGCTGAACAGCATTGGTGGTGTGGTCCGGTCTCGAGTCTGCAAGAACCCTGCTTCGTGCCCCGTTCGGCCGATGCGCCGGAGGGTGACGGCTGGATCGTGCAGGTGTGCAACCGGCTCGAAGATCAGCGCAGCGACCTGCTGATCTTCGACGCGCTCGACATCGCAAAAGGTCCGGTCGCCACGGTCAATATCCCCATCCGCCTGCGCTTCGGCCTCCACGGCAACTGGGCCAACGCGGATCAGATCGGACTGGCCGCATGATCAAGCCAGAACTGGAATTCGTCTACGAAGCCACCGGCGAACTGCTCGCGCCGACACCGATCGGGGAAACTTACGACGGCACGCGCCGGATTATCCCGATCGTTGGCGGCGGACGCGTCGAAGGCCCGCTGATCAGTGGCAAGTTGGTCGGCAACTCGGCCGACTGGCAACTGACGCGGCACCACGGCGTCACCGTAGCCGACGCGCTCTACGCGATCGAAACCGACGATGGCGTAATCATCCAGATCCGCAACAAGGGCCTGCGCCATGGCCCGCCCGAGGTGATGCAGCGCCTGGCCACAGGACAGGAGGTGGACCCGGCGGAATACTACTTCCGCACCGTTCCGGAATTCATCGCGCCGGTCGGCAAATACGACTGGCTGAACCGCTCGATCTTCGTGTGCTCTGGCGCGAGATACCCGCTCGGCATCAAGCTGTGGGTCTGGCGGGTGACCTGACCAAACATCACCGCGCCCCCGCGCAGGCGGGGGCCTCAAGCCTCATAGTGGGAGCTATCCGGCACGAGATCCCCGCCTTCGCGGGGGATCAGCCCGCCCGCTCGAGCAATCCCGCCTCATCGCGCTCCGCCCGCCGCGCGATCAGCACCATCAGCACTGCAATCGGTATCGCAACCGCGTTGATCGACAGCATCGCGGTGCGCAGGTTCCCCGTCGCGTCCGAAAGCAGGCCGACGACATAGGGTCCGATGCCCATGCCGAGGATCGTCATCACCAGCAGGTACAGGCTCGCCGTCAGCCCGCGCATCCGCGGCAGAACCTGATCGTACATGATCGCATAAAGCGGCGGCATCCACCCTGTCAGGATGAAGCTGTAGAGCAGGAAACGCGTGTAGAAACTCGCCGGATCGCCTGCGAAATAGACCCAGAATGACAGCACCGGCGAAACCCCCATCGCGAACAGCGCGACCCAAGCCCGCCCGCCGCCGGGAAAGCGCTGGTTGAGCCAGTCCGACAGCGGTCCCCATACCAGCGGTCCGATGATCCCCATGCCCGCCGAAAGCAGACCGAACTGCAGCGCGGTCTGCTGCATGGTCAGATCATAGGTGCGGATCAGAAAGCTCGGGTTGAACGCCATCATCCCGTAATTGAGCGACGACTGCAGCGTCCCCACCGCAATGCACATCATCAGCGTCGGCGAACGCGTGATGACGCGGAAGGCTTGGTTGTCACCCAGCTTCATGCCCTGCATCAGGTTGACGATCACGAACGCGCCCAATCCGATGACGCTCCATTGCAGCGCGTGGGGGTTGATCGAGACGCCGCCGAGCAGCATGTGCGGCTTGGGACTGACCGCGCTGCTGATCGCGGTCAGCGCGGCGGCCGCCCCGGCAATTGCACCGAGTGCCGCAAGGTTGCCCCGGACCATCCCACCGGTCGCCCCTCTGTTTCGCATGCCCAGCCAATGCACGCCGGGCGTGACCGAGCCGAGTAGTGCCAGACTGGCGCGAAACGGGTGCGGATCGGGTGCGGTCGCGATGCCGTCCATCTGCCCGCGCACGGGTTCGCGCAGGTTCCACAGGAATATCGCAAGGACAAACCCGGGCGCGGCCGCGACAAGAAATGCGAACTGCCAGCCACTTAGGCCGAGCGGTGCAGACCCTGCCGCATAGCTGGTATCCCACCAGTGCGCCGCGACCCCACCCAGGATCAACGACCCGCCAAGCCCTAGCGCAATCGCCGAGGCCATGACCGACATCACGAAGCCGCGCCGATGCTTGGGCCAGAAATCGTAGATCAGCGATGTCCCCGCAGGCTGCGTCGCCGCCTCGCCGATACCGACACCCAGCCGTGACAGCGCGAGCAGCGAGAAGCTGCTGGCTAGGCCCGCCAGCCCCGTCGCCGCGGACCAGAACAGCAGACTGACGGCGAGCAGCCGCGTGCGCACCCAGCCATCCGCCAACCGCCCCACGGGCAGCGAGAACAGCGCATAGAACAGTGCGAATACGGTGCCGTAAAGCAGTCCCATCTCGGCATCGCCGATCTTGAGGTCTGCCTTGATCGCCGGAGCCAGGATCGCCAGGATTTGCCGGTCGAGCAGGCTCATCGCATTGGTCAGCGCGACGAGGATCAGCGCATACCAAGCGCCGGGAGCGAGTGCGCGGCGTGGCCCTGTGGTCATTGGCTGCACCATCCCGCTTTCTTATGCATCAACCAACCTCCGCTCCCCCGCGCAGGCGGGGGCCTCGTGAGGTTGCGCGCAAAGGCCTGAGGCCCCCGCCTGCGCGGGGGAGCGTTGTTAATGGCACGATCACAGCTTGAACCAGCGTTCCGCATTGGTCTGGAAAAACTTCCTCTTCGTCTCCGCGCTCATGTCCATCGCGTCCATATCGTGCACTTCTTGCGCCACGTATTGGTAGGGATAGTCCATCGCGTACATCACGCGGTCCTCGCCCATCACCTGCTGGCAGAATTTGATCGCGGGTTCCCACGCCACGCCCGAGTTGGTCACGAGCACATTGGTTTTGAGATATTCCGCAATAGTCTTCTTAAGCGGCTTCATCCGTTCGTACCGCTGCGAGCGCACGCCGGCCTGATGCATGTAATCGAGGCGGTAAAGCCAGTACGGCAGCGCCTCGCCCATATGGCCGACCATGATCTGCAGGCTGGGATACTTGTCGAAAATGCCGATCGTTATCAGCCGCAGCAGGTGCATCCCCGTTTCGACCCCAAAGCCGAAAATCGCCCCATCAAGCCCTGAATCCAGCATTGGGCCGATCATCGAATCCGGCGAGGTGGCCGGGTGAATATACAGCGGCTGATCGACCTCGACCAAGGTCCGGAAGATCGGATCGAAGAAGTCCTCGTCCAGATAGCGCCCCTGGGTATGGCTGTTAATCTGGATGCCCTTGAAGCCTAGTTCCTTGGCCCCGCGACGGATCTCCTGCGCCGACCATTCCGGGTCCTGCGGCGCGACGGTGCCCATCCCGATATAGCGATCCGGATGCTTCTCGCAGGCAGCCGCCAGCGTATCGTTCGCGCGCGTCGCAATACCCTTGGCTTCGTCGATATCGAGCAACGGCTGGACGCCGGGCGAAGTCAGCGCGAGGATCGCCTTGTCGATGCCGGTCACATCCATGTCTGCGATCCGGCGCTCACCCAGATCGAGCAACCGTTCAAGGATCTGCGTCGCGCGCTCGGACGGCGACTGCGCGTAAAAGCCCCAGAGCGAGACCATGCCCTTGTCCGCCGAGCCATCGCGAATCATGCGCAAATACACGTCGATCAGTTCGCGCGTGGCGAAGGCTTCTTCGGTGGCGATGCGCAAGTAGCCTTGGTCGCCGCCGGTCTTGAGCTCTTGGTTCATGATCATCCTCTCCAGGAAAACGTGTATCAGCCCTCGTGGACTGCCTTTGTGACCATGCAGGCCAGTACGCCTTCAGGGCCGTCTTCTGAGCCGTGGCCCGACCATTTCACGCCACCGAACGGCGAATCCGCGCCACCGATCATCGTGGTGTTGATGCCCAGCATCCCCGTCTCGATCTCACGCACGAGCCGCTTCTGGCGCGCGGCGCTGTCGGTCCAGGCGTAAGCGGCAAGGCCGTAAGGCAGGCGGTTGGCCTCGGCGACCATCGCCTCTTCGCCGCCGAATGGGTTGAGCAGCGCAACCGGGCCGAACGGCTCCTCGTTCATGATCGCGGCATCGAGTGGGATCTCGGACAGGACGGTCGGAGCGTAGAAATATCCGGCATTGCCAACCCGCTCGCCCCCGGTGTGCAGCTTCGCGCCGCGCGTGGTGGCATCGCCGATCAGGCGGTCCATCGCCTCGGGACGGCGCGGGTTGGCCATCGGCCCCATCTGCGATGCGGGCTCGAGACCATCGCCGACCTTGATCCGTCCCACGCGCTCGACGAAGCCATCGCGGAAGCGGTCGAACACGCTTTCCTCGACGATGAAACGGGTGGGGCTGACGCAGACCTGCCCGGCGTTGCGGTACTTGGACGCCGCCATCGTATCCAATGCCTTGTCGATGTCCGCATCGCCGAACACCAATACCGGTCCGTGCCCGCCCAGTTCCATCGTGGTGCGCAGCATGTTGTCAGCGGCCAGTTTTGCCAGATGCTTGCCGATCACCGTCGACCCGGTGAACGACAACTTGCGGATGATGGGCGAGGCGAGCAGGTGGCGGCTGACTTCGTCGGGCACGCCGAACACGGCCTGCGCCACTTCCTTGGGCAGCCCCGCATCGAGCAGGCACTGCAGCACGCCCAGCGCCGACGCCGGGGTTTCCTCGGCCGCCTTGAGGATCACTGAACAGCCCGCCGCAATCGGCGCGCCCAGCTTGCGTCCGGGGTTGCCGAGCGGGAAGTTCCAAGGCGCAAATGCCGCAACCGGGCCGACCGGTTCGTGCATGACCGTGCTGCGCTGACCCGCCGGACGCACCAGGGTGCGGCCATAGATGCGGAACACCTCGCCCGCGTAGAAATTGAACAGACCGACGTTCATCATCACTTCGATGCGCGCCTCGGGCAAGGTCTTGCCCTCTTCCATCGTCGCGATCCGGGCGAGGTCTTCTTGGCGCTCAAGCATCAGGCGCGCGGCCCCTTGCAGCACGGCAGCGCGCTGCTGCGGCGTCGAATCGCGCCAGATTCGGAAGCCCTTGGCCGCAGTCTCGAGCGCGCGGTCGAGATCGGCCGCGTCGGCCAGCGGCAGTTCGCCGATCGTCTCGCCCGTCGCGGGGTTGACGACCGCGTGGGTGCGGCGACCTTCGCCGGCAACGCGTTGGCCGTCGATGATCATGTGCAGGGAAGGATAATCGGTCAAAAGTCTGACTCCGAAAGACAAATCAGAACTGCCCCTTGCCCCGTTCGTGGGGGGGGGGGGGGGGGGCGGGGGCGCGGGGGGGGGGGGGGGGGGGGGCCGCGCGGGGGGGGGGGGGGGGGAGAAAAAAACAAAACACCGGGGGGGGGGGGGCCCCCCCGCCGGCC
>NZ_JACICY010000001.1:510202-964254 GCF_014196055.1 Novosphingobium hassiacum
GCCCCCTTGCCCCGTTGTTGTCTCGTCATGTCTATCCATTTGCGCTGTTTCTCTCTTTCGCTCGACACGAACGGGATGGGGACAGACTTATCCCTTCTTGGCGTTTTCGCGGTCGATGTCACCCTGCCAGCGCTGGGGAATCATGGCCTCGCCTGTGACCGGGTGCTTCATGTGGAAAGCGTTGACCTTGTGCGTCGGCCACAGCCAGTGATCGGTGATCAGTTCGTCCGGACCGGTCGGGTCGGTCGGATAGGTCACCTTGGGGAACGGCACATATTCGGGCGGGGTGTTGGCCCAGCCGCTTTCGAAATCGCCGTGCCAGATCGGCATGTAGTTCAGCACATGCATCCGCCACACGCCGTCCACCTTCTTGTAGGTGTTCTCGTAGATGCCACCTTCCCACCACTGGCGCGCCTTCAGGTGCGGAGCATCGCCTTCGTAGTCCTTGTGCCGCCCCGCCTGCATCATCGAGCGCGCACGACCGAGTGCGATCTCGCCACCGGGCTGGACGTTGATGATGTCCTGCATCTGCGGATGATCGAGCAAAAAGCCATCGATCGGGCCGTTGTTGCCGTATGTGAAACGCTTCTGGAAGCGTTCGACATAGAGCCGGCGCACGCCTTCCTTGCCCTTCCAGATGCCGCCAAAGAAGCGCACTTCGCCATCGTCGGTAAACAGATCGACCGTCTCGTTATACATGCACTTGTCGATCAGGTAGCCGTAAAGGTGCTGCAGCTTGCGGATGTCGAGTTCGTCCTCGCGCACCGTAAGGCGCTGTTCGAGGTCGTTGAGGCGGCTCACCAGCGCGCTCGTTTGAATGTTATCCGACACGTCCATCTCCCATATATTTAGTATGTCTTACTAACAAAATGCGCGAGGTTTTGGCGGCTGTCAACGGGCCAGATTCGGTCAATCTATCAAAGACCCGCCGCCTCGAGCCGCGCCACCTCCTCGCGGTAGGGGCGGATGCCGAAGAACATCGCGGTCGTGGCAATCGGCAGGAGTACGCCTGCGGTAATGACCAGCGCCTTCCACAGATCCGCTTCGACACCGACAATGCGTTGCGCGACGGTTCCGACGACAAAGCTGCCCATCGCGCCGAAGAAGGTGAACATGAACAGGTAGATGGCGGTGACCTGCCCACGCATGGCGTTGGGCGCAATGCGCTGGATCGCCGCGTTCTGCGGAACGGCTCCGGCAAGGCCGAACATCCCGCCCAGCGCCATCACTGCAAGACTTGCCTCGCCCGTCGGCATCAGCGGCGAACTGATCGCGCAAACCGTGACCAGCGCGAACAGGATCGTGGCAGCGCGCACGTTGGCATCAGCATAACGCCTGGCCAGCCACTCAACGAAGAACCCGCCGAAGAAGATGCCTGCAAGCGACCCCACCAGCAGCATCGGCGCCATGACCATGCCGATCTGGCCTTCGTCCCAGCCGTAGGTGCGGATCATGAACGGGACGCGCCAGAAAGCGAGGCCGAACGTCTCGACCGCAGACAGGGCAAGCCCGATGAACAGCGGGTAGTACACCCGGCCCCGCGCATGGATCGCCTTGGCCGCATCGAGCCCGGTGAAGGCAATGGCGCGCTGGCTCAGCGTTTGGGCGACCGGCGCTTCGCTGGCGAGCGCAGGCGGGACGATCAGCCGCGGCGGTTCCTTGACCGTCAGCAGAAGCGCCGCCGCGCCCAATCCCAACACCGCCTGCCCCAGCAGGATCAGCTGCCAGTTGTGGATATGAAATCCCATCACCGTCTGATCGGGCCATCCCGCCAGCATCACGATCAGCTTTCCGCCGACCAGCACGCCGATCGTGGTCCCACCGATGAACCCCAGTTGCAGCAGCGAGAACGCCCGGGTGATCTTGCGCGGGGGAAAGTAGTCCGCGATCATCGAATAGGCTGCTGGCGCATGGGCCGATCCGCCCGCGCCGAGGAACATGCGGCTGCCCACGAACTGCGCAAAGCCCTGCGCCATTCCGCCCAGCCCCATCACCAGCCCCGTCGCCGCCATGCCGCCTGCCAAGACGAACTTGCGCGGATAGATGTCCGCCAGACGCGCCAGAGGAATACCTGCGAACACGAAAAAGATGATCGTTGCAGGCCCGCCGAGGAAGCCGAGCTGCTCGTCGCTCAGGCCGAAATCGACCTTGATCCGCTGCGCCAGCATGCCGAACACGGTCTGGTCGAAGAAGTTGAGGAACGTGGCGAGGATGATAACGAACAGCGCCCAGTACGCCGCGCCGCTCGATGGCCACTGCCGCTCAGACCCACCTGGCGCGAGGGGGACCGCCGTGCTTTCCGAGCGCCCCTGTTCGGGACCTGTCGCGATAACGACGCCTGCCATGATCTCTCCTCTCGTGCCGCGCGTGTCCATTTTGCGGACATTCTCGCATCGCCAATATTGTTAGTCTTGCATACAATTCTCCAGTGGTGAATAGAAAAGGCGAAAAATGATTCTCCAAGCCCGCAGCGGACTTGGCGGACACCTGCAGAGGAGAGGCTTTGTGCAAAACTTGACCGGCAAGACCGCGTTCGTAACCGGTGGTGCCAGCGGCATCGGTCTGGGCATCGCAAAGGCGCTGCTCGGTGCCGGCATGAACGTGACCATCGCCGATATCCGTCAGGACCACCTCGATTCGGCTGTCGCGGAACTCGACGGCGGCGACCACGTGCTGGCGGTCCGGCTCGACGTGACCGACCGCGCGCAGTTCGCTCAAGCCGCCGATGCTGTCGAGGCGAAGTTCGATAACATCCACATCCTCGTCAACAATGCAGGCGTTGCCGTCGTAGGCCCCACCGAGCTTGCTACATTCGCCGATTGGGACTGGGTCATGGGCGTTAATGTCGGCGGCACGATCAATGGCATCGTCACCATGCTGCCACGCATCCTAGCTCACGGCGAAGGTGGGCACATCGTCTGCACCGCATCGATGTCGGCGCTGGTGCCGGTGGGCATGACCACGATCTATTCTTCGGGCAAGGCCGCCGTCACTTCGATGATGGAATGCATGCGCCCCGAACTTGAGTCACGCGGTGTGATCTGCTCAGCCTTCTGCCCGGGCGCCGTTCAGTCGAACATCGCCGATGCAGCCAAGACCCGCCCGGCGGAATTGGCCGACACCGGCTATGCCGAAGCCGACAAGCGTCGCGCATCGGGTGGCAACTTCATGCATCTTTACCAGACCAAGGAGGAGGTCGGGCAGCGCGTGCTCGAAGGCATCCTCAACGACGAGCTCTATATCCTGACACACGCCGAATTCCTGACCGGGGTGAAGGAACGCGGCGAGGCGATGACCGCGGCGGTGCAGACCCACCTGCCCGAAAACCCGGAGTACAAGGAAACGTTCGCGATGCTGTTCCGTAACCCGGCAATCACGCAGGAAATCGCGCGGCAGGAAAAGCTCAAGGAAGGACGCGCAGCATGAAGGACTTTGCAGGCCGTACCGCGTTCGTCACCGGCGGCGCGAATGGCGTCGGCATCGGGCTTGTTCGCCAGCTTTTGAACGAGGGTTGCAAGGTCGCCATCGCCGATATCCGACAGGATTCGATCGACAAAGCACTGGCATCGCTCGACAACCGCGAGGTGATGGGCGTCCAGCTCGATGTCGCCAGTCGCGAGGGTTTCAAGGCTGCCGCCGACGAGGTCGAGGCCAAGTTCGGCCCGGTTTCGATCCTATGCAACAATGCCGGGGTCAACCTGTTTCAGCCGATCGAGGAAAGCACCTTCGACGACTGGGACTGGCTGCTGGGGGTCAACCTCCACGGCGTGATCAACGGCGTGATGACTTTCGTCCCGCGCATGGTCGAACGCGTGAAATCGGGCGAGCAGAAGGGTGGCCATGTGGTCAACACCGCCTCGATGGCGGCGTTTCTCGCGGCGGGCACGCCCGGCATTTACAACACGACCAAGTTCGCTGTGCGCGGACTTTCGGAATCGCTGCATTACTCGCTGCTGCAGTACGAGATCGGCGTGTCGGTGCTATGCCCGGGGTTGGTCAAGAGCTATATCTACGCCAGCGACGACATCCGCCCGGACGCACTGAAAAGCGCAATGAAGCCGGTCGACAGCGCTGCGGTGGAGCGGCTCGCAGGTGTCCACGAATTCGGCATGGAGCCCGACGTCATCGGCGCGCGCGTGATCGAGGCGATGAAGGCCAACCGCCTGCACATTTTCTCGCACCCCGATCACAAGCAGGAGATGCGCGAGATCTTCGACGAGATCATTGCCGAATATCAGGACTATCCCAAGGACCCCGGCTTCGATCAACGGGTGGCATTCGAGAAGTACCGCTATGACAGCTTTGCCGCAGCACGGGCAAAGTCGAAAGCGGCTGATTTTTGAGGGCCGCTACACCTTGATAGAAATGCACGGCGCGCCCACGCAGGCGGGGGCCTCAGGCACAACGCGATAGCTCTCGACAATCCGGCCTGAGGCCCCCGCCTGCGCGGGGGCGCACCGGTTTTTGAGGAAACTCAGCCCGCCACGTCACCCAAAGCGGCGATAAACTGGTCGATGTTCCCATCGGTCAGCCCGGCAATGTTGATCCGGCCCGATCCCGCCATATAGACGCCGTGCCGCTCGCGGATCGCCATGATCTGCTCACCGTTCAGTGGCAGCATCGAGAACAGCCCGTTCTGCACACCGAGCGGCGCCATGTTGATCGTGCCGACCTGCTGCGCGGCGGCCAGGCGATCGCGCACCGAACGCATCCGGTCGCGCATGTCGTCAAGTTCGGCCAGCCACTGCGCGGTCAGCTCGACATCCTCAAGGATCAGGCGCACCGCAGCCGCGCCGTGATCCGGCGGCATCGACCAGGAAGCGCGCGCGATCGTCGCACCATTGGCCATGGCATTGGTCAGCGCGGTCGCATCGGACGTCACCGCGTAGAACGCACCGACGCGGTCGCGATAGAGGCCGAAGTTCTTGTCGCACGAATAAGCCACCAGGGCCTCGGGCACCACGCTCAGCACCTTGCGTAGGCCATAGGCGTCTTCGTCCATGCCGTCACCCAAGCCCTGATAGGCAAGGTCGAGGATCGGCAGGACATTGCGCTCCACCAGCAGCGGCGCAATTTCGTCCCACTGCGCCGGCGTGTAGTCGACGCCAGTCGGGTTGTGGCAGCAGCCGTGCAGAAGCACCGCATCGCCCGGCTCGGCGCTCGCCAGTGCCGCTTTCAGTGCGTCGAGATCGGCAAAGCCATCGGCGGTCATGTGCGCGAAGGTCTTGAGTTCAACGCCGACAGCGGCAACGATCTGCGCGTGGTTGGGCCATGACGGCGTACCCATCCACAGCCGCTTGATGCCCGACCTCTTGGCCACCTCGACCGCCAGCCGAACCGCACCGGTGCCACCGGGAGCCTGCATGCCCTCGACCGTCGAGCGATCGAAATCGGTGCCGAACACGTAAGGGATCAGCGCGTGGACAAAGCCCATGTCGCCCTCAGGCCCGAGATAGGCCTTCGAGATCTGCGTATCCAGCAGCCTCGCCTCGGCTGCCTTGATCGCCTTGAACACCGGGGTGCCGCCTTGCGCCGTGCGGTAAACGCCCACGCCAAGGTCGATCTTGCTGTCGCGCGGATCGGCATTGTGGAGCTTGATCAGCGCCAGCAACGCATCGGCGGGCTGTGGTGCAAGGTTTTCGAGCATGGTCCGGCGGTCCTTCGCAAGGGCTACAAACGCGGCGGTTCCATGCCGAGGGATTGCCCGTTGAGCAACCCCTGCGTCACAATTAGAAGGCCGGTACGCGCGATTTCGGTACGATGTTGCGTATCGACGCCAAGTCCCGGCTTAGAACGGCATCCAGTTCTGCTTGCGGCTGAACTTCATGTAGCCGCCATTGATGCCCAACCGCAGCCCGGCACCAGAACGCACCGCGATCAGCACCTTGTCGCCCTTGCGCAAGTAGCTGACATGGAATCCGCCGACGAGGTAGGCCTGTCCCTCACCCGCCGCATAGCGCGTGTACAGTTCCTCGCTGTCATACAGGTTGTAGACCAGCACGAACGTGCTGGCCGCATTGGCGCCCAGGTCAAAACCGATCGACGGGCCGGTCCAGTAGACCGGACGCTCGCCCTCGATCTTGTGATGCAACGTGCCCGACCCATAACGCACGCCAACAACGATGGCGCCGCCCGCCTCGCGTCCGTCGATATAGGCATTGGGCTCCCCCTGCTTCTTGAGCAGATCGCGGATGATGTCCGCAAGACCCGCCGCGCCCTTCCCGAACACACCCTCGGCCGCGCCGATCAGGTCGTCCTCGTGGTAGCCGGCCGCTTGCGGGGCTGCACGTGGTCCCACTTCGGCAGGTGCGCCGCCGGGAAGCGCGGAGGACGGTGCTGACTGCGTCGGGACCGGCTCGGGCGGAAGTGCTGGAAGAGTCCCCACCTCGCTACCCGCCGGGGTCGCTGCCGGGGCTGACGCGGAAGGCGCGAGATCGCCGTCGATCACCGCGTTGGGATCGACCGTCTGCACTTGCGCGCTCACCCCGCTGGCGAACAGCGCCATCGCCCCCGCCAAGCCCGTGGCCAGTGCCCGGAATTTCGTTCGAATCATGATCATCATCCCGTCCCGTCCGCAACACGCGTGCGAACCCCTGTCGATCGCATCAGAATCCATAGCTGCCGTCACGACAATGAACCGGCGATGAGCCGAGTCCGAAACGCGCCAAAGCGCCAATTTCCGGCAAGCCAGACACCCGCGACCATCCCCCCGAATTTTCCCCCCGGCCCCCTTGCCGCCCCCCCCAACCCCCGCTATAGCCCCGCCTCGCCGCTGCGATCCGGAGACGTGGGTGAGTGGCTGAAACCAACGGTTTGCTAAACCGTCGTACTGGTAAATCCGGTACCGAGGGTTCGAATCCCTCCGTCTCCGCCATCTATAGTGTCCCAAGACATCCAAAAACACCCCGGAAACCCGCAGAAAACTGCGGGTTTCCGGTCTTGCGTCGGGATGCCTGGTTCTTATTTTGTTTCGGTTGCTCCCACACTTTCTACCACACACTGTGGTAGCAATTGTGGGAGCGGAAGCAGGATGGATGGCTATGGGGAAACTCACCGGCGCGCAGGTTCGAGACATCAAAATCCCCGGTCGCTACCTGGATGGCGACGGTCTATCGTTGATGATCACGGGTTCTCAGAAGGGATACTGGGTCCTGCGTGCGACCGTGAATGGCCGCCGACGCGACATTGGTCTGGGTTCACTGGACCTGGTCAAGCTTGCCAGATCGCGCGAAGCCGCAATCGATATGCGCCGTGACATCCAGCGCGGCATCGCCCCTGTTGCCGAGCAGAAGCCGAACCAGTAGCCGGAGGATGCCGGGTAGTTGAACAGGACGGCCTGTCGATCCTTGCCATCGGCGAAGCAACCTCGCCGAGCAGCGGCGCGATTGATCGTGAGATCGATGGAGGGAAAAATACGCTTCCCGATCGCGGGCTATGTCGACTTCGGATTAGCAGCGTCAAAAACCTCAACAATAGGTTAGGTCACTGATTTCGCTAAACACACCCAATTGGGCTTTCGCCCCAGAGCATTGATTTTCCTCGTTTTTGCTACCGCGGCTTTCGGCAAAAGTGGTACGGGAACCCCACACACGAAAAGGCGAGCTTAGAAAGCGGCCACAGCTTCGATTTCGACGAGATATTCCGGTGCCGCAAGCCTGGTGATCGGCAGCATCGTGGCGGCGGGTTTGATATCGCCAAACACGGCCTCACGAATCGCGCGCATTTGCGCAGGGGCGATTGGCTCCACAAGGTACGTCGTCAGCTTGATGATATTCGCTGGCGTAGCACCATGGGCAGCCAGAATATTGACGATATTGGTCAGGGCTACCCTGTACTGTTCTTCAACGGTTGCGGCCACACCATCATGGTTTTCACCCACCTGGCCTGACGTGAACAGCAAGCGGGCCGAGGCCGAAACCACCGCAGAGTGCGAATAGGCACCAAAGGGTGCGATCACGGTGTCGGGGCTGCTGAACTCGATTGGATTTGACATTTGATCTCCTTTCAATCCATCCGAACAACACGCCAAATGGCGTATTCATCGTAACAATGACTCATATATATCCTTCACAGTCTATATATTGCAACAATTAAGCATCCCGGCTATGCCCAGATCGAGCCTGCATCGAAGGTCTGCTCAGATAGCGCCGAACAGGTCCGATTCTTGGGGAAGAGATCATGCGAAGCCCACATTATGACATTCTGTTCGAACCAGTCCGCATTGGTCCAGTAACCGCCAAAAACCGGTTCTATCAGGTGCCGCACTGCAACGGCATGGGCCACAGGGCCCCGTCGGGCATGGCCGCCATGCGCCGCGTCAAGGCCGAAGGCGGCTGGGCGGTGGTCTGCACCGAGGTGTGCGAGATTCACCCATCGGCAGACATCTCTCCCCATGCCGAAGCGCGGCTGTGGGACGATGCTGACATCCCTGCACTGGCCCGCGCAGCAGACGGGATCCATCAGTTCGGCGCTCTTGCCGGCGTAGAGCTTGGCCATCATGGCTTCCGCGCGCAGAACCGGACCTCTCGGGAAATTCCGATGGGCCCTTCGTCCCACACCGCGGTCTCGTATGATCCCGTGCAATCGCGGGTGATGGACAAGGAAGACATCCGCAACTTGCGCCGCTGGCACAAGGCCGCCGCGTTGCGCGCCAAGCGCGCCGGGTTCGACATCATCTATGTCTACGCTGCGCATGGCCTGGTGACGCCGATGCAGTTCCTGTCCAAGCGCTACAACCAGCGGACCGACGAATACGGCGGCGCGCTCGAAAACCGGGTGCGGCTGCTGCGCGAATTGATCGAGGAGACCAAGGACGCCGTCGGCGATACCTGCGCTGTGCCTGTGCGCATCTGCGTTGACGAACTGATCGGTCCTGCAGGTCTGTGCGCAGACGGGGAAGGCCGCGAGGTTATCGAAATGCTCGCAGATCTGCCCGATCTTTGGGATCTCACCGTCGGTGACTGGAGCAACGATTCGCGCCCTTCGCGCTTTGGCGAGGAAGGCGTGCACGAAGAATACGTCAGCTTCGTCAAGAAGGTCACCGGCAAACCGGTGGTGGGCAACGGACGGTTCACCTCACCCGATACGATGGTGTCACAAGTGCGTCGCGGCGTGCTCGACTTTATCGGTGCAGCACGCCCCTCGATCGCGGACCCGTTCCTGCCGCGCAAGGTTGAGGAAGGGCGACCGGGGGAAATTCGTGAGTGCATCGGCTGCAACATCTGCGCTGCGGCCGACAACACCTACACACCCATCCGCTGCACCCAGAACCCGACGATGGGCGAAGAATGGCGCCGAGGCTGGCATCCCGAATACATTCCGGAACGCGAAAGCGATGACCAGGTACTGATCATCGGTGCAGGCCCGGCCGGACTCGAGTGTGCCGTTTCGCTGGGCAAGCGTGGGTACGATGTGATGCTCGCCGAAGCCAGCGAGGAACTCGGCGGACGATCGGCACGTGAACCGCGCCTCCCGGGTCTTGCGATCTGGGGACGGGTGCGCGAGTACCGCGTCGAGCAGCTCAACCTCCTGCCCAATGTCCAGGTCTATCTGGCCAGCGCCATGAGCGCGCAGGATGTGCTCGATACAGGCGCAAACCGTATCGTCATCGCCACCGGCTCCCACTGGCGGCGTGACGGCGTGGCCCGTTATCACCGCGCACCGATTGCCAATCTTGATCAATCCTCCATCTTCACGCCCGATGATGTGATGGACGGCAAACAAATTGCCGGCCCGGTGGTCGTCTATGATGACGACCACTATTACATGGGTGGCGTCATTGCCGAAAAGCTGCGGCTGCAAGGCCTTGACGTGACTCTCGTCACCCCTGCCCCGCTCGCATCTGCGTGGACGGTCAACACGCTCGAGCAGACACGTATCCAGCGCCGCCTGCTCGAAATCGGCGTGAAGATCTGCACAAACGAAGCGCTTGTCGGCTTCGCAGGTGGCGAAGCAGCAATCGCCTGCGCCTTCACCGGATCAACCCGCAGCTTGCCAGCCAACGCCGTCGTCATGGTCACAGCGCGGCTCTCGAACGATTCCCTGCACGCAGACTTGCTTGCCCGCACCAGTGAATGGGCCGATGCCGGTATCAAGACCGTTGAACGGATCGGCGATGCCGTGGCGCCCGGAACGATAGCCGCGGCGACCTTCAGCGGACATCGCTACGCCCGCGAGATCGACCGCGCGCCTTGGGGCGACGAAGTGCCATTCCTGCGTGAAAATGCCGAACTTGGGCCATGGCAGTCGAAACTTGTGAACAATGGCACGTCATGACCCTGCGAACGCGTCCGCACATGTCAATACCAGCATTCCTCTGCCACGTTTGCGGTGGCAAAGGGGTCTTGCGTGAATTTGCCACGCTGATGCGCCTGGCGAAATTATGGTATGGAAACGCGGCCGCCTGTCCGGAGAATGAAAGTCCTTGATAGCGCCAACGTCTCCACAAAATGATGAAAATGGCGGTGAAGTATCGATCGCCGATGAAGCAGCGCGCTTTCGTGCCGTGCTGCTCGGAGACAGCCGTTCCACTACTTTGGCAAATCTGTTCGATTACCTGCTTGAACGCGTCGATGATCCGCGCGCGCCCAAGGAAATCGAAGTGGCCATGGCGGTTTTCGGCAAGAGTGGGGCGTTCGACACGTCTCAGAACTCGATGGTCCGAAGCCACATGCATCGGCTGCGCCAGCGACTGGAGCGGTACAATGCCGGAAAGGCCGGGCCAAGTCTGACTGTCCCCAAAGGGGAATACCGTCTGGTCCTTGTCGATCCGCATGAGGAAGTGGAAGCTGCCGAAGAACTGGCAGCATTGTCAGCCCCATCTTCCTCGCGCCTGTGGATGCGTCGATTTCTGACCATCGCCACAGCGGCCAGCGCCTTGCTCTGGATTGCCGCGTTCTTATGGCCAGACGACCGGTTCCAGTCTTCACCGCTTGCCAAGACAGTGCTGTGGAAGCCGATGATTTCGGGCGGGAGGGCACCCGTCATCGCCGTTGGCGACATCTACCTGTTCGGCACGAGCGGCAACGAGGGCATGCTGGAACTCCTCTCCAGGAAGTCCGAGCTTCAGTCTGAGGCAGATCTGAACCGCTACCTGATGATGCATCCTGAGCACAAAGGAAGGCTGCACGATCGGGGCATTTACCGGGTGCCCTCGGTTCAGGCCAATGCCACGCTTGAAATTCTCAAGCTTGTGTCGCCCATGAGCAAGGCACCGGCAGATGTGGTGCCGATGTCACGGATTTCGCAGGATCGCGTCGATTCAAACAATATCGTTTTTATTCAGTACTTTTCCCAACTTCCCGCGCTGCGCTCACCCATCTTGCACATGTCCGGCTTTGCACCGACCGCCGATTTCAACCTGATCAGGGACAAGGTGACGGGCACCGTCTACGAAGCTCGCAACTCCATCGATGACGCCGCCCCGCAACGCGGCGGTTCTGCACAGACACCGTCTTATGGAACCGACTATGGCTACATCGCCAGCTTTCCCGGAACCTCGGGCCGCCACAACCTGCTGATTTCAGGGATTGGCGATGCCGCGCTGTCGCAGATGGTCAAGGTTGTCAGAGACAAGCAGCTGCTGGACACGCTGGCCCGGCAGACCGGGAACATCAGCAACTTCGAAGCGCTTTACCGTGTCCGCACGGTGGGTGGGCTTGTGTTCGAAACCAAGCTGCTCGTCGCGCGGCCCTTGACGAGCAACTAACCTGATCGCCAGCTGCGTTTCACTTTTTGCAAGCCGGGCATATCCGCACGCTAGGGCCTCGCTGAGGGGGCATCCAACCGCCCCAAAGGCCTTGTCTTGTCCCAAACCTTCGACATATCGATAGGATGAGCGATCAATAGCGTGCTCTGATAACTCTGCGAGAACATTGTACGCACCTGATACAGCGCTTCGAACGAGCCGAATTTACCGCCAATGCGCTGCCCCAGTTCGCGCAGCCTTATCGGATCGCTCGTCGCCAGACTTACCATCTGCATCACACCGGCCTCGCCCGTCCCCGACAAGACAAGAATTCGCTTGCCCGATGGGCCGGGGAAACTGGCAATATAGCCATAGTCGCGGCGGGGGATGATCTGATCCGCCAGCAGATAGGGACTGGCAGAAAGAAAGCGTTGGCCGTTGGTCTTGTCGACCAGTTCATAGCAGGTTTCCGCACATCTGAACTGCGACGCCTGAAAAAGGGGACTTCCGATCAAAGGGGTCAGGCCATCGATGGCGCCCACATAGATGATATTGGATGATTTCATCGTCCCTGCATCCAATTGCGATGCCGAAACGGGATTTGCGCCAAATGGGCGGATAACAGGCCAGAGTGCGCTGACGGCCTCGAGCGTTTCCGAGCTGATCGTATGGGAATTGCCATCCATCAATTTGTGATCGAACGTCGGGTCGATAGAGGTACGTTCATAGAAATCATCAGGATTGTTTATAGAAAGATCCTGCGTCAATTCATCAAACTTGCCGGTGTCGCTCTTGCTAAGAAACATGAAGTAGTCGCCCGTCACGATCGTGGTGGGCTGCCCCTGCTCAAAACCCCGCCACAATGTCGATCGCACCGACTGATAGCCAAATCCCAGCCGGTCGCTGAAGTAGATGCCGGCCACCACAACATTGCCAAGCACGAGTGCAAGCGCTGCGATCCACAACGAGGCCTTGCGTCCCCCTCCTTCCTGCGGACCAGCCCCTGCCTGGATATCCTCGCTTTCGACAGCACTGGCTGGCAGGACCAATAGCAAGGTGTATTCGCCCTGCGGGATGACGATACGTGGCCCGGACTTGTCTTCATAATAGAGTTCGAGCTTCTTTCTGAGACGATGGACCCCCACGCGCACGCGGGATCCTTGCGCCCCCGTTCCCTCGATGGTTTCCTGAAAAACATCCTCGGCAATCTCAATCTCTTTGGGCCTGCGCCCCAGCAAGGATTGTTTCAGCAAGAAGTCGAACAGGCTGAGCAGCGTGCTGGAACGATTGGATTTGATGAATTCGCGGACCGCACGTCCTTCAGCCACCAGCATATCGCTGTGGGTTTCAGGAAGGGTTTCGCTTTGATTGCTCATCAGACGCAATTTTCCGCGCAACCGTCTACCACGCCGATTGTCGATGATGCCTGCACCCAATTGCCCCTATCCATCCCTTGCGACCTGCTCAAGCCGCAGCCATCGCGTATCTGGCGATCCTGCACAGCAGCAGAGAGGTGCTAAACAACATCAAGTTCAACCAGCTGCGCATTGAAACCATACCGCGGCATAGACGCCTGCATAGCCTTGTTCGCTGCCAACGCGCGTTGCTCGGGCGTTCCTTCGACGTCAGCCATTTCGCCGCTGTCCTGTGATTCCTGTTCCGGCTCTCCGGACATGTTGCGTATGCCTTTAAGATCGCACCACACCATCCAGAACGACCGGCCATCCGCAGCAATCCACTGCGGCCCGATTTGCGGTGAATAAAGCCGGGATTGCAGATCGTCTCCGGTTATCCAGGCCTTGTCCTCATGCACCTGCCGCCATGGCCCCCAAGGCGTGTCGGAAACCCAGACGCCAAGATAGCTGGCCTTGCCGAACTCTGTGCCATCCTCGGCACAGCCGTTGCCAGAGCTGACCATCATATAGGTATTCAGAGCCTCGTTGAATACGACGCTCGGCAGCCATGTCTCCACCACAAGGTCACCTGGAAACAGGTTCTTGTGATTGACCCAGCTCCGCGGGAAGATGTGGACCGGGCGCCGGTCGCCCAAGCTGCCGCTCCAGCGTGGGCTTCCGTCCGGTCCCCGCCCGGCAAAGAACGCATAGGCTTTCCGGTTTAGGATCTGGTCGATCCGCACTCTGAAAAGCATCAGCTCGTTCATGCGTCCGTCGACATTGCCGTTGGGGCCATAGACGTAGACGTAGCCATCACGGTTGGCCCGATAATCCTGACCCATCTGCAGCATTGTCAGGAGCGAAAAGCAGCCGTCGGGCTCATTGAAGAAGGCCAGACTGTCGCTGCTTTGCTCGCCCCAGTTTTCCCAATGCACCGGACTCGTTCCATCCTGATTGCGCCAGTTCCGGCCATTGTCATCTGAATAGATCAGTTTGGCGGTCTTCCAATGGCGCGGACGGTCCTGCGCGCTGTCAAGCGCGCTCAGGAACTGGTAAATCCGTCCCTGCGCTGCCAGCAAGCCATGGCCATGATAGTGCGGGGCATCTTCAGCCTCCTGCGACTGGTCCACATTGGGATAGTGCTCTTCAAGGTTTGCAGCAATGCCGCGCGGATCGGCACCACGCAACGACCACAGCGATCGTTTGAAGAACCTGTCCGGCGGATCAATCCAGCCCGCACCATCGTTTACGACGGTCAGTTGCCGTCCGTCTGCCGTCCAGGTCATCTTGTACCCGTCACCGATGGTCGGAAGCTGGACCAGCGTATCAGCGCGGCGGCGCACAGCCACGATGCGCTTGCCAAGTTGGCCGTCCCCGCGACGCGCGGCAACGGGCCTGCCACCGATCCCCCAGAAACCAAAGGCCAGAAGCTGCTTGAGAAGCTGACGCCGCTGCGACAAGGTGGTTCCTCTCCATCAAGTGATTTCAACCCTAGCAGCAGCCATGCCCGGAAATCGGCTACGTGCAGGCCAGGGCAGCCCAGCCCAATCTCGCAATGTTCGGCATGCGCTTTCGACCATGTCACGCAGGTCTATATTGGACAGACATCCTGAACATTGCGAACCGGTCTCGAAACCGTTCGCACTACAAGGTGTAACAAGCGATCGGAAGCACCCGCAGCCCCAACGCTAGGGCGTGGCGGCTTCCCATACGACGCTTTCGGGAAACATCGCCTCAAGGGCGAACCACACGCGCCTGCCAAGGGCCTGGCCATGACGTCCAACCTCTGTGAAGAACAGATCCAGGCGATTCATGTTCGTGACCTCATCGATCACGACGACCGTGAAGGCTGTCTGTAAATCGCGCTTGAAGACCGGGAAATCGCTCGATGCGACGGGGGCCAAGGTTACTGCCCCAAGCGGCCCGATTTGTTGTGCGAAGGTGGAACCTGCGTGGAGGTTCTGTGGAGCCGACTGGCGCACGACGTGCGTTTGCTGTTATTCCAAGTGCATGAACCCGCTCGCTCTGATTGCTGAAGACGACAAGGACATTGCCGACATCATTCGCGCGTACCTAGAGCGCGAAGGATTTCGTACGGTGCAGGCTGGCGATGGACGGACAGCACTGGATCTCCACCTTGCGCTCAAGCCCGATATACTGTTGCTCGATATAACCATGCCGCTGGTCGACGGCTGGGAGGTTTTGTCGGAAGTGCGACGGCGCGGTGCCACGCCTGTAATCGTCATCACCGCGCTCGATCAGGATCTCGACAAGCTTCAGGCCCTGCGCGTGGGAGCCGACGACTACGTCGTCAAACCCTTCAACCCGGTAGAGGTCGTGGCAAGGACAAAGGCGGTCCTTCGTCGCGCGGGCGTTGCCAGAGCAAGTGGCGTCCTGCGGATCGGCCCGATCGAGATTGATACCGACAGCCACATCGCCAGAGCGACCGGACAAGATCTGCCGTTGACGCTGACCGAGTTCCGCCTGCTCGCACACATGGCGCGAAACCCCACCCGGGTGTTTTCCCGCGGCGAACTGGTGGATGCCTGCATGCCGGGTTCGGACGCATTGGACCGCACGGTCGACAGCCACATCAGCAAGTTGCGGCGCAAGCTGGAACAGGCTGGCGTCTCGGATATGCCCGAAGGCGTGCGCGGCGTTGGCTACCGGCTATGGTCGCACGCGTGACACGCGGAACAGGCCTTGTTCGTCAGCTCTCTGTGGCAATGGCCGCATTGTCAGTGCTGATGATTGCCGTCAGCACCGCCGCATTCTATCTGGTCTACTCGGTGCTGGAACGATGGCGCTTCTTCACGCCCGTACCAGCCGAGCACGTCGATACCACGCGTCTTGATATCGGCATAACGCTGGTCGTCTGCCTTGTCGGTTTGATCATTGCCGTCGCCGTGGCAAGTTGGCTCGCCCGTCGGATCATCCGACCGGTCAGTGCCGTGGGCGATGCTGCACGCCGGATCGCACAAGGCGATCTGGCCAGCCGCGTGAACCTTGCTGGCGCACTGCACGGCGAAACTGCCGCGCTGGTGGACGATTTCAATGCGATGGCCCATCGCTTGCAACGTATGGCAGAAGACGTCAGCATCTGGAATGCGCAGATCGCGCACGAACTTCGAACGCCACTGACAATTCTGCAGGGTCGATTGCAGGGCGCAAAGGATGGCGTTTTCAAACTTGATGACGCGCTTGTCGATGGACTGCTTGGACAAGTGGTCGGTCTGACGCGGCTGGTTGAGGATCTGCGCAGTGTGAGTTTGGCCGATAGTGGACGGCTGGACCTGTCCATGTCGGACTTCGATCTTTCGGCCGAAATAAAGGGCATGGCACCGGCGCTACGCTCCATCCTCGAACCTGCCGGCTTTTCGCTGGTCCTTGATCTCGAACCCGGCGTAATTCATGCGGATTCCGGCCGCATACGGCAGGCTATCCTTGCGCTGGTAGAGAATGCAAGGCGGCACGCGCATCCTTGCGAGGTGCGCGTCGCCAACCGGTTCATCAACAATCAGGCTTTAATTTCGGTAACAGACAAGGGGCCAGGCGTGCCACCGGCAATGGAGCAGGATGTCTTTCGCCAGTTTGTCCGCGGCCCACAGCCCAATGGGGGTTCAGGACTCGGATTGGCTGTCGTTCGCAGCATCGCACGCGCCCATGGCGGCAATGTTCGATATCAACGCGAGAATTCCACCTCGATTTTCGAAATTGATCTTGTGGTCACCCTTATCGACACATCGTCGCACTAGGGTCCTGAGCCTAGTTTGCCCCCCCAAACGATACCGTTCCGTCCGCATTGATCACGTCTAGGCGATGATCACATACATATTCGGGGATCCGGTAAGCGTGATTTCGTTTGTACTCCCACGTGAAGGTGTAAGGCTTCTTCAGGTATACCGGATCATCCATTGACACATCTATTCGAAGTTTGTCTTCGCCGATCAACTGATACCGCTCAGTGACGATCATCGCATCGCTATGCGGGATATCATAGAACTTTACACTCTCCTGTACGCCACGCGTTTTGACGATCAGAACATTTCCATCCCACGTTGCCGACGAAAATCCGTAGTAGGATGGTGGCAGGTCATCTGCTTCAGGAAACTTTGCATTCATATAGATGCGCCGTGTCTGCATAAACAACTCGGCGAGTACCGTAATCTGCCCTTTGCTCTGCAGAATCTGGATTGGATATATCGCTTCCATAATGCCAGGAGTACCTTCTGGAAGGCACTGCGTACTTGCGTCGACTAGTGGCGTTCCAGCCTTGAGCAGCGCTTGTCGCTTTTCCTGCAACGCCTTCCATTGGCTGGCATAAGGCTCGTTAAGGTCTGGGCCCTCTCCTGGAGGCGGCGTGAGTGCCGTTTCGTCATCGTCACCAAACGGGAAAGGATCGCGCTCCCACACCCCCGTAATGTCGGGTTCCGGTTGCACCACAGCGAAATGCGTGGTCGGGGTGCTGGCTGCAGAAGTTGCCATCACCACCTGACTTGCTCCGCAAATCGCCACAACTGAGCTTAGGGCAAGACGTGCCATTGCGTTGAGATGCATCAATCCCTCAATCCAGAATATGCTTCTGGCAAATTGTTGTTAGTATGTAAGATCTGGTCTCAACAATAATTCGTCATAAATTGTTGAATTAGCTATTTCACCACGCATCCAGCGTCTTGCCACCTTTCAAGGTGACTACTTTCAACGCACCGCCTGGCTTCCCATTTCGCAGTGGGAAAAACGAAATATCGATACTATCCCCCTCTTTGAGCGTGTTGAATTTCCACCCGGCTTGCGTCATGTTTGATGGACTGTTGCACTCAAGAGCAAAGGTCCCACCGCCGCTATTGACGATCAAGTAGACGTGAGGGTTGGACCACTGGAATTTTGTGACGGTGACGCCCTTCAGAATTTTGACATTCTTCTGATCAAACATCGCAAATGAATGGTGCGCCGCCACAGGCTGGGCAACCATGAATGCACCCGTGGAAAGAATGGCTGCACAAATTTTGAGTCTTTTCATCCACGAGCTCCTGCCTGAGGCATATATTCGCCTACGTCCTAAAACGCACATTCGGGGCCGTGCGCTTCTTTATTGAGCAGTGAACTACTACTGCACTCTGTTGGCAGGAAATGCAGAACGGTCGTGAAACCGTTTATCGTAGTGCAAATCGCCCTAAATAGCCTGCGCAACCACCAGTGGATCCGAATTTACGGACAGTTGCGACGCGCGATTGACGCATCAGGCACTTTGTTGTCGCGTCAGATCGCGCCCCGCACATTTGCGTTACACGTGATGGCCGAACGTTTCCCAACCGTTTCCCGCGGCCCGAAACAGTTTACTTCGGTAAGGTGAACTGAAACGATCCTGATGCGGCGGTTTCCAGGATGTGCGGTTCGCTCAGTATCTCACAGTCGCGAACTCTGGGAATTAGCGGATCAGACAGGTGAAGCTCGCCGACTTCGCCACAGGAAATCCGATCAATCAGAATGACATATGACAGGCGGCCATCCGCCATCTGACTGTTGCGTCCTCGAAAACGATAAACATGAACAGGGAATGGTGGGAAAATCTATGACTTACGTGACAGCTTTGTTCCTACAGCGCGAAGGTGGCGCTACCCAGGCGAAAATCACGCGGACAATGCCCTGCTGGGCGCTCTTGCTGGCAGGGGCATCCTTGGTGCTCCCCATGAGCGCGGCCTACGGGCAAGATCAAAAGCAGGAAAGGAACGATTTCCAGAGCCCTGTCAACACAGATGAAATCATCGTGTCGGCGCGTCGCAGAGACGAAAAGCTGATCGATGTTCCCGCCTCGATCACGGCCTACTCGTCCGACTACCTGGAAACGCAGAACATCGAAAATTTCACGGACTATGCCACACGTATCCCGAACTTGAGCTTCCAGTATGGGCAGGGGGGCAATCTGCTGTGGGGCGGAAGTCGTGAGACGACCATTCGCGGCGTAGCGGGGTCTGGAACAACAGCTTACTATATCAATGACACGCCGGTGCCGTCATCTGTCAGCCCGCTGACCTTGAATCTCGACCGCATTGAAGTGCTGAAGGGGCCTCAAGGGACACTGTTCGGCGCCAGTTCGATGGGCGGAAACCTACGTTTCATCACCCGCAAGCCATCATTGACTGAAAATTCGGGCGCGCTTGAAGTGCAAGGCGCTGGCACAAAGCTCGGGGGCTTTGATTTCGATGGCAACGCTCAATCCAATTTCATCTTGGTGCCCGACCGGATCGGATTGGACGTCGCTGCAGGCTATACGGTTGATTCCGGTTTTATCACCACCCGGTTTCCCGATGCATCAGGCAAGCTTAGCACGAGGAAGGGTCAGGGCCGAAGCGAGGTGCTCGCTGGTTCGGCTACCTTGCGCATCAAGCTGACCGACACACTCGAGGCCAGCATCAATGGCATTGGCCAGGACAGTAAGCTGCACGGATTTCCGGCCACATACTTTCCTTTGCCAGGCTATCAGCCGGTGTCCTACACTGTGGACCGCGATCAGGATGTGCAGGAATTTTCGAACGACCGCTGGGGCATCGGTTCGCTTGTTCTGAACTACGCCGGAGATGGCTTTTCGATTGTCTCTTCGACAAGCTATTTTTCTCGCCGCATAGAGGAACGAGAGGACAACTCGGAAGGTAGCATCACATATTTTGCTGATGCAGAGCCAGATATCGACTTCACCAATTCGAAGATATATTCCGATACGATTGCAACGACCCGACTGTTTACGCATGAAGATCGTATTTCCGTAGATGAGGGGGCGATACTACCCGGAGTTTCAGCAATCCTTGGCGTATATTTTCAGAAAGAGCACGTTCGCACGAACATGCCGGAGGTTATTGTTCCTGCGCTGACAGAGGCCGGGATACAGCCCGACTATCTGGGCGCCAGCAACTTGGTCAATCGCAACCGAGACGTGGCGTTGTTCGGCGAAGTATACTACAAAATTTTATCCAAGTTGAATATTACACTGGGATTGAGAAAGTACTGGATCAACCAAAAGACGGATGCCGCAATTGATACCGGCTATTTGTTTTTCCCTGACGGATTTTCCGACAATCCTGAACTCAAGAACCGTCAGACCGGGTTTATTCCTAAAGCTGTGGTTTCCTACAAGCTTGATGATGGCGGTACGATCTATGCATCAGCGTCCAAAGGGTTTCGTGTAGGCGGCAGTGAGCAATCTCTGCCTGACATATGCTCAGCAGACCTTGCCAACCTGGGGGTCGATCAGGAACAATTGCGGCAGTACAAGTCCGATACTCTCTGGAGCTACGAAGTCGGGGCAAAGGGCCGTCTTGCCGATGGGCGCCTGAGTGCATCGGTAGCGGCATTCCAGATAAACTGGTCCAATATCCAACAGACCATTTTCCTGCCCTCATGCACGTTGTCCGTGACCACAAACGGGGGCAAGGCTCGCATCCGGGGCGGAGAGTTTGAAGTGTCAGGACGCCCGTTCGCAGGCGTGCCGTTGTCGATTCAACTTGGGTTGGGCTATACCGATGGTGTTCTGCAAGAGCCCGGTGTGCTCCCACAACCCGCAAACTCACCCCTTCCACTCGTGCCGCGGTGGACGGGGACAATCTCTGGCTATTATGAAGCTCCAATCAGCAACTCTCTGCAGCTGTTTATGGCTGCAGACTATAGCTATACAAGTTCGGTGAAGGTTTCGGATGGGAATTCGGGATTTTATACCAGAAAGCCGCTCAACTTCGTCAATGCGAACGCGGGCTTGAGCTTCGGAAGTTCACAAGTGATGGTTTTTGTTAAAAACCTGTTCGACAAGCGACTGAACTTCGGCAATCAACCCTCGTCCGGTTTCGAGAGGCAGGAGCTTCTTGACGATGGCAGCTATCAACGTTTGCCACGCGGCATAGTCAGCCGACCGCGGCAGATCGGCGTGCAGTACCAGTTCAGTTTTTGAGGGCGTAGTGTGCGGGGTGGCAATTCCACCTCGTACCGGCCGCCCTTCGCGCCAGCCCAGATCCCCCCAAACGCAATGTTACGAACGTAAGGCAAACGGTTTCGCGACCGCTCCACGCACCACAACGCGCGCCGAACCGCTAGACTGCTCAGTACAGCGCACCGACGTCTGCTGCGCGAAACCAACGACAGGTCGCCGCTTCCCGGTTGAAGCAAGGCTTCGCTGTGGGCCGCTGCAACGAAAACACGGGATGGAGAAAAGCATGAGTGTCAGAGGCAGACTTTCAGCAGCGCTGGCCATGGCTCTGGCATTGGTCAGTGCCCCTGCGTCGTCTCATCATTCCTTTGCGATGTTTGATCAGAACAAACTGATCGAACTCAAGGGTGTGACGGTCCTCGAATTCAAGTGGGGCAATCCTCACGTCTATCTGATCGTGCAAAGCGGCCAGACGCGTTACGGGCTTGAATGTGCCAGCCCCTCGGCTTTGACCTCAACCGGGTGGAGGTTCAACAGCGTCAAAGCCGGTGACAGGATCGATGTCACCCTATTCCCCCTGCGCAACGGCAAGGCTGGAGGCGCGCTGAAGGGCGCCACTTTGCCAAACGGCCAAAAGCTCGGCGCGCTCTGAGGCTGCACCTGCCTTGATCCCGGACACAGGACAGATTGAGACACTATGACTTTCAGGAACATCGGGTCAGTCTGGCTCGTCGCCAGCCTTGCGTTTGTCGCATCGGTGGCCAATGCCGCGACTGTCGACAAAACCGCAAAAACGGGATCAAAGGAAAATGGCGCAGCTTCTGTGGCGCGGCCTACTCCCTCGGCTTTAGCCAGGAATCCGCGTGATCTGACGGGAGTATGGGCGCGGTATCCAGCGCCGTGGCCGTCTTATTCGGGCGACTTCGATGACATTCCACCGCCTGATCAGGGGCCGGATCTCGAAGAGCCATATGCCACGCAATGGAAAGAAAAACGCTCGAAGCGGCAAGAGGCGCACAAGGCTGGAAGACCACTGCTGGACCCCAGCACACTTTGCCTGCCCGAAGGCATGCCCACCGTCATGCAGGCGATCTATCCAATCCAGATTCTGCAGACTCCAGGGCAGATCACTGTTCTGGCAGAGCTCTTCATGCAGACCCGCCGGATCTACATGGATCAGCCCCTGCCCGCAGCCGACGAAATGCCGCCAAGCTACTTCGGGTTTTCAACGGCAACTTGGCAAGGCGATACCCTCGTCATCAAAACGCGCGGGGTGAAGAAGGAAGTCGAGTTCTTCGAAATCCCACACAGCGATGCCATGACGATTACGGAGCACTATCAGATAGCGGCCAATGGAAAGCTCTATCTCGACATTGCAATCGAAGATCCTGGCTATCTCAAGACGCCCTATGAGTTCCGCTGGATCTACGAGCGGCTGCCCGAATACCGCATGCCGGAATATATCTGCGACAACCTGCACGATGAAATCAAGCCGGACGGCACTGTCGACCTCAAGACTGAGTAGCATGCGAGGACACCCGCAAACGTGTCCGCAAGCGGGCGCGTGAAACGTTCGCAGACAGTTCACATGCGGTTACACGCGTTCACAAACTGCAACAGACACCGCAAGAAACACCGGAATGTTACCAAACCAATCCGGTTGCCGCGCGTGGCGGCAATGGGGGCAAGGACCCCAGCTGACAAAACGGGAAATGCCCCCTGTGCACCGCCCCGGCAACAAGTGACCTGACCAACGACGCGCAGAAACGCGCCGCTAAAACCACAAGGGGAGAAAACATGATGGAACACCGTTACACGAGCCATACTGCCCGCTGGCGGCGTATCGCCATGTGGGGCGCAAACATTGGCCGCACCGGCATGCTGTGCGGCACCCTGGCCCTTTCAACCGGCACGGCATTTGCCCAAGCTGATCAATCCTCTGCTCAGAGCGATGCCAATGCAGGCATTGCCGAAGCCGAAGTCATCATCGTGACCGCGCGTCAGAAGAACGAGACGCTGACAGAGGTTCCCGCCGCCATTACCAGCTACTCGTCAGACTTTCTGGCAAAGCAGAATATCACGAACTTCGTCGACTACGCGACCAAGGTTCCCAATCTCTCATTCCAGTTCGGTCAGGGCGGAACCTTGCTGTGGAGCGGAGACCGTGAAACGAGCATCCGCGGCGTCGTCGGCATTGGTACGACCGCGTTTTACATCGATGACACGCCAATCCCGTCTTCGGTCAGCCCTCAGGTGCTGAACCTTGATCGGATCGAGGTGCTCAAAGGACCGCAGGGGACGCTGTTCGGTGCCAGTTCGATGGGCGGCAACTTTCGCTACATCACGCAAAAGCCTTCATTAACGGACAACGAAGGCTCGGTAAGCTTGCAGGGTGGGCACACCAAGCGCGGCGGATTTGACTATGACGGCAACGTCCGGACCAACGTCGTCCTGGTGCCGGATCAACTCTCACTGAGTGCCGCAGGGGGCTACATGCAGGATTCCGGCTTCATCACGCGCCGATACCCCGATGTCTCCGGAAATCTGGTGACCAAAAACGGTGATGCCCGAAGCCGCAACCTGTCTGGCACGGTAGCTCTGCGTGCGAAATTCTCGGATTCGCTTGAGGCAACCGCAAGCGTCCTCGGTCAGAGCAACCGCCTGCATGGCTTCCCGGGAGCCTATGTGCGGTTGCCCGAATACAAGGTGCAATCGTACACGCTCGATCGCGACGCCAACGTCCAGGAATACTCGAAGGACGATTGGAGCCTTGGTGCGCTGGTGCTTCGTTATAGCGGCACGGGGTTCAATATCGTGTCTTCAAACAGCGTCTTCAGCCGCAAGATCACGCAGGTTGATGACAACACCGAAGGAACCAACTTTTTCTTTGAATCAGAACTCGGCGTGAGCTTCGATCGGGTGCCGTTCTACAACCTCATCATTTCGCGTGAATCGCGTTTTGCGCACGAAACGCGTCTGTCGTTCGAAAAGGGCGCGTTGATCGAGGGCCTGTCGGGGATCGTCGGAGTTTTTCACAACAGGGTAAAAAAGAACGATTTCAACCCCGCTGTCTTTGTCCCCGAGTTGGCCGAAGCGGGACTCGAACCATCTTACCTTGCCGAGGTTCGGACGAATTCAATCGAGAAGAATACTGCCCTGTTCGGCGAGCTGTACTACGAGCCGCTTTCCAGGCTGACCTTTACGCTGGGCCTGCGGAAGTACTGGATCACCCAGAATCGCACGGGCAGCGTCGATACTGGTGCCTTGTTCGGTCCGGAAGGCAGCGTGAATGCGCCAATCGCCAACCGTGAATCCGGTCTGGTTCCCAAGGCCGTCGTATCGTATGAAATCGGAGATCGTGGCAACATCTACGCCTCTGTATCGAAAGGCTTTCGAGTTGGTGGCACCAATGGGTCCCTGCCATCGTTCTGCGATACCGATCTCGATAATCTGGGCCTGACGCGCGCTGGCGCGGGCCGATATCGCTCAGATACGCTGTGGAGCTATGAAGTTGGTGCCAAGAGCCGTTTGGCAAGCGGACAGCTCAATGTTTCAGCAGCCGCTTTCCGCATGGACTGGTCCAACATCCAGCAGATCGGAACACTGCCTATCTGTGGTCTCACTTTCACGACCAATGCCGGCAAGGCGCGGATCAATGGCGGTGAGTTCGAGATCAATGGTCGTCCAATTGCCGATGTTCCGCTGACGCTTCAGCTCGGGGTTGGCTATCTCGATGCCACGTTGGTCGATCCGGGCTTCCTGCCGCAGGCGCCCAACAGCCCCCTCGGGTTTGTGCCCAAATGGACCGCAAGCTTGTCAGGCTATTATGAAACGCCGCTCAGTGGCTCGGTGGATCTGTTCGTTGCCGCTGACTACAGCTACACGAGCTCGACCAAAGTGCCCTCGGTTGCTGATGGCACCGCCGTATTCTTCACACGTCAGCCGCTCAATCTGGTCAATGCCAACTTCGGCGTGAAGTTTGGTGGGGCGCAGTTGATGGTCTACGCCAAGAACCTGTTGGACAAGCGACTGAACTACGGTGATCAGCCGAACTCCGGTTTCGAGCGGCGTGAACTTCTGGAAGACGGAAGCTTCGAACGCGTTCTGCGCGGCGTTGTCAGTCGGCCCAGACAGATCGGTGTGCAATACCGAATGGCCATCTGATCCGGAACGCGCTGCTGCATAAAGCGGTGGCGCGTTTCCTTTTGACGTTTCCTAGTTTCGCGACTTGCGCCATTTGCCATGATGGCGTGGACGGCGTCTGCACCAACGTAGCTGTGCAACGATGCGGCCGTTGTAGGTCCACGTCGAGCGTCGTCACATGAAGTAGGAGGTTGCCACCGTCGGATTGGGTTTGGCGAAGAGCGCTTTTCAGCACATGCGCTCGGCAGCGACGGAGGCGTTCTGGTGCGTCGGAAGTTGAGGCGCGCAGAAGTGATCGGCTTGCTCACCGACCTTCCAGGCTGCGTGGTCGGCATGGATGAGTGTGCATCGGCGCACCATTGGGCTCGCGAGCTGATCGCATTGGGCCACGAAGTCCGGCTCATGCCGCCCGCTTACGTGAAGCCCTATGTGAAGCTGCTCTGCATCCTGAAAACTGGACCATTTTTGGATAGAGTTTTGTGCCGTAAATTTCCTTGGCTGGACGAGGAGTCGTGGCATGAAAGCATCAAAGTTTACGGACGCGCAAAAGGCGTTCGTCATCAAGCAGGGCGAGGAAGGTTCGCCAGCGGCTGAGATCTGTCGGAACGCAGGGATCAGCCAGGCGACCTACTTCAATTGGAAGAAGAAGTACGCAGGGTTGTTGCCGACGGAGATGCGCCGGCTTCGTGAGCTCGAGGATGAGAATACGCGGCTCAAACGGATCGTGGCGGACCTGACGCTGGATCGCGAGATGCTGCAGGATGTCATCAAGCGAAAGCTCTGAGGCCGGATCGCAAGCGCGAGCTCGTGGATGGGATGCTGGCAGATTGGGGTGTGTCGATCAGAAGGGCCTGCAAGGTTCTGCCAGTCGATACTTCGACCTACCATTACAAATCCCACCGCGCCGATCCGGCCATGCTCAAAAAGCGCATCAAGGAGATCTGCGAGACGCATGTCCGCTACGGCTATCGACGTGTTTATTACATCCTGCGCCGCGATGGCTGGCTGGTGAACATGAAGAAGGTCTATCGGCTTTACAGGGAGTTAGGCCTTCAGCTGCGCAACAAGACGCCCAAGCGGCGTGTGAAGGCCAAGCTTCGGGAAGACAGGACGACGGCAGCCCACTCGAACGACGTCTGGGCCATAGACTTTGTGCATGACCAATTGGCAACTGGCCGCAAACTGCGCATCCTGAAGTGGTGGACACATTCTCACGGGTCTCTCCGGTGCTGGATGCGCGGTTCAGTTATCGTGGTGAGGACTTGGTCGCCACGCTGGAAAAGGCCTGCCGCGTCGCTCGTTACCCAAAGACGATCAGAGTCGACAATGGCAGCAAATTTATCTCTCGCGACATGGATCTTTGGGCCTACCAGCGGGGCGTGACGTTGGACTTCTCCCGGCCTGGCACGCCGACTGACAATGCGTTCATTGAAGCCTTCAACAGCACACTGAGGAGTGAATGCCTGAACACCCACTGGTTCCTGTCGCTGGAAGACGCTTGCGAAAAGTTGGAGCGGTGGCGTAGACACTACGACGAGAACAGACCGCACAGCGCGATCGGAAATATCCCCCCGATCCTGCTGGCAAACTCACCCGGTGCCACCAGCCCACCGGGTCCGAGCGAGGCACAAAACTCTAGCTAAGGGTGGTCCAAGGTTGGGTTGCAGTGCAACAACCGCCGGGCTCTAATCCCAGCTGGCGGAAAGCAGGGGGTCAGGTCACGATCAAGACGGCCTTGTGCCGACTTTACGCCCATGCTCCGCGCATAAAAGTTGCTTGTTATCGGCCCTAGACGATTATAGCCTGCTCGGGCAAACGGGGTTTGCTTTTGAAGCAGAAACATTGGTTGCCAAACGTAATAGTGCCAAGGCTCAATGCGATTAATTCGTGTTCAAAGATCAACTAAGTTTCGCCTTTGGTACAGGAGTTTTCCGAATGATCGGTTGCCTCAACTTCTTTCCGGACACGTCAACAGGTTGCAAGAAGAGCACGCCGTTTCAACATGGCCTCATCCTGCTACCGTCAAGTAAGCAACGATGAGCACGCTTTCGGCTCCAGCCTTTTTAACGGGACCGGGTATTGCCCGTCTGCGCCAATTCGTGGAAAGCTTTTCCGAACTGCTCTCATCCACCGAGGGTGAAAGCGAGATACTGCAGAGCGGGAGCAAGCTGCTCGCGCGGCTGATCGCGCATGACGACTGGCTGCCTGCTGTCTATGCACAGCCCGATCCCGAACGATACCGACAATATCTTCTCCACTGCGACAGCCGCGAGCGTTTCAGTGTCGTATCATTCGTCTGGGGACCGGGGCAAGGTACACCAATTCACGATCATAGGACGTGGGGCCTGATCGGCATGCTGCGCGGTAGTGAACGGTCCGAGCGGTTCGAAATGGGGGCTAACGGTGAGTTGCGCACAACTGGGCCACCGGACGTGCTATTTGAAGGAGAAGTGGAAAAGGTCAGCCCCACGATCGGCGACATCCACCGCGTCAACAACGCCAGTGCCGATCAGGCCTCGATTTCGATCCATGTCTATGGAGGCAATATCGGCGTGATTGAACGCGCCACCTACACTATTGACGGCACCGAGAAGCGCTTCGTTTCGGGTTATGCCAATTCGGAGATTCCAAATGTCTGGAACCACTTGGTGACCTCATGATGGTAAAACCGCGGGATGTGCGCAGTGCTTTGCTGGCGGGCAGCGAAATTGCGCTGATCGACCTGCGCGAGGAACCAGACTTCGCTTCGGGCCATCCCTTGTTTGCCGCGCAGATCCCATTGCGGCGGCTGGACGCCGAAGCTTGCTGGCGAATGCCACGCAGGGATGTGCCAGTGGTGGTATATGACAATGGCGAGGGACTGGTCGATGCCGCGCTTGGCACACTTCGTGCGCTGGGGTTTACCGATGTCTCGACTCTCGCCGGCGGCATCAGCGCATGGCGCGATGCGGGCTATGAGCTGTTCGCGGACGTTAACAGCTATTCAAAAGCCTTTGGTGAGCTTGTCGAGCATCGTCGGCACACCCCTTCGCTGCCCGTCGCCGAAGTGCAAGCACTGATCGACGAAAGGGCTGACATCGCAATCCTTGATGCGCGCAGATATGACGAATATAACACTATGAGCATCCCATGTGGGGTTAGTACGCCAGGTGCCGAGCTGGTTTTGCGGGTCCGCGCAGCGGTGCCCGATCCGGACACAACAATCATCGTCAATTGCGCGGGCCGTACTCGCAGTATCATCGGCGCGCAGTCGTTGATCAATGCCGGGGTGCCCAACCGGGTTTACGCTTTGCGCAACGGCACCATCGGCTGGACTCTGGCTGGTCACGGGTTGGAAACGGGGCAAGCACGCAAAGCCCCCGAACCCGAGCGTGAGTTCGTCGACGAAGCGGGTGAAAAGGCGCGCGAGGTAGCTTATCGCGCTGGCGTGCGACGGCTGACATGGGACGAGCTGATTCACCTGCGCGCTGATGCCGGACGTACGCTTTATCAATATGATGTGCGCCTGCCTGATGCGTACGCACAAGGACACCTGCCGGGGTTCCGCAACGCCCAAGGCGGTCAACTGGTGCAGGAGACCGATCACTTCGCCTCTGTGCGCGGTGCGCGAATTGTGCTGGCCGACGACCTCGGTCCTCGCGCTGACATGACTGCCTCTTGGCTGGCGCAACTTGGTTGGGACGTCTTCGTTGTCGAATGGCCCAGCGGTGCCGTCCTGGAAGTCGGGGCTGACGCTGCCCCATCGCCGCGCGGTCCCGATGGCCGCTACAAACGCCCTTACGAAGGAACCGAAAACGCAGCCGCCGCGATGCAGGCTTACCTCGATTGGGAATATGGATTGGTTGAACAGCTGCGCCGTGATGGCACCCACGGCTTCTTTGTCATTTGAATTATGCGCCAACAGGTTCGTTGATCACGGGCGCAAAGTCATCGGTGGCCAAAGTTCTGACACTCCTCCAATCACCAGTAGGGTCAGTTGCTTGGTTGATACACTCGCAAAGGTGACTACAACCGCGTCTGCTGCAGTTCGCCATAACGGATTACTGTTTGTTTTTCCCGTTTTCGGCTGATCATGTTGAAGCATGTGATGACCGTAATCCGGGATCACATGGCAAGTACTGACCTGACGAAGGCCATGGTGGTGAAGATGGTCTCACTCGAACACTTAGCGCGGAAGCAGCTTGGACACTTCTAAAACTGCTGGATATCGACCGGATATCCGATACGGATCCGGTCGATCCGCTATCGCAACGTTGCAAAAGGTTCGGCAGCGTAAACGATCTTGCCACCGACCATCGTCGCCAAGGGGCGGATCTCTCCGATCTGCTCTACAGGAACTGTCAAATAATCGCGGTCAAGGATGACCATGTCCGCAAGCTTCCCCGACTCCAACGATCCTCGATCATTTTCCTCAAATGACATCCACGCGTTATTAAGCGTGTAAATCCGGAGCGCATCCATTCTGGAAACTAGCTCTGACGGTGCCCTAAGCGGTGTACCCGTTACCGCCAGCCCAGTGACAAGCCAACGCAGCCCGATGAAGGGGTTGACCGGCGAGACAACGCTGCCGTCACTTCCTCCACCTATATTAAGGCCCAAGCGCACGGCCGTTCCAACTGCGGGCGAGCGGCGCGCGACCTCGATGCCCTTGCCTGCGACGAAGTCATCGCCATCGAAATAGGTGCGGTCCTGCACTGCATAACCCATGCCGAGCGCCTTCATGCGACGCAGCGTATCTTCAGTGCAATCATCGCAATGTGCGAGCTTCCAGCGCAACTGAGCAATGGGCGTGGTTGTGTTCAATTCCTCGAATATATCGAGAAACGCCTGTGCGGTTTCATCATGCGTGACATGAACTTCCAACGCATAACCCTTGCTGGCAACCCATCGCGCATAGACAAGCCCTTCTTTCATCGCTTCGTTCGATCGGGGTACGGCAGGGGACAGAAACGACGTATCGAACATGCCCTTTGTCATATATTCGCCGATGCCAAGTGCCCGGAGCATTCCATCGCCGTAGAGAGGCGGCGTCATCTGCGTCAGCTGTTGTACATTGGCCAATTCTTGACCTTCCGTTACCGATTGTAAATTGTAGCGGACGCGCACTGTCAGCCTCCGCCGTCTCCAGACATCGAATATTGGCTGATACTGTTCCGCGCCCAATACCCCACCGTCATCAATGACTCCGGTAATGCCCAGGCTGTTCAGATATTTGAAGTAGGACTCGGTGCCAGCAACTTGGTTCTGGAATTTTGGTTTGGGAAGCCGCGTAAGCAGCTGCCCTACCTGTATCGAGCCACCTTTGGCGATAATAATCCCATTAGGTGCGCCATCCGGACCTAAGACCACTTGCAAGGGAGCGGCAACATCTGCCTGCGAACTGATACCAAGCCGCTGCATCGCCAGCTTGTTGAGCACGATAAAGCCATATTGGTGCAGCAAGAAGACCGGATGGTGAGGGGCAACGCTGTCGATCTCAGCGGCGGTCGGTGCTCGCTGCTCTGAAAGTTGATTGATATGCCATCCGCCGCGGGTCAATAACCAATCCCCTTCCGGTGATTGCTGAGCAGCGGTACGCAGTGCCGAAAGAACGTCGGAGATGCTCCGAGCCTCGCCCAGCACAACGCTTGAGCTATGCTCTGCACCGGCTCGAATAGCATGAATATGGCCATCAATCAGGCCTGGAATGACCGTACGCCCCTGCAGATCGACGATCTTTGTGCCTTTGCGCGCCAATTTGCGGATTTCCGCGGTCTTGCCTAACGCCTCGATTTTCTCGCCATCGATAGCGATAGCTTCGAACTGGCTCTGTTTGGCGTCTACCGAGACTATCTTGCCGTTGAGCAAAATCATACTTGGTCCCGCTTTTTCCGACGCAAGGCCCGGCACGGTTTGCAACAGAAATGCTGCCAATCCGGCAAGATATTTCAGCTGCATTTTGGTGGTTCCTTCTATGATCAGGCGAGTGGTCGGCGAGGATACTGAGCGCGTCAGCGGCAAAGTCTCCTCGCCCGGCAATCAGTTTCTGTGCCCGCCAAAGTGAACTGTCACGGACCCACCGAACATGCGAGGCTGGCCAAATGACGCTGCCAAGCCGCCAAGAGTGCCGAGAGTCGAAATTGCGTTACTGTAGTAGAACTTGTTCGTCAGATTACTGACGAAGAGAGCCGTGTCGATCCCCAGGCCCATTGTGTCCCGCCACTCCATGCGAGCATTGAACAAACCGTAGCCGGGCAACCTGCTCGCCCGGTTGTAGCAATTGGTGTAAACTGCCGCCGGGTTAGGATTGCCTGGCACGGTACATTGTGCGGTGTTGATATCCGCACCGTTATAAAAAGAGGACCTATAGTAGTAATTTCCAGAAAGCGCGATCTCACCTTTATCGCCCGCAACGGGAATGGTGTATCTTGCTCCAACATTTACCATGTGCTTGGACACACTGGTAAATTCACTGTCGGATATGTCGATCGGGTAGATAACACCGCTGCTTGGCTCACGAAAGTTGTCCGTAAATTGGTCATATTTTGGGCGTGAGTAGGAATAGGATGCGAGCAACTCCAGATTGGCCGTTGGACGAATGACAAGTTCGCTTTCACCGCCCCAGGTATGGGCTCTGGCTGCATTAACTGTAATCTGAGAGAGCGTGTTGGCTCCAGTCAAGACATTGAGTGAGCGCTGGATGTCCGAATATTTAATATAGTATCCAGCAAAGTTCCAACGCACCTTTAGGCCCGAGAACTCGAAATCATTTTTCGCCCCGAGTTCAAAATTATCAACAAACTCGGGATTGAATGGTACGGTTACCGGAAGGCTTGTGGCAAAGGCGTTGAATCCCCCAGTTCTGTATCCGTGGCTGACCGTCGCATACAAAAGCGATCCGGCCGTCTTGTAATTGAGGCCGATATTCCATGTTGGTTCCGAGAATACTCGGGAAGTGCGGAAGCTGCACAAGCTACCGTCATTCACTGGTATCGCTGGTTGCAGCAGACAGGTGTATTGCGGTGATGCGACCTGCCCTGGCGTGGTTTGACGACGATTACGGTTGTCTATGTATCGGCGATCATTATTGAAACGAACACCTCCCGAAATGCTAAGGCCATTAAGGCCGAGGCTGGACAGGCTATAGTTTCCATTGAAAAAGAATGAGTAGCTCGTGTTAACGATATTGTTATCGGTCAAACTTGATATCGGTGACAAAGAGTAGGCCAAATTACCTTCTTTACCGCTCTCCCGGAAATAGAAAGCGCCAATAATATAGTCAAAATTTGTTTTCGATCCTTGAACCTGTAGCTCCTCCGTGAACTGCCTTACCGACAAGGTCGCCGCGTTGCTGACATTCAGAAAATCGACCGGAATCGCTTCGGATGTATAGGCGTTCTCGACTTTACGATATGAGACAATGTTCTTAAGAACAAGATCACCTAATATGCCAGCTGACCCAATGTCGATCGTCGTGGAATTTTGGATCGATTTTGTTTTCACCCTTGAATAAGGGTCTCCGGTCAACACGCTTGGCACGCCGTTAATCTTCTGTGCAAAGACAGACGGCGACATCGAGCTGAGGAATTCGTACTTGCCGAGCGCCTTGGTCCTTGCGAGCGCGTCGACGAGACGCGTGTACAGACTACTGACAAATGCAGAGGGGGCTGCCGGCGGGATGGCAATAAGCTTCGATCCGTCCGGCGCCACATCGCTCTCGAAATAGGTGCCGATAAACGTCGTGGAAAAGAAGTCTGTCGGCTCCCATTTTAAAGATGCCCGCGCCGAATAACTGTCGGCGTTGTTTGTGCGTCGCCCGCTAGTAACATTTCGTGCAAAGCCGCTACGCTGTTCATGGCTACCGGCAAGACGGATCGCGAGCGTATCACCTAACGGAGCGTTGATGACGGCTTCCGCACCCAGCAGGTCATAATTGCCGGCGCTGAGCTTTGCATAGCCTTCAAGTTCTTGGCTCGGTGCCTTGGGTGTCACCAGAATGGCACCAGCCGTGGAATTGCGACCGAACAACGTCCCTTGCGGGCCTTTCAAGACTTCGACGGACTCTAGGTCAATCAACGCCGCATTCGCGCCGTCGGCTCGTGCCCACGGCACTTCTGCGAAGTACAGTCCGATTGATGCGTCATTCGTGAGAGCTGGGTCACGGTTCATGATGCCGCGGATCATGAAAACCGGGGTGTTGCTGCCACGAACAGTTGCCGGGAAAGTGACAACCCCGGGGACAGAGCGACCGATGTCGGCGAGCTTTGTGATTCCGCGTGCCTCCAGTTCTCGGCCACCAAGCGCCGTGATTGCAATGGGCACTGTTTGGCTTGCTTCGGCCTTGCGGCGAGCGGTAACAATGATGTCCGCGAACGGCTCCGACTGCGCAGAAACGGTCGTATTACCTGAGTCCTCCTGCCCATATGCGGGAGCGATCGAGCCCCAAGTCAGGAGCATAGCGGCTAGAACGACCCGTGATGACACAGGCGCAAGCTTCGCATTCCGAACAGCCGAAATTGCGAAATTCGCAGGTAAATACATATCCAATCCCCTATTTTATATATTTTTATTTTAATAGTATAATCTTTAAACATTTGGCGCCTAAAGACAGATTAACGCCGTATATTACCTCACTTTTATTATGGAGCATGAGGCAATAAAAAATATTAGAGATAATCTATTAAAACATACGGTGATAATGTCATCTTTGTCTATTTACACCTTGTGGATTATTCAAACAATTATATTTTCGGTGTCGATTAATAGGATATCGCTATGTAACAGTGTGGCATTGTCGTTGACGTCAATTTCTCCGACACAGTTAGCCTGTGCTTAGCAGCGGCATTTCGGCCGACGGCATAGCGCTACGGCTTGCGTCAGATTCCCCATTTGACGTTGTATTTCATGCGGGTGGCAAAGGGACTCTGCAGCACAATCTATTTGGGGCACCACGGTCAACCCGAAGGCGCCCGGGCGAACAGCAAATTGCGGGACATTTCGAGGCACGTTCGCAGAGGGTGCAGGTGGCTTGCCATGTCTATGGACAAGGCCAGGTGGAAAGTCGGTGCATTGCGCCTCCGCTTCCTTCAGCACCGGGCCACTTGCTTCGCAATAATCCTCTTGCAATTCATCTCGTCTGTCTACGTGAAGGCCGGATTTAAATCTCAACGGGGGGCGATTGCCTGTGGTAGATCCGTCCGGACTGACATGGTTGCATGTTGACCTTGGCTGGCCAAGAATCTCCGGTGAGGCCATTGCCGACTAAGGCAGACTGTGGGGTGGGGCGGAGCCGCGCGTTAGTCGAGAGCGTACTGGTAGTATTAGTGCGAGATGGCCGCGCCACCTTGCCGGGCTTTCTCCATCACGGAATCCGCGCGCCTTGGCGGCATCGAGGGTCGTTTCAATCCGCGCCCTCACCCGACTGGCCGTCTCAGCCTTGGCTTTCCATATCGGCTCAAGGATATCCAGAACGTGGCTAGTGCCAATCTCGTCAATGGGCACTTCTCTAATCACCGGATAGACGTAGGTGGCTAGCATGCTCTTCCATTGCTGTCGGTGTTTGTCATTCCACCAGCTTTCCCCATTCTTTCCGATATGCGCTTCTGCAACAGTCGTAAACGTAATCTGGGCTACATTCGCTGCCTTGGCCAACGCGATTTCGAGAGCAGCTTCTTGCTGGCGCTCCAAAAAAGGGATCAAGCCCCACCTTGACCTTAAGGCGCAGCGCGTCGCGTGCGTCGCGAGCATCGGCCAGGGAGATACCTACGGGACCTGCCGTGCCTAAGCCCACATCATGCGACCGACCATTGAGCATGCACCGATAATCCCACGATCGGGCAACGCTAGCCTTACAGTTCAGATTTCGGTGTTCTCAGCAAGGGCTAGAGCGTCCTCGCGATGCCAAGATAGCGGACTGTATTTGCGACTTTGCTAGGGCCGAACAGTATCCGCAACGCTTGTTATACGAGAATTTGTTGTTCAAAATGCCCTGTACTTTAACAGATGATCGACAACTGAGGGATCGGCAAGGGTGGAGGTGTCGCCGAGGTTGGAAACATCGTTTTCGCCGATCTTGCGCAGGATGCGGCGCATGATCTTGCCCGAGCGGGTCTTGGGTAGGCCCGGCGCGAACTGGATCACGTCGGGCGTGGCGATCGGGCCGATTTCGTGGCGGACCCAGGCGACCAGTTCGCGGCGCAGGGCTTCGTCGGGTTCCACTTCGACATTGCAGGTGACGAAGGCGTAGATGCCCTGACCCTTGATGTCGTGCGGCATGCCGACGACGGCCGCTTCGGCCACCTTGCTATGGGCGACGAGCGCAGATTCGATCTCGGCGGTGCCCATGCGGTGGCCCGAGACGTTGATCACGTCGTCGATGCGCCCGGTGATCCAGTAGTAGCCGTCCTCGTCGCGGCGGCAGCCGTCGCCGGTGAAGTACATGCCCTTGAACGTGCTGAAATAGGTCTGGAAGAAGCGCTCGTGATCGCCCCAGACGCTGCGCATCTGTCCCGGCCAGCTGTCGGTGATGACCAGGCAGCCGTCGGTGGCGCCTTCGAGCAGCGCGCCATCGTTGTCGAGCAGGGCAGGCTTGACGCCGAAGAACGGGCGCGAGGCCGAGCCGGGCTTGAGCGGTGTGGCACCCGGGAGCGGCGTGATCATCGCGCCGCCGGTTTCGGTCTGCCACCAGGTATCCACGATCGGGCAGCGGCTGTCGCCGACGACCTTGTGATACCACTCCCACGCCTCGGGATTGATCGGTTCGCCGACCGAGCCGAGCAGGCGCAGCGAGGCGCGGCTGGTTTTCGTCACCCAGTCATCGCCTTCGCGCATCAGCGCACGCAATGCCGTGGGGGCGCCGTAGAAGATCTCGACCTTGAACTTGTCGACGACCTGCCAGAACCGGCTCGCGTCGGGGAAGTTGGGCACGCCTTCGAACATCACGGTGGTCGCGCCGTTCATCAGCGGACCGTAGACGACATAGGAGTGTCCGGTGACCCAGCCGATGTCGGCGGCGCACCAGTAGATCTGGCCGGGACGATAATCGAACACGTACTGATGCGTCATCGAGGCCCACACCGCATAGCCCCCGGTGGTGTGCAGCACGCCCTTGGGCTTGCCGGTGGAGCCTGAGGTGTAGAGGATGAACAGCGGGTCTTCCGCGCCGATTTCCTCAGGCGCGCAGTCGGCCGACTGCTGCGCAGCGGCGCTCGCCCAGTCGACGTCGCGACCCTCGACGAAGCCGACATCTGCGCCCGTCCGGCGCAGCATGATCACCGTATCGACGCCGGGGCACTGCTTGAGCGCCTCATCGACGTTGGCTTTCAGCGGGACTTTTTTGCCCCCGCGCAGGCCTTCGTCCGAGGTCAGCACGATGCGGCTGTCGCAGTCGGTGATGCGACCGGCCAGCGCGTCGGGGCTGAAGCCTGCGAAGACGATCGAATGGATCGCGCCGATCCGCGCACAGGCGAGCATCGCCACGGCGGCTTCGGGCACCATCGGCAGATAGATCGTGACGCGCTCGCCCTTTTGCACGCCCTTGGCCTTGAGCAGGTTGGCGAAGCGGCAGACGTCTTCGTGGAGCTGGCGGTAGGTAATCTCGCGGTGCGGCTCGCCCCCTCCGTCTGCTTTCATGGGGCCGTCGGGCTCCCACAGAATCGCGATCGCGTCGCCGCGCGTTGCCAGATGGCGGTCGAGGCAATTGGCCGACAGGTTGAGCGTACCGTCCTCGAACCAGCGGATGCCGAAGTCGGCCTCATCGAACGAGGTGTTCTTGACCTTGGTGAATGGCTTGATCCAGTCGAGCCGCTGGCCGTGCTCGGCCCAGAACGCTTCCGGGTTCTCGACCGACTGGCGGTACATCTCGTCGTAACCCGCGGCATCCACCAACGCGTTCTGCGCCCACTCGGACGGGACCGGATATACTGCTTCGCCCATCTCAGGCTCCTCTCGAAATGTTCTCTATTTTTCCGCCTCTATCACTATCCCGCCAAGCTGAACCATCGTTCCAAGGTACAATTGGCGCGGCTGTGGGGGAGGCGCAAAAGGAGGTTTGAAACCATTAGAAGTTTATCTGGAGACACTAGGATGTTGGAACAGGCCATGAGCAAATTCGCTGGCACCGCGCTCATTCGCGACAGGTTCGAGAATTTCATCGGCGGCAAATGGGTTGCACCAGTGCGCGGTGCGTATTTCGACAACATCTCTCCCGTTACGGGTCAGATCGTGTGCCAGATCGCCCGTGGTACGGCTGAGGACATCGAACTGGCCTTGGACGCCGCCCACGCCGCCAAGGATGCCTGGGGCAAGGCATCGACGACCGCGCGGTCCAACATCCTGCTGAAGATTGCCGATCGCATGGAAGCCAACCTCGATGCGCTGGCGCTGGTGGAGACAATCGACAACGGCAAGCCCATTCGCGAGACTACCGCAGCAGATCTTCCGCTGGCGATTGACCACTTCCGCTATTTTGCATCGTGCCTGCGTGCGCAGGAAGGTTCGATTTCAGAAATCGATCACGACACGGTGGCTTATCACTATCATGAGCCGCTGGGGGTGGTCGGGCAGATCATCCCGTGGAACTTCCCCCTGCTGATGGCTGTGTGGAAGCTGGCGCCGGCACTCGCCGCAGGCAACTGCATCGTGCTCAAGCCTGCCGAACAGACGCCCATGTCGATCCTCGTCCTGATGGAAATCATCGGTGATCTGCTGCCGCCCGGCGTCTTGAATGTGGTGAACGGATTTGGCATCGAAGCGGGCAAGCCGTTGGCCTCCAACAAGCGGATCGCCAAGATCGCGTTCACAGGTGAGACCACCACGGGCCGCCTGATCATGCAATATGCGTCGGAAAACCTGATCCCTTGCACGTTGGAACTGGGTGGCAAGAGCCCGAATATCTTCTTTGCCGACGTGATGGATCAGGACGACGACTTCCTCGACAAGGCGCTCGAAGGCTTCACCATGTTTGCGCTCAATCAGGGCGAGGTATGCACTTGCCCAAGCCGCGCGCTGGTCCATGAATCGATCTATGATCGCTTCATGGAAAAGGCGATTGCGCGGGTTGAGGCGATCAAGCTGGGCAGCCCGCTTGATGCCGCGACAATGATTGGCGCGCAGGCGTCGAACGACCAGTTGGAAAAGATCCTCAGCTACATCCAGATCGGCCGTGATGAAGGTGCCAAGGTCCTGACCGGCGGTGAGCGCATGATGCACACCGGTGAACTGGCGGATGGTTTCTATGTTCAGCCAACCGTGCTGGAAGGACACAACAAGATGCGTGTGTTCCAGGAGGAAATCTTCGGTCCGGTACTGGCCGTCACCAAGTTTTCGACCGATGAGGAAGCGCTCGAAATCGCCAATGACACGCTATACGGCCTCGGCGCCGGGGTGTGGACTCGCGATGGGACGCGTGCCTATCGTATCGGTCGCGGCATTCAGGCCGGGCGCGTGTGGACCAATTGCTATCACGCCTATCCTGCTCACGCTGCCTTTGGCGGGTACAAGCAATCGGGCATCGGCCGCGAGAATCACAAGATGATGCTGGATCACTATCAGCAGACCAAGAACCTGCTGGTCAGCTACAGCCCCAAGAAGCTCGGTTTCTTCTGATTGGACGATAGCATCTGAAAGATGGCACGCTCTGACACCTGTCAGGCGCGCCATCAGTCGTTGAGAACGGCGTCACCTGAACGCCGCACAAGCAAAGGGTGAGATGTCGTGGCACAAGTCGTCGTCAATGTGATGTATAATGCTCCTGTAGATCCGCAGGCATTCGAAGACTATTATGCGGCAACCCACATGCCGATTGCCGGGATGATCCCCATGGTCGACAAGATCGTTCTGCTGAAAGGCATGGAAGGTCCTGATGGCAGTGCGCCAGCTTATTACCGCATGGCGCAGATCTACTTCGCCGATGCCACGACGATGGCAACGGCCATGGCCACAGCCGAGGCACAGGCCGCCACGAGCGATATCGTCAATTTTGCCACCGGCGGCGCCAGCGTGTTCATCGCCGAGGTCGTTTGAGCATGCTCCCCCCTCGCGTGACGACAACGGCCGCTGCGGATGATCTGATTGCGCAGCTGATCGCCGCGCATGGGCCGTTGATGTTCCACCAATCGGGCGGATGCTGCGACGGGTCTGCGCCGATGTGCTTTGTCGCGGGCGAATTTCGCGTAGGCGGTCAGGACATCCTGCTTGGGCACATTCATGGCAACACCCCCGTCTGGATCGGGGCGGCCCAGTTCGTCTATTGGCAGCACACCCAGGTAACGATCGATGTCGTGCCGGGGCGTGGTGCCGGAATGAGCCTCGAAGCGCCCGAGGGTTTTCGCTTCATTGTTCGCAGCCGGATATTCAGTGATGAGGAAGCGGCATTGCTTGAGCTTGCCGGAGAACCCCCACGCGGAGACCCTTATATGCTTGGTGCAACCGGTGGGTCAGCCTAGAGATCATGGATCAAGGCCAGACGCTCGTTAAGAGGCGTGGCCGTTGGGAGATGATGATGGCCGTGCAGGTTGACCTCGACGACCCAAGATTGGTGGCCTGCACCTCGCGCGTCACCGATCCTGCGCAAGCGGTGGCCGAACTGGCTGCAGCCATTGGCAGCGTGCGTCTGGCGGGGGCCCTGTTATTCTGCTCCAACAGCTATCCGCGCGCTGAGCTGGCACGGGAGCTGGCATTGCAGTTGCCGGAAATCCCCTTGTTTGGCTGCACCAGCGCGGGTGAGCTGGCCGACCGGGGTTATGATACCAACAGCATCGTGCTGATCGGCTTCCCGCAAGACGTGTTTTCGATGGCGTCGCTGCGCTTTGACGATCTTGATCATTTCGAAGCACAGGCCGCCCAAGGCGCAATCCGGCATCTGGTCGCGCAAGAACGCAGGCGTCAGGTGGGCAATGACAAGCCACACCAGGTAGCGCTGTTTTTTGTCGATGGGCTTTCCCACCGCGAAGAATTGCTGACGATGACCGCGCAGCATGCCCTCGGCGGGGATATTCAGCTAATCGGCGGCTCTGGCGGCGATGGGCTGTCATTTCGCAACACCGCCGTGCTCCATGATGGCGCGTTCCATGCGGATGCTGCGGTGATCGTCCTGCTCACCAGCGCTCGTCCGCTCCATGTGTTCTGTACAAATTTCTATCGTCCCGGCCCGTCGAAGATGGTGATCACTGAGGCGGACCCGGAAACCCGCACGGTCTATGAAATCAACGCAGCGCCCGCCGCTGCCGAATACAAGCGTCTTTCGGGCAATCCGTCATCTGTGCTCGATGCGCATTTTTTCGCGGCACATCCGCCGATTGTTCGAACCGGAGGGCAGGTTCACGTCCGGTCGATCCAGTCGGCAAACCCTGATGGATCACTGACATTCTATTGCGCTATCGACGTCGGCGTGGTCCTGTCCCTGGGCGAGCCGGTCGATCGGGTTTCGGCGATGGAACAACTCTTTGCCGACATAGAGCGCGAGGTTGGCACGATCGATCATGTGATCGGGTTTGATTGCGTCTTGAACCGTCTGGATGCGGAAGACCGCCAGGAGGCGCACGCCGTATCGCAGATGTACGTCGCCCATCGTGTCTTCGGCTTCAATACGTATGGCGAGCAGTTCCGTGCGGCGCATATGAACCAGACATTCACCGGGCTCGCTGTGGGCAGATGAGCGGCATCGCCTATCCCGCAGCCTTAAAGGGTGAAGACGAAATCGCGCACTTGCGCGCGCGCGTCCATCAACTTGAGAAAATCAACAGCGCCCTGATGGATCGGGTCGAACGCTCGATCGACATGGAAGGCGGCGCTTTTTCGATGTTCGAAACAGCGATTGCGCTTGAGGCGGTCGTGCGTGACCGCACCAGCGCACTTGAAAACGCGTTGAGCGAGCTGAACCGCGTGATTGCCGAGCTGGCAGCCGCAAATGATGATGCAACTGCCGCGCGCGTCTTGCTGCGCGATGCGATCGAATCTCTCAGCGATGGGTTTGCGCTGTTTGATGCTGACGACCGGATGATCCTATGCAACCGCGCGTTTCTGCGCATCTTTCCCGGGTTCGAGGACATTTCAGAGGAGGCTCCCGCGTTCTCCGAGCTGGCTTCAAGGCTGGCCACTACCGGAGCCACCATCGGTTCGCACATTGCTCCTGAACGTTGGGTACGCGACCGGGTCGACCAGCACCGCAGGGCCGAAGGCGCACATGTGCAGGCCTTCACTGATGGGCGATGGATCCAGATCAACGAAATTCGGACCAGCAGTGGCGGGATCGTCGGAATCTATACCGACATCACTTCGGTGAAGGCCGAGGATGCGCGGCAGCGCGCACTTGAACTGGCTGAACGAAATCTTGCCCTGCAGGCAACGCTTGATACCCTTTCGGAAGGCGTCTGCCTGTTTGACGCCCAGCAAAAAATGCAGGCATCAAACGAAGGACTGATGCGGGTGCTGGCGCTGAACGGCGGGCACGTCGATCAGGTGAGCGATCATGCGGCGCTGGTCCGCTGGTGCGTCGACGTCCTCTGTCTCGATAGCCCGGAGGCACTGGACTGGCGCCATGAGACCACGCAGCGTCTTGCTGCAGATTGCCTGATTGACGGGCGCAATTTCATCATCCGCTCTGTCCCGCTCAGCAATGGCGGGATGGTCTTCACGTTCGATGATGTCACCGACCACATGCGATTGCAGCGTTCGCTAACCGAAACTGCCGAGACGCTGGAGCGCCGCGTAAACGAGCGCACGGCCGAGCTGATCGAAGTAAATCTCCAATTGGTGCAAGCCAAGAATGAAGCTGAAAGCGCCAACCGGTCGAAAACCAGTTTCCTTGCCGCAGCCAGTCACGATCTGCTCCAACCCCTGAATGCGGCGCGACTGTTCGTTTCGGCCATGGACGGGCAGGCCTTGCCGGAACGCCCCCGTTCTCTGGTGCAGCAAACAAGCACGGCGCTGGATTCTGTCGAGGACCTGCTTGAAGCGCTGTTTGAGATATCACGGCTGGACGCAGGCGCGATCCAGCCCGAGATCGTCGATCTCCCGCTTGGGGGAATTTTCAACACGTTGCGGGTGGAATATGCACCTTTGGCAGCGGCCGGTGGTCTGCAGTTCGATGTGGCCGATACCGCGCTTTGGGTCAGGTCAGACGCACGCCTCTTGCGCCGAGTGCTGCAGAACTTTGTCTCGAACGCGATCCGCTATACCGAGGTCGGACAGGTCTCGGTTGAAGTGGTGGAGCGCGCTGGCATCGTCGAGGTTACCGTGCGTGACACCGGCCCCGGCATAGCGCGTGAGGACTGCGAAGAGATTTTCGAGGAATTTCGCCGATTGGGGCGGACGCAGAAAATTCCTGGCAAAGGGTTGGGTCTCGCCATCGTGCGCAGGGTCTCGACGATGCTCGACCATGAAATCGCGCTCCAGACGTCGCTTGGGCGAGGATCAGCATTCTCGATCAAACTGCCCTGCGTTGCACCTGTGGCAATCGGCGCGAGCGAAGAGCAAGTGACGCTTACCTCATCTGAGGCTTGCGGCATGGTCGTGGTGGTCGATAACGATCCTGCCATCCTCTCCGGCATGGAAGCGTTGCTCGAAAATTGGGGCCTGGAGGTGGTGGTTTCACGTGATCCTTATGATCCGGGGCTGGTCGCTGCACTGGTCCGCCGCCCAGCGATGATCATTGTCGACTATCAGCTCGATAATGGACTGACCGGCGATCATGCCATTGCCGCCATGCGTGCCATTGCCGGCTGCGATATCCCCGCCATGGTTATCACCGCAGACCGGGCAGAAGAAACGAAGGCCCTGCTCGCAAACCTCTCGCTGCCGATGCTGAACAAGCCGGTAAAGCCTGCACAGCTGCGCTCCTTGCTAAGGCAACTGGAAGTAATCTGATCAAGCTTTGAAGTTGATTTTCCCGGCCATGATGACCGCCTGGGTGCGCGAGAAAACGTTCATCTTTTGCAAGATGGCAGAAACGTGAGCCTTGATGGTCGTCATCGAAACGTCGAGTTCATGGGCGATCTGCTTATTCAAACGCCCTGCCACAAGGTGGCCCAGGACAACGCGTTGCTGCGGCGTCAGGCTGGCGACGCGGGTGCGGATCAGGTCTTCCTCTGCAGCACCAGAATCATCGCCTTCAAGCTCCGGCATAAAGATTTCGCCTGAGAGCACCTGCATCAACGCATCGATGATTGCCGCACGCTTCAGGGATTTCGGGACGAAGCCAGCAGCTCCGGCCGCCAGTGCGTCGCGCACGGTCTTGCGGTCAGTCACGCCGGAAACCATCACCACCGGCGTTGCCGGAAACTTGTCGCGCAACGCCTCAAGGCCAGAGAGATGCGAGACATCGGGAATATTGAGGTCCAGCAGCACGAGATCAACGTCCCCTTCGTCGGTCAGGGTTCGCACCGCCCTCTCGAGACAGTCGGCTTCAAGGATGGTGCAGGCAGGAAAGGCATCGACGAACAGCGAGCGAAGCCCATCGCGTACAAGTGAATGGTCATCGACGATCAACACGCGGTCCGGGCTCGAATGCGTCGAACCGGCAATCTGTCCCATGTAGTTGTTCCCAAAGACCTGGTGACCTGCCCCATTAGGGTGGTCCACCGGTTAAGTTAGAGTTCCGGCGGTTGTTGTCGCCCTGCTGGGCGGCCTGAAGCGTAGCGTAAGGCAGTCTAGCAGGGCGAGGCAAGATAGTTTGTGGTGCTGGCGGCTGGTATCCGAGCGATGAGTGCGGTCGGACGGTGTTGTAGTGGATGCGCCAGCGCTCGATCATGATGACCGCTTCCTTCAATGTGTAGAAGATCTCCCCATTCAATAGCTCGTCCCTGAGCTTGCCGTTGAAGCTTTCGTTGTAGCCATTCTCCCATGGCGATCCCGGCTCGATGTAGAGCGTCTTCACGCCGATCCGACCTAGCCAATCGCGTACGGCATTGGCGGTAAACTCAGCCCCGTTGTCGCTACGGATATGATCGGGTGGGCCATGGCGCTGGAACAGCTCAGTGAGCACGGCCAGCACATCATCGCTCTTGAGCTTGCGCTGGACATGGATCGCCAGGCACTGCCTCGAGTGCTCGTCGATTACTGTCAGCATGCGGAACGCCTTCCCGTCATGGGTGCGATCCATGACAAAGTCATAGCTCCACACATGGCCGCTATACTGCGGACGCAGCCGCACACATGATCCGTCGTTGAACCACAGACGACCGCGCTTGGGCTGCCTCTGCGGCACCTTGAGCCCTTCACGACGCCAGATCCGCTCGACCCGCTTGACGTTCACCACCCAGCCTTCATTCCGCAGCAGCGCCGTGATCCGACGATAGCCATACCGGCCATATTGCTGGGCCAGCCGGATTATCGCTGAAGTCAGCGGCTTCTCATCGGCTGGCGGTGTGGGCAACTTGCGCTGGGTCGAGCGGTGCTGGCCAACGACCTTGCAGGTACGACGCTGGGATACACCCAATGCCTCCTGTACATGATTGATGGCCAGCCGACGCCGCGAAGGGCTCAGTACTTTCCCTCGACAACCTCCTTCAGGATCAGCGCATCGAGCGTGAGATCAGAGACTGCCTTCCTCAGCCGCTGGTTCTCCTTCTCCAGATCCTTCAGTCGTCTTGCCTGGCTGACCTTCAGCCCGCCATACTCACGTCGCCAGCGATAATAGCTCTGCTCCGAGATCCCCAGCGACCGGCTGATCGCGCCGACCTTCTCTCCTTGCGAGAGCCGAACTTCGGCCTCACGCAGCATCCCGATAATCTGTTCTGGCGTGTATCTCTTCCGTGCCATTCAGCAGCTCCTTTCAAGCCGTAAATAGCCGGTTCTCTAACTCTCAAAATGGACCACTTTCTTGGGGGAAGGTCATCGATTGGCGGCGCGCATCGGGCACTATGAAGGAAAATGCGCTCAATGCCGCTACCGGTGCGGTCACCGCACGGCGAACAGCGGGCGGGGTCAATTCCGATCTTGGCTTCTATGCCGAAAACGATCTGACGCTGGGCGCATTGGTGCTGACAGGCGGATTGCGCGCTGACCGCACAACTATCGATGACGGGTATTTCGAAGTCCGCAGCGCTGCTGGCGTGGTTACCAGCCGCACCGACTATGCCACGCAGACTGGCTGGACAGCCACCTGGCGCGGCGGGGCTGTCATTCGCCTCAGTCAGGCTATCGCAATCCGCGGTGCAGCCTACACCGGTCTGCGCCAGCCGACGCTCAACGAACTCTATCGCCCATTTACCGTCTTTCCGATCACGACGCAGGCCAATGCTGCCTTGCGCAATGAACGGCAGAAGGGGTTCGAGGCAGGCCTCGATCTGACTCCCGTCCAGGGCGTGCGGTTGTCAGTCACGGGCTTTGAAAACCGCATCGAAAGCGCAATCGCCAACGTCACCATCGGCACTAACCTGCGTCAGCGCCAGAACATCGCAGAGATCCGCGCGCAAGGGATCGAAGCCAGCGCAGAAGTGACACACGGCATTGCGCACTTCAGCGGCTCGCTGGCTTGGACCGATGCGGATTTGCGTAACGGGCCTGCTAGCGCCTTGACGGGCAAACGACCGGCACAGACGCCGCGCGTTGCTGCATCTGCCACATTGGCGATCACCCCAGCCACGGGATGGCGTATCGCCGCCACAGCGCGCCATATCGGTCAACAGTTCGAAGATGATTTGCAGCAAGATAGCCTGCCAGCCGCAACCACATTCGACGCTTTCATTCTTTTGCCGCTTGTCGGCCGTGCGAGCCTTTTGCTACGCGGGGAAAACATGTTCGATGCTGCCGTCACGACGCGCAATTCCGGGGGTTCGATAGATCTGGGATCTCCCCGAACACTTTGGGCAGGCTTGCGCCTTGGCCTTTGATCAAGATCGTTGGACCACGCTTGGCATCGTCATTGGCATCACGGTTTGCACCGCGCCAATGGCGCTGGCGCAGGCTGACGCCACGATTGTCGTAACCGCACCGGGCGGAGCATTCGATGTGGACGAGGCGCAGTCGCTCGATCTTACAGAGATCGATGCCTCGGCGCGCCCCGACCTCGGCCGCGCGCTGGAGCGCTCAATTCCAGGTCTCACCTTGGGCGAGGCAAGCGGCAATGCCTGGCAGGCTTCGATCGGTTGGCGTGGCTTTTCGGTTTCCGCCATCCAGGGTGCGGAACAGGGGCTGGCAGTATATCTGGATGGTGTGCGCTTCAATCAGCCGTTCGGGGATGTCCTGTTGCTCGACCTGGTGCCCGATGCGGCTCTTGTTTCGGCGCAGGTCAACGAAGCAAACCCCGTTCTCGGACGAAATGCGCTGGCAGGTTCGCTGCTGTTGCAAACAGGTGATGGCACAAGTCTGGCAGGTTCCCGGGCGATCTTCGACATCGATACGACCGGGAGCAAAGGTGGCATGCTTTCGCTCGGTCTGGCGAATGAAACGAGCGATCTGCTGTTGCTAGGTGATTGGCGGGACGAACCCGGCTGGCGCGTTGCCAGCCCGTCACGGCTTTATCGCGGTTTTGCCAAAGGGCGGCACAATGGTGATGGTTGGGGGCTCGAAATCTCCGCGCTCGTTGCCTCCACATCGCTGACTGGCAATGGGGTATCGCCCGTAGAACTGCTGGCGGCCGATTGGTCTGCAGTCTTCACCAGGCCCGATACCACCGACACGCGCTTCGGGCGCCTCGTCGTCGCTCCGTCGATAGAGCTTGGCGAAACCGGACGCCTTGAACTTCGCGGACATTACCAGCACCTCTCCCGGCGTAGCGCCAACGGCGATCTGGCCGATTTCAGTGCCTGCGATCGTGATCCCGGCGTCTTTTGCGTGGGCAGCGCGGACGATGGCTATACCGACCCGTTGCTGTCGGGCGGCTTGCCTGTTGCGCGCGACCCCGATTCCGATGCCGAAGATGCGGCGGTATTCAACCGAGGTGATGAACGGACCAATGCACACGGCGCGACGCTGCAATGGCTTGATGAAAGCGATACCAGCATCGGCAAACGGCGGTTTGCCCTTGGCGCATCGTGGGAGCATGCGGCCACGCGATTTGGTGCGACAAGCGAACTGGGCGAGCTGGAAGATGATCGATCGGTTGAAGCACTGGGTCTATTGCTGCAATCGGCAAGCGGTTCGATCACCTCGGTCGATCTTGAAACAAGGCTGACAGACGTTGCCGTCTTTGTCAGTGCGGAAGTGCCGCTAACCTCGCGGCTCTCGCTGGAGGCCGGCGCGCGATATTCGCACAATCGCGTGGTTCTGGATGATCGCATCGGAACGGCGCTTGATGGCAGCCATCAGTTTGACACCTTCAATCCCTCGCTCGAATTCGATTATGCGCTCGGGCGCGGCATCCATGCGACGGCAGGCTTCTCGCGCACCAACCGCAATCCGACCCCTGCGGAACTGAGCTGCGCCGATCCCGAAGCGCCGTGCACCTTGGCCAACTTTTTCATAGCCGATCCACCGCTTGAACATGTCACCGCGAGCAATTGGCATGGCGGGATCGCGGGGTCCGGCTCAACTTTTGATTGGCGCGTAAATGCGTGGCGCGCCGATACAAACCGCGATATTCGCATGACCGCTTCTGAAATCAGGGGGCGTGCCTATTTTGCCAATTTGGGCAAGACGCGCAGGCAAGGGGTGGAAACGTCGGTCGACTGGCGGCGCGGATCGTTCCGCGTTTCAGCCAACTATGCCTTCACCGATGCCCGTTTCCGCACAGGCTATACGATGTCGAGTCCGCAAAATCCGGCGGCCGACGCCGATGGATCAATAACCGTTGAACGGGGAGATCAATTGCCCGCCGTGCCGCGCCATGCGGCCACTGTGCGATTGGCGCGCGAAGGCGCAGACTGGGCATTGGGCCTCACCATGCGCGCACGGGCGGGACAATTCCTCGCAGGGGATGATGGCAACGCCAACCCCCGCACATCGGCCTACAGCGTGTTCGATCTCGATGGGAAGGTCGGCCTCGCCAGGGGCGTGGAACTGGTCGCGCAATTGCGCAATGTGTTCGACCGACATTATGCAACGTTCGGCACGTTCTCCGAGGTGGACGATATCGACCTTGCCGAAGCACCCGGCGCCACGAACCCACGCGCCCTTGCACCCGGGGCTCCACGCCGGTTGACCGTCTCGCTCAGGGCGCAGTTTTAGGTAGCAGCTCGGCCTCGATGGCCGGAAAGAAATGCGAGACGCTGCGCTGCAGTTCGTAGCGCGCAAACGCCAGTGTCGCAAAACGCGGTGGGATGGGCACCTCACCGGCCTCGGTCATATCAAGGCCAGACGCGACGGACTGTCTCAGGCTTGCATCCAGCCATGCAAGCCAGTCGCGCGTCTGGCCTATCGCTTCGCGCGCGCGGTCAAATGGGCCATGACCGGGCATCAGCAAGCGATGGGGAATGGTTTCGAGGTGGTCCAGCGCCGCTTGCCACTGCGCGATATTCGCGTGGGGCGTCGCTGGCGCACGGTTGTGGAATACCAGGTCACCGGCAACGAGCGTGCCTGTCGCAACATCCAACAAAGCCAGATCGCCCTGCGAGTGCCCCTTCAGCGCCAGCAACCGCAGCGCCCTGCCCCCGATCGTCACCAGGCCGTCGCCCAGGTCACCCTGAGGCAGTACCAAAGCCGTGCCCTTCATCCAGCCTGAGAGCAGCCGGTACATCGCGTCTGAAAAGCCTTCGGCATCGCGTTCGAGATCGGCCCGGGTGGCGGGCAGAGAGTGGACGATCTGTGGCGCAAACGCCGCCGCGCCCAGTGCGTGGTCTGGATGCAGATGGCTGATGATCACGCGCGCAACCGGCCTGCCGGTTACCTTCAAGGCCAGGGCTGCCAGTGCCTGCCCATGGGCGAGCGATACGCCGGCATCGAAGAGGACAGGGCCATCGTCGGTCGCGATGATCGCGACGTTGGCAATCGCACCGCCATTGGCAAAGGAGATCGGCTCATCAGCGCCGCGCACCAGCCAGATGCCATCCGCCACGAGTTCGGCGCGCGGCAGGTAAGCTTCCGCGAAGGGCTGGGCGCGGATCATCGCTGATCCCAACAATCCGGCACTGCCCCCCAGTACCGCGCGCCGTGAAACGATCACGGGTTGGCTGAGGCCATGCGCAAGGCACCAGCAGTAGCTGTCCCTGCAAATTGCAGCCCTGCACTGTCGGTTGCTTCGAACGCAATCGGGTGGCCGTCATTGCGCACCATCACGGTAAAAGCAGGATCCTCGGCCACCGACCCATTCACCGATATCTGGCCAAGAACAATCCCGCCTCTGTCCCGAATGGTCAGCCGCTCGATGTTGTAGGCCGCAATATTCTCGACAAGGCCGGTATCCATGGGATGGCGAAACGTCATGCGCAGGCGGGTCTGCCCGCCATCTTGGTTCCATGCGGCGGCGCGCGCTTCGCCCAGATGATCGGCCCAATCGCCCTTCACCCGGCTGACGGGCGGCGCGGAGCAACCGCCGCCTGCCGCGTCGATCCATTGCCCGGCCAGATGCCAGACGCCGTCACTTGTCAGCACGGCCGCACGCACCGGGGTGCGCTGGTCCAGTTTGATCCGCGTCGCGATAAATGGCGCGGAGGAAAGCGTCGTGTAATCTATCGCGACCGGGATGGGGTTCAGATCGGCAAAGATTACGATACGCTCCACGGCAGGCAAGTTGCGTGCATCGACCGTCACGGGAAAAACGCGCTGGTTCTCGGCAATGACGGGAATTTGGACGCGCACCGCCTGATCGAACACGATATGCGCTTTGCCAAACAAGCGCTGTGCATGGAATTCCCACATCGGTGAATCCAGCGGATCGGCCGGAAAAGTACTTGCGGCAGCAGGCCCGGCCAACACGGCGGTCGGCAATGCACATGCGATCATGGCGGCCAGTCTTGTCGTCATAAGCCTTCTCCCAAAGACCTATGTAGTTGGTCTGCGGGCCAGGTATATTGGACTAAAGGATGGAAACGATATGGCGCGAAATGGCTGGATCGCATTGCTGTTATGCGCAGCCTTGGCCTGTCAGCCGGCATCTGCCCAATCCAGTTTCGATGGCGATGGTTATCGCTCCACCCATTACCGCGCGCCGGTAGATGTCGCGCCCGATCCGGCGGCGCGCATCACACTTGCCGAAGCGTTGCGCTGGCACCGGCAGAAGCGCGCGCTTTTTATCGATGTCGTACCGGTTGAAGCGGGTTACCGTGATCCTGCGACGGGCGCGTGGAAGCTTAGCCAGCCCCACACCACGATACCGGGCGCCCTCTGGCATCCCGAAACGGGTCGTGCGCATCCCGATCCAGTTCTGTGGCAGGCGCTGCTCGCGGCGGTTCGGGCAAAGCGTCTGCAACACCCTGACGCGCCCGTGGTCGTTTACTGCCGCACGGATTGCTGGATGGGCTGGAACGCCGCGCGCCGTCTTGCCATCGGGGGCGTGGAGAAGGTCTACTGGCTGGCCGAAGGGGTTGACGGCTGGCACGCGGCTGGGCGCAAGCTCGTTGATGTGCAGCCGGTTATGGTCGCTCCATAACCAGCGAGCGAGGCCCGCAACGATTCAGCGCTGCTGCTTGAGGTACGCTATGATTTCAGCGCGCTTGGCCGCATCCTTCAGGCCGGGGAACGACATGCGATTGCCGGGAACGAGTGCGCGCGGATTTTCAAGCCACTTATCAAGCGTCGCATCGTCAAGCGTCAGCGCCGATGCCTTGAGGGCATCGGAAAACGCATAGGAGCCTTGGCCCATCTTGTGACCATAGACACCGTATAGATTAGGCCCGAGTTTGGCCGGTGCACCTTTTTCAGCGGCATGACACACGGCGCACCGCGCCCAGGCGGCAGGCGGTGTCGCGGCCTGAGCAATTTTCTCGGGCGCTTGGGTAGCCGGTGACGATGTCAAAGGAGTGGATACAGGCGATGCGCCAGGTGCAGAAGCGCTTGGGCTTGGGCTTGGGCTTGGGCTCAGGGTCCCTTCGTCAGGCGCGGCATTTGTGCTTGCCGTTTTAGGAGGCACTTCGCTTGGTGCAATGGATGGGGAGACGACCGGCGCAGCTTCAGCGGCTGCCGACTTATCGGAAGTGGGTTGCTGATTGTTCGAGCAAGCGGCCAGTAAAATCGTGGCCACGCTTGGCAGCAAGCGGTCTCGAAGCTGCAGGATGGTCACAGACGTCTCTCCCTTATCGCGTTTTGCGTGAAGCGCTGTGCCACGAAGCTGGGCTGAAGGTGAATTGGACTTTTGACCCCCAGCCACAGCGCGCGGACCGATGCCCGTACGTTCACCAGACAGTCCAAATTGCGGATCAGCGTTTTTGCGCGTCATGCGCATCACCGCAGTCGCGCCGACGACGACCTACGACGGCAGCATCGTTGCATAGCTACGCTGGTGCAGGGCCATCCACGCCGTTACGTCAGATGGATTCTCACTGGAAGTGCGAGCTTTTGAGGAAGTGGCAGATCGTGAGCGGCCATTGCAGGCCGAAACAACAAGATTTCCGTCCGAACTTATAATGGACACCACCCCCGCCTTGTCGCCATCTGACGATGCTGACTTATCAACTGCCTGTCATTGCTGGGCAAACTGGCAGAGCTTGACCACGGAGATTTGCAATGATTGGATCCATCCTTCAGGTTTTGCGGAGCCGGACTAATGCAGAGCAGACAAGTACCGAAACTGCTTGCGAGGTCACAAACGGCGTAACCCGCCAGGATTTTCTCAAATTTGCTGCAGTAGGTGCGCTGGTTACGGGATTCGGCAGTTCCGCCTGCGCTGGCAACGCAGCCCAAATGGAAAAAGGCACAGGCAAGGCTTCACCGGTCACCGATCTCGACAAAGTCTATGACGAATGGCAGGCGCGTATGAACCGTGCCGATCTTGAAGGCCTTGTCGATTTCTATCTCGAGGATGTGACGTACATCAATCCCGATGGAAAGCTGCTCATTGGCAAAGCTGCCGTCCGCACCGACTTCGAAAGCATCCTTGCGCTCAAGCCGCAGATCGTTCTGGGAGACCGCGTACACCACGTCTACCATGATATCGCGTTGACCACGAACCACTGGAAGATGACGTTCACCGATCCCGACGGCAAGGTCCAGAACCTGACGGGTGGTGGCATCGAAGTCATGCGCAAGCAGGCCGATGGCGGCTGGCGCTATATTATCGACGATGCATCGCGATCGGCATCAAAGTAATCGCTCTATCGCGCTCTGCGGGAACGTCATTTCGTGCCCGCAGAGCGCCCGATCAGCTTACTCTGCTGACGGCGCGAGCCTTACGACGATGGAATCGGCCTCGTCGGTCAGGGCGTAGAGCAATCCGTCAGGCCCCTGCCGGATGTCCTTGAAGCGCTGGTGAAGGCTATCGAGCAGGACTTCCTGCCGAAGCTCCTGCAGCTTGTCGTTGAAGACCACCCGGATGATGGCGCCAGTGCCATTGATCTGGCCACGGCGGGCACTTGCGATGAACAGATTGTTCTTCCAGTGGGCAAAGCGCGTCGCGTCATAGAACGCAATCCCGGCAGGCGCGATGGCCGGAAGCCAGGTCATCATCGGACCCTGCGTGCCCGGTGCCACGGGCGCGTGTGGCAAGGGCGATCCGCCGTATTCGTTGCCATAAGTCGAGGTTGGCCAGCCATAGTTGCGGCCGGGCTGGATGTGATTCAACTCATCCCCACCCTGCGGTCCATGCTCGGAAGCGATCAGCGCGCCACTGCGCGGATCGATCGCCAGGCCCAGCGGATCACGATGCCCGTACGTCAGGATTTCCGCGCGTGCGCCCTTCCGGCCGAAAAATGGATTGTCCGCGGGTATGGAGCCGTCGAGGCGCAGGCGCAGGACCTTGCCATAGATGTTGTCCAGCCGCTGGGCGGACATGATGTCGCCGGTGCTCAACGCACCCACCGATACAAAAACCACGCCATCGGCGCCAAACTGGATGCGCGATCCGCCAGCGCCGATCACCGGTTCGCCAACCATGATGTCCTTCACACTGGTAAGGCGCATCCCGTCCAACCGTGCGCTTGCCAGGATCGACGACACAGTCAAACGACCGGCCTTCGCATCAAAGGTGATCGGCTTGTTGTAGGTGAAGTAGATCAGGCCATTGCTGGCGAATTGGGGATGCAGGGCGATGTCCTGAATGCCCAGCACATCATCGGGGTGGAGATGATCCTGGACGCTGTAGTCGGGAACCCCGGCAATTGCGGTTGGCAAAAGCTCGGGCTTGGCGGACGTGGCACCGCGCAGCAGGCGCAGGCGCGCGCCACGTTCGACGATCAGCGCATCGCCGCCAGGAAGGAACGCCAGACTATAACCGTGGGCAAGGCCGCGTGCGATAACCTGGACACGGATATCGTGCTGTTCGGCGCTATCGAAGCTATACGGGGCGTCAGCAACCGGAACCGGCCTCAGCCCGACTTCCTCGACGTCCGCACAAAGCGCCGGCGAAGACAAGGCCACCACGCAAGCGCCAAGAACAAGCATGCCCTTGGGGGTAAAGAGGGAAATTGCCCGATATGCCATTTAGAGCTCCGTCCAGGTCATTCCGCAACGATCCGTCAGCGTAATCTGCGCATTGCGGCGCGGGAACACCTTAATCCTCCCACGCGATTGGGGATGATTGCCGGGACGGTCACGCTCTTGTCATTACGGGCCAGTGCCAGAGCCCAAATGCATGGGCTCTGGCACTCGGCTACATTAGTCGCGCAGTGACAGTGTCACACCGATCGTGCGAGGGCGGAAGCTTCCGCCACGGAACCAGCTTGCACCCGGGGTGTCGTGATAGAGTGCCAGCAAGGGTTGCTCATTGGTCACGTTGTTGATGAACACACTGAGATCGAGGTTCGACGACCCGACTTTGGTGAAACGTCCCCCAAAACGCAGGTCCAACTGCGACGTGGCAGGTGCGCGCGGCAGGTCTGGATCGACCAACGGCGAGTTCAGATCCAACGGCGTGTTGTTCTTGCTGGTGTAGGAGAAGTCGGCGCGGCCATAGAGCTCACCTTCACCGACTGGCTGCGTCCACTGGGCATTGAGCTGAACTGCCCAAGGCGCTGTGGGCAGAGGCTCGCCGGACCGGCGGACCACCGTATTGTTCGGTCCGGGAACGGCAGTGGTGTAGCGCGCATCGGTATGAGCAACCGAGGCACCGAGTTGCAATTGCTCAATTGGCCTTACTGCAACCGCAAGGTCAAACCCGTCAATCTTGGCATCGCCAAGGTTCAACGTGGTATAGAGCGTGCACACGGGCAGCGCGAACAGCGTCTGCACGTTCTTCCAGTCGATGTGGAACGCCGATGCGTCGATGGCGAGCTTGCCGTCAAACAACCGGTTCTTGCTGCCAATCTCATAGCTCCAGATCGAATCCGGCTTCACGTTGTTTGACGTCAGCGGATCGATGCCGATTGCTGCCGCATCGTCGGCGCAGGTCGAACCCACTGGCGGGGATACACCCGGACCACGCACGCCCTTTGCAGCGCTGGCATAAAACAGGTTGTTGCGGTCTGCCTGGAATGAAAGACCCAGACGCGGCGTAAAGTTGCGACTGGTCACGCGCAGATTTTCGGTCTGACCGTCCGTGGTGTAGAACGGACCTGCGGTGAAGTTTTCGTAGCGATACTTCGCGATCGTGTAGCGGCCGCCGAGTGTCACCTTCAGGCGGGGCACGATCTCATAGTCGGCCTGCGCATAGGCTGCGATCTGCTCGTCACGATGGATATTGCGCTGGAACAGGCTAAATTGGCCTTGATACAATTCCACGCCGAACACGTCGGTAAGCGAATCAAATGGCGGTTCGCCAAGCGTTTCCTGACCGAGGTTGACCACGTCGAGCAAGCGCCGGTCTGTTCCTGCATACTGATCGCGCACATAGGACTTCTGGTAGAATGCTCCGACGATCCAATTGAACGGTTCGTTCGAATTGTCATTCTGCAGGCGCAACTCCTGCGTGAACGCAGTCTGCTTGGTCCGGCTGTTCGTGCCTGGCGTATAGTCGACGAAGCCCGGGGGGAACGCGCCCGACGTCAGGCCGCTCAGCGCGAGGCTGAGCGTGGTGTCATCCGACGCCGTGTCGGTGGTGCGATAGAAATACGATGTGTCCGAAACCAGCGTTGCGCCACCCAGCTCCAGTTCCATCTTCAACGCAGGGAGATAGAAATCATCCCGGTGATTTTCAGGAAGTACGTTGAGGCTGAGCCGCTGATCACCGGTATCCAGATTGGTTTCATCGACTTCAAAGCGCGAACCATCGCGGATCGTCTGATGCTGATAATAGAACGACGGGGTAAGCGTGAGGGTTTCGGAAGGCTTCAAACCAACCGCGATGCGTCCGGTGAAGGAGTCAGAGCTGTTGATGTCCTTCTGGGTAACTTTTTTGGTCACACGATCCAGTCGGTCGATATAGCCGCCATCGCGACGATACCATGCGCTCGCACGCACGCCGACCTTGTCGGTGACGATTGGCGCACCGATGGCCAGCCCTGCTTCATAGCTTTCAGCGCCGTGTCGCGTGGTCGCAAGCTCGGTGCGGCCATAGAGCGAGAGGCTGTCATAGCTCGGCTTTGGCATGATGAAGCGCAGTGCGCCGCCAACCGAACCGCTGCCAAACAGCGTGCCCTGCGGCCCGCGCAGCACTTCGATACGATCGAGATCGAACACTTGCGGGTAGGGATTGCTCAACGACGGACTGACGCCGACGCGGGTCTGCACCGGCGTGTCATCGATGTAGATACCGGTCGTCGGGATGCCGGACGATGAATCCACGCCGCGAATGGCAATCGTGGTTTGGCCGGTACCATAGAGCGTCGCGCTCTGTCCGAAGCTGATGCCTGGCGTGATCTGGGCGATGTCGCCGACCGAGCGCACACCTTGCACATCCAGTTCTTCCTGGCCCTTTGCCACGATGCTCGCCGGCACCCGGCTGAGCGATTGCGACTTGCGTTGTGCCGTGACGATGATCTCGCCGACGCCGAGGCCCTTAGACGCTTCCTCTGCAGCCTGCGGCTGATCGGCGGGCTGGTCCTGAGCGATTGCTGCGGGGGAAAAGGCCATCATCGAAAGTGCACAGCCACCAAGCAGCGTTTTCTTGAATGTGCTTGCAGCACCGAAGCGAGCAGCACGGCAGTGGATCGAATGTCTCACTGTAATTTCTCCCTTTTTGTGTCCGCAGCGGGTCGGGGTCAGCCTTAGGAAACGGCCCGGCATCATCGGTCGATCGCCCCTTGCAATCGGCCGGTTTGCCATGACCAAAGGTTTGAAGCCTCGACTCACGTCTGGACGTCGATTTATTTTAAACCTAAAGTAAATGCAAACTGTAAGTTGCAAGGGGTCTCCCCTAAGGTGGGCAGACCAGACGTGCCTGAGCTCGCAGGTAGAGTGGGGAGAATAAAGGTTGGACAGCCCGATCGGCGCCAAAGACGTGCCTGGATCGCCCGAAATGGAACGCGAGATCGCACGGTTTCGCGCGTCACTTTCGGCCAGCCGGTCGGCAGCGCAGCTCAAGTTGTTCGACTATCTTGCTGAACGCTCGGCCGATGCGCGCGCGCCGAAGGAAATCGAGATCGCCCATGCCGTCTTCGGCAATGAAACCGGCCTGCAGGAAAGTCCCAACGATTCCGGCGTGCGGGTCTATGTTCACCGCCTGCGCAAGCGGGTCGACGAGTTCTATGGAGGCTCAGTCGGCGCACGCTTGGTCATTCCCAAAGGCGAATACCGTCTGGTTCTGCAGATGCCGGAAGCAGAAGGCGTTGCCAGCAGCCCATTCACCGAATTCGTGCGCAAGGCGGTCCGGCCCGCAGGCTGGCACTGGTTCCTGCTTGCCGGCATCATTTGCCTGATTGTTGCAGGTGCCATGCTGATGCCACAACCTGACGCAGCCGAGGGCAACGCGCGCAAGCTCGCATCAACGCAGTTCTGGGGCGGCCTTGACGATTCGCAGCCCATCACCCTTGTGACCGGGGATTCCTTCATCCTTGCCGAAACCCGCGATCAGAGCAGCGTCAGTCGCCTGATCCGCGATCCAGCGATCCAGTCCCGCGATCAACTCGGGCAACACCTCAAGACACATCCCGAAGCGTTCTACCGGCTTTACGATCTCGACCTGCATTTCGCACCGGTCAGCACAGTCATGGCCGCGTGGGATCTGCAGGCCACCCTCCCCCTCACCCGCGCCGGCAAGATACGCAGGTCACAGCTGCTGCCCGTGTCCAGCGCAACCGAATCGGCGCTGCGCTCCCGAACGGTAGTCTATGTAGGCCGCCTCGCCGATCTCGGCATTCTCTCCCCCAGCCTCGCTGCTGCCTCACGCTTCCGGCTTGAAGGCGAAGCTACGGTTCGCGATCAATCGACACAAAAGCTTGCGAAGGCGACCGACGGTGCGGATCTGGGTATGATTGCCAGTCTGCGCACGTCTGACGGGAGGCGGTTGATCTTCATCACGGGCATCGGCGATCTGGCGATGCAAGACATGGTGCGGCTCGTCTCCAACGCCGCCGCACTCGACGATCTTGAGCGTGGTCCGGCCCGCCACCGGTACTACGAGGCGCTGTTTGAAGTGACCTCGGTTGATCCGATCCATGCTGAGCGACGGCTTATCGCCGTGCATCCATTGCGATAACGAGCACGCACATCACCACTTGGCCGCGCCCTTATTTTGCTTTAAGCCTAAAGCAAAATAAGGAGCGAACATGCGTATTGCCTGCCTGGGCGGCGGACCTGCCGGACTGTATTTTGCGATTTCGACGAAGTTGCGCGATCCGCAGCACGAAATCCACGTGTTCGAACGCCACAAGCGCGGCGAGACGTTTGGTTGGGGCGTGGTCTTTTCCGACCAGACCATGGGCAATCTGGTGGCCAACGATCCGGTGAGCGCTGCGGCGATGACCGAGAGCTTTGCACATTGGGATGACATCGAGGTCAGTGTATCCGGTCAATCCGTCAGCTCAGGCGGGCATGGCTTTATCGGAATCGGACGCCGCAACCTGCTGCGCATCCTGACCGAGCGCGCGGAGCAACTCGGTGTGGTGGTCCACTTCGAAAGCGAATTCGACGGCGATGTCTCGGACTTTGGCGATTATGACCTTATCGTGGCGTCGGATGGCATCAACAGTCAGGTGCGCACCAAATACGCCGACAAGTTCGACGTAGACATCGATGTACGGCGCAACCGCTTCTGCTGGCTCGGCACGACGCGCATGTTCGACGCGTTTGCGTTCCTGTTCGAAAAGACCGAGGCAGGCTGGATCTGGGCCCATGCCTACCGCTTCGATGACACGCATTCGACCTTCATCGTGGAATGCTCACCTGAAACGTGGACGGGCCTTGGCCTTGACCAGATGGAGCCCGAAGAATCCATCGCGCTGTGCGAACGCATCTTTGCGCGGCATCTCGATGGGCATGCGCTGCTGACCAATGCAGCGCATTTGCGCGGGTCGGCCGCATGGATCAACTTCCGCCGCATCCTGTGTGAGCGTTGGTCGTTCGACAATGTGGTGCTGCTGGGCGACGCTGCCCATACGGCGCATTTCTCGATTGGATCGGGCACCAAGCTGGCGCTGGAAGATGCGATCAAGCTTGCCGACGTGATCAGCCGCCCCGGTGCGCTGGACCGTGCCACAATGGCCCGCGCACTTGAGGAGTACCAGGAGGAGCGGCATGTCGAAGTGCTGAAGATCCAGAACAGTGCGCGCAATTCGACCGAATGGTTCGAAGCGCTGGATCGCTATATCGGGTTCGATCCGTTGCAGTTCACCTATTCGCTGATGACACGCAGCCAGCGTGTGAGCCACGAAAACCTGCGACTGCGTGACCCTGCGTGGCTGGATGGTGTCGAGCGCTGGTTTTCCGAGCGGAGCGAGGCAAACAACACGTGCCAGCCAATGTTCGCGCCCTTCTCGCTGCGCGGCATGACCCTGGCCAATCGGGTGGTTGTGCCGCCAATGCTGACCTACAACGCGGCAGCGGACGGCTCTGCGAGCCCGTTTCACAGCGTCCACTATGGTGCGCGGGCGCTCGGCGGCGCAGGCCTGATCATGACCGAAACGCTGGCCGTCTCGGCTGAGGGCAGAGCAACGCCTGCGTGCCCCGGCCTGTATGATGACCAGCAAATCGCCGCTTGGCAGGACATCAACGCCTTTGCCCACAACCACAGTAAGGCGCGCACTTGTGCGCAGATTGGCCACGCCGGTCCCCGCGCTTCGTGCGAGGTGCCCTTCGATGTGCCGACCGACACGCCGCTGGCCGATTCCTGGCCGGTCATAGCCGCGTCTGCGATTCCCTGGAAGGTTGGCGGCCTGATGCCGCATGCGGTCGAAGTTTCGGAAATGCCCGGGATCATCGAAGACTTCGTAGCCGCCACGCGCCGCGCCCAAGCGGCCGGGTTCGACATGATCGAAATCCACGCAGGACACGGATCGTTGCTGTCCAGCTTCATCACCCCGGTGCTGAACCATCGGACCGATGAATATGGCGGCTCTCTGGAAAATCGTCTCCGCCTGCCGCTCGCTGTTACGGCAGCCGTGCGTGCCGCATGGCCTGCCGACAAGCCACTCGCTGTGCGCATTTCCGCCAACGACTGGGTCGGCGATCAGGGCGTGACGCCGCAGGAAGCGGTCGAGATTGCGCGGTACTTCAAGGATGCCGGCGTCGATCTGATCGACGTGTCCTCCGGGGAAACGGCTTCTGTCGCAAGCCCCGTTTATGGGCGCATGTTCCAGACCCCGTTGGCCGATCGCATCCGCAACGCTGCGCTCATTCCGGTCATCGCCGTCGGCAATATCGTCGATTCTGATCAGGTGAACAGCATCGTGACGGCAGGTCGGGCCGATCTTGTCGCGCTGGGCCGCCCGCATCTGGCAGATCCCGTGTGGACATTGCGCGCGGCTGCTGCCTGCGACGACCAGGGGCAGTTCGTGCCAGCGCCCTATGTTCTGGGCCAACAGCAAGCGATCAGGTTGTCGAAGCAGGCGCAATCAGGCAAAGCCTGAGCCGAAAAGACAACAGGACTGGAGCCGGAATGAGCGAAGTGGCGGTTGTGGATGCACGCGACGAACCCGCAGGCGCGGGCACACCCGAACTGCGTCTTTGGGTGCGCTTGCTGCGCTGCGCCAAAATTGGCGAAAAGCAGTTACGTCGCAATTTCGAAGACCAGTTTGACACCACCTTGCCTCGCTTTGACGTAATGGCCGCTCTCCACCGCGAGCCCGATGGCCTTAGCATGGGTCGCCTTTCGCGGGCCTTGCTGGTGTCCAACGGGAACGTCACGGCAATCGTGCGGCAGCTTCAGGCACAAGGGCTGGTCGTGTCGCGGCCCGACCCTCAGGACGGTCGTTCGGCAATCGTTTCCCTGACGCCTGAAGGCGAAACGCAATTCAAGGCGCTTGCCGAAGCCCACCACCGCTGGATTGCGAAAGTGTTTCGCGATGTGCCTGCCGCACAGATCGACCAGCTGGTGCAGGGTCTCGGCGAGCTGCGAAAGATCTTAGGGGACGATAGTTGAGTATTGCCTTTGAAACATCGGCACAGGTGCGGTTCGCGCATATCGATGCAGCAGGAATCGTGTTTTACCCGCGCTATCTGGAAATGCTGAACGGCGCGGTTGAAGACTGGTGCGAAAGAGCGCTGGGCGTGAGCTTTCGCGAAATGCACCATGACCGGAAAATCGGAGTTCCTACTGTCAAACTGCAGGTGGATTTTACCGCGCCAAGCCACCTTGGCGACCATCTTTCGATTGCACTCACGCCCAAGAAGCTGGGCCGCAGCAGCTGCAATCTTGATATATGCTTCGCTTGTGAGGGTGAAGTGAGGTTAAAAGCAGAGGTCGTGCTGGTTTGCATGGATCTGGAGAGCCAGCGATCGACTGCTTGGCCTGACGATATGCGCCTGCGCATCAGCGAAGCTTCGACGCTGGCAGCTTGATCAGTTGCCGGCGCGCGCGCAATGTAGCGCGTCTCGGACTCCAGAAACGCTAAGGCCGCGCCGTTGGGGACGGCGCGGCCAGCGGACAACCAGATCTATGAGAGGGCGATCAGGCTGCCACAACAGGATGGCGCAATGTGCCAATGCCTGCGACCGTGGCGACGATGACATCACCCGGCCAGACCCATTCCTGCGGATCACGACCAGCGCCCACGCCGGCGGGCGTACCGGTGGCAATGATGTCACCCGGCTCGAGCGTAATGCCCTTGCTGATGTCGGCCACCAGTTCATCGACCTTGAACAGCATGAAAGCCGTGTTGCTGCGCTGCTTTTCCGTTCCGTTGACGGTGAGCCACAGGTCCAGCGTTTGCGGATCGGGGATCTCGTCAGCCGTGACCACCACCGGGCCCATCGGGCAATAGGTGTCTTGGCCCTTCGAATAGATCCACTGCCCTGCACGGCGGCAATCGCGCGCGCTCATATCGATGCAGACCGTATAGCCGAAAACGTAATTGAGCGCCTCTTCACGCGAAACCCGTTTGGCGCGCGTGCCGATGATCGCGGCCAGTTCGACTTCCCAATCGAGCTGCTGTGTGATTTCGGCATCGTGGACGATGGCGTCGTCCGGGCCGATCACGCTGGTCGGCGGCTTTGAGAAGATCACCGGCTGGCGCGGCAGTTCTGCCGAGGTGTCTAGCGACTTGGCGCTTTCCGCGACGTGTTCGGTGTAGTTCAGGCCGATGCCAAAGATGTTCTTGCGCGGGCGCGGGATGGGCGCGAGCAGCTTTACATTGGCAAGCGGGACGGCGCTGCCAAGTGGAAAGGAACCGTCAGCTTGATCCAGCATGGCACTGGTCTGTGTCACAGCCTGCGGGCCAAGATCGATGAACTCCAGCATGGTTGACGGCAGGACCACGCCCGCGGCGGCTCCAAAGCGGGCGAGATCGACGACAAGGCCGTCCACCAGCGCACCAAGCCTTGCTTCGGCCTCTACCGAGGCGCGATAGGTAACAAGCTTCATTGCAATTCCTTTTTCAGCAATCAGGTCAAAATTGGCTGGTGCCCGCCGTTGTCGCCGAAGGCCTCTTCACGGTAGAGACCAAGGGCACGCATCACCGGCAGGTCATGGAAGGCGAACAGGCAGGCATCCTCGGTTTGGGATGCATTGGCATGTTCGTGATACATCCAGGCAGGGACCACGAAGATGTCGCGCTCCTGCCAGTCGAACCGCTGTCCATTGATGATCGAATAGCCGCGTCCCTTGCAGCACTGATAGACAAAGCTGCCGGTCTGACGATGGGCCTTCGTCCGCTCGCCCGGACGCAGCATCTGCATGTGGGCACCGATCGTCGACATGACGGGACCGCCCGTATCCGGGTTCACGTATTCCATCAGGACGCCATCGTAGGGCGAACCATCGGTAACACGGGCGTACTTTTGCAGGGCCTCGTAAGTGGGCGCCCATTCGTACTTGAGCAGTGGCGAATAGCGCTTGTCCCAGGTCGCCCCCCACGGACGCAGACCGGCATTGGCCCAGGTGGCCACCGACGCATCGACCGGGTGACTGACAGCCTGATTGAGATCGGGGTGCACTTCATAGAAGTTCGCCTCGAGCGCATTCATCATCGGGATGTCCAGACCATCCTGCCAGATGCAGATTTCGCCATCTTCGGCCACGCCGTGTTCGTGCCAGGTGCCATTGGGCGTCAGCACGAAATCGTTCGCGCCCAGCGTCAGCTTCTGGCCATCGACATTGGTGAAGGCTCCGCTGCCCTCCATGATGAAGCGCAAGGCAGAGGCGCTATGGCGGTGCGACGAGGCACATTCGCCCGGCTTCATCACCTGAAGGCCCGAATAGAGCCATCCGACCGCTGCAACGACATCGCTGCGGCCCGGGTTTTCAAGATAGACGACGCGCCGCCCCGCCTGTTCGGGCGTGACCAGATCGAGCGCCTTCAGCACATCTTCGCGCAGATCGCGATAGCGCCAAAGCATCGGCACGGATGTGGAGGCGGGTTCCCACGGCTCGATCTTGTTGGCAACCGTCCATAGGGCGCCGGTTCCCAGTTCCTTCAGCCGCCTGTAATAGGCGACAAGCTCGGGGGTATCGGGCACGTTGGCACGGCCGATGACATCTTCGCGGTATTGGTCAAAGCTGGTTTCTTGCACGACTCATATCCTCGCTGCTCTCCCCAGAGCCAATTTATTATAGGCTTAAAATATCTTGCATCAGGCGATCTGGCAAGTATCCTGTTTGGAAGATGATCATTGCCGCAAATGCGGCGCAGATAAGAAGAATTCGTGATGGCACAAACCTTCAGGGCAGCAGCGGTTCAAGCGGCATCGATCCCGATGGATTCGGCAGCATCTGCACAAAAGGCCGCAGCATTGGTGCAGGAGGCGGCGCAGCAGGGCGCGCGGCTGATCGTGTTCCCCGAAGCATTCCTCGGCGGCTATCCCAAGGGTGCCTCATTCGGCACGCCGGTTGGAATGCGCAAGCCCGAGGGTCGGGAAGATTTCCGGCGCTATCATGCGGCAGCCATCGATCTGGATGGCCCGGAAGTGCAGGCCTTGTCCGAAGCCACACAGGCCACCGGTGCCTTCGTGGTTATCGGCGTGATCGAGCGCGACGGCGGCACCGTCTATTGCACGGCGCTGTTTTTCGACGGGGAAAAAGGGCTGATTGCCAAGCATCGCAAGCTGATGCCGACCGGAGCCGAGCGCCTGATCTGGGGCTTTGGCGATGGATCGACCATGCCGGTGATCGAAACGTCACTGGGGCGGATCGGCGCTGTCATCTGCTGGGAAAACTACATGCCGATGATGCGCATGGCGATGTATGATCAGGGCATCTCGCTCTACTGCGCACCGACTGCAGACGATCGCGATACGTGGGCAGCGTCGATGCGGCACGTTGCGCTGGAAGGCCGCTGCCATGTTCTGTCAGCCTGCCAGCACATCACGCGCGGTGCCTATCCGGAAGATTTCGACTGCGCGCTGGGTGACGATCCGCAAACCGTTCTGCTGCGCGGCGGATCGATGATCGTCGGACCTCTGGGACAGGTGCTGGCCGGGCCAGACTATAGCGGCGAGACGATCCTCTATGCCGATATCGACCCCGATGATCTCGTGCGCGCAAAATACGATTTCGACGTGACCGGGCACTATGCACGCCCAGACGTGTTCTCGCTCTCGGTCAATGTGGCACCCCAACGGGCGGTTCGGCGCGAGGGTGCGGAGTAAGCTTGATGCACTTCGATTTCAGTGTCCTGGCCGCGCCTGAGCGCTACAAGCTTATGGCAGCAGCGATCACCCCTCGCCCGATCGCGTGGGTGACGACCGTTTCGGTTGACGGCATTCGCAATGCTGCGCCCTATTCGTTCTTCAACATGATGGGATCGGAGCCGCCGCTCGTTGCCATCGGCATGATGCGCAGGCCGGATGGAACGCACAAGGACAGTGCGCGCAATGTGATCGATACACGGGAGTTCGTGGTCAATCTGGTGGCCGAACACGATGCTGCGGCGATGAACTTCACCTGCATCGATGCGCCGCCAGAGTATGACGAGTTGGCTCACGCCGGTATCGCTGTCACGCCTTCGCTGGCAATCGCGCCGCCGCGGATCGCATCTGCGCCGGTGGCTATGGAGTGCCGCGTGCTGGAGACGTTCGACAAGGGCGCGACCACCGTCGTGCTGGGCGAAGTCCTGCACTTCCACATCGAGGAAGCGCTGGTTGATCCAGCGCGCCTGCATGTCGACACGCTGGCCATGAACCTTGTTGCGCGCATGCACGGCGCGGGTTGGTATACCCGCAGCACCGACCTGTTTCAGCTCGAGCGCCCGAGCTTTGCCGCTGAGGCCGACGCTACAAAGGCGCTTCCCACGCGCTGATTGGAACGATGTCGAGGCTGCCGATGCGCCCATCGGCATCGGTTGCCATCACGATGTCGATCACACCGCGCTCAAACCGGGCGCGCAAGCGGTGGGTGGTGCCGCCGCATTCCTTGCGGGTATCGAAAAGCGCCACTTCCTGCCGCTTGCCCATGGGGGCGATCAGCATGGCGTATTGCGCCACCATTTCCGTGAGATCGAGCTTGGCATAATCGACATACTTTGCGCGATCCACGCGATCGGCGGCGAGATCGTCGAGAACGGTGCCGACTTGGCGAAGCAGCGCGGCGGGGGCATCTGACTGGGGCGCTGCGGCCTTCTGCCCGGATGGTCCTGCCATTGCCTGGGCAATCCGGCGCGCCATCGAAGCGGAATCGGCCGTTTCACCATTGGCCAGGACCACCACGGTCAGATCGTCTGCCGGTGCGTGAACGGCATAGGTCTGGAAGCCCTGCCACATCCCCGAATGATACCAGCTCGCTGCATTGGCGCCTCCGTTCTGGTACCAGCCCAGACCGTAGGAACACTGTTGCCCGTTCACGAGAACCGCAGGCTTTGCCATTTCCGCCCACGATGCCGGCGAAAGAACGGCCTTGCGCGACATTGCTTGCGCCCACGCGACATAATCGAGCACCGAGATATAGAGCGATCCATCGGCGGTTGAATTCGCCGTAGCCGAGATCTTCTCTGCATTGCGCAGCCCGCCATCGCGGAATTCGTAGCCCGTGGCGCGGTTCGGAATGATCGCCAGTTCGTCGATCCCTCTGGCCCCGGTCATGCCTGCTGGTTCGAACAGCCGCTTTTTCAGAAAGAGTGCGAAATTCTCGCCCGTCACGCGCTTCATGACATAGCCGAGGACGACGTAGTCTACATAACTGAAGCGCCAGCGCGTTCCCGGGCGGAAGTTGATATCCTGCCCGGTAATGATCTGGAGCAATTCGGCGTCAGTATACTCTTTCTGAAACTCGCCGCTGGGAGTGGCCGGAACGCCCGAGGTATGATTCAAAAGATGGCGGATGGTCACGCCAGCCCAGGTCTTTGGAAGCTCCGGCAGATATTTGCTGACCGGATCGTCCAGTCCAATCTTGCCGTCTTCTGCCAACCGCAAGATTCCCGCTGCCGTGAATTGCATGCCCAAAGCGCCGGTCTTGAACAGCGTGTCCGGCCGGACCGGAGCCGCAAGCTCCAGGTTGGCAACGCCATAACCATGTAGTTTCCGGACTGTACCGCGCTCAATCACACTCACTGCCACACCGGGCACTGCGGCCCGCTGCATCTCGCGCAGAACGATATCGTCGATGTCGTTGGCCAAGGCGGCGGACGGCACAGCGGCAAGGGTGAAAGCCGTGCCAAGTGCGAGAAGCGGTTTGTACAAGCGGATCATCATCTTGCGATCATGCCTGCGGCAAGGCGCATACCGTATTGCTGAAACGGCCTGTTCCTTTTCACACCCGGCCAAGTTTCATCGGCGACGGCCCGTCGGCATGGCAATGGGCCGGTATTCGGGCACGCTTGCCGATTTGTCCCAGATTCCAGCCGAGCGCAAAGGCCGTGCGAGCAGTTGCGTGGCACCCAGATTTGCACTGCCCAGCGTGCGCACATGATAAAATGCCTCGAAACCTTGCGGCGAGCCCGCCGTGCCACTGTCGAGCAGGGCAAGCCTTTCACCGTCGAGCGCAAGGGACACCATTTCGTTCAACCCGGCGTCGCGCAAGCTGGCGATCAGGATCAGGCTGTTTTGCGCAGGCCCGGGTATGCGGGCGATGTAGCCATAGTCCCGACGGGAAATTTGCAAGTCGCGCAATTCGATGCCGTCTGACCGGTATTGCTTCCCACTTGGAATGTCTGTCATGCTCACAAGACTGTCATCCACTCTAAACGATGATGCCTGTGCTACGGGATCGCGCAGGATTGCGCTGAAGCCGCTTATCTGGCCGATATAGACTACGTCGGTGGATTTCAGAATCTCCGGCGTGAGTTGCGAGGCCGAGACCAGATGCACATCGCGCTGGCGAAATACGGCATCCCGCCGAAGTGCGGTGCGGATAGCAAACGCTGCCGCAACGGTTGCCGATGTTACGTAGTGCTGGTTCTGATCGGATACGCTGTCGGCTTTTTCAGGGTTGAGCATCTGAAAGATGATCAAGTCTTCCGGTGCCGGGACCGACCGGTCCCAGATCAGCGTTGAGCCAGAGGGAGCAGATTGGCCATGGGGTTGGTTTGCGAAGAAGTAGTAGTCACCCATCACTATTGTGATTGGCCGTTCGGAATCGCGTATTGCGGCCCAAGGCATGGTGTCGGCAAGTTGGCCGCCCACTGCTGGCCGGAAGAACATCCAGGCGGCAATGGACAGAACAATCGCAAGGGTGGCAACACCGATCGCGCGGATGAATGTCTTGCCACGAAAACCGTTACGTACGGGTGGCAGGGATGCCCCCTCCTGGCCGTTTTCAGGTTCGGACGGTTCAGCCTGATGGGCAAGACGCAACATATAGCTTCCGACCATGAGGTCCAGCCGCGAGCCCTGCTCGTCTACGGGCAGACTCTGAAGCATCCGGCGCAACCTGTGAACGTAAACCCTGACATTGGAATCGCCGGGAAACGTGCCGACCCGTCCGGTCGAGAACACGTCCTGGGCAATCTGTGCTTCTGTGGGCGGATTGCCTTGCAGGCTGCGCTCAACAAGAAAATCAAACAACCGCAGCAGTTTGTCTGACCGATGCCCTTCGAGATTCGGGCGGATAGCGAGCGCTGCTGCGCGAATCTGGGCGGATTCGTCAGCGTCCGGTATCTCCGAAGATCGAGCATCATTCATGCGGCAAATTATCAACAATTCCCGGAAAATTGCAATTACAGTTGCAAAATATCAACACATGGAGCTCGCTGGCCGATTGCCCTACGCGGCAGGCCGCATTCGGACGGGTTTGAGGGGCTACAGTAACGGTTTCACAACTGTAATCGACTTCGCTCCAGAACCCAATCGCGCCCACAATTCGGAGGATGTTGTCGGAATACGACACCTGCCCCCGCCGGTCCACAAGGATCAGGTTATGTTCAAGGGCAAAGGTCCGTTTTCCGGCAATAGCAATTGATCGAGAGGAGTATTCGATGTTCAGCAAATGCCAGCAGGCCGCAGCCCTTGTTGCCGCAGCAGCCTTGGCTGTCTGTGCGGTGTCCCCGGCCCTGGCGCACCATTCCTTCGCCATGTTCGACCAGGCCAAGATCAGCACGAAAGTGCGTGCCACAGTCTCCGAGTTTCGCTTTACCAACCCCCACTCCTTCGTAGTGGTCAACGTGAAGGAAGGTAATGGCGTTACGCGCTATGCTCTTGAATGCAGCAGCGTGAACATGATGAGCCGCGCAGGCTGGAAGCACAACACGCTGAAGGCCGGTGATACCGTGGACATCACCTTCTATCCGCTGCGCAATGGCAAGCCGGGTGGCATGCTCAAGACGATCAAGGTTGCCGATGGGCGGATGCTCAGCGGCTGGTAAACGCAGCTAACGACATTTCTGGGGCGGCGCGTCGACGTCGCCCCATACAATTCAAAAATGCACATGCGAACGGCTCGTGGCTGAATCGCAAGGGAGAATTTTCATGCGTTTTCGCCCGATTCGACTTATGGCTGGTGCCGCAGCGCTGGGTCTAGCTGCGCTTGGTTCAACCGGTGGCTATGCCGCTGCCGCTGCCCCGGCGACCGCCACGGCCACTGCACCGAATATCACTGGCATCTGGGAGCTTTATCCCGATCCCTTCGCCGGCGAGGAAAATACCTTCCTCGAACTTCCGGTACCGGGTGATGGACCCAAGCTGCGCGAACCCTATGCCACCGAATGGAAGACGCTTCGCGCCAATCGCGACGCGAAGCTGAAGGCCGGTACGCCTCTTGTCGATCCAAACACGCAGTGCCTTCCTGAAGGTATGCCGTCGGTTATGGCGGCAATCTTCCCGCTCGAATTCCTGCAGACGCCGGGCCAGATAACGGTTCTTGCCGAGTTCATCACCCAGACGCGCCGCATCTTTCTGAACAAGACCATGCCGGCGCTCGATGAGCTGACGCCAACGTTCTACGGGATGTCGATCGGCAAATGGGAGGGCAACACCCTTGTTGTCACGACCAAGGGCGTCAAGGAAGAGACGCGCTTCTTCGAAATCCCACACAGCTTCGAAATGACCATAACCGAGCGTCTCAAGGTGACCGGCCCGGACACCATCGAAAACGAAATTACCATCGAGGACCCCAAGGTCCTGCTCGAACCTTATCGCTTCACCTACGGGTACAAGCGCAATCCCGAGTACCAGATCATGGAATACTACTGCGACCGCGAAGACCCCCTGTTCAAGGTCACGAAGGATGGGACTGTCGAGATGAAGTCCTCGGACGAGATCAAGTAAAGCCATGACACCCACCCGGCGCGAACTGCTCGCCACGGCTCTTGTCTCGACCGTGGCTGCGGCGAGCGCCGGAACTGTCTTTGCCCGAGCCCAAGCCCGCAAGCCTGCGCAGGTGATGTCAGCCACCCGGCGCGATGAGACGATCCGCAATCTTGGCGGATTGGGCGATGGCTACAAGATGACGCTGCGGCCCGATGGGTCGCAGCTTATCGTCGTCAATGACAGCCCGGGCTGGGTCGAGCCACCGAAGGCCTTCTACAGCACGCGCATCTGGCAGATGGGTGGTGGCCCTGCGGCGCCGACCTTTGCGGCGCTTCCTGGCTATCCCGACCTCAACCGGTCCGAGCGCCCGCCCGAGGCCCCGCACTATTACGGTCACGGCGTGGTGCAGATCGGCAATGCGATCTACCAGTTCCTTGGCACGCTCGATCATGCCGAAGACCGTCCGCGCCGCTGGACTGGTGCCAAGCTCATCATGTCGACCGATGGCGGCGCAACCTGGCGCAATCAGAACGGTTCGACGCCCGTGGTATGGGAAGAGTGGAAGGAGCAAACCCGCGACACCCTCGTGTTTTTCGAACCTGACGGCTGCTTCTCGCTCCTGTCCATTGCGCAATACGGGCGGGGCAGGACCGGACCGGATGGTTACGTCTATGTCTACGGCCTCAACGGCAGCGTCGATGGGCGCATGAACGAGCTCGTGCTGTTCCGTGCACAGCCGCAAGATCTGACAGATCGCAAGGCCTACCGGTATTTTGCTGGCCACGATGGCGCGGGGCGTCCGCGATGGAGCGCAGATATCACTGCGCGCAAGCCGGTTCACACATTCCCGCTTGGCTGGGTCAACAGCGTCAACCTGTTCCCCGGCGATCTTGTGGTGGAAGCATGGCTGCCGAGCGTCGTCTATAACGCACCACTGGGACTTTACATGATGTCCAGCGCCGGAATCGGCGTGGGACCAGATGGGACAGAATTCGGCAAACCCGGTTACCTTGGCCTATGGGTATCGGAACAGCCGACGGGGTCATGGCGCCAGATCCATGAAGACACGGCCTGGACCCCCGGAGGTGATCCGCTGTCCCGCGCCTACGCGCCACAGATTGCGCCGGGCTGGATTGCGCCCGACGGCCGATCGTTCTGGCTTGTATGGCCCGATCTCAAGGGCATCCGCGAATTTGGCGCAAGCGAAGCCGCAGTAGAAGCAGAGCTGGCCAAAGCCACAACGCCTGAAGAACGCACCGTGATCGAAACGGGTGTGGTCAGGCGCTTCATGCCCGGATTCAGCTTCAATATGCAGCGGATTGATCTGACGATCGCTTGACGTTCTTCACATCTCAACTTATGCATTTGCATATTGTTTGGGAATCGGAGGAACGTCATGGCTGAGCGCTCATTTGCCAAGGAGGTCGAGCACCTTCGCCTCGGCGACGGTGAGACGTTCAAGGGTGAGGCGATCCTTGCGATCACCAAGGGGCTGCTGCAGGCGGGCGTTTCCTACGTCGGCGGGTATCAGGGTTCGCCCATCTCGCACCTGATGGATGTGCTTGCGGACGCGAAGGACATTCTCGACGAACTGGGCGTGAACTTCCAGAGTTCGGCCAACGAAGCAACGGCTGCGGCCATGCTTTCCGCCTCGGTCATGTACCCCTTGCGCGGTGCGGTGGCGTGGAAGTCCACGGTGGGCACCAACGTCGCTTCCGATGCGCTGGCCAACCTTGCATCGGGCGGAGTGACCGGCGGGGCCATGGTCATCATCGGGGAAGATTATGGCGAAGGCTCCTCGATCATGCAGGAGCGCACGCACGCCTTTGCGATGAAATCGCAAATGTGGTTGCTCGATCCGCGCCCCGACCATTCTTGCATCGTTGACCTGATCGAAAAGGGATTCCAGCTTTCCGAAGTATCGAATACCCCGGTGATGCTCGAAGTGCGCGTGCGCACCTGCCACATGCACGGCAGCTTTGTGGCCAAGGACAACGTTCGCCCGGTATTCACGCTGGAAGACGCCCGCAATAGCCCCAAGCGCGATCTGGACCGCATCGTGCTGCCACCGGCGGCCTATCTGCACGAGCAGGAAAAGATCCTGCACCGCCTGCCCGCCGCGATCAATTTCGTGCGGGACAACAAGCTGAACGAATGGTTCGGCCCATCAAAAGGCAAGGTTGGCATCGTGCTGCAGGGCGGGATGTACAACAACGTGATCCGTGCGCTGCAGTACCTCGGCCTGTCCGATGCGTACGGGAATACCCAAGTTCCTCTCTACGTGATGAACGTGACTTATCCGGTGATCGACAGCGAGATCGCCGAGTTTGCGGACGGCAAGGACTCGATCCTAATGGTCGAGGAAGGGCAGCCCGAGTACCTGGAACAGGCCGTCAACACGATCCTGAAGCGCCGTAATCATACCGCGCGGGTTCAGGGCAAGGATGTTCTGCCGATGGGCGGCGACTACACGGTTCAGGCGCTGATGAGCGGGATCGGCGCGTTCATCGAACAGAACCACCCTCACCTGCTGGGCAATCGTCCACCCCTTCCCGATGCGCGCGAGGCGCTGGCCTTGCCAGAGGTCGAGAAGCTCAAGTCAGTCGTACCGAGCCGTCCGCCCGGCCTGTGCACGGGCTGCCCTGAACGTCCGATCTTCGCCGCGATGAAAATGGTCAATGAGGATCTTGGTGAACATCACGTGTCGGCCGACATCGGCTGCCATCTCTTTTCGATCCTGCCGCCGTTCAACATCGGTTCGACGACGATGGGCTTTGGACTTGGCGGCGCATCGGCGTCGGCCTTTGGCCAGAAGGGGGGCAAGCGTTCGATCGCGGTGATGGGTGACGGCGGATTCTGGCACAATGGCCTGACCAGCGGTATCGGCAACGCCGTCTTCAACAAGCACGACGGCGTTTTCCTGATCGTCGACAACTACTACTCGTCGGCCACAGGCGGGCAGGATATCCTGTCTTCGCGCGCAACCAACGGCAATCGCAAGACCAACAACCCGATCATCAAGGCAGTTGAAGGCGTCGGCGCTACGTGGATCCGCGAAGTCGACCGGACCTATGATGTCGGCAAGATGAAAAAGGTGCTGACCGAGGCCCTGACCACCAAGGAGGCGGGGCCGAAGATCATCATCGCCTCGTCCGAATGCATGCTCAACAAGCAGCGCCGGGTGAAGCCATTGGTGGCCAAGGCGATCAAGGACGGCAAGCGCATGGTGAAGGAGCGCTTTGGCGTGGACGAGGACGTCTGCACTGGCGATCATGCCTGCATTCGCCTGTCCGGTTGCCCTTCGCTGTCCGTCAAACAGCTGGACGATCCGCTGCGTGACGATCCGGTGGCGGCAATCGACAATACCTGCGTCGGCTGCGGCAACTGTGGCGAGGTTTCGGAGGCTGCGGTGCTTTGCCCGTCGTTCTACCGCGCCGATGTGATCCACAATCCCACGTGGTGGGACAAATTCAAGGCGCGCCTGTCGATGACTGTCGTAAACTCCCTGCAAGCGCGCCGTTCGCGCAGCCGGGTCGCGGTGGAGTTCGCATGATGCGTGACGAGACTGTCCGCTTGGCCCTTGCCCCCGCCGGCGATGCTACCGAACGCCCGATCTCCATCGCCATCGTTGCCATGGGCGGCCAAGGTGGCGGCGTCTTGACCGGATGGGTGGTCAAGCTGGCCGAGGATGCAGGCTGGGTTGCCCAATCCACCTCAGTTCCCGGTGTCGCGCAGCGCACCGGAGCGACGATCTACTATGTCGAGATGATGCGCGCGCAGGATGGCCGCAAGCCGATCCTTGCTCAGATGCCCACGCCGGGCGATGTCGATGTCGTGCTCGCTTCGGAGTTCATGGAAGCCGGCCGGTCGATCCTGCGCGGGATCGTCACGCCGGGCCGCACCACACTCATCGCATCCGATCACCGTTCGCTGGCCATCTCGGAAAAGAGCGCGCCCGGGCTCGGGATTGCCGACAGCAGCGCCGTGACCGACGCGATTGGCGTGGCAGCACGGCAGGAAATCATCTTCGACATGAACGCGCTGGCCATCGAAAACGGCAGTGTGATCTCCTCGGCGATGTTCGGTGCGCTGGCGGGTTCGGGCGCGCTGCCCTTCCCGCTCGAAGCCTATCACGCGGTAATCGGGACGGGTGGCAAGGGGGCGGCCGCAAGCTTGCGGGCCTTCGGCGCTGCTTTCGAACGAACGGTTGCCATGGCTGAAACTGCAAACGCAGAGCCTGTGGCCCCTGCAGCCACACCTGCGCCCAAACCCGACGCAGCAATCCCGCGTTTCCGTGATCACCGGATGGACACGCTTGCGCGCCGTGTCGATGCGCTTGAACTGCCCCGCCCTGCCGCTGAACTGGCGCTGCGCGGCTTGGCCAAAGTCGTCGATTTTCAGGACCTCGACTATGGTTCGGAATATCTCGAACGCTTGGAACGCATACACCAGATCGATCAGATGCTTGGTGATGCGACAGCATCAGAAACGGGCCATGCTCATGAATTGACGGCGCAGACGGCAAAGTACCTCGCCAATGCGATGGCCTATGACGACATCGTGCGCGTGGCCGATCTCAAGACCCGAGCCGGCCGCCGCCAACGCATCGTCGATGAAGTAGGTGCAAGGGAAGACCAGATCCTGCATACGACCGAATACATGCATCCCCGACTGGAAGAGCTGGCCGGGATCCTTCCGGCAGGCTTTGCCCGCTGGCTGCAACGGCAGACCGGCCTTTACGGCTGGCTCGACCGCCGGATCGACAAGGGGCGCCGCGTGCGCACGTATTCAGCCGGGTGGTTTGTGCTGCTCTACATCGTTGGTGGACTGCGCAGCTGGAGGCGCGCGTCATTGCGCCACGCCACCGAAATGGCGCATATCGAAGCGTGGCTGGCACAAGCCGTCCAGGCCGCACAGTACGACTATGCACTGGGCGTCGAGATCGTGAAGTGCCGTCGCCTGATCAAGGGCTATTCCGACACGCACGAGCGCAGCCAGTCCAAGTTTGCGAAAGTTACCGCCGCGATCCAGCAGCTGTTCGGTCGTGACGATGCCGCCAAATGGGCGAGCCGCCTGCGCGAGACCGCCATCCGCGACGGCGAGGGTGGCGATCTGGATGGCTTGATCAAGACGATCCGCTCATTTGCCTGAGGCACCTTGCAGCGCTTGCCTCGATAGGGGCAAGGCTGCAAGAAGCTCTCCTCGCCTCCCAGAAGAGTTGATCGGCCAAGGTTTATGCAAGCGCGCAGTTGGGAAGTCCGCCTCTGGGTCAGCGCCCTTTCGCTCCAGTCTGAGCTCTATGCCCGCCTCAACCGCACGATGACGCGGGAATGCGGGTTGACGCTGGCAAAGTACGATTTCCTTGCCCAGATATACGGTCTGCCGCAGGGGCTGACCCTTGGCGATTTGACCCGCAAACTGAAGGTCACCGGCGGCAATGTAACCGGCCTTGCCAAACGGCTTGTTGCCGATGGCCTCATCACGCGCGAGATGTCGGCAACCGATCGTCGCTCATTCATCGTCACGATCACACGGCAAGGTGCGGTGGCCTTCGAGGCGGCCCGCGCACGCCACGATACGCTGGTGCACGAATGGCTTCACGGTCTGCCAGGCGCCGATCTGGAGCAGGCCGTCGGCGTGCTGGAACAGGTCAGGGGCAAACTGGCGCGAACTGATGCAAGCCATGCCGGATAACCCGTCGCCACCCGCAACGCTCGCCGAACTTGAGGCTCAGCTGTCCTATTTGGTCAACCGACTGGCAAGCCACAGCCAGTCTCGCTTGGGCATCATGCTGAAGCAGTGCGGCGCTTCACTAATTGTCCTGCGCACGCTGTCAGTGCTGCATATCGAGCACGGTCTGACCATCAACGAGATTGCCGAACGCACTTTCAGCGAGCAGTCCAAGGCCAGTCGCACAATCGATTCGATGGTCGCCGCAGGTCTTGTTGAGCGCCATACTCCCGATACCGACCTTCGCCGCCGTGAAGTTGTACTCACCGATGCGGGACGCGCATTGCTGTTTGCTTGCTGGCCGGAAATGGAAGCGTTCCATACCCTTGTGACCAAAGGCATTTCCAAGGAAGATCTGGCCGCTACGCGACGCGTGCTGCTGGCGATGACCGCAAACCTGCGGTCCTAATCAATCCTTGCCGGAAGCGTGCACAGGGCGACTTGACGAAATTTACTTTATAGCTCAATTTATGCATATAGATATTTATTGGAGAAAGAGGGCGTGAGTTTGCTAGACCGGGATGGACCGGGCGAAACCGTATTCTCCCGCTTTGCCGGTACGGCAGCGCGCTTTCCCGAAAAACCATTTCTGAACATCCTGCCAGAGACGGCAGAGGTCTATGGCATCGAAGCGGGCGAGATCACGTACGCCCAGATGTACGCGGCTGCGTCGCTACGCCGTTCCGCGCTGGCAGCAGCGAACGTGGGCATGGGCACGCGCATCGGCCTGTTGCTGGAAAATCGCCCGGTATTTCTGGAAATCTTTCTTGCTGCCAACAGCCTTGGCGCATCGGTGGTGCCGATCAATCCTGATTTGCGTTCGGCCGAGCTGGAATACCTCGTTTCGCATTCGGAAATGTCGCTCGCCTTCGTGACTGCGCCGCGGCGTGACGAAGTTTCGGCGGCTGCCATTGCCGGGGGCAATCCGATTCCCTGCATCACGCCGGAAGACATCATTCCCGCGCTTTCACGCCCGGCAACGGCCAACGCCCAACTCGGTCCATCGACCGAAGCTGCACTGCTCTACACCTCGGGCACTACCGGACGCCCGAAGGGTTGCGTGCTGTCCAACGAATACTTCCTCCACTCGGGCGACTGGTATCGCGATACCGGAGGGATCATCGCGTTGCAGGATGGCCAGGAACGGATGCTCACGCCGCTGCCTGTGTTCCACATGAACGCGCTTTCGGTATCGGTCATGGCGATGATTACCGTCGGCGGATGTCTGATTATCCTTGATCGGTTCCACCCGCGCTCATGGTGGCAATCGGTGCGCGACAGTGGTGCGACGTGCCTGCATTATCTTGGCGTTATGCCGGCCATGCTGATGAACGCGCCTGAAAACGAGGCAGACCGCAACCATGCAGTGCGCTTCGGCTTTGGTGCCGGATCGCCGCGCGAACTGCATGGCCCGTTCGAGGAGCGCTTCGGCTTTCCGCTGGTCGAAGCGTGGGCGATGACCGAAACCGGTAGCGGCGGTGTGATCTGCGCGTCCAGGGAACCGCGCAAGGTGGGCACAAGCTGCTTCGGGCGCCCTGGCCAGGATATGGAAATTCGTATCGTCGACGATGCGGCCAACGAGGTGGCTACGAACGTTCCAGGAGAGCTGCTCGTGCGCCGTGCAGGCGCAAATCCGCGTTATGGCTTTTTCAGCGAATACCTCAAGAACCCGGAAGCCACTGCCGAAGCATGGGAAGGTGGCTGGTTCCATACCGGCGACATTGTCGAGCGTGATGCCGATGGTGACCTCCACTTCGTGGACCGCAAGAAGAACGTGATCCGCCGTTCGGGCGAGAACATTGCAGCCGTGGAAGTCGAAGCCATTCTGGCGCGTCACCCCGCGATACGCGAAGTTGCCGTGGCGGCTACGCGCGATGCCGTCCGCGGGGACGAAGTAGCAGCGCTGGTGGTTTGCGACGATGCCGGGCAGCCCGCCGAAACAGCCAGCGAAATCGTACGCTGGGCCTTGGGACAAATGGCCTATTACAAGGCACCGGGCTGGCTGGGCTTTGTAAATAGCCTGCCACGTACGCCGACCGAAAAGATCATGCGCGCGGCGTTGAAGGACGTGGTGGAAGAGAAGATGCAGCGCGGCGAACTGCATGACACGCGCGCGCTCAAAAAGCGTCAGGCATGAGCAAGGCGCAGGCGCCCTACACCGGTGTGGCGGTCTGTGCACCGATCACGGTGCCTTACCAGCGTTTTTCGGCAGAGCCGGCACACTGGTGGGCCGGGCGCGCATTGCGCCACTTGCGCGCGATGACCGGATTGGGCCCCTCGGACATTGACGGCTTCTGCTTTGCCAGTTTTTCGTCCGGGCCGGATTCAGCGGTCGGCATGATCCAGCATCTGGGGCTTAGCCCACGCTGGCTGGATCATATCCCTACTGGCGGGGCAAGCGGCGTCATGGCCTTGCGCCGCGCAGCGCGGGCCGTGCAATGTGGCGACGCCGAACTGGTTGTATGCCTGGCTGCAGACACCAACCAGATCGATAGCTTCCGCCACAGTCTTGCCGGTTTTTCACGCTTTTCACAGGACGCTGTCTATCCGTATGGATTTGGCGGCCCAAATGCCACGTTTGCCCTGATCACCGACGCTTACATGCGCGAATATGGCGTAACGCGAGAAGAATTTGGCAAACTTTGCCTGGCGCAGCGCGCCAATGCCGGATCGAATCCGATGGCCTTGCAGCGCAAGCCCCTCACGCTCGATGCATACATGGCAGCGCGCCCGATCGCCGATCCTGTCCACCTGTTCGATTGCGTCATGCCTTGCGCAGGAGCCGAGGCGTTTATCGTGACAACCCCGGAACGGGCGGAGGCGCTTGGGCTGAAGATGGCGCAGGTTCTTGCCACGATCGAACGTCACAACGCTTTCCCGCAGGACCCCGTGCAGTCGCGCGGGGGCTGGGCCATGGACATCGACAGCTTCTGGGAGACGGCCCGCATAACGCCGGCGGACGTCGATGTGCTGCAAGTCTATGATGACTATCCGGTCATCGTTGCGATGCAGATCGAGGATCTTGGCTTCTGCGAAAAAGGCCAAGTGGTGCAATTCATTCGGGCCAACGACTTTACCATCACGGGCGACCTGCCGCTTAACACCAACGGTGGACAGCTTTCGGCAGGGCAGGCCGGTGCGGCAGGCGGATTCCAGAATGTGACCGAGGGCCTGCGCCAGATTCTGCACATGCCACTGGGCGATCAGGTGCCTGACGCGCGCATCGCCGCAGTTTCGGGGTTCGGATTGGTCAACTACGATCGTGGCGTCTGTACGGGTGCAGCACTGCTGGAGGCGCTGCCATGACCGCAACGCGCGAAAAACGTGACCCGCTTGCCCGCAAGCGCCTGCGCCATGTTCCCATGGGCCTGCGCAGCAGGGCGATGCACGCCCTCTCGGCCCGCGCAGCGCAGGGACGCTTTGTGCTGCAGGCCTGCACCGAATGCGGCAATGTCACCTATCCACCGCGCGATGCCTGTCCGCAATGCTGGGGCGAACTTTCTTGGCAGGATCAGCCCGACGGCGGCCAGGTTTTGTGCGAAACGACCGTCCGTGTTTCCACCGATCTCTATTTCAGAGATCACATGCCCTGGCGCATGGGCAAGGTCCTGCTGAATGCTGGTCCGGTAGCATTGGTTCACTTGCACGCAGCCTTGCATCCCGGCGACCAAACGGTGGTGCGGATGATGATCGATCGGGGTGGCAATGCAGCGCTTTTCGCCATCCCCGCAGAAGGAACTGATCTGATGAGCGATCCGCAGTGGCGCGAATTCGTGGTGCCTGTTGAAGGCCGCATTGCGCTGGTCAGCGATGCGCGATCCGCCATCGGGCGGGCCGTGGTGAAAGAACTGCAGGCGCGAGGTGCCGAGTTGGTCGTCGCAGGACTTCCCGGCCCATCGCTCGCCGCCGACGCCAATGACGCCGTATTCAACCTCGATCGCGTACAAACGATCGCGCTCGATGTCACCGATGCAACGTCGGTGGCCGAGGCCGCGAGCAGGATCGGTGGCCCACTGGACATCGTCGTCAACACTGCCCGCCATGTTCGAACCGGCGGTGTCAGCGCCAATCCGGGTTTTGTCGAACAGCGCCGTGCGTTCGAAGTTTCGGCGATGGGTTTCTCCCGCCTTGCCAGCACGTTCGCACCGATCCTGGCAGGCCGCCCCAACGGCGCCTTCGTAGATATCCTATCATCGTCGGCTCTGTGCGGCGAAGTGCACCAAGCAGGATTTGCAGCGGCTGAAGCTGCGCGGCATTCGCTGCTGCAGTCCCTCCGTCAAGAGATGCGGGCCACGGGTGTACGCGTGATGTCGGTCTTCACCGGGCCGGTCGAAGACGCTGATCATCAACACGTCCCACCGCCAAAAGTCGCTCCATCCCGCATTGCTTCGAGCGTTGTCGATGCCCTGCTGAACGGTCGCGAACAGACCTGCGTCGGCGATGCCGCACAAGACGCAATGGAGCGCTGGCTGACCGATCCTGCCCTCTTTGTTCGGGAGAAGAACCTGTGACCGCTGCGCAATCCCTCGTCGCCGATCTTGCCACGGCTATCGCCACGGGCTCGGTTGAGATTGTCGATCTTACCAACGTGCTTTCGCCCGATTTTCCGGTGATCGTTCTCCCGTCCGAGTTCGGCCAGTGTGAACCGTTCCGCATGGAGACCGTCTCTCGCTACGACGGCAGTGGTCCGGCGTGGTACTGGAACAACATTTCGATGAACGAACATACCGGTACGCATTTCGATGCTCCGGCACACTGGATCACTGGCAAGGACGTGCCCAACGGCACTGTCGATGCAGTATTGCCGCGCGACTTCGTTCATCCGGTTGTGGTGATCGACATCGCGGCCGAAGCGGCACAGGATGAGGACTTCATCGTGACGCGCCCATTCCTGGAAGCATGGGAACGCGCAAATGGACCGATCCCACCGCGCCACTGGATATTCCTGCGCAGCGACTGGTCAAAGCGGGTGGGCACGCTGTCCTATCTGAACTTGCGCGATGATGGCGCGCATTCTCCTGGCCCCGATGCCGATGCCATGCGCTTTTTGGTGCACGATCGGGATTGCGTAGGGTTGGGCGTTGAAACGGTCGGCACCGATGCAGGCATGTGCTCGCACTTCGACGAGCCGTTTCCGGCCCACTCGATCCTCCACGGCAATGGCCGATTTGGTCTGCAGTGCCTGACCAATCTGGATCGCCTGCCCACCTTCGGGGCTGTGATCGTTGCAATGCCGCTCAAGATCAAGGGCGGATCCGGCAGCCCGCTGCGGGTGGCAGCAATGATCCCGCGCAGTTGATGGATGTCTGGCCGGATTTACAATCCAATCCGGTAGAAGCGCTATACCTTTCGCTGCCTGGAACCGGCATTTTGTCCAGCACCCGGCGTTCCGCATAGACCCTCAGCAATCGAGTCTCGATGTCCAGCACTGATTCAAGCGTCCAGGGCCCTGAAGCGAACCGGCAGGGCGGGCTCCTTCCCGGCATGCTGGGAACGGGCGACATCATTTTCATGATCCTGGCCTGCGCGGCGCCGATGGGCGTGCTGGCCGGCATCATTCCGCTGGCCTTTGCCTTCGGCAATGGCGCTGGAATGCCCGGCACGCAGCTGATGATCAGCGCTGTCATGGTGCTGTTTGCCGTGGGATACGTGCGCATGATCCCGCACGTACGCAATGCCGGTGCGTTCTATGCCTACATCGCGGTGAGCCTGAACAAGGAAGCGGGCATTGCCGCGGCCTATACCGCAGTCGTTGCCTATATCTGCGCGGCAGCTTCGGTGCTTGGTGCGATGGCATTTTTTGCGTCGGACCTTTCAAAGACTGCCTTGGGGATTGAAACGCCGTGGGTGCTCTGGGCTGCGCTTGGCGTGGCGGTCATTTCCTGGCTCGGCTATCGCAAGATCACGATGGCGGCCAAGGTTCTGGCCGTTGCCCTCCTGCTGGAAGTGGGGCTGATCGTCGTGATCGACGTCATGATCCTTTATGACGCGGGCTGGGCCGGTCTCGATTTCAGCAGCTTCACCCCGGGCAAGGTCTTTGCACCCGGCCTCGGCATTGCGGTGATCTATGCGATCAACGGCTGCATCGGGTTTGAGGCGACCGCGATCTATCAGGAAGAAGCGGTTGACCGCGCTCGCACGATCCCGCGTGCTACCTATGGTGCCGTGCTGGTGCTGGGCACGTTCTACGTGCTTTCCGCTTGGTGTCTCGTCCTTGCTGAAACGCCCGAGCGCATACAGCAAGTTGCCGCAGCAGACCCCGGTCGGCTCGTGACGGGCATTGCCTTCCGATACCTTGGCGAATTCGGTCGTGAGGCCTTGAACCTCCTGACCGTGACCAGTCTGTTTGCGGCCGCGCTGGGCTTCTTCAACAACATCGCCCGCTATTTCTTTGCCCTTTCGCGGGACGGATTGATCCCGGCGGCACTGGGCCGGGTCCACCCCGTCCATGGTTCGCCATATAACGCTTGCCGACTGCTCACGGTGATCTTGTTTACGATCATGGCCCTGTTCGCGATTGCCGGGTTGGACCCATTGCTCAACCTTTCGACCAGCCTTTCGTCGATGGGCGCAGTCGGTCTTGAAATCCTGCTCACCGTCACATCGCTTGCGATCCCTGTCTTCTTTGCGCGGCGCGGAGAATATTCGTTGGGCAAGACGCTGGCCCCGCTGCTGAGCGGCGTGATCATCGGAATCGCAACGGTCCTGTCGCTGGCCAACTATCAGGCGCTTACCGGGACTACGTTGATCATCGTGAACGCCCTGCCGCTCCTGTTTCTTGTCACGGCTTTTGCAGGGATTGCGCATGGGGCTTATCTGCGCCGCAAGGCGCCTGCCACATATGCCCGCGTGGGAACGACGCAAGTCGAAGGCGACGTGGCCACGGTCCCGGCCTGAACCCCGCCAAACTTTACACAACTCGGAGTCCGACAATGGCCACTGCACTTCAGCCACCCGTCCAGACCCTTCCCAGCGGGCTTATTCTGCTTGACGGCCGTCTGGTCGAACCCGTCCGTCCTGATCGCATGATCACGTCGATCGATCCGGCAACCGGCAAGCCGATCATGCAGTTTCACGCCTGCGATGCCGAAGACGTCGATCGTGCCGTGCAATCTGCGCAGCGGTGCTTTGAAAGCGATGCCTGGCAGAACATGCGCCCGCTCGATCGTGGCCGCCTGCTCGAACGGCTTGCCCTTCTGGTCGAACGCGATCGTGAACAGCTTGCCGCGCTGGAATCCTTGGACAGCGGAAAGCTGCTCGCCGTCACCGACGCCATCGACCTGCAATTCACCATCGACGGTCTGCGTTACTTTGGCGGTTGGGCATCGAAGATTACGGGCGAGTATGTGACGCATTCTCCGCTCGTACCGGAGCCTGCCATCTATCGCGCCTTTACCCAGCGCCGTCCGGTGGGTGTCGTAGCCGGGATCACGCCATGGAATTTCCCGATTGGGCAGGCGATTCAGAAGATTGCACCCGCGATTGCCTTTGGCTGCACCGTCGTGCTCAAGCCGTCCGAAGAAACGTCGCTCACCACGCTCCGGTTGGGTGAACTGATCATCGAAGCAGGTTTCCCGGCAGGCGCGGTCAACATCGTGACCGGTTACGGCGCGGAAGCCGGTGCGGCTTTGGTCGACCATCCGCTGGTGCGCAAGATCGCCTTTACCGGATCAACCGGCACCGGCCAGCGGATCATGGAAGCGGCGGCGCGCTCGATGAAGCGGGTGACCCTGGAACTGGGTGGAAAGTCCCCATCGATTGTCTTGCCCGATGCCGATCTTGATCGTGCCATCCCTGGCGTTGCCGGTGCCATCTTCGCCAATTCCGGGCAGATTTGCACTGCGGGATCGCGGCTGCTGGTCCATTCCTCGATCTATGACCGTGTGATGGAAGGCGTCTGCAAGATCGCGTCAGACATAAAGATCGGATCGCCTTTCGATGCGACCACGCAGATGGGGCCGCTCATTTCTGCTCGCCAGCGTGACCGCGTGGCAGGCCTTGTGGCCAAGGGTCTGGAAGAAGGCGCTACGGCCCTTGCCGGCGCGCAGACTCCCGACGGCGAAGGCTGGTACTACCGCCCTACCGTTCTGGGTGGCGTCGAGCGCGACATGACCGTCATGCGCGAGGAGATTTTTGGGCCGGTGGTCTGCGCCATCCGCTATGACGATGTTGCCGACGCAATCCGCATTGCCAACGACACGCCGTTTGGCCTTGCCGCAAGCATCTGGACCCGCGATCTGGATCGCGCGCACATTCTGGCAGACCGCATTGATGCCGGCACTGTCTGGCTCAACACGCACAACGTGCTGGATCTGGCGATGCCGTTTGGTGGCAACAAGCTTTCGGGCGTCGGTCGCGAGTTCGGCAGCGAAGCGTTGCAGGCTTTCACCGAACCTAAGGCGGTTTGCATCCGGCTCGATCTGGGCGCTGCGGATCTTTAACTGGCGAGGCCGGGGTACTGCCCCGGCCCGGCTGCCGTCCGTTAGATTTCCGGGTCAGCCTGCTTTGGAACCGAGCGGACGCGCAGCGTAGCGTTCGGCCAGCATGACGCCGCCGATGACCAGCACCACGCCGGGCAGCATGGCCAATGTAACCCGCTCGCCCAGGAACAATACCGCAAACACGGCAGCGACGACCGGCAGGCCGTTGAAGAAATTGGCGGCGCGCGCTGGGCCGATGCGCACAATCCCGGCCATCCACAGCAGCGGAGCGGCAATCGAGGCCAGGACCGCAGCGTAGAGCACGATCGCGACGTTACCCGCGTTGATGCCCACGCGAGGAGTCAGCGCAAATGGCACGCTAAGCACAGCCGAGGCAAAGGCCGCCTGCAGGAACAGGTTGGTCACTTGCGGCAGGTCATTACGCCACTTACGCACCAGAGTGCTATAGAGCGCGAAACACGCCGTTGCCGCCAGCATGATTGCATCGCCCGGATTCACCCCACGCGCCAACAGCCGCGCCGGGCTGCCGCCGGTAACGACAATCGCAACGCCGAGCAGAGACAGCAGCGCGCCTGCCCAGACCACTGCTGAAAAGCGCTGCCGGAACAATGCCATAGCAAGGCCGAGCGCCATGATCGGCATCAGCGACTGGATAACGCCCATGTTTATCGCGCTGGTATGGCTTGCTGCCAGATACATCAGTGTGGGAAACAGCGCGCTGCCGAGCAGCCCGAGAATGGCCTGCTTGCCCAGATTGCGGCGTACGTCACCCCACTGCGTGCGCAACGGATTGATCGCGAACGGCAGCAACAGCGCCGCTGCAATCAGCCAGCGCCAGAAGGCGATCTCGGCCGCGCCGATTACGCCGGCAGAGGCTTTGGTGACAACGGCATTGCCACCCCACAGCAGAACAGCCGCAATGGGAAAGGCGTTTGCCCAGTACCTGCCCATCAAGCGTAAAAACGTTCAAGCCGATAGGGTGCAGGATCCACCAAAGGCTTGTTGCCCATCACCAGATCCGCCACCAAGTGCCCGGCGGCGGGGCCGGTGCCGAACCCGTGACCGGAAAAGCCCGTCGCCAATGTGAGGTTGGGCAAGCGCTTCACGTCGCCGATCACGGGAAGGGAGTCCGGCGTGACATCGATCATGCCGCCCCATTCCTGTGCGATCCTGGCCTTGGCGAAGACTGGCCAGGCCTCGATCAGGTTGCGCATGGCTTCTTCATTAAGCGCGTGGTTCACCGCAGGCGACATGGTGCGCACTTTCTCGAACGGTGAAGTCCCATCCGCCTTCCAGCGACGTGGCAGGCCCAGATCAGCAAAGAACTCCTTGCCGAACGAGACGCGAAGATTCTTCCATTCGGCCTTGAGAACGGGAAGATAATTCATCCCGATCAGCAGATGGTCGAGCGTCAGCGGCGCAAACAACGCGCCGCGCTGCGTGATGGTGTACCCGCCGTCGAGCCGCTTGCGGAACGAGAAGTTCGATGCGCCAACCGCACAATCGGCGGGGCCTTCGAACGGCGCAGTCCGCAAAACCGCCGCGACGAGCGGCAGCGTCAGCAGTTCGACGCCATGATTGGCGAGGAAGCGGCGCGACCAGACGCCACCGGCCAGCACGACATGCTCGCAGGCGATTTCACCGTGTTCGGTAACGACGCCGGTCACTTTGCCGCCGGTTTTCACCAGCGTGCGCACCGCGCAATTCTCGACAATGATGGCGCCCTTGGCCATGGCGGCGCGTGCAATGGCGCTCGACGCCAGTTGCGGTTCGGCACGCCCATCGGACGGCGTAGTGATTCCGCCGACCCAATCCACCGCGCCACCCGGCACCATGGTCTGGATGTCCCGACGCGACAGCATGCGGGAATCGAGCCCGACGCCCTTTACCGTATTCAGCCAGCCTTCGTACTTGGCCAGTTCTTCTGGCGTGCGCGAGACATAGGTAATGCCGGCCTTGCGGAAACCGCAATCACTGCCGACGCGTTCGGGCATCTCGCTCCACATCCGCTCGGCCTCGATCGCCATCGGCAGATCGGGGATAGAACGCATGACCTTGCGCACCCAGCCAAGATTGCGCGAGGACTGTTCCGCAGCGATCCGGCCCTTTTCCAGCACGACCACCGGCACGCCGCGTTCGGCAAGCGTCAACGCGGTGGACAGGCCAACGATGCCACCGCCGATGACCACAACCGTGGTGCGCGGGGGCATGACCGCCGAGGTCTGGACCGGATCTATCTGGGGCCCCATGGTTACAGCGTGATCTGCAATTCGCGCACGTTGCCCTTCGACGCGCCGCGATAAGCCACGACATCGATTTCAACCTTGTATTCGGCCGATCCCAGCGGAGGGCAGGTCATCGTCAGCGTCGGATTGATCCCGCGCATCCGCTCGCCATAGGCGGTCATCACGTCATTGATATCGTCGGGGAACTGCACGAAAACACGGGCCGAGACGACATCCTCGAGCACGGCATCGACCGATGCGAGTGCGGCAGAGATGTTGTCGAGCACCTGATTGGTCTGCTCGGCAAGATCCGTCGGGATTTCCTTGGTGCGCGGATTGCGGCCCGCCGTATTCGAGACGAAGATGAGGTTATCAACGGCAACGAGGCGCGAATAGCTGCCGTGTTCCTCGAACTTGTTGCCGGTCTTGACCTTGATCACATTAACCATTGATCGTTCCATTCAAAAGGGGTTTGCAGGCGCGCGTCACTTGAGCGCGGGCTCATTCCACAGGTTAAGGCGGGTGCCGATGCCTTCGGCCAGAGCGCGGCGATAGACATGGGTGCCCCATGCCACGTCCTCGACCGCCATTCCGCCGACCGACAGCATGATGATTTCGTCGTCATTGCGCCGCCCCGGCGCATCGCCCGATACGATCCGGCCGAGATCCTCAAGGCTGTCACGCGGGATGCGCCCTTCTGCGGCCAGATCGAACCAGCGCACGCCAACGGCAGGGATGAACCGGTGGACGGGAGCGGGCATTTCCTCTTCGTAGGCTTCATAGATGCCCGTGAAATCCAGCACCTTGCGGATTTCAGGCGCTTCCATGGCTTCGTCGATGTTGCAGGGTGCCGGCATGGACAGGAACGTGCCAGGACGCACCCATTCGCGCCGTACCAGTGGGTAGATCGACGGATCGCCCGTGGCGACCGAAGCGCAGAATGTGGCGATGTCTGAATCGCGCACGGCCTCTTCGTCAGTTTCAACAACGCGTACGGTGGTGATCTGCGGGCACTTGTCTGCCATCCACGCACAGAAGGCTTCCAGATTGGCCTGCCCCCGGCCCTTGATTTTCACGGTATCGATGTTCGGACACGTGGCCATGAAGGCTTCAAGCGAGGTGCGTGCCATCACGCCCGGACCTACGATCCCGACCACGCGCGAATCCTTGCGCGCCAGATGCCTCGCGCCAACCCCGGGCACTGCGCCGGTCCGATAGGCCGAAAGCAGATTGGCCGACATATAGGCCAGAGGTGCGCCGGTATCGGCGTCGTTTAACACGAAGGTCAGGATCGAGCGCGGCAGACCCTTGTCGCGGTTTGCGATGTTCGATCCGTACCATTTCATGCCTGCCGTGCGGAAATTGCCGCCAAGGTAGGCCGGCATCGCCATAAAGCGACGGTCGGTCGTTGGCTTGGGCATGTTGGGAAAGGGCGAATCTTCAGGGAAAATGATGATCGCGCCGTGCTGATTGTTGTTACCGCCGGCCATGCGATAATCGCCGCGATGGAGCAGCGCGAACATTTCTTCCATGGCATCGACGCACGCGGGCATATCGGTCACCCCGGCGCGGATCATGTCGGGTTCGGAAAGATAAATGAAGTTGATCGCCGGGAGGGCTGCGCTGGCTGCTTGCGTGCTGATCATGTCGGCCAGCGGCAACCCTTGTGGCGATGAAAGCTTGACAGTGGCATCCGATCTGGTGACTTCATGACTGGCAGTTCGATCTGACACTCGCGCCTCGCTTTTCGTTTGCAGGAGGGACTTTCCCGCCGATTTCAGCCGGATTGCCTACGTGAGCCGGTTTCGGGCCTGGCCCAAAAAGAGTAAATTGCAGGTCGGGATTGCGGCTTTGCATAATCGGCCATGAAGGGAGCGTGTTGAAATGCCCGATCATGTTGCGCAGCTACCGGGCGAGAGGGCGCCCAAAGGCAATCAGGCGACAATCCGCCTGCTTTTCCTGTCTGCCATGTTCGCGGCGCTCGAAGATGTCGGCCGGCGCATCGACCCGCTGCTGCGGGAGCACGGGATGTACCGTTCGCAGCAGGAAACACCCTACGAGCGCGTACCCCTGCACCGTTATGTCGCGCTGCTGGAAAGCGCAGCAGCAAAGTTCGATCGCCCCAATCTGGGCCTTGCAATGGGATCATCGTTCGGTTTGACCGAGCTTGGGCCGTTTTACGCCCTGCTGCGGGCATCGGGCACATTACGCGGCGCGCTGGACTACCTCGCCCTGTTCCAGTCGCGCCTGCAGAACCACACCCTGTTCGAAAGCACGATCGAGCACGATACTACGACCTACACGTATCGCATTCAGGATACGAAAATCTGGCCTCGAGTGCAGGACGCCGAATTCGCGATTTCCGGCTATGTGAATCTGGCAAAGCAGCTCACTTCCACAAAATGGTGCCCGGTAAGCGTCCATTTTGAGCATTCGATCGTCGGCCGGCACGAGCAGCTCGTTCAGCATTTCCGCTGTCCCGTCCACGGCAATCAGATCGCCAACGGGCTGGTCCTGAACAATTCCGATCTGGACAAGCCATTTGCCAGCGCAATCCCATCGGAAGATCGCAAGCTGCGTACCATCCTTGAATGGCACCTGCTGGATCTGATGGGGCCCGAAGCGACACCGAGCGACAGTTTTGTCGACCTTACTCGCGACATCATCACCCGCTGGCTGGGCCGGACGCATGTCGATTGCGCGTCGGTTGCGGCAGAGCTCAAGTTGTCGGAACGGTCGCTGCGGCGGCGCCTGACCGAGGAAGGCACATCGTTCCGCGAGCTTTTGCAGGAAGCGCGGCAGGAACGGGCCAAGACCATGCTCTCGAAATCGGGCATCTCGCTGGCCGTTGCCGCTGAACAGCTGGGCTATTCGGATACGGCCGCCTTTTCGCGCGCTTTCAAGGAATGGACCGGGGTCTCCCCCGGTCGCTTCCTCAGGCAGGACGATCTGCCCGGGTGACGATCAGAACAGCACGTCGAGCGTGAAGCCGATCCAACGGCCAAGCACGATCACCAGAGTCCACAGGCCGAGCGAGAGAAAGCCCGATATCCGCGCTGCTGCGGGTGGCGGCAGATCGAGATCCCAATCGGCAATGCGGCGATGCGCAGTGGTATGGAAGATGGCCATGTTCAAGCCCGCCGCCGCAATTGCCAGCAGCTTGAGCTGGAATTCCGGGTTGTTGGCATAGGCAGGTGCATTGGATGAGAACAGCAGCGCGCCCGTTATCACAGCAAGGACGAAGGCTACCCAGGTATAGGGAAGCAGTTCGCGGATCAGCTTGTCGGCGCTGCGCCGGTGAGACGCAAAGCCGACCAGCCGGAGATCGACGATCAGGATCGTACCGAACACAAGCGTGATGGCCAGAACATGCAGGGATTCAATCAGCGGAAACGCGTTGACGTTTTCACGGATCGATGCGGAAATCGGCAGGTCATAGATCTGCTGGAGTGTAGTTTCGAGCGACATGGCGGAAAGCTCCCCCTGAAATTGGTCTGATTGGTGGCGCGGCTGATGCCGCTCAGGTGTAGGCGATGAAGCGGCCGCAGAAGATGACCACGACCCAGATCAGCAGCATCAGCCACGCGATCGGCTTGGCCGGAATGGCCGCATGACCTCCGGGTGCGCGCAGCAACGGCCGGCGGAAGACAAGCGTCAGCACAAATGCAACGAGGACCAGCGCCATCTTCGTCCAGAAAATCGTGTTGCCCAAGGTGCGCGCAGGCTCTGCCACTACCAGTAGCGTGCCGGTCAGCAAAAGGACGACAAGCGCGCGCCATATCCATGGCAAGTAGCGCTGCACAACGGTGCCTGCGGGCTCGTCGGTGGCCAGTACCCCCGCCAACCGCAATTCCATTACGAGGGCGGACCCGATAACCACGGCAATGGCAAGAAGGTGCGTGCTTTGCACTGCCGGGATGATCCACGTGATATCCCGGAACATGGTGGATATCGGCGTCTCGTAGAGCCATTCCCCAAAGGATTGCATGTACATGCCTCGTTCTCCCGATGTAATGATATTGCGTTGGCCGATGTGGCGAAATGTCGTGGAACCTCTCACACGCCCTAGTGGTGCGAGCGCTCCGGCCGAACTATGAAACGGTACGATACCGCGACAGCGCCAGCCGAAACGGTCTGTCACAGCCTCATTGCCGCCTAGAATGCTGCCGATAGCGTGAGGCGAAGCGACCGCGGCTCGAGCGGATGGACGTGCAGGTCCTCGGCGCCTTCAGGGCCCTCACCCTGAAGCCGGCTGCGATAGAAGTAATCGGCGGCATTGTCGGAGCTGTTCAGCAGATTGAACATTTCCGCGCGAAACGTGAGGCCATGTCCCAACTTGCGGCCCACGGCGAAATTGAATTGACCGTACCCTGGCGAGCGGACCGAATTGTCATCAACCAGAGGATGCGAGCCCAGCTTGCGCCAGACAAGGCTGCCGGACCAAGGCCCAAGGCCATCGACCAGGATACCGGCGGAACCGATAAAGCCGGGCGCATCCTCGACGAACCGGTTAGCAACCGGCCCGTCCCGGTAACGTGCATGGCTGAAAGCGAGATTGCCGTTGATTTCCAGCCATGAGGCGGGGCGATATTGCGCAGTCAGTTCCACACCTTGCCGTCTGCTTGGGCGTCCTGCCTCGGTCTGCCCGGCGTCGGCGGAATAGGTCAGCTCTGAATCGAACTCAGCCTGAAACACTGTAGCCGTCAAAATGAGCTTCGAGATTGCATTGGTCCGGATGCCGGCTTCGATACTGTCTGACCGGACCAGCAGCGGTGGACGAACGTAGACCGCCTGCCCCTGTTCGTCCTCGATCAATCCCGCACGGGCATCGTTGGAATGGAAGCCGCGCCCAGCCGAAAGATATAGCTCCGTTTTTGCCCATGGCGCGATGATCAAGCTCGCCTTGGGCTGGAAAAGCGATGCACTTTCGGTCCCGGAACCGCCCCTTTGGCGGTCCCGGTCCGTTGCACGAAAATGATCTTCACGCACGCCGATGACGGTCCGCAACCATGGCGTCCAGTTCGCGCGATGTTCGACATAAGCCGCAAGGCTGAGTTCGTTGACGTGGTTGTCGCGCTCCACAGCAAAAGGCACCCGACGCTCGGTTGAGGCCAGATCGACATTGATGGCGTCAGCGCGGACCTGCGTGCCGACAGTGATCGCCTGGCTTGCACCGAATGCCGTGAAAGGCACCCGCACCGAAGCGCTACCGCCGCCTATCCAGCGTGAATCGTTTTGGGCGTGCTGATCGCCACGCAAGGGATTGTCGAGAAAATGGGTGAAGTTGCTCCAGAGCGTCAAATGTTGGCGGATGCCGTATGCCGATACCAGCAGGTCGACGTCGCCCAGCTGTCTTGCCAGACGAAAGGACAGCGAATAGCGCGATGCCTTGCCGCCATCGCTTGGGTCAAGCGTGCCAAAGCGACCTATGAGGCCGGACGCGACCGCGCGCGCAGGTTGGTCTGTCGTTGCATTCCATTTGCCGTCATAGGCCATGGCTGTGATCGACATGCCATCGCTTACGGTGCCATTGGACCAGCGCAACATGGCGTTGAACCGTCTCAGGCGGTCAGGATTGTCCCACGGCCCGTCCAGCCGGAAATGCTCTGCGGCACCCAGCAACGTACTTCCGCCCGGAAGCCCGATCGATCCGCCAGCGAAAGCTCGACGATCGCCGACAGTCCCTGCGCCAAGCGAGACTGTCAGCGGCATTTCATCTAGCAGTCGCAAATGGGCGCTGCCGACAGCCGAGAAATCGCCTTCGGCTGCGAAATAGGCACCTTTGGTATAGTTTATTCCCCCGATCACTTCAGGCAGCAGAAAGTTCACATCGGTGTAGCCCTGACCATGGGCATGTGTCCGCTGGTTCACCGGCATGCCATCGACCCAGGTAGCGAAATCAGTACCGTGATCGAGATTGAAGCCGCGCAGGAGATACTGGTTCGCCTTGCCCTCGCCACTGTGCGAGGTCACGGCAAGGCCGGGAATTGATTCAAGATACTGACCCACGCGATAGGCAGGGCGCTGCTCGACTTCCTGCCGCGTGATAGAACCCTCGCTCGATGTCGCGGCAATGCCGATCACATCGAGCTTCGACGCTGTTACGACGATTTGCCGGACACTGTCCGGTGGTGCGGCGGAATCGCTTTCAGCGTTGGCCACGGCTGGATGAGCCGCGATGCCAAGCAACCCCGCCCCGCAAAGCATACGCCAAGCCGATGCCGACGATTTTGCGCCTTTACCCATTTTTTGTCTCCCCACGGCCATTTTTGGTCGATCCAGCGTGGCTGGTCAGGCTGCGCAGAGGAGACAAGTTACGAACGGTTCGCACCTTTTGTAGCATGGCCGGTGCGGACCGCGCGCGGCTGACCCGCAGATCGCGATCACGAGGTTGTGCCCTTGCATCTTGGTGAGTTGGGTCGGTGTAACGGCGGTGTAACTGCCCGGTTACCGGAAACTTCTACCGTGCCGGGCGTGAATGCGGGCAAGCTCTTTCTGCGGCGCTTTTGGTGTTGCCGCGTCGGGAGAAGCAGAAATGAATCTGAGACTTGCCCCTCTAGGTGCTTTGAGACTGGCAGGGCCTGCCCTCCTTGCGCTGATCACAGCAGGCTGCAATCGCGAACCGCAAGCTCCACCGCTCGACATCAAGGCGCTGATGGCAAATCACGTGCAGCCGACCGCCGAGGTGTATTGGAACGCAGTGCAGTACATTTCCGACGAAACGGGATCCCGCAAGATCGAGCCTCGTACCGATGCCGAATGGACGCGTACGCAGGAAGCGGCGGCCAAGCTTCGTCAGCTTGGCGAACAGATGAAAGACCCCGCAGTGGCTGCCGGCCGGGGCACGGATTGGCAGGATTTTGCACAGGGACTTGCCGACGTCGCAACACAGGCCGAGCAGGCAGCCAAGCAGCGAAGCCCGGACAAGGTGTTCGAGGTTGGCGGCGCGATTTACAACGTGTGTAGCGCTTGCCACGAAGTCTATATGCCGTCGCCGGGCGGCGCTGCCCCTGCTGGCGTTGCGTCGGCTGCGGCAACGACCGGGTCGTGAACGTGGCTCGGCAAACGTTCGGTTCGCGCTGGCCGATTTTTGCCTTTCTTGCAGTTTTCGTGGCGTTGTTGTTCGCCGCCATGCCCTCTCTCGCGCTCGCGCACGATGTCGCGCGCAGTGACCGTGCCTTTGTCCAGACGGTTTCAGGACCGGCGTTCTTTCCCTTTCTCTATCTCGGCGCCAAGCACATGGTTACGGGATACGACCACATCCTGTTTCTGCTCGGCGTGGTCCTGCTGCTTCGGCGGCTGAAGGACGTCGTCCTGTATGTCTCGATGTTCACGATCGGCCATTCCACAACACTATTGCTCGGCGTGCTTGGCGGTATTGGTGCCAATTCCCATGTGGTCGATGCGATTATCGGGCTATCGGTAGTCTACAAGGGCATCGACAACCTCGGCGGGTTCCAGAAGATCGGCCTGCGTCCCGATCAACGCCTCGTCATACTCGTGTTCGGGCTTTTCCACGGACTTGGCCTGGCCACCAAGCTGATTGACCTTGCAATGCCGCGCAACGGCCTGGTGACCAACCTTGTGGCCTTCAACATCGGGGTAGAGGCTGGCCAAATTCTCGTCCTTCTGCCGCTGGTGGCGTTTCTTGGCACCGTGCGCAATGCGCGCTCGTTCGCGTTTTCTGCCCGTGTGGCCAGCGCGCTTCTGGTGGTCTGCGGCCTTGCCATCATGATCCAGCAATCAATGGAGTTCTTCGCATCATGAATAGCCAACCAACGCGCAGTTCCACGCGCCGAAAGCTGCTGTGGGGCACAGGCATCGCCATCGTGGCAGGTGCGGTGACCGTCTTGTTTATCCTGCCTTCAGAACTGGGGATCGATCCGACCGGCTTTGGCGAAAGCAGCGGTCTTTCCAAGATGGCCAACCCCGGGGCAGAGCGCCTGCTGGCACGCGGCAGGGCACGCAAGGGGGTGTTCACGCCGGGCGAAGCCGCGCAGGAACCAGGGATTCAAGATCACTGGGAGTACGAGCTGCATCCTTACGAAGAGATCGAACTCAAGTACGAGATCGAGCAGGGCAAGCCGATGGCGTTTCGCTGGAGCGCAACTGGCCCGCTGAACTATGACATGCACGCCCATCCCTTCGCCGGGGGCGAAGCCGAGACGGAAAGCTACGACATCGCCAAGGCCGATCGCCAGTCAGGCCGCTATGTCGCCGCGTTCACCGGCATACACGGGTGGCATTGGCAGAACCGGGGCATGACGGTGGTGCGGATCACGCTGGACGCCAGCGGCACGATCAAGAGTTCACGCGTTATCAAGGGCGGCATCGAGCAAGAACGGGGCTTCACGCCGCCGGCACATTGAACACAACCCTTGGGCCCAACAGGAAGGCCGCAGCGGACTGGAACCGCTGCGGCCTATTTATGGACCTGCCGCTGCGCTTTACCGCACCGGCAGGTTTATTCTGATCAGAACTTCACTTCGACATTCAAGCCGACAGTGCGTGGCTGCGAATAGTTGAACCAGTTGGTGTTGTAGCTGGTCTGGTTCCAGAAGCCGCCACCGATGATGCCGCGCTTGTTGGTGAGGTTCTGGACAAAGGCGCTGAGCGTCCAATTATCGATGTTGAGCGCGGCGTTGACATCGAACTGGACATAGCCGGGATAGTTGGCCCGGAGCGGAGCGGCGCCCTCGAACGGCACGAATTCCCCGTTGCGCTGGCCGACGTACGTTGCCGCGCCGCCAAGCGAGAAGTCCGCATCCTGCCCGACCGACGTCTTGTAGTCGAACGAGAAGCGACCGGAATGCTTGCTTGAAAACGGCAGCCGATCCCCTTGCAGAGCATAGAAGTTCGCATCGACGAATTCTTCGCGCAGCGTGGCATCGACATAGGAATACCAAGCGCTAAGGGTCAGCCCATCGGCAGGCCGCGCAGACAGCGAAAGTTCCACACCCCGGCTGCGTGCCTTGCCCGCATTGCCATTATAGGTGAACACGTCGAGCACCTGCACGATCTGGATGTCCTTCCAGTCGATGTGGAACAGCGACACATCGTAGGACAGCAGCCCGCCAGCCAGATCACCCTTGGCACCGAGTTCGTAGTTCACGGTCTTGTCGGGTGCGAACTGGCACGGCACGTTGGCCGGCGCCGCCAGAGGCCCACAGACCGCGTTGGTTCCACCCGGACGATATCCCGATGCAACGCGGGCATAGATCATGTGATCGGGTGAAGGCTTGAAGCGCGGTGTGATCTGATAGGTAAACGCGTTACCGCTTGCTTCAGGGCGGTTGATCCCTTCGAGCGGAAGCGCAGGGTAAGGATCGAACTGGAACCACTCGTGGTGGAACATTTCCTGATCGTTGTGGCTGTAGCGCCCGCCGAACTGGACATCGAACTGGTCGGACAGACGAACGGTCAGATTGCCGAAACCCGCATATTCGCGGAACTTGATCGTGTCGCGCCAGACGATGATCGTGCCGAGTTGAGGGCCGGTTCCATCGTTGATCGGGACGCCCAGTATTGCGCCATTGGCCGGATTGGTTGCGTAGTTATCAAGATCGTAGTTGGCGTCTTCGTCGGTGTAGAACCCGCCGACGATCCAGTCGATATTGTCACCGAACGAGCCGGAAAGCCGCGTTTCGTGCGAGAACTTGTCGACGTTATAGCCTTGGCGGAAAACGTCTCCGATCGGGCTGATCCCGGGGAACAGGATCGGAAAGACCGGTGCGAATTCTACCAGCGGCGAAGCGGTGAAATCGAGCGAGTCGAAGTTGCGGGCGCGCGAATAGGACGTGATAGAGGTTACGTCGACGGCGCCCAGTTCTGCACGCACTTCGGCAGTGTACATTTCAGTTTCAGAGCGGCTGCGCCCCGAACCGATCTGATCGGTCTGCTTGTAGAGCGAGCCGGTGGTGATATCGACGTTTGGCGCACCGTAGATGTCACGCACCTGATACAGGCCGCTGAGCTTGACCGAGAATGCTTCCGAAGGCTTCCACAGCGCAGAAACGCGCCCGCCCCAAACCTTGGATGAATTGGCGTCCTTCACCCCGGTGCGAACGTTGTCGATATAGCCCGCCTCCCTGCGGACGAAGGCACTGCCGCGCACGGCGAGCGTTTCGCTGACGGGCACGTTGATCGAGCCGCGCAGGTTGTATCCAGCGCTTCCGCCCTCGTGGACCAGATTGGTGCCGGCAGCGACGGAGCCCGAAAAGTCGCTGGTGTCGGGATCGACGGTGACATACTTGACCAGACCACCCATCGAGCTGGCACCATAAAGCGTGCCCTGCGGCCCGCGCAGTACTTCGACCCGCTGCAGATCGGCAGGATCAAGATCGGGTGCAGAGCCGAACAGACCGCCCTGCCCGGTCGATGCGCCGAACGGTGCGTCATCGATGGTGTAGCCTACGACCGGGTTGCCGCTGACTGGACCTGTGGAAATGCCACGGATCGACAGCTGGGCACGATTGTTCTGAAACTGGAGGTTCACGCCAGGTACGCTGGCGAAGAAATCCTGCGCCTTGGTCTGGTTCTGTGTCAGGAGATCCCCACCGCCAACAGCCGTGACGGGCACGGGCACGTCTTTCAACCGCTCTTCGCGCTTTTGCGCGGTAACGATGATCTCGTTGCCCAATTCGTCAGCTTTCGCCGCCGACTGAGCAGCCGCTGGCGTGGCCGCCAATGCAAGCATCACTGCACTTGAAAAAGGCACGCAGGACGCCGCGAGTGTGCGCTTGATTACTCCACTCATTATATTTCCCCTTTAAATTAATATTTTGGTTGTTGTTTATAGTTCTGTTTGCCATCCGCTTTTGATTGCGCGGTCACTGGTTTTGCGCGCGGCAATCGTCGCCTTCGCCACCAAAGCAGCACGCCGGTGAGCGAGATGCCCACCACCAGAAGGCCGAACGCGGACACCGCAATCTGCCATGCCCGGCCGCCAATCGCAGTCACGTGAAGCGCCACAATCCAGCTTGTGATCGTGTTCCCGGCGCGTTGCCCTGTGGGCAGTTGCAGCCCAAGCAGCCTGCCATCGCGGGCATCTATTGCGATTGTGGCGGCCGTTGCGGGTGAATCCGTCTCGGTGGGGTTTCCCTGCGCATCGAGCAGATCGCGCGACGTGTGCATCAGGAAGAAATAGACGCCCAGGTCCCGGCGATACTCGATCGCTGCTGGCTTGCCGAGCGTGAAGCCTTCACGCTCGGCAGCTTGTCGGAAGTACTCCTGCCCAAGCTCTGCGGCCTTGAACCAATTTACCGGCGGCTCGATTAGCGGCGCGGCCAAGGGCGCACGCGGTGGCAGCTCCTGAAAATGCTCGTATTCTGCGAAGTTCTTGATGAAGCTGCCGTAATAGCCGCCAAGATTAAGCGCGAAACCGGTGATCGCAAAAATCATCAGGAGGGGCCACAACCACAGCCCCGTTGCACGATGCAGATCGAGCACGAAGCGGTTGGAATTATTGCCCTTGCTGACTTTCCAGGAAGTAGCCCACCGCTTATGGAAAGGGCGTGGCTTGTTTCCTGATTTGCCCCGCTTCACCTTGGCCGGAAATGTCAGGTAGAAACCTGACAGGGCGGCAACCGCCCAGACAAGGCCGAGTGAGCCGATCAGCAAGATGCCGATGCCCAACGGAAAAATCAGCGCATAGTGCAGATAATAAAGGAACGACGGGATCCCGTCGGGGCGCAGTGTTGCAGCGCCGATAATCCGCTGGCCAAGACGTTCGCCCGTATAGGGATTGGCGAAGACTTCATCGTAGTCGATCGGCATGGGTTCGCCGCTGCGCTTGTCGATTGCAGGCATGACGCGCGAAAAGAGCGGTTCGTCCGCCTTTTGCGGAAACTGCAGCGAAAAGAGGTGCGAGTGCGGGTCTTCTGCTTCGAGCCGTTCGCGGATTCTGAGCGCATCATCCACTGTCACTGGCTGCGCCCTGGGCGCGACGACGCGCATACGTGGGTTGAGCGCGCGCTCCAGATCGTCATAGAAGGCAATAACGCTGCCGGTGGCAGCAATGATCACGAGGAAAAACGCCAGCAACAGGCCGAGGTAGCGGTGAAGTTTCACCGCAACGTCCCTGATTTGCACCGGCTTCGTCAAGATTTGCCCCCTCAATCGGCAAGACTGCTACAGACGCAAGGCCGCGACCGAAAAGCGGTACAGGTACCGCCGGCTGATCAATCCGACCTAGACCGGAACCACGTCTTCAAACTGTCGTCTTCGGCCCTCAAGCTTACAACCTTGGACCATTGCCTGAGTGTGTCATGACCTCGTCATGACGGTATTGCGGCGGCGGTCCGATAGATTGTATTTTCGGCCACAGCCAAAAAGGGTGGCCGAATTTAAACCGTTTTGTCGCGAGCAAAACTGCCGGTCGCGTTCACTTCAGGTCTGTATTGGCCGCACCGGCAAGTTCGGCCTCGTATTCGGCAATGGCTTCGGCAGCGATGCGGGTAGAATCGATCCCTGCCGGAATTCCGCAATAGACGGCAACCTGTAGAAGCGCCTCGCGGATTTCCTCGGTTGTCAGGCCGTTCCGTAGGGCCGCCTTGACATGCAGGCGCAGCTCGTTCGGCCGATTGAGCGCGCTGATCATGCCCAGGTTTAGCAGGCTGCGCTCGCGCCGCGTGAGGCCCGGACGCGACCAGACGTCACCCCAGCAATAGGTCGTCGAAAGCTCCTGCATGGGACGGGTAAAATCGTCTGCCCGTGCCATTGCATTTTCTACGTAACCCGCACCGAGAACCTCTTTGCGGAGCGTCAGGCCACGTTCGAACTGATCATCGCTCATGCTTCAGGTCCTTTTGCGTGCGGTGCCGCGCGGCTTATCAAAGTCCGCCGACGAGGCAGTACTTCACGTTCATATAGTCCGCCAGACCGTGGCTCGATCCTTCGCGGCCGAAGCCCGATTCCTTGATACCGCCAAACGGTGCAACTTCGGTGGAGATCAGGCCGTCGTTTACGCCGACCATGCCATATTCCAAACCTTCCATCATCCGCCACTGGCGTGCAGCATCGGCCGTGAAGACATAGGCAGCAAGGCCGTAAGGCGTGTCGTTGGCGATGCGCAGAGCCTCGCTTTCGTCCTTAAAGCGCAGAACCGGGGCGACCGGTCCGAAGATTTCCTCTCCGGCAATCGCCATCGCCTCGGTCACTTCGGCCAGAACCACGGGTGGATGGAATGCCCCGCCTGCAGGGGCGGCGACATTTTCGCCTGCACGCATCGCGCCCTGAGCCAATGCCTGGGTAACGAGACCTGCCACGCGTTCAACCGCGCGGTCGTCGATAAGCGGTCCCATGCCGCTCGGGTTTGCGACCCCGTCTTCAACCCGCACCTGGGCTACTGCCGCAACCAGCTTCTCGACAAAGGCTTCGTATACACCTGCCTGCACAAGGAACCGGTTGGCACAGACACATGTCTGGCCGGCATTTCGGAAGCGCGACGCCATGGCCCCTGCGATTGCGCGATCCAGATCGGCATCGTCGAACACGATGAAAGGTGCGTTCCCGCCAAGTTCAAGGCTCAGGCGCTTAACCTGCCCGGCAGCCTTGGCCATGATCACCTTGCCCACCTCGGTCGAACCCGTGAAGCTGATCTTGCGCACCAGTGGATGCGTACAGAACAGCTCCCCGATCGCCGATGACTTGCGCGCCGGAGCCACGCGGAACAGATCTTCTGGAACGCCTGCGCGATGTGCCAACGTTTCAAGCGCCAGTGCCGAAAGCGGCGTTGCTTCGGCCGGCTTGACGATGATCGAGCATCCTGCCGCAAGTGCTGGAGCCACCTTGCGGGTGATCATTGCCAGCGGAAAATTCCACGGCGTGATCGCCGCGCAGGTTCCCACCGGCTGTCGCAGCGTGAGCACCCGCTTGTCCGTGGCATAGCTCGGAATGACCTCGCCGTAGGCGCGCCGCGCCTCTTCCGAGAACCACTCGATGAAAGATGCGCCGTACTTCACTTCGCCCCTGGCTTCATCGAGCGGTTTGCCGCTTTCGAGCGTCATCAGCAGTGCCAGGTCTTCGGCGTGAGCCACCATCAGGTCGTACCACGCGCGCAGCACATCGCTACGCTGCTTGGCAGTGCGCGCGCCCCATTCGCGGCGCGCGACGTCGGCAGCCTCGATCATGGCCGCCGTCTCGTCCACGTCATAGCGGCGCGCCGATGCCACAAGCACGCCATTGGCCGGATTGAGGACCCGGATGCCGTCATCGGAATCAAGGGTGTGCGGACGCAGGAGTCCGAGGGCAGAATCTGCCGTCATGGTATCGCCTTGTTTTGAAAGTGAGCGGTTCAGAGCATCCGCGGCAGGACGTCGGTTTCGCCGCCTTTGTCGAGAATGCGGTGCTTAATCGCCCCTGCTGCGTGGAGTATAACCAGAGCCAGAAGCGCATAGGCGCTGTACTTGTGCATCGCATCGAAGATCGCGAAGGCGTCATCGTTCTTCGGCAGAAGTTCGGGCAATTCGCCAAAGAAGAAGAACGGCACGCCGTCGCTCTGGGTAAAGCTCGACGACATGGAATAGCCGAGAAGCGGGACCAGGACGGTCAGCAGCATGATCAACCGGTGCACGACATGCGAGAGCATCTTTTCCCAAGGCTTCAACGCTTCGGGTTCATGCGGCAGACGCGCACGGTTGCTCCACCGGATCGCCAGATGGACAATCGCCAGCAACCAGACGAGCACCCCGAACTGCTTGTGGTTGGGATAGAACAAGTCGAACGTTGCCATTGGCGTATCCTCGGGCAGGCTGGTCATGTACCAGCCAGACCAGATCAGGCCCAGAACGATCACTGCGCGCACCCAGTGCAGGATGCGCATCGAACGTGGATACTTGGTGGTTGGTACCGTAGTGCCTGCCATGATCGTTCTCCCCTTTACCCTGACTTTACAGGTAAATGCCCCGTGAATATCCACCATCGACGGTCAGCGACTGACCCGTGATCGCCGCATCCTGCCCCGTCGCGATGAAAGCCACCATACGACCGATCTTGTCGACGCCGAGTATCGCGCCGGTGGGAATATCGGCAGTAAATTCGGCCTCGATCACAGCTGGCTCGACCCCGCGATCGTGCGCCATTTCGGCAAACAGCTCTTCAAGGTGCGGCGTGCGCACGATGCCGGGGTGCACCGCGTTGACGCTGATTCCGAACGGACCAAGCTGGTCAGACAAAACCTTGGTGAGATGGGCAACCGCCACGTTGCGAAGGCCGCTCAGCGTATCGCTCGAACGGCCGGTGAGCCCGCCGATGTTGATCACGTGGCCCAAGCCTTGGGCCTTCATGGCCGGGACCACGGCCTGCGTATAGCGCAGATAGCCGCCCACTTTTGTATCGACGTCTGCGATCAGCAGGCTGACATCGACGTCCTCGATCGCACCACCAATGGGATTGGAGCTTGCCGCTGCGTTGACCAGCACGTCGATCCGGCCAAAGCGCTCAAGCACGGTTTCGACCATGCTCGATATGCTGCCCGGAGAGGTCGCGTCGGAAGTCAGTGCGACTACGGTGCCTTCGCCCGCCATCGCCAACGCTGCGGCTTCAAGTCGCGCCTTGTCCCGCGCCGTGATGACAACCGCAAAGCCCGCAGCGGCCAGTGCGCGCACGATGCCCGGCGCAATGCCACCGCTGCCGCCCGTTACGATTGCGACCGGTGCTGTGTTCACGGTAGTTCCGCCTGGATCAGCATTGGTCCGTCATGGGAAAGGCCTTCCTGCAGCGCATCGGCCAGTTCTCCGGCGGTCGTCACACGCACAGCCTTCACGCCGTATCCCGCGGCAAGAGCCGTCCAGTCGATGCGCGGATTGTCGAGCAGGGTCAAACCAGCGATCACCGCATCGTCGAGCGGTGCTTCGGCGCGGACCAGTTCGGTCTGAAGGATGGCGTAGCGATGATTGGCTGCCATGATCACGGTAACCGGCAACTTCTCGCGCGCCATCGTCCAGAGCGACTGAACGGTGTACTGCGCACTACCATCGGACTGGAGCGAAATGACACGCGCTGCGGGTTCTGCCAGTGCCGCGCCGACCGCACAGGGCAGCCCCTGCCCGATGGCACCGCCGGTGTTGGTCATGACCCGGTGGCGGCGTGCGCGATGGGCATTGCGCAGCCATGGGCCGCCGAGCGTCGAACCTTCCAGCGAAATGATCGCATCTTCGGGCAACTGGGCCACGAGCTCTTCGACCACCAAAGCCGGGGTGAGCGCGCAAGCACGATCGGTGCTGCTTGGCACCGGCGGGGTAGCTGGCTGGACAGGCAACGCAGGGGCACCCAACGCTTCGTTCAGCGCTTCAAGCGCGGCGACAGCATCATGCTCAGGCGCTGCGAGGCGTACGAGTTGCGCCTCGGCAACCAGCTGGCTGGGATAGCCTTCATAGCCGAAATAGCTGATCGGCATGCGCGATCCGACCAGCACGACGGTTGCGCTGCCCATTTGTGCGATGACATCGTCCGGGAAATAAGCCTGCCGCTCTACAGCGGGCAAATCACCGCCAAGCGTGACGATTGCCGGATAAGGCTCCATCAAGAGCCGTCCGCCCAGATGCGCGGCCAATGCGGCGCCGGCGCGCACGCCAGCTTCGCACAAGGCACTGCCACCCAGCAGAACGATCACGTCCTTGGCGTCAGCAAGTGCTGCCTGCGCCTGCCCGATTGCATCGTCGGACACGGCCTTTCCAACCCACGCCCGGGCGACAAGCGTTGCAGCGTTGCCTTGTGCAGGAGCATCGATCACGTCGGTCGGAATGATCAGCGTTGCGGCTCCGCCTTCTGCGAGGCAAGTGGCGGCAAAGGCGGCATCGACATCCTGTGTGATCCCAGCGGTCGAGGCCATGCGGATCACCTGACGCGATACGGGCGATGCCAGAGATTCGATATCCGATGTCAGCGGCGCATCGTATGCCAGATGCCACGTTGCATGATCGCCGATCAGATTGATGATCCGCGATCCGGCACGGCGGGCGTTGTGCAGGTTGGCGATGCCGTTGGCAAAGCCCGGACCAAGGTGCAGCAGCGTCATCGGCACGTCGCCCGAGACACGGGCATAACCATCGGCTGCACCCGTGCAGACGCCTTCGAACAGGCTGAGCACGGTGCGAATCCGGCCATTGCGAGCGAGCGCGCTGACCATGGTCATTTCCGTAGTGCCCGGATTGGCGAAGCAGATCTTCGACCCGCCCTGCCAGAGGGCATCGAACATCACATCCGCACCGGCGCGACCCTTGGCCACGGTCTGCTCGCTCATGCTTGTTGTTCCTGTCTTGTGCCCGCGCTGACCCCGGCCACAAAGCCTTCTACCAGACGGAGGAATTCCTGTGGCGCATCGTCATGCACATAATGCGATGCGCCATCGACCGTGGCGTGCCGCAGCATCGTATTCTGCGCTTCGAGCTTGTGCACCGCTTCAAGATTGCAGAAGTCCGAGCGGCTGCCTCTGATGATATACGTTGGCACCGCAATCGACGCGATCACCGGCCACAGATCGATCACCCGCGCCGGATCGGGCGAAACGCGCGTTTGCGCTATGCCTTGCGCGTCATAGCGCCAGATCACCGCACCATCGTCGGTGGCGCGCATGCTTTCCCACAACCGTTCTTCGATGGCGGCGTCGCTGACATTGGGGCGAAGCTTGCGCCAATAGGCGCGCGCGTCGGCCCACCCGGAAAAGCGCGTGGGCAAGGCCTTCATTTCGGCCACGATCCGTTCGAATCCTGCGCCCGATACCGACGATCCGGCCGTTATGTCCTCAACGATCAGCGCGTGAAGCCTGCCGGGATTGTTCGCAGCATAGACATAGGACGTCGTGCCGCCCATCGAATGGCCAATGAGGATAAATCGGTCCAGCGCGCAATCTGCAACGACCGCTTCCAGATCAGACACATAGGCATCGGTATAGTAGTTCTGGCCCGGGTCCCATGCGCTTTCGCCGCGTCCGCGCGCGTCGAATGCGATCATGTGGAAGCGGTCGGCCAATGCCCGCGCCAGGTTCCGCCAAGTGCCGGAATAGCCACGCAACCCGTGAAGCAGGACGATTGCCGGATTGCCCGGATCGCCCCACTCCCGCACATGGATATTCACATCGCCATTGGCGACAGTCCTTGTCCGCTCTCCGTCAAGCAGGTTGACGGGGAGCGGTGCAGTGCCAGAGACCTGTGACGCGGACATCGTTTCAGCCACTCAGGTCAGGCCATTGCCTTCGGCGTCTTCGGCGCGCAGCCCGCCGAGACGTGCGTTGAGGCGGCCGCGCGTGGCAAAGGCCCAGCACACGATCACTTCGTCACGGTTCGGGCCATCGTCGAACGACACGCTCATCGTGTCATAGTGCGAACGCACATAGAGCGCGTCCTTGTGGCCGAGCGGGATATCGAGGATCGTGCCGGGCACGCCGCGCTTGCCGGTTGACGGCACCCATGACGCACCGCCACCCACGGCTTCACGGATCGGATTGGCCGCCGGATTGGTGAGCAACGCGTTGCCGTGCTCATACTCGCCATCCAAGCCGACGAGGATCGCCTTGCCGTAGCTTTCGATCTTGGTGCCACCCGAAAGCGCATTCAGGCGGCGACCGAATTCCACGCCCAGTACCGGAGAAGCCTCGATCCAGCCCGAAAGGTCTTCAACGAACTGACCGGCGTAGGGATTTTTGATGCAGGCACCGATCATGTACTTGAAAACCGGCTCGCCGTCGGCGGCAGCACCGGTTTCACCAGCCCAGATTTCTTGAACCTGTGCGTACCAACGGCGAACGTGGAAAGCGCCAAAATTGGCGGCATAAGTCGTCATGATAACTCCCCAAGTAATTCTATCGCGGCCCCGCTGAGGGTGGCTCACGGTCAGTCAGAATTCAAAGCGTGGTCGGATTGGCCTGGCCCTGATTGCGGTTCAATTCTTCCTGCGAAAGGCCGCCTGTCTGCGGCACTTTCTGGCAGAACACTTCCAGCATGTGGCCATCGGGGTCATAGAAATAGATCCCCACCGATACGCCGTGATCGAGTATTTCGGCAATTTCAACGCCGCGATCTTTGAAGAAGGCGTAATTCGCGCGCAAGTCTTCCATGCTGGTACCAGCCATCATCAGGCCGACATGCTCGAACTCTTTGCCTTTGGTCGCACCGTCTTCGGCCTTGAACAGGGCGATGTCGTGGTCGCTCTCGCCAAAGCTCATGAAGACCCCGCCCTTGTAAGGGCCATCGCCCGCACGAGCGGTGATCTTCATGTTGAGTACGTCGCAGTACCACTGCGCAGACGCTTCAGGATCGCGCACGAACAGAACGATGTGCGCGATGCGATCGACCTTAATTGGTGACATGTGGCAACCCCAGATCTTCCGGCACGCCTTCAACCCACGCAAGATCGGTGATCTCGTTGAATTCGCGCCATTCCTTCACCCAGTTACGGCCGCCATCGGTGCTGCGATAAAGATAGCCGAACTTGCTGGCCGCCAGCAGGAATTCCGGATCGGCCGGGTTCGAACCAAATGCCCACATGCAGGAGTTCGATGGCTTGTCGAGCGTGGCATGGGTCCACGTCAGGCCCGCATCGTCCGATGTCAGGATGGCTGCAGTCGTGCCCGGCGTTCCGTCACCGATGCCAACGGCGATCTGCGTGGCGCTATCTGGCTTGCGCAACATCACGCGCGAATAGCGCAGGCCCCAGGCCTCCTTGGCCGGGGTGCGTACCCAGGTCTTGCCATCGTCGGTTGACCGGTAAAGTGCGATAACCGTCAGTGCGAGGTGAACCTTGCTGCCATCATCCTGCGGCAGGATCATGATGTCGTGCAGATCCGAATTGCCGCCGAATTCCGACCAGGTCGTATCGATGCGATCCCAGTTGTCGCCACCATCACGGCTGCGGTAGAGGCCACCTTCTTCGACGCCTGCCCACACGTCCTTCGGATCGTGGGGATCGACCACAACGGCCAGCATACGGGGGCGGTTCACGCCGGCGCAGAATTCCGGCATTTCAAGCGAGGTCTTTTCCCAGGTCTGCCCGCCATCGATCGAACGGAACAGGGCTGAAAGCGAAGGCGCGCCCGTTCCTGCATACATGACCCGTGGATCGCTCTCGCTGACCGCAAGTTTCCAGACCGCAAAACCATTGAGCGCGCAATCGATCCGCTTCCAATGGACGCCGCGGTCCTCGCTGTAGAACAGGCCCTTTTCCGCGCCAGCGAAGATGGCTTCCGGGTTTGCCGGATCGACAAGCAAGCAACGCACGCGATCATCGTATTCAAGATCCTGCTGGATATTGATGCGATACCAGTTTTTGCCATCATCGTGGCTGCGCATGACGGCTTGTCCGTCTGTTGCGACAATGAGTGTCCTGCTCATGGTTGTCCCATTCCTGCTGTTCTGGCGTTATTCTGGCTCAGCTGAGGTTGACCCAGATGCTCTTTACTTCGCTGTAGAGTTCCATCGCCTGACGGCCATGTTCGCGGCCCCAACCCGACTGCTTGAACCCGCCGAATGGCGTGGCGTTGTCCACCAGGTTGAAGCAGTTGACCCAGACGGTGCCGGCCTTGACCGCTCCGGCCAGACGATGGGCCTGCTTGAGATCGTTGGTCCAGATACCGGCCGAGAGACCGAAATCGGAATCGTTGGCCTGCGCCACCAGATCTTCAGGGTCGGACCAGCTGAGCGCACTCAGGACCGGGCCAAAGATTTCCTCGCGCACGATGCGCATGTCGCGCCCGGCATTGGCAAGGATGGTCGGCTGGAAGAAGAAGCCATCGCCCAGACCGTTAGGCCGCGCGCCACCGCAGACGAGCTCGGCACCTTCGCGTTGGCCGATTTCGACATAGGAACTGACGCGGTCCCACTGCTCCTCGGAGACCAGAGGGCCGAAGTTCACGGAAGGATCAAGGCCGTTGCCGATAGTCAGTTTTGCCGCATGATCTGCAATCCGCCCCAGCAGATCGTCATGGATCGAGGCGTGGGCATAAAGGCGTGACCCGGCGGTGCAGGTCTGCCCCTGGTTGAAGAAGATGCCTGCGGCAATGGACGCTGCTGCTGCATCAAGATCGGCATCGGGCAGCACGATCTGCGGCGACTTGCCGCCCAGTTCGAGGCTGACCTTCTTGAGGTTGCCAGTGCTGCCGCGCACGATGGCCTTGCCAACTTCGGTCGAACCGGTGAACGCCACCTTGTCCACGCCCGGATGGTCGACCAGTGCCGCACCCGCTTCACCGAAGCCGGTGATCACGTTGAACACGCCCGCAGGAATACCCGCTTCCAGAGCCAGTTCAGCAAGGCGCAGCGCCGTCAATGGCGTCTGCTCTGCAGGTTTGAGCACGACCGTGCACCCTGCTGCCAGCGCCGGTGCAACCTTCCAAGCCGCCATCGACATCGGGTAGTTCCACGGCACGATCAGGCCGCACACGCCAACCGGTTCGCGCACGGTGTAGTTGAGGATTTTGGCCCCGCTGCGCGGCGAAACCGGCAGGGTTTCACCGCCGAACTTGGTCGGCCAACCGGCGAAGTAACGGAAGGTCTTGATCGACCCTTCGATTTCTACCACCTTGGTCAGCGTTGCCGGCTTGCCGTTGTCGATGCATTCCAGAACGGCCAGTTCCTGCGCGTCCCGCTCGATCAGGTCGGCCAGACGGTTGAGCACCAGAGAGCGATCAACCGCACTCATGTTGCACCATGCCGGGTTCGTCAGCGCGCGGCGCGCAGCCTGCACAGCCAGATCGACATCGGCAGCACCACCTTCGGCAACCTGGCAGATTTCCTTGCCGGTCGCGGGATTAAGCGTGGCGAATGTCTTGCCTGAAACGGCCTGTACCGATTTGCCATCAATCAGAAGTCCCCGGGGCGCACCCTTGAGGCCGGCCTCAAGGCGGCTGGCGATGGAATAAGCGTCACCTGCGGTGGCTTGAGCAACTGCGGACATTACCCCTCCTTGGGATCGACCATGCCATACGCGAACACCCATCGGTTCATCCGGCCATAGTCGGTCATCTTCGAATCACGTGATAACGCACCTTCACAAGGTAAACAATGCTAGATTTTTAAGTTTGGTTGTTTCATAAGATAGACAATTGATATGTGGCGCGGTCCAGTTTTCAATGGTGTGCGCGCAATGGGGAGAAACACGCCATGGCCGAAACCGGAGAAACCCTGGAGAGCTTGCTCGTACGAGCCCGCAGCACTGGCGCGTCATTAGCGCTTCCATCGCAGGCACTTTCCCTGGCTGAAGCCTACCACGTGCAACGCGCAGTCATGCGCACCAGCGAGCTTCCCGTTATGGTGTGGAAGCTGGGCCTGACGTCGCTACCTGCTCGCGAGGCATTCGGCGCCGATATGCCGGCAGTAGGGCGGCTGGCAGCCAGCGCCATCCTGAACACCGGCTCTGAGGCGCGGCACGTTTGGCCAGAGGTATATGCCGAAGCTGAACTGGTGTTCGAACTGGGGCAGGATTTGCCACCAACCGACAGTCCTTACACACGCGCAACCGTTCTGCCGGCGATCAAGGCGATTTATGGCGGCATCGAACTTGCCGCATCGCGTTTTCAAACCACGGATCTGCCACTCGGCCTGTTTGTGGCCGATAACGCGATGGGTCATGCGCTGGTGCTCGGCAATCGCCTTTCCTTCCAGTGGGAAGATCACTTCGGTGACATGCCCGTAACCATCGCCACCAATGGCCACGTGCGGGTTAATGGCTCAACCGTGCGCGTCATGGGCAATCCGCTCGATGCGCTGGTGTGGCTCGCCAACTGGCTCTGCGAAAATGGCGAAGGCGGACTGCGCCGCGAACAACTGGTTGCGTCCGGCTCCTGCACAGGCGCCACGCTGGTCAATGCCGGGGACGTGATCGTCGCCGGATTCGACGGCATCGACGCAGCCCGCATCACTCTTGTAGCATGAACTTTATCGGGAGATTTGATTATGAACCTTGATTTAGGATTGGACGGCAAGGTTGCCGTCATCACCGGCGGCGGTGTCGGCATCGGCAAGGAAACGGCGCGCAAGCTTGCACTGGCCGGGGCCAAGGTCGTGATTGCCGCCCGCACCGCATCCAAGCTGGAAGCGGCGGCTGAAGACCTACGCCAAAGCACCGGCGGAGAGATCATCGCCGTGCCTACCGACACGACATCGAAAGAGTCGGTCGAAGCCTTGGTGGCAGCCGCAGTCGAGCGCTTTGGCGCCGTGCACATTCTGGTAAACTGCGCCGCAGCACCTGGCGGTCTTGTTCGCAACGCGATCGAAGAAGCAGATGAGGACGCGCTGATGCTCGACCTCAACACCAAGCTTTTCGGCTATTTCCGCACCGCCAAGGCCTGCGTGCCGCACATGCGCAAGGCTGGTTGGGGCCGCATCGTCAATGTCGGCGGCCTTACCGCGCGTTGCACCGAAGCGCTCTCGGGCATGCGCAACACGGCGCTGGTGCACTTTACCAAGACGCTGTCGGACGAAGTCGGCAAGGACGGGATCACCGTCAATATCATCCACCCCGGCGTTACGCGCACGGAGCACATCGAAGAATGGTTTGCCGAAATGGCTGCCGAAGAAGGCACAACCTTCGATGCCATCGTCGAGCGTGAAGCCGCAGCGCCTGCCGCACTGCGCCGGATGCTTGAAGTTGAAGAAGTGGCCGATCCGATCGTGTTCCTCTGCTCGAAGCTGGGCAGTGGTATCACTGGCGAATCCATCGCGGTGGACGGCGGTCTGTCGCGCGCCGTGTTCCTCTGATGCAAAAAAGGGCGCTGGCCTTACGGTCAGCGCCCTTTTTCCTTACCTATCGTGACATTGCTTCACGCTGTTTTGCGTGATGTGGCCCAGATCGTTGCCACCACGCTCAACACCAGCACCACGCAGCACGCATAGAGCATCAGGTTGAAGTTGCCGGTGGCAAGGGTTGCTGCAGCCGCCGCCGGGCCAAGGCCCGTGCCGAAGGTCTGGATAGACCCCATCGCGCAGACAACGCGTCCCCGCCCGCAGGCTTCCGAGCAGATGCCGGACAATAGAGGCTGGGCAAAGTTCCAGCTGAACATCATCAGCACGCACGCGGCCACAAATGCGCCCTGCGTGATCTCTCCCCGAAACAGCAGGAAGCCGGTCACACCTGTAATGGCGCTGACGATCAGCGGCCCTGCCCTGCCCCAACGTTGCGGCATGAACCCAGCAAGGCCAGCAGCCACAACACCCGCCATCGTGCCAATCGAAAGTCCGCTGGCGATCGTGCCGGACGGAACGCCACTTTCGATGCCCATTCGTTCGGAATAGCTCCATCCAGCGCCCATGGCGAAAAACAGCAGGAAGACGCCCACAAGCGATCCAAATGCGATCCGCCGGTCAAGTGCACCGCTCCCGGCGAACACATCCACCTCGTCAACCGAGCCATCAGGCAGGGCCTTGAGCGAAAACATCACCAAAACGCTGGCCACGGCGATCGCCGCAAACACGGTGCTGGGGCTAAAAGCGGCCTGAATCTCAGGCAAGGCATAGAGAAACAATGAGCTGAACAGCGCGCCGGCGACGAGATAGATCGAGAACGCACGATCAGGGTTGCGTGCCCGCCCCAGCGCAGCAAAGGCAAAGCCCACCGCAATGCCTTCCCCCGCACCGGCCACGACACGCGCCGCCGCCATCGCCGGAAAGCTTGTCGCAAGGCCGGTCAGCACATTACCGACCGCTATCAGCATCAGGCCGACAGCTACCGCCAACCGCCAGCGAACCCGCGAAAGCGCGAATGTGCTAAGACCGATAGTGATACCCATCGCATTGATGTCCCACGCGGCGAGATAGCCGAGCTGGTCGTTGTCGAAACCCGTCTGCTGCGCGACGAGCGCGAGGAAGCCGGGTGTCACGAAGATAACCAGAGCACCGATCATTCCGACCGCCACAGCACTGGCAAGGCCAGCCGGCGTAAGCCGGACAACCTCGCCAGATGCCGCTGAGATATCGTCTATCGTCTGTGCCCGATCTATCGCCACACCCACTCCCCCGCGCGCAGTATCACTCGTGTCGATCAGGCGGGCATGACATCGTTGATGGCCAATGCGAACTTTTCAACCAGTTCGTCCACTTCGGCGCGGTTGATCACCAGCGGTGGCGCAAACACCAGCGTGTCGCCCAGCGCGCGCGTGATCAGGCCACGCGCCGCTGCAGCCTTGAGCACCTGGCGTCCGGTACGGTTGGCCATCGGGAAGGTTTCCTTGGTGCCACGGTCCTTCATCAGCTCGATGCCGATCATCAGGCCCTTGCCGCGAACATCGCCAACGTGGGCGTGCTGGCCCAGCTTGTCCTGCAGCTGCTGCAGCATGTAGGGTCCGACATCGGCAACATTGTCGACGACCTTGAGGTCATCGATCAGTTTCAGCGCGGCCAGAGCGGCTGCTGCACCGACCGGGTGCGCCGAGTAGGTATAACCATGGCCGAACAGACCGGCCGTAGCAGCTGCGCCTTCGATCACGTTCCACACCTTGGGCGAGATGAAGCAGACCGACATCGGGAAGTAGCCCGAGGTCACGCCCTTGGCCGACGTGACCAGGTCTGGCTCGTAGCCATAGGTCTGGCTGCCCCAGTAGGTGCCGAGCCGACCGAACCCGGAGACGACCTCGTCCGCCACCAGCAGAATATCGTGCTTCTTCAGGATCGGGCCGATTTCATCGAAGTATCCTTCGGGCGGCGGGATCAGGCCACCTGCACCCATTACCGCTTCAGCAAAGAAGGCGGCGATCGTATCGGCGCCTTCGCGCTCGATGGTGTCTTCCAGTTCCTTGGCCAGCTGGCGCGAGAACTCGCGCTCGCTCATGCCTTCGGGCGCGTTGCGATAATAATACGGCGCGCTGACGTGAATGATCGGACCCTTGGGAAGATCGAACAGCGTGTGCATACCGGGAAGACCGGTAAGGCTGGCCGTGGCGACGCCAGAACCGTGATAGGAGTTCCAGCGGGCAATGATCTTCTTCTTTTCCGGCTTGCCGCGCAGATTGTTGTAATACCAGATCAGCTTGAGCTGGGTTTCGTTGGCATCGCTGCCCGAAGCGCCGAAGAACACGCGTGACATTGGCACCGGCGCACGCTGCAGCAGCGCTTCGGCGCATTCGGCAACCACGTCGGACGACATGCCGTTGAACGTGTGGAAGAACGAGAGCCGCTCGCTCTGCTTTGCGATGGCTTCGGTAATTTCCTTGCGGCCATAGCCGAGGTTGACGCACCACAGGCCCGCCATGCCGTCGAGATATTCCTTGCCGTCTACATCGGTGACACGCACGCCTGAGCCGCTGGCCATAACCGTTGGGCCATCGGTCATGAGATCGGTTATTGAAGTGAATGGATGGAATTGGCTGCGCTGGTCGCGCAGTGCGGCCTCGGAAAGCTGGGTTGCCATTTGATTTCTCCCATCGCCGGCCCATCACGCATCTCGAATCAGGGCGGCACATCTGTGACGCACCGTCTTCGCGCATTTAGTACACTCATGCAACAGTGATAGTGTTATGGCGGTGTTTCTTACGTTAAGTGAACAATTCCCGGCTTGGTGCACGGCTTGGCATCATGAGTGGCTGGCGGATACGGAGAGGCTGCCATTGACTTGCAGCCTCGCGTGCAAGAGGAGAACGCATGGACGAAAAGCCCGATCTTGGTAACGTGATGGCGATGATGTCGTTTGCTGCAGTCGTCAGCACTGGCGGCTTCTCAAGCGCGGCGAACATGCTGGGCTATTCAAAGGCCGCTGTCAGCCGCCAGATCGCCAAGCTTGAACAGAGCATCGGCGTGCGATTGCTCGATCGCACCACCCGCTCCGTTACGCTTACCCCTGCCGGGCGCGAGATGTATGCGCGCTGCGCGCGGATCGTCGAGGAAGTGAGTGAGGCCAACCAGATCATCAACGGCATGGTTTCGAAACCGCGCGGAGAACTCAAGGTCAACGCGCCGGTCGTCTCCTCGCTGTTTGATCTCACATCGATCCTGCCGCGCTTTTTGAAAACATATCCCGACGTCCGCCTCTTTCTCAATTTGTCGGACAGCAAGGTGGACCTGATCAAGGGACGCTTCGACGTTGCTTTCTGGATGGGCGAAACATTCGACAGTTCGCTCGATTCAGTGCGCCTGCGCAACTATCCCATGGTGCTGGTCGCATCACGCGAGTACCTGCAACATGCAGGGCGCCCGCACGTCGCCAATGACCTGAAGGACCACACCTGCATCGTTGAGACACATATCTCAAAAGTGGGCGAATGGCGGCTGTCGGAAGACGTGACGGTGGCAATCAATCGTGGACCGCTGACCAGCAACTCGGTGCGGATGGCGCGCGAGGCTACGCTTGAAGGGCTTGGCATAAGCTATCTGCCGCGCTTTCTGGTCGAGGATGATATTGCGGCCAACCGACTGGAACCATTGTTGCCCGATCTGGTGACCGAACGCATTTCACTGCACATCATTTTCCCGCGCGGAAACTATGCCCAGTCAAAAGTTCGGGCATTCGTGGATTTTGTCAGGCAGGAAATGCGTGGAGATGCGGAGGCTTCGAACGCCAATCTCCTGGCGCTTGCCTCGGCTATCTGATCGTCAAATCCGAGATCGGAAAACCGGTGTCGAGGGAACGGCGGTAAGAAACGGACGCGGAATGTACGCCATTCGGCGACGTATCGGCGTCCTGCACCACCTGCCCATCCGATTATTTCAAAACGAGATAATCGCGGGGCGACAAGCGCGCCCATCAGCCATTCGCGATAGCCGGTTGGCTTGGCGACGGAGACGATAGCGCACCCCTGCGCGATGCCTCCCTTGACCCATCCGTACCTGCGGACGCCTGCAATCGTGGGGGTGCTGGCCCGCATCCCAGCGGCGACGTCGGACGACCCGAAGATTTTCCCTCTGGAAATTCCGCTTGACAAGGGTCCAACATCTCAACAGTTTTAAGCTTAAAATAAATGCGCAGAGACTGCGTAATCAGGGGTATGAAATCATGGCTGCACGCTCGATGGCATTGAGATGGTTCGCGCGATCGCTGATCGGGGCGACGCTTGCCGGCTCGTCTTACGCAGCTCTCGCGCAGGACACCTCGACCGCCGAGGTAATCGACAATGCGAACACCGAAGGCGAGATTATCGTCACCGCGCAGCGCCGTGCCGAACCGCTGCAGAAGGTGCCGATCTCGATCGCCGCGTTTGATACCGCCGCGTTGGCGCAATCGCACATCACCGATCCGCGCAGCCTCGCGATTGCCACCCCAGGTCTGCAGATCGCCGGATCGTTCCAGTTTTCCAAGCCGGTGTTTGCCATCCGGGGCATCAGCTTCAAAAGCTTCAATGCCACCGATCAGCAGGCGGTCGGCGTCTATCAGGACGAAGTTTTCATAGCCGCGCGATCAGGCCAGCTCGCACAGATGTATGATCTTGCAGGCGTCGAAGTCTTGCGCGGTCCGCAAGGCATTCTCTACGGCAAGAACACCACCGGTGGTGCGATCAACTTCAACTCCGCCCAACCTGGCGATGCGCTGGAAGGCCATGTCACTGCAAGTGCGGGGGCATTTTCCCAGCACGGCATCGAAGGCGGCATCACCATCCCGGTGGACGACAAACTGTCGCTTCGTTTTGCCGGCACGTATGACCGTCGCGACGGGGTTGAGTTCAATGACGTCACCAATCGCCGCACTTACGGCTATCGGACATATGCAGGCCGCGCCATCGTGCGATACAAGGCAAGTGACGATGTCACGATCGTTGCCAATGTCCATGCCGCGAACACCAATGCCAACCCGAACTATTATTACAGCCGGGGCCTAGTCCCCACCGGCACCGGTGAACTGGGCGACATAAACGGCTTTGTCGCTAACAAAGACTTCTTCACGATCTCGAGCCCTTATCAGGATGAGCGGGAGCGCATCCGTCAGAAGGGAGGCATTCTGCGGCTTGAGGCCGATCTTGGCGGTGCCAGCCTCGTTTCAGTCACGTCCTATGATCGGACGCGCTACTCGACGTTCGAGGATACCGATGCCTCACCCGCCGAGGTCGCCACGGTTGATTATAACGACCTCAGCCGACAGTTTTCACAGGAACTGCGCCTGGCGTCGGACAATGACAGCCCGCTTTCGTGGTTGGGCGGACTTTACTTCTTCCACGAGCGCCTGACCGCCAGCAACATCACGGCTTTCCTGGGGGGAACCAGCGACCAGAGCTACAACCAGAAGACATCGGATTACGCCGCTTTCGGCCAGCTCACTTATAAGGTGTCCGACCAACTGAGCCTGATCGCCGGTGCGCGTTACACCTACGAAAACAAGAGCATCAGCTTCCTGACGGTCGACGATGGCGTCTTCGTTCCTCTGGGTTCGCCGACTGCATTGGTTGACGCTTACACGAAGCGCACATTCAAGGCGCCGACCTTCAAGCTTGGTGTGAACTATCAGGTCGATCCTACCAAGTTGCTTTATGCGAGCTTCAATCGCGGCTTCAAAACCGGCGGGTTCAACGGGACCGTGTTCCTGCCTCAAGAATTCAGCACGGTAGAACCGGAATATGTGAACGCGTTTGAAATCGGCCTGAAGTCTAGCTGGCTTAACCGCGCGGTCACCCTGAACCTTGCTGGTTTCCTGAACGACTTCAGCGACATGCAAGTGTTCAACTTCACCGACAACGGGTTTCCCGTCACGCAGGTCGTCAATGCTGCCAGCGCGCGGACTTACGGCATTGAATTCGACCTGGCCGTGCGCCCGATCTCGGGAATGAAGCTGCAACTGGCTGGCACACTTCTCGATGCGAAGATCAGGAAGGTCACCATCGCCAATCTGGTAGCGCTCTCCGGCAATCGCCTGCCACTCGCGCCGCGCCTGAACCTCACGACCTCTGCCCAATACGCCTTCACGCTGAGCGAAGGCGTGACACTGACGCCACGGGTCGAAGCGACTTACAACAGCCTGCAATACTTCGATAACAACGAAGACCCGATCGCCAGTCAGAAAGCTTTCACGATCACCAACGCGTTCGTGAACTTCGAACACGAAGGTACGGGGCTGACGGTTTCAGCCTATGTGAAGAACCTTTTCGAGACGCAGTACCTGAACGAGTCGGTGCCCTTCTCTCCGATGAGCATCTACTTCACCAAGCACGGCGATCCGCGAACCTTCGGTGTCACCATCACCAAGGCCTTCTGAAACACGGGCAGCTATCCTGCGGAAGAATAACCGCAGAACCAATGGCCGACATCTCGATCGTCGAAACGTCGAACGGGAATTTTTGACGAGACGACGGCAATAAGTTGTGCGCCTTTCCCCAAGAGAAGCGCCAATATCTGAACGGCCATTAAACTAGTCAGTAATTATTCGTCTATTAATGACAAATTACAATCACAATTAATTGCCTTATTAAATTAATAATTACACGACTTCACCAAAACCCTAAATTATATCTCTAAAGGGGGGATAAAATGACTATTCTGAATCGTAAACTGACATACACGACTACAGCACTTTGCTCGGGCACGGTGCTATCGTTGGCGCTGTGCGGAGCTGCAATTGCCCAGGAAACGCCCGGCAATGCGGCGCAGAACGCGAACGAGATCATTGTTACCGCGCAAAAGCGCGAGGAACGCCTCAAGGACGTCCCGGTGCCGATCACCGCGATCCGGAGCGATTCCCTGCTCGCCCAGAACCAGACGAAGGCGCAGGACTTCTTCTCCACCATTCCTGCAGTCAACCTCCAGTTCCAGAACGGTCGCGCCCAGCTTGCGATCCGTGGCATCACCACTGGCCCGGTGACCGGCAACCCCACGATCGGGTACACCGTCGATGACGTGCCCTATGGCTCATCGACCGGGCAAGGCGGGCTGTTCGGCTCTGCCCCTGACCTCGACCCAAGCGAACTGGCGCGTATCGAAGTGCTGCGCGGCCCGCAGGGCACGCTTTACGGAGCCAGCAGCATCGGCGGTCTCCTGAAGTATGTGACCATCGACCCGTCAACCGACAAGATCAGCGGTTCTGTCGGTGGTGGCGTCCTTCTGGTGAAAGACGGCGGGGGCACGCTGGGCTACAATCTTCGCGGAGCGATCAACCTGCCGGTCGGCGAAACCTTTGCCGTGCGCGCAAGCATGTTCCACCGCGACGAACCCGGCTTCATCGACAACGCGCGCACCGGCAGGAATGATGTAAACGCATCGAAGGTAACCGGCGGCCGCGTGTCGGCACTGTGGAAACCAAGCGATTCCTTCTCGTTGAAGCTCGGTGCGATGCATCAGGTTCGCAACATCTATGGCTCGTCGAACGCCGACATCACGACCGGTTCGTTCAGCAAGCAGACCGATATCGCCGGAGCCGGCCGTTCACGTGCAGAAAACCAGATGTTCAGCGCAGTGATGAACGCTGACCTCGGAACGGTAAACGTTGCCTCGATCAGCGCCTACTCTCGCAGCAAGAATTACGACTTTATCGACTTCACCAACACCGGCCTGACATTCTTCGTCTTTCCGCCGATCTTCTTCCCGATCACGGAATTCGGCGACAATTTCCGCCAGGGCTATGATGTCGACAAGTTCTCGCAGGAACTGCGGTTCTCAGGCGGCGTGGGCGACAACATCGACTGGATCGTGGGTGGGTTCTATACGCACGAAGACGCAAAGTATCGGGTAGATGCGAATGCTACAAATCCGAACACCGGAGAGATCTACGGCACTCCGATTCAGTGGCGGGATTCGCTGAAGTTCGACGAATGGGCAGCTTTCGGCAATGCGACCGTTCGGCTTTCAGACAAGTTCGACGTGCAGTTTGGGGGCCGCTACAGCGAGAACACCCAGAACTTCAAGCACAGAGAGCGCAATATCTTCCCTGTTTTTGACAATGACGGGAACCCGATTCTGGGTCAAAGCCAGGTCATCATTGCCAACACCGATCCAAGGGCCGATGGGCACTCCTTCACCTATCAAGTTTCACCGCGCTTCAAACCATCGCCCGATCACATGATCTATGGACGCGTGGCGAGCGGATACCGGCCCGGCGGCACCAATGCGAACTGCAACAGCCCGCTGTCTGCAGTTCCCGTTCCGTGCCAGTTCAAGCCCGACAAGATCGTGAACTATGAACTTGGCGCAAAGGGCGACCTGCTGGATCGCTTGTTGTCCTATGATGTCTCGGCGTTCCTGATTGACTGGAAAGACATTCAGATCTCTCAGCTCGTCGGGGAAAACGGCTTCACCTACAACGGCAATGCCGGCAGGGCGCGAAGCAAGGGCGTCGAGGTTTCGCTTGAAGCCCGGCCCGTCGAAGGGCTGAACGTCAAGGCCTGGCTTGCGTATATCGATGCCAAACTGGCCGAAGACATCAACTCCAACGCCCTGTTCGGTCTCAAGGGCGATGCCCTGCCGTACAACAGCAAGTGGTCGGGTCGCTTCTCGGTCGATTACGTCAGGCCTCTGTCGGATAGCGTCACGGCAAGCTTCGGCGCTTCGCTGACCTATGTCGGTAACCGCCGTGGCGAGTTCGTGAACAAGGCGCCCGATGGCACCGCGCCCGATGCTCCGCTGCGTCAGGTATATCCCGAATATGCCGCGTTGGACCTCAACGCGGGACTTGATATCAATGCCTTCACTGTGCAGGTGTTTCTCCAGAACGTGACCAACAAGCGTGGCGTGATTGGTGGTGGTTTCAACAACCAGACCTCCTTCAATCCGAACTGGTTCAACTACACGCAACCGCGCACGATCGGCCTGAACGTCAGCCACAAGTTCTGACAACCTGATATCCTGGGAGTGCAGCGGGATCGATCTGTTGCACCGTCCACGGTTTAGCTTCGGCGCATGACGCATCCTTCTTGGCGTCGGCGCCGAAGCGACAATCGGATCCACGATCCTGAGCTATCTGCAAGATCCTGCAGTGATGGCCTGCCCGAACAAAGCGCGGGCAAGTTGATAAGCCTTGACTGTAGCGGCGCGATGGCCGGTCGGCTCTGCGGTGCTGCGTGCGGTCAGCCCAGGCAAGGCGCTCGCCTTCGCAGCCATTGGCGGTATCACGCAAATCCTGATCTCGACTAACACGAGCGGCATAGTTGCCGACTATAACCTGCTTGCCGTTGGCTTGATGAACGCAATCATGTTTCCGACGACCTTCCGTCTGGCGCCAGAAAAGCTCGGCGCGCGACCGGCGATGGTTCCGGTATCATCAGCGTCGCCATCAATGGCGGCGCTATCGTCCCTCTGGCCACGGGCGCGGTCGCGGTTTGACGGGACGCCTCGGACCCGCGCTGGCGTTGTCGGCGGTATGCTATGCAATTATTGGGGTGTTCGGAATTTACGCGCGCCGATCTGCCTGACGGTACATCGACGTTGAATGATATTGGTTGCATTGCGGCAACCGCAGCCGCCAATGGATTTCGCGAACATGATGCTGGAAAAGATGATTGAAGTGCCGGGTGGCACCTTCACGATGGGATCGGAGCGGTTCTACCCGGAAGAAGCACCTTGCCAAACCGTCCGGGTCGATCCCTTTCTGATCGACGAAGCACCAGTTACCAATTCCCAATTCGCGCGATTCGTGGCTGCGACAGAATACGTTACGGTTGCCGAAATAGCGCCTGATCCTGCGGACTATCCCGGCATGTTGCCCGAGATGGGGCAGCCGGGATCGGCGGTGTTCCGCAAGACTACCACTCCCGTCGATACGAGCGACCCCATGCAATGGTGGTCGTTCGAATTCGGCGCGGATTGGCGCCATCCTCTGGGAATCGGCAGCTCTCTTGACGGGCTCGATGACCATCCCGTGGTCCACGTCGCTTATTCCGATGCCGAGGCTTATGCGAAGTGGGCAGGCAAATGTCTGCCGACCGAGGCCGAATGGGAATTTGCAGCAAGGGGCGGGCTGGAGGGCGCCGAATATGCATGGGGCGACATGCTGACGCCCGGCGGCAAACCGCTGGCAAATTATTGGCAGGGACTTTTTCCGTTCGCAAACACACTGGAAGACGGGTGGGAGCGAACTTCGCCGGTGCGGACTTATCCTCCCAATGGTTACGGGTTGTTCGACATGATCGGCAATGTCTGGGAATGGACCAGCGACTGGTTCGCGCCGCGCGCGAGCGCTGGGCAGAACAGATCATGTTGCACACCCAGCAACCCCCGGGGGCCGTCACGGGCTGCCAGTTTTGATCCGCAGTCACCGGCGCGCATACCACGCAAGGTTCTCAAAGGCGGCTCGCACTTGTGCGCTGCGAACTATTGTCAGCGTTATCGCCCGGCAGCGCGGCACCCCGAATCGCTTGATACATCGACGAGTCACATCGGGTTTCGTTGCATAAAGCGAGCACCCAAGGCTCGCTGAGCGAGTTGGGTGAGCCGCAAAAGTTAGGGCTGAGACTCAATCAGAGCCAGCACGCGAGGGTGGTTGCGAGTGTGTCGTAGCGGGTTGCGACACGGCGGAAGTCCTTGATCCGACAAAAATCAATCTCGATCAGGTGGCGCAACGGTGCCGGTCTACGCTGCCCCCCCCCAAGCTGGGGCCTTGGCGGACTAGCTCAAGCGCGAAATGATTGCGCTTTATGCTAGGACTGGCTGTCGATCGGCGTGCGGACCCCCACCGGGCGCCAAGGCTGGCCGATCCGGGCTTCAAAGCGGTCGCGGAACGCCCACAGCCAGCCGACGCGGCGCTCGGCCAGGCCGGGCAGGCTGAGCAGGTCGCCGCCAAGCCACGGCAGATAGGGGTTGCGCCGCGCGTAGGACCAGATCTCGACCCGCTCACCTGCGTGAACCGACGCGCCGCGCGCGTGGAAGCCGGCCATGTCGGCGACGACCAGCGTGTTGCCGGGAACAGCGACGGCTTGCGCGGGCGGGAGCTTCATCGCGTCGAGATCGGCCGAGGTGACGCGCGGCGAGCCGCGCGCTGACAGACGATCGATCGCGCGCGGGTCGGCGAGGCTGCGGCGTTTCTCCCACGCCAGACGTTCGGGCGTGAAGCGGTGCGAACCCGGCACGTAGCAGAACGGGCCACCGTCGGCGGCGACAGGGTTGAGGAACAGCCACGACTTTAGCGAGGAATGGAAACTGTCGGCGTGGAGAACCTCTTGCGGATCGGGGCCGGCGCTGCCGGCGTGGGCGACGATCGTCTGGATGTAGTGCAGCGGAGTCGTGCGGAAGCTGGCCGCGTAATGCAGCAACGCGACGATATCGCGGCGTTCGAGCAAGGTGCGCAGGGCTGGAATCGCCTGCAGCATGACCGGGTCCACCGCCATACGGCGGGTGATGGCATCGCCCTGCTGCATTTCGCGCGCTGGCCCCTGATAGGTCAGGATCGCGTCGCGCAGGGCCGGAAATTGGTCCAGCGGAACGATGTCGGGGATGACGACAAAGCCGTCGCGATCGAACGCCTCGCGCCAAGCGGGCGGCACATCGCGCGCGAGACGACGTCTGCGCCACCGGCTCATCGCGTCAGCCAGCCTTGTCCTGCCCAGATGAAGGCCGTGGCGGTTAAGCCGACGCGACCCGATCAGCGGATTATCGAGGAAACTCTTGGCCCCGGTAGCAAGCTGGAGCAGCCACAAGGGACCGAGCAGAACCTTGCCGATCATCGTAACCACGGACTTACGTCGCCTGCACAAATTCGAACATCGCCAAGCCGCTAAGCGCCCTTGACCAGCGCGTCAATCGCCTGGAGCCGTCTCACCAACGGCTCGAAATCGGTGAGTGGCAGCGCGTTGGGCCCGTCCGACCAGGCGTTGTCGGGGTCGGGGTGGGTTTCCATGAACAGGCCCGATACGCCCGCCGCCACGGCAGCGCGCGCGAGCAAGGGCACGAATTCGCGCTGACCGCCCGACTTGTCGCCGAGGCCGCCGGGCTGCTGCACCGAATGGGTGGCGTCGAACACGACCGGGCAGCCGGTCTGCGCCATGATTGCCAAGCCACGCATGTCCGAGACCAGCGTGTTGTAGCCGAACGAGACGCCGCGCTCGCAGAGCATGAACGAATCAGGCTCGACCCCAGCCGTCATGGCCGCATTGCGCGCCTTGGCGACGACCTGGGTCATATCGGATGGGGCCATGAACTGGCCCTTCTTGATGTTCACCGGCTTTCCCGAGGCAGCCACGGCGGCGATGAAGTCGGTCTGGCGGGCAAGGAATGCCGGCGTTTGCAGGATATCGACGACTTGGGCCACCGCGCTCACCTGCTCGCGTTCATGAACGTCTGTGATCACGGGTAAGCCTGTGACATTCTTGACCTTTTCGAGAATGCGAAGCCCTTCGTCCAAGCCGGGGCCACGCAACGACTTGTCCGAACTACGGTTCGCCTTGTCGAACGACGCCTTGAAAACGAGCAGCAACCCTAGTCTTTGGGCGCATCCAGCCAACGTTTCGGCGATGGACAGCGTGTGCGCCTCGCTTTCGATCACGCAGGGACCGGCGATCACGAAGAGGGGTGCATCACGTCCAATTTTATGTCCACACAAGAGCATTCTCGGGATCCAATTCGTCGTCCGGATGGTTGGCACATTGCCCATGCGTGTAGACAGGGTGAAGAGTCGAGCTTGAAGACCCCAACGCAGAGACTAAGGCTGCTGGCAACGATCTGCCGGGAAGTCGGTTCCTGATCAAAGGAAGGCGCTCTCGACAGGGAGATGACAGCGGTGCGATATGCATGATATGAAGATCGACATGAGCACACGTAAAACGGCACCCACTTACACAGAATCAGCTTTAAAGACCATAGAAACGGAGATCCACGCCCTGGATTCCTTGAAGGTCGTACTCGAAACGTCGAGCTTTAGACTGTCTCTCGACCGCGCTATTGAGGCGATGGCCCGCACGCATGGCCGGGTTATTGTCAGCGGAATGGGGAAAAGCGGCCATATTGGACGAAAAATTGCGGCTACTCTTCGCTCTACAGGAACACCAGCGCTGTTCCTCCACCCTGGCGAAGCAAGTCACGGCGACCTTGGCCTCATCACCGAAAACGATGTCGTCTTCGCGATCACATGGTCCGGCGAGACCAGCGAGCTGGGAGATATCTTTCACTACTGCAACCGTTTCGGAGTGACTTTGATCGTCGCGACCGCTTGGCCCAAGAGCACGGCGGCGCGCGCGGCCGACATCTGTCTGGCGCTGCCGCTGGTGCGCGAAGCCTGCCCGAACGACCTGGCTCCGACATCATCGACGACGCTCCAGCTGGTGCTGGGCGACGTGCTGGCGGTCGCGCTGATCGAGGCGCGCGGCTTTACCCCTTCGGATTTCCGGGTGTTTCATCCCGGCGGACAGCTCGGCGCGCAACTGCTGGCGGTTGACCAGGTCATGGGCACCGATGGCGCGATCCCGAAAGTGCGGCGCGAGGCTAGCTTGAGCAGCGCGACGATCGAGATGAGCCGTAAGCGCTATGGCGCGACGGCGGTGGTGGATGAGCACGACATGCTGATCGGCGTATTCACCGATGGCGATCTGCGCCGCTGCATCGCGGTGCATAACCTCGAGGACCAGATCGGGCTGCATATGTCGCCAAGCCCGGTTACGGTGCGGACCGGCACGCTGTGCTCCGAAGCACTGCGGATCATGAATGAAAATGCGGTCTCGGTGATTTTCGTAGTCGATGACGGCCGATTGGTGGGCGTGGCGCATATGCACGATATCGTGAGGACCGGGATTGTCTGAACGCGCTGGCGGGTCGCGGGCCGTGCGTCCATAAGCGCGCTCAATGGTGTCAGTCCCTGACCTCATCGTCGTGCCCGCCCGGTTCGGCTCCTCGCGCCTTCCGGGCAAGCCGCTATTGCCGATTGCGGGGCGGACGCTGCTCGATCGCGTTGTGGCTATCGCGCGGGCGGCAGCGGTGCAGGCTGGCAACTGCGATGTGCTGGTCGCGACCGACGACGCGCGGATTGCTGACCATGCGGCATCGCTGGGGGTGGAGGTCGCGATGACCGCGGCCGAACTCGATTCAGGCACGGTCAGGGCCTTCGCGGCGGCTCGGCAACGAGAATCTGCCCCGGCGCGGGTGATCAACCTGCAGGGCGATGCGCCGTTCATTCCCGCTGCTATCGTGGCCGGATTGATGGCGACCTTGCGCAAGGGTGGTGCAGACGTGGCGACGCCGGTATTCCAGCTCGACTGGGCGCGGCTCGACCGGCTGCGAGCGCACAAGCAAACCGCCCCGTTCAGCGGCACGACATGCGTCAGAGCGTCCGACCGACGCGCGCTGTGGTTTTCCAAATCGATCCTGCCCGCCATGCGCAACGAGGCGCAGCTGCGCGAGCAGCCAATGTCTCCGGTGTGGCAGCATCTGGGGCTCTACGGCTATACGATGCGCGCGCTCGAATGGTTCGCGGGCGCAGCGCCCGGTGTCTACGAAGCGCTCGAAGGCCTGGAGCAACTCCGCTTCATCGAGAACGGCTGGCGGGTGGATACTGTCGAAGTCGACGTTCCGGCGCATCTGCTTTCGGGGATCGACACGCCCGAAGACCTTGCCAAGGCGGACGAAGCGATTACCCGGTTCGGTGATCCCTATCCTGTCTGATACCCAACCGATGCCCGATACCGACGCGCTGTTCATCATCGTACGCCACGGCAACACGTTCGAGGCAGGGGAACCTGCCCGGCGGGTGGGCGCGCGCACCGATCTGGCGCTGACCCTGCGCGGAGCCGAGCAGGCCGAGGCGCTGGGTGCGCATTTTGCGGCCTTGGGCATGCGGTTCGGCCGGATCCTCGTATCGCCTCTGCAGCGCACCCGGCAGACGGCAGACGCGATCATCGCAGCGCAGGTCGATCGGGTCGTGCCCGAAAAGGCGGAGTTCCTGCGCGAGATCGACCATGGGCCGGACGAGAATCAGACCGAAGATGTCGTGCTCGCGCGGATCGGTGCTGAGGCGCTGGCAGCCTGGGACCGGGACGCCACCCCGCCGCCCGATTGGTCGGTCGATGCCGACGCAAGGATTGCCGCTTGGCGCGAGCTGTTCGCAGGCGCGCTGCCGGGCCAGCCGCCGACGCTGCTGGTTACCAGCAACGGCGCGGCGCGGTTTGCGCTGATGGCCGCCGGAGTTGCGCCAGGCGACGGGCTCAAGCTTGCGACCGGGAGCTATGGCGTGGTCCACAAGGCGGCGGACGGGACGTTTGCGGTGGCGCAGTGGAGCATTCGACCGTGAGCGCCCTGCCCCTCCTGCTTCGCGCGCCGCCATTCCCGCAGGCGTCGGCAGTCGTGGCCGAGCCTTCCGCCACGCCCGTAGCATTGCCCGCCAATGCGCTCGATATGCTCAGCGATGCGCGCGTGGGCGGAGCGTTCTGGGCGGATGGCGCGCATGACCCCTGGACCGCGCTTGCAACCGCCACGCGTCTCGCCGCGCATGGCGACGACGAACAGGTCGCGATCGCGGCGATCCTCGGGCTGCCAGTCGAGGTCCTTTCGAGCGGCAGATATGGGCATCCCGGCGATAAGCCGGAGACCCTGCGCGAGCGGGCCAGGCAGGCCCTTGCGGATATCCGATACATCGACCCGTTTACCGGTGCGTCGGCCACGTTCGCGACGACAGTTGCCCTGCTTGCGCAATGGCGGCGCGAGATTGAGGCCAACCGCGCGGTCAGCGTCGCCAGTGGCATGGCGTGGTGGAAGCGCGACGAAATCCGGCGGTTCCTGTGGGTGCCAGGTCGCAAGCTGCCGATCGTCTCGCGCGCGACGGCGGCGCTGAAAGTCGCACGCAAGCACGGCGGCGCGGTGGCGATCTGGCCATCGCGGGTTTCGCCCGAATTGATCGCCAAGGCGCGCGAACAGGGCACCGGGCTGGTTCGCGTCGAGGACGGCTTCGTTCGCTCTGTGGGCCTTGGCAGCAATCTCGTGCCGCCCTCGTCGGTGGTGGTGGACGCGCGCGGCATCCACTTCGATCCGTCTGCGCCCAGCGACCTGGAGCACATCCTTGCGACCACAGGTTTCTCACCGGACTTGACCAAGCGCGCAGCAACTTTGCGCGAGACGATCGTCTCGGCCGGAATCAGCAAGTATTCAGCCGGTGGAGGATCGCCCGTCCCGCAGCGCGCGGAGGGACGCCGACTGGTGCTGGTGCCCGCGCAAGTCGAGGACGACATGTCCGTACTTGCAGGCGGCGGCGGACTTCATTCCAATCTCGAACTGCTAAAGCGGGTCCGCGCGCTCGAACCCGAGGCCGAGATCTGGTTTCGGCCCCACCCCGATGTCGATGCCGGGCATCGCAAAGGTGCGGTTCCGGACGCCGACGCGCTGCAGTTCGCCGACCGGATCGTACGCGGCGGCGGGATGGCGGCGCTGCTCAATGTCGTCGATGCGGTCCATTGCAACACCTCGTTGACCGGGTTCGAGGCACTCATGCGGGGCCGTGACGTGACCTGCCATGGCACGCCGTTCTACGCCGGCTGGGGCCTCACCCGCGATCTGGGCGCAGTGCCCGATCGGCGCGGCCGCAAGTTGACGCTCGATGAACTGGTGGCGGGTGTGCTGATCCTCTATCCGCGCTATCTTGATCCGGTGACCGGCCTGCCCTGCCCGCCCGAAGTGCTGGTGAGCCGCATGGCCAGTGCCGCTACGCCAAACCGCATCGGATGGGTCGCTCCATTGCGCCGATGGCAGGGCCGGTTCATGGCATACTGGCGATGACCCAGGTAATTCTCGATATCTCGCGCCTGATCTCAAGGGTGCGTCATTCAACGCCGTCCGGGGTAGACCGGGTGGAGATGGCCTACGCGCGCGGGCTGCTGGGCAAGTACGGTGAGCGTCTGGCCTTTGCGGCGGCGCATCCGACGGGCGTCTATGGCCGACTGAAGCGTGAGGCCGCACTGGCCTACCTCGACGAACTTGAGCGGCGTTGGGGGCGGGAAGATGGCGGACCCGCCCAGCGCTCGCTGATTTCGGTGCTGCCGTGGCTGGCGCGATTGTGGCCAACGCGCGTGCGGCGCCAGACATGCTCTGAACGCCCGGTCTACGTGCAGGTCTCGCCGCATCACCTGACGCGCGGCGAGCAGGTCTATCGCATCCTCGACCGCGAGAACGCGCGGTTCCTGTGCATGGTCCATGACCTGATCCCGATCGAGTACCCCGAGTACGCCAGACCGAACGGCGCAGGCCTGCATCGGCGTCGGATGCAGACGCTGGCCGATCACGCAGACGCGGTGATCGTCAATTCCGCCGCGACCGGCCGGTCATTCCAGCCGTGGATCGAACGTAGCGGCCGCAATATCGCTGTGCATGTGGCGCTGCTTGGCACGGAGAAGCTGGCGTCCGCCAGCATTGTAGTATCAAACGACACGCGCCCGTGGTTCGTCTGCCTCGGTACCATCGAGCCGCGCAAGAACCACCTGCTGTTGCTGAACCTGTGGCGCGAGATGGCCGGGAGCCTGCCCGAGCGCCAAGTACCGCGGCTGGTTATCATAGGGCGGCGCGGGTGGGAGAACGAGCAGGTCCTCGACATGCTCGATCGCTGCCCTGCACTCGCTTCCCACGTCGAGGAAATCAACGGCTGTTCCGACGCACAGCTTTCAGCGCTGTTACGGGGCAGCCGCGCGCTGCTGATGCCCTCGTTCGCCGAAGGTTTCGGCATGCCGGTGGCAGAGGCGCTGTCAGTCGGGGTACCGGTGGTGTGTAGCGATATCGCGGCGCATCGCGAAGTCGGCGGGGATGTGCCCGACTACGTGGGGCCGCTCGATGGCGCGAGGTGGCAGGCGCTCATTCTTGATCATTCGATGCAAGGTCCGGCCCATCAGGCGCAGATGCAGCGACTGCCGGCATGGCACGAACCGACATGGGCCGAGCATATGCAAACTGTGGCGCTCGCTATTGGCGAGCTTGCAGGAAGCTAGGCTTCCTCGCGCGCTTTGAGCGAGGTGATCGACGTGCCGAAGACCCGGTCCCAGAACAGCGCGGTGATCGCGAAATTGCCGTCCTGCCCGACATGGTGATGCCGCATGTGGTGGCGCTTCAACGCAAAAGCCAGCGGTCCGCGCATTGCCCACTGGTGGCAGGCGTAATGGGTCATATCATAAATGACGTAACCGCTCATGAAGCCAAGGAATATCCAGGTTCCGACAGGACCGGCAATCGCAACCAGCACCAGCCAGACCGCGCCGCCGATGGGAAAGCTGACGATCGGGGGCATCAGGTTGCGCAAGGGATCGTTGGGTGCGGCGTGGTGATTGCCGTGCATCAGGTACACGAAGCGGTCGAGCAGCCGCACGTTTGGTTCCCAGTGGAACAGGTAACGGTGCATGCAATATTCAAACAGCGTCCAGACGGCGAGACCCAGCGCGACGAGCCCAAGCGCGGGCAGCACGGTGGCAGTTCCCCAGCCTACCCAGGCGATCATCGGCAAGGAAATACTCCACACCACGGCAAAGCCCGCAGGCGAGATTATGGTGAGTCTCTCCAACCATTCGTTGCGGAACAGCCGGACCTGCTGCGAGTGCGAATTACGACTTACCATTGGCTCAATTCTGGACAGGACATGTGCTTGAGTGTCAAGGACTATTAGGACCATTCGACAATCGAAACCGGGCCCAAAGGAAGACGACGCAAGTGCGAAGTGGTTCCATTTTAGGCACATTTCTCGCTTCGTCTTACCACTGGGTCGGGCTATCCTTCACGCGCACATCGAGAATCGTCACTTAGCCCGTACATGCCGAGAAATCACTTCCGAAATGGCGCAAATGCGCAGATTCCCGCGCGGGTGTTGCTGACAGGAGCCTCTGGCGAACTTGGCGGTGCGCTTGCGCTTGAATTTGCGCGTGAAGGCGCGTTCCTGTCGCTTTGGGGGCGTGATGCGACGCGCCTCTCCCTTATTGCCGCAGCCTGCTCTGCCGCAGGAGCCACGGGGACGCAGGTGCGCTCGCTCGACCTAGCAGACACCGACGCAGCGATCGCGGCACTCGTGCTGGACGACGGCGCGACCCCGTTCGACGTTGCCATGTTCGCCTCGGGTCTGGGTGATATCCGCGCAGCCGGTGACCTCGTCGAATCGGCAACGCAGGTCGCGCGGCTCGGCGTGGTGAATTTCGTAAGCCCTGCGGCCCTTGCCACCGAACTGGCAGCGCGGATGGCGGCCCGCAGGCACGGGCACATCGTGCTGATCGGATCGGCGGCTGCCTTCCACGCCTTGCCGTTTGCCACCGCCTATGCCGCGTCCAAGGCAGGCCTCGCGCGCTTTGCCGAAGCGTTGCGGATCAATGTCGCGCCACATGGCGTGAAGGTGACGCTGGTGTCGCCCGGATTTATCGACACCGCAGCAGCGCGGCAGGTGCCAGGGCCGAAGCCGCTCGCGATCTCGGCTGACGTGGCGGCGGCACGGATCGTGCGGGCAGCGGCGCGAGGTAAAGCGCATCTTGTTACGCCGTGGCCCTTCGCGCTGCTCCGTGTGGTCGACCGAATCCTCCCGCGCCCGTTGCGTGACCGGCTGTTGCGCGCGCTCAGTCCTCCGGGGCGTTAGTCAGCAGACCGAGGATCGCGTGGTGCAATTGCGCGGGCGTGAGGTCGGTACGCTCGCCCTCCCTGCGAACACAGCGCCCCTCGGCATCGATCCGGACTATGACGTAGGGTGTGTGCCGCGCGCCGCCCGGCACCGACACGCCCGGAATGCTGGGGCGATGATCGCCGAAGAACACCAGCGTTGCCGGTCGGCGCAAGCCTGCAAGCTCGGTCATGAGCTTGGTCAGCATGGCGTCGCTGTTGCGCACGAGGCGCAGGTAGCCCTGCTTGAGGTCGTCCGGCCGATTGCCAGCCTCGGCTTCCCACGGCCCGTGGTTTTCGATGGTCACGGCATAGAGCAGCGTCGGCTCGTCGGCTGCATGCGCGAGGTCGGCGATGGCATCGGCCATGGCCGCGTCGGTAACATAGCGCCCCTCCCCCGCGGACGGCGGGTCGAAGCGATCCTCGCCGACCAGGTCGGCAAAGCCACCTGCGCGCATGATCACCTCGCGGTTGTAGAAGCGCATGTCGTGGGGATGGACGAACACGCTGCGCCAGCCCGCCAGCCGGTTGGGCAATGCGTAGGTCGCCTCGCCCAGCGCGGTCAGGAACGGGTCGAACCGGCGGAAGCTCAGGTCGTCTTCGTTGCGCCCGAACAGTACCCCATACTCGGTGCGCATGGTATAGGCACCGAACCCGCCGACGAGCAGGTTACCCCACTGCCAGGCGTCTTCGCGCGCAAGGGCAAGACCTGGCAAGGCCAGCGCCGGATCGCCAAACAGCTCGGCCGGATCGGCGAACGATTCGCACTGGATGATCACCGCCAATTCGTGCGGATCTGCCACCCCAGCGATCGGCGCAAGCGGTACCGGATCGTCGGTCTGCCGCCAACGCGCGCGGTAAAGCAGCAGGGTGGCGATCAGGCCGTGTCGCGCCAGATCGGCTTCGGCGTCCGGCTCGGTCGCAAGCCGTGACCATGGCGGGCACCGGAGTGATAGCCAGATCGCGCCAATCCCTGCCGTCAGCAGCAAGAGGCCCTGGATATGCCCCGCGAGTTCGGGCACGAACATCCACCACAGCAACGCCGGAGCCACCAGCGCAACCACCACAATGGCCAGTTTCTGCGATGGCTTGAGCGCGGAGAGATAGAACTGGGGATGGCGGAACACCGCGCCGATCAACGCCAGATCCGAAAACACCAACGCCTCGCCCAGCATCGCGCGCTTGGCGTTTGACACTGTCGTGAACAGGGCGACCAAGGCGAGCGTCAGTGCCGCCGACGCGGGCGCATTTGCGCAGAGCGTCAGGAATAGCCCGAAGACCGCCGTGACAAGGCCTGAATGCAGCCAGGTCCCTGCCGGACTGCGTAGCCACGGCTCGCCCAATCGGCCGCTACGCGGACGCACGAAGGCATCAAGCAGCAAGGTGCCGATCAGCAATGCCAGATATATCAGAAGCTTGTCTGCCACGACCCTCATCACCGGCTGCCGTACGGGGTGAACGGACTGGAGACGTTGCGGCTTATCAACCCGAACCGGCGCTGTCACCATCGGTCCATGGCGAAGCGGATCAAATTGACCGGTGAAAAGCGTGATCTGGCTCATCGACCAGACAGGTTCGAGCGATTAGGGCGGTCGGCATGTCGCTCGAAAAGTCTCCGTCAACGGTCCTCGGCACCGGATTTCACAACGAAGTGCGCAACGCGGGAATGGCCGCTGTTGCGCCTGCTGCCGCGCCGCGTGGTAAGCGTAGCGTGCTGCTGCTCCAGGGGTTGATGGGGCCGCTGTTCCGGCGTCTCGGGCAGGGCCTGATTGCAGCCGGACACCGGGTTCACAAGGTCAACTTCAACGGCGGTGACCGCCTGTTCTGGCGCCTTCCCGGCGGCATCGACTATCGCGGCACGCTCGACGACTGGCCCAAGGCGCTCGAATCGATCATCGCACAGAACGGCATCACCGATGTGATCCTGTTCGGCGATTGCCGCGACCATCACATGATCGCAACGCAGGTCTGCCGGACCTTACGCATCCCGGTCCATGTATTCGAAGAAGGCTACATCCGGCCAGACTGGGTTACCTTCGAACGCGACGGCGTGAACGGCCATTCAACGCTGCCGCGTGATCCGCAGTGGTACCGCGAGACCGCCGCCAAGCTGCCGCCGGTGCCAGAGCATCGCCAAGTGCCATCCTCGTTCCGCCGCCGCGCGACCGAAGGGCTTGCCTACAACGCCGCGGACGTGCTGACACGCTGGTATTACAGCAACTGGAACAACCACCGCCCGTGGCATCCGCTGGTCGAGGCGATGGGCTGGGTGCGCAAGCTGCGCCGTCGCAAGGAGCGCGAGGCCGAAGCGGCCAATCTGATGGCGCGTCTGGAGGCTTCGGACGCACCGTACTACCTTTTCCCGCTACAACTGGATTCAGACGCGCAAATCCGGCTGCATTCGCCGTTCGCAGGCATCGCCGAACCACTCAAGCTGGTCGTCGAATCTTTTGCCGCACATGCCCCGGCCGATGCGCGACTGGTGGTGAAGGAACACCCGCTGGATAACGGCGTCCGTGATTGGCAACAGGTCACCTGCGACATGGCGGTGCGCTATGGCGTGGCAGACCGCGTGGATTACCTGCCTGCCGGAGACATCGTGCCGGTTGCGCGTCGCTCACGCGGCATGATCACCATCAACAGCACGAGCGGCACGCTGGGTCTGTCGATGGGAATTCCTGCCGTCGTGCTGGGCAATGCGATCTACGACATCGACGGGATCACGTACCAAGGCGGGCTGGACACGTTCTGGAACTCGCCCAACGCGCCTGATGAGGGAACGTTCAAGGCATTTCGACGCGTGCTGATCGACCGCTGTCTGATACCGGGGGGCTTTTTTTCGGAGGAAGCGCTGGCGCAGGTAGTACGCCATTCTGTCGCGCGATTCGAAGGTCACCCACTGCAGCCGGAATGAGGCGCGCGTCCGGCGCTCATTCCGGCTGCCTCTCTCATTCAATCGTTTGTCAAGGTCGACCGAAAATAGGCGATAGTCTCCTTCAAACCATCCTCGAGCGATACCTTTGGCTGCCAGTTCAACTTTTCCTTGGCGAGGGAGTTGTCAGGGCAACGTTGTTTGGGATCGTCCTGCGGAAGTGGTTGAAACACGAGCTTTGCCGAAGTTCCCGTGAGCCGTATCACAGTCTCGGCCAGTTCGATCATCGTGAACTCGCCGGGATTGCCGATGTTAACCGGACCCGTGAAGTCCGCCGGACTGTCCATAAGCCGGATCATGCCGTCGACCAGGTCATCCACGTAGCAGAAGCTGCGTGTCTGCATGCCGTCACCATAAATGGTCAGATCCTGCCCTCGCAGAGCCTGAACGATGAAGTTCGAGACAACCCGACCATCCTCGGGGTGCATCCGCGGGCCGTAAGTGTTGAATATTCTCATGACCTTGACCTCAAGGCCGTGCTGGCGATGGTAGTCGAAGAACAGCGTTTCAGCGCAGCGCTTGCCTTCGTCATAGCAACTGCGAATGCCGATCGGGTTGACGTTGCCCCAGTAGTCCTCGGTCTGCGGGTGGACCGCAGGGTCACCATAGACCTCGCTGGTCGAGGCTTGCAGGATCCGTGCCTTGACGCGCTTTGCCAGGCCCAGCATATTGATTGCGCCGTGAACGCTGGTCTTGGTCGTCTGCACCGGATCGTTCTGATAGTGGATCGGGCTGGCCGGGCAAGCCAGATTGAAGATCCGCTCAACCTCAACATAAAGCGGCCAGCAAACGTCGTGACGCATGATGTCGAAGGACGGGTTGCCGATAAGATGCGCCACGTTGCGCTTGTTGCCGGTGTAGAAGTTGTCGACACACAGGACGTCGTCACCGCGCGCAATCAATCGATCGCACAAATGAGAGCCGAGAAAGCCGGCGCCGCCTGTAACTAGCACTTTATTCATCCTGAAATCCTTAGGCCTATGCTTTTTTGAAGACGCCGATGATGGTGTTACGCATCAACGGGTGATCGACATCACCGTTGATTGCTTGAAAATCGTAGACATGGTGAGCAGACCCGGAACGCCAATTCGCGTGATCATTCATGCCGAAAAACTGCTCCACTTCGAACCCGTTTCCTTCGAAAAGGGCACGCGCCTCTCGCGGGGTGTATTCACGGTTATGACGGTCGGTTCCGCCATAGAAGATGTCCGTATCCCAAAAGACATTGTTGCCCTGAAGCAACGAAACGACGTTACTAATATTGCAAACGTTCGGAGTTGTCAGGATCACGAGGCCGGAAGGCCGCAGGACACGGCGGACTTCGGCAACCATCGCGCGCGGATGGTGCATGAACAGTCGCTCAAGTACACCAGTCAGAACTACGGCATCGACCGAGCCTGTAGCCGCCGAAAGACCACCCCCGTCAAGATCGAGGACTTCGGACGGCCAGCGGTCGGCCAGAGCCTTCGGGTTATAGCGTTCGCGCCAGTGCGGATTGGGATCGAACACGGAAACATCATAGCCCGCCTTCTCGAGCAGAAGTGGCAGATGCCCTGGCGCGGCATATCCCACCAGCAATCGCGAGCCGCACGACAAGCGCACGTGAACGATTGATGCCATTGTCAGGTAACGATCTCGACTACAGCGAAATTCATCAGAGTCGGCAGCAACACCGATCTCGGTCAAGCAAGCGTCAAAAGCACCTGCTATCGAAGTCTCAATGACTGCCGGAACACCGGGGGCATTAGGAAGGCCAATTGCGTCCCCATCGGTCTTGTCCAAAATGCCCGCAATAGTAGAGACGAAATCCCGCCTGCCGTTTTCAACAGTCATTATACAGCTACCTTATCCATGCTCCGCGATGGTGCACAATTTCGGACTGTTACAGAAAACCAAATCGTCGACGAAAAGGCTTTCGCTTTCATCGATAAACCCCATCAACTCGTCAAAATTGATCGGACGAATTGGGTGCTCTTCATGCCAATTCTTGTTGATAATGTAGACGAATTTAAACTGCGCAAAAATTTCTTGGCAGAAGATTTTAAAATCTACTTTCCCATAATTTTCAATGCACCATGGATTTATCTCCATGAGAAATACTGGATCGAAATCGGATATGGTCGCTATCGCACCCTTGAGTGCCTGAGGCTCAAAGCCTTCGATGTCGAGCTTGATCAAATCGACACCCTGCGGGCTGAATTTCTGAACGAGACTGTCGATCCGGAAACACGGAACCGCAACCGTGCTGCCATCGTCATTCGAACTGCCACCCTCAACAGCGTGCCCATAGGCCGAATTTTCGATGAAGCTGATCGAGCCGTCAAAGTCTGCCACCGCGCAGTGCTGGGGGAACACGTTGCTCAAGTAGTTGTTAGCAACGTTCTCCTTTAAAACTTCACAGACGTGCGCGCCCGCCTCAAAGGAATAAACCCTACTACCTGGTCTGATCTTGGCGGCAATAATCGAGACGAGACCGATATTCGCCCCAATATCAAAGACAACTGCGTTCTCCGGCAGATATTTCTCGAAAAGCTGCTGAAATCGTTTCTCGAATTGTCCTTCGACAATTTCGATATAGCTGTCGCCCTCACTAACTCCCGTAATCGTGGCAGTCGTGTGGATCGATATTATCCGTTTGCTCGTCATTCTCGCTCCAATCCGTGATCAATTTTGCCGAACGACAGCACGCTGCACGGCGCTTATTGCACCACTCAACTGGCTTGCCAGATCAAGTGAAAGTGCAAATGCACGTCCCGCCTCGGCGACCTCGGCCGCCCAATCGCGCCGCAGCGTCAGCATGCGTCCGATTGAAGAAAAATCCGCCAAGTCAGGCGCCACTTCAACATAATGCACCCACGGCTTCAGAGCAGTGTAATACCACTGCCGATATCCAGCATCCGATGCAATCTTGACCACGGTCCCGCCGGCCAGAAGCTTGAGGAAGAAGCCGGTCCAGGATGAGCTTACACCGTCGACGTCGATGTTGAAGGCGTAGCGGGAAATCTCCATCTGATCTTCCGGCGCGCTGAACCCGTCGCATGCCTCAAGAGCGTTTGTGACATCTTCATCAAGACCGCTGCGGCTGGCCAAACGTACGTTAAAATTCAAGCGGTTCGCCGGCGTGTTCGCCATCATAACCAGCTTCACGCGCTGGGAGTCAAGCTGGTTCGCGTACTTCGCCAGACCGCTTGGCGCGCCGCGCCAATACATACGCGCGTCTCGCTCTTCTATGGGCTGCCAGTCTTCCGCCAGTAGGCCGCGTTCGCGCTCGTAGCTGCGCGTAAGCATGAAATAGGGATCGGGGAGGAGAAAGTCGCCATGCGCTTTCGACGAGAAGCTCAAGATCGGTTCATCGCCGTCTGAATCACCAAGGCTGCAGATCACGCCCTTTCCATGAACATCGTGCTTGTGGGAAAACAGGCGCATGATTGCCAGAATCACGATGCATCGCGAAACGATGATCTTCGACGCGCTAGTGCTCAGTCGAACCAACACCGCGTCCTGCTGGAAAAGAACCTCGGCCTGTTCGTCGTAATTGTGGTTGGCCCAGCTCCAACCAAATTCGGCAACTTTCCCAGGACGCGAAAACTCAAGCGCCACAGGCCTGGCGCCACCTTCGCCCCGGACTGCCACAACTGCTTGGCCATCGGGCAAGGTGCCCGATTGGCGAGCCGTATCGACAGCATTGACGAAGCCCCACATCTCCACGTCGGTCCAGTCCACCGGCGTGGGCGAGAGCGGGACGATACCGCAATCAATCATCGAGCCGCTCCCTGATCCAGGCAGGGATATGTTCGGCCGAGACACCAATGGCAGCGAACCCATCGCGAATTACCGCACCAAATCCGGGGGTATGCAGAAAATGCCCCTCCGCCAGAAATAACTCACGATAGCGTTCGGGATGCTTTTGCCACAAGATCGCGTCCTTGACGAAAAAGCGGTTCCGCGTGGCTAGCGATTCCCGTTCCAATGCCCGCGGCTGTGCCGGGTGGAATACCTCGACGTCAGAAGCGTAGGGCACCCTCCCCAGATCGAGCATGCGCCAGCCAAAATCGGTATCTTCACGGAAATGCGGCTTGTCGAACTGCAAATCGAAGCCACCCAAGTGCTGGAAGACCGAGGACCGAACCAACAGGTTGGCAGTCATGAAGCCGATCCCTTCGAAGCCGACGTTGGTAACTGGCCGCCATTCAGGATCATCTTGCCGGTCGGATCGGATCAGGCCCTCTACGCCGACCACACCGTCGTCCGTGAAGTATTTGCGGGCATTGAGGAGCCAACCCTGCGAAGGAAGGCAATCATCGTCTACAAAGGCGATGATGTCGCCTTGCGCAAGCATTGCTCCGGTATTGCGAGCGCGCACTGCCCCTTTCACGGGGCTATGGTGATAGAACAACGGGAAACCCCAATCACCTTCGGCGCCCTGCCATGACTGCGCTGACTGATCGACGATTACTACTTCGAAGTCGCGCTCTGCCTGATCGCGCAGCGCCCCCATCAGGTCAGTGAGCTTCTCCGGCCTTTCGTAGCTGGGAATGACAACGGAAAACTTGGGCTTGGATTGACCGGCAAGCGCTTCGCGCATCCTGATGAAATGGCCAAGTTGCGCCGAGATACGTTCCCATGAGTAGCCGTCCTCTACGCAGAGGCGTGCGGCACGCCCCATCTCAGCTCGCAACGCCGGATCTTTGCGAAGTTGCAAAAGTGCGGTTGCAAAGGCTTCGGGGACGGCAGGCACGATCTGCAGGAATGGCTGGCCGGAGGTGTCGATCCCCCGCGCGCCTATGTCGGTCGATATGACCGGCAGCCCAGACGAGAAGAAGTCAAACATCTTGATGTTCGTGCCCGAACCGGCAAGCATGGGATTCACCGCGCAATCTGATGCAGCATACCACAAGTCGCGTGTCTCGTCGTCGATCTGCCCAGTGATGATGACATTGCCACTTGTGGGCACCATGCCTTCGCCCACCCCGCCCGCGACGATGAAGATGACTTCCGGGCATAGCGAAGCCAAGCGCTCGTTTATAAAAGCGGCAGCCTGGCGATTGGGGCCGTAGCCGCTCCCGATGAAGATCGCCGCAAAGGCTCCCGTATTGAGGCCAACCTTAAGGCGCGCGGCCTTTCTGTCGGCATCGGCTGGCATGCCTTTTGCAAACGCCATCACCCCGTTGGGCACGACCCGCATCTTCGCCGGTGAGAAGCCGTAGAGGCGGTTGAAGCGCAGCAGGTCTTCATGCGAGCAGGCCAGAATCCAGTCCGCCCGCTTGCCGCACTCCAGTTCGTCGGCAATCACCCCTTCGAGAACTTCACGCTCGACGGGATTGCGATCATCCAGCAATTGCGCGCGCAGGTATCCCTCGACGTTGTGCGATTCGTAGATCACGATCTGATTGGGCCGCAGTCTATCCTTGACCAAGGGGTAGATCCACGGATGCGAAAACACCACGACTCGCGCTTCATCGACCGCCTTGCGCGCGGCAGCGACGTATTCGGGCGAGAGATGCGCCTGCCGACTGAACGCCAGGTCGATGACGTTCTTGCCCCCAGCGCGCCTTGCCATGTCGTCCGCAGCTACGAAATGCGCAGTCGTTAGCGGCACGTCGATTTCATGTAGCGTGGGGCTGAGATAGTGCGCCCGGTAGCTTTCTCCAGGCCAGTCATACGTGCCAACGTAGTTGGACGAAACGTTGTTACCTAGATTATGATAGAGTCCAAGCAGGCGCAATCGCCCGCCACCCACTGCCGGAGCTATCGGCTGCATGTCGAGCACAGCTACGTTGAGGGGAACTTCGTCGACGACTGACGCTTCTCCCGTCGCGGCGCAAGCAAGTTCGAAAGCCGTATCCCGCCACGACATAGCTTCGACCAAGGCAAGGCCGCGCTGCCCCATCCGTCGCGCATCGTCGCGGTGCGACCAAAACCATTCCAGGCCGACACTGACGGCTTCGGGCGTTGGCTCAACAACGAGACCGGTTTCGTGGTTACGAACGATATGCGCAGGCTCACCCGAGTCCGTACAGGTCAAAACCGGGCAAGCGCTCGCAAATGCCTCAAGCGTTACATAGCCGTAGTCCTCACGCTGCGGAAGAAACGGAATGGCAATTGCGCGGCTATAAAGATCCACTAGTTGCCCGTCGCTGATGCGGCCCAGAAACTGGATGCGGGGATCGTCGCCCGCCAGCGCACGCAACGCTGGACCATGCTCACCCTCACCGGCGATCAGCAAGCGCATTGGTTTGCTGGAATGCCGTACGGCCTCGATCAGCAGGTCGAACCGCTTCCACGGGTGCAGTCGGCCCGCGATCAGAAAATGCTCCCCCTCCCCATCACCTGGGCGAAAGCCGTTGAAGCCAAGCGGGGGGTGCACAACGCGGGAGCCAAGCCCACGCCAGCGCCTCAAGCGCCGCGAAACCTCGAAACCTTGACAAATGCGCGCCGGGACTGCGAGCAGCGCATCTAGATCGGCGCGATGGATACGCGCGCGGTCGCAATAATCATCTGCGCTGGCATTGGGGAAGTGTGTTTCGAACATGTCGTCAAAGATCCGGACCGCATGGTTCAGAAAAACTACATGGCGCGGGTGGCGAATTGCATAAGTAGGGACCTTGCTGGAAACGACTATATCGAAATGCGAGAGGTCTTTCGCCGCAGCGAGTTCATAGTTCAGCACGATCTTGTCGACCGACGGTTCATCTGCCTGGACCTCGACGAAATCTGCTTGACAGCCGATTAATTCGAAACCGGCTTTCAGCCCCGCGTAGAAACGCTCGGCGCCGCCTGCACCTGCCGTAGGGGAGCCCGCCGAAACAATCGCAACACGCCGCCCCCGGAAGCGACCGTCATCCTTCCGCAGTGGAAACTCAACGCTGCTGCTCAAGGTCGGGCCTCCAGTTCGCCGAGCTCGGACCTTATCGCACTCCGGATCGAAGCAGGCGTGCGGTCGTGCGCACTATCGCCAAGGAGCATATCGAGGCAGGGGGACGTCACCGCAGGCTTCACGTTCACTAACCTGCCCACGCCGTGCTCGAAAGCGCGCACGGTCGGTGCGTTCAATGCGTGATCGGACCGCGTTGGACGACGACGTGCATCTGCCTCGAGCAGGTTGAGCCGCGCGTCGAGTTCGCGCGCGCGCTGTGCTGCCTCACGCGCGAGCATGCCGAGACGCCCGGCTTGCCACGCCTGAAGTGTCTGGCCCGATTGCGCGCTGAACATACCGGCCAACTTGCGCTTGGTCAGCACGCTCGGCAGGGAAAACTTGCTGTGGATGCGGATCGCTGCGGCAAGCGGGGTGCCTGACAATCGCCCCTCGCGCGAGCTTGCCAAATCGGACACGAGCATCCTGCGACCGTTTCTCTTGGCTAAGATCCTGCGGTAGTGTTCTGCGCCAGCGGCGTCAACCGAACGGCCAAGGATGAGCTTGTATGCAGCAGCGATCGCCGCATCGTCATCGCGACCGAGAGCGTCGCAAAAAAGTGCAATCCGGCTACGGCCCTCACCCGACGAGACAAGATTTTCGAGCAACTTAGCGCGCGTAAGTCCATCAGCGAGCTTACCAGTATAATGTGCGACACCACCATCATCGGCAGGCCGTCCGAGAATCCACATGTAGCTGGCAGCTATGAAAATTGGGTCGCAAAGAGCTTGGCCCGCCAAAGCCTCGAAGCCGGTGTCAGGCGCCGTGCCCACGAACTTCTCTGCATTCTCGGCAAGCCACACTACCGCAGGCCCCACCGCATCGCGATCGGCTGACGAAGGGCAGTTAGTACTTGTAAGCTCGGGAATTCCGGAAAACCCCGGCGTCCGTTGAGCGGTGAGCGAAAGTTGGGCGGCCAGATACTCGGCACGGACCGTCTCGCGCATCGCCTTGATGCCTTCCTCTAGCCGGACCTTCGCGACCTCATCTTGCAGCATGGCTTCCCGTGCCCGGGCATTACGCACAAAGCTATCGGCACGTTCTGTCGCCGCACCAGCGTATTCCTGAGCGACGTCGAAACTGGCCTTCAAAGCGGCAAGCTCTTTCGTTGCTTCAGCATACCGCGCGACAGCGACGTCCGCCTTGGCGACAGCATCAGCCAGCGCACGCTCCAACTCAGCATTTACTCCGCACAAGCGCGCAATCTCTTCCTCGTACCGCTCGAGGCGAGCAAAGGCGCGCGCTTTTTCTGTATGCTGCACTTCGAGCGCTTCGCGGCCCTTGCGCAACTCTTCTGCGATCCGCTCGCGCTCTATCTCCGTGGCAGACAGCGCCCCGGTGAAGCGACCGATCTTCTGTTCCGCCAGTTCGAACAGGATTTCGATCTTCCGGACGACGCCGGCCGCGTCCGTCGCCTGCCGAGCGATCTCCTGCTCCAGAAAGCCCGTCTCTTCCCGCAATCGTTGATCGAAGGCGCGCCCCAGCTGACTGATACTCAGCGCGTCGACCGGCTTTTGATCGTCTTCAGACATTGATGACACCATCTTTCATACGTCGGCTTCAATGGGGCGCTCGCCCAATCCCCATATGCGCAAGGTCTTCGAGCCGCTAGGCCCGCGTGCCATCTTCGCGGATACTTCTGCACCATGAAGGATAAATCCGAGCAGCCGCGAGTCATCTCCCAATCCGGCTTCGACTGGGGTTCCGGAATGACTGCACGCAAGATCGATACGGCACGGCTGGCCACACCGAACGACGGCCCTCCAGCGCAGTGTGTGATACGGATCTTCGCATTCTCGGTGTATGATCGCGGAACAAGGGATGCCGTCCACACTAACCAGCAGGGCTGGATTATGGCCAAGCAACCCACGGAAGAACGAAAAGCGAATCTCGCCTTCCAGCGCCATGAAACCATCTGCGGCAGGGCCGATGGTCAGATCGATCCTGCAGCGTTCGCCTTCGGTCCACGAGCCGTCCAGCTCTGCGCTCAAGAGACCGGAAAGGCCTGGTAGGCCGAGCAACTCGATCCGGGGATTCCACTCCCAGTGAGCGCCATCAACTAGGGGGTCGGGGGCCAGACCCAGCGTGATGTCATTGTCGGCCGCCACAGAAGCTATCTTCTCGCCGCTTGCTTCGGACGCATCGACCAGTGCAGCGCAAAGGGCGCGTCCCCGGCCCGGCTGGATGTCTGCCGCTGGCAGGACCAGCTTGTCCATCCTCGTAAACGGGTGCGATGAAAGCAGCGCGGCGTAGCCCCAGCTTTCCAGCGTGCTGCGGACAAAATTGTCGCCAAGATAGAAGGGTGTCTCGCGTGGGGCGGGCAAGTCGCCATCACCTGCCAGCATCCGATCCCAGAACTCGCGCTCCAAAATGCGGTGGTCCACCATGACCTGAACGGCATTGTCGAGGCCGGGAACGCAGAACTTCGCCTGCGGGTCGGCAAGCAGGAAGTGGCAGTCACAACCGAAAGCGTTGGCCTCGACGCCGAGCGAGGACGACAATGTCGCCACCGGCCCGGTTGGTTGACGTGACATGATGAGTGGATAGCTGTTTCCGGCAATTGCGATGACCGTCTTGCCCAAAGTATATCGAAAGAAGTCGAGATCAGCCTGCGGCCAAACGGCATGCGGATGCTTGAGATATGCGACCTCACGCGAACTGCCCAGCAAAGCCGCAAGATCTTCGGCGCGATCCTCCCACGAGACAATTTTCCCGTCGACGACAAGTGAGGCATCCGTTGGAGTCTGTCCCAAGAGCACTGGACAGCCCTCAGGCAACCGGGCCTGCACCGGATTAAGGCGCGAGAAACGCGCGGAAAGGCGGGACACCTGCTGATCTATGTTGCTGACGCTACAAGCAATCGCCTCGAAGGAACGAACAAACCCAGCGTCATTCGAGTGCACCCCGAACCCCAGGTCGCTAAGGAAGCGAAGCGGATGGTTGTGCAGCGACACATATCTGTGGCCGCGCAAGGCGAGCGCCCGCCGCATGACGGGAGGCAATTCGAAGCCGACGACAATCGCAGCGGGGGGAAGTAGATCGTAAAGTTCGGCAAAGACCTCGGGCTGTGGGCTGGCATCGTAAGATTCCAGCCACGCGCGAACGGGGTCATGGGCAAACCGCGCGACCAGCCCTGCATCGCCCACCTGTTGCGTGAAGCTCTGGGCATCCTTAGCGGGCATGATGACCGGCAGATGGCGGCGATCGAGACCTAACGGCGCCGCTAGGAGACTCGCCAACCAGACCACATTGTTGCGAGCCGTACCGGGACCCGATCCATTTGCTGGGGCGGCGCGGAACCAGTCGCCCACCAGAACCACCCCATCGCGACGCGGCTCACCGTGGCGCAGAACATTCTGCACAGGCCTAGCCATAATTCAGTTTATAAAAATCATAGGCGTCGTCCATGTCGTCGAACGTCAGCGCCCGCCCTTCGTGCAGGATCGCAACACGATCGCAACGTTCCCTAATGAAGTGCTCGTTGTGCGAGACGAAGATCATGCCCCGGTCGGCGCGTTTTTCAAAGAGCTCGACGTGGCATTTGCGCTGGAACCTGTCGTCACCGACCGCAAAGACCTCGTCGATCAGGAAGCAATCGAACTCGATGACCATGGATATCGCGAAGGCGAGCCTTGCGCGCATACCCGAGGAATAGCTTTTGAGCGGTTCATAGATATAGTCGCCCAGTTCGGAAAACTCCTGGACGTAATCGAGTTTGCCTTCGACGCTGACACCGTAGATGCGACAGATAAAGCGAAGGTTGTCGATCCCTGTCAGCGCATTCTGGAACGCGCCGCCAAAAGCCAGCGGCCACGACACAGACATTTCACGCACCACGCTGCCGGTATCAGGCAGTTCAGCGCCTGAAATGAGGCGGATCAGTGTGGATTTGCCTGCACCGTTGCGACCGAGGAAACCAACCCGCTCACCCTTCACCATCTGGAAGTCGATACCGCGAAGTACCTGCTTCAGGCCCGAGCGGGTATGGTAGGACTTGGTGACATCTTCCAACCGGATCATTCCGGAATCACCCTCTTGCTGATCCGGTGTGTCTGAAGCAGTCCTACAAACGTCATCACAAGGTTGACTTCCGCCATGTACAACAAGTCATAATGCGCTTCGATCTTGGTGCCAAAAAACCCGTCACGAATGCATTCGACCGCGTGGACCATAGGCAGGTATAGCACGTACTGCTGGGCTTCAACAGGCAGAGCACCGACGAGGAAGGCGGCACCCGACAGTGGAAACAGAAGGTAGGATGCAGGATGCCACAGCTTTTCGACGATCTCGTATTCTTCGGAATATGAAGCCAAAAGAATTGCCAAGGCAAAGCCAAACCACGCGAGCATGAGCCAGCCGGAGATAACCTTCATCAGATCCTCGGGCACAGTGATCCAGCCGAGCGAGATGAACACTAGCGAGAGCAGCAGGAACGAGATCGAGGCGCCAGCGGCCTCCAGCAAAAGCCGTGCGAGGAAAATGTCCATAACCCTGACGTTACGATGATACATCAACGCAAGGTTCGGTTGGACCGCGCCCACACAGCGGTTGGGCATGTTGCGCCACAACAGCACGCTCGAATAGCCGGTCAGGGCAAACGCCGTGATCGGAATATTGGATCCATGGACCGCTTTCAACGCCGTCCAAAGCGCGGTGACGCCCAAGGTGAACAGCATCGGTTCTACGAAAAGCCACAAGAAACCGATGTTGTGGCGGCCGTAGCGCGTCAGCACCTCGCGCATGAGCAAGGCGCCTACGACACGAGACTGAATCTTCCAAGACTGGAAAAATCCGTCGGAGACTACCGGTTCTTGGGGACCCGTCATCAGTGTCGGTGTTCTTTCACGCCTGCGATCAACATCGCTGCGACGCCCCAGACAACGAGACACATCATGATGGTCGTAAGGATGCCGCGCAGGCGATGCGGTTCGAGAGCTGCATCGGGCGTATTTGGCTCGGCAAGGCGTTCGACATAGGCCTGCTTTCGGCGCGCCTCGTTCTGCGCATCCTGCAAAGAAGCCATGGCCGCAGCCAATTGGCGGTCAGAAAACTCGGCCTCGAGCGACAGCTGCTGATACTGCGCCGTTGCAGCGGCAAGAGATTTGCGATCGCCCGCAATCAGGCCGGACTCCCGCCGGATTTCCTCTTCAAGTCCGGCAATCCGTGTGCGCAGCACAGGGACCTGCGGGCTCTGTGGAGCGTACTCGCGGATTTCGCTTAGTTGTGTTCGCGCGGTGATAAGCTCATCTTGGATCTTGGAGATCATCTGCAACTGGATCGCGGCCTGCTTTTCTGGATCGACAATGCCCCTCTCGTTACGGAACGCAGACAGGGCTAGTGCCGCCTTGCGCGACCGGTCCTTTGCCTGCGCCACCTCTGCAACGGCAAACTGAATCAGATCCTGCCTCCCGCGGACATTGAGGCGGTTGACGGTGGCCTCTGCCATCCGCAGCATGTTTTCATTGAGCTTGCGCGCAGTTGCGGGATCATAGGCCCGCACGCTCAGAGTGGTGATCGAAGTCGCAGAATCGAACTCAACGCCAATACGGGATTGATAATAGCGATATAGCGCTTCGAACGACCCATCGAGGCCGAGGGGATCGAAACGATTGAAAATCGAGATATCGCCTGTGCTGAAGGCTTTCTTGAAAGCATTGCCCTTGTCGAGTTCGTGCAGTGCATCACGCGAGCTCAGGTATGCTTGAGCAGCGAAAATCTGGTCGCTGGCGTTGGTGAAGCCGCCGCTTTTCAGAAGCATGCCCAGAGAACTTGGTGCCGACTTCTCCGGGGACCGGACAACGTAGCGCGATTCCGAAATGTAGACGTCCGAAGCAATCATGCCGAAGTAGATGAACGAACATACCGAGGGTATCAGAACGATCAATACAAACAAAGGGCCCAAAGCCTGAAAACGCTGCTTGATCCGTTGATACATTTGCAACGACTTACCTATTTCTCTATGGATTCTGCCGCATCAGTGCCATGACGTCAGGCCGCGCCTAATGCGCTCCCGCAAGTGAGTTTGCAAGCCCGCCACGAAGCAATCCGTCGCGATTTCGCAGCTGTTCTCCTTGGCTTATGCGCGATTTTCTGCTTTGACGCCCGGCTCGCCACGAATTTGCCATGCAGTTCGATCGGACGGTTTGCGTGCGACGAAAATGCTTCCGAATCAACTGCGAGGCGTGAGATTTTTGTCGAAAGCCAAGTTTGATGAGCGTCATCCGGGATTCATTTTGTCCCTCGCCGAACGGGACAGAAGCGCCAAGTCGCTCGGCCCAGGCGAGCAGTGCCAAGCGGCCAACACCCCTCCGATGGCTCTTACGCAAGTTCAATTGGGCCATCGATCGACTTCAGAAGAGGTGGTTCAGCAGGTTTGGCTGGCGCTTCTATATCGGGAGCCTTCGAACATGCGCCCCCGGATTGCCTTCCGATGGACAGGAATCACGCATTTTCGTGGATCTTTCGGTGATAAGCCAGGACGATGCGGGCACCGGCATCCAGCGCGTGGTTCGCGCTATCGCAACGAATATCGACGAAAGGGCGTCAGTGCATTTCGTCTACACCTACAAACGAAAACACCACCTGCTAGAAAAGGGTCACGCTGGGTTTTCAAAGACGACGCGGCGCGTGGAATACCGCTCAGGGGATGTTTTCTTCGGGCTTGATTTCTCGCTCGATGCAATCTGGCAAATGCGGCGCGAATTTGCCCGGTTGCGGCGCAGCGGGGTCTCCTTCCACTATCTGGTGCACGATTTCTTGCCACTTCAGAAGCCTGACTGGTTTTCTGCGCCCACCGTCCTGAGGTTTCGAAATTGGCTTGCGATTATGGCTGCCACGGCGGATGGCTTCTTTTGCGTCTCACAGGTCGTTGCCCGCCAACTACCATGCATAATAGGCGAGCAGTTTGGTGCCCGGCAGCCGTTCAGCGTGAACGTTATTCCGATGGGAGCAGATCTGGCCGGCAGCAAGCCATCCCTTGGTCTCCCGCCAGCCTTCGGCGAATTGCTCAAAAAGATGGCTAATGCACCTACAGTGCTCGTCGTGGGCACGATCGAGCCGCGGAAAGGCCACGCTGATGCACTTCGCGCGTTCGAGCATCTTTGGGCCAACGGTTCACCTTTCCAGTTGCTTTTCGTGGGCGGCATAGGCTGGAAAATGGATGCGTTCGTCGAACAGCTTCGCGTTCATCCGGAAATGGGCAAACGGCTACTGTGGCCGGGGAGGTTGAGCGATGAGGCGCTCGATCTTCTCTACTCGGCCTGCCGAGGCGTACTGGTGCCTTCACACGCCGAGGGTTTCGGGTTGCCGCTAATCGAGGCTTTGGGGCATGGCAAACCGGTTCTCGCGCGCAACATCGAAGTTTTTGAGCCCATGACAGCGCACGGTGTTTGGTTCTTTGCGGAAGATGCAGAGGCTCATGCAATTGCCAAAACCATCGCATGCTGGCTTCAAAGCGCAGCGTCATTTGTAGCACCTCCGCTCGCAAAGTGGCGCGACGCGGCGGAATTCATCATGGCAAGGCTAGGTTCAATTAACGTCGAACAAAAGCAAAGGTCAGAGCTTGAATCCGTCGGGCTCTAATCCCTTGACCGGTTCATGCTAACGTGGAATGCGCTTTGCATGTTGCTGAAGGGCCTGACGACAAGACGCCACCCAGGTTACATTTTCCGCAGGAAACTCAATGAATTCGCATGATATCAAGCGGGCAGGCATTCTTGCCATCGCCTCGGCCAGCTCGCTCGTATTGGCTGCTTGCTCCTCGCTCGGATCATCTGGGCCGCCGCGTCGCGCTGTGCTTGCTGCAGGCAAGAGTTCGTTTGAATCGGATCGGATTCGGATCATCCCGTTGGACGCCACTGTTACTTCGCAGGTCTTGAGCGCTGTCCGCAGCCAGCAATTTGCAGAGACGTTTGGCGACACAATGCCGGTTGGTGCGGTCGTCGGCAGCGGTGACGTGCTCGACATCTCGATCTGGGAAGCGCCTCCTGCGGCCCTGTTCGGATCCTCCATATCCGACAGCCGCGGGAGCAGCGCAGCGGCGGCGGTAAGTCGCTCAAATGCGATTCCCGAACAGATCGTCGATCAGAATGGGCGCATTGTGGTTCCCTTTGTGGGCGATATCGCGGCCGCTGGAAGGACGACGAAGCAAATCGAACGAGAAATTGTTTCCCGTCTCACGGGGAAAGCCCATTCACCTCAAGCCATCGTTCGCATCGTACGTAATGCCAATACCAACGTCACCGTAATCGGCGAGGTCGGCCAGAGCGCCAGAATACCCTTGTCGCCACAGGGTGAGCGCTTGCTGGACGTCCTGGCACTGGCCGGTGGCGTGCGACAACCCGTAGGCAAGACCACCATACAGGTCGCCCGGAGGGGGCAACTCGTTTCGATGCCACTTGAAGGCATCATTGCCGATCCCCGCCAGAACATACGGCTCGCGCCGAACGATGTTGTGACGGCATCGTTTCAGTCATTCAGTTTCACGGCACTGGGCGCGACAGGTGCAAATGCCGAGATCAATTTTGAGGCTACCGGCATTTCACTAGCTCAGGCACTTGGCCGTGTAGGCGGACTGCGGGATGAGCGTGCCGATATTCGCGGCGTGTTCATATTCCGGTTCGAGGACGTTGCCGCAGTGCCTCCGCAGTATCTCGATAACGCCCCGCGGCTTCCGGGCAACAAAGTGCCCGTGATTTATCAGCTCGACCTTGCCAACGCGGCAAACCTGTTCATCGCTCAAAACTTCCCTGTCCGGCACAAGGACATTCTTTACGTCTCGAATGCGCCCGGCGCAGATCTGCAGAAGTTTGTCGGCATCGCTTCACAGATGGCCTTCTCGCTTATCACGATCGGAAATGCCGCGAACTGATCGCTCTTTGACTACAAATTTTAGGCTGCACTTGTCTCAGGGTACTAAGCGCAGGACTACCAAGAACGGTAACGGCCGCGTCAGCCGTGTTCATGAGGGTCGGCTGACGACCAAATGTAGTCCTGATTCAGCGAACGCAAAAAGGCTAAGATCGGCCACCTCGCAAACGTCTGGCTGTAGTCCTATTGCTTGCGTTGCTCCTCCGGAAGCCAGCGGAATTATCAGGCAGACACCACGGTGCCTCGCGCGAATTTCGGGCTCGGGGATTCCACGGACCAGATCAAGAATGAAAAAGGGTCCGTCAACTAGTTCCGCGGTCTGATCGAAGGACACGGTGCGATACCATTTTTGATCAAGCGCCTGCCCCCGCGCCACCGCGATACCCTTATCCAGATGCAGTTCCCTCGGACGACCGTAATCGTACAACCGATAGGTAATGTCGCTATTTTGCTGAATCTCGATCAAGCTGACGCCTGCTCCGATGGCGTGCACTGTGCCAGCGGGGATATAGAAGAAATCACCGACCTTCACCGGGTACCATTCCATCAGGTCCTCGATGCTGCCATCGAGCGCGGCTGCACGCATCGCCTCTGCATCTATCGGCCGCTTGAAACCGATACCCAGCGTGGCACCCGGTTCAGCATCGATCACCAGCCAGCATTCCTCTTTGCCGCGGCCACTTTCGCCCAGTTCCTTGGCTTGTTCGTCGCTCGGATGGACCTGAACCGAGAGCTTTTCGCTGGTAAAGATGTACTTGACCAGAATGTCGGGCATTTCAGGCGGTGGCTCGAACCACACTTCACCGATGCGCTTGCCTTCCGGCGCGACGAACGGGGGCGGAAGCGTGTCCACACCCCAGGGCTTTTCGACCATTCGCTTGGTCAGAAGTGTCACTGATTGGCTGCTCCTGACAACTTGCCGACGGTCTGCGCCCCTTCCGGCGTGCATACCAGAACCTCGTTCCCATCGACTACCACGATCAGGTTCGAGGCGCCGACCACAGAAACACGGGGACCGTCACTCATCACCATGACGTTTGAACAGTCGACCAGTTCCGCAGGACCGTTCACCGCGTTGCCGGAATCATCGCATTCCAGCGCCTCGTGCAGCGCCTGCCAATTGCCGATGTCGGACCATGCCATGACCGCAGGGACCATCGCGGCGCGCTCGGTGTTTTCCATCACCGCATAGTCGACCGATACGCTTGGCACGGTATTGAACACCTGTGCATCGGGATGAAAGCGCATGTCATCCCAATGACCCTGTTCAACGGCCAGGCGCACCGCATCGAAAATATCGGGCCGGTAGCGGCCTAGTTCTTCGAGGAACGTGCCGACGCGGAAGGCGAATATACCGCCGTTCCAGGCATATTCCCCACTGGCGAGAAATTCCATGGCGCGGGCAAGGTCGGGCTTCTCGACGAAGCGCCCCACCCGGCGTCCACCGGTTCCGGAAATGGCTTCACCCTGTTTGAGATAGCCGAACCCCGTTTCAGGTGCAGTGGGCGAGATCCCGAACGACACCAGCCAGCCATCTGCGGCGAGAGCTGCTGCCTCAGTCGCGGCCGCCTGAAACGCGGCGACATCGCCGATATGATGATCGCTCGGGCAGACCAGCATGACGTCGTCCGGGTCCAGCACCAATGCAGCCAGAGCGATCGCGGCAGCGGTGTTGCGGCCCGCCGGTTCGACGATGATCCGGGTGCGGTCTCGGTCGGGTAATTGCGCCTCGACGTGCGCCAGATGCGCCTCGCCCGTCACGATCACCGGGTCGCCGAAGCCCGCGCTCGGCTCGCAGCGCAGAACCGTCGCCGTAAACAGCGTCGTGTCGCCGATCAGCGGCAGGAACGGCTTGGGCATCTGCTTGCGCGACCGAGGCCACAGCCGCGTTCCGCTGCCACCACAAAGAACGACGGGGACTGTCTGCCTCATTTGCCACCTTATTGCGTGTTCGAGAGAGGTAGGAATGGCCTGGAAGGCTCCTACTAGAACCTTGTCATTTCCGCCAGAAGATCGGAAACCGATGTAGATGCGAAACCCACCGCGCTGTCGGATATGCCGTAGGGGATAAGCAACTGCTCGCCGATCAGCAGAGCCCCGCACGTATACACCACGTTGGGGACATAGCCGAAGCGGTCGGCATCGATCGCGGTCAGGATCGGCTTCGACGAGCGGGCGATGACCTTCGACGGGTCGTCGCGGTCGAGCAGCGCGCAGCCCAGCGCGTACTTGCGCATCGCGCCGACGCCGTGGGTGAACAGCAGCCAGCCATGTTCGGTCAGGATCGGACTACCACAATTGCCGATCTGCACGAATTCCCAAGGGAATTCCGGCTCCATCAGCAGGACGCCGTCATCGTCCCAGCAATCCAGGCGATCCGACCGCAGCAGGAACAGGTTCTTGCCGTCCTGCCGCCCGACCATGCAGTATTGGCCGGCAACCTTTTCGGGGAACAGCGCCATGCCCTTGTTCCGCCCGGCCCGCCCCTCGATCGGCTCGAGGATGAAATGACGAAAATCGCGCGTACGCAGCAGTTCCGAGCGAATCGAAGCCCCCGAATAGGCGGTATAAGTGCCGACCCATTCGAAATCGCCCCCCCCGTGGTCGAAGCGAACCAGCCGGAGATCTTCCAGCCCGCCCATCTGCTGTTCGGTGATCGGAAAGATCACGCTATTCGACAGGCTGCTCTCGGTGTGGCGATGAACGCCGACAGCGCCATCTTCGCGCGTTGCAGAGAAGCGGTCATCGGCCTGCATCGCCGTGGCGAAGTGGCTTTGCGGCCACAGCTCGAAATCACCTTGGGGTGTGGCGATCCCCTCGCGAAACACGATCGAGCTGATATGCCCCTCGCCCACCGCGCGCAGGCTCATGACGAAGCGCACCGCGCCGCCGCTTATGCCCGACTGGTCGGGATGAGGCACGATGCTCGGATTCATCAGCGCTGCTGCCGCATAAGTGTATTCGTGGCAGAAGTACGCGCCGATCAGTCGCTTGCGCTTTTCGGACAACCCCGACCCATCGAGCTCGAGCATCTGCTCGATATCGTCGTAGCGCTCCTGAAACAGCTGCTCGGTCTGCCAGTGCCGCTCCTCGAAGTCGTGAAGTACGCGCGCGTACTCCTCGTCCGCGTCGTCGTTGCTCAACGATACGACATCGGCGACGAGCTTCGCAGCCCGGGCGTTCGTGCCTCCCGGACCCTGCCAACCTAGATGAAACGGACGGAGCACGACCCGTGACGGGTCGGCATGAAGTTTTTGCTCAAGCACCCGCAAGCTGTTGCGCACCCTTGTTACTGATCCGTTCGGGCACAGCCTCTCCGACCGCCCGATTGGCCGCTGTGTGCCCTTTATCGGTGCGATTGGCCAGTCCGCACATCGCATAATGCGCAAGTTGAAAGGCAAGAATCGATTCCGCACCGCAGTTCATGTTTACACCCTGCGGTGTGACTCCATCGCGACAGCGCCCGCTCGACAAATCCGCCAGGACTTCACCACGATCGTTTCCACCAAGGAACCAGCGATAGGCGACCTCGGCATGGCGCAACCAGGTCTGGTCGCCGGTTGCGGCAAAGGCCGCCGCAGACGCGTCGATCGCGGCCCAGGCTTCGACAGGCTGCTGGTCGAACGGCAGGCTTTCATAGCGCAGACCGAAGGTTTCCGATCCCACCGGGCGGAAGTGGCCCTGCGCCGAAAGCTGCTGGTGCGCAATGAAGCGCAGGCTTGAAAGCCCGCTCTCGAGCCAGTCATCGCGACCGAGCAAGGCACCCGCCTCGATCAGCGCCTGCGACAGACGCGGATTGTCATAACCGAGCACGGCTTCGAACCATGCCCAGTCCGGTCGGCGCGATTCGGACAGCAGGCGGTCGAGCAACGCCGCACCGCGCGCGAGGCTGGCACGTGCCACAGCGTGCTCGGGATTGATTCGCAGCATCTCGGCACAGCCCAGCATCACGAATGCCACTGTTCGCGGCGATTCCAGCTCGGTTACCGGGGGCAAGGCGATCTCGAACCATTGAGCCGCCCATTCGCGCAATCCATTATCTGGTGCACGGCGCATGAAATGCGCCAGCGCCCAGACGGTACGACCGTTGCTGTCGTCCGAGCCGACATCCTCGCACCACGTCCGGTTGAAGTTCATGAAATTGCGGAAGACCTGCTCGTCCGGATTCCACGCATGCTGGATGAACGACGCGTAGATCATCGACCAATGCTGGCGGTCGGCCAGCGGCACGGTATCGGCCACGCCCATCAGCATGAGCGCGCGCACATTGTCATCGAGGCAATAGCCATGACGACGGTCGGGCACGATACCGATCGAATGCTGGTACATGCCGGTCGAATCGCTCATCGCCGCCACGCCCGCAAAGCCCGGGGTGGCCAACAAAGGCACCGCGCGCGCCGGCTGCACGATCACGCTTTCCACCAGATCGCGCGCGGCCCCTGCAAAACAAGGCCAGATCGTCTCCCGGCCCTTTTCCCATGCGCGCAACTTCACCGCGCGCAGCTCGTCCGGGTTGTCGAGCAGGCTGTTTACCGCACGGGCGATCACATCGGCCTGACGGGGCTCGACGAGCACACCAACGCCATCAGCCAGCAATTCGCGCGCATGTACGTAGGGCGTCGAGACGACGGCCTTGCCCAGCGCCACGGCATAGCTCAGCGTGCCCGAGGTCGACTGCTGCATGTTGGGGTAGGGCGTGAGATAGATGTCGCACGCTTCAAGCTGGTCGAGCAGCTCGTCAGTTTCGAGGAAGCGGTTGTCCCACTGGATGTTGTTGCCCACGCCAAGCTGGTCTGCGAGCGCCATCAGGCCGTCGCGATAGGCTTCACCCTCGCTGGCAACCAGGTTCGGATGCGTGGCACCGACGATGCGGTAGACCACGTCGGGGTGTCGCTCTACAATCGCGGGGAGTGCCGAGATCACGGTCTCAAGGCCCTTGCCCGGCCCAAGCAGGCCGAACGTCATCATCACACGGCGGCCAGCAAGCCCGAACGTGGCCTTATGCAGTTCTTCGCGCCCGAACGGACGGTCGGGCGCACCGTGCGCGATCACCGTGATACGATCGTCGGAGACGCCGTACAGCTTTTGCAGAAGCTCCATCGAGTGGCGCGACATGACCATCACCCGCGACGCATGGCGAAGCAGATGCTCGAGAACCTCGCGCTGGCGGCGCGACGGGTCTGCAAGCACGGTATGCAGGGTCACGATCAGGGGTGCAGCGACACGATCGACAAGTTCAAGCACCATATCGCCGGCTTCGCCGCCGAAGATGCCATATTCGTGCTGGAGCCAGACCGCATCCACAGCATCTTCATTGATCCGGCGCGCGGCCAAGCGGTAGTCATCGACGCGATCGGCACGGATTACGCCACGCACGCCCTCATACGGAAGCGATGCATTGGGGTCGTCCATTACGTGCAGATCGACCGCGATATCATCGTGATGCGCAGCGAGTTGATCGAGGATATCGGTCGTGAACGTTGCAATCCCGCACTTGCGCGGACGGAACCCACCGATCAGCGCAATCCGCGGACGTTTGGCGACGACATGCCCGGGTTGGGCCTGACGGACGAACGACAGGACCGAGCCGGGGACCGTTTCTGATCGCTGATCATTGTTTCTGAATGGCATGGCGCTGTTTTCCGAATGAGCCGGGTTCCGGCATGGTGCGGAACGTTGACCGTTGATGAATGAACGCACATCAGGTCATCCGGTTGCATCGCAACGCAGCAAAAATGTAACCGACACCGTGCCACTCACCTCAAAGTGGCCTCAGTTCATCGGTTTACAAGAGATGCAATTTTGTCGCACCGTTGTGCGGTGCAACATATGTTATAGCATCACGGGGCGAACCAGCGCTGTTCCCAGCCGTATGTCGCCTCGATCGGCCGCCCATCCGCATCGGTTGCGGGTCGGAAGCGGAAGCGCTCGGTGGCGAGCTTGCACGTAACGGCGTCCGCTTCGGGCACGCCGCTCGCCCGCCAGATCTTGCAAGACGCGACGCGGCCATCGGTTCCAACCGTAAGCAGAATGACCACGCGCTTGCCGATGCGGTCCTGCTGGGTGCGCGCCGGATAGTCCCTGGTCGAACGAATATCGCCCGCGATCTTCTCGGCCTTGCGCGCCTGCCCTCCACCTGAACCGTTGCCACTCGCGCCGCTGCCAGTCCCGATACCCTCTCCGCCCCCGCCCGTGCCCTGCCCCTGCGCCGCCGCGCCCGAGCGAACATCATCGCCGGTCGACGAAACGGGGGGCGCAGGCACCGGTTTTGCAGGCACCCGCGCTTTGGCGATCACAGGCTTTGCCACGGCCTTGCGGCCCTCAGCCCCCGACGCGCCGGCGGGATCTGGCTTGGTCGGCTCCGGCGCAGGCTTGGGCGGATCGAGCGGTACGTCGAAGGTGCGCGTCGTGAACGCGGGCTCGGCCTTGCCCAGGATCGGCGGAACCCCGCCAAATCCATGAATGACAATCCACAGCACGCCAAGGTGGAACGACACGGCCAGCACCATGGCCAGTACACGTTCGCGCCCTGCTGCAGCCGGACGATCGGCATAGCGTGGGGGGGAAGGCGAATCGCCTGGTTTCATCGGCAATCAAACCTGTCCGTCATACCGTGGGGCACACCTGTCGCTGAAAAACGCGATAAACCGACTTTTGCGTAGGACGAGCCCGTAGTCCAGCCTGCGTTAATCATGTAGGCTCGACTGAGCGGCACCGCGAACCCCGCCGATCCTCGGCGTGCGCAGGCTGCGCGAAGGATATGTAATGCGAGTCCTGCTTGTCGAGGACGAACCGCTGCTGGCGATGCTGCTCGAAGAAAGCCTCGTCGATCTCGGCCACGAGCCGGTCGGTGCCGTCGCGACCGTATCGCAGGCGATGGCACTGCTGGACTCGGAAACCGTCGATTGTGCGCTGCTCGACTTCTCGCTGGGGGGCAATGACAACTCGGTCGCGGTCGCACAACGCCTACGCCAGGCAGGTGTGCCGTTCTGCTACCTGAGCGGTCACAGTTCGCTCGACACCGGATCAGGTGCGCCCGACGCACCGATGATGACCAAGCCTGTTTCGATCGTGCACCTCGAGGCGGCGCTCGATCAGATGGAGAGCAAGACAGGTGCGAATCTCAGGATTCCAGCAGACTGTCCGGCCGGGCAAGGCTCATCAGCCTGAGGCGGTGTGCGCGGGCCTGATCGACGGCTAAAGTCGATGCTGCCGAAATCGTGACCAGCAGCGGGCACCCGGCGATCACCGCCTTTTGCACGAGCTCGAAGCTGCAGCGGGCTGTCAGCAGGATGAAGTTATCGGCTATGGCATGACCGGCGCGTGCAGCAGCGCCGAGCAATTTATCGAGCGCATTGTGCCGTCCCACGTCCTCGCGGACTAGCCGGATCGACCCATCTGCGGCACACAACGCGGCGGCATGCGCAGCGCGGGTCTCTCGGCCCAGCACCTGCAGATCACCCAGCGCATCGACCGCGCGGAAAATCGCGGCAGGGTCCACATCCAGTTCCGCGCTGACCGGCGCAAGCGGGCGCATCACCTGCTCGAGGCTCTCGATCCCGCAAAGCCCGCAGCTACCCTCGGACAAGCGCAGTCGTGCGCGTTCGAGCAAGGGCGCTGCGCCTGACGCTGCCAGCTGGATACGCAGCATCCACCCACCCGCATCGACCGCCGCCGCATCGGCCGAGACGAACTCGGCTGGCGAAGCGATCAGTTGTTCGGAAAGACAGAAGCCGAGCGCGTAATCCTCCAGATCGGTTGGCGTCGCCATCATCACCGCATAGCCGACGCCATTGATCTCAAGCGCGATCGGCGCTTCCTCTGCCAGCGCGCGTGCGATCCCGCGCGGTGCCGAACCATCGGCGAAATGCTCGGTGAACGCGAAGTCGCGCGCGCCCTCAACCGGCATCGGAGCCATGCACCGCCGGGTCGGTCGCCCGCGTCTGCGGCGCGGGGATACGGCCATCAGCCAAGCGCGCCATCGCAGCAGTGGCGATCGGGTCCAACCCGGCGCTGCCGTGTGCGATCAGGGTGTTGACCATCACCGGGGTCCAGAAGCTGACGATATGGTCGGCGACCGACTTCTCAGGATGATCGTCCAGCGCCATGTTACGCGCGATCTGGTTGGCCATATAGGCAAGCTTGTCGACCGTCAGCGCGCTCATTCGGCCGGTTCCATTGCGGTTCCGGCGATCCGGCGCGACCGAACGGCCTGCGCCTCATAGTCCTCCTGCCAGTCGGTCGGACCATTCGAAGGCGTGATCTGCACCGCAGTCACCTTGTACTCAGGACAGTTGGTCGCCCAGTCAGAGTAGTCGGTGGTCACCACATTTGCCTGGGTCGCGGGGTGGTGGAACGTGGTGTAGACCACGCCGGGCGCAACGCGCTCCGTCACCGTCACGCGCAACGTCGTCTCGCCCGAACGGCTGGCGAGCTTGACCCAGTCACCGGTCTTCACACCACGGTTCTCGGCATCGGTCGGGTGCATCTCGAGCAGATCCTCGGGATGCCACACTGTGTTGGCGGTGCGCCGCGTCTGCGCGCCGACGTTGTACTGGCTGAGGATACGTCCGGTGGTCAACAGCAGTGGGAAACGCGGGCCGGTGCGCTCGTCGGTCGGCACGTAGTCGGTCACCACGAACTTGCCTCGCCCACGCACGAACCCGTTCATGTGCATGATCGGGCTGCCATCGGGTGCAGCTTCATTGACCGGCCACTGCAGCGAACCCTCGGCATCGAGCCGCTTGTAGGTCACGCCCGCGAAGGTCGGGGTCAGCCGCGCGACTTCGTCCATGATTTCGGACGGATGTGTGTAGTTCCAGTCGAGCCCAATGGCGCGCGCCAGTTCCTGCGTGACCTGCCAGTCCTCATACCCGTTGAGCGGCTCCATCACCTTGCGCACCGGCTGGATGCGGCGTTCGGCGTTGGTGAAGGTGCCGTTCTTCTCAAGGAAGGTCGAACCCGGCAGGAAGACATGCGCGTAGTTGGCGGTCTCGTTCAAAAACAGGTCGTGGACGATCACGCATTCCATTGCGGCAAGGCCAGCCGCGACATGCTTGGTGTCCGGGTCCGACTGAAGAATGTCCTCGCCCTGGATGTAGATCGCCTTGAAGGTCCCGTCGGTCGCGGCATCGAGCATGTTGGGGATGCGCAGGCCCGGTTCGGGATCGATGGCCACGCCCCATTCCGCCTCAAACAGCGCGCGCGTCGCAGCGTCCGAAACGTGGCGATAGCCGGACAGTTCGTGCGGGAACGAGCCCATGTCGCAAGCGCCCTGCACGTTGTTCTGCCCGCGCAACGGGTTCACGCCCACGCCGCGACGCCCGATGTTGCCGGTCGCCATCGCAAGGTTGGCGATGGCCATCACGGTGGAGGAACCCTGGCTATGCTCGGTGACGCCGAGGCCATAGTAGATCGCGCCATTGCCGCCGGTCGCGTAAAGTCGCGCCGCCTTGCGGATGGCGTCGGCATCGACACCGATGACGGGCGCAAGGAATTCGGGGCTGTTGCGCTCTTGCCCGACAAATTCGGCCCAGTGCTGGTATTCGTCCCAGTCGCAGCGCTCGCGGATGAACGCCTCATCCGCCAACTCCTCGGTCACAATCACATGTGCCAGCGCGGTCAGGACGGCGACATTGGTGCCGGGACGCAACGGCAGATGGACGTCCGCCTCGATATGGGGCGAGCGCACCAGATCGGTCCGGCGCGGATCGATCACGATCAGCTTTGCGCCCTGACGCAGGCGGCGTTTCATGCGGCTGGCGAAGACCGGGTGCCCATCGGTCGGATTCGCGCCGATCACCAGGATCACGTCGCTCTCCTCGACACTGTCGAAGTCCTGCGTGCCAGCCGATGTCCCGAACGTCGTCTTCAGACCGTAGCCGGTCGGTGAGTGGCACACGCGCGCACAAGTATCGACATTGTTGGTGCCGAAACCCGCCCGGATCAGCTTCTGGACGAGGAAGGTTTCCTCGTTGGTGCAACGGCTCGAGGTGATCCCGCCCAGCGCGTTGCGGCCGTAAGTGTCGCGGATGCGGTTGATCTGGGTGGCGGCGTAGGTAAGCGCCTCTTCCCACGTAACTTCGCGCCACGGCAGGTCGATGCTCTCGCGGATCATCGGCGAAAGGATGCGCTCCTGATGCTGGGCATAGCCCCAGGCGAAGCGGCCCTTGACGCAGGAATGCCCACGATTGGCCTTGCCGTCCTTCCACGGCACCATCCGCACCACCTGCTCCCCGCGCATTTCCGCACGGAAGGTGCAGCCGACGCCACAGTAGGCGCACGTTGTAACGACGGCGCGCTCGGGCTTGCCGATCTCCTTGACCGCCTTTTCCTGCAAGGTCGCGGTCGGGCACGCCTGCACGCAGGCTCCGCACGATACGCATTCGGACGACAGAAAGCTGTCGGAGGTCAACCCCGCCGAGACCTTCGAGCCGAACCCGCGCCCGTCGATGGTCAGCGCGAACGTGCCCTGCACCTCGTCACACGCCCGCACGCAGCGCGAGCAGACGATGCATTTGCTCGGGTCGAAATCGAAGTAGGGGTTCGAACTGTCGATCCCTTGCGCAAGATGGTTCTCGCCCTCGTACCCGAACCGAACATCGCGCAGACCGACCGCCGCAGCCTGATCCTGCAACTCGCAATCGTTGTTGGCACTGCAGGTCAGGCAGTCGAGCGGATGGTCCGAAATGTACAGCTCCATCACCCCCTTGCGCAGCTTCTGCAACCGCGGCGTCTGGGTGTGGACTTTCATCCCCGGCATGACCGGGGTGGTGCACGATGCGGGCGTACCGCGCATCCCGTCGATCTCGACCAGGCACAGGCGGCACGATCCGAACTGCTTGAGATTGTCGGTGGCGCAGAGCTTGGGGATCGACCCGCCGGTCAACGCAGCAGCGCGCATCACGGTGGTGCCAGCAGGAACCGTGACCTCGCGCCCGTCGATCGAACAGGTCACTGCGGTGTCGCTGGTGACAGCCGGGGTGCCGAAATCGGCCTGACGTTCATAGCCCATGGGATTGCTCCTCGACGGCACTTAGGTCCGCCGGCGTGTTGATATTGGCAGGTTTGCGGTTGAATTGCACGGCGCGCGCGCCGATGGCTTGCGCGAATGCGATCATCGAATGGCGGCCCTCACCTTCGAGTATCGCATCGACGGTCACCGACGCGGCAGCAGGCCAAAGGCCGATCACCGGCTGGTCCGCGCAATAGGCAGGTGCTGCGCCGAGCTGCCGCCGCAGATCATCGCCGAGGCCGACGCTGTCGACCGAGCAGGTCAGCACCGCCTCATAACCTGCATCGCGCGCGTGGTGCAGCGCCGCCGCGATTCCGCCGAGCGGCCCCATACCCGGGCGCGGCCAGTCGGGCAGTGCCGGCGCAGGGGCAGTCTCGCGCCCAACCACCACGACCGCATCGCACAGGCCCTCGAGCGTTTCGACCGCGCGCGATAGCAAGGTGCGGCCACCAAGCTCGGCGAGCGCCTTGTCGCTGCCGAAGCGGGTGGATTGGCCACCTGCGAGGACTGCGCCGAGGATCATTGCGACTGGCTCGACTGTGGTGCGCGTGCTTCGACAAGCTCAGCATGAGCGGAGTTGGTTGAGTTTCCAGGCACCAAGACCCGCCCATCCCGAGCCTGTCGAAGGATAACGCGCAACCTCACGCCCCGAAGTCCTCCGGCCAATGCCGCAAGGCCGACAGCACCGGATAAGGCGTGAACCCGCCCAGCGCGCAAAGCGAGCCGAATTTCATCGTCTCGCACAGGTCTTCGAGCAGCGTGATTTCATCGCCCAAGGACCGCTCCACCTTCCGCGCGTTATGCATCTGCGGCAGCGCTTCGACCTTGTCCGGCGCGCGGCCCGCGCGGGCACGGATGCGGTCGATCAGCTCCACCCCGCGCGTCGATCCGATCCGGCACGGCGTGCACTTGCCGCACGATTCGACCGCACAGAAATTCATTGCGAACCGCGCCTGCGCGCTCATGTCGGCCGTGTCGTCGAACACCGTCAGACCGGCGTGCCCGATCAACCCGTCGTTGGCAGCAAAAGCCTCATAGTCGAACGGCAGATGGAACTCGGCAGGGGGGTGATAGGCTCCGAGCGGCCCACCCACCTGCACCGCGCGCACCGGACGGCCCGACGCGGTGCCGCCACCGATGGTCATCACCAGTTCGCCCAGCGTCACGCCGAAGCCGACCTCGAACAATCCGCCATGCTTGACGTTGCCCGCCAACTGGATCGGCATCGTCCCGCGTGACCGGCCAAGCCCGACCGCTGCATAAGCCTGAGCGCCATTGGCCATGATCCACGGTACGGCGGCCAGCGTCAGCACGTTGTTGACCACAGTAGGCTTGCCGAACAAGCCTTCCAAGGCAGGTAACGGCGGCTTTGCCCGCACTTCGCCGCGCTTGCCCTCAAGGCTGTTCAGCAGCGATGTTTCCTCGCCGCAAACATAGGCACCTGCACCTGTGCGCACTTCGATCACGAAGGGGGCAACGATATGCGCGCTGGCACGCACAGCCGCTTCCATCTTGGCGATGGCATGCGGATATTCGCTGCGAATGTAGACATAGCCCATGTGCGCCCCGACCGCGAGCGCGGCGATCGCCATGCCCTCGATCAGCATGAAGGGATCGCCTTCCATCACCATGCGGTCGGCAAAAGTCGCGCTGTCACCCTCATCGGCGTTGCAGACGATATACTTGTGGTCGGCCACGGCGCCCGCCACGGTGTTCCACTTTATCCCCGCCGGGAACCCTGCCCCGCCACGCCCGCGCAGGCCGGACTCGGTAACTCGAGCGATCGTCGCCGCCGCGCCGATCTCGCGCGCCTTGGCAAGCCCGAGCCAGCCGCCATGTTCGGCGTAATCGTCCAGGCTCAGCGGCCGCGTCTTGCCCGCGCGAGCGAAGGTGAAGCGCTGTTGCTTGGCAATGAACGGATGATCCTCGATCCGTCCGATGGACTTATCCGAGTCCCCCGCCAAAACGGCGGCAACATCCGCGGCATTGAGCGGGCCGAAACCTTCGCCATCGATCTCGGCCAGCGGTTCAAGCCAGTGCATGCCCCAACTGGAAACGCGCTCAACCGTGCACCCCGCCTTGGCGAAGGCATCGGCAACTTCGTCCGCACCACAGGCAATCGCCAGCGCGTCGTCGCTGATCCGCACGAGTGTCATGCCAGCGCCTCCACCAGCGCGCCAAGCCGCGCCGCATCGAGCCGCGCGTAGACCTTGTCACCGATCATCGCGTTAGGCCCCACGCTGCACAGGCCGAGGCAGTAGATCGCCTCCACCTTGACGCGCGGATTGTCGGGCAGACCGGCAGCCAGAGCCTCGACCCCGCGCGACTGGCACGCTTCGGCTCGGCACAGCTTGAGCACGGGGCGAGCGTCCGCCGCTTCATGGAAATCGTGATAGAAGCTGACCACGCCATGCACTTCGGCGCGACTGAGGTTCAGCGCCAGGGCAACAGCGCGGATCGCCTCTTCGGAAACGTAGCCATATTCCGCCTGCACATCGTGCAGGATCGGCAGCAGCGGCCCTTCGCGACCAGCATGCGCCGCGACGATCTCTTGTAGTCTTTCCATCATCGCACCTGCTTCCTGCAAAGACGGCCAAGGTCAAATCGAAAGTGCCGAACTTTGATAGAGCTTTCCTATCAGCGTTCGGCCAATTCACGCGCGACGGCCATCGCGGCACCGGCCAGCGGCCCCAGTGGCGACCGGTTCATCACCACTAGCCCGATCCTGCGCCCGTCCGCGTCGCCATCCAGCGGCATGAACCGCGCCCATTCCAGCCCTGCCAGCAACGGCGCGTAAGTATCAGGCACGATCGTGCAGAACCCGGCAGAGCGCACCATCTCGAACAAAGTCACATAGCTGTCAGCCACTGCACGCGGCGCGATGGCGAGCCCCTTGGCCTTGATCCGCGCGTCGAGAATACGCCGGAACTGCATGCCCTGATGCAGCAGGCACAGCGGCTGCGCCACCGCCTCGTGCCAGTCGATATCGGACCGCTGTTCGAACCCCGCCCCGGCACGCGCCACGAAGAGGTACCGTTCGGAATGCAACGCCACCGAAAGTACGTTTCCGGGCGGTTCATGATCGAGGTACGTCAATCCCGCGTCGCATTCGAAAGCGTTGAGCGCGCGCTCGATCTCGCGCGATGTCGCGGACCTGACCGATAGCGTCAGCGCCGGAAACTGCCCGAGCAGCGCCTCCCCGAAAGCACCCACCAAGGGCAGCGCTGCGGGGATGGCCATCAATCCGAACTCGCCGCTGATCGGTGCGGCACTGGCAGCAACCGAGCTGGTCATGCTGCTGATCGCGCCGAGGATTTGCTCCGCCCATGGCAGCATCGCCTCACCATGGCTCGTCAGCCCGATGAACCGGCGGTCGCGCTCCACCAGCCTGCGGCCCACTTCCTGCTCCAGTGCGGACAGGCCAGCAGACAGCGTCGGTTGCGAAACGCCGCACTCAGACGCGGCCTGCGCGAAGTGGCGCAACCGGGCGATCGTTACGAAATAGCGGAGTTGGCGAAAGTGCATTGTCGGACGCTGCCTGATAGAGTGGGGCTATCAATGCGTCCGTGCCAAATCTGTCAACCACACGCGTGACCGCAGCAGTCAAACTTCGATGGCAAATTCACACATTGCAACTTTGCTAATTCACTGGCGCATGCTGCACGAATTTGCGCTAAAGGCCGCGCCAGATAGTGATCACAAGGACGCCCGCCGTGCAGGACACCATGCTTCAGGAGCGAGATTCAACGATTGCGGCCAATCCCGCCGCGCGCTCCGACTGGACACGCGAGCAGATCGCCGCGCTGTTCGACCTGCCGTTTACCGAACTGGTGTTCCGCGCCGCCGAGGTCCACCGCGCGCACCATCGCGCTGGCGAAATTCAGCTGTGCACGCTGCTTTCGATCAAGACCGGCGGCTGCCCTGAGGATTGCGGCTACTGCTCGCAATCGGTCAAGGCCGATAGCGGCATCGAGGCGACCAAGCTGATGGAAGTCCAGGCCGTGCTGCAGTCCGCCGCGCAGGCCAAGGACAACGGATCGAAGCGGTTTTGCATGGGCGCTGCGTGGCGCAACCCCAAGGAGCGCGACATGCCCGCCGTCATCGCGATGGTAAAGGGCGTGCGCGAGATGGGGCTTGAAACCTGCATGACGCTGGGCATGCTGACGCCGGGACAGGCCAAGCAACTGGCCGACGCGGGCCTCGACTACTACAACCACAACATCGACACCTCGCCGGAACGGTACGAGGAAGTCATCACCACCCGCACCTTTGCCGACCGGTTGAACACGCTCGACAACGTGCGCGCCGCCGGGATCAACGTCTGTTCGGGCGGTATCGTCGGCATGGGTGAAACGCGCGCCGACCGCGTCGGCTTCGTCCACGCGCTGGCGACGATGGAACAGCATCCCGAAAGCGTGCCGGTCAACGCGCTGGTTCCGGTCAAGGGCACCGTGCTCGGCAACATGCTGGCCGACACCCCGCTCGCCAAGATCGACGATATCGAGTTCGTGCGCACCGTCGCAGTCGCGCGGATCACCATGCCGCTGTCGATGGTCCGCCTGTCGGCAGGGCGCGAGAGCATGAGCGAGGCGACCCAATCGCTGTGCTTCATGGCCGGTGCCAACTCGATCTTCACCGGCGACAAGCTGCTGACTGCCGCCAACGCAGGCGACGATGCCGACTCCGCGATGTTCGCCCGCCTTGGCCTCAAGCCGATGGAAGGGGAGGAACCCTTGCGCGCGATGAAGGCGGTCGGAGGGTGCTCGGGGGGCTGCGCGGCCTGATGGCTGAGGCTTCGACCATGTCCGGGACATCGCTCTGGTCGGCGCATACCGCCGATCTTGCGGCATTGGGCGAAAGGGCACGCCTACGCTCGTTGTCGGCGCGCAAGGGCATCGACTTTGCCTCGAACGACTATCTCGGTATGTCTTCCTCCCCGCGCCTGGCCCGCGCAGTGCAGGATGCGATCGGACGTGGGGTTCCGCTCGGCTCGGGCGGATCGCGGCTGTTGCGCGGCAACGATCCCGAACACGAACTGCTCGAAGAGGAAGCCGCGCGTTTCTTCGGGAGTGAATCCGCGCTGTTCTTCTCGGCAGGCTACGCCGCCAACGTCGCGCTCCTTTCGACCTTGCCGCAGCGCGGTGACCTGATCGTTTATGACGAACTGGTCCACGCCTCGATGCACGAAGGCCTGCGCCTGACCCGCGCTACTTCGGTCAGCGCGGCGCACAACGATCCGCAAAGCTTCAACGATGCGGCACGTGAATGGCGTGCCAAGGGCAACAAGGGTCGCATATGGCTGGCCTTCGAAACGCTCTATTCGATGGACGGTGACATCGCTCCCGTCGCCGAGATGGCCGCCGTCGCAGAGCGACACCACGCAATCATGCTGATCGACGAAGCCCACGCAACCGGCGTTTTCGGACGCGACGGGCGCGGCCTTGCCTGCGATCTCGACGGGCGACCCGATACGATCGTTCTGCGCACTTGCGGCAAGGCGCTCGGCTGCGAAGGCGCGCTGGTGCTCGGCCCGAAGATCGTTCGCGATTTCCTCGTCAATCGCGGTCGCCCGTTCATCTTCTCGACCGCGCCCTCACCGCTTGTCGCCGCCGCCGTGCGCAAGGCCATTTGCATGCTGGCTGACGAACCCGACCGGCGTGATGCCCTGCACGATCTGGTCGCCCATGCCGAAGTGGTACTCGGTCGCCATGGCGCCATTGCCACCGGATCGCAGATCCTGCCGCTGATCCTGCACGAGGACGCCCGCACCATGGCCGTCGCTTCCGCCCTTCAGGCCAAAGGCTTCGACGTGCGCGGCATCCGCCCGCCCACGGTCCCACAAGGCACGAGCCGCTTGCGCATCTCGCTTACCCTCAACGCCACGCGCGCCGATGTCGATGCCCTGGCCGACGCCTTGGGCCACGCCCTGAGATGAGCGCATTCGTCGTCACCGGCACCGATACCGGCGTCGGCAAGACGGTGTTCGCCGCCGCCCTGACCGGAGCCTTGCGCGCGCATTACTGGAAGCCGGTGCAGGCAGGCCTCGATGACGGCGGGGACCGCGACCATGTGGCGCAACTGTCCGGCGTCGATCCGGCGCAAGTGCTGCCCGAAGCGTACCGCTTCACCACGCCCTGCTCGCCCCATCGCGCGGCCGAACTGGACGGCGTAACGGTCGATCTCGCCCGGCTTGCCTTGCCCGAAGCTCGCCCGCTGATCGTCGAAGGCGCAGGCGGCGCGCTGGTGCCGGTTACGCGCCAGACGACGTACGCGGATGTGTTCGCATGGTGGAACCTGCCGGTGATCGTCGTCGCGCGCACCGCTCTCGGCACGATCAACCATTCGCTGCTGACGTTCGAAGCCCTGCGCGCGCGCGGGATCACCATCCATGGCGTGGCATTTGTCGGCGATGCCAATGAGGACTCCGAAGCGACGATCTGCTCGATGGGCGGTATCAAGCGCCTGGGCCGCCTGCCGCACCTCGAACGCCTCACTTCGCAGAGTCTTGCCGTCGCGTTCGCACAGAACTTCCGGATCACAGACTTCACCTGATCAGAACCGTGCAGTCTGATCCTTGATCGGCTCCATCACCACGAAGGTCGAGGTGTTCGCAACGTGCGGAAGCGTGGAGATCTTCTCGCCCAGCACCGTGCGAAACCTGCGGATATCGGCAGTGCGCACTTTCATCAGGTAGTCGAAATTGCCCGCGATCATGTGGCATTCCTCGATCTCGGGGATAGCCATGACGCCGCGATTGAACTCGGCCAGCGCCTGTTCGCGCGTGTCGGACAGCTTCACTTCGGTGAATGCGATATGGTCGAGCCCGAGCAGCGCCATGTCGAGCACTGCACGAAAGCCCTTGATCACCCCGTCGTCGACCAGGCGCTTGAGCCGCACCTGACAAGGTGTCTTGGACAGCCCGACTTTCTCTGCAAGTTCGGTCACCGACATCCTTCCATCGCGCGAAAGAAGTTCGATGATCTTGCGATCGAATTGGTCTAATTGCCTGTCCGGTATAGCCATACGCATACCATGCGCTTCAAAGATCCGTAAATAAAGACCTATTGCCTACGTTATGCGGATATCTGAGGCAGAAGTACACGCGGTATAGTTGTATACCTTATCCATGACCCTTCCTCCCCCTTTCTCCGCCTTTGCCCCCCCACTCGCCGCCGCGTCGGAGCTGCGTGGCGCGATCACCGCCGCGACGCGCCGCCCCGAGCGCGAATGCGTCAAAGCGCTCCTCCCCGAGGCGACCCTTCCCACCCCGGTTCGCGCCTCAGCCAAGGCGCTTGCCCGCAAGCTCGTCGAGGCCATGCGCGCCAAGCCGCGCGGCAGCGGCGTCGAGCAGCTCGTGCAGGAATACGCGCTGTCGACGCAGGAGGGCGTGGCGCTGATGTGCCTGGCCGAGGCGCTGTTGCGCATTCCTGACAACGACACCCGCGATGCGCTGATCCGCGACAAGATCTCGGGCGGCGACTGGCTGGCGCATGTCGGCGGGGATCGCTCGCTGTTCGTCAACGCCGCGACCTGGGGTCTGGTCGTCACCGGCAAGCTGACCGCGAGCGTCGATGACAGCGGCCTTGGCAACGCTCTCACCCGTCTGATCGCGCGGGCCGGAGAGCCGGTGATCCGGCGCGGCGTCGATCTGGCCATGCGCATGATGGGCGAGCAGTTCGTGACCGGCGAGACGATCGCGGAAGCGTTGAAGCGCGCGCGACCGCTGGAAGAGCGCGGCTTCCGCTACAGCTACGACATGCTCGGCGAAGCGGCGATGACCGCTGCGGATGCCGCGCGCTATTTCGCCGACTACGAGACCGCGATCCACGCGATCGGCAAGGCGTCTGCGAGGCGGGGCATCGTCGAAGGCCCCGGCATCTCGATCAAGCTTTCAGCGCTGCATCCGCGCTACGTCCGTGCGCAGCAGGCCCGCGTGATGGGAGAACTGCTGCCGCGTGTGAAGGCACTGGCCCTGCTTGCCATGCGTTACGACATCGGCCTCAACATCGATGCCGAGGAAGCCGACCGCCTCGAAGTGTCGCTCGACCTGCTCGAAGCGCTGGCGATGGATCACGAATTGGCGGGCTGGCACGGCCTTGGTTTCGTCGTGCAAGCCTATGGCAAGCGCTGCCCGATGGTGATCGACTGGATCGTTGACCTCGCCCGCCGCTCGGGCCGCCGGATCATGGTGCGTCTGGTCAAGGGCGCCTATTGGGACGCCGAGATCAAGCGCGCGCAGGTCGACGGCCAGTCGGGCTTTCCGGTCTATACGCGCAAAGCCCACACCGACCTCGCCTACATCGCCTGTGCCCGCCGCCTGCTTGCCGCGCGCGACGCGGTGTTCCCGCAGTTCGCCACGCACAATGCACAGACGCTGGCGACGATTTACCGCATGGCCGGTCCGGATTTCACGCCGGGTGCCTACGAATTCCAGTGCCTCCACGGCATGGGCGAAGCGCTCTATGAAGAGGTCGTCGGCCTGGATAAGCTCGACCGCCCCTGCCGTATCTATGCCCCGGTCGGAACACACGAGACGCTGCTCGCCTACCTTGTCCGCCGCCTGCTCGAAAATGGTGCGAACTCGTCGTTCGTCAACCGCATCGCCAATCCCGACGTCGCGATCGAGGACATCATCGCCGATCCGGTGGCCGAAGTCGCCGCATCGGCAGATCCCGGCTCCCCGCACCCGATGATCGCGCTGCCACAGGCGCTCTACCAAGACCGCCGCAATAGCGCCGGTATGGACCTTGCCGACGAGGCCACGCTCGCTTTCCTGAGCGAGCGCTTAAGCGCCGATGCCGCGCTCGTCCGCCACGCGGCGCCCGGGTCCGACCTTGCCGCTGCCAAGCCGCAGGTGGTGTGCAACCCGGCCGATCATCGCGACGTGGTCGGCACGGTCGCGCAAGCCCTGCCCGAGACCGCTGCCGAGGCGATGCGCATTGCCGCAGCCTCGCGCTGGAGCACTTTCCCCGTCGCAGCCCGCGCGGTCATCCTCGAACGCGCTGCCGATGCGATGCAGGTCGCCATGCCCGAACTGATCGCGCTGTGCGTGCGCGAAGCGGGCAAGTCCGTGCCCAACGCGATTGCCGAAGTGCGCGAGGCGATCGACTTCCTGCGTTATTATGCAGGCCAGGGCACGCAAGTGCTGGCGGGGTCTCGCCCGCTCGGCCCGGCGCTGTGCATCAGCCCGTGGAACTTCCCGCTGGCAATCTTTACGGGCCAGGTCGCCGCCGCGCTTATGGCGGGCAATCCCGTCGTGGCCAAGCCCGCCGAGGAAACGCCGCTGATCGCTTGCGAAGCGGTCAAGCTGCTCCATGCTGCCGGTGTTCCGCATGATGCGCTGATATTGGTGCCCGGTGATGGCGCGGTCGGCGCGGCACTGGTCGAAGCACCCGAAACCGCCGCCGTGCTGTTCACCGGGTCGACCGAAGTCGGTCGCCTGATCCAGCGCCAGCTTGCCACGCGCCTCTCACCCCAAGGCCGCCCGATCCCGCTGATCGCCGAGACCGGCGGCCAGAACGCGATGATCGTCGATAGCTCTGCGCTGGCCGAACAGGTCGTCGCGGACGTCATCGCCTCAGCTTTCGACAGCGCGGGCCAGCGCTGTTCGGCCTTGCGCGTGCTGTGCCTGCAGGAGGACATCGCCGACCGCGTATTGACCATGCTGCGCGGTGCATTGGTGGAACTCAGCGTCGGCCCGACCGATCGCCTGTCTGCCGACATCGGCCCGGTAATCACTGCCGAAGCGCGCGAAGCGATCGAGGCGCACATCGACCGTCTCGCCAAGGCAGGCTGTCCGGTCGAGCGCCTCGATCTCGGCCCGGACACCGCGCATGGCACTTTCGTCGCGCCGACGATCATCGAACTGTCCGATCCAGACCTGCTGACGCGCGAGGTATTCGGCCCGGTGCTTCACGTGATCCATTTCGCCCGCGCCGATCTCGACGCGCTGGTCGATCGCATCAACGGCTGGGGCTACGGCCTGACCTTCGGCCTGCACACCCGGCTCGACGCGACCGTCGCGCGTGTCACGGCGCGGGCCAATGCGGGCAACATCTACGTCAATCGCAACGTGATCGGCGCGGTCGTCGGGGTCCAGCCATTCGGCGGGCATGGCCTGTCGGGCACCGGCCCCAAGGCGGGCGGGCCGCTCTACTTGCGTCGCCTCGTCGCGACGGCGCCCGCAGCACCAGCCGTCGCGCTGGGTGAGCGCGAACTGGTGGGTCCGGTGGGTGAGCGCAACATCCACGCGCTACGCCCGGTCGGCCGCGTGCTGATTGCCGCCCAGGACGCCGAGCGTCTGAAGGCGCTTGCAGTTCGAGTGCAAAAGTTTGGCGGCACACCAGTCGCCGCCAATCCCGGCTGGCAAGCCACAGGCACGTTTGCCCGCGCGCTGGTCGATGGCGACGCGCCGTTCACGCTCGCGATCCAGCGCGCGGTCGCGGCGCTCGATGGCCCGATCGTGCCCGTGCTGTGCCCCGCAGACGATGACTCGATGCTGGTCAGCGAGGTGTCGCTCTCGATCAACACCACCGCTGCGGGCGGCAATGCCAGCTTGATGGCGCTGGCGTAAGATCTGCGCGAGGTTTCACTTCCGCCGGTTGCCGACGATCATCACAATCGTTAGGCTACCGAACGGAAGAGGAACCACACATGATTGGTACGACACGCGATTTTGCGGGCAAGACCGCGTTCATCACGGGCGGCGTCAACGGCATCGGCTTCGGCATCGCTCGTGCCTTCGCGATGGCCGGGATGGACCTGATCCTGAGCTACCGCAAGGAACAGGACCGCGATGATGCCGCACGCTGGCTGGCCGACAACGGCCTGCCGCCCGCGCGCTTCGTCCAGCTCGACGTCACCGACCGTATCCGCTTTGCAGCGGTGGCGGCAGAGGCGGGCAAGGTTCATGTCCTCGTCAACAACGCAGGCGTCAGCGTGTTCGGGCCGACCGACGAGGCCAGCTATGACGATCACGACTGGATCATGGGCGTCAACTACGGCGGCGTGGTCAACGGCCTCGTCTCGTTCCTGCCGGGCATGAAGGCTCATGGCGAGGGTGGCCACGTGATCAATGTCGCCTCGATGGCCGCGTACCTGTCGGGTCCGCAGGCCGGGATCTACACCGCCAGCAAGTTCGCGGTGCGAGGGCTCACCGAATGCCTGCGCTACAACCTGGCGCCCCACGGCATCGGCGTGTCGCTGATGTGCCCGGGCCTCACCCGAACCAACGCCTGGTCCAGCGCACTGAAACGGCCCGGTGCTTTCGCCGAGTCTGGCTTCGCCCCCGCCGATGCGGCCGAACTCGAACAATTCGGCACCGCCTTCGAACTCGGCATGGACCCGCTCGAAGTCGGCCAGAAGACGCTTGCCGGGATGATCGCCAACGACGGCCTGATCCTGACCCATGGCGAATTTGCCGAGGACTTCGAGGAAATCTACCAAACCTCGCTCGCCGCTTTGCCAAAGGAGGCGATTCCCCAAGGCCGCCTGCAGATCGAGGCCCTGCGCCGCGCGGGCAACAAGGCGGCTGCGGCGGGCAAATCGATCAGCCTTGCCGACCTTACCTGACCCAACAAAAACGGGGGACACCGGCTGCTGTAACCGGCGTCCCCCGCAAGGGGTCATGCGTCTCATCCTGCAAACCTAACGCGTTGAGATAACGCAGGTTTCACTAGTTAACAAAAAAAGGCGCGGTGAGATCAGATCGCCGATACAGCGAGCCCTGCCAGCCCGCATATCGCCAGCACCGGCATGATCCCCATCCGCCGCACGAAGATCAGCACCGCTGCCAGTACCGCGACCGCGCCGACCCGCCAGTCGAAGCTTTGCAGCACCGGCACCGACAGGTCGTTAGACCCAAGCGATACCGCCGTGGTCGCACGAAACAGCACGTGGATCGCAAACCACAGCGTCAGATTGGCGATGACACCGACCACTGCCGCCGTGATCGCGCCAAGCCCGCCTTTCAGCGCTGGTGCGTTCTCCAGCCGCTCGATCCACGGCGCGAGCGCGAAGATCCAGGTGAAGCAGGGAACGAACGTCACCCACGTCGTCAGCACCGCCCCGATCACGCCTGCCACCAGCGGCGAGAATGGCTCGGGCACGCGGAATGCGCCAAGGAAACCGACGAACTGCGTGACCATGATCAGCGGCCCCGGCGTCGTTTCGGCCAAGCCCAGCCCGTCAGCCATCTCGCCGGGTTTCAGCCATCCGTATCCGTCGACCGCCTGCTGCGCCATGTACGACAGCACCGCATAGGCCCCGCCGAAGGTCACCACCGCGAGCTTCGAAAAGAACACCCCGATCTGCCACAGCACATGATCGGGGCCGAGCGTCACCAGCACTACCGCCAGCGGCAAGCCCCAGATTGCCAACCCTGCCAGCAAGGCCCTGATCGTCCCCATCCACGGCCGCGCTCCATGGGACGGCGCGCCATTGGAAGGCCTTACCCCGAGCAGATCGGGCCGCCTGCGCGCCACGAACATTCCGATCGCGCCCGCGCCCAGCACGACCAGCGGGAACGGCAGCCCGAACAGCGCCAGCGCGATGAAAGCGCCCACCCCCAAGCCCTGCTTGAACCGCGTCTGCAACGCACGCCCCGCGATCCGCACGAGCGCCTGCACGACGATCGCCAGCACCGCCGCCTTGATCCCCAGGAACAGCGCGGCAAACCAGCCCAAGTTTGCGGCATAGGCATAGAGCACCGACAGCGCGAGGATCACCGCCGCCCCCGGAAGCACGAACAGCAGGCCCATGGCCAGCCCCCCGCGCACCCCATGCAACCTCCACCCGATCCAGGTGGCAAGCTGCTGCGCCTCGGGACCCGGCAGCAAATGGCAGAAATTGAGCGCGTGGAGGAACTGCTCTTCGCTGACCCAGCGCCGTTCCTCGACGATTTCGCGATGCATCAGCGCGATCTGGCCCGCCGGACCGCCGAAGCTCAAGCAACCGACCCGCGCCGCAACGCGCAGCAATTCATCAAATGTAGGGTGAACCAGCGAAACACTCATATCCTCGACCCACGACCTGCGGTCCGCTCGCTCGCAGCGGACGAAACAGGCAACGCTTGGACAACGGAAGCACCGAAGTCTGACTGGCCGAAAGCCGGGCCGGGAGGTTGCTTTGCCCCGACTGTCGCCTTCTGCATCATCGCTCGAGCGATGGCAACGCAGGAGCTTCACCCTCAGCATTTGTAAACTACAATGCTTTGAAAATAGACACTTTTGCTATCGAAGCGTTAACCAATTCCTCCCATAAATCCGCTTCGGCACAAAGGTGAGGCGACGATGGTTGACCCCTATTACGGCATCGAAATACCTCAGGAGCTGCGCGACCTCGCCGACCGCCATCAGGGCCATATCGCCGACCTGATCGGCAAGTTGCGCACCGTGGGGCTTGACGACAACGCCATCGAAATCGCCGTCGATCAACTGATGGGCACTTACCGCTCACAACTCGTCGAAGCCGTCAAAGCCGTCGGAGGTGCCCGTGCTTGATCCCAAACTGATCGACGAACAGGGCCGGATCGCCGCTCTGCACCGCTACGAAGTGCTCGACACGCCGCCTGCCGAGCCATTCGACAAGATCACCGCGCTGGTGCGCGACGTGCTGCAGGTGCCGATTTCTGCAGTTTCGCTGGTCGATCGCAAACGCCAGTGGTTCAAGTCGGTTCAGGGCCTGTCCGTCACCGAAACCGCGCGGTCGGTCTCGTTCTGCTCGCACACCATCATGGACAAGGCCGTTCTGATCGTGCCCGACGCCTTGGCCGACGCGCGCTTTGCAGATAACGCCCTCGTTACCGGTGCGCCCCATATCCGCAGCTATGCAGGCGCACCGTTGCAGACCCCCGATGGCTATAATGTCGGCGCGCTGTGCGCGATCGACACCGTCGCGCGCGAGTTCACTTCCGCGCAGATCAGCATCCTCAGCAGCTTTGCTTCGCTGGTCGTCGATGAACTGGAACTGCGCAGGATCGCGCAGACCGATCACATGACCGGCGCGCTCAGCCGACGTGGCTTCGTGGCACAGGTCGACAAGCAGATCGTGCACCACAGCCGGAATGGCGGTAGCAGCGTGCTCGTGTTGCTCGACATCGACCATTTCAAATCGGTCAACGATGGCTATGGCCACCCGGCCGGAGACATCGTGCTTAAGGCGATGTCTGAAGTTTGCGCAGGTTTCCTGCGCGGCAGCGACAGTTTCGGCCGCCTCGGGGGCGAAGAGTTCGGAATCTTGCTCACAGACGTCAGGCACGCCGATGGGCTGATGGTAGCCGAACGGATACGCTGCAAGATCGCAGAGCACGCGATGCCTGTGGGCACGGGTTTGCATGTCACAGCCAGCTTCGGCGTTTCCGCGTTGCACAGTCGCACGGAAAGCGCGAGCCAATGGATCGCAGAAGCCGACGCCGCACTTTACGATGCCAAGCGTTCAGGACGTAACCGCTGCGTGCTGGCCCGCACACATGAGGGCTGGGCCGCCGCCTGCTGAGCGTCACGCCAAGGGGCTCAAATCCCCTTGGGCGGCCCTTTCCAGTGGGTGATCCTGATCTGTCTGGTGCGGTCGAGAAGACTCGAACTTCCACGGGCTTTCGCCCACAACGACCTCAACGTTGCGCGTCTACCAATTCCGCCACGACCGCATAATCAGACGGGGTGCAGGTCCCTTGGGAACAGCGCCCCGTGGGGGGTAGGAGCGCGCCACTAGCAAAGGAGTGTCGGGGGCGCAACAAGCATGACCGGACTTTTTGCGTTTTGTCCGCATGATCGATGTTGGCCTCGCAATGCCGTTCGGCCTCAGTCCGGCTTCCAGCCGATCTCGGCAACCTTGGCGGTCTTGGGAACATCGGTCACGGCAGCATTGATCGTCACGCTTTCACCCGGGGCAAGCTCGTCCTGTGGCGGCGGCACTTCCCAGGTCTTGACCACCTTGTCGCGCGAATCGCGCAGCACGATCAGGATCGCGGGAAGCGTGCGGACATCCTTGCCGACATTGCTGACGGTCCCGCTTGCGCCGAAGTACTCGGTCCCGTTGGGGAGTTGGCGACGGTCCTGCTTTTCAGGCGGGAACGACAGTTCGAGATCCGGACGGTCCGCTCCGAACGTCTGACCGGCACCCGGAAGCCATTGCGGTACGCCGAATACCCAGATGGCCGCGCCTAGTGCGGTCACCGACAGGGCAAAGGCCACTGCCGCCATGGTCCACAACTTCGCCGGGTTACGGCGCGGGCGGAACGGCGGCTGGTGATCGAAGGGTGAGGCGCTCTCGTCCTCGACTTCCGCAATGCGGCGGGTGGAGCGTGGCAAGGGCGGAGGTGTCGGCGGCTCCTCGGGCGGAGCGGTGCCCTGTGGCTCTGCCTGTGCAACGGTTTCGGGTGGCTGCACGGTCGCAAGTGCGGCATCCTCCCCGTCAGGTTCGGCGCGCGGAGGCAATTGCGGCCCCGCCTGGAACCACGAATGACGGCAACGCGCACACCGGACGGTCCTGCCGTCCACGCCCACGGCGTTATCGGGAACGACATAGCGCGTCGAACAGGCGGGGCACGCGATGATCATCACATGGGTTAAGCATGGCAGAGCGTGTCTGAACAATAGCTTGGGACACGAAGAAACGCTTCTGTGCCCTTTTTTCCACATGGATTGCCGCGTATAGCCGTTTCAGCGTAACGATTTGCGCCAGCCAACCGGATACAGTCTCCAGATCATGAACCAGACAGACGACGTGGAGATTGTCCAGTTCGACAACGTCGGCCTACGGTACGGCACGGGTAAGGAAGTTCTGACCGATGTCAGCTTCACTTTGTATTCGGGCCGTTTTTACTTTCTCACCGGTGCATCCGGGGCCGGCAAGACCAGCCTGCTCAAGTTGCTGTACCTGTCGCAGCGGCCCTCACGCGGGTTGATCCGCATGTTCGGCACCGATGCGATCACGCTCCCGCGTGAACGCCTTCCCGGCTTCCGCCGCCGCTTGGGCGTCGTATTTCAGGACTTCCGTCTGGTTCAGCACCTTTCGGCGTTCGACAACGTGGCCCTGCCCCTGCGCGTCGCCGGCGTGCCCGAGCGCGAGATCATCCGCCCGGTCACCGACATGCTCGACTGGGTCGGCCTTGGCGATCGCAGCCACGCCCGCCCCGCCACGCTATCGGGCGGCGAACAGCAACGCGTCGCCATCGCCCGTGCCGTAATCGGCCGCCCCGACATGCTCGTGGCCGATGAGCCGACCGGTAACGTCGATCCCGACATGGCGGTCAAATTGCTGCGCCTGTTCGAGGCGCTCAACCGTCTGGGTACGACAGTGGTGGTCGCGACGCACGATATCCACCTGATCCAGAAGATGCCCGAATCGCTGATCATGCGGCTGGACAAGGGCCGGCTGTCCGATCCTACCGGGGCGTTGCGCTATCCGCCGCGCCGCGCGTCGGCACCCCCTCGCCCCGAAGTTCTCGGCGCATGAGCGTGGTCCCGGCGATCGTCGGCGCACTGCGCGGCGACTGGCGTGAGCGCAACAGCGCCGAGGCCCGCCTGTTGCCCCAAGGCAAGCTGTCCGGACCGATGCCGTGGGTCATCGCGATCATGATCGGCCTGACCGTCGTCGCCACCGCCAGCGGCCTTGCGCTGCGCAATACCGCGCGGGTCGCCAGTGCAGACGTATCGGGCGGCGTCACCGTCCAGATCGTCCACGGTGCCCCCAGGGAGCGCGATCGTCAGGCCCAGGCAGCGCTTGCCGCGCTCAGGAATGCACCGGGCGTGGTGTCCGCCCGGCTCGTCCCGCAGGCCGAACTCGATGCGCTGGTCGAGCCGTGGCTTGGCACGACCGTAGGTGACGACGTCAATGCCCTGCCCGTCCCCGCCCTGCTCGACATCCGGCTCGCCAATGGCACCGATGAGGTCCACCTCGCGCCGCTGCGCGCGCGGCTCAAGGTCCCTGCACCAGCTGCACGGATCGACGCCCAGGCCAGTTGGCTTGCTCCGGTGTTCAAGGCGATCGGCGGGCTGCAGTGGCTCGCCGGAGGCCTGATCGGCCTGCTCGCGTTCGCCACGGTCGCAACCGTGCTGCTGGCATCGCGCAATGCGCTGGGCAACCACCGGGTGACGATCGAGATCGTGCACATGCTCGGCGGGACCGATACGCAGATCGCGCGCATCTTCCAGCGGTCGATGGCGGTGGATGCTGCGGCCGGCGGGATCGGCGGGTTGCTGCTCGGCGTCGTGGCGATCAGCCTGCTCGGGCACCAGTTCGCCTCACTCGGCTCGGGCATGATGACATCGGCCGGGCTTGGCTGGACCGACTGGCTGTTCATCTGCTGCATTCCACTTGGCGGCGTTCTGCTGGCGGTGCTGACCGCGCGGCTGACCGTGCTCGGCGCGCTGAGGCGGATGCTGTGACCAAGCGCGGAATCTTCCGGCGGCTGTTGTCGCTCATGTTCATCGCCTGGTCGCTGGGCTTCATCTGGTTCGCGATGTTCCTGCCGCGCCCGGTGATCGAGCCGGTACGCACCGATGGCGTCATCGCCCTGACCGGGGGCGGTGGCCGCATCCCCCACGCGTTGCGCGTGATCGAACGCGGCAGCTCGAAGCGCTTGCTCGTCTCGGGCGTCGATCGCGAAGTGCGCCCGCGCGAATTTGCCGCGGAATACAAGGTGCCCGACAGGCTGATGTCATGCTGCGTGATGCTCGGCTACGACGCGGTTGATACCCGCACCAACGCGCTCGAAGCCGCGCGCTGGGTCAAGGAGAACAACCTGCGCTCGGTTCGGCTGGTCACGACCGACTGGCACATGCGCCGCGCAGCGTTCGACCTTGCCGAAGAACTGCCCCCGCGCACGATCATGGTGCGCGATGCGGTCCCATCGAAACCAAGCTTCCGTATCCTGTTCCTCGAATACAACAAGCTGGTGGCGCGGCTGCTGGCATGGGCGATCGGCTGGTAATGATTTCCGTCCTGCGCAGTCTGCTGTTCTACGCGGTGTTCTATACAGGGTCCGTGCCCTACGTGCTTGCCGCGCTGGCGCTGATGAACGTGTCGGAGCGCCGGTTCCGCTGGGTCGTCAGTGAGTGGAGCCACTGGCATCGCCTGTGCTGCCGCGCCCTGCTCGGCATCCGCGTCGAACTCGAAAATCCGGTATTCCGCCCGGGCGTGCTCTACGCCGTCCGGCACGAAGCGTTCTTCGAGGCGATCGACATGCCGTGGCTGTTCGAAAACCCCGTGGTGTTCGCCAAGGCAGAGCTGTTGCGCATTCCCGGCTGGGGCAAGGCGGGAGAGCGCTTCGGCCTGATCGGCGTGGACCGCGAAGGCGGGGCGAGAGCACTGCGCACGATGCTCACCGAAGCCCGACGCCGTATTGCCGAGGGTCGCCCGCTAGTCATCTTCCCCGAAGGCACGCGCATCCCAAACGGGCAGCGTCGTCAGCTTCAGGCTGGGTTTGCGGGGATCTACAAGCTACTCGGCCTGCCGGTGATCCCGGTCGCGGTCGACAGCGGGCCGCTGTACCATCGCCGCTGGAAACAGGCAGGCACGATCCGCTACCGCTTCGGCGAGGAAATCCCGCCCGGCCTGCAGCGCGAAGAAATCGAGGCCCGCGTCGAGGCCGCCATCAACGACTTGAACGGATGAGCGGACGCAACGCCAACGTGCCTCTGGAAAACAACGACGAAAAACGCTCGCTGATCGACGTGCTCGGCCCAGGACTGATCACCGGTGCGGCAGACGATGATCCGTCAGGCATCGGGACCTATAGCCAGGTAGGCGCGCAGTTCGGCTATTCTCTGGCGTGGTCGATGATCCTGGCGCTACCACTGCTGGTCTCGATCCAGGCGATCTGCGCACGAATCGGCGCAACCACCGGGCGCGGCATTGCGCACAACCTGCGCCGCCATTACCACCCGGCGCTCCTGCGAACGGTTGTCACGCTGCTCGTAGTCGCGAACGTGATCAATCTGGGTGCCGATCTGGGCGCGATGGGCGCGGCGCTGGCGCTGCTCCTGCCGGGGCCGGCGCACCTGTTCGTGCTGGCGTTCGGGGTGGCAAGTGTGCTCGCCGAGGTCCTCGTCAGCTACGACCGTTATGCCCGCATCCTCAAATGGACCACGCTTTCGCTGTTCTCCTACATTGCCGTGGTCCTGGTGGCAGATGTTGACTGGCACGCGGCAGTGCGCGGCTTTGCCGTGCCGACATTTGCGCTGGACCGCGATCATACGATGGCACTGGTCGCGATCTTCGGGACGACGATCAGTCCTTACCTGTTCTTCTGGCAGGCCGGACAGGAAGTCGAGGAACGCCACCGCCGCCACACCAAACCGCTGTGCATCACACCGCGCGATGCCGGGCCGGAACTGCACCGCATCCGCAACGATACGCTGACCGGCATGGGTTTTTCGAATATCACCGCGCTCTCGATCGTGTTGGCGACGGCCGCAACGCTCCATGTCAACGGCATCACGCAAGTCGAGTCTGCGCAGCAAGCGGCAAGCGCGCTGCGCCCCATTGCCGGGGAGTTCGCGTTTGCGTTATTCGCGCTGGGCATCATCGGAACGGGGATGTTGGCAGTGCCGGTACTCGCCGGCTCTGCTGCCTATGCGGTGAGCGAGACGTTTCACTGGACCGAGGGCCTCGCCCGCAAACCGCGCGAGGCCAAGGCGTTCTACGGCGTGATCGCGGTGGCCACTTTGTGCGGCGTGGCGCTCAACTTCATCGGCCTCGACCCAATGCTCGCACTGTACTGGGCCGCCGTAGTCAACGGGCTGCTTGCTCCGCCGCTGATGGTTGTCACGATGATGATCGCGCGCAATCCCCGCATCATGGGCCGCCTGACGATCTCGCGCCCGCTCGCCATCGGCGGCTGGCTCTCAACCATGGTAATGTGGGTGATCGCGCTGCTGTTCCTGCTCGGCTGAGGCTTATTGCTGCCCGTCGTGGTCCGAACGACCGAAGTCTGGGCGCGCATCGTCCTGGCCCATCTCGATGATCCCGCGCCGGATCGCGCGGGTGCGTTCGAAGTGGTCGAACAGCGTGTCGCCGTCGCCCTTGCGGATCGCCTTCTGCAGTTCGGTCAGGTCTTCGGTGAAGCGCTGGAGCATTTCGAGCACGGCGTCGCGGTTCGACAGGAACACGTCGCGCCACATCGTCGGGTCGGATGCGGCGATGCGGGTGAAGTCACGGAAGCCGCCCGCCGAATACTTGATCACTTCGCTCTGCGTCACCTGCTCGAGGTCCGAGGCGGTGCCGACGATGGTGTAGGCGATCAGATGCGGCAGGTGGCTGGTGACGGCGAGGACCTTGTCGTGATGATCGGCATCCATCATGTCGACCCGCGCGCCCAGCGCTTCCCAAAATGCGACCAGTTTCGCGACTTGTGCGGTGTCCGCATCGGCAGGCGGGGTGATGATGCACCAGCGGTTGCTGAACAGGCTGGCAAAGCCCGCGTCCGGTCCGCTACGCTCGGTCCCCGCCACGGGGTGCGCCGGAATGACGGTGTGACCGGGGAGCGCCTCGGCCAGCGCCCGTGCGACCGAAGCCTTGGATGATCCGACATCGCTGATCACGACGCCGTCGGACAGGCCGTCGGCCAGCGCCGCAGCCGCCTGCCCCATCGCGCCCACGGGCACGCACAGCACGACAAGATCGGACCCGCGGGCAGCGTCTGCCGCCACTTCAGGCACCTCATGCGCCAGCCCCAGTTCGCGCGCCTTGGTCCGCACCTCTGCGTCGGCATCGAAGCCGACCACGCGCACACCCGGCATCGCCGCCTGAACCGCCAGCCCGATCGACCCGCCGAGCAAGCCGAGACCGACCACAGTGACCTGTTTGAACGGCGCGCTCACTTGGCCGCCTCGCACATCGCGCGGATGGCTGCGGCGATCTCGTCCATCTGCTCAGCGGTCCCGATCGTGATGCGCAGGCCCTGCGGCAGGCCCTGCCCCGGCAGCCAGCGCGTGATGTAGCCGTGATCCATCAGACCCATGTAGACCGCTTCGGCGCTCAGCTTGCCCTCGAACAGGATCAGCACGAAATTCGCCTGGGTCGGCAAGGGGCGCACGCCGTGATTGCCCAGCGCCTCCAGCTTTTCGACGAACCGCGCGCGCTCTGCCGCATTGTGGCGGCGCGAGCTTTCCACGAACGCCTGATCGCGCACCGCGGCAAGGCCCGCCGCCTGTCCGCTCAACGACACGTTGAACGGTCCGCGAATGCGGTTGAGCATGTCGACGATGTCGGCATGTCCCGTACCCCAGCCGATGCGTTCTCCGGCCAACCCGTAGATCTTCGAGAACGTCCGAGTCACCAGCACGTTGGCAGCCGAGGCCGCCAGTTCCAGTGCGCCGTCATCATGTTGGGGATCGAGGTATTCGGCGTAGGCTCCATCGAGCACCAGGAGGATATCGGACCGCAAGCCCGCATGCAGTCGCGCAATCTCGCCGCGCGGCAGCCAGCTACCGGTTGGATTGTTGGGGTTGGCGAGGAACACCACCCGCGTCCGCTCGGTCACGCAGGCCAGCAGCGCATCGACATCGGTGCCATAGTCGGCATCGGGCGCGGTCACCGGAACCGCGCCGCAGCGCCGCGCGGCGATGTCGTAGACCGAGAAACCGTAGCGCACGTAGAGCACTTCATCGCCCGGCCCGGCATAGGCTTGCGCGGCGAGGTTGAGCAGCTCGTCCGAGCCCGTTCCCATCACGATGCGCAGTGGGTCGATGCAGTAAACCTCTCCGATCGCGCGGCGCAACTCCACGCTGTCGGGATCGGGATAGCGCGCCGGATCGCCCACATGCGCGCGCGCCGCCAGCGCGGCTGTGCTGGTCCCGAGCGGATTTTCGTTTGCCGACAGCTTGGTCAGCACCTTGCCGTCCGCCCCGGTCGACTTGCCGGGGACATAGGCGTGAATGCCGAGGATCCAGTCCTTGGGTTGCGGTGCGCGTTCCATGCCGCGCGCCTTAGGCTTTGCCGTGCTTTGCGGCAAGACGACCTCCTGTTCCGCACAAAAAAAGGGCCGGAAGCGGGCTAGCGCTTCCGGCCTTCAGTCTGTTCGCAGGAGGAACATGGTTTGGCGGGGTGAGGGATGAGAGGGAGAGGATCTGGTTCCCCCACCCCGCCAATTCGGTATTACATGTTGTAGGCGCGCTCTCCGTGCTCGGAGATGTCGAGGCCTTCGCGCTCTGATTCTTCGGAAGGACGCAGGCCCATGACCTTGTCGATGACGAAGAACAGGATGGCCGAGCCGATGCCCGAGAACAGCAGCGTGATCACGACAGCCTTGATCTGGATGAAGACCTGCTTGCCCATGTCGTAGCTGGCAGCATCGAAGCCGGCCGGGAACACGGTGTAGTCGAACACGCCCTGGCCACCGAGTGAGGGAGCCGCGACGATGCCCGTGGCGATGGCGCCGACGATGCCGCCGATGCAGTGCACGCCGAACACGTCGAGCGTATCGTCGTACTTCAGCTTGTTCTTCACCGTGCTGACGAAGAAGTAGCAGATCGGCGAAACGACGAGGCCCAAGAGGATCGAGGTCATCGGCGCGCCAAGACCCGAAGCAGGGGTGATAGCGACGAGACCGGCGACGGCACCCGTTGCAGCGCCCAGCATCGAAGGCTTGCCGTGATGGATCTGCTCGACGATCGCCCATGAGACGGCGGCAGCAGCGGTGGCGACGAAGGTGTTGATAAAGGCAACTGCGGTCACGCCGTTGGCTTCAAGGTTGGAACCGGCGTTGAAGCCGAACCAGCCAACCCACAGCAGCGAAGCGCCGATCATGGTCATGGTCAGCGAGTGCGGCGGGGTAGCTTCCTTGCCGAAGCCGATGCGCTTGCCGATCATCAGGCAGCCCACGAGGCCAGCGATACCGGCATTGATGTGAACGACGGTGCCACCGGCGAAGTCCAGCGCGCCCATGCCCCAGAGGTAACCGGCATCGGTCGGAGCGTCGGCCAGGAAGTCCGGGCCAGCCCAGTACCAAACCATGTGCGCCATCGGGAAATAGATGCAGGTCAGCCACAGGACGGTGAACACCATCAGCGCCGAAAATTTCACGCGTTCCGCAAATGCACCCACGATCAGCGCCGGCGTGATGCAGGCGAAGGTCATCTGGAAGATGACGAAGGCATATTCGGGAATGTAGACGTTGTTCGAGAAGGTTGCTGCGTAAGTCGTGGCGTCCACGCCCATCAGAAACATCTTCGAGAAGCCGCCGATGAACGGACCGCCGCTGGTGAAGGCCATCGAATAGCCCCAGCTCACCCAGACGAGCGAGGCGACCGAAACGATCATGAACACCTGCATCAGCACGCTGAGCATGTTCTTGGTGCGAACAAGGCCGCCGTAGAAAAGTGCGAGTGCCGGAATGCTCATCAACAGGACGAGGACGGAGCTCATCAGCATCCAGGTCGTGTCGCCCTTGTCGACCATACCGGCCATCTGTTCAGCGGTTGGAGCCTTTATCGGCCCATCCTGTGCAAAAGCGGCAGTAGCGGCGAAGAGCGAAGCGCCCGTTCCCGCCAAGCCACCGATCATCTTACGGATCATGTTGGTTCCCCTAAGGTCGGAAATGGAAGGCGCGCTCAAAGCGCGGTATCCCCGGTTTCGCCGGTACGGATGCGGGTCGCGGACGAAAGGTCGAGCACGAACACCTTGCCGTCGCCGATCGCTTCGGTGCTGGCAGCCTGCTGGATCGTTTCCACGATCTGCGGCGCAAGATCGTCGCTAGCAGCGATCTCGATCTTCACCTTCGGAAGCATGTTCGTCGAATATTCAGCGCCGCGGTAAATCTCGGTCTGGCCTTTCTGCCGACCAAAACCCTTCACCTCCGACACCGTCATCCCGGCAACGCCCAGCGCCGACAGTGCTTCACGCACTTCGTCGAGCTTGAACGGCTTGATGATGGCGATGATGAATTTCATTCATGCCCCCCTTTGCTACCCTTCGCACCGGACGAGACGCCGGCGAGATCAGCTAAGCAAGGGGCGTGCCAGACGCGGTAGTTTGCGAATTCGGGTGTTTACGGGAACGAAAGTGCGGGGTCAGCGGTTATGCGCGCTCGATTCTTGTGCATGTGCGAGCATGTGCCTGTTTTTTAGGCAGGGCGCCCTGATCCCAATTCGGGCAGTCGCAGATTTGCCCAGACCGGCAGATGATCCGAACCAACGGCAGCGAGCGTGCTGTGATGCACCCCGACCGCCTCGACCTCGAGGCCGTCGCTCACCACGATCCGGTCGAGTTGCGCCAGCGGCCTGCGCGACGGGAAGCTGCGTCCCGGCGTCAGCACGCGCAGCGGCGCAACGAAAGCTGACAGCGCTCCGCCCGAGGGCGACCACTCGTTGAGATCACCCATCATCACCGCATGACCCTGATCGGCATGGCCCGCCATATGGCTGCACACCGCCTGGACCTGCGCCCGGCGCCGCAGACCTGACAGGTCGAGATGCATGCCCAGCACCCGCACAAGCGCGCCGCCGAGACGCAGCGTCACGCAGACCGCGCCGCGCGGCTCGATCGTCGGCAATGGCACGGTGCAAGCCTCGATCACCTCGATGTCACGCCGCACCAGCAGTGCATTACCGTGCCAGCCCATGCTCGCCGCAGTGCGCGCGCGGTCATAGTGCCCCGGCTCGACCACCCGCCACGGGCTGTGGCCATCGATCGACGCGCGCGGGATGACCGCTTCACGCAAGCCGTAGCGGCGGTCGGCCTCCTGCAGCGCGATCACGTCGGCGTCGATCTCGCGCAGCACCGTCAGGATCCGATCGGGATCGCAAACGCGATCCAGTCCTACGCCCTTATGGATATTGTAGCTGGCAACCTTGAGCTTCACGAAGGAATCAGGCCCCGCCGATGTATTGGGTCGCCGGGCGCACCGGCAGACCGTCGATACTGCGATCGCGCGCCGCCATCTTTGCCTCCCACGCCACCGGGTCGGCCTGCGCGTGGTACTTGACCAGAGTCTGGCGCTCATGATCGACGCTCATCACCGGCACGCCCCAGCCACAGCTGGTCTGCACGCTGTCGACCGCAATGTCGAAGATCTGCCGCGTTCCGGGCAGGATTTCGAAGTGCGCGGCAAGTTCTGCAAATTCGGGGTCGGATGGCATGACCGGCTTGCCTGTGCCATACAGTCGCAGGATCAGCGCGGGCTGCGCGAAATTGCACATCATCACAGTGATGCGCCCATCCGCCACAAGATGGGCATGCGTCTCGTTGCCCGACCCGCCCAGATCGAGATAGGCCACGCGGTTTGGCCCAAGCACCCTGAAGCAGTCATAGCCCTTGGGCGACAGGTTGATCCGACCATCCGCAGCCGCCGTGCTCACGAAAAACACGGACTGACGTCCGATCATCTCCGCATGCTCGGGCTCGATGCAGTCGGTGAACCGCGCCATCAGAGGAAGTCTTTCAAGGTGGCGATGAAGCTGTCGAACTGGTCATGATGTGGCCAATGACCCGCGTTCTCGTACTCCACCACCTGGGCGTTGCGGAAATGTGCGGCGAGGCCGTTCGCGTCAGGGTTTCCCGCCCACGAATTCGCGCCGTTTATCAAAAGGGTGGGACAGGTGACTGCCTTCCACAGGTCGTTGCGCTGCTCGAGTGAGATGTCATACGGTGCGCCATCCACATTGAGATGCGGGTCGAACTTCCAGCTGAACGAGCCATCCTCGTTGCGATTGATACCGTGAGTCGTCAGGTGCCGAGCCTGCATATCGGTCAGGTAGGGGTTCTCCCCCTTCATACGCGCATATGCATCTTCAAGCGAGGGGTAGCGGCGCGGCAGACGCCCCGCAGCCTTGCGCTTTTCTACGATGAATTCGCGCACCCTCCGCGCAAAGGGAACATCCTTGAGCAGCGCTTCGGCTTCTGGCGTTGGAAACAGTCCTTCGATCGCCACGATCTTGCTCACGTTCTCGGGGAACAACCCGGCGTAGCGCAAGCTGGTATTTGCGCCCCACGAATGCGACACGATTGTAACCGGGGCGAGGTCGAGCTGATGGATCAGCTGCGCCACGTCGTAGACCAGATCCATCGTCCGGTAATTGCCGTCCGAGGTCCATTGGCTGTCGCCGTGCCCGCGATGATCCATGGCAATGATGTGCCAGTCCTCGCGCAGCGCCTCGGCGGTCCAGTCCCACGACCGGCAATGGTCGCGGCCGCCGTGGATCAGCAGCAGCGGCGGCTTGTCCGCATTGCCCCAGTCCACATAGTGGAGCCGCAGGCGCTGCGAGATGAAGGTGTTCGATGTGGGACCGAGAAGTTGCATGGGGTTGCTAACTGCGCTGGAACCCTGCGCGATTCAACCCCTTGCGGGCTACCTTTCCTTGGTCGCCGAGAAGACCAGCTCTGGATTGCGCTCCTGCTGATAGCTGACGTCCCACGAGGATCGCGCCATGAACACCATGTCGCCATCGCGATCCTTGGCAAGGTTCGCCATGTTGAAATCTGCGAACGATTTCAACGCCTCGGCCGAACCCTTCAGCCATCGCGCGGTATCGAACGGCGATGCCTCAAGCCCCGCCGCGACCTTGTATTCCGCCTCGAGCCGCGAGATCAGCACATCGAGCTGAAGCTGCCCGACCACGCCGACGATCCACTGTGAACCGATCTCCGGGTAGAATACCTGGATCACCCCCTCTTCGGAGAGATCGTCAAGCGCCTTGCGCAGCTGCTTGGTCTTGGTTGGATCCTTCAACTGCACCCGGCGCAGGATTTCCGGCGCGAAGTTGGGCAATCCGGTAAAGCGCACGTCGTTACGCTCTGACAGCGTATCGCCGACGCGCAAGGTGCCGTGGTTAGGAATGCCGATGATGTCGCCCGCCTCGGCGGTATCGGCGATCTCGCGATCCTGCGCAAAGAACAGGATCGGCGAATGCACCGCAATCGGCTTGCCGCTGCCCGAAGGCGTCAACTTCATGCCGCGCGTGAACGTGCCCGAGACCATGCGCATGAATGCGATGCGGTCACGGTGCTGCGGGTCCATGTTGGCCTGCACCTTGAAGATGAACCCGGTCACGTCGGTGCGCGCCGGATCGATGGTGCCCTGATTCGACGATTGCGGACGCGGCGGCGGCGCGAACTCGGCAATCGCCTCGATCAGGTCGATCACGCCGAAATTCTTGAGCGCGGAACCGAAATAGACCGGCGTCATGTCCCCGTTGCGATAGGCCTCGATGTCGAATTCGGGATAACCGACGCCCGCCAGTTCGATTTCTTCGAGAACCTCGTCAGGGACAGTCATGTCGGACAGATCGTCAACCTTGCCGAGGAATTCACGGCTGTCGCCTTCGGGGCGGCTGACCTTGCCCGTGGCCAAGTTCATCACACCCTGGAAAATCCCGCCCATGCCGATCGGCCACGACATCGGCACGACATCGAGCGCCAGCGCATCGGCCACTTCGTCGAGCGTCTCGAACACCGAGCGGCCTTCACGGTCGACCTTGTTGACGAAAGTGATGATCGGCACCGAGCGCAACCGGCACACCTCGAACAGCTTGCGCGTCTGCGGCTCGATCCCCTTGGCCGCGTCGATCACCATGATCGCCGAATCGACCGCGGTCAGCGTGCGATAGGTGTCCTCGGAAAAGTCCTCGTGGCCCGGTGTATCGAGCAAGTTGAAGACGATGCCGTCCTTCTGGAAGGTCATCACCGAAGAAGTCACGGAAATCCCGCGCTGCTGCTCGATCTTCATCCAGTCCGACCGGGCACGCCGCGCTTGCCCGCGCGCCTTGACCTCGCCCGCCAAGTGGATCGCACCACCCTGCAGCAGCAGCTTCTCGGTCAGCGTCGTCTTACCGGCGTCAGGATGGGAAATGATGGCGAAGGTGCGGCGATTGGACATGGGTGCGCCCTAAACGGGACGAGCGCTTACGTCCATGCGGAAGCTGCGGCTCGCGCCCGGATCGAGCAGCACCACGCCGGGCTTTTCGCGGAAATCGCCGGTGAAGCCCTCGGGGTCGGCGTGGCCTGCCCAAGGCTCGATGCAGATGTAGTGTGCGGCCGGAACTTGCCACAGACCGAGCGACGGCGTGTCAGGAAAGGCAATGTCGAGCCATGCTCCGCCGTCCGCGCCGTATGAAAGCTTGCGGCTGGACAGGTGGTCCCAGATTACCGCGTCGGCGCGAAACAGGTCTTCGCTCAAAGGAAGGACATTGGCCTCAACCGGGGTCTGCTCACCCACCGGCATCAGCAGTCCCGCCCCAGCACTTACCCGGCGGATGTCCTGCGGTTCGGGGCATTCAAATACCAACTTGTGCGCGGATTTGGCCGCCCCACCAGGCAAAGGCCAAGCGAAGGCTGGGTGGTAGCCGAAGCTGAACGGCAGCGATTCGGCATTCGGGTTGGTAACGCTCACCTCGACGGACAACGTCAGACCGTTGATCCGGAAAGTCACTTCGAGCACGAAACCGAACGGATAGACCGCGCGCGTCTCTGGCGAGTCGGTCAACCGGAAACGGGCCAGGCTTTCCTCGGAATGGACTACCGCGAATATGCTGCGCCGGGCAAACCCGTGACGCGGCAGCGAATACTCCGCGCCATCCAGCCGCAGCACATCACCATTGAGCGATCCAACGATCGGGAACAACAACGGCGCGTGGCCTGTCCAGAACGCCGGGTCGGCGTCTGTCATATATTCGCGGCCCTGCGAGTCGGTCAGCGACCACAGCTCGGCCCCGAGCGGGTTGATCCGCGCAGTCAGTTCGCCACTGGTGATCTCGATCAGATCGCTCACGCTATACTACCTTCGTCATTGCGAGCCCCGCAAAGCGGGGAGAAGCAATCCAGAGCGCCATGTACCACACTGGATTGCTTCGTCGGCTTCGCCTCCTCGCAATGACGAGGAGTGGTTGTCATCCCCGCAACGTAGCGCCCTGCTTTGATGCCGCGGCAACAACCTTGTCGGAAATCGCCTTCAAAGCCGCTTCGTCGTAGGACTTATCTACGGGCTGCAAGGTCACCTCGATGGCCAGCGACTTCTGCCCATCAGGCACACCGGCCCCACGGAAATCGTCGAATACCCGCGCGGCAACGATGTTCGCCTTGTCCGCGCCCTTGACCGAGCGCAGCAGGTCACCCGCCGCCACATCGGCCGCAACGAGGAACGCAAAATCGCGCGTGACCGCCTGCAACGGCGGCGGCGCGAAGTGCGGCTTGGCAAAGGCGCCAGCGCCCTTCTTGGCCGGTATCCGATCAAGGAACAGTTCGACGACCACCACCGGACCACCGATGTCGAACGCCTTGGCGGTTGCGGGATGCAGCACGCCGAACCGCGCCAGCACGGTCTTCGGCCCCAGCCGCAGCGTGGCCGACTGCCCCGGATGGAACTGCGGCCCGGCCTCGCCCATGACCTGCAGATTGTCGACCGGCGCGCCTGCCTCGGCCAGCAGCGCCAGCGCCTCGGCCTTGGCATCGAACGCATCGAAAGCTTGCGCCTTGCCTGCAGCCCAGCCGCGCGCGACCTTGTCACCCGCCAGCACGACGGCAAGGCTGAGCTTCTCATCGCTCGCGCCGTCGGCCCCGCGTAGATAGCGCCGCCCGATCTCGAACAACCGCACCGAAGCGGCTCCCCGATCGAGATTGCGCTTTACCGCCGACAGCAGCCCCGGCAGCAGCGACGGGCGCATGGTCTTCAAATCTTCGGAAATCGGATTGGCCAGCGTCCACAGCGCCTCACCATCGGCGAAGTGCGCGGCCTCGGCCTCGGGCAGGAACGACCACGTCACCGCCTCGTGCAGCCCCCGCGCCGCAGCCGCACGGCGCACGCGGCGCTCCAGCATCTGCGCGGGCGTTGCGGTCGGCTTGGCGACGCCATCGGCGCGCGGCAGCGGTGTCGAGGGCACGGCGTCCAGCCCATGCACGCGGATCACTTCCTCGACGATGTCGGGCGCGCCATCCACGTCGGGACGCCAGGTCGGCACCGTGACCGACCAGTCGTCGGCCACATCGAAGCCCAATGCGGCCAGAATGCGCTTCTGCTCGGCATCGGCCACGTCAATCCCGCCCAGCCGCTCGGCCAGCGTCGGGTCATAGGCAACGGCTTTGCGCGCCACTGGCGGCTCACCCGCACGCACAACTTCCGAAGCCTCGCCGCCGCAGATCTCGAGGATCAGCGCGGTCAGCAGGTCCATCCCGGTGTCGAGAAACGCCGGGTCAACCCCACGCTCGAAGCGCCCGCGCGCGTCCGATGCAAGCGCCAGTGCCTGCCCGGTCCGCGCGATCGACGCCGGATCGAAATAGGCGACTTCCAGCAGGACGTCGGTCGTCTCGTCACCGCAACCCGAATGCTCTCCGCCCATGATCCCGGCGATGTCGTGCACGCCGGCATCGTCGGCGATCACCGTCATCCACGGCTCCAGCGCGTATTCCTTACCATTCAGCGCAACGACCTTCTCGCCCGCCACGGCCTTGCGCGCCACGACTGCGCCCGACAGCTTTGCCAGATCATAGGCATGCGCCGGACGGCCATAGCCCAGCATCACGTAGTTCGTGATGTCTACCAAAGCCGAGATCGGACGCTGGCCGGCAGATTTCAGGCAGTCCTGCAGCCACTTCGGGCTCGTCCCATTCTTCACTCCGCGAATGACGCGACCGTAGAACGCCGGGCAACCTTCGGCGTCATCGGTGCGCACTTCGACCGGACAAGCGAAGCTGCCTGCGACCGGCTCAGCGGAAATCGGCTTCAGCACGCCAAGGCCTGCCGCCGCCAGATCGCGCGCGATGCCATAGACACCCATGCAATCCGGGCGGTTTGGCGTTATCGCGACGTCGAACACCGGGTCCGATCCGATGTAGTCGGCAAAGCTGGTGCCAACAGGCGCATCGGCGGGAAGCTCGATGATTCCGTCGTGATCCTCGCCAAGGCACAGCTCACGCGTCGAACACATCATGCCATTGGATTCGACCCCGCGGATGGCCGAGTTGCGCAGCACCATGCCGTTGGCCGGAACCACCGCACCCGCCACGCCGAGCACGCCGACAAGGCCTGCGCGGGCATTGGGCGCACCGCAAACGACCTGCAGCGGCGCTGCCTCACCCACATCGACAGACAGCACCTGCAGCTTGTCCGCTTGCGGGTGCTTCTCAGCCGTCAACACGCGGGCGACGCGGAACTTGGTCAGCGCGGCCGAGGCATCCTCGACACCTTCGATCTCCAGTCCGAGCGAGGTCAATTTTTCAGCGATGGTGCGCGCGTCGGCCTTGGTATCGAGAACCGACTGTAGCCATGAAAGCGAGAACTTCACGAGCGTACTCCCACGCCACCGGAGAGGGTCGGCACGTCGAGCGCGCCGAAGCCATAATGGCCCAGCCACCGCGCATCGCCATCGAAGAACGCGCGCAAGTCGTCCATGCCGTACTTGAGCATGGCGAGGCGATCGACACCGGTGCCGAAGGCAAAGCCCTGCCATTCGTCGGGATCAAGTCCTCCGAATTCGATGACCTTGCGGTTGACCATGCCGGAACCCAGCACTTCCATCCAGCCGCCGTCCGCCGCATCTCCGCTTCCGCCGACCACACGCTTGCCGTTGATCAGCGTATAGCCCACGTCCACCTCGACCGATGGTTCGGTAAATGGGAAATAGCTTGGGCGCAGCCGCAGAACGATGTCCTCGCGCTCGAAGAACGCCTTGAGAAAGGTCTCCAGCGTCCATTTGAGGTGCCCGAGGTGAATGCCCTTGTCGATCACCAGACCCTCGATCTGGTGGAACATCGGCGTGTGCGTCGCGTCCGAATCCGAACGGTACACGCGGCCCGGTGCGATGATCCGCAAGGGCGCGCCTTCTTTCAACATCGTGCGGATCTGGACCGGCGAGGTGTGCGTGCGCAGCAGCATCGAGCGGCCTTCGCCGTCCTTGTCCGGGAAGTAGAACGTATCGTGCATGGCGCGCGCCGGATGCGTCTCGGGCATGTTGAGCGCGGTGAAGTTGTGCCAGTCGTCCTCGATCTCCGGCCCGCTCGCCACGGCAAAGCCCATGTCGGCGAAGATTTCGGCCAGTTCGTCCATCACCTGGCTGACCGGGTGGATCGAGCCACGAGGCGTTTCAGGCGCTGGCAGCGACAGATCGACCGTCTCGGCCGCCAGCCGCGCCTCGAGTGCAGCGCCTTCCAGCGCTGCCTTGCGCGCCGTCAAAGCCGCCGTCACCGCTTCGCGTGCGGCGTGGATCTTCGGGCCTTCGCTGGTCCGCTGTTCCGGGGTCATCCCGCCCAGCGATTTGAGCAGCGCGCTGACCCATCCCTGCTTGCCGAGCGCGGCGACACGGATCGCCTCCACCGCATCGGGCGTGGCTGCATCGGCGATGGCGGCAAGCGTGGTGTCGCGCTGTTGATCGAGCTGTTCCATGGCCCACGCCGCTAGCGGCAAATGCGACGGAATAAAAGGCCGCGCTTAGACCGCTTGCGGTGCGTGCAGTGCCTGAACAGCGCTACCCATGAATTCGTGGCGCGCGCGCATCACCGCCTCGATCACCGGCTTGGGGCTGGCGGCATAATCGCTCGGGCTCATGCCCATGAAGCGATGGAAGTCACGCACGAACTGCGCCTGATCATGGTAATGGCTATCGATCGCGCCGATCCAGTGCAGCGACGGGTCCATCATGTATTGCACGAGGCTGCGCATGAACCGCTGGCGGCGCAGCAGCAGACGTGGCGGAAATCCGAAGTGCTTGCGACAGATGCGCTCCAGCGTGTGCGAGGGCAGCCGCGCCACCTCGGCCATTTCACTGACACTCGCGACATCCTCATCGATCAACGCCGCGTGGCAAGCCTGAATACGCGCCTCGTCGATTTCAGGTGAACGTGCATGGAATTCGGTGAAGAACTCGACAACGCGCTGAAGTTCGGTCGCCTCATCGGAAACGGGACCAAACAGGCCTTTGCCCAACCTGCGGAATCCGGCGAGGAACGGCTCGGCATCCGCATCGAGTACACGGTCGGCATAATTGTTTGCCGGGCACCCGACGAAACGCGCCCAGCCGAGCGGGAGCAGGCCAACGCCCCAGATCCGTGCGGTGCCGACGGTGAAGCGCAGCGTGGAACTGGTCGGTCCGGTCACAATCGTACCGATACCATCGGCAATTGGCTGACCCGGCACTTCCGACGTCGGCAGGTCGCCGCTGCAAATTCGCAGGTTCGCCCACTCGGGATGAAGATGATCGGTCACCCGTCTGCCGTCGGGCACGTCGATTTCGGTCAGATAGAACGTGGTGAAATAGCGGCTCAGCCGCTCAGGCGGCCGATGAAATCGAACCCGGACAGTGCAGTCCCCGGTCAAGTCTGTGCGCCCCTGTTATATCTTTGGATCAGATATCTTCGCCGTTTAGAGCACGCCCCGCGCATTTTGCGCAACGAAAAAGAGGGCAGGTTCGACCGAACCCACCCTCTTAAATCAATTGCAATCGCGCTAGGTTCAGGCGGCGGGAAGCGCTGCCTTGGCCTGCGTGACGACCGTTGCGAAGATCGCGCTCTCGTTCATGGCGAGATCGGCCATCGTCTTACGGTCCAGTTCGATCCCGGCCAGCTTGGTGCCGTGGATGAACTGCGAGTAGGTCAGGCCTGCTTCGCGGACGGCAGCGTTGATGCGCTGGATCCACAGGGCGCGGAAGCTGCGCTTCTTAACCTTGCGATCGCGATAGGCATACTGTCCGGCCTTTTCGACGGCCTGACGGGCGACGCGGATGGTGTTCTTGCGACGGCCACGATAGCCCTTCGCCTGATCCAAAATCCGCTTGTGCTTTGCACGGGTGGTCACACCACGTTTGATACGGCTCATAAGTCAGCGCTCCTCAGTTCAGCCCGTAGGGCGCCCACTTCTTGATCGTCCGCGCATCGGCATCGGAGATCACGTCAGTGCCGCGGTTCTGGCGGATGTACTTGGCGTTGTGACTCATCAGGCGGTGACGCTTGCCGGCCACACCGTGCTTCACCTTACCGGTGGCGGTGAGCTTGAAGCGTTTTTTGACGCCGCTCTTCGTTTTCATCTTGGGCATTTCAGTCTCCTGATTTCGACGCGTCCGATCCGCCTTGGCAGCCCTTGTGGCCAGGCCGATCATCGAATCCGTGTCGGTTGAACGGGCGCCGTTAAGCGAAGCGTGGGCGAAAGGCAAGCGCGTGCGCTATTTCCCGATGTCCGCAAGGTCGAACGCGGTCGTCTGGTAGACTTCGTTGATCCAGTTTCCGAACAGCAGATGGCCGTGCCCGCGCCAGCTGTTCACCGGCAGAGCGGCCGGGTCATCGCCCGGGAAATAGTTGCGCGGCAGATACCCGCCCTCATCGCGCGCATACTCGCCTGCCAGCGTCAGCGTGTCGTATTCGAGGTGGTTGAACATGTGCAGCATGTTCTGCGCAGGGTCATCGATCAGGCACAGCCCGGTCTCCGGGCTTTCTGCCAGGACCGCAAGGCCGTGGCCTTCGGGCAGGTCCTCGCGCCGCACTTCGCTCCAGCGCGACACGGGCACGTCGAACACATCGGGCAGCCCGCGCATCCACGGACTGGCGGGGGCACGGTTGAGATGGCGAAACACGCCCGCGGCCTTGGTCGGCAGCTCGTGCTTCTCGATCCCGTGGAAGTGATGCAGCGCCGCCATCGCGCCCCAGCACACCGTCAGCGTGCGATGCACGTTGGTCTGCGACCAGTCGAATATCCGTCGCAGTTCGTCCCAGTACGCCACCTCCTCGAACGGAATCGTCTCGACCGGCGCGCCAGTGACGATCAACCCGTCGTACTTCTCGTCGCGGACTTCCTCCCACGGGCGGTAGAACGACGAGATGTGGCCCGCCGACGTGTTCTTGCTGACGTGATCCGAAATACGCACCAGTTCCAGTTCGACCTGAAGTGGCGTTGCGCCCAGCAGCCGCGCGATCTGCGTTTCGGTGGTGATCTTGTCCGGCATCAGGTTGAGCAGCGCAATCCGCATCGGCCGGATATCCTGACGTGCGGCTTCGGTTTCGCTCATCACGATCACCGCCTCGGCTTCGAGCGTACGGCGGGCGGGGAGGTTGTCGGCAATCCTGATCGGCACGATTCGGCGTCTTTCCATTCAACCTGAGTGAGGAAGACGCAATCGTGTCCGTGTCCGTTTGGTTGCCGGATCGGCCACATCCTCTTGCCCGTTTCCGGGTTTGAGCGCCACCTTGCCCGGATCGGCAGGTTGGCGTTGGAGCGTCACCCCAACTCTCGATGTGCGGCCAATCTAGGGAGGAAACGATAACGATGCAATAACCTCGCATTGCCACATTCCCGCTTGATATTGCGAATGCATCTCATTAATACTGCGAATCGTTGGCAACAGCGAACGACGGGATCAGTAATGTTCATCTGCATCTGCAATGCCATTCGCGAAAAAGACATCCGCGCCACGGCGCGCTGCCATGCCGGCAAGGCAGAAGACATTTACGGTCGCATGGGCTTCAAGCCGCAGTGCCGCCAGTGCCTCGACGATGCCGACGAAGTTATCGCCGAGGAACGCGCCACCGCCTTTGCCTGAAGCTGCACCGTGCGAGTCGTTCGCGCTTGGCCTGCTTGCCGCGCCCGCGTAGATTCCTGAGAAATCACTATACAAGGATCTGCGCCATGAAGGGCGACGCCAAAGTCATCGAGTTCCTCAACAAGGCGCTGCTCAACGAGCTGACCGCGATCAACCAGTACTGGCTGCACTACCGGATGCTGGCCAACTGGGGCGTCAAGAAGCTGGCGGAGTACGAACGCCACGAATCGATCGATGAGATGAAGCACGCCGATCTTCTGGCCGATCGCATCCTGTTCCTCGATGGCCTGCCCAACTTCCAGGCGCTTGGTCGCCTGCGCGTCGGCGAATCGGTCGAGGAAATCCTCAAGGCCGATCTTGCGCTGGAAATGGAAGCGCTGCCCCTGCTCCGCGACGCCATCGCCTATTGCGAGACTGTACGCGACTTCGTCAGCCGCGATCTGTTCGCCAAGATCCTCGAAAGCGAGGAAGAACACGTCGACGTGATCGAAAAGCAGTTCGACATGATCGCGCGCATGGGGCTGGAAAACTACATCCAGCTCAACAGCGAGGCAGCCGAGGCTTAAGCGCTACCGGTCTGGCCAACGAGGTGCGAGGGGTCGATACCCTCGCGCTTCCACGCCGCCGTCCAGCGCCGCCCGGTCGGGGTATCGAACAGCACTTCGGGATGCCCCTTGGCCGCGTACCAGCCGTGCCCGCGCATCTCGCCCTCGATCTGCCCGGCGCCCCATCCGGCATAGCCCAGCGCGACGAGGAATTTCGACGGCCCCCGCCCTTCGGCAATCGCGCGCAGCACATCGAGCGAGGCGGACAACTCACATAGCGGGTTGACGGTCACGCTGCCCTCGCCGCCCCAGTCGGGCGAATGCAGCACGAAGCCGCGCGCGGTTTCCACCGGACCACCGTCGAGCACCGGCACGTCAGGCGCGACACCCGGGTCGATCCCGATGTCCTCGAGCAAGCCGTGCAAGGTCACGCCGTCGCGCACTTTGCCCACGCCGATGCCTAGCGCGCCATGTTCGTCATGCACGCACATCGCGACAATCGCATGGTCGAACCGGGGATCGCCCATTCCGGGCATGGCCAGCAGCAACCTGCCGCCAAGATATTCTGCTTCGCTCATCACCGCGCAAGATAGGCACGCCCACGCCCGATTGCGAGATGCCTCTGGATCAGGCCGCCGCCTTGACCTTGCGATCCGCCGCCGCCTCGAGCAGCCTGTTCTCGACCGTTCTCATCCGCGATTCGCTGGTGATTTTCTCGCCCAACACGTCGGTCACGTAGAACGTGTCGACAGCACGCTCGCCATAGGTCGCGATGTGCGCCGAATGGACCACCAGCCGCGCCTCGAACAGCGCACGCGCCAGCCCGCTAAGCAGCGCAGGCCGGTCACGCGAACCCACCTCGATGACGGTGAAGCGGTTCGAGGCCTTATTGTCGAAGATCACGATCGGGCGCACGTCGAACGCATCGGCACGCGGACGGGCCAGCGGACGCGCTGCCAGTTGCGGCAGCAGCTTGACCCGGTTCGCCAGCGCGTCGGCAATCGCATTCTTCAACCGCGCGATCTGGCTCGCCTCGTTGAGCGGCCGTCCGAGCGGGTCCTGTACCAGGAAGTTGTCGACCGCCGTGCCGTTGCGCGCGGTGTGGATGCGCGCGTCGATGATGTTGCCGCCAGCCAGATGGATGCCGCCAGCTATGCGATAGAACAGGCCCGGATGGTCGGCCGCCAGCACCGTCACCAGCGTAGCGCCGCGCGCCGGGTACCAGGTGGCCTCAACCGACAGCGGCTCGCCCAGCGCGCCGTCCATCTGTTGCAGGTTCAGCGCGATGATATCCTCGGGCTCGGCGATCCAGTAGGCATCGCTCAATTGCCGCCCGACCGTGCCGATCAGCGAGTCGCGTTCCTTTAGGATCACGCCCACCGCCTGCTTTTTCGCGGCAATCCGCTCTGCTCGGCCGAACTGCTTGTGGCCCAAGCGTAGCATTTCCTCGGCCGCCGTGAACAGGTCGCCCAGCAACTGGCGCTTCCACGAATTCCACACGCCCGGCCCCACCGCGCGAATATCAACGATGGTCAGGACCAGCAGCAGGCGCAGGCGTTCCTGGCTCTGCACGGTGTTCACGAAATCGGCGATCGTCTTGTAGTCGGCGAGGTCGCGCTTGAACGACGTCGCGCTCATCAACAGGTGCCAGCGCACCAGCCATGCGACCAGTTCAGTCTCCGCCGCCGACAGTCCCAGCCGTGGACACAGCTTCATCGCCACTTCGGCGCCGAGCACCGAATGGTCCCCCTTGCGCCCCTTGGCGATGTCATGAAGCAGCGTCGCGACATAGAGCACGCGCCGCGAGGCGATCTTGGACACGACCTCGCTTGCCAGCGGGTGATCCAGCTTGGCCTCGCCCTTCTCGATCAGCGCGAGCAAGCCGATGGCGCGGATGGTGTGTTCGTCCACCGTATAGTGGTGGTACATGTCGAACTGCATCTGGGCGATGACCCGGCCAAAATCGGGCACGAAACGCCCGAACACGCCCGCCTCGTTCATCCAGCGCAGCACCGATTCAGGATCGTTGCGGCTGGTCAGTACCTCGAGGAACAGCGCATTGGCGCGCGGGTCCTTGCGCACGCCCGCATCGATCAGCACCGCATCGCGCCGCGCAAGGCGCATCGTCTCGGGGTGGATCTCGACCTGCTCGGCAGCAGCGGAGGCAAACAGTTCGACCAGCCGCACGGGGTCTTCGCGGAAGGTCTCGTCCGATGGCACCCCCAGCTTGCCCCCGTCGATCACGAAAGGGCCCACCTTCTTGCGCCGACGGCTCCGGCTGCGGTTGCGCAGCGATGCGAAGAAGCCGCGCTTCTGCTCGGCGAACTGCCCGTCCAACTGCGCCAGGAACACCCCGGTGAGCGATCCGACCTGCTTTGCCTGCAGGAAGAAGTACTGCATGAACCGCTCGACCGCGCTCTTGCCCGGGCGGTCGGCAAAGTTCATCCGCGTCGCCACCTCGCGCTGGAGGTCGAAGGTCAGGCGGTCCTCAGCCCGGTTGGTGATCGCATGCAGATGGCAGCGCACCGACCAGAAGAAGTTCTCGGCGCGGCGAAACGCGCGGTATTCCTCTGCGGTCAGCAACCCGACATCGACGAGTTCCGATGCGTCGCGTACCTTGTGGATGTACTTGCCGATCCAGTACAGCGTGTGCAGATCGCGCAGGCCGCCCTTGCCCTCCTTGACGTTAGGCTCGACCACATAGCGGCTGTCACCCAGTCGCTTGTGACGCAAGTTGCGCTCTTCCAGCTTCTCGGCAACGAACTGCTTCTCGGTGCCGTTGACGACTTCTGCCCAGAACCGCCCCGAAGCTTCGTCGTATAACGCACGGTCGCCCCAGACATAGCGCCCTTCAAGCAAGGCAGTGCGGATCGTCAGGTCGCTTTTCGCCATGCGCACGACCTCGTCGAGCGAACGGCTGGATTGCCCTACCTTCAGCCCCAGATCCCACAAGTAGTAGAGCATCGCCTCGATGACCTGCTCGCACCACGACGTCGGCTTGGTCGGCGTGACGAAGGCGATATCGACGTCGGAATGCGGCGCCATCTCGCCGCGCCCGTACCCGCCGACCGCCAGAACCGCGATGCGCTCACCAGTCGAACGGTTGCTCGCGCGGTAGACCCGGCCGACAATATGGTCGTAGATCACCCGCACCAGCTGATCGATCAGGAATGCCTGTCCCTGCGCGCAATCGGTGCCCGCAGAAGGCTTGGCCTCAAGCCGCCGCGCCAGTTCGGCCCGGCCGTTCTCAAGCGCTGCACGCAACAGTTCGACCACCGCCGGGCGCGACTTGTCGCCCTGTTCGGCAAAGGCAGCCGCGACCGCGTCGGCAAGCGCGCGACGGTCGACGATGGCACGCTGATTGGCAATCCGGGGAAGCGTCATGGCTTCCCCTTAGACTCTCCAGCCTTACGGTCCAATAACAACTCGATCAGGCAGGCTGCGTGGCAAGCCACTCGCGCGTGTAAACTTCGCGCAAGGTCCGCTTGTCGACCTTCTCGGTGCCGAGACGGGGCAGCGGTTCGTGGACTTCCCAAAACCGCACCGGGATCTTGAACGGCGCGATGTGCTGCTTGAGGAATTCATACAGTTCGGCTTCGGTAGCCGAACAGCCCTCCTTGGCGAGGTAAACCGCTGCCGGAACCTCGCCAAAGCGTTCGTCTGGCAGTCCGAAGACGCTCGCCTCCGCAACGCAGGGATGCGCATAGATCGCGCTTTCCACCTCGATGCAGCTGATGTTTTCGCCACCGCGGATGATGATGTCCTTCTTGCGGTCCACGATGAACAGGTAACCCTCCGGATCGAGGTAACCCAGGTCGCCGGTGCGGAAGTAGCCGTCCGGCATGATCGCCTCGCGCGTTGCCTTCTCGTTGTTCCAGTAGCCGATGAAGTTGGCGATCGACCGGATCGAGACTTCGCCCACCTCCCCCTGCGGCAAGGCCTTGCCATCGTCGTCGAGGATCGCCAGATCGACCAGCGGGCGCGATGCCGTGCCCGTGCTTCCGGGCTTGGCCATGTAGTTCTCGTTGACGTTGCCGCAGCCCACCGCGTTGGTCTCGGTCAGGCCATAGCCCAGCAGCGGATAGGCGTGGGGCAGCGCCTTGCGGATACGGTCGACATGCTCGATCGGACGCGGCGCGCCACCTGCCGCAAACGAAACGCAGGTCGAAAGGTCGTACTTGTCGCGATCGGGATGCGTGGCGATTTCGAAGCTCATCAGCGGGACGCCGACGAAGTACGTCACCTTCTCGGCCTCGATCAGCCGCATCGCCTCGACCGGGTCCCACTTGGCCATCAGCACCAGCTTGCGCCCCAGCGCGAATGATTGAAGCAGCACCGGAATCTCGCCGGTCACATGGAACAACGGCAGGTTTACGAGCGTCGTCGGCTGGACACCTTCGGCTGGCCCTTCGCCCCTGGCCGTCAGGATCGCCAGCATGCCGACGGTCTGAGCGACGTAGTTCATGGCCCCCTGCACGACGCCGCGCTGATCGGAATAGGCCCCCTTCGCGGTGCCGGTCGATCCCGAGGTGAACAGCACCGTCGCCAGATCGTCGCCGGTCATCTCCGGCAGGACAGTTTCCATCCCCCCGCCCTTGGCCAGCAGCGCGGCAAGTCCCTGCTCGTATCCGCAATCATGCGCGATCGGGAGGATCGTGGCACCATGGGCATGGCCGTCGAACCGCGCGGCGCGGCCGCTGTCGGCGATCACATAGCGGCAGCCGACCAGATCGACGCCATGCGCCAGTTCCTCGCCCTGCCACCAGCCGTTGAGCAGCGTGACGCAGCCGCCCGCCATCAGCACGCCCATATAGGCAATTATCCAGTTCGCCGAATTGCGCGCAGCCAGCCCCACGCGCTCACCCTTTTGCAGGCCGTGCCCTTCGACCAGCCCACCTGCGACATGGCGCGCGGCCTTGTAGACATCGGCAAAGCTCAGGCGGATGTCGCCATCAACGATGAACGGCTTGTCGCCCTGCGTCGCGCAGAAGTACGCGAAATAGGCAGGCAGATGCGGCGGCGCGGCGGCAATCATCGGCAATTGGCGGCCGAACCGCTCGATCGGCACCGTATGAAACATCCCCCCCTCGGCGGTGAGGGCGTCGAACGTGCGGTCCAGCGCAAGGTCCAGCTCGGTCTTCATGTCGTCCTTTCAAACTCCCGACCCTGCAGCGCATCGTCTGTGCGCCTTTTCGGGTTTGCCTGCGGCCCTCGCCGTGCCAATACGCAAGCCTTCAAGGGGCGCGTTCGAGCCACGGAAACGGGTCCATCCAGAAGTTTGTAGGGAGTTCGCCACTTGCTGTCACTAGTGTCACCAGCGACCGTGCTTGCCGTAACGTCCGCTGCCGCAACGGCGGTCCAGGGCGCGGCTGCGGCACCGATTCGCTGGGAGAATCTGGGCATCGGCCCGATTGCGCTCGACCTCGGCTTCTTTGCGCTCAAGTGGTATTCGCTCGCCTATCTCGGCGGGATCATCCTGGGCTACTGGCACCTGTCGAAGATGGTCCGCCAGCCCGGCTCACCGATGGCGCAGCGCCATGCCGACGACCTGTTCTTCTATGCAACGCTCGGCATCATCCTTGGTGGACGCCTTGGTTACGCGATCTTCTACGCGCCCGAACTTTTCGCCAACCCGCTCAACCTGCTCAAGCTGTGGGAAGGCGGAATGAGCTTCCACGGCGGCCTCATGGGCACGGTCATGGCCATTGCCTGGGTCTCATGGCGCGCCAAGCTGAACTTCGTGCGGGTGTGCGACTACATCTCGGTCTGCGTACCCTTCGGCCTGCTGTTCGGCCGCCTTGCCAACTTCATGAACGGTGAACTGTGGGGCCGCGAAGCTGGCCCCGGCGTGCCGTGGGCGATGGTGTTTCCTGGCGGCGGCCCGATCGCGCGCCACCCCAGCCAGCTTTACGAGGCCCTGCTGGAAGGCCTTATCCTGATGATCGTGCTGCTGGTGCTGTTCTGGCAGACCAAGGCGCGCTGGCGTCCCGGCCTGCTCGTCGGCACGTTCACGCTCGGCTATGCGCTCGCCCGCTTCACGGTCGAATTCTATCGTGAGCCCGACGCGCAACTGATGGACTTCGCGATGCGCACCGGATTCTCGATGGGTCAGTGGCTGACCATCCCGATGATGGCGGTCGGCCTGTTCTTCCTGCTCCGCGCGCTGATCCGCAAGCCGCTTGGCGCTGCAGCAGCAGGAGCCGTGCCTGCGTGACGACACCGCTGCTCGAAACCTTCAGGCGGTTGATAACCAACACCGGTCCGATCAGCATCGCGCACTACATGGCCGAATCGAACGCGCGCTATTACGCCAGCCGCGATCCGTTCGGCGTCGCGGGCGATTTCATCACCGCGCCCGAGATCAGCCAGATGTTCGGCGAACTGATCGGGCTGTGGCTCGCCGACATGTGGATTCGCGCCGGACGGACCGAGCCTGTCCATTACGTCGAACTCGGCCCCGGTCGTGGCACGCTTGCCCGTGACGCACTGGGCGCAGCCAAGCGCTACGGCCTCGCCCCGCGCGTGCACTTCGTCGAGACCAGCGTGGCCCTCAAATCGTTGCAACTCGAACTGCACCCAACTGCGCAGTGGCATGACGACTTATCGACGCTACCGACCGACGGCCCTGTGCTGATCGTTGCCAACGAATTCCTCGATGCCCTTCCCGTCCGTCAGCTTGTCCGTACGACAGAGGGCTGGCGTGAGCGGATGGTCGGGGTCGAACAGGACCGTCTGGTGCCCGTGGCCGGGACACAACCGCTTGACTCTGCCGTCCCGCCCGCGCTGCGAGATGCAGGCGAGGGCATGATCCTCGAAACCTCGCCGGCTTCGGCTGCGATCCTCTATGAAGTCGCCGGGCGGCTTGCGTCACAAGGCGGCGCGGCGCTGTTCATCGACTACGGCCATGCCGAGCCTCGCTTCGGCTCCTCGCTTCAGGCAGTACGCGATCACGCCAAGGTCGATGTCTTCGCCAGCCCCGGCGAAGCAGACCTCACCGCGCACGTCGATTTCTCGGTACTCGCCCCGATCGCGCAATCGCGCGGGGTGCGCTGGCTCGGCACGGTCGAGCAGGGCCGCTGGCTCCGCGCGCTGGGGATCGAGGCCCGCGCCGACGCGCTCGCCGCTTTTGCCCCATCGCACGCCGCTGCGATCCACACCGCGCGCGATCGCCTGACCGGCGAGGGCCAGATGGGCGCGCTGTTCAAAGTCATGGGAATCGCCGGGCCCAATTGGCCCGACGGCGCCGGATTCTAGCGAATCCCGTTGTTTGCACCATACGGTACTTCCCCTGCGCAAAGCGACGGGATTCCGGTGGTTTTCATAGACCAAAATGCCTGTTGGCAAAGCCGGGGCTTTGCGTCTATCAGGCGCGCCAAGTGGGGGCTGGCGCTGCGCATTCGCGCATGTGCGGCTCCCGTACGACCCGGCTTTTCCCAAGGGCTTTGTCCGGGCCGTATGAAAGAGGCAAGTTGGACCGCGCGCGATCCGCGCGCGTGGCGGCAGCAGGCAGGGAATTTCAATGGCTGATGAGGCGAGCATCGACACTTCGGTAACAACCGGAGAGGGCGTGCGCCGACGCGATTTCATCAATATCGCGGCGGTGAGTTTTGCAGGAGTTGGCGGTGCTGCCGTCATTCTTCCGCTGGTGAGTCAGATGGCACCCTCGGCAGACGTGCTGGCGGAAAGCTCGACCGAAATCGACATCTCGGCAATCACGCCGGGCCAGGCGATCAAGGCCGTGTTCCGCAAGCAGCCGGTGTTCATCCGCAACCTGACCCCGGCAGAGATTTCGGCGGCCGAAAAGGTCGACGTATCCTCCTTGCGCGATCCGCAGACGCTGGAAGAGCGCACCAAGGAAGGCAAGACCAACTGGCTCATCACCATGGGCGTCTGCACCCACCTCGGCTGCGTGCCGCTGGGCGCTGGCGAAGGTGAAGTGAAGGGCGAGTTCGGCGGCTACTTCTGCCCGTGCCACGGTTCGTCCTACGACACCGCAGCGCGCATCCGCAAAGGCCCGGCACCGAAGAACCTCGAAGTGCCAACCTATGAATTTTCTTCCGACACTGTCGTGAAGATCGGCTGAGGACAGAACCCATGAGCTTTCCCTGGGCGAACGAATACAAGCCGGGCAATGGCCTGACGCAGTGGCTGGACGAAAAGCTGCCGCTCCCGCGCTTTGTCTATAACGCGGTCGGCGCCGGATACCCGGTCCCACGCAACCTCAACTACATGTGGAATTTCGGCGTCCTTGCCGGGTTCTGCCTGGTGCTCCAGATCGTGACAGGCGTCGTCCTCGCGATGCATTACGCCGCAAACGCCGGCGTTGCGTTCGACTCGGTCGAGCACATCATGCGCGACGTCAACTGGGGCTGGATGCTGCGTTATGCGCACGCCAACGGCGCCTCGGCGTTCTTCGTCGTCGTCTACCTGCACATCTTCCGCGGCTTCTTCTACTCGTCGTACAAGGCCCCGCGCGAGATGATCTGGCTGCTCGGCGTCGTGATCTTCCTGCTGATGATGGCAACGGCGTTCATGGGCTACGTGCTGCCCTGGGGCCAGATGTCGTTCTGGGGTGCCAAGGTCATCACCGGCCTGTTCGGCGCAATCCCGCTCATCGGCGTTCCCATCCAGGAATGGCTGCTCGGCGGTTTCGCTCCCGATAATGCCGCGCTGAACCGCTTCTTCTCGCTCCACTTCCTGCTGCCCTTCGTGATTGCCGGTGTCATCATCCTGCACATCTGGGCGCTGCACATCCCCGGCTCGTCCAACCCGACCGGCGTCGAAGTGAAGACCAAAAGCGATACCGTTCCGTTCCACCCGTACTACACGGCCAAGGACGGTTTCGGATTGGGCGTGTTCCTGCTGATCTATTGCGCCGTGCTGTTCTTCGGCCCGAACGCGCTGGGTCACCCGGATAACTACATCCCGGCAAACCCGCTTTCGACGCCTGCTCACATCGTTCCTGAATGGTACTTCTGGCCGTTCTACGCGATCCTGCGCGCGTTCACCTCGGACTTCTTCTTCATCCCGGCCAAGCTGATGGGCGTCCTTGCGATGTTCTCGGCAATCCTGGTGTGGTTCTTCCTGCCCTGGCTGGACACCTCGCCGGTGCGCTCGGGCCACTACCGTCCGCTGTTCCGCAAGTTCTTCTACCTGCTCGTGATCGACATCCTCGTGCTCGGCTACTGCGGCGGCGCCCCGGCAGCTGAACCCTTCGTGATGATCTCGCAGCTCGCGTCGATGTACTACTTCCTGCACTTCCTCGTCATTCTCCCGCTCGTTTCCTCGATCGAAAAACCGGAACCACTTCCGTTCTCGATCACCGAAGCGGTGCTGGGCAAGGATGAGAGCGCCGTGCTCAACGCCAACCCCGCTGCTGCCTGAGCCAGCCGAAGCGTTAGAGAAAGAGAACCCTATGGTCCGTCTTTTTGGCCCCCTGGTCGGCCTCTTCTTCGCGGTCGCGCTGCTCTGGTCGTTCGGCAACGGCGCCTACACCGCGATCACGGAACCTGCTCCGGTTACGGCCGAGCATGAATTCCACCTCCACCCCAAGGAGCTGGATCTTGCCAGCAACGGCGCATTCGGCCGTTTCGACAAGCAGCAGCTCCAGCGTGGCTTCCAGGTCTACAAGGAAGTCTGCGCGACCTGCCATTCGCTCAAGCAGATCGCGTTTCGCGACCTCAAGGCAATCGGCTATTCCGACGCCGAAGTGAAGGCGATCGCCAAGCAGTGGGCGACGAAGGCAACCACGTTCAACCCGGTAACGGGCGATCGTGGCGAGCGTGACAACATCGCCTCCGATCGTATCCCGACCGTCTACTACGCAGGCCAGGGTGTCCCGCCAGACCTGTCGCTGATGACCAAGGCGCGTCACGACGGCGGTGCCTATGTCTACTCGCTGCTGACCGGCTATCAGGAACAGCCCGCCGAACTTCTCAAGAAGTTCCCGGACTCCAAGACGCCTGACGGCCTGCACTACAACCCGTACTTCGCGAACCTCAACCTCGCGATGCCGGCACCAATCACCACCGATGGTCAGGTGACCTATTCGGACGGTACGAAGGCTTCGGTCGATCAGATGTCGAAGGACGTTTCGGCGTTCCTCGTCTGGACCGCAGAACCCAAGCTGGACAAGCGCAAGCAGACCGGCTGGGCCGTCCTCGGCTTCCTGCTGATGGCCACGGTTCTTGCCTACCTTGCCAAGAAGAACGTCTGGGCTGACAAGCACTGAGTTCTTCGCCATCGCGCAAAGACAAAAGGCCACCGGAAACGGTGGCCTTTTTCGTTGACGCATCGCAAGCCCACCCCCGACCCCTCCCGCAAGCGGGAGGGGGGGAGCCATCGTCGTCAATTTCTTCCCCCCTCCCGCTTGCGGGAGGGGTCGGGGGTGGGCATCGCGCCAACACCGCGATATGATCACGCCCGATGACCCCCGACCAGATCAAAGCCCTCGTCCGCACCGTGCCGGACTTCCCCGCCCCCGGCATCATGTTCCGCGACATCACCACCCTGATCGCGCACGGCCCCGGGCTTTCGGCGACAATCGATCACCTAGCCGAAATGGCCAATAGCGCCGGAGCGCAAGCGCTGGCCGGCATGGAGGCGCGCGGCTTCATCTTCGGTGCCGCCGTCGCAGCCCGCATGGGCCTCGGCTTCGTCCCCATCCGCAAGCCGGGCAAGCTGCCCGTTCCCACGATCGGCGTCGACTACGCCCTCGAATACGGCACCGACCGCCTCGAGATCGACCCGACCGCGATCCCAGACGGCCAGCGCGTCGTCATCATCGACGATCTGATCGCCACCGGAGGCACCGCGCTCGCTGCCGCGGAACTCCTGCGCATGGCGGGCGCACAAGTAACCCACGCCCTGTTCGTAATCGACCTCCCCGATCTCGAGGGCGCCACCCGCCTGCGCCACGCCGGCCTGAGGGTAGACGCGCTGATGGACTTTTCGGGGCACTGAACGAAAAAGGGCGGCCCCAACGGACCGCCCCCAACCTCGTCATCCCCGCGTAGGCAGGGATCCAGCCAACCTCGCCTCAATCCACCAGCATCAGCGCGTCCAGCGCCACAACGCCCTCACCCAGCGGATGCAGGATCACCGGGTTGAGGTCGATCTCGCGGATCGACGGTTCGGCGCGCAGGACCTGACCCAGCTTGACGATCAGCGCGGCCAGCGCCGGTACGTCCAGTGCGGGCGACCCGCGATAGCCCGACAACAAGGCCGCGCTTTTCAGCTTCATCAGTTCCGCTTCGACCGCATCCTGCGTCAGGTCCGACGTCAGCAGGCGAACGTCCTGCAGGATCTCGGCAGTGACGCCGCCAAAGCCCGCCAGCACCACTGGACCCCATTCGGGATCGTTCTTCGCGCCGACGATCATTTCCATGCCGCGCTTGCCCATCGCCTCGATCAGCACGCCATCCAGCGTAATCGCCGCCGAATAGGCCGCAACATTGGCATGAATGCGCTCCCATGCCTCGCGCACGGCCGCGCCGTCGGCAAGGTTCAGGATGACCCCGCCCGCGTCGCTCTTGTGGCCCAGAGCGGCGGCTTGAGCCTTCATCGCCACCGGATAGCCGACACTGTCTGCCCCAGCGACGGCCGCATCTGCGCTTGCGGCGAACGCGCCCTTGGGGAACGACAGCCCGATTGGTCCGAGCAATTCCTTCGATTTGTATTCGGGAATGACCCCGGACACCTGATCCAGCCCGGTCAGAGGCGTAGCAGCCAGATCGTTGCCCGACAGATCCAGTGCCGACCACTGCGTCAGGCGCGTCACCGCCCGCAACGCGCGCTCCGTCGATGGAAACCACGGTATGCCCGCAGCCCGCAGCGCCGCCACTCGCTCAGGCGGCACCTGCGCACCTTCATCGAGCCCAGCAAAGATCACCGGCTTGGTCAGAGCCTTGCCCTCGACAGCCGCAAGGATCGGCGGGATCTTGATCGTGCAAGTGATCGCCTCGGCCTGGATAATCCCCGCGACGACCGTACCGACGCGATCATCGGCAAGCAGCGCCTCGACACAGCGCGTATAGATCGCCGGTTCCGAGAGCCCCTGCGCGGTAATGTCGAGCGGATTCGAGACCGGCACGAACGCAGGTAGCGCGGCGCGCAGCATGGGCGAATCGTCATCATGCAGATCGGCCAGGGGCAGACCCAGTTCCTCGGCCAAGTCCAGCGTCAGCGCCTTGAACGCGCCCGATTCACCCAAGACGGCAGTCGCGCCCGAAGGCAACGCCGCACAGCGCACGGCGATCTCGGCAATATCGCCCAGCTCTTCCAGCGTTTCGGCAAAGATCACGCCCGCCCGCGCAACCATCGCACGCATCAGCTTGTAATCGCCCGCCATCGCTCCGGTATGCGTGGCCGCCGATTCGCGCGCTGCGCTCGATTTGCCGGGATGCAGCAAGACGATCGGCTTGCCCGCAGCCCTCGCCCGGCGCGCCGCGCTCAGGAACGCCTGCGGCTTGCGGAACTGCTCGACGAGCATCGCGATCACATGTGTATCGGGCTGGTCGATCATCCAGTCGACATAGTCCTCGACCCCGCTCGCAGCTTCGTTGCCGGTCGACACCGAGTAGGAAACGCCGCAGTCGCGCGCCAGCAGCATCGTGCCGAGCACCGCCGCCATCGCACCTGATTGCGAGACGATGCCGATCGCGCGCCGATTCCCCGGAGGTACCGCGTTTGTCTCGACAAAGGTCAGTGGGATGCGGTCGACGTAGTTGACCAGCCCCAGGCAGTTCGGCCCTTCGACGACCATGCCCGCCTCATTGGCTATCCGCGCGATTTCCTGCTGCTCGGCAAGCCCCTCCTCGCCGCCTTCAGCAAATCCGGCCGCGAAAATCACCACGCCGCCGCACTTGCGGGCAGCCAGCCCCTTGACCGCATCGAGCACGCCCGCTCGCGGGATCGCCAGCACGGCCACATCCACGCCCTCGGGTAGCGCATCGACGGAAGAGTAGCAGCGCTTGCCCATGATCTCGTCGCGCTTCGGGTTCACCGGATAGACCGCGCCCGAATAGCCGTTGCGATCGAGGTTGGTCAGCAACGTCGCGCCCAACGCACCTGGCTTGTCCGACGCGCCGACCACCGCAACCGACTGGGGCCGCAGGAACCGATCGAGGGCAGCATGAGGCAGGCTAGCGTGAACAGGCGTCGTTTTCACAGGTCGGGCATCCTTTCGAATTTGCTATGCAGTATAACAATATCGAAAGGGCGACAAGTGGGACCTCAGGCAGTTACGTCAGCGGCTCCCATTTGAACGTCAGTTCACCCTCGCGATGGGCGAAGCGGTTGACATGATCGGCGACCACCTGCTGCATCCGTGCCATGTCGCCCTCGCCCTCAAGGTTGCAGATGACTTCAAGTTCGCTGTCGGACGCCTTTAGCTCAACCGGGCCAAACGGCAGCGCGATGCGCCCCTGAGTGGGATCGAAGGTCACGTCGAATTTGTGCCCCCAGTGTTTGCACAGTTGCTGAAGGTAGCGGCTAGCATTGGGCGTGGCGACGGTGGCATGGCTTGCGGGCATGAAATGGACTCGCTCTCATGATCAGTTTTGCTATATCAAAGATATATCTTTGAAAGCGAATGTCAAGCGCGCGCAAGCCCTCGGTGTCGAATCACGTCACTCAGGATGATGCATCGCGCAACCGTCCCGGTCTGTGAAGCATTGTCCACCCCACCGATCGACGACCCAGCGCACACATTGCTCGCCACAATTTGCCAGCGCGACATTGACGAGCCCGCCATTGTTATGGCAATCGGCCAGCGCACCAATCGAGCGGCGTTGCAGATCAGGTCGAAACGGCCCGTGAAGCACGTCAGTCCTTTGTCAGCGCGGGTATAGCATAGTGGTAATGCACTAGCCTTCCAAGCTAGCTAGGCGGGTTCGATTCCCGCTACCCGCTCCAACTCCCGGTCTCAGGGCCGCTGAAATCTGCGGTATTTTTGGCCTTGTCCAGCCCATTGGATCGTGTGAAATTTCAGGACAGCTCTCAACGTTGGGGGCCACTCTGCGAAGATATCGGGCCGGAAAATGCTCGTGGCCCCAACCTGGGGCCACGTCACGGGAAGGCCTCGATTATGCCTTTGACAGATATAGCAATTCGTAGCGCTAAGCCCCGCCAAAAGGTATACAAGCTGTGCGACATGCAGGGCTTGTTTGTTTTGGTCCAGCCATTCGGGAGCAAGCTCTGACGGGATGAAGTATCGCTTCGGCGGCGTCGAGAAGGAGCTGGGCTTGGGTACCTACCCCCAGGTCGGAAGGAGCGGGTCATGATGGCGCAATGGTGGTCCGACCTCGTAGATTCGTTGCGGAAATGGAGCCACCTCGAAACCCGCCATTCCCGCTTTATTGAGCAGGCTGTCAGCAACTCTACGAGATCGTCGGCATAGCTCGGCGGAGCGTCCACTCATTGTCAAACGGGCTATCTTGGACGGTGTACGGCCGACCAGGGAAAGGTGCCGGCAAATGCCGACACCTCCCTTGTCATTATTGCCTCATCCGCAGCAGGGAAGCCCGCAGCATGCGCCCAGGGCGCAGCAGGCTGCCGTGAAGGCCGCAGGGGTTGCCGCAAAGGCGGTTCCGGCGGAAAGGGACAGGCTGACAGCAATGATTTTTGCAAAAAGCTTCATGGGAAATTCTCCAAAGAATAGAAAGTCTGGGCGCGGCGGCAGCTTCACGGCGTCGGCGTTTCGGGAGCGATCACCACTGTGGCCAAGGCGCGATCTGTCGTCGGCGGATAGACCTCCACCGTCGTTGTGACGACGGGCAAGGCCGTGGAAGCTGGCAATGCCGTCCCGCAACTTCCGTGGCAGGTCTGGGCAGGCAGCAAACAACCGACCGAGTGATCGGTGCAACAATGGCCTGGCATCATGCAGTTGCTGCCGGGTGCGGCGCTTGTCGGGGCCGCAATACCCAACAAGAAAACCAGGATCAGGAACAACCGGCGCCGCATGATAGGATATTCGGTCAATAACGGGATCTGGTTACATCGCGGCGGCCCGCTTAGGTAAGGCCGGCCAATGCAAGAACGGCTGCCATGCCGGGCGCGACGATCGAGGGGCCGGGTTGGATTGGCTCGCGCGGGACACCGAGACGGTTGACCCAAGCTGTCCGATAACCGAACCATGCAGCACCTGCCGCATCCCAACCCCCAAAGGCTGCAAACCCGATCCGCTCCTTGGGCAGATCAAAGGCCTTCATCGCCATCGCATAGGCTGCCGGGGCAGGCTTGAACTTCCGCACCCGATCGGTGCTCAGGACATGAGCGAAAGCGGGGGCGATGCCGTTCCGGGCCATATTGGCGCGCAGCGCATCCTCGCCGAGGTTCGACAGGAACGCGAGACGGACTCCAGCCGCGTTCAGCTTTTCCAGCGCAGGTTTGACATCCGGCCAGACGTCGAGCTGCGCATAAGCACCCACCAGCCTTTCGCGGACTGCGGCGCTGAGTGTCAGGGCAAGCGCATCGGCCGAAAAGCGCAGCGCCTCGTCGGCGACGGCATCGAACGGAGCATAACGATCAGCCGAGGTGTAAAGCCAGGTGTAGCCAAACAGCTTGGTGCTCCACGCCTGTGCCAATGCTTCGCCCCGGTCCGGCACCAGCGACTTCACCATGGCTCCCACCGACCGCGGATCGAAGATGGGAAAGCCATCGAATGCAATCGCCTCAACCGGACCTTGCGCATTCGCGGCGGCACGGCTCATTGCAGGTGAAAGCATCGCTCCAGCGGCAAGGCCACCGACGACATAGCGCCGGGAAATCATCGACGACGGTGAATGTCCCACAAGAAGCTCCTGGAAAAATGCTTAAAATCAATGTGGTTTCGGTTCAGATCGACCGGGTTTCGCCGCCATCCATGCGCAGCGTGCTGCCGGTCATCCAGCGCGCACCCGGGGAGAGCAAGAAGGCAACCAGTTCTGCGATGTCCTCCGGCCGGCCATAGCTCGCGATACCGGATTCCTGCGCATAGACGTCCATCGCTTCGGCAAGCTGGAGCCCGCGTTCCTGCGCGAAACGCTCGATGATGGTCAATCGGCGGTCCGTCATCACGGAACCTGGCTGTATGGAATTGACTTGCACGCCATCGGTCAGCCCCTGTTCCGCAAAAGCCTTGGCCAAGGCGAGGATGGCGGCGTTGATCGTGGACACACCAGCAAGCGACGCCTTGGGCATCAGCGCCGTTGCCCCGGACATGAACAACAGCGCTCCGCGCGATGCGACGAGATGCGGCCAAGCGGCGAGCGCGAGGCGACGCGCGCCATGAAGCTTTAGCGCGAGCCCGTCATCCCATTGCTCGTCGGTCATGGACATCAGGCCAGCTTGGGGCACGGCTCCGGCTATGTTGACGACAGCGTCAATCCGTCCCGTGGCTTCCAGCGTGCGCGAAACCAGTTCAGCAGACGCGCCTTTCGTGCGCAGATCAGCCGCGACCGGCAAGGCGGCCGCCCCGGCGGCGCGTATGTCCGACGCGCTTTGCTCCAGAGCAAGCTCGTTGCGCGCCGCGACCGTGACATGATCGAACTCCCACGCAAGGCGCAATGCGGTGGCACGGCCAATGCCACGGCTGGCACCGGTAACGATGACAGTGCGCGGCGTGCGCGCCGCTAAATCGGGATTGTCGTGCATGGGAGGATGCTTTCCGTGACAGCAAGTCACAATAGCCATCCACCTTGAGACACAAGGCGGATGGCTTGTTCAACAATTACGGATTTGGCCGCTGACGGTTACGAGGGGTTGGGGGTGAAACCGCCAGCGGCCTATCGCCCGCCAATGCGGGGCGATGCTGGATCAACGCCGACAGGCGGTGCTATTTGGCAGCGAAGGTTGCCTTGATCTCTTGGGCCACGCGCGGCGTGTTCTCGTCGAGAACGAAGTGCCCGGCGTCGAGCCAGACCAGATTTGCGTTCGGCAGATCGGTCTTGAAGGCTTCCGCCCCTGCCGGAATAAAGAACGGGTCCGCCTTGCCCCAGACAATCAGCGTCTTTGGCTGATACTTGCGGAACGCGGCATGCCAGCTGTCGTAGAGAGCGACGTTGGTCTTGTAGTTTTCGAGCAGGTCGAGCTGATAGGCGTCGGTGCCAGGGCGGTCGAGCAAGGCCTGATCATGCACCCAGTTATCGGGACTGATAGCTTCTGGGTTTTTCGCGCCGACCGTATACTGGAACTGCGTGGTTTCTGCTTTCAGAAAGCTGCGCGCAGCCGTCTCTGTGGCTGCGTCACGCTTGTTCCAGAGCGGCAGGAATATCTGCTTGGGCAGATCGCCCACGCCTTCGAGATAGGCATTGGTATTCTGGATCACGAAGCCCTTCACCCGATCCGGATGGGCTGCGAACAGGCGGAAGCCGATCGGCCCGCCGTAGTCCTGCATGTAGAGGATGTAGGATGTCAGGTGCAATTGGTCGAGCAGGCCGTCCACATGGCCGGTCAGATTGTCAAAGCTATAGGTGAACGCTGTGTGCGACGGCGCGTCCGACTGGCCGAAGCCGATGTAATCCGGCGCGATGACGTGAAACTTGTCGGCCAGCGCCGGGATAAGGTCGCGGTACATATGCGATGAAGTCGGGAAGCCATGCAGCAGCACGATCGTCGGCGCGGCCGGATCACCTGCTTCGCGATAGAACACCTTCCGGCCCTCTACTGTTGCGGTTCGATATAGCGTCTCGATGCTGGTGTGGGCGGTAGAATGCGCCGGGGCTGCGGCAGCGGGCAAAGGCGTGGCCGCAAGCAGGCCTGCAGCGGATGTGGCAAGCAAGCCGCCAGCTGTGGAACGGAAGGAATGTGTCATTTGCGAATCTCCGTGTAACCGTTAAAATGTCGCATTAACGGTGTCGCTTTACAGATCACCTGTCAACTGCCATTTTAACGGTTACATTATTTATCTGCAGCGAGGCCGGGCGAGACACATGGTACCCACGACGCAGACTCCGTTCGTTGGCGAGTTTCGGGAAGGTATGCCTTTCCTGGGCGGCCACCTGTGGATTGATTTCCTCAACACCAGGCCCGTCATCAACGGCGTCGCCCAAGACCTCATCGGAACGGCACAGGCCATTGAACACTGGGCGCGACAAGCCAACATCGCGCCTGGCGAGAGCGCGACCATCGATCAACCCAAGGCACTAAACGCGCTGCGGCAGCAGCTTGCTCAAGCCTTTGATTGCCTTGCGGCATCAAAGCCGCTGCCTGATACCCTAATCGTGACCATCAATCGTCTGATAGACCGCTCAGGCGTCCACCTGCACGTTACCAACCTCGGCGTCGACGAACGGCTCGAACTTGTCGGGCCGCCGGTTGCCACTGCGGTCGCGTGGGACTTTGCCCGCTTCCTCGCCGAATTCGACCACCGCAGGTTGCGCCACTGCGACAACCCGGCTTGCGTCATGCAGTTCTATGACGTCGGCAAGAACAACCGCCGCCGTTGGTGTACGATGTCCCTGTGCGGCAACCGCGACAAGGTCGCTCAATACCGAGAACGCAAGTCTACCGGACAATCGGCGTGATGACCGTTTGTCGGTCTGCATTATCACTTTGCTTTGAAGCATAGGCCGGAGCACCCGGTGCCCCGGCCTAAACCGCGTCACGGCACCAAGATAAGTTTGCCCATGGTGCTCCGGCCTTCAAGCGCACGATGCGCCTCCGCTGCTTCCGCCAGCGGATAGACGCCGCCGATCGTCACCTTGAGGTCTCCCCGCGCGGCGGCTTCGAACAGTACGGTCAATTCTGCCCTCAGGCTGGGGGGCGTCAGCAACGGGACCAGCGCGAAGCCGGTGATTGACTGGTTCTTAAAAATGAGGCCGAGAAGATCGGGAACGCCCAGCGCAAACTGTTGAATGTTGAGCGCTCCGTAGATGACCATCTGTCCGAGTGGCGCCAGCGCGGAGAGGCCATCCATCGTGATCGCACCGCCCACCGATTCATAGATGATATCCGGCCCCGCGCCACCAAGCGCTGCGGTCCAGTTTGGGTCGGTATAGTCAACGCCCACATCCGCGCCGAGCGAGCGTGCGAACTCCAGCTTTGCCTCGGTGCTCGCCGCCGCGACAATGCAGCGCGCGCCCGCCTGCCTTGCGAGTTGAACAAGGATCGAGCCGACACCGCCTGCGGCACCGGTGACAAGCACTGTCTTGCCTTGAGGTGGCGCCTGTCTGAGCAGATAGGCCGCCGTCAGCCCTTGCACCATGAGCGCCGTCGCATCCTCAAACGACAGTCCGTCGGGCAAGGGAACGATGTAGTCTGCCGGAACCACGACATATTCGGCGTAGCCACCGAACGATATATTCGCAGCGAACAGTGGTGCGGCGACACGGGTTCCGATCGTGAGCCCATCGACATCGGCTCCCAGCCCGGCGATCGTTCCGGCGACTTCCGACCCAAGGACGGATGGCAGCGGCGGGGTCATGGCGTAACGATCCTGCCGCATCAGGACGTCGGAGAAATTGATTCCTGCCGCGTGAACCCTGACGAGCACTTCGCCGGGCCCGGGTACCGGGTCCGCCACATCGCCGTATTCGAGGACGTCGGGGTCGCCGAAACGGCGCAATTCGATGGCTTTCATGAAGGATCTCGCTTGGCTGTGTAACGAGACCTGTGTTTGGCCGAATAGCCCCTTTGGAAACTACACACTCTTTCGTGCCATACACACCAGGAGGTAACCATGGTCCATCTCACGAAGCGTTTGCCACTGCTTCCAGCAGAACGCGCGCTCAAGGTCATCGCTGGGCGATGGAAGCCCATCATCCTTTATCATCTGTTCGATGGCGCGCTGCGCTTGTCGGAACTCCATCGCCGCATGCCGGCGATCAGCCAGAAGGTACTGATCCAGCAATTGCGGGAGATGGAGGAGCACGGCATCGTCCATCGCGAGATTTTCCGCCAGGTGCCGCCCCGTGTCGAATACAATGCGACGCCGCTTGGCCTCAGTTTGGGGCCAGTACTGCTGGCGTTGTGCGATTGGGGACGGCGTCACGCCCGGGAACTCGACGAAATCGATCGGATGATCGATTGTCCGGCAGCCTTGGCAGTGCATCCCGGAGCGATCGCCCAAGCCTTGCCGGCCTGATTGGCACTCAGGGTATGGTCGAAGGCGACGAGTCCTGCGCGAACAGGCGCTGGAACTGCCGCAATTCGTCAGGTTCGATGTCGGATACGGCCCAGAATTCCAGACCGTCCTGCGCCCATCGCACCAGGCTGAAACCCTCGCGGCGCGTGACAAACCCGGCAGAGGACAGGATGCCGCGCGCAGGCCGTACGAACAAATTGATCGTGTGCAGGCGGCGATGATAGACGATTGCGGGCACGACCTGCCCATCGACATAGTCCAGACGGCCACCGACGAGCGGAAAGGCTTGGGCTGCAAGCTCCGGCACCGGCGGCGCGAACTCTATGCGGCCGTTGAACCACGGCTTCACCACGTGGCGATTGGAGGTTGCGATATCGGTCACGTGGTTTGCCAGGAGCGAGCGCACATGATTGGCAACAAGCTGGTCCTGTAAGCTCGCAGTCGTAAGTTGCGGCGTGGCCACGAACAGCACAAGGCTTGCAGCCAGAGCCACAAGAGCACCGCTCGCGATCGGTGATCGCCAAGGCCTGTGCGATGATCGACGCAGGCGGGCGTTGTCTCGTACAGGGGCGGTTGCGGCTTGCAATGCGGCGTCCACCCGGTTGCGCACCGCCGCTGGCATGGTGTGGGAAACGCCATCCGCGGACAGGCTGGCGCGGACCGTTTCAAGACGCTGCAATTCGTCTGCGCACGCAGCACAGGTTTTCACGTGGGCTTCAACCGCAAGATTGTTGGCAGCATCCAGTTCCCCGTCGATCAGGCCGTGGAGCAGCAACGATTGGTCGGAACAGGTGTTCATGGCCGGATCATCCTGCCTTGGGCGTCTTCGGAAATGAGCAAGGTGGCCAGCATCTGGCGCGCACGGGCGAGACGCGACATGACGGTCCCGATCGGCACGGCGGTCAGGCTAGCTATTTCCTTGTACGAAAGCTCCTCAAGTTCTCGCAGAACTATTGTTTCGCGAAATGGTTCGGGCAGATTTTCGATCATGGCGCGAACGGAATCCACTGCATTGCGCCGCATCAGGATCACTTCGGGGGTATCCTCGTCGATGGCCTGCGCTTCATCGCTGGCTTGTGAGGAAGTCGAAACGCGGTCCCGGTTGGCGCTGATCCAGTTGTAGAAGCAGTTGCGCACGATTGCGAAAAGCCATGCCTTGGCCGATTCACCGCGATAGCTGTCGAACGAACGGAACGCGCGCAGGAAGGCATCCTGCACGATGTCCTCGGCTCCACTGGGGTCGCGCGCAAGATAGCGGGCGAAGTTATAGGCTGCATCCATGTGCGGAAGCATGACCTCCCGAAAACGCTCGGCCTGATGGTGCGGAACGGCCGATGTGCCGACATTTTTCGGTGCCTGTGAGCGCCAGACGCGGCTGAAGGCGAGATGGGGGCGCAGGAAGCTTCGCGTCATGCGCTCGCGCTCGCCCTTGGCCGCTCCGCTCTGGTCATCGCGCCTTGACGATGATCCTGCCGGTCATGTGCGGATGAAGGGAGCAGAAATACCCGTAGTCGCCGACCTTGGTGAAGGTGAACGAATAGCTGTCGCCGGTATCTAGCGCGCTGGACCGGAACGCCTTGGCATTGGCCACCACGCTGTGCGGGTCCTCATCGGCATTGGTCCACGTGACCGTCGTTCCGGGCCTGACCGTCACGATGGCTGGGACGAACGCAAAGTTCCTGATCTGAACGACCTGCGCTTCGGCTGCCGCTGGGCCTCGTCCGGCAGCATGAGCCGGGTGAGAGGATGCGACGACGGAACTTACGGCAATCGTAATGGCAAGCCATGTGGCGCGCTGGTGGCGATGTTTCAAAGGGGGCATGTGGGTGTACCTCTTGACCTGATGTGGGTGCGATCACCCGAGCGCGGCATCGATGAGGGCGATGGGCTCAGCGCCGGGTACGACCGTCGCCGTCCGGATGCCGAGCACGCTGTGCAGTGTTTCTGCAGCGACCTTGAGCGGGCCGGGCGATCGCGCCGCGCCCGGTGCGGGCTGGGGATAGGCGGTGGAGCGGGCGCTGTGAAAGCTGATGTTGCCTTCCACCTTTTGGATGATCTGGTGGATATGGCCGTTGAGCACTGTCACCGAGCCGAAGCGGCGCATCAGCGACAAGGCCTGAAGGCTGTCATCCGTCCCCCAGCCCCAATCGGCGTAAACCGTCCACAGCGGAATATGGGCGAAAACGACGATCGGTGTGCTGGCCGATCGTCCCGCCAGATCCCTGGCAAGCCAGATCAACTGTTCCTCGCCCAAATGGCCCATGCCGCCGGGCTGGAGATTGGCTACGTTGACCAGGGCAATGAAATGAACGCCATCGTGATCGAAGCTGTACCAGCCCGTTCCCAGCGTGGTTTTTCCATAGCGCGAGAGAAAGGCCTTGCCGCCACCTTCATCGAGCATGTCGTGTTCGCCTGGAACGTGAAACGCGGGGATGCCGGCCTCGCTGACGATGGCATCTGCATCCGCAAATTCGGCATCCTTCGAGAGGTGCGTGATGTCACCCGTGTGGAGGATGAAGGCAGGCTTTTGCGGCAGCAGTTTGATCTTTGCGACAGCTTCCTGAAACGTCCCGCGGGCGTTCGGATTGGCTGGCTTGTCGAACCCGACATGGCTGTCGCTGATCTGGAGAAAGCTGAACGGGGTCACGCGTCCGGCGGCCGGATCGGGACGCTGAGCCGCTAGCGCGGCGTCCAGACTGATCGATGAGGCAATGCCTCCGCCCATCACGTAGAGAGCGCCCGTGCCAGCCCAGCCCATGCATTGCAGCATTCCGCGCCGATCGATCCGGTCGCTGGCCTTGGTGTCCATACTTGCTGCTCCATCCATCTGGTGTGATCGCAAGAGGTGACCGCAAGCAGCGTCGGTTTATTCCTGTTCCAGCCGAAATTTTTTGCGAGACCTTCGCCCGCACAGGGCTCAATCGAGACGCAGCATGCGATCGAGCGCCCACTTTCCGCTGCCCCGGACGATGAGAAACAGCAACAGCGCCGCCCAAGTCAGGTGTGTGGGCCATGCATCGGGATAGACGAATATCTCGATCACCGCAGTCATCCCCAGCAACGCCGCTGCCGCCGGGCGGGTCAGCAGGCCGAGCACAAGCAGGATCGGGAACAAGTGCTCGCTATACGTCGCTGCGTATGCGGCGATATCCGATGGGACGAGCGGCAGCTGATATTCTGTGTCGAACAATTCAAAGGTGGAAGGCGTGATGGTGAGCACCCCTTCCACCTTTGTGCGACCCGAAAGGAAGAAGATGGCAGCGATACTCACGCGCGCAATCAGCAGCAGCAGGCTTTCCGGGGTGCGGTGGATCAACCAGTCTGATACTTCACCATAACGGCGCGCAAGAGGGGTCATCGCTCTTCTCCTTGGGGATGGGGTAAGCTCAGGCCTTGGGCGTGAGCGAGCCGAAGCCCTTGGGAGTCTTGATCTTCGTGCAGGTGCCTGCCTTGACCAGTTTCCAGGCATCGCCCTGATAAGCGACCTTGGACGTGCCTGCGCAGCTTGTGCCAGCGCCAGCCTTGCAGTCGTTCTTGCCAGCTTGAGAAACGCCATAGCATTTCTCCATCGGGGCCTTGGGCGCTGCGTGGGCAGTGCCAGCCGCAAGGGCAAGTGCGAGAGATGCAGCCAGAATAGCCGGGGTGGATGTCATTGTTCGTCTCCGTAGAAATTCTGCAGGCCTCACATGCGACGGAACCGTCAGGACGATCCCGTCGCACGGTGACCCTGGGAGGCCTAGCGGGCCGGGTCACGAATGCCTCTTCGCGGCAGTCTGGCGATTCGTTACACTGGCGCAGTGCAGGAGAGTTTTTCCGCGATTGGCATATGCTGTAACCATTCGCCCGTGCGGCCCGAATGGCATTGCGGGAGTGCATATGCGGGCGAGTGAAGATCAGCTCAGGTCATGGATGATTGGCGGCCTTGATGGCGACGCCGATGCCCATGCCGCATTGCTCCGTGCGCTCGTTCCCATACTGCGATCCTTTTTCGGACGCCGCCTTCGCGGTGCCAGCGATGATGTCGAGGATCTTGTGCAGGAAACATTGATGGCCATTCACAGCCGGCGCGCGACATATCGTCGCGATCTGCCGCTTGTCGCGTGGGCCTATGGGGTGGCGCGCTACAAATTGATCGACCACTTTCGCCGCGCCCGACAAATGGTTTCCATCGACGGGCTCGAGGACATCCTGATTTCGGAAGGGTTCGAAGAGGCTTGTGCCGCGCGGATCGACATTGACCGGCTGCTGGGCGGCATTTCGGCCAAACAGGCAAAGGCAATCCGCGATACCAAGGTCGAAGGCCTCAGCATCGCGGAGGCCGCGCAATCGCAAGGCGTTAGCGAGGCTGACGTGAAGGTTTCGGTGCATCGCGGGTTGAAGGCGCTTGCGGCGCGGTTGAGAGGAGCGAGCTGATGCAGACCGAAGATCTGATCCGCGCTCTTGCAGCTGATGTGCCCCCCGTGTCCAGATTCCTGGTTGCGCGCCGAATGACCATCGGCATCGTGACCGGTGGCATCGCGGCTCTGGCCGGGATCGCCCTGACGATCGGCTTCCGGCCCGACCTTGAGACGGCCATGCGTGGTTTTCCGTTCTGGATGAAATTTAGCTACAGCTTGTCGCTTGGCCTGTGTGCCATCATGGCGGCCCGGCATTTGTCCCGCCCCGAATCCAGTCGATCCGAGTGGCTGCGGCTCCTCATCATTCCCGTAGGACTGCTCGCCGCAGTGTCGGTGGCCGAACTGGCCCTTACGCCATCACAGGACTGGCACGCGCTGTGGCTGGGGGAAAGCTGGAAGCAATGCGTTCCGCGCGTATTGCTTTACTCACTTCCGATTTTTGCAGGTTTGCTCTGGGCATTTCGGCAATTCGCCCCGACGCAATTGCGCCTGACCGGCACGACGGCAGGACTTGCTGCAGGCGCTTGTTCTGCCACGCTTTATGGCTTTCATTGCCCGGAAGCTTCGGCCACCTTCGTCTTGAGCTGGTATAGTTTGGGCATCGGTCTGGCCGGAATGGTGGGAGCCTTGGTTGGTCCACGCTTCATGCGCTGGTGATGCGCGTGTAACCAACCGGCAAATTCCTTCGAAGTGCTTCTTGCCATCACGGCAAAGATCTAATTCTTCGAAAGGCTATTCCATGATCACCATGAAGTCAGGCGTCAGCATCGCCACGACCGCGGCTCTGCTTGCTCTAGCTGGCATCGGAGCCACTGCCCCGGCCTTTGCCGCAGGCGGTGCCAAGGCGGTCCACTGCTATGGCGTGAACAGCTGCAAGGGCACGTCGGACTGCAAGACGGCCAAGAACGATTGCAAGGGCCAGAACGGCTGCAAGGGCCAGGGCTTCAAGGAAATGTCGAGCAAGGCCTGCGCCAAGGCCGGCGGCAGCCTGACTGAACCCCAGTAACTCTCTTTCCCTAGGCCACTTTCTCGCCTCTCAACCCTCCCGAGAGAGTGGCCACCGAGGCCCGGCATCCTTGACGCCGGGCCTCACCCCTTCGGAGCATGCAAGATGACTCGCGAGCCCGGCGCTTCCTTCGACGGCTTTGGCCTTGGCCTGCGGCCTCCTCACTATCAGCAGTTTCTCACGGAACATGTGCCCGTCGATTTCGTCGAGGTGATCTCCGAAAACTTCATGATCGATGGCGGACGCCCGCGCTATATCCTTGACCAGATGCGCGAGAGGATGCCGGTCGCGCTCCACGGGGTGTCCATGTCGGTCGGATCATCGGACGGGTTGGATCTGGATTATCTGGCCCGGCTGAAGGCTTTGGTCGATCATGTCGACCCTCTCTTCGTGTCCGACCATTTGTGCTGGACCCGCATCGATGGCTTCAATTCGCATGATCTGCTGCCGCTGCCCTATACCGACGAAGCACTCGATCTGGTCTGTGCCAACATCAGTCAGGCTCAGGATGTTCTGCAGCGGCAGATGTTGATCGAAAATCCGTCCACTTACCTGCAGTTCCTGGATGAGACGATGACGGAGTGGCAGTTTCTGGACGTACTTTGCGACCGTACTGGCTGCGCCTTGCTGCTCGACGTCAACAATATCTTCGTGAGCGCCGTCAATCACGGCTTCGATCCGATTGCCTACCTCGATGGTATCCCCGCCGACAGGGTGCGGCAGATTCATCTTGCCGGGCACAGCCAGGGACGCGACCGCCTGATCGATACGCATGACAAACCCGTGCCACCGCCGGTTTGGGCGCTTTACGCAGCCTCTCGTCACCGGATACCGTCGGTTGCAACGATGATCGAGCGTGACGATGACATTCCGCCGCTGGCCGACTTGCTGGACGAACTCGATATTGCCCGCGAGATCGCCTGCGAAGGCGAAAGGCAGGCCGCATGACTCTCGCCACCCTGCAACGGAGCTTTCGCAACTGGCTGACCGATGTGCCGGTTGCGATGGAGGTCTGGGTCGATGGCGATGCACGTGCAGGCCTCGACATCTATCACAACGCCTACCGCGTGCAGCTGGTCGAGTGCCTGAAGGACACGTTCGAGAAAACGCTGCTGTGGATCGGGGACGATGCCTTCATCAACGCTGCGCGGACCCACATCGAGCAGACGCCGCCATCGGGCTGGACGCTGGGCGTCTATGGCAAAGGGTTCGACCAGACGCTTGCCAGCCTCTACCCCGACGATCCCGAAGTTGCCGAACTGGCATGGCTCGACTGGGCTCTCAGCCGCGCCTTCGAATGTGCGGATTGCGTACCGGTCGCTGCCGACGCTCTGACTGCTGTCGACTGGGATCAGGCAGTCCTTGTTTTGATACCATCGATCCAGACCGGACTTGCGCGTACCAATGCCGGGGCAATCTGGTCGGCCCTGGAGGCCGAGCTTACGCCGCCCGATGCCACCTTGCTGCCGACGCCCGGAACGATGCTGGTGTGGCGCAAGGATTTCACGCCCTGTTTCCGCACGATCGAGGCGATCGAACAGGTCGCGCTGGAAATGGTCGGTTCGGGAAGTTCTTTCACCGCTTTGTGCATGAGCCTGATCGAACAGCTGGGCAGCGAGGCCGGCATTGCCCAGGCCGGGGCCATGCTTGCCGAATGGATCGATCAGGGTCTAATCCTTGCCATCAATCAGCCGGAGAAATGACGATGCGCAAATTGTTGCCGCTGGTGTTGCTGGCAAGTGCAACTGCATATGCAGCGCCTACAGCCGAACCAAACCCCGTCGTAGTCGAGCTTTTCCAAAGTCAGGGCTGCTCGTCCTGCCCTCCGGCAGACATGGTGCTGAACGATCTGGCCGGGCGTCGCGACGTCATCGCTCTCAATTTCGCGGTAACGTACTGGGACTACCTCGGCTGGAAAGACAGCTTCGCGCAGCCAGCGTTCACACAGCGCCAGAGGGATTACGCGAGCGCTGGCGGACGCAACAACGTCGCCACCCCTCAAATGATCGTGAACGGGCGGGTGGCTCTGCTTGGCAGCCGGCGCGGAGAAGTCGATCAGGCGATTGGTCGGCTGCGCATCGTCAATCCGGATCCCGCCATCCGCGTCTCGGGCACCACAATCGATATCGCTGCGGGCAAGCGCGATAAGCCCGCCACACTGTAGCTCGTTCGCTATGATCCGCGTGCAATTGCAGTGCCGATCAAGGCAGGCGAAAATGGCGGCCGCACCATCGTGCACAAGAATATCGTGCGCGAACTGACGGCGCTGGGGGCATGGAACGGGCGCGCTGCCCATTATACCGTGCCAAAAGCGCGCGCGGGGCTGGAGTCCGTCCTTATCCTTCAGGTCGGGCGGGCAGGCCCTGTGATCGCCGCTCGCCGGATTTGAACACAGGCGGATCTTGACCTGTCAGGCGCTCTTGAAGCGCATCGCCACGCCGTTCATGCAGTAGCGCAGCCCAGTGGGCCGCGGTCCGTCATTGAAGACATGGCCGAGGTGGCTGTCGCAACGCGCGCAGCGCACTTCGGTTCGTTGAAATCCCAAAGAGCTATCGCCGAGTGTAGTGATGGCGCGCGGCAGATGGTCGTAGAAGCTCGGCCAGCCCGTGCCGCTGTCGAACTTGGTTGCGGAGGCATAAAGCGGCAATGCGCAGCCGCCGCACAGGAAGCGGCCGCGCCGATGTTCGCTATTGAGCGGACTGGACCATGGCACTTCGGTGCCAGCCCGGCGCAACACCGCGTAGGCCTGCGGAGACAGCCGCTTGCGCCATTCGGCGTCGCTCAGCGTGAAGCGCACTGGGGTGGCTGCGCTGGCTGCGGGTCGGTCCATCGCAGCGAGGCGCCAGGCGACGACGCCCATGGCACAAAGCGACAGGAAGGAGCGGCGGTTCCGGGAGGCAGGGTTTTGCTGGATCATATCGATCCTTTCGGCCGCGTGCGACCGTTGGTTACAGGATTACCCGATCATGATGTAACCATGTCCGACTTGCCGACGAATGAGGATGGTGACTGGCCAAGGAGTCCTATCCCATGAACCGCATCTGTGTTTTAGCTTCCGGTCTTGTTGCAGTGGTTGCCGCTGTCAGTTTCAACAGCCCTGTGGACGCTGCCGAGCAGGCCATCAAGGCTCCCGCGCCCGCGGTTCTGGCACCTGTCTCCGGGCACCGGGAAACGGCGATATTTGCAGGCGGGTGTTTCTGGGGCGTCGAGGGCGTCTTCTCGCATGTCAAAGGCGTAGTGAGCGCGACTTCGGGCTACACTGGCGGGAAGGTCGGCACGGCCGACTATGAGGAGGTTTCGAGCGGAACCACCGGTCACGCCGAATCCGTAAAGGTCGTGTTCGACCCCGCGCAGGTGAACTATGCGGACCTGCTGCGGATCTATTTCTCGGTCGTGGCAGACCCGACTCTGCTGAACCGTCAAGGCCCGGACCGTGGCACGCAATATCGCAGCGCGCTGTTTCCGATGTCGGCAGCCCAGGACAAGGTTGCGCGCGCCTATATCGCCCAGCTTTCCTACGCTCATGTCTATTCGAAGCCGATCGTGACACGCATCGAGGCCAGCCGCACCTTCTATCCTGCCGAAGCCCATCATCAGGATTTCATGGCCCGAAATCCGACCTACCCCTACATCGTCATCAACGATCGCCCCAAGGTTGAGGCGCTCAAGCGCATATTTCCCGCAAACTGGAAGGCCTAGAACCGCCGGTTCTGACCCTTATGCGCCGGGAACGGGTCGTAACCAACCCGGCGCGTGATCCTAAAATCACTGAATCCATTTATTCTGGAGCCTCATTCCTGTGTCCTTATTCCGCCCCTTCCTGAGCCTGGCGGCTGTGCCCGCCCTCCTCGTCGCCGCAGCCCCAGCGTTCGCTGGCGAGATCCTGCCGTTTACCATTGCAGCCTTCCAAAAGGCGCAGGCAGCCGGCAAGCCGATCCTTGTCGACGCTCATGCAGACTGGTGCCCGACGTGTCGGCGTCAGGCCCCGACGATCAGCGCCATTTCCAAGGACAAAGCGTTTGCGCAGCTCGTCATCCTCAAGCTCGATTATGACGCGCAACGCGCCGAGAAGCAGATGCTCGGCATTCGCCAGCAGAGCACCCTGATCGCCTTTTCTGGCAAGACCGAGACCGGCCGCAGCACGGGCGTGACTGAACCCACGCAAATACGCGCGCTCGCCACTTCGGCCTTGCACCGCCGGTGAGTTCGCTTGATGCTGCCCTCGCCTTTCTGGCGGGGCTCCTGACGATTTTGTCGCCCTGCGTTCTCCCGATCCTGCCAATCGTGTTTGCAGGCGCGGCGGGGCGGCATCGTCTGGGACCGGCCGCCCTTGCCCTCGGCGTAGCGATCGCTTTCGCAGGCACGGGCCTGTTTCTGGCAACGATCGGCTTCAGTCTCGGGCTGGATCAGGATAGCTTGAGGCCTGCCCTGGGTGTCATCCTTTTGGTGCTGGGCGTCTTTCTGCTGACGCCGGGCCTGCAGGTCATGCTCGAGGTCGTATTGGCGCCGATCGTTGCCTGGGGATCGCGCAACAGTGCCCATGCGCAGCGGCATGGTCTGGCCGGGCAGTTCGCACTTGGTGCGCTTCTGGGCGCGGTGTGGAGCCCATGTGTCGGGCCGACGCTGGGGGCGGCGTCGCTGCTCGCCAGCCGCGGCGAAAGCCTCGGTGCGGTTGCCGGTGTGATGCTGCTGTTCGGACTTGGCGCTGCTGCGCCGCTGCTTGGCATAGGGATGCTCTCGCGCACCGCGCTGCAGCGGCTACGCGGTGGGTTGATGACCGGCGGGCGCTATGGCCGCCTGGCGCTTGGCCTTTCCATGGCCGCAGCGGGATTGCTGGTGCTGACCAGCGTCGACAAACAGATCGAGAGCGCGGCGATCACGATATTACCAGCTTGGATCACCGATCTGACAACACGCTTCTAGGATCACGGAATGCAAAGATGCCGCTCGTCAGCATTTACATACGCACGGGCAAGCCGCATGCCTGAGCTGATGCTTCGATGGCGGCTCAAGCACACGTATCAGAACCTGAAATGGCTAAGCCCAGGGTGCTCGTCTGGCCGACGGCCTAATGGCCAATGGAACTTGCGATCGGCAGCGGCGATGGGATGCTCGTTGATGCTGGCGATCCGTCGCTGCATCAGGCCGTCGGCACCGAACTCCCAGTTCTCGTTGCCATAAGCCCGAAACCACTGTCCGCTGTCGTCGTGATATTCATAAGCGAAACGCACGGCGATGCGATTTCCGCTATGCGTCCAGACTTCCTTGATCAGCCTGTAGTCTAGCTCTCTGGCCCACTTTCGCGTCAGCAGAGCTTCGATCTCTGCCCGGCCGCTGACAAACTCGGCGCGGTTCCGCCAGGTACAGTCGGCAGTATAAGCAAGCGCCACCTTGGCAGGATCGCGACTGTTCCAGCCGTCTTCGGCAAGGCGAACCTTCTGCACTGCAGTCTCATCAGTGAATGGCGGAATGGGTGGACGCGTCATCGGAAAATTCTCCGTCGTTTCGGAATGAACCAACGTAAAAAAGCCGCTGTCGATTGTGCCGACGGCGGCTTCTTCACGCAAACCGCGTTTAGGCGGCGAGTGCTTCCACAACCGGGAAGTCGATTTCCGTACCCAACACTTCGTTGACGTAGTTCGTCAGCGTGTTGAGCGCGACATGGGCGATGATTTCGACGATCTCGGCATCGCTATATCCCGCGTCACGAACCGCATCGACTTCCGCCGCGCTGACGGCACCTCGGGCTGTGGCGATGTTCGCGGCGAAGCGCACGGCGACTGCGGCTTTTGCATCGGTCGATGTTCCCTTGCGGTTGGCGGTGATTTCGACGCCGTCCAGCTTCGCGAGATTCTTGCCCAAGTAGCTATGCGCGGCGAGGCAGTAGCCACAGCCGTTGATCTGGGCGACCGCCAGGGCGATCCGCTCGCGCGTTGCGGCTGGCAATGTGCCGCGGCCCAGCGCGCCGTTCAACCCCAGATAGCCTTCGAGGGCTGCAGGGCTCGTGCCCACGATGCGAAACAGATTGGGCACCACACCGAGTTGCTTGTTGACGGCTTCGAGCAGTGGACGCGACGCCTCTGGCGAGGCTTCGATCGAGGCTGGGGTAGGAATGCGTGACATGGGAATTCTCCTATTTCTGGCGGGCCAATGGCGTCAGGCCGTCCCGCAATCGCCTTATGATCTCATCCAGGAATGAGCAGAATGCAGATCTTGGTGAATGGATTATTCCATTTTATGGAACGCCCCTTCCTTTGCTCGATGCGGCCAGCTATTTGCTGGGATCGAAGGTGCCCGCCTTCTCGGCGATCGGCTTTGCCGTCGGATAGAATTGCGTGAAAGTCGTATCGAGCGCGCCATTCTTTTCATGGCAGGTGTAGCAGCTGGCGCTTGCCGGCAGCACACGCGCCGGTCGGTCGGCCACATTGACGAAGAAGCCCCAGCCACCCTTGAAACGCTTGCTGTCCCGGACGTGGATTTCGAGATCGAAGCGGCGCTCAGTTTGGAAAATGCCCGACTTGTTGATCGAACCCTTGCTCGATCCTACGCGGCCTTCCTTGACGAAGATCGTTCCATCAGGCCACCGCCCGGCCGCCTTGAACATCTTCCAGGACGCAGGGTTGACGAACACGTTATCGACCATCTCATGTCCCATGTTCAGCAGCTCGTCGCTGTAGTTCATGTTGACGCCGGAGGTCAGGAATATCCAATCGCGATAGTCGGCAGGAAGGATCAACTCGCCGTTGTCCGTGTAACGGGGCTCGGCATTGGGCTCTGCCGCCATACCAGCGGAACCGTTAGTCGTGGCACCAGCGATAGCCTTTACCGATGCTTGGCTAGCAATCAGGGCCGCCGCACTCACCGCCAGCACGATGCAGAATTTGGTCGACGCGCTTCGCATGATCATCCCCGTCTCTCCGGCGGAAAGGATCGCCCGCCTGGCGAGCATGGCTGGGCTCGTTCACGACGCGAGAGAATAGTCAGAAAAGGGAATGGATTGTTGCGCCCAGAGGAATGCTGGAAAAGCGTCAACGGCGGTAGTTGGCCAGTTCCGCTTCTAGTGCAGCAATGCGCGCGTCACGCTCGGCCAGCGCGGCGCGCACGTCTTCAGCTTCTATCATCTGGGGAATGTGCTGGGGGCAGTTGGCATCCCAGGCAATCAGGTCAAACAGCATAACCTGCTCGGCGCGAGCGCGGTAGTCATCGGACAACAGCATCGCGCTCAAGGCCGGATCAGCGGCTACGACCCGCACTGCGCCCCAAAGCTTGATCCGGCGGCGGTGCGCGTAGTCCATCAGAAAGATGAAGGCCTTGGCATTTTCACTGAAGTTTCCCGTGGAGATATACTGCCTGTTGCCGCGAAAATCGGCGAAACCCAACGTGCGTTCGTCCAGAACCTTCAGAAACCCGCGGGGGCCGCCACGATGCTGGATATAGGGCTGTCCGTCTGCACTCGCGCTGGCCAGATAAAAGCTGTTTCGCTCGGCGATAAACGCCGCAAGCCTCTCATCGACGCTATTGCCCATCTCAAGCCGCTCACAGAATTCGCGCGACCCTTTTTGCGCTTGAACGCGCCTCACCGCCGGGGTGAACGCGACATCAATCGGTCGGGTGGGATCATTCACGAGGTTATCCTTCCAGTCAGTTTGGCATTTTGAAGCCGCCCTGGTCGAACGCCAGCCGATCTCCCAAGCTTAACTGCTGAACTGCTTTGAAATGTGGGGCAATCGCCATAAAAGGAAATAGATTATTCCGGAAAAGGGAATGAAGTATGGCGCGATTGCACGCGATGCAGGTGTTTGTGAAAGTCGCCGAGACTGGTGGTTTTGCCGAAGCGGCGCGTCAGCTTCATATGAGTCCACCAGCGGTCACGCGCGCAATCGCGACACTGGAAGGGCTGATTGGTACACGCCTGCTGACCCGGACGACCCGTTCGGTCAAACTGACGGAACCGGGCACTCGGTATCTTGAGGATTGCCGGAGGATTCTCGCCGAAATCAGCGAGGCCGAGGCTGCTGCGGCAGGTAGCTACGCGACCCCGACCGGCACGCTAAGCATTACGGCATCTGTCCTCTTCGGCCAGATTTATATCCTGCCGATCCTTATGGAATTTCTCGATCTGTACCCCGCCGTCACCGCACGCGCATTGTTTCTCGATCGGGTCACCAACATAGTGGACGAAGGCATCGACATCGCCATTCGCATCGGCCATCTGCCGGATTCCAGCTATGCGGCTGTGCGGGTCGGCACAGTACGGCGCGTGGTTTGCGGATCTCCTGCCTATTTCGAAGAACACGGTATGCCAGCGTGCCCGGCGGATCTGGCAAACCATCGGATCATTGCTGCAACGAGCGCCTTTTCGGCACTCGATTGGCGGTTCGATAAAGACGAAAAGACCGTGGTGACTGTGAATCCGCGACTATACTGCAGCACCTATGAGGGGGTCGTCGCGGCGGCCAAGCAGGGGTGGGGTCTGGCGCGACCGTTGTCCTATCAGATCGGTCCCGCCCTGCTGGCCGGTGATCTGCAAACAGTTCTGGCCGACCATGAACCCAATCCGCTGCCAGTGCACATCATTCATCCCGAAGGCCGACGCGCATCGGCAAAAGTCCGGGCCTTCGTGGATTTCACGGCGGATCGACTGCGCGCCAACCCATTGATAAATTGAACCACTGACCGGCTGACGCCCGCAGGATCAGTCGGAGGATGTTTGCACGCGCAGGTTCACTGGGAAGCGACATTCCCATCGCCGATAGTGATATCAGCGTCGGCAATCCCATGTCGTCCTGCGACCACGCGATTGGCGGCAAAGGCCTGGCAAACATGCTTGCTCGACCCCAAGTAGCGAGAGCCAGCTTTCCGAGGCTTTAAATTCAGAACCAGCAATTTAAGAACCGCCAAGTTGCGGTCGGTGTACAACGCAGGTCAGGCGAATGCTGAGTGTCGGATCTTAGCGGAGAACCTGCCGCAAGACGCGCCATCCGGGAACGTCGGGTTTGTCCCAGAAAGTGAAGCCTGCGTGTCAGCTGACGCTGCCCTCGAGAATTTGCAGCGTCTTCAGATCTGAATGGAAATCGAGCGCGTAGTCACCGCCCTCACGGCCGATGCCGGAAATGCCGATCCCCCCGAACGGCGCGGTGAGATCGCGCACCAGGAAGGTGTTCACCCACACTGTCCCGCCGCGCACCGCCCGGCCCACGCGCTCGGCCCGCTCGGCACTGCCGGTATAGACCATGCCCGAAAGTCCGAAAGCGGTGGAATTGGCGAGCGCAATGCCTTCTGCTTCGGAGGCAAAGGTCTGAAAGGTCAGCACTGGGCCGAAGACCTCGTTCTGCACCACTTCGCTGTCGTTGCTTTTTGGCACGATCAGCGTCGGCTCGATCCAGTTCGCGCCTTCCTTCCACAACTTGCCGCCGCGCACGATGGTATCGCCCGCCGCCCGTGCGCGATCGATGAAGCCCAGCACACGGCTGACATGGACCGGATGGATCAGCGCGGACATCGTCGTCGCGCCGTCGCGGCTGTCGCCCATCACATGCGCGTCGGTATAGGCGTGGAACTTTGCCAGGAATTCCTCGCGGACAGACTCCTCGACGATGATGCGGGTGCCTGCCATGCAGACCTGCCCGCTATCGTCATATTGCCCCGCTGCCTTCTTCGCAGCCGCATCGATATCGGCATCGGCGAACACCAGCAGCGGCGATTTTCCGCCCAGTTCCGCCGTGAACGGCACGATGTTTTCCGCCGCCGCCTTGCCGATCACGCGCGCGGTCGGCACGCTGCCGGTAAAGCTGATGCGCTTGATGCGCGGGTCGGATGTCAGCGCATTGCCCAGCTCCGCGCCCAAGCCCTGCACGATGTTGAAAACACCTGCGGGGAATCCGGCTTCGTCAATCAGGTCGGCCAGCAGCGAGGCTGAAAGTGGCGACCAGTCAGCCGGTTTCAGGATCACGGTATTGCCTGCCGCCAGCGCGGGCGCGCACTTCCAGGTGGACAGCATGAACGGCGCATTCCACGGCGTTATGATCAGCGCTGGCCCGGCAGGCATGCGGATCACCCGGTTTGCCGTGCCGCGCGAAGACCACACGCGCTCCTGATGCTCGCTGGCAAGATCGGCGTAGTTGCGGAAATTGGCCGCACCACGCAAGATCACGCGCAGGCGCAGGCTTTCCAGCACCATGCCCATGTCGAGGCATTCGATCAGCGCCAGCTTCTCGACATTGGCTTCGATCAGGTCGGCCAGACGGTGCAGATAGGCCCCACGTTCAGCCGTAGTCAGTGCTGCCCACGCGGGGAAGGCATCGGTTGCCGCCTGCGCAGCCAGCGCTGCGGTGGTTACCGTGCCGCGCGCCATATCGGCCAGCTTCCATGACCAGTCGAACGGGCAACGCGTTTCGAAAGTATAGGGTGATGACACCCGCTTGCCACCGATGAAATGATCAGGCGAGATGGAAATGCCGGCAATGTCGATGCGTTCGCGCATGGTAGCCTCAGATATAGGGGAGGTAGTAGGCAAGGCTCTCGGCCTCGCTCATATCGGCTAGGATACGCACTTCCTCGCGCTTGATCGCGATGAAATTGGCGATCATGTCGGCACCCACGGCGGCGGTCAGCGTGGTGTCAGCCTCCAGAGCGTCGAGCGCGTCGTTCAGGTTGTGCGGGGTGTGGCGATCGGTGTTGATCGTCTCCAGCCCGTCGTTGGTTTCAGGCTCGGGCAGGTCGTAGTCCTGCTCAAGCCCGAGCAGCGCCGCTTGCAGCATTGCGGCGAGCGCGAAATAGGGGCTGGCCGCGCAATCGGCCATGCGGTGCTCGATCCGGGCGGCCGGACCGGTTTCTGCCGAAACGCGCACGGTGACAGAGCGGTGATCGATCCCCCAGTTCGCCCAGTATCCCGAAAGGCTGGCGGGTTGCAGCCGGGCATAGCTGTTGGTCGTGGGCGCCATGATCGCAGACAAGGCTTCGTGATGGCGGATCAGCCCGGCGATGCAGCCACGCATTTCCGGCGAGAGCGTGCCGCTCGCCACATCGTTGGCAAAGACGTTGCTGCCATCGGCGCGGGTAAAGCTGAGGTTGAAATGCAGCCCGCTGCCGCTCTTCTCGGCGAAGGGCTTGGGCAGGAAAGACAGCAGATAGCCGCGCTTGTACAGCACTTCGCGCGCCATCTGGCGGAACAGGAAGGCATCGTCGGCGGCCTTCATCGCATCGCCATAGCGCAGCGTCAGTTCGAACTGCGGCGCATCGAATTCGGCATTCATCGATTCCACCGGGATGCCGCAGGCCTCTGCCGTCGACCAGATCTCGTCGATCAGTCCTGCGGGGTCGGAGAACGGACCTGTGCCGTAAACGAAAGCGCCCGGCGTATCATAAGGCACCCATTCGCCGTCTGGGCCGCGTTGGAAGACATAGGCTTCCATCTCGATACCGACCATCGGTTCCAGCCCGCGCGCGCGCCAGGCCTCGATCGCGCGTTGCAGCGCGCTGCGTCCACACAGCACGAACGGTTCGCCCTTGAACCGCAAGGCCCCCAACGCAATCTGCGTGCCCGCATCCCACGAAGGGCGCATGGCCTTGGGGTCGAAAGTCACCTCCATGTCGGGCAGCCCGTCGAGCATCCCGCCACCGGGCGCGGCCACCAGCGCCTTGTCATACGTCACGGCAAAAGTGCCCACGCACATCCGGGTATGCCCTTTGGCCGCGTCCGACATCGGCACATACTTGCCGCGTGCCAGGTTCAGCTGGTCGGCAAACAGCACCCGGCAGCGGTCCTGCACGGGAGCTTTCACACGCGGGGCGTCAATTTTCGGCATGGTGGTCATGGTTCTCCCCTGGTTGCCCTGTTTGTTTTTCCCGGTCCTTGGCGGACACGATTTCAGCGGGCAACGATGCGTACCGGCAGATGTTTGATGCCATGGATGAAGTTGGATCGCAGATAGCTGTGGTCGGACACCTGCTCGATCGATGAAAGGCGCTTGGCCAGTTCCTGCATGACGATGGCCACTTCCAGCTTGGCGAGCCACATCCCCAGGCAAATGTGCGGGCCGCCCTGCCCAAATGACAGGAACGGGTTGCGTTCGCGGTGGAGGTCGATCTCGTAGGGGCGCGGGATCGCGGTTTCGTCGCGGTTGCCCGACAGGAACCACAGCAGCACCTTGTCCCCCGCCTTCACCTGCTTGCCGTGAAATTCAAAGCCGCGCGTGGCAGTGCGGCGGAAATGCGTGGTCGGCGAGGCATAGCGGACCATCTCGTCCGCGGCTGCTTCCCAGCTCCGGAAATCGCCGTCCTTCAGCGCCTGTAACAAGTGCGGGTTGTTGGCCAGCGCGTGGATCGTGGCCGAGATCGAATAGCGGGTCGTGTCGTTGCCGGCGGCGACAAGCAGGCAGAAGAAATTGCGGAACTCATCACGGCTCATTCGCGTGCCGGTGCTGGTTGGTTCGAGCACCAGATTGAGCACGCCGATCTGCTCGCCCGCGTCCATCCGGTCGAGCAGGCCATTGGCATAATCGAACAGTTCGACCGCCGCCGGAGACCGGAACGGCAGCATCCGGTAAGCCTCGGTATCGACCTGATCGACCACGAAATCGGTGTAGTCGGGGTCCGAATTGGAAATCAGCGCATCGCCTTTTTCCACCAGCCATGGCCCATCCTCCTGCGGCACGCCCATGATCTGCGCCAGCATCTGCATCGGCAGGCGGCGGGCGATACGGTCCACCGCGTCAAACTCGCCCTCGTCCAATGCCACGTCCAGCAGGTCGGTCACGATCGTGCGGATCTGCTCTTCGAAACCGGCCACGGTGCTTTTGGAAAAGGCTTTCGACACCAGCGCGCGAAAACCGCGATGGTGCGGGGCGTCGGTTTCCTGAAAGGTCTTGCGCGCCTCGTACTCTTCCTCGGACTGGTCCTCCATGCGGATGCCCTTGGCCGAAGACAGCAGATCGGCCTGCCGGTTCAGCTCCAGCAGATCGGCATGGCGGGTCACCGACCAGAAGCCCTTATCGCCGTTGAGCATCTCGGCCCATGCCATCGGATCTTCGCGGCGCATCCGGTCGAACGTGGCAAATGGTGCGCCATCGTTGAACGCATCAAGCGATGACAGATCGACATGAGCGTCGTTAGAGCGCGAAAAGGGAAACTGCATCTGGTCCTCCGGTCCTGCAGCGGTGCTAGTCCTGCCGGGGCGTGGGGGACTTGGCTTAAGCGGACAGACTTGCGCAGGCCACTTCAGGTCGGCCGAATCTGCGCCTAACAGAACGGCTGCAACCGCAGTACAGGGAGGCCCAGATGGGCGAGATCATCGCAGCCGGCATCGTCGCACACGCGCCAACGATCATGATGTCGAAGGAAGATCGCTACGAACTGAACAAAGGCAAGGAAATCAGCCTTGTTCCGGGGCTCCACCGGCTGAAAAGCGAAGTGCTCGATGTGCTGAAGCCCGATACCATCGTGCTGCTGGACACGCACTGGTTCACCATCGTCGAATTCTGCGTGACCGCGCACAGCCGGCGGGCGGGGCTGTTCACATCTGACGAACTGCCGCGCGGGATGAAGCAGATTCCCTATGACATCAAAGGATCGCCCGCGCTCGCCCACGCCATTGCCGAACGCGCAACGCAGGCCGGGGTGCGCACCACGGCGATCGATGACCCGTGGCTGCCTATCCACTATCCCACTGTAAACCTTAGCACCTTCTTGCAGGGCGAAGAGGAATGGCTCTCGGTCAGCCACGCCTATTCGGGCGAGCCTGAGGATTTTCTGACGGTGGGCGAGGGCATCGGCCGCGCGATCCGTGAATCCGACAAGCGCGTGGTGATTATCGCCAGCGGATCGATGAGCCACCGCTTCTGGCCGCTCAAGCAGATCCCGCTGCACGAATCTTCCGATCCCATTCACATTTCCAGCCCCGAAGCACGCGAGGCTGATCTTGAGCGTCTGCGCTGGTTCGCCGAGGGCAACCACGCCGCCGTGATCGATTCCATGCCCGAATACTTGCGCCATGCGCCCGAGGCGCGCTTCGGACACTACCTGATGATGGCGGCGGCATGCGGCGGGCGCGACTGGAAGGCGAAGGGACGGCAGTTTTCGGATTACGAAAATGCCACGGGCACCAGCCAGGTCCACGTGTGGTTCGACAAGCCTGCCGAAGGGTGGAATTAACCGATAAAGAAGGGGGCGCTTCTGCCCCCTTCCCAACGCCTAACGTGAGCCTCGGTTCAGCTAGGTGCGCTTCAGAACGCAGGCTTCGATCCATGAAATGATCTCGGCGCGGCGCACCTTTTCGTCGGTCAGATCCTCGTCCACGCCAAGCTGCCAGGCAAGGTCGGTGCGACTGCCATCGGCGGCAAGCGCGGCCAGCTTCGTGCGATAGGCGACAAGGTCGGCAGCATCGGCAAAGAACCCCTGCGCCACCATATCGCTTTCATAAAGTGTGTAGAGCTGGACGATCTGGCCGAGGTCGAATTCAGGATGATACTGCACCGCCCAGACCTCGCTGCGGCCCAGCGGGATGACGGCGGCCTGCACCCCGCTGTGGTTGTTCGAGGCGAGCAGCGTGGCATTTTCGGGCAGGCGCACGACTTCGTCATAGTGAATGCATGGCGCATCGAACACCGCCTGCTTGCCCGCAAACATCGGATGCGCGCGGCCTTGCGCATTCAGCGCAATCTTGCGCGCAAAGCCCACTTCGCGTCCGCGCGGGCTGAGGCCGACCTCGCCGCCTGCCGCCACCGCCGCGATCTGCAAACCCCAGCACGATCCGAAGATCGGCAGGCCATGTTCCGCTGCCTGCGCGACAAGCGCAATCTGGTTAGTGACGGCAAAGTCCGTGTCATAGGCATGGAGCGAGGAACCGGTGATGACGAAGCCATCGTAATCGGCCCAGGTGCGGCCCTGTGGGATGGCCTCGCCCGGGTCCGCGCCGTTCAGCACGTCGAGTTCGAATGCGGGAAAGTGCGCGGCGATGGCCAGCGCGTAGATCTCACTCGAATTGCGCACGCCAAGATCGCGCGCGCGGGCGCGCTTGTCGGCGGTATTGCCTTCGAGCAGCAGCAATCGGGTCATGGGATCGGTCTCTGCTTCAATGAGTCAAAAATCAATGTGCGGTGCTGGCCAGGTTGGCACGCCAGGCCTGCGGGGAAGCGCCGCTCCAGCGGTGGAACGCGCGCGTGAAGTTGCTGTGTTCGGCATAGCCCAGCCGAAGTGCGATCTGCGCGATCGACAGGTCCGGTCGGGTGCGGAATTCGAACACCGCCTGCCGCATTCGGCATTCGTCCAGCACTTGCTGAAACGAGCTGCCTTCTTCGGCCAGCTTCCGACGCATGGTGCGGCTCGACATGCCGATCTCGCGTGCGATGCGTTCCTGTTCGATCCCTTGGGTGTTGAGATCGCGGTACACCACCTGGGCCAGCCGTTCGACCAGCGAGGTATTGCGCCGCTGCGCGACCATTTCGTTCGAAAGCTGCCGAAGATCGGCCTGCGGCCCCTGCGTTGGCGGCAATGCCAGATCGAGCATCTGCGCGGGGAAGCGGATTTGGTTGCTGTCGGCGCCAAAGGTGCACGATGCGCGCAGGACTTTGCCGATGTCGCCGCGCATCTCGTGGCTTTCCGCCTCGAATGCGAATTCGACCTTCTCCCAAGCCCCGCGCGTGCCGCGCCGAATGATCTGCCCGATGATGCCGAGCGAGAACATGGCGTCGTGATGGCGCGGCCAGATATCGGGATCGAGAATGCGATAGCTGACCGAGGCCATGTCATCCTCGCGCTCAAGCCGGATGTCGGTGCAATCCTGCAGCAGCGCGAAGTAATCGACCATGCGCCGCAGCGCCGTGCCGACTTTTCCAGCGGAATTGATGGCCGTGCCGATCGGGCCGAGCGAGGCGAGATCGTAGTGAACCCCTGCAAGCCAAGGGATCGCCACATCGCGGGTCTGCCGCACCACGTCTTCGGAAAAGCGCACGAAATCGACAAGCGGCATCGAATTGGCAGCGGTCGGCATGGGGTTGCCAGACGGGACCGGATCCCGCCGATAGGCAGGGGACGGAAGCGACATTGCGGTAGAGGACTTGTCGGCCAGAAGACCTGCCCAACCATCCAGCGCAGCGGTGCGCACTCTTGCATGCGACATAGTTTTTCTCCCCGGTGCTGCCTGCCCGAACTCGAAGGTTCGGGTCAGAAACAGACATTCTCGTTGAACGTTGAGCCTATCGATTCGCATGTTGCGAATATTGATAGAATTCGTCAGAAATTATCCTCATTCATCATGGGCGGAAAAGGTTGGTCGGGCCTGCGCATTGACCGCTCCTGCCAAGCAGCCCGTCACGATGCGTGGAATTCTGTGGCCGAGCCGAACCTTGAGCGAAGGTGGATACCGGCGTGTGGGGTGCTTTGCTTTGATGGTGCATGCCAACGTTGCCGGACATGAGGCTGCTGCTCCTGGCGCCACAGATGTGAATGGCTGGAAAGCCGTAACAAGCGCCATCGTGCTGGGTACGATCGGCGTGCTGTCGTTCATCATCCAGCCGGGAATCGTGCAGGGATTCGTTACCGAACTTGGGATGAGCGAAGCGTCGGCTGTCGATCTGGCCGGGGTGGAGATGCTGGGTGTGGCCCTGGCCACCATTGCGCTCGCCCTGTTTGGGGGACGTGTGGACTGGCGTCATGTCGTTGCAGCGGGTCTGCTGGCCGCCGTCATCGGCAATGCTGGTTCTGCTTTGACAGACGGCGGAGCTTTCGCCGTCTCGCGCTTCGTGGCAGGGCTTGGCGAAGGGGCGATCATTTCGATCAGCTTTACGTTCGTTGGCGTGACACGGCGGACCGAACGCAACGTGGCGCTCTATCTGGTGCTGCTGCTGACATATGGGGCGTTTACGCTGTGGCAATTGCCCGCGATCCTCGACGCAGTCGGCTTCCCCGGGCTGTTCGCGGCTTTTGCGGTCGCCTCTGCGCTTGCCGTGATCACGATTCCGCAGGTGCCGCGCAGCTTTGTGGAAGACATCATGGAAAATCCCGAAGTGCGGCAGCTTTCGCGCTCATTGCTGGGCGTGGCGCTGGCCGGCGTGCTTGCCTATAATCTGGCGCAAGGCATTGCGTGGGCTGTGCTGTTTCTGGTTGGCGTGGGCGCAGGGCTTGGCGAACAGCAAGTGGCAGACAGCCTGTTCCTGTCGCAAGTCGTTGCCATTGCAGGCGCGCTGGCTTCGGTGTTTCTGGCCAGCAAGCTTAATCGCAATGCGGCGATTGCCTTTGGCATTCTGGTGGGCGCGGCCAGTATTGCGCTGCTGCTGGGCAAGCCTTCGCTGATGCTGTTCACACTGGGCGTTTGCGGCTTCAACTTTCTGTGGAACTTCGTGCTGCCCTTCATCCTCGGGCGCATCTGCGATTTCGATACCAGCGGGCGGATGATGTCGCTGGCGATAGCCATGCAGATGACCGGGCTGGGCGGAGGTCCGCTGATCGCCGGGCGGCTGATCGATGGCACTGGCTATGGCGCGGTGCTGGGCCTGTGCATCGCGCTGTTCATTGCCAGCTTTGCGCTGCTGCAGATTCCGATCCGCCAGCACCGGACGCTGTTGGCGGCCACATAGAATTCCATCTGACTACACGGATCAAACATGCTTTTTGCAACGCTTGACGCGGGAGGTGGCCTGTCTGTGGCCAATCCCGCCACAGACGATACGCTTGCCACGATCAAAGCCTATGGCACGGAAGAAATTGCCCGGATCATTGAGCGCGCCGACAGCGTGCGCCCGGCCTGGGCGGCACGGACGGCAAAGGATCGTGCGCAAGTCCTGCGCCGCTGGCATGATTTGATGATCGCCCATCAGGACGAATTGGCCGCACTGGTCACCGCCGAAAGCGGCAAGCCGCTGGCCGAGGCGCGGGGCGAAGTGGCCTATGGCGCGGCGTTCATCGAATGGTTCGCCGAAGAGGGCAAGCGCGCCTATGGCGAGACGATCCCGACATTCGCCCCCGGCAAGCGCGTCCTGACCATCAAGCAGGGGGTGGGCACGTGTGCGGGCATCACGCCGTGGAACTTTCCGGTGGCAATGATCACCCGCAAGGTAGCCCCGGCACTGGCAGCAGGCTGCGCCATGGTGGTAAAACCGGCAGAGGCAACGCCGCTTGCGGCGCTGGCGCTCGAAACGCTGGCGCACCGGGCGGGCGTGCCCGAAGATCTGTTCCGCGTGGTGCCGACGCTGGACCCGGTGGCGACCGGGGCGCTGTTCTGCAACCACCCGCTGGTGCGCAAGCTGAGCTTTACCGGATCGACCGGCGTGGGCCGCAAGCTGATGCAGCAGGCCGCGACCAATATCACCCGGTTGAGCCTGGAACTGGGTGGGAATGCGCCGTTCATCGTGTTCGACGATGCCGATCTGGATGCCGCGGTCGGTGGGCTGATGGCATCGAAATTTCGCAATTCGGGACAGACCTGTGTCTGCGCCAACCGCATATTGGTGCAGGATTCCATCCACGATGCCTTTGTTCGCAAGGTGGAGGAGCGCGTTGCAGCGCTGGTGATCGGCAATGGCGCGGAGCCGGGCACCACGATTGGGCCTTTGATCAATCAGGCTGCGGTCGAAAAGGTCGAAGCGCTGGTGGCCGATGCCTGTGCGGCCGGGGCCACGGTGCTGGCCGGTGGTGCGCGTGCCGAAGCCGGTGCGGGCTTTTTCGAGCCGACGATCCTGACCGGTGTGACGCCGGAGATGGCAGTGACATCGTCCGAGATTTTCGGCCCCGTGGTGGCCGTGATCCGCTTTGCCGACGAGGCCGAGGCCATCCGCATTGCCAATGACACGCCTTACGGCCTCGCGGCCTATTTCTACGCCCGCGACATGGGGCGGATCTGGCGGGTGATGGAAGCGCTGGAATACGGGATGGTCGGCGTCAACGACGGGATCATTTCCACCGAAGTCGCCCCGTTCGGCGGGATCAAGCACTCCGGCCTTGGTCGCGAAGGATCGCGCCATGGCCTCGATGAATATCTGGAACTCAAATACTGCCTGATGGGAGGCATCGACCGATGACCACGAATGCTGAACTCTGGACGCGTCGTGAAGCTGCCGTCCCGCGCGGAGTAGGCTCCATGCACCAGCGCTTCTTTGCGCGCGGGGACAATGCCGAAGCTTATGACGCCGAGGGCAAGCGGTATATCGACTTTGCGACCGGGATTGCCGTGTGCAACACCGGGCACGGCCATCCACGGGTGATTGCAGCAGTGCAACGGCAGCTTGACGCGTTCTCGCACTGCTCGTTCCAGGTCACGCCTTACGAGAATTACATCGAATTGGCCGAAAAGCTGAATGCGATTGCGCCAATCGAAGGGCCGGTGAAATCGATCTTCTTCACGACCGGGGCCGAGGCGCTGGAGAACGCGGTGAAGATCGCACGCGCCCACACCGGGCGGCGCGGGATCATCACGTTTCAGGGTGGGTATCATGGCCGCACGCTGCTGACGCTGGCGATGACGGGCAAGGTCCTGCCCTACAAGGCAAAGTTCGGGCCGATGCCGGGCGATGTCTTCCACACCCGCTTTCCGATCCCCTATCACGGATTTTCCGAAGACCAGGCGATTGCCGGGATCGAGGCGCTGTTCGCATCGTCGATAGAGCCATCGGCGGTGGCGGCCATCGTACTGGAGCCGGTGCTGGGCGAAGGCGGGTTCTACAATGCGTCCTATGCCTTCTTCACAGCGCTGCGCGAGATCTGCGACCGCCATGGCATCCTGCTGATCGCCGATGAAGTGCAGGCAGGCTTTGCCCGCACGGGCCGCATGTTCGCGATGGACTGGGTGAATGAGGCAACCGGGGTGAAGCCCGATCTGATGACGATTGCCAAGGCGATGGCAGGCGGCTTTCCGATCTCGGGCGTGATGGGCCGGGCCGACATCATGGATGCGCCTGATGTCGGCGGGCTGGGCGGCACTTATGGCGGATCGCCGCTCGGCTGCGCGGCAGGCCTTGCCGTGCTTGAAGTGATTGCCGAGGAAGACTTGTGCGCGCGGGCCGTGGAAATCGGTGACCGGATCAAGGCGCGGCTGCGTGCGCTCAAGGACGGCGGGATGTCGGCGATTGGCGATGTGCGCGGCCCCGGGGCGATGATCGCGCTGGAACTGGTGCACGATGGCGATGCCAATCGTCCCAATCCCGAAGCCACGCGGGCGATCGTGCAGGAAGGTGCGAACGAGGGGCTGCTGCTGCTGTCGTGCGGGTTGCGTGGCAACGTGGTGCGGTTCCTGCCTGCGCTGACAATGCCCAATGCGCTGCTGGATGAGGCACTGGACAAGCTGGAAGTAGTGCTGAGGCGCGTACTTCCGGCGTGATCTGATCGGGTGATTGGCCGGATTGGGCAAGCGTATCGGAGATCGGACAAGCATCCTTGCAAGCATCAGGAACACAAAAAGCCGTTTATCCCATTGACGCGTGTAGCCAGCCGACGAAGTGCATAGGTTGAAAATTCTAAGTTGATCCCTCACCATACAAAAAGAGTTTGGTGGAGGGGCTGATGAACGGTGTTGGTGCGTCTGGTGAGGTAATAACCGCAGGCACAGCGTTGGCTGGCTTGCTTGCTTCTAATCTACATCGGAAGCCTTGTGACTTCATTTGGAAGTTACCAAGCTCAAGAGCAAAAAGCAGTGAAGGGAAAGTTTCTCACACGCGCATGGTTGGCTTCCGAAGCCGATGGTATTGGTCCCGCTGATCGCTCTCAATTTGATGCAACGGCAGGGCGCGTCACAGCGCCCCAACGAGAAGATCAAACATCCCATTTACGCGGTTCCGGTTCGTCGCGCGGAAAGTGAACTCGTCCAGATAGCGCTGCATATGCTTACATGAGTTGCCTTGAACAGCTTCCAGAAGCCTTCCACTGTGTTTACGTGGAACGTCCCGCCCGAGCCGTAATCGTAGTAGGCGTATTTCTTCGCACCATGCTTCACCGCGCCCTGCGACCTACGGCGTGAGCGCCACGGTCAAATGGTAGGCCGCTGAATATTCTACCCTGAACTGGCGCTGCTTTCCTCACCGATCGCAGCGCCATTTTTTATCCGGCGCCGGTATCGCCCCGGCGGTGTGCCGAAATGGCGGGTAAAGCTGCGGACGAAGGCCGCACTTTCGGAAAAGCCCAGCGCCAGCGCAATGGCGCTGATATCGCGGTTGCTGTCACGTAGCAGGCGGGTTGCTGCGTCCATCCGGTGTTCGGCCAGGAGCACGCGCCAGCTTGTGCCGTCGTCGGTCAGGCGGCGGTTGAGCGTGGCGAGCGAGCAATCGAGTTGTCTGGCCACGGCGGTTGCCAGTGGCGGCTGGTCGAGCATGGCGGTGCTGATGATCGTCCGCACCTTGTCTGCAAAACCCAAGCCTTGCATTTCGCCGATTGGTTCAAGCCGGCGCAAGTGATCTTCGATGATCGGATGGAGCGCCGGGCTGAGGACTTTGCCCCGCGTCTCGAGCAGTGTGCTGTCAAACGAGATCGCGTTGGTGGCCTGTTCGAAGAAGACATCGCAACCGAAGTATTCGCGGTAGCGCGCGTAATCGCCAACGCGCTCGTGTTCGAAGCGCACCTCGCGCAGTTCGAGCGTGCCGCCGCTGAACTGGCGGGCGAGGCTGAACATGGCGCCGATGGAATATTCCGCGTCCTGCCGCCGCGCGATCAGGCGCTGGTCCTGCACCATGTATTCGAACGTCGCCCAGCGCTCGCCGACACTGAATGACGGGTGCGAGGCCTGCTGCATCAGCGCAAGATAGCGGGTAAAGCTGCCGAAGGCCGTGCCAAGAGTGGGAGCGCTGAGGAACAGGAAGCTTAAGGGGCCAAGGCTGTCCGACCCGGCAAGCCGCCCGGCGTGGAGGCCGAAATGCGGATTGCGGACCAGCAGCGCGGCGCTTTCGAAGAATGAAAGAAACGCGGCGAGCGGGATCAGGCCATCGGGATCATCGAGGTCTGCTTTGGCAATTCCCAGCTCTGCCAGCAGTGGGGCAGGGTTGCGACCGGTCAGCTCGACACAATTGGCCACATGGCGCAGGAATTGTGCAGAGATGGTCGGGCTGTGCATCGCCGCTCCAGACTAGCGCATGCGAAGCGTGGCGTCAGGCCCCACCATAGATCGATTTGATTTCGAGGAATTCCTCCAACCCGAAGCGGCCCCATTCGCGGCCGTTGCCGGACATCTTGTAGCCACCGAACGGTGCGGCACTGTCCAGCCCGGCGCCGTTGAGGTGGACCATGCCCGTGCGCAGGCGGCGTGCGACGGCGCGGGCGCTGCCCTTGTCGGCACCCCAGACATAGCCCGACAGGCCGTAGGGGCTGTCGTTGGCGATCTCTATTGCCTGATCCACGCTGTCATAGGGGATGATAGCCAGGACCGGGCCGAACACTTCCTCGCGCGCGATTATGGCATCGGGGGCGACATCGGTGAAAATCGTGGGCGCCACGAACAGGCCATGTTCCAGCCCGGCGGGCGGGGTGGACCCGCCGCACAGGAGCTGCGTGCCTTGGGCGCAGGCCTGATCGATCAACGTGACGACACGTCCATGCTGCGCAGCATTGGCGACGGGGCCGATATCGGGGTTGTCGGCAGGCAAACCCACGCGGATGGCGGCCGCTGCAGCGCTGGCCAGCGCTTCGACTTCGGCCAGTCTGTCGCGCGGGACGAGCAGTCGGGTGGGGGCGTTGCAGCTTTGCCCGGTGTTGAGCATGCAGCCGCGCACGCTGGCGGGGATGGCCTTGGCGAAATCTGCATCCGGCAGGATGATGTTCGCGCTCTTGCCGCCGAGTTCGAGCGCGACGCGCTTGATCGTGGGGGCAGCATTGGTGGAAATGGCGATCCCTGCGCGGGTCGATCCGGTGAAGCTGACCATGTCGACATCGGGATGGCCGGTCAGGGCATTGCCGATTTGAGGACCTGCGCCGTGAACGAGGTTGAACACGCCCTTTGGCAGGCCAACGGAGTCGATGATTTCGGCCAGGATGGCAGCATCGAGCGGGGCGACCTCGCTGGGCTTGAGAACCATCGTGCACCCGGCGGCAAGCGCGGGGGCGACCTTGGTGGCGATCTGGTTCATCGGCCAGTTCCACGGCGTGATCAGCACGCACACGCCAATCGCCTCGCGCTGCAGCAGCGTGGAGCCAAGCGGCGTTTCAAACGCGTAGTCGCGCAGCAATTGGATCACTTCGGCAAAATGCTGCGGGCCGGAGCCTGCCTGCGCGCCGCGCGCAAGGCCAATGGGTGCGCCCATTTCGGCCATGATCGCATCGCCGATTTCGTCTGCACGAGCAATCAGCGCGGCATTGATCGCTTCGAGGTAGGCCAGCCGCTCCTCTCGGCTTGTGGCGGACCAGGCCGGAAAGGCGGTCTTGGCGGCGGCAATGCCTGCTTCGGCATCGGCTGGACCGCCCAGGGCCACCTGCCCCACCACCGCGCGGTTCGCCGGGTTGACGATGTCTGCCCGTGCGCTGCCCGTCGGCGCTACCCAAGCGCCATCGATATAGAACCGCGTTGCGTCAGCCATTGTCCGGTCCCTTCCCTACTTCTTGTCGTCGAGCGCGGATTCGTAGAACGCAGCACCCTGGCCGCCAGCAGCACGCTTGCCGCGGAACTCCCAATCGCCGCCCATCGCGGTGGAGATCACTTCCTCGCTTGCGGTCGGCTGCGCGCCACAATCGTCGCGGATCGGGGTGGGGCCGTAGACGATGGTGTTGGACAGGCGACCAAGGCCTTCGACCTCAACCTCCACCACATCGCCGATCTGCACCGGGCGGCTGTTGGCAGGCGTGCCTGAAAGGAGCACGTCGCCCGGCTCCAGCGTGATGGTCCGCGCGATATCGGCCACCAGATAGTGCATGTCCCATTCCATGTTCGCGGTCGTATCTTCCTGCTTGAGGACGCCGTTCACATACGTGCGGATCATCTTGTCGCGGAAATCCCAGCCGGTGACGAGGCCGGGACCGATCGGGCACAGCGTGTCCGAGCCTTTGACGCGCAACATCGATCCCGCATCGGTATCGCGAAAATCGTGCAGGCCGTAGTCGTTCGAGACGGCATAGCCGAGGATGTAGTCACCTGCTTCGCCCGGCGAGATGTTGCGGCAGGTCTTGCCGATCACGATGGCGATTTCGCCTTCATAGTTCAGCCAGTTGCAACGCTCGGGCCGCACGACGGCGCCCTTGTGTGTGTTGAGCGCAGTGACAGGCTTGTGGAAATAGGTGGGCGCGGGCGGCAGCTTGGTGATGAACTCCTGCACGCGGCTGTGGTAGTTCAGGTGGACGCAGATGATCTTCGAAGGATTGCACGGGGCAAGATGCACCGCATCGTCCACGCCGATGCTACGGCCATCCTTGGTGACCAGCTCGTCGCCATGGCGGGTGGTGAGAATTGGATAGCCATCGAGCAGGATGCGGCGGTATTCGGTGGTCATGGACTGGCCCTTCTTGGAATCTCTGGTCCAGTTGTAGCGCGCTGCGCCTGCTACGGCTTTGGCCGTTGCGGCCAAGCTAGGCCCGGGCAGGTCGCTAGAACGCGGTGGATTGCAATTTTCCGAGGTTTCCATGACCGAACTGAAGGGCCTGTTCTACCCCCGCACGCCGACCGGGAAGGCCAGCATCGTGCCGCCTGTGCCGTGGCACTATTCGGGCGAGCTGATCACGCTGGAATACCGGACCGACCCCGCCAAGGTCGCCGCGCTTCTGCCCGAAGGGTTCGATCTGGCCGATGAAGACCCCGGTGCCGTTGCCGCGATCTGGGCTGACTGGCAATCGACCGGTGATGATCCGGCACAGCTGCTCGATCCCGTGCGCGTGCAGTACAAGGAAATGTTCATCGTCGTGCGCTGCAAGTTCCAGGGCAAGACTTATTCGCGCTGCGTCTACATCTGGGTGGACAAGGAATTCGCGATGCTGCGTGGGCAACATCAGGGCTACCCCAAGAAGCTTGGTTCGATCCAGATGAGCCGTCCGGTCAATGTGGGCAAGGCGGGGCCGCGCCTTGCGCCCGGCGGCACTTTTGGCGTGACTCTCGCCGCGTTCGACCGGCGCCTTGCCGAAGGGCGCTTTACCATTGCCGAGGCGTGCGAAAAGCCCGGCTTCGTCAACGGACATCCGATGGCGCACAATCGCTGGATGCCCGCGATCGAGACCGACGGCACGCAAAGCCTGAACGAGGTCGTGACGATGTCGAGCTTCGATGTCGATTTCGGGCGCTGCTTCAAGGGCGACTTCGATCTGGCCTACTTCGACAGTCCCGTCGAAGAATTGCTCGACATTGCCCCGCAGGAAAAGATCGCGGGATACTGGCACGAAGTTGGCGTGTCGTGGAAAGCGGGCACGACCTTGTGGCGCGACAACCTTTGACCGCGAGGATTCAGGACGTCAGCCGATAGCACGCCGCAATCGCTGACGTCCAAATCTGCCGGACCAGATCGGGCTGGCCCTTGGTTCCGGTCTTGGCCAGCACCTGCCGCATCTGTGTGCGGACAGTGGAGATCGAAACACCACGGTTCTCGGCAAATTCGGCGATGCTCTGGCCCGTTGCCAAAGCGGTGGCCAACGCGGCCTCGGCGGGCGTCATGCCATAGATCTGGCAAAGCGCATCGTAAGACATCGAGTGGAGTGCGCTGGGCCGCGAGACGAGCAGGATGCGTGCGCCGGCCAGTTTCTGGTCAGAGAATGCGACGACATCGAGCGCGCGATCACCCAAGCCGAAGCGCATCGTCATGGTTTTCGGTCCGCTGGAGCCTGCGAGCAGCTGGTCGAGGCGCACTCTGTCCTGGCGATTTTCAACGTGGAGCAAGTCGCCTGCGATGAGGAGGTGTGATCCGTCCATCGCCTTGGTGGCGGCGCGGTTGGCAAACCGGACCATTCCTTCGGGCGTGCAGATCACCAGTCCAAAAGCCACCGCATCCAGAGCGCCGCCGCACAACTGCTGCAACTGCGCCATTTCGCTGAAATCTTCACCCAGCGTCAGCGATTGCGCCAGGTGGGGAAGAGTGTCTGCCAGAAGCGTATCAGTTTGCGGGTCGAATTCGGACAGGCTGGAACCATAGAGCGCCACGAGCAGCGTCCGGCGCGCATCCAGCTCGATTCGAGCGCCGATGAAGCGATGATAGCCCAGATCAGCCTCAACCCGATGCATCCGCCGCACATCGGGGGATGATAGGTCAAGGTGTTGTGAATCCCTGAAAAAAGCTACTCCTTGAACCGGTGGGCTGAAGCGGGTGAACATGCGGGGATTGCTGGAATCGTCTACCTTGGCAGCGAAGCCTCCGGCCTGGGCGCTGCTGTTGCAGGCCATCCAGTGCGTCCGCAAGCGCTGCCCGCTGCGTTCGGCCACTTGCATGATCACACCGGCCGCGTTCAGGTTGGCCGAAATTGCATCGAGCGCGCGTGGCCACTGCTCGGGCGCTGAGGCGCAGCGGTAAATATTCTGTATAATTTCAGTCGACGTTTCAGCCATGCGAAGAGGCTCACATCTGATTGGCGTCATCGTATTGTCATTTGCGGCCAACTTCCATGACCTGCCCCAAAGGGGTGGGCAATATCATCCAGGTGGATGATGCCACGGTTCGATGAGCTGCGATATCCCCCCTTCAACCGGTGGCGAAGGCCTGGCCGGAGTCAGGGCACCGCACCAGCTGGGGGACATCATGCTTTATACAAGTAATCTCAACGTAAGCCCGCGCCAAGCGCGGCTCCTTGCCGTTCTTCTTGCAAGTACCGCATCCTGCTCCCTGTCCGAGGTTGGCTTTGCGCAGGAAGCCGAGCCGCTCAGCGATGAGATCGTCGTTACCGCAACGCGCCAGTCTGAAACGATTTCCAAGGTCGCATTGAGTGTCGCGGCATACAGCCAGGAAAAGCTGGACCAGCAAGGCGTGCGTCAGGTTGACGATGTGGCGCGATTGACGCCGGGCGTGACCTTTTCCCGAGGCGATCAGCGCAATGCCGGTGCGGCGAACATTTCGATCCGTGGCATTTCGTCCACCGCTGGGTCTGCGACGACCGGCATCTACATCGACGAAACGCCGATCCAGATACGCAGCGTCGGCTTCAGCGCCTACACACCGTTCCCTGCGGTTTTCGACCTTCAGCGCGTGGAAATCCTGCGCGGCCCGCAAGGCACCTTGTTTGGCGCAGGGTCCGAGGGCGGCACCGTCCGTTTCATCACGCCGACGGCCGATTTCGACGAGCTCAAGGTCTATTCCCGGAGCGAACTGGCAGCCACGAAGAGTGGCGACACGAGCTTCGAAGCAGGTGCCGCGGTCAGCGTGCCGCTTGTCAAAGACAAGCTGGCCGCGCGGCTGAGCGGTTACTACCGGCGTGATGGCGGCTATATCGATCGTGTCGACTACCGCACCGGTGTTGTCGCCGACAAGAATTCGAACTGGCAGGATACGAAGGTCGCTTCGGCAGCCCTCGCATGGAAGGCGTCCGATTCGCTCACGATCACGCCGTCGGTCTATTTCCAGGAAACCTGGAACAACGATGCCGGCACTTATTGGGAAGTGCTTTCCGACGCGAAGAAGGGCAGGTTCAACAACGGCAATGCCGTGGCAAACTGGAACCGTGACCGGTTCGTGCTGCCAGCGCTGAAAATCGAAGCCGAATTCGGCGATGTATCGTTGGTTTCGAACACCTCCTATTTCCACCGCAACCAGAAGGCCCAGAACGACTACACCGTCTTCGAATCCGCTCTGTGGACGCGTAATGCCTTCTTCCCCGCCGGTATGTTTGCGCCAGCGTTCCAGTTCAACAAGCAGTCAAACTTCACGCAGGAAATCCGGCTGCAGTCGAACTACAGCGACAGCCCGCTGCGCTGGGTGATCGGTGGCTTCTATGCCAATAATCGCCAGACGGCCCAGCAGTTCGTCCAGGACACGTTCCTGCCGGACTTGTTCGAAGCTGTGAACCGTGTGCCGTTCGTGGTGGCGTTCGGCCGGGGTCTGGTCGACGGGAAGTATACTTTCGTGCTGGACAAGGCCGTGTCCACCGATGAGCAGCTCGCTGGCTTTGGACAGGTGGATTACAACCTGACCGAGCAGCTCAAACTCACTGCCGGTGTCCGTGTGGCCTATACCAAGTTCGACACCAACGCGCAGTTCTCCGGCCCCGTGGTTGGCCCGGACGTAAACGATAGCGGTGGTCAAAGTGAAACCCCGGTCACGCCGAAGTTCGGGATCTCCTGGCAGGCCGATGATGATAACCTGCTCTACGCCAGTGCTTCCAAGGGGTTCCGCATCGGCGGCTACAACCCTGCAATCGGCCTACCCTGCGGCGTTTCGAGCGCGCCGGTTCCGGGAACGGCGCTGGGGGCGCTTGGCCTTTCGGATCGTCCGCAGCAATTCGGTTCGGACTCGGTCTGGAGCTACGAAGTCGGTTCCAAGAACAAGCTTTTCGGCCGTGCCCTGACGATCGAAAGCAGCGCCTTCCTGATCGACTGGAGCAACATCCAGCAACAAGTGAACCTCAACGCCTGCGAATTCAACTTCACGCAGAACCTTGGAAAGGCCCGCAGCAAGGGCTTTGACGTGCAGTTCCAGCTCAAGGCAGCCAAGGGACTGACCTTGGGTGGATCGATCGGCTACACCAACGCCGAGTTCACGCAGACCGTCAAGGGAGGGCCGAATGCGGCGCGGAACCTCGTCACCGAAGGCGACGATATTCCCCTCAATCCGTGGCAGATCGTGCTGAATGCCCAATACGACTTCGCGGTGGGTGAGAACGATGCCTACGTGCGTGCCGATCTTCAGCATCTCTCGCGTCAGCGGGCGGTTACGCCCGGTCTCAATCCGGCCAATGGCGTTGCCGATCTGACCATTCCGGCACCTGTGGAAGTGAACAATCTGAATCTGCGCGCTGGTGTCCGCTTCAACCTCGTCGAACTGGCCGTTTTCGCCAACAACGTCACGAACGAAACGCCGCTGCTGCTGCGCCAGCGCGATGTCGGTTTCTCGACGCTTTATCGCAATGCAACTTTGCGCCCCCGCACCATCGGGCTGACCGCAACGGTCCGCTACTAAGGAGTAAGACAATGGCAGCTAACATGTGGCGAAATACATCTTCGTTGGCAGCGCTTCTGCTTGCTCTGGGCGCGCCAGGTGTGGCGGGCGCGCAAGATGCGAACCAGGCCGACGTCGTGTTGACTGACGGAGACATCTACACCCCGACGGGTTGGGCAAAATCGATGGCGCTGCGCAAAGGCGTGATCATCGCGGTCGGTAGCACCGCGGACATCGAGAAGCTGGCAGGGCCTGCTACCCGGCGCGTGGATCTCAAGGGGAGCGCCGTTCTTCCCGGGCTCGTCGACAGTCATGTCCACGTGACATTTGCGGGGCTTGAACAGTTCGCCTGTCGCATCACTCCGGGATCGCCGGCAAAAGCGATTGCCGAGGCCGTGCGCGGCTGCACCGTGCGTGCAAAGCCGGGCGAATGGATCACCGGTGGCAACTGGGTAGCGGCCGGGTTCAAAAGCGGCGAGCAGAACAAGGCCTTTCTCGACCGTATCGCACCCAACAATCCCGTCGCGCTGATCGATGAGTCCCATCACAGCTTGTGGGTGAACAGCGCAGCATTGAAGCTTGCGGGAATTACCGCAAAGACTGCCGATCCGGCGGGCGGCGTGATTGATCGTGATGCCAAGGGCGAACCAACCGGCCTGCTGCGTGAGACTGCTGCGAGATTGATCAACGCGGTCATTCCGGCGCCGTCTCGCGATCAGCTCAAAGCCGCGTTGACGCTGTCTAGCGGCCAGATGCTATCCTATGGCATCACGGCATTTGCCGATGCTGGCATCACCGCTGCCGATGTAGGCGCAATGTCCGAGCTTTCCGCCTCGGGCATGCTCAAGCAGCGGGTTCGTGGATGCATGCGTTGGACCCCGCTGGCCGGCGATGCTCCGGCCGCTAATGGTATGGCATTGATCGACAGCCGCGCCGCCTATTCGACCGATCGGTTCCACCTCGACTGCGTGAAAGTCGTGCTCGACGGCGTTCCCACCGAGAGCCGCACGGCCTTCATGCTTGATCCTTATCTGGTTCACGGACACGGCGACGCGCCGACCCGCGGCCTGCCGATGATCAAGCCGGAGCTGCTCAACCCGGCCATCGCAAACTTTGACCGCATGGGTCTTACCGTGAAATTCCATGCAGTTGGCGATGCCGCCGTACGCGAGGCCATCGATTCCGTGGCCTATGCGCGCAAGACCAATGGATGGGGCGGCCCCTCGCATGATGTGGGCCACAACAGCTTCGTTGCCATCGAGGATGTCAAGCGGGTCCGTGACCTTCACATGATCTGGGAATTCTCCCCGTACATCTGGTACCCGACCCCGATTGCGGCAAAGGACATTCGCGGCGTGATTGGCGATGAGCGCATGAAGCGGTGGATCCCGATCCGCGATGCGGTTGAAACCGATGCTCTCGTCGTTGCAGGGTCTGACTGGTCCGTCGTTCCATCGGTGAACCCGTGGATCGCCATCGAAACCATGGTTACGCGCCAGGTGCCAGGCGGAAGCGCCGAGACTTTGGGAGAGGGGCAGAAGATTACGCTGGAACAGGCCATGCGCATCTTCACTGAAAATGGCGCACGCTATCTTGGCCAGCGCCAGCTTTTTGGCAGCCTCGAATCGGGCATGAAGGCCGATTTCATCGTTGTCGAACGCAACCCCTTCAAGGTGCCCACGACAGAAATCCACAAGACCCGCGTTCTGGAGACGTATATCGAGGGCGAAAAGGTCTACGCCGCCAAGCAGCCCTCATGACTGGATGCCCAAGCAGCCTCTAACACTCTGATCTTTTTGGCAGTATTGCCAGGGGTGCTTTCCAAGACGCTCAGGATGTTGGTGACGACTTCCTGAGCGTCTTTTCGCGCTGACGACATGACCGACCAGAGATGCTGGTTTCGCGGAAACGGGCAGACATTCCATGAGAAAGCTAAGTCCGCCTTCGGCACCTTGTGTCAGGTCGGCGAGCCGTTGAGGAGGCGTACAGGGTGGGAGAATATTTCCTCGGCTCACGACTCGGCCCTCCGCATGGCACGCAGATCAGCGGCGGCGTTAGGCCAATCGCTGGCATAGCGGTCATAGAGGCGGCTAAGGGGCTAAGGGGCTAAGGGGCTAAGGGAACCGGATCAAAGGCCAAACGCTAGGGTGATATGAAAAATTATCTGATCTTCATCCCATTGGCTCTTCTCGCCGCCTGTTCGCCCGAAGCCGAGGAGCCGGCAGCGGACAAGATCATCACACCAACCTCGACCGCTGAGTCCGCGACCTCGGCATCCGCAACCGCCGCCGATGCCAACACCCTCACCCTAGATGGTCTGGGCGCGCTTCGTATCGGCCAGCGAATCCCTTCGGGCAGCAGCTTTGCATCTCGCGGCGCGCAGATCCCCGGCTCGACTTGCCGCACGCTTTCTTCGCCCGACTACCCTGGGGTCGTTGCAATGACCGTCGACGGCGAGCTCCGCCGGATCACGGTCTCAAAGGGCTCCAACGTCGCGCTTGTCGAGGGTATCAGCGCCGGAGCCACCGAGGCTGAAGTGCGCGCGACCTTTCCCGGCTTCCAAGAGAGCCCGCACAAATATCTCGCCGCGCCGGGCAAATATCTCACCCAACCAGGCGCCGACCCAAGGCTCCATTTCGAGATCGACACCGACGAAAAGGTCAGCATGATCCACGTCGGTACCCTCCCCGAACTGACATGGGTCGAGGGCTGCGCCTGAGAAATGGACGATGCCCAGAGGGCGGAGTTGGTCTGGTAGGAAAGCCGCCAGCGTACCAATGCGGTTAGCCACGTAGGCGCGCACGTCGAGAGCAAACAAGCCGCAGACGTTAACAGGCTTGTAGCGCGGCTAACGTTGCAGGGCGGCATCCACCGCCACGGTGACGACCTGTCGAGTCACTTCGTCACGGCGCAAGTCGCGCGGTTCGACTTTCTGGATCATGTGTTTGCGGCGTAGCGACGCAAACCCGTAGACGGTTGACCATAGCGCCAGGACCCTGACCTCGATGATCTCCTCCGCGAAGCCGGCAAGCGCTTCGCGGACGGGCGCGACCAGGGTTTCATGGCCAAGATCCTGAAATACGACCAGCGCGGGGTCCGGCGCTGGACTTGTCAGTTCGCTCTCATACATCAGTTCAAGCAGTTGCGGGCTTCGCGTGGCGAAATCCACGAACTGCATGCCCAGGCAAATCAGCTTTTCCCTCGGGTTACCCGTCGCCGTGGCATCGGCCGCCGCTTGGGTGATTTCGGCATAGCCATCCAACGCGAGCGCGAGCAGCAACGCCCGGCGATCCTTGAAGTGATGATAGGGCGCCCCGGACGATACGCCGACCAGCTGCGCGAGCGTCCGCACAGAAAGCGAATGATGCCCATGCTCGGCAATGTAGGCGCGTCCGGCACGCAGCAAGTCGCCGCGCAAGTCCTCTCGATGGTAGGTTTTCGCTTGTATGGCCACGCGCCGTCCCGCTGTTTCGTCGCCCGGTTCGATAAAGCTAAAAAAGACGATTGCCAAGGATCTAATCACTGCTTAGAAGGAATCTAAGCGCAGATTAGATTGCGTTGCGAAATGGGTGAGGAGTTCGGATGTCTAGGCGTCGAATCGCAGTTATTGGCGCAGGCCCGGGTGGAATGGCCGCAGCGCTCGCGGCGATTCGCGTCGGCTTCGACGTCACCATTTTTGAACGCGCGTCGGAGATCCGCGCGGCTGGCAACATTTTGAACCTGTGGCCGCCGCCGCAGAAGGTGCTGAAGCTGATCGGTGTCGATACCCGCGATCTGGGCGCACCGTGCAAGGTGTTCTTTCACAATGCGGACGGTCGCCAGCGCGCCGAGGTCAAGCTTACACCCGAGGTCGAGCGTGAATTCGGCGGCGGCTTTATCGGCTTGCTGCGCTGGGGGCTGTACCAACGCATGTTGGCGGCATTGCCGCCGGGCACGATCCGTCTCGACCACAACCTGACGGCGATCGAAGATCTCGGCGGGTCGGTCCGGCTCGACTTCGCCAATGGCGAGACGTTCGATGCGGACGTCGTCATCGGGGCTGACGGGATCAATTCGGCGGTACGCAAATCGCTGTGGGGCGATGCGCCAATCCGGCACCAGCATCTCCACCTGGTCGGCGGCTACCTGTTCCTGGATGATGCGCCCGACGGCATCGGCGTCCTGTCCCACAACCGCACGACGCAGGTCAGCTACACGCCGATCCGTCACGACGGGAAATGGGGCTATGAATGGTGGGTCTTGGAAGCATGTGACCCGGCCGACCCGCCGCCAGCCGACCTCATCGGCTTTAGCCGTGAACGTGCAGCAGGCTTCCCGCAGAAAGTGCGTGACCTGATCGCGGCGACGCCGGTCGAGCATATGCAGCGCTGGGAGATCCGCGATCGCCCGCCAATACCGCAATGGTCGAAGGGGCGGATCACGCTGGTCGGCGACGCCGCCCATCCGACCTCGCCCTACGCTGCCTATGGCGCGGGCATGTCGATCGAGGACGGCTATTTCCTGGCTCGCGAACTTGCTGCAGTCGATATTTCAGACGATGCGGCCGTGTCTGGCGCGCTGCAGCGTTATGAAGACCGCCGCAAGCCGCATACCTCGCGCGTTTCGCAGGAGGCGTATCGGACCGGCCGGATGTTCCACCATCTGCCCGCACCCCTGCGTCCGGTGCGCGATTTCGTATTCGATCACACGCCGTTCCTGCAGAAAATGGTCGGCGACGAGATGCCCAAGCACATCCTCTCGCAGCTTGCCGAGATCGAGGATGCCGATCCTTACGTCCCACCCCATATGAAAGAGAAGGCGAGCGCTGCATGAGCGGATCGTTCAAATACGGCGTTTCGCTGTACAGTTATACCGACGATTTCGGCACCGTAATGGGGCTAGAGGACGCGTTTTATCATGTCGCCGAAGCGTCGGCGACAGGTATCGAGATTTTGGGCGAGGCGCATGTCGAGGGCTATCCCGAACCGAGTTCAGCCTGGCTCGATCGCTGGTTTTCGCTAGTCGAGAAATATCGGCTGGAGCCGACCAACTATGCGTGCTGGATCGACACGGACATCCAGAAGCGCCGTGACATCGGGGTCGAGGAAGCCGCTGCTCAACTGACATTGGACCTCAACCTGGCCAAGCGGCTCGGCTTCAAGTTCATTCGGCCGAAATTCGGTGTGATCGACGATGAATTGACGCCGCATCCGGTTTGGGAAGGCGCTACGGAGCGCGTGCTGGATCTGGCGGCCAAGCTCGACATCTCCATCATCCCGGAAATTCATGCCCCCACGCCTATCCGGCATCCGGTGGTGGAAGCCTATATCGACTTCATCCAGCGTACTGGCACACGTCATTTCGGTCTGTTGATCGATACCGGCATTTTCCAGGATCGGCCGCTGCCGTCCTGGCAACATGAAACGCCCGAGATGCGCGAATTGCGCAGTGGCGCGATGAGCTTTCTCGACGGAATCAAGGTGCCGGTCGAGCAACTGGCGGAAGTGATCGACTACACGCCCTTCATCCAGGCGAAGTTCCACCACATCGACGAAGATCTGCACGATCACAATATCCCATGGGAGAAGGTCGTCCCGATGCTGAAATCGCTCGGCTATACCGGCTATCTTTCGAGCGAATATGAGGGCGTGCGCGATCCTTGGGTGGCTATCGAGCAGGTGCGCCGACAACACGCGCTGATCCGGAAACTGGAACGCGAATATGACCAGCAGCATGCGGCACCTGCCGCTGTGGAGGCATGATTATGCTTGAGCGCAATCACATTCAGACCAGCGGCTTTTCCAACATCGGCCCGGAAGGCAATCGGACCGGTTTTCGCGTCCGTTTGCGTCAGCCCAATTACCGCGGCACGCGTGTCTCATTACTCGAAGGCATCGACGTGACGGTGGATGGCGAACGCTATCCTTCGCAGGAAAACCGCTTCCTGATCGATGGGCGCGAATATGGTCACGCCGATCTGGACACCTTGATAGATGTTCGCTGGCCGGTTGGCACGACGGTCGACGTGCTGATCGACAAGCCCGGCGGCCTTGAGCCCGGTGTCCATCTGGTCGAGACCGTCGTTCTCTATCGGCATCCGTATTTTCCTCCGCAGTTCCGGCCCGTCCCAGTGCCGGACAGCCGTCACGCGACGATTGTGCTTTAATGGCCGCTACAATCTCGGCTGGCCGTCCGGTGCGCAGGGCGGGCATCGGACAGGGCGTTACCGTCATGTTCGCGGCGTTCCTGCCGATCCTCGCGATCGTCGGGCTTGCGCCGGCCGTGCCGAGTATCATTGCTGCGTTTGCGGACGTGCCCGGGGCAACGACGCTGGTGCCGCTCGCGGTCACAGCGCCCGGGCTGATGATCGCGCTGTTCTCTCCGTTGATGGGCTGGATCGTCGATCGTCACGGTCGGCGAAAACTGCTGATCTGTGCCACGCTGGTCTATGGCTGCATCGGGCTGGTGCCGCTGTTCATCGATACGATCGAAGCGCTGATCGCGTCGCGCCTTGTGCTCGGGATCTGCGAGGCAGCGATCTTAACTGTCACGAATACACTGATCGGCGACTATTTTTCGCATGATGAGCGGCGTGGCTGGCTTACCTTTCAGGGGGTGATCGGTCCGATCTTCGGCACCGGCACCGTTTTCCTTGCCGGGTTCCTTGCAGCTCAATCGTGGCAACTGCCGTTCGCGGTTTATGCCGTAGCGTTCCCGATCTCGCTGCTCATGCTGATCTTCCTGTTCGAGCCGGACGTTCGCTCGGAGGCGCTTGCGCAGAACGCGACGAGCACGCCGTTCCCGTGGAAGCAGGTAGCGGTCTGCTGCTCGTTCACGCTGTTCGCGGCAGCGCTCTATTATGTCTATATCGTCCAGGTGGGCCGGGCGTTCGGTGAAGTCGGCGTCAATTCGGCGGCGCAGGTCGGCATGCTGATCTCGATCGCCAGCATCGGCGTGGTGCTGGGCGCGCTGCTGTTTCAGTGGGTTTCGCGGCGCTTTTCGTCGGACCTGCAGCTGCTGATCTTCCTCAGCCTGCTCGGCATCGGTCTGGTCGGCATTGGCCTCAGCCGCGATGCCATGACAATGACCGCCTTCGCCTTCGTACAACAGCTGGGTGCCGGCATTCTGATCCCGGCGCTCGTACTGTGGACCGTGTCGCATTTGCCGGCCGAGCATCGCGGGCGTGGCATGGGAATCTGGAGCGGTTGCTTCTTCCTGGGGCAGTTCGTCAGCCCGCTGCTCGTGTCGGGGACGCAGCTGCTCGCCGGTTCGATGCGTGATGCATTCCTGATCCTTGGCATCGTTTCGATCGTCGGCGGTCTCTCAACCCGATTCATGACCAAGTTGATCAAATAACAAACGTAAGGGGAGGTTATCATGACCCGTTCAATGCTATCTTCGAAGTTGCTGTTGTCGTGCGCGTCGATTGCCGCGCTTTCCATCGCTGTGCCTGCCTATGCGCAGGAGGCTACGCCGCAGGGTGATCAGGCGGCTGGTGCCGATGCGGGCGAGATTATCGTAACTGCGCAGCGCCGCAGCGAAAACGTGATGAAGGTGCCGGTCAGCGTGACCGTAATTGGCGCCGAAGCGCTGGCCGACTCCGGCATCAACGACCTTCGCTCACTCTCCAAGCTCGCGCCAAGTCTGCAGGTCGGACAGGATAACCAGTTTTCGATCCGCGGCATCGGCACGGCAACCTTCGCCGATACGGTGGAAGCCAGCGTCACGCAGGTAATTGACGATGTCGTACTCGGCAGCCGCTATTTCGCCAGCATTGGTTTTTACGATGTCGAGCGGGTGGAAGTGCTGAACGGCCCTCAAGGCCTTTTGTTCGGCAAGAACGCATCAGCCGGCGTCGTCAACATCACCACCACGGCTCCTCGCCTGGGTGAGATGGGTGCATCTTTCGATGTCGAGGGTACGAGCCGCTATCGTGACGACGATGACGGTCTGGGCGTGCGTTCGCGTACGACCCTGAACCTGCCGATCGGCGAAAAGACGGCGCTTCGCCTCAACGCCAGCTATGCCAAGCAAGACAGCATCGTCAACATTCGGCGCACAACGCCGGTCCGCGGGGAAAGCGATGTCCGCGAATATGCGTTCCGCGCCAAGCTTCTGACCGAGCCTACCGACAACCTCTCGCTCTATGTCATCGCGGACTACGCCAAATTCTCGGGCATTTCGGGCACGTTCGATTATACCTATCGCGCGCTCGGCGCGGGGAGCCAGTATCCTGCACTTCTGGCCGACGCGGGCGTGACGCCCGGACCGCGCAACCTGCGGTCGGTCGTTGACGGCGAGTATTTTCGCGATCTCGAGACGAAAGGGTTGCAGGCCAAGATTTCCTACACGCTGGCCAATGATATCGAAATCACGAACATCGCAGCGTTTAAGAAATACGACCTAGATCAAACGTTCGATTCTGATTTCACGACGTCGAACTACCTGAACCGCAACGCAGCCTTCAGCAATTACGAGCAGTTCTCGAACGAACTGCGTATCGCGCTGCCGGCCAACAACGTGCTCAGTGGCCAGTTCGGTGGATATTACTTCCGCTCGACGAACGATTTCGGTGGTCAGCGCGGCGGCAACAACGGCTTTCCCTCCTTCGTCAGCGGCGGTTTCCCGTTCTGCGTCGGTGCGCCCGTCACTGCAGGACCGCCACCAGCCTGTGGCGTCAGCAACCGCTTCTTCCTGGGTCAGGATTATGCTGGGCGCAACACCAACGAGAGCATCGCGGCATTCGGCCAGTTCAGCTATCGCGTAACCGAGGCGCTGAAGCTCACCGCTGGCGGGCGTGTGACACATGACAATGTGGCGCTGACGCTGCTCGAGAACACAAACCCGTATTTTGTCACGCTCGGCGTGCCGAACAATCTGTCGGTCGGTCGGGTGAAGAACACCAATTTCAGCTGGAAGGTTGGTGCTGATTGGGAAGCAACGCCCACCACGCTGATCTATGGCTTCTATGGCCATGGCTATAAGGGGCCCGGATTCTCCAACGCATCGCCGGCAAGAGGCGCTGACCTGTCGGTCGATCCGGAAATCTCGCGTGGGGGCGAGGTTGGCATCAAGCAGGCATTGTTCGACCGCAAGGTGAACATCAGCGTGTCGGCATTCTATACCAAGTTCGACAACCTGCAGGTTCAGTCGTTCGATTCCGCGCTGCAGACGGCGATCCTGCAGAATGCGGCAAAGGCGACGACCAAGGGTATCGATGCGAACATCCAGGCACGGCCGTTCAGCGGCCTGACCTTGTCGGCATCGGCCACGCTGCTCGACGCGAAGTATGACAGCTATCCGGGTCGTAAATGCTATCCCGGTCAAAGCGGTTGTTCGGCCAACGGCACGTTCGACGTGTCAGGCCGTCGCGTGCCGCAATCGGCGAAGTTTACTTCAGTAGTTTCGGCCGACTACGAAATCCCGCTGTCCGATGACACCAGCCTGCAGGTCGGTGGTAGCTTCTATCATCGTTCGCCTCTGCTGACCGACTATGCGCCTGCGACGGTTATCCCGACCTGGAACACGATCGATGCCAATGTCGGGTTCAAGGGCGACACTTGGAATATCGCACTGTTCTGCAAGAACTGCTCGAACCAGATCCGACCGGTTTCGATCGAAGTTGAGGCAGGCGACGGCATCAATGCTGGTGCACTGACTTACGTTCAGCGCTGGAGCTACGACTCGGTGCGGACCCTTGGCCTGCGTTTCGGGTTCAACTTCTGACTTAGCTACGTGGGGCGGGTGCAAACCTGCCCCACCAATACTATTGACGTCGAGTCGATCGGTTGCATTGCGAGAGATATGAACAGACGGCTTCGCATGGGAATGATTGGCGGTGGTGCGGGTGCGTTCATTGGACCTGTGCACCGCTTTGCGGCCGAGTTGGACCGTGAGATCGAGTTGGTCGCCGGCGTGTTCAGCAGCGATGCGGGACGTTCTCTAGCGTCCGCAGCCGACTATAAGATCGATCCCGCCAGAGCCTATCCTGACCTTGCGACGATGTTCGCCAGCGAGGCGAAGCGCGAAGACGGCATCGATTTCGTGACGATCGCCAGTCCGAACCACCACCATCTGCCGGCGGCGCGCGCTGCATTGGCCGCGGGCGTGGCCGTGATGAGCGACAAGCCGATGACGGCCTCGCTTGCCGAGGCGCGGGAACTGGCGGAGCTGATCGCGCAGGCCGGTCGGCCTTATGCGCTGACGTACACCTATTCAGGCTATCCGCTGGTGCGTGAAGCGCGGGCGCGGGTGGCGGCAGGCGCAATCGGCACGGTGCGCAAGGTCGTGGTCGAGTACCGGCAGGGCTGGCTGGCCGGGGCGGCCGATGGCAAGCAGGCCGAGTGGCGCGTCGATCCGGCGCGGGCCGGAGCGGGCGGCTGCATCGGCGATATCGGCGTCCACGCGTTTCAACTGGCCGAGTTCGTGACCGGTCTCAAGGTCACGCGGCTGCTCGCAGACCTTGCGGCGGTGGTGCCAGGTCGGGCGTTGGACGACGATTGCTCGATCCTGCTGCGCTTCGAAAATGGCGCGCGCGGCGTGCTCCTGGCCTCGCAGATCGAGGTTGGCGAACTCAATGGCTTGCGCATTCGCATCTATGGCGACCAGGGCGGCCTTGTCTGGCGGCAGGAGACGCCGAACGAATTGATCTTGCACCGGATCGATGGAGGGACCGAGATCGTGCGCGCGGGCACGGCTCAGATCGGGCCCGACGCACAGGCGCGCACGCGCACACCGGGCGGGCATCCGGAGGGCTATCTCGAGGCGTTCGCCAACCTGTATCGCGATTTTGCGGCGGTGCTGCGCGGTGCGGCCGCTCCGCTATTGCCCGGGATTGCGGATGGTCTGCGGAGCATGGCTTTCGTGGAGACGGCGGTGACTGCCAGCCGGGACGATGCTGGCTGGGTCGATCTGATTGGCGAAGGAGCGACGCAATGAAGACGATCCAAGGTCCCGGCATTTTCCTGGCGCAGTTCGTCGGTGACACAGCGCCGTTCAACTCGCTCGACAGCATCGCGCGCTGGGTCGCGTCGCTGGGCTATAAGGGCATCCAGATCCCTAGCTGGGACAAGCGGCTGTTCGACCTTGATCGCGCGGCGGAAAGCCAGGATTATTGCGACGAGGTGATTGGGATAACCGCTTCGCACGGGCTGCAAATCACCGAATTGTCGACTCACCTTCAGGGCCAATTGGTCGCGGTGCACCCGGCCTATGATGCGCAGTTCGATGGTTTCGCCGCCGAGCATGTGCGTGGCAACCCCGCTGTTCGACAGGCTTGGGCGGTCGATCAGGTGAAGAAGGCGGCCACCGCGAGCCGCCGACTTGGCCTCACCGCGCATGCCAGCTTCTCCGGCGCGCTCGCCTGGCCCTATTTCTACCCCTGGCCGCAGCGGCCGGCGGGGCTGGTCGAGGATGCGTTCGACGAACTGGCGCGGCGGTGGAAGCCGATCCTTGACCACTTCGATGCCGAGGGCGTCGACATCGGGTTCGAGATTCATCCAGGCGAGGACCTGCACGATGGCGTGACGTTCGAGATGTTCCTCGATCGGGTCGGCAATCACCCGCGCGCCAACATACTCTATGACCCCAGCCACTTCGTGCTGCAGCAGCTCGACTATTTGCAGTTCATCGATATCTACTACGAACGCATCAAGTGCTTTCATGTGAAGGATGCCGAGTTCCGGCCCAACGGTCGATCGGGCGTCTATGGCAGCTACCAGAACTGGGTCGATCGGCCGGGGCGGTTTCGCTCGTTGGGTGACGGGCAGGTCGATTTCGGCGGCATCTTCTCGAAGATGGCGGCATATGACTTTGCCGGCTGGGCCGTGCTCGAATGGGAATGCGCCTTGAAGCACCCCGAACAGGGCGCAGCCGAAGGCGCACCGTTCATCGACCGCCACATCATCCGCGTCACCGAACACGCATTCGACGACTTCGCCGCCGCTGGCGCGGATCGCGAGCTTAACAAGCGCATCATGGGCATCCCGAAATGAGCGCGTCCGCACCCTGGGGGCGGCGCGAGTTTCTCGGCGCCGGTGCGTTGCTTGCGCTATGCGTCGGTGTACCTGCGGCAACGGTCCACTGGATCAAACTCGATCCCGAAGACTTGCCAAGCGATCGACAGCGCGCGCTGATGGCCGAAGTCGCCGATCTCGTCATCCCCAGAACCGATACGCCGGGCGCGCGCGATGTCGGAACGGGCGATTTCGTGCTGCTGGCATTGGCCCACGGCCTGTCTGGCACGCGCGCGCCGATGGCGAGTGGCGCGGTAACGCCCGCACTTGCGCCCCTGACGCGGCGCGACGGCTCTCTGCGCCACGCGCTGTGGCTAGAGCGGACACTGGACCAGGCCAGCAATGGCGATTTTCTGCGCCGAAGCCCGACGGAGCGCGTCGCCATCCTCGGCGCGATCGACGCTGCCGCGATGGCGCGGGGCGCAGCTTGGTCGCCCTGGGTCGCTGTAAAGGGGCTGATCCTGACAGGTTATTACACGTCGCAAACCGGGGGCTCGCGCGAATTGCGCTACGAACTGGTGCCCGGCCGCTTCGATCCCGATCTGCCGTTGTCGCCAACCGATCGCGCCTGGTCGAGCGACTGGACAGCGGTGGAGTTCGGCTGATGGCGCAGGAAAATGCACAGTTCGACGTCATCGTCGTGGGTTCGGGCATCACCGGGGGTCTGGCCGCGAAAGAGCTGACCGAAGCCGGCCTAAAGGTTCTGATGATCGAGCGCGGTCGCAACATCGAACATCAAAAAGACTACACAACCGAGATGAAGGCCCCTTGGGAGCTGCCGTTTCGAGGCGTGGGCGACGCCGAGCTCTACGCGCGTGAATATCCGGTGCAGATGCTCAACCGGCACTTCAACGAGTTCACGCAAGGCCATTTCGTCAACGATGCGGAAAACCCGTACCAGACAGGCGAGGACACAAAGTTCGACTGGTTTCGCAGCTATCAGCTCGGTGGCCGATCGCTGACGTGGGGGCGGCAATGCTACCGTTGGTCGGACTATGACTTCGACGCCAACCGGCGCGATGGGCAAGGAACGGACTGGCCGATCCGCTACGCCGATCTGGCACCATGGTACGATAAGGTAGAGGAATTCATCGGTGTCTCCGGTGCGGCGGAAGGGCTGGCGCAGCTTCCCGATGGTCGCTTCCAGCCGCCGATGGCGCTCAATGTCGTTGAACAGGCGCTGCGCGAGCGCGTGCTCGCCAAATATCCCGATCGCCTGATCACGATTGGCCGTACCGCCAACCTGACGCAGGCAAAAGGCGATGAAGGCAGGGGGCCCTGCCAGAACCGCAACATCTGTGCGCGGGGCTGTTCGTATGGCGCCTATTTCTCGACGCAGTCCTCGACGCTTCCGGCGGCAATGAAGACCGGGCGGCTGACGGTTGAAACCGACGCAATCGTCGAGCAGGTCGATCTTGATCCGGTGACCAAGCGTGTGACCGGTGTGCGCTGGGTTAATCGCAATACGGGCGCGCGAGCCCGGGCGACCGCGCGCATGGTGTTCCTGAACGCCGGCGCCTTCAACTCGGTGCAATTGCTGCTCAACTCACGATCGGAGGCGGCGCCGAACGGTCTGGCCAACTCGAGCGGGGTGCTCGGCACGCACATCATGGATCATGCCAACGCCATCGCCGCTCTCGCTATGGTGCCAGGTTTCGAGGGCCGCACGACATACGGCAATCGTCCGACAGGCATCGTGATGCCGCGCTTCCGCAACCTCGACAGTCTCGATGGCGAAGGGTTCACGCGCGGCTATTCGTTCCAAGGCGGCGCACTGCAGGGCACCTGGTCGCGCGGCAAGCGCCAGCCGGGGATCGGGGCTGCGTTCAAGGACGATTTGCGGCATCCGGGCATGTGGACGATGGTGCTGGTGACGTTCGCGGAATCGGTGCCGCGCGCCACCAACCGCCTGAAGCTGAGCAACAAGACGGACAAGCACGGCATTCCGCAGCTTGAGGTGACCTTCGCCCATGGCAAGGAAGAGCTTGCAGCGCTTGCCGATGCCAAGCGCGAGGCAGGTGCGATGATGTCGGCTGCCGGGGCGCAGGTCATCATGGGGATGGACCAGCCCAACAACGGCGGCACCTCCATTCACGAGATGGGTGGCGCGCGCATGGGGCACAATCCGGCAACGTCTGTGCTCAACAAATGGAGCCAGGCGCATGACGTGCCAAATCTGTTCGTCACCGACGGCGCGCAGATGAGTTCGTCCGCCTGCCAGAACCCGTCACTCACCTACATGGCGCTGACGGCCCGCGCTGCAGCGCATGCCGTCGAGCTGTTGAAACAGGGTGCGCTCTGAGACTCTTGATCGGCTAACTGCCGAATAGCGACAACAACACGATCGATCGCCGCAAGCTGATCGACCACGCCATGACGCTGAACGAACCCAATATGGCCGGGGTCATCGGCGATATCCCCGCGTGAAATGCGCGATGGCAATCGGAAAATGCAGGAACAAGCGGCGCACTGCTTGGCGTCGCTGCCTATCGTCCGGGCGTCATGCTCCATATCGATGCCCCGGCGACCTATCGGGCCAACCAGGTTTCCGGCTCTAGACGAGCCGGATTGATTGCTTCAATCACCTCGAGCTCGGCTCGCCCGCCTCAGCAGCTCACATCAAGGCAGATCGTCAGGATTTCTAAGCACAATGAATTATCGCCATTCCTTTCATGCGGGCAATAGCGCGGATGTCGTAAAGCACAGCCTGCTGATCGCCCTCGTGCGGGCCTTGCAGCTCAAACAGAGCGCGCTGACCCTGATCGACACCCATGCCGGCTGCGGGCTTTACGACCTCGATAGTGACGATGCCCAGCGCACCGGCGAGTCCACGCAGGGCGTGCTGCGGGCCTTTGCCCACCCGGACCCCTTGCTCAACGACTACTGCGCCGCCGTACGGGCGGTGAATGTCGGGGCCGAGCCGCATCTCTACCCCGGCTCACCCCAGATTCTGGCGCAACTTCTGCGTCCGCAGGATTTCCTGATCCTGAACGAAAAACATCCCGAGGATGTCTATACCCTGCGCGGCGTCATGCGCGGCACATCTGCTGCCGTGCACCAGCGCGACGCCTACGAGCTTTGGCTGGCCATGCTGCCGCCCCGAACGCCTCGCGGCGTGGTGGTTGTCGACCCGCCGTATGAGCAGCTGGACGAGCGCGCACGGATCACAGCTACGCTAGCGGCGGCTCACCGCAAATGGGCGCATGGCGTGACAGTGATCTGGTATCCGCTGAAAGACCGCACCACGCATTGGCGGTGGAAGGAACAGTTACGCAAGCTCGGCATCCCGAAATTGCTGTGGGTGGAGCATTGGTTATACGATAGCGATCAGGCCGGCATCTATAACGGCGCTGGCCTTTTTATCGTCAACCCACCCTACGCCTTCACACGGGCGCTGCCGCCCCTGCTGGAAGCCCTGCGCGCTGCCTTGGTGCCCGAGGGCCATGAGGGCGAGGTCACAAGCGATTGGCTGGGCGATTAGGATAGACGGCCCGTGGCTAGTTGCCATCCGCATCGACCATAAACACCACCGGCTTTCCCCTGGACGCAGGCTCCCAGCCTGCGTGCAAAGCTGCCTGAATGCCACGGGTTACAAGCGCGTCGCTGATCTGTAGGCGGCCGCGTGGCATACCTTTCAGCAAGCGTTTCGGCGGGGGGAATTCCAGCAAAGCGCCGCGCTGGGTCTGCTTGCGCAGCAAAGCGACGGTCATGCCTTTCCAGCCTTCCGACTCGCTCCACTGCGGCTCGCTCCGCAGCTCCCACTCATATTGAAACCCGTCGACGTCGACGATACCGGCAAGCTTGTGGATGTTCATGCAGCGATCCCTAGCATGTCTACGACCACAAACCACCGGGCGGCTGCGGATTGGAAGACAACCGCTTCGCCGGACCGCCGGGTCTCAGCAAACCTGGTTGGCGATGGCGGTTCGCAACTGTTCGCGAAACCAGATGATACCGCCGTCAGCAGCGCGTGCGTTGTGGTATTGCAGCATTTCTCGCATGATCGGTAGCTCGACGGGGGCATCGACGATGCACAGTGGCAACCTCGCCGCCATAACGCGAGCGAGGCGCTCGTGCATGAGGGCCAATCTTGTCGTGTCCGGCAACATCCAGGCAACTTGGCTGAATGCCGCGCAAATGATCTCGATCCGGCGGTGATCGCCGAATTCACGCAAGTGGTTGTCGATGAAAGTCCCATCGCGCGATACGCTGACCGCCACATGGCCGGCGCCGTAATAGACTTCTTCGGTGAGAGGCTTCTGAAAAATCGGATTTCCCGACCATCCAACAACAACGTGACGCTCTTCGAACAGCAGTTCGCGGGGATGTGATCCTTGGAGAAAGGGTTCGGGCGCAACGATGAAATCAAGGTCGCCATCTTCCAGGCGCGCATGAATATCGTTGCGCGGGAGCGTGATTTCGATCCTTACCCCGGGAGCGACCTTCTGCAGCCGCCCGATTATCGGACCCAGCAAAACGGTCGTCATGTAGTCGGATGCCACGATGCGGAAAGTTCGCTGACTTTGCGCCGGGTCGAAGCTCAACCCGCGGGATATGAGGCCCCGCAGATCTGCGACGACGGCGGATATCTCCGGCGCAAGCGACAAGGCTGCCGCGGTAGGGATCATCTTCTTGCCGTACTGGACAAGAATCTCGTCGGAGAACGCGTCACGCAACCGGCGCAATGCAGCGCTCATCGCCGATTGGGTCAGATTGAGCCGCTTGGCCGCGCGCGTGACATTGCGCTCCTCAACCAGGACGTCGAACGCCACCAACAGGTTCAGATCGAAACGATCGAGCCGCATTATCATCAATCTCGCTTGTTATAATCCACACATATCATCCATTTTACTGATTTTCCCGTCGGTGTCACATAGCCAACGATCTCGACCGGGTTTGAAGCCAAGCGTCGCCCCACTTACTCGCTAGGCAGCAATCCTGATCATGGAAAATTCCCGTATCCTCATCATCGGCGGAGGCATAGGCGGCCTGACTTCCGCCATTGCCCTGCGCCGAACAGGCTTCGACGTGACGGTCATCGAACGCGATCCCAAGTGGAGCGTCTATGGCGTGGGCATCATCCAGCAATCCAATGTCCTGCGCGCGATGGATCACCTCGGCCTGCTCGAGGAGTACGTTGCCGCAGGCGCAGGGTTCGACGCGGTCGAGGTCTTCGCGCCCGACGGCACGAAAGTCGCACGCGTTCCCTCGCCCCGTCTCGTCGATGGCTATCCAGCCAACCTGGGCGTCGCTCGCCCCGCCCTGCACAAGGTGCTGGGCGATCGAACGATAGCATCGGGGGCGTCGGTCCGTCTCGGTGTGACCGCGACCGAAATCGACGATCGCGGCGACCGGGTGGACGTCAGCTTTTCCGACGGCACACAGGAAACCGTCGACGTGGTGATCGGCGCCGATGGCGTCTATTCCCAGACCCGCGCGCTGCTGTTTCCCGATGCCCCGGGACCGCACTACACTGGGCAAGCAGTCTGGCGCTACAACCTGCCCCGCCCCGAAGGCCTGGACGCTTTGCAGGCCTACAACGGCCCAACCGGCGTCGGTCTCGTGCCGATATCGCCGAGCCTGATGTACATGTTCGTGACGACCGCTGAACCGGACAATCCCCGTTACCCGCGCGAGGGCCTCGCCGCCGCCATGCGCGCCAAGCTGGCCGGTTGCTCGCCTGCAATTCAGGCGCTTGCCGAACACATCGTGGATGATGGCGAAGTGGTATACCGACCGCTCGAAGGCATGATGCTCGACGGGCCGTGGCACAAGGGTCGCATCGTCCTTCTGGGCGATGCCGTCCATGCGACCACGCCCCATCTGGGCCAGGGTGCGGGAATGGCGATCGAGGACAGCATCGTGCTGGCCGAGGAACTGGCACGGCACGACGATCTTGATACCGCGTTCAACGCCTATCATGACCGGCGCCACGATCGCTGCCGCTACATCGTTGAGAAATCGCTCGAAATCTGCATGGGCCAGCTCGGCAAGGGGCCGCCCATCGACAATCATAAAGCCACTGCGGAAATGTTCGCGATGGTATCAAAACCCCTGTGAAGGAACCGATCATGAGCCGCGTCACGGAAATTCGCTATGTCGGCTATGCGCTGCCCGACCTGGAGGCCGAGCGCGCCTTCTATGCCGACCAATGGAAGCTGGTCGAAGTGGGCGAGCAGGACGGCATGGTCTATTTCACAGCCGATGGCGGCGATGAACACCACGTCGTCCGCCTGAGGCAAGCCGAAGAGCAGCGCATCGACGTCATCGCGCTTGCCGCAGACAGTCGCACCGATGTCGATGCGCTGCATGAAAAGGTCGTTGCGTCAGGGGCGCGGATCATCTTCGCGCCCAAGGATCTGGACGCGCTTGGCGGCGGCTACGGCTTCCGCTTCTTTTCGCCCGACGGCCTGACGTTCGAAGTGTCGAGCGACGTCGCCCGCCGCACCGCGCGCGAACTGGTGCGCTGGGAGGGCGTGCCGCAGAAGATCAGCCACATCGTGCTGCATTCGCCCGATCACAAGGCGCTGGTCGAATGGTTCTGCGACGTGCTTGGCTTCAAGGTCTCGGACTGGCTGGGCGATTTCATGTGCTTCCTGCGCTGCAACAGCGCGCATCACCGCATTGCCGTGTTGCCGGGGCCGCCCTGTCTCAACCACGTTGCCTACGACATGCTCACCGTCGACGACATGATGGTCGGTATCAACCGTCTGCGCTTGAAAGGCACCGACATCCGCTGGGGTCCGGGCCGCCACACGGCCGGCAACAACACCTTCAGCTATTTCACCACGCCTGCAGGTTTCGCGGTCGAGTACAGCTCGGAACTCGAAGACGTCGATTTCCTGACGCACGAAGCGAAAGTCCATGCACCGGCACCGGGCATCATGGACCAGTGGGGCATCGGCGTCGGCGGTCCCCAGACCATGCCGCATGCCGAGGCCGACAAAGGCCTGTTCCAGGCTGTGGAGGTCTAAGCGATGGCTCTGTTCGAATATTTTCCGAATTATATCTGGAACCTGTCGGTCGCCATAGCGATGGAAAGCGGCGGGCGCATCGGCGAAATCGTCGACATGTGTCAGCCGATCAAGGACGCCGCAGCGTCTGGGGCGGACGCCGGCACGCCGCTGTTCATGGCGCAGTGGGTCAAGATGGCCGACAAGCTGATCGATCTGGCTGCAGAGGACGAGGCCGAGGGCCGCGCGTTCTCCGCATCCGACAAGCTGGAGCGCGCATCGCTCTACCTGTTCAATGCCGAACGGATGCAGGGTCACGGTCATCCCGGTCGCGAGGCCACTTACGCCAAGGCGCGCGAGACGTTCGATCGGTCTACCGGGCTGGGCAAGATCAACCGGGAGCGTGTCGAAGTGCCACTCTCGACCGGGACGATGCCCGCACTCTACACCCGCGCGCCCGGCGACGGTCCCCACCCCGTCGTGGTCTATTGCAACGGACTCGATAGCTGCAAGGAGCTGCTGTACTGGTCGCGCCTGCCCGAAGCGCTGGCGCGGCGTGGGATTTCCACGCTTTGTGTGGATCAGCCCGGGTCGGGTGAAGCGTTGCGATTGCAGAACCTGCCCGTCGATCCGCACAGCGAAAACTGGGCGAGCAAAGCCGTCGACTGGCTCGAGCAACAGGACGACGTCGATCCTTCGCGCATCGGCATGACCGGCATTTCGCTCGGCGGCCACTTCGCCCCGCGCGCCGTTGCCTATGAGCCCCGCTTCGCCAGCGGCGCGGTCTGGGGTGCGAACCATAACTGGGCCGAAGTTCAGCAAAAGCGGTTGAAGCGCGAAGGTGAAAACCCCGTCCCGCACTATTGGGCGCACGTGATGTGGGCTTTCGGCGCGAGCGACATGGACGATTTCCTCGCCAAGGCCGAAGGCATGAACCTGAACGGCCATATGGACGGGATCAAGGTGCCGTTTCTGGTCACGCATGGCGCGAAGGACCGCCAGATCAGCGTCGATTACGCGCACGATTGCTACGACCAGCTGGTCAACAGCCCGAAGCGCGCGCTCAAGCTGTTTACCGAGCGCGAGGGCGGCGTGGAACACGTCGGCGCGGACAACATGTCCTATGGCCGCGATTACATCGCCGATTGGTTCGCCGAAACGCTCGGTGGCCATACCGCTTGATCGCCGCAAATCCAGGTCGGCAACGAAACCAGTCAAGGAATACGCATATGGAATTTGCAACCGTTCGCCGTGTCGTAACCGGCCATGATGCCTCGGGCCGCGCGATCATCCAGGAAGATGGTCCCGTTCAGCGTGTCCAGCGCGTCGGCGGGGAGATCGGTCCGATGTTCCACGAGGTCTGGAACACGCAGGCCACCCCCGCCCCGCTGGACGCCGCGTCGGGTGAGCCAGTTGAACAGGGCATCATCCTTGCGCCGCCCAAGAACGGCACGCGCATCCGCGTGCTCGATATCCCGCCCGAGGGCGACGGCATCCGCACGATGACGCCCGAGGAAGCCCGCGCGCATTTCGCCGAAGTCGGAGCGCACGATGCCTCCGCGCATCATGGCGAAGAATCGCGCCATGCGCTGATGCATCGCACCGAAACCATCGACTACGGGATCGTGATCGAAGGCGAACTGGTGCTGATCATGGACGAAGGCGAGACCACCGTTCGCGCCGGCGACATCGTGATCCAGCGCGGGACCAATCATGGCTGGTCCAATCGCTCGGACCGCAATTGCCGGATCGTTTTCGTGCTGATCGACGGCGAATTTGACGAGAAACTCAGGCGCTGAGTCGACTGCCCCAGCACCCTTCGACTTCTGCAAGCCGAACTGGAATGCAAGCCGCGCGCCCGGACGGTATCGGAACGCCCGCTGGGCGAGTAAGTTCAGATGGTCATGGACAGCGAAATTGCAGACCTGGAACGCCGAATGATCGCAGCCGCAGAGCGCGAAGACTTCGAGGAGGCGCGCCTGCTACGTGACCGGATCAATCTGGTTCGTGGTGGCGCGACCCCGGAGGAGGCGGCCCGGGCGGACACCTCTGGCTTGTCGCGGCAAAAGCCCGGAGCGATGGGCATCGGGACCAACAAGGCAAAGCCGGTTGTGCCGCCAGGTTGGAAAACGCCAAGCAAGCCAGATCCGATGACGTCCGGTCGTCGACCGAAACGGTCCTGATATCAGCCGCCGTTGGCTAACTCGCATGCCGCTAAACATGGCCGCCTGATCGAAACGGCGATCGTCGCAGCCGGGATCGAGGTCATCCTGATTGCGTAAGGATCATCGGATCGCGCCTGTCAGCGTTGCTTCTTTGCGATCGTGGCGGTGAAATCGGGGTCCTTGTTCGCCACCCAATCGACGAACTTGCGCACTGCCGGGTTTGCCAGCACGCCTTCGACGTCCATCCCGAAGCGCTGCAATTCCGAATTGGTGAAGGTCGCCACCAGCGTCTGCTGGCAGATCGAATGCATCGGCACGGTGTCGCGCCCGCCCCGGCTCTTGGGCACGGGATGATGCCACACGATGGTCTTGCCCACGGGCCGCCCGCAAAGCCAGCACGGCACCGGCGGCACCACCACGTCCTCCTCGTCGGGCTCATCCCGATACGCGTCACGCTTCGAATGCTTGCGAGCCATACTTCCCTGCCTGAACCTTTGCGGCGCATCACGCTCGCCCGCCTTGGTCTAGCACATTGCCGCAGCAATGATGAAACGTTACGCGTCGTCCCGGATTTGTAACCCATGCGCTTCCCGCTCGACACCATCGCCATAACCGTGCTGACGATTGCCTGCCTCGCGCTGTTCGGCAAGGCGTGGCTCGCCGATCATCCCGAGCATGATCCTTGGGCGCCGCTATCTCTGACGGACCCGCCGGGATGGGCGACCGCCGCCAAGTTCGCAAAGCTGCGCGGCGACCATCAGGTCTGTGCCTCGTTCCTCGAACGCAGCGACATTGCGACAACCCCGCTGCCCGCGACGGGATCTGGCCAATGCCGCCGCGAGGATCGCCAGATCCTGTCCAGCCGCCTGCTCGCCCCTCGCAGCCCGCAAGCGACCTGCGCCGTCGATGCAGGCCTAGCGTGGTGGCTCGAACATGGCGTGCAGCCCGCCGCGCAGACCATCTTCCGCGCCCGCGTCGTGCGCATCGAGCATTTCGGCACTGCAAGCTGCCGCCGGATCGCCGGGGGCCAGAGCTGGAGCGAGCACGCCACCGGCAACGCGATCGACATCAGCGCTTTCGTGCTCGCCGACGGGCGCCGCGTGGTCGTCCGCACCGGCTGGACCGGCCCTGCAGACGACGCCGCGTTCCTGCGCACCGTGCGCGATTCGGCCTGCCGCAGCTACGCCACCGTGCTCTCGCCTGATTACAACGCCGCCCACGCCGACCACCTCCACCTCGATCAGGCAAGTCGCTCAGGCGGCTGGACTGTCTGCCGCTAGGATCAGCCGACCCCCAGCAGCCGATATCCCACCCCCGGCTCGTTGCGGATGAGCTGCGGCTGCGCAGGGTCGCTCTCCAGCTTGCGCCGGATGCCCCGCGCCGCCACGCGCAGGTACTCGACGTCGCTCTCGTGCCCTGGCCCCCACACCGCTTTCAGCAACTGGCTGTGCGTCACCACCCGTCCCGGGCTTTTCGCAAGCTCGGCGAGCATCGCATATTCCTTGGGCGTCAGGTGAACCTCCTCGCCCGCCCGGCGCACTATCCGCGCGCCAAGATCGATCTCGACCTCGCCACTATACACGACAGGCACCGCCGTCTCGCTCGCCAGCCGGTGGCGCAGCGCCGCCCTTATGCGCGCCAGCACCTCGTCGCTGTCGAACGGCTTGGACACGTAATCGTCCGCCCCCAGATCGAGCGCGGCAACCTTCTGCTCGGTCGCATCGCGCGCCGAAACCACGATCACCGCCACCCCCGCCGTACGGATCAGCGGGATCATCTCCAGCCCGTCGCGATCGGGCAACCCCAGATCGAGCAGCACCACTTCGGGCTTGTCGATATGCAGCGCCGCCAAGGCTTCACGCGCAGTGCCCGCCTCGACCACGGTGTATCCCACCCGCGTCAGGCTCGCGCGCAACAGCCGACGGATGGCAGGCTCGTCGTCCACCACAAGAATGGTCACGCCCCCAGTCTTCGGACCGCTCATGCCGCAGGACACTCGCGCAATTGCGCGTTGCCAAAGCGAATCGTGAAACAAGCGCCCGCCCGCTCGCGCCGGTTCGCCGCGCTGACCTCAAGGCCCATCGCCTCGGCGAATCCCTTCACGATCGCCAGCCCGAGGCCGGTCCCGCCCTTCCGGTCCGATCCCTCGATCCGCGCGAACGTCTCGAATATCCGCTCTTCGTCGCCCACAGGTATCCCCGGCCCCTCGTCCTCGATACGCAATACCAGCCCCTGCCCGTCGCGCTCTGCACCGATGGTCACTTGCGATCCGTCCTCGCCATACTTCGACGCATTCTCGATCAGGTTGATCAGACAGTGGTGGAACAGTTGCGGATCGACCAGCACGAACGGCAGGTCCGCCGGAATTGCAATCTGCAACACATGCCCCTCCAGCGCGCCGCGCAAGTCCTGCACCGCGCTCGCCAACGCTTCGGAAAGATCCACCGGTTCGATCGACTGATGCAGCGCGCCGGCCTCGATCCGCACCATATCCAGAAGGTTGCCGACAAACCGATGCAGCCGCTCCGCCTCGGTCCGCGTCGCCATCAACTGCATGTCCTGCTCCGCCGACAGCGGACGCATCGCCTGCAACGTCCCCAGGATGGTGGTCAGCGGCGTACGCAGATCGTGGCTTACCGAAGACAGCAGCGTCTGGCGCAGCCGGTCGCCCTCGCGGATGTGCGAGAGCTTGAACATTTCCTGCTCAAGCCCGATCCGCTCCAGCGCCAGTCCCGCCTGATCGATCAGGCTGAGCAGCAGCGGCAACTGATCCGATCGCACCGGCGCGCCGGCATCGGAACGAGACAGTCCGAACACCCCCAGGGCCTTGCCACCGGCACTGACCGGCTGGAACAGCCATTCGCATGCGGTCAGCGTATCCGAACCCATGCCCGCAGCGCGCCCGTTCTCGAACGCCCACCGCGCTGCTGCATTGTCCAGCGTCTCCAGATGCGCCGCGTCCGGCCACGATGATCGCAACGCCAGCCCGCCCTCGTCCGGTAGCATCAGCAGCGCATTGCCCTGAAACAGCCGCCCGACCTCGGCGCACAGCACATGGGCCAGCTCGTCGCGGTCGCTGATCCCGGTAAGCAACCGCGCAAGACCTGCCAGCGAACTGTTCTGCGCCGCGCTGGCCTGCGCCAGCAGCGCCTGTTCGCGCACCCGCGATGCCAGCTGGCTGCTCACCACCGCCACGCCCAGCAGCACCAGCACGGTGATGATGTTCTGCGGGTCCTCGATCGTGAAGGTGTGCGTCGGCGGGATGAAGAAGAAGTTGTACGCGAGCGAAGACGCAAGGCTGGTGACGATGCCGGTGCGCAAGCCAAAGCGCGTCGCGGCAACCATCACGGGAATCAGGAACAGCAGCCCGAGGTTGGCGATGTTGGCGCGCGAGAAGATCAGGTCGCCGATCACCGTCACCAGCAGGATCAGCGCCAGTGAAATGCCATAGCCCCCCACGTTGCCCCACCGTCCAGTCGGCTGCGCATCCTTCGTGCGACTGGCAGGCGCGATGGTCTCCATCGGCAGAACGTGCACCCCAACGCCCGGCGTTTCGCGCACGACGCGGTCGACCACCGAGCCATGACGCAGTTCGAACCACCGCGACCTTGCCGACTTGCCGACAATCAGCTGTGTCGCGCGCGCCTCTATGACGATGCGCTTCAGCCCTTCGACAATATGCTCGGCGGGCACCGTAACCACCTGCCCGCCGAGTTGCGCTGTCAGGTGCATGACCTGCGCCAGACACGCATTCTCGGCATCGCTGAAGCGCAACGAACGCGGCGTCTCGATATGCGCGGCGGTCCACGGTGCCTTCAAGGCATCGGCCAGCCGCTTGGCAGCGCGCACCAGTTCGAGCGATCCTGCCTGCTCACTGATCGCCACCACGATTCGGTCGCTTGCCGCCCATGTGCCCGCCATCGCGTGTTCGCGGACATAGTCGAGCATCTGGGCATCGACCGCCTGCGCCGCCCGGCGCAGCGCCAATTCGCGCAAGGCGGTCAGGTTCGACTTCGAGAAGAAATTCCCCAGCGCGCGCGTCGCTTCTTCGGGCACATAGACCTTGCCCTCGCGCAGCCGCTCGATCAGCTCGTCAGGTGGAATATCGACGATCTCGACGTCGGCCTCCTCGATCACCCGATCGGGCAGGGTCTCGCGCACCCGGACCTTGGTGAACGACGCGACCACGTCGTTGAGGCTTTCGAGATGCTGGATGTTCAGCGTCGAATAGACGTTGATCCCCGCACCAAGCAGTTCCTCGACATCCTGATAGCGCTTGTCGTGCCGGCTCCCGCGCGCGTTCGTGTGTGCCAGCTCGTCGACCAGCACCAGCGCGGGCCGACGCTGCAAGATCGCGTCGATATCCATCTCGTCGAACACCTCATCGAGGCTGTCCACCCGCCGACGCGGTACGATCTCAAATCCGTGGACCTTCGCCGCGGTCTCGGCGCGGCCATGGGTCTCGACCACGCCGATGACCACATCCACGCCGGCATCGCGCCGTGCCGCCGCATCGGTCAGCATTTCGTAGGTCTTCCCAACGCCGGGAGCCGCCCCAAGGAAAACCTTGAGGCGGCCTCGTCCCTCGCGTCCGGCAGCGCGGAGCAGGGCGTCGGGATCGGGTCGCGGTTGCTCGTTCACGGTACCGGTTGTGCGCCGCGTCCCGCCATCGTGTCGAGTGCCTGATTGAGCGCCAGCACATTCACACGCGCCTCGCCGATGAACCCCAGCAACGCGCCCTCGCGGTGATCGGCAACCAGCTTGCGTACCGCGCCTGCATCGATCCCGCGCGCAGCAGCCACGCGTGCCACCTGGAAAAAGGCCGCTTCGGGGCTGATGTGGGGGTCCAGCCCCGAAGCGGAAGTTGTCACCATGTCAGGCGGAGCGGGGTTACCCGGTGAGGTCTGCAGCGCGGCAACGTCGCCTTTCACACGCTCGGCAAGGACCTTGCTGGTCGGACCGAGGTTCGACCCGCCCGACGCCATCGCGTCGTATCCGGCACCCGCTGCCGAGGGGCGTCCGTGGAAATAGCGCGGACTGGCAAACGCCTGCCCGATCAGTTCGGAGCCGACCACGCGGTCTCCTTGCCGGATGAGGCTACCGTTGGCCTGCCGGGAAAATAGCGCCTGCCCCGCACCCGTCAGGGCCAGTGGGTAAGCAAGGCCCAGCAGCAACGCGAACAGCACGGTCAGGACCAATGCCGGACGCAACGAGGAAAAGAGGTCTTTAGACATGGGTTTGTTCCTCAGGCGAGGTGAAGGCCGGTGACCGCAAGGTCGATCAGCTTGATCCCGACAAACGGTGCGATCAGGCCGCCCAGGCCGTAGACCGCAAGGTTGCGGGCGAGCAGCGCACCTGCCCCCATCGGTTTGTAGGTCACGCCCTTCAGCGCCAGCGGCACCAGCGCGGGAATGATCAAGGCGTTGAAGATGATCGCCGAAAGGATCGCGCTCTGCGGCGAGGCCAGCCGCATCACGTTGAGCACGCCGAGACCCGGATAAAGCACCACGAACATCGCCGGGATGATCGCGAAGTACTTGGCGACATCGTTCGATACCGAAAACGTGGTCAGCGCGCCGCGCGTCATCAGCAACTGTTTGCCCAGGCCGATGATCTCGATCAGCTTGGTCGGGTCGCTGTCGAGGTCGACCATGTTGCCCGCCTCGCGCGCGGCCTGCGTGCCGGTGTTCATCGCCACGCCGACGTCGGCCTGAGCGAGCGCCGGCGCGTCGTTGGTGCCATCGCCGCACATCGCAACCAGCTTGCCGCCCTGCTGTTCGCGCCGGATCAGCGCGAGCTTGTCCTCGGGCGTGGCCTCCGCCAGGAAATCGTCGACGCCGGCTTCGGCAGCGATCGACGCAGCGGTCAGTGGGTTGTCGCCGGTGATCATGACCGTGCGGATGCCCGTGCGGCGCAGTTCGGCAAAGCGCTCGCGAACGCCGGTCTTGATCACGTCGCGCAGCGCGATCACCCCCAGCAGCCGACCGTCGCGCGACACGCCCAGCGGCGTCTGTCCCGACCGCGCGATCTCCTCCGAAATGCGCCGCAGTTCAAACGCGTCCTTGCCGTTCGCCGCCTCCGGATTGGCACGCAGCAGCGCATCGACCGCGCCCTTCTGGACCAGCCCGAAATCGCCCTGCACGCCCGACAGGCGGGTCTGCGCGGTGAACGGAATGACTTGAGCTCCGTCCGGAAGTTCCTGCGCGGCAACGCCGAACTTCTCGCGCGCCAGCACCACGATCGAGCGTCCCTCGGGCGTCTCGTCGCCAAGACTCGCCAGCATCGCCGCGGCCGCAAGCGCGTTCACTGTCACGCCGCTCACCGCAATGAAATCGCCCGCCTGCCGGTCGCCGATCGTGATCGTCCCGGTCTTGTCGAGCAGCAGCACATCAACGTCGCCCGCCGCCTCGACCGCACGCCCGGATTTCGCCAACACGTTGAAGCGCACGAGCCGGTCCATCCCGGCAATGCCGATCGCCGACAGCAGCGCCGCGATCGTTGTCGGGATCAGCGTCACCAGCAGCGCCGCCAGGATCGCCACGGGGATCTTGCCACCTGCATAGCTGGCAAACGAGGGGATCGTGCTCACCGCGATCAGGAAGATGATCGTCAGGCCCACCAGCAGGATCGTCAGCGCGATCTCGTTGGGCGTCTTCTGCCGCTCGGCCCCTTCGACCAGCGCGATCATCCGGTCGAGAAAGCCCTTGCCCGGCTCCTGTGTGACCCGCACCGTGATGCTGTCGGAAATCACCCGCGTGCCCGCCGTCACCGCCGACCGGTCGCCGCCCGCCTCACGGATCACCGGCGCGCTTTCGCCGGTGATCGCTGCTTCGTTGACCGAAGCGACGCCCGCGATAACCTCGCCATCCGCCGGGATCAGCTCCCCGGCCGCAACGACGACGCTATCGCCACGCGCCAACGCCGATGCCGCCACGGTGCGCCCGTCGGGCAAGGTCGCCACAAGTTCGCTCTTGGCGGCGCGCAACGATGCCGCCTGCGCGCGCCCCCGGCCCTCGGCCAGCGCCTCGGCAAAGGTGCCGAACAGCACCGTCAGCCACAGCCATACGATCAGTTGCAACTGAAAGCCCAGCGGCAGCGGGTCCTCGCCCACCACCACCAGCACCGTCAGCAGCGCCGCAACGACGGCCGTCGTGAACAGCACCGGGTTCTTGACCAGTTGACGCGGAGAAAGCTTGCGGAAGGCGTCGCCGATCGCCGGAACGACCAGCTTTGCCGAAAACATCGATTGAGCTGTTGTCATGGGCTTATGCCTCTTCAGAACTGCTGGCCCGAGACCATCGCAAGATGATCGGCAATCGGGCCAAGTGCGAGCCCGGGCAGGAAGGTGAGGCCCCCCACGACCAGGATGATCGCGATCAGCAACCCGATCCACAGCGGCCCGGTCGTCGGGAACGATCCGGCGGTCTCGGGTGTGTGCTTCTTGGCAGCAAGGCTCCCGGCGATCGCCAGCACCGGCACGATCACGAAGAACCGCCCCAGCCACATCGCGACCGCCAGGAGAGCGTTGTAGAACGGCGTGCCGGCGCTCAGCCCGGCGAAGGCCGATCCGTTGTTGCCCGTGCCCGAACTGAACGCATAGAGAATCTCGGAAAACCCGTGCGGACCCTTGTTCAACGGCCCTGCAAGACCCTCCGGCATCACCGCGCTCACCGCCGTCAGGCCAAGTATGCACAGCGGCAGCATCGCAATCGCCAGCACCGCCAGCTTGACCTCGCGCGCCTCGATCTTCTTGCCGACGTATTCCGGCGTCCGGCCCACCATCAGCCCCGCCACGAACACCGCCAGCAGTGCGAACAGCAGGAACCCGTAGATACCTGCGCCAACCCCGCCGACGACGACTTCGCCGATCTGCATGTTGAACAGCGGGATCATCCCGCCCAGCGCGGTAAAGCTGTCATGCATCGCGTTGACCGCGCCGCACGATGCCGCCGTGGTGACGACCGAGAACAGCGCGCTGGCGGCAATCCCGAAGCGGACCTCCTTGCCTTCCATATTGCCGCCGGCAGCGCCAAGCTGGTGCAGGATCGGATTGCCCGCCGCTTCCTGCCAGTAGGCAACGCTCGCCCCGGCAACGAACAGCACCATCATCGCCGCCAGGATTGCCCAGCCCTGCCGGGTATTGCCGACCGCCTTGCCGAAGCACCACGTCAGGCCCGCACCCAGCGCAAAGATCGACAGCATCTCGACGAAGTTGGTCAAGGCAGTCGGATTTTCGAACGGATGCGCCGAATTGGCGTTGAAGAAGCCGCCACCGTTGGTGCCGAACATCTTGATCGCTTCCTGGCTCGCCACCGGCCCCAGCGCGATCGTCTGCTTGATGCCTTCCAGCGTCGTCACCTCGACCGACGCCGCCAGCGTCTGTGGCACGCCGCTTGCTATCAGGAACAGCGCGTAGACCACGCTTACCGGCAGCAGCAGGTACAGCGTCACGCGTGTGCAATCGGCCCAGAAATTGCCGACACTCGCCACCTCGCGCCGGGCGAAGCCCCGAAACAGCGCGAATGCCACCGCGATGCCGGTCGCCGCCGACAGGAAGTTGTGGATCACCAGCCCGAACATCTGGGAAAAGTTGGAAAGCGCGACCTCGCCCGAATACCACTGCCAGTTGGTGTTGGTGACAAAGCTGATCGCGGTGTTGATCGCGCCGTCCGCCCCAATGCCCGGCAACGCCCGCGGGTTCATCGGCAGCACGCCCTGCAGCCGCAGGACCGTGTATGTGAACACCACCAGCACCAGCTGGAACACCAGCATATGCAGCGCGTAGCGGCGCCACGATTGCTCCGCGTCCGGATCGATGCCCGCGAGCGTGTAGAACCCGCGCTCGACCGGGCCGAGCAGCCGGTGCAATGGCGTGCGCCTGCCTTCGTACAACGCAAACAGCCACATGCCGAATGGCTTGGCCATCGCAAAGACCAGCACGGTAAAGACGAGGATAAGCGTCCAGCCCTGAATCGTCATGTCCTGCACACCCTTCAGAACCGCTCGGGCCGGATCAGCACGGCCAACAGGTAAACGAGCAGCGCCCCGGCGGTCAGTCCCGCCAACGTTAGCGATAAGGTCATGGGTTGGCTCCTCAGGCTTTTTCGCAAAGCCGCACGAAGGCGAGGGTAAGCGCGAACAATCCGGCAAGGATTGCCAGGGCGGTAAAGTCGGTCATGGTTCGAGGATCCCTCACAAGTTGCCGCTGCGGCCGGGGATGGGCACGTGGCGGAACAGCCCCGGGCCCTCGATCGTCAGAGCGATCCCGGCGGCCAGCAGCACGACCGCCACCAAGCATACTGCGTATTCGCTGACCGGCGGCTGATGGCCCTGCGGCACTACCGCCAGACGCCGCGCACAACCGGCCACGCGCCAGCACGCGTAAAGCACGGCGAGCCCCAACCCGCGCAGGCCAAGCTCGGCGGCGGGCCAGCGTTCGCCTTTGCGAAGGCGGTTCAGATTTCCGGACATGGTCACATCCCCACTGCTTTGAGTGAGCCGCAACTGCATCCGATCGCCGTAAAGGTTCTACCCGAAACCCGGTGGAAACCGTAAAGATTCCATAAAGTTCATGGCACCCTGCAAGGGCCGGTTCTATTCGTGAACGATGACCCCGTCTGCCTCCCAACCACTCACCGCCGACCAGCCGACGCCCCATCATCACACTGAGAGCCTGCCGACGATGGCGTTGGGCGCGATCGGCGTGGTGTTCGGCGATATCGGCACTTCACCGCTCTATGCGCTACGCGAAAGCTTCATCGGCCATCACCCCCTCGCGGTGGACCGTGAACACGTGTTCGGCGTGCTCTCGCTGGTATTCTGGACGATGATGCTGGTCGTCACGATCAAGTACGTGTTCATCGTCCTGCGCGCCGACAACAAGGGCGAAGGCGGCAGTCTGGCGCTGCTCGCGCTGATCGACCGCAAGCTGGGTGGCGCCGGCAAGCGCGGCGTGGCCGTGGTCATGCTCGGGCTGGTCGCAACCTCGCTGTTCTACGGCGATGCGATTATCACGCCGGCAATCTCGGTGCTGTCTGCGGTCGAGGGCCTGACCGTGGTCAATCCCGCTTTCGGACGCTACGTCCTGCCGATCTCGATCGCGATCCTGATCGGCTTGTTCTCGATCCAGAAGCGCGGCACGGCGGCGGTCGGCCGCCTGTTCGGCCCGATCATCCTCGTCTATTTCCTCGTGCTCGCGCTCCTCGGCATCCGCGGCATCATGGCCGCGCCCGAAATTCTGTGGGCGCTCAGTCCGCATCATATGATCCGCTTCTTCACGATCGACCCGGGCCTTGCCTTCCTTGCACTCGGCTCGGTCGTGCTCGCAGTCACCGGGGCAGAGGCGCTCTACGCCGACATGGGGCACTTCGGCCGCAAGGCGATCACCGTATCATGGCTCTACGCGGCGTTTCCCTGCCTGATGCTCAATTACCTCGGGCAATCGGCGCTGCTCCTCGTCGACCCGGCCTCGGTCGAGAATCCGTTCTTCCTGATGGCGCCTGAGTGGGCGCGCCTGCCGCTGGTCCTGCTCGCGACGCTGGCGACGATCATCGCCAGTCAGGCGGTCATATCGGGCGCGTTCTCGCTGTCACAGCAGGCGGTGCAGCTCGGTTTTCTCCCCCGGATCAAGATCCTCCACACCAGCGCCAAGGCCGCAGGCCAGATCTACGTGCCCTTGGTCAATTGGGGCCTGCTGGTGCTCGTCGTGATGCTGGTGATCGGCTTCGGCACGTCGAGCAACCTTGCGGCCGCCTATGGCATCGCGGTTACCGGCACGATGTTCATCACCGCCTGCATGCTCGGCGTGCTGACCTTCGCGGTATGGAAGTGGCATCCGCTGCTGGCAGGCCTGGTAACCGGCACATTCCTGCTCGTCGATGGCCTCTACTTCGCCTCGAACATAACCAAAATCCCCGACGGCGGCTGGTTTCCACTGCTGATCGCGGGCGTCACCTTCACCCTGCTCACCACTTGGGCGACCGGCCGCGGACTCGTCCACACGCGGTTGCAGGAAGACGCGATGCCGTTCGACCTGTTCCTCACCTCGATCGGCGACAAGGTCCGCCGCGTCGCAGGCAGTTCGGTGTTCCTGGCATCATCGACCGAAGGCATCCCGCCCGCGCTGCTGCACAACCTCAAGCACAATCACATCCTCCACGAACGCGTCGCGATCCTTACCGTAACGACCGCCAGCGTGCCGCACGTGCCACCCGAACAGCGCAGCGAGGTCGAAGACCTTGGCAGCGGCTTTTATCGTATCGTGCTCGACTATGGCTTCATGGACGAGGTCGATATCCCCGCAGAGCTGGCGCAGGAGAACCGCGCAGGCGGGCCGTTCAAGCCGATGGACACCAGCTACTTCCTCGCCCGCCAGACCCTCATAGCAACCAGCCGTCCCGGCATGGCGATCTGGCGCGAGAGGCTGTTCGCATGGATGGTCCGCAATGCCGAAAGCGCAATGGAGTTCTTCAAACTCCCCACGAACCGCGTCATCGAACTCGGCAGTCAGGTCGAGATCTGAATCCCCTCACCCTCGTCGTTGCGAGGAGGCGAAGCCGACGAAGCAATCCAGATTACAGCGCATGACGCTCTGGATTGCTTCGCTACGCTCGCAATGACGAGCAGTTGGATGTGAGCCCTAAAGGTCCACCCGCAATTCGACGTAAAGCCTGCGCCCCTGTGAGTACGTGAACGCCCCGTTCGGCGCGACCTGCCAGCCGTAATCGTCGAGCGCATTGGCAAGCTGCAAACGCAGCAGCGCCGGCGCTTTCGCCAGCGCAAAGCGATAGCGCAACCCGATGTCCACGCTCTCGCGCGGCGGAGCGAGCAGCCGGTTGCTGGCGTTGCCGACACGGCTCGATAGCCCCTCGGCGCTCACATCGAACGACAGCGGGCTCTCGCCACCATCCGGCCGCCAGTCGAAACTCGCGATCGTCCGGCGCTTGATGCTGCCGACCGGGCGCGCGCCGATGCTGCCGTTGTCGACCAGCGCACCGCTGATCCGCGCGTCGATCAGGACATTGCCCAGCACCACGCTCAAACCCGGTCGCAGCGTGCCCGCCAGCGACATCTCCAGCCCGCGATTGGATGACAGCCCCAGCTGCCGGTACACCGCCTGATCGTCGAGGTTGTAATAAGGCTTTGATATCTCGAACAGGCCCGCCACCAGACTGACCGTGGGCGTCACCGCATAGCGCAGTCCCACATCGGTTTGCCGCGTCCGGATCGCGGGCGGCACCGCGCCGCGATTTGCTGCATTGGCGGGCGCGACCGACACTTCCTCGAACCCGCGCACATAACCACCGTACAACGTCAGCGCCGGGCTCAGGATCAGCGACCCGGTCACGCTCGCGGTCACCGGACGATCGCTCGCCGCTGTCACCAGACCGCTGGACGCAAAGCGCACCGTCTTGCGGTAGCGCGAACCCGATAACCCCAAATCGAGCGAGAACCGCCCCGCGCTCGCCAGAGAATAGCCCAGACCCACCGTGGCCTGACTCGACTTGTCCGTATCATCAGCCCCGAACGTCAGCACCGGACGCGGACGCTGGTCCGAAAAGTTCAGACTGCTCTCACCCAGCGCAATGCGCTGGACCCCTCCAAACCGCCGGTCCCCCGTTCGCCCGCGCAAGCTCAGCGTAACCCGGTGCGCCAATGCCGCATCGCCGAACGCGCGAACCACGCGCACTTCGCCAGACAGCGCCAAGTCGCGGTTGTTGGCATCGGCGACGATCACCCGGTCGGGCGTCGTGCCATCGGCGCGTGTATTGACGAACAGGTCGGTGAACCCGGCGTCGACCCGCCGCTCGGCGCGGAACAGCCCCGCCTCTATCGCCCAAGCCCCCAGCGGCAGCTTGGCCAGCGCACCGAAAATCTCGTGGGTGTTGTCGCGCTCGGCCCAGGTCTGCCCGATCCGCTCGCGCCGCCTGATCGACGGCGGCAGGAAATCGCCCGCCGGAAAGATCGATGGCGCCGCGTCATCGTCATAACTGCGCGAAAACGACTGGAACACCGCCACGCTTGCCCCGGCATAGGGCGTCCACGCCAGCCCGCTCGATACGATATCGGTCTTGTTGTCGCCACCATCCAGCCGCCGCACTCTGCGCAACGTCGCGCCAGCATAGCCCCGCAGATCACGTGCAAGCGTCACTTGCGCATCGAGATTTGCCCACACCGACCCGAATTGCCCGGTCTCCAGCCCCAAGGTCAGCTGATCCGCGCCTCCCGTCGCCGACAGATCGTAGTCAACGATCCCGGTTGGCGCGGGAAAGGGATAGCGTTGCGCGGTGATCCCGACGCGGACCTTGTTGCCCCGCACCAGCCTCACCGGCAACCGGTCCACCGGCGCGAAGTACAGCCCCTCGATCCGCGCATTCCCGGCGTCGACCGGCGAGAACCCGCGCACATCGTCCACGCCATACAGCCCGACGCGCTCGGTCCCCACCGATTCCCCGAAGGCATCACTCGCATTGGCGATCACATTGTCGGTCACGCGCTGCGCCCAGGCAGTAGACGGCAGAGCCAGCCCCGCCAGACACGCCGTGCCCCAGATCCATGCGATAGTACGCGTCATCTTGCCCCGTCCGCAGCCGGAACCGGCCCGCTGCGCTCCTGTCATGGGTCGCAAGGCCGCCCTTGGCGACACCCTTGTTGGCCCGCGGCGGGACACGATTGTTTTCCCGCCGGCAATATTGCAAGGGAGCGCCACCGGGACCACGCAACCTCCCGATCAGGCGCGAGAGCGCTCAAGCGTTGCTTCATCAGGCGGTCGCAGGGCCACAATGGAGCACATCGTGAAGCTGAGCCTGAAGTTTACCTTGCTGGCCATGGCCGCTGTTCCGACGGTGGCACCCGCCGAGCCCCCGCGCCTCCAACGCGCGATAGGCAACCCGACCGACCTCACCGTCACCGGCAGCATCCGCCTGCGCTACGAAAGCCTCACCGGCCAGCCGCGCATCAACCTCCCGCCGACCGACGAGCAACTCGCGCTGCGCACCACGCTTGCCGTCGAATACAAGGCCACGCCCCACTTTCGCATCGGCGCGGAAATGTACGACAGCCGCGCGTGGCTGGGCGAGCCGGGCTCCTCGGTCAATGCCAATGACGTCAACACGCTCGAATTCGTGCAGGCCTACGTCGCAGGCGATTTTGCCCCGTCCAAGGGCACCAGGGTCGCGTTCCAGGCCGGCCGCTTCGCCCTCAACCTCGGCTCGCGCCGCTTCGTCGCCGCCGACGACTACCGCAACACCACCAGCGGCTACACCGGCCTGCGCGCCGACCTGAAAACACGCGAAGGCACCAGCGCGACGCTGATCTACACGCTCCCGCAGGTCCGCCTGCCCGACGATCAGGGCTCGGTCCTGCGTAACCGTTACGGTCTCGACAGGGAGAGCTTCGACCTGCGGCTCTGGGGCGGCGTGATATGGCGACCCAGGACCGTGTTCGGCGCGGCAGCCGAAGCATCCTACTTTCGCCTGCAGGAACGCGACGCACCCGGTCGGCTCACCCGTGACCGCGATCTCCACACGGTGGCCGCGCGCCTGATCCGCGAACCCGCATCGGGCCAACCCGACTTCGAGATCGAAGGCGCGTGGCAATTCGGCCAGGTCAGCGCCTCGACCCAGGCCACCCTCGACGTCGGCGCTTGGTTCCTCCACGCCGATGCCGGTTACACCTTCCCCGGCCGCACCCGCCTGCGCCTGTCGGTCGAATATGACCGCGCCAGCGGCGATGGCCCGGGCGGTAGCTATGGCCGGTTCGACACGCTGTTCGGCATGCGCCGCGCCGACTTCAGCCCGTCGGGCGTACTCGCCGCGATCGGCCGCACCAACATCAACAGCCCCGGTGTCCGCGCCGAAGTCGCCCCAGGTAAACGCCTCGACGCGTTCATTTCCTACCGTCCGATGTGGCTGGCCGAGCGCACCGATGCTTTCGCCACCACCGGCGTGCGCGATGCTACCGGTCGCTCCGGATCGTTTGCCGGGCACCAGCTTGAAGGTCGGATGCGCTACTGGGTCGTGCCAGGCTTCCTGCGCGGCGAAGTCAACGCGCTGTGGCTGGCAAAAGGTCGCTTCCTCAAAACCGCCCCCAACGCTCCGCACACCGGCAACACCAGCTACGTCAGCACCGCGCTTACCGCGACGTTCTGAGTCCCAAGCAAATCTCGAACGAGCGCAACCAAACCCGCCTAGAAAAGTCAACCAAATCAGTAGATGTAACGCAAATAAAGCGCGCATAGATCATCAGGTATGTGCCATACGAAGGCATCGCGCTGTGATGGTTCCGACAGGGCCGAACTTTTAGAGCACTGCGCCCACATGCGCGCGGCCCCGGCTCTCGGCCAGCCGCTCTTGCCGGTGCCGCTCGCGTGCCGAGGCGCGCTGCTCGTCGCTGCGCTCGCCATGACACGCCGCGCAACTGACGCCCTCCTCGTACAGCGGTGACGAGCGCCCCGCCGCGTCCACCGGGCGGCGGCAGCAGAAGCACAGCGAATGCGTCCCCGGCGCCAGCCCGTGCCCCACGGTCACGCGCTGGTCGAACACGAAGCATTCGCCACGCCACAGGCTCTCGTCCTGCGGCACGGTCTCCAGATACTTCAGAATCCCGCCCTTGAGGTGATAGACATCGTCAACGCCCTCCTGCTTCAGGAACGCGGTCGACTTCTCGCAGCGGATGCCGCCGGTACAGAACATCGCCACCTTCGGCGGCTTTCCCTGCCCCAGCAAGCGCTCGCGCTCTGCCCGGAACCACGCCGGAAAATCGCGAAAACTTGCCGTCCCCGGATCGATCGCGCGCGCAAACGTGCCTGCGGCCACCTCGTAGTCGTTGCGCGTGTCGATCACGATCGTGTCCGGATCGGCGATCAGCGCATTCCAGTCGAGCGGATCGACATACGTCCCCACGCTCGCACGCGGGTCGATGTCGGGCTGCCCCATCGTCACGATCTCGCGCTTTACCCGCACTTTCGTCCGGTGGAACGGCATCGCCTCCGCACTCGAGAACTTGACGTCCACGTCCGCGCAATCCGGCATCGCGCGGATCGCCCCAAGCACCGCCGCGATCCCCTCGGCAGACCCCGCGATCGTCCCGTTGACCCCCTCGCGCGCAATCAGCAACGTCCCGCGCACGCCATTGGCACGACAAACCCGCTCAAGCTCCGCACGAACGCCTGCGCAATCCTCTACCCGCGCGAAGCGGTAGAGCGCGGCAACTGTCACCGGTCCATCAGGGCGATCATTCACATCCATCCCCGCCCCATAGCGCCGACGCCGCAAAAAGCCACGCCCGCAGCGTCAGTCCCCCGGAACGAATGATCCGCCCATTCTCCCAGCGTAATCCCGTGGGTGCACAACTTTGGCGACGCCTCAGCCCGAATTGGCAGGTTCCGGCGTGCTGTAGCGTGAAGCGGACATGTGGGGCAGCAGGTCTCCATGTCAGTAAGGGCCAGAGGTGCCCAAGCGCACTGTCCAAGGCGGTCCCGCAGCTATTGCACGTCTGGCGCGAGGGTGATCTCGAACCCTGATCGGCCGAAGTCGCGGCGGCGTCCGCACGGATCGTGCCCTGCATCAGTTCGAGCATCAGCGAGAAGCCAGCCGGCTCCAGGATCGAGCGCAGCGTCGGCGCAATGCTTTCGAATTCCGCAGCGAAATCAATCTCGGTCAGGACGAGATCCAGTCGGCCGCTGTCGGCCAGCCTGACGCTACGCAGATCCTCCACCAGTCATGGGCGATCTGCGCATTCCATACACTCACGTCGTCGGCCATCCGTTCGCTAGGCGACCCCCACACGATCTCCACATAGTCTCGACGTTCACGCAACGCGGTCAGGCGAATGGCCGCACCATGATCACTGTTCCCACCTTGCGCCGCTTCCTGCCGTTGTTGCTGCTGCTGCCGCCTCTGGCCGGGTGCGTCGCCGATGCGCCTGCCGCCTCGCCGACTGCGGTGGAGGTGCTGACGACCGTCGTCGCCGCCGCGCCCGTGACGGTGGCGGACGAACTGCCCGGCCGCGTCGTCGCATGGCGCATCGCGGAGATTCGCCCGCAGGTCGGTGGGATCGTCCAGCGCCGGCTGTTCGAGCAAGGCGCGCTGGTCCGTGCCGGGCAGCCGTTGTTCCAGATCAGCGCGGCACCTTATCGCGCGGATGCCGATACCGCGCGGGCGACGCTGGCGAAAGCGTCGGCCACCTATACGAGGACCAAAGTCCAGGCCGAGCGGTTGAAGCCGCTGGTCGCGGCCGACGCGATCAGCCGGCAGAGCTATGACGACGCCGTTGCCGCTCGCGATCAGGCGGCCGCAGAGGTGAGCGAAGCGCGTGCGACGCTGCGGCGGCGACAGCTCGACGTCGGCTTCTCACGCGTAGCCGCGCCGATCGCGGGGCGGATCGGTGCGGCCAATGTGACCGAAGGGGCGTTGGTGACGACGGGCGACGCCAGCCCGCTGGCAACGGTCCAGCAGATCGACCGCGTCTATATCGACATTCGCCAGCCTGCCGAGCGCTATGCCGCGTTGCGGGCCTCGGGACAGGCCGCGGGGCCGGTCGAGATCGTCACTGCCGCCGGACGGGTTCATCCCAACAAGGGGCGTATCCTGTTCTCCGGCATCGCCGTCGATCCCGGTACGGGCGACGTGCTGGTTCGCGTCGCGGTCGACAATCCGGGCGAGCTGCTGCTGCCTGGCATGTTCGTCCGCGCGCGCCTGTTCCAGGCGACCCCATCCGACGCGCTGACCGTCCCGCAACAGGCGGTCACTCGCGATGGCCAAGGGCGCGCACAAGTCAGCATCGTCGACCAGCAGGACCGGGTGCGCGTCCGCCCCGTCATCGTGGGTGCGGTCGTGAACGGGCAATACGTCATTCTTTCGGGTCTCAGGCGCGGCGACCGGGTGATCGTCGAGGGGCAGGACCGCGTCCAGCCCGACACGCCGGTCAAGCCGCTACCCTGGCGCGCGCGCTGAGAGGTTTAGACAATGCCCCGTTTCTTCATTGACCGCCCGGTCTTCGCCTGGGTCATCGCGATCGTCATCATGCTGGCGGGCGCTATCGCCTTGCCGCAGATGCCGGTCGCCCGCTTCCCCAGTGTCGCGCCACCCAGTGTCAGCATCTACGCCACTTATCCCGGCGCCACGCCGCAAACGCTGAACGACAGCGTCGTCTCGCTGATCGAGCGTGAAATGTCGGGTGTAAAGAACCTGCTCTATTTCGACAGCAGCACCGACACCTCGGGCAGTGCGACCGTCACGGCCACGTTTCGCCCCGGCACCGATGTCGAAATGGCTCAGGTCGACGTGCAGAACCGGCTGAAGACGATCGAGGCGCGACTGCCGCAGGCAGTGCGCCAGATGGGTGTCACGGTCGAATCGGCATCATCAGGCTTCCTGATGATCGTGAGCCTGATGTCCGACGACGGCCGCCGCGACGAAGTTGCGCTGACCGACTATATGACCCGCAACATCGTCGATGAACTCAAGCGTGTCCCGGGTGTCGGCCGCGTACAGAACTTCTCTGCCGAACGCGCGATGCGGATATGGATCGATCCTGCGAAGCTGGCCGGATATGGCCTGACCGCAAGCGACGTGACTGCCGCCATCGCCGAGCAAAATGCCCAGGTCGCCCCCGGTGCGCTGGGCACAGAGCCGACCACGCAGAGCCAGCGGGTCACGGTCCCGCTGACCGTCGACGGTCAGTTGAAGACGCCCGAGGATTTCGCCGCGATCATTCTGAAAGCCAGTACCGACGGCTCGTCGGTCACGCTGGACAAGGTCGCGCGGATCGAGCTGGGTCGCCAGAGCTTCGGCACCGCGACCCGCGAAAACGGCAAGGGCGCCGCTTCCGCTGCGATCCAGTTGTCGCCGGGCGCGAATGCAGTGGCCGTGTCGAAGTTGGTGAACGCGCGCATGGCGGAGCTGTCGCGCGCGTTTCCCGCGGGCGTCAGTTGGTCCGCGCCGTTCGACACCGCGCCCTTCGTAAAGGTGTCGATCGAGAAGGTGCTGTACACATTGCTGGAGGCGATGGTCCTCGTTTTCCTGGTTATGTACCTGTTCCTGCAGAAGATTCGCTACACCCTGATCCCGGCCATCGTCGCGCCGATCGCCCTGCTCGGCACGATCGCAGTGATGTTGATGACGGGCTATTCGATCAATGTGCTGACGATGTTCGGCATGGTGCTGGCGATCGGCATCATCGTCGACGACGCCATCGTCGTGGTCGAGAATGTCGAGCGGCTGATGCACGAGGAACATTTGCCCCCGCGCGAGGCAACGATCCGCGCCATGGCGGAGATCACGCCAGCGATCATCGGCATCACCCTGGTTCTGTCGGCCGTCTTCATTCCCATGGCGCTCGCATCGGGATCGGTCGGCACCATCTACCGCCAGTTCACGATGGCGATGGCGGTTTCCATCCTGTTTTCCGCCTTCCTCGCGCTCACCCTGACGCCTGCGCTCTGCGTGACGCTGTTGAAGCCCGTCGAGCGGGAGCGGCCGAAGAACCGCGTCTTCCAGGCGTTCGACCGCTGGTTCGAGCGAACGACGGTGCGGTACGAGGCCTGGGTCGGCAAGCTTCTGAAACGCGCCGGCCGGATGATGGCGATCTTCGCGCTGCTGGTCGGGTTGCTCGGTATTGGGTTCGTCAACCTGCCGTCGTCATTCCTGCCCCAAGAGGATCAGGGCTATTACATGACGACCATCCAACTGCCCGCGGACGCGACCGCTAGCCGCACGATGGAGGCGGTAAAGGCTTTCGAACGCTTTGCTGCGGGCCGCCCGGGGGTGCTGACGACCCAGGCAATCCTTGGCTTCGGCTTTTCCGGCTCCGGCGCCAATGCCGCGATGATCTACACCATTCTCAAACCAGGCATCAATGCTCGGGCGGAAGTCGCCGCCGCCGATGCGGCGATGGCCAAGGCAGTCCACGAAGGTTCGGTCATGAACATGATGCCCCCTGCGATCGAGGAATTGGGGACGTCGTCGGGTTTCACGCTCCGGCTGGAGGATCGCGCGGGACACGGACGACAGGCGCTCGCCGCAGCAAGTGATCAGCTGCTCCGACTTGCCGCCAAAGACGGCAAACTGGCAGCCGTAAATGCCGATGGCCTGCCGGCCGGCACCAACGTTCGTCTGGACATCGATCGGGCGAAGGCGCGCGCATTGGGCGTTTCGTTCACCGCGATCAACGACATGATCGGCACGTCGCTAGGCAGTTCCTACGTCAACGATTTTCCAAATCAGGGCCGCTTGCAGCAGGTCATCGTGCAGGCCGATGCACCGTCCCGCATGAACCTCGATGACGTACTTGCGCTGCGCGTCCGCAACGAGACCGGAGGGACGGTGCCGCTGTCCGAACTCGTGACGCCGACGTGGCAGCGCGGCCCGCTGCAGCTGGCCAACTATAACAGCTATCCTTCGATCAGCATCACTGGCTCGCCCGCCTCCGGCGTATCGAGCGGCGATGCGATGAAGGCGATGGAGGCCATTGCCGTCAAGCTGCCGCGCGGCTTCGCGATCGACTGGACCGGCGCGTCGCTGCAGGAGCGCGAGGCGGGCGCACAAGCGCCGATGCTGCTGGCGCTATCGATGCTGGTCGTTTTCCTGGTGCTGGCCGCTCTCTATGAAAGCTGGGCGATCCCGGTCTCGGTCATGCTGGTAGTGCCGCTGGGGCTGATCGGGGCCGTCGCCGCGGTGCTGCTGCGCGGCATGCCGAACGATATCTTCTTCCGCGTGGGCCTCATCACCATCATCGGCCTCAGCGCCAAGAATGCGATTCTGATCGTCGAGTTCGCCAAAGGCTATCGAGAACAGGGCATGAGCCTGGTCGATGCGGCCATTGCGGCGGCCAGGGTTCGGCTGCGGCCGATCGTGATGACCAGCCTGGCCTTCACGCTGGGCGTGATGCCGCTGATGCTGGCACGCGGGGCCAGTGCGGAGACGCAGACGGCGATCGGCACCGGTGTCTTCGGCGGTATGATTACCGGCACGGTGCTGGCCGTCATTTTCGTACCCGTCTTCTTCGTGGTCGTGCTCAGCTTGGCGGAACGTTGGCGAGGAGGAAGGGCATGACGATGCGCGTCCTCACCCTCGGGCTGTTGCTGACGACAACCGCCTGCTCGATGACCCCGAAGCTGACCCTGCCAACGCCGCCGGTCGCCGCCACCTATCCGGTCGAGATAGACGGAGAGGCTGTGCCCGAATGGCAGGCCATGTTCGCCGATGCCCGGCTGCAGACGCTGATTACGCTGGCGCTGAGCGAAAATCGCGATCTGCGCATGGCGGCGCTCAATGCCGAAGCGGCACGCGCGCAGATCCGCGTCCAGCGTGCCCAAGGCTTGCCCAGCGTCAATCTCGACACGGCTTATACGCGCCAGCGCCAGCCCGTCGGCGTGGCGAGGGCAGGCGGCGGATTGAACACGGGCGACGCAGCCGGTGCCTCCTTCGGTCAGGTCACCGTGCAGGCAGCACTGACCAATTTCGAGATTGACCTGTTCGGTCGGCTCCGTGCCCAGAATGCCGCCGCGACAGAGCGCTACCTGGCTTCGCGCGAGGGGCAGCGCGCGGTGCGGCTGACAGTGATCGGAGCGGTCGCTGACACCTATCTGGCCGAGCGGCTGGCCGAAGAGCAGCTACAGCTGACCGAAGCGACGCTGGCCGAATGGCAGGCTTCCCTGACGCTTGCCCGCCAGCTCCACGATGCGGGCCAGTCAAGCGGTCTGGATCTCGCGCAGGCCGAGGGGCAGGTCCGCCAGGCTCAGGCCGACGTGGCGCAACGCCAGCGCGAACGGCAGCAGGCAACCAATGGGCTGGTCGCCGCAGTCGGCGCGCCGATTCCGGCCGATCTTCCCCCGCCGATCAGCCTGGGAGCGCAACCGATCCGCACTGCGCTGGCCGCCTACACCCCATCCGACCTGCTCACCCGCCGTCCCGACATCATGCAGGCCGAACATGAGCTGAGCGCTGCCAATGCCGACATCGGTGCGGCACGCGCGGCTTTCTTCCCACGGCTGTCGCTCACCGGTGCGTTCGGCTTCGCCAGCGCCGCGCTTCAGACGCTGTTCCAGTCGGGCAACCAGAGCTGGTCCTATGCGCCTGCGGTGTCCGTGCCGATCTTTCGCGGCGGAGAGCTCAAGGCCACACTCGACCTCTCGCGTATCCGGACCTCGATCGCCGTTGCCAACTACGAGAAAACGATCCAGACCGCCTTTCGCGAAGTCTCCGACGGCCTTGCCGCCCGTGCCACCTTCTCGACGCAGCGCACCGCCCAGAGCGAGGCCGTGCAGCAGGCCGAACGGCGGCTCGCACTCGCCCGCCTGGCCTATCGCGCGGGGGTGACAAGCCGGCTCGAACTGCTCGACGCACAGCGCACCGTCTACGCCGCGCGGCAGACGATGCTCAGCGTGCGTCATGCCGAACTCACCAGCGCAACCGCCCTCTATCGCGCGCTCGGGGGCGCCTCGTGATGAAAGGACATAAGACAACGATGGCTCGGCCCCGTGTGACGCTCCTCCCCGCAGAGCCAGCCGATTTCCCCGCCTTCAAACGCGACCTGCAGGCCGCCTTTGCACTCGCAGTTGTCGAGGAGATGGGCGGCCTTCCGGACGGGCCGATCCCGTCCGATGCGGATCTAGATGACGCGATGGCCGCGCCCAATGCGATCGTCCTGCACATCGTGCACGATGGCCGCAGGGTCGGTGGCGCGGTCGTGACGATCAACCGCGATACGCAGGCCAATTCCCTCGACCTTCTGTTCATCGCGATCGGGAACCACGGACAGGGTCTCGGCAAGGCAGCCTGGTCGGCGATCGAGGCAGTGTTTCCCGACACCCGCATCTGGGAGACGGTCACGCCGTATTTCGAGAAGCGGAACATCCATTTCTACGTCAACGTCTGCGGGTTCCATATCGTCGAATATTATCACGAACGAAATCCCGATCCCCATACACCCAGCCCGACCGGACTACCGGACGACAGCGACATGTTTCGCTTCGTGAAGCAGATGCGGCAGCCTTCAGGCTAGGGAGACAAGGATAGCCAACACTGTGTGCCGGCCGAATGAATGCCGCTTTTGGGATAGGTCGGAAGGGGTCGACCTCGGAAGGCCAGGTCTGGGACAAAGCCCTCGTCGCCTACTATCCTTTAAACGACGGTCTTTGGCGAAAGCGACGGTTCCTGCAGCCCATACAGATGTTCTCGGGCAGGGAAAGCTCCCTTCCTGACCGCATCGGCAAAGGCTCCGATTGCCGCATCTGCCTCTGATCCGAGATCCGCGAACCGGCGCACGAAGCGCGCCGTGCGCTCCGTCATCCCCAGCATGTCTTCAAGGACCAGGACCTGCCCGTCGCAAGCCCAGCTCGCGCCGATGCCGATGGTGGGTACGGCGACCCTCTCGCTGATGTGCCGTGCCAACGGCTCGACCACCGCTTCTATCACCATCGAAAATGCACCGGCCTCGGCGACAGCGATGGCATCAGTCTCGATCGGCCCCGGCTGGTTGGAGCTGCCCAAGGCGGCGGCCTCGGCCTTTCCTTGGGATCTGAACGATCCGATCGTGTGGATCGACTGCGGAGTCAGGCCGACATGCCCCATGACCGGTATGCCCCGGGCAACGAGGAAGGCGATGGTCTCGGCAAAATGGACCCCGCCCTCGAGCTTGACAGCACCGCAGCCAGTCTCCTGCATGACGCGTGCCGCCGACGCGAACGCCTGCTCTTTCGAGGCTTCATACGATGCGAAGGGCATGTCCACCACGACCAGCGCCCGGCGCGATGCAATCACCACGGCCCGCCCGTGCATGATCATCATGTCGAGCGTCACCGGCAGGGTCGTGTCGAAGCCATAGAGAACATTACCAAGGGAATCGCCGACCAGCAGGACGTCGCAATGCGGATCAGCCATCCGGGCCGACTGGGCATGGTATGCGGTGAGGACGACAAGTTTCTCAGCAGTCTTCCTGCCGAGGACGTCAGGAGCGGTGATACGATTCAGCCTAACGGGGACCGACACGGGGCTACACTCCTGCAGGACAAGGACATGCAACCATCACAGCGTCTTTGCTTCGATCTGGTTGAGGTAGCGGAACTCCGGCGCCCGAACGCCAGCGATACGCCGGATTTCAACAAGCTGCGGAGATTCGAAGAAGGCGCGAGCCGCATCGAGCGAAGTCCATTGCGAGAAGTGGACGACCTGACGGGCATCCGTGTCGTAGGCCAGCAGTTGATAGGCGATCTCGCCTGCTTCGCGCCGGATCGCGGCCGCATCGTCGAATACAGCCTTCCACTTCTCGTAGTCCTCCACTTCATGGATGATGAGGACATGGGGCTGCTGGGCGTCGCCCTTGGAAAAGTTCATGCGCCAGTTCCAGTGATTGCCAGGAGATCGATAACGAAGCCCAGCCACATCGCGAACAGCACGATGCTCGAGGCGATATAGACGCGGGCCCGGGTCCGAACTGTATTGGGGCCAATGTGGATGGCGGAATGCACGACCCGGAGCGTGACGAAGATCCACGCCAGCGCGACCTGCGCAGGCGAGGCACTGCCCGTCAGGACAAGCAGCGGCACCAGCGCGAAGTAGAGCACCGGCATTTCGAACAGGTTGGCAAGGTTCTGCGCAGGCCGCTCGACGGGACGAAAGTAACGGCCGACGGCTTCCGCATTGGCGAAGTCGGCGGCGGTGGGCCGGTTGGCCGCGATATGGGCGAAGCGCTTTCGCAGCAGAACGGACCAGACGACGAATATCAGGCCTGCCAGGGCCACTGTCGGCCAAAGAATAGCCAGGTTCATTGCGCCCACGATGACGCCTCCTCACATCGACACTGAGTCCACATTTGATACCTAGGCATAGAGGCTGGATTTGTTTTTGCAACCCAGATATTCTGGGCCGCATGGCCACACCTCCGTTTCGTCGACAGTCCCCGATCCACATCAGCCATTGCACGCTGGCGGCGAGCTTCGATTTCCTGGGGGATCGCTGGTCCCTGCTGATCCTGCGCAGCGCCCTGTTCGGCGTGCGTCGATATGACGATTTCCACACCGAGATCGGAATTCCGCGGACCGTGCTGGCCGACCGGCTCAAGCGCCTCATCGCTTCGGGGCTGATGACCCAGCAGGACTACAAGGCGGACGGCAGCCGGCCCCGGAAGGAATACTGCCTCACCGAGATGGGCGAGGCGCTTCGCCTGCCGTTCCTGGCCATGCGCGAGTGGTCCGATCACTGGGTTGGCCAGGGCCGCACACCGCCCATGAGACTGGTGCGCCCGTCCGACGGTTCGGAAATCCACGTCGCCTTTGTCGATGACAAGGGCCGCATCGTCCCTCCGGATGACTTGGCCGCCCGCTTCGAGGACTGGGCCCCTCATGCGAGGGATAGTGCGGAATAGCGGGCAATTGCCCTCCCGGCATAAGTCACAAACGGGTGCAGCGGAGGACCTTTCTGGCACCATGGCGTTGATGGCAGTTACGCACCACGGCACGGATGGAATCTTGCCGGAGCGCTTGCAGGCCAGTGCCTTCGCCTGGCCCGAAGCGGCGGCGTTGCGGCTTACGGATATTTCAAAGTGAAAACGCTCAAGCAGGTCAGAATTGAGGCCAGCTTCCATGTTCTGGCGGACAACTTCAAAAGGCTGGTTGCCATCCACCGCCTCCGGACAATGATCGCAGCAATCTCGACCTAAAGGTCGACGCCCAACCTTCGCGCCGCTCCACAATCATGGCCATTCCAATATGGGCTCGGTTTTACAAAGCCATCGCAATTAAGAATGACCGGCTACGCCGAAAGCCGTTTTTTCTGAATCGGCGGAAAAGGCTCTGGCCGATATTGCGCGCGGCTCGGTGACCACCGCAGCGCTGGGCTACCAGCCTCTCCTCTGCACGCCCTTGCGAAGAAGAGGCTTTTTGCTGTGCCGCGATTTGCTGGGTGCCTGCCTTTGCAGGGGTGCTTGGCAGATCTGGCCAAGATTGTGTCACAGGCTCACCGGTTTGCCGGAAGTGTCACATAAGGCCGGATTTGCCACTTATGATCAATTGGAAATTCGCCGTCCGATATAGCCTCTGCTCGGTGGTTTGCAGCTTTGTAAGGGCAGAGGTGCAGCTGATGGGGGACAACGCATGAGCAAGCACATTCGCGAAAACTTGGTCGCAGGGAGCGCGTTGATCGCGTTCGTCACCGCGATGCCCGCCTTTGCGCAGGACACCGCAAAGTCGCAATCCGCCGCAGAAGCAGACCAGAGCGGCGAGATCGTGGTTACGGCCACCCGCAAGAACGAAGTGCTGAGCAAGGTGCCGATCAGCGTGAGCGCTTTCAGCACCGAAACGCTCGACAAGCGCGGCGTGCGCGATTTCGCCGACGTGATCCGCCAGACGCCGGGTATCGTGTTCGAACAGACCAACACGACGACCAATATCGCCATCCGTGGCATCAACTCATCCGTCGGCGCATCGACCACCGGCATCTATATTGACGATACGCCGATCCAGGTGCGCGCGCTCGGCTATTCGGGTGGCAACGTCTATCCGGTGATCTTCGATCTGGAACGCATCGAAGTGCTGCGCGGTCCGCAGGGCACGCTGTTTGGCGCGGGATCGCAGGGGGGCACGATCCGCTTCCTGACGCCGCAGCCTGATGCAACGAAGACATCGGGCCGCGTGCGCTCGGAAGTGGCGACGACCGAAAACGGCGGCATGAGCTATGAACTGGGCGGCGCCATCGGCGTGCCATTGGTGCCCGATACCCTGGCCGTGCGGGCCAGCGCCTATTACCGGCGCGATGGCGGCTGGGTGGACCGGGTCCGGTTCGAGGACAAGCAGGTGATCGACAAAGACGCCAACCGCATCGACTCCTTCGTTGGTCGCGTGGCTGTGGGGTGGACCCCGACGCCCGACCTGACGATTACGCCCTCGGTCGTCTACCAACGGATCAAGAACAACGACAGCCCGGAAAGCTGGGACAATATCCAGCGTGACCCGGCATCGCCAAACGCCGCATTTTCGGATTACGAAAATGGCGTGTTCCTGAATGGCAACCGCGTACGCGAAAACGGCAATGACCGGTTCGTGCTGCCATCGCTGAACATAAAGTATGCGCTGGGCGGGGCAGACCTGATCGCTATCGGATCGTATTTTGACCGGCGGCAGACTTTCCGGGCCGACTATACACTCTTCGATCAGAGCCTGTTTACCGGCATCACCCTACCCCTCATCCCCAACCAGGCCGCGTTTTCGGACTTCGTGAACACGCAGAAGAACTGGACCGGCGAATTGCGCCTGCAATCGACGGCGACTGACAGCCCGATCACATGGGTGGTTGGCGGCTTCTTCCAGGATGCAAAACAGGTTTCGATCCAGACGGTCGATGACCGCTTCTTCTACCAGTATGCGCCGTTCCTTGTTGGAGTTCTCCCGCCACTTGTCGATGGCAGGTTGATCTATGATCAGGCCACCAGTTCCAAGGACCGGCAGTATGCGGTGTTTGGCCAAGTGGGCTTCAAACCGGTGGACCGACTCACGCTGACGCTCGGCCTGCGCTACGGCCGTACCGAGTTCTCGATCAACTCCTTTGCGCAAGGGCCGGTCGTTGGACCGCCGGTCACCGATATCGGTGGGCAGAAGGAAAGCCCGTTCACGCCCAAGTTCGGCATCGATTTCCAGATCGATCCGCGCACGCTGGTCTATGCCTCTGTGGCAAAGGGCTTCCGCCCCGGCGGCTACAACCCGCAAGTGGGCCTGCCCTGCGGCGGCGAGCTTGGGAGCATCGGCTATCCCAACGGACGGCCGACGCTGTACAATTCCGACTCAGTATGGAGCTATGAGCTCGGCGTGAAGACACGCATGGCGGGCGGGCGCGTTGGCGTGCAGGGCAGCGTCTACCAGATCGACTGGACCGACATCCAGCAGGCGGTGGCGCTCAATTCCTGCGGGTTCCAGTTCACCGGCAATCTGGGCAAGGCGCGCAGCCGCGGCTTCGATCTGCAGTTCGATGCGAAGGTCACCGACCAGTTCAGCGTACAGGCGGAAATCGGCTATACCAACGCAAAGTTCCTGCAGACCTTCGCCGGCGGCCCGAGCGCCGTGGTGCCGCTGGTCACCGCCGGCAACCATGTCCTGTCGCCGCCGTGGACGATCTCCCTGCATGGCCAGTACGATATCCCGCTGGGCGAGCACACCGGCTATATCCGCAGCGACTACGATTACCGTTCGGAACAGACCGACCTGACGCCGGGCATCGATCCGCGCAACGGCGGCGCTGACCGAACCTTGACCAACCCGCCTGCACTGAACCAGTGGTCGGCGCGTGCCGGTTATCGCTTCAATGGGGTGGACGTCTCGGTCTTCGTCAACAACATCCTGGACAGTTCGGTGTGGCAGGGGCGGCGTTCGCGCGACAATGGCGCGGCCACGATCTACCGCTCGCACGTGATCCGGCCGCGTACTTTCGGCCTGACAGCGGGGTACACGTTCTGATGTGCCGGGCTGCGGTCTTGCTGGCGTCAGTATTCGCCGCAGCCCTGCCCGCTGCCGCGGTGGCATCTGCCCCCCCGGCGGACGTGCTGTTTACGAACGCCAAGATCTATACGCCGCAAGGCTGGCGCACATCGCTGGCCGTGCGCGATGGGCGGATCATGGCGATCGGGCGCAAGGTGAGGGCGCAGCGCGTGGTCGATCTCAAGGGCCGCACGGTGATGCCGGGGCTTTACGACATGCACGTCCACCCGGTGCTGCAGGCCAAAGGTGATGAAGGCCGCTGCCGCATTCCGCAGGATGCAGGCGCGGCACGCCTGATGGAACTGGTGAGTGCCTGCGTGAAGGCGGCAAAGCCCGGCGAATGGGTGAGCGGCGGACAATGGCAAGCATCGCTGTTGCAGAGCACGCCGATCACGGCTGCGACGCTCGATGCTATTTCGCCCGACAATCCGGTGATGCTGTTCGATGTCAGCGGTCACAGCGTCTGGGCCAATTCGCGCGCGCTGGCTGCAGCAGGCATCGGGGCGGGCACACCAAACCCGGAAGGCGGGATCATCGAACGCGATGAAGCAGGCAAGCCGACCGGCATCCTGCGCGAAACGGCTTCCCGGCTTGTCACCAGCAAAGTGCCGCCGCAAAGCACCGCCGAGACCGAGCGGCAGCTGGAAAATCATCTGCGCATGCTGGCTGGTTTCGGCGTGGTCGGCTTTGTCGAGGCGATGGCGTTTCGGCCTGACCTGGAAGTCTATGCGTCGTTGGCTGATCGGGGCGTTTTGAAACAGCGGGTGCAGGCCTGCATCGCTTTTTCCGAAGCGGGTCGGGCCAATCCGGAATTCGATGCCACAGTAGCCGATCGCAAGACATTTGCGCGCGCCACCTTCAAGGCCGATTGCATCAAGGTCTTCGCCGATGGCGTCCCCACGGAGAGCCATACGGGGGCGATGATCGATGATTATCGCGGCGGGCAGCCCAATGCGCCCGCCAAAGGCTTGCTGCTGTTCGAACCGGGGGCGATGGCGCGCAACGTGGCCGACTGGGACCGGCAGGGCATTACCGTGCTGTTTCATGCCGCCGGAGACCGTGCAGTACGCGCCTCGCTCGATGCGGTGCAGGCCGCGCGCAAGGCGAATGGCATGGGCGGGCCGATGCATCAGGTTGGCCATTCGACCTTCGTCGACCCGGCCGATCTGCCCCGTTTCAAGGCGCTGAACACGGCGGTGGAATATTCCCCGTATCTGTGGGATCCGCAGCCGATCAACGACGATATCACCAGCGCGGTGGGAACCCCGAGGATCGACCGGGTATGGCCGATCCGCGACGGGTTTGACGCAGGTGCGCTGGTGATTGCTGGATCGGACTGGGCAGTGGTGCCTTCGCCCAACCCGTGGATCGGAATCGAAACGGCGGTCACCCGGCGCAATCCCGGCGGCGGCGCGCGCACTTTCGGCGCGGCGCAGGCGATCACGCTACAACAAGCGATTGCCATGTTCAGCATCAACGCGGCCCGGCGAATGGGTATCGCGGACAAGGCGGGATCGCTGGAGGTCGGAAAAATGGCTGATTTCCTGGTGCTCGATCGCAATCCGTTTTCAGTGCCGATCACGCATGTTCATGCCACCCGCGTGCTGGAAACGTGGATCGGCGGCGAACGTGCCCATCACAGCGACCAGGATTGATGCCCTGAACCGTGTTGTCAGCCTTGGGATCGTGCTGTTGATTTCCGGCTGCAGCAAGACCCCGCATCAGCAGCCTGTGCTGGCGTCGAAAGATGTCATGGCTGTTGAGGCGGACGCCACAGGCTGGCCGAGTTACGGCGGGCAATCGTCCTCGACCAAGTACTCCGCACTCGATCAGATCAATCGCAGCAATGTGGCAAGGCTGAAGCTGGCCTGGACCTGGCACAGTGGTGAAGTGGCTGACGGCAGCGACCCGGCGGTGGAATCCACCGTCAGCGAAATGACCCCGATCTATGCCAATGGACGCCTCTATGGCTGCACACCGTTTGGCAGGGTCGTGGCGATCGATCCGGCTAGCGGGCGCGAGGTGTGGTCGTTCGATCCGAAGAAGCCGCGCAGCGGCAACATGTATCGCCAGAACTACTGCCGCGGCGTGGCCTATTGGCAGGCTGCCGATCCCGCAGCGCAGAGGCGCGATTGCGGCAGGCGCATCGTCTATGCCGGGCAGAATGCTCAGCTGATGGAGATAGATGCCAATCGCGGTACCGCCTGCTCGAGCTTTGGCATGGGTGGCAAGGTTGATCTGGCGGCGCTTGACTACAAGGGCGAAGGAAAGCCCGCAAACACCTCACCCCCAGCAATCTGGGACAATATCATCGTAGTGGGCGTGGCGGTGCAGGACAACATGTACCGCAATTCGCTCGACGGGATTGTGCGCGGTTTCGACGTTGTCAGCGGGCGAGAGTTGTGGAGCTGGAACCCCATCCCGGCCGATCTTTCACCGGTCACCGGCGCAGCCAATGCCTGGGCGCCGCTGTCGGTCGATGCGAAGCGCGGCTGGGTATTCGTGCCCACCGGCAGCGCGAGCTGGGATACGCTGGGCGTCAATCGCATCGGGCGAATTCCCGATGCCAACGCCGTGGTTGCGCTGGATATGCGCACCGGTCACAAAGTGTGGTCGTACCAGACGGTCCACCATGATCTGTGGGACTACGATCTGCCATCGGCACCGACGCTTGCCACGATAGACCACGCTGGCCGTGCGACCGAAGCGGTAATTCAGGGCACCAAGACCGGCAACATCTTCGTGCTTGATCGCCAGACCGGGAAGCCGCTGTTTCCGATAGTCGAACGCACCGTGCCGCAAAGCGACATGCCTGGCGAGACGGCGGCCCTCACGCAACCCATGCCGGTCCTGCCTCGCCCGGTTACATCGCAGTCCATCTCCGCCGAGGATGCCTGGGGGATGGCGTGGTTTGACCAGCGCCATTGTCGCAAACGCATGGCCGCCTTGCGCAACGAAGGCTTGTTCACGCCGCCTTCGACCAAGGGCAGCGTGCTGCATCCAAGCTTTCTGGGGGGTACCAACTTGGGCGGCATTGCCTATGATCCGGGCAGCGGCCTTGCCGTGGTCAATTCGTCGAACCTAGTCGCCTCAGTCACGCTCAAGCCGCGGTCGGAATATGTCGAAAGCCGCGACAAGCGCCCCGGCGTGTCAGTCTATGAGATGCAAGGTTCGCCCTATGTGATGCTGCGCGAGGTGCTGATGTCGCCGCTGGGCGCACCTTGCAATCCACCGCCTTGGGGCCGTCTCACGGCGATAGACATGCGCACCGGCCAGACGCGTTGGCAGGTGCCGTTCGGGCAGGTGAAATTGCCGAGTGGCGTGATCAGCCCGCCCGAATGGGGCGCACCCAACCAGGGCGGCCCCATCGTCACCCGAGGCGGGCTCGTGTTCATCGGGGCAAGCCTCGACAGCCGGTTCCGCGCCTATGATACGCAAACTGGGCGCGTGTTGTGGAGCGTGGCCGTTCCAGCGCCAGCAACCGCCACGCCGATGACCTTCCGCCATACCGACGGGCAGCAATATGTGATCATTTCAGCCGGTGGGCATGGTGGTTTTGGTACGCAGCTGGGCGATGCCATGGTGGCCTATGCCCTGCGCGCGCGATAACGACCCGTCAGGATCCATCCGAACCTGCATCCCGATAGCGCTTGGGCGTGTGCCCATAATGCCGGGCAAAGCTGCGCACGAAGCTGGCACTTTCGGAAAAACCCACAGCCAGCGCGATTTCGGCAATATCGCGTTGGCTGTGGCGCAGTAGGCGTGCGGCCGCCGTCATTCGCCGCTCGTGCACCAGATCGCGCCAGCGCAGGCCATCTACCCGCAGCGCCCGGTTGAGCGTGGCGACCGAAACCCCCAGCGTCATTGCCACGCTTGCAAGCGTGACAGGCTCATCCAGCGCACTACCTTCCAGCAACCGGCGTACCTCGCGCACAAGACCATGCCTGCGCAGCGGATCGCCGGCGCTACGCTCGAGATGCTCCTCGATAATCGGAAACAGCCCCGGATCGATTGCACCACCAGTGCGAGAGAGGAACGACTCTTCGAACGAGAACGAATTGGTCTCCTGATCAAAATAGACCTCGCAGCGGAACAGGTCACGGTGCAGACGGGCATTGCCTTGCCGGGAATGCTCGAACCGCACTTCGACCAGTTCGAACTCCGGCCCGACAAAGCTGCGGCACAGGTTATACATCAGCGCTAGCGAGAATTCTGCATCCTGCCGCCGGTTCTGCAGCGCCTGATCGGTCAGCGCATATTCGAACGTCGCGATCCCCGCGGAAACCGTGAAGCGGTGGCGCACTGCCTCCTGAATGGCACCCAGATAAGTATCGAAGCCGGTCAACGCAGCGCGCAGCGTAGGCGCACTGAAAAACAGGAAGCTGAGCGCGCCAAGACTGTCTGCCCCGCCTAGCCTTCCAGCCTGAAGGCCAAGACAGGGATTGCCCGCTCGCTCTGCCGCAGCTTCGAAAAACGCCAGATAATCGGCCAGTGGCATGATCGCCCGGGTATCGTCGAGGCTCTCGCGCCGGATGTCGCATTCGGCCAGCAGCGGCTCGGGCGGAAAGCCTGCAAGATCCAGGCAATGGACGATATGGCGCAAGACTACGACCGAGATCGTCGGCCCGGTCATGCCGCAAATTCGCCAGTTTGCGCAGGGGAACACCGCTTACAGGCCATAGCCTGGCACGATTGGCCTTTTGCTTTAGGGATTCAACGCCAAAACAGGAGATTGGCCGCTTTGGCCAAGCCGGTTGACCAACGCATTTGGCCTAACCTCTGACGGGCGGCGAATTGATCGCGCAGCCATCCAGCACCTGCTGCTGGCCAAGGGAGCCATCGCCATGATCCGACCAGCCGCTTTTTCCCTGCTTTCACACGCGGCGGTCTGCGCTGTGGCGCTGGCGACGGCTTCAGCCCAGGCGCACGACGGGGGGGCGAGCGATGGCGCGATGGCAGCCGCCTCCGATGCTCCGCGGCCCGACATGGTCTTCGTCAATGGCACGGTGGTGACCCCGTCAGGCACGGCGCAGGCCGTGGCCGTAGCCAAAGGCGTAATCGTAGCGGTAGGGTCGGTGGCCGAGATCGAGAAGCTGCCGCTGGAGGGCGCAAAGCGGATCGACCTTGCCGGGCGGACGCTGATGCCAGGCCTCTATGACATGCACGTGCACACGTACTTTGCCGGTCAGGACAAACTGTCCTGCCGGTTTGCACAAGGGGCGAAGGCAAAGGAGATCGTGGCAGCGGTCAAGGCCTGTGCGGCCAAGGCCAAGCCGGGGGAATGGATCACGGGCGGCAGCTGGGTGGGTGCCGCTTTCAAGCCGGGAGAACAGCACCGCCGCCTGCTGGATGCTGCAGCGCCTAACAATCCGGTCTTGCTCAACGACGAAAGCCTGCACAGCGTCTGGGTCAACTCGCGCGTGCTGCAGATCGCCGGTATCGGGCGCGATACGCCCAATCCGGCAGGCGGCGTGATCGATCGCGATGCCAAAGGTGAACCCACCGGCGTGCTGCGCGAAGTGGCTTCCCGCAATATCGAAAAGTTCATGCCCAAGATTTCGCAGGACGACCAGGTCCGCGCGGTGAAAGTGGCAACCGACGAGATGCTGTCCTACGGCATCGTCGGCTTTACCGATGCGGCGGTGCGGCGCGAGATGGTGGGCGGGCTTTCGGCCTATGCCCGCAGTGGCGGGCTTAAGCAGTATGCGCGCGGCTGCATCGTATGGGGGCCGAATTCGGGCGACAGCGAAGGCCTGATCGCGCAGCGGCAGGCATTGAGCAGCGAGCGGCTGAAGCTCGACTGCGTCAAGATGTTTCTTGATGGCGTGCCGCTTGAAGGCCGCACCGCTGCCATGATCGAACCTTATGCGCATGGGACCGGTGCACATGGTGGCTCGGGCAACACCGGCCTCAAACTGATCCCCGAAGACGTGCTGTTCCCTGCACTTGCGGAATTTGACCGGCAGGGCATTCTGGTGAAGTTCCATGCTGCGGGCGACGGGGCCGTGCGCGAAGCTGCCGATGCCATTGCCGCTGCGCGCAAGGCCAACGGCTTCACGGGGCAGCATCACGAAATCGGCCACAACACCTTCGTCGATATGGCCGAGGTGCCCCGTGGTCGCGAGCTTCATTTCACTTGGGAATTTTCGCCCTACATTTGGTGGCCAACGCCGATTACCTCGATTGATATCGCAACGGCCGTGGGACCAGAACGCATGAAGCGGCTGTGGCCGATGCGCGATGTTGTTGAAAGCGGGGCGAACGTGGTGATCGGGTCGGACTGGCCGGTGGTGCCTTCGGTCAACCCATGGATTGCCTTTGAAACGCTGGTGACGCGGCAGGTTCCCGGCGCCACCGGCGAGCCGATCAACGCGGGCCAGCGGATCACCCGTGAACAGGCACTGGCCGTGATGACCCGCAATGGCGCGGCGGAAATGGGCCGTCTGGATCAGGGCGGCACGATCGAACCCGGCAAGCTGGCTGACATGATCGTGGTGGACCGCAATCCGTTGACCGTGGCGGCAGGGGAAATCCACAAGACCCGCGTGCTTGCCACCTACATTGCGGGCGAGAAAGTCTTTGTCGCCGAAGGAGAAACCAAGTGAGCGATGCAACGCTGTTCCTGACCGATGAGCGCACGTTCTGGCACAGCACCGGCGTGCAGGCGCTGTTCATGCCGGTCGGGGACTGGGTCGAGCCGCCCGCCGGAAGCTATGGCGCGGACACGCCCGGCTCGAAGCGCCGCCTGCTCAATCTGGTCCGCGCAGCCGGATTCGACAGCGAGCTTGAGGTGCGCAGCGCCGCTCCTGCATCGCGCGAGGATCTGCTGCGCGTGCATCCGGCAAGCTACATCGACGAATTCAAACGCTTGAGCGATGCGAACGGCGGCGAGCTTGGCGTGTTTGCGCCATTCAGCAAGGGCGGGTTCGAGATTGCTAGCCTTTCGGCGGGTTTGGCGATTGAAGCGGTGGACGCGGTGCTGACTGGCCGCGCGCGCAATGCCTATGCGCTATGCCGCCCGGCGGGGCATCACTGCCTGGCGCACGAGCCGATGGGGTTTTGCCTGCTGGCCAACATCCCGATTGCGATTGAGGTTGCCAAGGCGCGCCATGGCGTAGGCAAAGTGGCCGTGGTCGATTGGGACGTGCACCACGGCAATGGCACGCAGTCGATCTTCTATGACCGGGCTGACGTGCTGACCGTATCTGTTCACCAGGACCGTTGTTTCCCGCCGGGCTATTCAGGCTTTGAAGAGCGCGGCGAAGGCGCAGGCCTCGGCGCCAACCTCAACATTCCGCTCCCGGCAGGAAGCGGCCATGAGACGTACCTTGCCGCGCTGGACCGGATCGTGATTCCGGCACTGCGCCAGTTCGATCCTAACTTGATCGTGGTTGCCAGCGGCTTGGATGCGAACGCGGTCGATCCGCTGGCACGCCAACTGCTGCACTCCGACACTTTCCGGGACATGACCGAGCGCATGGTCTCTCTTGCCGATGAACTGTGTGAAGGGCGCCTCGCCATCGTTCACGAAGGGGGTTACGCCGAAGCCTATGTGCCGTTCTGCGGGCTAGCCGTGCTGGAAGGCCTGAAGGGCACACGCAGCGCCGTGATCGACCCTGAGCTGGAGTTCTTCATGGCCCAACAGCCAGCAAACCGCATGCTGCAGTTTCACCACACGTTGATCGATGAAATGGCTGCTGAATTGAACCTCTGATCTTGCGAGCAGGTGGCAGGAAGCTTGGCGTCTCGGTCGGTGAGTCTGAGACCGCCTTTCTCGATTTGGCAGCATCTGGTAGGTGTATGAATTGGTTAGGGTCGGCCCAAGGCAATCTTTATCCTTTCCCGTACCCCCCGCGCTCGCACAATGTCACCCAACAAGCGGTGCCATTCGTTCAGCGCGATGCGGGCTGGATTTCGTGAGTCGAGATCGTGCACCAATCCATATCGCAGTGTTCGATCCTGCGGTTCTGCACGGAAGGTGCCGAACAGGCGATCCCACACGATCAGGACGCCACCAAAGTTGCAGTCAAGATACTCGGTCTCGCTGGCATGGTGAGCGCGGTGATGCGATGGTGTGTTGAACACCGCTTCGATCCAGTTTGGCAGGCGGCGCACGGCTTCGGTGTGCAGCGGAAACTGATAGATAAGGTTCGCGCCCAGCAGCACAGCCACCACCGTGGGCGGAAATCCGAACAGCACCAATGCGGCAAAGAAGACCCAACCCAGCGAAAAGAACTCCGTCCAGCCAAGGCGGATTGCGCTGGGCAGCACATATTCGCGCGAGGAATGGTGCACCGCGTGCGTTGCCCACATCCAGCGGACGGTGTGGCTGGAGCGGTGAAACCAGTAGTAGGCGAATTCAACGGCGACGAAACCGGCAACCCACGTCCGCCAATCGCTGGCGGACAGTTGTAGTGGCGAGATGTCTGCCAGCAGCAGAAAGATCGCACCTGTCGCGATGCCGGTGATCGGCCGGAACACGGCCTGCCCCACCGCCACGCCGAGGCTGGCTGCCGCCGCACTGCCGTCATATCCGCGACCCTTGCGCAAACGCCAGCCAATTTCTGCCAGCACGAGGGCAAGCATGATGCCAAGGATCCAGGGGTGTTGGAATGCCAGACGCATGGTGTGATCCCCTAGTTTCGCTTGAGGCCCGCGATCGCTGCCTTGATTTCGGCTTCGGTCACGCGGTTGTCGCGGTTGCTATCGGCAAGGTCGTATGCGGGCGTCGGGCCGGAGGTAAATTCGGTGCGGCTGATGCGGCCATCGCGGTTTGTGTCGTAGGTCTGGCGCATGGTAACAAGGCGCCCATTGTCCCACCGGTCTTTGGCAAAGCCGGGCAAATCGTCCTTGCTGAAAAAGCCGTCACCGTTGCGATCAAGCCGAGGCCATTCCTTCACACGATGTGCGAGAAGCTCTTGGCGAGTAATTGCTCCGTCCTTGTTCGTATCGGCTGCACGCAAGCGTTCCATCGCTTCTTCGCCACCGAAATCGCGGGAAGGACGTGTCGGCCCGGCGATTGCAAACGTTGGGACGAGGATCAGTGCCAAGGCCAGAGCGGGCTTCATTAAACGAGCGAAACGCATTGTGCGGGATCCGTCAGCAAAGAGGGCATGACGCGACGCTTGGGAGGCTTCAACAGTTGGGAGCGTCGCGCCATGCCAGGTTGAGGGACTTCCAGATCAGAATGTCCCCGGCTGTTGTGGAAGCGATCAGCGGCAGGCGATTGTGTCGCCCGCAGCAGTGGTGCAGGTGCCAGTGTGGCTTACCGCCCCGTCGCTGAGCGTGGTGGACCCCGAGTAGCTGTTGCCGGTGACGGCGTTGGTTGCATTGGTGGAGCGCGATCCGCTGGCGGTTCCATCGGCGCTCCGGGTAAAGCTGCCCTGCGATGATGCGCTGCCCCGCGCGCCACTGGTCGCGGCACCGGCAGAGCGCGTCACGGCGCCATCGGGCGAGACCGAGGTGGTGGATGCACGAGCGCCGCGCGAACCATTGGTGCCCCGGAAGCCAGATGCGCTGGTGCGGGTCACAGTGCCATCGGCCGCGGTTGTGGTGCCTGCTGCACGACCAGCCACGCCCCTCTGGCCTGCGACAGCGCCGACCGAGCCGTTCTGGCCACGAGCGCGAATGCCGCCGCTGGCGTCGGCGGTGGAAGCGAATGCAAGTGCGGCAACTGCCGTCAGTGCGGTGAGCGTAGTGCGAAGATTTTTCATGACTGATCTCCTTCTTGCTGGCCCGTGAAGAGGTTCGACTTGTGTTTCCGGGCGACAGGAGGTTTTCTGCCCGCAAGATGCATCACCGGAATGTCGGAAAATGCCAAAGTCGTTGCAGGGCGTGGCAGTGACGCTCTGACGTAACAGTTTGTCACACCTACCCCACGGTGTTGGCTGGCAGATCGTCCCCGGCGGTGGCAGGAACAAGCCAATGACTGCACGTCCGCACCGCCTGCTTGTCGTCGATGATGACCCTGAACTGCGCAGTCTGTTGCAGCGCTTCCTGTCAGAACACGGCTTTTCCGTGCGCGCAGTGGACAGCGGCAAAGCAATGGACGTGGCATTGCAGCGCGAACCTGCCGATGTCATCGTACTGGATCTGATGATGCCGGGTGAGGACGGCCTTGCCATCCTGCGTCGCTTGCGCGCCAATGGCGAACAGGTGCCGGTGATCATGCTGACGGCGCGTGGCGATCCGGTGGATCGGGTACTTGGGCTGGAAATGGGTGCGGACGACTACCTTGGCAAACCTTTCCTTCCGCGGGAACTGGTGGCCCGGATTGCCGCGCTGCTGCGTCGCATGGCTCCGGCACGGAGCACGAATAGCGACGAGACTGTTGTGGTCGGCCCCTTCCTGATCAACTTTTCGGCGATGGCCGTCAGCCGCGATGGCACGGTCCTGCCACTTTCCTCGCGCGAGTTTGCGCTGATGGCCGCGCTGGCGCGCAGCGCCGGCAGGCCGCTCAGCCGTGCGCAACTGATCGACCGTGCGCTGGGCCGCGATGCCGAAGTGACCGACCGTGCGATTGATGTTCAGGTCGCCCGCCTGCGCCGCGCCATCGGCGATGATGCAGGTGAGCCACGCTTCATCCGCACGGTCTGGGGTGTGGGCTATGTACTCGCGCCCGAAAGCGGCGGAACCGGCCAGGCATGAGTTGGCGGCTTCCTGCGCTGGCCTTGCCGCGTAGCATGCTGCGCCGGAACGTCGCGCTGATGGTCGGGGTTGTGCTGGCTGGACAGGTGGTGGCGGGGCTGCTGGTCATGGCGTTGGTCATACAGCCTCAGGTCAACCGGATTGCCCAGCTGACTGCCGATATGATTTCCGTTCTTACCCACGTGATGGAAGATCTTCCCGAGGCAGAGCGTAAGATCATGCTGTCGCGGTTCGAAAGCAGCGGCAATGTCTTGATTCGGCTGCAAGAACCTGCCGACAATGCGGCGTCGCAGACATTGCGCAACCGTGTACCAAATTTCATCGAACGGCAATTTGTCCGCGCATTGTCCCATCGATTGGGCTCTGGAAAAGAGCTGAAGTGGCAGCGCGGTGCCGACGATCGATTGTGGTTCGAAATGCAGATCGGGACGCAAGCAGTGTGGATTAGCGTTACGCCGCCATCCGGGCGCAGCGCACTGCAGACAATGCTCTACGCGTTTCTCGTCGCGTTCATCGTTGCAGCCGCGGCGGGTCTGCTTTTGCAACGAAGACTGGATGCCCCGCTCCAGCGGCTTGCGGCGCAGGTTGATGCGTTTGCCCCTGACATGGCAAGGCATGAACAAATTCTGCCCATGCTGGAAACAACCGGCCCTGACGAAGTCGCAGCGGTGGCCAGTGCTTTCAACCGGCTGACCGAAAGGTTGGCCAATGACGAAGCCGAAAGGACACTGATGCTTGCCGGGGTCAGCCACGACTTGCGCACCCCGCTGACCCGGCTGCGCTTGTGCCTTGAAATGATGAGCGGGCATGACGACCAGATTGAAGCAACGGCCGCAAGGCAAGTTGATCGGATCGAGGCAATGCTTCAGCAGTTCCTGGATTTTGCCCGCGGCTTTGCTGAAGAAGCGGCATCGGACGTCAGCATGGCGGAATTGTTAGCAGGCGTTGCCCGGGACGTTGATCCGCAAGGGCAAACGCAAGTCGTTGTCGACAAGACCCTGCGCGCCAATCTGCGCTATCAAGCAGTGACGAGAGCCGTCGGCAACCTTCTTGGCAACGCGATACGCTATGGCCAACGACCGACCAGGCTCCATGCGCACAAACAGGGCAGCGTTGTCGTCATCGAAGTCAGCGATGCGGGACAAGGGTTCAGCGCTGCAAGTGCAGAACAACTGCGACGCCCGTTTGCTCGAGGTGACAACGCACGTGGCGGGGACGGAGCCGGGCTGGGCCTCGCAATTGCCGAACGCGTTGCCGTGGCACATGCAGGATCTTTGCGTTTCGCATTCCGGCATGGCCGTTTCTGTGCCGAACTCGCACTGCAAGACCAGATCTTGCCATCGCAATGATTTGACGGGAAGCGGCCTGGGAAGCGTGGCTTAGCCGACAGATACTGAATACCCGCGCAGATGCCATGGTTGCTGTCAAGGTTGGACCTTGGCCGGCCGTTTAGTGTCGCGCAGCCAGCCAAGGTCCGGAAATCAATCACAATTCTCACTGAGAATCACGCAAGTCTCAGAACCGCACGGTTCCTGTCAGGGTGATCAGGCGAGGTTGGCCCAAAGTTCCAATCACGACATCCCGGCGCGCACCCGGCACGGCATCGCCGGGCCAGATCGAACCGTCCGAATAGTATCCCTTGTCGAAGATATTTTCGACGTTCAAACGCAACCCCCAGGTCTTGTCTTCGATCCCCACGGATAGGTTCGTTAGTTCGTAGCCTGGGTGCCGCGCGGTATTCTCCTGGTTGAACCAGTATGGCCCCTTGCCGATATATTCGATCGTACCGGCCAGTTCATAATCGTTGCCGAGCGGCACGCGCATGTCTGCAGCCACGCTGAAGCTGTAGTCCGACACCCATGGCGGGGTTTTGCCACTGACATCGCTGGGCTGGCTGTTGACGTCGTTGACCAGACTGCCCTTACCGAACTCGGCCCAGACGCGGCCAAAGCCGGCGGTGAGCGTCAGGATGTCGTTGGCGCGGAAGTTGGCATCGAATTCAAAGCCATACTGGGTCGAACTGCCAGCGTTCAGGATGTTCTCGACCACCCCGCCGATCGCAATCTGCTGCTGCAGCTCGAACTGGCGATCCTTGTATTTGATGTAATATACCGCCGCGTTGAAGTTGAGGCGTCGGTCCAGCATCTGGGTCTTGAAGCCCATTTCATAATTGTCGGCGGTTTCCTTGCGGAACGCATTCAGCTTGGGCGTGCCCTGCGCGTCGTAGAGGTTGAACCCGCCAGGCTCGTAGCCTTTGGCATAGTTGGCATAGATGTGCGTGCCTGCAGTGGTGAAGTAGGACAGCGATGCCTTGGGCATGACCTCTGTCCCGCCCTGCTTGAGGTAGGGAATGCCGGTAGCGTAAAGCCCGGCATTGCGATCGAGCGTGTCATAGGTCCACTTGTCGATCCGCAGGCCCAAACCCAGTTCGAACTGGCCGAACTTGTAGCTGGTCGTCCCGAAGGCAGCGAGATGGGCCTTTTCGCGCTTGCGGTTTTCGAACGGGAACGGGACGCGGACGGTCGTCTCTTCGCCGAAGGTCGGTGCGAAAACTGGATCGCCGACGACACCGTCGAGGATGTTGAGCGTGTTCGACGGCGGGATGACGGCGGACAGCACATCGGTCGGGCCATAGAAGTTGGCATAGCTCGACCAGTCATTCTTCCAGACCGAGTAGTAACCACCGATGATCCATTCGAGCGGTCCGTCATTGTCCGACGTCAGCCGCAATTCGTTGGTGTAGTATTTCGTCGGCTCGGGCCGGACCAGATCGAAGCCCACTTCGGACGAGACGTCGAGATCGGTCGTGTCCTTGCGATAGGCGTCGGTGAACGAGGTCAAGGCATTGAGCTTCACCCCGCCCAGATCGAAGTTCAACTCGCCGCTGATGCCGAAAGTGTGGCGGCGCAGGCGCCCGGCAAAAGTCAGGTGGCGTTCGGGCGAATACGTCAGCAGCCCGGGGTCGTCCGCGCGCCAGTTGTTGTTGCCTGTATCGATCTCGTTGTAACGGGCCGAAATCAGAACGTTCATGCGATCCGAGGGCTCGACGTAGAGCGCACCGCGCACGCCCCATTCGGTCTTTTCATTGGGATGTTCGCGCCACCGTTCGGCCGAGTTGCCCGAATCCGGCACGAAGTTCACGCCTGCTCCGACCAGGGGAAGCGGCCAGATATTGCTGTCAGTGAGGTTCGAGCGGCCATTGAGGCGGATCGGGTCGCGATCGTAGACGAAGCCATCGTCTTCATTGCGGTAGCCGAAGACGCGAAGGGCTGCCTTGCTGCCGATCGGCAGGTTCAGGCTGGCCGAGGCATTGCGCATGCTCTGCTCGCCGATCTTCACCTTTGCCATGCCGGAAAGCTCGTCGAGCTGCGGTCGTTTGGTGATGAAGCGGATCGCGCCACCGATGTTCGACCCACCGTAGAGCGTACCCTGCGGCCCCTTCAGCACTTCGACCCGCTCGATCTCGCCGAATTCAGCCGAGGCGTCGGTCAGGATGTGCACGCCGTCGATGAAAAAGCCCACGCCCTGCGTATTGCCGAATGAGCCTACGCCGCGGATCGTCACGTTGGGATTGCCGTCGGCGCGGGTGCTGAGATTGAGATTGGTGACGCGAAGGCCAACCTTGTCGATGTTGGTAATCGCCTGCCGCTCCAGCAGATCGGCCGACATCACCGCGATTGATTCAGGGATTTCACGCGTGCTTTCTGCGCGCTTGCGTGCGGTGACCAGAATTTCGCCGCCATGATAGGCTCCGTCATTCCTGTCATCGGTGGCCGTTGCTTCCTGCGCGGCGGCCAGCGAAGGCGCGGCAAGCGCCATCGCGCCGGTGCAGACCAGCAGCGCGCTGCGAAGTCTCTCGAGCTTCATTTCCATTCCCTCTCCCCTTATTGTTATCGGCGTCATCTTCGCATTGCTGGTTAGACGAGCGCGCGGCGGCAGGCTTTTTCGAGAGCGCCAACAGCCTTGGCATTCCGTGCAGGACAGCCCCGAAACCGCATTCTGCATGATCTGTCATGGCTGCTGGCACTGCTGGGAAAGCGGCATCCGCGCAGCCTGTTAGGGCTTGGCTTCAGATCGGGTCGCGCTGCCTGTGCGGCGCTTCATCAGGAGCCAGTGCGTGCCACCAGAGCCTTGTGCAGAAACCGCAGACTTCGTCTTCAACCAGACAATGCTGCGCATTCGCGATCCGCAGGCATCGCTCGATTTCTATACCCGCGTGCTCGGCATGACCGTGATCCAGCACCTCGATTTTCCCGAGGCCGCGTTCTCGCTCTATTTCCTCGGATATGTCCGGCCCGATGACGCGCCGGTCCCGGCCGACCGGACCGCGCGCACGGCCTATGCCTTCGCCAGGCAGGGCATTCTCGAACTGACACACAATCACGGCACCGAGAACGACCCGGACTTTGCCTATCACCACGGAAACTCAGAGCCGCGCGGGTTTGGCCACATCGGTTTGGCCGTCCCCGATGTCGAGGCTGTCTGCCAACGCTTCGAGGCATTGGGCGTGCCGTTCGTGAAACGTCCCAACGAAGGCCGGATGAAGGGGCTGGCCTTCATTCGCGATCCCGATGGCTACTGGATCGAAATTCTCAATCCGCAGGTCCTCGCCAGGTCGGTGTGACCCGGAGCAGTGCCTGAACATCAAATAAAATGGAGGATGACATGATGAAAGCGACCGAGCCTACCCTTTGCCGCACAGTAGAGCTGAACGATCTGGCGTGGATCGATTTTCCTGCCGCGCTCAGCGTCGGCGGGATCAGGTGGAAACTGCTGAACGTGGCGCCCGAACTGGGATCGTGGGCTGCGATCTTCGATTGCCCGGCGGGATCGTCCTTTGCCAGCCACCATCACATTGGCCCCGGCGAATATTACCTGACGCGCGGACGCATGGAAATTCGCGGCGGCATCGACGCCGGTGGCGAAACCGTCACCGCGCCAGCTTATGGCTATGAGGCAACCAGCGCGTTTCATGGCAAGACATATTTCCCCATCGATAGCGAGTTTTACATGACGTTCCTTGGGCCGCTGCAATTCGTGGACGAGCCGGGCGGACCGACGAAGGCGCTGGTCACTTGGGATGCGGCAGAGGCAGCATGGCTCGCGGGCCAGGGCTGAACCATTCCCCGCAAGTCGGCCAGGCTTGCGTTGGTCTGGTCAGAGCATTGCGTGCCGAGGTGGGTCGGCGGCACGTGATCACTCATCCGGACGCCGCGCGCGCCTATACGACAGGGTATCGGATCGGGAGTGGCGCGGTCCTTGCCGTCGTCCGGCCCGCCACGCTCGTCGAGTTGTGGCGGGCCGCGCAATTGTGCATCGCTGCCGACACGGCCCTCATCATTCAGGCCGCCAATACCGGGTTGACCGGCGGTTCTACCCCATGCGGCGACTATGATCGGCCGGTCGTGCTGATCAGCACCCTGCGGATAGCTGCCGTCATTCCGATTGCAGATGGCACCGAAGCCTTGTGCCTTGCCGGTGCAACGCTAACCGGGCTTGAGGAGGCGTTACTGCCGCACGGCAGGGTTCCGCATTCGGTTATAGGGTCATCCTGCCTCGGAGCATCGGTCGTCGGCGGCATCTGCAACAATTCCGGCGGCGCACTGGTCAGTCGCGGTCCGGCCTTCACGCGCCACGCCCTGTTTGCGCGTGTCGACGAAAACGGTCGGCTTGTCCTGATCAACAATCTGGGCCTTGCCCTGGGCGATGATCCCGAGGCCGTTCTCGCCACCCTCGACGGTGGCAAGATTGCGCTACAGTCGATCGAGCCTTGCAACCGAGTGCCCTGCCAACCCTCCTACGAAAACCATATTCGCGATCTGACCGCTAAGACGCCAGCGCGGCACAATGCCGACAGCCGGTGCCACTTCGAAGCTTCGGGCAGCGCGGGCAAAGTCATCGTCTTTGCGGTGCGGGTGAAGAGCTACGTCGCGCCCAAGCATACCGCGATTTTCCTTCTGGCATCAGACGATCCGCGTGACCTTGCCGATTTCAGGGTCGCGACACTGAGCACGTTCCATCACTTGCCGGTCAGCGCCGAATACCTGCACCGCGATGCCGCCACGCTGGCCGCAAGCCATGGCAACGACGTGTGCCTCGCCGTGCGATATCTGGGTGCACGGCGAATGCCGGCCCTCTTTGCAGTAAAGCGCCGGATCGACCGTCTGCTGCATCGCTTCGGCCATGCCGCGTCAGAGCGCCTGCTGCAGGTTGTAGGACAAATCGCTCCGCATCCCTTACCTGATTCCTTGCGTGCGCGAACGAGACACAAGCACATGCTGATCGTGACAATGGCCGACGATGGCGTGGCCGAAATGCGAGACCATCTCGCCAGCAATCCACGCGCATCGCTTGCCGCGTACGAATGCACCACCGCCGAAGGTGCCGCGCTGCAGCGGCTGCGGTTTGCAACGGCGGGCGCATTGGTCCGGCTGGCGGCCATCACAAAGGGAGCCGGGCCTCTTGTCGCCATCGACTGCGCGCTGCCGCGCAACCGGACCGACTGGCCGATCGTTCTTCCGCCAGACCTGGCAGAGCAGGTCATGCTACGCGCCGATTACGGGCACTTCCTATGCAACGTCTTCCATCTCGATTTCATTCTCAAGCCGGGCTCCGACGCGCAGGCGTTCGAGACCTCGTTGATCCGCCGCTTGCACGATGAGGGCGTGATGTGCCCGGCCGAACACAATTTCGGTCATCATTATTCTGCGCCCGACAACGTCGTGGCATTCTATCGATCGCTTGATCCGACGAATGCGCTCAACCCTGGGGTCGGCCAGACCTCGCGCGCCAGGAACTGGGTGTGACTATGCAAATTGTGCAAGCCTGCATGCTTGCTTGCGCACCCGTATAATAATGATGGTCATAATCCCCGAGATGCGCTTATCCTGCCTGACAAAACAGGCGCACGATAACGTGCCAGCGGGGGAGAGGGCAGATGGACCAAGTCGATCATGCATGGACGACGCGCGATCACGACCCGCGCGGACGCTACGATTCCTGGGTCGATCAACTCAACACGACCTTCGGCTACTGGCAGCCGACCCCGCCATGCGGTGGGGATTTCCAAGCCTCGGTCAGCGCGAAGAGCCTGGGCAACCTCAAGGTGATATCCTGCGAGTGCGACCCGTGTGGCGGTGAGCGCCGGGGCGCAGACATCGTGCGCGAAAGCGAACCACAGGAACGCCTGATAATCCAGCTGGTCGAGGCAGGCCGCGAGCACATGCGGCTGGGCGATCAGGAAGCTCTGTTGCGCCCGGGCGACATCTTCATCTGGGACAACACCCAGAACATGCAGTTCACCGTGGTCGAACGGCTGAGCAAGGTCTCCGTGGCGCTTCCGCTTAACCGCCTGAAGGACTGGCTACCCCAGACCTGGCGCAATCTTCCGCGGTGGATCAAGTCGGGCGAACCCGGCTCGGACCTGCTGGCAGGCTACGTCCGCAGCCTGGTGAGGATGGACGACAACCACAACTCGCTGCGTTACGATGCCCTGGTGGACGCTGCCGTGGCAATGATCGTGGCTTCGCAGTCCGAACCCTCCGAACAGATCAGCCACAGGGCTGGCCAACTCGAAACGGTGAAGGCCAAGATCCGGCAGCGCCTTCAGGATCCCGACCTGACGCTTGAATCGATCGCTGCGGCCAATCGTATATCATTGCGCTATCTGCACTGGTTGTTCGAGGGCAGCGGGCAGACGGCGTGGCAATTCATCTCCACCGAACGGCTGGCCGGTTGCAAGCGCGATCTGTCCAACCCCGCTTTCAACGATTCGAGTATTTTCGAGATCGGGCTAGGCTGGGGATTTGGCAACGCTGCCCATTTCAGCCGAAAATTCAAAGCCAACGCAAAAATGAGCCCAAGCGACTTCCGCGCATCCTGCGCAAGCAAATAGCGGCAGGCGAGGCGCGACCGCAGAGGCGATAGTGCGGACGTGATTCCACTACGTCCAGCCTGACGAGTAGGCCGCCCAGACAGTAGTAGAATCTGGCGTATTGGCGGTTAGGTTGCAAGACTGTTATTAGCGGGAACGTTGCAGATCATAGTAAATACGATTGTGCCGAAAATATAGACGGCTGCGCCTCCGATGCACTGCCGACGCCATGGCGTTGATAGCCTGCATCGCTTCGATAGCGCTACATGCCGCAATGCGATTAAGGCTACGCCTGACCAATGCAGAAAACGCCAGTAAAAAGCCGTTTACGATCGGGGCACCGAACGCGCCGGTTGCTCCTGCTAAGGCCAGTATGCCATTTTTGTCACCGCATTCCGCTCTGTGGATATTGCTCATTGAGGTGCAGGTGAAATAACCGTGACAGAAGCCGGAGAAGGAATTAGATCTGGCAGCAAGACAATTTCTTCCGGCATCTGTGTAGCGCGGGCGCATGCGATGGGTCCGCCATGGGTGATTACGACGACTGTAGCCTTGCACGGCGTGGCAGCAAGGGCAGCCGTAATCCGATTGATTAACCGCTGCGTCGTCTCGCCGCTACCGCCAGGCCTGAACGTTTCAGGGGCATCGACCATGCCATCCATGGCATCGCCCGTCGCCCGATAGATAGCGTTCCAGCGCTGCCCTTCCCACGCGCCGAAATCGCGTTCACGCCAAAGCGGTTCGGCCAGCGGCACGATCCCGAGCCTTTCGCCCAGCGGCTCCGCGATAGCGCGGGTGCGCTTCATGTCGCTGTGGATAATCACGTCAGGCGCCATTGCCGCCAATCGGTCGACCAGAGGCGCGATCATGGCTTGCCCTGCGCGCGACAGACCGGGATCGCTTTGGCCATAGCAGCGCGTCTGCCATGCCAGCGTGACCGGCGGATGGCGGACGAGGATCAGGGCGTCGGCCATTGCGCACTGGCACAAAGCAGCAGGATCAGTTGGCCCGCGTAGACTGCAAAGCCCAGGCAATCGCCGGTCACGCCGCCGAGATGCCGCATCAGCGATTGCCGAAACCATAGCAGAAATAGCAGAATGCAGCCGATCCCGACCATCAGGGCAGCAGGTGCAATCGCGGCAAGGGGCGCGAGGAACGGCAGCGTCAGCAGGGTCGCGCCAGCAAGGGTCGCTGGTCCGGGGCGCTGGCCGATGTCCTTGGCAAGGCCGCCATGTTGATCGAGCGGAGGCAGCATGGTCATCGCCAAGACGGCTACCCAGCGGCCAAATGCTGCGGAGGCGACCATCGCCGGAATGAGCAGGGCCGCCGGAAGCACGATCAGCAGCGCCGCGCGCAGACCTATCGCCAGCATCAACCCCAGCGCGCCATAGCTGCCAATGCGGCTATCCTTCATAATCTCGCGAATACGCTCCGCCGTCAGGCCTCCACCAAAGCCATCGCAGAAATCAGCCACGGCATCTTCATGGAAAGCACCGGTCAGGCGGGCCTCGACAATGAGCATCATCAGCACCGCGACAATGCGGGGCCAGAACAGGCCTGCACCCCACAACACCAGCCCGCCGATACAGCCGATGATCCCGCCCACCACCGGAAACCACAAGACGGAACGGCCTAGTCCCGCTTTCAACTGCTCGGCATCGAGCGGCGGAATGGCGGGACTGACGGGCAGGCGGGTCAAGAACTGTATGGCCAGCAGTAAGGGGAACAGCGCGGCCCGGATCATTGCCCCACCACTTCTGCCAGCGTTGCAACATCGCACAGCAGCGCAGCAGCACTATCCAGCAGCGGCAGGGCCGTCAGCGCGCCGGTGCCTTCGCCAAGCCGCATCTGCCAATCGAGTATCGGGGTGAGGCCAAGTTGCGCAAGGGCCGCACCGTGCCCCGGCTCTGCCGAACGATGGCCCGCAATCATCGAACGAGCCGTGCCGGGCGCGAGCGCTTCCGCGATCAGGGCAGCGGCAGTAGAGACGTAGCCGTCGAGCAGCAGCACCATACCCGCCGCCGCGCCGGACGCATAAAACCCCGCCATCGCGACGATCTCGAACCCGGCGATGGCGGCCAGCGCCGCCTTGTCGCGGGCGCCACCGAGCCGAGCCACGGCCTGATCGACAATGTCACGTTTGTGTGCGCGCATCGCAGGGGCTGCGCCCGCGCCCGTGCCTGTGGCTGTCTCGGCGTCCACGCCGGTCAGGGCATGGGTGAGACAAGCAGAGGCAGTGGTGTTGCCGATACCCATTTCGCCCGCGATCAGCAGGCGGAAGCCCGCCGACACCGCTGCTTCGGCTTCATCGGAGCCAAGCGCCCATGCAGCATCGAACTGCGCTTCATCCATGGCCCGACAAGTCGCAAGGTCCGCCGTGCCGGGCGCAATCGGGCTGGCGCGATAATGGCACGGATAAGGTCCGGGCGGGGGCTGAGCTACGCCTGCATCGACCACGCGCACGTCCACCCGATGCGCAGCGGCCAGCGCCGTGCTGCTGGCGCGGCCCGACAGGATCGTGGCGACCATCGCCGTCGTTACGGTTTGCGGCCATGGCGTGACGCCTTGCGCAACCACGCCGTGATCAGCCGCAAAAAGCACCAGTCGGCGCGGGCGAGTGAGCGGCGTGCATGTGCCCTGCGCCATCGCCAGTTCGACTGCCAGCGCCTCAAGCCGCCCCAGACTGCCGGAGGGTTTGGCGAGGCTATCTAGGCGAGCCTGAACATGTGCCGGAGTAATCGTCATCGGATAAATCTCGTCTGATCGGCAGGCAGGCGGTCTTGCCAGTGGCGGCGGACGAGTTCGGGAGTGTCGCTCTCCTGTTCCGGATAGCCAAGGCAGATCAGGGCGACGAAGCGCCAATCCTCGGGCACATCGAGCAGAGCGTTCATCGACGCCGGGTCGACAATCGACACCCAACCCATACGTACGCCAATGGCGCGGGCGGTGAGCCACAGCGTGTGGATCGCCATCACAACGGAATAGACGGTCGTCTCCGGCATGGTCTGGCGGCCAAGGCCGTGCCCTGCCTCCGGATCCAACTGGCAAAACACGGCGACGTGTTCGGGTGCCTCGCGCAGGCCGTGGAGCTTCAGCGCATCATACGCGGCTTGGGCTTCATCCTGATAGATTGCGGCGGCGCGCCGGTTTTCAGCATCGACATGCGCGATGCTCGCGCGGCGGCGCTCCTCCGAACGCACTTGCACGAAGCGCCAAGGCTGACTGTTACCGACTGACGGCGCAAGGCAGGCCAGGTCGAGCAAATGGTCCAGCGTTCCGTCCGGCAGGGGCATCGTCTGGAAATGCCGCACATCGCGCCGCCATGTCAGCAGCCTATCGAGGTCATCGACGAAGGCAGGCGGAAAGCTCGTGGGGATCATAGTGCCTCCCCCGCGATCGCCAGCAGCCGGTCCACCGCAACGTGCTTCTCCAGCTTTGCGGACAGTTCATCAAGCGCGGCGTCGACCGCCACATCCTGATCGACGTCGTTGGACACGCCATCAATCCAGCCGCGCCGCTGGGCTGCCAGATTGAACAGCCCGTGGATGTAGCAGCCTGCCACGCGGCCATCGGGGCTGAGCGCGCCTTCGTCACGGCCATCAGACATGCGCAGCAACGGGCGGGCGCTGCCAGACGTGGTGCCGGAATGGATTTCATAGCCCCGGAACGGCAAGCCATCCATTACGCTGATGCCGCTGACGTCGCGCAGGGTCTTGTCGGCCTGCATCACGGTATCGACCGGGAGCAGGCCAAGGCCCGCTACCGCTTCAGGCGCGCCTTCCAGTCCTGCCGGATCGGCGATCGTGCGGCCCAACATCTGATAGCCGCCGCAAATGCCCAGTACTCGCCCGCCGCGCCGGACATGGGCGGCAATGTCGATGTCCCAGCCTTGCGCACGGAGGAACTTGAGGTCAGCAATCGTCGCTTTGGTGCCGGGAATGATGATGAGCGAGGCGGTGGCGGGGATCGGTGTGCCCGGCGGCACCATCGTCAGCCGCACGCCGGGTTCATTCGCCAGCGGATCGAAATCATCGAAATTTGCGATCCGCGACAGCATGGGGAACGCAATTTCGAACAGGCCACCGCCCCCAGCATCCGGCGTTTGCAGCGTAACCGCGTCCTCGGCCGGAAGCGCGCGAGCGGCTGCAATCCAGGGGATAACGCCAAGGCCTTCCCAGCCGGTTCGCTGCCTTATCGCGGTATAGCCGTCATCGAACAGCGCCACGTCACCGCGAAACTTGTTGATCAGAAAACCCCTGATCATCGCGGAATCTTTCGGGTCGAGCACCGCTTTTGTGCCAACGATTGATGCAATTACGCCGCCGCGATCAATATCGCCGACCAGCACCACCGGAACATTGGCGGCGCGGGCAAAGCCCATGTTGGCGATATCGCCTGCCCTCAAATTGATCTCTGCCGGGCTGCCTGCGCCCTCCACCACCACGATATCCGATGCAGCGCGCAAGCGGTGATAGGATGCCATGACTGCCTCCAGCAATTCACCCTTGCGGCTGCGGTAATATTCGGCGCCCAGCGTGCCCTGCACTTTGCCATGCACCACCACTTGCGCGCTGCAATCAGACTGCGGCTTGAGCAGTACCGGATTCATATCCACGGACAACGGCGCGCGGCAAGCAACCGCCTGCAAGGCCTGCGCTCGGCCAATTTCGCCGCCATCGGCTGTGACGGCGGCATTGTTTGACATGTTCTGGGGCTTGAACGGCAGTACCTTCATACCCCGATTGGTCAGCAAGCGGCAGAGGCCCGCCACCAGTACCGATTTGCCGACGTCCGAGCCAGTCCCCTGCAGCATTACAGCAGCCATGCGATGCCTCCGACGACCAGCCATAACAGGACGCAGGCGCGGCGGTAGATCGCCATCGCGCGATTGAGATCTGTGCCATTTGGTGGAGGCCCATGACCGAGTGTCTGTCGGGCGATCCATTCGCCATCATAAGCCGCGCCACCGCCCAGTTTGACGCCCAGCGCCCCAGCCATCGCACTTTCCGGCCAGCCTGCGTTGGGCGAGAGGTGCTTGCCGGAATCGCGCCACATGATGCGCCAACCTTTCCCTGCGCAAAGGCAGATCAAGCCTCCGGCGAGGCGTGCGGGCAACCAGTTGAGCGCATCGTCCAGACGCGCCGATGCCCAGCCGAACTGGCGGTAGCGGACATCAAGGTGGCCGATCATACTGTCTGCCGTGGAGATGCACTTGAAAGCGAACAGGCCGGGCAAGCCTAGGACCAGCAACCAGAACGCTGGCGCCACGATGCCGTCGCAGAAGCTCTCCGCGAGCGTCTCGGTGGCTGCGGCCACCATGCCCGGGTCCTCCAGCGCGGCGGTGTCACGCCCGACAATGCCGGACAGCGCAATACGCGCCGCTACCGCGTCGCCCGCCTTCAGTGGCCGTATGACAGCGACGACGTGATCGTGCAGGCTGCGCTGCGCAAGCCCGGTCGTGGCGATCAGGATTATCGCAATGGTGCCGCCCCAGCCACTGGCCAGCCATTCGATCAACAGTCCTGCCGTGACACCTGTGATCACCAGCGCAAAGGCAACTACCGTTCCGGCGGTGCGGGCATGGGGCGCGCGGTTCCAACGCCGTTCCATGGCCGCGATCATTCGCCCGACCCACATCACCGGATGGCCGACACGCGCAAGCAACCACTCCGGATAGCCCAAAGCCGCCTCGACGATCAGCACAGCCAGCAGTAGCTCGGGACGGCCCATGATCATGCTATGCGGGCAATCGGGGCGATCACCGGTGCACCGGTTTCATCCTGCCCGATATGAACACGAACCCCGTAAGCGACTTCAAGCACAGCCGGCGTCAATACTTGGGCGACAGGACCTGCGGCGATAATTCCGCCGTCTTTCATAACGATCAGATGATCGGCGATGCGCGCCGCCTGGGTCAGGTCATGCAGCACCAGCACTACGCCCGTGCCAGCTGTCGCCGTCGTGCGGAAGCAGGCCATGGCATCAAGCTGGTGCGCCGGGTCGAGATTGGCGAGCGGTTCGTCGGCCAGAATCCAATCTGGTTTTCCGGCCAGAACCCGCGCCAGCAATACCCGTGCCTGTTCTCCGCCGGACAGGCGCTGGGCCTTGCGGTTTGCAAAGCGAGCGCAATCGGTCCGTTCCATTGCTTCGTCGATCGCAGCGTCATCCTCTGCGTTGTGGCTCCACCGGCCATGATGGGGCAGGCGGCCCAGGGCGACCAGTGCGCGAACGTTGATGTCCCAGTGGATATCCGCCTGCTGCGGCAGCAAGCCGATCTGACGGGCGCGCTCCATAGCGGGGATGGCAACGAGCGGTCTGCCGCCCAGCGTTACCACGCCGCTATCTGGTGCGCGCAAGGCGGCAAGGCAGGACAGCAGCGTGCTTTTCCCTGCGCCATTCGCACCGAGAATGACCGTAACACTGGCTCGGGAAAATCCGCCACTGACATTGCTGAGCACCGGCCGTCCACGCAGGGCGAGCGTGAGGTCATCGAACCGTAGTGCCATCACGCTACCTCTCGCCTCATCCTGAAAAGCAGCATCACAAAGAACGGCGTGCCGATACTCGCCATCGCGATGCCCAACCGGACTTCGGATGCGGAGGGCAGTATCCGCACCAGACAGTCAGCCAGCACCACCAGCAGGGCCCCGGCCAGTGCCGAAGGGATCAACAACGCCGACGGTCGATGGCCGACCAGCGGGCGCACAAGATGCGGCACGACCAGCCCGACAAACCCGATGATCCCCGCCACCGCCACCGAACTGCCCACGGTCAGCCCTACACCGATCACGATCAGCCACTGCAGGCGTGTCATGTTCACGCCCATAGATCGGGCGGCGGCATCGCCCAGTGTCAGCGCATCGAGATAGCGCGCCGCCCATAGCAGCGCCGCCATGCCCAAGACCGAGACCGGCAGGGCAATCCGAACGTCATCCCAGCTACGATCCATCAGCGCGCCCATCAGCCATGTGACGATTTCAGACGAGGCAAAGGGAGTGGGGGCGAGGCTGATCAGCAGGCTGGTCAGCGCGCCGGTCAGGCTCGACAGGATCACGCCCGACAGGGTGAAGAGGATCAGGCTACCCGACCGTCCCGCCAAGATCGCCAGCGCGGTTATGCCAAGCCCGGCCCCTGCCAATGCAAAGATAGGCAGCAGCCAGGCCGATACGGCAAAACCGAAATAGAGCGAGACGACCGCGCCCAGCGCCGCGCTGGACGAAACGCCGAACAGGCCCGGATCGGCCAAGGGATTGCGCAAGTAGCCCTGCATCGCAGCGCCCGCCATACCAAGGCTTGCCCCCACGATTGCGCCGACACAGGCGCGCGGCAGCCGCAATTCCATCACGATTAGCGATTGCAGGTCGCCTGCAAGCCAGTGATCGAACGGAACCCATGTCCGTCCGGCCATCAGCGATCCGAGCATGGCCACCAGCACTGCGGCCAAAAGTCCCAGATTCAGCTTCATCGCGATGCTCTCCATGCGCGGCGCACCGCCGCCAGCCGTTCCACCGACCGGATGATCACTGGTCCGCCGCAATGCAGCAGGTTCGAGGGATATTGCTCTATCCGGATGTGCTTTCGGGCCTTGGCGAGTGCCGGATGGGTCAGCATCCGGTTCCCGTCACCGCTGCCCGCACCCATGTCTGCCCGGCCTGCCAGCAGCACGGCGGGGGGGTGGTCGAGCAACCCTTCGAGCGGCAGGATGTCCCATCTCTTGAGCCGCATCGGGCCGCTCATGTTGCGAAAGCCCGTATGGGTCATCAGCTCGTCGGCCAAGGTGCCCTTGCCCGGCACCAGGCCGCTGCCCTGCCAGATCAGCGCATCGATCGGCGTAGCGTTCCACCGGCTGTCGGCCATCGCCTTGTCGATCCGGGCATTGAGCGCATCACCTGCAGATCTGCGACCGATCCGCGCAGCAATCTCGGAAATCTGCGCCTGATTTTCCGCGACGCTTTCGGGCACCGTCACTTGCATGAGCGGAATACTGAGCCGTTTCAGCGCGGCGATCGTCTGGATCGACACGTGCGGCCCCGCGATCACCAGGTCCGGCGCGGCACCGATGACGTCCTCTGCCGAACCAGAAATGGCCGGATAGCGCAAGGCGCGCTCAAGCGGGATCGATGTGGCGCGCGGATCATGCGAATAATGGCTGACCCCGGCGATCTGCGAAGGATCGGCGATCTCCATCAAAACCGCATCGACGCAGGGGTTCATCGAGACGATCCGGCGGGGCGGTCCGTCTGCCTTGGGCACATCGCGCCCGCCTGCCGTGCCGCATCCGGCCGACAGCAGCGCAAGCATCAGAATGACCGCTTGGCGGATCAATATTCGACGCCCTTTTGCGCCTTGAACCCTGCCTTGAACGGATGCTTCACTTCCTGAAACTCCGTCACCAGATCGGCGATCTCGATCAATTCGGGCTTGGCATTACGACCGGTGATGCAGATGTGCTTTTCCAGCGGGCGATCCTTGAGGAACGCGACGATCTCGGCAATCGGCAGGGTATCGTCGCGCAGCACGATGTTGAGTTCATCAAGGATGATGAAGTCATAAGCGGGATCGAGGATCAGCGCCTTCGAGCGTTCCCAAGCGGCCCGCGCTGCTGCAATATCGCGCGCGCGGTCCTGCGTGTCCCACGTGAAGCCATTGCCCATCACATCGAAGGTCAAAAGGTCGGGATTGGCCGCGAAGAACGCTTTTTCGCCGGTGTCCCAGCTGCCCTTCACATATTGCAGGATACCGACCTTCATTCCCCAGCCGACGCTACGGATGGCCATACCGAATGCCGAGGACGACTTGCCCTTGCCGTTTCCGGTGTGGACGATCAGCAATCCGCGCTCGATCGTCTTGCGCGCCTGAATCTTGTCGCGCGCCACTTTCAGCTTCTGCATGCGCATGTTGTGGCGTGTGTGGTCGTTGCGCTCGGCTGCGGGATCTTCGGTCATTTCGTTGGCCTCCATGCTTGCAGGGCAATCTCAAGCCTCGCCCAATCGGCGTCTGTGCCGGGAATCCCGAACCGCAGCTGTTCCGGCCTGTCGGCAAAGGGCCGGACGAGTATTCCCGCCTGGCATAGATGCGAGAACAGGCTGGCGGCGTATGCGGTTTGGCAGAGCCTGAAATTTGCGGTGCCACCGACACAATCCAGCCCGTGGTGGACAAGAAGCGAGGCCAATCGCGCGCTGCCTTGCGCCAGCCGGTGCCGCTGCAAACCCTGCCATGCCCTGTCGCAATAGGCGGCGGTTCCAATCGCAATCGCCGGGCCGGAAATCGGCCAGTCACCCAGAAGGCCGCGAAGGTCACGGATTACCGGTCTGTTGCCAATGACAAAACCCAGCCGGACACCGGCAAGGCCGAAGAATTTGCCGAAGGAGCGCAGCACTATCGCGCCATTGCGGTGCGGCAGCATGCTGGATTCAGGCATGGCGTCGGCAAAAGCCTCATCGACAATGCGGCTGTTTCGCAGTTTCCGAAGCTTGCGTACGTCGGTGATCGCGCCGTCTGGATTGTTCGGATTGGCGCAGATCATCAGGTCGGCAAGGCAAGCCTTTTCGAATGGCAACACCCGAGCTTCCGGCCATGTTGCCCGGTAACCTGCATAGCCTTGCCCGACGATAGCAACACGCGCCGCTGGCAGCAGCCGGCCCAGAAGTCGGATGGCAATATCGCTGCCCGGCACGGCCGCGATCTGTTCATTGCTGTCCATGCCGAATGCGCGAGCAGCGGCAAATTCCAACTGCTCCAACGCAGCCGGCGACGGCAGCGTCTGCCATACCTTCGGCTCAAGATCCGGCACAGGCCAAGCCCAGGGACTTATGCCAGTTGAGAGGTCCAGCCAGGGGCGGGGCGCGGCCGGATATAGCCGTGCCGCCGCCGCTGTCTGTCCACCATGCCACATCAGTGCGCTATGCGGGTCCACGATGCTATTTCCCGCTCAGATAGCCAGTCTTACACCTGCATAAGCGGCGCGGCGTGGCGTCCCGTAGCGAAAGCTGGTCTCATACTGTTCGTTGAGCAGGTTCTCGATCCGACCATAGAGTTCGATGTGGCGGGTCACCGGGAAAGCAGCGCGCAAATCGACCAGGACATAGCCGCTCAGCTTGCGGGTGTTCGAGGCATTATCGAAGCTGGCGCCGACATGGGTGATCGTCGCCCCGGTCTTCAGCCCGAACGCCCAGTCATAATCGAGCGAGGTGTTGACGCTGTGACGCGGACGCCGCGCCAAATCGCGTCCCGTGGCGACGTTCGTTGCATCGACGTAGCCATAATTGGCCTGGACCCGTAGTGCCTCGACAGGCTTCAGCGTTAGGGCAAACTCAAGCCCCTGCGCCCGCGCCTTGGCGACATTGTCATAAGTGCCGTTGGCATGACCTATGCAGATGCCGGTCAAAGGAACTGTGCAGCTGATGAAGGCGATCAGGTTGCGGCTGTCGCGGTGGAACCATGTCGCGCCGACTTCGATCTTGCCGTCGAGCAAGCGTTGGGTAACGCCAGCATCCCACCCTTGCGAGGATTCAGGGACCAGCGCAGTATTGCCGTATTCACTGAACAACTGGAACAGCGACGGTGTCTTGAACCCTTCACCATAGCTGGCGCGCAGGGTAGTGCCGCCTTCGTTCGGGGTGAACACGCCACCTGCCGAAAAGGTGGTCTTCCCGCCAAAGATGGTGTGGTCGTCGTTGCGCAGGCCAGCGCTAAGGGTGAGGCCGCTTATCGGCTTGGCACTGAGCTGGCCATAGACGCTATTGATCCGCGCTTCTGCATGCGAAAACGAGCTGCCATAGCTGGACGTGCGGAAGCTGGATTTTTCGGTTTCAGCGCCGAAGGTCGCGCCAACGGTTTCGATAAGATCTATATTACCCTGATACTCAAACCGCTCGTTGCGGCCCTTGGCGTTGAAGGTTTCCAGCTCGGCTCCGCCCGTCAGATCGATGTTGCGGCGGCGCGTATCGGTGAGCGTATAGGCAAAGCGATTGCGGAAACGACCGTCCAGCAGCGCGGCGTTCAGGCCCGCATACCCCACAAGTTCCTTGGTCCGGGCGAATTCTGGCGTATCGCCAAAGCTGAAGGTCGGTGCCGGAAAGCCATCAATCCCGACTTTGCCATCGGAATACCAGCTGCGCAGATCGACCGAGATCGCGTCCGAGAGTGCAACGCTGAACTTCGCATTCGCGCCGAAGTTGCGATAGCCATCGCGTTCCTTGCCGCCGCGCGCTTCGTTGAACGTCGAAAAGCCGTCTGTCCGCAGATAGCCTGCGCCAACACTTGCCGAAACTGGGCCGAACTTGCCCGACACGTTGCCAACCACGCGCGCGGTATCGCGCCAGCCATATTCCGCGGCGGCATTCACCGCTATCGCTTCAGTGGGCGTGCGCGTAACGATGTTGACCACGCCGCCGATGGCCTGGCTGCCCCACAACACCGACTGCGAACCGCGAACAACCTCGATCCGTTCGATATTGCCGGTCAGCAGATTGCCGAAGTTGAAGCCGCCGCCGGGTGTCGAGGGGTCATTCAGTTTCACGCCGTCAATGAGCGCGACAGTCTGGTCGCTGTCGGCACCCCGGATACTGACCGAGGTGCTGGTGCCAAGACCGCCATTGCTGGTGACGGTGATGCCCGGGACCGAGCGCAGCAGATCGATAACCGCGACCGATTGCCGCGTGGTGATATCGTCAAGGGTGATGACCGTTACCGATTGGGCGACTTCGGATGTGGTCTGCTGGGTGCGGTTGGCCGAAACGATGATGGTATCGCTGTCTTCGGCATGAGCAGTGGCCGGAATGATGGCCGCGGCCACGAGTAGCGCCGACTTGAAAATACGCATGGGTTTCCCCCTTTTGAACAACTTCAAAAGAGTCGCACGACAGCGATCACGCGTAGGACACGATGCCCACCGCATGCGACTCTGGCTTAGTCGTCACGCGAGGGAATCCTCGATCATCATCCGGCACACCCCGTCCGGATAAAAGAACGACCGTTACGGGCAGGTCTCCTGGCTCTCGGGTCAATGTCATCCACTTCACCTTCCCGGCCCCGAGGGACCAGTGGCATAACGAAGCGGCGACTCGCCGATCACAGTTGCGGGGGCAGCTCCGGATCATGGCCGATGACCATTCCCGGATTCCCTATTCATCCCATCGCTGGGAACCTGTAACGGACGCGCCTATGTCGCGGCGCAGCATGAAAGGCAAGCAGAAGCAGTGATGGGCAAAGCAGTTTTGATATTGGGTGGAGCGCGATCGGGCAAAAGTGCCATGGCCGAGCAGCTGGGCGATGCCCTGCCCGGCCCACATATTTACGTCGCTACAGCGCAGGCGTTCGACGATGAAATGACCAAACGTATCGCCCGCCACCGCGCCGAACGGGCGCATCACTGGCAAACGATCGAATGCCCGCTCGCCCTGCCCGAAACGATTGGAGCGCATGATGCGCAAGGCAGCGTAATGCTCGTCGATTGCCTGACCTTGTGGTTGAGCAACCTGATGCACGAGGATCACGATGTAGCAGCGGCACGGTGCCGCCTCGCGGGTTTGCTCGCCGATATACGCGGGACACTGCTTCTGGTTTCAAACGAGGTCGGGCAAGGGATCGTCCCGGACAACCCCCTCGCCCGTCAATTTCGCGATGAGGCTGGCTGGCTCAATCAAGCCTTGGCCCGCACCGCGAATGAGGTGTGGTTTGTAACTGCAGGCATTGCCCAACAGTTGAAGTAAGTTGGCCATTTCAACCGGACTGTCGCCACTTCCTGGCAGTTTCAAGCTGCGGGCTTCTTCTTTCTGGCTCTGTGTGCAGCGGTGCTGGGGCGGAAGCGGCAGCTACCTTTTCCGGTTCCCAAGATAGGCACTGGCACCCACTCTATTTCAGAGCGGTCAGACAGGGATTCGTAGACGGGTCAAGCCGAAAGGTTCACAGATCACACCCCCCCTCTGGTCTCGATCTTCTGGGTCATCGTACGGGCCAGTGCCAGCCTCAGACCATTGATCAGCGTGTCGAGCGCAAAGCGGAAGGCCTGATCGTGGTCATAATTTTCGATGGGACGATCGGCGCGCTGACGTTCGCTATCTTCGTGCAACTGCCAGCCAACCATAAAGCGCGTGATCAACTTTGAACCGTAGATCGCGTGCTCTTCGGAAAAACCGGCTTCCCGCAGTGGCTTTGACAGCAGGTCGCGCGGTTCGGTGGGCAGCGATGCCGCCACGAGCCTTGCCCCGTCGCGACAGTCCAACACGACTTCATAGCTGCGCGTCGCAACCGCACGCAACCATTCGTCCCACGGCTCTCCCGGGTGCGGCGCGCGCAGTACCGGCAGGAGAATTGACGCTGCCATGTGATCGAGCAGCACGGCCTTGCTGGGAAAATGGCGATAAAGCGCAGGCCCTTCGACCCCAAGATGATCGCCAAGCCTCCGCGTGGTCAACTTGTCGAGGCCGATCTGGTTGAGCAGCACCAACCCTGCTTCGACGATCGTCTCGCGCGTCAGCGTCGCCTTCTTGTCCTGATCCTTGCTCTTGCGGTCCATCAACGCCTCTTACTGTCATGGCCGCATCGAAAGAATGGCCACGAGGCGGGCGCGTTAGCACCAGAAACATCGCAAGTAATGTGGTATTGCGCCCTTATCCGAAAACCAGACGGGGAAGGATGCAAACGCACCCTTCCCCGCAATGATCACAGCGCGGCAATCGCATCCTTTGCAGCCGCAACCGAGGCTGCGCGCATCTCAGGTCCGAAGCCGATTTTGTCAGCCCGGACGATCGTCAGGTCAGTCACGCCGAGGAAGCCGAAAAATACTCGCAGCAGGCTTTCCTGATGCTCAGCCGGATCGCCTGCTTCATACATGCCGCCTTGCGAGGAAGCGATGATCACGCGGGTGTTCCCGGCAAGGCCCTTCGGTCCTGCTTCGGAATAAGTGAACGACACGCCAGGCACGCCAAGACGGTCGAGCCAGGCCTTCAACTGCGACGGGACAGTGAAATTGTACATCGGAGCGCCAATTACCGCCACGTCCGCGCCCATGAACTGCTGTAAAACGGCGAGCTCGGCAGGCGCAGCGGCCTTCATCGCATCGCTCTGCGCTTCCGGTGGCAGGCGCAGAGCCCCCGTCGTCACCTCGTCGAGGTGAGCAACGGGATTTGCCCCCAGATCAAGGCGCTCAACTTCCGCGCCCGATGTCTTTGCCACCAGATGCGAAACGATAGCCGCAGTAAGCTCGCGGGTTACTGAATCCTGACCAGTCGTTGAACTGTCGATATGCAAGATCTTCATGAATTTCCTCACTTGTTGGAACGCTGAACTTCATTGACTGCCCGCGCAAACGCTTCGAGCAGTTGGCCGGTTTCACTTTCGCTGATCGCAAGCGGTGGCCGGATCTTGAGCGCTGCATTGCCGCGGCCCGCAGCGCCAATCAACACGCCACCGCGGCGCAACGCATTGACGATCGCGGCCGCAATCTCGCCGGAAACGGTCTGCACCCCGATAAACAGGCCCGCGCCACGCAAGTCCGTAAGCAAGGGCGATGCGGCAATCAGCGGCGAGAGCCCGGCCATCAGGCGCTTCCCCATACGCGCAGCATTGTCGATCAAGCCTTCGTCGTCGATCACGTCAAGCGTGGCGAGAGCCGCCGCGCAGGACACGGAGCTTCCGCCGAACGTGTTGAAATAACGCTGTATCTTTGAAAATTCGGTAGCCAGCGTATCGCGCATGATCAGCGCGGCGACAGGCTGGCCATTGCCCATCGGCTTGCCCGTGGTCACCATATCGGGGACCACGCCATGCCGCGTGAAACCCCACATGCCGGCACCGGTCCGGCCAAAGCCCGGCTGCACTTCATCGGCAATGAACAGGCCGCCTGCCTTGCGGATGGCTTGCACCCCGCCAGCAAGAAAGCCCGCCGGATCGGCGATCACACCATCGCTGCCGAAGATCGTATCGACGATCAGGGCCGCGGGCATCACGCCGTCGGCTTCCATCCTCTCGATGGCCCCGGACACCAGTGCCGCGAACTGCTCAGGCCCAACCGGCACAAGCGGCATCTGAATTGCATAGACGTCCGGCCCCAGTGGCAGCCCGGTGACCGGCGACATACCCTGCAGCAGATCGGATGTTCCGTGATAGGCACAATCGGTGACGATCACCCCGCGTTGCCCCGTCATCAAGCGGCTGATGCGGATTGCCAGATCATTGGCCTCACTGCCCGAATTCGTGAGGACCACCTTTCCAAGCGGTTCGGGCAGCGTGGCCAGCAGGCGCTCTGCCAGCAGGACCGGCAGCTCAGTCAGATAGCGGGTGTGCGTGTTCAGCACACCGCCCTGTTGCGCCATCGCTGCCAAGATGCGCGGGTGGCAGTGCCCGGCCACCGGCACGTTGTTATAGGCGTCCAGGTAGCGCTGGCCGTCGGCATCTTCGATCCAGCAGCCTTGCGCACGCACCGCATGGATCGGCTGCTCGTAGAACAGCCGGTAACTTGGCGAGAGTACGCGCTCGCGCCGGGCAAGCAGTTCGGTTGTTTCCGGATTCATCTGCCTGCCCCGCCCTTGCAGCCAATCAGAAGTTGCGCGTGAGGGTCAGCGCCCACTGGCGTGGCGCCCCCGGTGATACCGACGTCAGCCCCGATTGCTGTGCCTGATCGAAGCGCGTGTTCTCATAGTAGCGGTTGCCAAGGTTGGTCACTTCCAGCGCCAGCCCCCAGTTGCGATCCTTCGATTTCCACGCAAGCCGGGTCGTGGCGATGAAGTAGCCCTCGATCCGGTTGGTCGGCCCATTGAGCGCTTCGGTGAAGACATGGCTCTGGTATGATCCGTCGGCGCGAAGCGTCAGCAACCCGGCGTCGCCATCGAGAATGTCGTACTGGATACCGGCTGCGCCCTTCCACTTCGGCGTGAACGGCGTGACCATGTTCAGCGCGATGAATGTTGCGGGATCAGTGCGTTTGTATTGGAAATCGAGGTAGCTACCCGAAAGATCGAGCGAGAGCCGATCGGTCGGATAGACCGACAGTTCCGCTTCGAGGCCCTTGACCTTGGCCGTGCCGGCGTTGTTGGGCTGGAAGCACGGGGCAATCGGGCAGGCCAGTACGTTGAGGATTATGTCCTTGTAGTCGTTTATGAATCCCGCAACGTTGAGGCGCACGCGCCGATCGAACAGATCGGTCTTGAACCCGATTTCATAGGACGTGATCGTTTCCGGCTTGAACGACTTGAGCTGGCCCACATCGAACGGCACGCCATTGAATGGATCGATCTGCCCATTGGCAACCGGCAGGACCGTGCCCGGCGCGAAAAACGGGCGCGGGTTGACGCCGCCAGCGCGATAACCGGTCGAAACCTGACCGTAGACCAGCACTTCATCCGAGAAGCGATAGTCCAGCGCAACGCGCCAATCGACGCGCTTGCCTTCATACCCATCGGTCAGCCCGTTGAGGCCCAGCAGCGCGCAGTTGGGCGCATTGGCCGGATCGAACGGCGCCCGGCCGGGAAGGCAGGGTGTGCTGGGGACCGTACCATCGGGGTTGGAGCGGAAGTATTCCTGCGTCTTGCGATCCCATGTGTGGCGGATGCCGCCCGAAAGGCGCAGGGCGTCCGTAAGTTTGTAATCGCCATTGAGGAACAGCGCGGTCGATTTGCTGGTGCTGTCCTCAGGCCCCTGATTGAAGTTGAGGCCAACGTAAGTGAGCGCCAAACGGGCGGCGAAAGTGGCGGTGCCCCGGAAGTGGAAGGCGCCCGCGGTCAGGTTCAGCTTGTCGTCCATCAGCTTTGCGTTGGCGCGGAACTCCTGGCTGAACTGCCAGTTCTTCAGCTTCTGCAGCGCCAGCTGGTTCATGATCGGGCTGCCATCGGCGTCTTCGGCAAAGGTGGCCGTGTAATCGCGGTATGCCGTGATCGAGCGGACCTGCAGGTTGTCCGAAACATCCCACTTCACGTTGCCCGAGATGCCATAGCTGTCCAGATACGACACGATCGGGATGCTGAACGGGGTATAGGGGTCCTGCCCGGTGGGCTGACGCGTGTCGGTAAAGGTCGAATAGGTCCAGTAGCGGTTGCGCCCCGCCGTATCGCACGAATTGGGCCCATAGGGCACGAAGCGGCAATCGAACGGCACAGGCGGCGTTGCGGGGTTGCCGTCGTCGATCGTTAGGCGCGGGTTGTTGGCAAAGCGCAGGACATCGGCGCCCGCTTCCGAACGATCGCGCGTCAGATCGCCGATCAGGCTGACTTCGAGATTGCTCGCCGGAACCCAACGCAGATAGATGCGGCCAGCGGCCAGCGACTGGCCGCCCAGCGTACCAAGCTGGCACCCATCGCCCAGGTTCGGTGCTGCCGAAACGCCCGAAGCTGGATGAGTGCAGGCATAATCCATCCGCTTGACGAAACCTTCACGGCTGCGCGACACTGCGGAAACGCGGGCGAAAAGCTTGTCGGGCGCAATCGTGAAATCGGCCATGGCCCGTGCATCGAAGCGTTTGTAGGAACCGCCGGTAACCGAAACCATCCCCGAATTGTCGCCGTTGGGCGCCTTCGAGAACATCTTCACCGCGCCGCCGATCGAATTGCGTCCGGCCAGCGTACCTTGTGGCCCGCGCAGCACTTCGACGCGATCAAGATCAAGGAGTTCGACGAGCGATCCGGTGAGCGTCGAGTAATATACGTCATCAACATAGATGCCCACGCCCGGTTCCAGTGCGGGAATGAAGTCCGACTGGCCTACGCCACGGATGAACGCCAGCATGGTCGAACCGAAAGCCTGACCTTGCGGAGCGAGCGTCACGCTGGGGGCCTGACGCGCAATTTCATAGACGCTTGTCTGGTTTCGCGCCTGCAGCATGTCGCCGGTTACAGCCGTTATGGCGATCGGAGTGTCCTGCAGACGTTCGTTGCGCAGCGTTGCCGTGACCACGATTTCGGCCGTCTTGCCGCTTGCGGTTGCGGCGGTGGTGCTGGCGTCCTGCGCCAGAGCGCTGGCAGACGTGATGGCCGTGACAAGACCAATGGCCGATACGCCAAAGCGCAGAGCTACCGATTGACGACGTGCAACTGGGTGCTGTGATCTCATATGTTTCCCCCCTCTTCTAAAAGAAGCCGTTCTCGTTCCTGCGCCTTTGGATCCATCATTTTTGATTGTTACGATCCGAAATATGTTAGCATTGGTATCAGCACTATTGTTTCGAGAAAAGGACAAAATTCGTAGCGCTTCGTAGGATTCGGCCAACAGCTATCTTTGCCAAGGTCAAACGCGCGGTTGCGCCTCAGGCAGCAGACCGGACAAGCTCCTGCACGAAGGCTACTCGCCAGCCGAAATAGTTTTCGTTGAAACCTAAAAAGTGCCGTGATTTTGAGATTCTAGCGCGGTGATGTGCGGTCATCACTACATTCTGTACAATGCGAGCGGCGACAAGGTGAGGCAGGATTTCTCGCTCGTCGAGAGACAGTTGGACGATGCGCTCACCTCCCCCCAGAAAAGCCTGCATCATCGCTTGTGCGGTTGACGGCCCGGCCATCTGACCGACCATACCAATGGCAAGATCACACACCCGCGCGGTATGAATTGAGTCGCCAAAATCAATGATCCCGGCAATTCTATCGGTATTTTTGCTAGCAACGATAACATTTCGGGCGTTGAGATCATTGTGAATGAATTGGCGTGGCAAGGCGTCAAGGGTCGGCGCAATGTCATCGGCGAAACGCGCGATGAAAGGCACCACGAAATCCGCGAAGGGCACCTCGCGCAGAGAGGCAACGATTGGAGCAAGGTCCGAGACGCGGCGCAAATCCCAGATCAGCCGTCGATGCATGGCAGGATGGGTAAAATCACGCAGGGCCAAGCCCAGCCGTGCAGCCAGCACCCCACAGGCTTGTGCCTGAACCGTGCTGCGCCCCACGTCCATCAGCGGCGTGCCGGGCAGGAAGCTGTAAAGCACTGCAAGCCGCTCGCCAGTGCCCTCTCCCGAATGTCCGACGCCTGACAACCTGACAAATGTTCCAGCTTCCACAGGCAAGGCCAGGCGCGGCACGGGGAGATCCGGGGCGTGTTCCTCCAGATGGTTCAGAACCGCGCAAAGCATGTCTGCTTCGTCGGCGGGCGTGTCGGGTGCGAAGACCTTGAGTACGAACTGGCCTTGTCTGGTCTGGACCCGGAAGTTCTCGTCACGCTCTGCCGTCAGGGCGGTGAGCGTGCCAGAAAGGCCGTAGTGCCGCGCCAGAATCCGGGCGGCACCTTCAAGGCCAAAGACCTGCACTTCAGGCAACCCGATCGAGCAGCTTCAACTTGGCTAACTGGATCGCGGTATTCTCGCGCTGGAGCACCGGGTGGGTGCGCAGGACTGCAATGTTGCGCAGGATACGGCCGATCGGCATTCCCTGCTTGGCCGAAGCCGTGGTGCCGGCCGTGCGATAGATCAGATCTATCGCCTGCCACGAAAGCTCGACGCAACGTTGCGCGATCATCGTCAGTTGCAGGCCTTTCGCAGTATCGAAAGGCGTGCCTTCATGCTTCGCAGCTTGAGCAAAGGCCATGTAGTCCTCGCCCGATTTCACCATGGCCGCCTCGGCCGTCAGAACCAGCGACAGCGCCTCGCCGTAGTACTGCTGGGCCACCGGATCGTGGCACCTTTCGCGGAAGGGTGGGGCCATGGACTTCTTGGTAAGCAGCAGCTCTTCGTAGATATCGAGCGCGCCGCGCGCCGCACCTACCGCAACGGCAGCAGTCTCGCCGATAAGGAAGGGGCCGATTAGCCCTGAATACATGGAATTTTCATGCAGCGGGACATCCGCATCAAGTGGTTCAGCACCGCGCGCCATGCCGCTTACCACCAGCACGCGGTGATCGGGCACGAAGAGGTCCGTTACGGTCACCCGCTTCGATCCCGTACCGCGCATTCCCATCACGAACCAATCGTCCTCGATCGAACAATCGCCAATGTCGACAAGGAGTTGGACCAGCGTACCGCCATCGTCCGCATCGATCCGAGCCAGCCCCATGAAATGCGTGCCGAGGTCGCACCCTGAAGCCGAGACCCAGCTGTGCGTGATGCGATAGCCGCCCTGCACGCGGCTGGCCGTCCCTAGCGGTGTAAGCGCGCCGGGGCAGCGAACATCGCCATCCGCTCCATAGATTTCCGCCTGCGTTTCTGCAGGGTAACGTGACAGAAGCAGCGGATGACCGCCCACCAGCGAGGTCACCCAGCCGGTTTCGCTGCAACCACGTGCGATCTCCATAATGACGCGGTAAAACGTCGCAATATCGAATTCATAGCCGCCAAATACGCGGGGCTGCACGATGCGGAAGAAGCCCCCTTTGATCAGGGCGTCCACCACCGCCTGCGGCACTCGGCCATTGCTTTCACATTCACCCTGTGATGCGCGCAGTAGCGGGCGCAGGGCACGGGCGCGCTCCAGCAGACGCTTTTGCGTCAGATCCGGTTCGGGCTGCGGGAGAGGCTGAATCCTCAAACTGCCATCGGCTGCAAGACTGGCCATGGGTAAAGTCCTTCGTGATAGAATTTCAGGCGCCTGGCGCTGCTCAAACCTGCGGCGGTGGAGCGCGAAAGCGGTAGCCAAGCTCACCTTCGAGCAGCCCGGCAAGGCGCACCAGGGTGCGATCTTCCATGAACGGGCCGATCAGTTGCAAGCCCAGCGGAAGCTCTCCAGCCCTGCGGGGCACAGGCACGACCGTGGCTGGCAGATCTGCAACGGTCGCCAAGCTCGGCCAGGACAATTGCGACAGATAGACATGGCTCTGCCCGTCAACCTGCCTGCGCCGGTGCAACTGCCCCCCGATACCTTCGCCCGACAGGTCGTGTTCGAAAGCGGTCGTCGGGAAGACCGGGCAGACGATCGCGTCCCACGAGCAGAAGAAGCTCGCCCATGCCGCCTTGAGCGCCGAACGCTCATCGCGGAGCGCCTGCCATGACGGGCCGCTGCCGTTTGCGCATTGCTCTAGCACATCGGCGTACCACAGCGCATCGTGGCCCAGAGTTGCCCGTTCCGGCTCGTCGACACGGAAGGGCTGGCCGCCCAACACGATGGAAAACAGGCTCCTGATGTAGTTTTCCAGCGACATCATCGGATCGAAATCGGGACGCGCGGTGGTCGAAACCGTGAGGCCTCTGGCCGATAGCGCCTTCGCCAGATCATCGATCGCCGCTTTCGTTTCGGCACTGGCGGCATAGGGCAGGTCGCCCGTCCACAGGGCGATGCGAAAATCGGACAGCCGTTCGTGACGGCTCGCCCGAACCTGTGGACCGGCGCGGGTCAGCGCATCTAGGCCGAGTTCGAGGTCTGCTGCGGTGCGGGCCATCGGGCCGGCCACCGAGAGTTCGGGCTCCACCTTCACGTCCGGCATCGGCGGGACATGGCCGAGCGTGGGGATCAGCCCGAAGCTGCCCTTGTGGCCGAACAATCCACACATGTGCGCGGGGATTCGGATCGAGCCGCCAATATCGCTGCCGAGTTCGAGCGGGGTGAGCCCGATGGCCAGCGCCGCCGCTGCCCCTCCCGACGATCCCCCGACCGTACGTGAGAGATCCCACGGGTTACGGGTGAGGCCGTAAATCGGGTTGGCAGTCTGATGGTCCGCCCCGCCAATCGGCACATTGGACTTGCCGAAGATCACGGCACCTTCGGCACGCAAGCGGGCGACTGGCTTGGAATCCTCGCTCGCGATGTTATCTGCGAGGAATGGCAGGCCGACCGTGGTACGCAGGCCCTGGACGCCCCAGGTTTCTTTGACGGTCATGGGAAGGCCGCAGAGCAGGCCACGATATTCGCCTGCGCCCTTCGCATCGATGCGGCGGGCTGTGGCGCGGGCACGATCCAGATCGAGCGCGACGACGGCGTTTATGGACGCGTTGTGCTGTTCCACCCGGGCGAGGTGAAGATCGAGCAGTTCCTCGGCCCCGATCTCGCGCCGATGCAGCAAGGCAACGAGGTCGGTTGCGCTGGCGAGGCCCAGACCTGTGTCCAGAACGTCGGCCATATCAGGATGCCACCGCGAATGCCGTGCGACCGACAGCGTGGGCGGCATCTTCAAGCTGGAGCACGGCGTGGGTGCGCAGGACGTTGAAGTTGCGCAAGATCCGCGTCAACGGATGGCCTTCGCGCGCTGCGGTGGACGTGCCGCCTGCATGGAACACGATCTGGAATGCTTCCCAGCCCAGTTGGACCGACTGCACCGCGATGGAGCGGAGACGCAATGCACGCATCTGATCGAACGGCACGCCGCGCGTCTTCCATTCGCGCGCGTATTCCATGAATTCGTGCCCGGCCTGGACCAGAGCAGCCTCTGCCGTGGATACAAGGCGGAAAGCCGTGCCGTAGTTGCGCTGGTGGATCGGGTCGCTGCCCTTTTCCTGATAGGGCGGATAGGCGGACTTTTTGGTGCGCAGGATGTCCTCGTAGTGATCAAGCGCAGCCCTTGCCGTGCCTACGGCCACACAAGCCGTCTGACTGATCAGGAACGGCGAGATCGATGCCGAATACATCGGGTTGTCATTGGTGGTGCAACCGAGATCGAGCGGTTCGGCCCCGCGCATCATTCCGTGGCAACGCATCACGCGGTGTTCGGGCACGAAGAGATCGTTGACGACAACCCGCTTCGATCCGGTGCCGCGCATACCGATCACGTTCCAGTCGTCGACGATCTCGAAATCCCTGCGGTCGATCAGGATCTGCGCCGGTTGTGGTCCCTCTGCCGTGTCGATCATGACCAGTGGCATGAAGTGGGTCGAAATGTCGCAACCTGACCCGTTCTGCCAAGCAGCGGTAATTCGATAACCGCCTTCGACCGGCACGGCCCTGCCCGGAGGCGCGAACGAGCCGGAGGCGCGAAACTCGCCGGTGGTGCCATAGGCTTCTGCCTGCGCCATCTCCGGGAAGCGCGCGAGAACCATTGGCTGCCCCGAAACCAGCGCCATAACCCAGCCAACATCGGTGCTGCCGCGCGCCAGCTCCATCATCACCTTGTAAAAGGTGGGCACATCGAATTCGAGACCACCGAAGTTGCGCGGCTGCACGATGCGAAAAAAGCCCGCGTCATCCAGTTCCTCCAGCAGGTCCTGCGGAAGACGGCCCTGGCGCTCGGCCTCGGCCTCCATTGCGCGCAGGCGAGGACGCAGCGCGCGGGCCTGTTCGAGCAGGGCCTGCGGGGTAAGGGAAGCAAAGGCGGCCTGCAGAGGCGCGGCCTGACGATCTGGGGAGGGGACAACGGACGCCATAAAATTTCTCCCGCCAGCGCGCGTTAGCGGCGCGTTATCACTGGTAACGAATCATGTGTTATCAGTGATAACTAACTTCGGTCAAGCGGGCATGTCAGCGTGCGGTCATGACCCGGACCAAATCGCCTTACGGTGCGATCAGCAACCTGCGCGGGGGTAAAGGCCGTCTATGAACAGAGCCGATGCCGTATCGCAAAGGCGTCCCACTGTGCTCGAGCTGTTCTAATTTCCTGTCAGAACGTCCCGACTGAGCATCGATACTGCGATCAAAAGAACTCACCCACTTGACGAAGTGAACGTTATCATTCAAATGAACGTTATCAATGCGTCGGCTTGAGTCGGCTCGCAGCAGGGGAGTGATCGATGAAGGCTTTTACAGCGCGCGTGCGCTTTATCAGCGCCGCCAGCGTTTCAGCACTAGCAATGCTGGCCAGCGCTCAGCCAGTTTTCGCGCAAACGGTCGAGGAAGCTCCCGCCGACGATGGCGACGCAATCGTCGTCACCGGCATACGCGCCAGCCTCAAGCAATCGCTTGATATCAAGCGTGCCGGCCAAGGAGTCGTCGACGCTATCTCGGCAGAAGATATCGGCAAATTCCCCGATACAAACCTTGCTGAATCGCTTCAGCGCATCACCGGCGTCTCGATCGATCGTAATAGCGGCGAAGGTTCGACCGTCACCGTTCGCGGGTTCGGTCCCGATTTCAATCTGGTGGTCCTCAACGGACGCCAGATGCCAACTTCATCGCTTGGCGGCAGCAGCGGTGCGCCTGCTTCGCGCAGCTTCGATTTCGGCAACCTGGCATCGGAAGGCATTTCCGGCGTCGAAGTCTACAAGTCGGGACGGGCAACTCTGGCATCGGGCGGCATCGGCTCGGTCATCAATATCAAGACCGCACGTCCGCTCGATCGCAGCGGTTTTCAGGGAAGCATCGGCGCCAAGGCCGTTTACGATACCTCGCGCTTCGACAGCAAACCGATCACGCCGGAAGTTTCGGGCATCGTCAGCGACACTTTTGCCGATGGACGCATCGGCATCCTGCTCAGCGGTTCGTACCAGTTGCGCAAAGGCAGTCAGGCGCAGTTCAATGCCGGCTGGCGCGAAGGCTATCTGGGCAATGAAAACAACTGGGGTTCGCTCGCGATGGAGGGAAGCCCGGGCTTTGCCAACATCACCAACCGTCCCGGCCCGACCGACACCTATCAGGTGACCCAGAACGCCGGGTACGATTTCACCTCGTTCAAGCGTGAGCGCATCAACGGCCAGGCCGTATTGCAGTTCAAGCCGACCGACACGCTCGTCGCGACGGTGGACTACACTTATTCATCGAACAAGATCGACGCGCGCACCAACAGCATCGGCGTCTGGTTCAATCACGGCGATACCAGCAGCAGTTGGACCGACGGACCGGCGGCTGGCCCGAATTTCTATGCTGAACGCTTCGGCCCCGGCAAGGATCTTGCGATCACCGGCGCGGTGGCCGCAAACCGTTCGGAAAACAATTCCATCGGCGGGAATGTGAAGTGGGATGGCCCGGGTGGGTTGCGTCTCGAACTGGACGGACATCACTCCACTGCCGAAAGCAAGCCGACATCGCCTTACGGTAGCGGCATTGCCGTGGGCGCCGCCATCTTCGGCGTGCAATCGCAGAAGATCGATTTTACCAGCGACATTCCGGTGATCTCGGTGACCATGTTCCCCGGCTCCGAAATCAACGCCGCCAATATCCGTCCGGCAGGCAACGCATTCCGCAACGCCTACATGCGCGATGAAATCAACGAAGTGTCGCTGAGGGGCGGATATGATTTCGACTCCTCGATCATCGACAGCCTCGATTTCGGCGTCACTTATACCGACAACAAGGTTAGCTCCGCTTTCGGCGTTATCCAGAACGACACCTGGGGCGGCACGCTGTCCAGCGCCGATACGCCGGACAGTCTGTTCGGCATTCGCAATCTGCCAGAAGACCTGAAAGGGTTGAACGGTTCGAACGATCCGGCGATCATCCCGAACTACTTCCAGGTGGATACCGTCGGCCTGATCAACCTGCTCGACAGCCGTCTGGGCATCTGCGGATCGGCGCAAACGGCCGGAACTTGCCTTGCCAAGTATACCGCCGACCGCACCGTCCACGAAAAGACCTGGGCACCGTACATCCAGTCCGCCCACAAGTTCGATCTAGGCGAAGACGTGGCGAACCTGCGTCTTGGCTTGCGCTATGAGCGCACGACGATCGATTCATCCGCGCTCGTTCCCATCCCTACCGGTACGGTCTGGACCGGCGGCAACGAGACCGCGATCATCTATGGCACTACGCAAGCCGCTGCCTCGCTGAATGGCCGTTATGAAAACTGGCTGCCAGCGATCGATTTCGACATGTCGCCGATACGCAACGTGAAGCTGCGCGCGTCGTACAGCCACACGATCACGCGTCCAGATTACGCCAGCTTGCAAGGCGGAACCACGCTTGATTCACCCATCCGCATCGGTGGCAGCACGGGCGCCAGCGGCAACCCGGGTCTGCTGCCCTACAAATCGAAGAACATCGATCTGTCGGCTGAATGGTACTATGGCCCGACCAGCTACATCTCTGTCGGTTACTTCCACAAGAATGTAGGCAACTTCATCAGCCAGACGCAGGTCAATACCCCGGCCTTTGCGCTGACCAACGCTGCTGCCGGTCCCGATGCCGCAGCTGCACGTGCGGCGCTCGGCGCGAATGCTACTCCGGCGCAGCTCGTGGCCTTTATTGCGGCGCGCAACCCCTCGTCGTTCAATTCTGCCCTGAATGGCATCAATGGCCAATCGACGGATCCGCTGGTGAATTTCATCATCACCCGCCCGACCAACAGTGATCAGAAGGCCAAGCTATCTGGCTGGGAGTTTGCTATCCAGCACAACTTCTGGGAAACCGGCTTCGGCACGATCCTGAACTACACGATCGTGAACAGCGATACGCAGTTCGACAACACGCTGCGCTACACCGTGCCGCAGTTCGCCGTGCAGGGCGTAAGCGATAGCGCCAACGCCGTTCTCTATTATGACAAGAACGGCTTGCAGGGACGTGTTGCCTATAACTGGCGCGGTTCGTTCCTGAGTGGCTACGGTTTCGACCCATTTTACACCAATGCCTATGGCCAGTTCGATGTCAGCGCGAGCTATGAGTTCACGAACGGCGTGACCGTATTTGTCGAGGGCATCAACGTGACGAACGCTGATCGCAAGGGGCACATGCGCAACGATCAGACCGTGTTCTTCGCTGCGCCCGGCTATGCTCGTTATGCAGCCGGAGCGCGCTTCAAGTTCTGATTGCGAGGTAAACCCTGAGGGTCGCATGAACAGGAGCCGAACCGCATCGCAGTGCGGCTCCTGTTCCTTTCAATCCCCGCATATTGCAGCGGACAGATGTGCGCTATGATGACCCAACATGAACGCTGAAATCCAACGTGTCGTCATTGTGGGCGGGGGCACCGCCGGGTGGCTTTCGGCGTGCATGCTGGCGGCCAGACACCCGGAGCTTTCGATCACGCTCGTCGAAGCACCCGACATTCCGACCATCGGCGTGGGCGAAGGCACGTGGCCGACGATGCGCAGCACGCTTGCATCCATCGGTATCGACGAGGCCGAGTTCCTCGCCTGCTGTGACGCGTCGTACAAGCAGGGTTCACGCTTTGACGGCTGGGTAACCGGTCAGACTGGCGACAGCTACCTGCATCCTTTCACCCCGCCACCACCATGCGCGACGGATGCTCTGGTCGCCGCCTGGGCGACCCGCAACGAAGCGAGCTCCCTGTCCTACGCCGCTGCCATGACCGCGCAAGCTGCCGTAGTGGCGCGCGATCTGGGTCCGCGTCAGGCCGCCATGCCCGGCTACGCCGGTGCGCTCAATTATGCCTACCATCTCGATGCAGGCAAATTTGCCGCTTTGCTGATGGCCCACGCGACCGGACGGCTTGGCGTTGCGCACGTTGCCACGCGCGTCATCGATGTCGTCAAGACCGCCGATGGTCATCTCTCCGCGCTGATCACCGACGATCACGGCGCAATACCCGGCGATCTGTTCATCGACTGCAGCGGGCTTGCTGCCATGCTCATCGGCAAGCATTGCGGCTCCGGATGGGTGGACCGCAGCGACGCGCTGTTCAACGATACCGCACTGGCAGTTCAGGTCCCGGTTCGGCCCGGCAGCGCCATCGCCTCTGCCACGATCGCCACGGCGCATGACGCTGGCTGGATCTGGGATATCGGCCTTCCCATGCGGCGCGGCATCGGCTGCATCTATGCCTCGCGCTTCATGGGCGAGGACGCGGCGCGCAAGGTGCTGATCGACTATGTCGCCCGCAACGTGCCCGGCGCCGATCCGGCGGCGCTCAACCCGCGCAAGATCGCCTTCCCGACCGGCCACCGTGAGCATTTCTGGCGCGGTAACTGCTTGGCGGTGGGACTGTCTGCCGGTTTCATCGAACCGCTCGAAGCTTCGGCCATCGTCATGATCGAGCTTTCGCTGCAGGCGCTGTGCGACAACTTCCCCAAGAGCCGCGCCAGCCTGCCGATCCATGCCGAACGTTTCAACGCCCTGTTCCGCTATCGCTGGGACCGGATCGTCGAGTTTCTGAAGCTGCACTACTTGCCCAGCCAACGCACGGAGCCCTATTGGCTCGCGCAGCGCGATCCCACACATGTGCCGCCGCGTCTGGCCGCGCTGATGGCACTCTGGCGCGATCAACCGCCTTCGCAGTGGGACTTTCCGCAGGCCCACGAGATTTTCCCAGCCGAGAGCCATGCCTATGTGCTCTACGGAATGGGCTTTTCACCTCCGCCTTTTGCAGGGGACGACACCGACGCACAGGCGCGGCTCAACGAGGTCACGCATCGTTCGCGCGCGTTGGCCGCTGCCCTGCCGACGAACCGCACCTTATTGCAGCAAGCCTGTGCCGAACCCGCTTTGGAAAGTCAGTCATGAGCCAGCATGTCATCGTCGATTCCGTGACGCACCGCGATCTGCGCGTGCTCGATACCGCGTCCGCCGCGCTGGGTGACAATGTCATGGCCGCTCTTGCAACACCGCACGAATTCAGGGCGCTACAAGCCTGTTATCCCATCGTGTTCCGTCGCGATCTGGCCAGTGGTCAGGTTTCGGCCCTCGCCCTGTTCGGGTTCGAGAACGGTGAAAATCTCTACCTTGAAGGCGACCACTGGGATGCGCCTTGCAAACCGCTTGCGCACGCGGTGCAACCGTTTCTGATCGGGCGCGCAGAAGGCGCGGACGATCAGGGCCAAGTGCACATAGATCTCGATCATCCCCGCGTGACACACGCCGGTAATGCAGGCGTTCGCCTGTTCGACGAGGACGGACGGGCAAGTCCACTGCTCGAAAATGCTGCGCAGATGCTGGGCGATCTGGATGCAGCATATCGGGCAAGCGGTGCGTTCTTTGCAGCGATCGAGCGTTACGACCTGCTCGAACCATTTACGCTCGAAGTGCCGCTGATCGATGGTTCCAAGCACACGCTTGTGGGCTTTCTGGCTATCAACGAAGACAAGGCTCGCGCGCTCGATAGTGCCGCCTTGGGCGATCTCCACCGCGATGGGCACCTGATGCCGCTGTTCATGGCGCTGGCATCGGTCAGCCAGTTCGGCGGGCTGGTTGCGCGCCGCAATGCGCGGATCTCGGGCGCGTGAGCCAGAGCCTGCCGCCTGTAGCTGAACTGGCGGCATTGGACGCAGCCGGGCTCGACGCGGCAATTGCTGGCGCCGACCGACCGTTCGTGGCGCGCGGGCTGGTGGCTGATTGGCCGCTGGTGCAGGCCGCTCAACGATCTGCGCGCGATGCGAGGGCACATCTGCTGGCCCATGCCCGCGACCGAGATTTCGCGGTGTCGATGGGTAGTCCGCAGTCGGGCGGACGCCTGTTTTACGATGCCGACATGCAGATGAATTTCCGCATGGGTCATGGCCGGCTCGACAAGATCTTCGCTGGTTTCGATGCCGCGGAAAATCGTGCAGAGGTCCCGACCGTGTACCTCGCCTCGATCGACATCGAGCAGTTCTTCGATGGCTTGAGCAGTGCCAATCCCATACCCCTTTCGGCGCGCGATGCAATTGCCAGCATCTGGATCGGCACCCCGACACGGATTGCCGCACACAACGATTTCCCCGACAATCTGGCCTGCTGCGCAGTGGGCAAGCGCCGCTTTACGCTGTTTCCGCCCGATCAGTTTCGCAATCTCTATCTTGGCCCGATCGACAATACCCCGGCCGGTCGCGCGGTCAGTATGGTGGATCTGGCAGCGCCAGACCTTGCCGCCTATCCCCGCTTTGCCCAGGCGCTATCAACTGCACTGGTCGCGGATCTGGAGCCCGGAGATGCGCTCTACATCCCCTCGCTGTGGTATCACCATGTCGAGGCTAGCGCGCCGTTCAACGTGCTGGTCAATTACTGGTGGCGCGATAGCCCACGCTTTCTGGGCCAGCCGCAGAATGCGCTGAACCACGCCATTCTGGCGATCCGCGATCTGCCCGAAGAGCAGCGCGAAATCTGGCGCGCGATGTTCGAACACTATGTCTTTTCAGGCGGCGCCGAGGCCGCTGAGCACATTCCCGACGCTGCACAGGGTGTGCTGGCGCCGTTTGACGCGCAAAGCGCCGGGCGTATGCACGCGTTCCTGCTGCGCAGTTTCAGCCAATGATCGAAGGACAGACCATGGACATGCCAAATCTGCCCCGCCGCATCGTCATTGCCGGTGGCGGCACATCGGGCTGGATGGCAGCTGCTGCCCTTGCGCGCACGCTTGGCCCGGTGGCTGAAGTGACGCTGGTCGAATCCGATGCGATCGGCACGATCGGCGTCGGCGAAAGCACGATCCCGCCGCTGGTGGCCTACAACCGGCTGCTCGGGATCGGCGAGGCCGAGTTCATGAAGGCGACCCAAGCGACCTTCAAGCTGGGTATCATGTTCGAAAACTGGAAGGATCAGGGTGCACGCTACTTCCACTCCTTCGGCGGCACGGGCAAGGACCACTGGTCGGCCGGGTTCCAGCACTTCTGGCTGCACGCACAGACGCAAGGGCATAGCGAACCCTACGACGACTACTGCCTCGAACTGAAAGCCGCCGAAGCAGGCAAATTCGCGCACTTGCCCGACGACCGGATCAATTACGCCTACCAACTCGATTCCTCCCTCTATGCAGCGTTCCTGCGCCGCATGGCCGAAAGCGATGGCTGCAACCGGGTCGAGGGGCGCATCGCGCACGTCGAGCTTGATGGGCAAAACGGCGATATTGCCGCCCTGATGCTGGACGGTGGCCGCCGCATCGAAGGCGATCTGTTCCTGGATTGCACCGGCTTTCGCGCGCTCCTGATCGAAGGTGCGCTCCATGCCGGGTTCGACGACTGGACCCACTGGCTGCCCTGCGATGGCGCCGTCGCGATCCAGACCGCCAGCGTGCGGCCGCCGGTGCCCTATACCCGCGCAATCGCGCACGAGGCAGGGTGGCAATGGCGTATCCCGCTGCAACACCGCGCGGGCAACGGCATCGTCTATTGCAGCCGCTACATGGACCGCGAAGCAGCGCTGGAGAAACTGCTGGGCACGATCGAAGGCGAGACGCTGACCCAGCCCAATTTCATGTCGTTCAAGACCGGCGCAAGGCGCAAGCAGTGGCACCGCAATTGCATCGCCGTCGGGCTTTCGGGCGGTTTCATGGAGCCGCTGGAATCAACCAGCATCCACCTGATCCAGCGCGCGGTGCTGCGCATTGTCCGCATGCTGCCTGCCGGCCGGCCAAGCGACCGCGACATCGCCGAATTCAACGATCAGCAATTTACCGATATGGAACAGATCCGCGATTTCCTGATCCTCCATTATAAGGCAACCGAACGTGCCGACAGCCCGTTCTGGCGGCACTGCGCGTCGATGGAAGTGCCTGAAAGCCTCTCGCACAAGATCGACCTGTTTCGTGAAACCGGCCGCGTATTCCGTCGCAACGAGGAGCTTTTTGCCGAGAACAGCTGGGTCCAGGTGATGATGGGCCAAGGCATTCTCCCCCAAAGCTATCATCCGGTCGCAGCCAAGCTGAGTGGCGAAGAGCTTTCCTATCTGCTCGCCTCGCTTCGCGAAAATGTAACCAAAACGGTTTCCGGCATGCCCGAGCATTTCGCCTACGTATCGCACTACTGCGGCGTGCGTGAGGCAAGCGTCGCATGAACGCCTTGCTACTCGCTTTGTCGGCTGCGACCGCGGCCACGCCCCTTCCGCCACCCGCACCCGCCCCGGGCTGGTCGTTGGTCTGGTCCGACGAGTTCGACGGCAGCACCATTGATGCCAAGCGCTGGACCCTGGCCAGCGATTGCTGGGGCGGCGGCAACGCCGAGCAGCAGTGCTATACCGATCGTCCCACCAATGCCGCGGTCAAGGATGGCCTGCTGGTGATAACGGCAAGGGAAGAAACGTTCACCGGTCCGGCATTTCCCGCAGATCAGCGTTCCGCGCCCGACAAGCGGGGAACGGCGACCCGCCCGTTCACATCGGCGCGGCTGACGACGCAAGGCAAGGCCGCGTGGCGCTATGGCCGCATCGAAGTGCGCGCGCGCTTGCCGCAAGGCCAGGGCATGTGGCCCGCCATATGGATGTTGCCCGAAGACAACCGCTATGGCGCTTGGGCCGCTTCGGGCGAGATCGACATCATGGAAGCGGTCAACCTGGGTGAACCGTGCACGAAGGGCGTCCCTGGCTGCCCGACCGGACTCGAACGGGGCATTCTGGGCACGCTGCATTTCGGAGGCACATGGCCTGCAAATGAGCATCGAGGCATGACCGCAGCGATGCCCGGCTCACTTGACGGGTTTCATGACTACGCCGTGGAATGGAGCCCAAAAGCGATCACCTGGTTCATCGACGACAAACCGTTTCAGACACAACGGCCCGGTGACTGGTCCACGCTTGGCTCGGACAAGCCGGTCGCACCATTCGATCAACGCTTTCATCTGGTGCTGAACCTTGCCGTGGGCGGCCGTCTGGCCGAGGACCGCAACAAGGGCGGGGTCGGGCGCGAGGGCTTTCCCAAACAGATGGCCATCGATTGGGTTCACGTCTGGCAATGCGCGGGCGATCCCGCTAGCACTGCACATTGCGAAACGAGTGGGGACTGATACCGAACATGGCGCGGCGAAAGCAGGCGGTCACGATCAAGCATGTTGCGGCCGAGGCCGGAGTATCGCTGCAGACGGTCAGCCGTGTCATCAATAACGAAGCGAGCGTTCGGCCCGAAATGAAGGTTCGGGTGCAATCGGCGATCGACAAGCTGGGCTATGTCCCTTCGATCGCGGCACAACGGATGAGCGGATCGCGTTCCTATATCATTCTGGCTTTGAACGACCGCGATCGCACGATTGCCGATTGGCGTGCACGGCAGGGTACCGACTGGGTCGACCAGATGCTGCTCGGCGGGATGCTCAGCTGTGCCGAGAATGGCTATCGCCTGATCATTGAACTGGTCGATACACACAACGACCATGTCGAGCGCGAGCTTGCGGCGGCAATCGCTGCGCTTCAGCCCGATGGCGTCATCCTTACGCCACCACACTCCGACAACCCGCTCATTACGGGGTTGCTGGCCAAGCGCCAGATTCCCTTCGCCCGGATCGGCTCGCGCAGCACGGGCGACGGCATCGCACTGACCATGGACGACGAAGGAGCGGCACAGCAGGCAACGCAGCATCTGCTCGCGCTCGGTCATCGCAGCATCGGCTTCATCGCAGGACCTGCCGATTATCAGCTCTCGGGCTGGCGCGGCCATGGCCGAAGCCGGGATGAGCACGGACGGCCTGCTTGCCACGGGTGATTTCAGCTATGCTTCGGGCGAACTTGCGGCACGCGCCTTGCTGAGCCGGGCGAGCCCGCCCAGCGCGATTGTCGTCAGCAACGATCAGATGGCCCTCGCAACGATCGAAGTGGCACATACCATGGGTCTGGCCATCCCTGCGGATCTGTCGCTGGTATGCTTCGACAATACGCCGTTGGTGCGGTTCACCCGGCCGCCGCTTACAGCGGTCGATCAGCCAGTGGCCGAGATAACGGCGCGGGCGGTCGAGCTTCTGATTGCCGCCCAGCGCGAGGAACTGTCTGTGACGATCCCGGTCGTCGTACCCGCCAGCCTGGTCGTCCGTGAATCAACCGCTGCGCCGCGCGATGCGGGTTGATCGCCTCCGCACGCAGTCCGGTTTCCTCCCCCTCTTCGCGCTGGCCTGGGCAGGCGCTGCCATTGCCTATATTCCGTTCCTGACCATCCTCTTGCCGGTCCGGATCGAAACGCTCGCAGGCGTTACGGGCAAGAGCGATCTGGCAGTGACATGGATCGGCAGCTTCGCATTTGCCGGAGCGATCGCAGCCAGCATCGGTGGCATCGCGTTCGGTTGGGCAAGCGACGTCTTGGGCAACCGGCGCATCTGGGTGGCTGCCGGCCTGGTATTATCCGTAGGCTTGCTGCTGCTGACCACACAGGTCACCACGTTTCTCAAACACATCGTGCTTCTGACGTGCTGGCAATTGGCTCTCAACATGATGCTCGGCCCTTTGTCCGCATGGGCCGGAGACCTTGTCCCGGACAGCCAGAAGGGCAAGCTGGGCGGGATGATGGCCTTTGCGCCAGCCGCAGGTGCGCTGACCGGCGCTTTCGTCACCGTGCCGGGGATGGCCGGGCCCGAGATGCGGGTGCTCATCGTCGCACTTCTTCAGGTCTGTTGTGTCGTCCCCCTGCTCCTTTTCGGATCTCTCGCGCGGGCTCCCGTCACGGAACCAGAAGCGCCCTCCTCTCAGTCCGACATGCCGCAACGCTCCGTGCTGCTGCGCATGTGGGTGGCACGCCTGTTGGTGCAAATATCCGAAGCCACGTTGTTCGCCTACCTTTACCTGTGGCTGCGATCGCTCGACCCATCCTTCGATGATTCGACGACCGCGCGCATTTTCGGCGGCATGCTGGCAGTTTCCGTGCCGCTGACGCTGATCATCGGGTCTTGGACCGACCGTCAAGGAAAACCGCTGTTGCCCTTGCGCATCGCCGCCGCATTTGCCTGCGCGGCTTTGCTGCTGATGGGCGGAACCACGAGCCCGGTGGTGGCGGTCGTCGGCTATGCGGCGTTCAACTTGTGCAGCAGCGTGTTTCTGGCCCTGCACTCTGCCCAGACCTTGCGCGTTCTGCCGCGCGGCGACCGGCGCGGTCGCGATCTGGGGGTCTTCAACCTCACCAATACCCTGCCTTCGCTGGTTATGCCCGCCTTGACGATAACCCTGATCCCCGAGATCGGATTCCGCGGGCTGTTCGTGCTGTTAGCGGTTCTTGCCTTGGGCGCTGCCGCTCTCCTTAGCCCTGCCCGCCCCCGCTGATCGGGCGAAGCGACCAGATTTTTGAAGAATGCTTGATTTCCCAAGAGCATCATGTCATCTGGTAATGATAACGTTCACAAAGCGAAAATGGGAGATCCAATGCGCAGTTCTGCATTGATGGCGGCTGTCCTCTTGTCGGGAAGCTGGGCGGCAATCAGCCGGGCAGAACAGCCACAGGCGCCTGCCGCACCGACGATGCAGACCGCACCGGAAGCCACCGCACATCCGTCCGCGTGGCCCGCCGCGCGAAGCCCATCTGCGTTTTCCACTTCGCGTGACGAAGCGCGGATAAGCGCGATCATGGCAAAGATGACGCTTGAACAGAAAGTCGGCCAGCTGATCCAGGCAGACATCTCAGCAATCACGCCCGAAGACCTCGCAAAATATCCGCTTGGATCGATCCTCGCGGGCGGAAACAGCGGTCCCTACGGCGATGAACGAGCCGATGGCGCAAAATGGGCCAAGCTCGTAGCGGCGTTTCACGCTGCCTCGCGCAATTCGGGTGCAGGCATTCCCGTCCTGTTCGGCGTCGACGCCGTGCACGGCCATTCCAACTTGCCCGGTTCAACGATCTTCCCTCACAACATCGGCCTTGGCGCCGCGCGCGATCCTGCGCTGATCCAGCGCATCGGCGCAGCAACCGCCGCCGAAATAGCAGGAACCGGTATCGACTGGACATTCGCGCCGACATTGGCCGTCCCGCAGGATTTGCGCTGGGGTCGTAGCTACGAGGGCTATGCCGCCGATCCCGCACTGGTCTCAGCTTACGGCAAGGCCATGGTCCGCGGATTGCAGGGCACGCTCGTCGCCGGGAAGCCGCTGGGCGCGCAGAACGTCGCAGCAACTGCCAAGCACTTCCTGGCCGATGGTGGCACCGCTGAGGGCAAGGATCAGGGCGATGCCAGGATCTCCGAACGCGAACTGATTGCAACGCATGCCATGGGCTATCCCGCCGCGATCGACGCTGGTGCATTGACAGTAATGGCCAGCTTTTCGACATGGAACGGTGCTAAGCACCACGGCAACAAATCGCTGCTGACAGGCGTCCTCAAGGAACGCATGGGCTTTGCTGGCCTGGTGGTCGGCGACTGGAACGGTCACGGCCAGATCCCTGGTTGCACAGTCACCGATTGCCCGGCTGCGATCAATGCCGGGCTGGACTTGTTCATGGCCCCGGAAAGCTGGAAGCCGTTGTTCGCCAACACCTTGCGCGAAGCCCGCGAAGGCGTGATCCCGGCTGCACGGATCGACGATGCCGTCCGCCGGATCCTGCGGGTGAAGCTCAAACTCGGCATGCTGGACGCCAAACCTGTCGAGCGCGGCAATCCTGCCATGGTCGGTGCCCCGGCCCATCTTGCGATAGCGCGCGAAGCCGTGGCAAAATCGCTCGTCCTGCTCAAGAACGAAGGTGGTGTCCTGCCGCTGCGCCCCGGCGCGAAAGTTCTGATCACGGGCCATGGCGCCGACAACATGGCAATGCAGGCGGGTGGCTGGACGATCACCTGGCAGGGCACCGACACGACCTCGGCCGATTTCCCCAAGGGCCAGACCATCGGACAGGCCATCGCCAGTCAGGTCATTGCTGCCGGAGGGCAGGCGACGCTGTCGACCGAGGGTACGTCTGCGAACAAGCCCGATGTTGCCGTCGTTGTGCTGGGCGAGCGTCCCTATGCCGAATTTCAGGGTGATCTGCCTGACATCGCGTTTCGGACAACGCGTGAGGACGATGCGCTGATCGCTCGGCTCAAGGCGCAAGGTACACGCATCGTTACCGTGTTTCTGTCCGGCCGCCCGATGTTTGCGAGCAAGCTGATCAACCAGTCAGATGCTTTCGTTGCCGCGTGGCTCCCTGGCAGTCAGGGCATCGGAGTTGCCGATGTGCTGGTGGCGCAGGCCAATGGCAAACCGCTTCGCGATTTCACGGGCAAGTTGCCTTTCGCTTGGCCCGACGATGCACATTCGCCTGTGCTCAAGCCGGCATTTCCGACAGGCTACGGCCTCAGCTACGCGAAACCTGCCAGCGTCGCCCGGCTGAACGAAGATCCGCGCATGGAACTGGCGGAATCGGCCAGCGCGGAGAACTATTTCGTTCGCGGCAACGTACCGGCACCCTGGCATCTAGGAATCGACGGGGCGATTACGTCGCGGGCGGTCGATCTTTCCGCTCAGGAAGATGCACGACAATTCACTTGGAACGCGGACGGCAGCCTTTCTATAGAGGGTACTCCGGTAGACTTGATGCGCCAGCTTAATGGAGGGTTCGCTCTCTTGCTGGATTGGCGGATAGACCGGGCAGTGGCGGGTCCGATCAAAGTATCGTTTGGCGAGGCAACGCTTGATATTGGAGATCTCGTGCGCGCGGCACCTTCCGGCTCGCCAGTTCAGACGCGTATTCCGCTAACGTGCTTCAAGGACGCCGGCGCCAACTTCACGGCTGTCGGCGCGCCGCTGCGCATTGCCGCGCCCGTCGGATTTACCGCGACCTTGCGCAACGTGAACATCGAAGGAGTGGGCGTCACTATCGCGTGCCCCCCGGTTCAGAAAAAATAGAAAAACAAGGGAGAAGACATGGCGCTCGCACCAGGCCAGCTTGGCGATCCGACCACTGCTGACACCAACGGAACCGCGGTGAATGCACCGGGTCTGCAGATATTCGTCTTTGCGCTGTTCTTCATCTTTGGCGGGATCACCTCGCTGAACGATGTGATCATTCCCAAGCTGAAAGAGCTGTTCACGCTCAATTATGCGCAGGCCATGCTGGTGCAGTCGGCTTTCTTCGCGGCCTATTTCGCGATTTCGATACCCGCCGCAGCGCTGGTCAAGAAGCTTGGCTACATGCGCAGTGCGGCCTTGGGTCTGCTGGCGATGATGGGTGGCTGCCTGCTTTTCGTCCCGGCATCGGCAAGCGCGACATTTGGGGTATTTCTGATGGCGCTGTTCGTGCTCGCATCGGGGATAACCGTCGTTCAGGTCGTGGCCAATCCCCTGATCTCGCTGCTCGGACCAGCCAATACGACGAGCAGCCGCCTGACTTTTGCCCAAGCCTTCAATTCGCTCGGCACCACGATCTTCCCCTATGTCGGTTCAATCGTGATCCTTGGCGGGCTGGCCGACGTTTCCGCCTCGCAACTGTCCGGCCCAGGGCTCGATGCTTATCGGGTCGAAGAAACACGCGTTGTCGTCATGGCCTATCTAGGCCTTGCCGCTGCTCTGGCAGTGGTGGCCGCAGTGGTCTGGTTCAACCGGAACCGCCTCAAGGGTGAGCGTCACAGCGGCGGTTCGATCATCAGCAGTTTCGACCTGTTGAAGCAGAAGCGCTTCGGCTTCGGATCTGCGTGCATCTTCCTCTACGTGGGCGCTGAAGTTGCGATCGGCTCGTTCATCGTCAACTATCTGATGCAGTCCTCGGTCCTCGGTCTGGACGAGCAATCAGCTGGCAAGCTGATCCCGCTCTACTGGGGCGGTGCGCTGGTTGGGCGCTTCATCGGATCGGGCCTGCTGCGGGTACTCAGACCGGGCCGAGTGCTGACCGCCAATGCCATCGGCGCGATTGCACTCATCATCATTTCCGCAAATTCGACCGGCGCTGTCTCGGGCTACTCGCTCCTGCTGATCGGCCTGATGAATTCGATCATGTTCCCCACGATCTTCAGCCTGGCTTGCGAAGGCCTGGGGCCGCGCACCGCTGATGGGTCTGGTGTCATCTGCATGGCGATCGTCGGCGGCGCGGTCATCCCGCCGCTTACCGGCTCGCTCGCAGATATCTCGGGCAGTCTGGCCATCGCGCTGGCCTTGCCCGCAATATGCTATGCCGTGATCGCCGCTTTCGGCGTGTTCGCCTCGAAGCCACAAGGCCGTGACCAGCAGTCGGCGTGATCGGAGTGTGAGCTTCCAGAATGACTGCGGCCCAATCGAGCATCCTGTTCTTTCTGCAGATGGCTGCAATTCTGGCGACGTGCCGCGTCGTTGGCTGGTTCGTTCAGCGGTTTCTAGGTCAGCCCCAGGTTGTGGGCGAGATGATCGCCGGGATACTTCTGGGTCCATCGCTGCTCGGGTGGCTCTTGCCCGGCGTCGAAGCCACACTGTTTCCGGCTGAATCACGCAAGGTACTCTACGTCGGCGCCCAACTCGGGGTCGGGCTGTACATGTTCATTGTCGGCCTCACCCTCGATCGCGCCGAATTCCGTGTTCATGCGCGAAGTTCCGCTGCGGTCTCGATCGGCGGGATGATCGCGCCCTTTGCCGTCGCGGCGCTCATGGTCCCGTGGCTGCTCAACCACCCCGGCTTGTTTTCGCCGGCGATTTCCTCCGGTCAGGCTGCGTTGTTCCTTGGCTCGGCCATAGCCATCACCGCCTTTCCCATGCTTGCGCGGATCATTCACGAGCGCGGCATAGCGGGCACGCGGCTGGGGTTGCTCTCGCTTTCAGCAGGCGCCATCGGCGATGCTGGCGCCTGGGGCGTGATCGCTCTGGTCCTTGCCAGTCTCGGCGATGGTGCTGGCACCGCGGTTCTGGCCATCGGAGGCGGCCTGGCCTTTGCCGTGGTCATGATCTGGCTTGCCCCGGCACAGCTCCAGCGGCTTGCCACGCTGGCCCAACGCAACGGCGGGGTCGATGGCGGGGTCATGGCGATCGTGCTGATCCTGTTCCTGCTCAGCGCATGGGCGATGGACGCTGCGGGAATTCATGCGGTTTTCGGCGGCTTCCTCTTGGGCACGGCCATGCCCCGTGGCAAATTCGCCGAAGACCTGCGTGCGCGGCTCGAACCGTTCACGGTCGTTTTCCTGCTGCCGATGTTCTTCACGTTCTCCGGCCTCAACACCCACTTGCAGGTGCTCGGCAGCGCCTCGCTCATCACCGTAACGCTGGCCATCGTCGCGGCGTCTATCCTTGCCAAGGGCGGCGCCTGCTATCTCGCCGCTCGCCTGTCCGGACAGGACCACGCCACCGCGATGGGCATCGGCGCATTGATGAACGCGCGCGGCCTGATGGAACTCATCATCATCAACATCGGCCTGTCTCGCGGGATCATCGGCGCGGAGCTGTTCGCCATTCTGGTGCTGATGGCCGTCGTCACCACGCTCATGGCCACCCCGCTGTTCGAACTGGTCTATGGCCGCGCGGCAAGGGCAAGAGGCGAAATCAAGGTTGTGTAGTGGCCTTTGATTGGGTGAACCCCTCCCAGCAGTAAAACGTCAATGACCGAGAAGGGGCAGCTTGCTGACAGTCCGCTTGGAAGCAGCCTTTGGCAAATTCTGTCAGAAGCAGACATCCACGGTGCGTGATCTAAACAGCCGACTCTGGTCGGCTGCCGCCCCGTCGATCCGGAATAAAATTGTGGCAATTGTTGCCTCAATTCCGGAAATTCGTGTTTCAGATTGCCGTGATTGGTTTCTGCCTTTGTATATCGCCGTCCTTTCATGGTGATCGAAAGGCGCTTCCTTCAGGTTCGGACAAAAGTAAGGTCCGAGGGGCCACGGAACAGCGCGTTGCTTTTGTCCGGCCAGCCAGTATCTTGTTTTAGGGAACCTTGCTGCGGCTGCCGGGTTGATCGCGCGCGCGATTTTCATCTCTCATCCAGCCTAAACGTGGGGCTGCTGACGCATGAATGGGGAACACCATGGCGCAGGCTGCGGCCTATCAGTTCAAGCCGCACGAAAAGCCGACGCTTCCTGGCTCGCCCGCGAATCCCGATCATCCGACGCGTCGCCGCTTAGCCTATGGGGCCATTGGCGTTCTTATCGGGCTGGCAGGCGGCCTGGGCAACGCGCTGGTCGCGGTGAACCTGCCTTTTGCGCAAGGCACGCTGGGGCTGGGGCCGGACGAGGCAAGCTGGCTGACGGCGGCCTATCTGATGACCAACACGATGGCCAACCTCGTGCTGGTGAAATACCGCCAGCAGTTCGGGCTGCAGCCGTTCATCCGCTGGATGCTGGGCATCTATGTGCTGGCGACGGTATTTCATCTGTTCGTCCACGGCTTCTGGTCGGCGATTGCAGTGCGCGCAGCAGGCGGGCTTGCAGGGAGCGCCCTGTCTTCGTTGACGGTGCTCTACCTGATGCAGGCGATGCCGGCGGCCAAGCGGCTGGGCGGCTTGATGATCGGCATTTCGATCCCGCAGCTTGCCACGCCGCTGGCACGAGTGGTTTCGCCGGGGCTGCTGACGTCGGGCGATTGGCATATGCTGTACTGGTTTGAACTGGGTCTGGCACTGGCGTCGCTCGCCGCAATCCTTGCGCTGCCACTGCCCCCGAGCGAGCGCTCGAAGGTCTTCGAAAAGGGCGACGCAGTCAGCATCGCGCTGCTGGTGCCGGGAATGTCGCTGCTCATCGCAGTGCTCAGCCAGGGCCGGATCGAGTGGTGGACTTCGCGCCCGTGGATGGGATACGCGCTGGTTGCCGGGATGGTGATGGTCACCTGCGCGTTCGTATATGAACACTTCCGCCGCAATCCGCTGATCAACACGCGCTGGCTGGGCACCCGGGAAATGGTGCGGCTGATGTCTATCGCGGCGGCGGTGCGCGTGCTGCTTTCGGAACAGGCTTTCGGCTCGGTCGGCCTGCTGACCGTGGTGGGCATGACCAACGAACAAATGGTTGGCCTCAATCTGGTGATCATCGCAGCTTCGATTGCCGGACTGATCACAGCATTGGTGACGCTGAACCCGGCCAATGTCGCGCGGCCGATCACCATATCACTCGTGCTGATCGCGATCGCGGCGTTTCTCGATGCCGATGCGAACAACCTGACGAGGCCCGAGAATTTCTACATCTGTCAGGCCCTCATCGGCTTTGCCAGCATCCTGTTCCTGTCGCAGGCGATGATCATCGGCCTTGCCCGGACGCTGCTGGCGGGGCCGCGCAATTTCGTCAGCTTCATCGTGCTGTTCAGTATGAGCCAGGCGCTGGGCGGATTGGTCGGCGGCGCGCTGCTCGGCACGTTCCAGGTGGTGCGCGAAAAGATGCATTCGGCCGAGATCGTCCAGTCGATCGTGATGACCGACCCGCAAGTTGCGGCGCGCATCGCGGCGGGAGGGCGGCTGGTGGCGCGCACCGTGGGCGACCCCATCCTGCGCAATGCGCAAGGCGCGGCGATCCTTTCGCAACAGGCCACGCGTGAGGCGAACATCCTTGCCTTCAACGATGTGTTTCTTCTGATCGGCGTGCTGGCGGTGGTGGCGGCCGTCTGGTCGATCTTCATTCGCAGTGGGATGGCGCGGCGGGGCGAGGAATCGCCGTTGCTTCAGCTGCAACGCCTGCAACAAACCGCCGCTAGCAGTGCCACCACAGCCTCAAGGACCGCCGGATGAGCGACGAGAACGAAACCCCCGCCGATGGCTGGACACCTCAGCGCCCGAACAAGACGCGGCTTGCCCTGATCGCGCTGGCCTTGCTCGGCGCGGTTCTGGCTGTGCTTTATGCATGGCATCTGCCGCCGTTCGCAGGTCTCTCGCAATCGACCGACAATGCTTATGTGCGCGGCCGGGTAACCGTGATCAGCCCGCAAGTGAGCGGCTATGTCACGCAAGTGCTGGTCAAGGACTTTGCGAAAGTGAAGAAGGGCCAGATCATCGCCGTGATCGATCAGCGGCAGTATCAGGCCAAGGTCGAACAGGCGCGCGCCAATCTTGCCGCCCAAGAAGCGGCTTTCGCGAATTCGCAGCAGAGCGAACGGTCGCGCAAAGCCGCGCTTGGCGGCCAGGATGCCGCAATTGCCAGCGCCCAGGCGCAAGCCGCAAAGGCGCGCGCCGACATGGCTCGCGCCAGCGCGCTGGTCGGCGACGGCTCCATCTCCGAGCGCGAACGCGACCAGACGCGCGCCGCCCTGCTCGCCGCCGACGCTGGCGTGCGTCAGGCGCAGGCCGCTCGGAGCGTGGGCGAGCAGGACGTGCGGAGCGTGCTGGTGGGGCGCGGCGGGCTTCAGGCCACGGTCGAGGCTGCGAGAGCACAGCTTCATGCAGCAGAAGTTGACTTGGAAAACACTGTGATCCGCGCGCCTGAGGATGGGCAGCTTTCCGAAGTGGGCGTGCGACTAGGTGCGTTCGTAACCGCGGGAACACAGCTCCTGTTTCTCGTCCCTTACGATGTCTGGGTGATCGCCAATTTCAAGGAAGCGCAGACTGCGCGCATGGCCGTGGGGCAGCCTGCGCGCTTCACCGTCGATGCACTGGGAGACGGAGAACTGACCGGCCACGTAGAGAACATCTCACCCGCGGCGGGGTCGGAATTTGCAGTCCTCAAGGCAGACAATGCTACCGGTAATTTCGTCAAGGTGGCACAGCGCATCGCGGTGCGGATCAGGATCGATCCGGGTCAGGCGATAGCGAGGCGGTTGCGACCCGGCATGTCGGTGGAAGCGCGCGTGGATACCGGTTCGTGAGGCACGCGGTCTTCACGATCGCAGGCCTTGCCATGCTGGCTGGATGCGCGGGCCCTGCGGTACAAACCGCGCAAGTGCCGCCCGTGACGTCCCCGGTTTCATTTCGCGTGGACCTTGGCCCGGGCGTGCCTGTCGATGGTGAATGGTGGCGCAGCTTTGGCGATCCGCAGATGGCAGCGCTTGTCGAGGAAGCATTGGAACGCAACGCCGATATCGGCATCGCAGCCGCGCGTGTGCGAGAAGCGCGGGCGCAGCAGGATGTGGCGCGCGCGGCTATGTTGCCGAACCTCGATGCCGCAATTGCAGCTGCGGATTCACGCAGCATAAGTCCCTTCGGTCAGCCGGTTGAGCAGCGCGCGGCCCAGCCGCAGGTACAGGCGGCGTGGGAGGTCGATCTGTTCGGGCGCCTGTCCGATCAGATCAGCGCGGCCCGGTCGGGTTGGCTGGCCAGCCAGGCCGCGCGCGATGCCGTACGGCTCTCGGTCGCTTCGGCGACGGCCACCGCATATGTCACGCTGTTGGCGCTCGATGACAGGCTGGCGCTGGCGCAGCGCACCGCGCAAACGCGCAAGGGATCGCGCGATCTTATCGCGCGGCGGGTGAAGGTCGGCTATTCACCCAAGCTGGAACTGGAGCAAGCCGAGGTCGATTATCAGGCCGCCCTGCTGCTGGTGCCCGCGCTGGAGCAAGCAAGGGCGCGACAGGAAAACGTCCTGAGCGTGCTCGCTGGGAGAGTGCCCGGTCCGGTGACACGTTCCGAAGGGCTTGCCATGCTGGTCAAACCACCGCTGCCTGAAGCATTGCCTTCAGAACTTTTGCGCCGCAGGCCGGACGTTGCGCAGGCAGAGTTTCAGCTTGCAGCAACCGACAGCAACCTTGCCGCTGCGCGCAAGCGCTTTTTGCCATCGCTCAGGCTTTCGGCAAATGCAGGGGTAGCCGTTTCCACTCTGCTTTCTGGGCCTGTCGGGCTGTGGTCGTTGGGTGGGAGCGTACTTGCCCCGCTGTTCGAGGGTGGCCGCCTGCGTGCCGGTGCCGAGGCGGCCGGCGCCCAGCGCGATGTTGCGGCGTTCGGTTATCGCAAGACCGTGCTGACCGCTTTCCGCGAGGTCAACGACGCGCTGGCATCGGTCGACGGGCTGGACCGGCAGGTGCAGATTCAGGTCACGCAACGTAATGCTCTGGCCGAGGCCAACCGCCTTGCCGGTAATCGTTATCGCGAAGGCTATTCGCCGCTGCTCGAGCAGCTCGATACACAGCGCGGCTTACTTTCTGCGGAACTGAGCCTGATCCAGACACGCGCCGATGCCCTCAACGCACGGATCAATCTGTTTCAGGTACTCGGCGGTGGCTGGTCTGCTCAAAACGACGCCGATCCATGATTTCAGGAGTTCGTTTGGAGGCTTTTGACTCATCATCTGCCGGGAATGGGGTGGACGAAGGCGCTTTTGCTGGAATGCAAAAAGATATGCTGGCGGCAGGTTTCACCACGAACTGACTTTCGCTCTTAAGCGAACGCACGGGTTAGGCTGGTCGCTTCCGACCCTTTGATTGCCATCGAAATTCCGGCAAATGCCGCCTTGAACCCGGTCATTCCCGCTCAATTTTGACGTGATCGATTCCTGCCGTTCGTTCAGCCCGTTGTCGCAATGGCGGAAAGACAGCCGTCCGTTGGATGGAGGGCGTCTATCTCGCGGTGCGGCATTCGTTCAACCACGCCGATACGATCATCGCCTATGCCGTGGTGATCGAATGGGATGACACAGCGGCAGTGCTATCCTTCGTAACGAGGGACGATTTCACCGGTCCAGCACTCCAGCAGGGCCGCGTTTCTTTTTCGACGCGGACCGGCCACAGTTATCTGCTGACTAACGATTTCGGGCGATTTGAGCTGACGGTTCTAGGCCGCCCGATCGAGGATGGGCGGTTACTTGGGCTTTGCACCACGGCTTTCATGCATCAGAGGCGCCCCACACCGGCCAGTAGCGCAATCGCGCTTATGCCAGTCAGTCTCCATGTCGAGGACCTGCCGACATGTGGCCCGGTGAATGTGGGCGGTGCGGCTTTTGCGGACTATTCCGAATGGCTCCGCTCCGCCGAACGCGACGGGTTCGCGCGCGTAGTTGGCTCGAGTCTGCCTCAACTGTTGAATAGCGCCGGGAATTGACGCGGGATGCCCAGAAATTATCACTGAGAATTGACCGATGCTTTCCTCGCCCCGGCAGACAGTCGGGAGGCACTGGAGTGATCGACAAATATCTTCGGGCTGACACCGTGGAGCCGATATTCAAGGTTCCCGACCGGCCGAGTAAACTGGACCCGTTTGCCGATAAGCTTTCAGGGTGGTTGCATGCGGAATTGGAAGCGCAAGCGCCAGTACGAGCAGCAGACCAGCGGCCGCGGGACGTTTGTGCCGTTGGCTTTCCAGCCTGGCGAGGCGTTCCAGTTCGACTGGAGCGAAGATTATGTGGTCTTGGGCGGCAAGTCCATTAAGCTGCAGGTGGCCCATGCAACGCTGTCGCATAGTCGGGCCTAAAGATATGGAGCGGGTGAAGGGAATCGAACCCTCGTATTCAGCTTGGGAAGCTGCTGCTCTACCATTGAGCTACACCCGCAAATCAAGCATTTAACGCTCGAATTTTTCGACGTCTTTCCGGCGTCGCCCGGCGGACGGGCCTATGGCACAGGCCTGTAACGTGGTCAATTCCGATGGGCGCGGGACGCCGCCGGACGTCCCGCGCGGCACCTCAACTCGTCGCCGTCGAGTGGCCGGTATTGCGCACCTCGAAGCGATCCGCGTTCATGACGCTGGTCCAGGCGGCAACGAAGTCGCGGACGAACTTTTCCTCATTACCGCGTTCGGCATAGACTTCGGCGGTGGCGCGCAACTGGCTGTTCGAACCGAAGATCAGATCGGTGCGCGTGGCCCGCCACTTTTCCTGACGCCCGTTGCGGACATAGCCGACGAACTCCTCGTCGCTGCTGGTGTCGACGACTTCCCAGATCGTGTCCATATCGAGCAGGTTGACGAAGAAGTCGTTGGTCAGCAGACCCTTGCGGGTGGTCAGCACACCGTGAGGCCGGTCGCCATGCGTCGCGCCGAGCACGCGCAAGCCCCCGATCAGGACAGTCATTTCCGGCACCGACAGGCCGAGCAGTGATGCGCGGTCGAGCAACAGCTCTTCGGTTTTCACGCTGTGCTTGGTCTTGAGATAGTTGCGGAAACCATCAGCGATCGGCTCCATCACCGCAAAGCTTTCGGCGTCGGTCCATTCATCCACCGCATCGCCGCGCCCGCCGGTGAAAGGCACATCGATGGCAAAGCCTGCATCGCTTGCGGCCTTTTCGACCGCTGCGGTGCCTGCCAGCACGATCGCATCGGCCATCGACAGGCCCCCGCGCAACTGCTCGATCCGGTCGAGGATCGTGCCCAGTTCGTCAGGCTCGTTCACTGCCCAGTCGCACTGTGGCGCAAGCCGGATGCGCGCGCCGTTGGCTCCGCCGCGGTGGTCCGACCGGCGATAGGTCGAGGCCGAGGCCCATGCCACCTTGACCAACTGGCCGACGCTGAACCCAGCGCCCAGAATGGCCTGCTTGAACGCGGCGATGTCGGCATCGGACGGGTTTGAGCCCTGCGGCACCGGGTCCTGCCAGATCAGGTCCTCCGCCGGAACTTCGGGGCCGAGATAGCGCACCTTGGGGCCCATGTCGCGATGGGTCAGCTTGAACCAGGCCCGCGCGAAGGCGTCCTTGAACGCCTCGTGATCGTTGCGGAACTTCTCGCTGATCTTGCGGAATTCGGGGTCCACTTTCAGCGCCATGTCGGCGGTGGTCATCATCGTGGGCACCTTGACTCCGGGGCGATGCGCGTCGGGCGCCATGTCTTCCTCGCGCTGATCGATCGGCTGCCACTGGTGCGCGCCTGCCGGGCTCTTCACCAGTTCGTATTCGTAGTCGAGCAGCAGGCGGAAGTAGTTCTCGCTCCACTCGGTAGGCGTGTTGACCCACGCGCCCTCGATACCGCTGGTGATCGTATGTTCGCCGAACCCGCTCTCGAACGTGCTCGACCAGCCAAGGCCCTGCAGCGTCATTTCAGCCGCCTCGGGCGCGACATCGACAAGGCTTGCATCGCCTGCCCCGTGCGCCTTGCCGAAGGTGTGCCCGCCAGCGGTCAGCGCGACAGTTTCCTCGTGGTTCATCGCCATGCGCTCGAACGTGATCTTGATGTCGCGCGCCGATTGAAGCGGATCGGGCACGCCGCCGGGACCTTCGGGGTTGACGTAGATCAGGCCCATCTGGATCGCGGCAAGCGGGCTTTCGAGATCGAGCTGCTCCTCCTCGATGATGCGGGTCTTGTTGCCTTCCTGGCCGACCCACAGCTCCTCGCTGCCCCAGTAGATGTCGCGCTCTGCCTCGAACACATCCTTGCGCCCGCCGCCGAAACCGAACACCGGTCCGCCCATCGATTCGATCGCGACGTTGCCTGCCAGGATGAACAGGTCGGCCCAGCTGATGTGCTTCCCGTACTTCTGCTTTACCGGCCACAGCAGGCGCCGCGCCTTGTCGAGGTTGCCGTTATCGGGCCAGGAATTGAGCGGGGCAAAGCGCTGCTGCCCGCTGTTGGCACCGCCCCGGCCATCGGCCGTGCGATAGGTGCCCGCCGCATGCCACGCCATCCGGATCATGAACGGCCCATAGTGGCCGTAATCGGCCGGCCACCAGGGCTTGCTGTCGGTCATCATCGCCAGCAAATCGGCTTTCAGCGCGTTGTAGTCGAGCGTGTTGAACGCCTCGGCATAATCGAAGTCGTCGCCCATCGGATCGGCCGAGCGACCACCCTGATGCAGGATATCGAGCGGCAGTGAATCCGGCCACCATTCGCGGTTCGTCCGCCCCAGCAGCGCGCGCGGCTTCACGTTGTCATGCGGGACCGGGCAGCCACCTGCCATGCTTCCAGTTGCGACGTTCATCACCTGCTCCTCAGCTGTCTGTGTTGGCCTGACCCTACTACCGCCAGTCGGCCCTCCTAAATGATCATCTTGCGTCAGTCTGAGCGGCTGAGGCGATCAATCGTCTCGAATACAGGCCCCGGTCATCGCCGTTCCCCGACCTGTTCGTTTGGGCACGCTGCGGGCTGCTTGCCGGGGCACTCGTGGTTGATCTGGAGACCAGTGACCTCCGCTGCCCCAGACCTCAGGACAAACCATCCTTGCGCGTTATGCGTATGGCCTGCCGTGCGCGAAAGCGGACACATACGCCCTGGAAGTGCCGCCAACAGGGGGTCGTCACTTTTCATTTCGCAGATGCAAACAAAGGCGTTGACCAACTTTTGACATCTGTCCAGTCTTTGGTCTGCAGCCGCTCTCGACTCGCAGGATAGCGGCCCAGCCATCAGGGGGAAATTGCGACCATGATCGTGGCCGAGACTGTTACCCGCCATAGTGCCGACCGCCGCCTGAATCGTCTGCTCAGCAGCCGTTTGGCGCAATTCGTCGGACTGACGGCGCTTCCCGCCACCCTCGTTTTCGCCCAGGCCGCGCGCGATCCGTCCAACCCGGTCGAGACCGAAACCGGCATCGCGGTGAAGGATGCAACGGTTATCGAAAAGTGCGGCACCTGCCATACCGCAGATGCGAAGGGCAACCTCTCGCGTATCTCTTGGGTGCGCACGACGCCCGAGGGCTGGGCGCAAGTCATTCACCGCATGATCAAGATTAACGGCCTGTCGATCACGCCAGCGGAATCCAAGGCCGTTGTCCGCGCGCTCTCGGCCACACATGGCCTCGCGCCCGAAGAAGCCAAACCGGTGATGTACCTGCCCGAACACCGCATGGTGAACGAAACCAACGTACCGAACGAGACGATCCGCCAGTCCTGCGCATCGTGCCATGCTTTCGCGCAGCCGCTCTCATGGCGGCGTTCCAAGGCTGAGTGGAGCCTGCTCCGCAATCTCCATGTTTCGATGTATTCGCAGGCCGACGCGCAGTATCGCCGCCCGGTCGAAGACCCGACGCAACCCGCCGTCGCCACCGGCGCGGTCAAGCCGCTGCCAGTCGAAGTCGCGCTCGAATACATGAACAAGAACGCACCGTTGACCACGCCCGAATGGACCAAGTGGGAGGCGCGCATCCAGTCGCCGCGGCTCGGCGGCAAGTGGATGGTCAATGCCATGCTGCCCGGCAAGGGACTCTACGTCGGCGAAATGATCGTCACGCCTGCTGCTGCCGAGGACGATTACACCACCGCGATCACGCTGCGTTCGATCAAGGACGGTTCGGTTCTGACGCGCACCGGAAAGGGCCTCGTCTACACCGGCTACTCATGGCGCGGCACATCGTCGAGCGGCCCGGAAGGCGCGTCACCTGACGCACCGCAGGATCACGAAACGCGCGAGACGATGTGGTTCTCGCCCGATCGCAAGTCGGCTCAGGGCCGCTGGTTCTGGGGCGACTACAAGGAATTCGGCTTCGACGTGAAGCTGACCCGCGCCTCGGCTGAACCCACCGTCGTCGCGGTCGCGCCCTATGCGCTCAAGACCGGGACCAAGGGCACGACGCTGACGCTGATGGGCGATGCCTTCCCCGCAGGCCTCAAGCCTTCGGACATCGATCTGGGCAAGGGCGTGGTCGTCAGCAAGGTCGTCTCGGCCAGCCCGACGCAGGCCGTCCTGATGGTCGATGTGGCCGCTGACGCAGCGGTCGGCGCGCACGATGTCGGCGTAGGAGGCTCGGTGCTCGCCGCTGGCCTGCCGGTCTACAAGAAGGTCGATTACATCAAGACCACGCCCGACACGTCGCTCGCCCGCCTCGGCGGCAGCGAGAAGCATACGCCGGGTTTCGCGCAGTTCGATGCGATCGGCTATGACAACGGCCTCGACGGCAAACCCTACACCACCGACGATGTCGCGCTGGGTCCGATCGACGTGACCTGGAAGATGGAAGAATTCCAGACCGTCTATTACGACGACGACGTCAATTACGTCGGCAAGCTGAGCGAAAACGCGCTGTTCACGCCTGCCATCGACGGACCGAACCCTGCGCGCAAATGGGGTCGCAACAACTACGGCGAAGTCTGGGTTGTCGCCACCGCCAAGTCCGAAAAGGACGCTCTGGGCAAGCCGCTCACCGCCAAGTCGTACATGATCGTGTCCGTCCCCGCCTACAAGCGGTGGGACCAACCTGAGGTCGCAAAATGACGACAGTCCTTGCTCCCAAGTACCGCCGCGGCGACATCCACCTGTTTGATGCGCAAGGCGAAGGCTTCGTCTACCTCGCATCGGCAGGCGCCATCTTCGCGCTGGACGAAGGCGCGGCCCGCGTTATGGCCCTGCTCGGCGAAAGGAACATGGCCTATGGCGAGATGGTCCAGGCGCTTATCGAAGCCGACTATTCGCGCGCCGATGCCGAAGACCTGATCCGCGAGTTGCGCGCCGTGCGCGGCATCGTTTCGGACGAGATCCGCGAGGCCCCGCTCGCCCCGCCTGCCCCGCCCGAAGACTATCCGTTGCAGGCGCTGGTGCTCAACGTCACCAACCAGTGCAACCTTGCCTGCACCTACTGCTATGAATTCGGCGCGGACAAGATCGCCACGCCCGCCGGCAAGCCCAAGTACATGACGCTTGAGACCGCCAAGACATCGGTCGATTTCCTGCTGAAAAGCTCGGGCGATCGCGAGGTGCCGCACATCACTTTCTTCGGCGGTGAAACGCTGATGAACTTCAAGCTGCTGCGCGACGTGGTGCTCTATGCCAACGAGGCTTCGGCTGCAGTCGGCAAGCGCATGACCTACAGTCTGACGACCAACGCCACGCTGCTGACCGACGAGATTATCCAGTTCCTCTCCGATCAGGCGGTCGGCGTCACCGTATCGATGGACGGCCCGCCCGATCTTCAGGACAAGCGCCGCGTCTACAAGAGCGGTAAGGGCTCCTACGCGGTGATGGAGCCGCGCCTGCGCAAGCTGATCGCCGGGCACAAGACCCGCGCGATCACCGCCCGCGTCACGCTGACCGAAGGCGTGACCGACGTCATCCGCATCTACCGCCACCTCAAGGACGATCTGGGCTTCCACGAAGTCGGCTTCGCGCCGGTCACGGATTCGGGCGAGCAGACTTACACGCTCGACAGCGATGGCATGGACACGGTCGTCTCGGCCTTCCACGAACTCGCGGCGGAATGGCTTGCCTTTGCCCTGCGCGGCGAGATGCACGGCTTTTCCAACGTGTCGGAAACGATCAGCGAACTGATCCAGGGCACCAACAAGTCGCACCCATGCGGCGCGGGGTTGGGTCTGGTCGGCGTCAGCCCCTCGGGCGATCTTTCGCCGTGCCACCGCTTCACCGACGCCGACACGCATGTGCTCGGCCACGTGACCACCGGGCTCGACAAGGAAAAGCGCACCGATTTCCTGACGCGCGGGCATGTCGGCGCCAAGTACGAATGTTCGTCGTGCTGGGCGCGTCCGCTCTGCGCGGGCGGATGCCATCACGAGGCGTTCGTGCGCTACGGCGATACCGGCCACGCCAACCTGCACTACTGCGACTGGATCCGTGAATGGACCGACACGTGCCTCAAGATCTACGGCACCGTCGCTGCGCGTAACCCCGAATTTCTCGAACGCTTTGCTGCACGAAAGGGCTTGTCATGAAGCACCTGAAACCACTCAACAAGAAGGCTCTGCGCATCGAGGAAACGATCGCGTCCACCGACGAGGACGTGATCGCGCTCCAGCAGAAGCCGATGCATACGCCGATGGGCTGCTCGATCTCGTTCTCGCCCGGTTGGGAAGTCGATGCGGGCGGCGGCACGGCGGGCCTGTGCCAGCCGGCAGAGCGCGACATCTACGATTGCTACGTCACCTGCTTCTGGCCGGTGCAGGTCCCCGACCACGTCAACTACTCGCCCGACTGGGCTAGCAATTGCGCGACGGCGGCCAAGGACTGGCGCAGCCTCGACATCATCTTCCCGTGATGCCGGGTTTGCCGTCTGCCTGCCCTGCCCGACCATCCTGACCGGAAGAGCGTTGCCATGAAGAAACTCGGCCTGTTCGTTGCTGCCCTGCTTGCCGGATCGACCGCCGCGCATGCATCGACCCTGTTCATGGGGTCCTACCCCGACAAGATGCTGGTGATGGACGAGGCGTCCGGTGCGATCAAAGACCGCATCACGCTGGCTTCGGGCCTGCCGACCTCGATGCGTCTGTCGAACGACAAGTCGAAGATCTACGTCACCACGATCACCACCAGCGGGATCGAGGTGATTGACACCAAGACCAAGAAGGTCGTCAATTCCTTCAGTCTCAACACACCGACTGTGCGCTACCGCTTCAACGGTGGCGTGCCCGATCCGACGGGCCGCTTTTTCTACACGATGATCCAGAAGTTCGAAAAGCTGAACGACCGCTACACCGTCAGCCCGCAGATGTTCGGCGTGATCGATCTGCAGAAGAAGGCCGTGGTCCGCACCGCCGATGTGCCGGACGAAGACGTCCGCAATGGCGCGGGGCGCGGCAACTACATGCTGTCCGCCGATGGCAAGACGCTGTTTCTGATCCGCGACAAGGTGCTGGTGATCGATACCGGCGAACTCAAGGTCAAGGACCGCCTCGAATTTTCCAAGCCAGAAGCGACCGGCATCGAAGGCGTCAGCTTCGGCGGCGGCGTGGAAACGCTGCGCAATCCCAACGAGTACGTCTCGCTGTTCAACGCGCAGGACCCGTACATCCGCAACAAGATCTTCGGTGTGGGCCGCTTCAATTTGGCAACCAAGGCCTTCGATTTCCGCCCAGTTGGCCCGGCCCCGCTCGGCGGAATGGCCGGACTGCAGGTTTCGGCTGATATGAAGGAAGGCTGGACCGTCGTTACGCAGGAGAAGGTCGGCAACAAACGCTGCGAATTCTGGCACTTCGACCTGACCACCAACCTGGTCAAGAACAAGGCCGAATTCCCCTGTCGCTCACGCTTTCAGTTCGGCCTCTCGGGCGATGGCAAGATGCTCTACATCTATGGCGCAAGCTACGACATCGAGATGTACGATGCGCAAACGCTGCAGCACATCAAGACCGTCGATCTCGGCAATGACACGACCGGCGCGGGGATGATCATTACCCAGTGACGGATCGTGTGATCCTGCGTGGAAGGGGCGTGGCGGTGTCGACCGCCGCGCACCTGATGCACCGTGCAGGGCTGGCGGTCGATCACGAACCGGGCACGCGTCGCCCGGTCCCGGTCATCATGTTGAGCGACCCGGCGCTGGCGCTGCTGCGCGACGTCCATGATCAGCCGCAGATGTTCGCCAACAAGACCCGGATAGAGCGCCGCGTGGTGCGCTGGGGTACGGGCGATCCGGTTGAAATGCCCCATGGCGCAGTCGTCGTCAGCGAGGACGACCTGAACGCTGTTCTCGATATGCTTCCCCGGAAAAACCATCCAACATCGGGCGAAACCAAGGCCTTGATGACGCTCCACGGCATGTCACCGTTCCCGGTGGAAAAGCGTCAACGGTTCGGTGAACGACTTTCGATGACCGCACGGGTGATGCTGGCCGCAGACGCCCCGCCCGCAACATGCTGGATCGAAGCCGTCGAGGGCGGCTGGCTGTTCCTGATCCCCGATGGCAGCGGCGGCGCGTGGCTGCTCGCGGTGGGCGACACGCCCGAGGCCTTGGCAACGCAGGCCCCGATGATTGCACCGCTGATCGACACGATCGGCAGCGCCGGGCCGGCATTCGACACCTCGCCCCGCATGCTCGAACACCTGGCTGGCGACGGCTGGCTCGCCTGCGGCACAGCGGCGCTTGCCTTCGACCCGATCTGCGGCGACGGCACCGCGCAGGCCACGCGTGAGGCGATCCTGGCGAGCGCAGTCGTCACCGCCCTGTCGCGCGGCGAAGACCCGGCTGCGTTGACGATGCACTACAACTCGATGCTGCTCGCCGCGATGCGCCGCCATCTGCAACTGTCGCTGCCGTTTTACGGCGGCGCGGGGTCGGCGCACTGGTGGCGCGAGCAATATACCGCCGCGCGCGCAGGCTACGACTGGTGCACCGAACGGCTCGCAACGATGCCCGAGCCGCGCTTTGCCCTGCACGGCTTCGATCTGGTCCGCCGGGACCTCGCTGCATGAGCGTCCCACCCCCAGCCCCGAAGATCGCGCCGTGGACCACGTACGGTAGGCTGTGGCCATGGCTCAAACCCTATGCCCCCCGCCTCATGCTGGTCCTGCTCGCCAGCCTGATCGCGACCGGGTTGACGCTGGCGCAGCCGCTGATCTCGAAGCTGATGATCGACGAGGCGCTGATCAAGCGCGACTGGGACATGCTGCTGAAAATCGCCGCGCTGATGGTCGGCGCGACGGTCGGCGGGTTCGCGGTCAACGCGCTGGTGTCCTACCGCTATGTCGCGATTTCAGCCGCGATGCTGTTCGACATGCGCGTCGCGCTGCTGCGTCACCTGCAGACACTCAGTCCACGCTTCTACGGCTCGTTCCGGCTGGGCGACCTGATGTCGCGGCTGAACAGCGACGTTTCCGACGTCCAGCGCGTCGTCGGCGATACGCTGCTTTCGGTCGTCAGCAACGTGCTGTTCTTTGTCGGCAGCGTCGCGATGATGCTCTGGCTCGACTGGAAGCTGTTCCTGGTCGGCACGGTGCTGGTCCCTGCAGCCGTCGCCAGCTTCCTCCACTTCCAGCGCCGCATGACCGACCTCTCGCGCCAGATGCGCGAAAGCGGGGCCGACATCGGCAGCCTGCTGGTCGATACGATCGTGGGCATGCGCACGGTCAACACGCTGGGCGCCGAAGCTCACGAGGCCGAGCGTTTCCGCGCGGCCAATGGCGGCTTCATCGCCACGATGCTGCGGATGCAGACCGTGTCGTTCATGACCGGCGCGCTGCCCGGAACGATCGTCACCGCGTCGAGCGCGGCGGTGATGATCTATGGCGGCAAGCAGATCATCGACGGCACGATGACCATCGGCGCGCTGGTAGCCTTCATCACTTATCACGGACGACTGCTCGGCCCGGTGCAGGCGCTGATGGGCCTGACTGCGGGCCTCGCGACCGCGCGCGTCGCTCTGGCGCGGATCTTCGAACTGTTCGACACTGCGCCCGAAGTGGTCGAAGCGTCCGCGCCAAAGGCCCTGCCCGCCGTGAAGCGCGAGATCCGGCTCGAAAACGTGTCGATGGACCACGGGCGCGAACCGGTTCTGCGCAATGTCGACATCGTCATTCCCGCAAGCATGATGACCGCGATCCTAGGGCCTTCGGGCGCGGGCAAATCGACGCTCGCCGACCTGCTGGTCCGCTTCCACGATCCGGTTGCGGGCAGCATAACGATCGACGGCACCGACTTGCGCGCGGTGTCGCTGGCCGACCTGCGCGCCCGCGTATTGCTCGTCGATCAGAGCCCCTTCCTGTTCAACGCCACGATCGCGCAGAACATCGCCTTCGCCCGTCCCGACGCAACGCCGAGTGAGATCGAAGCCGCCGCCAGCGCCGCCGGTCTCGATACGCTGACCGCGCGCCTGCCCGATGGTCTCGCCACACGCACCGGAGAGCGCGGGTTGTCACTTTCGGCGGGCGAACGCCATCGCATCGCCATCGCCCGCGCGCTGCTGCGCAAGCCCGATGTGCTGATCCTCGACGAGCCCACCGCCGCACTGGATGAGGCCACCGAAATGGTGGTCGCCCGTGGCCTGCGCCGCGCGCTGCCGCGCGCCACGCTAATCGTCATCACCCACAAACCCGCACTTGCCGAGATGGCCGATCACGTGATCCGGCTCGACCATGGCCAAGCAACGATCGCGCCGCAGGTGAGCGTCCATGGCTGAGCCCTTGCGCATCGCGGTGATCGACAGCGGCGTCCACCCCACGCATCCGCATATCAATGCCGCCCGCCTGCTGCCCGGCCTTAGCGTGCTGGCAGACGGCACCGTGCTGCGCGGCGAAGAAGACGCGCTTGACAAACTCGGCCACGGCACTGCCGTCACCGCCGCCATTCAGGAGCAGGCACCCGACGCGCTGGTCCTGCCGATCCGGGTGTTCCGCGACGGCCTGCGCGCCAGTGCGCGCGCACTGGCGGGCGGCATCCGCTGCGCGATCGAGGCGCGCGTCGATCTGATCAACCTCAGCCTCGGCACCACCAACCCCGCCCATGCCGAAGTCTTCGCCGCGCTTGCCGATGAAGCCGCAGCAGCGGGCGCATTGATCGTTGCTGCGCGCGAGGCGCAGGGCGAGCCGTGCTGGCCGGGATGCCTGCCACAGGTTCTCGGCGTCGGGCTCGATTGGGACATCCCGCGCGGGCAACCTTGCCTCGACCCGGGAGGACTCGTGGTCATGGCCTCGGGCTATCCGCGCCCTATCCCGGGCGTACCGCAACGGCGCAACCTCTACGGGATCAGCTTTGCCGTGGCGCAAGTCGCCGGCTGGATCGCGGCCAATAGCGCCGCAAAGCCGTTAACCCCGGCTACCGTTCTCGAAGCCCTTGCGCTGAATCGCGTACACGCCGAGGCCGAGCCGCGCCCTAGACAGGAGGCATGATCCAGCAGACCCGTCTCGCACCTCCGAAGATCGCCATGGCCGAGGCGGAAAGTCTGCTGGAAAAGCAGCCGCATCTGGCGCTGAACAAGGTCGATGCGATCCTCCGGCAGGCACCGGGCTACCCCCCGGCTGAATTTCTGGCCGCGCGCGCTCTGCGGCGGATGGGCAAGGGCAAGCAGGCCCTGCCCCGCCTGGATGCCCTCGCACGCGCCAATGCGCGCGTCCCTGCTGTGCTGTGGGAGCTGGGCGATCTAGCCGCCGAACTCGGCGATAATCCACGCGCGGTTGCAGCCCTCCACGCGCTGACGCAAGTCCAGCCGAGCATTCCGGCGGGCTGGTTCCTGCTGGCGCGCACCTTGCGCAAGCTGGGCGAGGATGCCGATGCGTGGCGCGCGGACTTGTCGGGCGTCTTCGCCTCGTCGCACGATGCCGAACTGCTCAAGGCCGCAACGGCGGTCAACGACGGCCAGCTCGACGAGGCCGAAGCCCAGTTGAAGTTGCGCCTCCAGCGCCTTCCCGACGATCCGCCCGCGTGCCGGATGCTCGGCGAAATCGCGTGGCGGCGCGGAGACATGACCGCCGCGCTGGAACTGGTCGAGCGCGCAGTGACGACGGCTCCCGGGTTCGACCTTGCCCGCGATTTTCTGATCCGCCTGCTGATGCAGACCAACCGCCTCCCCGAAGCGCTGGCCCATGCCGAAGTGCTAACCGGATCGCCGGTGCAGTCGCCGGGACACCGGCTGATCCTCGCCTCGGTGCTGGTCAAACTGGGCCAGCAGGAGCGCGCGCGCGGGCTCTACTTTGAGCTGCTCGCCGCGCAGCCCGATCAGCCGCAAGTGTGGCAGAACCTCGGCCATGTCCTGAAGACGCTGGGCGTGCAGGACGAAGCCGTGGCCGCATACCGGGAGGCGGTGACCCGTCAGCCGACGATGGGCGAGGCGTGGTGGAGCCTTGCCAACCTCAAGACGGTCAAGCTGGGCGCGGAAGACATCGCGGCAATGGAAGCGGCGCTCACCTCGCTCGCGGGCCAGGTCGAGGAGCGCAAGGAGGACGTGTTCCACCTGCACTTCTCGCTAGGCAAGGCGTTCGAGGATGCCAAGGACTACCCGGCGTCCTTCGCGCACTACGAAAGCGGCAACGCCCTGCGCCGGACGATGGTGCTCCACGACGCCGAGGACTTCAGCGGCGAAGTGCGCGCGGCTGCCGAAACGTTCACATCGGCGTTCATCGCGCAAAGGGGTGACAGCGGCTGTCCCGCCCCTGACCCGATCTTCGTGGTCGGCCTGCCGCGCTCCGGCTCGACGCTGGTCGAGCAGATCCTTGCGAGCCACAGCCAGATCGAGGGCACGATGGAGCTGCCCGACATGATGATGATCGCAGCCCGCCTGCAATCACGCATCGACGAAGGCGAGTTTGCCGATTTCGCCACGATGATCGCCTCGCTCACCCCCGCGGACCGCACGCGACTGGGCGAGGAATATATCGAGCGAACGCGCGTCCATCGCCAGACCGACCGGCCGCGCTTCGTCGACAAGATGCCCAACAACTGGCAGCACGTCGGCCTGATCAAGCTGATCCTGCCCAACGCGAAGATCATCGACGCGCGCCGCAATCCGCTGTCGTGCTGCCTTTCGGGATGGAAGCAGCACTTCGCGCGCGGGCAGACGTTCACGTACGACCTGACCGAGATCGGCCGGTACTATCGCGATTATGTGGGGCTGATGGCCGACTACGATCGCGCCGCACCCGGTTCGGTCCACCGCGTGATCTACGAGGACATGGTGGCCGATACCGAAGCGCAAGTGCGCCGCGTGCTCGCCTATCTAGGCCTGCCGTTTGAGGCAGGCTGCCTCGAATTCTACAACAATGACCGCGCGGTGCGCACCGCCAGTTCCGAACAGGTACGCAAACCGATCTTCCGCGACGGGCTCGACCAATGGCGCAACTACGAGCCGTGGCTGGGGCCGCTGGTCGAGGCGCTGGGGCCGGTGCTGCCTGCCTACCCGGACGCACCTGCGGACTGATCTTCGCAATTAGGCGACGCTTCTTCCCCCTCCTCTGAAGAGGAGGGGGCTTTTTGCGCCTGCGCCACACAAAAAGACACCCACGGTCTCCCGTGGGTGTCGAGGTTGCCTTACGCAGGGTGGTAAGTTGGTTGATCAGTACTTCTGGCCCCAGCGGATGCCAAAGAACTGCGGCTTGATGATGAAGGTTCGCGAGGAACCCGAGCAGAAGTCGATTGAGCAGAAGGTGTTCTTGGTAAGCTGGCCGCGCTTGTCGAAAGCGTTCTGGAGGAACACGTCGAGCGACCAGGTTTCCTTTTTGATGCCCGCCGAGAAGTCGAAGCTGACGAACCCGGGCGTGTTGCCGAACAGCGCATTCTGGTCGACGTTCAGATCCTGCGTGGCACCGGTCTGGTAGAGTGCCGCACCCTGAATGTAGGCATCCATTTCACCCATCGTCGTTGCATAACGGACCGATGTGGTGCCCTTGAACTTTGGCTGACGCGGCAGCCGGGTGCCATCGACGGCCGCCACCGACGAGGTCTGGCCGTTGGTGCCCGGTACAGGCGTGCCCACGGCGCAGGACGCAAGCTGCGTAATCGTCAGGTTGGCGCGATCTGCGATGAAGTTGCAGAAATCACCCTTCAATTTGCCGTCATTGTAGGCACCTGACGTCGAGAACGTGATGTCGCCTAGCTTCAAGTCCGAATCGTATTCGATGCCGTAAACGCGCGCTGTGCCTGCATTGCCTGTGTAGCCCGCGCCCTGTGCACCCGCCACGACGACGCCGTACTGGATGTTGGTCCAGTCCTCGCGATAGATTGCGGCGTTGAACCGGAACATATTGTTCCACGTCGTCTTGATGCCGATTTCATAGTTGGTCAGCGTTTCAGACTTGAACGCGGGAGCCGCCACAATAACCTGGGGCAGGCCGCCGGCAGCGCGGATGCGCAACGGACGGTTGTAGCCACCCGGACGGAAGCCCGTCGAATAGTTCAGGAACAGCATCTTGGAGTCGGCAAACTCCCAGTTAAGCGCGACCTTGTGGGTTTCGCCATTTTCCTTGTAGCGCCCTACGTTATCCGCAGCCGTGCGGTTCGAGTTGAGGCACGTCAGGCGATCCTGGGGCAAAGGCAACGGGCAACCGATCGCGCCTGTGGGCACGAACACCGACGGTGCAGCGATTGCCGACCCTCTGACACCGGCAAAACCGCGCGTGTCGAATTCGGTCCAGAAGAAGCGGATGCCACCCGTCAGCTTGAGTGTGGGTGTGATGTTGTAGTGCCCTTCGGCGAAGAAGGCGTAGTCCTTATAATTATTGTTGTTCTCGTTGATGTAGAAGCCATCGTTCTTCACTGCGGGCGATCCCAGGATCATGGAACCGCCTTGGCTGGTGGGAATGCCAAAGCCAGCCGGATCAGCGCCGGATTCGGTGTATCCGACGATCTTGTCCAGACCGTGGATGCTGTAATAGTTATTAACCTCGTTCTTCTGGCGATGATAGAATGCGCCAAGCGTGACATCGAAAGGCCACGATGATGGCGTCTTGATGCGCAATTCCTGCGTAAATTTCTTTTCGTTGCGTAAGCCACGATAAAACTGTGTCGGGTTGATCAGGTTCGAACACTTCAAGGTCGCGCCCGAACCCGTGCAGCCGTTCTTGTCGAAGAACTGCAGGTAGTTTTCGTAACCGGGCCCGAAAGCGTCATATGTCACCGTGTAGTAGGTGTAGTCGTTCAGCAGCTTGATCTGGCGTTGATAATAGCCGGTCGCCGAGACGATATTGAAATCGCCGATGTGTCCATTGATCGTAAGCGATGCCTGATACCATTTGTCGTTTTGCTTGGTGGTATCGTAATCGTGAACCTCAAGATCGCCAACGCGCGGATCGAAGCCAAAATAGCCGTTCGCAATCTGCTTTTGCGCCGTGATTTGCGGCATTACCGACCAGTCGTCGGCGGGCTCCCACAGCACTTGCAGACGGCCGCCATAAGCTTCGATCGTGTTGTAATCGTCTTGCGCAATGGCTGAGTTGTCGAGTGTGAAGCTTGTTGCGGGGTTGTCATCGCCCAGGCTCAATACGGAAGGGCGACCATCGTTGAACTTGCCATTGTTAGGCGTATTGTCGATGTAGCCGCCATCCTTACGGTAGAAGCCCATCGCGCGAACCGCGATATTGTTGGCGATCGGCACGTTGATGTAAGTCTGATACTTTCCGCCGAAATCACCCTTGCCGTACTTGTTGACCTCGGCATCGTAGCCCATTTCAAAGAGGTCGAGCTTCGGCTTTTTCGTGATGATACGAATGGTGCCGGCCAGCGAACCAGCGCCGTAAAGCGTACCCTGCGGACCGGAAAGCGCTTCGACGCGCTCCATGTCGTACGACTGGATATCTGGCAGACCGGTGCCGGTGATCGGAATATCGTCGAGGTAGTAGCCGACAGATGCATAGGCTCCGCCTGCGGGCACGATGCCGCGGAAATACGGGGTTACACGACCAGGTCCGATACCGGCAATGGTCACTGAGGGCAGCAGGGCCGTGAAATCGCTTATGCCGTTGATCTGGCGCTGCTGAAGTACGTCCCCGCTCAGCGCCTGCATCGAGATCGGCACCTTCTGGATCGATGTCGCGTCGCGCGTGGCGGTAACGATGATCTCGCCAAGGCCGGTTCCGCTCTGGTCTTCGGCCTGATCTGGGGCGGGAGCGGGGGCCATGGCCTCCTGCTCGTCCGCTTCTGCGGCATAGGCACTTGCCGGCAGTACCATCGTGGCCAGTATCGTGCTGGCACCCAGCGCCCGAATGGCTCGCGACCTCAATGCAACCTGCTTTTTCATTACGTTTACCCCCTAAACCGAAAACGCGCGCGACCCGCGACCTTCAGGATCCCATCCCGTTTCGCTGTTGCATGACCCGCTGCGCTGCACTGCAGCACAGTTCTCATCGCCATGCAGGCGATCAAACTTGTTGAGGCAAGCAACCGCCATCGACCGGCGACGACCCGTCACCAGCCCCGCTCCGCCTGACGCAAAGCAAGTTAGATAGTGCTGTATTACCCCATGGACCGGCGGGTTTTAGTCAACTTCTATGACGCCCGTCCGGGATTGATAATGCTGCAGGGCAACATGGAGTCAACTTCCTTTTCGGAAGGGGGCCTACGCAATTCGCGCATAGAGGAATACGCCCGTCGCACGCACGGCAACGGGCCGCGCAGGCGATCTGCCCGCGCGGCCCGCATGCTCGCCTGTCTTATCGCTTGGTTACCAGTTTCCGGTGTTTTCCATGCTGGCCCAAGGCTCAGCCGGAGGCAGGTGCCCGTCCTGCAACAGTTCTACTGATATTCCGTCGGGCGATTTGACGAATGCCATGTGGCCATCGCGCGGGGGGCGGTGGATCACGTGGCCGGCATCGAGGATGCGCTGGCAGGTCGCGTAAATATCATCGACGCGGTAGGCTAGGTGCCCGAAGTTGCGCCCGCCGCTGTAGATCTCGCCTGCCGCGCCATCGGCTGGGGGCCAGTTCCAGGTCAGTTCGACCTCGGCAACGCCCTCCTCACCGGGAGCAGCCAGGAAGATCAGCGTGAAGCGACCCTGATCGCTAGAGATGCGACGCACTTCTTCAAGCCCGATCAGCTTGAAAAAGGCGATCGTGGCGTCGGGATCGGTCACCCGAATCATGCTGTGGAGAAATTTGGTCACGCGCGCGAGCACTCCGTTCAAAATCGGTTCATCGACGAAAACGCACAACTCATCGCAGGCAATGCGCAGGGAGATGACGATGAGCGGCCATGATAGCGATAACGACGATCCGACCCAAGTGGTTGCACGCACGCGCATACCGCGTAGCGCAATGGCGCTGCTGCCGGCCGGCATTCTGACGATCGGGCTGGTGCTCGGCGGCTGGTTCATCGGTGATGGCCTGCGCCGTGCCAAGGTCGCCGATCGCGCGGTGACAGTGCGCGGCCTTGCCGAGCGCGAGGTGACCGCCGACCTTGCCACCTGGACCCTGGCCTATTCTGCTACCGCGCCCGACATGGCCAGCGCACAGGCGAGCGTCGATCGCGACAGTCAATCGATCCGCGCGTTCTTTGCCGAACTGGGCTTTCCCGCCGATGCCCTGCAGCCGACGGGTGTCAACGTCCAGACCATGACGAACAACGGGGTGGTCAGCTTCACCGTGCGCCAGCGGATGACCTTGCGCACCACCGACGTGAACCGCGCGCAGAAAGCGGTGAAGCGCCAGTTCGACCTCGTCCGGCGCGGGGTCATGCTCGAGGAAGGCTCGGGAATGGCCTACACCTTCACCAAGCTGAACGCGATCAAGCCCGAGATGGTCGCGGCCGCCACCAAAGACGCGCGCTCGGCGGCCGAACAGTTCGCGCGCGACAGCGGCTCGTCGGTCGACGGGATCAAGAACGCGACCCAGGGCTACTTCGAGATCACCGCGCGCGATGGCGATGGCGGTGGCGGCTGGGGCGTTTCGGACACCCCCTACAAAAAGGTTCGCGTAGTCACCACGATCGACTTCTATTTACGCTGAAACAGACCCACAAAACAGAAAAGCCCGCGCTGCATGAGCAGCGCGGGCCTTCTGTGTCTCCCGCCCCGAAGGACCGGAAGAGTCGTCAGATCAGAACGAGAGCTTGATCGTGCCGACGACAGCATCGTTCGAGAAGCTGTCGATCGAGCGACCGTCAACGCCAACGTAGCTGACGCCGACCGAGAGCTTGCTGGTCAGGTTATAGCTGGCGCCGACGTTGTAGTCGAAGCCGCCGTCGGTGCTGGCACCGGTCAGGAACTTGGGCGACTGCGCACCATCGGCATAACCGAGGTGTGCCGAAACCGAGATCGGGGTTTCAGGGATCGCAGCCGAAAGGTCGGTGTAGACATAGATGTTGTCGTCACCGCCAAGCGAGTCCTGCTTCCAGGCGTAAGCCGCGCCAACCTTCACGGTTGCGGGGCCGACAGCAGCCGAAAGTGAGGCGTAAGGCTCATACACGTTGGCCTTGCCGACGTTGCCGTTCGGGTAGACGTAGTACAGCAGACCGCCATCGAAGGTCAGGCCGGGCGTTACTTCGCCGGTCCAGCCGCCGTAAACGTCAAGCTCGGTGCTGCCGTAGACCGGCGTATCTTCCAGGCTCGAAGCCCATGCGCCGACGTAGAAGCCGCTCGAGTGGCTGACGCCGATCGAACCCTGGATCGCGAAGTCACCGCCCGAGAGCGAAAGGCCGCGGAAACGATAGTCGGTCACGGCAGCAACGTTGCCGGTGATGGTGATGTCGCTTGCGGCGGCTTCTTCCTGCGCCATGGCAGGAGTAGCAGCCAGACCGGCAGCAATAAGGGTCGAGGCCAGAAGGGCCTTGATGGACGTACGCATAACAAAATCCTTTTGTTGTTCCTTCAGCGCGTCGTCCCACCTGCTTGCAGTCGGCGCTTCTCATACCGGAAGCGCTCTTGACTACGAAGCAACAGGTGCCGCCACATGCTGCAACGCACAAGCCATTTGTTGCCCCATTGTGTCTGATTGATTTCCATTTGTGTCTTTTGCGCACCAGTTGTCGCTACAGGTGGTCGCGCCTGTTGCAACCCGCACAATCCGGAACCATATCCTTGGTTAAAGAGGGTCCATGTTAGCCAAGCTACGAACGCTATTCGCGCCGCCAACGCCCGAGCCTGAATGTCCAGTGGCGTTCGTGCCGGAGGGTCAGCGCATCTATGCGATCGGCGACATCCACGGCCGGCTCGACCTGTTCGAGCAGCTGCTCGACAAGATTATTGCCGACGATGCCACTCGCGGGCCATCGGACACCTGGCTGGTGCTGCTCGGCGATCTTGTCGACAGGGGTCCCGAAAGCCGGGGCGTGGTCGAGCGTGCGATCGAGCTGGCGCAGGGCGGCAAGGTCCGGATCCTGGCGGGCAACCACGAGGAAATGCTGCTAGGCAGCCTCGAGAACACGGAAACCTTGCGACATTTTCTCCGCCATGGCGGCAAGGAAACGCTGTTCAGCTACGGCCTGTCGATCGAGGAATATTCCAGATCGACGCTTGAGACACTGTTCGACAGGATGGGCGAACTGATACCCGAACGCCACCTCGCGTTTATTCGGTCCATGGAAAACCAGATCGTGTTTGGCGATTACCTGTTCGTCCACGCCGGCATCCGCCCGGGCGTCCCGCTCGACGCCCAGATCGTTCCCGACATGCGCTGGATCCGCAGGGAATTCCTCGATCATGACGCACCGCACAGCCACGTTGTCGTGCATGGCCATTCGATCAGCGACGAACCGGTGATCCGCAAAAACCGCATCGGCATCGACACCGGCGCCTTCGCCTCGGGCCGCCTTACGGCACTCGGGCTCGAAGGGGGCGAACGATGGTTCGTAACTGCGCTGATCGCACCAAGCGAGCCCGCGGCAGCCTGACCCAAGGTTCCCGCAACGCAGCAAATTTCAACAGATGTTGCCGCGGTGCAACATATTTCCATTCGTTTGCCTGATCGCGTCAGGTACGCACTTTTAGATGCGCTCCGACGCCGCTTGCGTAAGATTGTTACGTAGCTGCAAGACCCCCGGTAGCTAGCCGGAAAAACCGTCATTCACGTGTCACATGAAACCGGTTTTGAGGCCCTGCACGGGCGGCTAGCGCCGTCCACGAAGGTTGGAACCAGCAATGATTCGCGCGGTCCTGCATCGACCAACGATGCGGACCAGTTCTACCGGCACAACCGCGCCACAAGGCGCACATACGGGGTCAAGACATGCAAATGAGATTTCTGGTTGCCGCTTCGACGATTGCCATCGGCAGCGTTTCGCTTGCGGGAACTGCCAGTGCGCAGTCGACCGGATCGGTCGACGTCGAAGAAGCGATCGTCGTTACCGGCGCGCGCGGCGAAGCTGCCGTAAACGGCATCAAGGCGCCCGAGACGACCAAGGCCAAGGCCGTGCTGACGCAGGAACTGGTTGCTCGCCAGAACCCGGGCAAGGCGATCTTCGACACGATCAACATCATCCCCGGCGTCAACTTCACCAGCACCGACCCCTATGGTGCGGGCGGCGGCAACTTGCGCATCCGCGGCTTCGACGGCGCGCGTATCTCGGCCACGTTCGACGGCGTTCAGGTCAATGACTCGGGCAACTACGCGCTCTACACCAACCAGCAGCTCGATTCCGAACTGATCGAACAGGTCAACGTCAACTTCGGCGCGACCGATGTCGACAGCCCGACCGCCAGCGCAGCCGGTGGCACCGTCAACTATCGCACGCGCCTGCCCAAGGAAGAGCTCGGCGCAGCGGTCAACTATTCGCGCGGCACGTTCGACTACAACCGCGTGTTCGGCGTGATCGATACCGGCGTGTTCACCCCCTTCGGTACGCGCGCGTTCATCTCGGCCAGCAACACCACCTACAAGCAGTTTCGTGGTCCGGGTGAACTCAACAAGGCGCAGTACAACGCGCGCATCTATCAGCCCCTCGGTGGCGGCAGCGATTTCGTCAGCCTTGCGGCCAACTACAACGTCAACCGCAACAACTTCTACCGCCGTGTCGGTTTGAACGACATGCGCACGCTATTGGGCACCGCCACCATCCCGGCAGCGGCAGGCATTACGCCCGCAGCGCCGCTCGATCTTGGCAAGCTGACCGATGCACAGCAGGACACCGTCTTTAACTTCAACAACGATGCCGATTGCTCGCTGCCGAGCGGTACGGGCGGTCCCGGTCGCCAGAGCGACGCGAGCTCCTGCTCGAACTTCTATAACACCGCGATCAATCCTTCGAACACCGGCAACATTCGCTTCAATTCGCGCGTTGACCTCAGCGACAAACTGACCGCCACGCTCGACGCCAGCTACCAGTATGCGCTGGCCAACGGTGGCGGCACATCGGTGTTTGCCGAATCCGACGCAAACCGCAGCGTTACGGGCGTCTACAACCGTCAGGGCACGCGCATCGGCGCTGGCACCGCGCTGGGCGTAGACATCAACAAGGACGGCGATCTCAACGATCTCGTTCGCCTCTATTTCCCGTCAAACACCAACACCCACCGCCTCGGCGCCACGGCGTCGCTGCGGTATGAAATGTCGCCCGAGAACACGATCCGCCTCGCCTATACCTGGGATCGCGCCAAGCATCGCCAGACCGGTGAGGCCAGCCGTCTCGACCCGTTCGGCAACCCGATCAGCGTGTTCGGCGGTCGCGGCGATGAAGCGTCGGGCGTGAAAGACGCAGCGGGCAACATCCTGCAGAAGCGCGATCGCCTGTCCTATGCGATCCTGCATCAGGTCGCGGGTGAATACGTCGGCAAGTACTTCGACGATGCGCTGACCGTGCAGCTCGGCGTGCGCGCTCCGTTCTTCCGCCGCAACCTGACGAACAACTGCTACACCATCGCCGGTAGCTCGAACGACGCCTACTGCACCTCGGAAAGCGCCGCCGTCGTCGCCAGCAAGTACCCGGCCTATGGCGCACCATATGCCGCCCGCAAGGTTGCCTACAGCGCGGTCCTGCCAAGTGCCGGCTTCGTCTACAAGTTCGCCGATTCGATGAACGTGTTCGGCAGCTTCAGCCAGGGCTTCTCAGCCCCGCGTACCGACAACCTCTATGGGTTCGACGGCGTGAAGATCCAGCCGACCACGCTGGTCCAGCCAGAGCGTACCAACAGCTTCGACCTCGGCGCGCGCTACACCAGCCGCGTGGTTCAGGCCCAGGCGACCGGCTGGTACATCAGCTACAAGAACCGCATCATATCGTCGCAGGTGTTGCTTGACGATGGCAGCACGCTGAACCTCGACCGCAACGTCGGCCGGGTGCGCAGCTACGGCTTCGACGGCAGCGTGGCGATCCGTCCGGTCGACTTCTTCTCGATCTACGCTTTCGGTTCGTACACGAACGCGGAACTCAAGGACGACGTGTTGTCGGCCACGGGCACCGTGCTTTCACCGACCAAGGGCAAGTTCGTGGCCGAAACGCCGAAGTGGCAGGTCGGTGGCCGCGTCCAGGTCGATTACGATCCGGTTTCGGTCGGCGCGCAGGTCAAGTACGTGGGTGACCGCTTCCTGACCGACATCAACGACGTGATCGCGCCATCCTATACCACGGTCGATCTCGACGCGCGTTTCAACCTGGGCAAGGTCAACGACAAGGGCGGAATCTACTTCCAGCTCAACGTCATCAACCTGTTTGACAAGTTCTACATCGGCAACCTGTCGACGCAGCCTGCGGCATCGAACAACCCGCAGGTCGAAATCGGCTCACCCCGCACGGTAATCGGCTCGGTACACTTCGAGTTCTGATCTGACGCTGATTTGACACAGAAAAAGCGCGGTAGGGGCAACCTTCCCGCGCTTTTTTGTTATGTGCTGCAAAACCTCCAGGGGCTTAGCTGAATTATGGCTTGAAAGCTGCGGTACCGAATGCGACGCTTCAGAGGGCTTTAGGCAGGGTCAAACAATGGCTGAGGACCTCATCGTACGCCCACTGGAGAAGCGCGATTTGCCAGCGGCATTGGCAATCCAATCAGCTGCGTATCCATCCTTTCTTGTAGAATCTGCCGACGCGTTCGCGAGCCGGCTCGACGTTCCGGCGCAATTTTGCCTCGCCGCTGTTTCAAACGGCGAATTGGTAGCATACTTGCTTGCACACGGATGGCTGCGGCAGAGCCCGCCACCCATCGGCGCTATTCTGTCGCCCGCAGCCTCCAGCGAAGTTCTGTTCATCCATGATCTGGCTGTCGGCCTAAATGGACGAGGCCTGGCGCTGGGACGAAGGTTGGTGAACCGCGCCTTCGAATTAGCCGCCAAGCAGAAGTTGGCCCGCGCAGAATTGATCGCAGTGGAAGGTGCCGCAGCCTACTGGCGGAGCCTTGGCTTCGCTGAAGTCGACGTCGCAGCAGAGCTTAAAGCAAAAGTGGCGGTCTATGGACAGAACGCGCGCTGGATGACGCGAGAATTCGCCGCTCTCTCCAGCTCCTGAATGATTGACCGATCGCTATCCAGTAGCTGCCCATCGTTCAGTCGAAGGACAAACGGGGGTGGGAAATGCCCAACCCTCACCGATAAACGCAGGCATCCAGTGCGTCGTTCTTCACCACCGCCACCCGCCGCGCGATCGCGTTGCCATGACGCCGCGTGAACCCGCCCGCGCCGTTGACTTCGCGTTGCTTGGGTAGCGGCAGGACGGCGGCGATGCGGGCGGCCTCCACCGGGCTCAGCTTTGCCGCGCTCTTGCCGTAGTACCGCTGCGCGCCCGCCTCCACGCCATAGGTACCGATGCCGGTTTCGGCGACGTTGAGGTAGACTTCCATGATCCGCCGCTTGCCCCAGATCGTCTCGATCAGGACGGTGTACCAGGCCTCCAGCCCCTTGCGCACATAGCCGCCGCCCTGCCACAGGAACACGTTCTTGGCGGTCTGCTGGCTGATCGTCGAGCCGCCGCGGATGCGCCCGCCCTTCGCGTTGCGCTTGAACGCCTGCATCATCGCCTCGTGATCAAAGCCGTTGTGCAGGCAGAACTTGCCATCCTCGCCCGAGATCGCGGCGGCGACCATGTCGCGGTCGATACGCGAAAGCGGCGTCCAGTCCTTGGTGATCGAATGATCGTCCATCAGCATGGTGAAAGTGATCGGCACCGGTACGAACTTGTAAATCACCACTTGCGCGACCGACAGGAACAGGAACGCAGCCACGAGCCGCGCGAAGAACCAGCCGACGCGGCGCAGGGCGCCGGGCTTGGCGGCAACAGGCTGGCGAGCGTTCTTGAGTTCGTGGATCATGTCGTGGGCAAACCTAACCGGAACCCAGCGCCCCCGCAATCGGTGCGATGTCTCAGCCGAAGTGGGAATAGCGACTGACGCGTTCGGCCAGCTTCGAAAGCGAGGGAATGACGATGCGCCGACCCTCGCGGATCACCAGCCGCTCGCGCACCAGCAGCGAGAACTCGCGCGTGACCGTCTCGCGGTTGGTCCCGATCCGCGCGGCAAGTTCGGCCTGGGTCGGGATGCGTGCGATCGTCGCCCCGCCGTTGCCATCGGGCACGGCGAGCCGGGTCAGTTCGGCCTGCAGCCGGGTTCCGACCGCCATCGTCGAAAGTTCGTAGATGCGGTTGGTCAGGTAACGCACCTGCTGTGCCAGATAGCGCGCAAGCCACAGCGCCAGACGCGGCTCGCGTTCGATCAGCGATACGAAGACACGCCCCGGGATCACCAGCAACGAGCTGTTCTCGCTAGCGGCGACGTCGGCCGAGCGCGGCTCGCCATCGATCGCGGCAAGCTCGCCGAAAAGCTCACCCGGACCGATCGAACGCAACACCGTCTCGCGCCCCTGCGCCGAGACCAGCGAAACGCTGACGCAGCCTTCGACGACAAGATAGACATCGGTGGCGGGCAGACCCACGGCAAGTAGCACCTGGCCCTTGCGTACGCGCACCGCACGGCCGTTGTCGGCAAGTATTTGCCTGACGTCTTTTGGTACGGTCAGGTTCGACTTAAGTACTGTTGCGCCCGGCATTTCTGCAATCCCCTGCCGCGTTATTATCGAATGTGATCAAAATCACAAGTGGCCGGTGTGCTGGACAGCGGCAGGAATCCAGCAAGGGCGGCATGGTCGATCGTTCCAAACGATTGCAACACATTCATGCCTCGCTACCTGATCTGGAAATCCGGGCCCGGCCCGCTCGACATTGAATTCAAACGCATGGGCGAAGCCGTGTTGCGGCCCTCGCTGCTGATCGTCACCCCGGGAAAGTCGATCGCCGTCCCGCGCGAGGACAGCGCCGACATCGCCCATTTCCACCTGACGGATGAGGACGTCGCGCGCCTGCTCTCATCGCCCGGCGGATTGCGCCCGCCGTGCATGGCATTCCAGTGCGACGCATTCCTGTCGATGACGACCGGGCCTGCAGGTGACACGGGCCGTCGACGCTGGGGCTGGGCGATTCGCGTCTCACGCGATGGCCACGCGCTGCCCGGGCACTACCTTGACGGCAAGCCGCTCGTCATGTGTCGCGACGGCTTCACCCGTGCCCGCCTGAGGACTTTGCCGGACCTTTCGGGCGTGGCCCGGGATCACGATATCATCGGACTGACATGACGGCCCCAACGGCCCAAGAACCCCTGAGCAGGGTCCGGACGACCAGGCCCGAGTCACTCGTGGCAGCCAGCCTGTGCCTCCCGCCCGATCCCGAACAGCCCGGTCGGCAGGTCATCGTCGACCACGCCTTCGCGCCGGGCCTCGTCACCCTGATTACGCCGTATGACGCTTCGACCAAGGCGCTGTTGCGGACGCTGGCGCTGCGCACCTCTCCTTCATCGGGCAGCCTCAATCTCGGTCCGCTCGACCTGCTCGACCGGTTCGATCTCGGGCGGCGCGTCGGCACCAGGGTCGGACAGCTCGCGGCAGGCTCGGCCGAAGCGGTCGGCATTGCCGCAGCGCTGTGCGTCCTTCCACGCATTTTACTGATCGACGACGTCACCCGCCACATGGGTGCACAGCTGGCGGGCCGGGTGATGCTCGCGGTGCGCCATCAGGCGCGCAAGCGCGGGATGATTGTGATCGCTGCTTCCACCGACCGCGTCGTCGAAGATTTCGCCGACACCCGTCTTGCACTGGATACCTGAAAAATGGTTCGTAACGGGGCACCTCGAAAGATTCTCGTTGCAGTTGTGCTTGTTACCTGAAAGCCTGCGCGAGTCAGGCGAGGCGGCACGGGGTTCGCATTGCTTGGCAGGGGGCGAAAATTCACCGTGGGGGTGTTTGAAGACGGCAGTGCCGGAAGCAGACCCGAAACGGTCGGCATTGGCGGGGACCTGTCGCAGACGTTACAATTGCCCGGTCTGCAGGGCCTTGCGGGCGAACTCGAATCGGTTCGTTTCGCGACCATCCTGTTTGCCGATCTCGTCGGATCGACCAAGCTCATCAGCGCGCTCGATCCTGAAGACGCGCGTGACCTGCTCGACGGTTCGATTGCCCTCATCCAGCAGGCGATTCACGATTTCGATGGCCTTGTGGTGCGCGTGCAGGGCGATGGCGTAATGGCCGTGTTCGGCGTCCACCCCGCCGCCACCGATCATGCCCTGCGCGGCGCGCTTGCCGCCCGTCAGATTGTCGACCGGATGCGCAAAGGCGCGCTGGGCCTGCTGCCCTCGCCGCAAGCCCGCGTCGGACTTCATGCAGGGCCTATACTGTTGCGCCGGCAGGACAACGATTTCGGCAGCATTGTCGATGTGGTCGGCCATGCCGCGCATCTGGCCGGTCGGATCGAACAGCTCGCCCCTCCCGGCAGCGTCGCCATCTCCTCGTCTACGGTCTCGCTGATCGCCGAACCTTGCGGCTTGCGCACGCTTGGCAGCGTTGCAGCAGGCGGCAACGATCAGGCTGGCGACGATCAGGGCGAAGCGGTGTTCGAACTTCTCTCTGTCGAATTTGCCGGCGGCGATCAGGTCCCGGTCAAGGGCAATGCCACGTACCCCATCGTCGGTCGCGACGGGTTGCTCAAGCGGGTGCGCGCGCTGGTCGACAGCTTGCCCGACGTCGACGCCAGTGCCGCAAGGAGCGGCCCTGCGCTGGCGATCGTTGGTGAAGCGGGCATGGGCAAGAGTCGCCTGTTGCTGGAAGCATCGCGCCAAGCTGCGGGTCTCGGCGTGACTTTCGTGGTGCTGCGCGGCAACGCGCTGATGGCAGCAGTACCCTTCGGCTGCCTTGCCCCCACCGTGCGCCATCTTACCGAACTGTTGCGCCCGTTCTGTCCTGATCCCGCCTCGGCGGCGCAGTTCACCCCTGAGCAGGCCGCGTGCCTGCAGGGGTTCGTGGCCAATTCGGGCGACTGGCTCCCGCACGTGGCCCCAGGCGACCGAAACAACATCGCCGCACAGACCATCGTCGGCATCGTCCAGCTGGCGGTAGCCAACATTCCGCTGCTGCTGCTGATCGACGACATGCAATACGTCGACAAGGAGACCAGGTCGGTCCTCGCCGCCATCCGCGCGGCAACCCGGCTCGGCATGATCGCCACCGGTCGTCCGGAGGCGGCGCTCCGCCTGGCCAGCTTGTGCGAGAACATGGCGCATCTCGCTCCGCTCGCTCCTTCGTCCGCGCGGGAGCTGGTCGCGCTGATCAGCCGCTCGTCCCCGCTCGATGCAACCGTCGTTACCAACATCCTCCACCGCTCGGGCGGACTGCCACTGGCGTTGCAGGAATTCGCGGTTACTGCGCAGGCCGCGCCCGAAAGCGTCCGGCTGCCCGCACGGCTCGAGAACCTGCTCGCCGAACGGCTGGCGTCGCTCGATGGCGATGCGACGCGGCTGTGCCAGTTCTGTTCGACGCTCGGCCCGGCCTTTCCTGCCAGCCGTTTGCGCAAGGGTGCCGGCCTCATCTGCCGCAATCCGGCCGTCGCCATCGCGCGGCTGGTCGAGGCGCGCGTGATCGAAACCACGTATGCCGATCACGTCCGCTTCACCCACCAGCTGGTGCAGGAAGCGGCATACCGGACAATGGCGCGACGCAGGCGGACCGCGATGCACTCGCGCGCGCTCGAACTGCTCGATCCCACCGCGCCCGACGCCGAACAGGCAAGCCATGCAGAACTTGCCACCCATGCCGAAAAGGCCGGTCTGCTTCAACGCGCGCTGGGCCACTTGTGGGATGCCTGCGAGCAAGCGCTAGGGCTTGCTGCGCTTGGATCGGTGCTCGTTCTCTACCGTCGCGCGCGCGTTGTGGCAGGCGGACTCCCCGCTGACGTCGCTGCGTTCGAAACGGCCCGGTTCTCGCTGCTCGCCTTCGACACGCTCCAGCAGTTGTCGCTCGAGCAGGAAACTCGCGCCGATATTCGCGCGATCGCCACCGGCAGCGTCCAGATGAGGCCCGCGCTACAGACGGTCGCCCGCATCAACATGGCCCTGCTTGACTGGATCGACGGCGCGCCGGTAGCCGCCTCAGCGTGGTTGGCACAGGCAGAAGCAGACCTTGCAACGCGCGACAGTCTGCCGCGCCGGACTTATGCCGATGTGGTCGGCGCCTATATCGCTTTTTCGCGCGCCCGGCCCGGTGAAGCGATCGCCCGGATCGAGCGGCTTGGCGCACGTCTGGTTGACGGAATGCGCGCCGCCACGTTCGGCGCTGTCGTGGTCATCCCCCATGTTCTGGCCCGCTCGTTCGGCGCATGGTATCTGGTCGATCTGGGTGAGACGGCGCGGGCGCGATCATGGATCGCCGAAGCACTGAACCTGTCACGCCGGCATCGCCACAACTACTCGCGTCTGCTCGCGAACCTGGCGCACGGCTACCTGCTCTATCGCCAGGGGCGCAGTGCCCACGCGCTTACCGTCCTGCGCCGTGCTTACGCCGATTGCCTGCGACACCGCTTCCACGGCTTCGAACCGGCTAGCGTCAGCTGGCTTGCACTCTCACTGATCGATCAGGGTCTGCTGGACGAAGCCGATACGGTCCTGATGGAATCGGCGCAGCGCGGCCACTACCGGACGGTGCGCACGGCGGCGACCTACTATTTTCACGAAGCGCGGACACGGCTTGCATTGGCGCAAGGGAATCTGGCGCAGGCAGAACTCGCGGCCAGCGAGGCGCTGGAACATTGCCGTGATTGCGGCGAAGCCATGCACGAACTCCACGCGCTGGTGCTGCGGGAGGAGGTCCGCGTGGCAAGCGGTCGCGCCCCGCCCGACGATCACGCTGAAGCCCTTGCCAGCCTTGGCGGGCTGATCGGTTCGCTCGGCATCGCCGTGCTGGCCAAGCGTCTTGCCCGACTACAGGAGCACATGGCATGAGCGGTACCGACGAGCTGGCTAAGGTCGCTCAGGCCCTCCTGAAGCCGCATGCTCCCGCGCTGGAACGCTACAGGCCGCTCGAAACCGATGGTGACAGCGCCCGTGTCTTCATCGCGGCACGCCACGACGTGGCGACCGAGGTGCTCAGCGACGAGGTCCGCTTTTCACTGCGACATTACGACCTCTTGCTGGCGCAAGTCGCCGGGCCGGTACGCTATCTCGTGGGTGAGGATGACGCCCTGCGCAAGCTCCGGATCAGCCAGCTCCACGCAGCCCAGGCCCACGTCGACAAAGTGCGCAAGGCACCGCCCTCGCCGGACCCAGCCAACCTGGCGCCAAGCTATCGCGCGTGGATTGCCGGCATCGCCCGCGAAGAGGCAGATGCGATCCTGCATGTGCTCGAACGGCGCGGACGCACTGGCGAAAGCGTCAATTTCGCGCGCGAATACGCTTTCCTGCTCGCCTATCGCATGGCGCGGCGGATCATCGGGGTCGCAGCGCCCGCAGAGCCGACCGCCTTCGTGCGCCTGCTGATCGCTGTACGCAACCTGCTACGTCCCGGCCCATGGGTACGCCTCAAGGGCGGGATGGGCGCGGCGACGACCATGCTGACGCTGCTCCAGCCGCTGTTCGGCCACGTCTTCGGCACGGTCACCACCAGCCCCGGCTGGCTGCAAGCGATCAGCCGCTCGACCACGCGCGACGCGCTGGCTGCCTTCGACCTTGCGTGGGACCTGCCCGGCATGGCCCGCGCCGACAGCCTGCTGGCCGGACTGCGCGCGGCACAAAGCGATTTCGAAGGCAATGCCGACTACCGCACGCAAGGCCGCAGCGTCCTGTTCGAGCTGACCGGCGCGCTCGTGCTGATCGTGGGCAAGTCACTGGCCGAGATCGCCGCGTTTGCCACCTCGCCGCGTGGTCATGCCGCCGGCATCGGCTGGCCCGAACTGGTTGCACGTCTTGCCGATGACACCCCATCGCCTGCCGATCACGACGCGACGATCAACGAGATGCTGCGGCTGGTCGGCGGCAGCAGGCTCGTGCGCACCGTCCGCAGCGATTGCACCTGGCGCGGCGTCGACTTGCGCGAGGGCGACCGCGTGCTCGTGATGGTCGAAGCCGCATCGCGCGATCCCGCCGCGTTCCCCGATCCGGGCACGTTCGCACCCGATCCCGCTCGCCCCTACATAACCTCGGGGCCGCTGCAGGGACCGCATGTCTGTTATGGCCGGGTCATCGCCTGGACGATCATGCGCGAAGCGATCGTCGCGACCGCGGGACGTATCGTCCCTGCCAAGGACGCAAAACTCGCGGTGTTCGCTGCCTTGCCCGACGACTTGCCGTTCGCAATTCAGGCCAGGCCGAACGCCCCGGCTGCCAAGCCACGCCACCGCCGACGCGGCAGGCGCAATACTGTCGTCACCCCGCCGGGCACAATCGCGATGCGCAACCTTAAAAGCTTCTTCAAGGGACCCGGCCAGTGACCGAACGACAGGATTTCGTCACCATCGCGATCCCGTTTGCCGATCGCACCGAATGGGCTCCGCTTGCCCTTGCCGATGTGGAACGCGCCGTCGCCGCCCTGGGCAACCCGGCGAACAAGGACATCGCAAAACGCCTGCGCGACACCGGCATCGTCCACTTCGCCAGCATCCACGTCATCCCGGCTGATGAACCCGATAGCCCTGCGCATCTGCTGATCGAGGCGACCGTCGATGGACCCGCAAACAAGGCGGTGGACGCCCTTGCCGGAGCGCTGGCCGCCGATCTGCTCCCTATCCTCGCGATGATCGGCACCACCACGCGCATCGGCGAGGTTGAGCAACTGCTGCGCCGCCACGCCTACGGTATATCGCCCGCACCCCTACGCTGGTTCGGACGTCTCGCCGGGTTGCCGTTCAACGGCATCCCCGGCCTCACCGTCAAGGCGATCTGCGAGAACCGCGAGATCGTCAAGCAGGCGCGCCAGATCGTGGCCCGCGTACGCGCCCAGTCAAGCGCCAGCGGCCCGCAGACGGTGTTCACGGCAGTCGATGACGCTCTTGGCAAGCGCGTCCGCGACCGCCCCGGAGCGAAACCCGAAAGGCTGTCCTTCACCGAGACGGCCAGCGCTCCGTGGCTCGAGTTCGAACGCTCGGAATGGAACATTGCCTGGTTCTTCCGCGCCTTGCGCGATGCCTGGCAACTGCTCGTGCTGGCCGTCGCACTGCCCTATCTCGCCGCACTGGTGATCCTCAAGCTCACCGGCGCGAGCACGCTGGTGTCCGCATCCGCCGCCATCGCGCCTGGCCTCGTGTTCGTCGCTCTCTTCGCATCGCTGCTCGCGCTTTTGTTGCGCCGCGATGAAACCGCCAATCGGCCAATCGACCGCACCCCATCGCCCGAACTGCTCGGACGGATGATGGCGCTCGAGAACGCACAGGGCTGCGTGCAGAACCACATGATCAGCGTGACCCGGCTGCGCGCCTCATCGATCAGGCGGCTGTCGCTCGCGCTCGGCTTTTATGCCATCGCGGCGATGGCGCGGATCGGCCTGATGCGGAGCGGCTTCCTCGCCACGATCGGGACCATCCACGCCGCGCGCTGGATCGTCCTGCCCAAGACCCGCCAACTCCTGTTCTGCAGCAATTACGATGGAAGCTGGGAGAGTTACCTCGAAGACTTCATCACCAAGTCGGCCAAGGGTGTGACCTGTGTGTGGAGCAACACCGAAGGCTTCCCCTCCACCGAGCTCCTGTTCTTCAAAGGCGCCGAGGACGGCGACCGGATGAAGCGCTTCGCCCGCGCGTCGATGCAGCCCACGCCGTTCTGGTTCTCAGCCTATCCCGACCTTACTTGCACGCAGATCCGCAAGCACGCGCTGATCGTCAGCGGGCTGCATTGTGCCGAGCGCGTCAGCGTATCGCCGTCGGATGCCGAGGCCTGGCTCGATCTGTTCGGCTCGATCCCCCGCCCCGACTACGGCCTCCAGTACGAGGAAATCCAGACTCTGATGTTCGGCGGGCTCAGCCGTCATCCGCACAGTTCGGTCGTGGCCCTGCGCTTCGGCAAGCCACGCAAGGGCCTGCACCCTTATACCCATGTCCAGCAATGGCTCGCAGACCTGATCGCTGCCGACACCGTGTCCTTCGGCGACAAGCCCGCCGAGGACTTCGTCTGCAACCTCGCCTTCTCCGCCGAAGGGCTGCGGCTGCTCGGGCTCGACGCCGAGCTCGACATCAGCGGTGCCGGCGCGGTCCAAGGCTTCCCCGCCGCCTTCGCGCTCGGCATGTCACACCCCAGCCGCAAGCGCGCGCTCGACGATCCCCAGACGCTCGAATGGACCGAGCACGACGCCCACGTCACGCTACTGCTTTACGCCCGAAACCAAGCCGCCGCCGCCCGCTTCGACACCGTGATCGCGCAAGCGGTCGCCGCTGGATTGACCGACCCCATCACGATCCAGACCGGACTGAACAAGTTCAAACCGGCAGACTTTCGCGCGGCTTGGGACGCCAGCGATCCAAACGTCTCGGCACCTGCAGAAAACCAGAAATTCCTCCACGCCAGCGCCGATTCAGATGCAGAACTGACAGTCGAACCATTCGGTTTCGTCGATGGCGTTTCGCAACCACTGGTCCGCGGCTTCCCCGGCCGCCACGGCGCGCCCGACCCGATCCACGCGGTCGAGCCCGGCGAGTTCATCCTCGGTTACGCCGACAATCGCGGCTACTACCCGCCCTCGCCGCTGATCGCGCGTGACATGTCCGACCGCGGCATGGAGCCGGGCGAATTGCTGCCCTCGCCCCCGCCCGACCAGCCTTCGCAATATCCGGATTTCTCGGCCCGCGCGGCCATGGCCCGCGATTTCGGCCGCAACGGCAGCTACCTCGTCATCCGCCAACTGGCGCAAGACGTGGAAACCTTCCGCAATCAACTCGATGCCGAGGCGGAGCGGCTGTGCAGCCAGCCCGACGTGATCAACCCGCATAACGGCAACCTCCACCGCACCCGCGAATGGATCGCTGCCAAGATGGTCGGACGCTGGCGCGACGGGTCGTCGCTGGTCGATCACCCGTTCCACCCGGCGTTCCGTAACAACGCCGACGCCGTCGAAACCAACGATTTTCTCTACAAGACCGCCGATCCGCAAGGGTTGCGCTGCCCGTTCGGCGCGCACGTCCGCCGCACCTTCCCGCGCGACAGCCTCGCCCAGACCGATCCGTTCGAACTGTCGGTGTCGAACCGCCACCGCCTGCTGCGCCGCGGACGTCCCTATCTCGGCGATGACGGCAAGACGGCCAAAGGCACGCTGTTCATCTGTTTCAACGCCGACATCGAACGCCAGTTCGAATTCGTCCAGCAGACCTGGCTGGGCTCGCCCGCGTTCCATGGTCTCGAACGCGAGCCCGACCCCTTCGTCATGCACCACGGCGGCCGCAACGAAGAACGCGAGGGCGGCCCGCAGCGCTTCACCATCACCGGTCGCAACGCCGCGCTGGAACTGTGCCCGGTCAAGCGCCACGTCACCCTGCGCGGCGGTGGCTACTTCTTCATGCCCGGCCGCCACGCCATCTGGTTTCTGGCAGGGGACGCGTTCGACCAAGGCGTCATGCCGATGCCGACGCTCGCCTATTGATGGTCAGGCCCGCAGCAGCGCCTTGCCGCACGACGCGGTGAGCGCCGCAAGCACACATAAGAAAACGGCCGGACTTGCGTCCGGCCGCTTCAACCTCATCCGATTCGGATAATTACATCGCAGGAACCAATCGCTTTTCGGTCGCGATGCGCTGGATCGCTTTCTGCAGCTTCTCGAAGGCGCGCACCTCGATCTGGCGAACGCGTTCGCGGCTGACGTGATAGACCTGGGAAAGCTCTTCAAGCGTCTTGGGATCATCGACCAGACGGCGATCGGTCAGGATGTGCCGCTCACGCTCGTTCAGGCTGTCCATAGCTTCGACCAGCATTTCATGGCGGTAGTGCGCTTCCTCGGCATCGGCCACCGTCTCGTCCTGCAGCGGGCGATCGTCGGTCAGCCAGTCCTGCCAGCTGCCTTCGCCATCTTCGCGCATGGAGACGTTGAGCGAGGCATCGCCGCCCATCATCATCCGGCGGTTCATGTTGATCACTTCCTGCTCGGGCACGCCCAAGTCGGTAGCAATCTTGCGAACATCGTCAGGATGAAGGTCGGTATCCTCGAACGCCTCGAGGTTCTTCTTCATGCGGCGCAAGTTGAAGAACAGCTTCTTCTGTGCGGCGGTCGTCCCCATCTTGACCAACGACCAGCTGCGCAGGATGAATTCCTGCATCGAGGCCTTGATCCACCACATCGCATACGTCGCCAGACGGAACCCGCGATCGGGCTCGAACTTCTTGACGCCCTGCATCAGGCCGATGTTGCCTTCGGAAATCAGCTCGCTGACCGGCAGGCCATAACCGCGATAGCCCATGGCGATCTTCGCCACGAGCCGCAGATGGCTCGTCACCAGTTGTGCGGCAGCTTCGGGATCGCCATGTTCCGCATACCGCTTGGCGAGCATGTATTCCTGCTCGGGCTTCAGCACCGGATATTTGCGAATCTCCGAGAGATATCGGTTGAGGCTGGCTTCGCCGCCCAAAGAGGGGACGGACAGCGCGGTCTTGCGTTCACTCACCTGAACAAATCCTTTCCTCGTATCGGTTCCCCTAAGACGGCCCCCTGATGGGCGACCGGCGGCGGGACCACACACCTGCTGGAGTCCTCAGCATCGAACGACTCCGGAGCACTTCGTCTACACCATCGCCAGTACTCTTGCATCCTGCCCTTCAGCGCAGAGTTCGACGATAAGTTCCCGTATATCGACGGGCGTCGGGCTGATGAAGTGCAGGGCGTCGCCACTGACGGGATGAATGAACCCGAGTTCCGCGGCGTGAAGCGCCTGGCGGGCAAATTTGAGCCGGGAAAGCAGTGGCCGGAGCCGTGAAGGGGCACGTCCATAGACAGGGTCCCCCAATAGCGCATGGCCGATTGACGCAAGGTGAACGCGGACTTGGTGGGTTCTCCCGGTCTCGAGCCGGCACTCGACCAGTGCGGCATCCTCGAGCGTCGCCAGCGTGCGGTAATGCGTCACCGCGTGCTTGCCGCGACCTTCCTCGACCAGCGCCATCTTCTTGCGATCGTGATTGGACCGCGCGATCGCGCCGCGCACCGTTCCCGCAGGGGGCATCGGCGCGCCCGCCGTCACGCACTTGTACGCCCGCACGATCGAATGATCGGCAAACTGCTTGGCCAGCCCTTCGTGCGCCACGTCGGTCTTGGCGACGACCAAAAGCCCGGAGGTATCCTTGTCGATGCGGTGGACGATACCGGGCCGCGCCACCCCGCCGATGCCCGATAGCTGCCCCCGGCAATGGTGCAGCAGCGCGTTGACCAGCGTTCCGTCGAGATTGCCCGCCGCCGGGTGCACAACCAGCCCCGCAGGCTTGTCTATCACGATCAGCGCGTCGTCTTCATAAATGACGCTCAGCGGAATATCCTGCGCAACCGCATGCGCTGGCGTCGCCTCGGGAATGTCGATCGTGAAGTCCGTGCCTTGCGCCGCCTTGATCGTGCCCTGCAAAACGGTCACGCCGCCAAGAGCAATCCGCCCCTCTCCCAACAGCGCCTTGACCCGCTCGCGCGACAGCCCACTGGCATCGGCCAGCGCCTTGTCGAGCCGCTGCCCGCCGGTCTGGATCGTGCCGGAAATGATGCTGTCGGATGCCCCCATCGCCCATGATATGGGAACAGGCGCGGCATCCGGCAAGACAAAGAAAAAGTTGCCGAGGTTAGTGCCGTCATCACATCGCACGCCGGACGTTTGCACCTGTAAGCATTTGTAAAACAACCGTCCCAACATGGAACCACGCCAAATATCCGTTCGCGCAGCAAGCCTTCCAGCCATAGCAACGCAGCAGATTCGTCGGAGAAGCTCGATGACCCTTGCCGCCGTTGCACGCAAGATTGCCCACACCGTTCCAGCAACGGCCCCGCTGCTTAAATCCGGCTATCGCGCCAGCGAACGCGCGCTGACGACGATCGGCGGAGTCTGGCCGGGCGTGATCCATGCTAATACCGAGAAGATCACGATCGCGATCACCGCCCATTGCAACTTGCGCTGCAAGGGCTGCAACTACGGACGAGACTTCATGCCGGGCGCGCAACTGCCGCTGGCACTCTACGCCGACCTGATCGAGGATGCCGCTGCGGCCAACGTGCCCGCAGTGCGGCTCTACGGCGGCGAACCCCTGCTCCACCCCGATGTCGTGCGCATGGTCGAGATCGCGGGCGACCACGGCGTCGGCGCTTACATGACCACCAACGCCCTGATCCTCGACCGCAAGATCGACGCACTGCACGGCGCTGGCCTGCGCAAAATCACGATGGGCTACTACGGGCAGGGCGCAGCGTTCGATGCCTATGTCCAGCGCCCCGGTAGGCATGCACGACTGATCGAGAGCCTGGACGCCACCCGCCGTGCATTCGGTCCGGACAAGCTCGATTTTCAGTTCAACTTCCTGCTCTCACGCCAGACAGCCAACGTGGCAGCGATCGAGGAAATGCGCGTTTTCGCTGAACGCTATGACGCTGCTGTGCAGATCGATGTGGTCCACTACTCGCTCCCCTACTTTCAGGACGGCCCCGAAACCGAATTGCAGTTCCGCCCGCAGGACGCCGACGACCTGCGCCGCAGCATCGACCATCTGCTGGCAATCAAGGCGCGCCAGCCGCAACTGCTGACCGCCTCGCCCACCGCGCTGGTTTCGCTCGAAGATTGGGCGCTGAAGCAGGCCGAGATGAAAGTGCCGTGCGACGCGCGCAAGCTGTTGTGGATCGGCGCGGACGGATCGGTGATGCTGTGCTACGTCACCTTTCCGCTCGGCAATCTCCACGAGAAGCGTCTGCGCGACATCCTCTATACGCCCGACCACCATCGCGCCGCGCGTGACGCCTTCGCGCTCAACTGCCCGAACTGCCATTGTGAATCGGCGGCGCGGATCGAAAAGCACGGCCCGAGCAATCGCAAGTACTCGGCGATGGCCAAGGCACGGACCAAAGCCTGACACAGCACATCATGCGCATCGCCCACTTCCTGCCCAATCTGACTGTCGGCGGCCGTGAACGCATCGCCAACGATCTGGCGCGAGCGGGTAGGGCGCTGGGCCAGCAACCAATGCTGGTGGGCTACGAGCCCGTTGCTGCCAACATCGCGACGCTTACCCCCCAGGTCGAATATGTCCAGTTGGACCGGCACGACGCAGGCTTCGTAGCAAAGTTGCGCGACCTGTTCCGGCGCGAACGGATCGCGCTGGTACATGCGCACGGCCACATCGCGGCGGTCCATCTTGCGCAGGCGATTCAAGGGTGGGCGGACAGGCCCGCCAGTCTCGCGACCATGCATCTCGGCATGCAGGGCACATGGCGGTGGCTTTGGTCGATTCGCCGTGCGCTGCGCGCAATGGACGGGCTCAACGCCGTCTCAAATGATCTGGCGACAACGTATGCAACGATTGCAGGCCGTGCTGTGGCGACGATCCCCAACGGTATCGAATGCGCGCCCTACCTCGCTATCGACCCTCTGCTGCCATTTGCCGGCGCGCCTTTCCGTTTCGCGATGCTCTCGCGTCTCGATCCGGTGAAGCGCCATATCGATGCCGTCCATGCTGCGGACCGGCTGATCGAGCGGGGTTCCGACATCGAACTCCATATCGCGGGCGAAGGCGCGATGAGTGCACAAATCGGCGACCTCGCATCTACAAGGCCGTGGGTAAGGCTGGCCGGCTCGGTCGATCCCTTGGCATTTCTCAGCGACAAGCAGGTGTTTCTGATGCCGTCGCGCGCCGAAGGGTCGCCACTCGCGCTGATCGAAGCCATGGCATCGGGACTTCCATCGATCGTGAGCGACTTGCCGTCGTTGCGCGCGCTCGCCGGCGACGCGGCGCACTTCGTCGCTGTTGCCCACCATGACGCGATGGCAGACGAGATGGGGCAACTGATGACACAGCCCACACAGTGGCGAGCGATGTCCCGGCGCGCTCGGTCGCGCGCGAAGACCTTAGACCTTTCGGTGTCGTCACGGCGCTATTGCGCGATCTACGCAGACCTTGTCGCAGCAGGCCGCGCCGACGCAGCCTGATTGTTGGCCAGGCTCAGAAGCTGGCGGTCACCCGCAACGTCGCCACCACCGCATCGCTTGCCGCAAGATCAGCGCCAGGACGGCGGATCCATTGCAGGTCGGGCTGGACTGCCAGCCACGGCGTCAGGCTGTCGGCATACGTCACCTCGAACGCCGTTTCGCCCGAGGCCGGGCGTCCGCCAGCGGCAGCGAAAGCATCGCGGAAGTGGTCGCTGGTCCAAGCGTGATGGACACCTACGGAAAACTCGCTGTCGAGCCGAGAGGCGATCGCAGGTGCCAGCAGCAGCCCCGTCTGAAACCCGCCGGTGAACGGCGTGGTGTGCGGATCGGACAGCCCTGCGCGCAGGAAAGCTGTCAATTGCCGCCCCTCGCCCGGCAGCAGATCGCCTTCGACCACGAAGTAGGCGCCTTGCGCGGGCTTGCGCAGAGGCGCGCCGTCCGGTGCGGTCTCGACGCTGTCCTCTGGATTGCGCGAATAGCGCCAGACGCCCGCCGATCCGCGCAAGCGGCCTTCGGACTTGCCCACTTCGGCGATCAGCAGCACGCCGTCCCTGAAGCTCATGTCGATCCCGCCGCTGTCGCCGATTGTGCTGGCGCGCGCATTGACGACAGCTGCCTGCACATAGCCTCCGCCATCTCCCAGCGACAGGCGCAACCTTGCGGCAAGCGCGCTGTAGGGAAAGATCGACGGTCCGTTCGGCCCGGTCGCCGCCAGTTCCGAGCCGATGCCGAAGGGCGGGGCCAGCAACACGCCTGCGGCATCGTTGGCATAGAATTCGCTGTTGAGGTCATAGAGCCCGATCAGCAGGCTCGCCCCTTTGCCCAGATCCTGCTCAACCCACGCCTCGAACAGGCGCAGGCCCGCGTCGGGCACCTCGATATTGTCGACCCCCTGCAAGGTCATGGCCGCGTCATTGGGCCGCGCGCCGCGGTTGTCGAGCACGTGGGCATAGGCTTTCGCCCCGTTCCATCCGATCAGCACTGCCAGGTCCGCCTCGGCTGTCAGGTCGATGTTGCTCAGCACGCGCAGCCTCGCATCGCCATCGCCTGCGACCACGCTGGCGATGTCGAGCGTCACCGCTCCGCCAAGGTCAATCGGTCGATCACCGGCACGCGCCGATGCGGGTGCCAGCGCCAGCGCCAGCGCCAGCGCAGCAAGGCCCGCGCGCATGGTCATGCCGCAGCCCGCAGCGCACGTTTGCGCACTGCGCCCGTCGCGGCAGGCAGGACGAACCGGCCCAGTTGCTGGACGACTTCGCCGATCGAGCCGACCGACGCGCGGCTGGCATTATCGACCTGTTCGGCCACGGCAGAATTGCTTTGCGTGATCTGTTCGATCTGCTTCGATGTCTGGTCGATCGAGCGCAAGGCGAGGTCCTGCTCACTCGCGCCTGCCTGAACGACTTCCATCATCGCATTGATCTCGTTCATCTGCTCGGTGATCTCCCGCAGGGTCGATCCGGCATCGCGAACCAGCCGCACGCCCTCACCCACCTCGCGCGAGGAATTGACGATCAGGTCCTTGATCTCGTGCGCGGCGTCGGCGCTGCGCAGGGCAAGCGCCCGCACTTCGCTGGCGACGACCGCAAATCCGCGTCCCTGTTCGCCCGCCCGCGCCGCCTCGACGCCCGCGTTGAGCGCAAGCAGGTTGGTCTGGAATGCGATCGCGTCGATCACGCTGACGATCTGGCCGATCTCCTGCGAGGCAACCTCGATCCGGTCCATCGCCGCTTCGGCGTCTTGGATCACGTCACCGCCGCGCGTAATCACCTGCCCGACGCTGTCGACCGCATGGCGTGCCGTGCTGACTGCCTGGGTCGAGCCCGCCACGCGCAGCGCCAGATTGGTGATCGCAGCGGTTGTCTCTTCGAGACTGGCAGCCTGACTGGCGTTCCGGTTGGACAGGTCACCGGCCGCGTTACCAATTTCCAGCGCCACCGCGTGAAGCCGCTCGGTCGATCCCTGAACGTTCGAAAGCGTGTTGCCCAGTGCGTGGAGCGCCGCATTGAAATCGGTGCGCAGCTTTTCGAACGGTCCCGCCAGCGGCTGATCGATCGTATAGGCAAGGTTGCCTGCGGCCAGCTCGCTCAGGCCCGACCCGATCGACGAAACGATCGAATGGGCCTGCGATGCGGTTTCCGCGCGCGCCTGCGCCAGATTGCCGCGCAGCACATCGAGCGAGCGAACTAGATCGCCCAGTTCGTCATGGCGCGCGCCACCCTCGATCGCGATCTCGAGGTTGCCATCGGCCATTCCCCGAACCGCGCTGGCTAGATCGACGATCGGCTTGACAAGATCCTTGCGACCGTACCGCGCGATCGTGGCCAGCGCCAAGAGGGTCAACAGCAGGCTGGCGAACGCCAGGTAGCGAGCCTCCATGGCGATCGCTTGTGCTTCCTGGGACGTCTTTCCAGCATGGGCCTGCAGCGCATCCGAGATCTGCCCCATTTCGGTTTCCAGTTGCAGGAACAACTTCTGGAACAGGCGCAACTGGGTGTCGTCCGGGATGACACCTGCGCGGGCTTGCTGCGCGATTGTCGTGGCGATGCCGACATAGGCCCTGAACGCCTTTTCGGCCTTGGTCCGTGCGGCCAGAACCTCCGGCGCGTCATCGACTTTGGCGGTCGGGGCCATGTTCGCCTGAAATTCGGCAAGGCGGTCGTCGAGTTCGCGGGCGGTCGCCTGTGCGTCGATTGCAGATGTCTGGCGCGACGCGACGATGCTGACCACTTCCCCGCGTATCGCGTCATGGCCCATATCGGCTTCCATGTGCTGTCGCAGGAGCGCTGTCGCCGCGGTTATGCGGTTCATCGCGCTTTCCTGCCGCGCCATGCCGATCGCGCTCAACGTTGTCGAAACAGTTGCAGCCGCAGCGAGCACCGCACAGCCGATCCAGACCTTCCGGATTATCGTTTGCTTTTTCAGCATCGATCAAGTTCCTTTGTCGTCCACAGAAAGCAAACAACCAAGGTGAACCGTGGCACAGCGTGAATAAAATCACGCGAGCGGAGGCTAGGTAGTAGCACCAAGCGGTATCCGCAGCGCAGGCTTGCCCTAGCTCCCTGATCAGGCCAAACCCTGCCAGCAATGCCGCCCGAGCTGACGATCGCGCCAGACGCCTACGCCACGATGGTGACCGCTGCAGCTGCGGCGCGTCCGCTCGAAGTTTGCGGACTGCTGTTGGGTACGGGCGCGCACATCGCAACCGCGCAAGTTACCGCCAACGTCGCTTGCAACCCGGACCGGCACTTCGAAATCGACCCGGCCGCTCTGATCGCGGCGCATCGCGCTGTGCGCGATGGCAGCGGCCCGCAGGTTGTGGGATACTTTCACTCACACCCCAACGGGCTGGCGCGCCCGTCTGTTACCGATGCCGAATCGGCCGCGCGCGACGGGCGGGTTTGGATAATCGTCGCCGGCGATACGACTACGTGTTGGTCCGATGGGCCGGGTGGCTTCGAACCACTTTCATACTGCGTAATGCAGGGCTAAGGCAGTCACCCGCACCACGAGCGACCTAATCAGGCAAAGGGACAATCTCCTCAACATGACCGTTTCCCCGATCGATCTTGCCAGCCTGCTCTGCTCGCGCCTGTGCCACGACCTGCTAAGCCCAGTGGGCGCGCTTTCCAATGGCCTCGAACTTCTCGCCGACGAGAAGGACCCCGAAATGCGCCAGCGCTGCTTCGAACTGCTCGAACAGAGCGCCAAGGCATCGGCAGACAAGCTCAAGTTCTTCCGCCTCGCCTTCGGTGCGGCTGGTGGCTTCGGCGAACAGATCGCGGTCGGCGAAGCGCGCGCGCTGGTCGATGCGCTGGCGGGCAGCAACGGCCGCGTCTCGGTCAACTGGATGTTCGGCGTCGATGCGCTGGGCAAACCAGCGGTCAAGACGCTGCTCAACCTTGCGTTGATCGGCCTCGACGCTCTGGTGCGCGGCGGCACGCTCGACATCGGCGCCGAAGTTCTCGACGGCTCGACCGAGATCGTCGTCCGCGCGGCCGGACAACGCATCGCCTTTGACCCAACGATCGGGCAGGCGCTCGAAGGCAAGCTGGCCTCGACCGAACTGTCCAGCCGAACCGCACCTGCCGCGATGGTCCAGCAGCTCGCCGCAGCTGTTGGCGGCAGCGTGCAGGTCCACGTCACGGCGGAAAGCCTCGTGCTCGGCGCGGTCCTCCCTTCCAACTGACCATGCGCCGCTGGCTCGTCCATCGCGAGGTCCCCTCGCCCAACTGGAACGAGCGCAAGCTGCCGATCACCATGGTCGTGCTGCACTATACGGGCATGGAAACCGCGCAGGCCGCGCTCGACCGGCTGTGCGATCCGGCGGCGGAAGTCTCGGCGCATTACATGATCGACGAGGACGGCACGGTCACCGGCCTTGTCGATGAAGACAAACGCGCGTGGCATGCCGGGCGTGGGAGCTGGCGCGGGATCACCGATGTCAATTCGGCCAGCATCGGCATCGAGCTGGTCAATCCGGGCCACGAATTCGGCTACCGCCCCTTCCCCGACGCGCAGATCGAGGCGCTGCTCCCGCTACTGGCCGACATCGTCAAGCGCCACAACATCCCGCGCGCCAACATTGTCGGACACTCGGACATCGCGCCCGCCCGCAAGGACGATCCAGGCGAACTGTTCCCGTGGGAAACGCTGGCGCGCCACCGCCTGTGCCTGCCCACACCCAAGCTCAAGATCCGGCTGCTGTTCGACAACGAGGGTGCGTTCTTCCTCGCGCTCGACCGCTTCGGATACGACATCACCGACCAGAAAGCCGCCGTGCGCGCGTTCCAGCGGCGCTGGCGTCCGCACAAGATCGATGGCGAGGTAGACGGACAGATCGGGGCATTGCTGTTCGAACTGCTGTTGGAACGCGATCTGGGCCATGCTAGGTGACCGCCGTGCCAGGGGGCCGGGCAGCCGCGTGATCGCAAGATCCCGAGGAAAGTCCGGGCTCCACGAAACAAGGGTGGCGGGTAACGCCCGCCGGGCTTGGGATTAACGTCCCCGGTCAAGGGAAAGTGCCACAGAGAGCAGACCGCCTCTCACGAGGTAAGGGTGAAAGGGTGCGGTAAGAGCGCACCGCGCGACCGGCAACGGAAGCGGCATGGCAAACCCCACCCGGAGCAAGATCGAATAGGGACTGCGCGCTTCGCAAGAGGCAGGCTTGTTTCGGGCCAGCAGTCCGGGTTGATTGCTTGAGCGTTCCGGCAACGGTCCGCCTAGAGGAATGGCTGCCAGTGCCGATACGGTCCACTCGTGGGATACCGTCGGCGCTACAGAACCCGGCTTACAGGCCCCCTGGCATATTGTTCGTTTCCACCACTTGCCCGACGCGCTAGGGGACGCAGATGTCCGGCGCGCATCACCATGACCACGATCATGCCCACGGGCACGGTCATTCCCACGCCCCTGCCAGCTTCGGCCGCGCCTTTGCGGTCGGCATCGCGCTCAATCTTGCCTTCGTGGTGGTAGAGGCGGTCTATGGTGTGATCGCCGGGTCGATGGCGCTGGTCGCAGACGCGGGCCACAACCTGTCGGACGTGTTGGGCCTAGTCATCGCCTGGATCGCCAGCATCCTCGCCGCACGCCCACCCTCGGCCCGGTACACTTACGGCCTCAAGTCCAGTTCGATCCTTGCCGCGCTGGGCAATGCGGCCTTCCTGCTGGTGGCGCTTGGCGCGATTCTGGTCGAGACGATCCGCCGCCTGATCGATCCGGAACCCGTTGCAGGCGGGCCGGTGATGATCGTGGCGACCATCGGCATCGTCATCAACACCGCCACCGCGCTGATGTTCATGCGTGGCCGCAAGCACGACATCAACATTCGCGGTGCCTATCTGCACATGGCGGCCGACGCAGCCGTATCGGCAGGCGTGGTCGTAGCAGGGCTGCTGATCACGCTGACCGGCGCGCAGTGGATCGATCCGGTCACGAGCCTTGCCATCGTTGGCATCATCGCAGTCGGGACTTGGGGCCTGCTCAAGGATTCGCTCAAGATGAGCATGCATGCCGTGCCGCCGGGCGTCGACGAGCGCCGCGTGCGCGCCTTCATTACCGGGCTGAGCGGCGTCGAGGCGGTGCACGATCTGCACATCTGGCCCATCAGCACGACCGAAACCGCACTGACCGCGCACCTCGTCATGCCCGGCGGTTATCCCGGCGATGGCTTCCTGCACAAACTCGCTCACGAACTCGAGCACGACTTCGGCATCTGTCACGCCACGGTGCAGGTCGAAACGCTGGCAGGGCACGATTGCGCGTTGTTGAGCGAACATACGGTCTGACCTGACCTTGCGGGCACTGTCCCCAAAGGACATGTCGGCATAGCGACCCGCCGAGCGCAGTTTCTTGTCGCAAGGGACGCGCTTCGGTTCAGACTTACCCCTTCGGCTCCGGGCATCCCTTCATCGTCCTGCCGTGATCCTTCCCTCCGGCCAGGATTCTCTTCGGCGCGCTGCTTCACGGCGGCGCGCCGTTTTTCCAGTTTGCTGCGGCATTTCAGGAACATGCCCTAAGGGCCATCTGTTTTACCGACGGATCCGCCCCACTTCTGGTCGCGGACGGGGCTGGCTTGGTTGCTTGTACAAGGCACCAGACCTTCTCAATTATCGAGCAAGGAAATACCCATGACCCGCAAGTTTATGATCGCCGCCGCGATGGCAACCGCTGCAATGGCCGCGCCAGTACTCACCGCTCCGGCCGCATCCGCCAAGACCGTTATGGTTGGCGGGGCTGCCATGCTGCCAAGCCGCAACATCGTCGAGAATGCCGTGAACTCGGCCGATCACACCACGCTGGTCGCCGCCGTCAAGGCAGCGGGCCTTGTCGATACGCTGAGCGGCCCGGGTCCATTCACGGTGTTCGCACCGACCAATGCGGCCTTCGCCAAGCTTCCCGCCGGCACCGTCGACACGCTGCTCCTGCCTGAGAACAAGCCCATGCTGACCAAGGTCCTGACATACCACGTCGTGCCCGGCAAGGTGACCGCCGCCAAGCTGATAGCGATGATCAAGAAGGGCAAGGGCTCGGCCAAGCTGACCACCGTTGCCGGTGGAACGCTGACCGCCTCGATGATGGGCAAGACCGTGATGCTCACCGACGAAAAGGGCGGCATGGCCCACGTGACGCAAGCTGACGTGATGCAGAAGAACGGCGTGATCCACGTGACCGACGCGGTTTCACTGCCGAACTGAGGTTAGCGAACCCACCCCAGCCTCTCCCGCCAGCGGGAGGGGGGACAGGGCTAACGAAAAGGGCGGGTGCTTTGCAGCGTCCGCCCTTTTTGTGTTGGAGTTCCGAAGCGGAATTAAGCCGCTTCTTCCTTGCCCTTGAGGACGCGGATCGGATCCTTGCGGCCTTCGACGACGTCCTTGTCGACGACGATTTCCGCGATGTCGGTCTCGGTCGGCACGTCGAACATGGTGTCGAGCAGCAGGCCTTCGACGATCGAGCGAAGCCCACGCGCACCGGTCTTGCGGGCGATGGCCTTCTTCGCAATGGCTTCCAAAGCATCGTCGGTAAAGGTCAGCGCGACGTCTTCGAGTTCGAACAGCTTGGCGTACTGCTTGATCAGCGCGTTCTTCGGTTCCTTGAGGATCTTGACCAACGCCTCGATGTCGAGGTCTTCCAAGGTCGCGATCACCGGCAGGCGTCCGACGAATTCGGGGATCAGACCGAACTTGAGAAGATCCTCAGGCTCAGCCTTCTGGAGGAGTTCGCCGATCTTGCGCTTTTCAGGATCCGCGACATGCGCGCCGAAACCGATCGAACGCTTCTGCAAGCGGTCCGAGATGATCTTGTCCAGCCCAGCGAACGCGCCGCCACAGATGAACAGGATGTTCGTGGTATCGACCTGCAGGAATTCCTGCTGCGGATGCTTGCGGCCACCCTGCGGCGGGACGGAGGCAGTGGTGCCCTCCATCAGCTTGAGCAGGGCCTGCTGCACGCCTTCACCCGACACATCGCGCGTGATCGAGGGGTTTTCGGCCTTGCGGCTGATCTTGTCGATCTCGTCGATGTAGACAATGCCGGCTTGAGCCTTCTCGACGTTGTAGTCGGATGCCTGAAGCAGCTTGAGAATGATGTTCTCGACGTCTTCGCCGACATAGCCCGCTTCGGTGAGCGTCGTGGCGTCGGCCATCGTGAACGGCACGTCGAACGTCTTGGCCAGCGTCTGCGCGAGCAGCGTCTTGCCCGAACCGGTCGGCCCGACGAGCAGAATGTTCGATTTCGAAAGTTCGACTTCGCCACCCTTGCCGCTGTGCTTCAACCGCTTGTAATGGTTGTGCACGGCGACAGACAGCACGCGCTTGGCGCGGTCCTGGCCGATCACGTAATCGTTCAAGGTCTCGAAGATATCCCGCGGGGTGGGTACGCCGCCGTCCTTCTTCCCGGCAATGCCGGCCTTGGTCTCTTCGCGGATGATGTCGTTGCACAGTTCGACGCATTCATCGCAGATGAACACGGTCGGCCCGGCAATGAGCTTGCGCACTTCGTGCTGCGACTTCCCGCAGAAGCTGCAGTACAGGGTGCTCTTGGTATCCGATCCGGAAAGCTTGGTCATTCGTCCATCCCAGGCGCCCCTCCACGAGGGGCCGGTCCGGTTATCCTACTACCGCAAGGGCATTAATCAACCGGACTCGAAAACAGGTAACATGTTCTTACTGCCCTGCGCCTTTCGCCAAGCTTAAAGCGCGCCGGACAGATCCGAAATTAAGTCGGCCCGAACTACGCCGGGGCGCCGCCCGAGCCTTCGCCTTCGCCCACTGCATCGGATGCAGGACGCGATTCGAAGACGCGATCGACGATGCCGAACTTCAGTGCTTCCTCGGCTTCAAGGAAGGTGTCGCGGTCCATCGCCCGTTCGATCTCGTCAAGCGAGCGGCCGGTAAACTTGACGTAGAGGTCGTTCATCCGGGCGCGGATGCGCAGGATTTCGCGCGCCTGGATCTCGATATCCGAGGCCATGCCGCGTGCGCCGCCCGAAGGCTGGTGAACCATGATCCGCGCGTTGGGCAGCGCAATGCGCATGCCCGGCTCACCGGCGGCAAGCAGGAAGCTGCCCATCGACGCGGCCTGGCCGATGCACACGGTCGACACGCGCGGGCGGATGTACTGCATCGTGTCGTAGATCGCGAGACCCGCCGTGACGACGCCGCCCGGCGAGTTGATGTACATCGAGATGTCCTTCGACGGGTTTTCCGATTCGAGGAACAGCAACTGCGCGATGATCACCGAGGCCATGTGGTCCTCGACTTCGCCGGTGACGAAGATGATGCGTTCGCGCAGCAAGCGCGAATAGATGTCGAAGCTGCGTTCGCCACGGCTCGATTGCTCGACCACAACCGGGATCAGAGCGCCGGTAACAGGATCGTGGGTAAACTTGCCCTGGGCTCCGTAAACACTGGCGCTGGAAGCGCCGAACAGGTCGAGCATGGGAATCCTCATCTGGTTAGGCCTGCTATGTCGCGTGCCACGGCAAGATGTTCAAGGGCGTTAACCGCAAATCCGCGTAAACCCGTGGATGGTGTGCTTTTGCGCGTGGATTGGGCATGCACAAAGGTGTTGCTGCGGCACAGGCACGCTTGCACTCAAGCCTGCAGCACAGCACCGTTGCGCCAGAACACGATCCATGAGGTTTCCATGAAGCTGCCAGCTTTCGCCGTGGCGTCCATCGCAAGCCTGCTGGCGCTACCCGCGCAGGCGCAGGGCGTGAGCGATTACCTCGCGCGGATCGCAGCGATCGACGACAGCGGGCCGATGCTCAACGCGGTGCTGGCGATCAATCCCGATGCCGCAAAGGACGAAGCGGCGGCGCGTACGATCGCCGGGCCGCTTTCGGGCAAGGTCATGCTGATCAAGGACAATATCGAAATGGCAGGCCCGCTGGCGACGACCGCCGGGAGCCTTGCGCTGAAAGACAGTGTCACGGGTCGCGATGCGCCGCTTGTGGCGCGGCTGCGCAAAGCGGGCGTGGTGATTCTGGGTAAGACCAACTTGTCCGAATGGGCCAATATCCGCTCATCATCGTCATCGAGCGGGTGGAGCGCGGTCGGCGGACAGACGAAGAATCCCCACGCACTCGACCGCAGCCCGTGCGGCTCGTCCTCGGGCAGCGGTGCGGCAATCGCGGCGGGGCTGGCGTGGGCGGCGATCGGGACGGAGACGGACGGATCGATTACCTGTCCGGCCTCGGTCAGCGGCATCGTCGGGTTCAAGCCGACCGTCGGCATGGTCAGCCGCACCCATGTCGTGCCGATCAGCCACAGCCAAGACACGGCAGGCCCGATGACGCGCAGCGTGGCCGACGCGGCACTCGTGATGAATGCGCTGGCGGGCAGCGATTCAGCCGATTCGGCAACGGCCGAGGCTGACAGTCGCAAGACCGACTTCACCGCAGGGCTCGCCACCGCCGGCATCAAGGGCATTCGGCTGGGTGTGATGCGCAAGCAGGCGGGAAATCATCCCGTACTGCTGGCCCTGTTCGACAAGGCGCTGACCGACCTCAAGGCGGCGGGTGCCGAGCTGGTCGAGATCGACTTCGAGCCCTCACCCGACATGGGCCGCGACGAATTCGCGGTGCTGCTGTACGAGCTGCGCGAGGACATGGGGGCCTACTTGCGCTCGCTACCGAACAAGACCGGGCCCAAGAGGCTTGCCGACCTTATCGCGTTCAACAAGGCGAACGCGGAAGAATTGCGCTGGTTCGGGCAGGACGTCTTCGAGCAGGCGGAAGCTGCGACCGACACGGTGGCTTACGAAAAGGCACGTGCCAATTCGCTGCGGCTCGCAGGTGCGGAGGGCATCGACAAGCTGCTGGCCGACAACCGTGTCACCCTGCTGATCGCGCCGACCGAAGGCCCGGCATGGCCGATAGACCTCGTGCTCGGTGATCACTTCGTGGGCGTCGGCGCGGGCAGCCTTGCCGCTATTGCCGGATACCCGCACCTGACCGTGCCGATGGGCGCGGTCGAGGGCCTGCCGATCGGACTGTCGTTCATGGGGGCCAAATGGGACGACGCGCGCGTGTTGAACGTAGGTGCAGCCTACGAACGCGCGCGGACCGTGGCGGTCCCGGTGCCCAGCCTGAAGCGCTGGGGCGAATGAGCGGGTAGGGCGGTTAGTCCGCCCTTGCGACTTCCCGAAGAGCTTCCAGTGCTTCAACTTGTGATTGCATGGCACGAAGACGCGCGTTGGCACGAGCGACCTGCACGCGCGCTTTGGCCCTGTGACGCGGCTGGCCCCAGCGCAGCAGCCTGCGCCCGGCATCGCGCAGCCAATAGCCGATCACGTCGAGCAGCGCAGTGCTGCGATGCTGCGCGACGGCGTGGGAACGAGGGATGGGGGTTACCCCGGCCGCGAGGGTTGGTGCGGCGGCCGGGGCGGGGGTTGGCGGGACGGCTATAACTGCCGCCTCCACCGGGGTTGCTTGCATGGCGAGTGCGCGATCGAGCAGGTCTGCGGTGATCATCGGTGCTGTGGCTTCCTGCTTGTCGTGCGTAATCATCGCGACCTGGCGCGTGCGTTTTTGCTTGCCCGACGCAGAGCGGTGTTTGCGGGCGGCGCTCTTGCGCGCTTTGCGAGCTTTGCGCGGGCCCGAAGGCTTGCGCGCGGGCTTGGCGGGTAGCGTGATCAGGGCGCTCTCGACTCTAGCGGGCGCGGGCCAGGGCACGGTGGCGATCACGGCGCCGCGCGGCGGGGGCACGATCAGGCCAGCGGGAAAAGCGGGCGGATGGCCAGACTTGAGCATGAACGCCGGTTCGCGGCGCTTGCGATTAACTGCGGGCTTGGCCTTCCCCATCGGGCGCGGCTTGGATGCAACTCGATTGCGTACCGTGTGCATGGCAGTTCCTCGGACGAGGGTTCTTGCATGCAGATTCTGACACAGTGCGACTCGCTGCGAAGCCCCAACCTGATCGAGTTTGGAGCAGTCCCGGTATTTTCCCAGAAATTAGGCGTTCATACGGCGCGCGGCTACGTAGTTTGGAGGCCCAAAACGGCAGCGACCCGGCACGCCGAAGCGTACCGGGTCGTCCGATATCCCGCCCCGTCGGGCAGGATCAATCCGAAATGGTTCAGCCCTCGGCCTTCTTCTTCGGCGCGGCCTTCTTCTTGGGCGCAGGCGCTTCCTCAGCGGCAGCCTCGGGCGCAGCTTCAGCGGCAGGCGCTTCGTCAGCTGCAGCGGCCTTCTTCTTCGGAGCAGCCTTCTTGGGCTTTTCCTCAGTTGCGGTTTCTGACGCAGCTTCGGCGACGGGCGCCTCGTCAGCTACGGAAGCGTCTTCCTTGGCAGCCTTCTTCTTGGGCGCAGCCTTCTTGGCAGGCTTGGTTTCAGCAGCGCCTTCCTCGGCTTCGATCGCGGCCTGAAGTTCGTCCTTGGTCACTTCGCGTTCCGAAACTTCGGCCTTGTCGAACAGGAAGTCGACGACCTTGTCTTCATAGAGCGGCGCGCGCAGCTGGGCGGCAGCAAGCGGTTCATTGCGGATGTACTCGACGAAGCGCTGGCGATCCTGTTCACGGTACTGCTGCGCCGCTTGGCGGATCAGCATTTCCATTTCCTGGTTCGAAACCTGCACGCCGTTGGCTTGGCCGATTTCCGACAGGAGCAGGCCGAGACGCACACGGCGCTCGGCGATCTTGCGGTAGTCGTCCTTCTCGGCTTCGATTTCCTTCAGCGCGTCCTCGGGGTTTTCCTCCCCTTGCGCTTCCTGCTGGAGCTGCTGCCAGATCTGCTCGAACTCGGCTTCGACCATCGAAGGCGGAACGGGGAAATCGTGACCGGCGGCCAGCTGGTCGAGCAGCGCGCGCTTCATCTGGGTGCGGGTCAGGCCGGCCGTTTCCTGCTCGAGCTGGCCGCGCAGCAGGCCGCGCAGCTGTTCGATGCTTTCGAGGCCGAGCATCTTGGCGAATTCGTCATTGGCCTCGAACTCACCGGCAACCTTCACCGCCTTGACGGTGATGTCGAAGGTGGCTTCCTTGCCCTTGAGGTTTTCAGCCTGGTAATCGGCCGGGAAGGTCACGGTGATGACCTTTTCGTCACCAGCCTTGACGCCGACGAGCTGCTCTTCAAAGCCCGGGATGAAGCGACCAGCGCCGAGTTCCAGCGGAGTGTCTTCAGCCGCGCCGCCTTCGAAGGCCACGCCGTCAACCTTGCCCAGGAAATCGATGATCAGCTGATCGCCGTCCTTGGCAACCGCGCCTTCTTCGGCGTCGGTGAACGACTTCTGGCCCTGCGCGATGCGACCGATAGCTTCGTCCACTTCGGAATCGGTGACGGGTACGGTCAGCTTCTCGAGCTTCAGCCCATCGAGCGCAGGCGCTTCGATCGTCGGCAGCACTTCGAGCTCGACGGTCAGTTCGGCATCCTTGCCTTCGTCATAGCCATCGGTCAGCGCGACGGCGGGCTGCATCGCAGGGCGCAGCTTGTTGTCGATGACCAGCTTGTCCATCGCTTCGCGGATCGAAGTCTGCAACGCTTCCTGATGGATCTGCGCGCCGTGCATCTTGCGCACGAGGTTGGCGGGCACCTTGCCGGGGCGGAAGCCGGGCATCTTCACCTGCGGCGCGATCTTCTTGACCTCGCCATCGACCCGAGCGGCGATATCGGCCGCGGGGATGGTGACGGTATAGGCGCGCTTCAGGCCTTCGTTGCTGGTTTCGACGATCTGCATCCTGATCCAACTTTCTCGTAAGTCATTTTACGCCGCGCGGGCGCTGCAAAAGCTGATTCGGACGCCGGCGCGCGGTCTGGTGCGGGCGAAGGGACTCGAACCCCCACATCTTGCGATGGCAGGACCTAAACCTGCTGCGTCTACCAGTTCCGCCACGCCCGCATCCGGTGAAAAGCGAGCGGTGCCCCTATCGCAGCCGCCGGGAAAGGGCAAGCACCTTGGATTTGGCGCGTGCCAGCGCGCGTCGGAACGGGCATGAACGGGGCGCGTTTAGGCAACAAGCACGTATTTTGAGGAGCCCCCAATGGCCACGAACCCCGAAATCCCGCAGCCCGACCGAATCGAGCCACAGTCGCCACCGGAATCGCCGGAAGTGATCGAGCCCAACGAAGTTCCGCCTGTAATCCAGCCTGACGAGACGCCGGTGGTGGAGCCCGACACTGTGCAGCCTGACAGCCCGCCCGAAATCATGCCGCCGCCGGATTGATTGTTGTTATCCCGCGTAGCGTGAGCGCGACCTCGCCAGGCGCATGTTGTTCGCAATCAGAACAGACGCGCCCCTGGCGACACGTCGTTGTCGGGCGAGAAGAGAACGACATTCCCTTCGCTGTCGGGAAACCCGACTGTGAGAACCTCGGACATGAATTTGCCGATCTGGCGTGGAGGAAAGTTGACCACGGCGGCGACCAGCTTTCCCAGCAAATTTTCCGGATCGTAATTGCCGGTAATCTGGGCCGATGATTTCTTGATACCGATGACGGGGCCAAAATCGATCGTCAGCTTGTAGGCAGGCTTGCGAGCTTCGGGAAACGCATCGACGGTAATGATCCGTCCAATGCGGATATCCACTTTCAAAAAATCAGCGAAGGTGATCGGTTCAGCGGCAGGTTCATCTGCACGATGGTCAATGTGCATCCGGCGCGCCTAGCAGGACTTTGAGCATCCGAAATATGCCGGATTGCCGAACAGCTGCGCCCTGCCCTCGCGCCGTATCATCGCCCACGCACTCCAGACAATAAGCCCGCATCCCGCCACCGCCGACCAGTCGCGTGACGTCAGCCTCGACCCGCGCCAGCAGGCCCTGCTGCTGCGCTGCCAGCGCGCCGACCAGGTCGCGCGCACGCCCCTCCGGCGCTGCTCCGGTTTCCATCTGCTGGAGGAACGCGACAAACGGGCTGGCCTCGGTTTCGACGTATTCCGCGTGCCACTCCTTCGCGTCTGCCTTCTTCGCCGCCCAGGCAACGGCATCATCCAGTCCGCCGAATTCATCGACAAGACCAAGCTGGCGCGCGGTCCCACCATCCCAGATCCGGCCCTGCGCGATCTTGTCGACATCGGCAGCGCTCTTGCCGCGTGCCTTGGCGACGTAGCCCAGGAACAGCGCATAAGTCCGCTCGACCTGGCCCTGCAGTACCGCCTCGACTTGCGGGCTGAGGCCGCCGAGCAAGTCCGGCTGTCCCGACAGACCCGTCGTGCGGACCTGTTCGGTGGTCACGCCGTATTGCGGCAGCGTCGCCTCGAACGTGGGGATCACCGCAAACACGCCGATCGAGCCGGTGATCGTGCTGGGTTCGGCGAAGATGCGCTGGGCAGGCGTAGAGACCCAGTACCCGCCGCTCGCCGCGACGCTGCCCATCGAAACCGCGACCGGCAGCCCCTTGGCGCGCACGCGTTCGACCGCCGCGCGAATCCGTTCCGATGCCATCACCGATCCGCCGGGCGAATCGACGCGCAGGACCATCGCCGCGTAATCATCGCTCTTGGTCACGCTGTCGATCAGGTCGGCAATGCGGTCGCCGCCTGCAGTCCCCGGTCCGGCATCGCCATCGACGATCTCGCCCGCCACGGTAACCACGGCGACGGCCTTGCCCTTCGTCGGCGCGGGCTTGTCAGCGAGATAGACGCGCAAATCGGTCTTCTTGAACGCGCCGAGCGGGCCTTGCGTGTCCGCCCCGACCAGTTCGGCAACACGCTGACCGAAGGCCACCCGATCACCCACGCGATCGATCAGCCCCGATTTCACCGCAGCCTGCGCCGCATCGCCACCGGCATCGGCAACCCATTTGGCCGGGTCGGTCAGCGCCAGCGTCAGGTCCGCCTTGGGGCGCGCGCGCTTCACATCGTCCTGCCAGTTCTGCCAGATCGGCTGGAGCACGGCATTCAGCGCCTCGCGCGATTCGGGCGAGCTTTCGGCGCGGGTGTAGGGCTCTACCGCGCTCTTGTAGGCACCGACCTTGAACACGTGCGCCTTGACCTTGAGCCGATCGATCAGGCCCTTGTAGAATATCTGCGTCCCGCCCGGACCGCTGATCGCCACGCCGCCCATCGGATCGACCCACGCTTCGCTGGCATGGGCCGCAAGCTGGACCGCATCGTCGGTATAGATCAGCGAGCGCACCAGCACCGGCTTCTTGGCAGCCCGAACCTTGTCGAGCGCGGCACCGATGTTGGTGATCTGCACCGACGATCCGCCGCCAAACTGTTCGAGATCGAGCACGACCGCCTTGATCCGGGCATCGGTCGCCGCAGCCTCGATCGCGCGCACGACATCACGCTCGACGTACTCGGCGACAGGTGCCTGCCCCGACAGCAACAGGTCCGTCGGCGAAAGCGTTGCCGCTTCCTCGACAATCGAACCGGTCAGCGGCAGGTACAGCGCACCATCGCGAACCATTCCGGGCGCAGGCCGGGCCGTCAGCGCGGCGTAGAGTGCTGCGAAAAACAGCAGCAGGAACAACAGGACAAGGCCATCCTTGATGGCGACGAGGATCTTCCAGACCGAACGGGCAAAGCTCATGGCGCACCTCTATTGTGGACGCCGGGCCAAAGCCAGCGGGAAACGGCTTGAGTGCTGCCCTCCCGCCCTCTAGGGAACTGGTTTCAATGACAGCTCGGAACAACCCTCAGGCAGGCCGCTACCCGGCGGGCGGCTTTGCCTACCCGCATCGCGACCTGACCGGCATCGGCCAGCTTGCCCGCCATGAGATCCTCTATCTGCTGGACGAGGCGGAACAGTGGGTCGATCTCAACCGCCACGCCCACAAGAAGACCGACCTGCTGAACGGGCTGACGATCATCAACGCCTTCTTCGAGAACTCGACGCGCACGCTGCTGTCGTTCGAGATTGCCGGAAAGCGGCTGGGTGCGGACGTGGTCAACATGCATGCCGCCACGTCGAGCGTGAAGAAGGGCGAGACGCTGATCGACACCGCGATGACGCTCAACGCCATGCGTGCCGATGCGATCGTGATCCGTCATGCCAGCTCGGGCGCAGTGCGGCTGATCGCGGAGAAGGTCGATTGCCCGGTGCTCAATGCGGGCGACGGGCAGCACGAACATCCCACGCAGGCGCTGCTCGATGCGCTGACCATGCGCCATGCGCTGAAACTGCCGATCGGGAGCGACCTCAATGGACTGAAGGTCACGATCTGCGGCGATATCCTGCACAGCCGCGTCGCGCGCTCGAACATCCTGTGCCTCACAGCGCTTGGGGCCGAAGTGCGCGTGTGCGCGCCGCCCGCGCTGATGCCTGACGAGGTCGAGGCGATGGGCGTCACGCCCATGTATGATTTCGACGCGGCGCTGAAGGGTGCCAGCGTGGTGATGATGCTGCGGCTCCAGCAGGAGCGCATGTCCGGCCAGTTCATCCCCTCCCCGCGCGAATATCGCCACCTCTACGGCCTGACGCCCGAGCGGCTGACCAAGGCGGAGCCCGATGCGTTCGTGATGCACCCCGGCCCGATGAACCGCGGAATAGAGATCGATTCGACCGTAGCCGATCACCCGACGCGCAGCCTGATCACGCGCCAGGTCGAGATGGGCGTGGCGATCCGCATGGCCTGCCTCGAAGTGCTGACACGCCGGACGCGACAGGTGCCCGGCTGGGAAGCAGCGGGAGCAGCAGCATGATCGCGGGCCCCCTGACGATCACCGGCGGACGGCTGGTCCTCGGCGATGGAGAACCTCAACCCGGTGCGCTGCGCTGCGAGGGTGGCCGAATCGTGGCGTTGGGCGACGTGACGCCACACGAGGGCGACGTTGTGTTCGACGCGAGAGGCGCGCTGGTCGCGCCGGGACTGGTGGACCTCGGCGTCTTTGCCATCGACAAGCCTGCGTTCCACTTCGGCGGGATCACGCGCGCGGCGCTGATGCCCGATCAAGGACCGCCGCTGGACCACCCGGCACGCGTGCGGTTCGCGGCACAATCGGGCAAGCCTGACTTGTGGGTCCACCCGCTGGCCGCTGCCACGCGGGCGCTGGAGGGCAGCGACCTTGCCGAGCTTGCGCTGATGCGCGACGCGGGCGCACGTGCCGTGGCGACGGGCCGTGCGTGGATCGGTGATTCGGGGGTAATGCTGCGGCTGCTGCGCTACTGCGCGATGCTCGGACTGGTCGTGGTGACCCATGCCGAGGATGCAGGCGTGACCGGCAGTGCCGTGGCAACGGCGGGCGAGGTTGCAACGCGGCTCGGCCTGCCATCAGCGCCTGCGGTGGCCGAGGCGCTGGCCGTGGCACGCGACATTGCGCTGGCCGAGGTTTCTGGATGCCACGTCCATTTCCGGCAGGTAACGACGGCATCTGCGCTCGATCTGGTGCGCACGGCCAAGGCGCGCGGCGTGCAGGTGACCGCCGGGGTGACGCCTGCGCACTTCATCCTCTCGGACCTCGAACTGGTAGGCTTCCGCACGTTCTGCCGGATGTCGCCGCCGCTCCGCTCGGACACGGATCGCAAGGCTGTGATCGCCGCAATCGCCGACGGCACGATCGACGTGATCTCGTCAGGCCACGATCCGCGCGGGCCGGAGGACAAGCGCCTGCCGTTTGCGGATGCCGAACCCGGCATGGCGGGGGCCGAGACGCTCTTGCCGCTCACGCTGACGCTGGTGCGCGATGGCGTAATCTCGATGGCGCGCGCGTTCGATCTGCTCAGCGCAAGCCCTGCGCGCCTGCTGGGCGTGGATGCTGGACGGCTGGCGGTGGGCACAGAAGCCGACCTTGCAATCATCGACCCGGTGCGGCCATGGGTGGTCGATTCGGACAAGATGGCGGCAAGCGCGGGCAACACCCCGTTCGACCGCCGCCCGGTCGAGGGCCGCGTCACCGCGCTGTTCAAGGGCGGGACGAAGATCGACTGAAACCAAAGAAGAGGAGCGCCAGGACGTTGTGTCCTTGGCGCTCCACGCGAACCCGTAATCGATTAATGCAGATCAGCGCTTGGCCATGCGCGTTTCCAGCGGGCGCTGGCCGGGAAGCCCGGCAGGACCGCTGCCGCGCAGGACGAAGCATGCACCGCCCCGTGCCTTGACCGAACCGCAAAGCGAGCTGGCGGCAGCAAGACCGTTGAAACCTGCGGCCTGTACACGCCAGAATTGGCGACCATTGACGGTCACTTGCGTGGTTACGTTGCGGTAGCCCGCGAGCGCCGGATTGCGCGCGGCGAAATGGCGCCATGCACGGCGCGCGCCTTCAGCGCTGCCGAATGACCCAAGCTGGACGAGGTGCGTACCCTTGCCCACAGCGACAGGCGCAACGGCCTTATGGGTCGGCGCTGCGGCGCGGGCTGCATGGGTGGTCTTGGCTGCGGGCTGGTAGTACGGCGCGGCCATCGGCTGCGGCGAAGACGCTGGCATGTCGATCATCGCGAGCTGGTCCTGCTTCGGCTGCGACGAAGCGTCCGAAAGCGAGGGCTGCGGCGCGGCAGTGGCTTCCGTGGCAGGCAATTCCTCGACGGCGGCTTCGGCCAGCGGCTCGGCGCGGGCTGCAGCTTGTGCAGAAAGCTGCCGCTCGCCGGGGAAATTGGCAAGGGCGAGCGCGGCTGGCTGGCCCTTATCGGCGCGCAACGGCACCGAAAGCAGCCCGGCGACGCGATCGCGCGTCAATTCGGGCTGCCCCATCATCGCCCACTGCTCCATGCGATTGCCGAGTTCGGCAGCGGGAACGTCCTGCGCGGCCATCGCGCGCGCTTCGCGCCAGTAACCGCCCATTGCATAGGCAAGCGCGAGATTCTGGCGCACCTTGACGGTGTTTTCACCGCCCCGCACCGCTTGCGACAGCACAGCGATACCTTGGGCAGGCTGACCTGCCAGCGCGAGCGCCAGACCGTAATCCGACGCTTCGAGGCTGTCGCGATACGAATTGAGCGTATCGATCGCTTCGGCATGGCGGCCCAGCGCGACATCGGCGAGCGCAAGGCTCAGCGCGGTGCGGCTGCTGTCCTCGCCAAGCTCCATCGCCTCGTCATAAGCCTGACGCGCCGATTCGAAGCGCCCTGCCTTGAGGTAGGTATTGCCGAGCAGCACACGATAGGCCGCGTTGCGCGGATCGGCGAGCACCGCCTTTTCCGCGTTGTCCACAGCCACCTTCGTGCTGCCACCATTCAGAGCGGTCTGCGCCGACGACGCGAGCTTTGCAGGCCGATTGCTTCCGGCGGCGCAACCGGTGAGGATTCCGGCGGCAAGTGCGGTCGACACGATCAGCCGCGCGGCGCGACTGGGGGCGAAGGTGGAGAGAAGTTCTTTCATTCTTTCAGGTCCTTCGATCAATCAGTTACGGACCGCGCGCTTGGCGAGGTCTTCGATCCCGGGCAGATCGGCTAGAAAGCGGTCGAGCGCCTCGATCACGAGGCCTTGAGCACTGCGCCCTTCGAGCGTGCAGGCAAGGCGCAGGCGCAGGTGGCGATAGTTGTCGAGCCGCAGGGTAAAGGCAGCCTTGCGGCCCTCCTGCAGCGCCGAACGGACGGCCTTGCCGCCCTTGGTGCGCTGTGTCCTGACGGGGTCCGGCACCTGCATCTGCGTGACGGCAGCGGCAAGGTCTTCGATCTGCTTCACGATCGCAGGCGGTTCGGCATGGGCGGCGGGCACGAAACCTTCCTCGCCCATGTCATTCCAGCCCAGATCATCCTGCGTCGCCGCCGGCAGTGCGCCACCCATCGAAACGATGACACGGCTCTGCTCTTCCGCGCTCAAAGCCAGTTGCGGACGCATGGCAGGACGCGCCGCACCCTTGCGGGCGAGCAGCGCGGGGGACAGCGAGGCCAGCGGCTTGGCTGCGCTCATCAGACGATCTCCCTCACGAACCCGCAACGCGGCGGCCAAAGCCGCCCATCGGACGAGCCGCACCGCCATTCATCGGGATCGCCGCCGCGGCTTGCGGGACGGCGAACACGGTGCGGCGGAAATTCTTTTCGAGACGCTCGGAAATGTAGGTCCACAGTGCGGTGACTTCGCCTGCCGACTTGCCGCCCGGATCGCATTCCATGACGGTGCGACCATCGATCATCGAGGCGGCAAAATCGGTGCGCTGGTGCAGGGTGATCGGTGCAACGGTGCCGTGCTGCGAAAGAGCAACGGCTGCCTCGGCGGTGATCCGGGCCTTTGGCGTTGCTGCGTTCACTACGAAAATCAGCGGCTTTCCGGCGCGGTCGCACAAGTCGACCGTGGCACCGACTGCGCGCAAGTCATGCGGGCTGGGACGGGTGGGGACGACGATCAGTTCGGCAACCGAAATCACCGACTGGATCGCCATGGTGATCGCGGGCGGCGTATCGATAACCGCCAGCTTGAACCCCTGCTGGCGCAAGATTGCGAGGTCGCTGGCCAGACGGGCCACAGTGGTCTGCGCAAATGCTGGGAATTCGGCCTCGCGCTCGTTCCACCAGTCCGACAGGGAACCTTGCGGATCGATGTCGATCAGCACGACCGGGCCAGCGCCCGCTCGCTGGGCCTGGACGGCGAGGTGGCCAGACAAGGTCGTCTTGCCCGAACCACCTTTTTGCGATGCCAATGCCAGTACGCGCAAAGTCAAACCCCTCGAAATCGATAACTCGTGGAGACGGATTCGCAGAATGGGTTGAAATTTTGGTTAAGATGCACGGCTCGTCGCATTGGCAGACCTGCCGAACGAGGCTAGCCGTGGGTTTTCCCCTGCGTAATAGCCGCTAAGACTTCGCTAACGCCTCGTTGACTATACGCTTCCAGACAGACGACCGGTTTTGATCCGGCAACAGTCCGGGTTGCAGGACTACGCTCATTAACGAAACAGGACGGGTGTTTCTTGCCATGGCACATCTCAGGCATGTTGTGACATTACCGCTGGGGTTCGCGCTGGCTTTGGCTGCCGCTCCGGCATCGGCCGACGTAAAGACCGGCGTCGATGCCTGGTCGCGCGGCGAATACGAGCTTGCGATCAAGGAATGGCTCGGCCCTGCCGCCAAGGGCGATGCCGATGCGCAGTTCAACATGGGCCAGGCCTACAAGCTGGGCAAGGGCGTGACGCTGGATATGAAGCGCGCCGAGGCATGGTACCGCAAGGCCGCCGCGCAAGGTCATGTCAAAGCGGCGGACACGCTCGGACTTGTGTTGTTCCAACAGGACCGCAAGACCGAGGCGTTGCCGTTCATTCAGGCCGCAGCCGAGCGTGGAGAGCCGCGCGCGCAGTACATCCTCGGGATCGCCCACTTCAACGGCGACCTGGTCGGCAAGGACTGGGTCCGCGCTTATGCGCTGATGAGCCGGGCGTCCGCCGCAGGGCTCGAACAGGCGACACGCAGCCTTGCCACCATGGACGGGATCGTCCCGCTCGAGCAGCGTCAGTTGGCAATGTCACTTTCGGCCGAACTCGAACAGAAAGCGCAGGAAAATCGGTCTCGCCAGTTCGCAGCCGCTGACCTTGGCGTAAGGTCGGCACCGACCGCGCCATTGCGCCCTGCTCAATCGGGCGCGCCGCTGGAACGCACCGAGTTGCCGCCATCGACCCGCTACAATCCGGCGCCACCCTCCGTTCCTTCCGGTCCGGTTACTGCCGGTGCCGACTTCGCCAACCCGGTCACCATGCAGCAACCCAAGCGTATTGCTGTTGCCCCGGCGCTTCAGACCAAACCACCTGCCAAGCCCGCGGTGGTGCCTGCGCCCAAGCCGACTGCGCAACCCGCCGCCAAGCCGCGCATGGCGGCCCCTGCGCCCGCTCCTGCCGCAAAGGGCAACTGGCGCGTGCAGCTTGGCGCGTTCGGGGTGAAGAGCAACGCCGATAGCCTCTGGGCCAAGGTCAGGGGACGGGCTGAGCTTGCCGGACACGGCCGGATCGATCTGGCTTCGGGCAGCGTCACCCGGCTACTGGCGGGCGGTTTTGCTACACTGGCCGATGCGGACAAGGCTTGCGCAGCGCTCAAGTCTGGCGGGTTCACTTGCCTGGTGGTAAGGCCCTGATGGCTTGGACCCGGACCTTCCCCCCACCCGCATAGAAGCGATAGATTTCCTGCGCGGCGTTGCCGTGCTGGGGATACTCGCGATCAATGTAACCGGGTTTTGGGGACCGTCGCTGGCGACGTTTTCGCCCGCGATCCCTGAACTCGACCCAGGCGGAGTAACTTGGTTCGGCATTGCCTTCGTCATCTTCGAAGGCAAGATGCGCGCGATGTTCAGCCTGCTGTTCGGCGCAAGCATGGTCCTGTTTGCGCAAGCAGCCGAGCGCCACGGCCATGACCCCGACATCGCGCAACTGCGCCGCCTTCTGTGGCTGGCGCTGTTCGGCTACCTCCACTTCGCATTGCTATGGTGGGGCGATATTCTGTTTCCCTATGCGCTGTGCGGCCTCGGCGCACTTGCCCTGCGCCGGGTGCAGCCCGCAGGCCAGATATTCATCGCGCTGTCGATCTATCTGTTCTCGCACGGGATCGACGCGCTGCTATCGCTTCCCGGACTTATCGCTGAGCAGGGCGTGCTGGGAGGGAGCGCCCTACCCTCCGACATGGCGGAACAAGCGGGCATGATGGCGCGGATTTCCGATTCGGTTGGGGCCGATACCTCCATATTGAATGCCGGGTTCGTCGAAGCGGTCCGGCTGAAACTATCGCATTCTGCGCTGCAGCCACTGGAAGTTACTTTCGGCACCTTCACCGAAACACTGCCGCTCATGCTGATCGGCATGGCTCTGCTGCGGAGTGGGCTCTTCACCCGATGGCCCACCCGGCGTCTGGCCGCGAGCGCGGTCGGCGGAATAGTGGTGGGCGGAGTGCCGACGCTGCTGTGCCTCCAATGGCTCGCCGCACACGACTGGCCGCCACGCGCGATGTTCGCTGCCATGCAGGCGGGTATGGCGGTGCCGCACCTGCTGATGGCGCTCGGCTACGCTGCGGCATTGCTCGTGCTGTTTCCGCTCATCCGCAATGGCTGGCTAGGGCAGGCGCTCGCAGCGGCCGGGCGTTGTGCCTTCACCAATTACATCGGCACCAGCGTGCTGATGAGCGTGATCTTCTGCGGCTGGGGGCTTGGCCTCGGCCCGGAATTGCCGCGCGTCTGGCTTCCGGCTTTCGTTCTGCTCGGCTGGAGCGCCATGCTCGTCTGGCCGCGCCACTGGCTGGCCCGATACGGCCAGGGCCCGCTCGAAGGTTTGTGGCGGAAACTAGCGCTGCCGCGGCGCGCATAGTTCCTTCCAGTCCATCGCTCGCACCGGCCCATGCCGCAGATTCGCCAGCGCCTTGTCGGCCAATTCGAGCATCGCCCGCGCGCGCCACTGCCGCCACGCCGGAATGCGCGCCTCGCCGATTGGAAACGACGACGCTCTCGCAGGCCCCAGCAACCGCGCCTCGAAGTCGGCAATCAACGCAGCGTTGCGCACGACAGCGACGATATCGCTGCTGGTGCGATGCGAGGCGAAGTTGAAATTGCTCGATCCCAGCACCAGCGTATCGCCGTCGATCAGCAGAGCCTTGGCGTGAGTCATTTCAGGCAAGAGGCGCAAGTGGATCCCGGCAGGACCCGCCACGCCTGCAAGGTAATCGCGGATCACCGGCTTGTTGTTCGGTGCCGGGCTGTAGATCGTGACTTGCGCCCCGTTCCGCGCGGCCTGCGCCATCGCACCGACGAACGGCATCGTCGGATAGGCGCTGACCATCTCGACCGAACGGCGCGCACTGGCGACAAGATCGATCAGCGGTTGCATCAGCCGGTCGTTGCTGTCGCCGTCGAAGCACACCAGTTCGATATCGCCGAACGTCCCGCTGACCCCGCGCGGCGTCCCTGCCCAGTCATTGTCGAAGTCACGCACCAGAAAGTCCGCGATCTCCTGGTCCTCTATCCGCAGCATCAGGTCAGCCCACGCAAAGTTGTGGTCTGAAAAGTTGATTCCGCCGATGTGCGCGACATCGTCCATCACGAGCAGCTTCTTGTGATTGCGCAAGGGGTAACGCAACAGATGGCCGAGCACCGGGTTCGTCACCCGCACGGGCACCCCCGCCCCATTCATGGCATCGAACATTGCCAGCGTCGCCCGCGCCTCCGCCACCACCTCGGCCGGTCGGAACGGCAGGGGCAGCATCGTGTCGTTGATCACGTTGCGACTGTAATCGTCCACCAGCACCCGGCGGGATGCCGCATGTGATCCAAGGATCGCGTCGGCAACCGACCGCCCCGCCGCGTCGGCTTCGAACGTCATCGCCTGCACCGCGACGCGCGAACTCGCCGCAGCCAGATCGGCGCTTGCCTGCGCCCAGAACGCAGCTGATCCCACCAGCAACTGGTAACGGCCTGTCGATCCGGTCATGGATTACCCCCCGAAAGTGCCCTTGCCACCAAACCGTTTTGCTGTCGACGGCCGCCTACCGGGCAGCGTTAACCCTGTTTGGAAACGCATGTGAACCCCCGCGTCCCGTGCCGGGACGCCGCATTTTGCGGACTCGCAACCCCCAGATTTAACGCTTATTCCTTTACGCGAAGGAGCGACGTAGCGATGACCAAGCCGAACAACCTCTGGGCAAAGCGCTGGGTGCGGTTGCCGCTGGGTTTCGTGGCGACGTCGCTGGCCTCGCTTCTCGCGTTCCATGCCGGGCAGGATATCGCCGAAGTCGCGTTCGGCAATGGCGTGGCCGAAGCAGCGCCGATGGTCTCCGCCGCGCCCAAGCCCGCCGCCGCGACCGCGCTCGCGGCAAAGCCGGTCGATGGCCCGTTCGTGGTCAAGTCGATCCTGCCGATCGCCGAGCCGATCAAGTTCGGCAAGTTCTACTGGGACGAAACCCGCGCGCCCGCCTCCGGAGCGCTGGTCGTGACTGTGGACCTCGAAGCGCGCGTCATCAGCGTCTTCCGCGATGGCCACGAGATCGGCGCGGCTGCCATCCTCAAGGGCTATGGCGACAAGCCGACGCCTACCGGGATTTTCCCGATCACCGAAAAAGACGCCGACCACGTCTCGAACATTTACGACGCGCCGATGCCCCACATGCTGCGTCTGACCAACGACGGCGTGTCGATTCACGGCAGCAAGGTCGAAATGGGCTATGCCACCAACGGCTGCGTCGGCGTACCCGATGAATTTGCCCGCAACCTGTTCAAGCTGGCAAAGCTTGGCGACAAGGTGATCATCACCGACGGCAAGAAACTGACTGTCGGTCAACCGATCCTGACCGGCGACCACGCCAACTAAGTCAGATCAGTTTTATGCCATTGCGGTTGTACCGCCTGCACCGGATCTCTAGGCGGAAGCTATGAGTATTCTGGCAAAGGTTCAGCTTGCGACCAACAACCTCGATCGCAGGCTCTGGCTGGCGCGCACGGCAGCGGTCGTCGGCGCAGTCCTTCTCGGCTTGGTTGCGATCGTCTTTGCGCAGGCCGGCGACTTGGCCCAGCATGCTTTCGCGCGCGCATTTGCCGCACATCCCGTTCTGGCGTCGGCCCTGACTCCGCTCATGTTCGTAACGGTCGTCGGGCTGACCCGGCGCTGGTTCCCCGAAGCGCGCGGCTCGGGAATTCCGCAGGTCATGGCAGCCGGTCACAAACCCGATGCAAGCGCCAATGGCCCGTTGATCTCGTTACGCACGGCGGCAGCGAAGTTCGTAGGTACGCTGTTGATGCTGCTTGGCGGCGGTGCAGTCGGTCGAGAAGGCCCGACGGTGCAGATCAGCGCCGCGCTCATGGTTGCGGTGCATCGCTGGCTGCGCGTGCCGATCAACGCCGGCGTCATCATCGCAGGTGGTGCCGCGGGCGTCTCGGCAGCATTCAACACACCGCTGGCAGGTGTCGCCTTCGCGATCGAGGAACTGGCGGCAGCGTTCGAGCAGAAGGTCGCGCTGATGGTCATGGCTGCGGTAATGATCTCGGGCCTCGTCAGCCTCGGCATCGCCGGGGACTACGTTTATTTCGGTGCCATGACCCGGCATCTGGCAATACGCGAGATTGCCATTTTTGCGCCGCTGATGGGTCTGCTCGGCGGTCTGGCGGGAGGTGCGTTTGCGCGCGCACTGGTGGCTATGGCAACGTCCGAGCACCCACTGCTTGCCCGCGCACGTGCCCATCCGATGAAGCTGGCATTGGCCTGCGGCATCGTGGTTGGCGGTCTCGGCCTGATCAGTGGTGGCGTCAGCTGGGGCACGGGGTATGAAACCACCCGAAACCTGCTGAGTGGCGGAGAGGCGCCGATTGCTTTCGGGCCGACGAAGTTTCTTGCGACACTGGCAACCGCGCTCAGCGGAGCCCCTGGCGGCATTTTCGCACCGTCCCTCTCGGTGGGCGCAGGCATGGGACAACTGGTGTCGCTCGTGGCGACGGGTGAGCCATCCGGGGCGCTCGTGCTGCTCGGTGTCGCGGCATATTTTACCGGCGTGGTACGCGCACCGCTGACTGCGGTCATCATCGTGACGGAGATGACCGCAGATCGTGCGATGATCATTCCGCTATTCATTGCCGCGCTGATTGCGGACTGGGTGAGCAGCAAGGTCTGCAAGACCAAGCTCTATCATGCACTCGCACAAGGCTTCCGTCCGGCGCCTGCACAGCAGCCGATCGCATGACAGGCCCACCGGCCTGCCGGAAGGCGAGACCGGTCACACAAACGCTGCGTTTCGCCTGATCATCCCTGCGATCGCGTGGAAATTGGCGGCAGCAGGGCCCGCTAGTGCGGCCAATACCGCGTTGCCTGTAGGCTGACGGCAGGAACCAAACACCGGGTGACGCGGTTCCGGAAGGGCGCGGGCGCCCCGCCGTTTGCGCGATAAACCCTCAGGAGAAGCACAATCGGGAATACCACCGCCCTATTATCGCGTCCTCCCCACGTGGTTCTTAACAACGCCACGCTCTTTCTGGACCTTGATGGCACGCTGTTCGATTTGGTCGACAGGCCCGACGATGTCCGTGCTGATGCACATATCCATAGGCTGCTGGAGCGGCTCCTGAACCATCTGAACGGCCGACTTGCGGTGGTCAGCGGCCGCTCTCTGGCACAGATCGACAGGATGCTCGGTGCAACTGCCAGCGATCTGTGGGTCTCAGGCAGCCATGGCTGCGAGCGACGCTGGCAGGGCGTGATCGAATGTCCGCCAAGGCCCTCTGCACTGGATGACGCGGCGGCGCAGTTCCACGCCTTTGCGCACGACCGACCGGGTGTGCTGGTCGAGGAAAAGAGCCTCGGCGTTGCCTTGCATTACAGGGTTACCCCGCAGGCAGAGACGGCAGCTCTCACCTTGGCGCGGGAACTGGCCAACCAGCACGGCCTCCTTCTCCAGCACGGCAAGATGATGGCGGAATTGCGCGTCGGCAGTGCAGACAAGGGCAGTGCCATTCGCACCATGATGTCCCGCCCGCCAATGCCCGGCACAATTCCGGTGTTCGCAGGCGATGACGTGACCGATGAGCCGGGATTTGAAGCCGTACGCGATCTTGGCGGGCACGGTATTCTGGTGGGCGAGCCACGACCTACCGCAGCCAACTATGGGCTGAGTTCCCCGACCAACCTTCGCGAATGGCTTTGGGGAGTGTTGCCATGAGCGTTTCGCTGGATCTGTGGCCAATCGGCAATTGCCAGGTTTCGGCACTGATCGACACCGCTGGAAAACTGGTCTGGGGCTGTGTGCCGCGGGTCGATGGCGATCCGTTCTTTTCGGCGCTGTTGGGGGGAGACGAACCCGCCAGCGGGCTGTGGGCCATCGATCTGGAAGATCGGGTCGAGACAAGCCAGTCCTACCTCAGAAATACCCCGATCCTCGTGACGCGCCACCGCGATGCCAATGGCGGCGAAATCGAGATCGTGGACTTCTGCCCTTATTTCCAACGCAATGGCCGTACTTACCGGCCCGTGGCGTTTGCGCGGATCGTGCGGCCCATCGCCGGATCCCCACGCATCCGAGTGCGGTTGCGGCCGACCTGTGGCTGGGGCAGCGAATGCGGCATCAACGTCGGCGGGTCAAACCACATCCGCTACTTGTCCGGCGCGATAACGATGCGGCTGACCACCTCTGCGCCGATCGGTCTTGTCGCAGAAGAGCGCGCCTTTCGCCTCGAACGTGCACAGCACTTCTTCCTTGGCCCGGACGAGAGTTTCGGTGGCAATCTTGCCGAAACGGTCGAGCAGATGCTCGACGCGACCGCAGCCGAGTGGCGCGAATGGGTGCGCGGTCTTGCCACACCGGTAGAATGGCAGGACGTGGTGATCCGTTCCGCCATCACGCTCAAGCTTTGCCAGCACGAGGAAACCGGTGCGATCGTAGCCGCGCTGACGACGTCGATTCCCGAGCACGCCGGTTCGCAACGGAACTGGGACTACCGCTACTGCTGGATCCGCGATGCCTACTATACCGTGCAGGCGCTCAATCGGTTGGGCGCGCTCGACGTGCTCGAAGGCTATCTCGCCTACTTGCGCAACATCGTCGACAACGCGCGTGGCGGACATATCCAGCCGCTTTATGGCGTTCTCGGCGAAGCCACGCTCCACGAGCGCATTGCCGAGGATCTACCCGGCTATCGTGGCATGGGGCCGGTGCGCGTCGGCAATGCGGCTTATTCGCAGGTCCAGCACGATGCCTATGGCCAGATCGTGCTGTCGAATACCCAGGGGTTCCTCGACCAGCGCCTGCTGCGCATCTCTGGCGTCGCCGATTTCGAGGCCCTGGAAAAGGTCGGCGAGCGAGCATGGGCGCTGTTCGACAAGCCCGACGCCGGCCTGTGGGAGTTGCGCACCCGCCAGTCGGTCCATACCTATTCGGCAGCGATGTGCTGGGCGGCATGCGACCGACTCGGCAATGCGGCACAGGCGCTCGGTCTCGATGAACGCGCAAGCTTCTGGGGTCAGCGCGCAGCAGACATCCGCGAACGTATCGAGCAAGCCGCGTGGCGCCCCGATAGCGAACGCATGTCCGCCACGTTCTCGGGCGACGATCTCGACGCAAGCGTCATCCAGTTGCTCGACCTGCGTTTCCTTGCGCCCTACGATCCGCGCTTCGTCTCCACGCTGGAGGCGATCGAACAAGGTCTGCGCCGCGGATCGCACATGCTGCGCTATGCTACCGAAGACGATTTCGGATTGCCGGAAACCGCGTTCAACGTCTGCACCTTCTGGCTGATCGAGGCGCTTTACCTGACCGGCCGCAGCGACGAGGCGCGCGCGCTTTACGAAGAGATGCTGACCCGGCGCACGCAGGCTGGCCTTCTCTCCGAAGATATCGACCCCGTGAGCGGTGAACTCTGGGGCAACTATCCGCAAACCTACTCGCTCGTCGGCCTGATCAACTGCGCTGTCCTGCTGAGCAAGCCCTGGAACAGCGTACGATGAGCAGGCTCATAGTCATATCCAACCGCGTGAGCGCAGGTGGAGGCGCGCAGGGGGGACTTGCCGTTGCGCTGTCTGCAGCCTTGCGTGAACATGGTGGCATCTGGTTCGGCTGGTCGGGCAAAGAGACGAACGAATTCACCGGCCATATCAATTTCGAGCGCGTCGATGGCGTCACCACCGCCACCGTCGATCTCGAGGAGCAGGACATCGAGGAGTACTATGACGGCTACGCCAACCGCACGCTCTGGCCGTTGTTTCATTACCGCATCGACCTCGCCGAGTACGAGCGCAGTTTTGCCGACGGTTACAGGCGCGCGAACGAGCGATTTGCCGACACGGTTCTGCCACTGATTGAACCCGATGACCTTGTCTGGGTTCAGGATTACCACATGTTTCCGCTCGGCAAGGAACTCCGGGCACGCGGCCTTGGCAACCGCATAGGGTTTTTCCTGCACATCCCTTGGCCACCGCGCCGGCTGCTGGCGACCCTGCCCGAGGCGCGGACCTTGACTGAAGGCCTGCTCGACTACGACCTGATCGGCTTCCACACCGACGAATGGCTGCAATCGTTCGGTGATTACGTGAAGCATGACCTCGGCGGAACGATCGATGACGACGGCTGGCTTACGGTGGGCGAGCGCCGGGTGCGGCTGATCGCCTGCCCGGCCGGTATCGACGCCAAGGAGTTTGCTGCCCTGGCCGCCAGCGAAAAGGCCAAGGAAACGTATGAACGCGTTCGGCGCAGTGCCGTCGGCCGGACATTGATCGTCGGCGTCGATCGGCTGGACTATTCGAAGGGACTGGAGGAACGCTTTCTGGGCTATGAAAGGTTTCTGACCGAGCATCCCGAAGAGCGCAAGGAAGTGACGCTGCTCCAGATCGCACCGCCCTCGCGCGGCACTGTCGACAGCTACCAGCGCATTCGCAGTGCTCTCGAAGGGCTGGCCGGGCGGATCAATGGCGCGCACGCTGGCCTCGACTGGGTCCCGATCCGCTACGTCAACCAGGGCTACACGCGCGACATGCTTGCCGGGGTCTACCGTGCCAGCAAGGTAGGCCTTGTTACACCACTGCGCGACGGGATGAACCTTGTCGCCAAGGAATACGTCGCGGCGCAGGATCCCGAAGATCCAGGCGTGCTGATCCTGTCACGGTTTGCCGGCGCGGCCGAGCAGATGACTGAAGCGCTGCTGGTCAATCCCCACAGTGCAGAGGAAATTTCCGACGCTCTGGGCCGGGCTATCGCCATGCCGCGCGACGAACGCATCCGGCGCTGGCGCACGTTGATGCAGGGCGTTGAAGAACATGACGTGATGTGGTGGTCGAAGCGATTTACCGATGCCCTTCAGGCCTGCGACGTTCATAGCACCGCGCACGATGAATCACCGCACGGCGCTCACTAACCATCGGCGCCGCTCTTGATAATGTGCGCTGAGACGGGAGGGTGGCGTGGATCAGGCCGCCCATTGCGCTACCTCAGTCCGTAGCGCGCGTACTCCTGCACAAGGCCGGGCATGACCTTTCGGAAGTAGGCAAGGTCGGTCTTGGAATCGGGTTTGCCCATGGCGTTTGCAATCCACGCCCGGACATATTGCGTCGAAACCTGTCCCGGCGCGATCTTTAATGCCGCTTCGGCATCCGCGAGCGCTGCGATGAGGTTGCCGCTGGCGATTCCGGCCATCGCTCTACTGTCGAGCACAGCAGAAGCATTGGACGCCCTCTCCACCGCCTGGTTGCATACTTGCATCATGCCTTCGGCGCCGATGCGGAAGCGCGCGCGATACCAGCAAGAGGCGTTGAGCAACGAAGTGTCGCCCGGCTTTTCCTCGATCAGCGCGTCGATCTCCTTCAGGCCATCCGCACCTTTCCCGGTATAGGCCAGCACGTCCGAGCGAACCTGCACCACCGCACTGTGCTCGTCCCCCATGTCGTCGTACTCGGCGAGCAGCTTCAGGGCTTCCTCGCCCTTGCCGGCATAGCCGAGGGTATCGGCCAGGGTCAGCGCAGCGTCGACCGACGGCGAGAGCTTCAACGCCTCGCGAAAGTCCGCGATCGCAGCGTCGACCCGGCCAAGCTGCCGCTTGAGAGAGCCGCGGCGTGTGTAGCTTGCGGCATCGGGTTCGATCGCAATGGCCTTGTCGTAATCAGAAATCGCGCCTTCGAGGTCGTAGATTCCACCGCGAAGGCTTGCGCGGGCAACGAGTGCGGTCCCCTGCTCCGCTACGGGTTCGCGAGCGATGGCCTGCGCATACGCCGCCTCGACCGGTGCCAACCGTGCCTTCAGTCCGGCGGACTGGTAGCGCCATGCCCGCGCGGCGGTGACCGGCGCGGTCAGGAACGGCGTGGTGTTCTTCAGCCGGAGGGACTTGGCCCTCTCGATCGGGATGTCGGCGGCGGGCAACTCACCACCGAGCGCCGCGTGGTCCTCGGACACGACCAGCCGTTGACCTTCGAGCAGGCCCTTTCGCGTCACCGTCGTGCCGGCAACGATCGCTTCGTAGTCGGGCTTGCCGCCCAACTTGAATCCCGGCTCGTCCACCGGCAACAACACTTCCACTTCCTCGCGCATGCGGCGCGCGGAGCCGAGATCGACCGGAAGCGTCTTCCAGCTCGCGCGGCTGCGGTCGAAGTCGAAGGAGTCACTGGCGCTGGCAAGGGCAGAAAGGTCCATCCGCTTTGTGCCATCGCGGCTGCCAAACTGAGTGGTCACGATCCCCTTGACGGCGATCGTGGCCATACCGGTTTCGGGATCGAAGCTCATGTCGCCGTCGGTCACCAACCCGCCGTTCTTTGACAGCGTGCTGAAAATCGAACCCCCGAAGGATTCGATCATTTGCTTTTTCTGCTCGGCACTCGCCTGCCCCAGCGCGGCGCCCATGTTGCTGCCGAGCATGCCGGAGAGCGTGGTCGTCGCCGTCACCAAGGCGGGAATGTCGATCCCGGCGCGTTGGTCGATTACCATCTTGACGACAACCATCGGCACCTGCGGCACGCGCGGCGTGATCGCCATCAGCGGAGCACCATCGGCGCGGATCGGCAGAGCGTTGCGGAAGGGCGGGACATCGCCGAGCGTGGCGAGGCGCGTGCCGGTGGCGGTGCCATCGAGCCAATAAGTCTCGCCCGCGATCTCCGCCCGCACGATTACGTGATCGAAGGCCGCAGGCATCGGCAGCGAATCCGGCACGGCATCCCCGGTCCGGCTGTTCACCGCGACGACTTCGGCTTTGATCCCGATCGCTTCGAGCAGCGAGAGCAGCAACAGCGACTTGGCCTTGCAATCGCCGTAGCGCGAAGTCCAGGTCTGGGCCGGAGCCTGGGGCACATAGTTGCCGCCAGACATGCCGTTCATCAGGTAGCTCACCTGATCCTGCACGAGGCGCGTGGCGAGCGCGGCACGGGTCAGTGGATCGGAGCTCTGGCCCACGATCTTCGCCACTTCTGCGGCCAACGGACTGCCCTGCGCAATCGCATCTTTCGTGGAATAGAGCGGCGCAAACACGCGCGAGACCTCTTCCCAGTCAGCGAAGGTCGTCGCCTCGAGCGATGGCGGGCGCGTGAAACGCGACGGCACCCCCTGCGGCATCTCCTCGCGCTTGGGCAATGGAAGTGGGACGGAGACGCTATGCCAGCCGTCCTTGACGATCTCATGCGGGCTGCCCGCCGCTGGCCCCGCCTGCCACTTCACTGCCATGCCCTCGGGCCACGAGACGGTGGTGCGCGCAAATCCGGCTTCTACCGGCAGGGTCAGCAATGTGCTGTCGATCTGCACCTTGCCCTGCAGAGCCTTGTCGCGCGTCGTCTGGCTATAGGCGATGCGCAACACATCCCCAACCTGAAGGCCGGGTATGGCGAGTGTTGCTGTCAGCATGCCATCGATCTGGCGCTGTTCCAACCCGCGTTCGCGACGCAACACTTCGTAGCGCGCGCCGCCCTTGAGCACGTCGATCGCCTTGCCCGCGCGCAGGATCTCCACCCGATGCACGGTCAGGTCGCCCTTGTCGGGCATCCACGAAGCCGTGCTCGTCCCGCTCTGCGTCAGCGATTCCGGGCTACCGAGCTTGAAGGCCTGATCGACATAGACGTTCAGCGTCTCGCCCTCGATCCGGTGTTGCACATCGAGCAGCGTAAGCGCCGTGTTCGACGCGGTATCGATCTTTGCCGTTTCGCGAACTTCGGCCCACTTCGGAGCTGGGCCATAGAGTACCGTATCGCCGGCAAGTGCCGGTGCAGTCGTGGCAAGAAGACCAATGACAAACGACGCGAATCTTGCGGCCACGCATACCCCCTGCACTCACAGCGTTAGGTGCCTCCTAATAGATGCGCTGGCAACTGCAGTTCAGGCTGGCTGCACAGCCTTTATGCAGGACAGCCCCACTTTGGCGTGTTCGTTCGGCGGATCAGCACGTCGGCGTGGGTTGGGGGTCCCCGATGCAATGAGGCGCGAACTTGATGTCGCGCCTTGCCTCAACATAGGCTAGAGAGGCTTCAGCCCTCGGCGAACAAGCATCGGGAGCATCAGGGGAGGAGTGCAGGCGGGCGGTGAATGACAACGACCTGATTGCTGCAATGTATGGCGCGGTCAGCGAGGGTGCTCGGTGGACCGAAGTGCTGGACGCCATCAAGTCGCGGCTGGGTGTTGCGAGCGCCGTTTTCCAGCGTATTGTTGCCGACAGGGACGAGTTGATCCCGGTGATCAGCCATCGTGACACGTGGTCGACAAAAGAGGCGCACCACCATGATGCATGGGCCAATTCGCCACTCAACCCCCGTTTTCGCCGCGATACCGAACCGCGCGGGCAGGAAGAGATCGAAAGCGACCAGCGCTGCCTTGCGCTTAGCGCAATAGACCGAGAGGCTTTGAAGCACGGGCTTGCAGCATGTGGCCTTGGTTCGGGTTTCTGGCTGGGTTGCCGGACCGCACCCAGTGAGCACACGACGATGATCTTTCATCGCCACGCAGGTGACGAGCGCGACATGACCGACGCGGACCTGCATTTCATGCAAATGCTCCTGCCGCATTTCCGGCAGCTCTCGCGCCTTCTCACAAACCTTGGCGAATATGAGGCGCGGCTGTCGGTGGCAGAGGCGTTCATGGATTCGACCAGCCTTGCGCTGGTGGCCTGCGACATGGACCTGGGGGTTCATTGGATGAATGCTGCCGCCGAGCGCCTTGTCCATGCCCTTCCGCAGGTGGAGCAGATCGGCGGCAGGCTGCGCTTCCGGTCGAGCGATGGCATGACCGTCGTCCGAGAGGTAGTCCACGGATTGCGGGGCGATACCTGCCGGGTGGAGGGCAACCAGCCTGCCGAAGTGCTGCACCTGCGCGTCCTGCGCCGCGATGCTGCGGACAAGCGGCGCTGGGGCCGGAATCTCGCTCTGATTGCGTTATGCTCTCCGGGCACTGCACCCCTGATTGATGCAGCCGAAGTGGCGGATCTGTTTGGCCTCACCATGGCGGAGGCGAAGCTGACCACGCACCTGGTCGGCGGGATGACCGTCAAGGACTTCGCCGCGCATCGCGGCATTGCCGAAGGCACAGCCCGGATGCAGCTCAAAAGCGCGCTGACAAAAGCAGGCGTAGGGCGGCAGGCCGATCTGGTCCGGCAGGTCTGCCAGTCCCTCGCCCGGTTGTAATAATCTGCCCCGAAACAGTGTGTCGGATCAGAAGGGCCGAAGCAGATCATCCCGCTCCGGCCCTTTGATATCAGAAGGTCACGTTCAACTTGACGCCATATTCACGCGGCGCGCCGTAGAACTCGTTCGAGTTGAGCTGGCCGGTGACATATTCCTTGTTCGTCAGGTTCGTGCCCCAAGCCTCGATCCGAAGCGCTTCGCTGATCTTGAGCGTGACGATGGCCGAAAGCAGCCCTCGCGGATTGAGCCGATCCGACAGCCGCGAATAACCGATGTAGGTGAACTGCTCGCCGACATAGGCATAGTTCACGCGCGGCGTCAGCGACATTTCGCCCCCAAGGGGGATTTCGTATTCCACGCCCCCGCCCCAGGTCCAGCGCGGTGCATAAAGGTTCGGCCCGCCGCCCGTGGTCTGGATGAACGGCGCGTAATCGAAGCAGAACGGCGGCGCCGAAGGCGTACCGGCGGGGCATTGCGGCCCGAGATTGGCACCGCCCAATGGCCGCGTGTTGACGAAAGTGACGCTCGCCAGGTCGGAGTCGACAAAGGCTCCATTCAGGTCGAAGCCGAACCCGCCAAAGCGGCCCTGCACTTGCGCTTCCACGCCCTTGATCTTTACCGTGGAGACGTTTTCCACCCCGGCAAAGCCAGTGCTCGGCTCAACCAGGTTGAACTGGAAATTGGAGTACTGGTTGTAGAACGCGCTGATCTGGGTGCGGATACGGTTGCGAAGGAAGGCCGACTTCCAGCCCGCTTCATAGCTGATCACGCGTTCCTTATCGAAGTTCGACGTGGGCGAATTGAACCCACCCGGCTTGTAGCCACGCGCGACAAGCGCATAGAGCAGATTGTCGGGATCGACCTTCCAGTTGAGCGCGAATTTGCCTGTCGCGAGCGAATCCTTGTGGCTGCCGGCAAGCGAGGCGACCGCAAGCCCGCCCGATGGGAACCCGGGAATGCCGTTACCAATCGTCACGTCACCATAGCCGGTGGCCTTGTAGGTCGAATAGCGCGCGCCGAGCTGCGCTTCCAGACCGGGGGCGATCTCATAGTTGCCTTGCGCGAACAGCCCGGTGGTGGTGCGCTGGTTGCCGCCGACGATGTCGGTCGGGAATCCGACCTGATTCTGCAGAATGCTGATCGCGATATCGTTGCGCTGGAAGTACCCGCCAAGAATCCAGTCGAACCGGCCATCGGTGGGAGAAATGATGTTGATTTCCTGCGTGTAGACCTTCTCGCCTGCGAAGTAGTCCTCCACGATCCCGCCCGGTCCTGCCGAAGCGTCGATGTCGTTCAGAGCGTTGATGCGCTTGTTCTGATAGCCCGTTACCGAGCGCAGGACGATGCCGCTGGCGAGTTCCTGCCGGAGTTCGAGACTCGCCTGGAATGCACGCTCACGTTCGGCGACAGGTGTATCGAAGCTGATCGAGCGGATATCGCCCACGCGGAACGCATCATAGGGCGTACCGATGATCGGACGATAGGCATAACCGCCAGTGTCGCGATCGTTGAACGAGACTTTGGCGACAGCCTGGAATGATCCCGGTTTCCACATCGCGGTGAACCGGCCACCGCCTTCGCGCAGCTTGCCCGCCTGATTGCTGACCGGCCCGACGCTGTTGTAGAAACTGTCGCGGTTGCGGTAGAAACCTGCCGCGCGGAAGCCGAGTGTATCCGAGACAGGCAGGTTTAGCGCCGCCTCGGACTGCACCGATCCGTAATTGCCGCCGCCAAACATGGCATAGCCGCCAAGGCCAGCGTCCAGCACCGGATTTTGCGTGTTGATAAAGATTGCGCCGCCGGTGGAATTGGAGCCGACCAGCGTGCCCTGCGGCCCGCGCAGCACTTCCACGCTGGCAAGATCGTAGAAACTGTTGCCCTGCACGATCGGTGGCTGGAACAGTCCGTCGACGTAAGTGGCAACGCCTGCGGTAACGCTCGGCGAATTGCTGGCGAGGCCGATGCCGCGAATATTGATCGACTGGGTGATGCCGCCATCGGAGATCGACAGTGCCGGGCTGGCGTTCTGGAGATCGGCAAGGTTGGTCACTGCCTTGTCGGCCAGCGCGCCCGCATCGAATGCAGTAGCCGATACGGCGACGTCCTGCAGCCTTTCCTTGCGGCGCTGGGCGGTAACGATGATCTCGCCAAGCCCTTCGTCGGTGACGGTGGCATCACTGCCGCTTGCGTTCTGCGACTGCGCCAAGGCAATGCCCGGCTGTGCAGCAAGGGCGAGAGCCAAAGCTCCCCCCAGCATGTATTGTGTTTTCAATTTAGCCTCCCGTTTTATTGATTAGTTTTGTGGTTTCCACGCCGACGCGGCGGCAAGGAATGCCAAGGTCTCCTGCTCGGCTGCCTCTTCCTGCGGTGGGAAGTAGCTGAGCTTGACCACGACGGTCCTGCTTGTTGGATCGACGTATACGTACTGGCCTTGCAGCCCGATGGCCGAGTAGGCGGACGAATTCGCCATGGTCCACCACTGGTAGCCATAGCCACCCAGGAAGCCGTTCTCGGCGCCCACAGGGGCTTGCGCTGCCTTGACCCATTCGGCGCTGACCACGCGCTTGCCATTGGCCACGCCATCGTCGAGCATCATCTGGCCAAAGCGCGCCCAATCGCGCAGCGTTGCGTTAAAGCCTGCACCGCTGAATTCACGCCCTTTTCCGGGCTGTCCGTCCATGACGTAGAACCCGTCCGCCTCCGTGCCGAGCGGCTCCCATAGTTTACGCGCTGTGTATGCGGCGACCGTCCCACCACTCACGCGCTCGATCAACCAGCCAAGCACAGCCGTGTCGATGGTCTTGTAGGCAAAGACCTCGCCCGGCTTCGAGCCGCGCTTGATCGTGCGCGCCGGATCAGCAAAACGCGCCACGTTCTTGACCAAGGCGTTGATGTGGTTGCTGGCTGCGATGCCCGGATTGGCAAAGTCGTAGCGTTCCTCGTAATCGACGCCAGAGCGCATCTGAAGGATCTGGCGGATGGTCACGCCGTCATAGCCGCCGCCTTTCAATTCAGGCAGATAGCGGACGATGGGATCATCGAGCGAGGCGATCAGCCCATCTTCCAGCGCTGCGCCAACCAGCGTCGAGGTGATCGACTTGGTCATCGACCAGCCCATGAAACGCGTGCGTTCGTTCGATCCGTTGCGATAGATCTCGGTGACGATCCGCCCATCCTTCATGATCAGAAGGGCGTTGGTATAAGTACGCTCAAGCGCTTGTTCGGCAGTCCAGGTCTTACCGCCGAAGGAATATGTGAAATCCATCGGTCTTTCGACCTTGGGAAAGGTCCACACAGCCCCGGAATGCGCGACCGTGCGCGTGGTGAACAGCTGATCCATGTTGCGGAAGGTGAAGCTGTTCACATCGGCGTCGTTCATGTGCCAGCGCATCACTTGCGTTGCCACGGGCACCTCCGAGGTAGCCCCTGATTGCAGTGGCGTCGGCAATGGCTGCTGGCCCCGACTGGGCATGGGAGCGAGGAGCACGGCGGTCATTGCGCCAATCAATAGATGACGTGAAAGAGCCATACCGAACCATCTCCCTGCGACGTTTCTCTAAAAATTAGAGCCGTCTTCAGGCTTGATAGTAAACGCTGCCACAGGATTGGCATGACCCATTTGGTATATGACATAGCAATTTTAGGAACCCGACCGTTCGGAATGCTGACGCGCGGTACAGTCGGACAAAATTCGCCAACCACCGTCCGTCGTTTGGCTCGGGTTGACGTGATGTGGTCGTGGTAGGTCCACACCTAGGAGCCGTTCCATCGAGCAGGATGGAGCCACCGTCGGATTGTGTCAGCGGACGACGTCCCACTGCTGAGGACGCTTGAACGACCGGTTCCGGCAGACCCCAGCCCTCAACAGGGAGACCTTCGCCACCACGGCCAATCAACCACTCATAAGCAGATCGAATGCCCGCTCGTGCAGCTGCCAGTGAATTTCGCGTGCCGCTAGCCAATCGTCGTCGTAATAGGTGCACGCATAGCGCTCGCCACCATCGCATAAGATGGTGACGATCGAGCCTTGATCGCCTCTCGCCGCCATCTCTTGGATGAGCTGCGCGCAAGCGACAAGATTGGTACCTGTTGACCCTCCCACGCGGCGGCCCAGACGGCTGGACAGGGCGCGCATCGCGCCAATGCTGCTGGCGTCATCGACCGAGATCATTCTGTCGATGACAGATGGAATGAAGCTAGGCTCGACACGCGGGCGCCCGATCCCCTCAATGCAGCTGGCACACCCTTCCGGCAGCGCGATGGCGGCACGGTCTGCGTGGTGTCTGTGGAAGATGGAATGGACAGGATCGGCAACGCACAGCTGTGTCGCATGCCGTTGATAGCTGATGTAGCGACCGATCGTGGCAGAGGTCCCCCCCGTTCCCGCTCCGCAAACAATCCATTCCGGAACAGGGAATTCCTCTGCCGACATCTGCGTGAAGATGCTCTCGGCAATATTGTTGTTGCCGCGCCAGTCGGTGGCGCGTTCGGCATAGGTGAACTGGTCGAGATAATGGCCGCCGGTGTCGCGTGCGAGGCGATGCGCGACCTCGTAAACAGTCCTTGGGTCGTCGACTGGGTGAATCTCGCCGCCATAGAAGCGAATTGCGTCAAGCTTGGGAGCAGCGGTGGTTGCCGGGACGACGGCAATGAAGCGCAGCCCCAACATCCGGGCGAAATAGGCCTCGCTCACTGCGGTCGATCCGGAGGATGCTTCAATGACACAGGTGTCCGGGCCGATCCATGCGTTACACAGCGCGTAAAGGAACAGCGATCGCGCCAATCGGTGCTTGAGGCTGCCGGTCGGGTGGCTGCTCTCGTCTTTGAGATACAGCTTGATTCCGGGGTGACGCGGGAGGTCCAGCCAGATGAGATGCGTGTCAGCCGACCGATTATAGTCCGCCTCGATGAGGCGAATGGCTTCGGTGCGCCAGGCGCGGGCGGACAGATTGCTCTTGTCAGTCGTCATCGCGCATCACCCCCATCAGATGTTCGTTCATCTCGCTGCCGTTGCAGATCACGATGCCGCGACGCGCGCGTGATCTGTCAGGCCGCGCCGGATCAGCATGGCCTGCGGATCGGCATCGCGCCCCCGGAAAGCCCGAAAACTCTCTAGCGCCGGACGGCTTGCACCGCGCGACAAAATCTCATCGCGCAAGGCCGCAGCGGTCGATCGGTTGATCAGCCCCGTCTCGGCAAAGCGCTGGAAACCATCAGCGGCGAGCACCTCCGCCCACAGATAGCTGTAATAGCCCGCGGCATAGCCACCGGCGAAAATATGCGAAAACGCGTGCGGGAAGCGATGCCAAGCAGGAGGTCGCACCACTGCGACCTCGTCCCGCACTGCCTCGGCCACTTCCATCGGGTCGCTGCCCAGCGTTCCCAGATGCAGCAACAGGTCGAGCAGCGCGAATTCCACCTGACGCACCACGAACATGCCCGACAGGAAGCCGCGCGCAGCAGTCAGTTTGTCGAACAGCGCGTCCGACAAGGGCGCGCCTGTTTGGTGATGGCCCGACATGGCGCGCAGCACATCGCGATCCCAGGCAAAGTCCTCCATCAACTGGCTGGGCAGCTCAACCGCATCCCATTCAAACCCATTGGTCCCCGCGATGCTGGGCCGGTCGACCAGTGTGAACAGATGGTGCAGGCAATGGCCCGTCTCGTGGAGCAGGGTGGTCACTTCGCTATGGCTCAGCAGCGATGGGTTCTCATCGGTCTGGGGCGAAAAGTTGCACACCAGATAGGCGACTGGAACGCGCTGGATGTCGCCATCGTTCAGCCGCGGTCGCGCCTGCGCCATCCATGCGCCGCTGCGCTTGCCCGGGCGCGAATGCAGGTCGACATAGACCCCGGCGAACACCGCGCCTGCCTCGTCAAGCACATCGTAATAACAGGCATCGCCATGGTAGACGGCCACATCCTTGCGCGCCACCAGACGAATGCCGAATAGCCGGTCAAGCAGCTGCTGCCACCCTGCGATCACCCGCTCGACGGGAAAATGCGCGCGCACCTCGCGCTCGTCCACGGCAAAGCGCGCCTTGCGCAAGCGCTCTGACACAAAGGCCATATCCCACGGCTGGATGTCGGGAATGCTGAGATGTTCGGCGGCGTAAGCTGTCAGCGCGGAAAAATCGCGCTGCGCCGCTGGCTTTGCCCGGTGCCCCAAGTCGCGCAGGAAGGTGAGCACGTCGCTTGACCCCGGGGCCATCTTGGTGGCCAGCGACCACGCGACCGGATCGGAGAAACCCAGCAAGGCTGCCGCCTCGCGGCGCAACTTCAGAATGCTGCCAATGCGCCCTGAATTGTCGAACTGACCGGCATGCGGTCCCTGGTCGGATGCGCGCGTGCCCGACGCGGTATAGACGCGCTGACGCAACGCACGGTCTTCAGCAAAGGTCAGTACGGCATTCACGCTGGGCATTTGCAGCGTCACGACCCATCCGCCCAGCTCGCGCGCGTTGGCAGCCTGCGCGAACATCGCCTTGTCCGAATCGGCGATGCCCTTGAGCAGCGCTTCATCCTCGATATGCTCGAACCAGGCGTCGGTCGCATCGAGAACCGCGTTGCCGAACGCGGTGGTCAGGCCTGAAAGTTCCAGCGAGATCGCCGCGAACCGGGCGCGAGCCTCGGCGCCCAGCGCTACCCCGGACAATGTGAAAGCCCGGATCATGTGCGCGACGGCAGCGCGATCTGCGGCGGGAAGAGTGGCAAATTCACTCGTGGCGGTGAGCGCGACGAGCACGTCGTACAGGCCCTCGTTCTGCATGACCTGCAGATCGTTCTCGACCAGCCGCGCCTGGCCGGCGACAAAGGCAGCGCGTAGTTCGGGGGTGTCGGCAACACCGTGGAGATGCGAGACAGCGGACCACACACCCCAGATCGCGGCTTCCGCACGCTCAAGCGGCATCCACACCTCGGCGAAGCTGCGCGGCTTGGTCTCGGCCAGCATCTGCACCACTGCCTGGTGATCGGCAATCACCTTGTCGAGCGCAGATTCGATCTGGTCGGGCCGGATATCGGCAAAGCGCGGCAGGTCCAGCGTGGCGAGCAGGGGGTTCATTGTCATTTCATCCATCATGCAGGGTGCGCGGGTCGGTCAGCACCGACAGTAGCGTAACTCAGGCAAGGGCTACGCAGCGAACCTCTTCGGCAGCAACCCCTAGATCGCCGTGTCCGGCAAGGAAACGCGCGGCATAGACCGCTGCGGTACAGCCCGCGGGTCCAGACCCGATGATCAGGACCTTGCTGTGCTGGGCTGCCGGCGTCGCTGGGCAGTTCATGTGCTGGCGTTCCGCGTCAGGCCACATTTCGGTGGGGAGATGAAACGGGCGCTTGCTCGATCAGCTCGATGATTTTCCAGCCGACGGCGCGATAGTTGTCCCCCATCTTCTCAAATTGGTCGAGTCGCTGGCGGAAGCCGCGCGCCAGTTCGGGGTCATCGGCATCCAGCAGGCCCAGCACGCGGTCCAGCCCGGACAGCTCGGCCATGCGGCCGTCGGTTTCAGCCTGTTCGCGAATCTTGAAGACGCGGCTCTCATCGGCCTCGCTCCAGCCGATTGCGTCCATGACCTGCCTGCTTTCCAAGCGACCACACGCGCCCAGCGTATCGTGCAGGACGGTGCGCATTGTCGCGGGCCACGCGGCCGCCTCGACGATCAGGCTCGCCATGTGCAGCGCAGGATCATCGACCACAGTGTCGCTCGCGGCAATCGAGGCCATGCGCGCCGCCTTCCACTCCTTCCGACCGGGCTCGTCACCGTCGATCGTCCGCTGATGCAGCGCAACAACAGCCAGGCGCCAACGCTCGACTTCGGCATCCTGACCGGTCAGCGCGACAATGTCAGGCCGTTCAAGAAGACTGATGAGCATCTGCGAAACGACCCCGGACAGGTCAGCACCGACAGGGGTGCGTTCGAGCAGGGCTTCAACGAACGTTTCTGATCTTGGTCCGAAACTGAAGGCGTTGACGATCACCTCAAGCGCGGTCACGAATGCGATAGGGTAACCATATTGTTCGGCGAAAGCCTCCTTGTCGTCCGCCTCCACGAGTGCACCGATCACATTGGCCTTGCCGTCTTCCCAGGCCGGAAAGATCACGAAGGTGCCCGCGGCGATGTGGCTGCGCAGGCGGGCCTGCGCCATCGCCTTGACGGCAGGATCGCCGAGAAAAGCGATGTCGCTCATTCTGCCGCTCCGACATGGGATTCGACGAAGGCATCGAGCCGGCTGCGCGAGATCGTGCCGACCGTGCGCGCCTGTTCCGCGCCATCGCGTACGACCATCAGCAGCGGGATACCGCGTACGCCAAAGCGAGTCGCCAGGCCCGGGTTGGCTTCGATATCGACCTTCACGATCTCCATCTCGTCGGCATATTCCTCGGCCAGATCATCGAGCGTCGGGGCCAGCGCCTTGCACGGCGCGCACCACGGTGCCCAGAAATCGACCAGCACCGGCTTGTCATTCTTCATGACGATCTCGTCAAAATCCAGTTCGGTGGCGTGACGCATATTCAGGGATCCTCTTGGAATTATTGGATTCTGGGGAAAAATCAGCCGGCTTGGCCGCCGACCATCATCCGGTCGATGCGAAGCGTGGGCTGACCAACACTGACGTGAAGGGTCTGCCCCTGCTTGCCGCAGGTGGCCATGCCGGTATCGAAAGCCAGGTCGTTGCCGATCATCGAGACGTGACGCAGCGCTTCGTCGCCGACGCCAATCAGCGTCGCACCGCGCACAGGCGCCACGAGCTTGCCCTTTTCGACAAGCCACGCCTCGATCGTGGTAAAGTTGAAGCGCCCGGTGACGATGTCGACCTGACCGCCGTCGAATTCGGTCGCGTAAATACCGTGATCGATCGAGGCGATGATATCGGCAGGGTCGGCCTGCCCGTTCGCCAGAAAGGTGTTGGTCATCCGCGGCATCGGCAGATGGGCGTAGGACTGGCGACGCCCGTTGCCGGTCGAGCGCGCATTCATCAGCCCGGCGTTGAGCCGATCCTGCATCAGCCCGGTCAGCACGCCGTCGTCGACCAGCACCGTGCGATCGGGCGGCGTGCCCTCATCGTCGATCCCCAACGATCCCAGCCGCGCGGCGATGCCGCCATCGTCCACCACAGTGACGCCCGGCGCGGCGATCCGCTGGCCCAGCTTGCCATCGAACGCCGACAGCCGCTTGCGGTGATGGTCGCCTTCCAGCCCGTGCCCCACCGCCTCGTGAAACAGCACCCCGGGATAGCCCGGCCCCAACACCACCGGCATCTCACCTGCCGGCGCGGGGATGGCATCAAGATTGTTGAGCGCCATCGTCACCGCAGCCGCGACCATCTGATCGACCGAGGCGGTATCGAACCCATTCAGCCCCGCGCGACGACCCAGCCCAGCCTGGCCGCGCGCGCGGCGGCCACCGGATTCGGCCACGACCATGACCGATAGAATCGTCATCGGCCGGACATCGCCCGCCAGCAGGCCATCGGCATTGGCGACCAGTACCGTCGTATCCTGCATGCGCACATTGGCATCGATCCGAACGATGCGCCGATCGCGCGCCCGCGCAAGGCTGTCGATCCGCTCGAGCACGGCGATCCAACCGCTTGCATCCTCGACCAGCACCGCGTCGGTCGCGGGATACAGGTCATGGCGTCCTGCATGACGGTTCAGCGCGATCCCCTGCGGATGCCGATCCGCATGGCCATCGCGCGCCAGGGCGCGCACTGCGCGGACCGTGTCATTCAGCGCACTCTCGCGAAAATCGGCGGAGTGCGCGAAACTGACATGACCGCGGTGCGCCGCGCGCGCGCCGACACCCTGGCGCATCATGAAGCCGCCATGGGTCACACGGCCACCCTCAAGCCGCCACGTGCGCAGGCTGGTCGTTTCGAAGAACAGGTCGGCGATGTCCGCACCGCCCCCGGCCAGATGGCCCAGCGCGCGGCCGATCATCGCCTCGTCGAGCCCTGCGGGACCGAGCAGCCGGGCGCGGGCGAGGTCGATCGAAACATCGCCGCCGTTCATCGTCTGCCTCCCAGCTGCATGTCATCGATCAGGATGGACCCGGTCCGGATCGCACCCAGACGCTCGACATCAAGCCCGACCGCGCGAATGCCGTTCAGCATCGCGGGCAGATTGCTGGCCAGCGTCACATCGGTGACGGCATGGACCACGCAACCGTCTTCGACCCACAAACCCTTGATCGCCTGCGTCCAGTTGCCGCTTGCAGGGTCGGTCTTGCCGCCCTGAAACTCGGTCACGACAAGCCCCGAGCCCAGCATGCGCAGCATCGCCTGCCAATCACCGCTCGCAGCCGAACTGGTCAGGCGCAGATTGTAGAAGCCATCGGCATTGCCGGTCGATGGCATGCCGAGCTTGCGCCCCGAAAATGTCGACAGGAACAGGCCCTGGACCACGCCGTGGCGCAGTATCGCGCGGCGCGAACCGGCAATCCCCTCGCTGTCGAACCCGCCGCTGGCCAGACCCAAAGGTTCGAACGGATCTTCGCTGAGGTCAAGGTGCGACGCGGCAACGACGCGGCCGAGCGGGTCGGGAAGGAAGCTCATCTTGCGATACTGCGCGTTGCCGGTGAGCGCACCGGCAAGTTCGCCGACCAATGTTGCAGCGGTGTGGGGGGCGAACAGCACCGGGCAACGTCTGCTTTCGATCGTGCGCCCCCCCAGCGCCTGGCGCGCCCGGTTCGCTGCGCGCTCGACCAGCACGGCAGCTGGCAGCAGCGCATCGATGCGCCGCTCTTGCGACTGGCAGAAGGCAGAATTGCTGCCGCCCTCATCCTGCGCCAGCATGACCGACCAGCGCGCATCGTTGGATCGCTGCGTGCTCCGGCAAAAGCCGTCGCTCGTCGCCAGCGCCCAGACGCCCTCGGTCGCGACCGCGACCTGCTCGCCCGCGCGAAGCCGGCGGTCGGAGGCTACGGTCTCGCTGGCAATTGCGTCCATCGCCTGCGCCGCGTCCAGCAACACATCGGGGCTGCGCGGGCTTTCGGCATACAGGTCAGGTGCGGGGCCGGAAAAGGCGAGCCATTGCGCCGGGGGCAGGTCGGCATCGGCGTCGGGCTGGACATGGCCGACGATCAGCATCGCCTCTTCGACAACGCGTTCGATCGCGGCGCGGTCGAACCGCGCGGTCGAGGCCGAACCCTGGCGGCCATCGTGGAACACGGTGAGACCCAGCCCCTGCGTGCCGCTGCGTTCGGCCGTTTCGACCTCGCCGTTGCGTACCGCGATCTTGGCGATACCTTCATGGTGTACCGATGCACGTGCCCTCGCGCCGCGCCGCGCGGCGAGGTCCACCGCCAATGCCGCCGCATCGCGCAGATCCGACTCGCTGTGGGTCAGCAACTCGCTCATGTCTCGGTCTCGATCGTGGACATTGTCGCTTGGCGATCATGCACCAGCAGGCGATGCGTGTGATAAGCGGCCAGCTTCTCGTTATGCACGACGCTGACGATCGTGGCGTCGGGCATCGCCGCACGTACCGCCTCATAGAAATACGCCGCATTGTCGGCGTCCAGCGCACTGGTCGCTTCGTCCAGCACGAGCAAGGTCGGGCGCTGAAGCAGGATACGCGCGAGCGCAACACGCTGCTGCTCGCCAGGTGACAGTTCGTCCTGCCACATACGCAACTGGTGCATATCGTCGATATGGGTCGCCAACCGGACCTTCTCGAGCAACGCCGCGACGGTCGCATCGTCATGGTCCTCGGCGCGATCTGGAAAGCAGATGGCGTTCTTTAGCGATCCGAGCGGCAGATAGAGGCGCTGCGGGACCAGCATCGCCGTGCCGTGCCGGGTCATCGCAACCTGACCGGCGCCATCGGGCCACAGACCGGCAATAGCACGCAGCAACGTCGTCTTGCCGCTACCGGACGGACCCTCGATGACCCACCGTTCGCCATTGCGCACAACCCAATCGGCCAAAGCGATCAGGGATTCGCCATTCGGGCGACGCAATTCCAGGTTCTGCACATGGATAGCGACGCCTTCGCCCGCTTCACCCGGCCTGAAATCAATCCCGCGTGGCCGTTCATTGTCGATCGAGTCATCGAGCGCCTTGAGACGGTTGATGTTGGCGATCTGTTGCGCAAGGCCGGGATAGACCTGAACGAAATAGGACAGCGACGAACTGAACTGGGTGAAGGCATCGCGCGAGGCCATGACCTGACCGAAGCTGATCTGACCGGCAAAGAACTTGGGTACGGTGAGGAACAGCGGGATGACGCCCATAACTCGATCGTAGATGCTGCTTCCCGCGCTCAGACCAATGTTAGCCCACATCAGCCGATACCAGTTGCGCCGAATATTGGCGAAGGACCCTTGCAGCCCGCGCCGCTCCATATCCTGCGTGCGAGAAAAAGCGATCTGTTCGCCATTTCTGCGGACATGGATCAGGTTCGTGCGGAAATCGGCTTCATAATGCTGCTCGCGCATCCGGCGGCGGATGAATGGGCGACCGATCCAGGTGATCACGACCGATCCGAACAGCACATAGACGATCGCGAACCAGATGAGATCGCCCCCGGGGAGCGCAATTTCATAACCGGCGACCGGGACCACTATCGCACTCGAGGTCTGCAGGAGGATATAGCCAAAGCTGACCGCGCTGATCAGGCTACCGATGATGCCAACGGCAATCCCGACGAGCGAGTTGCCCTGCGTCACGTTGGTGAAGGCCTTGATGTCTTCTGCGATACGCTGATCGGGATTATCGATCATACGCAGACGGTCAATCTCGTAGAACCGGTCACGGGCAAACCACCGGTCCATGTACCAGTTGGTGAGCCAGTTGCGCCACCGCATGGACAGCGTCCAGCTGACCAGATTGTTGGCCAGAACAAACGCAACTTGAAGCGCTGCGATCATCAGGAAGGTGAAGATCAGAGTCACGAACAGGCTCGATTGCCGCTGCTCGATCGAATCGAAAAAGTCACGCTGCCAGTGGTTGGACAGGATGAAGGTATAGACCCCGCCAAAGGAAATGGCGGCGTATGCGATCAGTAGGCACCATGCCGCCTTCCAGTCCTCCGACACGAAATAGCGTGTACTCAGCCGCCAGGCGTGCGCGAAGCGTTCGCGCGCTGGCTGCGCTGGCTGGAGACCCGCCTCGCGGCGGGTCTCCTCGACATTGGCTGGGGGTGGCATCATGACAGGCGCAAACTATCAGAAGATGCGCTTCGAGATAGACAGGCGCACGTTCCGAGGTTCGTCGACCGGCACGTAGCTGAAGACGCTTGTCGTGTTGTAGTTGCGCCGATCGAAGATGTTGCGGATACCCAGGTTGAATTCGAAGCCGGCGACCGAGAGGAAGCCGTTGACATCGATCTGTCGCGCTGCCGGAACGACATATTGTCCCAGAAAATCAGCAAACGAGCTCGACCGTCCGTACAGGCCGACAGAGCCGCCTGCGGTCACGCCATCGGCAATCCGCGTGCGGTAGTTCGAATAGAGGCTGTAAGTATCGCGTGGCTGACGCGGAACGTCAGTGAGCGTGGCCGTCTTGGTCAGCAAGGCATATTTGGTTCGGGTGAAAGAGCCGGTCACGGTCCATCCCGGCAACACCTGGCCGACGATGTTGAGGTCGATGCCTCGCCCACGCTGGCCCGGTTCCGATGTGAAACCGCCGATTGTCGGATTGAAGACGATGGTGTTGTCCTGCAAGATGTCGAAGTAAGAGGCGTTAATCGTCGCCCGCTTCGCAAACAGGTCGAACTTGACGCCAGCTTCCTTGTTGGTGGTGATGATATTGGGCAGGAAATTCCGATCGCGATCGAGATTGAAGATGGCCTGTTCGCCGCGCACATAGTTGGCGAAGAGTGAAAGATCGCTGGTGACATCGAAGATGATGCCAGCACTTGGCACGAGACCGTTCTTCTTGTTCACCGGTTGCGGCGTTGCACCGGGGAAAAAGAACTCCGTGCTTGTCTCGAACCAGTTCTTTCGCACACCGCCGAGCATCTTGATCTTCCAGAACTCGACCAGCGCCTGCCCGTAGATGGCCTCCTGCTTGCCCGAAGAACGGATCTGGACCGCGCCGAGCGGCGAGAACGGACGAACGGGAAGACTGGTGTTGGCGCCGAGCGGCGGGTTGAGGATCGTGGTAAAGACCGTGCCGCTGCTTTGATCGGTAAAACCCTTGCTATAGTTGTAGCCGACGTTGAAGCTCAGTTTCACCGCATTGCCGAGCTGCGTCTTGACGCGGACGAAGCCGTCGAGCGCATCGGACTTGCCCTCTTGCAGCGATCCACCGACGCCCAAAGTGAGGTTGCCGGCCCGGTTGTAGCCCACCTGATAAACCTGCAGTGCAAGCCTGCTGTCGTCGTGCAGGCCGCGCACCACAAGCTCGATTCCAGGCGTGATCTTGCGCGTAGCGTCGAAGTAGAAGCGGTCGGTTTTGACGCTGATGCCCTGGTCGGGCGAATAGATGGGCACTGAAGGATCGCGCTCGATGAGCTCGAAAGTCTTGTTGTTGAACAGCGTGTAAGCGCCGATACCGGCTTCAGATTTCGACAAGCTCGCGCCGATCACGATGTCGGTCAGCCGGTCGGTGAACCGCAGCGACGGCGCGATGAGATAATCCTCGGTTCCCCGGTAGCCACCATAATTGTGGTCCATCGTCTGCACGCTGGCGATCATGCGCGCGGTCAGCTTCTTGTCGGCGCTGATCGCGTTGTTGGCGTCGATCACGCCGCGCACCAGCCCGAACGAGCCGGTGTCGAACGAAACAGCCAGCCGCTCCTCGGCGCTGGGCTTCTTGGTCACGACGTTGACGTTTCCGCCCAGATTGCCGAAACCCGAGAGCAACGCATCGGGGCCCTTGAGCACTTCGACGCGCTCGATGTTGGCGACCGGCTGGTTGGCGCCCGATTGGACGCCATATTGCGATCCGCCCGCCAGGCCGTTGACGAGGCCGGCTGCGCTGAAACCGCGCACCGTATAGCTGGCACCCGTGTTGGGATTGTTCGATTGCACCGAAACGCCGCCGGCGTTGCGCAAGATATCGGTGATATCGAGCGCCTGCTGATCCTGAATCGTCTTGGCGGTTATCACCTGCGTGTTGCGTGGCTGATCGCGCAGGCCCAGACCGCTGCGATCGGATGTCGACGACTGGCGAACGAGCACGCTGGTTTCGGCCTCGTCCCGCCGCGCCCGCACCACGATGTCCTGGACGACATCCCACGAGCCATCGGGCGAGCGGCTGATGGCGAGGGTGGTCCCCGCGATCGCTGCCTGAATCGCTGCTTCAGTCGACGATGCCCGGCGCACAGAACGGGACTTCAACCCTGCGACCGCATCGGGATCAAAGTTGACGGTGGTACCCGATTGCGATGCGATTTCCTTGAGCGCATTGGCCAACGGCATGGCAGGCACGGAAATCTCGGCGCTGGCCGCAGCCTGTGCGAATGCCGTCGACGGCGCGACCACATCCATGATGGCGATGGAGCCAAGGCTTACAGCCCCCAGAAGCCAGCGTGTATTTAAAGACATATCAAGCATATCATCCCCCCCCACAGGCCGAACGCAACCCCCGCGCAGCAACGGCTGCACGTCGGCTTGGACGAAACCTGGTGATCACTGCGGATACGCCTTGCGGCGCACTATTGCGGCTGATCTCCGAAGAGACACTCAACCGCACCGAACCTCCTGTTGACCGGTATCCTGATCTTGACGTTAAAGCGTCAGCCGGATTTTCCTGTCGAGATGGAGGCTATGCTTCCGTTCGATGACAGGCAAATTCGAAGTGTTCATGTCGGGCATGAGCAAAATTGATGGCTGTCAGGGCCGGTTTGGAAACTGGCTCACATGTTCTTCGATCCGCTTGACGAACCAGGCCAGCATGGGGTCGCGCCGACGGTGGCTGGCCCATTGCGCGACGTACACCGTCTCCTTGGTGGGAAACGGCGCGGCAAGGACCTTCAGCGGCATGAACGAGGCATAATATTGAAACAGCCATGCGCTGCCGGTCGCGACCAGATCGCTGCCGATCAGAATGGCCGGCAGCGTCGCATGCGACGACGTTCGCACGCTGATCTGCCGTGCCTTGAGCAGGCATTCCCCCAGATCATCGACGGCAATGCGCGCGCTGGCATCGCCTTGCGGTACGATATGCCGCGCTGCCCGGTATTGGGCTTCATCCATGTAGTGGATGGAGCCAAGCTCGGTATGCTCGCTCCACACCATGCACGACGCATGATCGGTCAGGATCGGCAGCGTCTCCAGTCGGTCAATTTTGCAATCTGCGGGGAGGAATAGCAGATCGGCGCCCTGATCGAGCGCGCGCTGGGGCGCATCGGCATCGAGCGGAAGCATCCGCACCGACAGGCCCGGCGCGTCGCTCGACAGGCTCCGCATTACCGGTCCCAGCAACATCTGCTCAATCGCCTCGGGCACCGCGATAATGACCGTCTGCGACGCAGTGAGCGGGTCAAAATCGAGCGCGTAATTGAACGTGCCCTCGATCTCCTGCATCACGCGCCGCACCTCTACGCGCAGTGCCAGGCCGAGCGGCGTCACCTGCTGATCGCCCCCCGAATGCGTGACAAGATCATCGCCGAAATGATCGCGCAGACGCCGCAGCGCGTGGCTCATCGCCGACTGGCTGAGCCGCACCCTGCGCCCCGCCTCGGTCAGCGTGGGTGCGTGCAGGATGGCGTGGAGCGGGTAGAGAAGATTGAGGTTGAGCCGATGCATCGGCATTTCCGTGGCGGGGGGACGCCGATCATGCCTGGACGCCATGGGACCGTCGAAGCTCATCGCGGCGTGCCTTTCAATCCCCGGCATTCGGCCGTGCCGCCAATCTGCCCCCAACGGATACACGTCCTCACGGTAAGGCGTCGCAGCGATATGACAACCTAATCCAGCCCGGTCAGCGCGAGCAGCGCGTATGTCGCCAGCCAGTGCTCGCCCATATAATCGCCGGCCACTGTGCCCAGCGCTGCCGCCAGATGCGCATCCGCCGCGGCTTCGAGCACCTGCCGTACGGCACCTTCGGTCGTCGGCGCGATCTCGCGCATCGCCCACGCGCGCGTCAGGTTGAGCCCGTCGAGATGCGCGATTCTGCCGTCGCTGCGATCGCTGACATGGGCCGGTGAAAGCAAAGCCTGCGGCGACCCTTGCGCCAGTGCCGGGAGGAACGCCGCAAACCAGCCCTTGAACGCGTCTCCGGGCAGCAAGCGCCGCATCGCCAGTGCCTCGATCAGCGTGGGCGAGAGGAAATCCTCGCCGCCCGGCTCCCAGGCTTGCGCCGCGCGATCCAACCCGAACCAATGTTGCGCCCGTTCGGTCATCACGCTGCGCATTTGCTCGTCGCCGCACACCCGCGCATAGCGCTCGGCGAGCACCAGCGCGAACGCGGTGCTGGCATGCGTGCCGGTGCGCACGGGATAAGTGAGCAATGCAAGGTGCTCGCGCCACAGCGTCGCAAACGCATCGGACAGGGGCCGCAGCGTCGCTGCGTGCGGGCTGCGCGCCGTCACCAGCTCGCTTTGCTGGACTTGTAACGGTTTTGTGCCGGTCACCTATCTCATTAAGCCACCTTGGCTTCGAACGCGAGCGGGCTGATGCCGCCCAGATATGAATGTCGG
>NZ_JACICY010000002.1:0-260542 GCF_014196055.1 Novosphingobium hassiacum
CGCCCCGTTTTCTCCCCCGGTTTTGTCTATTGGTTTTTTCCCCCAACCCAACCAAACCCTTTTTTTTTCCCCCCCCCCCCCCCCCCCCGGGGGGGGGGGGGGGGGGGGGGGGGGGGGGCGAACGCCAGTACGGACGCGCGGCCTTGCCGCGCTCCCCCTCCCCCAGCCCCTCCCCGCCGGGGAGGGGGGCAAGTGAGCATATCCGACACCCGCCTGGGCCACCTGACGCACCGCTTCGCCGAACTCGAAGCGCGGCTCGCCTCCGGCACGCTCGAGGGCGCGGACTTCATTGCTGCCAGCCGCGACTATGCGGAACTCGAACCCGTCGCGCGCATCGCGCAGGAGATTGCCGCGATGCGCGGCGAACTGGCCAGCCTTGCCGCGATGGATGACCCCGACATGCGTGAGATGGCGGATGAGGAACTCTCCCGCATCCGCGCCCAACTGCCCGAGGCCGAACACCGCCTCGCCATTGCCATGCTGCCGCGCGATGCGGCAGACGTGCGCCCGGCCATGCTCGAAATCCGCGCGGGCACCGGGGGCGATGAGGCCGCGCTGTTCGCCGCCGACCTGTTCCGCATGTACGAGAAGTACGCGGCCGAGCAGGGCTGGCGGGTCGAAGTCGTCTCGGTCAACGCCAGCGACATCGGCGGCTACAAGGAAGTGGTCGCCAACGTCACCGGCAACGGCGTGTTCGCCAAGCTCAAGTTCGAAAGCGGCGTCCACCGTGTGCAGCGCGTGCCCGTCACCGAAAGCGGCGGGCGCATCCACACCTCGGCCGCGACCGTCGCGGTCCTGCCCGAACCCGATGAGGTCGATGTGCGGATCGAGGACAAGGATCTGAAGATCGACGTCTATCGCGCGAGCGGCGCGGGCGGACAGCATGTGAACACGACCGATTCGGCGGTTCGCATCACCCATTTGCCCACCGGCACGGTTGTCACCTGCCAGGACGGACGCAGCCAGCACAAGAACAAGGACAAGGCGATGCAGGTTCTGCGCGCCCGCCTGTTCGAGGCGCAGCGCGATGCCGCACAGGGCGAGGAGGCTGAGGCGCGCAAGGCGATGGTCGGAAGCGGCGATCGCTCCGAACGCATCCGCACCTACAACTTCCCTCAGGGCCGCGTGACCGATCACCGCATCAACCTGACGCTCCACCGGTTGCCCGAAGTGCTCGAAGGCACGGGCCTGGCCGAACTGATCGACGCGCTGATCGCCGAGGATCAGGCCAAACGGCTGGCTTCGATGGATGGGTGAGATCAGTCATCCCATGCCGCTCCCCCGCGCAGGCGGGGGCCTCGGGCACAACGCGATAGCTCTCGACAATTCGGCCCGAGGCCCCCGCCTGCGCGGGGGAGCGGTACTTTTTTGGTGACCGTCGCCCAAGCCCTGCGCGATGCGACCGCGCGTCTCGCCGCCACCAGTGATACCGCGCGGCTCGATGCCGAAGTCCTCATGGCCCACGCGCTGGGTTGCACACGCTCGGACCTGTTGCTGCGCCACATGACCGGCGAGGTGCCCCCCGGTTTTGCCGCGCTGGTCGAGCGCCGCTTGGGCCATGAACCCGTCGCCTACATTACCGGCTCGCAGGAGTTCTATGGCCTCGACCTTACCGTCAGCCCCGCCGTGCTGATCCCGCGCGGCGACAGCGAGACGCTGATCGACGCCGCCCGCGAGGCCTTTGCAGACGCAACGCCCCAACGTGTTCTCGACCTCGGCACCGGCTCGGGCGCTTTGCTGCTGGCGGCGGCAACGCTCTGGCCGCAAGCCGAAGCCATCGGGATCGAGCGCTCGCCCGATGCCCTGGCCGTGGCTACAGCCAATGGAAGACGCCACGCCCCGCATGCGCAATTCATCGCCGGCGACTGGACGCTCCCGAACTGGAGCGCCGCGCTTGGCAGGTTCGACCTCGTCCTCGCAAATCCACCCTATGTCGAGGACGCCGCAGACCTTGCCCCCTCGGTCCGCGCGCACGAGCCTGCACAGGCGCTGTTCGCAGGCCCCGATGGCCTCGACGATTACCGCGCGCTCATCCCGCAAATCCCTGGATTGCTGAGCGTCTGCGGCATCGCCATGATCGAGATCGGCTGGACGCAAACCGAGGCCGTCATCGCCCTCGCGCAAGCCGCTGGCCTCACTGCGAAGCTGCACCACGACCTCGGTGGACGCCCTCGCGCTATCGAAATGGCAGATCCTCGCAATAAAGCACTTGGCAAGGCGGATTTGCGCGACTAATTATGAATTCTGGCAGGGGACGGATGAAGGCTTCCCGTCCCGGCCAACTCCACCATGTGCAGGGATGAACGGCCACAGGGGCCGGGACGAGCGCAGATGCTGGGAACCCCGATTCGCCCATCGTTGAACGTAGGGCGAGCCGGTGGCGGAGGGCTTCGCGGCAGAAAGATTGCAGGTACGGCGGATTGCCCGCCAACATCGATACAAACCTGCAATTCATGAGGGCCGCCCCATTTAAGGAAGTGCCTGAGTTGAATAACAACAATCGTGGTAACAACCGCCGTCGCGGGCGCAGCAATAACGGTCGCCCGCAGAACGGTGGAGGACAGCAGCTCAACCGGATCGACAGTCGTGCGCGGGGCAATGCCCCCCAGATGCTGGAGAAGTACCGCAAGCTCGCGCAGGACGCCCATCTCAATGGCGACCGCGTGCAGGCCGAGTATTACCTGCAGTTCGCCGATCATTATTTCCGCGTGACCGCCGACAGCCGCGTCCGCCAGGAAGATCAGCGCACCCGCCCCCCCGGTCCCAACGGCGAACGCTGGCAGGAACAGGAAGGCGAGGACGACGCAGGCGATTTCAGCGTCGAGGGCGATTTCGCCGCATTCGACCGCGCCCCCTCGCGTCAGGAACGCGAAGCCCGTGACGAACGTCCCCGCGATGATCGTCAACGTGAGGACCGGCCCCGCGACGATCGCCCCCGGGACGATCGCCAGCGCAACGACCGTCCACGCAACGATCGCCCCCGTGAGGATCGCCCCCGTGAAGACCGTCCCCGTGAGGACCGTCCGCGCGTAGAACGTGTCAGTGACGAGCGGCCGCGTGAGGAACGTCCCCGCGACGATCAGCCTCGTGAAGATCGCCCACGGCGTATCAAGCGTGAGCGCGAAGCGGAGAACCCCGTCGTTGCTGAAGCACCAGTTCCCGGCGAAGGCGTCCCCGCCATCGAGGGTGAACCGATTGCCGACGCCAGCGACAACCCGTTCGTGCGCGAAAACCGTGGCACGCGCGGCCTGCGTCCACGCAACGAAAAGCGCCAGCGGCCCGCGCCGTCTACCGACGACGCACCTGCAACGTTCGATCCGTCGAGCTTGCCGCCGTCGATCAGCCTGCGCGCCGAACCTGAACCCAAGACCGCTCCTGCCCCTGCTCCCGCTGCCGCTCCTGTGGTGGCTCCAGCGCCGGTAGCCGAAGATGCGCCACCTGCGCCCAAGAAGCGCGGCCGTCCACGCAAGAACCCCTTGCCTGAACCAGCCGCGCCGGTTGAAGGCTAAGCTCATGGCACAGGGGCTGGCCGCTTGCGGTCGGCCCCTGCGCACCCCATAGCAGGCGCGCATGTCACGCTCCCGCCCGCTCCTCCGCCCCCATCTTCTGACCATCGTCGCCGGCGCGCTTGCCGCCTGCGGTTTCGAGCCGCTCCGGCTCTGGCCGCTGACGCTGGTTGCACTCGCGTTCCTGCTTCACCGCGTCTATGCGGCGAAAAGCTGGCGGCAGGCGCTGCTGACCGGCTGGCTGTTCGGGCTGGGCCTGTTCACCATCGGCAACAGCTGGATCGCCACCGCCTTCACCTATCAAGCCGAAATGCCCGCGTGGCTGGGCTGGATCGCGGTCGTCCTGCTCGCAGTCTATCTCGCGGCCTATCCGGCTCTGGCGACGCTGGGCGCGTGGTGGCTCGGCCGATCGCGCCGCGCGGCATTGCTTCCCGCACTGGCCGGATGCTGGATCATTGCCGAATGGCTGCGGTCATGGGTGTTCACCGGGTTTTCGTGGAACCCGCTGGCGATGGTCACGCTGGGCGGGTTCGAACGGCCCGGCCTCGCGCTGCTGTCGCAATGGACCGGCACTTACGCGCTCTCGGGCCTGGTCGTGCTGTTCGGCGGCTGGTGGCTCTTCGCGTGGCGCGCGTGGGCCAAGGGTCAGCGATGGGGCGCTGCGGCTTATGCGATCGGCCCTGCGCTGCTGATGGTCCTGCCCCTCCCGAACGCGATACTTGGCCATCAGCGCGTCGAGGGAACCTTGCCCTACACGCTGGTCCAGCCGGACATCCGCCAGGAGCTGCTCAACGATCCCGCCAACTTCGAAAACCAGTTCCGCAAGACCGCCGCCCTTTCGCTACACCGCGCGCCGGGTGCGCGGCGCATCCTGCTCTGGCCCGAAAGCGGCGTGCCCGATTTCCTGCGGCCGGGCTATCCCCGCTTCTGGTACGAGGAAACCACGTACGCCGCCGACCCGATTCTGGCGCGTGAGCGGATCGGCCGCGTGGCAGGCCCCGGCAGCCTGCTGCTGACCGGCACGACCGACCTCGCCATGCGGGGGCAGAACGTGGCTGGCGCGTACAATGTCGTTACCGCGCTCGACAGCACCGGCGCGATCCTCGGCAGCTACGCCAAGGCACACCTCGTGCCTTATGGCGAATACCTGCCGATGCGCGAGATCCTCGAACCGCTGGGCCTGTCGCGATTGGTCGCGGGTAGCATCGATTTCCTCAGCGGTCCCGGCGCGCGCACGATCGACTATGGCCCGTACGGCAAAGCCGGCGTCCAGATCTGCTACGAGATCATCTTCTCAGGGCAAGTCGTCGACCGCGCCCATCGCCCCGACTACATCTTCAATCCCTCGAACGACGGCTGGTTCGGCACCGCGGGGCCACCGCAGCACCTCGCGCAGGCCCGCATGCGCGCAATAGAGGAAGGCCTTCCGGTCCTGCGCTCGACAACCACCGGGATCAGCGCGGTGATCGATGCCGACGGCGTAGTGCGAGCTTTCCTGCCGCAACAGCGCGCCGGGCGTCTCGACGGCATGGTCCCCCCGGCGCACCCGCCCACGCTGTTCGCGCGGACGGGCAATGCGCTGGCGCTTGTCTGGGCGACAGTTCTTCTTGTCATCGCACTGGTTGCCACAACCGCTCGGAGACGCTAAGCGAAGGGCCACATAAAGGTTTCTTTATATCGGCCCGGCCCTGTAGACGGCCCGTTCCCTAAGAAGGATCGCCAATGCGCAGCGACTACCTGTTTACCTCCGAATCCGTTTCCGAAGGCCATCCTGACAAAGTCTCCGACCAGATCAGTGACGCTATCGTCGATCTGTTCCTGTCGAAGGACCCCGAGGCGCGCATCGCGTGCGAAACCCTGACCACGACCCAGCTCGTCGTGCTGGCCGGAGAAATTCGCTGCAAGGGCGTCTACGAAGACGGCGCATGGGCACCGGGTGCGCAGGATGAAATCGAGAAGGCCGTGCGCGATACGGTCAAGCGTATCGGGTACGAACAGGACGGATTCCACTGGGAAAAGCTTGAATTCATCAACCGCCTCCACGGCCAGTCGGCGCACATCGCGCAGGGCGTCGATGCGGCTGACAACAAGGATGAAGGCGCCGGCGATCAGGGCATCATGTTCGGTTATGCGACCGACGAGACCCCCGACCTGATGCCTGCGACGCTCTATTACAGCCACAAGATCCTCGAGCGCATGGCCGCCGACCGTCACTCGGGCGCAGCGCCGTTCCTTGAGCCTGACGCCAAGAGCCAGGTCACGCTGCGCTACGAAGGTTCGCTGCCGGTGGCCGCAACCGCCGTGGTCGTCTCGACCCAGCACGCGCCCGGCTATGACGAGGGCGACAAGGAAGCCGAACTGCACGCTTATGTGAAGCGTGTGATTGCCGACGTGATCCCGCCAGTGCTGCTGCGCGAGACGACCTACTACATCAACCCGACCGGCTCGTTCGAGATCGGTGGCCCCGATGGCGACGCAGGCCTGACCGGGCGCAAGATCATCGTCGACACCTACGGCGGCGCTTCGCCCCACGGCGGCGGCGCGTTCTCGGGCAAGGACCCGACCAAGGTTGATCGCTCGGCGGCCTACATCACCCGCTATCTGGCCAAGAACGTGGTTGCCGCAGGCCTTGCCACGCGCTGCACGATCCAGATCGCCTATGCCATCGGCGTGTCACAGCCGCTGTCGCTCTATGTCGATACGCACGACACCGGCACCATCGGTGACGACAAGATCGAAGCTGCGATCAAGGGAATCACCAAGCTGGGCGGCCTGACGCCACGCGCGATCCGCACCCACCTCGGTCTCAACAAGCCGATCTACCAGCCGACCGCTGCTTATGGCCACTTCGGACGCAAGCCCACGGGCGACTTCTTCCCGTGGGAACGCACCGATCTGGTCGAGGACCTGAAGGCGGCCCTCGCCTGATCCGGTAGCACGATTGCTGCAAGTTTTGGCGGCCCGCTTCCATGGGGAGGCGGGCCGTTTGCTTGTTGGGTTACATCTCGTCTTTCCTACAGTTCCGTATCTGCGCCAGCACCATGGCTTTTGGCGGAGTGTGGCGGATGCGCGAAATTACCCCCCGGATTGCCCTCGAACTGATCGCCCACGAAGGTATCGTCACCGAGGCTTACAAGGACAGCGTCGGCGTATGGACGTGGAGCGTCGGCGTGACCGACGCCTCGGGCCACAAGGTTTTCCCGCGCTACAAGGATAAGCCGCAGCCGCTTGAACACTGCATCGGTGTATACTTGTGGCTGCTGCGCGAGAAATACCTGCCGACCGTGCTCGCCGCATTCGGCCCGCACGATCCGACCGAGGCCGAACTGGGCGCCGCACTGTCGTTTCACTGGAATACCGGCGCGATTGCCCGCGCAAGCTGGATCGGGCGATTTGTCGCAGGCGATATGGCAGGCGCACGCAAGGCCATGCTCGACTGGGCGCGCCCTGCCTCATTGCTCGCGCGGCGCAAGAAGGAGCAGGCGCTGTTCTTCGATGGCAAGTGGTGTCAGGACGGCAATGCGGTCGTCTACAGGGTTGCCAAGCCTTCCTACCAGCCGTCAGGCGGCAAACGCGTGGATGTCCGCGCATTGGTCGAGGGGCTGTTCACCACCGCAGCACCCGGGCCTGCACTAACTCTGACACCTGCGCCAGAAAGAGCGCGCACATGGTTCGACCGTCTGTTCGACTGACCTCACGCCCCCCAGATAGCCGAACAGGAGCCCGCCCACCTCGCGCACCTGCCTCTCCTCCACACCCGAGAGTTCGCGCCTGCCTGGGGCGAACTGGCCCTGACCGATCGATTGAAGTCCAGCGCCAACCCCTGCCGCGCCGCGTTCGATTATTAAAAAGTGAGTTCCCGCCTTATCGCCAGCCCGCGCGGCAGACGCGGCAAGTCGTTGAAAATCGCACTTTCCGCGCAAATCGTGATGCGGTACCTTATGTTAAAGGCGCATAAACCAGGTTCAGGGTAAGGCATTTGGCATGAAGTTCCGCACCGCAAGGATCATCGCTGCGCTCCTGACCGCGGCCCCGGCGCTGGTTGCCACCGTTCCTGCGGTCCAGAGCCGCGCGCCGACAACCCTGCAAAGCCAGCGCGACCTCATCGTTCAAAGCCAGGTTGCCGCGATCGCCGCCGAAGGGCGCGGTCGAATCGGCGTTGCCGCTATGGATCTGGACGGCGGCGGGCAGATCTTCGTCAATGGCGACATGCCCTTCCCGATGGCCAGCACCGCCAAGATCGCGGTAGCCGCCACCTTCCTCGAACAGGTCGAGAAGGGCACTTACCGTCTCGACCAGCAGTTCCCGATGATGATCCGGGTGCGTGAAACCGGCGGAGTGAACCCCGAAGCACCGCTGCGCGCTGGCACGATCATGACCGCGCAAAGCCTGATGGAACTGATGATCACCCGCAGCAACAACGAGGCGACGGACGGGCTGATCACGGCGGTCGGCGGCTTCCACAACGTCAACAACTGGCTGACTCGCAACGGGATCATGGGCCAGCGTCTCGATCACACGATGGCAACGCTGGTCCGCGACGATGGTAAGGTCGATCCTGCCCGCGTGATCGACACCCGCACTTCGAGCACGCCGCGCGCAATGCTGGCGCTGCTGGCCGCGATCGATCGCGGCGGAGTGCTAAGCCCTGAAAGTCGCGCAGTCCTGCTCGATACGATGACCCGCACCAGCACCGGCAAGACCCGCATCCGTTCGGGCGTTCCCGCAGGTACGCTGGTTGCGCACAAAACCGGCACGCTCTGGGGCGTTACCGACGACGTCGGCATCATCCGCCTGCCCGATGGCCGCCATCTGGCGGTCGCGTTCTTCGTCACCGGGCCTGAAGGCCATGCTGCGCATGCCCAGCTGATCGGCCGGATGACCCGCGCGATCTACGACGGCTACAGCGCCCCGATGGCCGCAAACACGCAGGACCTCGTCCGCCGCCGCTGATCCTTGGCGTAGCCGCCCGGCGGCCGCCAATCACCGACCGCAATTGCTCTGCTCCCCCGCGAAGGCGGGGGCCTCAGGCCGAACGCGAACCCCTCGGCGCATGCGATTCCCGCACGTCGTTCGAACAGAAGTCGTTCGCACAGAAAAAGGGGCGTGGCCCGTAAGGACCACACCCCTTTAATTCCTGATATAACCTGCTCTTGCGAGCGGAGATTACATCGAAGCAGCGGTGCTCGCTTCAGCAGCAGCTTCCGAAGCGGCGCCCGAAGCGTCCATGGCGGCGCCCGAGGCGTCCATAGCAGCGTCGGTGGCTTCCATAGCGGCTTCGGTGGCTTCTTCAGCCGGCTTTTCCGAGCAGCCAGCGAGAGCAAAGGCAGTGCCGGCGACGGCGGCGAGGATGAGCTTGCGCATGCGTTACAATCCCTGGATTGAAGTGAACCGCGCCGGGCAAGCAGCCCGCCGCAAAGCCTACTCAGCCGGTAGACTTCTCAGCCCAATTAATCGCCAATTCATCAGCATGCAAGCATAAGACGACAGCAACTTGTCGCAACCTGCCTATCGCGCGGGGGCTACAGGCTTTTTTTCGCGGTTTCCCGTGCGTTCAAGCGTCTTTAGCATGCGCCGAAACGATGCAGAATGTCACACTGCAATCCCCATGACGCCGCGCTATCGCCCTGCTAACATCGTCTGATGGACGAAAAACAGCATCTCTATCTGGTCGACGGATCGGCCTATATTTTCCGCGCCTATCATCGCCTGCCGCCGCTCACCAACCTCCACGGCGTGCCCGTCGGCGCGGTCTACGGCTATACCACGATGCTGTGGAAGCTTGCCGAGGACCTGCACAAGGCCGACGGCCCCACGCACCTTGCAGTGATCCTCGACAAGGCGGGCACTTCGTTCCGCAATGACCTGTACGATCAGTACAAGGCGAACCGCCCGCCGCCGCCCGAAGACCTGGTTCCGCAGTTCCCGCTGATTCGCGATGCCACGCGCGCATTCAGCCTCGCCTGCATCGAGGAAGACGCGCTCGAAGCCGACGACATCATCGCCTCCTACGCGCGCGCCGCCACGCTGCGCGGCTGGGACGTGACCATCGTCTCGTCCGACAAGGACCTGATGCAACTGGTCGGCAAGTGTTCGGAAGGTGGCGGCTGCATCGACATGCTCGACACCATGAAGAACCTGCGCATCGACGTGCCCGAGGTGGTCGAGAAGTTCGGCGTCATGCCCGAGCTTGTCGGCGACGTGCTCGCGCTGATGGGTGATTCGGTCGACAACGTCCCCGGCATTCGCGGCATTGGCCCCAAGACCGCGACCAAGCTGATCCAGGAACATGGCAACCTCGAGTCGGTGCTCGCCGCCGCCCCGACGATGAAACCGGGCAAGCTGCGCGACAGCCTGATCGAACAGGCCGAGATGGCGCGCCTGTCGCGCGTGCTGGTGCAATTGAAGGAAGACTGCACGCTGCCGATACCGATCGAGGACTTCAAACTCGACACGATCCCGCGCGAGCCGCTGGCCGCATTCCTGACCGAGCACGGCTTCACCAGCCTGCTCAAGCGTCTGGACGGCGGTCAGGGCAGCCCGGGACCCAAGACCCAGCTCAACCCCGCCAAGCCCGACCATGCCGCCACCACGGCCGCCCCAGCCGGTGTCGCCCGCAAGCTGCCCGATTGGCCCGCGCCCGACCTGTCCTCCTACGCCTGCGTCCAGTCGGCATCGGAGCTCAGCGAATGGATCGCCCGCGCCTTTGCCGCGCGCGTCGTCGCGGTCGATACCGAAACCAGCGCATTGGATGCGATGCGCGCCGATCTGGTGGGGGTCAGCCTCGCGCTAGGCCCCAATCAGGCGTGCTACATCCCGCTGGGCCACGGCGGGACCGACATGTTCGCCGAACGCCCGGTGCAGATTGACCGGGCCACCGCGCTCAGCCTGCTCAAACCGCTGCTTGAAAGCGATGCGGTGCTGAAAGTCGGCCAGAACATCAAATACGACATCAACATCCTTGCCCGCCACGGCATCGCCGTCGCGCCGATCGACGACACCATGGTGATGAGCTTCTGTCTTGATGCCGGACGCGGCGAGGTCGGCATTGCCGGGCATGGCATGGACGAACTGTCCGACCGCCACCTCGGCCACACCACGATGACCTTCAAGGAGCTGTGCGGCAGCGGCAGGAAGGCGATCTCGTTTGCCGAAGTGCCCTTGGCGGACGCCACGCGTTACGCGGCAGAGGACGCCGACATCACCTGGCGGCTCCACCGCCTGTTCGCCCCGCGCCTCCCCGAAGAAGGCGGCACCCGCGTGTACCAGCGCGTCGATCGCCCGCTGGTGCCCGTGGTCGCGATGATGGAGCGCAACGGCATCAAGGTCGATCGTGAGCGGCTGGCCGGCCTATCCACTGAATTCGCCGTCCAGATCGCGCGCCTCGAAGGCGTGATCCACGAGAAGTGCGGCCAGAGCTTCACCATCGGCAGCCCCAAGCAGCTGGGCGAGATCCTGTTCGACAAGCTCGGTTACAAGGGCGGCAAGAAAGGCAAGACCGGGCAGTATTCCACCGACCAGTCTGTGCTCGAAGGGCTCGCCGGACAGGGCGCCGAAGTTGCCACGCTGGTGCTTGAATGGCGCCAGCTGTCCAAGCTCAAGTCCACCTATACCGACGCGCTGCAGGCCGCGATCAACCCGGATACGGGCCGGGTCCACACCAGCTACAGCCTTGTCGGCGCGCAGACCGGGCGGCTGTCGTCGAACGATCCCAACCTGCAGAACATCCCGATCCGCACCGAGATCGGTCGCCAGATCCGCGATGCTTTCGTCGCCGAACCCGGCAACGTCCTGCTCGCCGCCGACTACAGCCAGATCGAACTGCGTCTGGCTGCGCACATGGCCGATGTCCCCGCGCTCAAGGAAGCGTTTGCCGCCGGAGAGGACATCCATTCGCGCACGGCGATGGAGATGTTCGGCAGCGTCGATCGCGACACCCGCGGTCGCGCCAAGACGATCAACTTCGCCATCCTCTACGGCATCAGCCGCTGGGGCCTTGGCGGACGACTGGGCGTGAGCGCGGACGAGGCGCAAGCGATGATCGACCGCTATTTCGAACGCTTCCCCGGCATCCAGCGCTACATCCACGAGACGCTGGAGAGCGTGCGCGAGTGCGGCTATTCGCAAACGCTGTTCGGCCGCAAGACGTGGTTTCCGCGCATCGGCTCGAAGAATCAGGCCGAACGCCAGGGCAGCGAGCGCGCCGCGATCAACGCCCCGATCCAGGGCACCAGCGCCGACATCATCAAGCGCGCGATGGCCCGCATGATGCCCGCCTTGGACGACGCCGGGCTCGGCCACGTGAAGATGCTGCTGCAGGTCCACGACGAACTCGTGTTCGAGCTGCCCGAGGGTGATGTGGAAGCGGCGAGGCCAGTTATCGAGCGCGTGATGGCGACGGCGGCTGAGCCTTCGGTCAAGCTAACCGTGCCGCTGGGTGTTGAGATCGGCACCGGGCTTTCGTGGGGTGCGGCGCACTGATCTGAGAGTGGAGGCCCACCCCCGGCCCCTCCCGCCTGCGGGAGGGGGGAACGACGGTCAGCACTTTCTTCTCGGGGGGTGGGCTTCAATCAATCCAGCGCAGCAAACCGCGCCAGATCCGCCTTGCCCAGCATCAGGACATCCCGGTTGGGCACCGAATTGGTCAGCGCATAGAACGCCGCAGCCTGGTCATCGGCCAGCCCCATGTCGCGGTAATAGCCCAGATAGGCTTTGTTGACCGAGGCGTCGGCGGCAAAGTCATCCGGCTCGCGTCCATCCTCGTCGATCCACGAATGGACCACGAACGCGGCATCGGCCGCAGCGCTGCGGCTGGCACCGGCCAGAAACAGCTCGACCGCGCCCGAGCGTACCGATCCGTGATCGGGCACATGCGTCGCGATGCCCTTGGCGCGGATCATCCGCCCCAGCCGCAAGTTGGCGAAGTCATCGACCGTACCCGGGCAATCGGCCATCTCGAGCACGCGAATACCCGGATGCGCGCGCAGCATCGCGGCAAAGTCTGCGGGCGAATAGCTGTCGGTTTCGGCGACCAGCGCGGCGCGCGTACCATCGAGTACGTCGAACGGGCCATAGCTGGCGATACCGGTCCGCGGCGCGTCGTGCAGCGCGACCAGCCGCTCGGACCCCGGCTCCTCGACTTCGACCACGGTCGTCTCGGTCCAGGTCACGCCGTCTTCGACCCAGGTGCGGGTAGACACCTCACGCGCGGCAAGCGACTGGCAGGCAAGCAGCGCGGCAAAGACGGGCAGGATCAGGCGGCGGATCATCCCTCCTCATCCGCGCGAGCGCCTTGCCGAAGTGCCAAGAAAGCCGGTTAAATCCCGTTCACCAACAATATGCCACTCGCCGCAGATGCCTCCGTAATGGCGCGATCGCGGCATCGCCGCTTCCCTCTGCCCCTTCGCTACGCAATGACCCTGAGCGACAGGAGCATGCATGGTCGCGCTGGTATCGACGGTCGCCTATCTCGGACTGGAAGCGCGCAGCGTCGAAGTGCAGTGTCAGGTCGCGCCGGGACTGCCAGCGTTCAAGCTGGTCGGCCTGCCCGACAAAGCCGTTGGCGAAAGCCGCGAACGCGTGTCCTCGGCGCTCTCCGCCTTGGGCCTCGCGCTCCCACCCAAGCGGATCACGGTCAACCTCTCGCCCGCGGACCTGCCCAAGGAGGGATCGCACTACGACCTGCCCATCGCCATCGCGCTGCTCGCGGCGATGGGCGTTGTCGATCTCGAACAGATCGCCGATTACGTCGCGGTCGGCGAACTTGCGCTTGATGGGCGCGTGCTGCCCTCGCCCGGGGTGCTCCTCGCGGCGCTTCATGCCAGCGGTCTCGACAAGGGCCTGATCTGTCCTGCGGCGCAAGGACCAGAGGCGCGCTGGGCGAGCGGGATCGACGTGATCGCCGCGCCCGATCTGATCGGTCTCCTCAACCATCTCAAGGGCACCCACCGCCTTCCCCCTCCTTCCCCCGGCATTGCCGAAACGCCGCGCCGCAGAGCCGATTTACGCCAAGTGAAGGGCCAGGAAACCGCCAAGCGCGCGCTCGAAATCGCAGCAGCCGGCGCACACAATCTGCTGATGAGCGGGCCGCCCGGCGCGGGGAAATCGCTGATGGCCTCGTGCCTTCCGGGCATCCTCCCCGAATTGACTGCTGCCGAGGCGCTGGAAGTGTCGATGGTCGCATCGGTCGCGGGCACGCTCGAAGACGGCCGCATCAGCCGCGCCCGCCCATTCCGCGCACCCCACCACTCCGCCTCGATGGCCGCGCTGACCGGCGGCGGGCTGAAGGTCCGTCCGGGCGAAGTCAGCCTTGCGCATCTCGGCGTGCTGTTCCTCGACGAGCTGCCCGAATTCCAGCGCGCCGTCCTCGATTCGTTGCGCCAGCCGCTGGAGACGGGTGAAGTGACCGTCGCGCGCGCCAACGCCCACGTCACATTTCCCGCGAGGGTCCAGTTGATAGCGGCGATGAACCCCTGCCGCTGCGGGCACCTCGGCGATCCTGCGCTGGGCTGCAGCCGCGCCCCCCGCTGCGCCGCCGATTATCAGTCGAAGGTCTCAGGCCCGCTGCTCGACCGCATCGACCTTCATGTCGACGTTGATCCGGTCTCCGCCGCCGACCTGACGCTGCCCCCGCCCGCCGAGGGTTCGGACCAGGTCGCCGCACGCGTCGCAAGGGCGCGCGACATTCAGACCAAACGGCTGGAAGGCACCGGACGGCGGACCAATGCAGAGCTCGACGCAGACTTGCTCGACCAATACGCCACGCCCGACGAGCCGGGTCGCAAGCTGCTCGCCCAAGCCGCCGAAGCGATGCGGCTGTCCGCGCGCGGCTACACCCGCATGCTGCGCGTCGCACGTACGATCGCCGATCTGGCGGGCGCGGACACGATCGGGCGCGTCCACATCGCCGAAGCCCTCAGCTACCGCCGGGTCGCGCCGAGGGCCTGACAACCAAGCCCGTTTACAGGAAATGGCGCCCGATGAAGATCAGCACCATCGCGCCGATCACGGAGGCCAGGCAGCCAGCGCGATTCACGCCATCACCGAATGTGCTGCTGGTACGCCAGCTTGCGAACAGACCCGCCAGCAACGCACCGCCCACGCCGAGCAGGATCGTGCGGAGCAGGCCGATGTCCACGTCACCGGGATAGAAGAACCGCGCAAGGACGCCGACCACCAGCCCGGTGAACACGATCGAGATAAGATTCAGCATGGGGTCTGCTCCATTCCTGTGGACACCCTATATGGGGATGGTTGACCCCGGCTTGTCCACAATTTGTCATCGACGGCTGAAAAATATTTGGCATCGCCGGATTGCCCCTTGCAGTGCCGCTTGGTCCACGCGTCGCTGCACTGCAGCACGACCCTTCGAGCGCCAGAACGAATCGCATATGCGACGAATCGAGTCGCGCGCAGGGGCTTTACCCTCTTGTGTCTCCAACAGGTTGAGGCACTATAGGTAGTGGTTGGGCTTCGGGGGAACCTCTAGACCTTGTTTGGAGTAGTTTTTCGCGGATTGGCAACGCGTTGCTGCTGCGAACTGTCGACCGACGACGATTTGATATTGCGACGGCGTGGTGCTGCAGGAAGCATGTTCCTGTTACGTTCCATATCCGTTAGTGTCGGGCATGGCCCCGATTCGACAGGACGATGTGCCCGCAGCTTTGCGCGGGCATTCATACAGGGGTGACGACGTGGATTTCAGAACTGGAGACGGCTCGGTGGCTGCGCAGGACGAACTGGCCCTTAGTGAATCCGATGGAGGCGCTGCTGCGTCTGCCGGGAAGGCGAAAGCCCCAAACAAGGCAATGGATATGAGCAAGCAGGACACTGGCAGCGACGCACTGGTCGCGGGCATGGCGGCCTCGGTCGCAGCCGCGATGGCAGCGCCGCCGGTCAGCGATTCCAAGAAGGTCAACGACCGCCGCTTCACGATCGTTACCGATCACGCGCGCGATGCGCTGCTGACCGATTTCGGCAAGGATACGCTCGACGACCGCTATCTGCTGCCCGGTGAAAAGTATCAGGATCTGTTCGCGCGTGTGGCCGATGCCTATGCCGACGATCAGGACCACGCCCAGCGCCTGTACGATTACATCTCGAAGCTGTGGTTCATGCCGGCAACGCCGGTTCTGTCGAACGGCGGCACTGGGCGTGGGCTACCGATCTCGTGCTACCTGAACTCGGTGGATGACAGCCTCGAAGGCATCGTCGCCACCTGGAACGAGAACGTCTGGCTCGCCTCGCGTGGCGGCGGCATCGGCACCTACTGGGGCAAAGTGCGCGGCATCGGCGAGAGCGTCGGCCTCAACGGCAAGACCAGCGGCATCATTCCGTTCGTGCGCGTGATGGACTCACTGACCCTTGCGATCAGCCAAGGCTCGCTGCGTCGTGGCTCGGCGGCCTGCTATCTCGACGTCAGCCACCCGGAAATCGAGGAGTTCCTCGAAATCCGCAAGCCATCGGGCGATTTCAACCGCAAGGCACTGAACCTGCACCATGGCGTACTGCTGACCGACGAATTCATGGAAGCGGTGCGCAACGGCGACGAGCATCACCTGCGCAGCCCCAAGGACGGTTCGATCCGCGCCACCGTCGATGCGCGCTCGCTGTTCCAGAAGCTGGTTGAAACGCGCCTCGCCACGGGTGAGCCGTATATCGTGTTCTCCGACACCGTGAACCGCATGATGCCCAAGCATCACCGCGATCTGGGGCTGAAGGTCTCGACTTCGAACCTGTGTTCGGAAATCACCCTGCCGACCGGGCGCGACCATCTTGGCAACGATCGCACCGCCGTGTGCTGCCTGTCGTCGTTGAATCTTGAAACCTGGGAAGAATGGAACGGCGACAAGCTGTTCATCGAGGACGTGCTGCGCTTCCTCGACAACGTGCTGCAGGACTACATCGACCGCGCGCCCGCCGAAATGGACCGCGCCAAGTATTCCGCGATGCGCGAACGCTCGGTCGGCATGGGCGTGATGGGCTTCCATTCGTTCCTGCAGATGAAGGGCATTGCGTTCGAAAGCGCGATGGCCAAGGCGTGGAACCTCAAGATGTTCCGCCACGTCGCCGCCAAGGCCGATGAGGCATCGCTGATGCTGGCGCAGGAACGCGGGCCTTGCCCGGATGCTGCCGACATGGGCGTGATGCAGCGCTTTTCGTGCAAGATGGCGATCGCGCCCACCGCGTCGATCTCGATCATCTGCGGCGGGACGTCGGCCTGTATCGAGCCGATCCCGGCAAACATCTACACGCACAAGACGCTGTCGGGCTCGTTCGTGGTCAAGAACCCGTACCTGCAGAAGCTGCTCGCCGATAAGTCCAAGGATTCCACCAACGTGTGGAACACGATCCTCGAAAACGGCGGCTCGATCCAGCACCTCGACTTCCTGTCCCCTGAGGAAAAGGCGGTCTACAAGACCAGCTTCGAGATCGACCAGCGCTGGCTGCTCGAATTCGCGGCCGACCGCACGCCCTACATCGATCAGGCGCAGTCGCTGAACCTGTACATCCCGGCGGACGTCGACAAGTGGGACCTGATGATGCTCCACTTCCAGGCTTGGGAACGCGGCATCAAGAGCCTCTATTACCTCCGCTCGAAGTCGGTCCAGCGCGCGGGCTTTGCCGGTGGCGTCGAAGCCGACAACACCGCCGCCGCCCCGGTCATGGAACTGGCCGGACCGACCGATTACGAAGAATGCCTCGCCTGTCAGTGAGGGCATAGACACGAAGCGGGAATACGGAGCGAGTGATGGACCAGAAGACCGGCTGTAGCCTGATTGCTATCGTTGCAGCCGCAGTACTTCTGGCCATCGCAATGATTGGTTACCCGCAGTATCGCGTCTATTCGCAGCGTCTTGCAGGCGAAGCAGCACTGGCCGAGGCGCAATCCTCACGCCAAGTCGCAATCCTCGAAGCCCGCGCCAAGAAAGAAAGCGCGATCTCGCTGGCTGAGGCAGAAGTAATCCGCGCTGAAGGTGCCGCCAAGGCGAATCGGATCCTGCAGGATTCGCTGGGCGGGCCGGAGGGTTATCTGCGCTATCTGCAGATTCAGGCGTTGGAGGAGACCAAGGCCTCGCTGATCTACGTCCCTACCGAGGCTGGTTTGCCGGTGACGGAAGCGCGGCGCTTGGGCCAATAATGGCCTCACCCCCGCTACATTCAGCGACACTTCGCGGCTTGCGCGAGACAGCAACACTGCGCAACAAAACACCTGCTTGCACGATCCCAAGCAAGTCCGCTAAGGCGGCCTCGTCTAATTTTGCGATCAATTCGCATTATCAAAAGGATTCGTATCATGCGCAAGTGGCACCGCTGGATCACGGTGTTCTTCGGGGTGTTCATGCTGTGGATGTCGCTGACCGGCATCGGCAGCCACGTCACCGCGCTTTGGCCCGCTGGCCCCAAGGCCGAGGCGCCCGCCGCGCCTCCGGGCTTCGTCTGCCCCGAAACGATGATGTGCCGGCCCAAGGCCAAGCCCGGCGGCATGAAGTCGCTGGTCGGCTGGTTCCATCACCTGCATTCGGGCGAGGAATTCGGCCCCGTCGGCACCGCGATCTCGCTGATGACAGGATTTGCGCTGCTGTTCTTCAGCATATCGGGCCTGTGGATGTATTTCTCGATGTGGGCCAACCGCAAGTATCGCGATCTCAAGCCGCGCTGGTTCTGGAAGTAGGGCAGCATTTGTCGGGTGCGCCCCTGACATCCGTCAGGGGCCTGCCCGGATGCGCTTTCCTCCCAACAAAAACGAAAAGCGCCCCGCTTTTCAGCGAGGCGCTCTCCGGCCGCGATGTGCGACCTGGTCCCGAAGGGGGCGGGACGTTCGCGCAATCGGTACGCCGTAAACCGGACTTATTCTTCTTCGAGCATGCCCCAGGCAACGTCGCCGTTGGCCGACAGACGGACCTTGTCACCTTCGACTTCGGCGATCAGACCGACCGACAGGTAATGATGGTGGCCCGAATGGGTGCCGCCTTCGTGCCCGGCGTCGTTTTCACGCTTGGTCAGCTTGATGCGATGGCCATCGACGTGATCGACCGTGCCGACATGCGTGCCGTCCGCGCCGATCACTTCCATGTGCTCGCGGATCTGGCTCGACCAGTCGGACTGCCCGCCTTCAAGCTGCGACTGCTGGCCGGTGTCGGAGCTGAAGCCACCCTGCTGCTGGCCGCTTCCATCCTGCGACTGGCTCTGCTGCCCGTCGCCTGCCCAGCGCTGTTCGCCCTGGCGTTCGAAGCTGCCGCCGGCTTGCGGACGCCCACCGAGGTTGGCGTTGGCGCCGGTCACGTTGCGCGAGTCTTCAGGTTCATATTCACCCATGGCAAATCTCCTGCGGTATCAAGGGGTCATGGTCGCTTAGGAAAACCCTGCGGCCTTGCACTGAGAACCGTCTCGCCACCTGCCGGTTCCGCCCGAAACATCGCGCCGTCGCCAGTACGCGCCGGGTCAGCGCCAGTCCGCCCGAACCTGCACCAAAGGCGGTGCGCCGGGCCGGTGGAAAACCGCTCCGCAATCCCCCGCCAAGGCATCGCCTGCGCTTTCGCCGCGCCCCGCCAATCCCTACATTGACAGAATCAGCACAGGACTCACCCCATGCCCCTTCTTGAAGCCCGCAAGACCTACAAGCCCTTCGAATATCCCTGGGCCTACGAATTCTGGAAGCGCCAGCAGCAGATCCACTGGATGCCCGAAGAGGTGCCGCTGGGTGAGGACTGCCGCGACTGGGCGCAGAAGATTTCCGAGCATGAGCGCAACCTGCTGACGCAGATCTTCCGCTTCTTCACCCAGGCCGACGTGGAAGTGCAGAACTGCTACCACGAACAGTACGGCCGCGTGTTCAAGCCGACCGAGGTCAAGATGATGCTCGCCGCGTTCTCCAACATGGAGACGGTGCACATCGCCGCCTACAGCCACCTGCTCGACACCATCGGTATGCCCGAGAGCGAGTACGGCATGTTCCTCGAATACGAGGAACTGAAGGCCAAGCACGATTACCTGCAGACCTTCGGCGTCGACAACGACGAGGACATCGCGCGCACGCTCGCCATGTTCGGCGGCTTCACCGAGGGGCTGCAGCTCTTCGCCAGCTTCGCCATGCTGATGAACTTCCCGCGCTTCAACAAGATGAAGGGCATGGGCCAGATCGTCACCTGGTCGATCCGCGATGAATCGCTGCACTGCGAAGGCATCACCAAGCTGTTCCACGCCTTCGTCGCGGAGCGCGGCTGCCTGACCAAGGCGGTCAAGGAAGACATCATCGACTGCTGCCAGAAGACCGTGCGGCTGGAAGACGCGTTCATCGACCTCGCCTTCGAACAAGGCCCGGTTCCCGGCATGAGCGCCAAGGAAATCAAGCGCTACATCCGCTACATCGCCGACTGGCGCCTCAGCCAGCTTGGCCTGCCCGCGGTCTACATGATCGAAGACCACCCCCTGCCGTGGCTCGCACCGCTGCTCAACGGCGTCGAACACGCCAACTTCTTCGAAACCCGCGCGACGGAATATTCGAAGGCCGCCACGCGCGGCGACTGGAACACCGTGTGGAGCAGCTTCGACAGCCGCCGCAAAGCCAAGGGCGCGGCGAACGAGGAACTGGTCACGGGTGAGGTCGAGGTGGATATGTTTGGGGCTGCGGGGATTGCGGCGGAGTGAGGTGAAAGACTGAGCTGGACGTAACGTAAGGGATGGATGCGAGGGGATTCGCCCCTCGCGCTCCTCGGGGAAAGTAAATGGCGAAGCCGCGCGTATTTATAAGTTCGACATACTACGACCTAAAGCATGTGCGCGCTTCCCTCGAGGTCTTTGTCGAAACGCTCGGCTATGAGCCCATTCTATCGGAATATGGCTCGATAACATACGATCCGGCACAACCTTTAGACGAATCTTGTTATCGTGAAGCTCAATCTTCGGACATATTAGTGTTAATTATTGGTGGCCGATACGGCTCTGCTGCGAGTAATCAAACTCCCATCCAGAAAAAGAGGGATGAAGAGTTCGAAAGCGTGACGCGGCGTGAGTTCACTCGCGCGCACGATGCAGACATCCCAGTCTACGTGTTAATTGAAAGTGGGGTCTACTCCGAATACCAAACCTATCTGCGAAATAAAGATAACGAAAGCATTAAGTACGCACATGTCGACTCCTCCAAAGTCTTCAGCTTTATTGAGTTTATATTCGGAAAGCAACGGAACAATCCAGTGCAATCTTTTGAAAAAGGGGTAGACATAGAATCTTGGTTGAGAGATCAATGGGCAGGACTCTTCCAAGAACTCCTTCGGAAAAGACAGGACCAGTCAAAGTTTTCTGATTTGGCTTCTCAAATTCGGCACCTAGAAGCAATCAACACCACACTTAAATCTTATATGGAAACTGTTTTAGAAACAGTTTCTCCTGATAAATCATCTGATATTATTGAAAGAGAGAATAAATCTCTTTCAAAATCTCAGCTTGTCGAAGCTATCAGGAAGAATGATTGGTTTGATCACCTTGTTTCACTAGGCAGCATTTCACAAAATGACGCACTAGATGCGTCCTTAGACATAAACTCGACAAGCGATGTTATCCCAGCATATAGCTCAAGAATAAAAAATCTTCGTGATCTTGTGTACTGTTTGGAACCACTCGTGGAGTTTACAGAAGCAAGGCGTGCTTTTTATGCCCTGCGGGCGATGCTAGGGCAAGATAGAATTAGGTTTACTAAGAAATCTTTGCAGGAAATCAGTAGATTTCTGGAAGATAAACGGAAAGACAAGGCGTATAAGGAGAACATTGTTAGCTTAAGTTCTTCTGATGACATAACAGATGACTCGGAAGAATGATTAATTCATCTCGCGGATTGTTTGTCTAGAATATAGCTTTCATAAAGTTTTTATCATCGCAGATACTTGAATCCTATTGTCCCCCCTCACCACCACCCGGCTACGCTAGCTTTTCAACGCTCCGTAAGCCACGTGGAGGCTTGCGTATCGCCGTCGCGGATGGTTCCGCACAGGTTGCGGCCGCATTGTTGGTTTTATGCCTCGTAGGTTCGAGGCTTAGCGGGGCTTGTTTTTGATCAAGAGGGCGGAGGCCCACCCCTGGCCCCTCCCGCTTGCGGGAGGGGGATTTTGTTGTGTGTTGCTTGTGGGGTGTTCGCCCTTTCTTCCCCCTTCCCGCCTGCGGGAGGGGTTGGGGGTGGGCATTCGGCGGTGGCTGGGCCTCAGACTCTCCTCGCTGAAACCGCCAGTTGGATCGCGGTTGCTACGCCTTCGATGTTCTCGCGCACATCGGTGTTGGTGAAGCGCAGGACGCTGTAGCCGGCGTCGGTCATGAAGCGGTCGCGGGTGGCGTCGTGGTCGGGGCGGAGATCGTGGCTGTGGCCGTCGAGTTCGACCACGATCATCAGTTCACGGCACAGGAAATCGGCAAAGTAGGGGCCGATGGGCATCTGGTGGCTGAACTTTGCGCCGAGCGCACTGTTGGACAGGTAGCGCCACAGGGCGCGCTCCATCGGGGTGGCCTCGCGCCGGAGCGTGCGGGCGCGCTCGGTGTTGCGGGGTTTGAAGGGCATGGCGGTTTGTCGCGCGGGGTGGTGGGTTGCGCAATTGGGGTTGGTTCGGATTTGGTGCGAGTGTTGGGGGACGTGGACGGGCCCACCCCTAACCCCTCCCGCAGGCGGGAGGGGGACTGTGTTGTGCGCTCCCTCGCGTGTGCGCCCTTTCTTCCCCCCTCCCGCCTGCGGGAGGGGTCGGGGGTGGGCCTGCGCGACGACCATTGCGCGTGGCTCCCACCTCAACTACCCAACCACGCATGGAATTCGACGATCAGATGCGCCGGTACTTCGGGACCGAGGATATCGCTGCCGCCACGCCGGCCGCGCTTGATGCCGGGATCGAGCATATGCTGGTGGATTTCGGACTGGAGCGCGATCCTGCGCGCAAGTTCGGGATGTGGACGCTGCTCTACATGCTCGGCAGCGCGCCCGATCTGGACGTGGCGTTCAAGGATACGGAGACGCGCGATGCGGCCCGCAACTTCATGGATATGATGGATCGCGCCGGGGACGCCTGAGGCTGCGGCCAGCAAAAAACCGGCAACACGAAAAGGGCGGCTGCGCGCCTACCGCCGCGCCGCGAATCGTGCTATCTACACTGGTGTGAACAACTCCACGCCTCAGACGCTGCCCGCCCATCTCGTCCCGATCGCCATCCAGCCTTCGGACATCGACTTCATGGGGCACGTCAACAATGCGTCGTACCTGACCTGGGTGCAGGAAGCGGTGATCGATCACTGGCGTGCGCTGGCCCCGGCAGAGGCCGTCGCGGCGCACCTGTGGGTCGCGCTGAAGCACGAGATCACCTACCGCCGCCCAACGTTCCTTGACGACACGGTGATCGCGCACGTGATCCTGGAGAAGGTGCAAGGCGCGCGCGCATTCTACGAGACGATCATCAAGCGTGGTGAAGACGTGCTGGCCGAGGTCAAATCGAGCTGGTGCTGCCTCGATGCCGAAACGCTGCGCCCGGCGCGGCTGGCACGCGATCTGGTCGAGAAGTTCCTGCCCTCGGAAAAGACCGCCTAACGCAGCTTGGTAATGCCGAGGCTATCGGCCTTGGCGCGGGTCTTGACCGATTCCTCGCTGCGGGTCAGCGCCTTGGCGATGGCTTTCAGCGGCATGCCTTTCTTGGCCAGCGTGTGCAGCTTCTGGATTTCGTCGGGAGTCCACGCCTGCTTGTGACGCTCGAAACGTTCGGCGGCCATTGGTAATTCCTTTCAACCGTGCGTGACGGTGACGATGTAATTGAGCGCCGTGTTGTCGGACAGGTGCAGCCCGCGCGAGACGCTCCACGCGATGCCCATGGGGTTGCCCATTTTCAGGCCCGCCGCGCAGAGCAGATCGTGCAGCTCGACCGGCGTGATGAAATCATCCCAGTGATGCGTGCCGCGCGGGACCATGCCGATCCTCTCGGCTCCCTCGACCAGCAGCAGCCGCGATTGCGGGGTGCGGTTGGGGGTCGACAGGATCATCAGTCCGCCTTCTCTCAGCGCGGATTTGAGAGCGGCGATGAACGCGGGCTTGTCGGATACGTGCTCGATCACTTCCATTGAGGTGACGAGGTCGAAGCCGGTCAGGCCGAGTTCGCTCACGTCGCCGCAGCGATAATCGATGGCGAGGCCCGACCCTTCGGCATGAATCTGAGCAGCCGCGATGTTTTCCTGCGCGGCATCGACACCGGTGACGTTTGCGCCAAGGCGGGCCAGTGGCTCACACAGCAGGCCGGCCCCGCAGCCGACATCGAGCGCGCGGCGCCCGGCCAGCGGCTTGCGCCCATCGCTGGCGAAATGCGCATCGATGGCGCTGCGGATGAAGCCGAGCCTTACCGGGTTCAGCCGATGGAGCATCGCCGACGAGCCCTTGGGGTTCCACCAGTCTGCCGCCAGCTTGCCGAAATGCGCGGCCTCGTCAGGGCGGATGGTGGGCGCAGAGGTTGCATTGCTCATTTGACGTCCCTAAAGCGCGCGCGCCGCATGGTCCACCGGACTTGTGGGAAAGATTCTTTCACCTGTTGAAGTTGGGGAGCACGCCTTGGCCCGCATCGTGATGAAATTCGGTGGCACGTCGATGGCCGGGACCGAGCGCATCCGTCGTGTGGCGCGCATCGTGCAGCGCCAGCAAGCAGCGGGGCATGAGGTCGCGGTGGTCGTTTCGGCCATGGCGGGCGAGACCGACCGGCTGGTGAACTTCTGCCGCGAAGCCAATCCGCTTTACGATCCCGCCGAATACGATGTGGTCGTGGCCAGCGGCGAGCAAGTCACCTCGGGCCTGCTGGCGATGCACTTGCAGGCGCTGGGCTGCAGCGCGCGTTCGTGGCTCGGCTGGCAGGTGCCGATCAAGACCGACGACGCCCACGCCAAGGCGCGGATCGAGGACATCGACGCCGACGCGCTGATCGCCAGCATGGCGTCGGGCGAAATCGCTGTGATCCCGGGCTTTCAGGGCGTCAGTCCCGCTGGCCGCGTGACCACGCTCGGCCGGGGTGGCTCGGACACCTCGGCGGTAGCCGTGGCAGCGGCGGTCAATGCCGATCGCTGCGACATCTACACCGACGTCGACGGGGTCTACACCACCGACCCGCGCATCGTCGCCAAGGCGCGCAAGCTGAAGAACGTGACGTATGAGGAAATGCTCGAACTGGCTTCGGTCGGCTCGAAGGTCCTCCAGACACGTTCGGTCAGCCTGGCGATGAAGGAGGGCGTGCGCGTGCAGGTGCTGTCTTCGTTCATCGACGACGATGCGCCCGCCGCAGATACCATTCCCGGCACGATGATCGTCTCTGACGAGGAGCTTGAAGGACTCGATATGGAACGCCAGCTGATCACCGGCATCGCTGCCGACAAGAACGAAGCCAAGATCACCCTGACCCGCATCGCCGACCGTCCCGGCGCGGTTGCGGCGATCTTCGGGCCGCTGGCGGCTGCGAACATCAACGTCGACATGATCATCCAGAACATCGCCAAGGATCGTGGCGAGACCGACGTGACCTTCACCGTGCCGATTTCGGACCTCGCCCGCGCGCAGGCGTTGCTTGAGGAGCGCAAGGACACGATCGGCTATTACCGGATGCTGTCGAACGGCAAGGTCGCCAAGATCAGCGTCGTCGGCGTCGGCATGCGCAGTCATGCCGGCGTTGCCGCAACGATGTTCCGGGCCCTTGCCGATCGCGGGATCAACATCCAGGCGATCACTACCAGCGAGATCAAGGTCTCGGTGCTGATCGACGAGGACGAGACCGAACTGGCCGTACGCGTGCTGCACACCGCCTACGAGCTCGACGGCGAGTAATTCAGCGGATCAGCAGGCCCCAGCCCGAGAGGAGCTGTTCGGCCTGCTCGCGTGAGATGATCGCGCCGCGGAACAGCGCGGCATCCTCGAGGGTCAGGCCGCCGAGGTCCGCACCACGCAAGTCCGCGCCCGCAAAGCGCGAGCCCTTGAGGTTCGCCTCGCGCAGGCTGCAGCCTTCGAACACGGTCGAGCGGAAGTCGCACTTGGTAAGGTCGGCCTGAGCCAGATCGACGCGGCGCAGCGTTTCCTTGCGGAATGACAGGCCCGACAGCCGCGCATTGACCAGCAGGACTTCATCGAACGTGAAGCTCGTGCCACGCGCGGAGTCGAAATCCGCACCGGTCATGCGCGTGCCGGTGAACTTGGCTGAGTCGATATTGGCGCGGCGGAAAACCGCGTTGTTGAGGTCGCACCCGGTGAAGGCCGCCTCGCTCAGGTCTGCCGCCCCGAAATTGGCAAACGCGCCGCGGCACGATTGCCAGCTCGTACCCGTAAGCGTCGCCTTCGACAGATCGGCATGACGCAAGCTGCAGCGATCGAACGTCCAGCCCGACAAGTCGAGCCCGGAAAGGTCGGCCTCGTCGAGATCGCAAGCGATCAGACGGGCGGGCGCCCCGCACAGGCTCTCGATGTCGGTGCGGGCAAGGCTGCGGTCGGCAAGTTCGGTCAGGCTCATCGCTGTGGCATAAGCGTGGGCGCGATCGCAAGCCAGCGAACTCGGGCCTTGTTGCGGACACGTTGCGGCCCTAAAGCGCGCGCCAGCCTATCGTACGGGATCTCGAGCACAATGACCGCAACCCCCAAGACTACCGACATGATGCGGCGTGGTGCCGAATTTCTCGGGACCGAGCACGCCATCCTGTGCGGAGCGATGAGCTGGGTTTCGGAACGCAATCTGGTCTCGGCAATCAGCAACGCGGGCGGCTTTGGCGTGATCGCCTGCGGCGCGATGACGCCTGAATTGCTCGACACCGAGATTGCTGCGACCAAGGCGCTGACGACCAAGCCCTTCGGCGTGAACCTGATCACCATGCACCCGATGCTGTTCGATCTGATCGCAGTCTGTGCCAAGCACCAGATCAGCCATGTCGTGCTGGCAGGCGGGATTCCCCCCAAGGGCAGCGTCGAGGCGATCAAGGCGTTCGGCGCCAAGGTTCTGGTTTTCGCGCCGACGCTGGCCTTGGCCAAGAAGCTGCTGCGGTCGGGCGCCGACGCGCTGGTAATCGAAGGCTCGGAAGCCGGCGGGCACATTGGCCCGGTCTCCACCTCGGTGCTGGCACAGGAATTCCTGCCCGCGCTGGCCGATGAGCATATCGTGTTCGTGGCGGGCGGCATCGGCCGGGGCGAGATGATCGCGAGCTATCTCGAAATGGGCGCTTCGGGCGTGCAACTGGGTACGCGCTTTGCCTGCGCCACAGAATCGATCGCGCACCCCGCGTTCAAGGCGGCGTTCTTCCGCGGCAATGCGCGCGATGCCGTGGCCAGCGTGCAAGTCGATCCGCGCCTGCCGGTGATCCCGGTCCGCGCGCTGAAGAACAAGGGTTCCGAAGAGTTCACGGCCAAGCAGATCGAGGTCGCCAAGCGGCTCGACGAGGGCCTTGTCGATATGATTGCGGCGCAGCTCGAGATCGAGCATTTCTGGGCGGGCGCCCTGCGCCGCGCAGTGATTGAGGGCGATGTCGAGCGCGGTTCGGTCATGGCCGGACAGTCGGTCGGCATGGTGACGAAGGAAGAGCCGGTGGCCGAGATCATCGCGCAATTGATGGCCGAGAGCGAGGACGCCCTCACCCGCCGCTGATCGATCCCCCAACGGAGTTCCCCTGCATGACGCATCGCGCTTCGTTCGGGATCGTGTTCGCGATCGTGATGATCGACATGCTCGGGTTCGGCATCGTCGCGCCGGTGATGCCGGGGCTGATCATGCAACTTGCGCGGGTCGATGTCGGCACCGCGGCGGAATACGCCGGCTGGCTGGGCGCGGGCTACGCGCTGATGCAGTTCGTGTTCGCACCGATCATCGGCAACCTGTCGGACCGCTACGGGCGCAGGCCGGTATTGCTCGCCGCCGTATTGATGCTGGGCCTCGATTACCTGTTGCAGGCGATGGCGCCCCAATTCTGGTGGCTGGTGATCGGGCGCTTGCTGGCGGGCGTTACCGGCGCAAGCTTTTCCGCCGCTTATGCCTACATTGCCGACGTTACCCCGCCCGAAAAACGCGCGGCGAACTTCGGGATGATTGGGCTGGCTTTCGGCTTCGGGTTTGTCGTCGGGCCAGCGCTAGGCGGCCTGCTCGGCTCGATCAGCCCGCGTCTGCCGTTCTATGCGGCCGCCGCTCTGGCGCTGACCAACTTCGTGTTCGGACTGGTCTTCCTCAAGGAATCGCTGGGCCGGGAAAACCGCCGTCCGTTCGACTGGCGCAAGGCCAACGCGGTCTCCACGCTCAAGGCCTTGCGCGGGCAAAGCCCGACCGTGCTGTGGTTCGTTGCAGCGCTCGGCATGTGGCAGCTGGCGCATGTCGTTTACCCTGCGGTGTGGTCGTTCTTCGCGATTGCCGCTTACGGCTTCACCGTCCGCGATGTCGGGCTGGCGCTGGCAGTGGTCGGCCTGACCAGTGCGCTCGTTCAGGGCGTCGGCCTGCGCCTGGCCTTGCCCAAGCTGGGCGAGCGGCGCGCGGTGCTGTTGGGCGTTGCGGGGCTATGCGCATCGGCCGTGCTCTACAACGTCGCGCACACCCACTGGCAGGTCTATCTGGCGATTGCGGTCGGGTCGTTGCAGGGCTTCGTGCAGCCACCCATTGCCGCGTTCAACAGCCGCGCGGTCGATGCGCGCAGCCAAGGCGAATTGCAGGGCGCGGTGACCTCGATCGGCAGCATCGCGGCGATTGTCGGGCCACCGCTCTATACGCAGGCACTGGCGCGCTTCAGCGGGCCGAACGCGATCATCGATCTGCCGGGCATGCCCATGCTGCTGTCGGCGGCAATTTCATTGATCACGCTGGCGCTGTTCTGGAAGGGCGCGTCATTGCTCACCCGCGAAACGGGCGGCGCGGCGCTGAACGCAGGTCAACCCTCCAGCTCGACATCCCAGTAGAGCCAGTCGCGCCAGGTTTCGTGCAGGTAGTTGGGCGGAAACGCGCGCCCGCGTTCCTGCAATTGCCATGAGGTCGGGCGGATCGCGCGGCTCATCAGCTTCATCCGCGCCTGCTCAGGGGTGCGGCCACCCTTGCGCAGATTACACGGCGCGCAGGCCGCCGCGACGTTCTCCCACGAGGTGCGCCCACCCAGACGGCGCGGGACGATGTGATCGAAGGTCAGCTGTTCGAGACTGCCGCAATACTGGCACTGGAAGCCGTCGCGCAGGAACAGGTTGAAGCGGGTGAAGGCGGGATATTCGCTCGGCCGCACATACTGGCGCAGCGCGATGACCGAGGGCAGCTTCATGCCAAAGCCGGGGCTGTGTACCTCGCGGTCATAGGTATCGATGATGTCGACACGCTCAAGGAACACCGCCTTCACCGCCGTTTGCCACGGCCACAGGCTGAGCGGGTAATAGCTGAGCGGGGTGTAATCGGCATTCAAGACAAGCGCGGGGCAATTTGATAGATGGCGATCATTGCCCAACACATGGTTCAGCGCGGCGCCATCGCCGCTATGGGGCTTGGCCGAAGCCGCCCGCTCGATCAGCGCCTTATGCAGCACGTCCTGTTCCGGTCCCTGCATGACGGGGCGGGCCCGCCTTCGCAGGGGCAGTCATGGCCGAGCCGGGTGACCGCAGTGTTACGCATGAGCAGCAAACAACACCCGTGCGAGTCCTCCGTCAAGGGGAAAGCCCTCAGGATTTCCACAGCCTGTTCAAGGCCGAGCGGTTAGAACGCGTAGGCAGTGACCAGATCGGTCAACAGGTCGCGCCCGGTCATGACCGACTTGACATAGACCCGCTCGTTCAACCCATGCGTGCCGCCGCCGTCGGGATTGCCGAACAGCCCGGGCGGGCCGTAGCTGGGAATGCCCACGGCTGACAGGAACACGCCATCGGTTGCGCCGGTGGACATCACCGGCACCAGCGGCACACCGGGATAGTACTTGGCCACCAGCTTTTCGGCTGGCCCGAGGATCGCGGGATTGAGCGGCGGAGCCTTGGCCTCGGGACCGCGATTGTCGGTGCGCACGACAGTCATCTTCGGATCGGCGATCACGCTTTCGAGCGTCTTGCGCACGTCCTCTGCAGAGACGCCGGGGAAGATGCGGCAGTTGATGTTGGCACCCGCGCGCTGTGGCAGCGCGTTGTTGGCGTGGCCGCCGTCGAGCAGCGTGGCGACGCATGTGGTGCGCAGCATCGAGTGGAACGAGCGGTCGGTGTTGAGCGTGGCTTCGGCAGCCTTGTCGACAGGGTTAGCGGCAATTGCGACCATCGCCTTGCCCATCGCATCGCCGCGTGCGGCGCCTGCCTTGGAAAAATAGGCGCGCGTGGTATCATTGAGCATCAGCGGGAAATCGAAATCGCGGATGCGCGCGAGTGCATCGGACAACTCGTAAATCGCATTGTCCTTGATCGGGGCGGAGCTGTGCCCGCCAGGGTTGGTCGCCTCGACCCGGTAGTTGACGGGGGTCTTTTCGCCGACATGCATTGTCTGGACGACGACGCGACCACCCTGCTCCAGCGGCTTGTCGGTCCGTCCGCTGCCGCCTTCGTTAAGCGCGAATTCGGCGTCGATCAGATTGCGGCGGTTCTCGGACAGCCACTTCGCGCCGTTGAACGCGGTGCTGGTTTCCTCGCCGCAAGTCAGCGCCAGCTTGATCGTGCGCTTCGGGACCTTCCCCGCCATGCGCCAGCGCATCAGCATGTCGACCCAGATCGCGTCCATCGCCTTCATATCGGCAACGCCGCGCCCGTAGAAATAACCGCCTTCCTCGATGAAGGTGTAGGGATCGCGGGTCCAGTCCTCGCGCTTGGCGACGACCACGTCGAGGTGACCGAGCAGGAGGATCGGCTTTGCGGTCTTTGACGTGCCGGGCAGGACCGCGACGATGCCGCCCTCCTTGGGCGCTTCGGGCACGGCGAAACGATGGATCTCGGCGTCGGTAAACCCCGCCTTACGCAAGTGACCTTCGATCTTGTCGGCGAGCGCGGTGCAGCTGCCTGTCGTGATCGATGTGTCGGTCTCGACCATCTCCTTGTAGAGCGCGCGATAAGCCAGTTGATCGGGCCGCAGCGGCGTTTCTGCCGCTATCGCAGCAGCCATTGGCACCACCATCGGGATAAGCGTGGCGAGAAGTTTGCGCATGGTCGTGACGGCCCCCGGAGCAAATGCGTGTGCGCTTATCGTGCGCCAGCCTCGCCTCGTGCGCAAACGCCTTTTCCGGGATATCGCGGCCTGTGCAAAACAGGCCGGAATAGCTTGGGTTTTTGCCCTTTCGTGCCTATGTGCAAACGATGGCCAGTACGAACGAAAACATCCCCAACGCCAATGCTTATGGCGCCGATTCTATCAAGGTGCTGAAGGGTCTCGACGCGGTGCGCAAGCGCCCCGGCATGTACATCGGCGATACCGACGACGGGTCGGGTCTTCACCACATGGTGTTCGAGGTTTCGGACAACGCGATCGACGAGGCTTTGGCCGGGCATTGCGATCTCGTGCTGATCGAATTGAACCCCGATGGCTCGGTTTCGGTCGAGGACAACGGGCGCGGCATTCCTACCGGAATCCATTCGGAGGAAGGCGTTTCGGCTGCCGAAGTGATCATGACCCAGCTCCATGCTGGCGGAAAGTTCGAGAACACCTCGGACGACAACGCCTATAAGGTCTCGGGCGGTCTCCACGGCGTCGGCGTGTCGGTGGTCAACGCGCTGTCCGAATGGCTCGAACTGACGATCTGGCGCGATGGTCAGGAGCACTGGATGAAGTTCGCCCACGGCGATGCGGTCTCGCCGCTGATCGTGCGCGGACCTGCGCCTGAAGGCAAGAAGGGCACGCGCGTGACTTTCCTTGCCAGCACCGAGACGTTCAAGAACGTGCTCGAGTTCGACTTCGACAAGCTCGAGCATCGCTATCGTGAACTGGCCTTCCTCAATTCCGGCGTGCGCATTCTGCTGCGCGACAAGCGGCACGAGGAGATCAAGGAGCACGATCTCTATTACGAGGGCGGCATCGCGGCGTTCGTGAAGTATCTCGATCGCAACAAGCAGCCGCTGATGCCCGAACCGATCTCGATCAGCGCAAGCCGGGACGGCATCGGCATCGACGTGGCGCTGCAGTGGAACGACAGCTACTACGAAAACGTCCTGACCTTCACCAACAACATTCCGCAGCGCGATGGCGGCACGCACCTTGCCGCATTCCGCGCCGCGCTGACGCGCACGCTCAACGGCTATGCCGAGCGGTCGGGGATGCTCAAGAAGGAAAAGGTCACGCTGTCGGGCGACGACATGCGCGAAGGCCTGACCGCGATCGTCTCGGTCAAGCTGCCCGACCCGAAATTCTCCTCGCAGACCAAGGACAAGCTGGTCTCCTCCGAAGTGCGCCAGCCCTTGGAAAGCCTGATGGCCGACAAGATGAGCGAATGGCTGGAGGAAAACCCCGGCCACGCCAAGTCGGTGATCCTCAAGGTGATTGACGCTGCCGCCGCGCGCGAAGCTGCCCGCCGTGCCCGCGAACTGACCCGCCGCAAGGGCGCGATGGACATCGCCAGCCTGCCGGGCAAGCTGGCCGACTGTCAGGAGCGCGATCCTTCGAAGTGCGAACTGTTCCTGGTCGAGGGTGATTCGGCAGGCGGCAGCGCCAAGCAGGGTCGTGACCGCAAGATCCAGGCGATCCTGCCGCTCAAGGGCAAGATCCTCAACGTGGAGCGCGCACGGTTCGACCGGATCATCGGTTCGAAGGAAGTCGGCACGCTGATTCAGGCGATGGGCACTGGCATCCGCGATGAATTCAACCTCGAAAAGCTGCGCTATCACAAGATCGTGATCATGACCGACGCCGACGTCGACGGCGCGCATATCCGCACGCTGCTGCTTACGTTCTTCCACCGCCAGATGCCCGACATCATTCGGGCAGGGCATTTGTTCATCGCGCAGCCGCCGCTCTACAAGGTCGCCAAGGGCCGCAGCGAGGTCTACCTCAAGGACAACGCCGCGCTCGATCGTTATCTGCTCGAAGCAGGGCTCTCTGGCCGCGTGCTGGAGACGGTCGGCGGTGCGCGCAGCGGGCCTGACCTCGAAAGTCTGGTCGAACACGCGCTGCGCATGCGCAACCTGATGGCCTTCGTGCCGCGCCGCTACAATCCTGCGATCATCGAGGCGCTGGCGCTGGCCGGCGCGCTGGAACCGGACATCTCGGCAGACGTGCGCGCAGAGGCTCTGTCGCGCACGACGCGCTGGCTCGACCGCGGCGATACCGAGGCGCGCTGGCTGGTCGAGATGGCCGAGGAAGGTGGCTACCACATCCGCCGCGTGTGGCGCGGGGTGACCGACCATCACGTGATCGAAGCCGGGTTCCTTGTCAGTGCCGAAGCGCGCAAGCTGGCCAAACTGGCGGCAGAACACGCCGAAGTCTATTCGGGCGTCGCGCGTCTGGTGCGCGGGACAACCGCTGCGCCCGAACCCGAGCCGATCGTGTCCGGCGAAGAGGAGCCGGACACCGATGCACCTGCTGCCGCTCCGGTGACGCAGGCCAAGGACGCGATCACGCGGCCTTCGGAACTGCTCGAGACGGTGTTTGCTGGCGGCCGCAAGGGTCTGTCGATCCAGCGCTACAAGGGCCTTGGCGAGATGAACGCCGATCAGCTGTGGGAAACCACGCTTGACCCCGAAGTGCGCACGCTGCTGCAGGTCAAGGTCGAGGATGCCGACGTAACCGACGAGATCTTCACCCGCCTGATGGGCGACGTGGTCGAACCACGCCGCGAATTCATTCAGGAAAATGCGCTCAACGTGGCCAATCTGGACGTTTGATCTTGGCATTCACCGACGAGATTCCGTGGGATCAGCCCGCGACCATGATCGACCTTGAGGGCCGCGTTCCGATCATCGGCACGATCCGCGACTGCACGCTGCACTATGGCCTGTACAAGCCGCACGCGCGCGACAACGCGCGGATCCTGCTGACCCAGCCGATCCACCGCGAAGGCCGCGCCACGCGGACATGGTTGCTCGACCCGTCGGAAATCACCGAACTGGCCGAGCGGCTGACGCGCGAGACGAATTAGCGCTTCAGCGCGGCTTCCCACTCGTCTTCCTTGAAACCAACCAGCAAACCACCGGGGTATTCGACGATCGGGCGCTTGATTGCCGAGTTGTTTTCCGCAAGCACTTCTTCAGCCCCGGTCTGCCCGAGCGCGATTTTCTGCGCGTCATCCAGCTTGCGGTAGGTGGTCCCCGCCTTGTTGACGACCTTGGTCAGCCCGACCTTCGCTATCCACGCAGTAATCCGCGCTGGGCCGATCCCTTGCTTCTTGTAGTCGTGGAAGCTGTAGGCAATGCCATTGGCCTCAAGCCACTTGCGCGCCTTCTTGACCGTGTCGCAGTTGGGGATGCCGTAGACGGTGATGCTCATGGATTTTGCCTGTCGAAGTGGTGGATGCGCGAGGGCGTGCCCGCGTAGAGGGTGTAGCTTTCGTAGTATTCTGCGCGGCCTTTGGCTTGCACTTCTGCGTGCTCGGCGACGCGTCGCCAACCGAGGGCTGCAGCTTCGTCAGCCCATTCGGACAGGGCGATGACCTCGCCGTCTTCGGCGGTATAGCTCTTGAAGCTGCGGAAGCCCGGTTGCTGGCGAGCGAGTTGCTCCATCGCCTGCGCATCGGCGGCATAGGCGGCGGCATCGATGTCGGCGCGTTTGCGGTTGCGGAAGACGACGAGGTACACTGGGTGAGCTTAGCGCGTGGGGCCACCACCCCCAACCCCCTCCTCTAAAGAAGAGGGGGCTTTTTGTTGTGCGCGCCTTCTCCCCCTCCCCTTCAGAGGAGGGGGCCGGGGGGTGGTGCTGCGACAGTGGACTTTTGGCCCGCATTGCGACATTGCGCCCCCATGAGCCTGAACAGTTTCGGTCACGTGTTCCGTTTCACCACCTGGGGCGAAAGCCACGGGCCGGCGCTGGGCGCCGTGGTCGACGGATGTCCTCCGGGACTGGCGCTGTCCGAAGCGGACCTCCAGCCGTTCCTCGACGCGCGCCGCCCAGGGCAATCGCGCTTTACCACGCAGCGGCAGGAGCCCGATCAGGTCCGCATCCTGTCGGGCGTGTTCGAGGGCAAGACGACCGGCACCCCGATCAGCCTGATGATCGAAAACGTCGACCAGCGCTCCAAGGACTATGGCGATGTCGCCAAGGCCTATCGTCCCGGTCATGCCGACTATGCCTATGACGCCAAGTACGGCTTTCGCGACTATCGCGGCGGCGGGCGCTCCTCGGCGCGCGAGACGGCGGCGCGGGTGGCGGCAGGGGGCGTGGCGCGGCTGGTGATCCCCGAGGTCACGATCATCGGATACGTTAGCGCCATCGGCGGCGATGCCATCGATATGGCGAAGTTCGACGCTGCGCAGATCGCAGCCAATCCGTTCTTCTGCCCTGATGCACAAGCCGCCGTGCGCTGGGAAAAGCTGGTGGACGATGCGCGCAAGTCCGGCTCGTCATTGGGCGCGGTGGTCGAATGCGTTGCGACCGGCGTTCCAGCAGGCTGGGGGGCGCCGCTCTATGCCAAGCTCGATGCCGAACTTGCCCATGCGATGATGGGGATCAACGCGGTCAAGGGCATTGAAATCGGCGACGGCTTTGCCGCTGCCGCCAATACCGGCGAAGGCAATGCCGATCCGATGCGGCCCGGTGCTGGCGCGCCACAGTTCACCGCCAACCATGCGGGCGGTATCGCGGGCGGCATCTCGACCGGTCAGCCGGTGGTCGTGCGCGTGGCGTTCAAGCCGACCTCGTCGATCCTCACGCCGATGCCGACGATTACGCGGGGGGGCGAGGCAACCGAGCTGTTTACCAAGGGTCGCCACGACCCCTGCGTCGGCATTCGCGGCGTTCCGGTGGTCGAGGCGATGATGGCACTGGTGCTGGCCGACCAGAAGATGCTGCACCGGGCGCAATGTGGCGGTTGAGGTACTTGTGAAAGGTCGTTAGTCTCAGCCGTAACAATATTGCGGGAGCATCGATTTTGGCCAAGCGCCTGACACTCTACATCGTCATCGGCATGGTGCTCGGCATTCTCGTCGGCTTTGCGCTCAACACCAGTTACCCGGCAGGCGATCCACGGCTGGCGCAGATCGCCGACTACCTGAAACTGCTGCCCGACATCTTTCTGCATCTGATCAAGATGATCATCGCACCGCTGATTCTGGCGACACTGGTCGCGGGGATCGCAGGGATGGGCGACAGCGCCGCTCTCGGGCGCATCGGTGGACGGGCTCTGGCGTGGTTCATCACCGCCAGCCTGATCTCGATCAGCTTGGGGCTGGTGCTGGTCAACCTGTTCAAGCCGGGCGTCGGCCTCGAATTCACCGCAGCAGGCGATGTCGGGGAGCTGGCGACGGCGGACTTCACGCTGCGCCACTTCGTGCTCGAAATCTTCCCGACCAGCGCGCTGGACGCGATGGCCAACAACAACGTGCTGCAGATCCTAGTGTTCTCGCTGTTCGCAGGCGTCGCGCTCTCGGCCATCGGCGAGACGGGCGCGCCGATCGTGCGCGGGTGCGAGGCTCTGGCCAAGCTGATGCTGCAGATCACCGACTATGTGATGCGCTTTGCGCCGTTCGCGGTGTTCGGCGCGCTGGCGGCGGTGATCGCCACGCGCGGCCTCGGGATCATCATCACCTACGGCGTGTTCGTGTCCGAGTTCTACTTTGGCCTGCTGATCCTGTGGACGATCCTGCTGGGATTGGGCGCGATCTTCCTCAAGGGCCGGATCTTCTTGCTCGCCCGCTATATCCGCGAGCCGCTGCTGCTCGCATTCTCGACCGCGAGTTCGGAATCTGCGCTGCCCAAGCTGTTCGAACAGCTCGATCGGTTCGGCGTGCCGCGCCGCATCTCGGGCTTCGTGCTGCCACTGGGCTACAGCTTCAATCTTGACGGTTCGATGATGTACACCAGCTTTGCAACGATCTTCATCGCGCAGGCTTATGGGATCGAGCTGTCTGCGGGCCAGCAGATCGCGATGCTGCTGACGCTGATGGTCACGTCCAAGGGCATCGCCGGTGTGCCCCGCGCCAGCCTCGTGGTGATCGCCGCAACGCTGACCCAGTTCGGGTTGCCGCTGGAAGGCATCGCACTGCTGCTCGGCGTCGACACCTTCCTCGACATGGGCCGCACCGCAACCAACGTTGTGGGCAACGCGGTGGCGACCTCGGTCATCACCAAGTGGGAAGGCATGCTGCAACCGCCGATGGACCCCGACGCCGAGCCACCGCATGCGCCCGCGCACACGGCAGCCGATGGGCGTGCGGGGTTGAACCTGGATCCGGTGAACTTCGAGAGGTGACCCTCGGCTTCCATACTCCCTGCGTCATCCCCGCGCAGGCGGGGATCCAGAGTCCACTCACCGCACTGGATCCCCGCCTGCGCGGGGATGACGGAATGGCCGATGTCAGGGTGTGCCGGAGCGCTATCGCCCCTACTTGACCAGTTCCACCGGCGTGAATTGGCCAAGTCCGCACGAACCGCGATTGATCGGGCCGCTGCCACCAGTGTTGGCGATCACCGTGATGATATCGACGTTGCACAGCTGAGTCAGCGACGTGGCGTAGGAAAATGCGCGTTCGAAGCCGAGACTGTTGCAGCGGTTGGGCAGAGTGTTGCGGTACCAGCGATTGCCGTTGGTGCGAAAGTCGATGGTCCAGTCGTCGCGCACCCGGCTTTCACGGATCGACTGAAGCGGCAGGCAGCTGACCGGTGTGCCCACAACGCGAACAGCCGGGACATCTTTGCTCTGGCCAGATCCGGCGCGCTGGTCGCTGGCTGGCGCGGCACAGCTGGCCAGTGCGGCAGCGGAAAGCAGTAGGATCGAAGTCATGCGTTTCATGTCATGCTCTCCTTGCTTCGGGCCGCTGCCTTCTTGATGGCTGCGGCCGGTTTGGCCCCCTTGTCCAGCACCTTGGGCTTGTACTCGCAAAGGTCAACCACGCCGCAGTGCCAGCATTCGGGCGTGCGCGCCTTGCACACGTAGCGCCCGTGCAGGATCAGCCAGTGGTGCGCGCCCACGCGAAATGGCTGCGGCACTTTCTTCTCCAGCCCCTTCTCCACCGCCAGCGGTGTCTTGCCCTTGGCCAGACCCGTGCGGTTGCCGACGCGGAAGATGTGCGTGTCGACCGCAAAGGTTTCGGCCCCGAACGCACAATTCATCACGACATTGGCGGTTTTGCGCCCGACGCCGGGCAGTTCGGTCAGGAGGTCGCGATCGGCGGGGACTTCTCCGCCGTGCCGGTCCACCAGAATCCGAGCCATCGCCATCACGTTCTTGGCCTTCGAATTGAACAGGCCGATGGTCTTGATGTGCGCCTTCAGGCCATCCTCGCCCAGGTCGAGCATATCCTGCGGATGCTTGACCTGCGCAAACAGCAACCTCGTCGCCTTGTTCACGCCGACGTCGGTAGACTGCGCGGACAGCGTGACCGCCACCAGCAGCTGGTACACGTTGCCGTATTCCAGCTCGGTCTCGGGCGAGGGGTTGGCTTCGGCCAGACGGCGGAAGAACTCGAAGATCGCGGCGCGGTTCATCGTGCCGCCGCTGGCTGCCCGGATTGATGCTGCGCCTTCCACTCCATCGCCCGCAACACGCGCCGCTCGACCGAGGGATGGGTGTAGAACAACGCTTCTTCGATCGGGTGTGGCCGCGGATAGCGGTACTCGGCGGTTTTGAGCAGTGCGGAGGCCATCGCATCGGGCAGGCCGACGTGCTCCATCGAATAGGCGTCGGCCTCTGTCTCCGCCGCGCGCGAGAAGGCGTTGAGCACAGGGTTGGCAAGGAACCCCGCAATCGCCGCCAGCACCATGAATACCGGCAGGCCTACCGGATCGCCCAGTGTGGCCCTACTGCCCATCGCCGCAGCGACACGAGGGAACAGGCGGTCGATCGCGAACAGGACCAGCACCGCCAGCAACGGCAGCAGGATCACCTGCCGCCAGATATGGCCGAGCTGATAGTGGCCGGCTTCATGGCCGGTGACCGCACGCACTTCATCGAGCGAAGCCGACTTCATCGCGACGTCCGAGATCGCGATGCGCGCGGCCGGGCCGATGCCCGACACGTTGGCCGTAAAACGGTCCGACTGGCGCGAGCCATCGTAGAGAAAAATGCGGTCGTGCGGGATGCCGACGTCGTCCGCGATCTGTTCGAGCGACGCTCGCACCGGCCCTGCGGGGACCGGGATGTAGGTATTGAACAGAGGCTCTATCAGGGGCGGTCCCGCCAGCAGCATGATCACGGCCACCACACCGGCAAAGGCCCCACCCCACGCCCACCAGCGCTTTCCGGCACGACGGATCAGTGCGTAGACGCCGACCAGAAAAAGCGAGCCTAACACTGCTCCGATCGCCGTCGAAAGCGCCATCTGGCTGAGGAAATCGCCCAGCGGTTGATCGGAAAGACCATACGACCGTTCGCGGCTCCAGTCGGTCCAGATCGTCCATGGCAGGGTAATCAAAGCTTCGACGATGAAGAAGGTAAAGCACACCGCGAAAGTCGCCAGAAAGCGCTTCCGGCCCAAGACCTTGCCTGCAACACGATCGAGCACGCGGCTGCGCACGATCAGCCAGGCGACGAGCAGGGTGACGCCAAGGCCGATAACCAACAGCACCTCGTTGCCCCGGGTGTAAGCCGCTGCCTTCTCCAACTGCTCGGCGCCAAGGCTGTCCACCAACCGCGTGGCTTCTGCTACCGGATCGATCATCTTCCCCATCCCCAATACTCAGCACTGACACTACAGTGCGGGATGCGTGAAGCAATCGGTCGTTACAGCCCGAGAACCTGCGGCATGGTGTAGCGCCCGGGCTCCTTGCCCAGCAGCCATTCCGCCGCGCGCACCGCGCCCTTGGCAAAGATCGCGCGGTTTTCGGCCAAGTGCGAAAGCGAGAGGCGTTCGTTGTCGGCAAGGAAATGCACGGTGTGATCGCCCGCGACGCTACCGCCACGCAGCGAGGCAAACCCGATCGTTCCGGGCTTGCGCACTCCGGTGATGCCGTCGCGACCGCGAACCGCCTCTTCAGCCAGATGCACGCCGCGTCCGCCAGCAGCAGCTTCGCCCAGAAGCAGCGCGGTGCCAGAAGGCGCATCGACTTTCATCCGGTGGTGCGTCTCGACAATCTCGATGTCCCAGTCCTCGCCGAGCCGCGCAGCGGCCTCGCGAACGAGGTGCGCGAGCAAGGTGACGCCGAGCGAGGTATTGCCTGTCTGCAGGACGGGAATGCTGACTGCAGCGGCATCGATCAGCCAGTGGTGGCGCTCCCCCAGCCCGGTGGTGCCGACCACGATCGGGATACCGGCATGGATCGCTGCATCGAGGTTGAATTCGAGAGCGGTCGGTGCCGAGAAATCGACAAGGACCTCAGCCTGCGCCGCCAGCGCCCGGACGTCGCCGTCCTTGTCGATGCCGCCGACATAGTCGTGGCCAGCCGCTGTGATCGCTGCCTGAAGGGCATTGCCCATGCGTCCGGCACTGCCGATAATTCCGATTCTTGGCATTGCTTACCCCATTCCTGCCGTGCTTCATGGTCGCGATGAAACGCTCGCGCAATATCGTCATTCTCACCGGGGCCGGAATTTCGGCGGAATCGGGTATCGATACCTTCCGCAGCGCTGGGGGTCTGTGGGAACAGCACCGCGTCGAAGATGTCGCAACGCCCGAGGCCTTCGCGCGCGACCCCGACCTCGTCCTGCGTTTCTACGACATGCGGCGCGAGGCGATCCAGACCAAGGAACCGAACCCCGCGCATCTGGCGCTGGCGCGGCTCGACCGGGAATGGCCGAAGCGCGACGGCGGCCAGGTGCTGATCGTGACGCAGAACGTCGATGATCTGCACGAGCGCGGCGGCGCGCTGAACGTTCTCCACATGCATGGCGAGCACCTCAACGCGTGGTGCTTGGCCTGTGACTCCCGCCCCCGCTGGACCGGGACGTTAATCGACCGACCACCCTGCCCTGTATGCTCCGAGCCAGCGCTGCGTCCCGATATCGTATGGTTCGGCGAAGTCCCGTATCGCATGGATGAGATCTACGAAGCAGTGGCCGCCGCCGATCTGTTCGTGTCGATAGGCACATCGGGCGCGGTCTATCCGGCGGCGGGTCTGGTGCGGACCGCGCGCGAACTGGGGCTGCAGACGCTGGAGCTCAATCTGGAGCGCAGCCAAGGGTCGGCATGGTTCGACGAGACGCGGTTGGGGCCGGCCAGCGAGATCGTGCCGGCATGGGTGGACGAACTGCTAGGCTGAGTTGCAGCCCCGGCACTCCGGATCCTTGGCGATACGCATCGTGCGCAAGCCGGGCTTGAGGCCGTCGAGCACATGCAACTGGCCCCACTGCGGGTCGCCCAGCGTCGAGACACCCTCCAAAAGCACGCGCATTGCCGCCATCGCGCCGAATGCGCCGACCATGCCAACCATGGCGCCCAGCACGCCCTGATCGGCGCACGAATCGCAATCCTCGGCATCGAACGCATCGCCAACGAAGCAGCGGTAGCAGGAATGACCTTCGCGATGCCCGGCGAAGTTGGCGACCTGTCCCTGGAAGCGGCCGAGTGCAGCGGAGGTCAGCGGGATGCCTGCCGCAACGCAGGCGTCGGAAACGGCCAGCCGGGTGGCGAAGTTGTCGCAACCGTCGAGCACCACATCGGCCCCTGCGATCAGACTGGCGGCATTGTCGCGGGTGATGCGGGTCTGATGCGCGATGACGTTCAGCGCGGGATCGAAGCGGGCGACCCAGCGTGCTGCTGCCGCCGCCTTGGGCTGACCAATGTCGACCTCCGTGAAGATCGTCTGGCGCTGGAGGTTCGAGGCTTCGACCAGATCGTCGTCGATCAGCGTCAGCCGGCCGATACCCGCGCCCGCAAGGTACTGCAGCACCGGACTGCCGATGCCGCCCATGCCGACCAACACGACGTGGCTTGAAGCAAGCCGGGACTGCCCCATCGCCCCGACTTCAGGAAGGACGATATGGCGGGCGAAGCGGTCTAGGCGGTCCGGGGTCATGCGGTGGGGTTAGGGGGTGATGCGGAAAAGAGAAAGGGGTTCGCGCAGAGACGCTGAGGAGAAGGAGGGTGCTGAGATGTCGCTTGCTGTCGCCACCCAATCGCTTCGCATGATCGAGCCATTTTCGGTGGCTGCGCCGCTGGCTCTCCTCACTTTCTCAGCGTTCTCTGCTTCCTCTGCGCGAAACGCCTTAAACCCTTCAGTCTTCCAGCTGGCGCAGCAGGCTCCGCACGTCGCCGTCCATGTCGGCGTCGCGCGTGCGCAGGTCCTCGATCAGGCGGACGGCGTGGATTACGGTCGAGTGATCGCGACCGCCGAACTTGCGACCGATCTCCGGGTACGAGCGCGGCGTCAGCACCTTGGCGAGGTACATCGCCACCTGACGCGGGCGCACGACCGCGCGGGCGCGGCGCTTGGACGCCATTTCAGTGCGGTCGACGCGGTAGAACTGGCAGACCGTGCGCTGGATCTCGTCGATCGTGATCCGGCGGCGGTTGGCCGAGAGAATATCGGTCAGCTGTTCTTCGGCCAGTTGCAGCGAAACCGGCTGGCCGGTCAGCTGGGCATAGGCGATCAGCTTGTTGAGGCCGCCGACGAGCTCGCGCACGTTGCGGTTGATCGTCCGGCCAAGGAACTCGACCACATCCGACGGCACTTGCGTGTTGCCAAACCGGGCAAGACGATGCTCGAGGATCTTGCGGCGCAGTTCGATGTCGGCCGGCTGTATATCGGCGACCAGACCCATCGACAGGCGTGAGAGCAGGCGCTGTTCGACACCGTCCAGGGCCTGCGGCGCGCGGTCGGCAGCAACCACGAGACGCTTTCCCGCGCTCATCAGCGCGTCGATCGTGTGGAGGAATTCCTCCTGCGTCGAGGACTTGCCGATGATGAACTGGATATCGTCAACCAGCAGCATGTCGAAACCACGCAGCCGCGACTTGAACTCGATCATCTCGTTCGAGCGCATCGCCTGGACGAATTCGATCATGAAGCGTTCGGCCGAACAGTAGAAGATGCGCGCGCCCGGCTTGTTGGCGGCAAAGGCGTGACCGATTGCGTGGAGCAGGTGCGTTTTGCCCTGTCCGGTCGAGCCCTTGAGATAGAGCGGCGAGAACTGCGGAGTTTCGATCGCCGCCATGCGCTGCGCCGCGTTGACCGCGAGCACGTTGGCCGTGCCGGGGACGAATTCGGCAAAAGTCAGCGATGGATCGAGGCCCGAGAGCGCGCCGTCGGCCATGACCGGCGACATTGCCTGATGCGCTGCGATGCGCGGCTGAATGGCGGCCTCGGCACCGATGCGCAGCTCAGGCAGCGAGCGTCGGCGCGGATGCACCGTGACGCGCACCTGGCGCACTTCGGAACGGGCGATCTTCCATGCCAGGCTCAGGCGATCGGCAAAGCGATCCGCGACCCAGTTCGCCGAGAACTCGGTGGGCAGGAACAAGTCGAGCGTTCCGGTCTCCTTGCAGAACGAACCGAGCTGGATCGGCTTGATCCACTGCGCATGGAGTTGCGGCCCCAAGTCCTTCTTCAGACCCTGGCTGATGTCGGCCCAGTCCGCTGCCAGATCCAGCGCTTCCTGGTCTTCGATCATCACGTTGTCCCGCCCTTTTTTGTTGGCCTGATTGCGTTCGCCACGCGCGAGATTCAGCGCTGCGGCGTTGGCAGCTAGTGCCTGCTGGTTGGCGGTTACCATTGCGAATTCGTCCATCTTCACGCGTTCGCTGTCCCGACTACCGAAGCCTGTATGAACCTACGGTTCAGACAGACATGACCTACCCCACCCGTCGCACAGGATGTGCAACAGGCCGTATACTGTGCGATCTAAAATGACGCGCCGGATGAGAGTGATTCCCCGCCCCCCGGTCCGACCTGTCTATTGGCGCATGGGCCTATCGCGCAACCGGCCAGTCGCAAAAAAACTGAAATAAATGCCCTTGACTCGCCAAGGCCCGCAGAACTGCATCAAGCCATTGATAAGTAACTGTTTTTAACTATTGGCTCGCCGAATCGCGTAGTTTCCGTGACTTGTTGCGACTGCACACTGTAACATTACGGCGAATACCTACGCGGCGTCCGAACAAACGAAAATGGCCAGCGCACGAAGCGCCGGCCATGTTCTGCCTTTGTGCACGGTAAGCGGGCAGTCCGATCGCCTCTGCGACTGGAAGGCCGATTCGCCGATCAGCGAATCAGAGTGCAGCGACCCGCTTGGTCAGACGCGACATCTTGCGAGCGACGGTGTTCTTGTGGATCACGCCGCGAGCGATACCGCGCGCCAGTTCAGGCTGTGCTTCCTTCAGCGCTTCAGCCGCAGCCGTCTTGTCACCACCCTCGAGCGCGGATTCGACCTTCTTGACGAAGGTACGGATGCGCGAGAGACGGTTGCCGTTGATTTCGGCGCGACGGTCGTTGCGGCGGATGCGCTTGCGGGCTTGCGGCGAGTTGGCCATGTTTCTGTGTTTCTCGTCCTCTGGCGGGCCGCACGGCGGGCCGCTGAAATCTCATGGGTTTGGCGATAAGCTACCGCCGGAAAGCGCGGCCCTTAGCGGGCAGGCTCCGAATCGTCAACAGATTCGACGAAGCTCGACTTGCAGGCCATTGCGCGGCTTGGGGATCGGCCAAGCCTGCCACGATGGTTCATGGCCTGCCGGGAGGGTTACCTCATAGCGGGTGAGAATGTGGCTGACCAGCAGCTTCACCTGCATATAGGCAAAGTGCAGCCCGAGACACATGTGCGCGCCACCACCGAATGGCACCCAGGCGTATTTGTGGCGCCCGGCCGAATTTTCAGGCGTAAAGCGCAACGGATCGAATATTTCCGGGCGGGGCCAGTGCAGCGGGTCCATGTGCACAGCGGCTGGACTGATCCCGACCGGCGTTCCGGCCGGGATGGCAAAGCCGCCGAACGTGAAATCCCGCAAGGCCCGGCGCGGCATGTTCGGGACCGGCGGCATAAAGCGCAGTGCCTCCTTGAACGCCAGTTCGGTCAGTTCCATCCGGCCCAGGTCGTCATAAGCCAAGGGCAGGCCATCGCCCCCGGTGACTGCACGCGCTTCGGCGCGCAGGCGATCCTGCCAGTCGGGATTCTTCGCGAGTTGCCAGAACAGCACCGTGGCCGAACTGGTGATTGTGTCATGCGCGGCCATCATCAGGAAGATCATGTGATCGACCACCACGTCTTCGGGAAGGAGCGAGCCATCTTCGCGCGTGGCCAGCGCGAACTGGCTGAACATATCCTGCCCCGGATTGCTACGCCGTTCGCGCACCAGCTTGCCGAAATAGTCGGTCATGAGCCGACGCCCGGCTACGCCCCGGCCCATTTTGGTGAATGGCAGGGGGCGGCGCACGACGCCGACCGAGGCCTGGACCATATCGACGAAAGCCTTGTTCAGCGCATCGGCTTGCGGCCCCAGCGGAAGGCCGAGGAAGCTGGCGGCGGCTGTGTCCAGCGTCAGCGCCTTGATCGCATCGTAGAGCCTGGTCGCGCCGCCCCATTGCTCGACCGCACTTGCGATACCGGCGTTGAGCACGCTGCAATAGGCGCGCATCGGTTCGGGCTTGAATGCGATCGACAGCGCGCGGCGGTCGACGCGGTGCGCCTCGAAATCCAACAGCATCAGCCCGCGCGGAAACAGCAGGTTGAGCATCGGACCCCAGCCCTGCTCGTTCGAGAACAGCTTGTCGCGATCGAACAGCACCAATTCGTTGGCGTCTGCGCCCATCAGGTTGACGCCGCGCCGCCCGAAGCTGCGCGCACGATAGACCGGCCCGTAAGTCTCGGTCATCCGCCGCTGGAAACCGAGCGGATCGGACAGTTGCATGATCGTGGTGCCCAGTACCGGCCAGCCGTCTTCACCAGGGATGTGATCGAGCTTGTGCTCCCCACCCAGCCGTACCCAGTGCGGGTTGGCGCGTTCAGTGTGACGGTCGGTCTGCAGATCGGGCGCAAGCGTGGCCATGGTCTCTCCGCCAAGGTGTTAATCGGACAATTAACACGGCTGTCAGCAGAGTCAAACCGGGGTGGTCAGATCCATCCGGCCAGTTCACGCCGGGTCAGGGCTTCGAGCATTGCCATGCCGTCATCGCCGGTATTGAGACAGGCGAGCGAGGCGAAATGCGTGCCCCCTGCCGCGACGAAATCATCGCGCCCGCGAATGGCCAGCTCCTCGAGCGTTTCGAGACAATCGGCGGAAAAGCCGGGCGCGGCAATAGCGATGCGCTTCGTGCCCTTGCGCCCCTCGGCGATCAGCACCGTGTCCGTCGCCGGTTCAAGCCACTTGGCGCGGCCGAAGCGCGACTGAAAGGTGGTTTCGATGCGCAAGTCGGGATGGCTCTGCGCGAACCTTTCACCAACCAGGCGCGAGGTCTTGCGGCAGTGGCAGTGGTAGGGATCGCCCAGATGCAGCGTGCGTTCGGGCATCCCGTGGTAAGACAGCAGCAGCAGTTCGGGCACGAAATCGAGGGCTTCGATCTGGCGCGACAGATCTGCGTGGAGCGCCGCGATATAGGCCGGATCGTCGTGATAGGGGGGCAGCGTGCGCAGCGCGGGCAAGCGGCGACGCGCCTTGATCCAATCGGCCAGCGCATCGAGCGCCGAGGCGGTCGTCGCGCCCGAATAGTGTGGATAGAGCGGGGCGACGAGGATGCGTTCGCAGCCCATCGCCAGCAAGGCATCGAGTTCCTTGTCCATCGCGGGCGACTGGTAGCGCATCGCGTGGCGCACGATCGCCGCATCGCCCAACCGGCTCTGCAGCGCACGCGCCTGTCCGGCGGTGATCGCGGCGAGCGGCGAGCCCTCGTCGGTCCAGACTTGCGCGTAGGCGTGGGCAGACTTTTTCGGTCGGGTATTGAGGATGATCCCGCGCAGGATTGGCTGCCAGGCGATTGCCGGAATCTCGACCACGCGCTTGTCCGAAAGGAACTGCTTGAGGTAGCGCTTGACCGACTTGGCATCGGGCGCGTCGGGCGTGCCGAGGTTGACGAGAAGCACGCCGACCTTGCCGGTGAGGATCGTCGGGTGGTCTGCGGGGCGGTCCATCAAAGTCCTTCGGAAATCAGCGGCAGGCGGCGGAAGCGCGCACCCGTGGCTGAAAAAAGCGCGTTGGCAACGGCAGGGGCGACCGCGACCATTCCCAGTTCGCCGGGATCGAACGGCTGTTCGTTGCTGTCGGCAAAGGCAATATCGACCTTCGGGCAATCGGCCAGCAAGGGCAGCCCGAGTTGCGACAGGCGACCTGCAAGCGGGCGCCCCTTGGCATAGCCGCTCGAACCGCCGACCGCGTGGGCGAGGCCGAACATCAAGCCGCCCTCGATCTGCTGGCGCGCTATGTCCATGTTCACGATCCGCCCGATGTCGACGAAAGCGCTGAGCCGTTCGACCCGCACCACGCCTGCTTCCTGACGCGCTGTGGCGACGACAGCGATGTGGCCCGAGCGCACCGTGTCATCGGCGGTGGCAAGGTCCATGCGGTGACAGGCGATGCCCTGCCCCGACGCCTCGATCCCGCCGCCCCATTGCGCCAATCGGGCGACGCCGGTCAGGCAAGCGACGAGGCGCGGCTCGCCGTCGAGCATGCCGACGCGGAACGAAAGCGGCTCCCTACCCGCGAGATGCGCCATTTCATCGACGAAGCTTTCGGTGAAGAATGCGGTGTAGCCGTGCGCCTGTCCGCGGAACCGGGCGGTCGGCAGGCCAAGCGCGAGCGGGACGTGATCGACCGCCTTTTCCGGAATGCGATAGCGCGGCATCGCACCTTCGCAGGCCATCGGATCGGCGCGGTCCTGCAGGTCGAGCGCATTCCCTACGCCCCACCCGTCGAGCAGGCGTGCACCGGATTCGCGCACCGTGGCGGGTACTGCGAGCTTGGCGCGCCAGCCGAGGACGCGCGACTTGTCGGGGCTCAAGGCCCCATCGAGCTGTGCCGAGAGCGGGGTGCGGGGAATTCCCGCGAGCGATTCCTGCCAGCGCGAACAGGTCAGTTGCACCGGCTTGCCGAGCGTCGTAGCGATCGCGGCGACCTCGGCAGCGATGCGCACGTCGAGCCGCGCGTCAAAGCTGCCGCCAGCGTGGAGGGGATAAACGATGACGTCGTGCCGCGGCAGATTTGCAGCCCTTGCGGCGGCACGCCTTGCCCGTTCGGGGGCCTGGGTGGCGATCCACAATTCGAGCTTGCCCTGCCGCATCCGTGCGGTGGCGCTGGCGGTTTCGAGGGGCGCATGGAACGCAGGCTCGACATCGTAGCGCGCCGAAAGAGCGGGCTTTTGCAGCAGCGCATCGGGATCGCCCTCGGCGGAGATGCGCGTGGCCTCGCCTCTGGTCAGGGCCTTGTCGAGCGCGAGCAGAACCTTTTCGCTGTCGGCAATCGGACCATCGGCCTTGAAGCGCGGCTCCATCGCGCGAACGGCTTTGTCAGCCGCAAACCAGTTTGTCGCGGCAGCCGCGAGCCAGCGTTTGGCGCGAACGACTCCAACCAGACCGCGTACCGTGGCGGCGGCCTGCTTGTCGTAGCTCGACAGCAGGCTCGACCCTTGCGGGCCGTGTGCGATGGCGGCGAAGACCATGCCGGGCAGGCGTATGTCACCGGCGAAATTGAAGCTTCCATCGACCTTGGCAGGCAGGTCAAGCCGGGGATGGGACGCAGGGAAACCCTCGGGGAACTGCCCGGGACGCTGGCGCGGAGGTTCGGCACGCAGCACTGGCGGATCGGGCGGATCGTAGGCCACCGCGCTATCGAGCAGTTCGGCAAAGGACAGCCGCTTGTTGCCGTGGATAACGACGCTGTTTCGCGTCTCGCATTCCTCCCAGCCGACGCCCCATTTGTCGGCCGCAGCCTGCGCCATCAACGCGCGCAGAGCAGCGCCGGCCTCACGCAAAGGCGTCTCGAAAGCGGCGAGCGCCGTGCCATCGGCGGTAATCATCATCGGCCCGCGCTCGGCATGGAGGCGCGGCAAGATACCGGCGGGGTCATCACCCAGCGAGGCGAATGCGGGCATCCATAAGGGTGCCCATTTCGCCGAGAGCACGGGGTCGGCGTAAGCGGGGCTGATCGGTGCGGCTTCGACCGCGACCTTGCGCCAGTCTGCACCTGCTTCCTGCGCGACGATCTGCGCAACAAGCGTGGTGATGCCCTGCCCCATTTCGCAGAACGGCACCGCGACGGTCAGGATGCAGTCGGACTTGCCGCCCGGTCCCCTCACCTTGCCCAGCTTGAGGAAGGCATCGACAACGTGTTCACCCTTGCCCGCGACGAGCGGCACAGCGTGGCGGCGCGGGATCAGCGGGAAGGCGATCAGCAGCGCCCCGCCGACCCCTGCTCCGACCAGCAGCCCTCGCCGCGTCAGGCGCATCGCGCTCAGCGTTGCCCGTCGAGCCAGGCGAGCACGCCGCGCGCAATCGAGGCGAAGGCTTCGGCTTGCGGACCGTCACCGGCTGCGGGAGGATTGCCTGCATCGCTGTCCTGCCGGATCGACAGATCGAGCGGGATGCGCCCGAGGAACGGCAGGCCCATCGTGCGGGCGGCAGCTTCCGCACCGCCATTGCCGAACGGGTCGCTTTCCTCGCCACAGTGAGGGCAGATGTAGCCCGCCATGTTCTCGACCATGCCGACGAGCGGGACCTTGGCCTGCTCGAACAGTCCAATCGCGCGGGTGGCGTCCATCAGCGCGAGGTCCTGAGGGGTCGAGACGATCACCGCGCCAGCGGGCTTGTGCTTAGCGAGCATGGATAGCTGGACGTCGCCCGTGCCCGGCGGGAGGTCGACGACGATGATCTCGGTCTCGCCCCAGTGCGCATCGATCAACTGTTCGAGCGCCTTGCCCGCCATCGGCCCGCGCCACGCGATGGCCTGGCCGGGTTCGACGAGGTGCCCCATCGACAGCATCGGCACGCCGTAGGGACTGGGCACCGGGATCATCTTGTTGCCCTCAGCCTCGGGACGGCGACCCTCGGTGGACAGCAGACGCGGCTGCGACGGGCCGTAGATATCGGCATCGACCAGCCCGACCTTGCGCCCGAGGCGGGCCATGGCCACCGCGAGGTTGGCTGAAAGCGTCGACTTGCCGACGCCGCCCTTGCCCGAACCGACTGCAATGATCTGGCGTGCCTTGCGTTCGGCGGTCATGCCGAGGCGCACTTCGGCAGCGCCAGCCTTGCGCGCGGCATCGCGTACCGCCATTTCGAGCTTGTCGCGGTCCAACCGTTCGAGCCCACCGACTTCCAGCATGATCGTGGCAATGCCGTCAGCAAGCTTCAACGATTGCAGACGATCGCCCGCCGCGCCCATAACCGCTTCGCGCAAGGTTTGTTCTTCGATACTCAAGCCCGGTTCCCCGCTGATGACGTGCCCGCCTCCTAGCAGATGAATTTTGGGGAATGGACACTGTTTTTCGCGCGATCTGTTCCTATAACAACACGCATGACAGAACTGGGCGGTTGGATCGCGCGTATTGGCCGGGAGCGCGGCTTTTTCATGGCAGGCAAGAAGAGCCCGTGGGGTTCGGGCGGCGACGAGCCGCCGACTTCGGGTGACAAGGGTGACAGCCCGCCCTCAGGATCGCCCACGCCTCCAGCAGATGGACCGCGCAATCCATGGCTGCCCCCGCAGTCGGGCGAGCCGCCGCGCCGTGGACCGAACATCGAAGACATCTTTCGTGCCCGCAAGGGTGGCGGCGGTGGTGGGGGAGGCAATGGACCGACCATGCCGCGCCTGCCGCAACGGCCCGATGGAAAGTCATGGGCACCGATCGGCATTGGTCTGGTGATCGCAATATGGCTCGGCACGTCGATGGTCCACCGCATCGCCCCGCAAGAAAAGGCAGTGGTCACCACGTTCGGATCCTATTCCAGGACGCTCGATTCCGGCATGACCGTGACGCTGCCGTGGCCGATCCAGTCGGTGAACGTCCAGGACGTGACCTCGATCCGCCGCGAATCGATCCCCGAAGGCGATGGCGAGAAGCTGATGCTGACCGCTGATCAGAACCTGGTCGACCTGACCTATCTGGTGCGCTGGAACATCAAGGATCTGAAGCAATACACGTTCCAGCTGGCCGACCCCGACCAGACCGTGCGCGAGGTGGCCGAGGCGGCGATGCGCCAGTCGATCGCCGAGGTGAACCTGAACGACGCGATGGGTTCGGGCCGCCAGCAGATCGAACAGAATGTGCGCGACCGCATGCAGAAGGTGCTCGACGCCTATCGCTCGGGCGTGTCGATCCAGGGCGTCGATATCAAGAAAACCGATCCGCCGACCAAGGTGGTGGACGCGTTCAAGGAAGTGCTTGCCTCGCAACAGGACGCGCAGAGCGAGATCAACCGGGCGCAGGCATGGGCGCAGCAGTTGACCGCGCGCGCGGGCGGCGAGGCAACCGCGTTCGACAAGGTTTACGAGCAGTACCGGCTCGCACCCGAAGTGACGCGCCGCCGCATGTATTACGAGACGATGGAGCGCGTGCTGAGCCAGACCGACAAGGTCATCCTCGAATCACCCAATGTGCAGTCCTATCTGCCGCTTCCCGAAATGAAGCGCACGCAGACCAAGCCTGCCGAGGGGGGTAACTGAGATGAACGCCGTGCAAACCGTGTGGCAGGACCACAAGATCGCGATCATCGCCGCATTCGTCGCGCTGCTGGCGCTGGCGAGCTGCTTCACCGTGGTCGATGAAAAGACCCAGGCCGTGATCATCCGGCTCGGCGAGCCCAATCGCGTGGTCAACAAGTTCAAGCCGAATGCCGACTTCGGCCAGACCGGCGCGGGCATCGTGCTGCGCATTCCGTTCATGGAGCAGATCGTCGAAGTCGACAGACGCATCCTCGATCTCGACATGGAGCGCCAGCAGGTACTCTCCGCCGACCAGCGTCGTCTCGAAGTCGATGCCTTCGCGCGGTTCCGGATCATCGATCCGGTGCGTCTGGTGCAGACCGCCGGGACGACCGAGCGCGTGACCGAGCAGCTACAGCCGATTCTCAATTCGGCACTTCGGCAGGAACTGGGCAAGCGCACGTTCACGGCCTTGCTGACCGCCGACCGTGGCCGCGCGATGGAGCAGATCCGCGCCGGGCTCGACCGTGAAGCGCGTGAATATGGCGCCCAGATCATCGATGTGCGGATCAAGCGCGCCGACCTGCCCGAAGGCACCCCGCTCGAATCGGCATTCACCCGCATGGCGACCGCACGCCAGCAGGAAGCCGCCACGATCCGCGCACAGGGCCAGAAGACCGCGGCAATCATTCGCGCGACCGCCGAAGCGACGGCGGCGAAGACGTATGCCGATGCGTTCAACAAGGACCCGGCGTTCTACGACTTCTACCGCGCAATGCAGAGCTACGACGCGACATTCTCGCAGAAGGGCTCGACCACATCGATCGTGCTCTCGCCCGAGAACGAGTATCTCAAGCAATTCCGGGGCAAATAAGTCCCCCAAGCGTTGCAGCACCACGAAACGTGCCGTCGTTCAAAATCCGTTCAGGCAGATCGGCGTGAATCGGCGGTGAGATTTGAGAAGCGTCATGGCGCTTCGAACAGACAAAGAGGACCAGGCCACGTGCGATATGCTTACGGTGTGACTTCCGCGCTGCTGCTGGCTGGCAGCGCCTTGACCTTGCTGACAGGCTTTCCGGCGGGTGCACAAGTCGCTCAGAACGACCAGTCGGAGATGCGGACCGTCGTTCCGCGTGCCGGAGCGCCTTCGAGCTTTGCCGACCTGACCCAGCAGTTGCAGCCAGCGGTGGTCAATATCTCCACCCGCCAGCGCGTGAAGGTGCAGAACACCAACCCCTTCGCCGGAACGCCGTTTGGCGACCTGTTCGGCGGCGGACAGGGTGGAGCGCCAGGCGGCGGAGGCCAGACGCGCGAGGCGCAGTCGCTTGGTTCGGGCTTCATCATCTCGGCCGATGGCTATGTAGTGACCAACAACCACGTGATCACCGCCGACGGTCAGGGCCAGGTCGAATCGATCACCGTGACCACGCCCGATGGCACAGAATATCCGGCCAAGCTGGTCGGCAAGGACGCCGCTTCGGATCTGGCCGTGCTCAAGATCAGCGCGCCGAAGGCCTTTCCGTTCGTGAAGTTCGGCGATTCGCGCAAGGCGCGGGTCGGTGACTGGGTGATCGCCATCGGCAACCCGTTCGGACTTGGCGGCACGGTGACGCAGGGGATTGTCTCGGCGGTCTATCGCAACACCGGTTCGGGTTCGGCCTATGACCGGTATCTTCAAACCGATGCTTCGATCAACCGGGGCAATTCGGGTGGTCCGATGTTCGACATGGCCGGCAACGTGATCGGCATCAACAACGCGATCTTCTCGCCCACCGGCGGGTCGGTAGGCATCGGCTTTGCAATCCCTGCAGAAATCGCCGCGCCGATCGTGGACAAGCTCCGCGCCGGACAGGCGATCGATCGCGGCTATCTGGGCGTTCGCATCCAGACGCTGTCGGAAGATCTTGCCGCATCGTTGGGCCTGCCCAAGAACCGGGGTGAGTTCATCCAGGCGGTTGAGCCAGGACAGGCTGCGGCCAAGGCGGGCATCCAGGGCGGTGACGTCGTCGTCAAGGTCGATGGCAAGGACGTCAGCCCCGACCAGACGCTATCGTTCATCGTGGCCAACACCACACCGGGCAAGAGCATCCCGGTTGAGCTGATCCGCAATGGCAAGCGCCTGACGGTGACAGCCGTGGTGGGCAAGCGTCCGAGCGAGGAAGAACTGGCCAACCAGAGCTTCGACCCCGACGCGCAGCAGGACGACGACAGCTTTGCGGGCAATGGCACGCAGCAGCAGCCGGCGGGACCGAGCGTTCTGCAAAGCTCGCTCGGCCTTGCGACCATCCCGCTGACGCCGCAGATCGCGCGCCAGCTGGGTGCGGGTGAGGATGCCAAGGGCGTGGTGATCACTGCGGTTGACGGATCGTCCGACGCCGCGGCCAAGGGGTTGCAGCGTGGCGACATCGTGTTGTCGGCGAACTACGTCAGCATTACGACGATTGCCGATCTCGAGCGCATCGTGCGAACCGCGAAGGCGGAGAAGCGCGAGGCGGTGCTGCTGCGCATCCAGCGTCGTGGCCAACCGGCGATCTACACGCCAATTCGCCTCCGCTAACCGTAGGCGCCATTCACAATGAAAAAGGGCCGCCCCGGAAGGAGCGGCCCTTTTCTTTGCGACCCTAAAATCGGGTTCAGTAGGTCGAAGGCGGATCGCTGGCCGGGAAGCTTTCGTCCGAGGCCTGATCGACGTTGTCCCAGCCCTTGGGGTCGGAGCGCATTCCCTCGGACCCGGCCGAGCGGACCTTGGCGAAGTTTTCACCCGATCCTTCACCGTTTGCGAATGCGGCGGGGGATTGTTCAGCGTTCTGATTCTGCACCGATCGGTAAATGGCGTAACCGGCCGCGCCTACAGCGGCCCATTTCAGCAAGCCCATAGCGTGTCTCCTGCGGGAGAGGCAAAAGCCTCCCATCGGACAGGCAACGGTCGAAACCGCAAAAGGTTCAGGGCCGAAGCACAGCTGCGCCCGGGCGTGCGATCAGGGCGTTGGCGCGGGGATGCGCACGGGGGGCGCAGTCGGCTTCGGCGCGGGGCGACCGGTGGCACGGTTGAGGAAGTCGTCAGGCGCAGCCTGCTGCACTTCGGGCGGCACGCCCTGCGGCGGTGCGTCCGGATCGAACACTTCGGGATTTTCAGCCGGACGTGTGCGCCGCGAGGGATCGACGAGGTTGCCCTGCTCATCGACGTAGAAGTAATCGTCGGGGCTGCCGAGCATCGCTTCGTTGTCGGGTTCGAGCTGCCACTGCGGGAGCTTGAGTTCGGTGTCGAACTTTTCGACAGGGCGCTTGGCGGTGGCGACCTTCATGTAAGCGGCAAAGGCGCGGGCCGGCGCGGTGCCGCCCTGAAGGCCCGGGACCGCCTTGGCATCGTCGCGGCCCATCCACACGCCGGTCGTGATCCCGCTGGAGAAGCCGAGGAACCAACCGTCCTTGTTCGACGAAGTAGTGCCAGTCTTGCCCGCGACGGGTCGGCCGATCTGCGCGGCGCGACCTGTGCCGATGTTGACTGCGGTCTGCATCAGGTCGGTCATCGCGGCGGCGACATAGGGCGGCACGAGCTGCTGCTGCGCCTCGCCGCGATAGCGGTAGAGCACTTCGCCGTCGGTCGTGGTGACCTTGCGGATGCCGTAGGGCGTGACGGACATGCCCTTGGCCTGGACGGCGGCAAAGGCCCGGACCATGTCGATCACGCGGACGTCGGACGAGCCGAGGACCATCGAGGGGAGCGTGTTGATCGGCGTGGTAATGCCGAAACGGCGGGCCATGTTGGCGACGGTGCCAAAGCCGACTTCATTGCCGAGCTGGGCGGCGACCGTGTTCTTGGAATAGGCAAAGGCGGTGCGCAGGTCGATCTCGCCGGCGTAGCGCGCGCCGTCGTTGCGCGGGGTCCAGCCATCGATGGTGACGGGTTCATCGACCACGCGGTCGTCGGGGGTGTATCCGCCTTCGAGCGCGGAAAGATAAACGAACAGCTTCCACGCCGAGCCGGGCTGGCGCACCGCGTTGACCGCGCGGTTGTAGTTCGAGGTGACGTAGTCGGTGCCGCCGACCATCGCGAGGACCGCACCGTCGCGATCCAACGACACCATCGCGCCTTGTGCGCCCTTGGGGGCAAAGCCTGCGATTGCGCTGGTGGCGGCGCGCTGCATGACCGGGTCGAGCGTGGTCCAGACCTCGATCGGCTGGTCGTTCTCGGGCAGGAACAGGTCGAGCTGGGGCAGCGCCCAATCGGTGAAGTAGCGCGCAGAGTTCTGGCTGGCGCGGTCCTCGACCATCTTGACCTTCTTGAGATCGACCGCCGCAGCCTCATCCGCCGTCAGGTAGCCGTTCTCCTGCATGGTGGTCAGCACCACGCCTGCGCGACCAACCGCCGCATCGGCATCGGCGGTGGGCGAATAGCGCGATGGGGCCTTGACGAGGCCTGCAATGATCGCGGCTTCGGGCAGGTTTATATCCTCGCCCGAATGGCCGAAGAACTTGCGCGCGGCCGAATCGATTCCGTAGGCGCCGCCGCCGAAGTAGACCTTGTTGAGGTAGAGTTCGAGGACCTGATCCTTCGAGAACTTCTGTTCGAGCGCCAGAGCGAGCACCCACTCGCGTGCCTTGCGACCGAAGGTCTTGGTGTTGTTGAGGAAGATGTTGCGCGCAAGCTGCTGGGTGATGGTCGAGCCACCCTGCCGCCAGCTGCCGCTTTCGACACGAACCATGACCGAGCGGACGATGCCGATCGGATCGACGCCCCAATGGCTGCGGAAGCGGCGATCCTCGACCGAAACCATCGCATCCTTCATCGGCTGCGGGATGCGTTCGTAGGGGATCCACTTGCCGTAGCTGGGGCCGAGCGTCACGATTTCCGAGCCATCGGACGCGCGCACGACGATCATCTGGCCGGTCTGGCTGGACTTCAGTTCCTGATACCCGGGCAGCGAGCGCATGGTCACGGCCACGGCCACGCCCAACGCGATCATGCCGAGCAGCGCGAAGCCTGCGCCCCAGATCAAGACCCGCCCGGTCCAGCGCCGGAAGGCCGATTGGCGGGGAGGTTGCGGCGAAGACCTGCCGCCCTCGGGGCGGCGGGGTATGTCCCGTCTGGCCATCAGTCTTGTAACGCTTCCCTAAGTCTGGCGCAGTCCGGTTCAGCGCTCTGGTGGCGCGTTACATAGGGCAATCGCAACGCAGGGTTAACCGCTAATCGTCGTAACCGGCTTACAGGCCGACGGACAGCAAGCGGTCAGTCCTCCTTGGGGGTGAAATCGAGCGAGGCGCTGTTCATGCAGTAGCGCAGCCCGGTCGGGTTGGGACCATCGGGAAAGACATGGCCCAAGTGGCCTTCGCAGCGGGCGCAGCGGACTTCGGTGCGGACCATACCGTGCGTGTCGTCCCGCACTTCCTCGACCGCATCGCCTTCGACCGGGGCGTAAAAGCTCGGCCAGCCCGAACCGCTTTCGTATTTGGTGTCCGATGTGAATAGCGGCGCGCCACAACCAGCGCAGTGATATTCGCCTTCCGCCTTGTTCTTCTCGTAAGCGCCAGTAAACGCGCGTTCGGTCCCGCCCTGACGCAGCACCTGGTACTGTTCGGGCGAGAGGCGCTCGCGCCATTCGGCATCGCTGAGGTTGAGCTTGTCGGACATGGGGATCTCCTTTGCCCGCTTATATGGGGGCGCAGGTTCACAGGCTCAATAGTGCGTTTTCTCAGAGGGCTTGGCGAGGTCGTAGCAATGCGCGACGTCGTACTTGTCGATGCCGCCCTTATCGTCGTCGGCTTCGGCAGCCATGGCGTCGCGCGCCTGAATGACGGTCCGGTCCGCCTCGTCACCGGTCTTCCCCTTGGCGATCAGGGCTTCGCGTTCGCGTGCGGTGAGGACCGATGCCAGCGTGCGCACGTCCTGCGCCGCGGGCGTCATGCCTTCGCGCGCATGCAGTTCGTCGGCGGCAAGCGTGAGGATCGCCGCGCACTGGTTGAGGTCGGGCACGGTCAAGGGCGGGACCGACGCATCGAGACGGTCAAGACAGGGTTTCGCCAGCGAGGCCAATGCGGCCTCGGGATCCTTGGCAGATTGCAGTGAGGTAACTTCGGCAGCGAGCGCGGTGCGGACGTCTTGCCGGGCAAGACCCGCTTCGGCCATCACACGGGTGCCGGTGTCGGCAAAGAAGCGCTTGCCGCGCGCTGCGAGTGGCGGCCAGCCGGCCAGAGCATCGCCGCCTGCCTGCTGCGTCGCGACAATCGCGAAAGCGGCGGCGCAGCGCAAGTCGACCCGCCCGGCGGCCGTCAGTCGTGACAGATCCGCGGGCGGCTGCGGCGTGGCAGCGTGAACGGCTGGAGTGGCCAGAGCCAGGACGAGAAGCGAAACGGGGAAGCGCATGGCCCTGCAATAGAGACAAAAAAAGGCCGCGAACAGCGTCTGCGTTCGCGGCCCCTTCAGGTTGGCGCTTCGGGGCCGGTGGTGGGACCCGAAACGCGCTGGAGAACTTTCAGTCAGCAGCCGCTTCGTTGCAGCGAGCGAGATCCTGTTCGGCAAGATCGCCTGCAGGCGTGGCAAAGCGCGTAACCGGTCCGACCTTCTGAACGAGACGAGCGCAGACGATGACAGGGCGCGAGGTATCGCGCGGCGCGCTGCACTGCGCGGCCTCGCACTTCCACAGTACACCCTTTTGAATGACCTTTTGCGAGCCATCCATGGGACGGGTCAGGGTGGCGGAATAGAATGGGCCATTGGCGGCACGCGCGGGCATCGCGGTCGCCGTAAAGGTGGCGGCGGTGCCAACCAGAGCGAGGATGGCGGGAAAGAGTTGGCGAGCGGCGCTGGACCGGTTGGTAGCAATCATGATTATTCCCCTGACGTTACCCCCTTTGCGGGGCGTTTTCGTGTTCGAGCGGAAATTGCGGGGCGTTTGGAGAGGATGCGATTTCCGTTGCGAATCACTACCTATCGTATTAGGTTGCAGGTTGCAACTAGAAACTTAATTTTGCTTCTCGGATGGGATATGACAGCACCAACATGGCAAAACTTTGCGAACCCTTGAACGAGATCGCCCTGTGCGGTCTGCCCCTCGCGCTCGAGGCAATGGGAGAGCGATGGTCATTCATGATCCTGCGCGCGGCATTCAACGGGGTTCGCCATTTCGAAGACTTCCTTGAAGCGCTCGGCATCGCGCGCAACATCCTGTCCAACCGGCTGTCGCGGCTGGTCGAGGTCGGCATTCTCAAGCGCGAGCATTGCGCAGACGACCGCCGCCGGATCGAATACCGCCTCACGCCCAAAGGACTCGATCTGCTGCCCGCGATGCTGGCATTGCGCCAGTGGGGCGAAAAATGGCAGCTGGGCGTGCCATCGAATCCGATCCTGTGCGATGCCCGCGATGGCCTTCCGATCGCGCCGATCGGCATCCGCGCCCAGGACGGACGCTATCTTGCGCCCGATGCGCTGATCTGGCGCGAGCGTGTGGAGCTTGAGGCTGAAGAGAACGCCGGGAAACTTCGCGAGGTTCGCTAAAAGCAAGGCGTTTCGCGCAGAGTAAGCAGAGAGCGCGGAGGGGATGTGCAAGGCCGTCAGGCCATGTGGTCCCGTCAGCAACAGGCGCAAAAAAAGGGGTCGCCGGTTTCGCTGGCGACCCCTCGAGGTTGGCCGGACGGGGGACTGGTTCCATCCGTCAGGCAAGTGGCAGGCGACTTACTTGGCGGCAAACGCGGTTGGGCGGATGTCGGCCTTGGCGCGGCGGGCGTCAGCATAGGACTTGGCAAAGCACTGGCGCGCCAGCTCCAATTCGGCCGAGGACGCGTCCTTACGGGTCATCCCGCAGACGTCCTTGGCAGCACCCTTGAGCCGCGCATCGAGTTGAGCCTTGCCGCTGGCAGTCGAAAGGTCGAGGTCGGCGTAGCCGACGCTGCGGGTCTCTGCGAAAGCAGGCTGGCTGGCCGAAAGAGCGAGGCCGACGAGGCTGGCGGCGATGACAGAAGTGCGGATCATGAGCGTATTCCTTGCAATATTGCCGGAATTCGATCCGGCCGGGGGGCTGACTGCGGTGACCTTCGAGCCGCTGGGCCGGGGGTGGGTCTGGTGGGCTGGTTGGCCACCGCATGCATTTTCCCTAGGGTAGCCCGATGGTTAAAGCGCGCGGGGCTCGACCAGCTTTCCGTAGCGTCCGACGAGCGCCAAGCGTCGCCGACGAACCGCATTCGCAGGTCTACGAACTGCAAGTGTGACAATTCGTCAGCGAAGCCATATCGTGTTGCGAGATGGCGATTCTGATCACGTTCCTGCTGGGTGTCGGCAATTTCACCTTGCACCGCGCTGTCCGCGAAAGCGGTCACCCGCTGCTCGACCGCATGCCGTGGTTCGTCAATGCGCGTGGCGGACGCCTGACGTTGGGCATCGAGTTCCTGCTTTTGCTGGCCGCGCTGCTGTTTGCCGCAGAAAACAATGTCGGCGGGCCAATCGCTTACGTGATCTACTCGGTGCTCAACAGCTTCTCGGCGTGGCTGATCCTTACCAACAAGGTCTGAAGGGCAGTCTTCGGGCCGGAACAACTGGCACGTCTGCCGGTTTCTCGGAACAATGGAACTTTCCCCTCTCTGGCTGGTCACCAACACGGCAAGCGGTAGCAATACCGAAGCCGCGGTGGACGAACTTGCCGCTTCGCTGCGTGCCGCCGGTTGCGGCGCGGACCGCACCATCTGTTTCCCCGACGAGGATCTGCCTAGCCCGGCGGAGCTCGACGCGGCGGGCGTGAAGACGCTGGCAGTGTTCACCGGTGACGGCACGATCAATGCCGCCGCGACGCGGCTGGAAGGCTGGGGTGGCGCAATCCTCGTGCTGCCGGGGGGCACGCAGAACCTGCTTGCCAAGGCGCTGCATGGTGACGTGCCTGCCGAAGCGATCACGGGGAGTCTGGCGTCTGGGAGCTTCCGCCGCATCCGCCGGCATGCCGTCCGTACGTCGCAAGGCACCGGGCTGATAGAAGTGCTGGCAGGCCCCGGGGCGATGTGGGCCGACGTTCGTGAGGGTCTGCGCGATTTCGACATCGGCGCGATTGCCGAGACATTTGGCAATGCCCTGCGCGAAACGCGTGAGGGGCCGGGCGTGCGCCTGGTCGATCCCGCTGCAGGCAAGCCCGACGGCTATCGCGCGATCCGCCTGGCGCCCGATGGCGACAGGATGGAAGCTGACGGCTACGATTCCGAAGACTTTTCGGACATGGCGGCGCAAGGCTTCGCCATTCTCGTGAAACGCGATTTCCGCCAGGGACCGCATGACGAACTCGGCCATTTCGATAAAGTTACCGTCAGCAGCAGCGGTCCGATCGCGTTGATGATCGATGGCGAGCGGCGTGAAGGCGGCGAGGACGAGCAGCTTGTCTGCGACGAATTTGCCGTGGACTTCATCGCGACCGCGCCCGGCAGGGATTGACCGCCCTCGCCCGAGCGGCGATCAACAGCCCTCAGATGAACCGCACCATGACCCGCCTGTTCCACATCAGCGACATTCACTTCGGACTGGAGGATCGGCGCGCGCTCGACTGGGTGGCGCAATGCATCGCGCGCGAAAAACCCGATGCGGTTTCGATCACCGGCGACCTGACGATGCGAGCGCGCCATCGCGAATTTACCGCTGCCTGCCAGTGGATCATGGCGCTGGACGTGCCGGTGACGGTCGAGGTGGGCAATCATGACCTGCCGTACTTCAACCTGATCGAGCGCTTCATCGATCCCTATCGCCGGTTCCGCGCGATCGAGAAGCTGCTGGAACGCGAACTTACCCTGCCCGGCATTGCGATCGTCCCACTCAAGACCACGGCGCGTGCGCAATGGCGGATGAACTGGTCTAAGGGCGTCGTCGGGGCTGTATCGCTGCGGCAGACGCTGGCGGCGATCGACGCACTCCCCGCAGGCGTTCGCGCGGTGGTTGCCTGTCATCATCCGCTGGTCGAGGCAGGTACGCGCGGCAAGGCGCTGACCCGGGGCGGTGAGCGTGCGCTGGCCGAGCTTGCCGCGCGCAACGTGCAGGCGGTCCTTTCTGGCCATGTGCATGACCCGTTCGATCTCATCCATCCCACGCCCAACGGTCCGGTGCGGATGATCGGCGCTGGCACGCTGTCACAGCGGGTGCGTTCGACGCCGCCGAGCTTCAACGAACTGACGCTGGTCGATGGCGAGATCAACGTGCGCGTGCGCAATCTGGAGAGCGTGTCGACGCGCGACATGCAGATCGACGATGTCCCCGAGAATGCGCTGCCCCCACGCACCGAGGGCGAGCCTGTCGCACCGGTGGCGGCTGTCCCGGCGATCGACCCGCCGGTGCACTGATTTATCAGACGGGCATGTTGTCTATCAGCCGCGCGTTGCCGATGCGCGCGGCAACGAGCAAGCGTGCGGGTTGGCCGGAGAAGGTGGTGATCGTTTCGAGCGTGTCAGCTTCGCGCACGTCGGCGTAATCGACTGACACGAATCCTGCAGCGAGGATCTGTGCGTTGAGGCGCGCGAGCGTGTCGCCGATGTCGGCGCCCGCGTTGATCGCGGCGATGGCGTGGAGCATGGCTGCGGACAGGCCAGCCGCGCTGTCGCGTTCGGCATCGGTCAGGTACTGGTTGCGGCTGCTCATGGCGAGGCCGCTGGGTTCGCGAACGGTGGGAATGCCGATGATCGCGTTGGCGTGAGGCTGGGTGAGGTCGAGGTCGCGCGCCATGCGGCGGATGATCGCGAGCTGCTGCCAGTCCTTCTCGCCGAACAGCGCGATGTCGGGGCGGACCTGGTTGAACAGCTTGCACACGACCGTGGCAACGCCGTCGAAGTGGCCGGGGCGAGCGGCACCGCAGGCAACCTCGCTGACGCCGCTGACCGAGATGTTGGTGGCGTAGCCTTGCGGGTACATCTGATCGACGGTGGGCGCCCAGAGCAGGGCCACGCCTTCGGCTTCGAGCAGCGCGGCATCGGTGGCGAGGCGGCGGGGATAGGCGTCGAGATCCTCGTTGGGGCCGAACTGGCGCGGGTTGACGAAAATCGAGGCGATGACGTGGTCGGCGCGGGCGCGCGCCTCGCGGACCAGCGCCAAGTGGCCCTCGTGGAGCGCGCCCATGGTTGGCACCAGGGCAACTGTTTTTCCCCCGATTTTAAGCGCATCGACCGCTTTGCGCAGGTCATCGAGTCGATTGATGGTTTGCACGTTGGCGGCCACTCCACTAAGTCCGAAGGCAACGGCGATACGGGGCGCGAGGCCCTGTCGCAAGCCCGACCGGACAGCCACAGCAGAGAGTATCGCCCTTGTCGAACGGCCCACATCGCATCGTCTTCGCCAACGAAAAGGGCGGCACCGGCAAGTCGACGACAGCGGTGCACGTCGCTGTGGCACTGGCCTATCAGGGTGCGCGGGTGGCCGCGATCGACCTCGATTCCCGCCAGCGCACGATGCACCGCTATCTGGAAAACCGCGCGGAAACGATGCGGCGACGCAGCATTGCGCTGCCGACCGCGACGTTCGAGGTGTTTGGCGGCGATGACGCGGGCGAGCTCGACGCGCTGACCGAGAAGTTGGGACAGGAGCATGATTTTCTGGTGTTCGACACGCCGGGGCGCGACGATCCGCTTGCGCGGCATGTCGCGACGCGCGCCGATACGCTGGTGACGCCGCTCAACGACAGCTTCGTCGATTTCGACCTGATCGGTCAGGTGGACGCCGAGACGTTCAAGGTGCGCCGCCTGTCATTCTATGCCGAGCTGATCTGGGAAGCGCGCAAGAAGCGGGCGATGGCGACGATCAAGGATGCGCGCCGCGAGATGGACTGGGTCGTGGTGCGCAACCGCACCGGCTATACCGAGGCGCGCAACCAGAAGCGTATCGACCAGGCCCTGACCGAGCTGTCCAAACGCGTCGGCTTCCGCGTGGCCAGCGGGCTGTCGGAGCGTGTGATCTATCGCGAACTGTTTCCGAGCGGGCTGACGCTGCTCGACAAAGGGCAACTGGGTGAACTGGGCACGAGCCATCTGGTCGCGCGGCAGGAGTTGCGCACGCTGGTGTCGGGGCTGAACCTGCCGGTCCCGGCCAAGCCCGCGCCCGCAGCGCTCGAGAGCGCTGCCTGATGATCAAGCTCCTCGCGCTTGTGGCCCTCGTCAGCATCGCGTGCAAGATGCTGGCGGGTCGCTGGCCGTGGGAATTGCTGGCGGCCGATCCGCGCCGGGCGAGCGAGACGAAGGCGCGCAACCTGTTGGGTGTGTCGGTTTCGGCGGGCCATGACGAGGTGATCGAGGCGCATCGCAAACTGATCGGGCAAGTCCATCCCGACCGGGGTGGATCGAACGAGGCGGTGCACGAGGCGAACGCGGCGCGCGACCTGTTGCTCGCGCGGCTGGGCGGCCGTCTCGACCGGTAACCTGGGGACAGAGGGGAGACGGGACATGCGCCACAGCTTCCATCCCTCGATCCTGCGCGAATACGACATCCGCGGGGTGTTCGGCGAGACGCTGGGACCCGATGACGCGCGCGCGATCGGGCGCAGCTTCGGGACACGGGTGACGCGGGCTGGCGGCAGGCGCGTTGTGGTAGGCTACGACGGGCGGCTTAGTTCCCCCCTGCTGGAGCATGCTCTGGTCGAAGGACTGAACGCCAGCGGCATCGATGTGGTGCGCATCGGGCTGAGCGCGACGCCGATGCTGTATTACGCGGCGGCTTCAATTCCAGATGTTCAGGGCGGCATTCAGGTAACCGGCAGCCACAATCCCGCCAATCACAACGGCTTCAAGGCGGTACTTGAAGGGGCTGCTTTCTACGGGGCCGACATAGTCGATCTCGGGCGGATCGCCGATGAAGGCGACTGGCTGTCCGGTACCGGCCAGACCACGACTATCGATATCATGGACGCTTACGTCGACCGGCTGATCGAGGGGCTGGAGGGCGTCGACCAGACCCTGCTGGAGGGCCTGAGCATCGCCTGGGACGCCGGCAACGGCGCGGCCGGCCCCGTTATCGAGGCGTTGACCGCCCGACTTCCGGGGCGCCATGTCCTTCTGTTTACGAGCGTGGACGGCCATTTTCCCAACCATCATCCTGATCCGACTGTGGAAGCAAATCTCGCTGATCTCGGGCTTGCTGTCGCGCGGGGAAGGCTCGACTTCGGACTTGCCTTCGACGGCGATGGCGACCGAATCGGAGCTATCGACGGAGTGGGCCGGACGATCTGGGGTGACCAGCTGCTGGCGATCTTCGCGGAGGACGTGCTCAAGACATCGCCAGAAGCGACGATTATTGCGGATGTGAAGGCCAGCGGGGCGCTGTTCGAGCGGATCGCGGAACTTGGCGGGCGGCCGCAGATGTGGAAGACCGGCCACTCGCTGATCAAGTCCAGAATGAAGGAAATTGGTGCCGTTCTGGGCGGCGAGATGAGCGGCCACGTGTTCTTTGCCGACAGATACTACGGTTTCGACGATGCGCTCTACGCCGCGGTCCGTTTGATGGCGGCGACCGTGAGGCTCGGCAAATCCGTAACTGCGATGCGCGAGGCCATGCCGGTGATGTTCAACACCCCCGAACTGCGCTTCGCAATCGACGACGCGCGCAAATTCGAAATAGTCGATGAAGTGCGCGACCGACTTCACGCTGCGGGCGCGCAGATGAACGAGATCGACGGGGTTCGCGTAGATGCGCCAGACGGATGGTGGTTGCTGCGGGCGTCGAACACGCAGGACGTACTGGTGCTGCGTGCGGAAAGCCGGACAGCAGAAGGTCTAGCGCGGTTGCTGTCCGAGGCTGACGGACAGCTTGCCGAGTCTGGCATAAATCGTGGGTCCATCTTGGGCCATTGATCGGGGGGCATCCGGGCGGACGCCCCCCGCTTAACCATTCCTCAGCAATCGGGCACTCAGGCGTCAGGCGTCACGGACTTATCGCCGCCGCCCCAGCCGAGCGTGCCGCCCTGTCCTTCGAGCGAGCTTCCCGGCTTGACGCGCAAGTTGTTCTGCACGTGCTTCACGCCCGAGATTGCATCGACACAGTCTTCGGCGCGGCGCTTGGCCGAGCGATCCTCTACCGTGCCGGCAAGGGTCACTTCGCCTTCGGTGACGGTCACCGAAATCTGTCGCGCATCAAGGCGCGGATCTTCAGTCAGGCGATCGTTGGCGTCTTCGCGGATGCGTTCGTCCGAGCGGGTGTAGTCGCTCGGGCCGCGACCGCGATGGTCCTCTTCCCGGCGGCGCTCGGCGTCCTTGTCACCGAACCAGCTGCGAACCTCATCGACCGCACGATCAGCAAAGCCACGCCCATCGTCGCGCCCATAGCTTCCGGCCCCGGTATAGGCACCGTACGAGGAAACCGTTCCTGCGGCGCCCCCACTGGCCCCAGTGCCCGACCAGGCGCGGGCTCCGCCGCCATAGTCTTCGGACGTGAACAAGTCTGCGCCGGTCGGGCCATAGCCACGATCAAGGTTGCGCGACCGGGCTGAACCCTGATTCCCGTAGTAGCCTTGGCTGCCGTAAGCCTGACCGCCATAGTTCTGACCACCATAGCCCGGGCCGCTCGGGCTCTGACCGGTGTAGTGGCGGTCGCCGACTTCCCAATCATGCGTCCGGCGATCGCCGCTCTGGCTCTGTCCGCGCGATGGCCAGGAATCGTCGCGTGGGCGGGCTGACCCGACCGATCCGGTCCGGTCCCAGTTATCGCGGGCGAATTCACCGGGATAATCGTGGCCCGAGCCGCGCTCGGAGGAATCCCGGCTGAGACGTTCGTCATCGCGGTTGCGGTCTCGCGACGTCCAATCGGAGCGGTCGTTCATTGCATCTCTCCTTGCTGGATAACTGTTTGGCAAATGGTACTATTGGCAGAACGGTCCGCGCGCTGCTTCACCCCCAGCGCTGGTCGCAAGGAGCAGGCGATTCATCGCGAGTGCTCAGCCGCATGGCATCGCTTTGCGCTTGCCAAGGCCGTTTGCCCTGTCGCATCACCGCTTGCGAAGAACAGGACGCCATAATGCTCATTGGGATCGATCTGGGGACCACCAACTCGGCGGTGGCCCTGTGGAAGGATGGAAAGGCGACGCTGGTGCCCAATGCCCTGGGTGCGTTGCTGACGCCTTCGGCAGTATCGGTCCGGGCAGACGGTACGACGCTGGTGGGCGCGGCCGCGCTCGATCGGATGGCGGCGAAAGATGGCGCGACCGCGACCAGCTTCAAGCGGTTCATGGGCACCGACCGCAAAGTGCGCATGGGCCGAAAGGACTTGTCGGCCGAGGAGTTGTCGGCACTGGTGCTGATGGCACTGCGCGATGACGTGGCCGCCTTTACCGGCGAGCGCCCGACCGAGGCGGTGATCACCGTGCCTGCCTATTTCAACGATCGGCAGCGCAAGGCAACGCGGCGGGCAGGCGAACTGGCAGGCCTGACCGTGCGCCGCCTGATCAACGAGCCCACGGCCGCGGCTCTGGCATTCGGATTGCAGGACAAGGCCGAACGCGAACCGTTTCTGGTGTTCGATCTGGGCGGCGGGACGTTCGACGTCTCGATCGTCGAGATGTTCGAGGGGATTGTCGAAGTGCGGGCCTCGGCGGGAGACAATCGGCTGGGTGGCGACGATTTCAACGCGGCGCTGACGACCGCTCTGCGCGGGCGGCTCGATCCCGAATCGCGGCTTGCGAATATCGACGGGGCGCTGGCGCAAGCGCTGCTGCTGCAGGCGGCCGAGCGCACCAAGCGCGTCCTGAGCGAAGCACCGGAGGCCGAGTTCGGAGTAACCGTTGATGGCGAAAGGCTGACGACGCGCGTGACGGCGGGTGAATTCGAGGCGCAGACCGAGGGGTTGATCCGCCGCTTGCGCGATCCGGTGGTGCGCGCCTTGCGCGACAGCCAGATCGACGCCGCATCGCTGAGCGAAGTCGTGCTGGTCGGCGGTGCAACGCGGATGCCGGTGGTGCGCAAGGCGATCACGCGACTGTTCGGACGCTTTCCCAATTCCTCGGTCCATCCCGATCATGCGGTGGCGCTGGGCGCGGCGATCCAGAGCGGTCTGATCGCGCGCGACGGCGGGCTGGAGGAAATCCGCATCACCGACGTCTGCCCGTTCACGCTCGGCATCGAGACCGCCGAACGCACGGCACGCGGCATGCTCCAGCAAGGGCTTTTCTCGCCGATCATCGATCGCAATACGCCAGTGCCGGTCAGCCGGATGGGCATCTACAGCACGATGAGCAACAACCAGAAGCACATCGAGGTCGGCATCTTCCAAGGCGAGGCGCGCGAGGTTTCGGGCAACGTCCGGCTGGGCACGCTCAAGGTGCCGGTGCCGCCACGTCCCGAAGGCGAAGTGGCGATCGAGGTGCGCTTTTCCTATGACAGTTCTGGGTTGCTCGAGGTCGATGTCGAGGTTCCGGCTACTGGAGCCAAGCATAACCTGATGATCATTGACGAGGAGGATCGCAAGTCGCCCGCCGATCTGGAGGAGCGGCGCAAGGCGCTGTCCGCGCTGAAGCGCCACCCACGCGAGGATGCGGTCAACGAAGCGCTGCTGGCTCGAGCGGAGCGCTGCTTTGAGGAATTTCTGGGTGATGCGCGCGCGATCATCGGTGACCGCACGCTGGCATTCACGGCGGCGCTCGACAGCCAGGATCCGCGCCGGATCACCGATGCGGCGCAAGACCTGACGGCGCTGCTCGACACGCTCGAAGCCAATTCGCCGCTATGAGCGGGCCGCGATGACCCCGACACAGGCCTGGAGAGTACTTGGCATTGCCAAGACCGGCGACGTCGGCGCAATCCGCCGCGCCTATGCCGAAAGGCTCAAGGCGATGGACATCGATCGCGATGTCGACGGCTATGCGCGACTGCGCGAGGCGCGCGATGCGGCGCTGCGCTGGGCGCGGATGAAGGTGGCGGTTGATGAGGGGGGCCTCGAGCCGCTGGACGGGGTCGATGCTGTGGTCGAAACGCCGGAGGTTCCGGCTCCCGCCGAAAGCTCAAGCTGGCTTTATGCTGCCCCTGCGGCGACGGGGGAGAGCGATCCGACGCTGACCACCCGGCTGGGTGACAGAACCGCGGGCGCGCTCGATGTGACGCGGGGCGTTGGCGCGGCGCAGGCTCCGGCGGTGCAGGCAATCGAAGTGCAGCGCGATCCGTTTGCGCGTCCGGTGCTGCTGGGACTCGAGCAGGACCCCGATGCGGTGATGCCGGCCTGGGCGCACGAGCAGGCGTTGCATCGGCTGTTGCTGCCCGATCACGACGCCGACGAATACCCGCCGCTGGAGGGCTGGGAGGAAGCAATGGCGCGCGGCCATCTGAAGGCGATCCTGCACAATGCGCAGACGGTCAGCGTGTCCGCGTTCGATGAAGTTGACAACTGGCTGGCAGGGATGCTGATGCGGGCATGGCCTCGCTCGTCACCGTTGCTCGAGCCTGCCGCCGCCGTGTTCGGCTGGGAGAGCGAACGGGGCCGGGTCAACGAGCGGCCAGCTATCGCGTTTCTCAACATGCGGTTGCGGGGCTTGCGGTTCCTCGAAAAGGTCGCCGAGCCGGCACACCCGCTGCACAAGGCGTGGGTCGAGCTGACCACGCCCGCGCAGCAGGGCAGCCGTCGCGGCTGGTTCGTCAAGCGTCGCGATGTCGAGCAGCTGCTCGAAGGCGTACGCAAGAACTTTCCCGAGCTGGAGCATCATTTCGATCACTGGCGCGTGGCGCTGTGGGAGCGCGGGGGCACGTCGAGCGATAACTATGGCTGGCTGAGCGGCGGGCGACTGGCGCTCATTGCCATAATCCTGCTGGTGCAGATCGTGCGCTTTGCCCTGTCAGACGGCGAGCCCAAAAGGCAGCCGCTCATCGATCGACCACCTGTCACGACGCAGCAGCAGGACGCCGATCGGGCGGTGATCGAGCGCGCAGTCGGGTCGATCTTCGGTTCCGGCGTCACCTTCGCCCAGATCCAATCGCGCCAGCCCGATCTGGCAGCGCTGTTCTCGGCGAATCGCACGATCGCGCGATCGCAGCAGGACACTGACGGCGCTTACATCGCCAAAGTCCGCGATCTGGTGCGCGAACGCATGTATATGACCGCGCTGGTGATCAAGGGACCGTTGCTGGAGGACGTCCAGCGCATCCGCGTCGACATCCTGCGCGCCGCACGCAAGGCGGGCGCAGCGCAATGCATGACATTTGTGCGCACGCGCCGTCTGGGAGCCGAAGTGGCCTTGGCCCCATCGCTCCTGTCGCGCGAGAGCCTGCTCGCCAGACGCATGCTGGAGGCGCGCCAACTCGGGCCGCCGGCGCGGCTGCCGGCGAACCGCACGAGCGTTTCGGGTGCGGTGATCGGCAGGGTAATGGACAGGACCGGCATCGGCGAGGCGCGGGTGCGGCAGGCGCTGAACAATGCGGGCTCGGACGCCGATCAGTGCGCGGTGACCATCGCAATGCTCGACGTGGCGCTGACGCAGCCGGAGGCGCAGCGGCAGGCGCTCCTTTCGGTCCTGTGAGACAATCCCTATCTCGAGTGCGATGACGCTTCCCGCTTGCATAATCAACTGGTTCGACGTGCGCGGCTGGCGCGTGCGGCGGCATCAGCTGGAGATGCTCGAGGCGGCGGGTGCGGGTGAGCATGCCTTGCTCGTGGCCGACACCGGGGCGGGCAAGACGCTGGCCGGGTTCCTGCCGACGCTGGCGGAGTTCGCGGGCGACAATCCGCCGGGGGATGGACTTCACACGCTATACGTTTCACCGCTGAAGGCGCTGGCGCATGATGTGCAGCGCAATCTGCTGACGCCGATCAACGAGATCGGGTTGAAGGTGCGGGTCGAGACGCGCAGCGGGGATACGCCGTCGGACCGCAAGGCGCGGCAGCGCGCCAAGCCGCCGCATGTGCTGCTGACCACGCCCGAATCGCTGTCCTTGCTGCTGAGTTACCCCGAGGCGGCGACGATGTTTGCCGGGCTGAAGCGCGTGATCATCGACGAGGTCCATGCCTTTGCGACGGGCAAGCGCGGCGATCTATTGGCTCTGTCCTTGGCCCGCATGCAGGCGCTTTCGCCGGGGCTGCGGCGGATTGCGCTGTCGGCGACGGTAGCTGACCCTGATGAATTCCGCGCGTGGCTGGCGCCGGACGGTGCTGCAGACGCGGTGCGACTGGTCGTGGGAGAGCCGGGAGCGGAGCCCGAGGTGACCATCCTCAACCCGGAGGACCAGCGCGTGCCGTGGGGCGGCCATGCCGCCGCATGGGCTGTGCCGCAATTGTACGATGAGATCCGCCGCAACAAGACGACGCTGGTGTTCACCAACACGCGGTTCCTGGCCGAATACATCTTCCAGCTGATGTGGGACATCAATGAGGACAAGCTGCCGATCGGCATCCATCACGGCTCGCTGTCGAAGGAAGCACGGCGAAAGGTCGAAGGGGCGATGGCGCGGGGCGAATTGCGCGCGCTGATCTGCACCGCGAGCCTCGATTTGGGGGTGGACTGGGGCGATATCGATCTGGTCGTGCAGATGGGCGCGCCCAAGGGATCGTCACGCCTGCTGCAGCGCATCGGACGCGCGAATCACCGTTTGGACTGCGCGAGCCGCGCGCTGCTGGTGCCGGGCAACCGCTTCGAGTTTCTTGAGGCGTTTGCAGCACAGGAGGCCGTCGAGCAGGGGCAGCGCGATGGCGAGGACTTCCGGCCGGGCGGGCTCGACGTGCTGGCGCAGCATGTGATGGCCTGCGCCTGCGCGGGGCCGTTCGAAGAGACAGCGCTGCTGGCCGAGGTGCGCTCTGCGCAGCCCTATCGGTGGATCGACGAAGTCCAGTGGAAGCGCGTGCTCGAATTCGTGGCGACCGGGGGCTATTCGCTGCGGGCCTATGATCGGTTCAAACGGATCGTGCGCGACCGCCAGGGGACGTGGCGACTGGCGCATCCCGAGCAGGCGGCGCGGCACCGGCTCAACGCAGGGATCATCATCGACGCCGAGATGCTCGAGGTGCGATTCCGCAATGGGCGTTCGTTGGGCAAGGTCGAGGAAAGCTTCGGCGCGACGCTGTCACCCGGTGACACCATTCGCTTTGCGGGCATGGACCTCGAAGTGGAGGGCGTGCGCGACATGGAGCTGGTGGTGCGCGCGGCCAAGACGCCGGGGCAGATCCCGAGCTATGGCGGTGCGCGGATGCCGCTGACGACGCATCTGGCTGAGCGGGTGCGCGGATTGCTGGTCGATCGCGCGGGTTGGGCGCGCTTCCCCGACGACGTGCGCGAATGGCTGGAGGTGCAGGACTGGCGCAGCCGCTTGCCCGGTCCGGGCGATCTGCTGGCCGAGAGCTTCCCGCATGCCGGGCGGCATTACACGGTCTACTACACCTTTGAGGGTTGGAACGCGAACCAGTCGCTGGGGATGCTGATTACGCGGCGGATGAACGAGCGCGGGATGCAACCGCTCGGCTTCGTGGCGAATGACTATTCACTGGCGGTTTGGGGGATGAAGCCGGTGGACGACCCTGCGCCGCTGCTCTCGCCCGACATCCTGGCGCATGAATTCGTCGATTGGGTTCTCGAATCGCACCTGCTGCGGCGGGCATTTCGCGAGGTCGCGGTGATTTCGGGGCTGGTCGAGCGGCAACATCCGGGCAAGCGCAAGACCGGCAAGCAGGTGACGTTTTCGACCGACCTGATCTACGATGTGCTGCGCAAGTACGAGCCCGATCACCTTCTGATCGAGGCGGCGTGGGCCGACGCGCGCGCGCGGATGACCGATGTCGGGCGGTTGGGCGATCTGCTCGACCGGTCTGCGAGCCAACTGGTGCACGTGAAGCTGGACCGGGTGACGCCGCTGGCGGTGCCGGTTCTGGTGATGATCGGGCGCGAGCGTCTGCCCGATGGCGCGGTTGATGACGAGTTGCTGCTGGAGGCGGAGAGTTTATCGGCTGCGGCGATGCGCGTGGGGTGAGGAACTTTGTTTCGCGCAGAGGCGCAGAGGAGGCAGAGGGCGCGGAGGGGCTGCGAAACGCCGCAAGGCCATCGAAGCATTACCGCCCACGCCAAACGCAACGTGGATCGGGAGCGCGGCATCGCCGCGAGTGCACCATCTCAGCGGCCTTCGTTTTCTCTGCTCCTCTGCGCGAACCCTGCCTTCCTCGCACGAAAAAGGGAGCGGACTGCTCCGCTCCCTAATCCGCTTTCGCTAATTCTGAAGGGCCTTACTGGGCCTTCTGGAACGTCGCGAAGTTTTCGTTGCCGACGAAGCCGAACTTGGTGACCTTTGAATCCGAGATGATCTTCATCATCTGGTTCGCGATCTCGTAGCTGGCGTATTCCTCGGGCTGGAACTGGAGTTCCGGCTCGGGATTGATCGCCTTGGTCCCGTTGATCAGCGTGACCAGCTGGCCCGTGTTGATCGGCGTGCCATTCCAGAGGATCTGGTTGGTAGCCGTCAGGATCAGCTTGTTCTTGATCGGATCGATGACGGCCGACGGCGGCGTTGCCTGTGGCTGCGGCAAGTCGATGCTGACCGCGTGCGTCGCCACAGGGATGGTGATGATGAACATGATGAGGAGCACGAGCATGACGTCGATCAACGGCGTCGTGTTCATTTCCATCATCGGCTGGCCATCATCTGAACCGGCGCTCATTGCCATTGGTGGTACTCCTGTTCTCTCTTGGACCCGGAAGCAGCTGACCGGGCGGACGAACCGCCCGGGCAAGCCTTAACCGTTGGGGTCAACCGGGGTCGAGATGAAGCCGACCTTGGGATAACCCGCCGACTGGACGTTATAGATGGCACCCGCGATGCACTTCCATGGGACATTGACGTCGCCGCGGATCTGCACTTCGGGGATCTTTTCCGGATCCATGTTGGCGGCACCACCTTCACGCTTCACGATCGCATCGAGGCGATTGAAAGCCTGCTGGTAGAGTTCCGTGTTGTCGACCGGGGTCTGATTGTTGAAATAGACGCGGCACTGGCCGGTGCGCGATGAGCCCTCATATCCAGGCTCCCTCGGGCTGCGGCCTGCAGCGTCTGTCGCGACCACCGAAAGCATCAGGTTTTCGACCTTGTCCTGCGATTCCTCGCTGGGAAGGACGGGCACCTTGAGCTTCTCGACAGTCTGGATCGCGACTGGCACCGCGATGAGGAAGATGATCAGCAGCACCAGCATCACGTCCACGAGCGGCGTGGTATTGATGTCGGACATCGGGCGTTCTTGACCGCCGCCGCCTACAGACATTGCCATGGGTTACATCCTATCCGTTATCAACCGCGGGAGGGCCGGAGTTGCCGGAGACAGTGCTCCGACCAAGACCCGCGTTTCCGGAAAGGGGTCGACGGCGAACCGCCGACCCGGTTTTCTTACTTCTTGACCGGAGCGGCCGGGGTGGCGGGAGCAGCGGCAATCGCCGGCTTGACCGCACCCTTCGAGTTGATGTTCGCCAGAAGATCGGTCGAGAAGCCCGAGAGCAGTTCGGCGATCTTCTTGTTGCGAGCCTGCAGCCAGTTGTAGGCAAGCACGGCCGGAACGGCGACGAGCAGACCGAGCGCGGTCATGATCAGTGCTTCACCGACCGGGCCTGCGACCTTGTCGATCGAAGCCGAACCGGCAAGACCGATGTTGATCAGAGCGCGGTAGATGCCGACCACGGTACCGAACAGACCGATGAACGGCGAGGTTGCACCAACGGTTGCCAGGAACGGCAGGCCACCGGCCAGACGCGAGTTGATCGACGCTTCCGAGCGAGCGAGCGAGCCGTGCAGCCAGTCGTGCGCTTCCATGGCGTCGGTCATCTTCGAGTGCTGATCTTCAGCGGCAACGCCGTCGTCGACGAGCTGGCGCCAGGCCGAGTTCTTGTCGAGCTTGGCTGCGCCTTCGCGGATCGTACCGGCGCGCCAGAACTGGCCGCGAACAGCCTTGTACTGACCCAGGATCTTGTTCTGTTCGAAGAACTTGGTGAACAGGATGAAGAACGAACCGAACGACATGATGCCAAGGATGATGACCGTGGCATAGGCGATGAAACCGCCCTGCTGAAGGGCTTCGGCGAAACCGAACTTGTTCTGCGGCGCGGCGTTGGCGGCCCCGGCGGCAAGGTTGTAGATGAACATGCGAGTCTTCCTCTTCAATTCAAATCAAAGTGCGTGAAAGCCGTGGGGCCACGAGCTTTCGTGTCTGTTCGACCGGATCAATCCTTAGGAATGACCCAGCGAACCGAGTTCGAATATGATCCCGTGGTCGGCTGTCCCTCGCCATCGGTCGCAGGCGTGAAACGCGCACGACGCCGGACGTTGGCACATGTCGCCTCGTCAAGATCCGGGCTGCCTGAAGATCGAGTGATCTGGCAATCCGTGACCTTTCCGTCGGTCCCGATCGAGACACGAAAACCTGTTGTGCCTTCACGCTCTTCGCGAAGCGCACGTGAGGGATAGTCGTTCGTCGTCGCCCAGCTACCAGGGTTACCCTTGGGAGCCGCACCCTTCGGCGAAAACCGGGGGGGTGGCGGCGCAGCGGGTGCGGGAGGCAGCGCAACGGGCGCCGGCGGCAGTGCCACCGGAGGAGCTACGTTCACCGTCTGCACTTGCGGCGCAGGCGCGTTAAAGCTGATCGGCGGCGGAGGCGCGACGATCGGCGGTGGGGGCGTGTCTTGTTTCGGAGGAGGAGGCGGCGGTTCTTCCGGCGGCTTCTCTTCCTCGATGTTGACCGCCGAGGTTACCTCTTTCACCTTCTTGATCGCCTCATACGCCAGTCCTGTGACCAGCGCATAGCCGACGACGACATGAAGGATCGCAACGATGATGAGCGCGGTGATCTTGTTACCGCTCATCTGTTGGTCAGCGTATGCCATTCAGCTCCAATACTCCTGATCGCCCACCTGGACACGGAGCACGCGAAATACGGCCCTGACCCAAGGTGGGGCCGACGCACAGGATCACCGTCCTGCCCGCAGGCCAATCCAGCAAACTACAATCCACCCTGCCGGCAACCCGGTCTGCCGCCCCCGATCCGGTGGGTCGAAAGCGACAAGCGTCGGGCTGCTTGTTTTTGAATTGCCCGAACGGCTGGCATTCTTAACGGCGAAGCCCAAACCGCGCAAATGCTTTATCCGTTAACCGTCGATTCACGGTTGCACTGGCTGAAACCGGCATAGAACTAAGGGTAGGGCGCAGTTACATGCGCTCCGGAGACACATATGTTATATCATATTACAAGATTTGCGCTTCCGGCTCTGGCCCTTGCAGGGGCGACCGCAAACGTCGGAGTTGCCCCCGCATTCGCGCAACAAGCTCCGATTCGCGCCCCCGCTGCCGACGTGACTGGCGCGTCCGACAATCTGACTTATGCCGATCTGGCGGGCCTTGCCGAAGCGGCCGACGTGGTCCTGCGCGCGCAAGTGAAGAAGGCGAGCCGGCTGAAGCCCGAGCAGGCCCCCAACCTTCCCGTCGGCATGGCGCGGATGCTCATCGAAGCGCGGACGGTCGCGGTCCTGTCGGGTCCAGCGATGGGCGAGACGGTGCGCTACCTCGCCGATGTGCCGCTCGATGCGAAGGGCAAGCCGCCAAAGCTTAACAAGGCGCAAGTCATGCTGTTCGCCCGCACCGTCGCAGGACGCGCAGGCGAGCTGGCGCTGGTCGACGGCGGTGCGCAGATCGCGTGGTCTACAGGCGTCGAGGCGCGGACGCGGACGATCCTGACCGACCTGCTGTCTCCAGAGGCACCACCGCGAATCAAGGCGGTGCGCGAGGTGCTGTTCGTACCGGGCAACCTGGCTGGCGAGGGCGAGACGCAAGTGTTCCTGCAGACCGAGAACAGCGCGCCGGTCTCGCTCTCGGTGGTGCGCCGACCGGGCATGGCGCGCACCTGGGGGGTCAGCCTGTCGGAGATCGTCGACCAATCGGCACGGCCGCCTGCGCGCGACACTCTGACATGGTACCGACTGGCATGCTTCCTGCCGCAGGACATTCCGGCAAGCGCACGCCTTTCGGGCGAGGCGCATGGGCAGGAGGCTGAGGAGGACTATCGGTTCGTACTCGCTGAGCTGGGACCGTGCACACGGACGCGGCCCGTGGTGAGGCGCTGAGCCCTGCCCTGATTCGCTTGGTTGCCCCGCGCCCCCGTCTTCCCTAAGGCGCGGGCCGGGAAATTGCAGCGGACGGGACAGATATGAGCGAACCTTTGCGCATCGCGCTTGCCGGGCTCGGCACGGTCGGCGGCGGCGTCATCCGGCTGATCGAGGCCAATGCCAAGCTGATCGAGCGGCGCGCAGGGCGTCCGATCGTGATCACCACGGTCAGCGCGCGCAATCGCGGCAAGGATCGCGGGTTCGACGTGTCGGGCTATGCCTGGGAGGACGACATGGTCATCCTCGGCGAGCGGCCCGATGTCGATGTGGTGGTCGAGCTCGTCGGCGGGGCGGATGGCCCCGCACTCGCCTTGGCGCGCACGACGTTCGAGGCAGGCAAGGCGCTCGTCACCGCCAACAAGGCGATGATCGCGCACCACGGCATCGAGCTGGCAACCAAGGCGGAAGCGGCCAAGGTTGCGCTCAAGTTCGAGGCAGCGGTCGCGGGCGGCATCCCGGTGATCAAGGGCCTGAAGGAAGGCGCGGCTGCCAACGAGATCGCGCGGGTCTATGGCATCCTCAACGGCACCTGCAATTACATCCTCTCGACAATGGAAGACACCGGGCGCGACTTTGCCGACGTGCTCGCCGAGGCGCAGGCCAAGGGCTATGCCGAGAGCGATCCGAGCTTCGACATCGATGGCATCGACGCGGCGCACAAGCTCGCGATTCTCTCGTCGATCGCGTTCGGTACGGCGGTCGATTTCAAGCCGGTTGCGGCGACCGGCATCCGCCGCGTGGCCGCGGCAGACATCGCGCAGGCCGATGCGCTGGGCTACTATATCCGCCTGATCGGCATGGCGCAGACCGAATACGATTCAGACGGCAACCGCCGCCTGTTCCAGCGAGTTCATCCCCATCTCGTTCACCGCGATCACCCGCTGGCGCATGTAGACGGCGCGACCAATGCGGTTGTGGCCGAAGGAAACTTCGTAGGACGCCTGCTATTCCAGGGCGCAGGCGCGGGCGACGGGCCGACCGCGAGCGCGGTGGTGGCCGACCTGATCGACATTGCGCGCGGCGACATCGGCGCGCCGTTCTCGATCCCCATGGCCGAACTGGATCAGGCCGCGCCTGCCGACGTCGGGCATCGCCGCGGCAAGGCCTACATTCGCTTCAACGTGGCAGACCGCCCGGGCGTGCTCGCCGAGATCACCGCCGCAATGCGCGACGCCGGCGTTTCGATCGAGAGCCTGATCCAGAAGGGCAACAGCGACGACGCGCAAGTGATGGTCGCGATGGTCACGCACGAGGGGCCCGAGAGTGCGATTGCCGAGGCGCTGCGCTTGCTCGAAGGGTCGGCGTCATTGGCCGAGCCACCGCTGGTGATGCATATCCTCGGTGACTAAGGGGCCGGGATTTCACCCTTGGCGATTCGATCCGCATCCGAGCCGGGCGGCGGTGGCGGTAAGGCCTTGATGTCGAAGTAGTAGATCGGCGGCGGCACTCCGCCGAGGCCGATGCAGCCGCGGCTGCAATCGCGCAGACCGGAGACGTTGGGCGCGCGCGGCAGGCCGTCATTGGTCGATTTCGCGCCATCGGTTTCGTCGCGCAAAGGCAGGCGTTCCTTCTCGCTCGCCTCCTTGCCGCCGCAGACCACAATGGTGCCGTCGGAGCGCTGCATCGGGCGGCAACGTTCAGCCTGAGCGCCGGTCAGCAGGCGTTGCGAGGTCGACGCATCGTCCTGCGCGACCGATCCATTGGGCACGACCGGACCTTGCACCGGAGCCGTAGAGGCGGCCTGTTCCTGCGCGAGTGCCGGAGGCGCGCCGAAAAGAAGCGCAATCACGCCCGCAACTGCAACTCTGCGTCTCGACAAACCCGTGCCCTCGCGTCTAGTGCCTCAGGTAACACCTGCGTCACCTGTGCCGTGCAATCTGTGCGGCAACAAAGTGATGTTCAAGCATACGATTGCACAATCAACGTGCTACGTCGATCCGGTCCTGCCGTTCCGACCCTGCACAGCGGCTGAACATAGTGCTTGCGTGCCCGACCTTCGTTTTTCTCCATTCAGGGAGCCATCGTGACCGATCAGCCAACCAACCCCGCCCCATCCAAGGTCCTCGACCGCGTGCTCGTGCTCGAGATGGTGCGCGTTACCGAAGCCGCAGCGATCGGGGCATCGCGCCTGATCGGCCGGGGTGACGAGAAAGCCGCCGACGCTGCCGCCGTCGAAGCGATGCGCGCTGCGTTCAACGAACTGTACATGGACGGCACCGTCGTCATCGGCGAAGGCGAGCGCGACGAAGCCCCGATGCTGTACATCGGCGAGAAGGTCGGTTCGGCTCCGGGCGTCGGCCCCAAGATCGACATCGCGTTGGATCCACTCGAAGGCACGACGATCACCGCCAAGGCCGGTCCCAACGCACTCGCCGTGCTGGCGGTTGCCGAAGAGGGCGGCCTGCTCAACGCGCCCGACGTCTACATGGACAAGCTGGCCGTCGGCCCGGGCTATCCCGAAGGCATCATCGACCTCGACAAGTCCCCGTCCGAGAACGTCAAGGCCGTGGCCGCTGCCAAGGGCGTCGCTCCGGGCGACATCATCGTCTGCGTTCTCGACCGCCCTCGCCACGAAGCGCTGATCACCGAGCTCCGCTCGCTCGGCTGCGGCATCGCGCTGATTCCCGACGGAGACGTTGCAGGCGTCATTGCCGTCACCAACGATGAGACCGGCATCGATATGTACATGGGCACCGGCGGCGCGCCAGAAGGCGTGCTGGCCGCTGCCGCACTGCGCTGCGTCGGAGGTCAGTTCAAGGGCCGCCTGCTGTTCCGCAACGAAGACGAGAAGCAGCGCGCCTACAAGTGGGGCATCACCGACCTGAACAAGCAGTACGACCTGATCGAACTGGCCAAGGGCGACTGCATCTTTGCGGCCACCGGCGTCACCGACGGTTCGCTGCTGGCCGGCGTCAAAGTTCGCAAGAACGGCACGATGACCACCGAAACCGTCGTCATGCGCGCATCGTCAGGCACCGTCCGTTGGGTTAAGGGCGAGCACCGCAAGGGCCGCTGAGACGATCCCGCACGGATCTGTGAATTGGCCCGGCCACCTTTGGGTGAGCCGGGCTTTTTCGTTCTCTTGCCTGTCAGCCCGACGCGAGCGCCAGACGCGGAGGCGTGCGCGTATCCTGCAGTGCGGAACTGCGGCGCAAGCCTTCGGGATGGGCGACATGGGCGGGCCGTTTGCCGGTTTCACGGGTGCGGAATGTCGAGACCAGTTCGGTCAGGCGTTCGGCTTCGAGCGACAGACTGTGGGTGGCTGCCGAGGATTCCTCGACCATCGCCGCGTTGGCCTGGGTCATGCGGTCCATGTCGGCCACGGCATCGTTCACCGTGGCCAGTGTTTCGGCCTGACTGGCGGCAGCTTGGGCGATGCGCGTCACCAGAGCGTCGACTTCGCCGACCCGATCGACGATCCCGATCAAGCGCTCGCCGGTTTCGCCGACGAGGCTGACGCCTTCTCCGACTTGCGCGCTGCTCGTTTCGATCAGGGTCTTGATCATCTGGGCCGCCTCGGCCGAACGCTGCGCGAGAGCGCGGACTTCGGTGGCGACGACGGCAAAGCCGCGTCCCGATTCCCCGGCCCGTGCAGCCTCGACCCCGGCGTTGAGCGCCAGAAGGTTGGTCTGGAAGGCGATGCCGTCGATGACCGTGATGATCTGGCTAATCTCTCTGGCCGATCCTTCGATGGCTGCCATGGCCGAGACGGCTCGCTGCACCACCTCCCCGCCTTCGCTGGCCTGACGGTGCGTCGCGGCCATAGCGTCCTGCACGGCGCGGGCTCCAGTGGCGGTTTCGCGAACGCTTCGGGTTACGCCGTTCATCGAAGCCGTTGTTTCGGCAAGGCTGGAGGACTGCTGTTCATTGCGGCGGGCAAGATCGTCGCTCGCCTCGCGAATCTCGGAGATTGCGTTCATCACGCTGGCCGAGCCGACGCGCACCGTGCGCAGGGCAATCGACAGCGAATCAACTGCGGTATTATAATTCCTGCGTAGTTCCTCGTAGCCTTCAGGGAAGGCCCGATCGATGCGGTATTCGAGGTCCTGCCGGGCCATCGCATCGAGTCCCGACGAAAGCGAAGCTACGACGGCGCGCTGATCGAGTTCGGCCTGCGCGCGCGCCAGACCGGTGCTCCGAAAGACCGCGATCGCCCGAGCCATCATGCCGATCTCGTCGGCACGCTCGATGCCCTCGTCAGCTCCGCTGTAATCGCCATCGGCAAGCTGCTGCAAGGTCGCGACCTTCGCGACGAGCGGGCCGACGACACGGTCGCGCAAACGGCGCGCCGTCATGCTGACGAGTGCGAGTATCGCGCACGCAACGACCGTGAATACAGTCAGCATCACGCCCACGAACGTGTTGGCGTAACGCATCAGGTCGCCACGATAGGCTCCTGATTCCTCGACCAGATGGGCGACGGCCGCGTGCTGCTTGACGTAGGCAGGCGTCAGTTCGGCGGCGTGGACGCGGCGCATCGTCGCAAGATCACGGGCCTTCATCGCCGGAATGAAGCGATCGCCAAGCGCGGCCCAGAATGCATCGGCTGTACCGACCGTGGCTGACACTTCTTCGCGCAGTTCTTCCGGGACGGGCGCGGTCGCCCAGTATGCCTTGCGTTGCTGGAACAGCGCTTCTTCTTCGGCCAAGGCGACGAGCGCGTCCTCGATATGGCGCGGATCGGCTATGGCCCAGGTGGTATGCAGGTAGGGCTCGACCACGAACGCGGGCGGCGGGAGGATATCGGCGAGGAGTTCGTCCTGTAGCAGGTTCTGCCGGTGCAACGGACCGCCGAAGCGGGTGTAGCCGATGCCGATGGCGGCCATCGCGATAGCCGTCACAATCAGGCAGATCATGACCCTTGCACCGCGTGCTGACTGATCCTTGATCATGCAGGGTTGCTCCCGACTGCCCGAATTTGCCAATAAACCCTAGCTGGACAGGGTTAACTTCGCCGAGCGGTGAAGCTAGCGGGAATCCCTAAGCATACGATGCGAGACCTGGTGCGCGAACGACGAAAAGCCCCGCCGGATTGCTCCGGCGGGGTTTGTTCATTGTGCCTTGGATAGCGCTGAAGCTTATGCTTCGTCGTCACCCTTGATCAGGTAGTCGCCTGCATCCGCGTCGGTGCCGTGGGTTTCACCCTCGACTGCCGCCAAGGGATCGTCACCGATCGCAGCTTCCGGACCCTGTGCCAGTTCGGCCGCATGCTCTTCGGCTGCCGACGCCGGAGCGATCAGCGATTCCTGCAGCTTGCGGTACGAAGCACGCAGTGCCGCGTCGCGCGACGTTGCCGCAACGCGCATCCGGTTCATGCCCGCGCCGGTACCGGCGGGGATGAGACGGCCGACGATCACGTTTTCCTTGAGACCGATCAGCGAGTCCGTCTTTCCTTCGACCGCGGCCTGCGTGAGCACGCGCGTGGTTTCCTGGAACGAAGCGGCCGAGATGAACGAACGCGTCTGCAGCGAAGCCTTGGTGATGCCGAGCAACACGGGCTTGCCTTCGGCGGGCGCAAAGCCTGCTTCGAGCTTGGCGTTCACTTCGAGCATCTCTTCGAGATCGACCTGTTCGCCTGCCAGCAGGGTGGTGTCGCCACCGTTGGTGATTTCAACCTTCTGCAGCATCTGGCGAACGATCACCTCGATGTGCTTGTCGTTGATCTTCACGCCCTGCAGACGATAGACTTCCTGGATTTCGGCAACGAGGTATTCGGCCAAGGCCTCAACGCCCATCACTTCCAGAATGTCGTGCGGATCGGGCGAGCCCGAGATCAGGTTGTCGCCCTTCTTGACGTAGTCGCCTTCCTGCACGTCGATCACGCGGCTCTTCGGCACCAGGTACTCGACCGGATCACCCTCATCAGGAATGATCGCGATCTTGCGCTTGGCCTTGTAGTCACGCACGAATTCGATGCGCCCGGCGATCTTGGCGATGATCGAATTGTCCTTCGGCTTGCGGGCCTCGAACAGTTCGGCAACGCGCGGCAGACCACCGGTGATGTCGCGGGTCTTGGCAGCTTCGCGCGACGCACGGGCAAGGATTTCACCCGCCTCGACGCGCTGGCCATCCTCGACCGAGAGCGTGGTGCCCACGGCCAGCAGGTAGCGTGCTGCTTCACCCGAATCATCGTCCAGCAGGGTCAGACGAGGACGCAGGTCCTCCTTCTTGCTGCGGTTGATCGAGCGGTTCTCGGTAATCACGCGGCTGGTCATACCGGTGGCTTCGTCGGTCTGCTCGGTCAGGGTCTTGCCATCGACAAGATCCTGATAACGCACGATGCCGGGCTTTTCGGTGATGACCGGGGTGGTGAACGGATCCCACTCGGCCAGACGATCGCCCTGCGCAACGGTTGCGCCGTTCTCGTTGATCAGGTGGGTACCGTAAGGCACGCGGTGAATTGCGCGCTCACGCCCGTCGGTATCCATCAGGACGATTTCGCCGTTGCGAGCCAGCGACAGGCGGCGGTTGCGCTTGTCGGTGATCGTCGGGATATCGCGATAGATCACGGTACCGTCGCTGATCGCCTCCAAGTGCGACTGCTCGTTGACCTGCGCCGCACCACCGATGTGGAACGTACGCATGGTCAGCTGCGTGCCCGGTTCACCGATCGACTGCGCGGCGATAACGCCGACAGCTTCACCGATGTTGACCGGCGTGCCGCGGGCAAGATCGCGCCCGTAGCACTTGCCGCAAACGCCCATGGTCGCTTCGCAGACCAGCGGCGAGCGGATGCGTGCCGACTGGAAGCCAGCGGCCTCGATCCGGGTGATTGCCGGCTCGTCGAGCAGATCGCCCTTCGAAGCGACGATTTCGCCGGTCTTGGCTTCGATCAGGTCTTCGGCCAGCGTGCGGCCGAGGATGCGTTCGCCGAGCGAGGCGATGGTTGAGCCGCCCTGTACGATCGAGCGCATTTCCAGCGCGCGTTCGGTTCCACAGTCTTCCTCGATCACGACGCAATCCTGCGACACGTCGACCAGACGGCGGGTCAGGTAACCCGAGTTTGCCGTCTTCAACGCCGTATCAGCAAGGCCCTTACGAGCGCCGTGAGTCGAGTTGAAGTATTCAAGGACGGTCAGGCCTTCCTTGAAGTTCGAGATGATCGGCGTTTCGATGATCTCGCCCGAAGGCTTGGCCATCAGACCGCGCATACCGGCGAGCTGCTTCATCTGCGCTGGCGAACCACGCGCGCCCGAGTGGCTCATCATGTAGATCGAGTTGATCGGCTTCAGGCGGCCGGTTTCCTCGTCGATCGGCTCGGCACGAATTTCGTCCATCATGGCGTTCGCCACCTGATCGCCGCAACGGCTCCAGGCGTCGATGACCTTGTTGTACTTTTCCTGCTGGGTGATCAGGCCGTCCTGGTACTGCTGTTCATAGTCAGCAACCAGTTCCTTGGTTTCGTTGACCAGACCGTCCTTGCTGTCCGGGATGATCATGTCATCCTTGCCGAACGAGATACCGGCCTTGAACGCGTGGCGGAAGCCGAGCGACATGATCGCGTCGGCAAACAGCACGGTGTCCTTCTGGCCGGTGTGACGGTACACCTCGTCGATCACGTCGCCGACGTCCTTCTTCGTCAGCAGACGGTTGACGACGTCGAACGGCACCTTGTGGCTCTTGGGCAGGCACTCGGCGATCAGCATGCGGCCTGGCGTCGTTTCGAAACGCTTGACGTACTGCTTGCCGGATTCATCGGTCTGCGGAACGCGGGCGATGATCTTGGAGTGGAGCGTCACCGCCTTCACTTCCAGTGCCTGATGCACTTCGGCCATATCGGCCAGCATCATGCCCTCGCCCGGCTCGCCTGCGCGGTCCATCGAGAGATAGTAGATGCCCAGGACCATGTCCTGCGACGGCACGATGATCGGCTTGCCGTTCGCTGGCGACAGGATGTTGTTGGTCGACATCATCAGCACGCGCGCTTCAAGCTGGGCTTCCAGCGAAAGCGGCACGTGGACGGCCATCTGGTCACCGTCGAAGTCGGCGTTGAAGGCCGAGCAGACAAGCGGGTGCAGCTGGATCGCCTTGCCTTCGATCAGCACGGGCTCGAACGCCTGGATGCCCAAGCGGTGAAGCGTCGGCGCGCGGTTGAGCATGACCGGGTGTTCGCGGATCACTTCGTCCAGGATGTCCCAGACTTCCTTGCGTTCCTTTTCGACCCACTTCTTGGCCTGCTTCAGGGTCATCGACAGACCCTTGGCATCGAGCCGCGCGTAGATGAACGGCTTGAACAGTTCGAGCGCCATCTTCTTGGGCAAGCCGCACTGGTGCAGCTTCAATTCCGGACCGGTCACGATGACCGAACGCCCCGAATAGTCGACGCGCTTGCCCAGAAGGTTCTGGCGGAAGCGGCCCTGCTTGCCCTTGAGCATATCGGACAGCGACTTCAGCGGACGCTTGTTGGCACCGGTGATGACGCGGCCACGGCGGCCGTTGTCGAACAGCGCGTCAACGGCTTCCTGCAGCATGCGCTTTTCGTTGCGGACGATAATGTCCGGCGCACGCAGCTCGATCAGACGCTTGAGGCGGTTGTTGCGGTTGATCACGCGGCGATAGAGATCGTTGAGATCCGAGGTCGCGAAGCGGCCACCGTCGAGCGGCACCAGCGGGCGCAGTTCCGGCGGGATGACCGGCACGACGTCGAGGATCATCCATTCCGGGCGGTTGCCTGAATCGATGAACGATTCCACGACCTTGAGGCGCTTGATGATCTTCTTGGGCTTGAGCTCGGACTTGGTGGTCCGCAGCTCTTCCATCAGATCGTCACGCTCCTGAACCAGATCGAGGTTCATCAGCATGTGCTTGACCGCCTGCGCGCCGATGTCGGCCGAGAAGGCGTCTTCGCCATACTCGTCCTGCGCGTCGAGCAGTTCGTCTTCGGTCAGCGTCTGGTACTTCTCGAGCGGGGTCAGGCCCGGCTCAGTGACGACATAGCTTTCGAAGTAGAGGATGCGCTCAAGGATCTTGAGCTGCATGTCGAGCAGCAGGCCGATGCGCGAAGGCAGCGACTTGAGGAACCAGATGTGCGCGACCGGCGCGGCCAGTTCGATGTGGCCCATGCGCTCGCGGCGCACCTTGGTCACGGTGACTTCGACGCCGCACTTTTCGCAGACGACGCCCTTGTACTTCATGCGCTTGTACTTGCCGCACAGGCACTCGTAGTCCTTCACCGGACCGAAGATGCGCGCGCAGAACAGGCCGTCACGCTCGGGCTTGAACGTGCGATAGTTGATGGTTTCCGGCTTCTTGATTTCGCCGAAGGACCAGCTGCGGATGCGCTCAGGCGAGGCCAGACCGATCTGGATCTGGTCGAACGTCTCGGGCTTCGCAATCTGGTTCGTGAATTTGGAAAGTTCGTTCATCTGGGTCTTCCTTTATCCCCCTCCCGCTTGCGGGAGGGGTTAGGGGTGGGTCTTTTGGAGTGAGCCGATAAAAGCCCACCCCCGACCCCTCCCGCAGGCGGGAGGGGAGAAGGATGCCTTACTCGGCAGCCTGCGCGAAATCGTCGTCGTCGGTGTTATCCAGCGATGACAATTCGACGTTGAGGCCGAGCGAGCGCATTTCCTTGACGAGCACGTTGAAGCTTTCGGGAATGCCGGCCTCGAAGGTGTCGTCGCCCTTGACGATCGCTTCGTAGACCTTGGTGCGACCGACGACATCGTCCGACTTCACCGTGAGCATTTCCTGCAGCGTGTAGGCGGCGCCGTAGGCCTGGAGAGCCCAGACCTCCATTTCGCCGAAACGCTGGCCACCGAACTGCGCCTTACCACCCAGCGGCTGCTGCGTGACGAGGCTGTACGGCCCGATCGAACGTGCGTGGATCTTGTCGTCCACAAGGTGATGCAGCTTGAGCATGTAGATGATGCCCACGGTGACCTTGCGGTCAAAGGCTTCACCGGTGCGCCCGTCAAACAGCGTCGACTGGCCCGAGGTATCGAGACCTGCCTTCACCAGCATCGCCGTCACGTCGCTTTCACGCGCGCCGTCGAACACCGGCGTACCCATCGGAACGCCTGCCTTCAGGTTCTCGGACAGTTCGACGATTTCCTGCGTGGTGCGGGCGTCGATTTCGGCGTGATAGTTCTCGCCGTAGATGTCCTTGAGCTTGTCGATCAGCGCCGTCGGCGGGGGTGCCGCCTCCGGGTCCGGATTGGCGTGACGCCATTCTTCGAGCTGATGCGTGATCTGCTGGCCAAGTCCGCGAGCCGCCCAGCCAAGGTGCGTCTCGAAGATCTGCCCGACGTTCATGCGCGAAGGCACGCCCAGCGGGTTCAGCACGATGTCGACGTGCGTTCCGTCTTCGAGGAACGGCATGTCCTCGACCGGCAGGATGCGCGAAATGACACCCTTGTTGCCGTGACGGCCGGCCATCTTGTCGCCCGGCTGCAGCTTGCGCTTCACCGCGACGAAGACCTTGACCATTTTGAGCACGCCCGGAGCGAGTTCGTCACCGCGCTCGAGCTTCTCTTTGCGATCCTCGAACTTCTCCTGGATCGACTTCACGGTCGCGTCGTACTGCGCCTTGATCGCTTCCAGCTGCTGCTGGCGCGCATCGTCGGCAACGGCGAACTTCCACCATTCATAGCGTTCGACATCGGCAAGCACCTGCTCGTCGATCTCGATGCCCTTCTTGATGCCCTTGGGCGCAGCGGCGATGGTCTGCCCCATCAGCATCTCGCGCAGGCGGTTGAAGGTGGCGCGGTTAAGAATGCCGCGTTCGTCTTCACGGTCCTTGGCGAGGCGTTCGATTTCCTCGTTCTGGATCGCACGCGTACGGTCATCGATTTCGATGCCGTGACGGTTGAACACGCGCACTTCGACGATCGTACCGGCAACGCCCGGCGGCAGGCGCAGCGAGGTATCGCGGACGTCCGACGCCTTTTCACCGAAGATCGCGCGGAGCAGCTTTTCTTCCGGCGTCATCGGCGATTCACCCTTGGGAGTGATCTTGCCGACGAGGATGTCACCGGGGTGAACTTCTGCGCCGATGTAGACGATGCCCGCTTCGTCGAGGTTGCGCAGGGCTTCCTCGCCGACGTTCGGGATATCGCGCGTGATGTCTTCCGGCCCGAGCTTGGTGTCGCGCGCCATCACTTCGAATTCTTCGATGTGGATCGAGGTGAACACGTCGTCCTTGACGATGCGTTCGCTGATCAGGATCGAGTCTTCGTAGTTGTAACCATTCCACGGCATGAACGCGACGAGGGTGTTGCGACCCAGCGCCAGTTCGCCCAATTCGGTCGAAGGACCGTCGGCCAGAATATCGCCCTTTTCGACGACATCGCCCACCTTCACCAGCGGACGCTGGTTGATGCAGGTGTTCTGGTTCGAACGCTGGAACTTCTGCAGGGTGTAAATGTCCACACCCGACTGACCGGCTTCGATATCACCCGATGCACGGATAACGATACGCGTGGCGTCGACCTGATCGACGATACCGCCGCGCAGCGCGCCGATCGCAGCGCCCGAATCGCGCGCCACGGTCTCTTCCATGCCGGTGCCGACAAACGGTGCGTCGGCCTTGACCAACGGCACAGCCTGACGCTGCATGTTCGAGCCCATCAGTGCGCGGTTGGCGTCATCGTTTTCCAGGAACGGAATGAGCGATGCGGCGACCGAGACGAGCTGCTTGGGCGAAACGTCCATCAGCGTGACCGTATCGCGCGGCGCCATCACGAATTCGCCGTTCTGACGAGCCGAGACGAGTTCTTCGACGAAGGTGCCTTCAGGGCCGATTTCAGCCGAAGCCTGCGCCACGGTGTGCTTCTGCTCTTCCATCGCCGACAGGTAGACCACATCGCTGGTCACCTTGCCGTCGTTGACCTTGCGGTACGGCGTTTCGATGAAGCCGTACTTGTTGACGCGGGCGAACGTCGACAGCGAGTTGATCAGACCGATGTTCGGGCCTTCCGGCGTTTCGATCGGGCAGATGCGGCCGTAGTGCGTGGGATGAACGTCGCGGACTTCGAAGCCTGCGCGTTCACGCGTCAGACCGCCTGGGCCCAAGGCCGAAACGCGACGCTTGTGCGTCACTTCGGACAGCGGGTTGGTCTGATCCATGAACTGCGACAGCTGCGAGGAGCCGAAGAATTCGCGCACCGCAGCAACCGCAGGCTTGGCGTTGATCAGATCGTTCGGCATGACCGTCGACACATCGACCGACGACATGCGCTCCTTGACCGCGCGTTCCATGCGCAGCAGGCCAACGCGGTACTGGTTTTCCAGCAGCTCGCCCACCGAGCGCACGCGACGGTTGCCGAGGTTGTCGATGTCATCGACTTCGCCCTTGCCGTCCTTGAGGTTCACCAGTTCCTTGACCACGGCGAGAATGTCGTCGGTGCGCAGGGTGGTGACGGTGTCCTCGCAATCGAGGCTGAGGCGCATGTTGAGCTTGACGCGACCCACGGCCGAAAGGTCGTAGCGGTCGGGATCGAAGAACAACCCGTCGAACAGCGCTTCGGCGGTTTCGCGGGTCGGCGGCTCACCCGGGCGCATGACACGATAGATGTCGGACAGCGCATGATCGCGGTCCGGCGACTTGTCGGCCTTGAGCGTGTTGCGGATCCACGGACCCGTGGTCACGTGATCGATGTCGAGCAGTTCGAGACGGTCGATACCGGCGCGGTCGAGCACTTCGAGGTTTTCGACGCCGACTTCGTCACCGGCTTCGATCCAGATGCGCCCGGTCGATTCGTCGATCAGGTCCTTGGCTGCATAGCGGCCGAAGATTTCCTCGGTCGGGATCAGCAGTTCGGCAAGGCCGTCCTTCTGCGCCTTGTTAGCAGCGCGTGGGGAGATCTTCTGGCCGGCTGCGAAGATGATCTCGCCCGACTTGCCGTCGACGATGTCGAAGGTCGGCTTGGTGCCGCGCCACTGTTCGAGCACGAACGGAACCTTCCAGCCGCTCTCAGCGCGGGTCCAGGTGACCGTGTCATAGAAGTGATCGAGGATCTGGTCGTCGGCAAGGCCCAGCGCGTGCAGCAGCGCGGTGACCGGCAGCTTGCGCTTGCGGTCGATACGGACGTTGACGATGTCCTTGGCGTCGAATTCGAAATCGAGCCACGAACCGCGATAGGGAATGACGCGCGCGGCGAACAGGTACTTGCCCGACGAGTGGGTCTTGCCACGGTCATGGTCGAACAGGACGCCCGGCGAACGGTGCATCTGCGACACGATGACGCGCTCGGTGCCGTTGATAAAGAAGGTGCCGTTCTCGGTCATGAGCGGGATATCGCCCATGTAGACGTCCTGCTCCTTGATATCGATGAGCGACTTGGTCTCGGTCTCGGAGTCCACTTCGAACGTGGCGAGCTTGAGCGTGACCTTCATCGGCGCAGCATAGGTAATGCCGCGCTGGCGGCATTCGTTCACGTCATACTTGGGCGCTTCAAGGACGTAACCGTCCTTTTCCTTGATATCGAGGCTGGCCGTACCGGCGAAATCGCCGATCGGGAACACCGAGCGCAGGGTCTTTTCGAGGCCCGAGACGTAGCCGGTCGACGGATCGGAGCGAAGGAACTGCTCATACGATTCGCGCTGGACTTCGATCAGGTTGGGCATCTGCACGACTTCGTGAATATCACCGAAGATCTTGCGGATACGCCTTTTGACGCCGGGACGGCTGGGAGCTTTGGTAGCCATGAAGGTTACGAGCCTCTTTCAGGTACGGGCCGGAAAACCGGCGGAAATCTGCCACGCGCAGCGTGTGGCACCATCAAACGATAAAAGGCCGCACAGCGCATGATTTTCCGAAAACGGAAGCCATGGCCCGCAGCCTTTTGCGTCAGATGGATTGCCCGGCGCTTCCTTCCGTGGCCACCCCCTGCGCATGGGACGGCCTTGCTCGAAGCGTGGGCAGAGGCGGCATATAGGGTCTGTGCCTGCCGAAGTCAAAGGCCAAACAAGGGGTTGGCACATTCGTCGGCGGTCGTTGCCGATACTATCGCCGCGCCTTTCTGCTAGATGAACAGACGACGAAACGGCATCCGCGTAAGAGGAACAAACAAGGGTTAAGCGTCGGCTCGTAAGCAGGAACAGCTCATTTCATCGCCTTTACGGGGCCGGAAAACGGTTCGTCGCGTTCTCCTCATATGAACACGAACCTCAACATATCGCCCCGCAACATCATGGCGGTTTCAGCCATGTTGATGCTTTCCACTGGAATGGCCCGTGCGCAGGAAGCCGTGCAGATCACGGTACCGACTGCGCCTGTAACCGCTGCTCCGGCCACGCCGCCGCCTGCCGCTCCGACGATCGTCCTGCCTGAGGCAGCACCGGCATCCCCGGCTGCCACCCCGGCGGCTCCGGTCGTTGCCGAGACGGTAGCGCCCCCGCCGACGCGTGCTCCGCGCGCGGCGTCGACAGCGCCGCGTACTGCGCGGGCGGTTGAAGCAGCCGCGCCGGTTGCTGCGGCACCTGTTGTCGATCGCGCTCCTGCGCCGGTGACAGCGCAGCCCGTGCCGGTCGAACCCGTGCCCGCAGCGCAAGTTGCACCTCCTCCTGCTGCTGCGGTAGCGACGAGCGATACCCCAGATTGGGCATTGCCGGTTGGCGCAGCCGCAACTCTGCTGGTGCTGGGCGGTATAGGCCTTGCCATGACGCGTCGCCGCCGTGCTTGGGAAGCCGATGCCGATTTCGTGCCGCCCATGGTCAACCGCCCGGCCACGCGTCCAATGGCCGAGCGTCCGGTCGTGACCGAACGTCCTGCTGCTGCGCCGATGATGGCGAACAGCGCAGCCCCGGCTTCGGCTGACGATCGCGCCGAGCTGATCAATCGCATGGTCGCCGCGCAGCCTGACGCTTCGAATCCGTTCACGTCGGCAAAGGCGCGTCGCCGTCGTGCCCGCCTGATCGTGCAGTCGATGCCGAAGACGGCGCAGGAGCCCGCATCGATCCGCGCTCCGCAATATTCCGAGCGCCCGTTGCAGGATCACCGTGTGCTTGCATCTCTCTAACCCCCTTCGCCCGTCGCCACGTCGTGGCGGAGAGTGCGGCCTCTTCCGGATTTTCCGGGAGGGGCCGTTCTTCTTTGTGGACCCATATTGTTTTTCGATATTATTGATTGACGATAAACCGAATCGACCTTATTGAATATCGATACCGACCGTATCGGAGAACGATCAATGTCACTGTCCCGCCCCACGTACGCAGCCGCGCTCGCTTCGCTGTTGCTGGCCGCCACGCTGTGGTTGCCCGCGGCGAGGTCGGGCGGTGGCGCGTCCCTCTCCGCCGATGGTCCGGTTGCGGCAACTTACGCCTTGCCGCTTGCCGCCTGACCTCAAGGAGAGAAGTCCGTGTCCACATTCCGCTCCGACCCGCTCCTCGGCATTGCCAAGGTGCTGCTCACTATCACCATGATCATGTTCGTAATCGGCATCGTCGGGCTCGGCATCGGCGCCGCCGCCCTGCTCGTGATGAAGAGCGTCGTCACCGCCAAACTGCTTGAGAACGGCGCGCCGGCCGAGGCCTACTGGGCGATCCTGCTGCTGCTGCCGCTGATCGCCGGTTTGCTGATGCTGTCCTACCGCTTTGCTGAAAGTCTGCGGGCCATCGTCCGTACGGTCGAGCAGGGCGATCCGTTCATCCCCGACAACGCCGCCCGGTTGAGGACCATGGCGTGGCTAGCGCTCGCCTGCCAGTTGGTGGCGGTCCCGATCGGCGCGCTTGCCGTGTGGATCGAGAACGCGATGCAGGAGGTGGGAGACATCCAGGTTACCGGCGAGGTCTCGACCAATGGCCTGCTGCTGGCGCTGGTGCTGTTCATTCTGGCACGGGTGTTCAAGACCGGGGCAGAAATGCGCGAAGATCTGGAAGGGACCGTGTGATGCCCATCCATGTCAAACTCGACGACTTGCTTCACGCCCGCCGCATGACCCTGACCGAACTGGCCGAACGTATCGACCTGACGCTGGCCAACGTGTCGATCCTCAAGACCGGCAAGGCCAAGGCGATCCGCTTTTCGACGCTCGAGGCGATCTGCCGCGAGCTCGATTGCCAGCCCGGCGATGTGCTGGGATACAGTGCCGGGCCCGAGTAACGCTTGACTCAACGCCGCATTTCCACCAGAGGCCCGTCCCGACCGGCGGGCCTTTGGTTTGCCGATCATCCGTCCGAGACAGTTGGTGTGCAGGGTTTGCCTGCGCTTAATTCCCAACCCAGGCGGGGAAAAGAGTTTTTACAGCCGTCTCGCTCCTGAACCGGAACGCGATGCCTGCAGCGTCCGGCTTTTCGCCAGCGCACCTCCTTCCCTTGTCAACGGACTTAGCCGGTGGTCTTCGGGCCACCGACAACGTAGCCGGCCGTCCGGGACTCTCCCGTACGGCCATTGTGAAGGAGTTAGGCATGGATCGTTCGCAGAAAGCCGAATCGGTCGCATTCCTTAACGGCGTCTTTTCCGAGGCCGGCGCGGTGGTCATCACCCGCAACCTCGGCATGACGGTGGCCCAGTCCACTGTCCTGCGTAACAAGATCCGTGAAGCGGGTGCTACCTACAAGGTTGCGAAGAACAGTCTTGCCAAGCTTGCCGTCGCGGGCACCGATTACGAAGGTCTGGTGGACTTGTTCACCGGCCCTACCGCAATCGCGGCGTCCGCCGACCCGGTTGCTGCCGCCAAGGCAGTGGTCGAGTTCGCCAAGACCACCGACAAGATCGAAATCGTCGGTGGTGCAATGGGTTCGCAGGTTCTCAACGAAGCCGGGATCAAGGCACTTGCCACGATGCCGAGCCTCGATGAACTGCGCGGCACGCTCATCGGCCTCATCCAGGCTCCGGCCACGAAGATCGCTCAGCTTACCACTGCTCCGGCAGCCAAGCTGGCTCGCGTCTTCGGCGCCTACGCCAAGGAAGCCGCATAAGACTGTTCGAATTCCGCCCGGTGGCAGTGCTGCCGGACGCCATCAAATCAGGAGTGATACATCATGGCTGACATCGCCAATCTCGTTGCCGAACTGTCGAAGCTGACCGTTCTTGAAGCCGCCGACCTTGCCAAGGCTCTCGAAGAAGCTTGGGGCGTTTCCGCCGCTGCCGCTGTTGCGGTTGCCGGACCTGCCGCTGCTCCTGCTGAAGCCGCTGAAGAGAAGACCGAATTCGACGTGATCCTCACCGGCGACGGTGGCAAGAAGATCCAGGTCATCAAGGAAGTCCGCGCGATCACCTCGCTCGGCCTGACCGAAGCCAAGACCCTCGTTGAATCGGCTCCCAAGGCCATCAAGGAAGGCGTCAACAAGGCTGAAGCCGAAGAAATCAAGAAGAAGATCGAAGAAGCCGGCGGCACCGTCGAAATCAAGTAATCTTCTCGACCAGTTTCGCGGGTGTCTTGAAGCGCTCGCGGATGGGAAGGGCGGGGCCTCGGCTCCGCCCTTTTTCGTGCGCGCGATCAAATGGCGGGGACGTCGACCTCCTCAGCCATCGGCACGCTCACCCGCACCGCCAGACCACCACCTGACGCGCGCGCGAAGGAAAGTCCTCCGCCGAAGCGCTGCAGCAAGCGATGCGCGGTGGGGATGCCCAGCCCGAAGCCCGCCGTGTCACGCGCCCGTGCCTCATCCAGCCGATAGAACGGCGCGAGGATGCGCTCGAACTGGTCTTCGGGAATGCCGGGGCCTGCATCCTCTATCGTGATAATCCAGTGGCCGTCGGAGTCCCGCCCGGCTTTCACCTCGGCAAAGCCGCCGTGATGTATCGCGTTCTCGACCAGCGCCCGCAGCGCGAGCAGCAAGGGTTCGCGATAGGTGCAGACCGTTGCGCCCGCCCCTGCTTCGAGCCTCGTCTGTCCGGGAAAAGACCCCTCGAGCAGATCTGCGAGCGCCACGTCGAGGTCGACCAACTCGGGCGTGGCAGCCAGATGCTGGGCGCGCAGGTACTGCTGGAGCGACATCAGCATCGCCTCCATTTCCGCCGTGCTATCACGCGTCAACCCGGCAATCTCGGCATCGTCGATCAGATCGGCGGCGATCATCACGCGCGACAGCGGCGTGCGCAAGTCATGGCTGATCGCCTCGAACGAGCGCGCCTGATCCTCGAGCATCGCCGCGATCCGCGCCTGCATGGCGTTCATCGACCGGGCAAGACTGCGCAAGTCGTCGGAACCGCTCTCGCGCACAGGCACGACCTGCCCCTGCCCGATCGCATCGGCGGCATCGGTCAGTTCACGCAAGGGCCGCGTCATGATCCGCAGCGACCACAGCGCGAGCGCAAGGCCAAGCCCGGCCGTGACCAGCGTCAGCACCATCGCGCGCCAGGCGATCGGCCAGCGCGAACTGATGTCTCGCGAGCGGAAATTGAGCCAGGTTCCCTGCGCAAGTTGCATCGAGCCGACCAGATCACGATACCCGCGCCGCGACGGCTCGATCCCCAGCACCATCGCCTGTGTTGCCAGGGCCGGTTCCCAGCGCAGGATGTGGCTGCGGATTTCGTCGACTGCCTCGTCCTTCGGACCTCTCACCACGTGCGGCTTGTCGGCCAGCATGACTTCGAGGTGCCCGGTCGACATCGTCCGCGCCAGTTCCTGCGGCGCGACATCATGCACGCGCTGACTGACTACCAGCAATTCGGCAACCCGGCGGGCGTGATCCTCGCGCAGGGTTTCCTTGTCGATGGCATTGTAGAACAGCAGGCTGGCAAGCGCCTGCACTGCCGCAAGCAGCAGCAGCAAAGTCGCGGCGCGCACGGCCAGCCGCGAGAGGTTGGGGCCAAAACGCGGCTCGCGCGCGGCCCATCGAGCCTGCGTGGGCATCCTTTCCATGCCGCCAACGCTGTCACTGCTTGGGATCGCGGTCAACCGACGGGTACGCGCAGACACGATTTGAGACATGCGACGCCAGCCCTTGACGATAGACGACTCTTCTTTCCTTGCGTCCGCGCCCGCCCTATGGCGCGTGCCCCATGTTCCAAAAGCCGCCTCTCCACTGGACCGACGAATTGCGCGCGATGCTCAGCCTCGCTGCGCCGATGGTCGGCGCGAACCTGCTGCAGATGGCGGTGTTCGCGGTGGACGTGGTGTTCGTCGCGCGACTGGGGCCGGTGGCGCTGGCCGCATCGTCCTTGTCGATCGCGTTGTTCGGCCTGCTGATCTGGAGCCTGTCCGGGCTTGTGGGTGCGGTCGCTCCATTGGTCGCCGCCGAACTCGGCCGCCGCGCTCACGCCGTGCGCGAAGTCCGCCGCACTGTCCGCATGACCGGCTGGGCGGGGATGCTCGCGGCAGTTCTTGCGATGGGTGTGTGCCTGCTGGGCGAGCCGCTGATGCGCGTGACAGGGCAGCAGGAAGACGTGATCGCGCTGGCCGTTCCGTTCCTTGGCGTGTTGATGTGGGCGGCGGTCCCGGCCGTGATGGCCGCGCTGTTGCGGACTTTCGTTGCCACGATGGGCCGTCCCGGGATCGGCACGGCGATCACCGGCATGGCGGTTGCAATCAACGCGCTGGGCAACTGGCTGTTCGTGTTCGGCAATCTGGGCATGCCCGAAATGGGTTTGCGGGGATCGGCCGTCTCCAGCGTCGTAACGTCCTGTGCGATGCTGCTGGCGTACGTCGTCGTGATCCGGACCGACCGCCGCCTGCGCCGGTATCGCCTAATGGGCCGCTGGTGGAAGGTCGAATGGAAACGCCTGCGCGACGTCCTGCACATCGGCTTGCCAATCATGGCGACGATCATCGCCGAGGCCGGGATGTTCAATGGTGCAGCATTCATGATGGGCCGGATCGGCGAGGTCGAACTGGCCGCGCACACGATCGCGCTGCAATTCGCCGCAATCGCGTTTCAGGTGCCTTTCGGCGTGGCGCAGGCGGCAACGATCCGCGTCGGGCTGGCGTTCGGCGCGTGCGACCGGGCAGCAATTGCGCGCGCCGGGCGCGTGGCCATCGTGCTCGGCATCGGCTTCATGGTGCTGACCGCTAGTGCCATGCTGTTTGCACCCCATGCGATCCTGAGCATCTATATCGACCCTGACGCGCCGCAGAATGCCGCAATGGTGGTGCTCGCCATTCAGTACATGGTTGTAGCCGCCGCGTTCCAGTTGTTCGATGGCGCACAGGCGGTCGGCGCAGGGCTATTGCGTGGTTTGCAGGACACCCGCGTTCCAATGGGGTTCGCATTGTTCGGATACTGGGTGCCGGGTATCGGCACTGCGCTGTGGCTCGGGCTCTACACGCCGCTTGGCGGGCTGGGCGTGTGGATCGGATTGATGGTCGGGCTGGTGGTGGTTGCCACGTTGAACTTGTGGCGCTGGCGCAACCGGGCGCGGCTGGGGCTCCTGCCAGCCTGAACGTTCATCTGCGTGCAAAGAATCTCGTGCAACGCCATTGACGGCACCGGGACATGCTCCCATATCCCGCCCCGCTGGCACTCTCACCATGAGAGTGCCAAGCCCCATTTTTAGTATGGAAGAGGGAGAAACCCATGTCATTCCGTCCGTTGCACGACCGCGTGCTGGTACGTCGCGTCGAAGCTGAGGAAAAGACCGCAGGCGGGATCATCATTCCCGACAGCGCCAAGGAAAAGCCCGCTGAAGGCGAAATCGTCTCCGTCGGTTCGGGCGCCCGCGCCGAAAACGGCACGATCACCCCGATGGACGTCAAGGTCGGCGACCGTGTCCTGTTCGGCAAGTGGTCGGGCACCGAAGTCAAGGTTGGCGGCGAAGACCTGCTGATCATGAAGGAATCGGACATCCTCGGCGTGATCGGCTGATCACTTCGCTGTTCTGAAACCGAAACAATTCTTCAAAGGAAATCAACATGGCAGCCAAGGACGTAAAGTTCGGCCGTGACGCCCGCGAACGCATTCTGCGCGGCGTCGACATTCTCGCTGATGCAGTCAAGGTCACGCTCGGCCCCAAGGGCCGCAACGTCGTGATCGACAAGAGCTTCGGCGCGCCGCGCATCACCAAGGACGGCGTTACCGTCGCCAAGGAAATCGAACTCAAGGACAAGTTCGAGAACATGGGCGCCCAGATGCTGCGCGAAGTGGCTTCGAAGGCCAACGACGCAGCCGGTGACGGCACCACCACCGCCACCGTTCTGGCACAGGCGATCGTTCGCGAAGGCATGACCTCGGTCGCTGCCGGCATGAACCCGATGGACCTGAAGCGCGGCATCGATATCGCCGTCCTCAAGGTCGTCGAAAACCTCAAGTCGCGTTCGACCCCGGTTACCGGTTCGGCCGAAATCGCACAGGTCGGCATCATCTCGGCCAACGGCGACGTGGAAGTGGGCGAAAAGATCGCCCAGGCCATGGAAAAGGTCGGCAAGGAAGGCGTGATCACCGTTGAAGAGGCCAAGGGCCTCGAATTCGAACTCGATGTCGTCGAAGGCATGCAGTTCGATCGCGGTTACCTCTCGCCGTACTTCATCACCAACGCCGAGAAGATGACGGTCGAGCTCGAGAACCCGTACATCCTGATCCACGAGAAGAAGCTGTCGTCGCTGCAGGCGATGCTGCCGATCCTCGAGGCAGTTGTGCAGTCGGGCCGTCCGCTGCTGATCATCGCCGAAGACATCGAAGGCGAAGCTCTTGCAACGCTGGTCGTCAACAAGCTGCGCGGTGGCCTCAAGATCGCTGCCGTCAAGGCACCGGGCTTCGGTGACCGTCGCAAGGCGATGCTGGGCGATATCGCCACGCTGACCGCTGGCGAGATGATCTCCGAAGATCTCGGCATCAAGCTCGAAACCGTCACGCTCGGCATGCTCGGCCAGGCCAAGAAGGTCACGATCGACAAGGACAACACCACGATCGTCGATGGTGCCGGTTCGACCGACGAGATCAAGGGCCGTGTCGACCAGATCCGCGCGCAGATCGAAGTCACGACTTCGGACTACGACCGTGAAAAGCTGCAGGAACGCCTTGCCAAGCTTGCTGGCGGCGTTGCCGTGATCAAGGTCGGCGGTGCTACCGAAGTCGAAGTCAAGGAGCGCAAGGATCGCGTCGATGACGCTCTCCACGCTACCCGCGCTGCGGTTGAAGAAGGCATCGTCCCCGGTGGCGGTACGGCTCTGCTGTATGCAACCAAGGCTCTCGAAGGCCTTAAGGGCGCGAACGACGACCAGACCAAGGGCATCGACATCGTGCGCCGCGCGATCCAGACGCCTCTGCGCCAGATCGCCGAAAACGCAGGCCATGACGGTGCGGTTGTCGCTGGCAACCTGCTTCGCGAAAACGACGAGAACCAGGGCTTCAACGCCTCGACCGACGTTTACGAGAACCTCAAGGCTGCCGGCGTGATCGACCCGACCAAGGTTGTTCGTACTGCGCTGCAGGACGCCGCCTCGGTTTCGGGCCTGCTGATCACGACGGAAGCTGCGATCAGCGACAAGCCGGACGACAAGCCTGCCATGGGCGGCATGCCCGGCGGCGGCATGGGCGGCATGGGTGGCATGGACTTCTAAGTCCACGCATCCATACGCTGACAGAAACGGGGCCGGGGGAGCAATCCTTCCGGCCCTTTTTCTGGTGCTACTATGCTGTTCCAGGCGACCGGCACTGGCAGGCCACGACGCGCTAGTCCTAAGGCCTGACCCGCCGCTCCAGCAGATCGAGGATGATGTCGTCTTCCACGACATGTTCGCCGTATCGTACGAAACCAAGCCGTTTGGCGAGCGCGAAGGACGCATCGTTGCCTTGTTCGATCATGCAGGTGATGCGCTGCGGGCCGGCGCTCTGTTCGAACCACTCGAGCGCTGCGCGCATCGCCTCAAATGCATAGCCACGCCCCCAATACTGGCGAGCCACGATCCAGCCCGCTTCGGGCACGTCGTCCATGCCTTTGCCGAAGCCGCGCATCGTGTGGAACACGCCGACTTGCCCGACGAACGCGCCGCTGTCCTTCTCCCACACCATGAACATGCCGTAGCCGTAAAGCAGCCACGAGCCTGCACCGTGCAGCGCGCGCGAGAACATGTCGGTCGTCGGGTCATCGGCAGGCGGGCCGAGATAGCGATGCACTTCGGGATCGGCGTGAAGATCACGCAACAGCAGGTATCCGTCACGATCGGGAACATCGAGGATCAGCCGCTCAGTCTCGATCCGGGGCAGCTTGATCAAAGCGCCAGATCCAGCGCGTGGAGCAACAGGCCGACCAGCCCGCCGACCAGCGTCCCGTTGATCCGGATGAACTGCAGATCGCGCCCGACCGCGCCCTCAATCCGGTCGGTTACCGTCCGTGCATCCCAGCGTTTCACGGTTTCGGATACGAGCCGGACGATCTGCGCGCCGTAGCGCGTCGATACGCCGACCAGCGTGCGGCGGGCGAAGCGATTGACCACGCGTTGCAGACGCACGTCGCGCTGCAGGGCAAGGCCGAGTTCGGCAAGGCTCGCACCGAAGCCACCGCCCAGCGCGCCTTGCGGATTGCGCACGAGGTGCAGCAGGCGTGTCCGGCCACGCTCCCACAGGCCATCGAGCCAGCGTGCGAAGGCCGGGTTGGCAAGCACCTCAAGCTTCATCCGCTCGACCTTGTCGCGCATCGCATCGTCGTGGACCAAATCATGCGCCAGCGTCTCCAGCCCCTCTTCGATCTTGCGACGCAAGGGGTGGTCGGGGACGACGAGGGTTTCGGCGAGCATCTTGTAAAGGCCATCGAGCACCGCGTTGGCGAGCTTTTCGTCGAGCCCGGTCCAGCGCAGGATCGTGTTGGCCCGCTCGTGGATCATCGTCTTGATCAGCGGCTCGTTGGCCTCGATCGTTTCGGCGGCCTTGCGGACAACACTTTCGATCACCGCCATGTGGCGGCCATCGGCAATCGCAGCGCCGATGAGATTGCCGAGCAAGGGTGCAAGGTCGATCTTCTCGAGCTGTCGGCGGAAGGCGCCCTTGGCGAGGCCACCAAGCTCTTCAGGATCGAGCGATTCGAGGATATCGGCAATGAGGCCCGCCGCGCCATCGCGCAGGCGGCTTTCGCCGGTGCGTGGATCGGCCAGGAACGCGCCCGCCGCTGCCGCCGCGTTTACCGCGCCCATGCGCCGCGCCACGACTTGCGGCGTGAGGAAATTGCTTTGCAGAAACGCCGCCATCGTATCGGCGATGCGGTCCTTGTTTTCGGGGATGATCGCGGTGTGGGGGATCGGAATTCCGAGGGGGTGGCGGAACAGGGCGGTTACCGCGAACCAGTCGGCCAGCCCACCGACCATCGCTGCTTCGGCAAAGGCGCGGACGAAGCCGATTGCGGGGTGGACTGGCTCGAACTGCCGGGCGGCAAGGAACAGCGCGGCCATCAGAACAAGCAGGCAGGTTGCGATGAGCCGCATGCGCCGGGCGCGGTCTACCGGCACCGCGGACCTACCGGCCAATACCGGCCGCAGTGACGATTTTGGCCGAACGGATGCCGACCCGATAGGTCGGGCTTCGGCCGGAATCGTAGTCCCGGCAGGATCGGGCGCGCCTGCGTTCACTCCGCCGGGAATGCCCCACCGGCGGCATCGTTCCCTGCGGGTCGATAGGGCTGTGGCCGATCGCGGTCTTCGCTCGTTGCCTCCGCCCCGTCGCCCGGCTCGTATCCAAGCACCTTGCGTGCCAGCCACGGGCCAATACGCTTCTCAAGTCCATCGGCCAGACTGAAGCCAGCCGGGACGATCAGCAGGGTCAGCAGCGTCGACAGGATCAGACCGCCGATCACGACAATGCCCATCGGCGCGCGCCAGCCCGAATCGCCGCCCAGCGCGATCGACGTCGGGATCATGCCCGCCACCATGGCAACCGTGGTCATCACGATCGGCTGCGCACGCTTGTGTCCGGCCTCGATGATCGCATCGAGCTTGCTCTTGCCCGTCGCCATTTCCTCGAGCGCGAAGTCGATCAGCAGGATCGAATTCTTGGCGACGATGCCGAACAGCATGAGGATGCCGATGAACACCGGCAGCGACAGTGAATTCCCGGTGATGAGGAGCGCGATCAGTCCGCCCAGCGGTGCCAGGAACAGCGAACCCATGTTGACCAGGGGCGAGATGAAGCGGTGGTAGAGCAGCACCAGTACCGAGAACACCAGCATCACGCCCGCGCCCAGCGCGATCATGAAGTTGCGCAGCATTTCGGCCTGGAACTTGTCCTCGCCCGCCGCCGTGTTCGACACGCCCTGCGGCAGGTTCTTCATGATCGGCAGGTCCATGATCTGGGACATCGCGGTGCCCTTGGCCACGCCCGGTCCCAAGTCTGCCCCCACGTAGACGCGGCGGTTCTGATTGTAGCGCTGGATCTGCGTGGGACCCGAACCGAAGGTTATCTCGGCAACGCGCGACAGCGGCACCGAGCCACCCGATGCGGTCGGCACCGGCAGACTTTCGAGCGTGCTGAGATCACGGCGCGAGGCAACCGGCAGCTTCACGCGGATCGGCACCTGACGGTCCGAAAGCGAGAACTTGGCGCTGTTCTGGTCAATCTCGCCCTGCGTCGCGATACGGATCACCTGGCTCAACGCCTGTGTGGTGACGCCAAGATTGGCGGCCAGATCCAGCCGGGGCCGGATGACGATTTCGGGGCGGCGCAAATCGGCACTGACTCTCGGCGCGACCAGCCCCTTGATCGCACCCATCTGCTCGATCAGTGTCTGGGCGGTCTTCTGCAGCAATTCGGGATTGGCCCCGGCAAGCATGATCGAGATCGGGCGTCCCGAACCTCCGCCCGGCCCGCCACCGTTTTGCGCCGCGAAGTTCACGCGCACGTCGGAAATGGTCTGCAGCTTCGGCGTCAGCGCCCGCTCGAACACCAGGCTCGTGCGTTCGCGGTTCTCGCGCAGATTGAGATAGATATCCGCCTTTGCCTCACGCACCGCGGCGAGCGAAGATAGTACCTCCTGCTCCTTGCTCAGCATCGACACGACTTCGGCGACCTTGCGTTCGGTCTGCACCAGCGTGGTGCCGGGCACCATCTCGATCGTGACCTGACTCGAATCGCTGTCGGTATCAGGGAAGAACTGCATCGGAATCGATGCCCCCAGCACAACCGACAGCAGCAGCGCAGCCATGCCGATCCCCATCATCCACACGCGGTGGTCACGCAGGCGCGCAAGGAAACGGCGGCGTGGATGCCTGGCGCGATAGTCGCGGGCCTTTTGCGTATCGAGCGACCAGTGCAGGACCTTCATGTAGCGGTCCATCAGCGGCCCGCCACCATGTTCGGCTTCGCCATGCGCCTTGAGGAAGTAGGCAGCGATCATCGGGGTGATCATGCGCGCGACGAGCAGCGAGAACAGCACCGCGATCACGACGGTGAGGCCGAAGTTCTTGAAGAACTGGCCCGATACGCCCGGCATCAGCGCGACCGGGAAGAACACCGCGACGATCGAGAAGGTTGTGGCGACGACCGCAAGGCCGATCTCGTCGGCAGCGTCGATCGAGGCCTGATACGCACTTTTGCCCATGCGCATGTGTCTGACGATATTCTCGATCTCGACGATCGCGTCATCGACCAGCACACCTGCGACCAGGCCCAGCGCCAGCAGCGACATCTGGTTGAGCGTGAAGCCCATCAGGTCGAGCACCCAGAATGTGGGGATAGCCGACAGCGGGATGGCGACGGCCGATACGATCGTCGCGCGCCAGTCGCGCAGGAAGAAGAACACCACGATGACCGCCAAAACCGCGCCCTCGACCATCGCATTCATCGACGAGCGGTACTGATCCTTGGTATATTTGACCGAAGTGAACAGTTCCACGAAGTGGATCTTGCCGCCCTGCTCGGCCTCGAGCTTGCGCATCTCGGCGACAGCGCCGTCGTAGACCGAGACGTCGGATTCGCCGCGCGCACGCGACATCGAGAAGGTGACAACGGCCTTGCCGTTGAACTTGGCGATCGACGTCAGTTCGCTGAAGCTGTCGCTGACATCGGCAACTTCAGACAGGCGGACCGTGCGACCATTCGACAGGCCGATCTCGGTCTGCGAGAGGTCGTATGCGGTCTTGGCGTTACCGAGCACGCGAACCGACTGGCGCGAACCGGCAACTTCGGTCCGCCCACCAGCCGCGTTGATATTGACCTGTCGCAAGGCCGCGTTGATCTGGCTGGCGGTAACCCCGAGCGAGTTCATCCGCATCGGGTCGAGCGTCACCGCGATCTCGCGATTGACCCCGCCAGAGCGGCTGACTTCGGCCATCCCGGGGACCGTCAGCAGGCGCTTTGCGACCGCATCGTCGATGAACCACGACAACTGCTCAAGCGTCATGTCGTCAGCCGCGACCGCGAAATAGGCGATCGGCTGCGACGACGTTTCGAGCTTGAACACCTGCGGTTCGAGAATGCCTTCGGGCAGGTCGCTACGGACCTGGTCAACTTGGTTCTTGACCTCGTTGACCGCCGAATTGATGTCCTGGCCGATCTTGAACTGGATCGTCGTCTGGCTGTTGCCTTCGGACGCGGTCGAGGTCAGCGTGTCGACACCGGCAATCGAGCGCACGGCGGATTCGACGCGTTGGGTAATCTGGTTTTCGATCTCGGTCGGCGCGGCACCCGGCTGCGCGATCGAGACGATCACGATCGGGAACTCAATGTCCGGGTTGTCCTGGACCTTCATCCGCGAGAAGGAAACAAGACCCGCCAGCGTCAGGCCGAGAAACAGGACGATGGGTACGACCGGGTTGCGGATACACCATGCCGAAATGTTCTGGAAGTTCATCAACCGTTACTTCGACGCTGCAGGCTGGGAAGCAGCGGGCTGTGCGACAACCGGCTGGACCCGATCGCCTGCATTGAGGAACCCACCTGCACGCAGGACAATGCGCTCGTTGCCCGAAAGGCCCTGCACCACCGCAATGCCGCTGGCGCTGACCTCACCGGTCTTGACGTCGCGGCGCTGCGCCTTCTTGTCATCGCCGACGATGTAAACGAACGAGCCCTTGTCATCGCTCATGATCGCCGATTCCGGGAGCTGCGGTGCGGTGATCGTGCCCGAGCGCAAGGTTGCACTGGCAAAGCCGCCCGGACGCAGAGCTGCGTCATAGTTCAGCGCAATACGGGCAATCCCTTCGCGCGATTGCTGGTCGATCGTGGGCGAAAGCTGCCAAATCTGCCCGGTAAACACGCGCGTCGTGCCGACGGGAGTGACCTCCGCGCTGTTACCGACCGCGAGGCGGCCAATATCGGCTTCGGACAGCCGTGCCTGCATTTCGAGCTGACCATCGCGTGCAAGCGAGAACAGCACGCCGCTGCCTGCGCCCACCACCTGGCCAGGCTCGACCGCGCGGGTCAGCACAAGGCCGGCGGCAGGGGCGACGATGTTGAGCCGCGCGGCACGGGCGCCGAGCTCGCCAAGACCCGCGCGAGCGACACGCACGCGGGCTACGGCCGCATCGCGCGTGGCGGTAAGGCGGTCGATATCGGCCTTGGAAATAAACCCCTTCTCGACCAGCTTGAGCGCGCGGTCGAGGTTGGCTTGTGCGAGCCGCGCATCTGCGTCTGCCACTGCGATATTGGCCGACTGGCTGGCGATCTGCTGGGTCTGCACCGAGCGGTCGATCACTGCGAGGACCTGCCCTGCCCGCACCCAGTCACCCGCGTCGACAAGCACCTGCACGACCTGTCCGCCCTCGCCCGCGACGCCGACCGGCATTTCGCGACGCGCGGCAAGGGTGCCGCTGGCCGTGATGGTCCCGACGATCGTCGCCTTGCCCGGCACGATGACCGTAACAACCTGATCCTGTGGCTTGGCGACAGCATCCGATGCGCCGGAATCGTGCATCAACCACCAAGCCAGCCCCAGCGCGAGTGCTGCGCCAACTCCGATGATCCATTTGCGACGCGTCGAGCGCTTTTCGCTTGTCGGAAGAGGTTCCAGCGCAAGGGCGCTGTCGGCATCGATGGTCGTTTCGTAATTCATGTCTGTCACTGCCTTCGTCCCGAGCCGGTGCGAGGGCGGGCCCCTGTTTGCTTGACGGGGTGTATTACACTGGTAATCCACCTGTCGCAAGCACCGCGGCGCCACCTGAGTGGCGATCATGGCGCGGCAATAGCCCCCCTACGGACAACTGGCAATTCAGTCTCGCCAAAGGACTTAAGCCGAATTGGAGGGCGTGTCTTTCTTGCATCTGTAACTTATTGTAACGCGCGGGCACCCTTCGGCAATCGATTCAGCCACGTACACTGGTGCGCAAGAAGACTCCTGATCGCGTGGGAAGACAAGCTTGGTTGCGGTGTAACAAAAACGGCCGCTACCCGAAGGAAGCGGCCGCTACATTCAAGCGCATGAAGTGTGCGCTCAATATTTGAGCTGGCGCTCGTACAGATCGCGATAATGCTGGATGCGAGTGACGCGCAAACCCTGCATCCCCGAGCGATCGACCGCACGCTGCCACGACGCGAACTCCTCGAGCGTCAGGTTGTAACGCTCGCAAACCTCGTCGATGGTCAGCAGCCCGCCATTGACGGCAGCGACCACTTCAGCCTTGCGGCGCACGACCCAGCGCGTGGTCGATGGCGGCGGCAGGTTGTCAATCGTAAGCGGTTCGCCCAAGGGGCCGATCACTTGCGACGGGCGGATTTTCTGGTTTTCGATCATGTCAATCTCGTACATCAGCGCGGCTGGACCGCACGCCGGTCATCTGTCCGTCAAGGTGTGCCGGATCGGCTTTGCCATTCACTGAAGAGGTTGGGTTAACAAGACCTTCATTTTCAATGGATTGCGCCGGAACGCCCGAAAACCCCGACGCAATGATTCGCGCGGTTCGCCCGTCGAAGCTGCCGGTCGACGGTGTGATTTCGCTGTTTCCCGAACTCCCCATCAGACGGCGAAAGTCCTGCACCGCAGCGATGCGCGAGCACAGCTCGTGCCAGGTCATCCGGCGCAGACCGGGGCCGGTTTCGGCCGGGGCGAACAGCCCTTGATTTTCGAAGCTCATGTCCATCGCCGACCCTTCTAGGGGGCAGACAGCTAAGGTCCGGTAAAGGACGCATTTAACTTTTGTACATGATCGCAGGCTGATCGTTCGGCCTAGCTTTGCCACGCGGCCCAAAACGCCTATGGGCCATGCGATGTCCGTGATTTCCGCCCTTCCCGACCTGGCCGAACTGTTCGACCTGCCGCAGCCGCTGGCGGGCAAGCGGATCGTCGTGGCCATGTCAGGAGGCGTTGACAGCTCCGTCGTCGCCGGAATCGCAGCCGCAAGCGGTGCCGAAGTGATCGGCGTGACGCTGCAGCTTTACGATTATGGCGCGGCAACCGGGCGCAAGGGGGCATGCTGTGCAGGCGACGACATCCGCGATGCGCGCGCCGTCGCCGACCGGCTGGGCATCGCGCATTATGTGTTCGATCACGAATCGAGCTTTCGTCAGGATGTCGTCGAGCGCTTCGCCGACGACTATCTTGCCGGCCGCACACCGATACCGTGCGTCCGCTGCAACATGGGGCCGAAATTCACCGACCTGTTCGCGATGGCACGCGAACTGGGTGCCGATTGCCTTGCGACCGGGCACTATGTCCAGCGCGTGGTCGGTGCGGCAGGCCCCGAGCTGCACCGGGCAAGCGATCCTGCGCGCGACCAGTCCTATTTCCTCTACGGCACGACCGAGGCGCAGCTCGAATTCCTGCGCTTTCCGCTGGGTGGCCTGCCCAAGAGCGACACACGCCGGATTGCCGAAGAACTGGGGCTTGCGGTCGCCGCAAAGCCCGACAGCCAGGACATCTGCTTCGTGCCCGACGGCGATTACGCCAAGGTGGTGCGGGCGGTCCGGCCCGAAGGCGATGCGCCGGGCGAGATCGTGCATGCGGCGACGGGCGAAGTAATCGGGCAGCATCGCGGGATCATCCACTATACCGTCGGTCAGCGCCGCGGTCTGGAGATCGGCGGACAGCCCGAGCCGCTGTTCGTGATCGGCCTCGATGCGCCGGGGCGGCGCGTCATGGTGGGACCGCGCAGGATGTTGGCAGTGGCCAGCGCCACGATCACCGAGACCAACCGAATCGGCCCTCTGCCCGATGTGCCGCTCACCGCCAAGGTGCGCTCGATGGCCAAGCCGGTGCCGGTGAGGCTCGAGGGCGCGTTCGGCGATGGTGCCAGCGCCACGATCCGCTTCGACCAGCCGGAATACGGCGTCGCACCGGGTCAGGCGGCGGTGCTCTATGCGGGCGAGCGGGTGATCGGCGGCGGCTGGATCGATTCGACTGAAAACTGGGAAGGCTGAGCGTCGGTTACTTCCACGGTTCCAGCACGCAGCCCCAGCCTTCGCGATAAGTCGCGGTCTGGCTGACGACCAGTCCGAAGCGCGCGGTGACGCTGCGGGCTTGCGTGTCCTCGCTCAAGGTCACCAGTTCCATGCCGGGCTCGAAATCCTTGGCGCAGTCCGAAAGCCCGCGCCCGCCGACGAAGCGGCACGAACAGGCGACGCGCGCGCCGTAGCTTGCGCCGGTGGTCGCATAACTGCGCAGGGGTGACAGGAACACCACGAACAGCAACGCAATCAGGCCCAAGCCGATCAAGGCCAAGCGCAACCGCCAGTTGCGGCGGGGTGCGACGGTCAGTGACGGAGCTGTGGGGGAATGGTTGTTGCCGGTTGCCATCGGTGCGCGTTCTGGTTGAAGGACGGACCCGATGGTCCGCCGCTTGACTTCCCTTATCCTGACGCTTGCCGTCCTGCCAGTGCTGGCGGGATGTTCGCGGGGGACGAACGCGCCCGACGCGCCGCCGCCGCTGTCAGAACAGGCGATGAAGGCGGTCGTCAAAGACCCGGGCGTGGGCCGCGAAAAACTCGCCCGCGCGGTCGATGCGCTGTTTGCCGAGGACGCAGCCGAGACCCGCGCCGTGGTGGTGATGAAGAACGGGCGGATCGTCGCGGAGCGTTATGCGCAGGGCTATCACGAGAACACGCGCTTCGTCAGCTGGTCGATGGCCAAGACGGTGACCGGGGTGATGATCGGGATGCTGGTGTCGGACGGACGCCTGCGGCTCGACGAAACCGCGCCCGTCCCGGCATGGCAGCGTTCGGGCGATCCGCGTGGCGAGATCACCTTGCGCCAGTTGCTCCAGATGCGCTCGGGCCTGCGCCATTCCGAGGCGATCGACCCGATCTACGAATCGGACGAAGTGCGGATGCTGTTCCTCGACGGGCGCGACAACATGGCACGCTATGCCGAGGACCAGCCGCTCGAGGCAGAGCCGGGACGCAAGTTCGAATATTCGACCGCGAGCAGCGTGATCCTCGCCGATCTGGCCGCGCGCGTGCTGTCGCCAGCGCCCGACCCGGAGAGCCGCCGCCGTGCGGTGTCGGACTACTTGCGCACGCGGCTGTTCGAGCCTGCGCGGATGAAGTCGATGCTGCCCGAATTCGACGAGTCTGGAACGCTGGTCGGCGGCTCGCTGATCCACGGCACCGCGCGCGACTGGGCGCGATTCGGCGAATTTCTGCGCAACAAGGGATCGGTACGCGGCGCACAGATCATCCCGCGCCAGTGGATCGACTTCATGGTGACGCCATCGCCAAGAGAAGCGCAGTACGGCGCGCAAGTCTGGCTCAACCGCAAACCGACCAACGGCGACGCGTCGCTGTTCCCCGACCGCGGCCCGAAAGACCTGTTCGGCTGCATCGGGCACCTCGGCCAATATGTGCTGGTAAGCCCGAGCCGGGGGCTGGTGGTCGTGCGGCTCGGCAAGACACAGGACGACCGGACGGACGCGGTGGTCGATGGCCTTGCGGATATTGTGGCGCTGTATCGCTAGGGTGTGGGGCGATTGCGAAGGGCTACCGGGATGGCTGCTTTGCGATGCTTCTCACCAAAAGCTGCTTGTCAGGAGACGACGCCATTGCGAACTTTCGCTGAACGCGCGATATTCGGCAAATGGAGCCCGGTGGTCATCTGAACTGGATACTTGCCGTCGCCTTGCTGGCTACATCCCTTTTCGGTGGATTGGCTCGGCGGATCACTCTCCGCGATGGTTCCAGTATCGACAGCGACAGCGATCCTAGGACGTTTTGGACGTTCATTGGAGGGTGTGGCTTCGCGGGATTTGCGTTGCTGATCCAAGCACTTTTGAACTTCCGCTAACTCCCCAATCCAGGTCGCCCAACTTATCCCAACAGTAAGCCAATTCCCGACAGTTGCGCAGGTCTGAACGCATCCACGCCGTCCAGCTTTACGGCAGCGTGAACAGGCCCTCGACGACCGTCACGCACTGCCCGCCGAGCAAGACGCGGTCGCCATCCAGCCGACAGGCGAAGTCCGCACCTCGTGCCGATGCCTGATGGGCGGTGAAGGCGTGTCGTCCGAGCTTCGCCGCCCAATAGGGCGTGAGCGCGGCGTGGGCGGAGCCTGTCGCTGCGTCCTCGTCGATCCCACCACCGGGCACGAACACGCGGCTGACGATGTCGGCGCCGCACGCATCGCCTGTGCCGAGGGCCGTGGCGATGAACTGGGCATCGCCGTAGCCAAGCAATGCCTTGAAATCGGGCGACAAGGCGCGGACGTCCTCGGCGTTCGGGTAAACGAAGATGTTGTAGCCCTGGTCGCTCTGCCAGACTTCGGTCGGTGCTGCCGCGCCGAGCATCTGCACTGCTTCGTCGAACGATCCGGGCGTGGTGCGGATCGCGGGCAGCGAGAGGGCGTAGCGCTCACCATCGCGCGCGACTTCGAGCACGCCTGCCTTGCGCGTGGCGAAGGTCACGCGCCCGCGCATCGGGTCCTGCCCCAGCACGACATGACCCGACGCCAGCGTAGCGTGGCCGCACATCGCGACTTCGACCGTGGGCGTGAACCAGCGCAGTTCGAAATCGGCGGGGCCAGCGAGGCTCGGCACCAGAAACGCAGTTTCGGCGAACAGGTTTTCCGCGCCGATCGCCTGCAACATCGCGTCATCGGGCCACGCTTCGAGCACCATCACTGCCGCCTGATTGCCGCGCAACGGTTGCCCGGTGAACGCATCGACATGGAAGTAGGGGACTTTTTGCACGGGTTACCTCAGTTCGGGGCGCCCTGCGCGAGGAGCGCCGGGCTGGTTTCATCCGCATCGGCGAGCAGATTTTCCGCACCCATCGTGTCTTCGTCGACCAGACCTTCGGGATCGGGATGGATCAGGATTTCGACGCCGGGGAATTCGGCCATCAGCTTGTCCTCGATCTCGTCCATGACGCGGTGCGCCTCGGTGACGGTCATGCGGCCATCGACCCAGACGTGGAACTGCACGAAATCGCGGTTGCCGCTGGTGCGGGTGCGCAAGTCGTGGAGGCCCTTGAGTTCGGGATGCTGCGAGACGACCTCGAGAAACCGCTCGCGCTTCTCGACCGGCCATTCCTGATCCATCAACTGCTCTATCGCCGCTTGCGACGCGCCCCACGCACCCCACGCCAACCACAGCGCAATGCCGAATGCGAAAACCGCATCGGCCCCGCGAATACCGGCATAAGTATCGAGCAGCAGTGCGGCGATCACCGCGACGTTGAGAAACAGGTCGGATTTGTAATGAACGTTATCGGTGCTGATCGCGAGGCTGTTGGTCCGCTTGATAACATGCCGCTGGTAGGCCAGCAGCGCAAACGTGGCCCCAAGCGCGATGGCCGAGACAAGTACGCCCGATTCGGCCTCCGCCACCTGTGCACCGCCGAAGAACTGCTGGATCGCGCGGAAGGCGAGGCCGATCGCCGAGATCGAGATCAGCACGACCTGGAACATTGCCGACAGCGCCTCTGCCTTGCCATGGCCGAAACGGTGATTGTGGTCGTCGGGCTGCGAGGCGACCCACACGCCGAGCAGCGTGGCGAGACTGGCGACAAGATCGAGCGCGGTATCGGCAAGGCTGCCGAGCATCGCCGCCGACCCGGTCGAGATGACCGCCCAGACTTTCAGGCCAACAAGCAGCATTGCCACCGATATGCTGGCAAGCGCCGCGCGGCGGTTCAGGTTGGCGTGGGTCTGGTCCATATCTGCCGTGCCTTAGGGGTAAAGCAGGGTGCTGGTCCAGCCGACTTGCCCGTCGCTGACGAAGCGGCGGCGTTCGTGCAGGCGAAAATCGCGGTCCTGCCAGAATTCGATCGCGGACGGGGTGACCCGGTAGCCCGACCAATGCGCCGGACGGCCGATGTCTCCTTCCGGATATTGGGCACGCAATTCGTCGACGCGGTCGAGATAGGTCTGGCGGTCGGGCAATGGGCGCGACTGGTCGGAGGCCGCCGAGCCAAGCCGCGATTCGGGGTGGCGGCTGGCGAAGTATGCGTCGGCTTCTGCCTCGGTCACCGGGGTGATCGGGCCTTCGATGCGGATCTGGCGGCGCAGCGACTTCCAGTGGAACAGCAGCGCGACGTGGGGATTGGCCTGCAGTTCCCCCCCCTTGCGACTGTGCAGGTTGGTATAGAACACGAAGCCATCGGGTCCGTGGCCCTTGAGCAGGACCATCCGCACCGAGGGATGACCGTCAGGCGTGGCGGTGGCGAGCGCCATCGCGTTGGGATCGTTCGGTTCGGATACGCGCGCTTGTGCGAACCAGTTTTCGAAGATCGCAAAGGGATCGGCGTGGGGGATGGCATCGGCGCTTGCTGCGGTCTGTTCTGAATCGTGCATGCCCCGATCTACTCCGACAAGCGCGCGCAGGAAAGGCAACCTTGCGGGCAGGCGCGGTTAATCCTAGCTAGGGGTTATGGCCGATCCGTACACGACCCTCGGGGTTCCGCGCAGCGCAAGCGAGAAGGACATCAAGTCCGCCTATCGCAAACTCGCCAAGGAACTGCACCCGGACAAAAACAAGGACAATCCCAAGGCAACGGAACGCTTCTCCGAAGTGACCACCGCCTATGACCTGCTGTCCGACAAGGACAAGCGGGCCAAGTTCGACCGGGGCGAAATCGATGCCGACGGCAATCCTGCCGGGTTCGGCGGCTTTGGCGGAGGACGCGGCAGCCAGGGCGGTTTCCGCCACGATGGCGGGTTCGAAGGCGGTTTCGGTGGCGCTGCCGAAGGCATCGACATCGGCGACATCTTCGAAGGCCTGTTCGGTGGGCGCGGCGGCATGGGCGGCGGCGGTCCTGCTGGAATGGGCGGAATGGGCGGTGGTGCCCGCCGCGGCCCTCCCCCCAAGGGCGCGAACATCAGCTACCGACTGCAGGTCTCGTTCGTCGACGCCGCGACCCGCGCCAACCAGCGCATCACCCTGTCCGATGGCAAGACCATCGACCTCAAGCTGCCTGCAGGTCTGGAGCACGGCCAGCAGATGCGCCTGACCGGCAAGGGCGAGGCAGGGCCCGGCGGCAATGGCGACGCCATCGTCAGCATCGAGATCGGCAGCCATCAGTTCTATGAGCGCGATGGCGACAACATCCGGCTCGATCTGCCGATCAGCCTGTCAGAAGCGGTCCACGGCGCGAAGGTCAAAGTGCCCACGGTGGATGGTCCAGTGATGCTGACCGTCGCGCCCGGAACGTCGAGTGGGCGCACACTGCGGCTCAAAGGCCGGGGGTTTACCCGCAAGGACGGCACGCGCGGTGATCAGCTGGTGACGTTGCAGATTGATATTCCTTCAGAAAATTCGGATCTGATCGCCCGGCTCGAGGGTTGGCAGGACACGCGAGACCTGCGTAGCAACCTGGGAGTCTGAGGCATGGAGCCCGGAGAGCTTCCGCCGGGCGCAAAACCGCTCGTCGATGTACCCGACCTGTCGCCGGAAGCGCGGCGTAAAGAGGCCCTGCGCTGGCGCGCGGGAGTGGCTGAAGCGCGCGAACGGCTCGGCCCCGGCAGCAAGGCTTGGGAAGTGACCAAGCGCGTCTGGACCGGCGTGTTCAACGACGGTTCGATCCATGCAGGCAACCTTGCCTACATGATGATCATCGCGCTGTTTCCGTTCTTCATCAGCGGCGCAGCGCTGTTTTCTGCAATCGGTGAGCCCGACCAGCGCGCCGCAGCGATCGATACGATAGTGCGCGCGTTGCCGCCAGTCGTCGCCAACGTTATCGAGCCGGTCGCGCGCAGCGTGATCGATGCGCGCAGCGGCTGGTTGTTGTGGATCGGCGGTATATTCGGGCTGTGGACGGTAGGCAGTCTGGTCGAGACGATGCGCGACATCCTGCGCCGCGCCTATGGCACGCGCTGGGAACACGCGTTCTGGCGGTATCGCCTGGCATCGACCGGAATCACCTTGGCTTCGGTGATCCTGATTCTCCTTTCGATCATTGCGCAAGTGATCATCGGCACCGCGCAAGAGGTGATCGAGGCGTGGTTGCCGCAATTCAACGACTTGCTCAAGATGTTGGCGATCAGCCGAATTGCTCCCGCTTTCGTGCTGTACGGCGCATTGTGGTTGCTGTTCGCATCGTTGACGCCGGGCGCGTTTCGCGGTCGCGACTATCCCAAGTGGCCCGGCGCGCTGTTCGTTACCGGCTGGTGGATCGGCGTGACCACCGCGTTGCCCACGGTGCTGCGCACGTTTTTCTCGTATGATCTGACCTACGGCAGCCTTGCCGGAATGATGATCGCCCTTTTCTTTTTCTGGCTGGTCGGCTTAGGGATGGTCATTGGAGCCGAGCTTAACGCTGCACTTGCCGAAACACCGGAAGAGCGCGACATGCTGGGCCAAGCCGACGATCGCACCCGTAGGGGCGCAGAAAAAGACAAGAAGAGCGAGACCATAAACGCATGACCGGACTTATGCAGGGAAAGCGCGGCCTGATCATGGGGCTGGCCAACGACAAGTCGCTCGCCTGGGGCATCGCCAAACGCCTGCACGAACAGGGCGCGGAACTGGCCTTTTCCTATCAAGGCGAAGCACTGGAAAAGCGCGTACGCCCCCTGGCCGACAGTCTTGGCAGCGATTTTCTGATCGAATGCGATGTATCGAACATGGACGCGCTCGACGCTACGTTCGACACACTCAAGGCGCGGTGGCCGACGATCGACTTCATCGTCCACGCGATCGGATTTTCCGACAAGAACGAGCTGCGCGGCAAATTCTACGACACCACGCTCGACAACTTCACGATGACGATGAACATTTCGGCCTACAGCCTGGTCGCCGTGACCAAGCGCGCGGTCGAGATGATGCCGGACGGCGGTTCGATCGTGACGCTGACCTATTACGGCGCGGAAAAGGTCGTGCCGCACTACAACGTGATGGGCGTGGCCAAGGCAGCGCTTGAGGCGAGCGTCAAGTATCTCGCCAACGACTGTGGCCCGGCCAATATCCGCGTCAACGCGATTTCCGCCGGACCGATCAAGACGCTGGCGGCCAGCGGCATCGGCGATTTCCGCTACATCCTCAAGTGGAACGAGCTGAACAGCCCGCTCCGTCGCAACGTGACCATCGAGGATGTCGGTGGTGCCGGCTTGTACCTGCTGTCCGACCTTGCCTCAGGCGTGACCGGCGAGACGCACCATGTCGATGCGGGCTATCACACGATCGGCATGAAGCAGGAAGACGCGCCGGACATCGCGCTGAGCTAGCGTCCAAACCCTTCCCACAGGGAAAGCGGGATAATTCGCGCAGAGGCCGCAGGGCACGCAGAGAGGTTGCGCTAAACTCTCTGCGGTCTCTGCGCGAAAAATTCTTGGGCTCTACCCAATGCCCGTTGGTAATCAGGGCTGCGGGGCGGGCAACGGCGCTGGTGGCTGGGCATCCGCAGCGGCGTCGCGTTCGCGCTTGAGACGGGCTTCGTATTCCTTTTCGATCTGCTCGACGCGGCCCTGTTCGGCTGCGGCGTCGGCGTCGATCGTCTGCAGGCGGCGGGCGCGTTCTTCTTCGATCAACTTGCCGAACTGAACGTCGGTCGAGTTGCGCTTTTCTGCGTAAGCCTTGTCGATCAAGCGCGTGAGGCAACCGGTGGCCCCGCCCGAACCGACGGCCGAGCATGAATTGGTGCCGAATGCTCCAACGGTTTCATAGGCCCTCACGCGCTGGCTCCACGCCTGGTTCACCGCAGCGTTGGGGTTGTCGCGCAAAGGTGCGGGGATGCGGAAGCGTTCTTCTTCTTCCTTGCGCGCGCAGACCGTGATCGTGCCGTCAGTTGAAGCAGGGCACGGATCGTCGCCGTAGATGATGATCTGGTTTACGCGTTCTCCCGCAGGGTCCGTCAGCGTGGTGTCCTGCGCGAGAGCCGGGAACGCGAATGCGCTGGTGGCAATCAGGGCGGCGGGCAACAGGCGCTTCATCTTGGATCTCCGGTAGGCTTGCCTGCAATATAGGCCGCCCGTGTAGTGAATGGTAGATGAAGCGGGACGTTCCCGGTTCAAATCCGCTTGCTGAGCGCGATCGCGGCGCGGCAACCGAGGCGGATGGCGTGAAACAGGACCGGATAGGCCGGGGCCTTTTCCGCGCCGGCCGCCAGCGCCGAGCCGAGGTGTTCGCGCTCATCATCGCGGAATTCGCGGATCATGGCGCTGAGCTCGGGGTCGTCCTCGCCCAGTTCCTCGAGCTGTTCGGTATAGTGGCGGTCGATCTCGGTCTCGATCGCAGCGGTGCAGGCCATGGCAGCTTCAGGACCGATCAGCGCGGTGGCCGCGCCCAGGGCAAAGCCCGCGGCGGACCACACCGGCTGGAGCGCGGTGGGCCGCACGCCGCGCTGCGCAATCAACGCGTCGAATTTCTGACGGTGCCCGGCTTCCTGTTCCGCCATCGCCGCGATTTCGGCCGAGTGCGGGGCACGGTCGCCCATCACCGCGAGCTGGCCTGCATAAATACGGGTAGCGCCGAACTCTCCGGCCTGATCGACGCGGAGCATGCTTGCGTGCTTCTGAGTCATGCCCTGCGTCCCTTACCAAGAGTTGCGAAAATCAGAACCGCGCCGGCCATCGAGATCAGGAAGTTGAAGCCTGCGAGGCTGACCCCGAACAGGGTCCACGGCGCGACATCGCAGCGCACGACCGGCGCGTTCATGATCGCGTCGAGCGGGTTGCCGCTGCCTGCAACGGTGGCGCAAGCGGTGACGCCTTCCCACCAGTTGTATTCGACGCCCGCATGGAAAGCACCGATCAGGCCCGATGCGGCAATGCAGATCGCGGCGAGGATCACGGCCATGTCGCCGCTACCCTTGCCCTTCATGGTAAAGGCCAGCAACGCCAGCACGATCGCGGCGATGTGCGGATAGCGTTGCCACCAGCACATCTCGCACGGGTACAAGCCGAAGCCGAATTGCGAAATCAGCGCACCACCCATCAGCGCGGCGGGCACGATCAGCGCAAGGGCATAGGCGGCGTTTCTGGACTGGACCGGTGTCATGGCCCCCAGCCCTATTACCGCTTCAGCTTGGCCGCAAGTGCACTACGGGGCGCAGTCCGGCCGAGCGTCTGGACAGCGTAGTAGAGCTGGAAGTCCTTGATGTTCTTCGCCTTGAGTTCCTCGGCCGTCATCTTGAACCGCGGATCGTCGAGCTTGTCCTTTTCAAGGTCCTTGTCGTCCAGCTTGATTTCGTTGATCAGATGGCCGCGCAGGTCGCTCTCACGGTAGGAACGCGCGGCGCGCTTGCGCAAGTCGGGGTCGGAAATCTGCGGCACAGCGATGTCGGGATCGATGCCGCCTTCCTGCACCGACTTGCCCGAAGGCGTGTAATAGCGCGCGGTGGTCAGCTTGATCGCGGTATCGCGGGTGAGCGGAATCAAAGTCTGGACGCTGCCCTTGCCGAAGCTGCGCTGGCCCATGACGACCGCGCGGTGCTGGTCCTGCAGCGCGCCCGCAACAATTTCCGAAGCGGAAGCCGAGCCTTCGTCGATCAGCACGATGATCGGCGTGCCCTTGGCGATATCGCCCTTGGTCATGATCTCGGCGGGATAGACCTCGTTATCGCGGGCATAACGGCCGCGCTGCGACACGATCGTGCCCTTGTCGAGGAACAGATCGGACAGCGCGACGGCTTCATCGAGCAAACCGCCCGGATTGCTGCGCAGATCGAGCACGAGCCCGGTGACCTTGCCGCCGGTCTTGACCTTGATGTCGTTCCACGCCTTCATCACCGAGGCACCGACATCGGCGCTGAAGCTCGATACCGAGATCACACCGACGTTGCCCTGGACTTCCCATTCGACGGGCTTCAGTTCGATGATCTTGCGGGTGATGGTCACATCGAAAGGCTCGTCGCGTCCCTGCCGGAACACGCTGAGGCGGATCTGGCTGCCGGGAACGCCGCGCATCTGATCGACCGCTTCGTCGAGCGAACCGCCGTAGATCAGCTTGCCGTCGAGGTGCGTGATATAGTCGCCAGCCTTGATCCCGGCGAGATCGGCCGGGCTGCCCTTGGTCGGCGCGATAACCTTGACCGCGCCGTCATCCAGCGTGACCGAAAGGCCCAGCCCGCCGTAAGAGCCTTCGGTCTGCGTCCGCAGGTTCTCGAAATCGCGCGCGTCGAGGTACGAGCTGTGGGGATCGAGCGTGGCGAGCATGCCGTCGATCGCGCCCTTGAGCAGCTTGTCGTCATCCACCGGCTCGACGTAGTTTGCTTTCACGCGCTCGTAGATCGCGACGAGTTTGCCGAATTCTGGCCCGGAGCGCGCGTCAACTGCGGCAAGGCCGGCGGTGGCGACAGGGATCAGTGCGACTGCGGTAACGAGTGCGCTGGCACGCAGCAGAGGTGCGAACTTCATTTGCCCTTGGGGCCTTTCGCGAAGAGTCGGGGTATCTTGAGGGTTGTATAACCACCAGTGGCTTAACGCCAGATGAGGTTTTTAACGGGGCGATCGACGAACGGCTGTCCGCGTTCGACCGGCGCTCTAACCACGCACCTGTTCGAGCGGGTTTACCGGCACCCCATCGCGGCGGACTTCGACGGTGAGGACGCTGCGACCCGCACCGGCGCTGCCGATGGGCGATCCCTGTACGACCCTTTCACCGACCGCGGCCTCGATACGCCCCAGATTGGTGACCAGTGTGGTCCAGCCGCCGTCATGCTCGACGATCACGATCCGGCCGTAGCCGCGATAGGGTCCGGCAAAAGCGATCCGGCCGTCGGCAGGCGAGACGACTTGCGCGCCGCCATTGGCCGCAAGCGCGATGCCCGAGGTCAGGCCGGTCGGCGACTGCTCGCCAAAGCCCGAGACGAGGCGGCCTGCGAGGGGAACGATCCAGGCGAGGTTGGAACCGGTCGGCGACACTGCGGCGGGCGAATCGACGACCATCAGCACTTCGCCCGGTCGGCTTGGCGGGAGCACCGGGCCGGGCAGCGCCGCAAGTCGGCTGCGCAACGCACCGTCGGTCTGAAGCTGGGCCATCAGCGAGGACAAGTCCCGGGCCTGTTCAGCCAGCGCCATCGCCTGATCGGCCTCGCGGCTGGCGACGCCTTGCGCGGCGCGCGAAGCGAGGCGCTGGCGGCTTTCGAGTGCGGCGAGTTCGACCTTGCGCGCGCTAAGCGCCTTTTCGCCCGCGCGCTGATCCCGCGCGGCGAGGCGCGCCTGTTCCTGAAGTTTGCGGCCACGCTGGATTTCGGCGCGCAGGCCTGCGGTGCGGCGACGCACTTCGGGCAGCATCGTTTCCATGACAGCGCGCAGATACACCGTGTCGCGCAAGCTTTCGGCGCGGACGAGGCTGAAGGCGAGCGGGCGGCGGGCCATCATCTGCAGCGCTGCGGTCAGGCGCACGACGGGTTCCTGCCGCTCAGCCATGCGATCGCGCAAGCTCTCACGCTGGCGGTCGATCAGCGCGATCTTGGCCTGCGCCAGTTCGATCTCGGCTTCGGACTGCTGGATGCGGGCGGCGACGGCGGCGGATTCACGCGCGGTGCGGTCTGCATCGGCGGTGGCGTTGCGCGCGGCCTGTTCGAGCTTCTCTGCGCGGGCGCGGGTCATCGCGAGCGATTGCCCGGCGCGGCGCAATGCCTCGCCCGCCTCGCCAGCGTCGGCAAACGGGGAAGCCTGCTGGGCAGACACCTGCCAGCCCGCGACCCCGGCCAGCGCCAGCATTGTGAGAATGAACGCGAAACGTGACGTCATGACGCTTGCTTATCCCTCGCGATGGTAGGGATGGCCAGCCAGAATGCTGGTGGCGCGCCACAGTTGTTCGGCGAGCATCGCGCGGGCGAGCATGTGCGGCCAGGTGGCCTTGCCGAACGCAATCAGCAGGTCTGCACTTTCGCGCGAGGCCTCGTCATGACCGTCGGCCGCGCCGATGAGGAACCGCGTTTCGCGCACACCATCGTCGCGCCAGCGGCCCAGAATCGCCGCAAATTCGCTGGAGGTGAGTTGCTTGCCGCGCTCGTCCATCGCGACGGTGCGCGATGGTGTCTGGCTGGGCGCGGGAATTACGCCACCCTTGTCGGGCAGCTCAGTGACCTTCCAGCCCCACGCGATCCGCTTGGCATAACGATCCACCAGCTCCGCCTCGGGCGAGCGGCCGATCTTGCCGCGAGCTATGATGTGGAGGAGCATTCGGGCGGTGTAGCGCGGTTAGGCGGGGAGTTGAATCCCCGAAGGGAAGAAGTACGGGGTTTCGCGCAGAGATCGCAGAGGACGCCAAGAGAAGGTTTCGCCACCTCTCCGCGTCCTCTGCGATCTCTGCGCGAAAATGATAAAAGCCCGAAGGGCTTTAAGCCGCGCCTGCGTCTCCGAAATTCCACATGCGTTCGAGGTTGTAGAACGTGCGGACTTCGGGGCGGAACAGGTGGACGACGACGTCGCCTGCATCGATCAGCACCCAGTCGGCAGCCGGCAGGCCTTCGATGCGGGCGTGGCCATAGCCACCGTGCTTGACGCGCTCGGCCAGCTTCTGCGCCATCGAGGCGACCTGACGGGTCGAGCGGCCCGAGGCGATCACCATGTAATCGGCGATCGAGCTCTTGCCTTCGAGGGCAAGGCTGACGACTTCCATCGCCTGGTCATCGTCGAGCGACGCCAGAATGAGATCGTGCAGGGCTGCGGCGGTCTTTTCGGCTTTTACCGGGACTTGGCTGGCTTTGTCGGCACTTGCCGAAATTGGTTGAACACTGGTCATGTCGCGCGAAATGGCCTCCGTGGCTCAAGAGTCAAGGAATAACGTTTGGATAGGACGTGAGTTTCGGGCTCGCGCCTGGCGGGCGCGAAGGCTTGGAGCAGGTGCAGGCTCAGGATTTGCCCCGCTTAACAGCGCGATGGGTGACTCCATCGCGCAGACCGACCGTGCCGATGCGGTCGGCCCAGTCCGGATCGGCGGCGCGAATCGCGCTGGCCGATCGAGAATCGGGATCGAAGCGAAGAATGGTCAGCGCCGGAACGCCTCGCACTGCGCCGGAAACGAGCTGTCCGGGCCGCTGACGCCAGCGGCGCAGCCAGGCCATGGCAGGACTTGCCAGGGCAGCGCCATCATATCCCGGCCTCGCGATCACTGCAATCGGCATCTCCCGTGCAATCAACCGCCAATCCTTCCAGCGGTGCAACTGGGCGAGATTGTCCGCACCCATCAGCCAGATGAATCGTCTTTTGGGATAGCGCCGCCGGATCGCGCGCAACGTGTCGATGGTGAAACGCGTGCCCAGTTCGCGCTCGATCGCAGTGGCGCGGATCGGCGCGTTGCGGGCCCGTGCCTGCGCGGAAGCAAGACGTGCGGCCAGCGGAGCCATACCCTTGGCGGGCTTGAGCACATTGCCGGGTGACACCAGCCACCACACTTCGACGAGGCCGAGAGCATGGTGTGCGAACAGCGAGATGCGGCGATGACCGCCGTGCGCCGGATTGAAACTGCCGCCGAGAAGTCCGGTAAACTTCAGGGACGCACCTGCCCCGTGCCGCGCACCAGCCACTTGTAAGTGGTCAGGCCTTCGAGCGCGACGGGGCCGCGTGCGTGGAGGCGCCCGGTGGCGATGCCGATTTCTGCGCCGAGCCCGAATTCGCCGCCATCGGCAAACTGGCTGGAGGCATTGTGCATGACGATCGCGCTGTCAGCCTCGGCAAGGAAGCGGTCGGCGACGGACTGGTCCTGCGTGACGATCGCGTCGGTGTGGCCCGAGGCGTGCGTCGAAACGTGCGTCAACGCGGCGTCGAGGCCGTCGACCACCGCGACCGAGAGGATCGCTTCGAGGTATTCGGTGTCCCAGTCCTCATCGCTCGCAGGCAGGATGCGCGGGTCGATGGCGCAGGCGCGGGCGTCGCCGCGCAACTCGCAACCCGCATCGAGCAGCGGTTCGACCAGGCCGTGCGGATCGGGGTAGGTCGCGTCGATCAGCAGCGTTTCCATCGCGCCGCAGATGCCGGTGCGGCGCATCTTGGCATTGAGCGCGATCGCTTTGGCCATCGCCGGATCGGCGGCGGCGTGAACGAAAGTGTGGTTGATGCCGTCGAGGTGGGCGAGCACCGGCACGCGCGCATCGGCCTGGACGCGGGCGACGAGGCTCTTGCCGCCGCGCGGAACGATCATGTCGATCAGCCCTGCCGCCGCAAGCATCGCGCCGACAGCGGCACGGTCCTGCGTGGGCATCAGTTGCACGGCGTCGGCGGGGACGCCGCCCTGTGTGAGGCCTGCAACCAGGGCTGCATGGATCGCGCGGTTGGAATGGACCGCCTCGGACCCGCCGCGCAGCAGCGTAGCATTGCCCGAGCGCACGCAGAGCGCGGCGGCATCGGCGGTGACGTTGGGACGGCTTTCGTAGATGATGCCGATCACGCCGACCGGGATCCGCACGCGCTGCAGGACCATGCCGTTGGGGCGCGACGATTCATCGATCACATGGCCGACCGGATCGGTCAGCACGGCGACTTGCGCCACCGCGTCCGCCATCGCGGCAAGGCGTTCGGGCGTCAGCTTCAGCCGGTCGAGCATCGCGGACGACAGGCCGTTGGCCGCGCCATTGGCCATATCGGTCGCGTTGGCGGCGAGGATGTCGCCTTCGGCAGCGCGCAAGGAGTCAGCGGCCAGCTGGAGAGCCTGCTCTTTTTCCGGAGAGGACATTCGCGCGAGTACCCGTTGCGCGGAGCGGGCGGCGCGGGCGATGCCTTCGACAAGATCGGTGACCGATTCGGCGGCTACGGTTTCAGCGGGCAATTCAAGCTGCGTGGACATGGGCGAGCCCTATCACCGTGCGGCGCTGGTGTCATCCGCCCGCACGAATCGAACCAGCTTTGCGCAATACATGCGCGACATCACAAAGCTGCAATCGATTCATCGGGCGACTCACACGCTTCGACCCGTGTAGGGACAATCCGATTCGCCACGGTTGGTTCCCGCAGGTAACGCGCCCGCCGACGGGATCGAAAAATAAATACGACGGGGGTCGCTCAATCTTGCCTACCATGAAGCTCGCCGGGGCAGTTGCCCGGATCCGGAGCTGGTTTCCCGAGCGTGAGTTTTTCATGCGCTCGCAGGGACAGGTCCGTTTCATTCGCATTTCATCGCGCCTGCAGATGGCAGTTGCGGGTGGAATTGCAGGGGCCGTGCTGCTCTGGCTGGTGGTCATGGCGGCAACGCTGATCTCACAGATTTCCGCGGCACAGGACCATGCTGCGCTGTTGCAGCGCGAGGCGGCCGTGGCATCGGCCGAAAGCCGCGTACAGAAGTATCGCGGTGGGCTTGAGGGCGTGGCGGACGACCTCGCCCGGCGGCAGGACTTCATCGAAAAGGCGATCCAGGGCACGATCGGCGAACTGCCCAAGGACCTGCCGCAGGGCACGGGTTCGGACAGCAGCGCCGAGGCCGCGAAAACCGTTCACAAGATCTCGATGGAACTGCCCGAAGCGCGACGGCTGGCACAGCTCGAAGCTCGGCAACTGGCTTTCATCGAACGCCTGACGCGCTACGCCGACGCGCGCGCCGCTGCGACCGAGACGGCGATTCGCCGGGTGGGGCTCAATCCCGCGCTACTCCGCGCCAGCGCTCGCGAGGCGCAGGGTGGTCCGCTGATCCGCCTGTTTACCGGACGCAACGACAGCCTCGATCCTCGCTTTGCCCGACTCGGCGCAAGCCTTGAGCGGATGGCGATGTTGCAAAAGGGTCTGGCGCGCATTCCCAACACGCTGCCCGCAAGCCTTGAATATATCTCGAGCGGCTTCGGCTATCGGTCGGACCCTTTCACTGGCGGCGCGGCGTTTCATGCAGGCCTTGATTTCCGTGGACCTGTCGGTGCGCCGATCTATTCGGCCGCTGCTGGCACGGTCAGCTTCGTCGGGGCGAAACAAGGCTACGGCAACTGCGTCGAGGTTTCCCACGGCAACGGCCTGATGACGCGCTACGCCCATATGTCGCGGACCGGCGCGCACGTTGGCGAAAAGGTCGACGCAGGCGCTGAAATCGGCAAGATCGGCAGCACGGGGCGTTCAACCGGCCCTCATCTTCATTTCGAGGTGCGGATCAACGACCGTCCGGTCAACCCGCGCCCATTCCTTGAGGCAGCCCATGTTCAATAAAAAGCCTGCGCCGCAAGCGCGCTCGCATAGCGGGAGTAATCCGATGGCCGCGACATTCTCGATTCTGGGCACCGACGTGTCGATCAAGGGCGATCTCAACGCCACTGCCGACCTTCACGTTGATGGCAGCGTCGAAGGCGACATCACTTGCGCCGCACTGGTTCAGGGTGAGAAGAGCACGATCACCGGCGCGATCCGCGCACAGAGCGCGCGGCTGTCGGGCACCGTGCATGGCTCGATCGAGGCAGGCGAGCTGGTAATCCTGAAATCGGCACGTATCCACGGCGACGTATCTTACGATGCGCTGACGATCGAACAGGGCGCGCAAGTCGACGGCAAGTTCGCGCATCGCGTCCATGCGGGCGAGGAACCCGCGCTGACTCTGGTGAGCTGACCCGCGCGGCGTCCCACAACTCAACTCTTGCTGATTCGGGCGTGGTCGCCTACATCGGCAACAAGCAAGGCCGCTCCGCAAGGGGCGGCCCTTATTGTATCCGCCGTTTTGGCACGCCTTTTCCGGGAGACCGCCGTGAGCACCTCGCCCACGTATCCGCTGATGCCACATGCGACCGCGTCGTGGCTCGTCGACAATACCGCGCTGACGTTCGAGCAGATCTCGGAATTCTGCGGTCTGCACATCCTCGAAGTGCAGGCGATGGCGGATGATCTGGCGGGCCAGAAGTACACCGGACGCGATCCGCTGCATTCGGGCGAACTGAACCAGGCCGAGATCGACAAGGGTCAGGCGAGCCCCGAATACAAGCTGAAGATGCAGCGCGCACCGATCGCGGTGAACCGCACCAAGGGCCCACGTTATACGCCGGTATCCAAGCGTCAGGACAAGCCCGACGGCATCGCATGGATCCTGCGCAACCACCCCGAAGTGTCGGACGCGCAGATCGGCAAGCTGATCGGCACGACGCGCACGACCATCGCCGCGATCCGCGATCGCAGCCACTGGAACATCAGCAACATCAACCCCAAGGACCCGGTGACGCTGGGCCTGTGTTCGCAGCGCGAACTCGATGCGCTGGTGGCCAAGGCCGCGAAGAAGGCGGGTTACGAGGACAATGGCGAGGCCGCACTGCGCCTCGGCACCGACCGCGACGCGCTGATCGAAGAACTGCGCGCCGAGCGCGATGCGCACGCCAAGGTCGCGTCTGCCGCCGCACAGGAAGCCGAAGCCGCAGCATGGCTCGCCCAGCGCCGTGCCGAGGGTATTTCGGACAGCTGATCTGCGATTGATTTTGAGAGTTTGAAAGGCCGCTCGGAAACGGGCGGCCTTCTTGCATTTGAGGTTGGCGCGATGCCCACCCCGCTGCGAGAGTGGGCTACCTTCTTCCCCCCTCCCGCAAGCGGGAGGGGTCGGGGGTGGGCTTCTTTTACCTCAACTTCAGCACGATCTTGCCGATGTGAGTGCCCTGCTCCATCCGCGCATGGGCAGCCCCCGCCTGATCGAGCGGGAAGCTCTGGTCCATGATCGGGCGCAATTCACCGGCAGCGATGATCGGCCAGACGGTTTCGCGGATTTCATCGGCAAGCGCGGCCTTGAACGCCTCGGTGCGAGGGCGCAGCGTCGATCCGGTGAGCGTAAGGCGGCGGCGCATGACTTCTGCCATGTTGATCTCTGCCTTGAGCCCACCCTGCACCGCGATCGTGACGTGACGGCCATCGTCTGCAAGGCATTTGAGATTGCGCGCGACATAATCGCCCGCAACCATGTCGAGCACCATCTCGACGCCCTTGCCGCCGGTAATGCGCTTCACTTCCTCGACAAAGTCGGTAGCCTTGTAATCGATCGCGTGCGCCGCGCCGATGGCGAGGGCTTGCGCGCATTTGTCAGGCCCACCGCATGTGGCGATTACGGTTACGCCGAACGCCTTGCCGAGCAGGATCGCCATCGAGCCGATGCCGCTGGTGCCGCCGTGGACGAGAATCGTCTCGCCACCCGCCACCATGCCGCGCTCGAACACATTGTGCCACACGGTGAACAGCGTTTCGGGAATCGCAGCGGCCTGATCGAGCGGAATATCGCCCGCGTTGAAGCACTGCGCGGCCTCGGCGATGCAATATTCGGCATAGCCGCCGCCTGCGACAAGCGCACAGACGCGCTGGCCGACGAACGGCACGACAACGCCCTCCCCCATCGCCACGACTTCGCCCGAGACTTCAAGCCCGGGCAGCGGCGATGCGTCGGCGGGCGGCGGATAGAAGCCCTGACGCTGGATCACATCGGGGCGGTTCACCCCGGCAAATGCGACCCTCACCAGCACCTGCCCCGGCCCCGGCGCCGGCACCGAGACGGTTTCGGGTCGCAGCACTTCGGGTCCTCCCGGCGTGTCCCAGCCCATTGCCGTCATCGTCTCGGGAAGGACAGTCATCGGGCAGCCTCGCGTTGGATCGAATACCAATTTCACATCGCTAGCCTACGCAGGGCGTTGACAGCAAGGCATTGCCGGGCACATTGTGCACTGCGAAGGAGATTGGTTCTAACAATGGACCTTGATGAGCGCCCACGCCCGAAAGGGGATCTGGCCAGCCAGCTGGCGACAGAGGCGCTCGACCCTTATTCGCATGCCGAATTGAACGAGCGCATTCAACTGCTTGAGCAGGAAATCATGCGCACTGTCGCGCACCGTGACAAGGCCAGCGCCCACCGCGTTGCCGCCGACGCGCTGTTCAGCAAGCCCCCTGCACCTTCAGGCCCTGCACCAACAGGCAGCGACAGTTGACGCGGGCCGCCCTTTCTTTTGCCGGGCGGCCATCCCATATTGCATTCAGTGCCCCTGTCCTGACGGTATTGCAGCCGCTGACATCGGTTATCGCAACGTCGCGCGGTTTAGCCCTGGTTAATCGCGCTCGTGCACTCTTCCGTTACGAGTCACCGTTGGCTCGCAATGGGAACCCACCGGCGCAAGCCAGAAAGTAGATCCATGCCCAGTTTCGCCCAGAGCCTCGAGAAAACGCTGCATACCGCGCTCGGCAATGCCTCCGAGCGTAGCCACGAGTACGCGACGCTGGAGCATCTCCTGCTTGCGCTGATCGACGATGCCGATGCCGCACAAGTGATGCAGGCCTGCGGTGTCGACCTGGGAGATCTGGGCGACGTGGTGCGCCAGTATCTCGATCAGGAATACCAGTCGCTGAAAACGCAGGACAAGGCCGATCCGCAGCCGACCGCCGGGTTCCAGCGGGTGATTCAGCGCGCCATCCTGCACGTGCAGTCCTCGGGCAAGGACACCGTGACGGGCGCCAACGTGCTGGTCGCGCTGTTCTCGGAACGGGATTCCTACGCGGTCTATTTCCTGCAGCAGCAGGACATGAGCCGCCTTGATGCGGTCAGCTTCATCAGCCACGGCATCGGCAAGGGCGGACGGCAGGTCGAAGGCCGAACCGCCAAGGGTGCAGAAGAAGAAGCACCCAAGCAGCAGGAAGAGCGCAGCGACGCCAAGGCTGGCCAGAAAAAGGAAACCGCGCTCGACCAGTTCACCGTCAATCTCAATGAGAAGGCGCTGAACGGCAAGGTCGATCCGCTGATCGGTCGTGGTCCGGAAGTCGATCGCACGATCCAGATCCTGTGCCGCCGCTCGAAGAACAACCCGCTCTACGTTGGCGATCCGGGCGTGGGCAAGACCGCGATCGCCGAGGGTCTGGCGCGCAAGATTGTCGAAGGCGAAGTGCCCGAGGTTCTGTCCGAAGCGGTGATCTATTCGCTCGACATGGGCTCGCTGCTGGCTGGCACGCGCTATCGCGGCGACTTCGAGGAACGGCTCAAGCAGGTCGTTTCCGAGCTGGAAAAGATGCCCCACGCGGTGCTGTTCATCGACGAGATTCACACTGTGATCGGTGCGGGAGCCACCAGCGGCGGCGCGATGGATGCATCGAACCTGCTCAAGCCCGCGCTGTCGGGCGGGACGATCCGCTGCATCGGTTCGACGACCTACAAGGAATTCCGCAACCACTTCGAAAAGGATCGCGCGCTGCTGCGCCGGTTCCAGAAGATCGACGTGAACGAACCGACGATCGAGGACACGATCAAGATCCTGAAGGGTCTGCGCACCGCGTTCGAGGACCATCACAAGGTCAAGTACACGCCCGATGCGATCAAGACCGCAGTCGAATTGTCGGCGCGCTACATCAACGACCGCAAGCTGCCCGACAAGGCGATCGACGTGATCGACGAAGTCGGCGCGATGCAGATGCTGGTGCCGCCGAACAAGCGCAAAAAGGTGATCACCGCGCGCGAGATCGAACAGGTCATCGCGACGATGGCGCGCATCCCGCCCAAGTCGGTCTCAAGCGACGACAAGAAGGTGCTCGAGCATCTCGACCGCGATCTCAAGCGGCTGGTGTTCGGTCAGGACAAGGCCATCGAGGTGCTGTCTTCGGCGATGAAGCTGTCACGCGCAGGTCTGCGCGATGCGGACAAGCCGATCGGGTCGTTTCTGTTTTCGGGTCCCACCGGCGTTGGCAAGACCGAGGTTGCGCGCAGCCTTGCCCAGATCATGGGCATTCCGCTGCAGCGCTTCGACATGTCCGAATACATGGAGCGGCATTCGATCAGCCGGTTGATTGGTGCGCCTCCGGGCTATGTCGGGTTCGATCAGGGCGGCCTGCTGACCGACGCGATCGACCAGCAGCCGCATTGTGTGCTGCTGCTCGACGAGATCGAGAAGGCGCATCCCGACCTGTTCAACATCCTGCTGCAGGTGATGGACAACGGCCGCCTGACCGATCACCACGGCAAGACCGTCGACTTCCGCAACGTGGTGCTGATCATGACCACCAATGCGGGTGCATCGGACATGGCGCGCAACGGAATCGGCTTTGGTGACGTGTCGAAGGCGGATGCCGGCGACGAGGCGGTGAAGAAGATGTTCACGCCGGAATTCCGCAACCGTCTGGATGCGATCGTGCCGTTTGGCTACCTGCCGCCCGAAGTTGTCAGCCGCGTGGTCGACAAGTTCGTGCTGCAGCTCGAATTGCAACTCGCTGACCAGAACGTGCACATCCAGTTCGATGCCGATGCGCGCGCATGGCTCGCCAAGCAGGGCTACGACCGGATGTACGGCGCGCGGCCGATGGCGCGCGTTATCCAGGAGAAGGTCAAGAAGCCGCTCGCCGAGGAGTTGCTGTTCGGCAAGCTGGCCAATGGCGGCGAAGTCCACGTCAGCCTCAAGGCCGAGGAAGGCAAGGACACCGCGCTGTCGTTCGAATTGACCCCAGCCGCGCCAAAGCTGGTCAGGAAGAAGGCACGCAAGGGCAAGGCTGGCAGCCCGGCTACGGAGACGAGCACGGACGAGGCTGAGTAAGGTTCTGCTCCGGTGAATTAAAGAGGGCTCGCCTTTCGGGGCGGGCCCTTTTTCTTTGAGGCAGCGTAGTTGCCCACCCCCACCCCTACCGCAGGCGGGAGGTGAAAAACGAGGGGTGTACTTCTCCCCTCCCGCCTGCGGGAGGGGTCGGGGGTGGGCTTTAGAATATTACCAAGTCGCGCCGCGCAACTTTGCGCTGTGTCCAATGGACACTGGAACGCGAGTGCGCCTCCGGCCATTGTGTGATTCATGGCCCCACCGTTCTCATGGCTGCGCCCCGAACCGCACGGGCTGTACATCACGCCTGCCGACGCTTGGATCGATCCGGCGCGTCCGGTCGATCTGGCGCTGGTGACGCATGGACATGCAGACCATGCACGCGGCGGGCATGGGCGGACGGTGGCGACGCCTGAGACGCTGGCGATCATGGGTTTGCGCTATGGTGTGGTCGAGGCCGGGTCGCTGCCGGTGGCCTATGGCGAGACGGTGACGTTGCGTGGTGATGTGCGCGCGACATATGTGCCGGCAGGCCACGTGCTGGGGTCGGCACAGATCCTGCTGGAGCATGCGGGCGAGCGCGTGGTGATTACGGGCGACTACAAACGCCGCGCCGACCCGACCTGCCCGCCGTTCGAGGTGACCGCGTGCGACGTGTTCGTGACCGAGGCGACCTTCGGACTGCCGCTGTTCAAGCACCCCCCGATTGCGGACGAGATGGCCAAGCTGCTCGGCGCACGGGAAAACGAGGAGGGGCGGTGTGTACTCGTCGGAGCCTATGCGCTGGGCAAGGCGCAACGGGTGATCGCCGAATTGCGCGCGGCTGGCTTTACCGAGACGATATGGCTGCATGGCGCGATGGAGCGGATGTGCCGGTTGTACGAGGATCACGGCGTCGATCTCGGTGATCTCAAGGCAGTCGCAGGCGTGCCGAAAAATGCGCTCGCCAACGCAATCGTCGTATGCCCGCCCTCTGCGCTCAACGACCGCTGGAGCAGGCGCTTGCCCGAGCCGATCACCGCGATGGCATCGGGCTGGATGCGGGTTCGGCAGCGCGCGCGGCAACGCGGGGTCGAATTGCCGCTGATCATTTCTGACCACGCCGACTGGGACGAACTGACCACGACGATCGCGCAAGTGAACCCCGCCGAGACCTGGATCACCCATGGCCGCGAGGAGGCCTTGCTGCGCTGGTGTGAACTGACCCAACGCAAGGCGCGCGCGCTGGCTTTGGTGGGATACGAGGACGAAGATGATTGAGCGTTTGGCCAAGGCGGCGCGCGTGCTTCGACAGGCCCAGCATGAGCGGGGTATTTCCACGCTTCCCACCCCCGATCAGCCTGAGCTTGTCGAAGGCCGCGCGCCCAGGTCACTGCACTGATGCAGCGCTTTTCCGCCCTGCTCGACGCGCTCGTGCTCACGCCTTCGCGCAATGCCAAGCTGGCGTTGCTCGCGGAGTACATGCGCGAGACGCCCGACCCCGACCGGGGATGGGCATTGGCGGCGCTGACCGATGGGCTGGATTTTCCCGCGGTCAAGGCGAGCACGATCCGCAGCCTGATGGCCGAGCGGGTCGACCCGGTGCTGTGGACCTTGAGCCGCGATTACGTCGGCGATACGGCTGAAACCGCCAGCCTGCTGTGGCCCGAACCGCTGGGCCAGCACCTGCCGCCCCCTTCGGTCGCCGAAGTGGTCGAGACGCTGCACGCCACGACGCGAGTGACCGCGCCCGGCATACTGGCCGAGCTGCTCGACCGTCTTGACGTCAATGGTCGCTATGCAATTCTGAAGCTTGCGACCGGCGCGATGCGGATCGGTATCTCGGCGCGGTTGGCCAAGGTCGCATTCGCGCAGGCCTTCGATGTCCGGGTCGAAGATGTCGAGGAATATTGGCACGGGCAGGCGGCGCCCTATCTGCCGCTGTTCGAATGGGCGGCGCAAGGCGCTGAACCGCCGCGCACTGACCTGCTGCCACTGTTCCGCCCGTTCATGCTGGCGCATCCGCTCGAGGCCGAGGCGCTCGACCTCACCGAGTTCGCGGCCGAGTGGAAGTGGGACGGCATCCGTGTGCAGATCGTCCACGTGGCTGGCGAGACGCGGGTCTATTCGCGCAGTGGCGATGATATCTCGGGCACTTTCCCCGAGGTCGCGTCTGCGCTGCACGAGCCTTGTGTGCTCGATGGCGAATTGCTGGTGCGCGGATCGCATCAGGGCGGCGAGACCGGTGGGGCGGCGAGCTTCAACGCCTTGCAGCAGCGGCTCGGGCGCAAGACCGTGTCGAAGGCCATGCTGCGCGATTACCCGGCGTTCGTGAGGCTCTACGATGTGCTGATCGACGGCGGCGAGGACCTGCGCGAATGGGCGTGGGAGCAGCGCCGCGCCCGGCTGGAATCGCTGGTGACGCGGCTCGATCCCGCGCGGTTCGATATATCGCAGGTGATCGAGGCCGCGACGTTCGAGGACCTTGTCGGAATTCGCGCCCGCGCGCGTGACGATGCTATCGAAGGCGTGATGCTCAAGCGGCGTGACAGTCCGTACGTCGCGGGGCGGCGTACCGGACTATGGTACAAGTGGAAGCGCGATCCGCTGCTGATCGATTGCGTGCTGATGTATGCGCAGCGCGGCAGTGGCAAGCGGTCGTCGTTCTATTCGGACTTCACCTTCGGTTGCTGGAATGGCGACCCCGACGCAGGCGCGGAACTATTGCCCGTGGGCAAGGCCTATTTCGGGTTTACCGACGAGGAATTGAAGTGGCTCGATCGTCATGTACGGCAGAATACTGTCGCAAAGTTCGGCCCGGTTCGCGAGACGGACAAATCGCTGGTGCTCGAAGTGGCGTTTGATTCGGTGCACGAAAGCAAGCGTCACAAATCGGGCGTGGCGATGCGATTCCCGCGGATCAGCCGCATCCGTTCGGACAAGCCCGCTCATGAAGCAGACCGGCTGGAGACACTGAAAGGCCTGATCGTACCCTGAGGGAACCACCCCTGCCCCAAAGCGGTTATGCAAAAAAAGGGGAGAGATTCGGCTATGGGCAACCTGATCTTCGCGATCCCGGCAGCGCTGCTGGGTAAAGTCGCATGGACTTCCATCCGCACCGGCACAGAGTGGACGAAGTTTCGCCAATGGGATGCCGCCGCGACGAACATCGCGATTGGTGCGGTTCTGGGTAGCGCAGCGGCGGGGCTCGCTGCACGCGCAATTCCATGGCGCGATTGACGCCGGTCAATTCGGCGTTGCGAAAAGCGGTCTAGTCAGCAGGCTCCCGGTCCCTGCCTGACGGAGCGATTGCCTTGTCCACCGACGCTGCTGAAGTTCCTGCCAGCCCTTACGAGCGGATCGGCGGCAGCGCCACGCTGCACCGCATTACCGAACGGTTTTACGACCTGATGGATCAAGATCCGGCCTATAGGGCGCTGCGCGATATGCACGCTGCCGACCTTGCGCCAATGCGCGAATCCCTGCCAAACTTTCTTGCCGGATGGGCGGGCGGCCCGCGTCAGTGGTTCGAAGCCAATCCCGGAAAATGCATGATGTCGATGCACAAGCCCTTTCCGATCACGCGCGAGACCGCCGGCCAATGGGCCGACGCGATGACGCGCGCGATTGCCGACGTCGCGCCGGACGATCGCGAGATTGCCGATGGGCTCGCGGACGTGCTGTCGCGGATGGCCCGGGGGATGGCGCAGGATTGATCCGCCGCACGCGCGCTCGATGTTGCGACTTCGCTCGACACGAGCGGGTCTTGACGGGTAGTCCGGTTGGATGATCCAGTATGATCGTTCCCGCCGCCGTTTTGCGATTGCGCTCGCCGCGATGGCGGGATTTGTCGATGCGGTGGGGTTCCTTTCGGCGGACGGGTATTTCGTCTCGTTCATGTCAGGCAATTCGACGCGGCTGGGCGTGTCGCTTGGCACCGATCCGATACGCGCGGCGATGCCGGCGATGCTGATCGCAGGTTTCTTGGCGGGCGTAACGGCTGGTGCGCTGATCTCGCGTGCCGCCGGAAGTTTGCGCAAGCCTGCGGTGCTGGCACTTGTTGCGCTGAGCCTGTTTGTTGCGGCGAGCGGTCGTGCGCTGGGTCTGCCAGCGGTAATGCTCGGCGCAATGGTCCTGGCGATGGGGGCGCTCAACAACACCTTCCAGCGCCGCGGTGAGGTGAGCGTGGGCCTGACCTACATGACGGGCGCGCTGGTCAAGCTGGGGCAAGGTCTGGCCAATGCCATCGGTGGGCAACCGAACACCGGTTGGCAATCATGGGCGATGTTGTGGGGCGGGCTGTTGTCGGGCGCGGTGCTGGGGGCATTTCTTCAGGACCGCCTGCCACTAGGCTGCCTGTGGATTGCGGCGGGCTATTGCGCAGCTATGATCGCAGTCGCTTTCAGGCTTCCGGCGGAATCCTGAACAGCTTCTCGCGCGAAGTTGCGCCGCGCAACATTTCAACCTGAGACGGCGCTACATCCAAGGCTTGTGCCAACAAATCACGTACCGCAGATGTCGCCTTGCCGTCCTCAGGCTTGGTGCGCACTTTGACCAGCACCTTGCCATCGGCAATTTCAATGCTCTCGCTGCGCGCTCCGGGCGTGACCCGCACGGCCAGCCTGCCGTCGCTGTCGGCAAGCGCGCGTAACGCCCCCGCCGATGGGTAATCAGGCTTCGGTCTGGCCAAGAATGGCAGCCTTGTGCGCTTGCCCGTTCGCGACATAGTGCTGCACACCGCGCTGCATATCGGCCAGCGCTGCATCGGTGAGGTCACGCATGTAGGCAGCGGGCCTGCCGCCCCACAACTGACGCGCGCCAATGCGCTTGCCCCCGGTCAGCATGGCGCCCGCGGCCAGCATCCCGTCCCTCTCGATCACAGTATTGCTCATCACGATCGCGCCGAGGCCGACGAAACCGCGATCCTCGATCACGCAGCCGTGGACCATTGCAAGATGGCCGATCAGCACATCTTCCCCGATGATTGTGGGGAAACCCTCCGGCTTGCCCGGTGCGGGACTGTCGACGTGGATCACGCTGCCGTCCTGGACATTGCTGCGCGCGCCGATGCGGATGTGATTCACATCGCCGCGCAGCACGCAGTTATACCAGATCGACACATGCGGCCCGATCTCTACGTCCCCGATGATTCGGCAACCTGGCGCGATGAACGCGGTTTCGTGGATGCGCGGTGTCTTGCCGTTCAGCGTGATGATCGAAACATCAGGATGCATGTCAGGCTCCGAGCAGGCGGGCCGCGTGGGCGGCGTGGTAGGTCAGGACGCCCGAGCAGCCCGCGCGCTTGAACGCGACCAGTGTTTCGAGGACCATCGCGTCACGATCCGCAGCGCCTGCGGCGACTGCGGCCTCGATCATCGCGTATTCGCCGCTCACCTGATAAGCGAAGACCGGCACGCCGAACGTCTGTTTCACGCGGATGGCGATGTCGAGATAAGGTAGCCCCGGCTTGACCATCACACTGTCTGCGCCTTCGGCCAGATCCATCTCGACTTCGCGCAAGGCTTCCTCGGCGTTGCCCGGGTCCATCTGGTAGGTCTTCTTATCGCCCTTGAGCAGCCCGCGCGAGCCGACCGCATCGCGGAACGGGCCGTAGAACGCCGAGGCATATTTGGCGGCGTAGGACATGATCTGAACGTTGTGGTGGCTGTGGCCCTCCAACGCGTCGCGGATCGCGGCGATGCGGCCATCCATCATGTCGGACGGCGCGATGATGTCTGCGCCTGCGGCCGCCTGATTGAGGCTTTGACCGACGAGCACTTCGACCGTGGCGTCGTTGAGCACGTAGCCCGCAGCATCGATCAAGCCATCCTGACCGTGGCTGGTATAGGGATCGAGTGCGACATCGGTGAGCACGCCGATATCGTCACCGCAGGCATCCTTGATGGCACGGATTGCGCGGCACATCAGGTTGTCGGGGTTCAACGCCTCCCGCCCGTCCTCGCTGCGGCGGTCTGGTTGCGTGTTGGGAAACAGGGCAAGACAGGGGACGCCGAGCGCAACGGCTTCCTTCGCGCGTGCGACGATGCCATCGACCGACCAGCGCGAGACGCCGGGGAGCGAGGCAATCGGATCTTCGACGCCCTGCCCTTCGGTGACGAACAGCGGCCAAATCAGATCTGCCGGGGTGACGAGCACTTCGCGATGCATCGCGCGGCTCCATGACGTCGAGCGGGTGCGACGCAGGCGGGTCTGGGGATAGCTGGACATGAGCAAGGTGCGTAGCGACTGCGCGCGTTGCGGGCAATCACCGGATCGCGGTGTTGGCCTTGATCGCGGTGATTTGCGCAAGCTTGGCCTTGAACGCGGCAAGCTGGCCTGGATCGACCGTCGCGCGGGTGGTGATCGCGCCGATCGAGAGCGGGTTCACCGTCTGGCCGTTGCGGTACATCTCGTAGTGGAGGTGCGGGCCGGTCGACAGGCCGGTCGATCCGACATAGCCGATCACCTGCCCGCGCCGAACGGTCATGCCCGACCCGACCGCGATGCGGCTCATATGGCCGTAGCCCGTGCCAAGCCCGCCCCCGTGATCGAGCCGCACATAGTTCCCATGGCCGCCGTGCCATCCGGCAAACGACACACGCCCGTCGGTTGCGGCATAGATCGGCGCGCCCCAGCCTGCGCCGAAATCAATGCCCGCGTGCATGCGCATATAGCCAAGGATCGGGTGCCGCCTTGCGCCATATCCCGAGGTGATGTGCCCGTTAACCGGCGCGCCGAGGAAGCCTTGCGTTTCCTGCGCGCCCTGCGCCATGCCCTGCGGCGAATAGAACGCGCCTTCGTTGCCCCAGCGCAGCAATTGCAGCACGGGCTTGTTGGCGCGGATCACGCCCGCATAGACGAGGTCTCCGGCTTGCGATTCGCCGCTGCTGGCACGGCGGTTGGAGAACACGAGGTCGAATTCATCGCCCGGCGCGATTTCCTCGAACGCCATGTGCTGATCGATCGCACGAAGGTAATCCTGCACGGCGACAGGCGGCGCACCGGCGGCTCGCGCCGAGCGGTAGAGGCTGCCGCCGACGATGCCGCGTATGCGCATCGGGGTCGTATCAACGGAAATGGCGTTTGTGGCGAGCGCGAGGCCGCCGCCGCTGCGCCGGATGTCCAATGCCAGATCGAAGCGCGGGCGGAACGAGAGCTGTTCGAGCGGACGTGGATCGGCGGGAGAATTACGCGCGCCAAGCCGGATCGCAAAGCGCGTGCCTGCGCTCAGCGAACCCGGCTTGATCTGCGGGCTGACGAGGTCGAGTACGCGCGTGATATCTGCATTGGCCAAGCCTGCACGCTGGAGCATGCGCGGGAAGCTGTCGCCTGCGCCCAAGGTTGCGGTCAGTTCGACGCTCGGTCGCTCGGGCGCTGCGGCGAGCGGGATCACGGCGGCGGTTGCAATCATGTGGCGGCCGTTGTCGGCACCATAGCCCAACGGACGCAGGCCCTGAACGCGGAGTTCATCGCGCGCGCCGTCATCGAGTGTCGTGAGGGGCGCGGCCTGCAGCGGGGCGAAGCTCGGCCACGACAGTACTGCCGCGGCACCAAGCGCGAGCATGGTCGAAAAACCACGGAACCAGCGGGCGCTGCCGATGTCTTCGGCAAGATCGGGGGCGATATCTCGCCGGGCGAACCAGCGTTCGATCCGGGTGCGTGCTGCGCTCCAATACGGCACCTGTCGACACGGCAGCTCTGGCAGCTCGACCGCGCGCGGCACCGCGACGCGCGAGCCGAAACCCGCGCCTGCGTTGGCCATCATCTGATCACGCGGTGTGAACACGTCGAACCCTGTACCCTGTTGTGACCGGGACTGCACCTTCAAGGTTAATGTTCGGTGAAATCGTGGCGCCTCAAGGGTGTGGCATCGGCGCCGGGGCACGGCTATGTCGTTGCCAAGGGGACGAACATTGAGCGACACGCAGATACTGAGCGATATGGCAGGGGCTTTGGCAGCGGCGCGAGCGGTCGAGCCGACTGCGGGCGATCATGCTGCACCCGGCCATACGCACGAGAGCGCGTGCCTCAACTGCGGGACGTCGCTGATCGGCAGCCATTGCCACGCCTGCGGACAGGCGGCGCATGTCCACAAGACACTGGGCGCATTCTTCCACGACCTGCTGCACGGCGTGTTTCACTTCGAGGGCAAGATCTGGCGCACTTTGCCGATGCTGGTGATCCGCCCGGGCAAGTTGACGCGCGAATATATCGACGGGCGGCGGGCCAGTTATGTATCGCCGATCGCGCTGTTCCTGTTCTGCGTGTTCCTGCTGTTCACAACCTTCAACACGTTGAGCGGCGACCTCGGTGCGAAGATGAACGTGTCTGTCGACACCGCATTGGCGAACCAGCGCGAGGACCTCGTAAAGCTCGAAGCAGCGCGAAAGGAGGCAGCTGGCGACGCTGCATCCATAGCCGAGATCGACCGGGCCATGGCCGAAACCCGTGACAACATCGCTTCGGTGGAAAAGCTCAAGGCCAATGGCGTGCGCATTTCGAACATCGATTCCAGCGCATTCACGACGAATAGCGACATCGGCTGGATCAACGATGCAATCGCGAAGGCCAAGGCAAATCCGGGCCTCGCGATCTACAAGGTGCAGAACTACAGCTACAAGCTAAGCTGGGCGCTGATCCCGATCTCGGTGCCGTTCCTGTGGCTGCTGTTTCCATTCAGTCGCCGCTTCGGGGTCTACGATCACACCGTATTCGTGACCTATTCGCTGTGCTTCATGACGCTGCTGGCGATCGTGCTGACGTTGCTCAACCAATTGAAGTTGGAAGGCTTGGCGATTGCCGGAATGGTATTGCCGCCAGTGCACATGTTCCTGCAACTGCGCGGTACCTACGGCCTGACCAAATTGGGCGCGTGGTGGCGGACGTGGCTCCTGAGCATGTTCGCGTTCACCGCATTGCTGCTGTTTGCCCTGCTGATCCTGGTCGAGGCGGGCGGTTGAGCGGCCATCCTGCCCGTAAGGTTCAGTGGCTTATCTGCAAGGCCAGTTGCGCGCGAACAGATCGCCTACAGCCGTGCTAAGCGTGACGCGTTCGCGAGCCGCGACCGGATAGGTCTCGAGGAACGCAAGAAACTGGTTGCTGTCCATCTTCACGTTGGGCGGAGGACATGAGCTGGGCCGACCGGAAGCGCGCTCGCGTTTAAGACGCGCGCGATAATCCGATCCCGCCTTCGTACCCAAGTCGCGCAGTGCTTTGATCTCCGACGAGAAGATCGCGCCGATGCCCTTTTCCTTGAGCGCATTGGCCCGCGACAGGAACGCGCCGACACTCACGTCGTCACTCGCCGCGCTCGCGGTGCCACTCGTCAGCATCAAGCCCGCCGCGAACGCCGTTAAAGCGTTGCGACACACACCCGAAGTCCGGGGTTCTCGCATCATGCGCCCTGTGGCAGCGTGTTTCCGACGAAGCGCCGACCTGCCTTGGGGATCGCTGACCCTTGCGCCGAAACTGGGCGAGCTGGACCGCTCGGTGTTTGTGGGCGGTCGATCTTGCCGCTTTCAAGCAGCGCCTTGATCTCGTCGCCGGTCAGCGTTTCATATTCGAGCATGGCCTGTGCGAGCAGGTGCAGCTTGTCCTCGCAATCCTTGAGGATCTGCGTGGCGCGAACATGCGCGCCATCGACGAGGCTGCGGATTTCGCTGTCGATCAGCTTGTTGGTCTCAGCCGAATTCATCGTGCGGTTCGACCCGCCGTAGCCGAGGTAACCTTCCTGCGCTTCTTCGTACTGCAGCGGACCCAGCTTCTCGGACATGCCCCACTTGGTGACCATGTTGCGAGCGAGCGACGTGGCGTACTGGATGTCGGACGACGCGCCCGAAGAGACCTTGTCGTGCCCGAAGATCAATTCCTCGGCGACGCGTCCGCCCATCGCAACCGAGAGATTGGCGTGCATCTTGTCGCGGTGGTACGAATAGCTGTCACGCTCTGGCAGGCGCATGACCATGCCCAGGGCGCGGCCGCGCGGGATTATCGTGGCCTTGTGGATCGGGTCCGATGCCGGTTCGTTGACCGAGACGATCGCATGGCCCGCCTCATGATAGGCGGTCATCTTCTTCTCGTCGTCGGTCATCACCATCGAGCGGCGTTCCGCGCCCATCATGACCTTGTCCTTGGCGTCCTCGAATTCCTGCATCGCGACAAGGCGTTTGTTGCGGCGTGCGGCCAGCAGCGCGGCTTCGTTGACGAGGTTGGCAAGGTCCGCGCCCGAAAACCCGGGCGTGCCGCGCGCGATCGTGCGCGGATTCACGTCAGGCGCGAGCGGTACCTTCTTCATGTGGACCGAGAGAATCTTTTCGCGGCCTTCGATGTCGGGGATCGGCACGACGACCTGGCGGTCGAAGCGGCCCGGACGCAGCAGCGCGGGATCGAGCACGTCGGGGCGGTTGGTCGCCGCGATGATGATGATGCCTTCGTTGGCCTCGAAGCCGTCCATCTCGACCAGCAGCTGGTTGAGCGTCTGTTCGCGTTCGTCGTTCGAATTGCCAAGGCCGTGGCCGCGATGGCGACCGACCGCGTCGATTTCGTCGATGAACACGATGCACGGCGCGTTCTTCTTGGCCTGTTCGAACATGTCGCGCACGCGGCTGGCGCCGACGCCGACGAACATTTCGACGAAGTCAGAGCCGGAAATGGTGAAGAACGGCACGCCTGCTTCACCTGCGATGGCGCGGGCGAGCAAGGTCTTGCCGGTGCCGGGCGAGCCGACGAGCAGCGCACCCTTGGGAATCTGGCCACCAAGCTTCGAAAAACGGGTAGGATCGCGCAGGAACTCGACGATCTCCTCAAGCTCCTCGCGCGCTTCATCGATACCGGCGACGTCGTCGAAGGTGACTTTGCCCGAACGCTCGGTCAGCAGCTTGGCCTTGGACTTGCCAAAGCCCATCGCGCCCGATCCGCCACCCTTCTGGACTTGGCGCAACGCGAAGAACGCAACGCCGAGGATCAGCAGGAACGGCAACGAGTTGACCAGAATGTACATCAGCATGTTGGGCTGTTCAGCCGCCTTACCCGCGTACTGGACGCCGTTGTCCTGCAGCAGCTTGGGCAGGTCCGAATCGCCCGGGACCGGAATGGTGGCAAACTGGCCACCATTCTTGAGTGTGCCACTGATCCGTTCGGGGGCGATCTCGACCGACTTGACCACACCTTCGGCGACCTGCGCGCGGAAAGCAGAGTAAGGGATTGTCGTCGCCGCCTGATCGGCACGCGGGCTGAACAGCGACACCACCATCAGCAGCGCCAGAAAAATCCCGCCCCAGACGAGGAGGCTCTTGATCCATGGATTGGCTGGCGGCTGGTCGTCGTTCATCGAGAGTCTTTCCAGATCTGCGCGCGATCGAGCGCTGCACCAGCCAATGTAGGACGGGCCGGGTGAATCGCAATATAACGCAAGCGCCGATTTTCAGCGACAGCCTTTCCGGTCAGGTGCTGCGCTTAGATGTTCGGGCGGGCGCACGGGTAAACCGCCATGGCCCGATGCGCGCATCCGCCTTGACCCCGGCGAGCGTTCCGACGCCGCCAGCGCGCAACGTTTCCAACAGACGCGTCAGGTCCGGCCCGCGTGGCGGCGTAGTCCGGAATGTTGCGAACAGCCTTTCGAGTACACGCAGCGCGAGCGTCTGGGGAAGGCCGGATGGCGGCTCCCACGTACAGCCTTCGCCAGACGCAACGACCCCGGCCCATAGCCGTTCCACTGCCCAATCGAGCGCGATGTCCGCATCGGCCAGCCAGGCGGCACTGGCCGCAAAGCCTTTGGGATCAAAGGCTTCGCTTGACGTCAAGGCGTCGCGAATCCGCACGCGTTCGTAGTGCTGGTCGCGGTTGGACGGATCGTCAGCTGGTTTCAGACCTTGCGCGCGGACAACCTCCAGCAGTTCATCGCGACGCCATGCCAGCAAAGGGCGCAGCAACGCGAGGGTTGGGTCGCCCGGTACGGTCGCGACGGGGCGCATGCCGGCCAGCCCGCGTACGCCCGCGCCTCGGTTGAGGCGCATGACCATGGTTTCGGCCTGATCGTCGGCATGGTGAGCGGTTACGATGGCAGACAGGTTTGCCGCGCGCGCCCAAGCGGCAAGCGCGGCATAGCGGGCGGTGCGGGCGCGTTCCTGCACGCCGCTGCCCTTTGCCATGGCGAGTGTGAGCGTGCTGTGCTCAATTCCGCGCGCATCACACAGGTCCGCAACCGTCGCAGCTTCCGCCGCCGCTTCAGGCCGTAATCCGTGATCGACCGTGGCGACGCTAAAGTTGCGCGGCGCAACTTCGTGGACGAGCAAGAGCAGAGCGAGGCTGTCCGGCCCGCCCGAAACGGCGAGCCCGACTTGGCCCGACGGAGCAAGTGCCTGCCATCCTTGCGCAAAACGCGACGCAGCGGGGGTCAGGCTGTCGTATGCTCCGCCCATATGTCGGGCACGATCATTTGCACTTCACCGAAGCGCGGGCGGTGTCGTACTGCGTCTTGATACGGCCTGCGACCTCCTGCGGATAGTTGGCGGCAAGTTCGGTAAAGGCACCGCAGGCTTTCTCATTATCTTTTAGACGCGCCATGGCGACCCCGAGATAGAGCAGGCTGTCGGGCGCGCGGGCACCATTCTTGTCGGCGAGGTAGTTCTGCAGGAAGAACTGCGCCGCAGTCCCGGGCTTGGCATCGTCGAGCCAGGCGCGGCCGAGCAGGTTGCGGCCATGGCTGATCATCTTGTGCTTGGGATAGCGATCGACGAAGATCTGCAGTGCTTGCTGCGCTTCAGGATAGAACTTGGCCTCCCACAGGCGGAAGCCGTACATGTACTCGTCTTGCCCTGCATCGGCAGTGGCTGGCTTTTCGATGGCCTGGACAGCTGCGACACGGGCTGCTGATGGCGTTGCCGGCTTTGTCGGCGTCGTGGCGACAGGTTTGGGAACCGCTGACGAAGTGGTGGGACGAGACGCAGGCACTGCCGGTGTGGCAACCGCCGGGGGCGAGGCGACAGGTTCAACCGTCGCGGGTGCCGCATCAGCTTCGAGTTTCGCCAGTCGCTCCTCGATCTTGGCCGCGCGATTCTGACCGTCCTCGACTTGTGCGGTCAGCCGCATCAGCTGCGCTTCGAGCGCTTCCATCCGCGCCAGCACATCACTGATCGCCGAGGATGCGGGTGTGCCGGTGACCGTCGCGGTCGTCTGGCCGGGAGTGATTTCGGGGACGAAGGTCTTGCCTGCGCCTTCGGGGAAGACCTTGCGCTGCAATGCGCGGATCTCGGCTTCGACCTTGCGTAAGCGGACATCGGCATCGGCGGTGGTCGAGGCCGTCGTCTTCGGCGCTGTCGTCTGGGCCAGCAGGGGCGTGGCGACAAGCCCCAGCGCGATGGCAACGAGCGGCATCCGAGCGCGATATGTGATAGTCATCGTCATTCCCGTAAAGCTGTGGCGCGCAAGCATTTACTTGCGCGCCCTGTAACCCTTGGGAGACAGAATGCCGCACTCTGTCGCGCAAGTCGAGATGGCGTCAGTTCAATTGCGTGGATGCAGGGGCCGTTTCCGCAGCCGGAGCAGCCTCGACGGAAGATGCCGGCACTGCGGCAGGAGCGTCGATCTGCTGCCCGGCGCTCGCGCGGCGGACGCTGGTTCGTGGTACGGGCGACGACAGGGCGGCAGTCGTGGCGTTTGCAGGCGGCGGTGCGGAAGCTGTGCCACGCGCCAGAAGCGCGGCGGCGCTGACGGGGACGTCCTTGACGATGCCTTCGCGCTCGGCGATGCGCGGCACGGCCTGGCCGCCGACGGTGATCGCAAGCGCGTCAGGCCGCCCGGTCCACAGGCGAGGTTCCTGCGCGCCCGAGGGAATGGTGAACGCCTCGCCCTTGGCCAGCTCCTTCTGCAGGATCTGCTGCCCCTGACCATCGTAGAACTTGACCCAGATGCGGTCCTCGGTGGCGGTGAACACCACCGGGCCGCTGGGCGAAGCAGCCGGAAGCGGCACGACCGCGACTTGCGACGGTGCCGCCGAAGGATCCTCCCCTCCGATCAGCGAGGGCAGATCTGCCGAGGGCAGATAGTAGCTTCGCCAGAAGATCATGCCGGCAAGGGCAATCACCACGACCAGCCCCACAGCCAGCCAGACGGTCAGGCGTGTGGGGGTCTTGGCCGGATCGCCGACCTCGAACTGGTTGAGCACACGCGGCGGCGGCGCTGGAGCCTGGCGGTCGAGTTCTGCCCGGACCGCATCGGTGATGGCCTTGTCGTCGAGGCCGACCACGCGTGCGTAAGTGCGGGCAAAGCCGAGCGCGTAGGGGCGCCCTGGCAGGACCGCGTAGTCACCGGCTTCGAGCGCTTGGAGGTGGCGCACGGTGACCCGCGTGCTCAAGGCAAGTTGCTTGATGTCAATGCCCGCCGCCTCACGCGCGGCGCGCAGCGTTTCACCTACGCCGATGCGCCGCGGTTCGCCTGCGGGCACAGGTGTGGAATCGATACTGGAAATGTCCTGTAGACCGCCGGCTTCCGCCAAGAGGGTACTCCCGTTATTCATGCCTTGCGGCTTTGCAACCCTTTGCGAGGGTTCGCGGGATCGCGGCGAAAGTCAACGTCGTTGCACCGGAACGGTCCGTTTTGCGCGACGAAACGCGCCCTCAAGACGTCAGTCGCACTCGATACCCTTGAAGAACGCCCACTCGGCCAAGGTCGAGCGCATGTCGCGCGGGGGAGCAGCAAGCCAGCCGTCCATCGCTGTGCGGATCTCCTTGATGTCGACCTTGCGGATCAGTTCCTTGACCGGGCCGATGGCCGCGGGCGTGATCGACAGCCGAGTGATGCCGAGACCGAGCAGCGCGAGCGCTTCGAGCCTGCGCCCGCCCATTTCGCCGCAAACGGTGACGTCGGTGCCGAACGGCGCGACAGTCGTGACGACACGGCGCAGAAAGCGCAGGATCGCGGGGCTGAGCCAGTCGTAGCGTTCCGCCAGCTTGGGGTTAGCGCGGTCGGCAGCGAACAGGAACTGCGTAAGATCGTTGGTGCCGATCGACAGGAACGACAACTTGGGCGCGAGCACATCGAGGCATTCGGCAAGTGCAGGCACTTCGAGCATCGCGCCATAGCGGATCGCTTCGGGCAGGAGCTTCTTGCGCTGGCGCAGGAAGTTCAGCTGGCCCTCGAACACGGCCTTGGCGGCATCGAATTCCCACGGTTCGGTGACCATCGGGAACATGACATTGAGCGTGCGCCCACCCGAGGCTTCGAGCAGGGCGCGTGCCTGAACCTTGAGCAAGCCGTCGCGTTCAAGCGCGACCCGTAGCGCGCGCCAGCCCATTGCCGGATTTTCTTCGGCGTCGCCATCGTTGTGGCGCAAGTAGGGCAGGACCTTGTCGCCGCCGATATCAACCGTGCGAAACACCACCGGGCGATCACCCGCTGCGTCGAGCACGTCACGGTAGAGCCGGGTCTGGCGTTCACGCGAGGGCAAGGTGGCCGAGACGAGGAACTGAAATTCGGTGCGGAACAGGCCGATGCCGTCCGCGCCGGTCAGGCCGAGCATCGGCGTATCGTCGCGCAGCCCGGCGTTCATCAGGACGACGATCCGCGTACCGTCTCGCGTGATCGGCTCAACCTCGCGCATGGCGGCGTAGTGCTGCTGGCGTTCGCGGTTCTTGGCAAAGCGGGCCTCGAACGCCTCGATCAGGGTGGGCGCGGCGCGGACATCGACCACGCCCTGATCGCCGTCGAGCAGAAGATGATCGCCTTCGCGAACCTTGCCACGCAGCGCTCGCATGCGTCCGACGACGGGAATGCCCATTGCGCGCGCGACGATCACGACATGCGCGGTCAGCGAGCCTTCCTCGAGGATCACACCCTTGAGACGACGCTTGTCGTATTCAAGCAGTTCAGCTGGCCCGAGATTGCGCGCGATCAGGATCGCATCGCCCTTGAGGCCCATCGTGGCTGCCGTGCCGAGCTGGCCTGAGACGATCCGCAACAGCCGGTTCGACAGATCCTCGAGATCGTGCATGCGATCGGCGAGCAGCGGGTCGTCGATCTGACGCATGCGCATGCGGGTGCGCTGCTGGACACGTTCGATCGCGGCTTCGGCCGTGAGCCCGGAATCTATCGCGTCGTTGATGCGGCGCGACCAGCCTTCGTCGTAGGCGAACATGCGGTAGGTATCGAGCACCTCGACATGTTCGCCGCCAACACCGAATTCGGCCTGGCTGGCCATGCGGTCGATCTGTTCGCGCATCTTGTCGAAGGCAAGATAGACGCGCTGGCGCTCGGCCTCGGTATCTTCGGCGACGATATGTTCGATGGTGACGCGCGGCTGGTGGAAGACCGCGATGCCGCTGGCGAGGCCCTTGACCAAGGTCAGGCCCTTGATCCGGTCAGGGCCAGTCAGGTGCGCCGCATCGCCGAGCGTATCCTCGCCGTCGATCAGGTCTGCGTTGGCAATCAGCTCTGACAGGACCATCGCCACGGTCTGCAGCGCCTCGATCTCGACCTCTTCATAACGGCGCGGTTCGACGTGCTGGACGGCGACGACACCCACCGCACGCTCACGACGGACGATTGGGACACCGGCGAAGGAGTGGAACTTCTCCTCGCCGGTTTCGGGACGGAAGGCGAAGTCCGGGTGGGCGGCCGCTTCGGCCAGATTGAGCGTTTCGACATTGCCCGCGATCGTGCCGACGAGGCCCTCGCCCGTGGCCAGGCGGGTGACGTGGACCGCCGCCTGATTAAGGCCGCGGGTGGCGAAAAGTTCGAGCATGCCTTCGCGCAACAAGTAGATCGAACAGACTTCGGAATTAAGGTTTTCGCCGATGACTTCGACGATCTGATTGAGCTTGGCTTGGGCGCCAGCGCGCGAGGCCATGACCTCGTGTAGCGAGGTGAGGATCTGGCGGGCGGCGGCGACGGCACTGAGCATGGCTGATGGTTAGCCTAGTGCGCGGGGTTTGGGAATGCGGGGGTGCACCGGCGTGATGAGATAGCAAAAAAGAAAGAGCCGCCCGTCAGGGGCGGCTCCGGCTTTTCAGAAGGCGGTCAGGATCAATGGGATCGCGAGAGCGCTTCCTTGATCTTGAGCTTTTTCCGCTTGAGTTGCGCTACCAGCGTGTCGTCCGGGAGGGGCCGGGTCAGTTCGGATTGGATTTGCCGTTCGAGCCCGGCATGTTTCATCTGAAGTGCGCTGACATGCGTCGATTCCATGCGTTTCCTCCTAAAGGGTAAGCCCCCGTCAGAACCCGGCACAGGCCATCCCCGTGCGGGGCGGCGCCGACCTGCCGAGGGGATGCGAGGGAATTGCATCCGACTCAGCAAGGCAGCGCGTTGTCATGCTCCCACATTCGCCGTATCTTGCAAGTCAAACCGCGTCGGGATGCAGGGCATACGGGTTGGGCCGTAGGTCATCCGCCAGCCCCGGTTCATCGCGTGGTCGGGTTATTTCGGGAGTTTCGCGTACAGTGACCGAAGAGGAAATGCGCAAGCGGCTGCTGGCCTTGCGTCTCGAACACCGCGACCTTGATGCTGCCATCGACGCTTTGACGTCTGCCGGAACACGCGACCAGTTGCAGATAGCGCGGCTGAAAAAGCGTAAGTTGCTGCTGCGTGACCAGATCGCGATGATCGAGGACTATCTGATTCCCGATATCATCGCTTGAATTCAAGGGGATGAGCCGAATGGAGCGCTTGCGCCCAGTCGGTTCGACCTGTCCCGTTAAGAAACGTCCCGCGATTGGGCGATCGCGCGCCAGATCAACGGCTGGCGCAGCGAGTCGCAGCCGATTATGCGCATTGACCATGGCCCTGATGCCCAGTCTGAACCCGCGCATCGTCGAAGCGCTTTATACCGAGGCGCTGAGCCTTGCCGAAGCGGTGCGCGCGGGGTTCGAATGGCTGCGGCGCGAGAACGCCAGGGCCGGCGCGGACATTGACGACGACGACCTGCGCCGCGTGCAGGTGTCGTGCGAGGGACTGCGCACGACCACACGGGTGATGCACTGCCTCGCCTGGCTGCTCAACCATCGCGCGCATTTCGCCGGCGAACTTTCGGAACTGCAATTGCGGCGGCACGGGCGGTTGATCGCCAATTTCCCGGCGAGCGAGGCTGACGCCGTCAGGGTATTGCCACAAGATATCCAGCGGCTCGTGGCTGACAGCGAGCGGCTGTATCAGCGCATTCAGCGGCTGGAAAACGCCTGGCGAACGAACGGGTTGAGCGGCGACAGCGCCGTACGCCGGTTGCGCGAACGCGTGGCACAGGCAGTTGGCGACGCTACGACCGCGGCCTGATTTGTCGGGGCAAAGTTGACGTCATGACGGAGTCCCGGGCTGTTCGCCGAGCATGGTCTTGAGCCCCGACACTTCATCTTCGCTGAACCACAGGCCGAGCTTTGACCGCCGCCACAGCACATCTTGTGCGGTCATCGCCCATTCGCGCGTGGTCAGGTGGTCGAGTTCGGCTTCGCTCAGACCCTGTCCCAGCGGCCGCCCCATGTCGCCACGCGCGAAGTTCAGCGCTTCGGTCCCGTAGGCGCGCGCGAGGCGGTGGACCGTGGCACGCGAAAGCTGGCCGGCCTGCGCGGTAATCTCGTGTTCGAGCGGTGCGAGGTTGTCCGCTTCGTCGAGCCCGTCGGGGGTGAAATCACCACCAGGGAGCGGCGCGGTGGCGGTCCACCCGGCGTTGTCGGTGACGCCGAGGCGTTCGAGCGCGGCTTCGGCGAGCGTGCGGTGGGTGGTGATCTTGCCGCCCAGCACCGTCAGCAGCGGCGCGGAATGATGATCACTGCCACGGTCGAGCTCGAAGCGGTAGCCGCGCGTTGCGGCTTCGGGTTTGCCCGAGCCGTCGTCGGCGAGCAGGCGCACCCCGGCGAAGGTATGGATGACGTCTTCGCGCTTGAGGCTGCGGCGGAAGTACTGGTTGGCGGCGTCCAGCAGGTAAGCGATCTCGGTTTCGCTCGCCCTGGGCGGATCGGCATCGGCGCCGTCCTCGCTGTCGGTCGTGCCGATCATGGTGAAGGCGTATTGCCACGGGATGGCGAAGCAGATGCGTCCGTCGCGCAACTGCAGGAACAGCGCGCGTGGATCGTCGTGCAGACGCGGGACGACGATGTGCGAACCGCGCACACGGCGCAGCAGTCCGGGGCGTGGGGCATGGGCGGCGTCCATCACCTGCCCCACCTGCGGCCCTGCGGCGTTGACGACGATGGCGGCGTGAAAGATTTCCGGGCCTGCCTCGATCCGCCACAGGTGGCCTTCGCGCGCGAGTTTGGTGACAGCGCATCGGGTCCGCACCTCGGCGCCGCGATCGGCGGCGTCGCGGGCGAGCAGGACGACCAGCCGCGCATCGTCGACCCAGCAATCGGAGTATTCGTAGCCGCGCCGGACCTCGGGCTGAAGACCCATGCGACCGTCCAGTTTTACGCGCTTCGTGGGTGGCAGCGCCTTGCGCCCGCCGATGCGGTCATAGAACCACAGCCCGGTTCGCAGCATCCACCAGGGCCTGCCTTCGGGCACGATCGGCAGGACGAAGCGCATCGGCCAGACGATGTGCGGCGCCTGCCGCCACAGGATCTCGCGCTCGTGCAGAGCCTCGGACACCAGCGCGAACTCGCGATGTTCGAGATAGCGCAAGCCGCCGTGGATCAACTTGGTCGAGGCAGACGACGTGCCCTGCGCCAGATCGCCGCGTTCGAGCAGCAGCACCGAGAGGCCGCGCCCGGTTGCATCGCGCGCGATGGCCGCACCGTTCACGCCGCCGCCGATCACGGCCAGATCATACGGGCGATCGTACGGGGTCTCCATCCTGGGCACCTTGATACGCCGTGAGGCGATGCGCAAGGTTGCGTGAGGGGAAGACAATCTCCATAGCTTGAGGGATGGCACAGATGCCCCCTATCCCTGATCGCGAGACCTGGCCGACCGGCCTGTCCGAACAGCTCGAGCCGCTGGTGCGCCGCGTGCTCGCGCCCAATCCTTCGCCTTACACGTTCACGGGCACGCAGACCTATATCGTCGGCGCGGGTCGCGAAGTGGCGGTGATCGATCCGGGGCCGAACGATACGGGCGCTGCGGGCCATGCCGATACCAATGGTGCAGGCCATGTCGACGCGATCCTCAAAGCGGTGGGCGATGCCAGGATCGTGGCGATCGTGTGTACGCACACGCACCGTGATCACAGTCCGGCCTCGCGCCCGCTGCAGGCAGCGACCGGTGCACCGATCATCGGGTGCGCACCGCTGGCACTGGACGACGATGGCCCGCGCGCCGATGCCGCGTTCGATGCGGATTATGCGCCCGATCGCGTGCTGGCCGATGGCGAGCGGCTGTCGGGCGATGGCTGGACGCTGGAGGCAGTGGCGACGCCCGGGCACACCAGCAATCACTTGTGCTATTCGGTCGTCGAGAGCGGCGCGCTGTTTACCGGCGATCACGTGATGGGCTGGTCGACTTCGGTGGTGTCTCCGCCCGACGGCGACATGGCCGACTACATGGCGAGCCTGCAGAAGCTCTACGATCGCGAAGACCGCGTGCTCTATCCCGCGCACGGGCCGCAGATCGACAATCCGCGCCAACTGGTGCGCGGAATGCTCGGCCACAGGCGGCAGCGTGAACGCCAAATCGTGAGCCTGCTCGAGGACGGCGGCTCCCATGCGATCCCGGAATTCGTGAGTGCGATGTACAAGGGGCTCGATCAGCGGCTGCATGGTGCGGCGGGACGTTCCGTGCTGGCGCATCTCATCGATCTGGAACGGCAGGGCCGCGTGGCGGTTGAAGACGAACGATGGATGATCCTTCCCTGACCAGCTCGCCCCCACCCCGCGTGGATACCCCTCCCCTGCATCGCGAGACCTCGCTGGCGCGCGTTTCGATGCTGCCATGGGGATTGTTTCTGCTGGCACTGGCGGCAGCGGCATTCCTCGCGTGGAAGCTGTGGCAACCCGAGGACATCGGCGATCCGCTGGCGACGAGCCTTGTGGCGTTCGAAAAGCAGGACAAGCTGACCGTGTTCAGTGCGGAGCTGGCCCCGGTCGTATCAAGCAACGATTCGCGAATGTTCGGGTTGGTCAACGCAAAGCAGGTCGCGGTGATCCCGGCGCGGGTAGACTACACGATCAATCTTGCGAGCGTTGGCCGCGACCGGCTGTCATGGAATGTCGAGGCGCAGACGCTGGGCGTGCGCCTGCCGCCCCTGACGGTCAGCCGCCCCAACCTCGACGAGGCGCGCGCGCAATATCTGCGCGATGGGTTGTGGATCGGCCGCGATGCACAAGACAAACTGACGCGCGACAACACGCGTCTGGCCGAGGCGCAGGCGGTGCAGCAGGCGGCCAATCCAGTGCTGATGAATCTGGCGCGACAGGCGGCAAAGGAAGCGATCAGCCAGAACCTGTCGATCCCGCTGCAGGTGGCCGGTTACACCAAGGCCAAGGTCGTAGTCACTTTCGACCAATGACCATTTCAATGTGACGGGCGTCATTGGAACAGCGCAGTCCGGCGGGTATAACTCCCTCTGGACTGGTCGGAGACTGTTCATGGCTACCGCCTCAATATCCGGTACTTATCCCTACACCCGCGACCAACGCTTTTTTGTTCGCATGGCCGTCGGAATGTCGGCGTTCATCGTCTTCGCCTTCGGCCAATGGGCGCTGCGCGGATTCGTGGATGCGAAAAGCGTGCCGATCTGGGTCCATCTTCACGCCGTTGCGATGCTCTCGTGGCTCGGGCTGCTGATTGCGCAGACCATACTGGTGGGTGCCGGGAACATCCCGCTGCATCGCAAACTGGGATGGCTTGGACTTGCGCTGGTGCTGACCATCGCCGGGCTTGGCATGTTCACAGGGCGCTTGGCGATCGAAATGCACCGTGTCCCGCCGTTCTTCACCAACGCGCACTTCCTGGCGCTCACGCATGTCGAGGCGCTTGTGTTTCCTGCGTTGGTCGGCGCTGGAATCGCACTGCGCCGGAGGACGCAATGGCATCGGCGGCTGATGCTGGGGGCGACGGTCGTCGTGATGGAACCCGCCTTCGGACGGCTCGTCCCGGCCCCACTACTCGGCCCGGTCCTGACCCCGATCGTTACGTTGGCATTGCAGCTTGGCGTCGTCGCGATCATTGCACGCCACGACCTTCGGCAAACCGGCGCAATTCACCCGGCAACGCGGCTCACTGCGCTCGTGCTCGTCCTCGTGACAACAGGGATCAACGCGCTGGAGGTATTCCCGCCGTTCGTTTCGCTGGCACAAGGTATTGCGGCGGGCGGGTGAGGTCCCTAAGTCCCGCTCTCGTCCCGGCGCGGTTAGCCGGGCGGGAGGACATGATGACTGCCCAGCCCCTGAACCTGTCCGGACTCGACCTGCGCGCCGAGATCGATCGCCTGCGCAAGGAGCGCAACGCAGTGATCCTGGCGCATTACTACCAGCGCCCGGAAATCCAGGACCTGGCCGATTTCGTCGGGGATTCGCTGGAGCTTTCGCGCAAGGCAGCGGCGACAGATGCCGAGGTGATCGCGTTCTGCGGCGTGAAATTCATGGCCGATACCGCCAAGATCCTGTCCCCGCAGAAGATCGTCGTGCTGCCCGACATGGACGCCGGGTGCAGCCTTGAGGATTCGTGCCCGCCGGACAAGTTCCGCGCGTTCCGCGAGGCGCATCCCGATCACATCGCGCTGACCTACATCAACTGCTCGACCGAGGTGAAGGCGCTGTCGGACGTTATCGTCACGTCGTCGAGCGCCGAGACGATCCTGGCGCAGATCCCGCCCGAACAGAAGATCATCTTTGGCCCCGACCGCCACCTTGGCGGATACCTCAACCGCAAGTTCGGCCGCGACATGCTGCTGTGGCCGGGCGTGTGCATCGTGCACGAGGCATTTTCGGAGACCGAGCTGCTCAAGCTGATGGCGCAGCATCCCGGCGCGCCGGTGGCAGGCCACCCCGAATGCCCGCCGCACATCATCGATCACTGCGATTACGTCGGATCGACCAGCGGCATCCTGCAGTTCGCCAAGACGTTCACCGGCGATACCCTGATCGTGGCGACCGAGCCGCACATCATCCACCAGATGGAGCTGGCGATCCCCGAAAAGACCTTCATCGGTGCACCGGGTGCGGACGGCAACTGCAACTGCAACATCTGCCCGTATATGGCGCTCAACACGATGGAAAAGCTGTATATCGCGCTGCGCGACCTGCAGCCGCGCATCGAGATCGCCGAGCCGTTGCGATTGGCCGCGAAGAAGAGCCTCGACCGGATGCTGGATATGGCCAGCGGGACAATCGGTCTGGGTGATCTCGGGGCCGTGCCCTTCCGCGCCTAATTCAGGCCTCTTTGCCCTCGGTCGTCGGTTCGGCGATTCTTGCCAGCACCAGCGCGGCGCCGACCAGTGCCATGCCGATGGCGTCGGGCAGGGTGAGGACTTCGCCGAAAGCGAACCAGCCGGCGATGATCGAGACTGCGGGCTGGGTGAGCAGGACGAGGCCGATCACCAGCGGCGGGAAGTGGCCTAGCGAATAGACGAGCAGGCCCTGACCGATGATCTGGCTGGCGATCATCAAGCCGATCACCGGCAACCAGTGCTGGGGCAGGACAGGCTCGCCCAGGGCAAGTGCGATTGCCAGAAGCACCGGACAACCAGCAAGGCTCGACCAGAACAGCAGGCTCCACGAACCGAAGCGCCCACGCACGTTCTGCACCAGCAGGATGTAGACGACGTAGAACAGTCCGGCGAGGATGCAGAACAGATCGCCTGCAAAAGTACGCGCGTCGATCTCCATCGAGCGGCCGAGCAAGAGCCCTGCTCCGCCGAGCGCCATCGCTACCGCCGCGTATTCGCGCAGGTGCGGGCGGCGGTGCAGCGCGATCAGGCCCCAGACCATCAGGATCACGCTCCCCGAATTGCCGAAGAGCGTGGCGTTGCCGAGCCGGGTCATCTCGATGCCGACGTGCCAACTGGCCAGATCGAGTGCGAAGACCACGCCTGCAACGGAAAGGATCACCCAGTCGCGGCGGGCATAACCCCACATTGGTTCGCGGCGCGCGCGCGCGAACACTGCGAGTAATGGAAGAGCCAGAAAAAGGCGCCAGAGGCCCGCCGAAACCGGTCCGCTGTCGGCAATCCGGACGAACCAAGGACCCAGTGCGAGCGCAACGTTTCCTGTCAGCAGCGCAAGGAAATGCATCGGTCCGGGTCGCAAAGGATGCGCGGCGTCACTTGAAATCGTCATAGGGTCCGCTTAATCCAGTTGCAAAGCGAAACTGAGTGTTTCGCCGATGCGCAATTCACGGAGCCTTGTAGCATGCATGATCCCCTGTTTCAGCCCATCAGCCTCGGTGCAATCGAAGCTCCCAACAGGATCGTGATGGCACCGCTCACCCGAGGGCGTGCCACGCGCGAGCATGTGCCCACCCCGCTCATGGTGGAATATTACCGCCAGCGAGCCAGTGCGGGCCTGCTCATTTCCGAAGCGACCGGTATCAGCCAGGAAGGGCTCGGCTGGCCGAACGCTCCGGGCATCTGGAGCGACGAACAGACCGAGGCCTGGAAGCCGGTGACCGAGGCGGTGCATGCCGCTGGCGGACGCATCGTCCTGCAGCTGTGGCACATGGGCCGCATCGTCCATCCCGATTTTCTGGGCGGCGAGCCCCCGGTTTCGGCATCGGCGACGCGCGCGCCCGGTCACGCCCACACCAATGATGGCACCAAGGACCACGAAACCGCGCGTCCGCTGCGCATCGACGAAGTGCCGCGCCTGCTCGGCGATTACGAACGGGCTGCGCGCAACGCCAAGGCAGCGGGCTTCGATGGGGTCCAGTTGCATGCCGCCAATGGCTACCTGATCGACCAGTTCCTGCGCGATGGCACCAACTTGCGGACCGATGAATACGGCGGCAGCCCGCAGAACCGCGTCCGGCTGCTGCGTGAGGTGGTCGAGACGCTGATTGGCGTGTGGGGCAAGGAGCGGGTGTCGATCCGCCTGTCACCCAACGGCGATTCGCAAGGGGTCGACGACAGCAACCCTGCTGCCGTGTTCGGCGAAGCCGCGCGCGTGCTGGAGCAATTGGGCGTCGCCTTCGTCGAACTGCGCCAGCCGGGTCCCGGGGGCACGTTCGGCAGCACCGATGTGCCGCAGCAGGACGGACTGATCCGCTCGATCTATACAGGGCCGCTGTTGCTCAACAGCGACTATACGCCCGAGCAGGCCGCGGCCGATGTCGCCTCGGGCCGGGCCGATGCGATCAGTTTCGGGCGTCCGTTCATCTCGAACCCCGATCTGGTGGCGCGCATCGAGGCGGGCGCTCCCATTAATCCGAACAAGGGGGTGCCGCAGACATGGTATTTCCCCGGCGAGTTTGGTTATACCGACTATCCGACGCTGGCGGAAGAAACCGCGCTCGCGTGACCTGATGGAGTAGTGCCGCATGCCGCCAAGATCATGGCTTTTCGTACCCGGCGACAGCGACAAGAAGCTGGGCAAGGCCATGGCTACGGGCGCGCATGCGGTTATCGTCGATCTTGAAGATTCGGTGGCGGTGGCTGCCAAGCCGCAGGCGCGGGCGATGGCCCGCGACTGGCTGGCGATCCACCGCCAGCACGTGACCGAGAACCGTCCGGTCGCGCGCTGGGTGCGGATCAATGCGATCGACACCGGCCTGTGGCGCGAGGACCTCGAGGTCGTCATGGCCGGTGCGCCCGACGGCGTGATGCTGCCCAAGTGCGAAGGTCCCGAGCAGTTGCGGATGGTCGCGGCCGAGATCTACGAACTGGAACAGCGCAATCGCGTTGCCAATGGCGCGACCCGAATCCTGCCGCTGGTGAGCGAGACCGCGACGTCCGCGCTGACGATTCCCAGCTACGTCGATGTACCGATGCCGCGCCTTGCCGGGCTGACCTGGGGTGCCGAGGACTTGTCAGCCGTGCTCGGCGCGACGCGTAAGCGCGACGCGAAGGGCGCGTGGACCGATGCGTTCCGCTTCATCCGCGCGCAGTGCCTGCTGACGGCGCACGCCAAGGGCGTGTGGGCGATCGACACGCTTCACGATGATTTTCGTGACGAGGCAGGGACGCGGCGGGCGGCGGAGGCGGCGCGTGGTGACGGGTTCACCGGGATGCTGGCGATCCACCCGGATCAGGTGCCAATCATCAATACGGCCTTCGCACCGACCGAGGCAGAACTGACCGAAGCACAGGCGATCGTCGCGCTGTTTGCGGCGAGTCCGCATGCCGGAACACTGCAGTATAATGGCCGGATGGTCGACCAGCCGCATTTGCGGATGGCGAAGCAGCTACTCGGTATCGCCTGATGTGGTCGGTTTGCTGGCGGGCGCCGGCAGGGTTATTGTAGGCGATTCTTCAGGTTTGGCTGCGTCGCTTGTCGATGGAGCGGCCTTTTTCGCAGGCTCTGACCGGACCGGGGCCATCGGCGGTGATGCGGTCGAGGTATCGAGGTCAATCATGGCATCGCTGATCGAGCCGGGCAGGACCTCGGCTGTCGTGGCGGCAGCGTTACCATCGGCAGGCTTCTGCCCGCAGGCTGCGGCCAGCAGGCAGATCGCAAGGGCGGCGTAACGAGTGGTCATGCAGACTCCGGTCGATCCAAGGGCGGGCACGGCGTGTCGAGCCGGGCGAGGAACGCATCGAGGTGCGACAGCAGCGCCTCATCCCAAGCCTGCGCTGTAACATCGCGGCCGAGCGCAGCAAGACTGGTCACGCCGAACGCCTCGATCCCGCAAGGGACGATGCCGCCGAAATGCGAGAGATCGGGCGAGAGGTTCACGGAGAAGCCGTGCATCGTGACCCAACGGCGGATGCGCACGCCGATCGCCCCGATCTTGGCCTCGCGCCCGTCGGGACCATGGGTCCAGATGCCGATGCGGCCTTCGGCGCGCCACGCCTCTACGCCGAAATCGGCAAGTGTCTCGATCACCCAGCCTTCGAGCGCGTGGACGAAGCCGCGCACGTCGCGCGCGCGGGTGCGAAGGTCGAGCAGCAGATAGCCGATGCGCTGGCCCGGGCCGTGATAGGTGTAGCGCCCGCCCCGTCCGGCTTCGACGACCTCGAAGCGGGGATCGAGCAGTTCGTCGGGCGAAGCGCTGGTGCCGGCGGTGTAGACCGGCGGATGTTCGAGCAGCCAGATCTGCTCAGGCGCGCTACCTTGGGCGATGGCGACATTGCGCGCCGACATGGCATCGAGCGCCTCACGGTAGGGCACCTGAACGTGCTCGCGCCGGATTTCGATGGAGTCGCCTGCAGCCATGAGCTTGCGCATGGCTCGGGCCGCACGCGCTGGCAAGGGGTCAAAAAGCAAATCGGGGGTTCGACACGGGGCGGTACCCGCTGCTAGGAAGCGCGCATGATGCCACGACTGGACAGCAGCCTCGCCTGGAAAACCGCGACGCGCCTCGTATCGAACAACCGCGAGGTGCTGATGGCGATCGCGGGGGTGTTCTTCCTGTTGCCGGGGCTCGCGTTTTCGGTGTTCGTGCCCGAGCCGCAGATGGCCCCCGGCACGCCGCCGCGCGAGATGATGGAAATCATGGCCGAAGCTTGGACGTCGTCGCTGCCCTTGCTGATCGTCGTGACGCTGCTGCAGATGGCCGGGACCATCGCCACGCTGATCGTGATGACCGACCCGGAGCGCCCGACCGTCGGCCAAGCAATCCGTCGCGGTTTCGCAGCGCTCGGGCCGTATGTTCTGGCGCAGATTATGGTCGGCGTCGCTTTGGGCACCACGTTCCTGCTGCTGGTCAGCCTTGCCACCTTGTCGCAGGTACAGGCGATCGCGGCGATCGTGATTCTGGCGGTGTTCGTCGGCATGGTGTGGTGCAGCCTGCGTCTCGCGCTGGTTGCGCCGGTGCTGGCGATCGAGGCCGAGCGGAACCCGGTTGCCGCGCTGCGTCGGTCGTGGACCCTGACGCGCGGCAATTCGGGACGGTTGCTGGGCTTCTTCGTGCTGGCAGGCCTGCTGTTCGCAGTGATCTATGGCCTCACGATGATGCTGGTCGGCGTGGTGCTGGTGCTGATGACCGGCGGCAGTGTCCAGCACGTGCTGACGGCTGCCGTATCGAGCGCGATCACATCGGGCGCGCTGGTCTATTTCATCGCGATTCTGGCGGCGGTCTATACGCAGCTCGCCGGTCCGCCGAAGGGTGAAGTTGTGGGGATTTTCGAGTAGGCGGCTGCAAGATAGCAGGCCCTCCCCCGGCCCCTCCCGCAGGCCGGAGGGGGAAGGACGAAGCTATTCCTTCCAGCCCCACGAGATCACGCAAGGCGGGACGTTGACGGGTTCGAAGCCCTTGTCGATGTGGCGGAAGAACTGGCCCATCATTTCGCGCGCGCGGGCGGTGTACTGGTAGACCAGGAATGCGCCGCCGGGGCGCAGCACGCGGTGCGTCGCACCCATGATCGCAGGGCCGACGCCTTCGGGCAGGGTCGTGAACGGCAGTCCCGAGAGCACATAGTCGGCATGATCGAAACCATGTGCGCGCACGATTTCCTCGACGTCGGCAGCCGAGCCGTGGATGGCGGTGAAGCGGCTGTCACCGATGGTTTTCGACAGATATTCGATGAAATCGGGATTCGTATCAATCACGATCAGGTGACCGTCGCGCCGCAGCTTTTCGAGCACCGGGCGGCAGAAGGTGCCGACGCCGGGGCCGTATTCGACGAACAGGCGGCAGTCTTCCCAATTCACCTTCGACAGGACGCGCTCGATCGTCCGCCCCGAGGACGGCACAATCGCGCCGACCATCGCGGGGTTCTTGAGGAAGCCCTTGAAGAAAATACCGGCTGGGCCGAGCATGCGTTCTGCCTTGCGTTTTGCCCGATGGATTAGAGGCTCACGCGCCGCCTGGGTCGAATTCATGCAGGAAATTGTCCTCTGCCGGTCAAGCTGACATCGCGGTCGCAAATTTGACCCGGCATTGCAAGCGTGCTGCACCATACCTACCGAGAATGAACGTTCGATCCGGAGACACTGCAGCGGCGATGACAACGAATCCGGGACATGTACGCCTGCCCAAAGAGCGCATGGCGCTGCTGTTTGCGGTCATGCTGGTGACGGCGGCTGGCAATACCGCCATGCAATCGGTCATGCCGTCGGTCGGCACGCGGTTGGGAATTGCGGACGTCTGGGTGAGCCTTGCCTACTCGTGGTCGGCGCTGCTGTGGGTGTTCATGGCCCCGTTCTGGGCGCGGCGGTCGGATCGGCGCGGGCGCAAGGCCATGATGGCGCTGGGCGTGGTCGGCTTCATCGCGTCGTTTTCGCTGTGCGGCGCGATTCTCCACTTTGGGCTGGACGGGTGGTTCAGCGCCAGCCTGACTATGATCCTGTTTGCGCTCGCCCGCTCGTTCTACGGCGGATTCGGCTCGGCCGCACCGCCTGCGGTGCAAGCCTATGTCGCCAGCCGCACCGGTCGCGCGGATCGCACCAAGGCACTGTCGCTGGTCGCCTCGAGCTTCGGCCTCGGAACCGTACTCGGCCCGGCACTCGCGCCGCTGATGATCGTGCCGGGACTGGGGCTGGTCGGGCCGTTCGCGATCTTTGCGCTGCTGGGCATCATCGTGCTGGTCCTGTTGCGCACGAGGCTGCCGGACGACGACCCGGGCTTTGCCGCGCGCGGGGAGATCGTGACCGCTCCATTCGGTGCAACGTCGGACGCGCACTGGGCAGACGATGATTCGCCCGACGAACCGCACGGCGCGGTGCGGCAGCACGAGGGCGCAGATCGCCTGCGCTGGAGCGACACGCGGTTGCGTCCGTGGCTGTTGGCGGGCCTGGTCGGCGGCCATGCGCAGGCGATGATGTTGGGTGTGATCGGCTTCCTGCTGCTTGACCGGCTCGGGCTGAGGGCCGATCCCGATGCGGGCGCGGGGCCGGTGGGTCTGGTGCTGATGGCCGGCGCATTTGCGACGCTGCTGGCCCAGTGGGGGCTTATCCCGATGCTCGGGATGGGACCACGCACATCGACGCTATGGGGAATGGGGCTGGCCGCCTTGGGCGTACTGCCGGTGGCGCTCGGGACCAGCCTTCACGCGATCGCGGTCGGCTTTGCGATATCCTCGCTGGGTTTCGGCATGTTCCGGCCAGGCTTCATTGCGGGCGCAAGCCTTGCGGTATCGCCACGCGAGCAAGGACAGTCCGCCGGGATCGTGGCGTCGATCAACGGCGCGCCGTATATTGCCGCACCCGCGATCGGCGTGTGGTTCTACAACCATTCCGAATGGCTGGCGTGGGGTACGATGGAGGCATTGGCGCTGACCGTGGTGGCGCTGTGCGTTTTCGCTATGGACAAGGATCGCGCCTGAGCCTGACTGACGGAGACTTGCCAAGCCGCCAATTCCCCGGCAAGCGACGCTTGATGCCTGCGCCGAGCACTTCCCAGAATGTCATTGCGCGCGGCGTCGGCTCAAATGCTTTCAGCTTCATCATCCGGTTCGCGGCTAAGGCCTCGTTCCTCTATGTCGGCGCGCGGCTTTACGGCGCAGTAAACTACGGCGTGTTCACCATGGCCAGCGCCATGGTCGAACTGGCGGTCCCTGTGGCCAGTCTGGGCCTGAAGCGGATGATCTTCCCGTGGCTCGAGGAAGAGGCGCACGGCGATGCGCCACGCCCCGCGATGCATGTCGTGATCGACGCACTGGTGCTGGCGGCGATGGCCGGTCTGGTGGTTTCGCTGGTGCTGATGGCAGCAACGCAGCTGTTGCCCGCATCGCTGGCATCGGACCAGTTGCGGCTGGCGTTCCTGCTGATGGCTCCTGCCGTGCTGGGCCAGATCACCGGCGACATCGCGCTGGCAGCGACGCGCTGGACGCACCGGATGCGTTACGAGGTGATCGCGCGCGGGCTGGTGGAGCCTTACGTGCTGACCGGCGTGGCGCTGGCAGCATGGTACTTCGGCATGAACGGGACGGGCATGCTGCTAGGCTACTGGGCGGGCTCGATCGCGCTGGCGGGATTCTCGTTGTGGAGCGCGCGGCATTGCCTCGGGCCATTGCAATTGCGCCGCTGGCGGCTCGACCTGCAGCGTCTGGCAAAGCGCGCGCGGTCGCTGGTTCCGGCAAGCGGGAGCGACTTCCTGACCAATCTGGCGCAGCGGATCGATCTCTATCTGGTCGGCTTCCTGCTCGGCGATGCTGCGGTCGGCGTCTATGGCGTGCTGCGTCAGTTGCGCACCCCGATCCTGCAGGTGCGTCAGGCCTTCGACGGCATCCTGACCCCACTGACCGCACGGACGCTCAAGGCCGATGGCGACTTCACGACAGGGCAAGCGACCGCAGCGGCGACGCGCGTGGTGCTGACGATCCAGCTGGGGCTGGTGCTGCTGATGGCGGCAGCGGGCGATGCTCTACTCGACCTGTTTGGCGCGCATTACGCAACCGGCTATTCGGCGCTGCTGGCGATGATCCTGGCCGAGACGATCAATGGCGCTTTCGGCGTGTCGGAATTGATCCTCTATTATCGCCGTCCCGCCCTGGCGCTGACCGTGAACCTGATCCTGATCGCGATTGCCGCGGTGACGATTCCCCTGCTGACTCCGCACTACGGCATTCTGGGGGCATCGATGGCTATGCTACTGGCGGCGGTCGTGGCGGCGCTGCTGCGGCGCTATTGGCTGGCGGGGCTGGGCGTGCGACGCCATCCGCTGCACGCGGCAGTTCCTGTGCTGGCCGCTGGACTTTCGGTCGTCATGGGCGCGTATCTAGGATGGATCGCGCGGATGAGCGTGCTGCAGGGCGCCTCGAACGGAGTCATGACGGCGACGCCGCCGCTGATCGCACTGGCAATCTATGTGGCGCTGATCGTGGCCTGGCGCAAAGTGCGACCGGGTGTGCTGTCCTTGGACCGCTACCGGATCAGCTGAGTAGCGGTGCGGGACCCGCCCCCGCGCCGTCGATCCGCGCAGCCGTGGCCGAAGCCGCGTTGTTATGCAGCCGCACCGAGATCAGCAGCAGTGCGTTGAGCACGACAGCCTGATAAAAGAAGTACCACACCGGGCTACCTGCCAGCATTGCCAGGCCCAGCACGATCGCGCGGGGATTGGGGCCGAGCAATTTCAGAAATGCCAACAGCGGTTTTTGCTCGCGCGCAACCTCGGAGCGGATTGCATCGAGGCGCTGCGTGTCGTGGCGCGCCATCGCATCGCCGACGGCAGCGTCGATCCGGCGGGCGTGCGGCGTCATACCGGCCGCCAGATGGAGGTACCCTTGCGCGATCGGTTCAAGCAGGCGCGCGAAGATGCCGTGCGAACCCAATATGCCCGAACCGCTTTCGCGTGAATTGTTCAGCCACGGCACGCCGTAGGTCCAATACTGGTAGAAGCGTCGCTGAACCTCGACGTGGTTGGACTGGACGATATGCGAAACGCCTGCGGCCAGCGTCCAGGCCCACGCCTGTCCTGCCCCGACCTGGCGGGTCAGGACGAAAGCGAGCAGCACATAGACGATGATATGGCTGACGTAGTCGCAGACGCCATCGACCATCTCACCGATCGGACTGGTCTTTCCGGTAAGCCGCGCCAGATCGCCGTCGGCCCCATCGACGACATGCCAGCTCATGTGCAGCGCCATGCCGAGCAGCGCGCCCCACGGCCAGCCCAGAGGCCACGGGCCGCCGGTCGAATCCATGTTGAAATAGACGACACCGGCCATAACCACGAGCAACCCGCCGAATACCGAGACCATGTTCGGGGTCAGCGGCGTGCGTGAAAGCAGTTTGGCCAGCCGCCATGCAAGGGGGTGATACAGGTAAAAATTCAACGAATCCTGCATCTCGCGCGGGCGCTTGGGGCGCTTTGCGTCCCGGGCGTCAGCGGGCCTCGTCATTTTTGTGCACTCCCTTGCGTCGTCATGGCTTGGCGACTGACCGGCACGGCTATATAAATCCGCCGCCCGGGTAAACAGGGTCGGCGCATTTGTTTGCACCGAATAGCGAGCGCGGACGGGGGTTGCGTGCACGGTAACCAGGGTAGATCGAACATTTCCACTTCGGGACTCATCGTATTTTCCTCCGGACGTGATGCCGACCGGCTCGTCGCCGGTATCCCGGCCGCGGCCCGCGTAGTCCGCGAAGCTCGGCTCGCCGGGCTCGCCGCGTGTCAGGTCAGCGGTGGTGCGGGGTGGCAGCCGAACGCAAATACCCGTGCCGAAACCGCCCGCTTGGGTGAGGCGATGCCGGTATCTTTCACGCTCACAGTTCCCGATCCGCTAGCCCGCTTCGCGGTAATCCGCGGCGATGCACTTCCACCTGCGGGCGCTATAGCGGCAGCCGTCGCGGGCGGTAACGAAGCAATCGACGGGATCGAGATCGCGATCGGATCGGGCCTTGACGACGCTCTCGCGCGAGCAGTGGCTGGCGCCAACGGAGCCGCAGAGCGGCTGAAGGCTGCAAGTCGCAAGATCCTGCAATCCACCGCCAAACCGACCGACGGGATCGTCTCGCGCCATATCAACCGGCCGATTTCGCAGGCGATCTCGGCCGTTGCGCTGCGCGTTCCCGGATTTCGTCCGATCCACGCGACGGTGGGCACCGCACTGATCGCCATTGCCATGTTCGCCTGCCTGCTGTTCGGCGGTGAAATCGGCCTGATTGCAGGCGCACTGCTGTTTCAGGCCGCGTCGGTCTTCGATGGCGTCGACGGCGAGGTTTCGCGCGCGACATGGCGCACCTCGCCCGAAGGCGCGCGGATGGATAGCCTCATCGACGCAGTGACAAACCTGGCGTTCATGCTTGGCGTAGCGCTCAACCTCCAGTTTCAAGGCCGCATGGGGGCCGCCGCGCTGGGCTATATCGGGCTTGGCTTGCTAGCAGTTGGCCTGTTCATGATCGGACGCGTTGCCGCGCGCAGTAAGGCCCCGTTCAGCTTCGATCTTGTCAAGGAGCACTACCGGGCCAAGGGTGCGACCGGCGGACCTGCCGGAATGGCTGGCCCGATGGACAAAAAACCATCGCAGATCATGCAATGGCTGACATTCATGACCAGCCGCGATTTCTTTGCACTGGTCTTCGCACTGTTGATTGCGGTGGGACTTGCAGCACAAGTCCTTGCGCTTTTCGCAATCGCGGCGGCAGGGTGGCTGGTTGCAGTCATCCTCGCTCTTGCGCCGAAGCAAGCTTGACGGCGGGGATTCTTCTTGCTTTTGGCGCGTGTTTTGGAAATGAGGCTTAATCGTTACAGCCGCCCGAGGGCGCCTGTGTGAAGGGATCAGAATTCATGAAGCCAATCAAGGTCGCCGTGATCGGCGTAGGTAACTGCGCTAGCTCGCTGGTGCAGGGGGTTGCCTACTACCGCAACAACAATTCGTCGCAGGGCCTCATCCATGACCGGATCGGCGGATACGGCGCTGGAGACGTGGACTTCGTGCTCGGCGTCGACGTCGATGCGCGCAAGGTCGGCAAGGACATTGCCGAAGCAATTTTCGCTGCGCCGAACAACACCACGGTGTTCCAGCAGAACGTGCCGATGACCGGTTCCAAGGTCATCATGGGCTACGTTTCGGACGGCGTTGCCGGACACATGACCACGGTCGGCGAAAAGGGCTTCATCGTCTCGGACGAAGCCGAAGCCACGCAGGCCTCGATCGTTCAGGCGCTCAAGGACAGCGGCGCTGAAGTTCTCCTGAACTTCCTGCCGGTCGGTTCGCAGCTGGCAACCGAGTTCTACATGAACTGCGCGCTTGAAGCTGGCGTTGCGGTCGTGAACTGCATGCCGGTGTTCATCGCATCGACCCCCGAATGGGAAGCCAAGTTCCGCGACAAGCGCATCCCGATCGTGGGTGACGATATCAAGGCGCAGGTCGGTGCCACCATCGTTCACCGCGTCCTGTCGAGCCTGTTTGCGGCGCGCGGCGTCAATGTCGAGCGCACGTACCAGCTCAACACCGGCGGCAACACCGACTTCATGAACATGCTCGACCGCCAGCGCCTGGGCAGCAAGAAGGAATCGAAGACCGAAGCCGTGCAGGCAATGCTTGCCACGCGCCTCGCCGACGAGAACATCCACGTCGGGCCTTCGGACTACGTGCCATGGCAGAAGGATAACAAGCTGTGCTTCATCCGCATGGAAGGCCAGCAGTGGGGCAACGTTCCGATGAACCTGGAACTGCGCCTGTCAGTCGAAGACAGCCCGAACTCGGCAGCTTGCGTGATGGATGCGATCCGTTGCTGCAAGGTTGCGCTCGAGCGTGGTGAGGGCGGTGCCCTGATCGGTCCGTCGGCCTACTTCTGCAAGCACCCGCCGCAGCAGTTCAACGACGATGTCGCAGCCCAGATGGTCGAGGAATATGCCTCGGTCGAAAAGCTGGCCGCTGAATAAGTCACTGCTCCTGCATTGAAAAAAGGCCGACCGGGCGTAACGTCTGGTCGGCCTTTTCATGTTTTGAACACTCGCGAATACAGAGACCTGTCGATGGACGCCCTGATCATTGCCGCCGGTTACGGCAGCCGCCTTGCCGACCTTTCGCCGTCCAAGCCGCTGACCCCGGTGGCCGGCGTACCGCTGATCGAGATTGGCGTGCGTCAGGCAATGCATGCCGGCGTAACCCGCGTGGTCGTAGTGACCGGGCACAAGGCCGATCTGGTCGAGGCCTTCCTTGCCGACCTGTCGTTGCGCGTAGGGATCGAGATCGTGCCCGTGCGCCTGTCGGACTGGTCGACGCCCAACGGCTATTCGGTCATGGCGGGAGCCACGCGGTGCGAAGGCAACTACCTGCTGATGATGGCCGATCACATGTTCGAGGCCGATATCCTCGAGCGTCTGCTGGGCGAGGATCGCGCCGATCGCGGTGTGACGCTGGCGATCGACCGCCGGGTCGACAGCCCGCTGGTCGATCCCGACGACGCGACCTGGGTCAAGATGGACGCAGAAGGCCGGATCACCGCGATCGGCAAGCACATCACGAGCTATGACGCGGTCGATTGCGGTGCGTTTCTGGCGACGCCAGAGCTGGCGATTGCGATCCGCGATGCGATTGCGCAGGGCAAGTCGGGCAGCCTGTCAGACGGGATGCAGCGTCTGGCCGATGCCGGTCGTGCGGGCACGATGGACATCGAGGATGCATGGTGGATGGACGTAGATGATCCACGCGCGCACAATCTGGCCGAGGAACTCGCGCCATGGCATCTTGCGCTGACTTTCGCGACGGTGCGCGAAGGATGACACGGGGAGCCTTGTGGCACCCCGCGCAGATCACGGATATTTGAGGTGGATGCGGGTCGACAGGCCCGTCTTCGCGACATTCAGGCGCACCGAGCGGAACGAGGGAATGCTAGCGATCGTCGGCGGGTTGTTGGAAAAGCCGAAACCTTCTTCGGGCAGGCCGAGCACGCCGCTGCGCTTGATGTTCCGGCTCGAATCCTCGTCATGATAGACCGCCAGCGCATAGACGCCGGGCTTGGGCACGTAGAGGCACATCTTCGTTTCGCCCGCCGTCGCATCGACGCGGCCGACGTACATGGAACCATGCTTGACGAGGAACTTGCGCGGCTCGTCGGCATAAAGCGTTACCGCCATCAGCCCTTTGCCATTGCGCACGCCATCGATCGTCACGTTGACATACGTATCGCTAGCCGGGCCTTGGCAGTTCGGCCCGGCTGCGCGCGCAGCGGTGGCGCCGCCGGTCAAGGCGGCAACAGTGGCAGCGGCAGCGATGGCCGTGGCGTGCAAACGTCTCGGCTTGGTCATAGATTATAGCCCCAGATCAGCTTTCAAAGCGATGCCTTACACATCGCCATCCCCTGCCGGCGGCATACCGGCAGTTTTCGTATCCGTTAAGTAGGATTCGCGCCGTGAATAACCGCTGAACTTTGCGGCGACCGACCGTTCATCGCAGTAGCTGGCGCGCGAATCGCCGGAAACAGGGAGCTCTACGGGACATTGCGTGTGGATAAGCCGGTGGACAACGCTTGCCCGCCTGATTCGCGAGCGTTAACCGCTTTGGCTTGGGTGGCCTGCTGCAAGCACCAGGCGCTACGCACCGCCGCCCGCTGCAGGACTACCACCAGATGACCCCGTTGATTTCCCCGTCGATCCTGTCCGCAGATTTTGCCAAACTGGGCGAGGAAGTCCGCGCGATCGACGCTGCGGGAGCCGACTGGATCCACGTCGACGTGATGGACGGGCATTTCGTGCCGAATATCACGATCGGGCCAATGGTGGTCAAGGCGCTGCGCCCGCATACGGCAAAGCCGTTCGACGTCCATCTGATGATCTCTCCGGTCGATGGCTACCTGCAGGCCTTTGCCGACGCCGGGGCCGATATCATCACCGTGCATCCCGAGGCCGGACCGCACATCCACCGCACGGTGCAGGCGATCAAGGCGCTGGGCAAGAAAGCGGGCGTTTCGCTCAATCCCGGAACGCCTGCCAAGATGCTCGACTATTTGATCGACGATGTCGATCTGGTGCTGGTGATGAGCGTCAATCCCGGGTTCGGCGGGCAGAGCTTCATCGCCAGCCAGTTGCGCAAGATCGAGGCAATCCGCAAGGCGATCGACAAGTCGGGGCGCGACATTCACCTCGAAGTCGATGGCGGAGTGGATCTGACGACGATCCGCTCCTGCGTCGATGCCGGTGCCGACGTGCTGGTCGCCGGAACCGCCACTTTCCGAGGTGGGCCGAGCCAATATGCAGCTAACATTGCTGCCTTGAAGGGCCTAGGCTGATATGCGCGAGGGCGGCTCGACGATGACCGGAAGCCGCCCGGTGGCAGGCGTCGGACAAAGCCGGCCCGCCATTCCCCTCAACACGACGCAGGAGGAACCGCTGGCCGAACCCGACGACAGCCGATTTTCCCCGCTCAGCGAGCCTCAGGGCGGCGTCGATCCCGGCATGATCGAACCGGGTCGGGCCTTGGCCCTGGCCGATTTTGCCCCGCCTTCGCTGGGTGCGGGCGACAGGCTGGTGCGATTTGCCTATCGGTTGGGTCTTCCGCCCAGCGCCATCCATCCGTTTCGCAAGCGCGCCAGGACGCGGCTGACGGCAACGGTCACCAATCCCTTGCCGGGCGATGCGGCCGCAGGGAAGGCGCTGCGCGCCGGGCATTTTCTGGTCCATGGCTTCAAGTCGCCGATAGCGGACACCGCGTTTTCCGGACCGCGCCTGCCGCCTTCGTTCGAGCGCCTCGTTCATGGCTTCCGCTGGCTGCGCGACCTTGAATCCGGGGGTCAGCGTCCGCAGTGCACGCAAGTTGCCGAGCGCATTCTCGGCACCTGGCTCGCTGCGAACACCAAGCCCGATGGCACGCCGGCTTGGGATATCGGCAACGTCGGGCACCGCCTGCTCAACTGGATGGTGCACGCGCCGCTGCTCCTGTCCGGGCAGGACCGCAATTTCCGCAACACCGCCCTCCACGCGATCGACGATACCGCGCGCTGGCTCGACCGCCACGTCGGCAAGGCAGACAACCGCCTGTCCGAGGTCGCCGGATGGTGTGCGCTGGTCGCGACCGGTCTGATCATGGCCGATGGCAAGGCGCGGCGACTGTTCGGCGAGGCCGGGCTGGTGCGTGCGCTGGGCGAGCTGGTCAGCGACGACGGCGGCGTACTCTCGCGCAGTCCGCTGTGCCAGATCGAAGCGATCGAACTGCTGGTGTCGCTGCGCGCCTGCTACGAAGCGGTGCGTGCCGAGCCGCTGCCGCAGATCGGCACGATGTTGGGCCTGCTGGTGCCACCTCTGCTGTCGCTGCTGCACGGCGACGGAGGCCTGGGCAACTGGCAGGGCGCTGGCGCAATCGACGACCGCAGGATCGAGGCGCTGGTCAAGGCGACCAGCGTACGCACGCGGCCATTGCGCGATGCACGGCAGTGGGGATACCAGCGCGCGACTGCGGGCAAGGCGGTGCTGCAGTTCGACGCGGGGCCACCGCCTGTGGCGCGGCATGCGCGTGATGGCTGTGCTTCGACGCTGGCTTTCGAATTCAGCCACGGGCACGACCGGCTGATCGTGAATTGCGGCGGCGCGGCATTTGCGGGCGGATTGATCCCGCTCCGGCTCGAACAGGGGCTCCGCGCGACAGCGGCGCATTCGACGCTGACGATCGACGATTTCAATTCGACCGCGGTCCTGATCAACGGGCGGCTGGGTTCGGGCGTGTCCGAGGTCGAAGTCGATCGGCGCACGCTGGCGGCCGACGCGGCCGGCCCGAACAATTCAGGTGGCGGCGCGACGCGGATCGAGGCGAGTCACAACGGCTATGTCGGACGCTATGGCCTGACTCATCGCCGCATCCTGATCCTGCGCGACGATGGCAGCGAGCTTCGTGGCGAGGATCTGCTGGTCCCGGCAGGGCGCAAAGGCAAGCGCGGCACGATCGGCGTTGCCTTGCGTTTCCACCTCGGGCCGCATATCGAGCTGGCCGCCAGTTCGGACGGCAAAGGCGCAACGCTCGCCCTGCCCGACGGCAGCCTATGGCAATTCCGATCGGGTCGCGATGCGATATCGATCGAGGAAAGCCTCTGGGCCGATGGACAGGGGCGCCCGTTTGCAACGCGCCAGCTGGTCATCGCAAGCAAGGTTCCCCGCAGCGGAGAGAGCTTCTCCTGGCTGCTCAAGAAGATGAGATAGGAAACCCTTCACGTGACGACGGTTACCATCAAGCGGGCGCTGCTTTCAGTGTCTGACAAGTCCGGGCTTGTCGAGTTGGGCAAGGCCTTGAGCGCGCGCGGTGTCGAACTGCTTTCGACTGGCGGCACCGCCAGGGCGCTGCGCGATGCGGGCCTGAGCGTCAAGGATGTGTCGGAGCACACCGGCTTCCCCGAAATGATGGATGGCCGGGTCAAGACGCTGCACCCCACGATCCACGGCGGACTGCTGGCGGTGCGCGACAATCCCGAACACGCCGCCGCAATGGCCGAGCACGATATTGGCGCGATCGACCTCGTCGTGGTCAACCTGTACCCGTTCGAAGCGACCGTGGCCAAGGGTGCCGAGCGGGACGAGGTGATCGAGAATATCGACATCGGCGGGCCATCGATGGTGCGCTCTGCCGCCAAGAATCACGGCTACGTGACGATCCTGACCGACGCTGCCGACTATGCCGCGTTCCTTACCGAGCTGAACGAGACGGACGGCGCGACCACGCTGGAATTCCGCCGCAAGATGGCCGCCAAGGCCTATGCCGCGACTGCGGCCTACGACGCCGCGATCTCGCAGTGGTTCGCGAGCGTCGATCAGGGCGAGCATTTCCCGCCTGTGCTGGCCAGCGCGTTCACCCGCGTGACCACGCTGCGCTATGGCGAGAATCCGCATCAGGATGCAGCGCTCTATGTCGCGCGCAATCCCGCCGTGACGGGTCTGCCTCAGGCAACACAGGTTCAGGGCAAGGAGCTGTCCTACAACAATTACAACGACGCCAACGCCGCACTGGAACTGATCGGTGAATTTGCCGGCGCCAAGCCGACCGTCGTCATCGTCAAACATGCCAACCCCTGCGGTGTGGCGAGCGCGGACACATTGCTCGATGCCTGGAAGGCGGCGCTCGAGTGTGATTCGGTCTCGGCTTTCGGCGGGATCGTGGCCACCAACGTGCCGCTCGATGGCCCCACGGCCAACGCGATCTGCGAGATCTTCACCGAAGTGGTCGTGGCACCCGGAGCCGACGATGCCGCCAAGGCCGCGTTTGAGCGCAAGAAGAACCTGCGCCTGCTTCTCGTCGACAGCCTGCCCGATGCCGATCGCAAGGGACTGGTCACCGTGCCGATTGCGGGCGGGTTGCTCGTGCAGGACCGCGACAGTGGCAAAGTTACGCGCGATGACCTCAAGGTCGTGACCAAGCGCGCACCGACCGAGCAGGAACTGGCCGATGCGCTGTTTGCCTGGACCGTGGCCAAGCACGTCAAATCGAACGCGATCGTCTATGCCAAGGACGGCATCACTGCCGGCATCGGCGCGGGCCAGATGAACCGTCGCGATTCCTCGCGCATTGCTGCGGCCAAGGCCAAGGAAGCCGCCGAGACCTTTGGCTGGGCCGAGCCACGCACGACGGAATCGGCAGTCGCATCCGACGCGTTCTTCCCGTTTGCCGACGGGTTGATGGCGGCAGTCGAGGCGGGTGCTACTTGCGTAATCCAGCCCGGTGGGTCGATGCGCGACAACGACGTGATCAAGGCCGCCGATGAAGCGGGCCTCGCCATGGTGTTCACCGGAATGCGCCACTTCCGCCACTGAGCGCGGCTGTGCCAACGTGAAAAAGGCCGGTTCCCGCAGAGGGGACCGGCCTTTTTCATGTCACTTGATCGCGGCGATCAACGGTAGAAGATGTGCCCGTCGACTTTGGCCATGCGCACTTTGCCCCAGCGGGGCGAAACGTGCGTGGCGTGAAAGAACATGGCGCCTTCGACCGGGCTTTTCCACGAGCCCTGATCGGCGATGACGGCAATACGTACCGCATTCTGCCAGGCGTGGCTTGCGCGGTTGATTGCGGGCATCGAACGGCCACGGATGAACGAGAACTGCGAGGGCTGGTAAACCACGCCGCAATAGGAAGCGGGGAATCGGCCAGACTGCGAGCGCGCGATCACGACGCGGCCAACAGCAAGCTGTCCTGCCAGCGATTCGCTCTTCGCTTCGAAGAAGATGGCTCCGGCCAGGCATTCCAGTTCGTCGGAAAGGGCGGAGGGGGTGTCGGTCTGCTCAACCAGGGTGGCGAGCGAGGAAACGCTTGGCGCTTCCGAGGTTCCGACCATGTCATCAGCCTGCGCAGTGGCAACGGCTTGAACGACGGGCTGGGAGATAAACGCAGTCGCTGCGGCGACAGGAGCGTTATAACCTTGGGCGCTGGCGTGGGAACCGCCGGTGCTGAGCAAGGTTGTGATAAAAGTCGCAGCAATACTAAAGCTTGCGGCGTAACGGAACTTCTTGCTCATTCAAATTCATCAACGTGCGGTGAGCTTCCGGTCATGGCGCGACAAAAAGCCCTGCCACGCGAAACATCGCATGGGGGCAACTTGCCGAAGGGCCATGTCGGTTGCCCCCCGTCTGCGTGCCAATGCGGTCAGCTTGATCGCCTTCCGTCACCGCCTGCGCAAATCTGGTGGGCTGCCTTTATTGTGCATCTGCGAAGAGTCAACCCGCGTTCAGGTTGCCGACAGAGCACTCTGGATGAAGCGTTGCGGTTTTGCGACAGTCAGTTCGACTATCCACAAGTCGGGGTCCTGACTTTTCCGACGGTCAAGATAGTCTTCAAATTCCACTTTATTATCAGTTACTTGCGACTTCACCAGCGACCATTTCCGGGTGCCATCTCGCTCTGGCAGACGCTCGTAGAGTGTGCCAAGCCCTTGTTTATCCAGTATAACAATCAGGATCGTTCCACCGTCCCGATCACCCTTTTGCAACACCATTCCGAAGTCACCCTCGGCTTGAGCGGCTCGCATTAGTCCCGATACTTCGAGGTGAGCAGGGAGCCGTGTATCCATCTAGCCCAAAGCCGCGCGCAGGCCTGCGTTGTAACCATCGAGGCTCGACAAAGGGATCCGCGAACGCTGGAATGTCCCGGTTCCCCGCCCGACTTCTTCGCCCTCGGCATCGATCAGCCGGGCTTCGGCGACCAGCACGCGACGGCGGCCGGAAATCCACTGGCCTTCGGCGACCACCGGCCCAACCTTGATCGGCTTGGTGAACAGCAGGTTGAATGATGTCGTCAGCAGGAAGCGGTCGGTGACGTGGGTATTGGCGGCGTAGAATGCGGCGTCATCGAGCATCTTGAAATAGATCGTGCCGTGCGCGGCCCCGGCTGCATGAAAGCAGGCAGGCGTGACATTAAAGTGGATGCGCGATTTGCCTTCGGCGAGAATCTCGAGACGGGATTCGAACAGGTTGTTGACCGGCGCCGAGACGTACAAGCCCTCGAGCGCGCGCCAGTGCAGGCGGGCGCTGTCGTTGCCGCTATCAGGCTGCGTCACGGTCGAGGACGTTGACGAGCAACCCGTAGAGCGCATCTGCGCCGGGTGCGGAAACCAGCCGGTCGTGCATCTTTTCATCGCGCATCAGGCGCGAGATGGCCGCCAAGGCCTGGAGATGCGTGGCACCAGCCTGCGAGGGTGAGAGCAGGCCGAACACGCAATCGACCGGCATGCCGTCAGCAGAAGCGAAATCGACCGGATTTTCGAGGCGAAAGAACACTGCTACCGGACGCTCAAGCCCGTCGATCCGGGCATGGGGAATCGCCACGCCGCGGCCGAAACCGGTGCTGCCCAGCCGCTCGCGCTCGTCGATGCCCTCGATCACCATGTCCGGATCGAGCGCATAGACCTCCGCAAAGCAGCGCGAGAGATCGCTGAGGATCTGCTGCTTGGTGTCGGCGCGAACCACGCGCACGGCTTGCTGGTCAAGTGTGAAGAGAGCCGTCATAGCGGATTGAATGGCGTCACATAAGTGCAGGAGCACGGTGAATTGGGGGGCGCAATGCGCCGGAATGCCCTTGAACGCAAGTCCAAACCGTTGGGACAATCCGGGCTGCAACCAGCCAAGAAAATGGGGAAGGCGACCTGCGCCCTCCCCCTTGCGACTTGCCGGTCATGACCGGGATATCCTAGCGCGGTTCGACCCAGCCGATCGATCCATCGCCACGGCGGTAGACCATATTGTGTACGCCGGTGCCCGCGTTTTCGAACATCAGCGCGTTGGTATTGCGCAAGTCGAGCATCATCACTGCGTCCGAAACGGTCGCCGTCGGCACGTCGACGCGGGTTTCAGCGATTACCAATGGCGCATCCTGAGGCTCGTCTTCACTCTGTTCGTCATGCGCGAACACGGTGTAAGCGGCTTCCTGGCCATTGAGGTTGGCGATGTCTTCCTTTTCGGCGTGGACCGAGCTTTCGTGACGATCCTTGAGCCGGCGCTTGTAGCGGCGCAGCTGCTTCTCGATCTTTTCGGCCGACTGGTCGAGCGCGATGTGCGCGTCCTGCGCGATGCCGCTACCCTTGAGGATCAGGCCATTGGTGACGTGCGTGACGATGTCGCAGCGAAATCCGCCGTGCGGGGCTTTCCCCATCGTGACATGCGAGGAAAGCGCTCGGGAGAAATACTTGTCGACGATGGTGGAAAGTCGCTCCTCTGCGTGGGTTTGCAAGGCGGCGCCGGTATCGACCTGGTGTCCCGAAACGCGAATATCCATATTTCACTTCTCCTGTGCACTCGGGCGAGCAGACCCGGTCGCGCGCTTCAGCGCGACCAGAGCGGCTCGCTGAAGCCCGCCATGAATTCGGCATGACGGGCCAGCTCCTGCGCGCTCGCAGCATGCGGGCGCGGGGATCGGAATAGGCGCGTGGCAGATGCGGAAACGGTCATGACATCGACCGTCGTGACCGAACCTGAAACTATTGAACTTCCGGCCATTGCCGCTTCGACCGCCAGTTCAAGGCCGATCTGCCGTCCGCCCATAAGCTCTACGTAGAGCTGGGCGAGCAGTTCCGCATCGAGCAGCGCGCCGTGCTTGGTACGGTGGCTGCGGTCGATGCCGTAGCGCGAGCACAGCGCATCGAGGCTGAGCTTTGCGCCGGGATGCTTGCGACGCGCGATCGCGACCGTGTCGATCATGCGATCACGGCTGACGGGTTCCAGACCGCACTTGGCCAGTTCGGTGTTGATAAAGCCGAAGTCGAAGCCCGCATTGTGGGCGACAAGCGGCGCATCCCCGATGAAGTCGAGAAACTCCTGTGCCCTCTCGGCAAATTTCGGCTTGTCCGACAGGAACGCGATCGACAATCCGTGGACGTTTTCGGCCTCGGCCGGCATGTCGCGTTCGGGATTGAAGTAGCAATGGTAGACCGCACCGGTGGCTACCCGGTTGAGCATCTCGATGCAGCCGATTTCAACCAATCTGTCACCCGATCCGGGATCGAGGCCGGTCGTTTCTGTGTCGAAAACGATCTCACGCATTAATGGATATGTGGACCCCGCCGAGGGGGCTGGCAAGGGCGTTCGCGGTTAACCTGCCCGGTTTTTTTCCTTGATGGACGCGATCAGAGCCGCCACTCGCGTGCGCGTTTCATTCAAGGTCAGTCCGGTATCGATCACGTACGTCGCCCGCGCCCGCTTCTCGGCATCGGGCACCTGCAGCGACAGGATGTGGGCGAATTTCTCGGGCGTCATGCCGGGTCGTGCAAGGACGCGTTGACGCTGGGTCTCAGCGGGCGCGGACACGACCGCGACCGCATCAAGATCGGCACCGTGGCCCTTTTCAAACAACAACGGGATGTCGAACACGATCAGTGGCTGAGACGCATGTTCGATCATGAACGCCTCGCGCATGTGGGCGACGGCAGGATGGACGATGGCTTCGAGCCGCTTGAGCGCCTCGGGATCGCCGAACACTTTTGCACCGAGCTCCTGCCGCTTGACACCCTCAGGCCCGGTGGTGCCGGGAAACGCCGCCTCGATCGCGGGGATCAGCGCGCCATGTGGCCCTTGCAGGTGGTGCACAGCGGCATCGGCGTCGAACACCGGCACGCCCAATTCGCACAGCATCAGCGCTACGGCCGACTTGCCCATGCCGATCGAGCCGGTCAGGCCGAGGATGAAGGGGCGGCTCATGCCAGCAGCCTTGCGCGCAGTTCAACGTCGGCCGGGCCGCGTGGCGGGATAGCTCCAAAGAACTTGCGAAATGCGTGGTCGGCCTGTCCGATCAGCATCGACAATCCGTCGATCGTGTTGAATCCCGCTGCCTTGGCCGCTTTGAGGAAAGCGGTCTCGAGCGGGCTGGTGACGATGTCGTAGAACACCGAACCGGGTGGGGCGTGAGTCAGGTCGAACGCGAGCGGTGGTTGCCCGGTCATTCCCAGCGATGAGGCGTTGACGACAAGGTCGAGGCAGCCTTCGCGGTCGTCGAACGCAAAGTCGGTGGCATCGGTAAAGTGTCCGAGCGGCGCAACATGGTGCTCGCCTGCAGGATCGAGTTCATCAAGCAGGGCACGGGCCTTTGCCGGATCGCGGCCCGCGAGCACGACGACCATATTCTCACCTGCAAGCGCTGCCACGATGGCGCGCGCGGCCCCGCCGGTGCCGAGCACGCGTGCCATGCGAAAGTAGTGGGTCTGGGCAAGTAACGGCTGCAACGGTTCGAGAAATCCGGGAGCGTCTGTATTGTAGCCGACCAGTTCGCCGCTTTCGGGAACGATCGTGTTGACCGCGCCGATCCGCGCGGCCAGCGGATCGAGCCGGTCGAGATGCGCGATGACCGCCTGCTTGTGCGGCATGGTCACGTTGCAGCCTCGCCAGTCGGGATCGCTGCGGCGCGCGGTGAGATAGTCTGCGAGACCTTCGCTCTTCACCAGGGCGCGGCGATAATCACCCGCTATGCCCAGCTTCTCGAGCCAGAAGCCATGGATCACCGGCGATTTGGACTGTGCGATCGGATCGCCGATCACTTCTGCGTAAGGGCCGCTCACGCTTCGAGTTCCCCTTGGGTGCGCAGTGCGCTGAGTAGCGCCAGCAATGGCATGCCGAGAATGGTGAAATGGTTGCCTTCGACCTGTTCGAACAGCTGCACCCCCAGAGCCTCCATCCGAAACACCCCGACGCACCCGGAAACGGCGGGCCACTCCCTGTCGAGATAGCTGTCGATAAAGCTGTCGGAAAGCTGTCGGACCTTGAGTCTGGCCACCTCGCAATGACGCCATGTGCAAGACCCATCGCGCATCAGCACCGCGGCCGAATGGAGCCGCATCTCGTTGCCGGAAAAGAACCTGAGATGTTCGGCAGCATTCTCGCGGCTCGCTGGCTTGTCGAACATGCGCCCGCAGACTTCGACGAGCGAATCACCGCCGAGAACGAGTCGACCGGGTTTGCCCACTGAGACCGCCATTGCCTTGGCCTCGGCCAGGATCATCGCGATGTCGCACGGCGACACACCGATCAGCTCGCGCTTGATCGCACCTTCATCGACGTTGCCGGCGCAGGCCTCGAACGGCACGCCGGCTGCATCGAGCATGGTTTTGCGCGACGCGCTCTGGCTGGCAAGGACCAGCGTCATATCGGTTTTACTCCGTCTGCACCGCCGCCGCCGGCAACGCGTTCGTTATACAAATTGATCACGGCTGCTGCAGTTTCCTCGATCGAGCGGCGCGAGACGTCGATCACCGGCCAGCCGTTATCGGCAAACATCCGCCGTGCATACTGCACTTCGCGGGTGACGTGGTCATTGTCGACGTAGGCGGTTTCTGGTGCCTGGTTGAGCGAGAGCAGGCGATTGCGGCGCACTGCGATCAGGCGCTCGGGACTGGTGGTCAGGCCGACGACGAGCGGGCGGCCGAGCGTGAACAGCATCGACGGCGGCGGGCTTTCGATGACGATCGGGATATTGGCGACCTTATAACCGCGATTGGCGAGATAGATCGAGGTGGGGGTCTTCGAACTGCGCGAGACACCGGCCAGCAGGATGTCGGCTTCTTCCCAGTTTTCCCAATTCACCCCATCATCGTGCGCGATGGTGAACTGGATCGCATCGACGCGGGCAAAATACGCCTCGTCCATCATGTGCTGGCGGCCGGGGCGCCCCTTGGCCTGGACGCCCAGTTGTTGTTGCAGGGCATCGGTCACCGTATCGAGCGCAGGCACGCTGGGCAGGCCTAGCGTGGCGCAGCGCTGTTCGAGCCGGGTCCGCGTCTCGGGATTGACGAGTGTATAAAGCACCAGACCGGGGTTTGCCGCGATCTCGCCCATGATACGGTCGAGATGCTGCATCGAGCGCACCATCGGCCAGAAATGGCGCACGACGTCGGCGCCATCGAACTGCGCAAGCGCGGCCTTGGCGATCATTTCCAGCGTTTCGCCGGTCGAATCCGACAGGAGGTGCAGGTGCAAACGCTGCATTCACGCGCCTTTGGCAAGGGGCCGGGACAGCCCTGTGGACACCCGTCCGATAAACCACGGGAGAGGAGCGGGGACAAGTTGAACGCACAGATCCATGCTTCTTTCCGGCCTTGCTCCTCCATGGTTATAGACAGTGAGGCTGGCTTGTCCCCAGCCTGTGGAGAGCGTTGAGAACTCGCGCTTGACCCGTTTTGCCGCAGAGTCGGACCAGTGGAAAAGTGTGGAAGGTGACTCACAAATCGGGCAGAGCGCCGCCGTCCCCGCTTTCCACAGGGCCAACTAATACCATCAACCTGATTCTAAGAATCTAGTTTAAGTAGAATGGATCGAAACCCGCGATGCCCGGCCCCCTTCTCGAGACTCTCAAAGGTGCCAATCTTGCCCGCCGCCCGATATGGCTGATGCGTCAGGCGGGGCGCTATCTGCCCGAGTATCGCGCACTGCGGGCAGAGCGTGGCGGCTTCCTCGCGCTGGTCTACGACACCGACGCTGCGGCCGAGGTCACCGTCCAGCCGATCCGGCGCTTCGGCTTCGATGGCGCGATCCTGTTTTCGGACATCCTGATCGTGCCTTACGCGATGGGTCAGGATCTGCAGTTCCTCGCCGGAGAAGGTCCCCACCTTTCGCCACGGCTGATCGATGCCACGCTGGAGAGCCTCACAGCCGTGCCTGAGCGCCTTGCCCCGATCTATGAGACGGTGGCCAAGGTGAAGGCTCAGTTAGCGCCTGAGACGACCTTGCTGGGCTTTGCAGGAAGTCCGTGGACTGTGGCGACGTACATGGTCGCAGGTGAAGGCAGCCGCGATCATCACGACACCCGCGCCATGGCCTATCGCGATCCGCAGGCGTTCCAGGCGATCATCGACGCAGTCGCGGACGTGACCATCGAATATCTCTCGGGCCAGGTCGAGGCAGGCGCAGAAGGCCTGCAGCTGTTCGATTCCTGGTCGGGCAGTCTTGCCCCTGCGCAGTTCGAACGCTGGGTTATCGCACCAAACGCGAAGATCGCCGCCGAAATGCAGCGCCGCTATCCGCACGTTCCGATCATCGGCTTCCCCAAGGGCGCAGGCGAGAAGCTTGCGGCTTATGCCCGCGAAACCGGCGTGAATGCTGTGGGCGTGGACGAGACGATCGACCCGTTGTGGGCCGCGCGCGAACTGCCAGCGAACATGCCGGTGCAGGGCAATCTCGATCCGTTGCTGCTGCTGTCGGGCGGTGCGGATCTGGAAACGCAGACGATCCGGGTGCTCGAAGCTTTTGCCGACCGTCCTCACGTGTTCAATCTGGGCCACGGCATCGGCCAGTTCACGCCTCTCGAGCATGTCGAGCAGTTGCTGAAGATCGTGCGGAATTGGTCGCGTTAGTGCCTGCTCGATGAGGCTCTTGCAAAGACCATCAAGCAAGCCGAAATAGCGCCGGGCGACCACTCGCAGCGACGCGGAACCGCAACTCATGCAGCAGGTACTGGCGATGATCTATCTCTGGCTGAAGGCCGGCCATCTCATCTTCGTGATCTTCTGGATGGCAGGCCTGTTCATGCTGCCGCGGTTTTTCGTGTATCATCAGGAGTCCGCGCCAGGTTCCCCCGAAAACGCGATCTGGATCGATCGCGAGGCCAAGTTGATGAAAATCATCATGTGGCCATCGCTGCTGGTGGTTTGGGTACTGGGCCTGACGCTGGCGATGAGCATCGGCGCGTTTTCGCAAGGCTGGTTTCATGCCAAGCTGGCGCTGGTTCTTGCGCTGACCGGATACCATTTCTGGCTGGCCAACTACGCGCAGCTCCTGGCGGCGGGCCAGAGGAAGCTGACCGGCAGGAAGCTGCGCATGCTCAACGAGATCCCCGGCATCGCTGCGGCGTTGATCGTGATCCTGGTGATCGTGAAACCGTTCTGAGCGATACGCGCGCAATTGACTAAATGGCAGCGTGGGCATATCCCGCGACCGACCGGAAATAGATGCGCTGCCTCAATGCAGCCTCCCTCTCGCTTTCTCCAAGCCCTTCAGAGGCTTCCGGCCATTCCAGCTTCTGCTTTGGATTTAGTACTATGCATTTGAAAGACCTCAAGAAAACACCACCCGCCGAGCTGGTCCAGATGGCCGAAGAGCTCGAGGTCGAAGGTGCCAGCACGCTGCGCCGCCAGGACCTGATGTTCGCGATCCTCAAGGAAATGGCCGAAGACGGCGAAGAAATCCTCGGCATCGGCACGATCGAGGTGCTGCCCGACGGGTTTGGTTTCCTGCGCAGCCCCGAAGCGAACTACCTCGCTGGCCCGGATGACATCTACGTTTCGCCCAATCAGGTCCGCAAGTGGGGCCTGCGCACGGGTGATACCGTCGAAGGCGAAGTCCGCGCACCCAAGGATGGCGAACGCTATTTTGCGATCACCCGCCTGATCAAGGTTAACTTCGATGAGCCGGACGCGGTCCGCCATCGCGTCAACTTCGACAACCTGACCCCGCTCTATCCCGATGAACGCCTGCGCCTCGACACGCTCGACCCCACGGTCAAGGACAAGTCGGCGCGCGTGATCGACCTCGTATCGCCGCAGGGCAAGGGCCAGCGCGCGCTGATCGTCGCGCCACCCCGCACCGGCAAGACCGTGCTGCTGCAGAACATGGCCAAGGCGATTACGGACAATCACCCCGAAGTGTTCCTGATCGTTCTGCTGGTCGATGAACGCCCCGAAGAAGTCACCGACATGCAGCGCAGCGTGAAGGGCGAGGTCATCTCCTCGACCTTCGACGAGCCCGCCACGCGCCATGTGCAGGTTGCCGAAATGGTCATCGAAAAAGCCAAGCGCCTGGTCGAACACAAGCGCGATGTGGTGATCCTGCTCGATTCGATCACGCGCCTTGGCCGCGCCTACAACACCGTGGTGCCATCGTCGGGCAAGGTCCTGACCGGCGGTGTCGACGCCAACGCCCTGCAGCGCCCCAAGCGCTTCTTCGGTGCGGCCCGCAACATCGAGGAAGGCGGTTCGCTGTCAATCATCGCCACCGCGCTGATCGATACCGGCAGCCGCATGGACGAAGTCATCTTCGAAGAGTTCAAGGGCACCGGTAACTCCGAAATCGTGCTCGACCGCAAAGTTGCGGACAAGCGCATCTTCCCCGCGCTCGACGTGGGCAAGAGCGGCACCCGCAAGGAAGAACTGCTGGTTCCAAAGGATCAGCTCAGCAAGATGTGGGTCCTGCGCCGCATCCTCATGCAGATGGGCACGATCGACGCGATGGAATTCCTGCTCGACAAGATGAAGGAATCCAAGACCAACGAGGACTTCTTCGCGACGATGAACCAGTAGAACTCGTTCGCGATAAACCCCGGACTTACGGGCAAGAGATTGAGGGCGGGGATAAATTCCCCGCCCTCGCTTGTTTCAGGGCATCATGCCCGCCACATTCCCGTTCATGGCCAATCGAACGCCAGCGCAGATCCGGCAGACGGCGCATACCGGCGTGGTCAAGGCGGTGCTCGGCCCGACCAACACCGGCAAGACCCATCTCGCCATTGAACGGCTCTGTGCGCATTCGTCGGGCGCGATCGGGTTTCCGCTGCGGCTGCTGGCGCGAGAGGTCTACGACCGGGTCTGCGCGATCAAGGGCCCCGACAAGGTCGCGCTGATCACCGGCGAGGAACGGATCGAGCCGAAGAACGCGCGCTGGTCGCTGTGCACGGTAGAAGCCATGCCGAGCCGCCCGGATGTAGCTTTCGTGGCGCTGGACGAGGCCCAGCTCGCGGCAGATCCCGAACGCGGGCATGTGTTTACCGACCGGTTGCTGCACACCCGTGGACGCGAAGAAACCATGCTGCTGGGCTCGGCCACGCTGCAGCCGATGATCAAGGCGCTGGTGCCCGAGGCGGAGATAGTTTCGCGCCCGCGCTTTTCCACGCTGACGCATGTGGGCGCCAAGAAGCTCTCGCGGATTCCACCACGTAGCGCGATCGTCGCGTTCAGTGCCGAGCAGGTCTACGTGATGGCCGAAATGCTGCGGCGTTTTCGCGGTGGGGCGGCTGTGGTGATGGGCGCGCTGAGCCCGCAGACGCGCAATGCGCAAGTCGCGATGTACCAGGCCGGCGAGGTGGATTACCTTGTGGCAACCGATGCCATCGGTATGGGGTTGAACCTCGATGTGCATCATGTCGCCTTCGCCGGCCTGTCGAAATACGATGGCCACCGCCACCGCCGCCTGACAACGGCTGAAATGGCGCAGATCGCCGGGCGCGCCGGGCGGCACCAGCGCGATGGCACGTTCGGCACGCTGTCGGGCATGGGCGGCCACGATCCCGCCTTCACCGACGAGGAAGTCTACGCGATCGAGGAGCATCGCTTCGCACCGCTGACCCGGCTGTTCTGGCGCGAGGCCGAGCCGCGGTTCGACAGCATCGCGACGCTGATCGAGGATCTCGAAAGCCCGCCACCCCGACCCGAACTGTCGATTGCGCCGCAAGCCATCGACCTTGCCGTGCTCAAGCGCCTTGCCGACGATCATGACGTGACCGGTAGCGTGCGCGGACAACGCGCGGTCCAGCGCTTGTGGGATGTCTGCCGCCTGCCCGACTTCCGCCAGCAGGGCGAGGAGGTGCACAGCCGCTTTGTCGCGCGGCTGTGGCAGGACCTCCAACGCGGCTATCTCGGGGCTGACTATGTGGCGCAAGCGATTGCGCAGCTCGATCTGCCGACAGGCGATATCGACACGCTGCAAGGGCGAATCGCCGCGATCCGTTCGTGGTCCTATATCGCGCAGCGGCCAGACTGGGTGCTTGCGAAAGAGGAGATGTCAGCGCGGGCCCGCGCGGTCGAGACGCGATTGTCCGATGCGCTGCACGCGCGACTGACCGAGCGCTTCGTCAACCGCAGGACCACGGTGCTGATGCGCAAGGCAGGCTCTGATGCGGGGCTGCTGCCGGTGCGACTGTCCGAGAGCGGTTCGGTGCTGGTTGATGACGAGCCGATCGGTCACCTCGAGGGGTTTCGCTTCGTGGTCGATCCGCTTGCCCGGGCGAGCGACCGCAAGTTGCTGCTGGCTGCTGCCGAGCGCCATCTTCCCGCGCTGTTTCAGGCGCGTGCCGAAGAACTGATCGTGGCTGCGAGCCAAGGCGACGGACTGCGCCAGGTTGACGACGCGCTGTTGTGGAATGATCTGAAAGTCGCGCGGATCGAGCGGGGACGAACCTTGCTCGAACCACGCGTTGTACCTGATCCGGCTCTCGACCGACTGCCACCTGCAGTCAGGGCAAAACTGGGCGATGTTTTGCAGGGCTGGTTTTCGGGCTTCGTAGCCCAGCTGCTCGGTCCGTTGCTGGCGCTGTCCGATGCGAGCCGAGCAAGCCAATCGGGGGCCAGCTTGCGCGCACTGCTGCTGCATATGGTCGAGGCGGGAGGTGTCTTGCCGAGAGCTGAATCCGGACTCGACCGGCTCGACCCGGTTCAGCGAGAGCATCTCAAGAAGCTGGGAGTGCGGATCGGTGCGCTCGACCTGTTCGTGCCTTCGATGCTGCGGCCCGCGCCGCTGGCGTTATGGTCAGCCTTGGCAAGCGTATACGGGACGGTGTCTGCTGCTCCCCCTGTATCGGTCGCCCCGGTGATTGAGGCGCAGAATGCTCCTGCCGGATATCGCAAGTTCGGCATCCAGTGCCTGCGCGTGGACCTCGCCGAGAAGCTGCTGCAAGCGGCCCATCGGACGCGTATCAGCAGCCGTGGACGCCGCTGCTACATCGATCCGGCGCTGGCCCGCTCTATGGGTCTGTCGACCGCCAGCTTCGCCGCGTTGTTGCGGGCAGGCGGCTTCCGCGTGTTCATGGGGCGCGAACTTGCCAAGGGAGCGCATGGCGCGCCTGTGCCACCGCTGTGGGAGTGGCGACCGACACGGTCCGGAGCGGCGGACGCTGCCTTGCCACCGCCCGTGCCAACCGGAGCGTTCGCCGCACTGGCGGAACTGGTCGCGCGTTAGGGAGAACGCCATTTGCGGATCGACAAGATTCTGTGGTTCCTGCGTTTTTCGGGGTCGCGCAGCCTGGCGCAGGACTGGGTAGCGGAAGGTCATATCCGTCTCAACGGACGCCGGATCGAGCGGGCCAGCGCCGACGTGAAAAGCGGCGACGTGCTGGTCCTGCCGATGCGCAGCGGGATCAAGGTGATCGAACTTGTCGACCTCCCTCTGCGACGTGGACCGGCCGTTGAAGCGCAAGCGTGCTATCGGGTGCTTGACGATCCGGGTGCAACGCCTCTAGCACGGCCTTCAAGAGAACTTGAGGGACGAAATTCGCCATGACTTATGTGGTCACCGACGCCTGCATCCGCTGCAAATTCATGGACTGCGTCGAGGTATGCCCCGTCGATTGCTTTTACGAAGGCGAGAACATGCTGGTGATCAATCCCAGCGAGTGCATCGACTGCGGCGTGTGCGAACCCGAATGCCCGGCTGAAGCGATTCTGCCCGATACCGAATCGGGTCTCGAGCAGTGGCTCGAACTCAACGCCAAGTTCTCGGCGGAATGGCCCAACATCACCGCCAAGAAGGATGCGCCCGACGACGCCGACGAGCACAAGGGCGAGGACGGCAAGTTCGACAAGTACTTCTCGCCGGAGCCAGGCGAAGGCGATTGATCTGACTTTTCCGGCTGGCTGACGAACCGCGAAGTTGTCGCCGATCTGGCGGCAACGACCGATTTTGTGTGCACTGCACACCGACGGGGCTGGTAATTTTATTGCCGAAGTGTTATATGGACCACCAAGCGCTGGTGGGCTCCTGCCTGTCTGGCGTCTTTTCACCACGAAAAGGCAGGACAACAAAAGCAAACGGATCGTTGGGCTTCGCAAGACCGCCTGTGGGCTGGCTATTGCCGCTTTCTCCCCGAAAAAGCACCCGATGACCGTTGGCTCGTCCCGCCCGCGTCGAAAGGAATACCAATGGCAGTCAAGGCTCTCGCCTTCGATGTTGGGGACTACGTAGTTTATCCGAAGCATGGTGTCGGCCGCGTGGTCGAGCTTCAGGACGAAGAAATTGCCGGCATGAAGCTGCAGCTTTACGTGCTGCGCTTTGAAAAGGAACGCATGACGCTGCGGGTTCCGGTCAACAAGGTCGAATCGATCGGCATGCGCAAGCTGTCATCGGACAAGACGTTGCGTGAGGCGCTCGATACTCTGAAGGGCAAGCCCAAGGTCAAGCGCACGATGTGGTCGCGCCGTGCCCAGGAATACGAAGCGAAGATCAATTCGGGCGACCTCGTGTCGATCGCCGAAGTGACGCGCGACCTGTTCCGTGCCGACGATCAGCCCGAGCAGTCCTATTCCGAACGCCAGATCTTCGAAGCGGCGTCCTCGCGCCTTGCGCGTGAACTGGCCGCGATGGAAAAGACCGACGAGCCGGCCGCGCTCAAGAAGATCCTCGCGATCCTCAACGAATACGCACCGAAGTATTACGAGACGGCCTGACCGTTTTCGGCCCAACACTATGAAAAGGCCTCCGGTTTCCGGAGGCCTTTTTCGTTGGTTCGCGTGATCAGACCGGGCGGATGAAGTAGCCGGCAACTTTCCAGCCAGTAGCTTCGCGCGCCAGAATGACGGTTTCGGTGGTCGCTGGCGCGTTTGCGAAGCCGGTCGAGAACTGCATCAGGATGTAATCGCCTTCGGGCGCGCCCGGCAGCACGCTGGTCTGCTTTGCGTCTTTCAGGGCCCGCGTGGCAAGCGCGCCGAGCGGCTTTCGAACCGGCTCGATCATGCTGGCCCACTTGGCGGTCGTAACCTGCGTCCTGAACATCGTAGCGGCACCGTTCCAGCTCTTGTCCCAGTTTCCTGCGTCTACCAGTCCAAGCCAGGTCCGCGCGGACGCTTCGGCTGCGGCGGTCACGGACGGGGACGGCGTCGAAGATGTTTGCGGAGCAGGCGATGCAGGTGCGGGCGGGGCGGTAACGGGGGCACCTTGTGCGAGCAGCACGGCAGCAATCGTGACAAGCATGGCTGTTAGACCTCCAATGATCCAGACATTTACGGATCGCTCGTTTCGGCCGATCCGCTGACCTGCCTCTGTCACCGCTTGCTCGTTCTCGCCCACCCCGAATTGCGTGTACCCAAGCGATTTGGGTGTGGCTTGTTCGGCTTCGGCAAGGATACGCGCGGCTTCGCGGCTGCTCGAAACACCCAGCTTGCGCCGCGAATCGCGCAGTCGTTCGTTGATCGTGTGTACCGACAGGCCGAGCGCCCGGGCTGATGACTTTGCGTCGTGCCCGGACAGCAACAGGCGCAATGTCTCCTTTTCCCGCTCGCTCAACTGGTTGGCATCGTCGTGCATTGAGGTCGAATAGGACAATTGGCCAAGCGATACGAGGGTGCAAAACACGATTGTTGAAGCAGCACCGATACGACCAACCGATGTCTGCGTTCCACTAACGACTTGGTCAATGTCGTATTACCGTGTTACCACGGCAACACAGCCGATAGAGGTTTGGCAGGAGAGAGATCGTCATGTTCCAGTCGCTCGTTCGCACGCTTGCCGGTGTCGCCGTGCTTGGTCTTGCTACCGCGCTTGGCGGTTGTGATGCCTCGAATATCTCGTTCAACGGCAAGAAGGGCGTTCCCTTGTCCGAGTTGGACCTGGGCGGCCCCGCGCCCACGACGATCACTCTGCTCGGACCCGATAACGTTCGCGTAACGCGTGGCGACAAGCTCGCGATTACCGTCGAAGGCGAAGGTACCGACAAGCTGCGATTTGCATTGTCCGAAGGTCAGCTCGGAATTGCGCGCGAGGACTGGAAGCTGGGTTCATCGAATCAGACCGCGACAGTCAACGTGACGGTGCCGATGCTGAGTGAGGTCGTTCTGGCAGGCTCTGGCAATCTGGTGACGGACCAGCTGGGTGGTGCGAATGCCAAGATCACGGTCGCCGGATCAGGCACGATCGAAGCGCGCGCAATCGACACGCCCAAGCTCGACGTCGATGTCGTCGGTTCGGGCAGGCTGCGCGCAGCGGGCAAGGCTACCGAAATGAAGCTGACCGTCGCGGGAAGCGGCGATGCCGAGATGGACGGGCTGACCGTCGATGAAGTGAAGGTCGATGTTGCCGGATCGGGCAATGCGCGCTTTGCATCCAACGGCAGCGTCAACGCCAATATCATGGGTTCGGGCGAGGTGCGCGTGTTTGGTCGCGCCACGTGCAAGGTCTCGTCGATGGGCTCGGGCAAGCTGGTCTGCGAAGCGGGCGTCACGCCGGATTCCAGCGACGCGGCGAACGAGGACAAGTAAGCGGTTCAACCGTCCGTCGCATCGCATTAAGCTCCATCTTGCCATGGCGAACTCATCGTGAGATTTCCGTGGCAAGGGAGCCACTTATGATTCACAGCCGCGCCATCGTGCTTTGTTTTCTGGCGATGCTCCCCGGGTGCGTCGCCAAAAGCGCGTTCGACCTTGCTACAGCGCCCGTGCGGATTGCTTCACGCGCGGTCAATACGACGGCGGATGCTTATGATCGCGTCACTGTCAGCGATTCGGAGCGTGACCAGAAGCGCGGACGCGAGATCCGCAGGCGTGAGGAGCGCTATGGCAAGCTGTCCAAGGACTACGATCGGGCGATGCGCAACTGCGACCGCGGAAATGATGAGGCCTGCGACGATGCACGACAGATCTATGGCGAGATGAATGCGATGCGCGGCTCTGTGCCCTACGAGCGGGACTGACGCTCAGACTGCAGCGCGGCGAAGGCGATCGTTTATGGCAAGGCCGATGCCTTCGTCGGGAATTGGTGCAACCGCGATGCGTGGCTGAGGAGCTGCAGCCCCGAGGTGCAGGCAGGCGTAGAGGTTTGCTGCAGCTTGGGCGAGGTCGCCGCCCTCGGACAGGCTGACGTTTCCCGGGATTTCACCGAAACCGATCAGGAACTCGCCCGGCTGAGCCTGATTGGCGGAAAGACGGACGGGTTTGCCTGGGGCGTAGTGGCTGGCCAACTGTCCGGGGGCTTCGATCTTTGTTGACGTCACGACGTCGCTCTGGCGGCCGAGTACGCGCGCCATAGCGGTCTCGGTGATCGGACCCGGGCGCAGGACGGTCCATGTGCCGTCGGCGCGCAAGGCGACGATGGTGGATTCGATGCCCTGTTCGGTCTCGCCGCCATCGAGGATCAGATCGACGCGTTTGCCCAACGAATCGGCGACGTGGAGCGCACTCGTCGGGCTGACGCCGCCGCTGCGATTTGCCGAGGGTGCGGCGAGTGGCAATCCACAGGTTTTCAACAGGGTCTGCATCACCTCGTGCGCGGGGACACGCAAGGCGACGGTCGGCAGGCCAGCGCTGACGGCTGCGGCGAGCGCGGCATCGTCGCGCCGGGGCAGAACCATCGTCAGCGCGCCGGGCCAGAATGCTGCTGCGAGCGCATGCGCACGATCGTCGAACACGGCAAGAGCCTGCGCTGCCGTAACGTCGGGCACGTGCACGATCAGCGGGTTGAAGTCGGGGCGACCCTTGGCGCGGTAGATGGCAGCTACCGCCGCATCATCGTCGGCGCGCGCCGCTAGTCCATAGACCGTCTCGGTCGGCACGGCGACGGTCCCGCCTGCCGCGATGATGGCAGCTGCCTTTGTCATGCCAGTGCTGTCCGGAACATGCACGTTCGAAGGCTTTGTCGGCTCCATGTCCTTCGCTATAGGGGGCGCGCCGGGTGGCGCAAGCGCTGCCGATGGGAGAGCCAAGCCATGTCGTTTACGCCGCCAACCGCCGACCAGATCCTGGCCATCAAGGTGAGCGCGGGCATCGACGACATTGCGCAGGCTGAGCGCTTCGCCGCCGCCACGCCCGACATGGTCGAGGCGATCGTCGAGGGCATCGGCGCGTTTGCCGCCGGCGAATGGGCGCCGCTGCATCGCGCGGGCGACCAGATCGGCGCGAAGTGGAAAGATGGCGTCGTCACCATGCCTCCGGGCTATGTCGCTGCGTACAAGGATTTCGTGGCCCAAGGGTGGGGTTCGATTGCCGGCCCTCAGGCGTTCGGCGGACAGGGCCTGCCCTTCACACTGGCAACCGCCGTGATGGAAACGCTGGGCGCGGCTAACATGGGCTTCACCCTGCTGCCGATCCTGACCGTCGGTGCGATCGAGGCGATCGACCATCACGGCAGCGATGCACAGAAGGCGCTCTATCTGCCCAAGCTGATCAGCGGCGAGTGGTCGGGCACGATGAACCTGACCGAGCCTCAGGCAGGCTCCGACGTCGGCGCGCTGCGCACCACTGCAACGCCGATCGTCGACGGCCCGCACGCTGGCAAGTACCGCATCGCAGGCACGAAGATTTACATCACGTTCGGCGAGCATGACGGGGCGGAAAACATCATCCACCTCGTGCTGGCGCGCACGCCGGGTGCGCCCGAAGGCTCGCGCGGGATATCGCTGTTCGTCGTGCCCAAGTTCCATCTCGATGCCGACGGCAATCCGGGCGAGCGCAACGATGTCCAATGCGTCTCGATCGAGCACAAGCTCGGCATCCACGCCTCGCCGACATGCGTGATGTCCTACGGCGACAACGCAGAATGCATCGGCGAGATGATCGGGCACGAGAACGGCGGCCTGCGCGCGATGTTTACGATGATGAATTCGGCGCGGATCAACGTCGGATCGCAGGGCGTGCAGATTGCCGAGCGTGCCTTGCAGCAGGCGAGCGCCTATGCCCGCGACCGAATTCAGTCCGCCCGCGCCGGATCGCCGGACAAGACCCCGGTGTCGATCGTGGAGCACCCCGACGTCCGCCGCATGCTGATGCGGATGCGCGCCTTGACCGAAGGCTCGCGCGCGCTGTTGTATTATACCGCCGGGCAGGTCGATCGCGGGACGCTGGGTGACGGCGCGGCGCAGATGCGCGCGGAACTGCTGGTGCCGATGCTCAAGGCCTGGGGCACCGACATCGGCTGCGAAGTCGCCAGCCTTGGCATCCAGGTTCACGGCGGCATGGGCTTTGTCGAGGAAACCGGCGCCGCGCAGCACTATCGCGACGCGCGGATCGCGCCGATCTATGAAGGCACCAACGGCATTCAGGCGGCCGATCTGGTGACGCGCAAGCTGGGTTACGAGAACGGCGGCGTATTGCAGGCGCTGATGGCCCAGATCGCAAGCGAGATGGAAGACGTCCCCGAGGTCGCGGCGCTGGCCAAGGACGCTGCGGCGATCGGCCAGTGGATGAGCACGACGGCCTCGCTCGATGACAAGCTGGCGGGTTCGGTGCCATTCACGACGATGTGTGCGGTGGCCGTGGCGGGCTGGCAACTCGGCCGGCAATCGCGCGCTTCCGGTTTGCACGCCAAGACGGCGGTCACGAAGTTCTTCAACCGGGTGATCGTGCCCGAGGCGCGCGGTCTGGGCTCGTCGGCGATGTCGGGCGCTGCGCTACTCTACGATCTCGACACGGACGCGCTGGTCGGATGAGCGAGGCGCTGCTTACGCGTATCGCCGAGGCGCTGGAGCGGATTGCTCCTGTACAAAGCCAAGCGGCCGACTGGCTGGCCTTTCCGGCCTATGTCTGGGACGGCAAGGGCGCGCGCGGGGTTGCACGGCTTGAAGCCCCTGCCCTCGATCTGATGCAAGGCATCGACAAGCAGAAGGTCGCCGTGGTCGAGAATGTCGCGCGCCTCGCTCGTGGGTCGGCGGCGCATGACATGCTGCTGTGGGGTGCGCGTGGCATGGGTAAATCGGCACTGCTGCGTGCGGCGACACTCTCCGCGCAGCACGCGTCGCCTGGTTCGATCGCGCTGGTTCAGGCGAGTCCCGACGCTGGCTTGGCCGATCTGTTCGCGACCTTGCGTGGGATCGACCGGCGCTTTCTCGTATTCCTCGACGATCTCGGTTTCGACGCGGGGGATTCGTCCGGCTCGCGTAAGTTGCGGTCGTGGCTCGAGGGCGGTGTCGAAGCGCGTCCTGCCAACGTGCGGCTGGCGGTGACATCGAATCGGCGGGCGATCGTTGAGCGACACCTGTCCGAACAGGACGATCCGATAAATCCCCGTGACGCGGTCGACGACCGGCTTGCGCTCGCAGACCGGTTCGGACTCAGCCTCGGCTTCCACAATTGCACGCAGGACGAGTATCTTGCGATTATTGCGGGCTATGCCGCCCACTACGGTCTTGCGTGGGACGAGGGCGATGGCCTCGAATGGTCCAAGCGACGCGGCGGGCGTTCGGGCCGCGTCGCCTGGCAATATGTGACCGAGCTGGCCGGGAGGGCCGGTCGCTCGCTCTAGTTCGTCGGTTTCACCAGATCCGATTCGGCATTGGGTTTCATGATGAATTTGCCCGTGCCCTTGGGCTGGGGTGGCGCCTGACGGGTCGGCAGCGGCGTGATCGCTGCGGCGGGTTGAGCGCCGGGCGCCGTCACCCGCCAGATCACTCCGCCGGTGTCATCGCTGACGAGCAATGCGCCATCCTTCGCAAAGGCAACCCACGTCGGACGACCGCGGGCATTTTCGTCATCGGTGAGGAAGCCGGTCAGTACCGGCACTGGCGGCTTCTTCAGGACATTGCCGCGATCGTCGAAGCCGACGAAGACGACATCGTAGCCCGAAAGCGGGCGGCGATTCCATGACCCGTGCCTCGCGATGAACGCGCCGCTGGCGAACTTTGCGCCCATGCGGTTGCCACCCTTGGAGAACGTCAGGCCAAGCGCCGCAACGTGTGCGCCGAGCCCGTATTCAGGCTTGCGCACGTATTCCATCAGGTACTGCGGCATCGGCGCTTCGACGCGCCAGTCGATGTTCTTCTTCCAGTACGCCCATGGCCAACCGTAGGCGGCGCCGAACGGAACGTTGGTCAGGTAATCCGGCACCAGGTCTGACCCTAGCATGTCGCGCTCGTTGACCGTGGTCCACAGCTCCTGGCTGTTGGGGTTCCAGTCGAGTCCGTTGGGATTGCGCAATCCGCTGGCGAATTCGCGCGCGCGCTTCTTGGTAAAGTCGTACTCATGGATGGCAGCGCGGCCCTTCTCAGCCTCGATACCGCCCTCGGCAATGTTCGAGGCTGAGCCGACCGTGACGTACAGAAGGTTGCCGTCGGGGCTGAGCAGGAGGTTGCGCGCCCAGTGATTGCCGCCGCCCGGCAGGTCCATCAGCTTTTCCGGCGTGCCCGAAAGCGTGGTCTGGCCCAGAGCATAAGGGAATGAGACTACCGCGTTGTGATTGGCGACGAGCAGGCGACCGTCGCGGAAAGCCATGCCGAACGGTGAATCGAGTGCGGGGTTTTCCATCACGAAACGCTGCTCGGCCGTGCCGTCGCCATTGGCATCGCGCAGCAGCACGATCTTGTTGGGCGACGTGCCGCCTGCCCCGACTTTCTTGAACAGGTAACCCATCACCATGCCGGTGATGCCGCCATCATCCTTGCGCGGTGGGGAGTTGGTTTCAGCGACCAGCACATCGCCGTTGGGCAGTGTGACGACGGTGCGTGGGTGATCGAGCTTGTCGGCAAAGCGCGTGACAACAAGTCCCTGCGCGGCGACGGGCGCCTCTCCGTCCTTCCACCCAATCGGGTCGGCTGTTTTGATCGTCGGTATCGTCTGCTCGTCCGGATCGGCGAGCTTGGGGCGAGTGCCGGTCGTGTCGGCCAGTGAATATTGCGCGGATGTGCCGTGGATCGACCACGCGATATAAGCCGCAATAATGGCGATGATCACGACGATCGCGATCAGGATTTTCTTGATGAGGTTCATGAGCTGGAACCTATGCACGCTGCGCCGCGAGGGCAATGGTTGCGTGCGAATGCAAATTGCGCCGTGCGACTTTTTGCCGTGCTTGCTATGGCCCTCAAGATGTTCAGCTTTGCCCCAACGCCCGGCCAATCGAAGGCCGACCTTCATGCCGATCTGACCGCAGCAGCGCTTGCCCTGACCGATGGCGAGCCTGACGCCGTCGCAAACATGGCCAACGTCGCGGCGCTGCTGTGGGAGTTTCTGCCGGACCTCAACTGGGCGGGATTCTACCGCATGGTCGCAGGCGAGCTGGTGCTCGGGCCGTTCATCGGCAAGCCCGCGTGCATCCGTATCCCGCTGGGCCAAGGGGTATGTGGCACGGCGGCACGGACCGCACAGACGCAACTGGTGGCCGATGTCCACGCGTTTCCGGGCCATATTGCCTGCGACGCCGCGAGCAGGTCGGAGCTGGTCGTGCCGGTGCTCCGCGATGGTACGGTGATTGCGGTGATCGATCTCGACAGCCCCTCCCCCGCACGGTTCGACGACGACGACGCGCGTGGGATCGAGACGCTGGCGCAGGCAATTGCCACGCGGATCTGATTTCGACCCGATTCGGGACAGCGCCAACTCTGGTGCGGTTGGAACCTTGGATTCCTGCGGGTTTGAATGGTAAGTTTGCGGTTAATCGATCGGCGCCATCTGTGCCGTGCCCCTGGGGGATACCGCAATGCCTCACCGCTCCACCGTTTCCGTGCTGACCAGCGCTGCGCTGCTGGCCGCTGCCCTGACCGCCGCTCCCGCGTTCGCCAAGGATCGTCACCCGCCAGTGCATGGCAACTGGCAGGGACAGTCCTATGGCGGCTATGGTCCTGGCCCCGTATATTACCCGCCTATGGTCGGCGCGCCGTGGCCGACGACGGTGATGGTGCAACCGGTCGACGGTGCCCCCGAGTACCCCGGTGGCCCGCAGGGCTATCAGCACTATCCGCAGCCCGATCCGCGCTGGAGCGAGATGGAAGAGCGCTGCCGTAAGGTCTATGGCGACAAGGGGATCGGCGGGGCGCTGCTCGGCGGTGTGATCGGTGGCGTTGTGGGTAATCGCGTGGCGGGCGGCAACCGCGTGCTGGGAACGGTCGCTGGCGCTGCGGTCGGCGCGGTCGCGGGAACAGCGATCGACAAGGCCGAGGACCGGGACTTGCGCCGTGAATGCGATGACTACGCGCGCTCGGTTCAGTATCAGCCTGCATATGGCTATCCCGGTGCCGGCGGTTATGCACCCTATGGCTATATGATGGTCCCGGTGATGGTGCCGAACCAGCAGCCCTGCACCGAGACAACGGTCGTGACCGAGCGCTGGGTAAGCGAACCTGTGCGTCATCGCTCGATCCCGCGCCGCAAGGAAAAGCGGATCAAGGAAAAGCGCGTTTATACGGGTTGATGCTCGGGTGTTTCACGTGAAACGGCCCGTCCTTAAAAAGGGCGGGCCGTTTTGCGTTGCCTGATCTGTGCGAGGGGAGATGTATTCAGAGCTTGCGGCCGATCAGTTCTTTCATGATTTCGTTGGTGCCGCCGAAGATGCGTGTCACACGCGCCGCGCGCCATGAGCGCGCAATGGCATATTCGTTCATGTAGCCAGCGCCGCCGTGCAGCTGCAGGCACTTGTCCATCACTTCCCACTGCAGTTCGGTGTGCCACAGCTTGGCAGCCGCGCCTTCTTCAGGCGTGAGTTCCTTCTTCAGGTGCCGTGCAAGCGCCCAGTCGAGATGCGCCCAACCCACCTGCAGCTTGGTCTTGAGATCGGCGAGCACAAAGCGCGTGTTCTGAAAATCAAGGATCGGTTTGCCGAAGGCCTTGCGGTCGCGGGTGAATTCGACGGTCTCGTCAAACGCTTTCTGGGCGGATGACTGTGCGCCTATCGCGATCGACAGGCGTTCCTGCGGCAATTCGCTCATCAGATAGATGAAGCCCTTGCCCTCTTCACCGAGGCAGTTGGTGATCGGCACGCGTACATCGTTGAAAAACAATTCGGAGGTGTCTGCCTCATCCATGCCGATCTTGTCGAGATTGCGGCCGCGCTGGAAGCCTTCGCTGTCGGCTTCGACGAGGACGATCGAAACACCTTTCCAGGCCGGCTCGATATCGGTGTCGGTCTTGCAGCAGACGAGCACGAGATCGGCGTTCTGGCCGTTGGTGATGTAGGTCTTCGACCCGTTGATCACGTAATGGTTGCCGTCCTTCTTCGCAGTAGTGCGCATGCCCTGAAGGTCGGAGCCGGTGCCCGGTTCGGTCATCGCGATTGCGGTGATGACCTCACCCGAGACCATCTTGGGAAGCCATTTCTGCTTCTGCTCCTCGGACCCGTAAGAGATCAGGTAGTTGACCACGATGTCCGACTGCAGCGAGAACCCGGTGGCGGCGCGCCCATAGTAGGAACTTTCCTCGTCGACGATCGCGTTGTAGCCAAAGTCGAGGCCCAGCCCACCGAACTCCTCGGGGACTGTCGGGCACAGCATGCCGAGTGCACCTGCCTTGGGCCAGATCGACTTGGGAACGATGCCCGCCTCGGCCCACTTGTCAGAATTGGGTGCAACCTCTTCGAGCAAGAAGCGCCTCACGGTCTGGCGGAAGGCTTCGTGATCTTCGTTATAGGCGGAGCGCGGGATTACATCGAGCGACATGGCCATTCTCTCCGGGTTTGTCTTGTTGCACGCAGCCTATGCGCGCAGACGCCTCCCGGTCAACGGCTATTTAATCGGATGATTAAGTCGCTAGAATTCCCCACCAGTCAGGCGCTGGCAGATCAGATCCAGCTGATCGAGGTTCTTGTAACGGATCGCCACCGCTCCGGTCGTCGGATCGGAATCGGCGGTGATTGTGACCTTGAGGCCGAGGAAGTCCTCGAGGTGCTGCTGGATCATCGCGATATCGGCCGCTCCGACCGGATCCTTGGCCGACCGCGCCTGACGCCGCACACCTTCGGGCCTGCTGGCCTTGCGTGCCAGTTTTTCGGCATCGCGGACAGACAGGCCCTGCCCCACGACCTCGCGCGCGAGCGCGACCGGATCGGGGGCGTTGATCAGCGCGCGCGCATGGCCCATGGACAGTTCGTCGCGCACGACCATGTCCAGCACTTCGTCGGGGAGCCCCAGCAGGCGCAGCATGTTGGCGACGTGGCTGCGCGACTTGTCGACGAACTTGGCAATTTCCTGCTGGGTTAGACCTTCGCTGTCGGCGAGACGCTGATAGGCGCGCGCTTCTTCGACGGGGTTGAGATCCTGACGCTGCAGATTTTCGATCAGTGCGAGGGCTGCCACTTCGCGATCGTCGAGCTTGCGCACGATCGCGGGAATTTCGTGGACTTGCGCCTTTTGCGCGGCACGCCAGCGGCGTTCGCCGGCGACGAGCTGATAGCGATTTCCACCCAGGGGCCGCACGATTACCGGTTGGATCACGCCGCGTGCGGCGATCGACTGGGCAAGTTCGTCGAGCGCTGCTTCATCGAAGTGGCGGCGCGGCTGTTCGGGGTGCGGCTCGATCGAGCCGACGGTGAGCATGGCAAGGCCGCCATCGCGTGATGTGGATGCATCGTCGCCCGAGACCGAGATGCGCGCGATCGGTTCTTCGCGACGGACTTCGCCCATCAGCGCTCCGAGGCCACGACCCAAACCGGTGCGACGCGGCGCGGCCTTCACTGCATCTTCGCTGCTCATGCCGCTATCCTCCGTTCGGGAAGGCGCGCAATCAACTCGCGCGCCAGCTTCATGTAGGCCTGCGAACCCGGGCAGGCATGATCGTAGATCAGCGCGGGCAAGCCATGGCTCGGTGCCTCGGACAGCCGCACGTTGCGCGGTATCACCGCTTCGAAAACCAAGTCGCGCAGGCATGAGCGAACGTCATCGGCGACCTGGTCCGTCAGGCGGTTGCGTCGGTCGAACATGGTCAACACGATCCCGAGAATGCCGAGATCGGCGTTGAACCGTTCCTGCACACGCTCGACCGTCTGCAGCAATTGGCTCAGGCCTTCGAGTGCAAAAAATTCGCACTGCAATGGCACGAGGATCGAGTCGGCTGCAGTCAGCGCATTGAGCGTGAGCAATCCCAACGAGGGCGGGCAATCTATCAGACAGATATCGTGACCGGTATCGCCGTTGAGGACCTTCCGGAGGCGATGGGTGCGGTCTTCGATCGTGACAAGTTCGACCTCCGCCCCGGACAAGTCGACCGTTGCCGGGACGAGATCAAGGCCCGGAATCCGCGTTGCCATCATGCAATCGGCAACCGATGCCTGATCGATCAGCAGATCATACGTCGACCGTTCGCGATCATTGGCCGATACGCCGATGCCGGTCGAACAATTGCCTTGCGGATCGAGGTCGATCAGCAGGGTCTTCCACCCCGTTGCCGCCAATGCGGTTGCAATGTTGATCGCCGTGGTGGTCTTGCCAACACCACCCTTCTGATTGGCTACCGCAATCGTGATCATCGACGTGTGCCTTTCGGGCGCGGTGTTCCAAGGAGGCTTCCGACAATGATACCCGCTGCTGGATCTGTCAGCGATTGTTCCACGTGGAACGTGTGACGCCATGATTCGGAGAGCATTGCCAGTTCATGCGGCGCTCCAGCCCCTTTCGGCAACAGCCACAGCGTGTCGGGTGTGGAAAAGCGCGCAGATACCGTGAGAAGTTTTTCGAGCGGGGCGAATGCGCGGGCAGAGATTACGGAGTAGACTTGAGTTTCTAGTTCTTCAACGCGTCCGTGGATCACGCGCACGTTGTCCAGGCTGAGTGCCGAGGCCGCGCGGCTAAGCCAGTCGGTGCGCAGGCGCCGCGAATCCACGACCGTCACTTGCCGCTCGGGTTGCAGCGCGGCGATGACCAGTCCAGGAAAGCCGGCACCCGTGCCCAAATCCAGCCACTCGCCACCGGGTAGTGTTTTACGTGGAACATGGAGCAACTGCGCCGAATCAACGATATGGCGCTGCCAGACATGCAGCAGTGTGCCTTGCGCAACAAGGTTCTGACGCGCGTTCTCTTCAAGCAACAGCGCCGCCAACTGGTCAAGGCGGCTAAGTACATCAGGGTCGATACCAAGCGTGGTCTTGAGCCAATCGCTCGCCTCGGCTTCGGTCGTAACAGTCATGCGCATTCCCGCTTGCGAGCGTGGACCAGCAAGTTCGCGAGAGCAGCGGGGGTTATGCCCGCGATGCGACCTGCGGCTGCGAGGCTCTCGGGCCGGGCGCGTTCCAGGCGCTCGACCATTTCGCGCGAGAGGCCAGGGATCGTGGCGAAGGGGAAATCATCGCCTAAGCGGACCGCATCAGACGCGCGCAAGTCGCGCAGCTCGGCGTCCTGCCGCGCGAGATATGGCGCGTAGGCCGCGTCTTCCTCAACCTCTTCGAGCAAGTCGGCTGCATAGTCGTGTGAACCCAGAAAGGGTTTGAGTGAGGCGAGATCGACTTCGGGAAAGCGCAACCATTCAGCGAGCGGGCGACGCGCGCCGTCGGGACGCACAGGCATTCCTGCTGTGATGAGCGCGCCTGACGTTGCATCGCTTGAAAGGCTTGCCGTGAGTTCGTCGCGCTGCTCTGCGCGGCGTTCGAACCACGAGCGACGCTCGGTGCCAACGCAACCGAGTGCGATGGCGGCGGGCGTCAGGCGGGTCGAGGCGTTGTTCGCGCGCAGCCGCAGGCGATATTCGGCACGGGCGGTGAGCATGCGATAGGGCTCGGTGACGCCGTGCAGCGTGAGGTCATCAACCATCACGGCCATGTAGGAATTGGCTCGGTCCAGCGCGGGGGCTTCGCAGTCAAGGACGGCGGCGGCGGCATGCATGCCAGCGACGAGGCCTTGCGCGGCGGCCTCTTCGTAGCCGGTGGTGCCGTTGATCTGCCCCGCGCAATAGAGGCCGGGGAGCGCCTTCACCTCTAGGCTGTGGCGCAAGGCGCGGGGGTCGATGTGATCGTATTCGACCGCGTAGCCTGGGGTGGTGATGACGGCTTGATCCAGACCCTCCATCGAGCGGACCATCGCTATCTGGATGTCGGTGGGGAGTGAGGTGGAAATACCGTTGGGATAGACGGCGGTGTCGTCGAGGCCCTCGGGCTCGAGGAACACCTGATGCCCGTCGCGGTCGCCGAAGCGGTGAATCTTGTCCTCGATCGAGGGGCAGTAGCGCGGACCTTGCGCATCGATCGCGCCGGTGAACAGCGGCGAACGATCGAGGCCGGTGCGGATGATGTCGTGTGTGCGCGCGTTGGTACGGGCGACGGCGCAGAACACTTGCGGTAGCGGGCGTGTCGGCGTGAGCGGAGACATCGTCCAGGGGTCGGCGTCGCTGGGCTGCTCGGGCAGGCGCGCCCAATCGATAGTGCGACCGTCGATACGTGGGGGTGTGCCGGTCTTGAGGCGCGCCATCGGGAGATCGGCGGCGCGCAGTTGCTTTGCGAGTTTGTGCGCAGCGCTCTCGTCGATGCGTCCGCCGTCCATGCACTCCTCGCCGCGAAACAGGCGTCCGCCAAGGAACGTGCCGGTGCACAGGATGACTGCCCTGCCCCGAAGCGCTGTGCCGTCGGCGAGATCAATACCGGTGACGGTACCGCGCTCGATGCGGAGCGCGGCAGCCTCTCCACCGATCACGGTCAAGTTCGGCTGGGTAGCAATCATGCGCTGGATCGCGGCGCGGAAACGCTTTCGATCGGCCTGGACGCGCGGCCCCTGAACCGCACTACCTTTTGAGCGATTAAGCATGCGATAGTGGATCGCGGCCTGATCCGCCGCGCGGGCAATGAGGCCGTCGAAGGCATCGACCTCGCGGACGAGGTGACCCTTGCCGAGGCCGCCGATCGCGGGATTGCAGCTCATCGCGCCTATCGTCGCGGGATCGAACGAGACGAGCGCGGTGCGCGCGCCCATGCGCGCGGCGACGGCGGCGGCTTCGACGCCGGCGTGTCCGCCGCCTACGACGATGATATCGAAGTCCTGCATGGCGGGTGCGATAGTGGAAATGGCGCTGCGGGTCAAAGCCGCCGATGTTTCACGTGGAACATCACTTGCCGATGCAGAAGCGACCGAACAGGGCGTCGAGCATATCCTCGGTGCCGGTCCGGCCGACAAGGGCGTCGAGGGCTCGGCGCGCGAGCCGCAGGTGTTCGGCAGCAAGGAGCGGGTCGTGCTGGATCTGGGCTTCCGTTAGCGCCTTTACGACGTCGGTCAGAAGCGCATGCTGACGGCGGTTCAGGGCGACAGAACCGGGAGCAGGTAGCGCGGCGCGGGCGTGGGAAAGCAATGCGTCGCGAAAAGAGATCATGCCCTCACCGGATTGTGCGGACAAACGGATCGCGCTGGCGGATTTGAGGAGTGCGTCGGGGCGGTCGATCTGCGCGGCGACTTCCAACAACGGAAGACCCGACGGTCCCTCCCCTTCGGGACCGAGCCAAAGGATCAAATCCGCGCGCTGTGCGGCGGCGCGGGCGCGGGCGATGCCGATGCGTTCGATCTCGCCCGCATGATCGTCGCGCAAACCGGCAGTGTCTACGAAGGTGAACGGGACGCCGTCGATCGCGACAGAGTGGGTCAGGACGTCTCGGGTCGTGCCCGGCTCGGCGGCGGTGATCGCGGCTTCGTGCTCGACCAGCGCGTTGAACAGCGTCGATTTTCCGGCATTGGGTGGCCCGGCGAGGACGACCCGGAAGCCTTCGCGCAAGGGTTCGGCGCGGGGGCGGGCAAGCCATTGACTGAGGCTCGCGGTTAGTGCGTCGCAGTCGGTGGCGAAGTTGGCGGGGAGCAAGCTCTCCCCCGCCCCGACATCGTCCTCATCGGAGAAATCGAGGGCGGCTTCGATCCGGGCGCTGAGCATCAGCAGCGCGCCGCGCCACGATTCGGCTTGGCGTGATAGCGTGCCTTCGGCCATCGCCAGTGCGGAGCGGCGCTGGAGTTCGGTCTCGGCGGTCAGGAGATCGGCGAGACCCTCGGCCTCGGCAAGATCGATGCGGCCGTTCGCGAAAGCGCGGCGGGTGAATTCGCCAGCCTCGGCGCGACGCAATCCGGGGAGCTTGCCGAGGGCGGCTTCGACCGCCGTAACCACAGCGCGGCCTCCGTGGAGGTGGAGTTCGGCGCTATCTTCGCCCGTTGCGGTGCCGGGTCCGGGCAGCCAGAGCACCATGGTGCGATCGAGCGGTGTTCCGTCCGCGGGATCGATCAGCGTTGCCAGCACCGCGCGTCGCGGCGGCGGTAGCTTGCCGGTCAGTGCGGATAGTGCGGGGCCTGCGTGTGCGCCACTGATGCGGATCACGGCGATGCCCGCAGGCGGCGGTCCGGAGGACAGGGCGAAGATCGTGTCGGTCACGCGCCCTGCCCTACACGATCGGATGCCTTGCGTCAGTCCTTCGGCTTCTTGCCGGAGAATGCGCCCATGCCGCCTTGTTCCATGAACTGCTGGAACATCTTGAGTCCCATTTCGCCCATCGGCGCGACCTGTTTGATGTAGCCCTGGAGTTGCTCGATGTTATTGACGCCTTGCATGGCCTTGGCGATGTTATCGACATAGACATCATTGGCCTTCGACACATCGGGCAGGCCGAGGAAGCGACGGGCTTCTTCGGGGGAACAATCGCACTCGACCGTGAATTTCATGACTGATGACTTTCGTGAAGCGGGTCCCGGCCCATGCGCGAGAATGTCATGCGTGCTTGGCAAAGTCCACGGGCAGGGCCAAACTCCTATTCGACCACGATAACCCAACGGCAGGATGAACGACATGGGCGAAAAAATCACGTTCGCAGCGCTTGATGGCAGCGCGGAGATTCCAGGGTACCTCGCCCAGCCCGAGGCTGGCGCCACCGCAGCGATCATCGTGGTCCCCGAGATTTTCGGGGTGAATGCAGGAATCCGACAGAAGTGCGAAGCATGGGCGGAGATGGGCTATGTCGCGCTGGCACCCGACATCTTCTGGCGGTTCGCGCCGGGTGTCGAACTCGATCCCGACGTGCCCGAACAGTTGCAGGAAGCGTTCGGCTATGCTGGCCAGTACGATCCAGAACTCGGCATTCAGGACATCGAGGCCGCGATCCGGTTCCTGCGCGGTCAGGATGGGGTCGGCAAGATCGGACTGGTCGGATTCTGTATGGGTGGCCGGATGGCCTACATGGCCGCGACGCGAACCGATATCGATGCGTCGGTCGGCTATTACGGCGTGATGATCGACCAGATGCTGGGTGAATCGCACGCCATTGCCAATCCGCTGCTGCTGCATATCCCCACCGCCGACCATTTTGTGGCGCCTGACGCGCAGAAAGCGATCCATGATGCGCTCGATGCTCATCCCAAAGTGACGCTGCACGATTACGAGGGGTTGGATCACGGCTTTGCCGCCGAGACGGGCAACCGCCGCGATGAGGCAGGGGCGGCGCTCGCTGATGGCCGTACGCGCGAATTCTTCGCGCATCATCTGGGATGATCTTCGCACGGCAGGGCAGTTGCGCCGGATCAATGCTGTCGCAACCGTCCTGCCCCACTTTGGTCGTGACGAACACTTGGGAGAAGCGGCATGAACCTCGGTCTGGCAGCATGGCATCGCTACATGCAGAGCAACGATCCGGCACAACTGGATCAACTTGTCGCCGACGATGCGGTGTTCCATTCTCCGGTTGTGCACACGCCGCAGGTGGGCCGCGAAAAGGTGCTGATGTACCTGACGGCGGCGGGCCAGGTCTTCGGCAACGGGACCTTTCGCTATGTCCGCGAGCTGGTCGATGGGCCCGAGGCCTGCCTTGAATTCGAGTGCGAGATGGACGGGATCGCGGTCAACGGGATCGACCTGATCCGCTTCGACCTTGAAGGGCGGATCGTCGATTTCAAGGTGATGGTGCGGCCGTTGAAGGCGATCAACAAGGTGTGGGAACTGATGGCGGTGCAGATGGAGAATACGTGAGGTGCCGCAGGCCTACCCCCTGCCCCTCCCGCAAGCGGGAGGGGGGAAGAAGCGGTGCAACAAAAAACCCCCGGTTGTGGCCGGGGGTTTTCAAGTATTTGAAATCGCTGAATAATCAGCCGTCGTAGTCGGCACCCAGCGAGGTGTTGCGAACCGGAGCAGCGGCAGTGATGCGCAAGGCTTCGGCCGACTGGGACAACGAGCCGATTTCATCGACTTCATCGTCATCGTCAGGCAGAACGCGCTGCAGCGACTGGATAAGGTTTTCCTTGAGCACTGTCGGGCGCACGGTTTCTTCGGCGATTTCGCGCAGGGCGACGACCGGGTTCTTGTCGCGATCGCGGTCGATCGTCAGTTCTGCGCCGCCGGAAATCGCGCGGGCACGCTCAGCCGCGAGCAGCACGAGATCGAAACGGTTGGGAATCTTGTCGACGCAATCTTCGACGGTAACGCGCGCCATCAGGGCACTCCGATATACTGGTAAAGACGGAAAGACCGGCAGCTAGGCCGCAGGTGTGGAAAAGTCAAGGAAATGAGGAGGTGCGCGCGGTCACCTACTCGTCATCCCCATAGGAGTTGGCGCGCATGTCGTCGGGCGCGAGGTCGGAGAAGCGGGTGATCTTGGCTTCGAAGCGCAGGCGGACCTTGCCGGTCGAGCCATGGCGCTGTTTGGCGACGATCAGTTCGGCGAGGCCGTAGACGCGTTCCATTTCGGCCTGCCAGGCAGCGTGGGCCTCCTGAGTCTTGGAATCGTCGCTGCCTTGGGGCACCTTGGGTTCGCGCGACATGACGTAGTAGTCCTCGCGGAAGACGAACCAGACCATGTCGGCGTCCTGCTCGATCGAGCCCGATTCGCGAAGGTCGGAAAGCATCGGGCGCTTGTCCTCGCGCTGCTCAACCGCACGGCTGAGCTGCGATAGCGCGATCACCGGAACCGAGAGCTCCTTGGCCAAGGTCTTGAGGCCACGCGAAATTTCCGAGATTTCGTTGACCCGGTTGTCGCTGGCGCGGCCCGAACCTTGCAGCAGCTGGAGGTAATCGACGACGATCAGGCCGATGTCGTGACGGCGTTTCAGGCGGCGGGCGCGGGCGCGCAGGGCACTGATCGTCAGCGCCGGGGTATCGTCGATAAACAGCGGCAGTTCGGCGAGTCGCTGGCTGGCGAAGGAGAGCTGCTGGAAATCCTCGCGACTGATTCGGCCCATGCGCAGCGCTTCGGAACTGATGCCAGACTGTTCGGCCAGGATACGTGTGGCGAGCTGGTCCGCGCTCATTTCCAGGCTGAAGAAGGCGACCCCCGCCCCGACCGAGTCCTTGAGTGCGATGCCATCTGCCTGATCGCGACGCAGGCGGTCGGCAGCGTTGAACGCGATATTGGTGACGAGCGACGTCTTGCCCATGCCGGGACGGCCAGCGAGGATGATAAGGTCCGAATCGTGGAGGCCGCCGATCTTCTCGTTGAGCGAGACAAGGCCGGTGGTCTTGCCCGAGATATGGCCGCCCGAAAGCAGCGCCTTCTCGATCATCTCGAGCGACGTGCGCGTTGCCGCGCCGAAACTTTGCGCCTCGTTGCCGGTCTGCGCGCCTTCGGCGACGGCATAGAGCGCGGCTTCGGCCTTTTCGACCTGTTCGAGCGGAGCAACCGAATCGCTGGTATCGAGCGCGCCTTCGACCAGATTGCGCCCGACGGTGATCAGTTCGCGCAGCAGGGCGAGATCGTAGACCTGTTCGGCCAGTTCGCGCGGGTTGAGCAGGCCTTGCCCGTCAGCGGTCAATCGCGCGAGATAGGCGGTGCCGCCCAGTTCCTTGAGGCCCTCGTCGGTTTCGAAATAGGGCTTGAGGGTGACCGGGGTAACCACCGCCTTGCGGTCGACAAGTGTCTGTATGCGTTCGTAAACGCGGCCATGGACGGCGGCGAAGAAATGGTCGGGCTTGAGCGGGGTCTGCAGTTCTTCGAGGATGCGGTTGTCGATCAGCACGGCCCCCAGAAACGCGGCCTCGGCCTCGACGTTGGAGGGCAGGGTGCGTATCTCGGAAGGTTCGCGGGACAGGATGGCTTCGCTGGCTGACATGGGCATGCTTGTGCCCGACGGCGGGGCTGGCGGCAATGCGGAGAGGGTGTGGATAGCGGGGACGGATCACCACATTCGTCATTCCCGCGAAGGCGGGAATGGATTTGTTCGATGGGCCGGATTCCCGCCTTTGCGGGAATGACGAAGGCAGTGATCGGAAGGACGAAGACAGGGGCGCGGTGGAATGACGAGCGAGAAGGCTTGCTCCTGCCCTGCCCGTCTGCAAGACAGGTTGCCCATGGCCGACCCGCGCATCTCGCATATCGAGCTGGACGAAGCGACGATCATCTGGCGCAATGCCGATATCGAGCAGGAACGGCGAATCGCGATCTTCGATCTGATCGAAGAGAACGCGTTCAAACCGCTGCGCGCGTTCGCGGCTGGGCATGATGGTCCTTACCGGCTGAAGCTTTCGGTCGAGGACGGACGGTTGATCCTGGCGATTGCCGATGATGCTGGCGAGCCGCTGGAGACGGTGATTCTCGGGCTCGGACGGTTCCGCCGGCCGATTCGGGAATATTTCGCGATTTGCGACAGTTACTACCAGGCGATTCGCAAGGCTTCGGCAAACGAGATCGAGACGATCGACATGGCGCGGCGCGGCGTCCACAACGATGCGGCCGATATGCTGCTTGAGCGGCTGGACGGCAAGATCGAGACCGATTTCCCGACCGCGCGACGCCTCTTTACCCTGATCTGCGTGCTGCATATCAGGGGCTGACACAATTCTCGGGGCGCACAATTTTCACTATGGCGAAGAAACCAACTCCCGCGCGCAGGCGTGTGCTGGCGGCGCTGCTGCTGGTGGCAGTGGTGGCGGCGGGCCTTGGCTGGTGGAAGGCGCGAACGTGGCTGCCCGATCGCGAGGACTATCCGGTTCAGGGCGTGTGGTTGAGCGATGATGACGGCGCGGTCGACTGGCGGCTGCTGCGCGCGGCGGGCGCGGACTTTGTTTATCTGACGGCGAGCGAGGGCACGGGAACGCGCGATTCGCGGTTTGCCGAGAATCTGGAAGCGGCGCGGGCACGCGGGATGCAGGTGGGCGCGGTCCACGCCTATGACCTGTGCGCTCCGGCGGATGCACAGGCGGCGAACTTCGTGACGGTGGTGCCGCGCGACAAGGACTTGCTGCCACCGGCGATCGCACTCGATATTGATTCGCGCACCTGCCCCGAAGCACCGGGCGAGGCGCAGATGCAAAGCGAGCTGACGACGTTTCTCAATCAGGTGGAAAGGCACGCCGAAAAGCCGGCAATCCTGATGGTGTCGCGCGGGCTGGAAAAGCGCTATCATCTGGCCGCTATGATCGACCGCAACATCTGGGTTTCCCAAGATTATCTGGAGCCGGGCTATGCCGGACGGCCATGGGTGATGTGGACCGCGACCGACAGGCTGCGGTTGAACGCTGCCCGCGGGCCTTTGCGCTGGGTGGTGGTGCAGCCATGAGCGATATGCTGGCAGAGCGACGCGAGGCGCTGATCGCGGCGGCACGGACCGCGATGGACACCGCCTATGCGCCCTACTCCGGGTTCCTTGTCGGCGCGGCATTGCTGTTCGAGGATGGCGCGATCGTGACTGGCGCCAACACCGAGAACGCGAGCTACGGGCTGTCGTTGTGTGCAGAGACGGTGGCCTGCGCGATCGCCACGCATGCCGGACGGCGCGGCGGCTTGATCGCGGTGGCTGTGCTGGGTGGCGCCGGCGGACGGACGGGCGCGGCAATCACGCCGTGCGGGCGCTGCCGGCAGGTGTTGCATGAACTGGCGGCGCTGGGCGGAACGGATCCGTTGGTGCTGGGCGTGGGCGAACATGAGGTGGTGGAAACGCGCCTGTCGGTGCTATTGCCCAACGCATTCGGGCCATCCAACCTGTTTTAGATTTCTTCGGGGGAGCACCTTTGGCCATACTTTCCGACAAGTGGATTCGCGAGCGCGCGCTGGCCGACAGGATGATCGAGCCGTTCGTAGAGAACCAGAAGCGCGACGGGTGCATCAGCTATGGGCTATCGTCCTACGGCTATGACGCGCGGGTGGCAGACGAGTTCAAGATCTTCACCAACGTCAATTCGGCGGTGGTGGACCCGAAGAACTTCGACGGGGACAGCCTGGTCGATCGCAAGACCGATTGCTGCGTGATTCCGCCCAATTCGTTCGCGCTGGCCCGGACGGTCGAGTACTTTCGTATTCCGCGCGATGTACTGGTGATCTGCCTGGGCAAGAGCACGTATGCGCGCTGCGGGATCATCGTGAATGTCACGCCGCTCGAGCCCGGCTGGGAGGGCCACGTGACGTTGGAGTTTTCGAACACCACCCCGCTGCCTGCCAAGATCTATGCCAACGAGGGCGCGTGCCAGTTCCTGTTCTTGCAGGGCAACGAGCCGTGCGAGGTCAGCTATGCCGACCGCGCGGGGAAATACATGGGTCAGCGCGGGGTTACGCTTCCGAAGCTTTAACCGCACGCTTGAAACCGGTTGCAATCGTCTGCGACTTCGTCGAGCCTCTTGCCGATAACAGAACAGGCGGAGTGGGTGATGGACAAGTCGGGGCGGCCCTATGACATCGTGGTTTATGGGGCGACGGGGTTTACCGGGCGGTTGGTGGCCGAATATCTGGCGCGCCACTACGGTCAGGAAGGCCCCCACTGGGCGATGGCGGGGCGCAGCGCGGCGAAGCTCGCCGAAGTGCGGGCGCTGATCGGTGCGCCCAAGAACACGCCGCTGATCGTGGCCGATATTGCCGATCCGAACAGCCTCGCCGCGATGGCGCAGCAGACGCGCGTCGTGCTGACGACGGTCGGGCCGTACCAGCTTTATGGCGAACCAGTGCTCGAGGCATGCATTGCGGCGGGCACCGACTATGCCGACTTGTGCGGCGAGCCGGTGTGGATGCGGCAGATGATCGACAAGCATGGCACGGCGGCGGAGCAATCGGGCGCGCGGATCTGCTTTTCATCGGGCTTCGATTCGATCCCGTTCGATCTGGGCGTGCTGATGCTGCAGAAGGAGGCAGTGGCGCGGTTCGGTCGCCCTGCCCCGCGGGTCAAAGGACGCGTGCGCGGGATGAAGGGCGGCGCTTCGGGTGGCACTGCGGCGAGCCTCAAGGCGACGCTCGCCGCGATGGGCAAGGACCCTTCGCTGATCCCGCTGATGCAGAGCGCTTTCTGCCTGACGCCGGGGTTCGAAGGCCCCGAGCAGCCTTCGGGCAATGCGGTTCAGCACGATGATGCATTGGGTAGCTGGGAAGCGCCGTTCATCATGGCGGCGATCAACACCAAGAACGTTCACCGCACCAATGCGCTGCTCGGCCATCCGTGGGGCACGGACTTTGTCTATGACGAGATGGTGCTGACCGGACCCGGCGATCAGGGCAAGGCGGTCGCCGAGCATATGGCCAAGACGCCGATGATCGGTCGTCCGGACGATCCGGTGCCGGGCGAAGGCCCGTCGAAAGAAGAGCGCGAGACAGGGTTCTACGACGTGCTGTTCGTCGGCGAAATGCCCGATGGGCAGACGATCCACTATGGCGTCAAGGGCCGCTACGATCCCGGCTATGGCTCGACCAGCCGGATGTTGAGCGAAACCGGAATTGCGCTGCTTTCCAGCAATGCAGCGGGTGGCATCGGCACGCCCGGCGCGATTCTGGGAGAGGCGCTTGTGGCAAGGTTGCGGGCCCACGCCGAGCTCACGTTCAGCGTGGAAGCCTGAGCAGGGCACGGAACCCGCCGACCGAATTGGGATACATGGTCGGCGGTCTGGACATCAGGGTCTGAGCGCAGGCTCAGGCGGCGGCCGCATAGGCATCGACTTCCGCAGCAATCAGGATGTCGGCGAGCATCCAGTAAGCCTCGCCCCAGGCATCTAGCACTTCATCGGTGGCAACGTCGGAACCAAGCACGTCGCGGATCGCGGGTAGCAGGGCCGCAGCGACCAGCGGATAGTGTTCGGCCTTTACGCCCGTTTCGACATGGCGAGCGACCATGCGCTGCACGGCGGGGCCGAGGTTGTCCAGTTTGTCGATGTTTTTGGCGTAAGCGAGAATGGCGCCCGCCAGACGGCGCGGTTGTTCGCCGCTTTCCTGCGCTGCGCGATCAAACATCGCGGCCACTTCGGGGTTCTGGAACAGCCGCGCATACATGGCGGTGGTGATTGCCAACCCGTGCTTTTCCAGCGCCGGGGCCGTGGATTTTACGATTGAGCGGGCGTGTTCGGAAGCGATGCGCATGGGGCTCTCCAATCCAGTAATTAAAATACCGGTATTTATATTACTTGATTTAGGCAAGCGGAAATTCGACATAGCTGAGCATGCAACTCACCCAGCATACTGACTTCGGCCTGCGCCTGTTGATCGTGCTCGCGCGCAAGGACGCGCCGGTTTCGCTGCCCGCGTTCTCGGCCGAGCAGGGCTTGAGCTATCATCACGTTGCCAAAGTGGCCCAAGCACTGGTGCAGGAGGGTTTCGCCCGGTCTCAGCGCGGGCGTAGCGGCGGTATTGCACTGGCGCGGGCCGCCCAGGACATTCGGGTGGGCGAGGTCGTTCGCGCGATGGAGCGCGGGATGCGGCTGGCCGACTGCGCCCGTTGCGCGCTCAAGGCCGACTGCGCGTTGAGCGGCGTTCTTGCCGAAGCGCTCGACGCGTTTCTCGCGGTGCTCGACCGCTATTCGCTGGCTGACGTTTCGCGCGAAGGGGTTCCGGCTTTCGCGCCGTGGAGCATCCTGCCCCCCTCGCCCGGCTGCGGAGCTATGGCGCCTTCCTGAGTGCGGTGACGCAGGCGGCGCGGTCGACTTCGCGACCGTCGCTGCGGCGTGCGTCGACATATGTCGCGGTGGGGCGCGGGTTGCCGGGTTGCGGGTAGAGGTAGATGTCGAGGATGCAGGCGGTGCCGGTCCACTGCAACTTGCGCGCGTCGTCTTCGATCACGTCGAGCCGGGGGGCGCCGAACTGGCGACCCAGCTGAGCCACGTCGGCTCCGATCACGTTTTCAAGGCCGGGGATCATCTGGACTTGTGCCGGTGGTCTGGCGACCGGGCCAGGGCGCGGAACGGTTGTGCGGACGGGAGGTCCCGATGGTCTGACCGGGGCGGAGCTGCGCGGGATCGCACCTCCTCCAGCGCACGACGCAAGGAACAGGGCGGAGAGCGCGACGGCGCAGTTTGCACGGATGGTTGGCACGGATGCGGGGATGGAGCGCCCTGCCCGCGCGGTCAACGTCTGCCCTCGCACTTTGTCGCGTAACGCTGGCGTTCCGGCGCTTGCCGCAGTGGTGCGATGCCGCTAGGTCCGCCCGGAATTTGCGGAAATGGAGCCAGCCAGACAATGTCCGACCCGATCTACGACGTCATCGCCATCGGCAACGCCATTGTCGACGTGATGGCCCCTTGCGAGGATTCGGAAATCGAGTCGCTGGGACTGGCCAAGGGCGGCATGACGCTGGTGGACACCGACCGCGCGCGCGAATTGTACGATGCGATGGGGCCAGCGCGTGAGATTTCGGGCGGATCGGCAGCCAATACGCTGGCCGGTCTTGCCGCGCTCGGCGCGAAGTGCGCGTTCATCGGGCAAGTTGCCGATGATCAGCTGGGCGAAGTGTTCGCGCATGACATCCGCGCAGGCGGGATTGCATTCGATACCGCGGCACGCGCGGGCGACCCGCCGACGGCGCGCTGCCTGATCTTCGTGACGCCCGATGGCCAGCGGACGATGAACACGTTCCTTGGCGCGTCGCAGTTCCTGCCTGCCGATGCGATGGACGATGCGACGATCGCCTCGGCCAAGGTTCTGTACCTCGAAGGCTATCTGTGGGACCCCGAAGAGCCGCGCAAGGCCATGCGTCGCGCGATTGCTGCTGCGCGCAATGCAGGGCGCAAGGTTGCGTTCACGCTGTCGGATGCGTTCGTGATCTCGCGCTATGGCGACGATTTTCGTGCGCTGATCGACGCCGGGCAGATCGACATCCTGTTTGCCAACGAGCATGAACTGGCCGCGCTGACGGGAATCGAGGACTTCGACGCAGGTCTGGCGCAAGTCGCCGCCAAGGTGCCGACGGTGGTCGTGACGCGCAGCGAGAACGGCGCACACGCGGTGAGCGGCGGCGAACATGCACAGGTTCCGGCCGAGCCGATCGCCAAGGTCGTCGATACGACCGGAGCAGGCGATCTGTTCGCAGCGGGCTTCCTGTTCGGCCACGTGCGTGGGCGCCCACTGGCAGAATGCCTGACTTTGGGTGCGGTCTGTGCGGCCGAGATCATCTCGCACTATGGCGCGCGACCCGAAGCGGACCTGGCTGAGCTGGTTGCCGCGCGGCTGGGCTGATCATATCGTAAAAATGATTACCCGGCGCGGCCGCTACCCCTGCTGGATATAGACCCGCATGGCGTCGGCTTCGGCTTCGACCTTGTCGATGCGGTGTTTGACCAGATCGCCGATCGAGACGAACGCGACCATCTCGCCGTTTTCGACGACCGGCAAGTGGCGGAAGCGGCGTTCGGTCATCAGCGAGAGTGCTGCCAGCACGGTCATCTGTGGCGAGATCGTGACGACGGGCGCGGTCATCATTTCGCGCACTTTCATGTGCAGCGCGGCCTCGCCGTGCTTGTGCAGGCAGCGCATCATGTCGCGTTCGGAGAAGATGCCGGCGACCGCGCTCTGCCCGTCGCGTACCGGGAGCGCGCCGATGCGGTGCCGGGCGAGCATATCGACCGCGTCGGACACGTTGTCGTCGGCGTTGCAGCTCCACACTTCGCCGCGACCGGCAATGACCTGGGCAATCGTCATGGCATCCTCCATCTTGGTTTCCGGTGCCCTGTCCTTTGCGAACCTTTGACTCCGGCAATCTCCTGAAGAGGATCATGCCATCGAAAGGCGCGTGACGAAAGCACCTCTTGCAAGCAGCGTTGCCAGCCCGATATGCGAGTCGCAAAGGACATGCGATGACCCGCCCCTCCCCGCTTGATGACCCGCTTAACGCCAGCTTCGCCTGGGCGCGCTACCGTATGTTGCTGAAATGGATGGCATTGTTCATCGCAGTGGTAGTGATTGCGGTGCTGGGGTTGCTGTACTGGATGGTCGGGTTCGTTTCGATCCACCTGTATATCGCGACGACGCTGGGGCTGGGCTGCGCGATGCTGCTGATGGCGGCGCTGATGGGGCTCGTGTTCCTGTCGAGCGGGACGGGCCACGATGAATCGATCGAAGACCCGGTTTCGGACGATTAGAGCTCGCTGAGTTCATACCAGACGGCTCGTCATTGCGAGCGGAGCGAAGCAATCAAGAACGTCTGCGTGCGGAACTCTGGCTTGCTACGTCGCTACGCTCCTCGCAATCACGAAGCATATTGAGGTCATGACGGTCTCGGTTGAGGTTTGGGACCGGGCGTCCTATCTAGGGGGCATGTCCGAAACCATGATCTCGCTCGCCCCCAGCGCCGCCAAGCGCATCGCCACGATTGCCGCCAAGCAGGGCACACCTGCGATCCTGCGGCTGTCGGTCGAAGGTGGCGGGTGTTCTGGCTTTCAGTACAAGTTCGGCCTCGCCGACGCGCCTGAAGCCGATGATACGGTGACCGAGACCGATGGCGTGCGGCTGGTAGTCGATGAGGTCAGCCTCGGGCTGCTTGAGGGCAGTGTGGTCGAATATGTCGAATCGCTGGGCGGTGCGGCGTTCCGGGTGAGCAATCCCCAAGCCGCATCGGGTTGCGGGTGCGGGTCCAGCTTCGCGATATGATCAAGGTCGCCTCGTTTAACATCAACGGGATCAAGGCGCGTTTGCCCCGACTACTCGAATGGCTCGAGGAAACGCGGCCGAGCGTCGCGTGCCTGCAAGAGATCAAGACGCAGGACGAGGGCTTTCCCGCCGCCGAGTTCGAAAAGATCGGATATCACGCGATCTGGCACGGGCAGAAGGGCTTCAACGGAGTCGCGATTCTGGCCGATGGGGTGCAGCCGGTTGAGGTGCAGCGCGGGCTGGCGGGCGATCCCGAGGACGAGCATTCGCGCTATCTTGAGGCTGATGTCTACGGGTTGCGCGTGGTGTGCATCTACTTGCCCAATGGAAATCCGCAGCCGGGGCCGAAGTTCGACTACAAGCTGCGCTGGATGGAGCGGTTGCGCACGCGCATGACCGAGCTTGCTGCGCAGGAACTGCCGACAGTGGTGATCGGCGATTACAACGTCATTCCCGAAGACAAGGACACGTTTTCGGTGCGGGCGATGGCTAGCGACGCGTTGATGCAGCCCGAATCGCGCGATGCGTACCGGCGGCTGCTCAATGATGGATGGACCGATGCGCTCGACCTGTTCAACCCACAGGGCGGGGTGTGGACGTTCTGGGACTATCAGGCGGGCGCGTGGCAGCGCGATCACGGCTTCCGCATCGATCACGCGCTGCTCTCGCCCGATCTTGCCGACAGGCTGATTTCGTCGGGTGTCGACAAGGCATACCGCGGCCGGGAAAAGGCCAGCGATCATGCGCCGATGTGGGTGACGCTCAAAGCCTGAACGCGACACTGTGCCAAGGGTCACTGCAGGTTCATGCAAGGTGGTGCAGGGCAGTGCCAACACCATCAATTGCAAAGAGATGCGTCATGGGCCTGTTCAAGCCTGATTTTTTCCGTTCGCTGGCCTTCGGGCTGGTCATGGGCACCGCTGCGATGGCGATGTCTGCAGGGATCAGTGCGTCGGCAACACCTGACGTTTCGGTACAGCAGGTTTCGCGCTGATGAAGCGCCGGACCATTGCCGCGTTGACGGCGTTTGCGATTGCCGTGGCTGCATGCCAGCAACCGGCGCTGGCCGAGGGTACGATGGCGACGCCCGCAGCGGCGGTGCAGGCCAATGAGACGCCGGGTAGCAAGGTCGCGGTGTTTGCTGGCGGATGCTTCTGGGGCATCGAGGCGGTGTTCAGCCATCTCAAGGGCGTGAGCAGCGTGGTCTCGGGCTATCACGGCGGTTCCAAGCGGGATGCGCGGTACGAGACGGTAAGTGACGGTAATACCGGCCATGCCGAGGCGGTGCGCGTGACCTACGATCCGGCGGTGATCCGCTACGACCAGTTGTTGCGCGTGTTCTTTGCAGTGGGAGCCAACCCCACACAGTTGAACTTCCAAGGGCCGGACCACGGCACGCAGTACCGCAACGCGTTGGTCCCGACGGACAAGGAACAGGCGCGGGTTGCAGCGGGTTACCTGGCGCAGTTGAAGCGGCTCAACCTGTGGAAGAAGCCGATCGTGACCGCGGTCGAGCCTTATGGCGCGTTTTTCCCTGCAGAGGCCTACCATCAGGACTTCATGCTGAAGAACCCCGAGCATGGTTACATCCGGCAGTGGGATGCGCCGAAGGTGCGCGCGCTCAAGACAATGTTTCCCGATCTTTACAAGACCAGCTTCACGCGCAACTGATTTGCGTGAATGGCCCAGCGTGCCTATCTATGGCACATGGCATTGCACCATCACCACGATTCAGCTGGCGAGAAACTGACCCAAGCCGCGCGCGACGTATTGGTCGACGCGGGTGAGCAGTGGACGCAGATGCGTGCCGACGTGTTCGAGGTGCTGGCTGCGCGTGACAGGCCGGGTTCGGCCTATGATATCGCCGAAAGCGTCGGCACGCTGCGTGGCAAACGCGTGGCGGCCAATTCGGTCTACCGGATACTCGACCTGTTCGTGCGCACCAATCTGGCGCGCCGGGTCGAAAGCGCCAACGCTTATGTCGCCAATAGCCACCCGGGTTGCCGCCACGACTGCATATTCCTGATCTGTGATGTGTGCGGCGCGGCGGTGCATATCGATGACGACAAGCTGACCGGGGCGCTTCGCCGGGCGGCGCAAGATGCCGGTTTCGCCGAAGTGCGGCCCGTCGTTGAAATTCGCGGCCATTGCTCGGAATGTGCCAGCGGCGAGCAGTGAAATGCAGTGGCGATTCGCGCGGCCCAATCGGCTATTTGCGCTCGCGGTGGCCATAGCTTCGGGATGAAGCCGCAGGGTAGCGCCACCGATTCGTGGGCCGGGCAGGTTCATGTGTGGATGCAGTCCGAGGGCTTGCTCAGGTCAAACCCCCGCAACAGGCTTTCGCCCAAGGGGGCAGGCCATCGCTGCATGATCGGGTTCGACACCGCGAATGCATCGGTGTAAGGGCGGTGGGATGAGTTCAGAACCGGCAACCCCGTTGCTTGACACGGTAGATACGCCCGAAGACCTTCGCACGCTTGCGCCATCGCAGCTCCGCCAGCTGGCCGATGAGCTGCGGGCCGAGATGATTTCCGCTGTCGGTACGACCGGCGGGCATCTGGGGTCGGGGCTGGGCGTGGTCGAATTGACCGTGGCACTGCATTATGTGTTCGATACGCCACGCGACCGGCTGGTGTGGGACGTCGGGCATCAGGCCTATCCGCACAAGATTCTGACCGGACGGCGCGACCGTATCCGCACGCTGCGCCAGGGCGGTGGTCTCTCGGGCTTCACCAAGCGCAGCGAGAGCGAATACGATCCGTTCGGTACGGCGCATTCGTCGACCTCGATCTCGGCCGCGCTGGGCTTTGCCGTGGCCAACAAACTTTCGGGCCGCGCGGGCAAGGGCATTGCGGTTATCGGCGATGGCGCGATGAGCGCGGGCATGGCCTATGAGGCAATGAACAACGCGCAGGCCGCGGGCAACCGGCTGGTGGTGATCCTAAACGACAACGATATGTCGATCGCGCCGCCGGTGGGGGGGCTTTCTGCCTATCTGGCGCGGCTGGTATCGTCACGCCCGTTTCTGTCCTTGCGCGATATCGCCAGGCGGTTGTCGCGCAAGCTGCCGCGCCCGCTGCACGAAGCTGCGCGCAAGACCGACGAGTTCGCGCGCGGTATGGCGATGGGTGGCACGCTGTTCGAGGAACTGGGCTTCTATTACGTCGGCCCGATCGATGGTCACAACATCGAACAACTGATCCCGGTGCTCGAAAACGTGCGCGATGCCGCAGAAGGTCCGTGCCTGATCCACGTGGTGACGCAGAAGGGCAAAGGCTATGGCCCGGCCGAAGCGGCGGCGGACAAGTACCACGGCGTACAGAAATTCGACGTGATTACCGGCGAGCAAGTCAAGGCCAAGGCGTCTGCACCTGCCTACCAGAACGTGTTCGGCGAAACGCTGGCCAAGCTGGCAGACAGCGATCCGCGCATCTGCGCGATCACGGCGGCGATGCCCGGGGGCACGGGCGTGGACAAGTTTGCCAAGGCGCATCCCGAGCGCACATTCGATGTCGGCATTGCCGAACAGCACGCGGTGACGTTTGCAGCGGGGCTTGCGGCGGAGGGTATGCGCCCGTTCTGCGCGATTTATTCGACGTTCCTGCAGCGCGCCTTCGATCAGGTGGTGCATGACGTGGCGATCCAGAACCTGCCGGTGCGCTTTGCGATCGACCGCGCAGGGCTGGTCGGAGCCGATGGCGCGACGCATGCCGGGTCGTTCGACGTGACCTATCTGGCAACGCTGCCCAATCTGGTGGTGATGGCGGCGGCCGACGAGGCCGAACTGGTCCACATGACCTATACCGCAGCGTGCCACGACAGCGGGCCGATCGCGTTCCGCTATCCGCGCGGCAACGGTACCGGGGTTGCGCTGCCCGACGCTCCCGAGCGGCTGGAAATCGGCAAGGGGCGGATCGTGCGGCAGGGCACGAAGGTGGCGCTGCTGTCGCTCGGTACGCGTTTGGCCGAAGCGCTGAAGGCGGCGGACCTGCTGGAGGCCAAGGGGCTGTCGACGACGGTAGCGGACCTGCGCTTTGCCAAGCCGCTCGACGAGGCGCTGATCCGCCAGCTGATGACCACCCATGACGTGATCGTAACGGTCGAGGAAGGCTCGATCGGCGGGCTGGGCGCGCATGTGCTGACCATGGCAAGCGATCAGGGGCTGACCGATGCGGGCCTGAAGATCCGCACGATGCGCTTGCCCGATCTATTTCAAGACCACGATTCGCCGGAAAAGCAGTACGATCAGGCGGGTCTCAACGCGCCGCAGATCGTCGATACGGTCCTGAAGGCGCTACGGCACAACAGCACAGGCGTCAGCGAAGCGCGCGCCTGAGCGCTCGTTCGGCGTTCAGGCAATCCACAGCCACGGCCCGGCGGGGATGCCGAACAGTTCCCAGTGGACGATCGTGATGAGGAACCAGACCAGAAACGCGATAACCCAAGTAAGCTTGAGATTGCCGAGTTTGCGCAAGTCCGGCCAAAATGACGTACGGCGCTGCCACGGATTGAATTCGCGCTTGTTCTGGGCGAGCTTGCGCTTGTCCTGAAAATGGGATCCGAGCAGCGCAACCAGGATCAATGCAGCCATCAGGATCAAAACCGGCGCGGTCGGCGCGACGACGATGTGCCCCAACGCCCATAAGGTGATGCCCCACATCATAGGATGGCGGGTGATTGTGAACACGCCCGAAGGGATGACCGTACCAAGGCCCGCGGCCTTGACGCCGGGCAGGGCGGGGTTGCGCTTGAACGATGGCAGCAGCAAAGCGAGCGATGCGATCGTGAGGATACTGCCGGCGATCCACGCCAGCGGGTGCATGCCATCCCACGCCGCGCCGGTAACCGGCGCGCGATCGAATGCGACGATGGTCCAGCCGAGCATGGCGATGGAAATCAGCGAATAGAAAGTCAGGAAGCCCTGTTCGCGCCATGCGGCCACCATGCCGGCACGTAGCGGGCCGGACATGGCGAAGTGGGTGATGACGAAACTTCCTGCCGCGATGATCAGGTGGACTAAACCCGTGTCCATGCGCAATGCCCTTCGATTATCTTATTTGTACTATCGTAGACGTCAATACAGACTGGCGGATGACGCACGACAGATTGTGCTAATGGTCACTTTGAAATAATTTGTCGCTCGTCACAACTGGTTCGACATTGCAATTGATGATTGACGACGCAAACTTGCGCCAAATCGGAGAAATATTGCGAAAAATCAGGTGCCTGCGGATTGGGGTACTGGGTCAGGAATCCGTTTGTCGGCAGCAACGGCATGCCTGGCAAGCAGCAGGTGCCGATCACCGCGGGATGTTGTGGTATGTCGTCAGCCGTGCATTCCAGCGGAAAAGTCGCGCAACATCTGCTTGGCGATGACCAACTGCATGATCTGGGTGGTGCCTTCGTAAATACGGTAGATGCGGCTGTCGCGGAAGAAGCGTTCGGCTTCGTATTCGGCAAGGTAGCCTGCCCCGCCGTGGATCTGGACGCAGCGATCGGCGACGCGGCCGCACATTTCCGAGGCGAACATCTTGAACGCGGCAGCTTCGAGCAGGACCTTGCGACCTTCATCGGCCTTTTTGATCGCGTCGCGCATCATGCATTCCGCAGCGTAGATTTCGGCATAGCTGTCCGACAGCATCGCCTGGATCAATTGGAAATTGGCGATCGGTTCGCCGAATGCCTTGCGCTCGGTCGCGTACTTGACGGCAGTATCGAGCGCGCGCCGGGCATAGGCGGTGCTGGCGGCACCGACCGAGAGGCGGCCGTTGTCGAGGCTCTGCATTGCGGTGGCAAAGCCCTTTCCTTCCTCGCCGCCGAGCAGTGCATCGCCGGGGACGAACACGTCCTCAAGGATGATGTCGCCGATGTGGCTGCCAGGCTGGCCCATCTTCTTGTCCGACTTGCCCCGCGTGACGCCGGCGGTGTCGAGCGGGACGAGGAAGGCCGAGACGTGGCCGTTCTTGGGCAGGTTTTCCTTGGACGTGCGCGCCATGATCAGCGCTATTTTGGCGAAAGGCGCGTTAGTGATGTAGCGCTTGGTGCCGTTCAGGACATAGCCGTTGCCCGAGCGCACGGCGGTAGTCTGGAGCCCAGCGGAATCCGAGCCCGAACCGGGCTCGGTGAGGCCGAACGAGGCGATTTCACCGGCGGCAAGGCGGGGCAGCCATTCGGCCTTCTGCTCAGGCGTCCCGGAATTCTTGATCGCCGAACAGACCATGCCGAGGTTGATCGAGGTGATCGAGCGATAGGCGGGCATCGCGTAGCTGAGCGTGTAGATCGTCTCGATGTACTGGGTGACGTTCATCCCCGCGCCGCCGTATTCCTCCGGCATCGTCAGGCCGAACAACCCCATCTCGCGCATCTCGGCGAGCAGGTCGTCGGGGATACCGTCGTTGGCGATGACGTCATTTTCCGCCGGGATCAGGCGCTCGCGGACATAGCGCCGGAGCTGCTCCTGGAACTGCTCGAAGACTTCGGCGTCCATGCCGGGGTTGACGTTGCTCATCGCGTGGTTGCTCCTCCGCCTCATTCCGATGGCACGTTTTAACCGATTAATTAAGATGATGCCAAGCTCTGAATCGCGGACGCTTCACCTTCGGTCAGGTGACGCCGTGCATGAGCCGCTTGAGCGGGATTGCGACGACCAGCAGGACGATGCCGATGCCAACCGAAATCCAGCCGATCGTGGTGAACACGCCGACATAGGTATCAAGGCTGACCTTGAGGTTGGTAACCTGTCCGCCAACCGTTTCGACGCTGGCGACCTGCGCGACCATGCCGGCAACGTATTGCGCCACCGCGATCGACAGGAACCACACGCCCATCATCATGCCGACGACGCGCGCCATCGACAGCTTGGTGATCATCGACAGGCCGACCGGCGAGATGCACAGTTCTGCCATCGAGTGGATCAGGTAGAGGCCTGCCAGCCACATCAGGCCGACCTTGAACTGCGCATCGGCGAACTGCGATCCCCAGACCAACAGCAGGAAGCCGGCGCCGACGCCCATCAGCGCGATGGCGAACTTGACCGGGATCGAGGGCTCCACGCCGCGGCGTGCCATCGCGTTCCACATCACGCTGAACACGGGTGCGAGCGCGACGATGAACAGCGCGTTGAAGATCTGCGTCTGACCGGCGGGCATGACGTAGACCGGGTCAGTGGCAAAGCCTTTGCTGCGCGCGTAGATCATGCCGAGGAAACCCACGATCATGACTGCGGCGAAACCGACGTCCATCTTGCGCCGCGTAGCGGGGGTTTCGCCGCTGCCGAAGAACCACGCGAGTAGCCAACCGAGGCCGCCGAGCAGCAGCGCGAAAAAGATGTAGTAGCTGGCGGGCAGGGCATTGAACATCGCGAATAGCGGGCGGGTCCAGCCCACTTCGAGCATGGTATTGCGTTCTGCGAACAGCGTCAGAGAGGAGCCGGCCTGTTCGAAAAGGGTCCAGAACACGACGTTGAACACGATCAGCACCATCGCCGCGAGCATCATCTGGAACTCTACGCGCGTGCCCGACACCAGCGCCCAGATCAGGATCCCGGGGACGGCGACAAGAAACGTGCCGAACATCAGCTTGCCCATAATCGGCAACCCGAGGAAATAGCCGACGATGCCTTGGCCCTCGGCAGGCGGGACATAGGACATCAGGTTGACGAACAGGAACCAGAACAGCGGTACGCAGACCAATGCGGCGCCATAGATGAGCCAGTCCTTGCGCGGATCGGCACCGGCGGGACGTTCGCCATACCCATCGAGGCGGCCGCCGTCGAACTGCACAAGCACCCACGAGAAGGTCATGCCCAGCGCGGCTAGGCCGAAGCCCGCCCACCAGCCGACCGATTCAGCCAGGATCGGGCAGAAGAACTGCGACAGCAGCGAGCCGAGGTTGATGCCCATGTAGAACAGCGTGAACCCGGCGTCGCGGCGTCGGTCGCCATCGGCGTAGAGCGTGCCGACCATGGTCGAGATGTTGGGCTTGAAAAAGCCATTTCCGACGGTGACGATCGACAGGCCGACCAGCAGCAGCGCAATGTAGAAGGGCGAACGTTCGCCGTCCGATTGGAACGCGCCCGGAGCGATGCGGCGCGCCTCGGTGCCGTCAGCCGCCTTGAGCGAGACCGACTTGTCGTCGTTGCCGACGATTTCGAGGCGCTGGCCACCCGCTTCGATCGAGCGGCTTTCGGTGCCGTTTATGTCGGCGACCGTGACTTCGTAGCGCTGGCCTTCGATCGTGGCGTAAGGCTTGGCCGCTTCGCCGCCGAAGCAGAGCATGAAATAGCCTGCCGCCATCAGGATCGCGCCGAACTTTACCGACCGTTTCGAGCCGAGGTAGCGATCGGCGATCAGGCCGCCGATGACCGGGGTGAGGTAGACCAGCGCGGTGAAGCCGCCGTAGATTCCAGTGGTCGTCGTGTCGTTGAACAGGAAATGCTTGGCGAGATAGAGCGTCAGGATCGCGCGCATGCCGTAGTAGCCGAAGCGTTCCCACATCTCGGTGGTAAACAGGCGCTTGAGCTGCGCGGGGTGGCCGAACCACTCCCCGAAGGCCTGGCGGGGTTGTGGAATTGCGGTCATGTGTTCCTGAGTCATGCGGGCGCGCGATCTCGTCTTATGGGGTGACTGCGCCTCTCCTGCGCAGCGATAGGCGGCCTTAGTCGCACGATCGCACAAGGCAAGAAACTATTTTCAATCGCAACCAGTCGGGGCGAGGCTAATGGTGGGAGGCGTTTGTCCCCAGGCGGGCGTTGTGCATCCTGCTGTATTATGGCAGTATATCACCCATGATCAGCAACAGCCGCCCCGTCTATCTGCGTCTGCGCGACGAAATCTGTGCTGGCATCCTCGATGGGCGCTATCCCGAAGGCGCGGCGTTGCCATCGGTCCGCGCATTTGCGGCCGAGCAGGGGGCCAACCCGCTGACCGTGGCCAAGGCGTATCAGCAGTTCCAGGATGAAGGCATGGTCACGGTGCAGCGCGGCATCGGCATGTTTGTGGCACCCGGCGCGGTTGCCGCCTTGCGTACGCGTGAACGCGAGTCGTTTCTGACCGGAGAGTGGCCCGAAATTGCCGCTCGCATGCGGCGGCTGGGGCTGTCGGTGGCGGACCTGACCGAAACGGCCTGAATCGGGCCATTTTTCAGATGCCTTCGGAATATCAACCGATTGTAATAAACCTTTTAGCGTGGCAGGATCGCGAAATGCGTTCGTACGGGGGTTCGAACGCTGGGATCGTTGCATAAAAGGGGGATGCGCCCGTGCATCCGGCGGAGGGTATAACATGATCAGGTCGGAGTTGCTCCAAGCGCTTGCCAAAGAAAGTCCGGGTATGCGCAGCGAAGAGATCGAGCGCGTCGTTGACGTGTTCTTCGACGAAATAGCAAAGCGTCTGGCCGATGGTGGCCGGGTCGAGCTGCGTGGCTTCGGCGCATTCTCCACGCGTGAGCGCGATGCGCGCAAAGGCCGCAACCCGCGTACCGGCGATACGGTCGAAGTGCCGGGCAAGCGCGTGCCGTACTTCAAGGCAGGGAAGGAAATGCGCGTTCGGCTCAACGCCGACTGACGCGCTTCCACCGACAATTGGCGACGGGCGTTGCAACGGGCGTTGCGACGCCCTTTCTGCTGTGGCAGGCGCACAATGCACCAGCGGGGAATAGCCCGACATGCGGACGTGGCGGAATGGTAGACGCCGGGGACTTAAAATCCCCTGATCCTTGATCGTGCGGGTTCGAGTCCCGCCGTCCGCACCATGACTATTGCAGTTCTGCGACACGATGGCGGCTTCTGTCGCCGAACGGTATTCGCGCCGTCGCAAAACCGTCAGCAACCACCCTTAGAGGCAACGCCAAGCAAAGCGTTACCATGAGGGGCTTCCATGATGACCAAGTTTTTCAAGGGATCGCACCGCGCGATCCTGCTGTGCGGCGCTGCCTTGTGCATCGCCACGCCCGTCCATGCTGCCGAAGAGCCAGCAGTTCCCGCAGCGGCCGATGACATGGCTGATGATCAGACGCGTACTGCGCGCGAAATCGTGGTTCAGGGCAGCATCGGCTTTCGCAATCACAGCGACGAGGCTGAGCCGAAGCTGGTCTATGACGAGGAATATTTCCGCCGTTTCGAACCGCTGACTGCGGGCGATGCGCTCAAGCGCGTGCCATCGGTTACCTTCCTTTCGGACGTGCTCGAATCGGACGGTGCGCGTCTTCGCGGCCTCGACCCGGGCTATACGCAAATCCTGATCAACGGCGACCGCATCCCCGGTTCGAACGTCGACCGCTCATTCTTTCTCGACCGCGTTCCGGCCGAGTTGATCAAGCAGGTCGAGATCGTGCGCTCGAACTCGGCGCGTCGCACCGGCGATGCGGTTGCAGGCACATTGAATATCGTGCTGCGCGATGCTTTCACGATGGATGGCGGCTATCTGCGCGGCGGCGCGCTGATTTTTGACGATGGCGAGATCAAGCCGTCGGGCGGCCTGTACTATGGCGGCAAGTTCGGCCCCGGCCGTCTTCTGGCAGGCGTGAACGTTCAGGGGCGCTACAACCCCAAAAAGAAGAAGAGCCTGCGCTTCGACGATTCGCCAGAGAACAATCCTGACTATGCCACGCAGGACTTCAACAATCGCGAAGACCAGGACGACGTTCGTGACGGCACCGATTATGCCGGCAACCTGAACTGGGCCTACGATGACGGCGAGAACAAGTTCGAGATCGCGGGCAATTATGTGAGGACCGACCGCGACCAGATCGAGCGGTCATTCGAATACAACGATCTCACCTCGACCAGTGGCCCGGTCCGCCTCAACGCTGACGGCAACCTGCTAAGCGACAACTTCAACCCGCTGTTCATCAAGCAGGAAAGCTGGGCGCTATCGGGCAAGTTCAGCAAGGAATGGGATCTGGGCAAGACCACGTTCAAGATCAGCTTCGCGCGGTTCGACAACGAGGAAGACGAGCTTGAGCACGAGATTGATTTCAACCGTTCCACCCCGCGTTATACCGGCGATTTCGCGCTGACGCGCATTCAGGACGATGAACTGTCCGGACAACTGGAGCAGACGTTCCGCATTTCCGATGGCCTCGACTTTGCGCTGGGCGGCTTCTTCCAGAACAAGGATCGCGACACCAACATCGCCGAAGCCCCACGCAATCGCTTCAATGTGTCGCGCACGACCCTGGCCGGGTACAGCCAGTACACCAACGCGCCGCAGGACTTTGCGATCGACTTCCGCCCAGTCGTACCGACCCCCGGGGGTCTGAACACCATCGAGGAAGACCGTCGCGACGTTTATGCGCTGGTCGAAGGCACCAGCGGTCCGGTCAAGTTCGAGGCTGGCCTGCGCTGGGAAAACACCACGGTCAGGATCAACGACCAGACGGTGGCCGCTGCCCTTGCGCTGAACACCGTCAAGTATGATTTCCTGCTCCCCTCGGCTTCGGTGAAGATCCAATTGGGTGATGGCCGCCTGACGGCTTCGGCCGCGCGGACCGTGCGTCGCCCGCGTTTCGACTACATCTCGCCCGCGCTGCTCGAAGCGGAACTGGGCGACAACGATTTGCTGGGCAACACCGGCCTGCGTCCGGAAACAGCATGGGGCGGCGATCTTGGCTATGAACATCGCCTTGGCCGCACCGGGGTGATCGGGGTCAACGTTTTCTACCGCAAGGTGCAGAACCTCGTCGAACTGACCAATACACAGGTCGAAGGTTCAGAAGGTGATGGCACTTTCGTTTATCAGCCACGCAACGTGGGTGACGGCGAAGTCTGGGGCGTAGAGTTCGATCTGTCGGCAGACCTGGGCGCGGTTGGGCTGCCAGACACCGGCGTGTTCGGCAACCTGTCGCTGATCGACAGTTCGGTCGAGGACGAATTCGGCAGTCGTCGGTTCAACGGGCAGTCGAAGTACGTCTACAACTTCGGTGTGATCCAGAACTTCCCCGATTTCGGTGCATCGTTCGGCGCGACCTATCGCAAGCAGGGTTCGGCCTATGACCGCACGGTAGGTGAGGAAGTGACCACGCGGTATGGCGCAGACCTTGAAGTTTTTGTCGAGAAGCGCATCGGCAAGAGCTTCACCATCCGCGCGGTGGGTTCGAACTTGCTCAACAGCAGCAAGGACGAAGTGTTCAACAAGTTTGCGACAGCCGCCGACCAGGTTGCACGCGACTTCGACGAGTACGAACTCGAATCCGAAGAAGCTGGACCGGTATTCCAAGTCGTGGCGAGGTACGCATTTTGATCGCCAAATAACAAGCGCACCTGCGGCAAAGTACGAAAACCATTGGTATTAAAAATGCCTAATGGGCGCTTCGTAGTAACCCCGTGGTAGGATTTGGCGGCGTATGTTGGCCTGCGCCGGGTCTTGCGTGAACCCCGGTGTTTGGGGATTCACGCATAAGGGGACCGGGCTTGGCCCACGAAGACGAGCAGCTTCCGTCTCCTGCAGACGGCCGGAGCATCGAGGACCAGCGGATTTCGCCGCGGTTCACCTTGCTGATCCGTGCAGCCAAGCTGATCGTCGATGGCGACAGCGAGTTCCTGTGCGTGATCCGCGATGCGTCGTCGAGCGGGCTGAAGATCCGGCTGTTCCACCCGCTGCCAGCGCATTACCGCACGCTTTCGATCGAGATGAGCAACGGTGATCGCTATCCGGCCGAAATTGTATGGATGGATGGCGACTTCGCCGGCTTTCGTTTTCTCGACGTCGTGGATATCGAGCGGTTGCTGGACGAGACCCACGGCGCTTATCCCAAGCGGCACGTCCGCCTGCGCGTCCGGCTCGATGCGATGCTTCATTCGGGTGGGGAGGCGGTGCGCATCGCGTTCCAGGACATTTCGCAACAGGGCGCTTGCGTCGAGTGCGACAAGTGGTTGCTGATGAACGAACTGGTGCGCGTGGAAACAGGCGTGCTGCCCGCCATCTATGCCAAGGTGCGCTGGCGCAGCCACCCGCGCTATGGTCTGCTGTTCGAACAGGTGTTCAAGCTGGATGAGCTTGCGCGAATCGCAGCGCCACTCCAACCCGGCGACATCTGGGACGGGGAACACGACCAGCGCACGTCGCGCGGTGGTCTGGAATGCCCGTGAGGGGCATGAACAGGCTTGCGTGTTTCGCCTAAGGCCTGAGGCCCTCGCCTTCGCGGGGGCGCGATAAACGGTTTCTACGTGGCTGTGATGGCCGGTCCCATGTCTCAGGATTTCGCAAATCCCGACCGCACCGTTAACCATCCTTTAGCCATTTTCCTTCACTCCCAAGACCAGCAAATATCGCTTTAGCGGGGGCTTTGATGGTTAACGGGGCGGATTTCGGTGGTGCGGGCGCGAAGCTTCCCCACACGGTAGATGTGGCAATCATCGGTGCCGGTCCGGCTGGCCTGACCGCGGGCTACCTGCTGACCAAGCGTGGGCTGTCGGTCGCGATCATTGAGAAGGATGCGACGTATGTCGGCGGGATCAGCCGTACCGTCGAGCACGAGGGCTATCGCTTCGATATCGGCGGGCACCGCTTCTTCTCGAAGTCGCAGCAGGTCGTCGATCTGTGGAACGAGATTTTGCCCGACGATTTCATCCAGCGCCCGCGGATGAGCCGCATCTACTACGAGGGCAAGTTTTACTCCTATCCGCTGCGCGCGTTCGAGGCACTGTGGAACCTCGGTATTGTGCGGTCGACCCTGTGCATGGCGAGTTTTGCCAAGGCCAAGGCGTTCCCGCGCAAGACCGTGCGCAGTTTCGAGGACTGGACGACCAACCAGTTCGGGCAGAAGCTCTATTCGATCTTTTTCAAGACCTATACCGAGAAGGTGTGGGGCATGCCCTGCGACGAGATGAGCGCAGACTGGGCCGCACAGCGGATCAAGGGCTTGTCGCTGTGGGGTGCGGTCACCGACGGTTTGCGCCGCAGCCTTGGCCTGAACAAGCGCCCGAACGATGGGATGCAGACCAAGACGCTGCTCGAGACGTTCCGCTATCCGCGCCTTGGACCCGGCATGATGTGGGACGCGGCGCGCGACAAGATCGTGGCCACGGGCAAGGGCGATGTGCTGATGGGCCATGCGCTGAAGCAACTCGCTGAAGATGGGCAGGGCGGCTGGCGCGTTTCGGCGAGCGGGCCGGACGGCAGCGATGTCATGATCCAGGCAAGCCATGTGATCAGTTCCGCCCCGATGCGCGAGCTGGCCGCGCGGATTCATCCGCTGCCCGCAACGACGCTCGAGGCAAGCCGTCTGCGCTATCGCGATTTCCTGACCGTGGCGCTCAAGATCCGCTCCGAAGAGCTGTTTCCCGACAACTGGATCTACATCCACGACAGCAAGGTGCAGGTCGGCCGCATCCAGAACTTCCGCTCGTGGTCGCCCGAAATGGTGCCCGATGACAGCGTGGCCTGCGTCGGCCTTGAATACTTCTGCTTCGAAGGCGACACTTTGTGGGATTCGACGGACGAGGAACTCGTGGCGCTGGCGACGAAGGAGATGGCGATCCTCGGCCTCGTCAGCCCGGACAAGGTGCTCGGCGGTGTGGTCGTGCGGCAGGAGAAAGCCTACCCTGTCTATGACGACGAATACGCAACCAATGTCGCGGCGATGCGCACCGAGCTGGAAGAGATCCATCCGACGCTGCACCTGGTCGGCCGCAACGGCATGCACCGCTACAACAATCAGGATCACGCGATGATGACCGCGATGCTGACGGTCGAGAACATCATTGCCGGAAGCCGCGTCTATGACACGTGGTGTGTTAACGAGGATGCCGAGTATCACGAAGCGGGCGATGAAGGTGCGCAAGTCGTGATCCCGGCGCGGCAGGCATTGAGCGAAGACCAGATCGCGGCGCTTTCATCGGTGCGCGATGTGCCCGAACGGGTTGCGCCCGTCGTGTCTTCCAAGGCTGCCTGATCGCGCCATGACCCGGGTTATCCTGCCGATTATCGATCGCCTCCGCCAAGTCATGCTGCTGCGATACCTGCTGGCCAGTGTTGGCGCGCTGGCAGTGGACATGGGCAGCTTTCTCGGCCTGCTGGCTGCGGGCACGGTCCCGGTGCTGGCATCGGCGCTGGGCTATTCGCTGGGGATCGTGGCGCACTGGCTGTTGTCGAGCCGCACGGTGTTCATGGATAGCGTGGCGCAAGACCGCGTCACGCGGACGCGTCAGAAGGCACTGTTCGTCGGCTCTGCATTGGCGGGTCTTGCCCTGACGACATTGATCGTGGGCGCAGGGACCGCAATCGGCATCGATTCGCGCCTGTCCAAGATCGTCGCGATCGGGGCGAGCTTCATGGTGACGTGGCTGTTGCGCAAGCGGATCGTCTTCCAGTGAGAGCGGTTCAGGCGGGCGCACCTTCGGGGGAGCGTCGCGCCGCAACGCCGGTAGGGGCGGTGCTGCTCGCTTGGCTGGCAAGCGCGGCGCTGATGCTGCTGGCCACGCATGGCCAGATCGGCCCGATGGGCTTTGCCGACGCCGACGATGCCTTGCGGCTGCAACAGGTCAGGGACCTGCTGTCCGGGCAGGGCTGGTTCGACCTTCACCAGTATCGCATTGCGCCGCCCGAGGGCGTCGCGATGCATTGGACGCGGATCGTCGATCTCCCGATCGCCGCGGTCATCTTGATTCTGCGGCCCTTGCTGGGCCAGCTACAGGCAGAGATCGTCGCGGTCGTGGTGGTTCCGCTGTTGTCGCTGCTGGCGGCGATGCTGCTCGCCGCACGGCTGGCTGCGCGCCAGTTCGGCAAGCGGGCGGGCCTGATTGCAGCGCTGCTGGTGGTTGCGGCGGTCCCGGCATCGTTCCGGATGATGCCGATGCGGATCGACCATCATGCCTGGCAATTCGTGCTGGCATTGGTCGCGCTCAACGGCATGGCGGCGCGCGCACCACGGGCCGGTGGAGCCGTGGCCGGGCTGGCGCTGGCGTTGGCGTTGGCGATCTCGCTCGAATCTTTGCCCCTGGCAGTGATCTTCGCAGGCGTCTGCACGCTGCGGCTGTGGCGCGGGCAGCGCGAATGGCTGGGCGCGTTCATGTCGGCGCTGGCGCTAGCAAGCGCCGTGCTGTTTGTTGCGACTCGCGGGTTCGCAGATATAGCCGAGCATTGCGATGCGCTGTCGCCTGTGCACGTGATGGCGCTGCTATGGGTCGCGGGCGGCTGCGTGCTGGTCTTGCCGCGTCTCAGGCACCGACCGCCGTCTTTGAGCCTTGTCGCGCTGGGTGCGATTGGTTTGGGAGCCGTCGCGATCATGGCTTTGCGTGCCCCGCAATGCCTTGGTCCAGACGCGTTTTCGGCGCTCGACCCACTGGTCAAACGAGTGTGGCTCGATTCGGTGGCCGAAGGGTTGCCGGTCTGGCGACAGGGCATGGTGCTGGGCGCGACGATGGCGCTGCTGCCGCTGTTCGGGCTGATCGCCTGCGCGCGGCTGATCCGGGCCGCGCACGATCAGGCGAGCCGCGACTGGTGGATGGACATGGCGCTGCTGCTAGGCGGGGCGACCATTGTCGGTTTGCTGGTGGCGCGGGCATCGGGCGTGTCGTGCCTGTTCGCGGCGGTGCCGGCGGCGTGGCTGCTCCAGCGACAGGTTGTTGCCTGGTCTGCGGACAGGCTGCTGTTGCGCCGGATCGCGCGCGTTGTCCTGATGATCGCCATGGTACTGCCCGGTGTGTTTGCGGGAATTGCCGCTGATGCGGTTACGCGCGAGCCCGCGCCGCTTGCTACGGGCAAGTCGTGCGAGCTGCCGCAGATACTGCCCGCGCTCGGGCGTGAGCCGACGACGGTCATTCTGGCGGGTCTGGACCTTGGCCCGTCGATTCTGGTGAACACCCCGCACACGGTCGTCGCTACGGCCCACCACCGTGCAAGCGCTGCCATGCGCGATCTGATCGTAGCGTTTCTCGGACCCGATCAGGGCGCACATGCGATCATGCGCCGGCGCGGTGCCACGCTGGTGGTAATCTGCGCGAACGGCAACGAGGCGGGTGTCTATCGGCACCTCGCGCCCAACGGATTCATGGCGCACCTGGCAGCGGGCAAGGCTCCGACCTGGCTGGAGCCAGTGGCGCTTGCGCCGCAGAGCGGCATCAGCGTGTGGCGGATGCGGGACCGGTAACTCTCTGAAGTTGGGGATGGGCGGACGGTCGGGGTGTAAGACGCCTACGCACCCATCGCAGCAGCGCTTTCCCGCCATCTGTGTCCGTGCTCCTGGCACATCCCGGATTAGCCCCGCGCTCCTGATAACAACCTGCAAACTATGGCCCGACGCCCGGCTCGAACGAGGGCGGTGCAGTGGGGCGAGGAGAGTTCTCTTGCAGTTCATCAGGGCAGGCGGTCGCCGCCCTTGCGCGAGGGCGGCAGGGGTCCCGCAATTTCGGCGAGCACCATAAGAAAAGGGCGGCTCCCGGAGGAGCCGCCCTTCGCTGATTTGGTCTGAGTGTTCGGGTTAGAAGTTAACCTTGGCACCCATGCGGAAGTAGCGACCGTAGATGCCGTTACCGCCCTGGACCGGGTTGTAGAGGTGCGCACCGTAGGTGGTCACTTCAACCGGAGGCAGGTTGTCGAACATGTTCATCACCGTGGCGGTCAAGGTGAAGCGGTCATTGACCCGCACCTTGCCCTGGAGATCGAACGTCCAGTACTCGTCAACCGAACAACCGCTTGGGCTGTAACCCGGATCGCCAGCAACGCCGGTGATGAGGCTGCAGTCCTTGTAGCCGGTGCCCTGATCCTGCGCCGAGTAGTCATACCCGCCGAAGTAGTTGGTGGTCAGGCTGAGCTCGACCTTGTCACCGAAGGTGAGCGAGTTGAGCCAGTAGCCCTTCCACTTCGAGGTGCCCGAACCGGCGGTCAGGTTGTAGTTACCTGCGGTGCCGTCATAGCGCTCGACGGTGCCATCGGGGAACTCGGTTTCCAGCTTGATGATGTAGCTGGCTTCGAGGTGGCTGCTCCAACGGATCGAGTCGGTGATACCAACGTCCGAGTCGATGCCGAAGTCCAGACCCGAAACACGCTGCGTGTTGGCATTGACCAGCTGTGACTGGACGAATGCGATACGCGGCAGGGCGTTGGGGTTGGCAAGATCGGGCGCATCAGGAACAACCGTGTAACCCGTCGGGATCGGCTGGCCAGCGTAGTAGGCAAGCAGCGCAGGCGTGTTGCTTGGCTGCGTGATCACGCCGGTCTTCTTGATGTTGTAGTAGTCGACCGAGAGCGACAGACCACGGATCGGCTCGAAGAAGACGCCGCCAGTGAAGCTGCGCGACTTTTCAGGCTGAAGGTTGGGGCTGGCGAGCGTGGTCTGACCGTACGAGAAGTTCCGGACATACGCCGGGCAGCTCGTGAACGTGGCCGTGGTGCAACCATACTGGTTCAGGAAGAAGTTCGTGAACGGAACCGGCGAAGCGGTGACGTAACCCGTGGTCGGCAGAGCGTTTGCTTCACCGAACGATGGAATACGGAAGCCCTTCGAGTAGGTACCGCGGATCAGCAGGCTGCGAACCGGCTGGAACTTCACACCGATCTTCGGCGAGAAGTTGCTCTGACCGCTGGAGTAGCTGTCATAGCGACCCGAAGCGTTGACCGTGACCTGCTCGATGATCGGCGCTTCGACTTCGCCGTATGCCGAGTAGACCCAACGGCTGCCCTTGGTACCGAACGCGTTCAACGTGAAGTAGCGCTGGGTCGGGCCGTTGTAGTCGGGGTTGCCGCTGGGAGCATCAACCGCTTCGTAACGGATCGAACCACCGATTGCGACCGTCAGCGGACCACCTGGGAGATCGAACACCGAGCTCTGCAGGTTGCCGTCGAAGGCCACCTGGTCGGACGAGGCGTTGTTCACCAGGTCAGGCGAGATGAAATCCTGCTGAGCCTGGGTGTTCAGCGAGGGGTTCACGAAGTTGTACGAACCGCGGGCGATCGCCGTCAGCAGGTTGTTGATCTGGACGTAACCACGCTGCAGACGACGCAGGTCGATGTGCATGGCGGTTGCGCTCAGGTTGAACCCGATGTTGTCGGTGATGTCGCCGCTGAAGCCGACCGCACCACGATAAGCGCGCGAACGCGTTTCGTTATAAGTTACGCGGTCAAGGATACGACCGGCGATGCGCGCGGTTTGACCGTTGGCTGCGAACGGATTGTTCGGGTTCAGGGTACCATTGGTCGCATTACAACCGGTGGCGACGCCACGCGGATCAGGCAGGCCGTTGGCGCAGACGTAGATCGGCAGCGACAGAGCGAACGATCCGGGAGCGAGTGCACCACCGGTGCCCGAGGTGCTGAACTGCGGGAACAGGATACCGGTCGGCGCATTGCCGCGGATCGTTGCCGGGAGGCTCGTGTAGTTCACCGTGCTCTGCAGGAAGTTGAATTCTGCATAGCCTTCGATCGAGTCGGTGACCGCAGCGGTGAACTTGCCCGAAACACCCCAACGCTCGATTTCAGGCGAAATCGTGCCGTAGAGGTTGGTGTAGTCGAGCGTGCAGACCGTGCGGGGCGATGCCGGGTTGGCGGCGAACTGATCGTCGGTCAGCGTGTAGGGCGTGCCGAGTGCGCAACCGTTGGTGCCGAGGTCCTGGAAACGACCCTGCGCGGTGGTGTTCGTAGCGTCGTAAGGGCGCACGATCAGGTTGGCAGCTGTGCCCGGGAAGACACCGTCAGGTGCGTTGACGCGCAGGTCGGGGCCGCAGGTCTGGCCATCGGGCGAGCAGACGCCGCGTTCGTCATCCGAGTTGAACGGATAGCCGCGGTCCTTGTTCATGAGCTTGTTGCTCTTGTAGTAGAACCCGCTGAGGTAGGCGTTGTAGCCGTTCTCTTCGATGTCGCCCACGCCGCCCGTGACCGAGATGCGGTACTGCGAGGCGTCGCCGCGCTCGGAGATGCCGGCGTTCAGGCTGGCGGTGAGGCCCTTGACCTGGCGCTTGGTGATGATGTTGACAACGCCGGCGATGGCGTCGGCGCCGTATGCCGAAGATGCACCGTCGCGCAGGATTTCAACGCGCTCGACGATGTCGTCAGGGATGGTGTTGAGATCGACGAAGTTACGCGTGCCGTCATCCGCGAGCGGATAGTAGGCGGCGCGCTGGCCGTCGAACAGGACGAGGGTGGAGTTGGTCGAAAGACCGCGCAGCGAGATTGCCGAAGCGCCCGCCGCAAACGCGCCGTTGGCCGAGAAGCTGTTGGTCAGCGCCGGGCCATTGTTGGCTGCCAGCGACTGCAGACCGTCCTGCACCGTAAACAGGCCGCGCTTGTCGAGGCTTTCGCTGCTCAGCACAGTAACGGGCGAAGGAGTTTCAGTATCGGCGCGACGCAGGATCGAGCCGGTAACCACGATGACCTTGCCGCCTGCGCAGCTTGGGTCGTCGGTCTGCACGTTGCAATCAACGGCGTCGCTTGGGGTTGTCGAAGCTTCCTGAGCGAAAGCGGCCGTCGAAATAAGTGCAACGCCGATAACTAATGGCGCGGCGCTCGCACGGAGCGCGGAGAAAGATTTCTTGTTCACGTTGTCCAGTCCCTTTTGTCCTGTCCGCCTGCGCCCCCGAAGTCTGGCAACAAGCACTTTCCCGTTTCACCCTATCTCAGGACCGCGACGCGAAACCGAAGCGGCTTTGCCCCAAGGCTAGCGGGAAAAGATGTACCTGTTTGGCTGAAAGGAGTGGTTAGTTACAAACACGAATGACAATTGCGAAATGAATCCACAACCTGTGTATCAAAACTGCCACACCGCCTTTGGTACACGTCAGAACCCCCGAGTTTACCGAGCGTTAGGGGTGGTGCATGGAAATTACACATGGCGGCCATTCACTTGCCATTAATTACAACGGAGACGGTTTCGACTGTAACAACGGGCTTTTTCGCGCCTTAACGGGTTGCGTCTGAAACCATGTCACGCAGCAGCAGGATCGGATCGAGCCGGTTGCGCTGCCACATAACCGCCCAGTGCAAATGTGGCCCGGTAGCGCGTCCGGTCATCCCGATCTGACCGAGCGGCTCGTCCTGCAGCACGATCGCCCCTTCGCGAACCAGCAATTGCGATGCGTGGAGGAAGGCGCTGTTGAGGCCATTGCCGTGATCGAGAATCAGCAGGTGGCCCTCCAGCGTAAAGGGCGTGGTTGCCGCAAGCACCACGACACCGTCGGCCGGAGCGACATAGGTCGTGGCAGCACCGCCTGCGATGTCGAGGCCCGAGTGATATGAGCCGGGCTCCCCCTTGTAGATGCGTTGCGAGCCGAAGCGGCCCGAGAAGCGACCGGGGGCGGGGCGGACGAAGTCCTGCCGCCAGCCTTGTGCGCCGGTGTCGAGTGCGCGGGCCGCCCTGATCCGCGTGAGTTCGCCCTCGCGGATGCGCAGGAAATCGGCATCGGGTACGCCGCCGGGGCGCTTGGCGACGTTGACACGTTCGATCGCCCAGGCGCGCGGGGTGATAGTGAGTGGAAGCGTCACAGTCGAGCTGTCGGCAAGCGTCGCGACGAGTTGCGCGGCGGGGCCCGCGTCACGGTCGAACGCGATCAGGAACCTGTTGTCGAAGGAAACCGGGACCGGCTTGCCGTCGAGCGCCAGTGCGCGGGTGCCCGGTTGGACCCTGCCGCGTAGCCAGCCACCCTGGGTGAGCCGACCGCCGGGGTCGAGCATGATCGGAGGGAGCGGGGTATTGCCAGTGAGCAGTGCGGCAAGGGCTGTGCCGCTGCCGACGACGAACTGCCGCCGGTCGATCATGCGCTCTCGAGGTGGCGGCGCGTCGAAATCTCGCAGGTCGCGTAGGCCTCCTGGCGCGGCGCGCTCCAGTAGCGCAGCGCGTCGAGCGGGATCTGCTGGCCGGTGACAGCGCACAGCACATGGTCGCCTGCAGAGAGCTGGCGGAAGCCGCCGGGAAGGTACTGAAGGCGCGCAAGGCGGCCGGAGGGGGACATCAACATGGGTTCAATGTAGCGACTGATGCGCCTCAGAACAATTCCTGCTGGCCCGCCGGGGGAACGACGGGGCGCGGGCGGGGTACAGGGCGAGTGCCGCCTGTGGTCACATCGAGTGTGCCGTCGGCGAACTTGAGCGTCAGCGCGATGCGCGATTCTGCGGTCTGGCGGTCCTTGACGAGGTGGCCATCCTTGTCGGTGACGAGGACGTAGCCGCGCTGAAGCGGAGCTTCCGGATCGAGCGAACGGCGCAGGCGGTCAAGCGCATCGACCTTGCCGCGCGCGTGATCGATCCTTTGGAGCAGGACTTCGGGGCGCAGGCGCTGGGCGGCGAGGCGCTCGCGCTCGCGTCCTATGCGGGTGGCGAGCAGGGCGGGGCGCAGCGATCCGGCGTGGCGGGCAAGCAGCGATCCGGCGATCTCGGTACGGTGGAGCAGGGCACGGCGCAGCCGCTCGGCCAGATCGTCGACGCGTTGGGCCTGACCCTGAAGCAGTGCCTGCGGCTGGGGCAGGCGCTGGCTGCGCGCTTCGAGGCGTTCTTTGGCCTGCGCCAGTTGGCGGGCGAGCGCGCGGCGCTGGCGGGCGTTGAGATCGGCGACGAACGCCGCGAGTTCGGCCTGTACCGGTACTGCGAGTTCGGCGGCGGCGGTGGGGGTCGGTGCGCGCCAGTCTGCGGCGAAATCGCACAACGTGGTGTCGGTTTCATGGCCGACCGCGCTGATGATCGGAATGGTGCATTCGGCGACCGCGCGGACGACTTCCTCCTCGTTGAAGCCCCAGAGGTCCTCGATCGAGCCGCCGCCGCGCGCGACGATGACGAGATCGGGGCGCGGGATCGCGCCGTTTTCGGGAAGGTTCGAAAACCCGCGCACGGCGTTGGCGACTTGCGCGCCTGAGCCTTGGCCTTGCACCAGCACCGGCCAGACGATGACGCGCGTGGGGAAGCGGTCCGACAGGCGGTGGAGGATGTCGCGGATCACCGCGCCGGTGGGTGAGGTGACGACGCCGATCACGCGCGGGAGGAAGGGCAGGGCCTTTTTGCGCGCGGGGTCGAACAGGCCTTCGGATTCCAGCCGCGCTTTCAGCTTGGCGAGCAGGGCGAGCAGCGCGCCTTCGCCCGCAACCTCCATGCGCTCGATCACGATCTGGTAGTTCGACCGGCCGGGGTAGGTGGTCAATTTTCCGGTGGCGATGACTTCGACGCCGTCTTCCGGACGGAAGCCGAGCTTCTGGACGCCGCCACGCCACATCACGCCATCGAGGCGAGCGCCTTCGTCCTTGAGGCTGAGGTATAGGTGACCCGAGGCGGCGCGTTTGACGCCCGACAGTTCGCCGCGCACGCGGACGAAGCCGAAGCGATCCTCGACCGTGCGCTTCAACAGCGCGGAAATCTCGGAGATCGACAGGGCCGGAGCGTTGTCGCCAGCCGATTCCCTCGCTAGGAGCCCGCCGGACGGATTGCTGTCATCGTCGTGCGGCGCGGAAGGGAATGCCATGAATATCCTGCTGATCGGGTCGGGTGGGCGCGAACATGCGCTGGCCTGGAAAATGGCCCAATCGCCGCTGACCGGCAAGCTCTATGCGGCACCCGGAAATCCGGGCGTGGCCGAACATGCGGAAATCGTCGCGCTGGAACTGACCGATCACGCCGCGGTGGTGACATTCTGCGAGACGCAGCGGGTCGGGCTGATCGTGGTCGGCCCCGAAGCGCCACTGGTCGATGGGCTGACGGATTCGCTGCGGGCAGCCGGATTTTCGGTGTTCGGGCCGAGCCGGGCGGCGGCGCAGCTCGAAGGGTCGAAGGGCTTCACCAAGGACTTGTGCGAGCGCGCAGGCATTCCGACCGCCGGCTATGTTCGCGCCAAGTCGCTGGCCGAGGCGCGGGCGGCTTTGACGCGGTTCGGTGCGCCGGTGGTGATCAAGGCCGATGGGCTGGCGGCGGGCAAGGGCGTGGTCGTGGCGATGACCATGGCCGAGGCAGAGGCCGCCGTGGACGACATGTTCGACGGCGCGTTCGGCTCAGCCGGGGCCGAGGTCGTGATCGAGGAGTTCATGACCGGCGAGGAGGCGAGCTTCTTTGCGCTGACCGATGGCGCGACGATCGTGTCCTTCGGATCGGCGCAGGATCACAAGCGCGTCGGCGATGGCGATGTGGGGCCGAATACCGGTGGCATGGGCGCCTACAGCCCGGCGCGGGTGCTGACCGGCGAGTTGGAGGCGCAAGTGCTGTCGCGGATCGTCGCGCCGACGGTCAAGGCGATGGCGGACGAGGGGATGCCCTATTCGGGTGTGCTCTATGCCGGGCTGATGCTGACCGAAGAGGGGCCAAAGCTGATCGAATACAACGCGCGGTTCGGCGATCCTGAGTGTCAGGTGCTGATGATGCGGCTGGAAAGCGATCTGGTGGAACTGCTGCTGGCCTGTGCGGACAACAAGCTGTCCTCGATTGAGTCGCCGCGCTTTTCACCCGACGTGGCGATGACCGTGGTGATGGCGGCGAACGGCTATCCGGGCACGCCGGATAAGGGTGGGCGGATCGACCATATCCCCGCAGCCGAGGCGACAGGAGCGAGAGTATTCCATGCCGGGACCGCGCTGTCGGGTGATGGTGTGCTGAGCGCGAACGGCGGGCGCGTGCTGAACGTCACCGCTCGCGGCGCATCGGTCAAGGAAGCGCGCGACCGGGCCTATGTGGCGGTCGATGCCATCAGCTTTCCGACCGGATTCTGTCGGCGCGACATCGGCTGGCGCGAGATTGAGCGGGAAGAGGCTGAACAGGGGTAGCAATCCTACCCTCGCCCGCTTCCCGCGGGCGGGAAGGGGGCAAAGGGCAGTTGTTGCCGCCCTCCGCGCACTGCACGTTTCAGGCGTGGACGACGCGCAGCTCTGCCGCTGGGAGGGCTTCGGTCTTGGCCTGCGCGATCAGTTCCTTCTTGCGTGCAAGCATTGCGTCACGCAGCGCGACCATGTCGAGTCCGGCTTCACGGGCCTGCGCGAACATGCCTTCCGAGCGCGCTTCTTCCTCATGGACGTGGTGCTTGATCTCTTCGCTGAGCACCTTGACCTTGGCATCGAAGAATTCGTCATCGGGTGACGAAGCCATGATGTCGTTGATCAGCACTTTGGCTGCGTCATGCTCGACATGGGCTTCGGTATAGGTCTCTTCCTCGATCTTGCCCTTGCAGGCAGGGTAGAAGATCTCTTCCTCGATGATCGTGTGGATCTTCAGCTCGTTGCAGATCTGCTGGGCAAGGGCAGCCTTCTTGTCGTCCTTGGCGCTTTCGAATTTCTCGAACAGGCCTTCGACCGTGCGGTGGTCGGCCTTGAGCAGGGCAATCGCGTCGGTGTAAGTGGTCTGGGCCATGATATGTCCTCATGAACGGTGCATTGCCGGGACAATCCATTGATCGCGTGCATGTTCCGCATCGGCGTTTGTAAACATTGTTATGAAGATGGCTGCGCGCGCCTCCGGAACGTCGAGGCGTTCGCGCGGTTGAACCGGCATGACCGAAACTGCCAATCAAACGCCGGGCCATCTGCGCTGGCCGAGTACACTATGGCTGATCCGCCATGGACAAAGCGCGGGCAACGTTGCGCGGGACGAAGCGGACGCGCTTGGCGCGCACCGGATCGCGCTCGACCACCGCGATGTAGACGTTCCGCTCTCGGCATTGGGGCGTGAGCAGGCCTGCGCCTTGGGGCACTGGTTCGCGAGTGGCGAGGAAGGGGCGCGGCCCGAAGTCGTCCTTGCCAGCCCCTATGTGCGCGCAGTGCAGACCGCCGAGTTGTTTCGCGAGGCGGGCGGATGTGACGCGGACTTGCGCATCTGCATTGACGAGCGGCTGCGCGAGAAAGAATTCGGCGTGCTCGACGGGCTCACCGTCAGCGGTATTCACCACTTCGAGCCGGAGCAGGCGCAGTTCCGCAAGGTGCTCGGCAAGTTCTATCACCGGCCGCCCGGCGGCGAGAGCTGGGTCGATGTGATCTTCCGGCTGCGTGCGCTGCTCGACACGGTGTCGCTGCACTATGCGGGCAAGCGCGTGATGATCGTCGGGCATCAGGTGGTGGTGCTGTGCATGCGCTATATTATCGAGCACATGACCGAGGCGGATATCCTGGCGATCGACCGCGAGGGTGACGTCGCCAACTGTGCGGTCACGCAATACCGCCACGATACCAGCGCCAAAGGCGATGGGCAGCTGGTCCTCGAACGCTACAACGTGGTCGCGCCGATGATCCGTGAAGGCACCGAGGCGACGCGTGAGCCCGATCAGATGGTCGCTGCTCGTGGGTAGCGCCCTGACGCTTGACGGCGCGTGGTTGCGCGCCAATCCGCTACCCCAGCCCGACGAACAGGCCGACAAGAATGCACGCGGCCGCGTGGTCGTGGTCGGCGGGTGCCTGACCGTGCCCGGCGGGGTGCGGTTGACAGCGGAAGCGGCCCTGCGCGCGGGTGCGGGGAAGGTCCAAGTGGCGACGATAGAGGCCGCTGCAGTCGCGATCGGGGCGTTCCTGCCCGAGATTGCGGTCTGGCCACTGAAAGCCAACGCTGTGGGTGAGATCGATGCGGGGCTTGCGGAACTCGACAGCCATTTGGCCAAATGCGACGCGCTGGTGCTGGGTCCGGCAATGGGCTGCGCAGATCAGGCTTCGCTCTTGGTTGCCGCTGTAATGGGCCACGATGTCGAGGGAGGGCTCGTGCTGGACGCGGCAGCGCTGATGACGCTGGGAACGCATGCGGAGGCGCTACGACGGCGTGCCAGTCCGGCAGTTCTGACGCCGCACATCGGCGAGATTGCCGCTTTGCTCGACCGCGCTGCGAGCGAGATCGAAAGCGACCGTGAGGTGGCGGTGGTCGAATGCGCGCAGCGGTTCGGTGCGGTGGTCGTGCTCAAGGGTTCGGTGAGCTATGTTGCAGCACCCGACGGGACCGTCTTCGCCTACAGCGGCGGCAATGTCGGGCTGGCGACGGGCGGGTCGGGCGATGTCATGGCCGGGATCGCGGGCGCACTGATCGCGCGAGGAACACCGCCACTGACCGCCGCGCTATGGTCGGTATGGCTTCACGGCGAGGCCGGGCGGCGCTGTGCCGAGGCGATCGGCCCGCTGGGGTTTCTGGCCAGCGAGCTGCTGTCGTTCATTCCGCAGGTAATGGATCGAGCTGGGTGAGTGCGGGCGGGTTGAGGCGATAGTCCTCTACCGGAACGCCGCCGATGATGTGCTCCTGAATGATGCGCTCAAGCACGTCCGGCGTGCACGAGTGGTACCAGACGTTATCGGGCTGGACGACCGCGATCGGCCCGACGAAGCAGACTCGCAGGCAGCTGACCTTGTTTCGCAACACGCCCTGCGCACCGCCAAGTTTCAACTTGCCGAGGCGGCGCTTGAGATAGTTCCAGGACTCCTCACCCAGTTCACGCGGGGCGCATTTGTCCTTGTCCGGGCCTGCACAGAGCAGGATCTGGCGATGCGGACGGAACCCACCCAATTGCTCGAGCGCTTTTTCGGCTTGCTCGATACCTTCTGCTGTCGCGATCACTTACCCTCTTTCCCGAGCCAGCGCGCCAGCCAGTCGAACGTGGTCTGGTGCCATTGCAGCGAGTTCTTCGCCTTCAGCACCCAATGATTTTCATCGGGGAACACCAGCAGTTCGGACGGCACACCCTTGCGCTGGAGCGCGCTGAATGCGGCGAGGCCTTGCGTGTAAGGAATGCGGAAATCCTTCTCGCTGGTGATGACCAGCATCGGCGTCTTCCACTTGTCGACGTGGTTGACGGGGTTCCACTTCTCGAATTCTTCCGGCGCAGCGTAGTACGGCTGGCCGCCGTGCTCCCATTCGTCGAACCACAGTTCCTCGGTCTCGTATGCCATCGCGCGCGCATCGAACACACCATCGTGCTGGACGAGGCATTTGAAACGGTCGGGCCAGACGCCGGCGATCCAGTTCATCATGTAGCCGCCGTAGGAAGCGCCTGCGGCACAGGCGTTGTCGCCATCGATCTGCGGGTCCATCGCGATGGCGGCAGCAAAGCCCTTCTGCAGGTCTTCCAGAGGCTTGCCGCCCCACTGCTTGTTGATCGCGTCGGTGAAGGCCTGGCCGTAGCCGGTGGAACCGTGGAAATCGACCGAGACGATCGCGTAGCCCTGGCTCGCCCAGACGCGCGGGTTCCAGCGGTTGGACCAACTGTCGTTGTACGAGCCCTGCGGCCCGCCGTGGACATAGAGGATCGAGGGAATCTTGCCCTTGGTCCCAAAACCTTCAGGATTCTTGGGCTTGGTGATCTGGCCCCACACCGTGTCGCCGTCCGCGCCCTTGAAGCTGAAGCGCTGTGTGGTGACGGGCGCGCGCTGGGCGAGAGCAGTGGTAGCGATGTCGGTCAGGCGCGTGCCTGCCTTGCCGGGCTTGCCGATGTAAAGTTCGGCGGGCGCGTCGAGCGAATCGCGGGTGTAGAGCAGGCGGCCGTCCTTGAGCGGGACGACATTGGCGATGTGCCCTTCGCGCTTCGGGTTGAGCACCAGCCGGGTGACCTTGCCACTGACCGGGTCGATACGGAAAGCGGGCGCGTCGAGCACGTCCTCGGCGGTGGCGATCAGCGCCTTGGAGTCGGGTGTCCACGTCAGCGAGGAGACCGAGCGGTCCCAGCCTTGCGTCAGCGCGCGGCGCTCGCCGGTCTTGAGGTTCAGGATCTGGACGACGAGGCGGTCGGCTTCGTAGCCGGGGCGGGCCATTGCTGCCCACGCCAGCCACTGGCCGTCGGGCGATGGCGCGGGGGTGTTATCCGTGCCCTTATTAGCTGCGGTAAGGTTGGCTGGCGCTGTGCCGTCGAGCTGCGATTGCCACAGATCGAGGTTGGTCGAGAGCGGTTCGTTGCGGTCCGCCTGACGGGCGACGAAGAACACTGACTTCGAATCCGCGCTCCAGGCCACGTCTTCGGCCCCGCCGAACGGCTTGCCCGGGCTGTCTCCGGTCAACGTGCCGACAGGGCCGTCCAAGGCGACGCCGTTGCCTGCAGCCTTGCCATCGGTGCCCAGATCGAACGCGAAGATGCGGCTGTAATTGCCCGGCGTTTCCCACTGGTCCCAGTGACGCACAAAGCCCGCGCCATCCGTGTAGTGGCGCCCGGTGCCGGGGCCGGGAAGCGCGGTGTTGCCGTCGCTATCGCAGCCGAACGTGGCGCAGGTACGGGCGATGTCGCCCCACACTGCTATGCGCTTGCCGTCGGGGGCGAGCCTGAAGCCTGCCACGTCGGTCTTGAATGCGGTGACCTGAGTCATCACGCCGCTAGAAGGATCGACCTTCCACACCTGGGTGCGTTCGGCATCGCCGACCTTGCGGTCCGACAGCAGGTAAAGCGTGCCGTCGGGTGCGAAGGCAGGATCGCTGACGCTGCCGCCGATGTCGATGCGGCGCGGCTCTCCGCCTGCAATGGACTTTACCCAGAGCGCGGGCGTGCGCTTGTAAGTGGTGGGATCGGTCGTCGTCACGGTGTAGGCGACGCTCTTGCCATCGGGCGCAATCGCGGTACCGCCGAGGCGGCTCAGCGTGACCAGATCCTGCGGCGAGAGCGGTGCAGCCTGTTGTGCGACGGCAGGCGAGGCGAGCGCGACAGCGAGTGCCGCAAGCGGCAGCGTGATGATTTTCATGGAGCGCACGATTAGCGCGTAGAGCCTTGCGCGCAAACCGAAATACGTAAGGATCAGCCGCGCTTGCCCGCGATCCTGGCGATTTCGGCTGAAACCATCTTCTCGACCATCCCGGGCAGGTTTTTGGCAAGCCAATCCGCGAGCAGTGGCTTGAGCATTTCGCGCACGAGGCCTTCGAGCGAGGTTTCGCCCGAGCGTACGATCTGCGGGGCCATTCCGGGTTGCGCCAGCATCGACAAGGCCGCGAGCGATTCGCGCATCGAGGCGGTGGCGGCATCGGCGATCAGACCGCCGGTATCGTCTTCGGCGTCATCTTGCGGTTCGGCTTCGGTTTCGGTCAGTTCGAGAATCTCGACCGGGCGCGGCGCAGGACGGGGCGCGGGTTCGGCACGGACGCGCGCCTGGGCAGCCTCGGCGCGATTGTCGCGCGCGATGACCTTCTTGATCGATTCTAGGATCTCCTCGACGGACGGTTCACCGGCCTGACGCATCGAAAATGCCACCCCTAAAAAAGCCCCTGAGGCCGAATCTCTATGGACGCGGCGTGGGTTGGATTGTCGCATCCTGCGCGGGCGTGTCAACGGTGCGTGTCGAGGTGGCGACCGGATCGGGATCGCGGTCCCAATCCCAGATGCGACCCTTGACCCGATTGTAGTTCACTTGCGGATCGTACAGCACGCCGCCATCGAGGCCGAGGTCCTGCGCCTGCGCGCGTCCCATGGCGGACAGCAGATTGAAGCCCGCGACATAGGCGTTGCGGCGTGCGGCCACGAGCTGGACTTGCGCGCGCAGCAGTTCCTGTTCGGCATCGAGGATGTTGAGGATCGTGCGATTGCCCACGGTGTTTTCCGCGCGCACGCCTTCGAGGCTGAGCGCGGCGGCATCGACCGCAGTCTGGTTGGTGGCGATGATGTCATTCGCCGCGCGCCACGAGGCGTAGGACGAGCGTACCGAGGCGATCACGTCGCGCTCGACGCTGATTTCCTGCTCGAGCGTGGCGCTTTCGCGCGCCTGGGCCTGACGGGTCTGTGCGGCGGGCGCACCGCCCTGATAGAAAGGAATCGAGGCGCGAACGCCTGCCTGCGCGGTGGTCTGGTGCTGATCGAACGCACCCGTTGTGCCGCCGCCCAGCGTACCGAAATAATTGGTGTAGTTGCCACCGGTAAACAGCGAGATCGTCGGCAGCTTGGCGGCATCCGCCACATTGACGTCAAAGCCCGCCGCCTTGCTGCGTTCGCGCGCGGCGAGCAGATCGGGGTTGTTTTCCAGCGCAAAGGCCACCGCATCGTCAGGCGTGGCGGGCAGGCCCGGCAGCGGCGGTGGCGGCTGGAGATCGACCGGGGCCTTGCCCACGATCTGAATGTAGCGTTCGCGGCTGGCGATCAGGTTGCCCTCGGCCCCGCGCAGGTCACCGCGCGCAAGCGCGAGACGCGAGTTGGATTGCGCGACGTCGGTGCGGGTGACATCGCCGATCTCGAAGCGGTCGCTGGTGGCGCGCAAGTTTACGTCGAGAACTTCGACATTGTTGCGGTTGAGGCCGACGATCGCGCTGTCGCGGATGACGTCCATGTAGGCCGCGACGACTTGCGAAAACACTGCCGATTCGGTCGAGCGCAGATCGAACTGTCCGGCTTCGACGCGGGTCTTGGCCGCGCGGATCGAGTTCTTGATCGACCCGCCCGCATAGACCGGCACACCGAGGCTGACATCGCCCGAGAACGCGCGATCGGGCGCGGTGAAGGCGTTGGGCGTCTTGCGCAGGAATTCGGTGTAGGTCGCGGTGCCCGACAGGCTGGGCAACGCGTTCGAACGCGCGAGCGGCACGCCCTCGTCGGTCGCGCGCTGATTGGCGCGCGCGCCTTGCAGCGTGGGGTTGGTGTTGTAGGCGCTGGTCAGGGCTTCGCGCAGATCATCGGCCAGTGCCGGAGCGGCAAGGCCGATGGCGGCGCTGGCCGTCAGAACCAGTCGCAATGCCTTGGTGGCAGACATGGACCTCAGAAGCTCCACGTCTTGGGCGCGGCGAATTCGGGCAGGACGGCGAAATCGGCCTCGCCCAGCGCGGTCGCGGCGACCTTGCCCGAGGCGCAGCGAGCCAGCGCAAGACGCGTAACGCCGCGTTCTACCAGGCCGGTGACGATGCGACCATCGTCGGCGAGCAGCGCGGCCAGACGGTCGGGCAGGACTTCTGCCGCGCCATCGATCAGGATGAGCGTGTAAGGTCCGCCGGTGGCATCGGCGAGGCTGTCGTGGCGGGTGACGGTTGTGGCGAGCTTTTCGGCGAGCGCTGCGAGATAGCCGTTGCCGGAGATGACCAGCACCGTGTCGGCTGCGGTCACGTCGGCTGCTTCGAGCATCTGTCCGTACGTCAGGGCGGGCGAGAGCACCTTGCCACCGGCCAGTGGCACGGCGCGGTCGGCGTAGGCGACCACCCTGCGTTCGGCGGGCACGAAGTCTTCGCGCGGCACGGCATTGAATGCCGCGAGGATAGCTGGCGAGTTGACCCCGGTGACCCGCAGCTGGCTATCGATCATGGCGCGACGTGCAGTCTGCATGTCGTCCGCTGCGTGGCGATCATCAACGAGCGTCATCTGGTGCCTCATGTCCGGACGGTCACGCGCCTTGCCGCGCTGCCATCAAATTTCGCCAACGCCTTAGATTATCGACTTGGCCTTTCCAAGGGATTTGCTTGTCGCAAATTGCCGCGTATGCGCCGGAGCGGATCACGAACCTTGCAAGGGAGTCGGCAACATGGCGGAAATGGTCACGATCAAGGAAGCGGACCTGATCGAGAGCGTCGCGGACGCGCTCCAGTACATCAGCTACTTCCATCCGATGGATTATATCCGCGCGCTCGGCGATGCTTATGAGGCCGAGCAGGGCCCTGCTGCCAAGGACGCCATCGCACAGATCCTGACCAACAGCCGGATGTGTGCCGAGGGCATGCGCCCGCTGTGCCAGGACACCGGCATCGTCAACGTGTTCATCGAATGGGGGCAGGATTGCCGCCTCGAATCGGACATGTCGTTGCAGGACGTGGTCGATGAGGGCGTGCGCCGTGCCTACCTCAACCCCGACAACAAGCTGCGCGCTTCGGTCTTGGCTGACCCTGCCTTCACCCGCCGCAACACCAAGGACAACACGCCCTGCGTGCTCCACGTCGAGATGGTCAAGGGCAACAAGGTGAGCGTCGATGTCGCGGCCAAGGGCGGCGGCAGCGAGAACAAGTCCAAGTTCAAGATGATGAACCCCAGCGATTCGATCGTGGACTGGGTGGTCGAAATGCTGCCGCAGATGGGTGCCGGCTGGTGCCCGCCCGGCATGCTCGGCATCGGCATTGGTGGCACGGCGGAACATTGCGTGCTGCTGGCCAAGAAGGCGCTGATGGAGCCGATCGACATGGCGCAACTGAAGCTGCGCGGCCCCCAGACCGACATCGAGCGCATGCGCATCGAGATATTCGACAAGGTCAACGCGCTCGGCATCGGCGCGCAGGGACTGGGCGGTCTGTCCACCATCCTCGACGTAAAGATCATGGACGCGCCGTGTCACGCTGCAGGCAAGCCGGTGGCGATGATCCCTAACTGTGCCGCGACCCGCCACGCGCACTTCACGCTCGACGGTTCGGGCGCGAGCTATCTCGAGCGGCCCAAGCTGGATGAATGGCCGCAGGTACACTGGGCGCCCGACAGCGCGGCCAAGCGCGTCAACCTCGACACGCTGACCGCCGACGAGGTGCAGGGCTGGAAGCAGGGCGACCGTCTGTTGCTCAACGGCAAGATGCTGACCGGCCGGGATGCCGCGCACAAGCGCATCAAGGACATGCTGGCCGCTGGCGAGGAACTGCCGGTCGATTTCAGGGGCCGCGTGATCTATTACGTCGGTCCGGTCGATCCGGTGCGCGAGGAAGTGGTAGGGCCTGCTGGACCTACGACCGCGACACGGATGGACAGCTTTTCCGACCTGATGCTGGATCTTGGTTTGCTGGCAAGCGTCGGCAAGGCAGAGCGCGGGCCAGCGGCGACCAAATCGATCGCGGCGCACAAGTCTGCCTATCTGATGGCAGTGGGCGGCGCGGCCTATCTCGTGGCGCGCGCGATCAAGCAGGCCAAGGTCGTCGGGTTCGAAGACCTCGGGATGGAAGCGATCTACGAGTTCACGGTTGAGGACATGCCGGTGACCGTGGCCGTCGACAGCGAGGGCAACAACGTGCACCAGCTCGCGCCGCTGGTGTGGAAGAAGAAGATCGCCGAGGAAGGCCTGCTTCCGGCCTGATCCCTCTCGACTAACGCCTTATGCCGCCCGACTACCGTTCTGGTGCGTCGGGCGGTTCGCGTTTAGGTTGCAAGCGATGACGTCGTCTCAAATCGATCCGGGTGTGCCGCGTGTTCCGGCCCGGCAGGTGATCCTGTCTGCGGCTGCGCTGTGGCTGTGCTACTTCCTGCTGATCACCGTACGCGGTCTGGTGGTCGAACTCGGCGACTTTTCCGATCTGCTGTGGCGGCGCGCGGCGGTGACCGGGGCCGGGATCGTGGTGACGGTGGCGTGCTGGCCGCTGCTGCGCCGGTTCGACGGGCGATCGCTGGCGGTTCGTGGCGGCGCAGCGCTGGTGATCATGCTGCCCGCAGCGCTGGCCCTGGCGGCGGTCAACCAGTGGGCCTTCGCACCGGTCGAGCAGCGCATGATCGAGCGGATTTCGCAGCGTACGGATACGCAAACCGGCGCGACGGACGATACGCAAGCTGACACCCGAGCTGATTCCGGCGACGAAAAGACTGTCACCGTGCGCAGTCAGAACGGCACGCCCGGCGTGCAGATTCGCCACGACATGGCGGGCAATGTGCTGGTCGACATGCTTGATGAAAGCTTCATTCCGCCCGAGCCGCCCCCGCCTCCGCCGGCACCGCGCGCGTCTGCTGCCCCGCGTGCGGCAGCTGCTCCGTCCGCACCGCGCGCGTCTCCGGTTCCGCGTGCGATGCCGCGGCCCGAGCCGATCATTGACGACGAGACACTGGCCGAACTCGAGGCGATGGGCGAACGTATCGCCGCCGAGACGATTCGGAATACCAAGGTCGTAAACAACGAAGACGGCAGCATGGTGATCACCCAACCGGGCCTGATCGTGCGGCGCTTTGCCGATGGCACGTCCGAAGTGCGCACCGGCGGCTATCTGATCCGCAGCGATGCCGACGACGAGGTGCAATCGGTCGAGCCGATCGCCGAACCGGAACCGCCCGCGCCACCGCAGACTCCTAAGGACCCATCGCTCGAAGCATCGGCGGCGGTTTCCGATCAGAAGGCGCGCATATCCGCCGAGATGGCGCGCGCAACCGCCGATAGAGCCCGGGTTACTGCCCAGAGGACGGCCGAAAGGGCCATCCGCGACGCCCAGAATATCCAGCGTGTGCGACAGCGGGTGGCTCAACGTATTGAGCGCGCCAAGCCCGCCGAGGCGACTGCGCCTGATGTGCCCGAGCCTTCGCCGTCCGAGGCGGTGACCGAAGACGTCCGCGGAGCCGACCACGTCACGATCATTCGCAAGAGCGTCGAGAGCGAGGGGCTTTGGCGGCAGCTGACCGACGTGGCGCTGGGTCGCTATTTCCTGCTGATCGCCTGGGCCGCGCTCTATCTGGCGCTGGGCAATGGCGAGCAGTTGCGCGCGGCGGAATACCGCGAGGGCCTCTCGGCGCGGGCGGCGAAGGCAGCGGAATTGCGCAGCTTGCGCTATCAGGTGAATCCGCACTTCCTGTTCAACACGCTCAATTCGTTGTCCGCATTGGTGATGGTCGGCCGCGCCGAGCAGGCCGAGCGGATGATCCAGTCGATCTCGCGGTTCTATCGGCATAGCTTGGCAGGCGATCCGACTTCGGACATGCCATTGGAGGACGAGATCGCGCTGCAGCGGCACTATCTCGATATCGAGGCGGTGCGCTTTCCGGAGCGGCTACGCTGCGAGTTCGATGTCCCTGAGGACCTGATGACGGCTTGCGTGCCGGGGATGATCCTGCAGCCGCTGGTCGAAAACTCGATCAAGTACGCGGTTTCGACGACGATCCGCCCGGTGACGATCAGGATTACCGCGCGTGAGGGTGGCGGGTTCCTTGTCCTGACCGTCGCCGACGACGGACCGGGCGAGGGCTTTGTCGATGGCGGGACAGGCATCGGGCTGGCCAACGTGCGCAGCCGTCTTGCGGCGCGGTTCGGCGATGCCGCGAAAGTGGAAAGCGGGCCGCTGCCAGCGGGCGGTTACGCGACGGTGCTGACAGTGCCGATCGTGCGAAACGATTGTTGAGGGGAATAGTGTGCGCACGCTGATTGTCGATGATGAGCCACTGGCGGTCGAGCGGATGCAGATCCTGTGCTCACGCATTCCGGCGCTGCAGGTGGTGGGCACGGCCAGCGACGGTGCGGCGGCACTGCGGCTGATCGAAGCGTTGACGCCCGATCTGGTCTTGCTCGACATGACCATGCCCGAAGTTGACGGGCTTGGCGTGGCCCGCGCGCTTTCCGGGCAGGCGAACCGTCCGGCAGTGGTGTTTGTGACCGCGCATGACGATTTCGCGGTCGAGGCGTTCGACTGCGATGCGGTGGATTATGTGCTCAAGCCGGTGGGGCTCGAGCGGCTGGAACGCGCGGTCGAACGGGCACAGGTCCGGCGGGCCACGCCAGTCGAAACCTCGCTCGCGCCCGACAAGCCTGCGAGCGAATGGATCGAGGAATTCTGGGTGCCACACCGTTCGGAGCTGATCCGCGTGGCGGCGGCAGACCTCGAGCGAATCGATGCGGAGCGCGATTACGTGCGGCTCCATGCGGGCCAGCGCAGCTACATGATGCTGCACACGATCGCGGGGCTGGAAGCGCGCCTCGATCCCGAGTGCTTCATCCGGCTGCATCGCTCGACGATCGTGCGGAAAGACCGGATCGCGGGACTGAAGCATGATGGGCTGGGGGTGTGGTCGGCGGAACTGCTGGACGGGTCGGTGCAGCGGATCGGGCGGACCTATCTGGCGCGGGTCAAGGCCATGGCGGGGCGCTGATTGTGCGGCGGTTGCCCACCCCGCTGCGGCTAAGTTCGCCTCCGGCTCACTAAGTCTCGCGGCCCTCCCGCAGGCGGGAGGGCGATCTTCCTTCCCCCCTGCCGCTTGCGGGAGGGGTCGGGGGTGGGCACTTTCTAAGCCTTATACAGCGCGTCCACTCTTGCCCCGTAGCGTTCCTTGATCTTGTGGCGGCGGATCTTGAGGCTGGGGGTCATTTCCTCGTTGTCGATGCCGAACGCTTCATCGGCGAAGGCGAACTGGCGGACCTTTTCGATGACGGAGAGATCCTTGTTGACCCGGTCGACCGCCGCGCGGATCGCGCTTTTGAAGGCGGGGAGGTTCTGTAGCTCCTTGAAGTCGAAGTGCTCGCCCTGCGCGCGCGACCAGTCGAGCGCCCATTCGGGATCGGGCACGATCAGGCCGACGATGTAGGGTCGCTTGTCGCCGCTGACCATCGCCTGCGCGATCTCGGGCTGGAGCGTGAGCATGCCTTCGATCTTCTGGGGCGAGACGTTGTCGCCCTTGTCGTTGACGATCATGTCCTTCTTGCGGTCGGTGATGACGATGCGGCCCTTGGCGTCGAGGTGCCCGATATCGCCGGTGTGGAGCCAGCCCGCGTTGGGCCCGGTCTTGGGAATCGCGCGCGCGGTCTCGGCATCGTTATGCCAGTAGCCGTGCATCACCAGTTCGCCCTGGACGAGGATTTCGCCGTCTTCGGCGATGCGCACCTCGACGCCCTTCATCGGCGGGCCGACCGTATCCATCTTGAGGCCGACCTTGGGGCGATTGCACGAGATCACCGGACCCGCCTCGGTCTGGCCATAGCCTTGGAGCATCGTCAGGCCCATCGCGTCGAAGAACACGCCGACTTCAGGGTTCAACGGTGCGCCGCCCGAAACCATCGCCTTCATCCGCCCGCCGAAGCGCGCGCGGATCTTGGGGCGCAGCGTGCGTTCGAGGATCAGGCTCATCGGTGCATCGATCAAGCGGTTCTTGCCAGCCGCCTTGCGCGTGCCGATGTTCAGCGCGCGGTCCATCAGGTAGTTGGCGACCTTGCCCTGCTTTTCGACCTGCTTCATGATTCGCGTGCGCAGCACTTCGAACAGGCGCGGGACGACAACCATGATCGTCGGGCGAACCTCCTCGATGTTCGAGGCGAGCTTTTCGAGGCCTTCGGAATAGTAGATCTGCGCGCCCATGCCGATCGGCAGGTACTGCCCGCCAGTATGTTCGTAGGCGTGGCTGAGCGGCAGGAACGATAGGAACACTTCCTCGCCCCAGCCGAAATCGTCGGCTAGGATGGTTGCTGCGCCTTCCACATTGCACAGGATCGAGCCGTGGTGGAGGCGTACGCCGCGCGGGGATCCGCCGGTGCCACTGGTGTAGATCAGACAGGCGAGGTCCTTGCGGCTCATCGCCGCCAGACGCTGATCGACCGCGCGGCGTGCCACTGCCGCGTCGCCGCTCGTCATGGTTGCCCAGTCATGGAACGAGAGCTTGCCCGCCTGCATCTGACGCAGCGGCTCGATGCCGATCACGTGTTCGACGCAGGCTGCCGAGAGGGCGGCAGGCAGCAGCGGTTGCGAGAGCTTGGAGGTGGAGACGATCACCGCGCGTGCGCCCGAATTGTCGAGGATGTGCAGGTGGTCGCGTTCGGTGTTGGTGACATAGGTCGGCACGGTGACCAGCCCTGCAGCCATGACCGCAAGATCGGCGATGCACCATTCGGGCCGGTTCTCCGAGACGAGCGCAACGCGGTCACCCGGGTTCAGGCCGAGTCCGCGCAGGTTCTCGGCGAGCAGGCAGACTTGCGCTGCGACCTGTGCCCAGCTTTGTGAATGCCACTGCCCATCGCGCTTGGCCCACAGAAACGGTGCGTCGCCGCGCGCCGAAGCACGATCGAGGAACATCGCGACGAGATTGGGAAAGCCTGCGAAATCGGAAAGCTGCACGTATCGGTCCTCGCCCCGGAGCCGGTTGAAGGTCCGGCCTCATGATGTCGGATGCGAACCTAGTGGCGTGCTTCCGTTACGGCAACAGGTCAAGGCGCTACGGCTGCGCCTTCGCTGCGGGGATCGGCCGCGCCGCGCCATTTGCCGCCGATGCGTTCGATAGCGTTGGCCTTGAACGAGGCGGGGCGGGCGACGACCTTGTCGTGGCCGAGCTGTTGCAACGCCGTGATCATCGCTTCAAGCGTAGTGCCTTGTTCGACATAAACCGTGTCGCCGCCCGGTGCGAACAGCACGGGCAGGGCAATGGCGTCGCGCGCGGAAAGGTTCCAGTCGAGCACGCCGATGATCGCTTTGGCGACTTGCGCCGGGATCGTCGCGCCGCCTGCCGCGCCGATGGCGAGGCGCAAGCTACCGTTGGGGCCATAGATGAGTGTCGGAGCCATCGAACTGCGCGGGCGTTTGCCCGCCTCGACGCGGTTTGCGGTGGGCTTGCCGTCCTTGTCGGGGACAATGTTGAAGTCGGTCAGCTCGTTGTTGAGGTAGTAGCCGCCGACCATCACGCCCGATCCGAACGCGCTCTCGACCGTCGAGGTGTAGCTGGCGGCATCGCCCCAGCTGTCGACCGCCACGAAATGGGTGGTGCCGTGTTCTTCCTGCTGCGGCGCCTGAGCGAATGCGAGCGTCGCGCCCGGCGGGGTGCCGGGCAGAGCCGTGGGCATGGTTGCGCTGTCCGAAATCAGCTTTGAGCGGGCGGCGAGATAGGCGGCGTCGATCAGGCCGGTGACGGGCACGCTGACGAAATCGGAGTCCGCGAGATACTGGTCACGGTCGGCATAGGCGAGGCGTTGCGATTCGGCGATGAGGTGCCATGACACTGCGTTGGAGGGGCCGAGCGCCTTCATGTCGAACCGTTCGAGCTGCTTGAGGATCGCATAGACGGTCGTTGCGCCCGACGATGGCGGACCCATGCCGCAGACGCGGTACTGCCGGTAGGGCGCACAGACCGGCGGGCGCTCGATGGCCTTGTAGGCGGCGATGTCGGCGGTGGTCATCGGTGCGGGATTGAACGGGGCGGTGCCGACCTTGGCGGCGATCGTCTCGGCGTTGGTGCCGGTATAGAACGCGTCGGCCCCGCGCGCGGCGATCATTTCGAAAGTCGCGGCGAGCGCGGGGTTCTTGACGAGCGTGCCGGCGGGCAGCGGCTTGCCATCCGCGCCGTAGAACAGCGCGCGGCCTGCCGGATCGAAGGCAGCGGTGCGCGTGGCGTAGCCGAGCGAGGCGAACATGCGCGGGGTGATGGCAAAGCCGTCGCGGGCAAGGCGGATCGCGGGTTGGAACAGCGTCCGCCACGCAAGCTTGCCGTGCTTGTTGTGGGCCAGCGCGGCGAGGCGCAGGTTGCCGGGCACACCGACACTGCGGCCCCCGGGGATGACATCGGGGAAGGTGAGCGGCTTGCCGTCCTTGTAGAACCATTGCGGGCCGGCGGCGGCAGGCGCGGTTTCGCGGCCGTCGATCGTCTCGACCTGTCCCGCTGCGGTTCCGGTGACGAGGAAGCCCCCGCCGCCGATGCCGGAGCTTTGCGGCTCGACCACGGTCAGCGCCAGCATCGTCGCGATGGCGGCGTCGGTGGCGCTGCCGCCAAGCCGAAGGATTTGCGCACCGGCCTCAGCCGCGCGGGGATCGGCGGCGGAAACGAGGCCGGGATTGTCCTGCGGCGGCGGCACCGGGGCCATCGGCGGGGGTACGCAGGCGCTGGCAGCAAGTGCGGCGGCGAGCGGAACGAAGTGGAGTTTGCGCAACAGGGTCATGCGCGGCAGGCTTATTCGCTGCCGACGGCTTCCGCAATCGAGGTCATCCCGGCTTCGCGGACCTTTTTCTCGAGACCCCGCACGATCCGGCGCGCCAGCCCGGGTCCTTCGTAGACCATGGCGCTGTAGAACTGGATGAGGCTGGCGCCTGCGCGAATGCGGCCCCAGGCGTCTTCGACGGTCGAGATTCCGCCCACGCCGACGAGAGGGATCGCGCCGCCGCTGGCATTACGGAAATCGCGCAAACGCTGGAGAGCGAGGTGACGCAACGGGATTCCGGACAAGCCGCCCGCCTCAGCCGCGTGGGGCGAGCGCAGGCCCGGGCGGGTGATCGTGGTGTTCGAGATGATCAGTGCGGCCAGCTTCTTTTCAAGCGCGATGCGGCAGATGCTGTCGATGTCGTCCGGTTCGAGATCGGGCGCGAGCTTGAGAAAAATTGGCGTACCCATGTTACCGCGAGCCTCGCATACGGCATCGAGTAATGCGGAAAGCGCGCCTTCGTCCTGCAGCGCGCGCAGGCCGGGCGTGTTGGGCGAGGAGATGTTGACGGTGAGATACGACGCGAGCGGCGCCATCAGCCGCGTCATCTGCGCGTAGTCGGCAATGCGGTCGGCTGAATCCTTGTTCGCGCCGATGTTGACCCCGACGATGCCGGGGAGGCCGTGCGCGCCGGTTTCACGGCGACGCATCAACCGACGAATGACCGCCTGCGCGCCTTCGTTGTTGAAGCCCATCCGGTTGATCACCGCGGAGTCTTCGACCAGACGGAACAGGCGCGGTTTGGGATTGCCCTCCTGCGGCAGCGGGGTGACCGTGCCGACCTCGACATGGCCGAAGCCCATCCCGAGCATGGCGTCGGGCACTTCGGCGTTCTTGTCGAACCCGGGGGCCATGCCGACCGGATTGGGAAACACGACGCCGCCGATTCGCTGAGCGAGCGTCGGCGTCGGCGCGGCCCTGTTTCCCCCGCTGGACAGTGCGAGCGCCTTGATCGTCAGGCGGTGGGCGGGTTCCGCCGGAATGCGGAAGATAAGCGGGCGCAGCAGGGAAAAAGGCGTCACAGTCAATCGGTTCCGGATCTGCAGGCGTGTGGGGCAGCGTTTACGATGCGGATGCTTATCCGATGTAGCGCGCTATGACCCCTACCCCTTGCCGATCAATCGGGCCAAGTCCGAACTGCGCGAAAGTGACAGCAATTGTCATCGAATTCGCTAATTATGTTGCCGGATTACCACCGAAATTGTCGAATCCATACAATTCATCGCAAGGGGTTCTGCGTAGTCAGGCGCTGCGACCCGAAGGGCTCGGTGCAGTGATGTATCGGGTTCTCGACTTCAAGGCGGCCGATGGACCTTAATGGACCTCGGCCGCCCTTTTTTTGTTCTGAACCGCCAACGGCCTGCGCGACCGTACCTTGTGCCGGGCCGAGAGAGCGCCTAGGTAAGTGGAGTGAATCGGTCCGATTTTATCTCGGACCGAGCCAAGGACTTCCACGATGCGTCTTTCGAACATGGCTGACTATGCCGTCGTGACGATGAGCGCGGCCGCGCGTCATTGTGGTCATGCGCGTGTTTCAGCCCAGCAATTGGCAGACGAGACCGGTCTTCCCGCCCCAACCGTGCAGAAGCTGGTCAGCAAGCTGTCAGCGGCAGGACTGCTCAAGTCGGTGCGCGGGGCGCATGGCGGCTTCAAGCTGGCGCGCCCGGCGGCGGCGATCACGCTGGCCGATATCGTCGAGGCCGTCGAAGGTCCGATCGCGTTGACGCCCTGCAGCGATCATGGGCGTCACGATTGCACGCTCGAATCGGCCTGTGCGATCCGGCCACACTGGCCCGCCGTCGATGCCGCGCTGCGCGGTGCGCTGGCCGGCATTCCGCTCACACAATTGTCCCGCCCCATCGCCGTTCCGGCGACCGTGGCCGAGGTTATGGCATGACCGATACCGTACAACTGAAAGACCAGGCCGCGCACGATGCGGCTGCGAAAGTGGCCGATTACGAGCATGGCTGGTCTTCGGACATCGAGCAGGAATACGGCCCCAAGGGCTTGAGCGAGGACACCGTCCGCTACATCTCGGCCAAGAAGGACGAGCCGGAGTGGATGCTCGAATGGCGGCTCAAGGCCTATCGCCACTGGCTGACCATGCCGACGCCCGACTGGGCCAAGCTGAGCGTCCCGCCGATCGATTATCAGGATGCCTATTATTGGGCCGCGCCCAAGAACAAGCCGAAGTTGGGCAGTCTCGACGAGGTCGATCCCGAAATCCTGCGCGTCTATGAAAAGCTCGGCATTCCGCTGGAGGAGCAGAAAGTGCTCGCCGGTGTTGAAGGCGCGCGCCGCGTTGCGGTCGACGCGGTGTTAGACAGCGTTTCGGTCGCCACGACCTTCCGCAAGGAGCTGGAAGCGGCCGGCGTGATCTTCCGTTCGATCTCCGAGGCGATTCGCGAATATCCCGATCTGGTGCGCAAGTGGCTGGGCAAGATCGTGCCGATGCACGACAACTACTTTGCCACGCTCAACTGCGCGGTCTTTTCGGACGGGACCTTCGTCTACATCCCTGAAGGCGTGCGCTGTCCGATGGAGCTTTCCACCTATTTCCGCATCAACGCGGAAAACACCGGGCAGTTCGAACGCACGCTGATCGTGGCCGACAAGGGCAGTTACGTCTCATACCTCGAAGGCTGCACCGCGCCGATGCGCGATGAAAACCAGCTTCATGCCGCCGTGGTCGAATTGGTCGCGATGGACGATGCCGAGATCAAGTATTCCACGGTGCAGAACTGGTATCCCGGCAATGCCGAGGGCAAGGGCGGCATCTACAACTTCGTCACCAAGCGCGCGCTGTGCCAGGGCGCCCGCAGCAAGGTTTCTTGGACTCAGGTCGAGACCGGTTCGGCGGTGACGTGGAAGTACCCGTCCTGCGTGCTCAACGGCGAGGATTCGGTCGGCGAGTTCTACTCGGTCGCGGTCACCAACAACTACCAGCAGGCCGATACCGGCACCAAGATGATCCACAACGGCAAGCGTACGCGCTCGACCATCGTGTCCAAGGGCATCTCTGCGGGCAAGTCGAACAACACCTATCGCGGGCTGGTGCGCGTGGCTCCCGGTGCCGAAGGCGTGCGCAATTTCACCCAGTGCGACAGCCTGCTGCTGGGCGCGGACTGCGGGGCGCATACTGTGCCCTATATCGAGGTGCGCAACCCGACCGCGACGATCGAGCATGAAGCGACGACGAGCAAGATCAGCGACGACCAGCTGTATTATGCGATGCAGCGCGGCCTCGATCAGGAAAGCGCGGTGGCGCTGATCGTCAATGGCTTCGCGCGCGAAGTGCTCAAGCAGCTGCCGATGGAATTCGCGGTCGAGGCACAGAAGCTGCTCGGCATCAGCCTTGAAGGATCAGTCGGTTGAAGAAGACGCTTACCCTCCGCCCGGTCGAAGATCGCGTCGAAGCGCCCAAGCTGCAGAAGAAGGGGCGTGGGTGGAACATTGCCGAATCGCGGCTCGATGCGATCCACGAACTGGCGCGCGAGCTGCGGCGCAATCCCTCGCCTGCGCAAGCCGCGTTGGCGGCGGAGTTGGCACTTGAGGATCTGGGCCAGTACAAGCCCAAGTCGCACGTGGTGATCGGCTCGGCCATCGCCAGCTTCGCCAGCCTGCCATTGAAGCTGGTGGTGATGATCGACGAAGGCGATGCCCTGCCCGAGATCGAGACGCGCCGCGACAAGAGCCTGACCGAAGTCGGCATCCAGGTCATCCGCTATGGCGCCGACGAGGTGCTGGCCGATCCGGCCGGCGTCGCGCGTGAAACCGTGGCCGCGATGAAGGCGCGTTACGACGAGCTGCGCGCGCAACGGCCCGCCCGTCCTGCCAACCGCTCCTATGGCGCGCCGCGGCGCTGATCGAGAGATATCATGCTCAACATCCAAGACCTTTCCGCCACTGTTGCCGACAAGCCGATCCTCAAGGGCCTGTCGCTCACCATCAACGCGGGCGAAATCCATGCGATCATGGGGCCGAACGGTGCGGGCAAGTCGACGCTGGGCTACACGCTCGGCGGACGGCCCGGATACGAGGTCACCAGCGGGTCGGTGTCGTTCAACGGCGAAGACCTGTTCGCGCTCGAACCATACGAGCGCGCGGCAGCGGGGTTGTTTCTCGGCTTCCAGTATCCCGTGGAAATTCCCGGCGTGTCGTTCGTGCAGTTCCTGCGCGAATCGGCCAATGCCCAGCGCAAGGTGCGTGGCGAAGCGCCGCTTTCGGGCGGGGAATTCCTCAAGCTGGCCAAGGAAAAAGCCGCGCTGCTGCGCATGGACATGGACATGCTCAAGCGCCCGGTGAACGTCGGCTTTTCGGGCGGCGAGAAGAAGCGCGCCGAGATGGTGCAGATGGGCATCCTCGACCCGAAGCTGGCGATTCTCGACGAGACCGATTCCGGCCTCGACATCGACGCGCTGCGCATCTGCGGTGAAGGCATCAATGCGATCATGCGCAAGCCCGACAAGGCCGTGCTGCTGATCACGCACTACCAGCGCCTGCTCGATTACGTGAAGCCCGACTTCGTGCACGTGCTGGCCGGTGGCCGCATCGTGCGAACCGGCGGGGCCGAACTGGCGCTGGAGCTGGAAGAGCAGGGCTACGAGGCGGTGGCGGCGTGAGCGATCTGCTGACCCTTCCCACGCGCAGGGACGAGGCGTTCCGCTATGCGGATATAGCCTCGCTCGAAACGCTGTGGCCGGTGGCGATGCAGGAAATCCGCGTTGCTGCGGGACAGAGCGATTCGCTGGCGCTGGTGCTCGATGGCGCGGCGGCCGATGCGCGCGATTTGTCGATCGTGCTGGAAGACGGCGCGTCGTTTGACTTGCATCTGCTCAATGCCGGGTCTGCCTATGGCCGGATTGCGGTCGAGGTGCGGTTGGGTAAAAGATCGCGGTTCCATCTGGGCGCGGCGCAGATCGCGGGTGGAGACCAGACCGTGGAAGTCGTGACCGAAGTCCGTCATGCCGAGCCTGACGCGGTCTCGACCCAAGTCGTGCGCTCGGTACTGGCGGGCCATGCCACGGGCACGTACCTTGGCCGCGTGGCCGTGGCGCGTGGGGCGATTGGAACGGACGGATCGCAGTCGATCCGGGCGATGCTGCTGGACCGCACGGCGACGGCCAATGCGCGGCCCGAGCTGGAAATCTATGCCGACGATGTGAAGTGCGCGCACGGCTGCGCGGTGGGTGAGCTGGACCCGCAGGGACTGTTCTACCTGGCGCAGCGCGGGCTTCCGCCTGCCGCGGCCAAGAAGCTGATGCTGCAGGCCTTCATTGCCGAGGCGTTTGTCGGGGCTGCCGATGAAGAGGCGCTGACACAGGCTGCTCTGGCGGCGCTGGAGGCGGTGTTGTGAACGAACAAACCTCGTTGCTCCCCCGCGAAGGCGGGGGCCTCGTGCCCGGAAGTGCTTCGTCTCCTGAGGCCCCCGCCTCCGCGGGGGCGCGGGACTCATTTAACGTCCAATGGCCCGGCCTCGTCAACGCCGACGGCAGCCGCTGGCACTACCTCGATACCGCCGCCACCGCGCAGAAGCCGCAAGTCGTGATCGACGCGATGGCGCGTGCGATGGGCGCGGATTACGCGACGGTGCATCGCGGGGTCTATGCGCGCTCGGCCAATATGACGCTGGCTTACGAGGCGGCGCGGCGCAAGGTGGCGGGGCTAATCGGCGGGCAAGAGGGCGAGGTCGTGTTCACGCGCGGCGCGACCGAGGCGATCAACCTGATTGCGCAGACTTGGGGTGTGCAGAATCTCAAGGCTGGTGATCGCATCCTGCTGTCGCAGCTTGAGCATCACGCCAATATCGTACCATGGCAGATGTTGCGCGACCGGACGGGCGTGGAGATCGACATCTGCCCGTTGACCGACGACGGCCGGATCGATCTCGACGCCGCCGAACGCATGCTGACGCCTGCGCACAAGCTGGTGGCCTTTGCGCATATCTCGAATGTACTCGGCTCGCTGCTCGACGCGGAACGCGCCGTGGCGCTGGCGCATGGGGTGGGCGCATTGATCCTGCTCGATGGCTGTCAGGCCGTGCCGCGCGTCTCCGTGGACGTGAAAGCGCTCGATTGCGATTTCTACGTCTTTTCAGCGCACAAGCTCTACGGCCCGACCGGCATCGGCGCACTGTGGGCGCGGGCTGATATCCTCGATGCGATGCCGCCGTGGCAGGGCGGTGGCGCGATGATCGACCGGGTGACCTTCGGGACGACCACTTTCGCGCCTGCACCGCAGCGATTCGAAGCTGGCACGCCTGCGATTGTCGAGGCGATCGCATTTGGCGCGGCGGTGGACTTCGTAGCCGGCATCGGTCTGAACGCGATCCATGCGCATGAGTCCGCGCTAGTCGCCAAGGCGCGCGATGCTTTGCGCACGACCAATTCGGTGCGTCTGTTCGGGCCGGAGGACAGCGCCGGGATCGTCAGTTTCGCGATGGAGGGCGTGCATCCGCACGACCTTGGCACGATCCTCGACGAGGAGGGTGTGGCGATCCGTGCCGGGCACCATTGCGCGCAGCCGCTGATGGAGCATCTCGGCGTGCCTGCCACCGCGCGGGCGAGCTTCGGTATCTACAATGACGAAAGCGATATCGCCGCGCTGGTGCGTGGCATCGAGAGGACCAAGAGGATCTTCGGATGAGTGAAAACGATCCCCAATTCGCAGTCGAAGAGGTCGCAGCGGTCGACGCACCGCGTCGCGCGCGTGTCGACGATATCCCTGAGCCTGTGGAAACTCCGGCGGAGAAGCTGGAGCGCAAGCGCGACTATCTTGAAGGTTTTCTGGCCGAGAAGCCACAAGGCGTTGGCACGGGTGAGCCGGGTGGCGACATCTACGAGGGCGTAGTTTCCGCGCTGAAGGAGATTTTCGACCCGGAAATCCCGGTCAACATCTACGATCTCGGGCTGATCTATGGCGTCGAAGTGGCGGACGAGGCGCATGTCGTGGTGACGATGACGCTGACCACGCCGCACTGTCCGGTCGCCGAATCGATGCCCGCCGAAGTGGAACTGCGCGTCAGCGCGGTGCCGGGCGTGCGCGATGCCGAGGTCAATCTCGTCTGGGACCCACCGTGGGACCCGCAGAAGATGAGCGACGACGCCAAGCTTGAACTGGGCATGTTGTAATACCCCTCTCCCGCACGCGGGAGGGGTTGGGGGTGGGCATGGGTCCGGCGCATCCCTATCTACTAAAGGCCCACCCCCGTCCCCTCCCGCAAGCGGGAGGGGGGAGATTGCGTGATGACCGAAGTCGCTACCAAAGTCCGCCGTCCGCTCCCCGCCGCCGTCATCCTGACAGCCAGTGCCGAGGCGCGTATCGCCAAGCTGATGGGCGAGGCACCTGCCGATGCGATCGGCGTCAAGCTGTCGACGCCGCGTCGGGGTTGTTCGGGGCTGGCGTATTCGGTCGATTATGTGACCGAGGCGAACCCGATCGACGAGAAGATCGAGACGCCGGGCGGGCTGTTCTTCATCGACAGCGCATCGGTGCTCTACCTGATCGGCAGCACGATGGACTGGCAGGAAGACGATTTCACCGCCGGGTTCGTTTTCGCAAACCCCAATGCCAAGGGCAGCTGCGGCTGCGGCGAGAGCTTTACCGTCTAGGCCTGTTCGAGGAAGCGCAGCAGCGCCTCGTCGAGGGCGTCGACCTTGTCGTTGGCGTCGATGCGCGCGTCGAGCCACAGCTTTTCGGTATCGGTGACGGCGTGATCCTGCGCGGCTTCGGCTGACGGGTCGCGCGACGGCTGGCGCTTGCCAAAGCCGACATCACGCGCCGCCTGCGCGAGTCCATTGACGTTGGTCGTAGCCATGCGCCGGAAGAAGCGGCCCAGATTGGACGAACGGTCGTCCATGAACGCTTCGAGTTCGGCCGCGCGGTCGCGAGACAGGCCCTTTGCGCCCTGCCAGCCTTGCAGGTAGTTGCCGACGCCCTGCACGAACAGCCGCTCCCATTCGGAGGCGTTGTCGGCATCGAGCGTCGCGTCCTTCAAGCGGAACAGCATCTCGGCCTCGGCGCGGCTGACTGCTGCGGGGCGATCGCCGCCCGAAGCAAAGATGGTGCGGCGGATCAGCGCGCATTCTGCCGAGGTGATGCGTCCGGCGGCCAGTTCGCCGCCATCGCGGGTCGGGCCTTCGCCGGTCAGCACCGCGCGTTCGAGTTGGTCTAGCACGAACGTGCGCAGGCTTTCGGGCGTGGCTTGCGCCTTTTCGAGGATGCGGACGAGCAGTTCCAGTTCGGTCAGGCTTTCGACCCGTCCGTTGTGCCTCACGCGCTCGATCAGCCAGCGGGCGTTGTCATCGCTGACGTAACCGCGCGGCTCGGTGGTGTTGACGACGAATTCGACGAGCGCCTCGATGAAGAAGTCGCTCCATTCGGCGGTCGGTTCAGCGATCTGGTCGTTCAGGATAAAGATCGCTTCGGCTTCTTCCGGATCGATCTTGCCGTCTGGCCATGCGGCGCGGCGCAGCGCGAGGATCTCGTTCGCAGAAATGGCACTGTCTTCAGCAGTTTGCGCGGCGAGTGCGCGGAAGTGCAGGGTCATCGGTTCAAAATCCTCGGGCGTTCTTGCCGGGACGATCTACGCGAAACCGCTTAATTTGCGGTTATCAGGCCAGCAGTCGGGCAAGCGCCATCAGTCCGGAGACCAGCAGGAGGAAGCCGACGAATCCGCGCCACGCAGGATCGCTGACCTTGCCGAAGGCCATGGCGCCAAGGTGATTGCCGACGATCACCGGCACGAACAGCAGCAGTGCGAACAGGGCATCGCGCCATGTGGCCAGGCCCAGCGCAAGTGCAGCAACCGTGCTGGCGAGCGATGTGAGCAGGAACACGGTGAGCATCGAGGCGCGCGCAACTTCGCGCGGGATCGGGCGGCGCAAGTAGTAGGGCACGACCGGGGGACCGGGCATTCCGGCAAAACCCGTCAGCAGGCCCGATGCCGCTCCGGTCAGGCCGGTCTCGATCGGGCCGGGCGCGTGTCCGGGTTTGGTGGGAAGCAGGATGAGAAGGAACGCGCCTATCGCGACCAGTGCGATGATCACGCGGGCGATGCCGGGTGGCGTGGCGAACAGGGCGATGAGACCGACGGGCGTCAGCAGCATGGCAAGGCCGCCGATCACACCGGCGCTCTTCTCGCCCACGCGCCACACCTTGCGCGCGCCGACAAGGCCAATGAGCAGGGCGAGCATGTTGGAGACGACCACGCCCTCGGCCGGCGGGATGACGAGGCCGAGCAAGGGCACGAGCAGGATGGCCATGCCGAAGCCAGCAAGCCCGCGCACGAAGGCTGCGATGAATGCGGCCAGCGCACACAGGCCGAGCGAGAGGATGGGTAGGTCGAGCAAGAAGACCCTAATCCGTTCGTGTCGAGCGAAGTCGAGACACCTGAGCGTGGTGCTGCGGGGTGTGGGGGTAGCGGGCCCCCAACGGGGGGTGGGGGGGGGGGCCGGGGGGGGGTGCCCCAATCAGGCGGCCCGGCGGCGCCGGTACACCG
>NZ_JACICY010000002.1:260552-524821 GCF_014196055.1 Novosphingobium hassiacum
CCGGCCGGTGGGGGGGGTTTGGTCGTGTCTTTTGGCTGTGGGGGGGGGCCCCGCCCCCCCCCCCCGGGGGGGGGGGGGGGGGGGGGCCCCCCCCCCCCCCCCCCCACGAACGGGGATTGGGGCTGCTTCAGGGGATCAGGTCCGCAAATCCGGCGCCAGTGCCTCGCCTTTCAGCATTGCAATAGCCTCGTCCAGCGGCATGACCTTCTGATGCTGTTCGCCCAGGATGCGGATCGCGACGGTGCCTTCTTCGGCCTCCCGCTTGCCGACCACCAGCAGGTACGGGACCTTCTGCAGCGAGTGTTCGCGTACCTTGTAGTTGATCTTCTCGTTGCGCAGGTCGGCCTCGGTGCGAATGCCCGCGGCCTTGAGCTTGACCACAGCGTCCCTGGCATAATCGTCAGCGTCCGAAACGATCGTGGCAACGACGGCCTGCACCGGGGCGAGCCACACTGGCAGGCGTCCGGCGAAGTGCTCGATCAGGATGCCGATGAAGCGTTCGTAGCTGCCGAAGATCGCGCGGTGGAGCATGACCGGGCGGTGCTTCTCGCCGTCCTCGCCGACATAGCCTGCGTCGAGGCGGTCGGGCAGGACGCGGTCCGACTGGATCGTGCCGACCTGCCAGGTGCGGCCGATCGCGTCGGTCAGGTGCCATTCGAGCTTGGGCGCATAGAACGCGCCTTCGCCGGGTAGCTCTTCCCAGCCGTATTGCTCGGTCGCAAGGCCTGCGCGGACAACGGCGGCGCGCAACTCGCTTTCGGCCTTGTCCCACATCTCCTCGGTGCCGAAGCGCTTTTCGGGGCGCAGCGCCAGCTTGATCGAGTAGGTGAAGCCGAAGTCGCGATAGATCCGGTCAGCGAGTTCGCAGAACGCCTGCACTTCGTCGACGATCTGGTCTTCGCGGCAGAAGATATGCGCATCGTCCTGCGTGAACTGGCGTACGCGCATCAGCCCGTGGAGCGCGCCGTGCGGTTCGTTGCGGTGGCAGCAGCCGTTTTCATAGAGGCGCAAGGGCAGGTCACGGTAGGACTTGAGGCCCTGCCGGAAGATCAGCACATGCGCCGGGCAGTTCATCGGCTTGAGGGCCATCCAGTCGGCCTCGCCCGAGATCACAGGGCCTTCGTCATCGACGTTGGGCACTTCGTCGGGGATGACGAACATGTTCTCGCGGTACTTGCCCCAGTGGCCCGACTGCTCCCACTGGCGTGCGTCCATGACCTGCGGGGTCTTGACCTCGCGATAGCCTGCACCATCGATCGCGCGGCGCATGTAGGCTTCCAGCTCGCGCCAGATCAGGTAGCCCTTGGGGTGCCAGAATACGCTGCCGTGCGCTTCGGCCTGGAGGTGGAACAGATCCATCTCGTTGCCCAGCTTGCGATGGTCGCGCTTGGCAGCTTCTTCCAGCCGCGTCAGGTGCGCGTCGAGCTGCTTCTTGTTGAGCCAGCCGGTGCCGTAGACGCGGCTGAGCATCGCGTTGTTCTGATCGCCACGCCAGTACGCGCCCGATACGCGGGTCAGTTTGAAGGCGTTGGGGTCGAGCTTGCCGGTGGAGGGTAAGTGCGGCCCGCGGCACATGTCGAGCCAGTCCTCTCCCGACCAGTAGACGGTCAGTGGCTCGTCGCCCGGAAGTTCCGCAGCCCATTCGGCCTTGAAGCTTTCGCCTTGCTGCTTCCAGCGGCTGATCAGCTGCTCGCGGCTCCATTCCTCGCGGCGCAGCGGCTTGTTGGCGGCGATGATCTTGCGCATCTCGGCCTCGATCGCTGGCAGATCGTCGTCGGTGAACGGGCGGTCCTTGGGCGCGAAGTCGTAGTAGAAGCCGTCGTCGGTGCTGGGGCCGAAGGTGATCTGCGTGCCCGGAAACAGCGCCTGGACCGCCTCGGCGAGAATGTGCGCAAAGTCGTGCCGCGCAAGTTCGAGCGCGTCGGCCTCGTCCTTTGACGTTACGAGCGCCAGTTGCGCGTCGCCGGTGAAGGCGCGCGAAAGATCGACCAGTTCGCCGTCGATCCGCGCGGCCAGCGCCGCCTTGGCAAGGCCCGGGCCGATCGCGGCGGCAATGTCTGCCGGAGTAGTACCGGGCGCGACTTCACGCACGGAACCGTCGGGCAGGGTGATCTTCAGCAACTCGGACATGGGGTTCTCTCTGACGATAATGCTGAGCGCCTTGCCACAGGAGGGCCGTCACCGAAAGGGCGGCAGGCCGGGAAATTGATCCCGCAAATGCGGGCAGCCTTCGCCTGTCATGCCCGATGGCGCGTCAAGCAACGGCGACACTATGACAATGACGCTTGACATTGAGGGTCGTATGGTCAAGTAACCTTGTCATCAGATCAAGGAGGCTTGACCAATGCCCGCTAAAATTACCAACCCAGCCGTACGGCGTTACACAATCCGCCTGTTCGTGCTGATGACCGCTTACGTGCTGTTTCTCATCCTGGCCAAATGGATGTTCAAGCGTGGCATGGCGGAAGGCTCTTTCGCTTACGTCCTGGCACTGCTGCCCGCGCTGCCAATCATCGGCGTGTTCTGGGCGGTGATGCGGCTGCTGGTCGAACAGACCGACGAGTACTTGCGCATGCTGATGGTGCGCCAGTGCCTCTTCGCCACCGGCTTTGCGCTGTTCGTGACCACGATCCGCGAATGGCTGCAAAACTTCGATCTGATCGCTGCCGGTGACGGCGGGTTCGGCGCGGCGTTCTTCTGGTTTGCCGGGCTTGGCCTTGGCGCACTCTACAATCGCCTGACACTGGGTGATGGAGGTTGCTCGTGAAGAACCGCCTCAAGGTCCTGCGCGCGATGCGCAACTGGAGCCAGGCCGATCTTGCCGAGAAGCTCGAGGTCAGCCGCCAGTCGGTCAACGCGATCGAGACGGGCAAGTACGATCCCTCGCTGCCGCTCGCCTTCCGCATCGCGGACCTGTTCGAACTGCCGATCGAAGAAATTTTCGAAAGAGGAGAATGACCATGCCATGCAAGAACAAGCGCAACTTCGGGATGTGGCTGGCGATTGCCGTTGGGATCACCGCCGCATCGATGTCGGCAAGCAAGCCGCACAAGGCCGAGCGTGTCGGTACACCCTCGCTGCAGACAAGCCCGCGCGTCACGCTCACGCTTCCCCTCAACTGATCTTGCCCCCGGCCGTGGCGCGGGCCATGACGGGGCATGACCGATTTTTCCCGCTTTGCCCTGCCGACGGGCCAGTCGATGGCTTACCGTTTCCTGCCGGGCGACCTTCCCGCAGTGGTGTTTCTGCCGGGCTACATGTCCGACATGTCCGGGAGCAAGGCGCAGGCGGTCTGGGCCTGGGCGCAGGATTCGGGCCGCGCCTGCCTGTTACTCGACTATACCGGTTGCGGGCAAAGCGATGGTGAATTTAGGGACGGCAGCCTGTCGAAATGGCGCGACGAAGTGGTGGCGCTGGTCGACCACCTCGGGCTGGAGTCAGTCCAGATCATCGGATCGAGCATGGGCGGCTGGCTGATGCTGCTGGTGGCCGAAATACTGGACGAACGGGCGACGGCGCTGGTCGGCATCGCCCCCGCGCCCGACTTCACCGAATGGGGTCTGTCGCAATCGCAGCGGATCGAACTGGCGGGGGGGCGCACGATCTTCGAGGACAATCCATACGGTTCCGATCCGACGCCGACCCACGCCTTGTTCTGGTCCGACGGCGAGCGCAACAAGCGGCTCAAGTCCGGCGTTGCTTTCGATGGCCCGGTGCGGCTCCTTCACGGGCAGGATGATCGCGACGTGCCGTGGGAGATATCGCTCCGTCTTGCAGCCGCGCTGCGTTCAGCCGATGTGCAGGTGCATCTGATCAAGGACGGCGACCACCGGCTGTCGCGGGAAAGCGATATCGCGCTGCTGCTGCGCGAGCTGGACCACCTTTGAAAGACATACCGATGATCGACCTGCCCGCGCCGCTTTATGCCGTCGAAATGGCGCAAGAAGCGCAGCTGATGCAGGTCGGGCCTTTCCCTTCGACCCGGCAGGTTTCGCCGCTGCCGATCCCGCGTCGCCGCAAGCAGGACGATGTCGAGGCCGAGGCCGGGATGCAGCGCCCCGACCTGCCCGATCAGGATCGCCTCACCACGTGCATCGCCAAGGCGGCACGCGATCCGCAAGGTGCACTCGCCGACGCGCAGGCGTGGCTCGGTGAAAGCAGCGATGCCGGGCGCAATGTGCGTGCGAACCAATGCCTCGGGCTGATCCTTTCGAACAATGGCGAATTCGGCGCGGCGGAGGAGGCGTTTTCCAAGGCGGTGTCGGGCATCCCTGCACCACAGGAGGTCGCTGCCGTGCCGCTGATGGCGATGGCCGGAAATGCGGCGCTGGCGGGTGGCAAGCCGCAAGCGGCGCTCGAATGGTTCGACCGTGCACTGGCGGTAAAGGGCTATGCCGACAATGCTGCGCTGGGCGCGATCCAGGCCGATCGTTCGCGCGCGCTGGTCGCGCTGGGGCGTCAGGCGGAGGCTGGCGGGGCACTCGACGAAGTTCACCGGCTCGCGCCCGAGGATCCCGAAGGATGGCTGCTGTCGGCCACGCTTGCGCGCCGGCTTGACGATCTGCCGCGGGCGCAGCGCGATATCGAAATCGCCGCGAAGTATGCTCCGCGCGATCCGAGGGTCGGGCTTGAGGCAGGCGTGATCGCCATGCTCGACGGGCGTGAGGCGGCAGCGCGCAAGTCGTGGGAGTCGGTCGTGGCGGCGGACAAGGACGGCGAGGCGGGAAAGGTTGCGACGGGCTACCTTGAACAGTTGGGCTCCGCCCCCACATCGGGTGCAACGCCTCCCAAGGAACAGCCAACCCCATGAAACTCACCGTTCTCGATCTGGTCAGCGTGGTCGAGGGCGGAACGATCCGCGAAGCGCTCGACAATGCCGCTGCCGCCGCAAAAGTTGCCGAGGAATGCGGCTACCAGCGCTATTGGGTGGCCGAGCATCACGGCATGGAGGGCATCGCCAGTGCCGCCGTCTCGGTTGCGCTGGCGCATATCGGCCATGCGACATCGACCATCCGCATCGGGTCGGGCGGCATCATGCTGCCCAACCACAGTCCGCTGGTAATCGCCGAGCAGTTCGGCACGCTGGATGCGCTGTTTCCGGGCCGGATCGACCTTGGGCTCGGTCGCGCACCGGGCGCGGACCAGCGCATCGTGCAGGCCTTGCGCAAGGACACCAACCGCGCGGCTGAAAACTTCCCGCAGGACGTGGTTGAGCTGCAGGCACAGTTTGCGGGCGATCCGCGCGTGCCGCTGCAGGCGACGCCGGGCAAGGGTGACCGCCCGCAGATATGGATTCTTGGGTCGAGTTTGTTCGGCGCACAACTGGCAGGGATGCTCGGGCTGCCTTACGCTTTCGCCTCGCATTTTGCGCCCGATCACCTCGACGCCGCGCTGAAGATGTACCGCGACCGGTTCGAGCCGTCCGAGACCTTGGCTGCGCCCTATTGCGCTGCTGCGATCAACGTCGTGGCGGCTGAAACCGATGAGGAAGCGCAACTGCTCGCCTCTTCGATGGAGCAGTCGTTCGTTGCGTTGCGGACGGGCAATCCGGGCAAGCTGAAACCCCCCGTGCCCGGCTATCGCGATAGTCTGCCGCCCCAGGCGCGCGCCATGATCGAGCATGTGCGCCAGGTCAGCGCGACCGGCAGCGTCGCTACGGTGCGCAAGGAACTCGCGGCATTTCAAGAGCGTACCGGGGCGGACGAACTCGTCGTTTCGGCCTCGATCTTCGATCAGGACGCCCGGCTGCTGTCGCTGCGGCTGGCGATGGAAGCCGCCAAGGGACCGGTTGACGCCTGATCCGGCACAACCGCGCAACTTCGGCGTTTACAACCGCGAGTTAACCCGTTCGCGCCATTCAACCGGACTTGTTCGTTTGGGACGACTGGATTAGCATACGTAAAAATGATACAAGAGTGTGTCATATAATTACAAACGAGAGACACTATTCTCTCGTCGCAGAGTCGGGAAACTCGCATGGCGACCACGTCCGCACCACAGTCCAAGGCCGAAACCGCCAGTCCGCAGGATACCTCGGCAGCGCCCTCAGACCAACTCGTAGAAGCGCTGACTGGGCGCTTCACTGCGGCGCTTCTGCCCGAGGAAGCCCGCGATTTCGATGGAGCCCGGGTGACCGAGGCCGCCCGGTTCGTGACGTCGGCTGCGTCTGTTCGCACTGGTGGCGAGCCGGCCATCTGCATCGAAAGCGTCAGTGGATCGGAGAGAGAAACGCGCCACCTGCGTATCGCCGTGATCAATGACGATATGCCGTTCCTGGTCGATTCGATCGCTTCGGCGATCACTGCGCAGGGCTTGGCCATCGACCGCCTGGTCCATCCCGTGGTGGCCGTGCGGCGCGATGGCGCTGGCAACCTTACCGACTTTCCTGACGGCGACGCTGCGGGTGAACGCCGCGAATCCATCGTCTACCTTGAAACCGAACGCGCCGATGCACGCCAACGCCGTGCACTTCAGGCAGCGCTTGAAGAAACGCTCGGCGATGTGCGTGCCGCAGTTGCCGATTGGCCCGCGATGCAGGCAGCGATGCGCAACGATGCCGCCAACATCGCCGATCCCGAGGGCGCCGCGCTGCTGCGCTGGCTTGCCGACGGCATGTTGACCCAGCTCGGTTCGGTCACGCGCCATCGCGATGGCCGACAGGAGAGTGCGTTCGGTATCTGCCGCGCCAGCGCCGAAACGCTGCTGGCCGCTGCCTCGTTCGACCGTGCGTTTCGCTGGTTCGAGGAAGCCGGCAATGACGGGCAGGGCCGCGTGCCGCTGATCGTCAAAGCCAACCGTATCGCCAACGTCCACCGCCGCGTGCCGCTCGACCTGTTCATCGTGCCGCGTTTCGAAGGCGGCAAGGTCGCCGCGTTGTCGGTCCACGCGGGGGTCTGGACCAGCGCCGCGCTGGCCGCCGCGCCCGACCGCATTCCCCGGTTGCGCAGCCAGCTTGCCACGTTGATGGGCAAGCTTGGTTTTGCACCCAACGGTCATGCCGGCAAGGCGCTGGTCCATGCCATGACCGCGCTGCCGCATGATCTGCTCGCAAGTTTTGCCGATCATGACCTCGAACGCGTCGCCACCGCGATGATGAGCCTGGTCGATCGCCCGCGTCCGCGCTTGGCACTGGTGCAAGCCCCTCTTGCGCGGCATCTGTTCGCGTTCGTGTGGTTGCCACGCGATGCGCTGTCCACCGACTTGCGCCTCGCCATCCAGCACATGCTCGAATCCGGCGCGGGTGCGCAGGTGCTCGATTGGTCGCTGCAGGTCGAGGGCAGCACGCTGGCGATGCTGCGCTTCGTGCTCGACGTGCGCGATCAGGCATCGCGAGCCGATGAGGCAGCGCTCGACGCGCAACTTCAAGCGATGGTGCGGGGTTGGGCTGGCGCGGTCGAGACGGAACTCGGCAAGACCGAAGAGCCTTCGCGTGCAGCGGCTATCGCGGCGCGCTATGCCGATGCATTCCCGTTGTCCTACCGCAACACCGAAGGTGCGGCCGAGGCTGCGCGCGACATTCGCGTGTTGCGCACGCTGTCGGGCAGCAAGGCACCACGCCGCGCCGCGCGCCTCCATCGGCACAAGGGCGAGGCCGCCATCCGCCTCAAGCTCTACCAGCGCGAGGGCGCGATCGTGCTGTCGGATGCGGTTCCGGTGCTCGAAAACTTCGGCTTCCGCGTCCTGGAGGAAGTGCCGACTCCGCTTGATGGCGGTCGGCTGGGTTTCGTCCACGATTTCCTGGTGGCACATCCGGCAGACACGAGCATCGAAGACCTCCTCGGCCGCGCCGCAGCGGTCGACGAATCGCTGGCGGCCGTGCTCAACGGGCTGGCCGAGGACGATGCGTTCAACCGCCTGATCGTGGCAACGGGGCTCAGTGCCATCGAGGCCAATTGGCTGCGCGCGTTCTATCGCTACTTGCGTCAGGCGGGGCTGACCTTCGGCATTTCGACCGTGGTCGAGGCGCTGAAGAACGCGCCGGCCGTGACGCGCGGGTTGATCGAGGCCTTCGTCGCACGCCACGACCCTGCGTTCGATGGCGACCGCGAGGCAGCATTTGGCAAGGCTGACGAGGCTATCCGCACTGGGTTGGCAGGCGTGGCCGCGATCAACGACGATCGCCTGTTGCGCCAGTTCCGCGCGCTGGTGGGGGCCATCCTGCGCACCAACGCCTTCGCGCCTGCCGCTGCCGAGGCGATGGCGTTCAAGATCGATTCGTCGCTCGTGCCCGGTCTGCCCAAGCCGCTGCCCTGGCGCGAGATCTTCGTTTACAGCCCCCGCGTGGAGGGTATCCACCTGCGGGCCGGGCCGGTAGCGCGCGGAGGCCTGCGCTGGTCGGACCGCCGCGACGACTTCCGTACCGAAGTGCTCGGCCTGATGAAGGCCCAGCGTGTCAAGAACGCGGTGATCGTGCCGACCGGGGCCAAGGGCGGGTTCTATCCCAAGCAGCTGCCCGATCCGGCCAAGGATCGCGACGGCTGGCTGGCCGAGGGCAAGGCCAGCTACCAGGTGTTCATCCGCACGCTGCTGTCGCTGACCGACAACATTGTTGAAGGCAAGGTCGTGCACCCCGCGGACGTTGTGATCCGCGATGGCGAGGACCCGTATTTCGTGGTCGCTGCCGACAAGGGCACCGCGACATTCTCGGACGTTGCCAACGCCATCGCCGAATCGAAGGACTTCTGGCTCGATGACGCATTCGCCAGTGGCGGATCGAAGGGTTACGACCACAAGGCGATGGGCATCACCGCCAAGGGTGCATGGCTGTCGGTACGCCGTCATTTCCTCGAACTCGGCATCGACGTGCAGACCGAATCGGTGCGCGTGGCGGGTTGTGGCGATATGTCGGGCGACGTGTTCGGCAATGGCATGTTGCTGTCCAAGGCGCTCAAGGTCGTCGCGGCATTCGATCACCGCCATATCTTCCTCGATCCCGATCCCGATCCGGCCAAAAGCTGGGAAGAGCGCGCGCGGATGTTCGCGCTGCCGCGTTCCAGCTGGGACGATTACGACAAGGCGCTGATCTCCGAAGGCGGAGGCGTGTTCCCGCGCGCGATGAAGTCGATACCGCTGTCGGCGCAGGTCCAGGCGATGCTCGGGCTTGCGGTCACAGAACTCGACCCTGAATCGCTGATCTCGGCGATCCTGCGGGCGCAGGTCGACCTGTTGTGGTTCGGCGGCATCGGCACTTATGTGAAGGCGAGCCAGCAGAACAATGTCGAAGTCGGCGATCCGGCCAACGACAGCTTGCGCGTTTCGGCAGACGAACTGCGCGTCAGGGTGATCGGCGAAGGGGCGAATCTGGGCACGACGCAGGCGGCGCGCATCGAATTTTCGCTGCACGGCGGGCGCATCAACACCGACTTCATCGACAATTCGGCAGGCGTCGATTGTTCGGACAACGAGGTCAACATCAAGATCGCGCTGGCCGCAGCAAAGCGTGCCGACAAGCTGACCGAAGACGCGCGCGTCGAACTGCTGGTGTCGATGACCGATGACGTTGCGCACCTGGTGCTCGAGGACAACCGCCTGCAGGCGCTGGCCTTGTCCATCGCTGAGCGCGGCGGAGCAACCGCCATGCCCGCATGGTCGCGGCTGATCGATGTGCTCGAGGAAGGTGGCGATCTCGACCGCAAGACCGAGGGACTCGCCAGCGCCGAGGATCTGGCACGCCGCGCGGCGTCCGAACACGGCCTGACCCGTCCCGAACTCGCGGTGCTGCTGTCCAGCAGCAAGCTGGTGTTGCAACGCGAGCTAGAGGAAAGCCCGGTCGTCGATGATCCGGTGCTTGAGGAGGAGCTGATCGCGGCGTTCCCGCCGCAGATGCACGAGGCCTTCGAAACCGAGATCACCCACCATCGCCTGCGCCGCGAGATCATCGCGACCAAGCTCGCCAACCGCATCATCAACCGCATGGGCCCGGTCCATCCGTTCGAGCTGTGCGAGGAAGAGGGCGTCGGCCTGCCGCAAGTGGCCGCGGCGTTCGTCGCGGCCGAAAGGCTGCTCGATCTGCGCGCGACGTGGGACCTGCTCGACAATGCCGCTATGCCCGAGGCGCTGCGCCTGTCGCTGTTCGAGCGCATTGCGCAGGGCCTGCGGGGGCATGTCGCTGACGTCCTGCGCGCCGGGCACGGAACCATGCAGCCCGATGCGCTGATCGAGGACCTGTTCGGCGGCGTCGCGCTGCTCTCGCACACCGCAGCGCAATTGCTGCGTGGCGAGGCGCAGGCGCAGGCGCGAAGCATGGCGCAGGAGCTGGCGACGGCAGGGACTCCGCCGGACATCTCGGCGCGGCTCGTCCACCTCTATGACATGGATGGTGCGATCGGACTGGCTCACCTTGCGGGCGAGCTGAACGTCGATGCGGGCGCGCTGACCGGGGCATTCGCCGATCTGGGTGCGGCGCTCGGGCTCGACTGGGCGCAGCAGGCGGCGCGGCGGATGAACCCGTCCGACCCGTGGGAGCGCCTGCTTGTGGCGGGGCTGGCACGCGACTTCCAGCAGATGCGACTCGATTTTCTTGCGCGTTCGCAGGGCAAGGCCCCCGATGCTTTCGCCAAGACGTGGCTGGATGCGAACTCTGCGGCAGTACGCCAGTTCCGTAGCCTCGTGGCCCGTGCGCAGGCGGCACCAGCGGTGGGTCCGGCGATGCTGGCGCAAGTGGCAAGTCAGGCGCGGACCTTGCTGGGGCGCTGATCGGCAGGGGTTGGTTCGCACGAACAGTGTCTATATACGGCCGGATATAGCAAGCGGTCCGGAGCCCTCATGCAGCCATTGTTTCGCAAGTTCCTGATTGCGATTGCCTGCGCGCTGCTCGGCGCGTCACCCGCCATCGCACAGGAACGCGGGCCGCTGGTGCTGGCAGCGGCGAGCATGCAGGAGGCGCTGACCGATGCCGCCATCCGCTGGGCGGCGCTCAGGCATCCGCGCCCGGTGCTGTCCTTTGCGGCTTCGTCGGCGCTGGCGCGTCAGGTCGAGGCCGGTGCGCGGGCAGACCTGTTCGTGTCGGCTGATGAGGAGTGGATGGATTACCTGCAGAGCCGCAAGCTTCTGCGCGCAGGCACGCGGGCGCGGCTGACCGAAAACCGGCTGGTGTTGGTCGCACCAGTGGGGGCACGGGCGAACTTGCGCATAGCACCGCGTTTTGCGCTTGCCCGCGCGCTGGGCAACGGGCGGCTGGCGATGGCCGATCCTGCCAGCGTGCCTGCGGGACGCTATGGCAAGGTCGCGCTGGAACGGCTCGGCGTGTGGCCGGGCGTGGCTGCGCGGATGGCACCTGCCGAGAACGTGCGCGCGGCGCTGGCACTGGTCGAACGCGGTGCTGCGCCATTGGGAATCGTCTACGCCACCGACGCTAAGGCATCGGCCAAAGTGCGCGTCGTCGGCGTGTTTCCTGCCAGCAGCCATCCGCCGATCACCTATCCCGTCGCGCTGCTCAAGGCGTCGACCAACCGCGAGGCCGAGGCTTTCCGCCGCTTCCTGATCTCGCGTGAGGGTCGCGCTATCCTTGCACGGCGCGGTTTCGGAACACGCTGAATGGCGCTGTCGCCCGAACAGTGCGCCATCGTCGTGCTCTCGCTCAAGGTCAGCGGCGTGGCCGTGGCGGCCTGCCTGCCACTGTCGTTCGCGTTGGCGTGGGTGCTGGCGCGCTGGCGCTTTCCGGGCAAGGTCGTGCTCGATGCGCTGGTACACTTGCCGCTGGTCCTGCCGCCCGTTGTGACCGGTTGGCTGCTACTGATCGCGTTCGGCCCGCAAGGGACCGCCGGATTGTGGCTCGAACGCTGGCTGGGCCTCAGCCTGATGTTCCGCTGGACCGGCGCGGCGCTGGCGGCGGCGGTGATGGCGCTGCCGCTGATGGTCCGCGCGATGCGGCTGTCGATCGAGGCGGTCGATCCGAGGTTGGAACAGGCCGCGACGACGCTGGGCGCATCGCACTGGCGCACGTTTCGAACCATTACGCTGCCGCTGGCGCTGCCGGGCGTGGTTGCTGGCGCGGTGCTCGGCTTCGCACGTTCGCTGGGTGAGTTCGGCGCGACGATCACGTTCGTTTCGAACATCCCAGGCGAAACGCAAACGTTGCCGCTGGCGATCTACAGTGCGCTTCAGGTTCCCGGCGGGGAGGGCGCGGTCGTGCAGTTGGCGTTGGTTTCGGTTGTGCTGTCGCTGGGCGCGCTGATCGTGTCCGAGGTGCTGGCACGGCGCGGCGGAAGGGGCGGCCATGTCCTTTGATGTCCGCGTCGAGCGCCGCTTGGGCGACACCACGATTGCCACACGGTTTACATCGGACGGCGGCTTGACCGCGCTGTTCGGACCATCGGGTGCGGGCAAGACTTCGGTGCTCAACATGGTTGCCGGGCTGCTCCGCCCCGATGCGGGCCGGATCGAAGTCGGTGGTGAAGTGCTGTTCGATGCAGCCACCGACACCGATCTCCCGCCACAGGCACGCCACGCAGGCTATGTGTTTCAGGATGGGCGCTTGTTCCCGCACATGCGGGTACGTGAAAATCTCGGCTATGGCGCGCCGCGCGCCGGTGGGTCCGGGCTGATGACACTTGAAGACACGTCCGACTTCCTCGGCATTGCACACCTGCTCGATCGCTGGCCGCGCACGCTTTCGGGCGGCGAAGCGCAGCGTGTTGCGATCGGTCGCGCGCTACTGTCTGGCCCTCGTTTCCTGCTGATGGACGAACCGCTGGCCGCGCTAGACCGCGCGCGCCGCGAGGAAGTGCTGCTGGTGATCGAGCGGTTGCGCGACGAGGTGCGCCTGCCGATCCTCTACGTCAGCCACGATCGCGCCGAGGTGGAGCGACTGGCCAAACTGATCGTCGAGTTGTGAGCGGCGCTTGACCTAGCGTCGCTTTTCGCCAAACGGACCCGAAAGAAGCGGGAGGGAATCGGATGGCCGGTAGTACAGCAACTGAGCATGCGGACGTCGTCATCGTCGGTGCAGGTCACGGTGGCGCACAGGCTGCGATCGCGCTGCGTCAGAACGGTTTCGAAGGCCGCGTTCTGGTGATCGGCCGCGAACCGGAAATTCCCTACGAGCGCCCGCCGTTGTCGAAGGAATACCTTGCGCGCGAAAAGACGTTCGATCGCATCTGCATCCGGCCCGCGCAGTTCTGGGAAGACAAGCGCGTCGAGATGCGCCTGTCGTCCGAAGTGGTCTCGCTCGATCCGGCAGGCCACACGGTCAAGCTGGCTGACGGGTCCGAAGTCGGATACGGCAAGCTGATCTGGGCGACCGGCGGCGATCCGCGACGGCTGTCGTGCATGGGTGCCGATCTCGCGGGCGTCCACGCGGTGCGCACCAAGGAAGACGTCGATCGCCTGATGCGCGAGCTCGATGCCGGAGCCAAGCGCGCGGTCGTGATCGGTGGCGGTTACATCGGACTCGAAGCGGCGGCGGTGCTGACCAAGTTCGATGTCAACGTGACCCTGATTGAAGCGTTGCCGCGCGTGCTGGCGCGCGTTGCGGGTGAAGCGCTGTCGGAATTCTATCAGGCCGAACACCGCGCGCATGGCGTCGACTTGCGCACCGGTGCGGCGATGGATTGCATCGAGGGCGACGGCACCAAGGTGACCGGTGTGAAGATGGCCGACGGCTCGGTCCTTCCCGCCGACATCGTGATCGTCGGTATCGGCATCATCCCGTGCATCGGACCGCTGATCACCGCGGGCGCTTCGGGCGGCAATGGCGTGGACGTGGACGAATTCTGCCGCACCTCGCTGCCCGATGTCTACGCGATCGGCGATTGCGCCGCGCATGCCAACGACTTCGCCGACGGCGCGGTGATCCGCCTCGAATCGGTGCAGAACGCCAACGATATGGGCACGACCGCTGCCAAGGACATCTGCGGCGCTCCCGTCCCTTACAAGGCGACGCCGTGGTTCTGGTCGAACCAGTATGACCTGCGATTGCAGACGGTTGGTCTGTCGACCGGTCACGATAATGCCGTGCTGCGCGGCGATCCCGCGACGCGGTCGTTCTCGGTCGTCTATATCAAGCAAGGCAAGGTCGTCGCGCTCGATTGCGTGAACATGGTCAAGGACTACGTGCAGGGCAAGAAGCTGGTCGAGGCGCGGGCGCAAATCGCGCCTGAGCTGCTGGCGGATGCGAGCGTGCCGTTGAAGGAAATGATCCAAGGTTAGAGGGCACCACCCCCCGACCCCCTCCTCTGAAGAGGAGGGGGGAAGTGCGCTTACTCTAAAGCCCCCTCTTCTTTAGAGGAGGGGGTTGGGGGTGGTGGCCCCGCGCGATTCCAACCTCGCCAATGCCCACGCTGCCGCATCCGCTACCGCAGCGTCAGGATCACCGAGCAGACTTCGCACCACAGCCAGCAACCCGGCGTCCCCACTGTTGCCCGCCGCGTAGAGGCAGTTGCGCACCATCCGGTCGCGGCCGATGCGCTTGATCGGTGAGCCTGCGAAGACCTTACGGAACGTCGCGTCATCCAGTGCGAGCAGTTCGGCAAGCTTGGGCGCGGCGAGTTCGGCCCGGGGCAGGAACGCGCGGTTGGATTGGGCAGCGGCGGCAAAGCTGTTCCACGGACATGCCGCGAGGCAATCGTCGCAGCCGTAGATGCGGTTGCCCATCGCGGCGCGGAATTCTTCGTCCACCGGCCCCTTGTGTTCGATCGTCAGGTAGGAAATGCAGCGCCGTGCATCGAGCCTGTAAGGCGCGGGGAAGGCGTTCGTGGGGCACGCAGTCTGGCACGCGTCGCATGACCCGCAGCGATCTGCATGGGGTGCGTCCGGGACAAGATCGAGCGTGGTGTAGATCGCGCCGAGGAACAGCCATGATCCGTGGCTGCGGCTGACCAGATTGGTGTGCTTGCCCTGCCAGCCGATCCCTGCTGCCTGACCCAGCGGCTTTTCCATGACCGGCGCGGTATCGACGAAGACCTTGACCTCCGCACCTGGCACCTCTGCTACGAGCCACCGCGCCAGCGCCTTCAGGTTGCGCTTGATGACGTCGTGGTAATCGCCGCCCTGCGCATAGACCGAGATCCGCCCGCGATCGGGGAGGGCCTCAAGCGAGCGCGGGTCCTGCGCGGGCGCGTAGGACATGCCGAGCGCGATCACGCTGCGCGCCTGCGGCCACAGCGATTGCGGCCCGCGACGGTGGTGCAGGCGTGTCTCCATCCACTCCATCGTGCCATGCGCGCCCTCGCCCAGCCATTGTTCGAGCCGTTCCGCGCGAACCGGATCGTCTGCGGCGGGCGCGATGCCGCAGGCGGCAAAGCCCAGCCGCGCGGCCTCGGCGCGCAGCCGCTCCTCGACAGGTCCTGATGCGGCGTTAACCAAGCTTGCTGTCCCGCTCGTTCATCCCCTAACGATAGGGCGATGACCATGAAAATCGAGCTAGGGGAATGGCCGGTGTCCGGCAATGGAGTTGAGCTTGGCAGCGACGTCGAGCTCGCTATCGAAGCGCGCGGGCTGGTAAAGCGCTTTGACGGGTTCACCGCGGTCGATGGCGTGGACCTGTCGGTGCCCAAGGGGTCGATCTTCGGCATTCTCGGGCCGAACGGGGCGGGCAAGACGACGACTCTGCGCATCCTCCTCGGCATCATCGACCCCGATGAAGGCTTCCGCCGCGTGCTCGGCAGCGAACAACCGATGCAAGTCGCACGGCGCATCGGCTACCTGCCCGAAGAACGCGGGCTGTACCCGGCAATGAAGGCCTATGAGGCAATTGCCTTCCTCGCGTCGCTGCGCGGCGTGCCGCTGAAAGAGGGTCGCCGCAAGGGGCGCGAATTGCTTGAGGAACATGGCCTCGGATATGCTGCCGACCGGCAGATCCGCCAGATGTCCAAGGGTATGGCGCAACAGGTGCAGTTGCTCGGCACGCTGGTCCACGAACCTGATCTGGTCGTGTTCGATGAGCCGTTCTCGGGTCTCGACGCGCTCAACCAGGGCAAGCTCGAACGCATGATCCGGGCACTGGCAGAGCGCGGGACGACGGTGATCTTCTCAACTCACGTCATCGCCCACGCAGAGCGCTTGTGCGACCGTATCGCGATCATCGCAGGCGGCAAAGTGCCGTTCGCGGGGCCGGTCGATGTCGCGCGCGACCGGTTGCGTCCGCAGGTTCGGCTCGAGACGCGCCAACACGACGGGCCGTGGCGCGCCGCCATTCCCGCCGATGCGCGCCACGAAGGTGCATTCTGGTATTTCACACTGCCCGAAACCGGGATCGAGCCGCTGCTGCGTGCGCTGATCGAGGGCGATGCGGGTATCCTCAGCTTGTCGATCGAGCGGGCGGGGCTGCACGATGCGTTCGTCGCCATTGCCGGTGAGGCTGCAGCAAGGGCGCTTGAGGAAAGCGCGGGAGAGCCACGATGATCGCGATGCCTGAAAAGTTGCGCGCCGCGCTGGTGATAGCTCGCCGTGATTTCGTCGCGGTGATCTTTTCCAAGACTTTCATCTTCTTCCTGATCGGCCCGCTGTTTCCGGTGCTGGTCGGCGGAATGGCCGGGAATATCGGCAACAAGGTTCAGCAGAATGCCGACCGCCCAACGATCGGCGTGGCGATGGCCGGGGCCGATGCCGACAGGTTGCTGGCTGCGCGCGCGGAGCTGAACGGCCGTCTGGCGGGGCAGTTTCCCGAACTGGTCGTGTTGAAACGGGTTGCTCCCGGGCAAAGCTTCGATGCTCGTGTGGCGCTGGCCAACGACAAGCAGCGCGTGACTGCGGTGGTGGGCGGGACGCTCGACGCCCCGACCCTCACCGGGCCGACCGAACGTGTGAGGCAATGGGTCGGGCTGGTCTCGAACATGGCCGCGCATGCCCGCTCCAGCAGCGCGATGACCTATCCCGATGTTGCGGTCACAGAGGTCAACACCAGCGTCGCCAAGGTCCGCAGCACGCAGGCTTATGTCGCGCAAGGATCGCAGGTCGTGCTGTTTCTGCTGACGATGCTGCTGGCGGGCATGGTGCTGTCGAACCTCGTTGAGGAAAAGGGCAACAAGATCATCGAGGTTCTGGCGGCCGCGATCCCGCTCGACGCGATGTTCATGGGCAAGCTGTTCGCAATGCTCGGTGTCAGCCTGGTCGGAATTGCGGTCTGGGGCTCGGTCGGCGGATTGCTCATATTGATCGGAGGGCAGGGCCTGCCTGCGATGACGGCGCCTGCGGTCGGCTGGCCGCTGTTCGCATTGCTCGGGTTCCTCTATTTCACCATGGCCTATCTCCTGATGGGATCGCTGTTCCTGTCGATTGGTGGCATGGCAAGCACCGTACGCGAGGTGCAGACGCTGTCGATGCCGGTGTCGATGTTCCAGCTGATGGTGTTCTTCTTTGCCAGCTACGCGCTGTCCTCACCGGGCACCTGGGTCGAATGGGCCTCGCTGATTTTCCCGGTCAGTTCGCCTTATGCGATGCTTGCGCGTGCGGCGCAGGAGCCGGAGATCTGGCCGCATCTGGTGGCACTGGCGTGGCAGGTGTTGTGGGTCGTGCTGATCGTGCGCGCAGGCGCCAGCCTGTTCCGGCGCACGGTGATGAAGTCCGGCCCATCGCGCCCGAACCCTGCGGGATTGCTCGTCCGCCTGATCTGGCGCAGGCAGGGCGAGGCTTATTGACATTGATGTAGGTTGTGGCAATCTTCGGGCCGAAACGGACTCCGCAAAAGCGGTAGCCGTACCCGGAGGATTGTCATGGCCACTCAGCTTGCGACGGACGCGCCTGCGTTTGCCTACCAGACTTCACCGACCGCGATCGACGCGTTCACGGCCTGGCTGAAAGACAATCCGCAAGCGCTTCCGGCCAACACCAATCAGTGGGACGTCAGTCGCTCGGACATCTATGTCGAGGACCGCTGGCAGCCGATCTTTGCGGAAATGCGCGCGAAGGCTCCGGTCAATCACGTCGCTGAGTCGCCCTACGGCGCGTATTGGAACGTGGTGAGCCACAAGGCCATCGCGCACGTCGAATCGCTGCCCGAGCTGTTCTCGTCATCGTGGCAATATGGCGGCATCACCATCGGCGATCCCCCGGCCGACGTCGATCCGGCGAAGCTGGCAGAGCGCCAACTGCCGATGTTCATTGCGATGGACCGGCCCGAGCATACCGGCCAGCGCCGCACCGTGGCGCCCGCGTTCACGCCTGCCAAGATGGCGGACATGGAAGCCGAAATCCGCAGGCGAACCGGCGATGTGCTCGATTCGCTGCCATGGGGTGAAAAGTTCGACTGGGTCGACAAGGTCTCGATCGAACTGACCACCGGCATGCTGGCACTGCTGTTCGGCTTCCCGTGGGCCGATCGCCGCCTGCTGGCGTTCTGGTCCGACTGGGCAGGCGATGTCGAACTGACGCTGGCGCGCGAACTTGCCGACACGCGCTTCGCTATCCTCAGCCAGATGGCGCATTACTTCCAGCGGCTGTGGGGCGAGCGGATGGCCGCTCCGCCGACCGGTGATCTCATCTCGATGATGATCCATTCCGAGGCGATGAACCATATGAGCCCGCAGGAGTTCATGGGCAATCTGGTGCTGCTGATCGTCGGCGGCAACGACACCACGCGCAACACCATGTCGGGCATCGTCCATGCACTCGACACGTTCCCAGACCAGCGCGCGCTGCTCGAAGGCGATCCCTCGCTGATCCCCAACACGGTGCAGGAATGCCTGCGCTTCGTCACACCGCTGGCACACATGCGGCGTACCGCCACGGCGGACGCGGAATTGTTCGGGCAGAGCATCAAGACGGGCGACAAGCTGGTGCTGTGGTATCTTTCGGCCAACCGCGACGAGAGCGTGTTCGAGAACCCGGACAAGTTGATCGTCAACCGCCCCAACGCGCGCCGTCACCTGTCGTTCGGCCATGGCATCCACCGCTGCGTCGGCGCGCGCCTTGCAGAACTGCAGCTGCGCATCCTGCTCGAGGAAATGCACGAGCGACGGATGCGTGTGCGCGTGACCGGCGCGGTCGAGCGCGTCCGGGCAAACTTCGTCCATGGCTTCCGCAAGCTGGAAGTGGAGCTTGAAAAGCGCTGATCACGCCACACCTATGACGTGCGTCACGATGTAGACAGGTGGACGGGGCTAGAACCAGCCATGTCCTGCCGGTGGGCCACCGCCCCCCGAGGTTTTTCGCCCTCAGGCTCATCGGCAGGACACGGAAGGTTTCAGATGTTTTCCACTACAGTCGAGCGTCGGCGTTTCCTGGCCCTTCTCGCGGCAGGCGCGGCAATGCCGCTGGCCAGCGCGTGCGGCGCAAAGACAGCCGCCAAGGGCAGCTTCCCGATCCAGAAGAGCGAAGCGGAGTGGCGTCGCGTACTGAGTGCGGAACAGTTCTATATCCTGCGCCAGGAAGGCACCGAACGGCCTTACACCTCGCCGTTGCTCAAGGAGCATCGCAAGGGCACGTTCGTCTGTGCGGCTGATGGCACCGCGCTGTTCGCGTCATCGACCAAGTTCGAGAGCGGCACCGGCTGGCCCAGTTTCTTCCGCCCGATCGCCAAGGGCGTGGGCACGAGCACCGATCGCTCGCTCGGCATGGCCCGCACCGAGGTTCACTGCTCGCAGTGCGGCGGGCATCTGGGCCACGTGTTCGACGACGGTCCTGCACCCACGGGCCTGCGCTACTGCATCAACGGCGACGCGCTGAAGTTTCGCCCAGCCTGAGATTGACCCCGGCTCGCGATCTGCCATCGCGACGCCATGCGCAAATTCTCCGCCCTGATCGCGCTGTTTGCGCCGCTGCTCTGGATAACATGGGGCTGGCAGCCGGTGCCCACCGCCGACAGTCACGCGCAAGTTCGGGTCGAGGACCTGACGCCGGGCGTAGCTGCCGCTGAGCGCACCGCACTCGGCCCGTTTCGGCTCGACCGGCTGTGGCGGCTTTCGGCAGATCACCGGCGGTTCGGCGGCTATTCCGCACTGGTGCCGCTCGATTCGGGCGAGCTGCTGGCGATCAGCGATCGCAACGCCTGGATCAGGATAGCCGAGCCCTTGCGTCCGGGCCGGACTCGTTGGCCGATCGGGCGGCTGATCGCCAGACGCGGGTCCAAGGGGCTGGATTTCGGTTTCGACGTCGAGGCAGCCGTGCGCGACTCTACAGACGGATCGCTGTGGCTGGGTCTCGAAAAAGAGTGGCACGTCGCGCGCATTGGCCCACAACCGGCGCGACTGCGGTTCACCGGGATCAGGGCGCTGCGTACCTGGCCTGAAAACGGCGGGGCCGAGGCAATGACCCGGCTGAACGACGGACGCTGGGTGCTGCTGTGCGAATCATGCGATTCGGGGGGCGCGCATATCGGGCTGGCATTCGCCGGACGTCCCGGGCAGTCGGCGATGCAGCGGTTCGCCATCATCCTTCCCGCAGGTTTCGACCCGGTGGACATGGCACCCTTGCCGGATGGCCGTGTACTGATCCTGACGCGCAAGCTCGAGCTGTTTCCACCGCGCTTCGTCAGCCGCATCGTGCTGGCGGATATGGCGCGGCTGGATGCGTCCCGACCGCTGGCGACCCGCGAACTCGCGCGAATCGAGGGGGCGTCGGTGCGCGAGAATTACGAAGGGATGGCGATCCGTGCCGACGGGCGGAGTCGCGTCACTGTCTGGCTAATTGCAGATGCCAACGATACCGCATTTCAGGAAACCCGGCTGATGCAGCTTTCGCTTGACCCGGCCGCATTGCCATAAGGCGGAAAAGCCCCCTTTCCGCTTGGGAAAGGAGGCTTTTTCAATTCCGGTCCCTTGCGGGAAAGTGGCTTAGGCGGCGACAGCCTTGACCAGATCGCGCTTCACCTTGAGGGCGCGCGAGCTGAGCTTGGTGTCCGACTGCTTGAGCAGCCAGTTGTCGAGACCACCGTTGTGTTCCACCGAACGCAGACCATGCGTCGAAACGCGGAACTTGAAGCTGCGGTCCAGCTTCTCGCTCATCAGCGTGACGTTCTGCAGGTTGGGCAGGAACAGGCGCTTGGTCTTGTTGTTGGCGTGGCTTACGTTGTGACCGACTTGGCGGCCCTTACCGGTCAGTTCGCAGATACGCGACATGTCTAAAACTCACTTCGCTTGTTCGATAACACTTATCGGGAAGGCGCGGCTCTTATCGATTCAACAGGTGAAGTCAAGGATTCGCATGTTGCGAAGTGCCCTTGCCCCCTCTAGCCCGGCCCCATGACCCGCTGGCCCTTGCCCGAACCGATGCGCGCCGCCTTCGACGAGGCGCTGCGGGCGCGCGATGCAGGTGAAGTGCCGATCGGGGCAGTCGTGGTTAAGGACGGCAAGATCATCGCGGCAGCCCACAACGCCCCGCGCACGCTATGCGACCCTACCGCCCATGCCGAAGTGCTGGCGATTCGCGCCGCTGCCGCCGCACTGGAGCAGGAGCGGCTCGATGGGTGCGACTTGTGGGTCAGCCTCGAGCCTTGCGCGATGTGTGCCGGGGCCATCGTCCACGCGCGCATCGCTCGCGTCTACTACGCCGCGCCCGATGCCAAGGGCGGCGCGGTGGAGCACGGCGCGCGGGTGTTCGACCAGCCGACGTGCCTGCATCGGCCAGAGGTCTATTCTGGCATGGGCGAGGGCGAGGCGGCGGAGATGCTGCGCACGTTCTTTCGTGAGCGGCGCTGAGCGAAAGCGAGACCCCCAATTTCATCGTCGCCCCGGATCCGGTCCGGGGCGACGAATTTGAGAGTTACAGTTACACTAGAACGCGCGCCAGATCTTTACCGGGACCGTGTCGGCAGGACCGTTGCCGTTGGGGCAGCGTGCCGGTTTGAAGCCGCGCGAATGGCATATGTGGACCTCGCGCAGCCAGCCGTTGCGGCTTAGCAGCAGCTTGATGGACTCAGGCCTCAATTGCGGATTGGCCAGTATGAGCGCCTGTCGCACCATCCCGGCGTCGAGGCCCTCCTGCCGTGACAGCCGCGCCATGTCGGGGAACTGCAGAGCCTGAAACATCGTCCGGCCCTTGTCGAAATAAGCGGAGGGATCGCGCGTCATGCACGATCCGTGCTTCGCCCATTCGTGCATCAGCAGATCGGCGGACGGCGTCGTGCACATGTTGCGCCGCAGGGTCTGGGCGTCTGGCAAGCGGCGCGCCGGGCACCACTGCGGATAGGCGCCGCCCTTGCCCTCTGGCCACAGGCCGTGGAGCACGAAACCGAAGCGACCCATCGCGCCCGAACACTGTGTGGCGCTGGCAGGATCGGCCTTGCGCGTGCGGCAGAACTCGGGCGACCAGCTAAGCGCCAAGGTATAACCGGTGACCGGCACCACGCGGGGCGGTGCGTCGGCTTGGGGCAGGGGCGGTACGGATACTTGCGGCGGAATGCGGCACTGCCAGCCCTGCGCGAGCGCCGGCGTGGCAGTCAGGGCCAGCGTTAGCGCACCGAGGATGATCCGCACGATGTCAGTCGGCCTTGTCGCGCTTCAGCCACTGGGACGAAGCTGGCAGGAACATCAGCACGCCAGCGCCGATCAGAAGCAGCACGGCCAGTGTCGAGAACGCCGCAAACGGCACGCCGATCAAATTTGCAGCGGCAGGCATTCCGGCAAGGCCCGCAACGTCGGGGACCATCACCAGCAGCATGAACCAGCGCGCAAAGCCGACCCGCGCACGCGAAATGACGAGACCCAGGCCGACGATGACCGCGACGTTGATGAAAGCGCCCGTCAGAATGGTTTGCGGCGTCAGTCCGGTTACTCGCGCATTGACGGACAGGTGCGAAACGATGGCCGCCACCCGCACGAACTGGCTGGCCAGCAGGCAGTATTCGAACCAGCGGATCGTATTGGGGCGCATGGTTTTCGTTTCCATTAAGGGTCAGCCCAGCGGTGTGAAGTCGAGGCCGATATCGGCGGCGGGCGCGCTTTGCGTGAGGCGGCCGACCGAGACGTAATCGACGCCCGAAGCGGCGATTGCGCCAATGGTGTCGAGCCGGACGCCGCCAGATGCCTCGCACGGCACGCGGCCTGCGACGAGGGCTACGGCTTGGCGCAGCAGGTCGGGCCCCATGTTGTCGAGCAGCAGGCGCGTGGCACCTGCGTCCAGCGCAGGCTCGATCTGGTCGATGTGGTCTACCTCGCAGATTACGTCCTTCACGCCCGCGGACAGCGCGCGGCGTACCGCCTCGCCGACGCCGCCTGCTACGAGGACATGGTTGTCCTTGATCATCGCGGCATCCCACAGGCCCATGCGGTGGTTGGTACCACCGCCCGTGCGCACCGCGTACTTTTCGAGATGGCGCAGGCCGGGGATGGTCTTGCGCGTATCGAGCAGGCGCGCCTGCGTATCGCCCATGGCATCGACGTATTGGCGGGTCAGGGTGGCGACGCCGGAGAGATGCTGCACGGTGTTGAGCGCGCTGCGCTCTGCCGTCAGCATGGCGCGGGCATTGCCTTCGAGGCGCATCAGGTCGGAGCCGGGGGCTACGTGGGCGCCTTCCTCGACGAGGATTTCAATCTTCATTGTGGGGTCGAGCGCGCGGAAAAACGCCGCGGCAATCGGCAATCCGCAAACGGTGATCGCATCGCGGCTGTCCATCACGCCGGTAAAGCGCGCGTCAGCCGGAATCACACTGTCGCTGGTAACGTCGTGCCCACCGCCGGGGAGGCCTTCGCCGAGGTCTTCGGCGAGTGTTGCGGCTACAAACGTGTGAAGGTCGAAGCCGGGAATGGAGAAACTGCTCATGCCTCTGCCAATATCACCCTGTCCGTTCGTGTCGAGCGAAGTCGCGACACTGCGCGCGGTGTCTCGCCTACGCTCGAAAGCGAACGGCGGGGGTGACGAAGGAAGTCTGTTTCGCGCAGAGCCGCTGAGGAAGCAGAGGCCGCAGAGATTTCGCGCTGCATCTCTGCAGCCTCATTTTCCTCTGCGGCTTTGCGTGAACCCTTCAAGCGGCTAGGCCGCAACCACGATCAGTGGACGAAGCGCGCCACCACATCACGATAGCTGCGCGAGACTTTCACTTCGGCGCCGGAATCCAGCACGAGAAAGCATTCGCCGTTGGTGTGGGGGCGGACCTGGCGCACCTGATCGAGGTTGACGATCTTCGAGCGGTGGACGCGCTGGAACACGCGCGGGTCGAGGCGGCGTTCGAGATCCTTCATTGTTTCACGCAGGATCAGCGAATTGTCGCCGGTATAGATGCACATGTAGTCGCCGGCAGCCTCGATGCGTTCGATCGTGTCGACATCGACGCGGAAGATCTGGCCACGATCCTTGATGTTGATCAGCTTTTCGAAGCGGCCTGCGACGGGTTCGCCTTCGTCTTCCATCTCGGGCATGGATTCGGGCGAAACTTCGGCGAGCACCATCTTGAGCTTGTCGGCCTCCTCGCGCCCGCGCTTTTCGGCGATGCGGGTGCGCGCGCGGTCGAGTGCGTCGGCGAGGCGATCGGATTCAACCGGCTTGAGCAGGTAGTCGACCGCATTGGCCTCGAACGCCTTGATCGCGTGTTCGGAGTAGGCAGTGACGAATACGAACAGCGGCGGATCGATCTCCATCACGCCCTTGACCACGGAAAAGCCGTCGAACCCCGGCATCTGGATGTCGCAGAACACCAGGTCCGGCTTTTCGGTCTTGATCTTGCGGATCGCCTCACGACCGTTGGAACAGGTGTCGATCACTTCGACATCGGGGAAGGCCTCAAGGCGCAGTTGCAGCCCCTGAATGGCCAGTTTTTCGTCGTCGACGAGGATCGTACGGATTGTCATGCGGTTCCCTTATGGATCACGTTTTGCCCCCGTGAAGGTTTCCCTGTTGGAGCGTGCCCGATGGGAGGACGGGAAAATCGGCTGTCGGTTCCCGAAATCACGCAGATACCCCGCTCGGCATTGGGGCCGGTCGGCGTGATGACAGCGGCACTTGCGGCATTTCGCGCGCCTCGAACGGAAGTTCGAGCACGACCTGAAACCCGCCTTCCGGACGGTTGGAAATGTCGAACCGCTGGCTTTCGCCATAGGCTTGGGCCAGTCGGTCGCGGATGTTGGCCAGCCCGATGCCGGTAGAGTCGCTGCTCACGCCGAACACCGTCGCGGGGTCGGTGCCCGGTTGCAAGCCCGGCCCGGTATCGGACACGGTAACCCGCAGCATGGGGCCGACGAGTTGCGCCTCGATCGTGATTTCCGCGCCGTATTCGAGCGGGCTGACCGCATACTTGATCGCGTTCTCGACCAGGGGCTGGAGCAGCAGAGACGGCATCAGCGCATTGCGCACAGCGTCCTCGATGCGGAAGTGGGTGCGCAGGCGTTCTTCGAATCGCATCAGCTCGATGTCGAGGTAGAGCTTGAGCGTCTCGACCTCCTGCGCGACGGTCACCCGCGCAGTCGGCTCGTTGACCAGCGTGTAGCGCAGGAACGAGGATAGGCGCGAAAGCATCGCGTTGGCAGGCTCGGTCTGTTTGAGCAGCACCAGCGTCGAGATCGAATTGAGCGTGTTGAACAGGAAGTGCGGATTGAGCTGGTAACGCAGCATCGCAAGCTGCGCGCTGGTCGCCTGCGCTTCGAGCCGGATGAGCTGGTCGTTCTGCTCTTCCACCTGCAGGAAGAAATTGATCGCGTAATAGAGCCCGGTCCACGAGATCAGCAGCGTCAGATCGAGGTAGAACACGCCGACATAGAGTTGCGCGAAGCTGGCGTCGCTGCCCTGCCGGTAGAGGCTGATCACCCATGAATCGATGAACGCGTAAAGCCCGACCGCCAACGACAGCACCAGCGCGGTCACGCCCCAGGTGACGACCGGCCGCCGGTTCATCACCGCGCGGTAGATCACCGACAGGATCAGCGAGATCGAAAAGCCCGTGATCGTGGCGATTAGCACGATGATCAGGAACGACCACGGCTGCGCATTGGCAATGGAGGAGACCGCGCGCAGCAGCATCGCGCCGCCCCAGCCGAGCAACTGCAGGCGCCAGAAGGCGCGGTTCTTGTTGCCGAAGAACGGCGTGGGTCTGAACGGCAGCGCGGCCATGAACGGTTTGTAACGGTTAGCGGTCAGGGAAGCTAGCCTTTGCCAAAGGACAAGTAGTGACGCGCGTCATCCCTTGCGGGCGACGTCGATGGCGGCTTGCAGTTGTTCAGGTGGGACAGCGCCATGGATCATGCGCTCGCCGATGACCCACGCGGGCGTGCCGCTGACGCCAAGCTGGCGCGCCATGTCGAGATTGCGCTTCAGTTCATCCTCGACATCGCTGCGCGCGGCAAAGGTGCGCGCAGCGGCGAGGTCCATCCCGGCAAGGCCAGCGGCTGCGGCGATGCTCTCGTTGCTTGGGCGTGCGCCTTCGAACATGGCCTTGTGATAGGCGGGGTATTTGCCCTGTGCAGCGGCTGCCAGCGCCATGCGTGCGGCTGGCGCGCTTTCGGGCGCGATGATCGGCAGTTCGCGGATCACCACGCGCAAGTCGGGATTGCGCGCGATCAGGCCGTCGAGCGCCTTCACGCTCTGGCGGCAGTAAGTGCAGGCAAAGTCGGTAAATTCGACCAGCGTGACCTTCCCGTTGGGGTTTCCGAGCACCGCGCCGGGGAACGGCGTTTCGAGCGCGCCGCGCATCGGCGCAATCTGCGCGGCGGACTCGCGCTGCTGCAGGCGTTCCATCGCTTGGGGCAGGATTTCGGGATGATCGAGGATGTAGCTGCGCACCAGACCTTCAAACGCGGCGCGTTCCTTGCCGTCGATCCCGGCGCTCGCGAGCGAGGCTTCGAGTTGCGCATCGTCGCCGGTCGCGGCGACATTGCGGCGGCTTTCGTACCACCAGCCGATACCGGCCCCGGCAAGGGCGAACAGCACGGCGATCAGGGCGAATGCGCCAAGGCGGCGGGGTGGGGTATCGGTCATCGCCATCGGCCTAGCGCGACTTGCGCTTGCGCTCAATCATTGCGCGGGCCGACATCGCGATGTCCTGTGCGCGCAGCCAGTCGGGCGTGCCCTTGGGCAGCGCGGATTCGGCGGCCTCGGCACTGCGCACCGCTTCGGGAAGCTGCATGTTCATCAGTTGCTGTTCGGCGCTGGCCAGCCGGGCGCGGGGAATATCGCCCTTGGCTTCGTAAACCACGCCAAGCTGGTACCAGGTGAACGGGTTCTCCTTGTCGCGCACGATCGCCGCGCGCAGCACCTTTTCGGCTTCGGCGAAGTTTTCGGGCTTCTCGGTCGCGATCAGGGCATGGCCGAAAGTCGTGGCGATCAGCGGCTCGTTGTTGGTCTCGGCCGTTGCCTTGCGAAGCGGTTCGAGCGCTTCGGCAGGACGTCCGGATTCGAGCAGGATTTGCCCTTCTAGCTCGAGGAAATAGGGGTTTGCCGGATCCTGTGCGATCAGGGCCTTGGTCTCGTCCAGCGCCTTGTCGGCAAACGCCTCTTTGTGAAACGCGTAGGCGCGGGCATAGCGGGCAGGGGTGTCGGTCAGGTATTCTGGATAAGCGCGCAGCGTGTCGGCGGGTTCTGCCAGATAGCCATAGAGCTTGGCTTTCACCCGCAGGAAGCGGGCCTGCAGATCGGCAGGCGGCGGCGTGTTCCAAGCCGGATCATGTTCGTAGGTATCCTGCAGCGTGGTCAGGCGATCCGAGGTCATCGGGTGCGAACTGTAGAACTCTGCGTCCGGGTTCCCTCGGGCGTTGTAGCCGTAGCGGAATTCCTGGTTCTGCAGCTTTTTGAAGAAGTCGATCGATCCGCGTCCCGAAATACCCGCCTTGGACAGGAATGTCGCGCCGGCAGCATCCGCCGAAGATTCCTGCGCGCGGCTGAACGCAAGGAACTTGCCCATCGCGGCCTGCTGCCCGGCCATGAACACGCCCAGCGCGGCATCCGCCGAACCCGCCGCTGCCGCCAGCCCGCCGAGCAGAAGGCTGAGCACGGTGATCCCGGTCGCTGCCTTGGCGCCCTCGTCGAAGCGGATAACGTGGCCACCGGTGATGTGGCCAAGCTCGTGCGCGATCACGCCTTGCAGTTCATTGACGTTGTCAGCGGCACCGATCAGGCCCGAGTGGATGTAGATTGCCTGCCCGCCTGCGACGAAAGCGTTGATCGAGCCGTCGTTGAGCAGCACCAGTTCCACCGCACCGGGATTGAACCCGGCGGCCTTGAAGATCGGCGCGGCGGCATCGCGGAACAGCGCTTCAGTTTCGGCATCGCGCAGCACCGATTGGGCAGCGGCTGGCTGAACGCACAGCGCCAGCGCGGCCAGGATCGTCGCAATGCGCGCAAGGATTGAGGGGCGTCTGGTCACGGGGGTTGGACTATCGACCCCCGGCATGAACCGCAACTGAAGGCGCGGTGACGTTTGCCAGAAATGGCAGGACTGCATCTATTGCACGGGAATCACGCGAGAATGGGCGCGCGAACTGCATGATGATGCCCTCATGCGTGACTCCTTCCAGCAGGATCGGTGTCGTGGGCACGCCAAGTGCGGTCAGTCGCTGGGCAAGAGCTTTGGAGTTGCGGGGCTTGACGCGGGTGTCTGCGTCACCGGTCACCAACAGGAGCGGCGGGGCGTCCGCCCTGGCGAAAGTGATCGGCTGGGTTGCCGCAGGATCGGGGGCCTGGCCGAAGCTGTCGATCGTCGCGTCGGTATCGAACGGGAGGAAATCGAACGGGCCTGCCAGCGACACGGTCCCCCGGATCACGCCGTCATCAAGGCCGACGCCGGCCAGCCACTGGCGGTCGAGTGTGAGCATCACCGCATTGTAGGCCCCTGCCGAATGCCCCATCAGCGCCATCCGCGTCGGATCGCCGCCAAACTTCGCAGCGTTGTCGTGGACCCAGCGCAGCGCAGCGGCGCCGTCTTCGAGCATGGCGGGAAAGCGCGCCTGCGGGTAGAGTCGATAACCTGGCATCACGACCGCATAGCCTTGCGCGCACAACGTTCGAGCGATGAAGCGGTAATCGTGCGGATCGCCGGTCGCCCAGCTGCCACCATGGATAAACACGACGATCGGCAGCGCCCCCTTCGCGCCCTGCGGCACGAACATTTCGAGCTTCTGCGCCGGGTCCTTGCCGTAGTGCACATCGGCGACGAGGCGGATCGCACCATCGCCGCCGTGGAGCAGCTTGTCGGTGCCGTCGAGGACGGCAACTGCGTTGGTCGCCAGTGCATGACGCACGGTGAACACTGCCAGCACGCCGAGCAGGACCAGCGTAACCGCCGTCCAGCCGATCCAACCCATGCGCAACCTGCCCTTGCCCGTCCGTGCCATACAGCAGGGCTAGCAGGGGCGGCGGCTGGCGGGAAGTGCGGGTTATCCGATCAGGTGGCGCGCCGCGCGTTCGAACAGCACGGCGTCTTCGGCAACTTCGCCGACAGCCACGATGTCACCGTTTTCAAGACGACGGACCATGACCAGTGCGAATTCGGCGGTGGGCGCGATGTCGGACATCTTGCGCGAAGGCAGTGCGCGCAGGCGTTCGGCCATCGCCGCGGGGCCGCGCTTGGCCAGGGCCTTGCCTGCCTCTTCGCGACGCAAGTTGCGTTCGGTATTGACCACGCCCTTGAGCCCGCCCGGCGCGCCTGAGAGGTAAGCGCCAAGGCCACCGCGTGCGACGCCGATGCGCTGGGCGTGAGTGAGCGCCGTGGCATATTCGGTCAGGCGGGTCTTGTCGTAGTCGGCGCCGAACACGAGCTTGACCACGGGCGTCATCGGCGCGCGTTCCTGCACGGTCAGTCCGGCATCTTCGAGCAGTTCGGCAAAGTCCTCGGGTTCGGCTTGCGCGGCAAGCGCGAAGTCCCATGCCCGGCCAATCGCGGCGTAAAGCGCGCTGCGGGTGCGGTCCTCGCTCGAATTGGCGATGCGCGCCAATTCGCGTGCGGAGTCCAGCCAGTCGGCCAGTGCTTCGGGCTCTGCTTCGACAGGGGCCGGGGCGACCGCAAAGATATCGTCGTCGAGCCCGAATGCGGGTTCGGGGAAGGTAGCTGTATCGAGCGAGGCCGGACCATCGGCCCAGGCATCGGTCGCCTCGATCAGCGGACGGCGCGTCTGACCCTTGGCTGCCGCAGTGTCGAGCGCCTGCCCGATTTCGAGCAGCAATTCGTCGGTCGTCGCCTGGTCGGCAAGCTCCTTCCAGTTGATCACGCCCATGATGTAGTCGATTTCCGACCCATCGGAGGAGAACGGCAGGAGAATGCCGCGATAGAGGATCGTGCGGCCGTGCAGGTTGACGAATTCGGCCTCGAAGCCGATCGGCGCCTGATTGGCGATGATCTGCATGTAATGGTCGGTAATGCGCGACAGCAGCGACCGGCCCGGAACATGACTCAGCCGTTCGATCGAAGCTTGCGTACCGCATTCGTCGGCCAGCTTGTCGCCGACGAAGGTAATCGCGGGGTCCTCGATGCCTTCGTCGAAGTGCAGCAATACGGCGTTTTCGGCAAAGTCGGGGTAGGCGCCGTCGAGCAGCGTCTTGACCGGCGGGAACGCATTGTTGCCAAGCAGGCCCGCCCAGTAGTTGTAGGCGCGAACCTGCATGCGGCGCTCATCCTGACCGACAGAGGGAGGCGGCTCGCTGGCGACCTCGTCCTCATATCCCGACAGGTCGAGTTCTGTCTCGTCGCTGTCCCGATCAATTCCGCGTAAAGTATCCATCACGTCCACCAGATCCCCATGTCCGGGATCGGGTCTGGCGCAACTTTGTAAAAATCGTCTTAAGTTGCGCCAGTGTTGGGCGCCGTTCTGCCACGCGCGGCTATCGCCGATGCCTTTGCAAGCAAGGTCCGGGCTTGGGCAAGGTGCAGAAGTTCCACCATTTTCCCATTTATGCGCAGGGCACCCTTGCCGGTGTTGGCCGGGACGGCGAAGGCTGCGACAATTCCCTCCGCTTCGGTGATATCATCCTCGGTAGGGGCAAAAACAGCATTGCAGATTGCAAGTTGCGCGGGGTGGATCAGCGTCTTCCCGTCGAACCCCGAATCGCGCGCCTGCACGCATTCGGCCTCGAGCCGCGCGGTATCCTCGATAGCGTTGCAGACCCCGTCGAGGATAACCAGGCCATGCGCCCGCCCCGCGAGCACGGCCATGGTCAGCACCGGCACGAATGCCCCACGCCCGGGCAGTTGCGCTATGCCTGAATCCTTGGCCAGATCGTTGAGCCCCAGCACGAAGCCCTTGAGCCGCGTGGTCGCCGCGCAGGCGGCGATGCGTTCAAGCGCTAGGACGGCGCGCGGTGTTTCGATCATCACCCACAGCGCGACTTCGGGCGCATAGCCTGCAGCGTCCATCGCCTGCGACAGGGCACCGATGTCGGCGGCGTCCTCGACCTTGGGCGCGAGGATCGCCTCGACCGGAGCGCTGGCCAATGCCGCCAGATCGTCGTTGCCCCACGGCGTCGAAAGTCCGTTGATCCGCGCGATCAGACGACGATAGCCGAAGCCGCCAAGTTGGGTTTCGGCCAGAAGTGCAGCGCGCGCATCGGCCTTGGCTTCGGGCGCCACTGCGTCTTCAAGATCGAGCGCCACGGCATCGCAATCGAGCGTCCGTGCCTTGGCCATCGCGCGCGCATTGCTGGCGGGCATGTAAAGGACTGAGCGCAAGGGGCGGTCGGCGGTGTTCACGTGCGTTTCTCCGGTATGACATCGAGTCGGCCTTCCTCGCGGGTCGGCATCGGGGCAAAGAAGTGCAGTGACAGCGTCAGGGTCAGCCATAGCGCCGCACCATGCAATGCGGTGGGCAGGCTGGTAAGGTCAGCGACCGTTCCCCAGGCCCACGCACCAAGCGCCATGCCGCCGAATGTCACCGCCTGATAGATCGAGAGACAGCGACCGAGAATGTCCTCCGGGCTGCGCAATTGCATCGCGACGTTGAGGCTGGTCATTGCGCCAGCCCAGCCCATCCCGCCCAGAAATGATGCGCAAATGGCCAGCGCGATGCTGTTTGCCGAGGCCATCAGCATCAGCGCCACGATGAAGATCCCGGCTGCTGCGGTTACCACCGCCTCGCTGCCGAAACGCCGCCTGACCTTGGCCACCCAGATCGCTGTGACGATCGAGCCGATGCCAAACCCGCCCAGCATCAGTCCGTAATCGAGTTCGCTCCCGCGCAGCATGTCGCGCGCGATGCTTGGCACCAGCGCCTGCAATCCGGCAGCGCCGATGCCCATGCACAAACCACGCACCAGCACTTTGCGGATCGGCGATGAGCCCGCACAAAAGCGCAGTCCCCGGCCGATCGCGGCCATCATCGGTTCGCGCATCGGCGGCAGTGATTCAGGCCGCCACCGGGCCAACACCACGATCATGCCGAGATAGCTCACGGCGTTCAGTCCGAACGCGAGCGTAGGGCTCCACAGCGAGATCAGGATGCCGCCCAGAGCCGGTCCCACGCTGCGTGCCAGATTGAATGAAATGGCGTTCAGGGAAATAGCCTGCGGCAAATCGGCGGCCGCGACCTGCAGCCTGACCGAGGCCTGCCACGCCGGCCCGTTCAGCGCGGTGCCCATGCCGACCATCAGGGTCAAGGTAAGCAGCGACCATGGCCCGATGTCGCCGTTGAATGACAGCACTGCCAGCACTGCCGATACGACCAGCATCCCGCACTGCGCGGCAAGCATCACTCGGCGGCGGTCGTAATTGTCCGCGATCGCGCCTGCGAAGACCCCGAGCAGAAGGATCGGGATCGTCGCCGATGCCTGGACCAGCGCGATCAGCACATGCGACGTGGTCAGCTCGGTCATCAGCCAGGCAGCGCCTACCGACTGGATCATCGAGCCGACATTCGAAAACAGGTTCGCGGTCCAGATCGCACGGAACGCGGGGTACTTGAACGGAGCCAGCGTGGTTCCGCCAGAACGGGGAATCGGCTCGATCGGCACTAGAGGTAGCGTACTTTCATGGTCATGTGGACGGGCTTGCCCGCTGTTACGTCAAAGGCGGCGGCATCGAACTTGGGCGCCGACATCCTGACCGGGGCGTCGCGCGAAAAGCCGAAGCCTTCTCTGGGCAGGAACAGCGACATATCCATCTTCTTGTTGCCGTTTTCGTCGTGCAGCAGAACGATCGCATAGCGGCCCGGCGCGACATCGCGCAGAGTCACTTCGTCTGCATCGGACGCCTTGATCGCGGCTACCCGACGGTCGGGGTCGGCGTCGCAGCCGCGCGGAAACACCTTCGGCTTGGCGGTCATGCACAAGTATACCGTGCCGACCTTGTTGCGCAGGCCGCTGACATCGATGGTGATCGTCGAGGTGACCGGCGCGTTGCCGAGCAGGAGCAGTGGCAGGACGAAAAGCAGGCGCGTCATGGGGCGGAAAGTCCCTTGTCTGTGCCACAAAGCCGATCCCAGAAACGGAAGTACAGGCCGTAATTGCAGCGATAGTGTTCGTGATGGCGATTATGATGGCTCGCGGTTATCACCCAGCCCCCTGCTCGCCCATGAACGAGTCCGCGCGGAAACATTTCCCAGCCCATGTGGTTGGTCACGCCCATCACGGTCATCACCAGCAGGACAAGCCCCAACATCGCGATATGGATCGGGATGACGAACACCAGCGCCGGGATCAGCAGCGATACGATAGCCGCCTCGACCGGATGAAAGTTCATCGCCGCCCACGCGGTTGGCGGTCGGCTGGCATGGTGGATGGCATGGATGCGCTTGAACACCGCGGGCCGGTGCATCCAGCGGTGGGTCCAGTAGAACCACGCGTCGTGGATCACGAGATAGGCGAGCAATGACAGCGGCATCCACCACAGCGGGTAGGCGTTCGGCTCGCTGTAGATGCGCGTCCAGCCATGCTGTTGCCAGCCCCACGCGACCACCCCCGCAGGCACGCCGTAGATCGCCGCCGTAGCGAGACTCCAGCCGATTTCGGAGCGGATTTGCCTGTCGAGCCCGGCATAATGCCCCGGTCGCACTTTATGAGTCGCCCAGGCAAACAGCCCGCTGGTCAGCAGATAGCGCACTGCCACGATCACGGTCATGGCCAAGGCAGATGCGACGACGCTGTTCATCGCGGCGCTATGCCAAGGATTGCGGAAAAGGGACAGCCCTGCGTTGGGCAACGCTCCGTCATTCCCGCGCCATCAGATTTCGTCATTCCCGCGAAGGCGGGAAACTAGAGCGACGTCCGATTGGATCCCCGCCTGCGCGGGGATGACGAAAGGAGGAGCAATGGCGCGAAGGAGGAGCAATGGCGCAAAGGAAGGTAATGGCGCGAAGGAGGAGTAATGGCGCACAGGTCAGCCGATCCGAATTGCCACCATTCCCAAACCACTCGTCATTCCCGCGAAGGCGGGAAACCAGTACGACCTTTCGATGCAGCGCGACTTTTCGCCGACAACCTACTTGCTGGCGTCGGGACGCAACGGCACCTTATACATCGGAGTAACGTCCAACCTGATGGCACGCATCCACCAGCATCGCGAAGGGGCGTTCGCGGGGTTCACGGCTCAGTATAACGTGAAATTGCTGGTTTGGCTCGAGCAACACGCAACGATGGAACATGCCATCGTGCGTGAAAAGCGGCTCAAGAAATGGAACCGCGACTGGAAACTGCGCCTGATCGAGCAGGACAATCCAGAGTGGCGCGATCTCGCCGAAGATTTCGGCTTCCCGCCACTCGGATAGAGCTTCGCGCATTTTTGCTGGCTGGGTCCCCGCCTGCGCGGGGATGACGAAATTAAAGTGGTATGACCTAACTTCGTCATTCCCGCGAAGGCGGGGATCCAGTGCGACGCCTGAGCATCGCACTGGCACCGATCAGCTTGCGCGACGAACCTTGTTGCGGTGCGCGCCCACGCCGGGAGCGCCGCCGCCGCCACGCGGGCGGAACGTGCGGGGCTTGTCGCCGCCGGTCCCGTCAGTCAGCGGGGTCCGGACCGGACCACGATCGTTTGCACGTTCGCCGTCACGCTGTTCCTGGCGCGGGCTGACGTCGCGCGGGCGACCGTCACGTCCCTGCGCGCGGCCACCGTGGCTCTGGCCACCGTTTCCGCGTGCCTGACCATTTCCGCCACGGCCACCGTTGCCGCGCTGGGCACGGGCGTCATGGCGGGCATCGCGCTGTTCTTCTTCCGGCTTGCGGCTGGGAGCAGGCAGCTTCGAGGCTTCGGACAGGAAGTTTTCAGGCAGCGGCATCGCATCGATCTTGAGGCGCGTCAGCTTTTCGATGTCCTTGAGGTACGGCTTTTCATCAGGCGCACAGAAGCTCATCGCAATGCCATCGGCACCTGCACGCGCCGTGCGGCCGATGCGGTGGACGTACTGTTCAGGCACGTTGGGCAGTTCGAAGTTGAACACGTGGGAAACGCCCGAAACGTCGATCCCGCGCGCGGCGATGTCGGTTGCGACCAGCACCGGGCACGAACCCTGGCGGAACGCTTCCAGGGCAGCAGTGCGCTGGGCCTGGCTCTTGTTGCCGTGGATGGCGCGCGCTTCGATCCCGGCCGAAGTCAGGTGGCGCACGACGCGGTCCGCGCCATGCTTGGTGCGAGTAAACACCAGCGCGCGATCCATTTCCTTGGACGCGAGCAGGGTGCGAATCCGCAGCGTCAGCAAAGCCTGCTTTTCGGCCTGATTGACGAACGTGACGAACTGTTCGACGCGCTCTGCCGTGGTCGAGTTCGGGGCGACTTCGACGCGCACCGGGTTGACGATGAACTGCTTGCCCAGATCCTCGATCGCCTTTGGCATCGTGGCCGAGAAGAACAGGCTCTGGCGCGTCTTGGGCAGCAGGTTCGCCACGCGCTTGAGCGCATGGATGAAGCCGAGGTCCATCATCTGGTCGGCTTCGTCGAGCACGAAGATCTCGGTGCGGCTGAGCGTCAGCGCGCGCTGGTCGATCAGGTCGAGCAGGCGGCCCGGCGTTGCCACCAGAATGTCGATGCCCGGCACAAGGCGACGTGCCTGCTTGCCGACGGGGACGCCGCCGAACACGCAAGCGACCGAAATGCGCAAGTACTTGGCGTAACCCTCGATGTTCTCGGCAATCTGAGCAGCCAGTTCGCGCGTCGGCGAAAGGATCAGCATCCGGCACGAAGCGGGCTTGCGCTCGATCGGGTTGGCGGCAAGGCGGTGCAGCGAAGGCAGCGCGAACGCGGCGGTCTTGCCGGTGCCGGTCTGCGCGATGCCGAGCAGGTCGCGGCCTTCGAGCAGCGCCGGAATGGCCTGCTGCTGGATCGGCGTCGGGTCGGAATAACCCTTGGCTTCGAGCGCGCGCAGAATGGGTTCGGCAAGGCCGAGGTCGGAGAAAAATGACATGGAAATGCTTTCATAGGCACGTCTGGCAAAGGCCGACGTGCGGGTTTGGTTCGCTGTGCGCACCAACCTGGAATCAGGAGACGCGCGGGGTCGATCGTGCGACCCATGCGTGATAGGGGAAGCGGGCGGGGCAAAGAACCGTTCGTCCGGGGCAGGATTTGCGCAGCGAATGCGAAATCTCACGCCAGCACCCGGATTGCAGCGGATGTCCGCCGCCGGTCTTGCTGCGGCGCACATAGGCGCGGATGCGCGGAATGGCAAGGAAATTCGCGGAAAAGGCGTTGCCAGCGCCGGTTACCCCCGCCAACGTGCCGGACAGAGGAGTGCTCCATGCGCGCGATGTTCGGAATTCTGGCAGGTCTGGCGATGGCCTCGGGCAGCGCCGAGGCGGCCCCGTCGGCAATCGACGCAAAGATGATCGCGACGGTCGACGCCGAACAGGCGCGCACGCTCGATTTCCTCGAAACGATGGTCAATCAGAACTCCGGCAGTCGCAACCTGGACGGCGTACGCAAGGTCCGCGACATCGTCATCCCGCAGTTCACCGCGCTCGGCTTTGTCCCGCGCTGGATCCCGATGGAGCAAACTGGGCGCGCAGGGCACCTCGTGCTCACCCACAAGGGCAATGTCCGCGACCGCAAACTGCTGCTGATCGGCCATCTTGACACCGTGTTCGAACCCGATTCACCGTTCCAGAAATACGTGCGCGAAGGTGATCTGGCCAAGGGCCCGGGCGTCGGCGATGACAAGGGCGGCATCGCGGTGATCGTGGCGGCCCTGCGCGCGATGCAAGCTGCGGGCACGCTCAAGACCGCCAACATCGTGGTTTTCCTGACCGGCGACGAAGAAGAGGCAGGCGATCCGGTCGATGTCGCGCGTGCCGATCTGGTCGCCGCCGCCAAGGCCGCCGACGTCGCGCTCGATTTCGAAGGCCTCAGCCGCGAGAACGGCAATGATATGGGTTCGATCGCACGGCGTTCCTCGCAAAGCTGGACGTTGACGATCGCGGCAAAGTCCGGCCACTCGAGCAGCGTCTGGGCACCCGCCGTCGGCGATGGCGCGATCACTGCGGCGGCCCGCATCGTCACCGCCTTTCGCGATGAACTGCCCGAGCCGTACCTGACGCTGAACGTCGGGCTGATTGCAGGCGGGGCGCAGGCTGCGGTTGCCGACACCAATGCCAATGTGTCGGCGCAGGGCAAGACCAACATTATCGCAGGGCAAGCCGTCGCGCGGGGCGATCTGCGCACGCTTAGCCCGCAGCAGAACGCCGCTGCGATGCGCAAGATGGAGGCGATCGTCGCGCGGCCCTATGCGGGCGTGACATCTGCAAAGATCGATTTCGGCGAAGGCTATCCGCCGATGGCACCGACCGCCGGAAACAAGGCGCTGCTCGCGCGCCTCAACGCGGTCAATGCCACGCTCGGCCTGCCCGCGATGGAACCGCTCGACCCGATGAAGCGCGGCGCGGGCGACATCAGCTTTGTCGCCGCCGATATCGACGGCCTGGTCGGCCTGGGGCCGCATTCGACCGGCGACCATTCGCCTGCCGAAGCAGTCGATGTGCCCAGCATCTGGACGCAGGCCAAACGTGCCGCACTGCTGATGAGCAAGCTGGCGGCCGAACCGGCTCCCGGCCCGCGATGACTGAACCCGAAATCGCCAGCCCGTGCACCGGCGTGTGCACTATCGATGCCGCGCGCCGGCTCTGCATCGGCTGCGCGCGCACGCTCGATGAAATTGCGGCATGGCCTGAAGCAAGTATCGAGCAAAAACAGACGATCATCGCGCAAATCACCCATCGCCGCTTGCAGGCTTGAACCGACACAGGTAACAAGCCAGCCACGTCACTTGGGGAGTAGCCACCGCGTCCGCGCGGTCCCATCCATCGCAACGATGGCGCGTCAACATACTTGGCTTAGCGGCCATGGCGCAGGCGGCGGGGTTCAAGCCCTGTCGGGTGAGACCAATGACGGCAGCTTTTCGTCCGGGCCGGACGGGAAGGCTTGCCGTCGTTGGCCTGTTTCCCGTCCGGCCCCGGAACACGTTTCATGCTCGAAGCCTTCACCACCTCGACCGCCATCGTCGCGCTCGCCGAGATCGGCGACAAGACGCAACTGCTCGCCATCGTGCTCGCCACGCGCTTCAAGAAGCCCTTGCCGATCGTGCTCGGCATCCTTGGGGCAACGGTTGCGAACCACTTTCTTGCTGCCTTGCTTGGCGCAACCGCTGCCGCGTTCCTCGACGGCACCTGGTTCCGCTTTGCCGTCGCCATCGGCTTTGTCGCGATGGGCCTGTGGACGCTGGTGCCCGATAAGCTGGACGATGACGACGCGCCAAAGCCATCGCGATACGGCCCATTCCTGACGACGCTGGTCGCATTCTTCATCGTCGAGATGGGCGACAAGACCCAGATCGCCACGATCGCATTGGGCGCGCGTTTCAATGACGCGCTTGCAGTGACCGCCGGGACCACGCTCGGCATGATGCTCGCCAACGTGCCCGCAGTGTACTTCGGCCAGGCACTGATCAAGCGCGTGCCACTCGATGTGGTGCGGATGATCGCGGCCGCGCTCCTGGTAGCGACGGGCGTGTGGCTGTTCCTCCAGACGCTCGGCATCTGGTAAGACTTTACGCGTTCGTCGTTTGTTCCTAGGTTGGGCCGATGCGCGAATCAGACTTGATCGAAACCGTCATCGAACGCGAATCCCGCGCCGTCGCGCGCGGGATTTGCCGCCTGTTCGCGCGTAACGATATCTGGTGCCTGCCCGAAATGCCGCTGCGTTCGAACCGTCGTGCCGATCTGATGGGCATCGACGCCAAGGGGCAGGTGATCATCGTCGAGATCAAGGTTTCACGCGCCGACCTGCTCGGCGATGCCAAATGGACCGATTATCTCGATCATTGCGACCGGTTCTACTGGGGGCTTGCCGCACACCTGGATCGCAGCGTGCTCGAAACCGAAGACTTTTTGCCCCACGCCTGCGGGGTCATCGTTGCCGATGGCTATGACGCCGAAATCCTTCGGCCCGCGCCAACGGTTCCGCTGGCCGCAGCGCGGCGCAAGGCCGAGGTCGAGCGGCTGGCGCGCTGTTCGCTTCGGCGGCAGCTCGTCGGGATCGATCCGCATTGCGCCGCCTGGGGCGGTTGACGCAGTGATCAGGCGCGGCGCTTGATGCCAAGCGGCGGGATCAGCGTGAGCAGGGCTGCGCGTGTCGTGACGAATTCCTGCCATAGCGCGAGGGCTGCCGGCACGGGCGAGATGCCACGCGCCGAAACCGCCAGAAGCGCCGCGAGGCCCGGCTCCATGAACGCGGCCAGATCATCGACACCCTGCTTGGCCAGTTCATAGCGCCAACCGCCGGTATCGCGCATCATTGCGGGGAAGTTGCGGATCTCGGGCTTGCGCATTTCAGGCTGGAGACCCGCCAGCGTGCAGACGACTCCCGCCGCATCCTGCAAGGCCGACCATGTCATCGACATGGCGTTGCCCGTGGCATGCCCGAACTCCGCCCGTCCGGTTCCGGGCAAGCCCGAAGCAAGCGAAGACAGCGGCGAATCACGGCCGGATGATTTGGGCATCTGCATGAGTCGCAGCTGTAATGGCGCCTCACCTACCAAATCGCTAAAACGCGCGGCAGCACCTCGCGCAGGCGACAAAATCGCTGGCAACCGCTCCGCGCCGCTGCTAGGTGCCGCTTCGGCGCAGGCACCCGTAGCTCAGCTGGATAGAGTACTGCCCTCCGAAGGCAGGGGTCACAGGTTCGAATCCTGTCGGGTGCACCACTTCCCAATTTTCATTCAGGACTGCCCGTATTTTTGATCGGGAAGGCTTCCGCTGAGCCTAAGCCGCTGCGCTAGCTGATGCCGCGCTCGGCTACCATCCGCCAAGTCCCGGATGCGCGCCGCGACGTTGGCGGCGGCTACAAGGTTGTTGTTTCCCGCGGGCAGCGGATTGGTCGGGTGTCATCCGGCCTGGCACGTCGAGCACTGATAGACTGAACAAACTTGAACTCACACCAGGTCATGCGCGAGCAATTGGAGGATTGCCGCGTAGTAATCTTCCGCCAGACCATCGGGTTGCGCGGTACCCATGGCTCTGCTGACCACAGCCATCCCCCCGGCCGACAAGGTGAAGGGTGCTGTCTCGCCCGACATTACGTCGATCCATGCCGGGATGGCCTTGCCGCTCTTGGCCAAGCCATTCCACCATGCCACGGCTGTCTCGGCGATGGCCATACGCCGCGCCGCTGCGGCATAGAGCGGGACGCGAATGGCATCGAACCCGAAGCGGGGTGGTTTGTCTCGTGCCGGGGCAAGTTTGCCGGCAGCGTCCATCTCGAACCAATCGACTGGCAGAGCAAGCGGGCCGAAGCGGGCGGCGGTCAGAAGCTTGACGCCATCGTCGATGACCGGCCCCCAGACATTTTCACCATCCAGTGCCGCAAAGGCATCAAGCGCCGACCAGATATAGTACGATGGGTTCACCACCACCCGCCCGTCCTGGTTGAAGCCCTGAAGTCCCGGGAGGAGCACCGCGCTTCCAGCCCGTTCGACCACCAGCCGACTGCGGATTGCCTTGCGGATGTCGCGTGATGCAAGCCCGTATTCCGCCACTTTCCACTGCTTTGCCGCCCGCGCCAGTGCCCATGCGATCAGGATGTCGCCGTCCGTGGCGTTGTTGGGATCGGCTACCGGATTGACGTCACGTGGGTCGTACTTCCATGCGTGGAGCGCAACATCGTGCCTGAGCAATGTCGTCGCTGTCCACTGAGCGAGAGAGTCGAAAGTTCGCCGGTCGCCATTGAGGCAAGCCAGCAACATGCCGTAGCCCTGGCCCTCGCTATGGCTGATGTTGCCGTTGCCGTTGTCGATGACCCGGCCGGCGGGCAACACGAAGCGTTCCCGGAATTGTGGCCATAGCCCCTTGTGCGCCTTGGCATTGCCGGCGGGAACCTTGCCACAGGCGGCAGTCAACACCGCGAAGCAGCCGAGCGCGAAATCACGGCGACCGATACCCCCGAGTTTACTTGCCATGGCGCAGTTCGATGACCTGTTCGCGCCAGTTGGCGGATGTCTGGATGCCTGGGGAACTGCCCAGCGCGCGGAAGCACGCATCGAAAGTCCCGCGCAGCAGTTCGAGCAGGAACGGGCGGGCAGCGGGCGACAGCACGTCGGGTCGCAACAGGCCCGGGTCATGTTCGACGACCAGCGCCGCTTCATCGGCGTAGAGGCGGCCTTGACCGAGGTCGAGATCACTCCACAGGCGGTTGACCTGCATTTCGAGATCCGACAGGTCGGTGACCAGGTCTAATTGCAAGCGCGCCGCCAGACGCTGTCCGAGCGCAAAGCCGAAGCCCGCGATCTGCTTTGCCGAGGCCGCATCGCCGAGTTCTGCGACGATCATCGACAGGATCAGCGGGACGCCCGGGGAGCGCGTCTTCCCGAAGCTTTCGCGCAGTGGCATCTGGATCACCGGTTACCTCCAATCGCTTGCCGAATTCCTATCAGCGAGCGGAATTCTTCGTATTGTCCGAAGCTTGTGAACGAAATGTTGCCGCCGACCTGAGTATTTGACGTAACCTTGTAATAAATCTCGCCGCCTGCCGAGATGGCAAAGCCGGTGCGACTCAGGCTGTCGTAGCGCGCCCTTACGTCCCCGTTCAGAGCCTTGAGCGCATCAAGCTCGGCCTGAAGCGCGGGATCGGTGGGATAGAGCGCGCTTTCCTCCTGGCTAAAGCTCTGGAAGCCCGGCGTCAGGTTGGCCTTGATGTCGAGCGTCTCGCTCTTGAGGCTGTAGTTGATCGGGAAGCCGATGCTGAGGAAGCTTTGCGGGCTGAAGTACCCGCCGTTGCCATAAGTGAAGTAGTTCTGGTTGTTGTCGTAAGTCTGGTAATTGGCGTTGATCCCGCCGGTCAGTTGCGACCGCGCGCCCTTGATCAGGCGAAGATAACCGCCGACGTTGGCCTCGATGCCACGATTGCTGCGCACGTTGGTACCGTTATAGCGGTTGTAGGCGACCTCGCCGTAGACGCCGCTGCCGTTGCGATCATACGAGAAGCCCGCACCGCCGCCGGTGCGCATGACCTGGCCCCAGCGCTCTCCGGAGACGGGATCACGGGTGCCCGCATAGGACACGATCGAGTCCGTCACCGGTTTGCGTTCGGCCCAGGCCTTGGCCCGCACGCCGGGTGACAGCTCGGGCGTCACGCTGGCGCGGAATGTAGCCTGGGTCTTGCCCATGCCGACCGGGGTAGTGCCGCCTTCGACCTGCACGTTGCGGTCGGCATATCCGATGGTGAAGGCAACGCCCGAATCCTGCTGCGTCTGTGCCTGTGCGGGCACGGCACGCTCCTTGTCGACGATCGCCTGCGCCTCGATCGTGGCATTGCGCCCGAAGCGCGACAGGCCCGAACCGGTGGGTCGCCCGGAATCGATCACCACCGCCTCCGCCCGCGCACGCACGCGGCCCCCGGCAAGGCCGGTGGAAAATTCGGCAGTGCCCTTGATTTCGCTGAGCGCGCTAAGGCCGGTTTCACCCTTGCGGCTGCGATAGCTGGTATCGAGATCGGCGCGCGGGCGTGCGTCCTCGTTCAGCGTCTCGATATCCGAGGCGATCGCCGCAAGGACGGGATCACCAGCAACGGCAGCTGGTGCGGGCATTCCGAACGATCCTGCAGGAGCGCCGCTCCATTCCGATGGTGTTGGAGTGGCGCCGGGCGGGAGCGGGGCAGCGGCGTAGCCTGGCGTCGCATAAGTCTGCGGCGCGAAGCCTTGCGGCATGGAACTGGCCGAAGACTGTGTCGGCAACCGCGTACCATTGCCCAGCGCGAATGGATTTATCGGGGGCGGTGCCGGGGTCGCATAGGCCTGCGCGCGGAACGGATTTCCGTCACTCACGCCCGGTGCCGCTGTAAAGGGATTAGCGCCGGGCTCGATCGCGGTGCTCCCGCCGTTCTGGCGTGCGTAAAGCGCGCGCGCCTGCTTGAGCAGACGCACCGCAGTTCCTTTGTCACCCCGGTCCTGCGCCACCCGCGCCAGAGTGAGGCTGACTTGATAATCCTCGGGATAGGCGGCGAGCGCGCGGTCGGCGGCGTCCTTCGACATCTCCTTGTCGCCTGCCGCCTGAGCAGTCTGTGCAAGACCGAGCAAGGCATCGCGATTGCGGGCGTCGCGGACCAGCACCAGCTGCCAGGATTGCGCCGCGCGCGCCGACATGCCGCCGCTTTGGTAAAGTCGGGCGAGAGCGGAGAGAATTTCCGGATTGTCCGGGGCGGAGTTCCATGCACCCTGCAGCAAGTCGAAGGCGGGGGCGAACTGGCCGGAAACACGCAGGCGTTCTGCCTGCGAAATCGCCAGGCCTGCCGACATCCGCGCCAGAGTCCGCTGTCCATCGGGCGACGACCCGGCAAGCACCGACGCTCTCTGCAAGGCAGCGCGCGCAAGGTCCTCACGACCGGAGCTGGCCAGTACGCGTACCAGTGCATCGTAACCGCCAAGGTCGGTGATTTCACCGTCGAGTGCGGAGCTGGCGATGCTTGCAGCGGTGGATTCATCGCCAAGATCGTAAAGCGCGCTCGCAACTTCGGCTCGCCGCGCCGGGGCGAGCGATGGCTGGGTCGCGATCTGGCGCAGCGCGGATATCGCGCCAGCCTTCTGTCCAGCCTGAGCCAGCGCCTTCGCGCGGGCAATCGCTGATTCAATCTTGATGCTTACTGCGAAGTTGCGCATTGCCGGGCTACGCTGGCTTTCGGGCACCCGCTCCACCAGCGCCGAGGCGGCAAGCAGGTTGCCGAGATCCTTGTTGATCAGCGCTGCGGCATAAACCGCGTCAGAATCACTCGATTGCGCCAGCGAGGTTACCAGCGATTCTGCTTCGGCGCGGCGGCCGCGTCCGATCATGTAGCGGGCGAACTCATAGCGGATCCACGGATCGTCGCGATCGATCATCAGACCACCCTGGAATTCCTGCTCAGCAGCGTAATCGTCGCCGCGAGCCATCGCGGCGAGCGCGCGGCCTCGGGCGGCTCGGCTGGCGAGGCGCTTCTCGTCGCTGCCACCGCCAGCACTGGCCTGCCGGTAAAGGTCGGCCGAATCGGCAAAGCGACCCTGCTGCTCATAAATCTGCGCGAGGAGTTCGAGCGCCGGACCCTGTTGCGGATAGCCGAGGCGCACGGTGTCTTCAGCGATGGCTTGCGCCTTGTCGTTCTGCCCTGCCTCCAGCGCTTCGCGCGCGTCCTCGAGACCACCGAAAAAGCGGGCAGAGGCCAGCGCATCAGCCCATCTGCTGGCTCCGGGCAGACGCGAGGCCCGCTCAAGCAAGTCGCGCGCGTCGGAAAAGCGGTTCTGGCGCAGGCGTACGATGCCAAGGCCACCGAGCGCGTCGCCATCGTTGCGATTGGCCGCAAGGGCACGTTCGAAGCGACTGGCGGCCGCACCAAGATCGCCTGATTCGAGCGCAGAAAAGCCCGCGACACGAGCCGTACCGGCACTGGCAGTTGCTGTCGGGCGCGCCGGCGCAGTTGATGCCTTGCGCGGGGCAGGTTCTGCGTTAACGGCCTTGGGGACGGGCTTTGCGACCGGAACAGGAACCGGCTTTGGCCGGGCTGGCGCGGCAACCGAAGCCGTCGGATCGATTGCCCGCGCGCGACGCAGGGCCTGGTCGGCAAGGTCGTTGCGACCTTTCGCGCGCCAGTAGACAGCCTGATCGAGCAGCGCCTTTACGGCGGGCGTCGTTGCCAGCACCGCCGAGGGAACGGCCGCGCCTGCCAGCATCGCCGCCAGCAGTCCACAGCGGATCGTCGTTTGCGAACGGCTCATGGGTTACGCGCCTTTTTCATCGTTAGCGCTGAGCCGCGCTTTTGCGTGGCGGCTGAAGAACAGATATGCCGGGCCGGTCAGCGCGAGCGCCAGCAGCAGAGTTGATAGTGCCATGAGCAGCGGCCGCTTGCTGAACCAGTAGGCCACCTTCATCCACGCCGGTAGTGAACCGACCCAATAGGTCGGCCCGACCGCATAACTTGCCATCCCCTCGCCCGAGGTGACGGAAAGATCGCCCTGGATCTGGGCGTTGATCTTGGCGTCGGCCATACCGTCGACCAGAAGTGGCAACTGGCGCACGTCGTCGGCCAGCAAGGCGACGACCGTGCGATCGTCGGCATAGGGGGAGCGGAAGCTGGTGATGCCGGAAAATCCGCGCGCACTTTGCACGATCGCGGCGACATCTTCGGGATCGGCTTGATCGCGATTGCTGAACAGCGCCCCGATGTATTGCAGGGGCGAGCGTTGCGCGACTTTCAGTCCGTCTCCCGAATAGTGGACCGGCGCGTCGGCGAAGAACTGCTCGGCACCGGCAAGCGAGGAATTGCCGATGATCAGGATGTCCTGATCGGCAAGGCGGGAAGGATCTATCCGGTCGGTCACGGTTATTCCCGTTGCCGCAGTGCCCGTTGCATCGCCGAAGCGGCCCATCAGGCCAAGAAATGCCTCGACCGAAGCGGGCGACGGATTGCCCACCATGATCACCGTGGTCTGCGCAAGGTCAGGCCGGATCGTGAATGGATAGCCCGCGCCTGCAAACGGGGCGAGGTCCGGCATTTCCATAGCGTGATAGGCCTCGGTCAGGTCGATCACGGATTCTGGCAGAACCGACACGCGAACATTGTCAGGCAGCATTCCGGTGCACTTCTGCTTGTTCGCCACGATCAGGTTGTAGTCGAAGACGATTTCGTTCTGCCCGAACAGCGCGTAGCGGGGCAGTATGACGCTCTGGTGCCCGTCATGGCTGCTTGCCCCGCGGGAGCCGAACAGCCCGGACCACCAGCTTCCCGTCAGTGGCAGCGTATCGAGATATTGCCCATTCAGCGATACGTCGAGCCGCGAGGCGTCACGGTCGAGCCACTTGGCTACAGGGTAGCGGTAGCGCAGGTCGATCTGGCCACCCTGGCGCGGCCAGAAGAACAGATCTGGCGCAACGCGAAAGCGCGTGGTCAGTGGCCCCGGCGGCAGGCCCATGCCCTGGAGCGCGAAAGGTTCGACCAACTCGCCGAGGCGGATTGCGCGGTTTGTGGGAAGCCACCGCGGCGCGCCATAGCTGGGCCAGGCAGGAAGGCGGGCGCCCTCGAAGCTCATGCGCGCGCCGCCGAACACGCCCTTGCCCGTGGCAAGCGCGCCCGCCGCGAGGCGCAGTTCGGCATTGTCGCGGCCCATGATCACCAGCAACGTGCCGGTCTTGTCGCGTGGATTGGGAATGACCGCCGCAGACGGGCCGGTCACCGCAAGGCCTAGCTCGGGCATCGCGCCGTTGCGATTGAGGAACACGATCGCGTTGCCAGTGGGGATCTGCCCGTACGAGGCCTTGAACGAGTAGCCACGGTAGCTGGCCAGACTGCCCAGCCACGATGCGATCGGGGCCGCGGCTTCCAATTCACCGGCACGGGGTTGCCCTGCGAAAACGAACGGCACCTTCAGCGTGGAATTGACGCCCTTGTCGAAGAACGGGCCGGGCAGGCGCGCAAGGTCGGGACGCCTGGGGAGCGTCTGCGTGCCAAGGTCGAGCCATGAACGCGTGTTGCTGATGTTGGCCCATAGCAGGCTGCTGAAGGGATCTTCGCAATCGCGCGCGTAATGCGCAATCAATCGTAGGTTGAGCTGGTTGTCTCCGGGCAGGAACAGCGCGGGGTTGATCGGCACGGTGATCACCTGCCCGCCGGAGTTCTCGTTGCGCAGCGCGATAATCTGCGCGACTTCACCATTCACGATGACCACGAGCTGGCTGCTGTCGCCGAGCAGCGCAGGGGACCACGCCGCCTGCAAGGTGATCGAAGCGGTGCTGACTACCTGATCTTCGCGCAAGCCGAACGGGATGCTGATCTCGCCACGCGTGCCCTGCAGGCGGATCGCGTTGCGGATGCGCAGATCCTTCAGGGTCAGACGTTCGGCGTTGATGGCCGATGGCGGGGCAGCGCTAGCCACGACCGGTGCGGCGTAGGCATTTTGCGGTAGCAAGGCATAGCCAGCTGCGGCCAGCGCGAGCGCAAAGCCTGCGGCCTTGCCCAGCGTGGGAACCCAGCCCGGTCGCGCCGCGCTCTCCACCGCCGCCGCGCTACTGATCCGCGCAGCCTCTTCGGCCTTGATCTTGCGGCGCTCGGCAAAATTCAGGCGTAGCGCGCGTTTTACGGTTACAGCGTCGATCACGATAATATCCTGGAGCGAACGCAGTCCCTGGACGCGTTCGGGGGGAGCGGTCCGCTGCCATGCATCGGCGCGACCCATGACGGCACGCACCAGTTGACGAGCGGCGATATTTTCGAGCGGGAGGAACCTGACCGCAACGAAACCGTCACGGCGGGCCACCTGATCTACACGGATCGAGAGGTTTTCGGCGCCCGTCGAAAGCACGATATGCGTTACCGGTACATCGAGCGTGGCAAGGCCTGCGGGGAGCTCGATCGCCGCCCCGCCCATCGAAATGTCGTTGGTGGTGCCTTTGGCGACGTGCCCGGAGGCGAGGTGCACGGTGACCGGCAGTCGCGCCTGCAGGCGGATCTCCTGCCGTGCCTGCCGGGTCTCACGTGCCACCGAAACGGCCGCGAGCAGAAGGATCAGGCTGAACCCGCCCCAAGCCAGATTAAGCAGAAGGGTATCGAGCTGGACGTTGAAGTATTGCCTGAAGAAGAGATACTTGACGATCGCCAGCACCATCCCGCCAGCCAGCAGGCCGACAGTGATGAGATGCGGCTTGACGATGGCCCAGTCGAAATAGGTGCGATCGAGCAATCCGCCCTTGTCGGTCACGTTGAACTTGCCCTTGCGCGGCTGGAACCAGGTAATGACGGTGGGCGCGACGAGATGGAACGCGAGGATCGTCTCGTAGATTTCGCCCCAGAACGGACGGCGCCATCCGCCTTGCTGCCGTTCGGAAGCGACTTGCGCGCAGAACAGGTGCGGAAGGGCGTAAGCGAAGATCAACGAGGCCGAGGCCTGGATGATGTTCTGGCCGAAGATCAGGTACGCGAGCGGGCTGGTCAGGAAGACGATGCGCGGCAGCGGAAATTGGAAATGCAGCATGGCATTTAGGTAGCAAAGCCGCTGCTGCCACTTCAGGCCCTTGCCCAGCAGCGGATTGTCGATGCGCATGATCTGCGTCATCCCGCGTGCCCAGCGGATGCGTTGGCCGATGTGAACGACGAGGCGTTCGGTCGCAAGGCCGGCCGAAAGGCGTGCCGAGATATAGGCAGTGTTCCAGCCCATGCGCTGCAGCTTGAGCGCAGTGTGCGCGTCTTCGGTGACAGTCTCGCCGGCAAAACCGTTGGTCTGCTCAAGCGCGGCGCGGCGGATCACCGCGCACGATCCGCAGAAGAACGTCGCGTTCCACAGGTCGTTGCCATCCTGCACCGGGTTGTAGAACAGGTCACCTTCGCCGGGCATGTCGCGCACCGGGGCAAGGTTGCGCTGAACCGGGTCGGGCGAATAGAAGAAGTGCGGCGTCTGCATCAGCGCCAGCTTGGCATCCTTCTGGAACCAGCCGAGCGTCAGCTGCAGGAACGACCGGTTCGGAACGTGATCGCAGTCGAAGATCGCGATCAGTTCTCCATCGGTCTTCTTCATCGCGGCGTTGAGGTTGCCGGCCTTGGCGTGAAGGTTGTTGTCACGGGTGATATACCCGCAGCCCGCTTCGCGTGCGAAGGCGCGGAACTCCGGACGGCGACCATCGTCGAGGATGTAGACCCGGAAGCGATCGACCGGGTAATCCATGTCCATGGCCGCGTAGACCGTGTTACGGACGATATCGAGGCTCTCGTTGTAGGTCGGAACATAGACATCGACCGTCGGCCATGTGTCGGGTTCGCCCTGGATTTCCACGGGTGGGCGCTCGAGCGGCCAGCTCGTCTGCAGGAAGCCAAGCAGCAGCAGCACCCAGGCATAAAGCTCAGCCAGATAAAGGCCGCCACCGAAGAAGAATTCGGGAAGCGTGTTGAACTGCAGCGTCTGCGTGGTGCGCCAGAACATGTAGCGCGTGGAGGTCAGGATCGCGAGGATGCCCAGCGTCAGCGCCGCCTTGCGCGACACCCGGCGCGAAAGCACCATCGCGCCGATCACGGTTCCACCCGCCATCAGCCATTGTTGGCTCAGGTCGAGCGGCACGCCGATTACCACTGCGGCGGCGAAAAGCACTGCGGCCAGCGCCAGCCATCCCAGCGCGCGGTTGTAAAGACCCGTCACGCGGCGTCGCTTCGCGAAGCTGGATCGTGTGCCCCTGTCTGCTGGTGCATTGGCAGGCTCGCCAGCCGATTGGCCAGCGCGGCAATATCCGCAAGGGCAGCACTGGAGGGAGCATAACGTGAAAGCGGCTGCATCATCGCTGCAGCTTCTCCTACCGCTTCGTCAGCCTGGATTGCGCCAATCAGCCGGTCGCCCAGCAGTTCACGCACAAAACTTGCCGCGTGCCGTCCGAGCCGACGAGTATCGTCGACCCGGTTGAGCAGGAATACCGCGCTTTCCGGCAAGACTTCGAGAGTTGCCGGAAGCGAGTACAGACACTCCGCATTGGGGACCAAGACGCACAGTTCAAGATCGGCGTGCGGTCGCAATTGGGCCGCAACTCCATCATCGGCCCCGGAAAGATCGACTATGTGGATCGTTTCGCCCTTGAAGCTGAAATCACCGCTGGACAGGCCTTCGCCGAGATCGCCCGTCTGCCCCTGAACCGTTGCGTCGAGCAGTAGCACCCCGTTGATCGGCCCGGTGGCAGCCGCCGGAGCATCGAATCCAGGCAGCGGCTGGTCCGCGCTCAACCCGAAGTGCAGCCCGAGCGTGCTGCACCGGGACAGGTTGAGCAGGACCGATGAGCGGCCGCTCGCTGCGAGCGCGACAGCGAGATTGGCTGCGAGCGTCGTCGTGCCAACACCGCTGCGCAGCCCACCGATAAGCAAAAGTGCCATCAGATCTCCCCCTTTTCGGCAGCTGAGGAAATCCGCGCGAGCAAGGTGCGCACGTCGGCAGAGGTGTTGCCCTGCGACACGGCTTCAGGCGCGCCGTACTTGCGCGAAAGGACAGATCCGATGGGCGGGGAATCCGGGAAAGTTGTCGATGTTGCCTGCACCGAACTCGCACCGGCGTAGTTGAAAACGCGGCTGTCGCGAATTACCGCTTCAAATATTGGCCAAGTTTCGAGATCTGAAAATCGATCTGCGAACTCTTTGTAGCGGAACTGGCTCTGGTTCAGCCTGTCGAGCAGGCTCTTGACATCTGATCGCATTTCACTCGCCCCCCGCTAAGGTTGGCCAAATTGCTCCATTATGGAGTGGTCGAATGACGCGCATTGGCTATACCCTTAGGAAATCTACGTAAATCTTTGCAGGGAATGGTAAACAGACCGCTAACGCGCGCAGCTTTGTGCAGAGAAATCAGCGCTTGAACGTTCTGCGCGCTGCAAAAATCATTCCCGATCGATCGGGATGAACGAGACCTTGTCGGGACGCCCGCTGGCAAGCCGGGGGCAAGGCAGGCTATCCCCCGGCAGGCGACGCGAGGCCAATGGGTCGAAAGCCGCGTGTCGGGTTCTGGAAATGCCCCCTCTTCAACACAACAGAAGAGAAAGACCTTATCCCGCACGCAAACGCACGATCCAGCCGTGCAAGCGCGTTCGTGTCCAATTCATCCCCAAGTCGCAGCAAACCTTAATAATGTTCGCTGATGACCCGACCACACGAATGTTTCGTTACGCCTCAAAGTGTTACTGGACGGGACGACAGGTTGCTGGCGACTGCGAAGTCTCTGTCCCAATAGGGCGGATCGCCAAAACTTGCGCGAAGGCTTTCGCCAAACGCCTTTATCTTCGCAGCGGCTCCGTGATCGCGGGGATAGGTCAGGAAGAGCTCCGCGCCCTCGGCCGGCCAGCCTATATCCACAACCGAAAGTGCGCCCTGGCGGACTTCGTCGTGCACGAAGAAGCTCGGCAGCAGGGCCAGGCCCAGTCCCGCCAATGCCGCGTCGCGCATCACGACGCCGTTATTGACCCGCAATGCAGCCTTCGGCCGGACAACGGCCCAACTCGTGCCCACAGCGAACCGCCAATCGCCCGAACGATTGGCATAAAGAATGCCGCGGTGCTCCTCCAGGTCCTTGATCGCAGCCGGCGTACCATTGTTTGCGAGATAGTTCGGAGACGCAACCAGCAGTCGGCGGCTTCTTGCCAGCCTGCGCGCGATGAGGCGCCCATCGCCAATTGCTCCGTGGCGCAGTACCGCGTCGAACCCGCCGGTCGCTGCATCGACGAAGCTGTCGTCAAGCTCGAGCGACATCTCGATGGCGGGATGGTCTATGAGGAAGCGCGCGATCGCGGGTCCGAGATGGAGAATACCGAAGCCGACGGGCGCGGAAATCCGCAAGGGCCCGGCCAGCTTGCCGCTGCTGGCATCGAGCTCAGCGGCGGCCTCTTCGATTTCGCGCATAATGCGTTGCGCGCGCGACAGGAAGGCCAGACCTGCGCTGGTCAGCGTCAGCTTGCGCGTCGAACGCTGGAGCAACGTCACGCCAAGGCTGCGCTCGAGTTCGGCCAATCTCTCGCTGACGACCGACTTCGCCAAGCCAAGCCGGCGCGATGCAGCGCTGATCGAGGTTTCCTCGACCGTGGCAATGAAGGCGGCGATGCCGTCAAGCTTCATCATCGTTCGGTTTTTCCGTCAGCCAGATCCAGAATTGGATGGCTAGTGTGAACGATGCATCATCGGCATCTTCAGGTCCAGACAGCGAGATGGTATGGGCACTTCCACGACCCGTCCCGCTGGAACGCGAACCAATGGAGACTGATCATGAATGACTTTACCGGAAAGAACGTCCTTGTCCTGGGTGGCAGCCGTGGCATCGGTGCTGCGATAGTCCGCCGCTTCAGCCAAGGCGGCGCTACCGTCGCCTTCACCTATGCTGGCTCCGAGGGTGCGGCACAGGCACTGGGGCAAGATACGGGCGCGCAGGCAATCAAGGCAAATAGCGTCGATCGCGATGCCCTCACGTCCACGGTTGCCAGCCGAGGAGCACTTGACGTGATCGTGATCAACGCAGGTACACTGGTCATGGGCGATCCGCTGGAGCTTGCCCCGGATGACATCGACCACATGATCGATGTCAACGTCCGGGCACCTTATCATGCGGCCGTGGAAGCGGCACGGCGCATGAACCCCAATGGCCGCATCATCGTCATCGGTTCGGTCAACGGCGATCGCATGCCGTTTGCTGGTGGCGCGGCTTACGCGATGACCAAGTCCGCCGTGCAGGGCATGGTGCGCGGCCTCGCCCGCGACTTTGGGGATCGTGGCATCACAGTAAACAGCATCCAGCCGGGGCCGACGGACAGCGACATGAACCCTGCCGAAGGTCCGATGGCATCAACCATGCACAGCTTCATGGCCATCAAGCGCCACGCCAAACCAAGTGAGATCGCCGAGTTTGCGGCATTCATCGCGGGTCCCAACGGCGCGATCATCACCGGCGCCATGCACACCATCGATGGTGGCTTCGGAGCCTAAGGCTAAAGCCACCATCATATCGGCGGATGCGGCCAGGCGCTCGCTGCCCGTATCCGCCGAATTGCGGTCATTCCCGAGACTTCTCAGCTGATCGAATCCAGCCTTTCGATCACCAGCCGATGGGAAGCCAACCGGCCATCAGCTTGCCGTCAAACTTGCGCCGTGCGCTTCGCTCCACAATAACCAGGACGCAGGCGCTGGTATAACCGCCACATCGTTGCCACTTAGCGCCAATGGCATCCCAAAAACCTGAACCTATCGTTTCCATCGTGGGTCTTGAAAAGATCTACCAAGGCGGCTTCCATGCACTGAAGTCGGTGGATCTCGATATCCACCGCGGTGAAATTTTTGCTCTGCTTGGCCCCAATGGAGCGGGAAAGACGACCCTGATCGGCATCGTTTGCGGGCTTGTCCGGGCGACAGGCGGCACGGTGATTGCAGATGGCCACGATATCGCCCGCGACTATCGCTCGGCCCGGGCCAAGATCGGGCTCGTGCCGCAGGAACTGGCGACCGACATGTTCGAGACCGTATGGCACACGGTCAATTTCAGCCGGGGCTTGTTCGGCAAACCGCGCGACCCGGTGCTCATCGAGCGAATTTTGCGCGATCTTTCGCTGTGGGACAAACGGCACAGCAAGATCGCCGGACTGTCCGGCGGGATGAAGCGCCGCGTCCTGATCGCCAAGGCCCTGTCACATGAACCGACGATCCTGTTCCTCGATGAGCCCACCGCTGGCGTCGATGTCGAACTGCGTCGCGACATGTGGGCCATGGTGCGCCGGTTGCGCGACAACGGCGTCACGATCATCCTGACGACGCACTACATCGAAGAAGCCGAGGAAATGGCAGATCGCATCGGCGTGATCGACGGTGGAAAGATCATCCTGATCGACGAAAAGCACGCGCTCATGGAGAGGCTCGGGCGGACGCGCGTGACTGTCGGGCTTGCTACGCCGCTGACTGCGCTGCCTGCGGATTTCGCCGACGAGGGAATGGCTCTGACAGACAATGGGACCTCGCTGACCCTCACGCTCACTGGCGAGGATGATAGCGCAACCGGCGCTGCCGACCTGATCAAACGTCTGGTCGCTGCAGGCCTCGATTTCCGGTCGGTAGAAACGACGAGATCGTCGCTTGAGGACATTTTTGTCGATCTGGTGGAGAAGCAGGCATGAACTTTTTTGCAGTGCGGGCCATCTATACGTTCGAACTGGGCCGCACGCTCCGGACACTGTTCCAGAGCCTTGCAGCGCCGGTCATATCCACCTCGCTCTATTTCATCGTGTTCGGGTCGGCGATCGGATCACGCATGCAGACGATCGACAACGTCAGCTACGGCGCTTTCATCGTGCCCGGCCTCATCATGCTGGCGCTGCTGACCGAGAGCGTTTCGAACGCCTCGTTCGGCATTTACCTGCCGCGCTTCACCGGCACGATCTATGAACTGCTCTCGGCACCGGTTTCCGCGTTGGAGGCGTTGATGGGCTATGTCGGCGCGGCGGCCACCAAATCGGTGATTCTCGGTTTGATCATTCTGGGCACGGCCCGGCTGTTCGTGCCCTTCGAGATCGTCCATCCATTCTGGGCGGCCGCGTTCCTGATCCTGATTTCGGTCAGCTTCAGCCTGTTCGGTTTCATCCTGGGGTTGTGGGCCGACGGTTTCGAGAAGCTGCAGGTCGTCCCGATCATGATCATCACACCGCTCACATTTCTTGGCGGCACCTTCTATTCGATCAAGATGCTCCCGCCGACTTGGCAGACGGTGACCATGTTCAATCCGATCGTCTATCTGGTGAACGGTTTTCGTTGGGCGTTCTATGGCCAATCCGACGTCGGTGTGGGCTTCAGCCTCTCGATGATCGTGGTGTTCATGGCCCTGTGCGTTGCCATCATCGCATGGATCTTCAAGACGGGCTGGCGTCTACGCACCTGAAGCCAGAGTGCAATGCACCGGCCCGCGCGGTGATCCATGACTATCGGGCCGCAGGCAGCACCAGTGGCAACGATCTGCGCGCTGCGGATAGCATGCACGGTCGTGTCGCTGTCGCCATGAAAACTGGTGACGGGGCGAAAGACTCGGTGAAGCTGGATTGCTCATTGGTCGTCCTCTCGAATCCACCATTTTTTGCTTTCTGCCGTTGGACGCGCATGACGCGGCCTCTTGGCATCGACGGAAATTCCCGCGATGAGCCGGTTGTGAACTTATCTCCTTGCACCCTGTCACCCGCGTCCGCTTCGAGCATGAACGCATGATGCGCCGCATCGCTTCCGTATTCGATCCATTCGTGCTGGCACTGATCGGCACGGTTGTGCTGGCCAGCTTCCTGCCCGCGCGTGGCGGCTTCGCCCAGACAGTGGCGATTGCGGCAGATGCCGGGATCGTGCTGTTGTTCTTCCTGCACGGTGCGAAACTTTCGCGTGAGGCGATCTGGGCAGGCGCGAGCAACTGGCGGCTGCATCTGGCGACGCTTGGCGTCACTTTCGCTGTGTTCCCACTGCTCGGTCTCGGCATTGGAGCCACGCACATTGCGCCGCCGGAGTTTGCAGCCGGAGTGCTGTTCCTGACCTTGCTGCCGTCGACCGTGCAGTCCTCGATCGCCTTTACCGCGATCGCGCGCGGCAACGTCGCGGCGGCGGTGTGCGCAGCCTCGTTTTCCAACCTTGCGGGGATCTTCATCACGCCTGCGCTGGTCGCGTTGCTGATGGGCGGGACGACCGGGGGGATGTCATGGGGATCGGTGGGCACGATCTTCGCGCAACTGCTGTTGCCGTTCGTGCTTGGCCACCTGCTGCGGCCCTGGATCGGTGCATTCGTGGCGCGGCACAAGACGCTGACCAGCCGGGTCGATCGCGGATCGATCCTGCTTGTGGTTTATTCGGCGTTCGGCGCGGCCGTGGTCGAAGGCCTGTGGAGCCGCGTCGCACCTGCCAGCCTGCTTGCGCTCACCGCAATGTGCCTGCTGCTGCTGGCGATCGTGCTGGCGGCGACCTGGGCGCTCGGCCGGGCGATGGGCCTGCCGCGCGAGGACGCTGTGGTGCTGCTGTTCTCCGGCTCGAAAAAAAGCCTCGCGTCAGGCGTGCCGATGGCAGGGGTGCTGTTTCCAGCCGCACAAGTCGGGATTGTGCTGCTGCCGATCATGATCTTCCACCAGCTGCAACTGATCGCCTGCGCGGTGATCGCGCCAGAGCTGGGGAAAAGTGCGCCAGCAGACGAGGCTTGAGCAATCCCGAAGGCGTGCGCACCGCGTGCAGTCAGACGTTTCAGCAAACGAAACTTGGAGCGGGCGAAGGGATTCGAACCCTCGACCCCAACCTTGGCAAGGTTGTGCTCTACCACTGAGCTACGCCCGCTCGAGCGTTTCTAGCCGGTGGGAAAATGTCCCGTCCGGCTGGGGTGTGGGCGCCTCTAACTGTGACTGCGGTCCAGCGCAACAGCAAAAATGCAACCTTACGCCAGTTGCATGTCTGTTGAGGGGCAAAAGCGGGTTTCCCCTTGCCGAACCGCGCGGCGTTCCCACATGGTGCGACGGACTGATACGCGCAATTGACCGACCGGAGATCGACCTTGGCCAGCATGGGGCTCAACCTCGAAGAACAAAAAGCGGTGGACCGTTTCCGCAACGACGTGGTCGAGCCGTCGATGTCCAAGCTGGTGATCCTCGATTTCTGGGCGGAATGGTGCGGACCGTGCAAGGCGTTGACGCCGGTGCTCGAAAAGGTCGCTGCCGAATATGCCGACAAGGGCGTGGTCCTGGCCAAGATCAATGTCGATGAGGACCAGTTCATCGCTGCGCAGTTCCAGGTGCGCTCGATTCCCACTGTCTACGCTATGTTCCAGGGGCAGCCGGTCGCCGACCTCACGCCCGCACGAACCGAGACGCAGTTGCGCCAGTTTATCGACCAGCTGCTCGCCAAGTTCCCGGTTCAGGCCGGAGAGCCGGTGCAGGACATCGCACCGCTGCTCGCCATGGCCGAAGACGTCCTTGGTGAAGGCGACGGCGAGCGTGCCGCGAGCATTTTTGCGCAGATCATCGAGATCGCGCCCGATAGTGCAGCGGCGCACGCCGGGCTGGTCCGTGCGCTGATTCTTGCAGGCCGCAAGGACGAAGCGCAGGGTATCCTCGACGCGCTCGACCCGGCAATTGCGGCAGATCCCGCCATCGCCCAGGCACGCTCGGCGCTCGCGCTGGCCGAAGATGCGCCAGAGGAAACCGAACTGGCGGCGCTACGCGCTGCGGCAGCAGAACGACCAGCCGACATGGAGGCGCAATTGGCCTTCGCTAACGCGCTCTACGCCAGTGGTGAGCGCGATGATGCAGCGGCCAAGCTGCTCGACATGGTCGCGACGGATCGTGCGTGGAACGATGGTGCTGCCCGCGCCCGCCTTCTGCAGATCTTCGAGGCGACCGGGCTTGAAGATCCGTGGGTTTCGGCAACCCGGCGCAAGCTCTCCACTGTGCTGTTCGGTTGATTGCGATGGGCGCGAACGTCAAACCCACGCGCCTGTCGATCTTTCCGCTGACCGGCGCGGTGCTCTATCCCGGCCTGCAACTGCCGCTGCATTTCTTCGAACCGCGCTATCGGGCGCTGGTCAGCGATTCGCTGGCGCGCGACCGGCGTATCGCGATGATCCAGCCTCAGGCCGCGGTCGAGGGCGCACCGCTGTTCCGAATCGGCTGCGTCGGCAAGATCGCGGATGTCGAGGCTTTGGAGGACGGGCGCTATAACGTCGTGCTCGAAGGCATCGCGCGGTTTCGCCTGATTCGGGAACTCGATGTCACCACGCCGTTCCGTCAGGTCGAGGCCGAACTGCTGACCGATGACATGGAAGAGGCGCTGAGCGCGGTCGAACGCGCCTCGTTCGAGCGTGAGGCGCGGCACTTTGCCGATGCGCAGGGTTATGCGGTAGATTGGGAGTCGGTTGCGCGGCTCGACGACATGTCGTTGATCAACGGCGTCTCGCAGATCGCCCCGTTCGACGGCGCGGCCAAGCAGGCGCTGCTCGAAGCCGATACCCTTGCCGAGCGGTGCGAACTGCTCGTTCAGTTGATGCAGTTCTTCGGCAAGCGCGACAGTGACGATGGCGGTCGCGTGACGCTGCAGTAGCTCAGAACTGCGCCTGAATCCCGTCGATCACGAACTGCGCCGCCAGGGCCGCGAGCAGCACGCCGAGCAGCCGGGTGATCACGGCTTCGACCTGTGAGCCCAGCGCGCGGATGATCGGGCGCGCGGCGACGAGCGCGAGAAAGCTCAACACCATCACCACCCCCAGCGCGCCGAGGATTACCAGGGTTTGCTGCGAGCCTTGGGCGCGCGCCGTCAGCAGCATCACCGACGCGATCGATCCGGGGCCTGCCAGCATAGGCATGGCCATCGGGAAGACGGAGACGTCTTCGACCTGCGGCTGTGCCGTGCGGACCTTCTCGGCGCGCTCCTCGCGCCGCTCGGTGCGCTTTTCGAACACCATGTCGAGCGCGATCAGGAACAGCATGATACCGCCCGCAATGCGGAAGCTGTCGAGCTCGATATGCAGCGCGCCGAGGAGGTCTTCACCGAACAGCGCGAAAACCAGCAGGATGCCAGTTGCGATCAGGCATGCCCGCAGCGCCATGCTGAACGCCTGTTTCGACGAGGCGTTGGCGGTAAGGCCGGCATAGATTGGCGCGCATCCGGGCGGATCGATCACCACGAACAGCGTGACGAAGGCCGAGAGGAACAGTTGCCACATCGCTCAGGCTCCCTTCGCCACGAAACTGCGCGCGAGTGCCTCGACCATCGCGCCGTCCTTCCAGATCCATGCGGAAAAGCGGCGGCTTCCGTCGGGCAGTACGACCGATCGCCACGCCAGCGAACCGTCGCGCGATTGCCCATCCTTAACGTCCGCTCCAGCCGGAGCGTCTGCGACCGGGATAGCACCTGCCAGGGGTCGCAGTGGCGGTAGCTTCGATTGCTCCTTGCGCTCGCGCTTGCTCCCCGGCTGGGCCGTGACGCCATCGCGCTGTATGCGTGTGGGGCAATCGGCGACTTTTCCTTGCGCCCAATCGACTTCGCGCAATGGCGCGTCGAGGGCCTGCCCGTCGTCGAGTACCCACTTCCAGTCGATCTTGCCCTTGAACTGGCGCTGCCACACGGTGACGTATTCGCCTGTCGCCGCTGCGCCCTGCCAGCCGCCAAAAGTCAGCCCGGCAGTACCGTCGCAGCTGATCCACGCGGAATGCGGCGCCCATTGCAGCGACGTGGCCGGGTTTTTGCGATCCTTGAGTGCTGCCTTTGCAGACACGCGCTTGCCCTCGATTAGTTCCGCCGTCTCGTCCGCCGTTTCACGAAATGCGGTCCACTGGCCTTTCTCGCGGGCAAGGCGGGCAAAGGCGATGTCGGCAGCAATCAATGCGCTTGGGTTGGCATAGGCCCGCTGCGGGCGCCGTGGCTCGTCGGGCGCGGGTTGGGCCAAGGCCGGGGCGGTGAGGGCGAGGAATGCAATCGGGATCAAGCGCTTCATGGGCACGAGACTAGCCCAAGCGCAGTGCCATTCCCACCCCCAACCCCTCCCGCAAGCGGGAGGGGGGATCATAGGTCAATTCTCCACCTCCCGCTCGCGGGAGAGGGGAGCGGCCCGAACTCCCCTCCCGCTTGCGGGAGGGGTTGGGGGTGGGCACTTTTTCCGCAACTCAGATCGCGTCTGCCGCAAGCTCCAGCCCCGCGTTGCGGTACGCCGCGACCAGCGCGTTGCGCAGCAACACTGCTATCGTCATCGGCCCGACGCCGCCTGGCACCGGCGTGATCGCCGAAGCGACCTCGGCAGCCGAGGCATAGTCGACATCGCCGACCAGCCGCGTCTTGCCTTCGACCGCGCCTGCAACGCGATTGATGCCGACATCGATCACCACTGCACCCGGCTTGATCCAGTCGCCCTTGACCATTTCGGGTCGGCCGACCGCCGCCACCACGATGTCGGCGCGGCGTACGACCTCGGGCAGGTTCTTCGTGCAGCTGTGCGCCACGGTCACCGTGCAGCTTTCCGCGATCAGCAATTGCGCCATGGGCTTGCCCACTATGTTCGACCGCCCGATGACCACAGCGTCCAGCCCGGAAAGGTCGCCCAACCGGTCCTTGAGCAGCATCAGGCAACCCAGCGGCGTACAGGGGACGAACCCCGGCTGGCCCACCGCGAGACGCCCGGCATTGATCACGTGGAAACCATCGACATCCTTGTCCGGCGCGATCGTTGCGATCACCTTCTGCTCGTCCATCTGCGAAGGCAGGGGCAGCTGCACCAGGATGCCGTCCACTGCCGGGTCGGCGTTCAGCGCTGCGACCAGCTCCAGCAGTGCGGCTTCGGACGCATCGGCGGGCAGCTTGTGTTCGAAGCTGTTCATCCCGGCTTCCAGCGTGCTCTTGCCCTTTGACCGGACATAGACCTGGCTTGCAGGGTCCTCTCCCACCAGCACCACCGCGAGACCCGCCTTGCGTCCGGCCTTGGCCTCGAACGCACTTGCAAGCTCACCCACCTTTGCACGCAGATTTGCGGCGAAAGCCTTCCCATCGATCACGACAGCCGTCATCACGTTATCCCGTCAATGATCGCGTGTCAGGCGCCCGCGCTCGATGCGGCAATGCCGCTCAGCAGGATCATCAGCAGGTTGAGGCCCACGATCAGCACCATCGGCGAAAAGTCGATCTGACCGGTATCGGGCATGATCCGGCGGATCGGGCGCAGCAGCGGTTCGAGGATGGCATTGAGCGCCTTCCAGATCGCGGCGACTGCATTGTTGTGCATGTTCACCACGTTGAACGCGATCAGCAGGCCGAGCACGAACTGGACGATCACCACGATCACGATGATATTCACGAGGTAATTGATCATCGAAATCAGCGTGTACAGAAACATGGCGCGTATCCTTGAAGCCCCGGAGTTGCCGCTCTAGCCGACCCTCTCCCACCGCCACAAGTGCCGCGTTTGCATCGGCAGGCGCAACCGGCCTCAGAGCGGCAGCGACAGGCTCTCGACATGCCAGCGCAACTGCTCGGTCGTCGCGCCATCAACATCGTTGACTCGGCGGATGATGACCTCGCCACGCAGCGTGCGGTCGCCGTCGACGATGGTGATCGGTGCGGTGTAGTATAACGATCCCGCAGCACCTTCCTGTGCCCCTGCCCCAATCGTCACCTTGGGCGCTTTGAGCACATCCCACTTCGCGGCGAACGCTGCCTCGTCCATGTTGCTGCGCGCGCCCATGTCACCCCAGAAGGCGCGCATTGCCGACCAATCGCGAGCCTCGATTGCAGCAGCCCACCAGTCGAGCGCCTCGACCGGGTTTTTCGAATAGCTCGGCCGGTCCGCATTTACCGTTGGCGCGGGGCTGGATGCTGAGGGCGCTGCCGACGCAATGGCCGACTCTGATTCACTCGTCAGGGCACCGGGTTGCGATCCGGCGGGCGCTTGCTGGCAGCCGCCCAAGGGCAACGTTCCAAGGCTGAGCGTCATGGCGGTGCCCGTGAAGGCGGCGGCGAGGCTATTTCGTCTCATCGCGACTGACGAGCGGATGCCGCATAAGTTCCTATGATTAATGTAAATTACATTGGCAGGCGCAGCCTCACACCCGGATCAGCGTCCCGGCCCCTTGCGCCGTAAAGATCTCGAGCAGCAAGGCATGCGGCACGCGCCCATCGAGCACGACCGCAGCCTCGCACCCGGCCTCGACAGCATGGACGCAGGTTTCCAGCTTGGGGATCATGCCGCCGCTGATCGTACCGTCCTGCGCCAGTTGCTTGATGTCGGCGGGACGTAGATCGGTCAGCAGGTTCTTGTCCTTGTCCAGCACGCCGGGCACGTCGGTCAGCAGGAATAGCCGCGATGCGCCGACGGCTGCCGCAAGTGCGCCGGCCATCGTATCGGCATTGATGTTGTAGGTGTGACCGTCCTTGCCCACGCCGATCGGCGCTATGACCGGGATGATGCCGGCTGCGCTGAGCGTGTAGAGGATCGAGGCATCGATTTCCGAAGGTTCGCCAACAAAGCCGAGGTCGACGACGCTCTCGATGTTGCTGCCCGGATCCTTCGTCGTGCGTTCCACCTTGGTTGCGGTGACCAGCCCTGCGTCCTTGCCGGAAATGCCGATAGCCTTGCCGCCTGCTGCGGCAATCCACCCCACCAGTTCCTTGTTGATCTTGCCCGACAGCACCATTTCGGCAACCTCGGCCGTGACCTTGTCGGTTACGCGCAGCCCGTCGATGAAGCTCGATTCAACGCCCAGTTGCTTGAGCATCGCGCCGATCTGCGGGCCGCCTCCGTGGACGACGACCGGATTGATGCCCACGGCCTTGAGCAAGACCACGTCCTCGGCGAAATCGCGCGCGGCTTCGGGATCGCCCATTGCGTGGCCGCCGTATTTGACGACGAAGGTCTTGCCGGCATAGCGCTGAAGATAGGGCAGCGCTTCGGTCAGCGTTTCCGCCTTGGCCAGCATCGCGGGATCGTGGTTGTGAGTCATGGGTCGGCCCCTTACGCGGTTACCCTGCGGAATCCAATATTGTGATACGGTACCCGCGCCATGACCCAACGGGAAATGGAAGGCTTAGTTGATGCGATCCAGCCTCCGCCCCAGCCTGAGCACCAGCATGATGATCAGCGGCACGAGCACTGCCGACAGCACGACCTTGGCCAGCATTTGCCCGGCCATCAGGGCCATGATCGGCCTCACCCCATAGAACGACACCGAAATGAAGATCAGCGTGTCGACGATCTGAGACAGTGCTGCGGCGATGAAACCGCGTACTGCCGTGAATCGTCCTGCCGCGCCGCGCAGCCGGTTGAAGATCCACACGTTGAGCGTCACCGAAACGCCATAGGCCATGATGCCCGCAGCCATCATCCGCCACGATTGGCCCAGCACGATCGGGAAGGCGGCCTTGGCGGGCTCGTACATGCCCGGATCGGTCGGCAGGGTCAGCACGAACAGCGTGAGAAAGATCGCAAAGGCGAGCGGCAGGAAGCCGTAGCGCACTAGCCGGTCGGCCACGGCCTTCCCGTGAAGCTCGGCGATGCCGCTCGAAATGCCGACCAGCGTCAGGAAAGGAAATATCCCGGCCTCGACCGCCAGCGGCCCGAGCGCGACCTGTTTGGCGCCCAGCACGCCGCCGAGCGTGACCATTCCCCCGTAAAACAGCGCGAACAGGAATACGGAACGGGGGATAGCGGGTGCTTGTGCGACATGATCTTGCATGAAAGGCCGATAGCGCGCTTTTCAGCCCGCGCCAATTCGCTACTAGGTACCGCTGTAACCAATTCTGTGCGGAGCCCGGTCGCCCCCGATGCGTGTCGTTTTCAGTCTGCTCGGGATGGCCCTCATCCTCGCGCTCGCCATTCTCCTGTCGTCCAACCGCCGCGCAATTCGGCTGCGTGTCGTGGCTGCCGCGTTCGCACTGCAGGCAGGGTTTGCCGCGCTGGTGCTCTACGTACCGTTCGGCAACCGCATGCTGCAAGGCGCGGCAAGCGGCGTCGAAGGGCTGCTCGGCTTTGCCCGCGCGGGCGTCGCGTTCCTGTTCGGGCCGCTCGCCGACCCTGCGATCGGCGGCACCAGCTTTGCCATCTCGGCACTGCCGGTGATCGTGTTCTTCGCCGCGCTGATCTCGATCCTCTATTACCTCGGCGTGATGCAGTTGGTGATCCGCTGGATCGGCGGCGCGCTGGAAAAGGTCACCGGCATCAGCAAGGTCGAATCGCTGTGCGCTGCCAGCAACATCTTCGTCGGGCAAAGCGAATCGCCGCTGGTGATCCGGCCTTACCTTGCCGCACTCAACCCCAGCCAGCTGTTCTGCGTGATGACCGTGGGCATGGCGGGCGTGGCGGGCACGATCCTCGCCGCGTACGCCAGCATGGGCATTCGCATCGATTATCTGGTGGCCGCCGCATTCATGTCGGCACCCGGCGGCATCCTCATGGCCAAGCTGATCATGCCGGATGAGCCGCCGTGCCCCGCAGAGGTCGGTAGCGAGGACCTGCCCAACCCGCACGTCGCGCCGCGCCTTGCCTCGGACGAGGAGGAGCGCCCCGCCAACATCATCATGGCCGCAAGCCAGGGTGCGCAGACCGGCGTGAAGCTGGCCGTCGCTGTAGGTGCCATGGTTCTCGCTTTCGTCGCGCTGGTGGCGCTCGCCAACGGCATTCTCGGCTGGTTTGGCGGCTGGTTCGGCGCGCCCGAACTGTCGTTTCAGATGATCTTCGGCTATGTCTTCGCGCCGGTCTTCCTGCTTCTCGGCGCAGACGGCTGGGGCGAGGCGATGCAGGCCGGCGGCCTGTTCGGCAGCAAGATCGTGCTCAATGAATTCGTCGCGTTCATCGAACTGGGCAAGGACAGCGCACTCTCGCCCCACACCGTCGCCATCGTCACCTTTGCGCTCTGCGGCTTTGCCAATTTCAGCTCGATCGCGATCCAGATGGCAGTAACCGGCGGTCTTGCCCCCAACCAGCGCCCGGTCATTGCCAAACTCGGCCTGCGCGCGCTGATGGCCGGAGCGCTGAGCAACCTGATGAGCGCTGCGCTGGCGGGGATGTTTTTGAGTTTGTAGCAATCTGATTGCTCCCCCGCGAACGCGGGGGCCTCAGGCGGAATAGCGCCCACGTTGAGGCCCGAGGTCCCCGTCTTCGCGGGAACGCACGCGTTGCGTAGCAATCCTGCCCCACTTCTCTCACACTTTCGTCATTCCCGCGCAGGCGGGAATCCAGGGCAACGCCCGACTGGATTCCCGCCTGCGCGGGAATGACGAATGGTGTGCGTAGATGTCTTAACTTACCCGTTCGCCTGCGCCTTCAACTGATACAGCAGGTCCAGCGCCTCGCGCGGTGACAGCGCGTCGATATCCAGCCCGTTCAACCGCTCGCGCAGGGCATCGACCTTTTCCTCCGCCGCCTCGATCGCAGCGGCAAACAACGGCAGGTCGTCCAGTCCCGCAGCCAGCCCACCAGTCGCCGCGCGGCCTTTCTCCAGTTTCTCCAGCACCGACTTTGCGCGCTTGACCACAGGCGCGGGCACGCCCGCCAGCCGAGCCACGGCAAGCCCGTAGCTCTTGTCCGCAGGCCCTTCGGCCAGTTCGTGGAGCAGTACCAGATCGCCCTTCCACTCACGCGCCCGGACGTGGTGCAGCGACAGCGCCTCGCAGCTTTCCGCCAGCCGCGCGAGTTCATGGTAGTGCGTCGCGAACAGGCAGCGGCTGCGATTGATCGAATGCACCGCCTCGGCCACGGCCCATGCCAGCGCGAGGCCATCATAAGTTGACGTCCCTCGCCCGACCTCGTCGAGGATCACGAAACTGCGCTCGGTCGCCTGTGACAGGATCGCGGCAGTCTCGACCATCTCAACCATGAATGTCGAACGCCCGCGCGCCAGATTGTCCGACGCGCCCACGCGGCTGAACAGGCGGTCGACCATGCCGATGGTCGCGGCCTGCGCGGGCACGAACCCGCCTGCCTGCGCCAGCAGCACGATCAGCGCGTTCTGGCGCAGGAACGTCGATTTACCGCCCATGTTCGGCCCGCCGATCAGCCACAGGCGGTCGGTTGGGGCAAGGCAGCAGTCGTTGGCCACGAACCGCTCGCCCCGGCTTGCCAGCGCGGCTTCGACCACGGGATGCCGCCCGCCGATGATCTGGAGGCACGGCTCGTCCACTACGCGCGGCAAGGCCCAGCCGCCCTCGGCCGCGCGTTCGGCCTGACCCGCCGCAACGTCGATCCGCGCGAGGGCAGCAGCCGTTGTCGCGATAGCCTCGCGCGCCCGCACCGCGTGGCCCACCAGATCCTCGAAATGTGCCTCTTCCGCCGCCAGCGAATGCCCGCCGCTTTCGGCAATCCGGCTGGCCTCTTCGTGCAGCGCCAGAGCATTGAAGCGCACCGCACCTGCCATCGTCTGCCGGTGGGTGAAGCCCGAATCGGGGGCCATCAGCCGGTCGGCGTGCTTTGCCGGCACCTCGATGAAGTAGCCCAACACCCCGTTGTGCCGGATCTTGAGCGCAGCCACCCCGGTTTCGTCACGGTACTTCGCCTCAAGCGCGGCAATCGCGCGGCGCGAGTTGCCCGAGACGCGGCGCAACTCGTCCAGCCCGGCGTCATAGCCCTCGGCGATGAAGCCACCTTGCGCGCGCTCGGTCGGTGGTGCGGGCACGAGTGCGCGGGCATAGAGGTCTGTCAAGGCGCCATGCCCTGACAGCGATGGCAGCAATTCGTCCAGAGGCGCGGGTCGGTCGTCCCGCGCACGCAGCATGTCGTGAAGCCGCCGCGCTTCGCTCAACCCGTCGCGCAACTGCCCAAGGTCGCGCGGCGAACCGCGCCCGGCCACGACCCGCCCGAGCGCGCGCCCCACATCGGGCAACGCGCGCAACACGCCGCGAATGTCGCCGCGCAGCAGCGGATCGTCGTGCAGCCAACTGACCAGTTCCAGCCGCCGATAGATGCTGCGCGCATCGGTCAGCGGTGCAGACAGGTCCTCGGCCAGCATTCGCGCGCCGGCGCCGGTCACGCAACGGTCGATCGCCTCGACCAGACTGCCCTTGCGCGTGCCGCCGGTGCTGGTGAGGATTTCGAGGCTGGCGCGCGTCGCCTCATCCATCGCCATGTGCGTGCCCGCCTCGCGCGCGACCGGCGGCAACAGCAGGGGCAGCATACCGCGCCCGGCATGGTCGAGATAGGCGATCAGTCCGCCCGCCGCCGCCAGCATGGCGCGGGTGAACTGCCCAAACCCGTCAAGCGTGGTGACGCCGTGGACCGCTTTGAGTCGAGTCTCGCCCTCGTCGCTGCCGAACGACCGATTCGGCCTTGCAACGCAATCGACGGGCGCTTCGGTCCAGCTCTCGGGCGCGACGACCTCGCTCGCGCCGAGCCTTGCCAGCGCGGCTCCCATCGCCTGCGGCTCGCACTCTTCGAGTTCCATGCGTCCGGTCGAAATGTCGCACGCGGCAATGCCGATCACCCCGCGTACGTCGCATACCGCCGCCAACATGTTGGCACGGCGCGGTTCGAGCAGCGCCTCCTCGGTCAGCGTGCCCGCGGTCACGAAGCGCACGATGTCGCGCGCGACCAATGTCTTGGAACCCCCGCGTTTGCGGGCTTCTTCAGGCGATTCGATCTGTTCGGCGATGGCCACGCGGCACCCTGCGCGGATCAGCCGGGCAAGGTAGCCCTCTGCGGCATGGACGGGCACGCCGCACATCGGGATCGGTGCGCCGCCATGTTCGCCCCGGCTGGTAAGGGCGATGTCGAGCACTTGCGCGGCGGTCTTCGCATCGTCGAAAAACAGCTCGAAGAAGTCGCCCATGCGGTAGAACAGCAGGCAGTCGGCGGCCTGCTCTTTTAGCGCAAGATATTGCGCCATCATCGGAGTTGGGGCATGGGATGTCACGCGGTGGTGGCTAGACCAGCCGCTCGTGTTTCTCAAACCATCAACACCGGATATCCGCAACTGTGCACTGCAGCATGGACGCCGACTTCGGTCTTGTGGGGGTGCCGTAGGTTTGACGCAGGTCCGGCAAAAGGATTGGGTTATCGCGGCGCGTGCCTTGTGGGCGCGCGCAGGGGCACTGCCGTGGCTGTCCGGCCCCGGCATCATCGTCGGTATCCTGCTCGTCTGCCTGCCCTTCGCGCTGGTCGATGTGCCGCCGCTGATCGACATTCCCGGCCACATGGGCGCCGCCGCGATCGAGGCTGCCGGTCCCGGCAACCCGCTTGAAAAGTACTTCACCTGGAAATGGGTGTTCACGCTCAACATCGGTGGCGGCGTGCTGATGAAGGTGTTGGGCGCGCAGTTCGGCATCCTTGCTGCTGGATGGTGGAGCACGGTGCTGGCCACCGGCCTGTTCGCGGGCGGCTGCCTGTGGACGATCCGCATGTTGAACCCCAAGGGCGGACACGCAGCGGCCTGGTCGCTGATGTTCGTGTTCAGCTTCCCGCTGCTGACCGGCTTCCTCAACTACATCCTCGCCACCGGGCTCGCGCTGACCGCGTTCGCCGCCTCGCTGTGGCTCGAGAAGAACCCTCGCGCCCGCGCCACAATGCTGATCGTCGCGCAGCCCGTGGCGATGCTCTGCCACGCCATCGGCGGGCTGTTGCTCGCGCTGCTGGTCGGGGCCCATGCGCTCGGCCGTGCGATCGACGAACTGCCCGAGGGCTGGCGCTGGCGTGACCTGACCAACCGTCGCTGGCTCGAAACGCTCGACTGGAAGGCGATTGCTCATCGCATGTGGCTGACCTGCTGGCCGCTGCTCGCGACGGTCGTCACGATCGCGCTGTGGAAGATATTCTCGCCCGAACCCGCTGCCAGCACCAACGTCTGGCGCTGGGATCAGAAGGCGTGGTCCTTCGTGCTCACGCTGCGCGACCAAAGCCAGTTGCTCGATGCCGGAACCACGATCGCGGCGTGCCTGCTCGTGCTGGTCGGGCCGTTCCTCGGTGCGCGCTGGCGCTGGCGTCAGGGCCTGCCCGCGCTGACCGTGTTCGCGCTGTTCCTCGCGATACCGAGCGATATCAACGGCTCTTCGTTCGTCGATATTCGTCTGCTCCCGGTCGCCGCAATGCTCGGTCTCGGGCTTCAGGACTGGAGCGGCGCGCGCAAGCCCGAATGGGCAAAGATGGTCGCCTATGCCGGCATGGGCCTGCTGGCGGTGCGCCTCTCGGTGACCGCATGGAGCTTTGCTGGCTATGCCGAGGACTACAACAAGCAGCTTTCCGCGCTGACCCATGTCGAACCGGGCAGCCGCGTGCTGGCCTTCGTCGAACATACCTGCCTGGATGAATCATGGCGCTACGCGCGGCGCGATCACCTCGCCAGCCTCGCCAGCCTCTATCGCCAGGCGTGGGTAAACGACAACTGGGCGGTTCCCGGGCTGCACATGGTCGTGCCGCGCTTTCGCCCTGGCCGCAATTTCACCGCCGACCCTTCGGAATTCGTCTGGTCGGCAAGGTGCTCGGGCGGTTGGCGTCGCAATGTCGACAGCGCCCTCAAGTATGCACCGATCGAACGCGTCGATTATGTCTGGCTGATCGACACCGGATTGCCCCGTCGTGGCGATCCGCGCCTGCAGTTGGTTTGGCAGGAAGGCCGCAGCCTGTTGTTCAAGGTGCGCCCGCTCGGCATTCCGACGTGGAAGCCAAAGGATTTCTGACCGGCAAGTTGCAAGCTTGACGTAGCGGCGAAGGTCGGACAGGTCCAAAACCCGTTAGTACGCATGCCAGGGGGATACCATGTCCGAGGAAAGCAACGTCCGCTTCACCGAGCGCGAGGCGCTTTTCTACCACAACACGATCCGCCCCGGTAAGATCGAGATCATCGCGTCCAAGCCGATGGCAACCCAGCGCGACTTGTCGCTGGCATACTCGCCGGGCGTCGCGGTCCCGGTCCGCGCCATCGCCGAAAATCCTGCCGATGCCTATGAATACACGGCCAAGGGCAACCTCGTCGCGGTGATCTCCAACGGCACCGCCATCCTCGGCCTCGGCAATCTCGGCGCGCTGGCGGCAAAGCCGGTGATGGAAGGCAAGGCGGTGCTGTTCAAGCGCTTTGCCGACGTCGATTCGATTGATATCGAGCTCGATACCGAAGACGCGGACAAGTTCATCGAAGCGGTCGCGCTGATGGAGCCGAGCTTCGGCGGCATCAACCTTGAGGACATCAAGGCGCCCGAATGCTTCATCATCGAACAGGCGCTGAAAGAGCGCTTGAAGATCCCGATCATGCACGACGACCAGCATGGCACGGCGATCATCTCGGCTGCCGGTCTGCTCAACGCCTGCTTCCTGACCGGGCGCAAGCTCAGCGAAGTCAAGGTTGTGGTCAATGGCGCGGGCGCTGCCGCGATCGCCTGCACCGCGCTGATGAAGGCGATGGGCGTGCGTCACGATAACGTGACGATGTGCGATCGCTCGGGCGTGATCTACCGTGGCCGCGAAGGCGGCATGGATCAGTGGAAAAGCGCGCACGCGATCGACACCGAAGCGCGCAGCCTCGAAGACGCGCTGAACGGCGCCGACATTTTCCTCGGCCTGTCGGCGGCGGGCGCATTGAAGCCCGAATGGGTCACCAAGATGGCTCCGCAGCCGATCATCTTCGCGATGGCCAACCCCGACCCCGAGATCACCCCGCCCGATGCCAAGGCGATCCGCCCGGATTGCATCGTCGCCACCGGACGTTCGGACTATCCGAACCAGGTCAACAACGTGCTCGGCTTTCCGTTCATCTTCCGCGGCGCGCTCGATGTGCGCGCGACTGCGATCAACGAGGAAATGAAGATCGCCGCAGCGCAGGCCATCGCCCAGCTGGCGCGCGAGCCCGTGCCCGAGGAAGTGGCGGCTGCTTACGGGATCAACCACACCTTCGGGCTGGACTACATCATCCCTGCGCCATTCGATCCACGCCTGATGGAAGTGGTGTCCTCGGCCGTTGCGAAGGCGGCGATGGATTCAGGCGTGGCGCAAAAGCCGATCGAGGATTTCGATGCCTACCGCAACAGCCTAAAAGCGCGGCTGAACCCGACGACATCGGTGCTGACCAACGTATTCGCGACGGCCAAGAATAACCCCAAGCGGGTTGTGTTTGCCGAGGCAGAAAACGAAGTGGTGCTGCGCGCCGCCATCCAATTCAAGGATTTCGGCTATGGCACGCCAGTGCTGGTCGGCCGGACGCAAGGTGTCCTCGATCTGCTGACCGAACTTGGGGTCAGCGATCCTGCCGCGTACGAAATTCACAATTCGGCAGTCTCGCCGCTGGTGCCCGAGATGGTCGCCTACCTCTATGAAAAGCTCAAGCGGCGCGGCTACATGGAGCGCGACGTCAAGCGCATGGTCAATCAGGACCGAAATGTCTTCGCTTCGCTGCTCGTGGCGCTGGGCCATGGCGATGCGCTGATCACCGGCATGACCCGCACTTTCGCGCAGTCGATGAAGGAAGTGCGTCGCGTGCTGGAGCCCAAGCCCGGGCATCTGCCGTTCGGCATCCACTTGATGGTCGCCAAGAACTACACGGTGTTCCTGGCCGATACGACCGTGAACGAGCGTCCCTCGGCCGAAGACCTTGCGCACATCGCGCGCGAAACTGCGGCCGTCGCGCGCCGCATGGGCCACGAACCGCGTGTCGCGTTCCTGTCGTACTCGACCTTCGGCAATCCCTATGGTCGCTGGCTCGACGCGATCCGCGGTGCGGTCGCCATCCTCGACGCCGAAGATCCCGGCTTCGAATACGAGGGCGAGATGGCCCCTGACGCGGCGCTCAACCCTAAGGTCATGGCGAACTACCCGTTCAGCCGCCTGTCGGGCCCCGCCAATGTGCTGATCATGCCCGGCCTGCAGTCTGCTAACATCTCGGCCAAGCTGCTGCGCGAGCTGGCCGGCAATGCGGTCATCGGGCCGATGCTGATCGGCATGGAAAAGCCCGTCCAGATCGCGGCGATGACCTCGATTGCGCCCGATATCCTGACGCTGGCCGTACTGGCAGCGGCGGGGATCGTCGGCTGAACTGACGTATGAATGGGCGCCCCCGCGAAAGCGGGGGCCTCAGGCCTGATCAGGCAAGCCCCGTCAAAAAAGTTCGGTTGCCTAACGTTTCACACACTGCCACTCATGCGCGCCGGACCTTGCGTCGGCGCGTGTGCGCTGGCCTTGGTCACCGCTATTCCATTGACCAAGGCCGAGCATACCATGACCCACACCCAGCCCACCGCCGCTGATCTTTCCGCCGACATCGCGCGGGTTTTTGCACTCCAGACGCAGAACCAGTGGAAGCTCAAGGCCTCCACCGCAGATCAGCGCAAGGCACGCCTCGCCAAGCTGAAATCGGTCGTCGAAGCACACACCGACGCCATCATCGCTGCGGTACTTGAAGACACGCGCAAGCCGGTCGGCGAAATCCGCGTTACCGAAGTGCTCAACGTCACCGCCAACATTCAGCGCAATATCGACAATCTCGATGCGTGGATGACCCCGACCGAAGTCCCCTCGTCGAGCAATCCCGACGACCGCGCGCAGATCGTCTACGAAGCGCGCGGCGTCTGCCTGATCCTGGGCCCCTGGAATTTCCCGCTCGGCCTCGCGCTCGGCCCGGTTGCCGCTGCCGTTGCCGCCGGCAACGGCTGCATCGTCAAGCTGACCGACTTGTGCCCGGCCACCGCGCGCGTTGCCGCAAAAATCATTGCCGAGGCGTTCGACGAAAGCGAAGTCGCGCTGTTCGAGGGCGATGTCAGCGTGGCCTCGGCCCTGCTGGAACTCCCGTTCAACCACGTGTTCTTTACCGGCAGCACCCGCGTCGGCAAGATCGTGATGTCTGCGGCGGCCAAGCACCTTGCCAGCGTGACGCTCGAACTGGGCGGCAAGTCGCCGGTAATCGTCGATGAGGGTGCAGACGTTGCCAAGGTTGCCGCACAACTCGCGGCGGCTAAGCAGTTCAATGGCGGGCAGGCCTGCATCAGCCCCGATTACGTGTTCGTGCGTGAAGACCAGAAGGCCGCGCTGGTCGAGGGTTTCAAGGCCAATGTCGCGGCCAACCTTTACGAAGACGGGCAGATCAGGAAGGACAGCATCGCGCAGGTCGTCAACTCCGCCAACTTCGCGCGCGTGAAGTCGCTGTTCGATGATGCGGTGGCGCAAGGCGCGACCGTGGCGGCGGGGGGCCTGCTCGAAGCGAACGACCTGACCATCCACCCGACGATGTTGACCGACGTTACCCCGCAGATGAAGATCCTGCAGGAAGAAATCTTTGCGCCGATCATCCCGGTGATGACTTACGACAGCCTCGACCAGGCGATCGGCTACATCCAGGCCCACGACAAGCCGCTCGCGCTCTACGTTTACAGCAAGGACGAGGCGAACGTGGCGCGCGTGCTGAATGAGACGTCATCGGGCGGCGTCACCGTCAACGGTGTGTTCTCGCACTATCTCGAAAACAACCTGCCGTTCGGCGGCGTCAACGCTTCGGGCACCGGCAGCTACCACGGCTACTTCGGGTTCAAGGCGTTCAGCCATGAGCGCGCCGTCTACATGCACGCATGAAGAAGGGGCTCAACGTCCTTCCCGCTGTAAATGCAGGCGGTTGACCCGCACCGGGTGATAACGCAACTGTGCCGCAAGGCTTTGTAGCGGGGACAGGAACATGCGTTCGATCATCGTGACCGGGGGATTCGGCATCTTGGGCCGCGCGGTCGCGCAGGCGTTCCGTGAACAGCGCGACCGTGTGGCGCGGATCGACTTCGCGCCCGATGCTGTGGACGACAATCCCGGCGGGCTCGATATCGGCGGGATCGACCTGACCGATGCTGCTGCGGCGGCGGATGTGGTCGCTCGGGTCACCGACACGTTCGGCGGGATCGATGTGCTGGTTAATGTCGCTGGCGGCTTTGTTTGGGAGCCGCTGGTCGATGGCGGGCCGCAGACGTGGGCACGGATGTATGCCATGAACGCCGTGACCTGCGTGACCATGACCAAGGCCGCACTGCCCGTGCTCTCGGCAACGGCAGGAGCGGCCATCGTGAATATCGGAGCAGGCTCGGCACTGGTCGCAGGGGCAGGCATGGGCGGGTATGCAGCGTCCAAGGCCGCAGTCCACGCGTTGACTCAAAGCCTCGCGGCAGAGCTTGCCGACGTTGATTGCACGGTCAATGCAGTGCTCCCGAGCATTATCGATACGCCGACCAACCGTGCCGACATGCCCGATGCCGATGTTGCGCAATGGGTTCAGCCCGCCTCGCTGGCCAAGGTCATCGTGTTCCTTGCCAGCGCGGGTGCGCGCAACATCTCGGGCGCCTTGATCCCTGTCTCCCGCGGCGGATAAATCTGCCGTTGCTCCCAAACGGGAGATTTGTGACGCCGCCGGTGTGTGCATCACACTCGGACAGGATGCCTGCCACAGGGAAATGCCGAATGACCGACGCGGAACTTGCCGCTCACCTCGCTGAATTTGCCGGACGACTGCTGATCACCGTGCGCGACGCGGCGACCTTCGGGGCAAAGGCGCTGGGCAAGGCGGGCGATGCCACCGCCAACCAGTTCCTGGTCCATGCCTTGCGCGAACAGCGCCCCGATGACGGGCTGCTGTCCGAAGAGGAGAAGGACAACTTCGATCGTCTCGCGTTCTCGCGAACATGGATCGTCGATCCGGTCGATGGTACGCGCGAATATGGCGAGCAGCGCGCAGACTGGGCGGTCCATGTAGGCCTCGCGATCGATGGCGTGGCCAGCGTCGGTGCGGTTGCGCTCCCCGGTGCCGCCGATGGTGCAGGCATCGTGCTTCGGACCGATGTGCTGCGCGAGGTTCCACCTGCGCCCGGCGTGTTGCGCATGGTCGTCAGCCGCACCCGCCCGGCGCATGAGGCAGTGACGATTGCAGACAAGATCGGGGCCGAATTGGTGCCGATGGGCAGCGCGGGTGCCAAAGCGATGGCGGTCATCCTGGGTGACGCCGATATCTACCTGCATTCCGGCGGTCAGTTCGAATGGGATTCGTGCGCGCCCGTGGCCGTCGCGTTGGCGCACGGCCTGCACTGTTCGCGGATCGACGGTAGCCCGCTGATCTATAATCAGAGCGACACCTACATGCCCGATCTTTTGATCTGTCGCCCGGAGCATGCGGCGATGCTGCTGGGTGAGATTGCCCTGCTCCACCGAGGGTGACTTGACCGGCGCACTCCCATATGGGAGCGTCACGCATGGTTTCGACAACGGCCGATCAGCGCGAATTGTACCTGCCCCTGATCGAAGGGATTCAGGAAGAACCGCCGTTCGGCCTGTTCATGCGCAACCTCGTCGCGCGCACGGGTGCCCGCCGCGCGTTCATGGTCGTTGAACTCGCCAATGCCGCGCCCGCTCAGGACCCAGCGGTCATTCACGTGATCTCGCCGCGTGCAACGCAAGAGCCGCCACTCGATTTCCGTCGGCTCCACGCTTTGCGGCTGCATCCTTGGGGATCGCTACGGCCCGAGCGGGTCTATGAACTCGACGAAATGCTCAATTACGACGATCGCGCGCAACTGATCGTCCAGCGCGAGGCATTGTCCGACATGGGGATCCGCTATGGCCGCTGGTTGCGCATCAGTGCGGGCGGGGCGGCCGATGCCTGGCTGGTCCTCGTTCGCCAGCGTGAGGATTTCTCGGCGTCTGCTGTCGCCACGCTTTCGGCGATCGCGCCGCATCTGGCATCGGCGCTGCGCACGTTGGTCGCACTCAATGTGCAACGCTTGCAGGCAACGCTCGCCCACTCGGCCCTGATGCGCCTGGGGATCGGTCAGATCGCACTCGACGCCGGCGGCCGCGTGATGGCCGCAGATCCGCTCGCCGAAAGCCTGCTGTCGTTCACGCCGGAGCCGGGCGACGGGGCAGGAAGACGGCTGGCGCTTCTGCCCGAAACAGCACGCGCGCTGGAACAGGTCTGCGCCGAGGTGGCGCGTGCAGACGGGCCGGGGCGGGTGGTTCGGATCGATGCACGGCGCGGGCTCGACCTGCTGCTACGCCGCGCCAACCTCGCCCTGCCCGATCCCGCCGCTCGGCCCGAAGTGACCGGAACGCTGCGGATTGCCCGGCGCGAGGATCCGGGAGCAGGCGCGACCACGTTGCAATCGGTCTACGGGCTTTCCGCGCGGGAGGCAGCGCTGGCGCAAGCGGTTTCGCGCGGCGAACCGCTTGTCGAGGCCGGGCTGGCGCTTGGGCTGACGGTCGAAACGGCGCGCAATTACTCCAAGCGGATCTACGGCAAGACCGGTGCTACGGGTCAGGCCGATCTGGTGCGGCTGATCCTTGGCGGCCTTGCACCCCTAGCTTAGCGCCCGCTTGCGCGGCTCATTCGTCCTGCAATCGGGGCTCCACGCGGATGAGCGACACGGCGGTTCGGCGCGGTTGCGTGAGCATGAAATGGGTGGCCGATGCGATGTCCTCGGCACGGAGCATCCGCTCGGCGTTGATCTCCTCGCGCTGGCGCTCCGGCGGATAGTCGGGATACTGGAAATCGGCGCCGGTGAAACCGGGTTCGATCAGGCCGACCTTGATGTCCTTGTCGGCCAGTTCCTTGCGAAAGCCCGTGGCGAAGCCCTGAATGCCCGATTTGGCGGCAGTGTAGGCTGAGCTTCCACCAGCCAAGGAGACTGCGGACATCGAGCCGATGAGTACGATGTCACCACCGGCTTTCATCCGCGCCGCAGCTTCGCGTGCGCTGATGATGTAGGAGACGAAGTCGGTTTCAAGTTGGTAGCGCAGGTCCTGTTCCGTCCCGTCACTCGCGCTTTGGGCGGGAACAGCCGCGTTGATCACGGCGATGTCCAACCCGCCGAGCCATGCGTCGGCGCTGGTGAAGAAGCGGCGCAGGTCCTGCGGGTTTGACAGGTCCGCCGAGATGCCATCGCCCTGACCAACCTGATTGATCCGGGCCAGCGCATCGGCCAGGTGCTGTTCGTCGCGGCCACAGGTGAATACGCGCACGCCTTCGCTCGCGAGCAGGACCGCGATGGCGCGGCCGATCCCGGTGGTGCCCCCGGTAATGATGGCGCGGCGGCCTTCGAGGTTGGGCTGCTGGGTGTGCAGATCGGAAAGATCGAGATCATTGAATGCAGTCGTGTCGTTCGCGGTGGCCATGATAGTCTCCTGGGAGCGCGTGCAGGCTATGGCGAACACGCGGCGCGCAGGCTCAACGAGCAGATCGCCTGGCAGTTTCGCCCCGATCGACCATTCACCGCATGCAACGGTCGTCATGGTGGCGGAACCGCAGTGTCACTCGACGCATTGATAAGCGATCAGCGCAATGCGAGCGCGGCCGTGAACTTTGCTCCTTTCGGCAATGCCTGACGGTGGCTATTGCGCTCGCAATCCGTCGACTCCCGCCCGCACTCCTCGAATGCGAAAGTCCTTGCATGAACGAATTTGCCCAAAGCCGCACTGCCAGCGTTTCGGAACTGATGGCGCAAAGTGGCGTACCATTCGGCACCAGCGGCGTGCGCGGGCTGGCCCGGGCGATGACCGACATGCTGTGTCATGCCTATGCGACGGCATTCCTCCAGTATCTGCGCGACATCGGCGAATTTGCCGATGGCGACCGCGTGGCGCTGGCCGGAGATCTGCGGATCAGCACGCCACGCATTCTTGCCGCTGTCGCCACGGCGGTGCGCGATTGCGGGGGTGATGTGGTCTATTGCGGACGCACGCCAACCCCGGCGCTGGCGCTTTATGCAATGGGTATCGGCATTCCGTCGATCATGGTCACCGGCAGCCACATTCCGGCAGACCGCAACGGGATCAAGTTCTACCGTCCGCACGGCGAAGTGCTTAAGTCCGATGAAGCGGGGATCGTCGGGCAGATGGTGACGATCGATCCGGCGCGCTACGATGCCGACGGTGCGCTCGCCAATCCCGCCGCGCTGCCTGATGTCCACGATGTCGAAGCCGCCTACGTCGCGCGCTATGTCGATTATTTCGGCGCCGATGTGCTTTCGGGCCTGACCATCGGCATTTACCAACATTCGGCAGTAGGGCGCGATCTGCTGGTCCGCGCGGTCGAGGCTCTGGGCGGGATTGCCGTGCCGTTCGGGCGCTCCGAACAGTTCGTCCCGGTAGATACCGAAGCGATCCGCGAGGAAGACGTCGCCCTGGCCGCCGATTGGGCGCGGTCGAACAAGGTCGACGCGATCATCTCGACCGACGGCGATTCGGACCGCCCGCTGGTGTCTGATGCATCGGGCACGTGGCTGCGTGGCGATATCGTCGGGCTGCTATGCGCGCGTGGCGTTTCGGCGGACGTCGTGGTCACGCCGGTCAGCAGCAATACGGTGGCCGAATTGAGCGGCGCCGTGCCGCGCGTCGTGCGCACGCGGATCGGATCGCCCTATGTGATTGCCGCAATGATGGCCGAGGCCGACGCAGCGCCCGACGCACGCGTCTGCGGGTACGAAGCCAACGGAGGGTTTCTGCTCCAGACTCCGGTCGATGGGCTGTCCGCGCTCCCGACCCGCGACGCGCTTTTGCCGATCATCGCGGTGGTTTCGGCGGCAAAGGATACGCCAGTCGGCGATGTCGTCGCCGCCCTGCCGCCGCGCTTTACCTACAGCGATCGCGTTGCCGATTTCCCGCAGGAACATAGCGCCGCTTTGGTCGCGTTCCTGAGCGAGGGCGGCGAGGATGAGCAGCTGGCACGGATCGCACGCGTATTCGGCGAGATCGCGGGCCTTCCAACCGCGATCGATACGACCGACGGCTACCGCATGACCTTCGCCGATGGCGCGATCATTCACTTCCGCCCATCGGGGAACGCACCCGAACTGCGCTGCTATACCGAGGCCGAGACCGAAGCCCGTGCGCGTGATCTTAACGCGCGGGCGCTTGCCCATGTGCTCGAAAGCGTGGTGCCCGAAGCGACGACCTGAAACGCCCGTTGCACTTTTAGTATGCAACACATACAATAATGCCCGTGACGCCGCGGGCTTCCATCCCTATGCGAGCGCGAATCGTAAGGGGAGCTTCATGGCACAGATCATCGACGGCAAGGCGCTGGCGGCTAAGCTGCTGGAAACGACATCCGCAGACGTCGCCGAAATCGTCGCCGGTGGCGGCACCGCGCCGGGTCTGGCGGTGATCCTCGTCGGTAATGATCCCGCCAGCCAGGTCTATGTCGGTCGCAAGATCTCGCAATGCCGCAAGGCGGGCATCCGCTCGGTCGAGCATCGCCTCGATGCCGAAACGCCGCAGGAGGACCTGCTTGCGCTGATCGATACGCTTAATGCCGATGCAGGCGTACACGGCATCCTCGTGCAGTTGCCGCTGCCCAAGCACATCGACGCCGCGCTGGTGCTCGACCGGATCGATCCGGGCAAGGATGTCGACGGGTTCCATCCGGTCAACGTCGGGCGGCTCTCGACCGGGACCGGCGGACTGGTGCCGTGCACGCCGCTCGGAGTGATGCTGCTGCTCGACAGCGTGATTGAGGACTATCGCGGTCTGAATGTCGTCGTGATCGGCAAATCGAACATCGTCGGCAAGCCGGTGTCGATGCTACTGCTCGAACGCGAGGCGACAGTCACGGTCACCCACATCGAGACGCGGGACCTTCCCGACGTGGCGCGCAAGGCCGATATCATCGTGGCCGCCGCAGGGGCCCCGCATCTTGTGCGCGGCTACTGGGTCAAGCCGGGCGCGGTTGTGATCGACGTCGGGATCAGCCGCGTGACCGATTTCGATGGCACGACGCGCCTGGTCGGCGATTGCGCCACCCACGAATTGGACCATGCACGGGCCGTCACGCCGGTTCCTGGTGGTGTTGGGCCTATGACGATCGCCTGCCTGTTGAGCAACACGGTGCTGGCGGCCAAGCGATCGGCGAAAACGATTGCATAAATCGCAACCCTGTACGCTTATTTCGCACTTGCAGCATTGCATGGTGAGGTGGATAGAGGGGGTGCCTTTCAGGCATCCTCTCCCAAAACTTCCAAGGGTCGGCGCAAGTCGGCCCTTTTTTTGTCTGCCGGACTCGGCGCTACTCAACCGCGCGGCTGGGCCTTGCGCACGAAAAGCAGCAGCGGAATCGCGAAGAAACAGGCCAGCGCCATCGCGTAGAAATCGTTGATATAGGCGATCATCACCGCCTGCTGGTTGACCATGCCATCGACGATCTGCATCGCCGCGTCGCTTGGGCCACCGAATGCCGTGATCCGATCAAGGTTGAACGGAATCAGGGTGCGGGTGATGTGCGCGCCAAGCTCTGCGTGGTTGACCTGGACATTGCGCGCCAGTTCCACAGACGCTCCGGCAATTCCGATAGACGATCCCATGTTGCGCATGAGGTTGCCGAGGCTCGACGCATCGGTGCGGTACTGCGGGGCCAGGGTCGCGAACGCAATCAGGTTCATCGGCAGGAACGTGAAGCTGATGCCGACACCTTGCAGCAGCCCTGCAAAGATGATTGGGCCGCGCGGCATCTCGGTCGACCAGCCGGTCATCAGCCACATCGACCAACCCATCAGCAGCAGACCCAGCCCCAACACTGCGCGGGCGTCCAACTTGGCCATCAGACGCCCGAACAGGGTAATCGAAACGAGCATCCCGATCCCGCGCGGTGCCAGCAACATTCCCGATTGCAAGGGCGTGTAGCCATAGATCTGCTGCAGCAGGCCGGGCAGCAGCGCCATCACCGACATCATCACCAAACCGATCACGAACATGAAGCCTAGCCCGACCACGAAATTGCGATCCCGGAACAGCGCAATCGGAAACAAGGGTGTGGCACTGCCCGACAGGTGGAAGACCGCCAACCACCCGCAGGCGACTGCGACCACCCCGTAGATAATGATCTCTGCCGACGCGAACCAGTCTTGCGACAGCCCCCGGTCGAGAATGAGCTGAAGCCCAGAAACAGTAAGTGCGACCAGCAGCCAGCCGGTAAGGTCAACCTTTCGGTTGCGTGTCGGGGTCTTGGGAAGGTACAGCGCAAGCAGCACGAAGCAGGCGATGCCGACCGGCAGGTTGACGTAGAACACCCAGCGCCAGTCGAAATTCTCGGTCAGGTAACCGCCGATGATCGGGCCGGTGATCGGCCCCAGCATGACCCCTTGCGTGTATATCGCCATCATCCGCGGACGCTCGGCGTCGGTACTGGAATCAAGCGTCACGGTCTGGGCAAGTGGCGATAGAAACGCGCCGCCGAGCCCTTGGAGGATACGGAAGAAGACCATCTGTTCAAGGCTCTGCGCCGCGCCGCACAGCATCGAGGCGGCAGTAAACAGCAGCACCGACCCTAGCATCATGTTGCGGATGCCGAACTTGTCGACCAGCCACCCGGCCAGCGGCAGAGCTACCGCCGAGGCGAGCACGTAGCTGGTCAGAACCCACGTGATCGTATCGCTCGTCGCGCTGAGCGAGGCGGTCATGTGCGGCAGCGCGACGTTGGCGATGGTCGTATCGAGGGTGTACATCACCATTGCTGCCATCGCACCGACCAGCATCAACGTGCGGTTGCGCGAAACCAGCGGCGGCGGGTTTTGCTCAGTCGCCGACATTGACGCTGACATCGGAACTCAGGCCCGCAATCAACGGTCGCTCTGACTTGTCGTCGATTGCGATTCGTACCGGCACGCGCTGGATCACTTTGACCCAGTTGCCGGTGGCGTTTTGTGCGGGAAGCACCGAGAACTCCGAACCGGTGCCCGCCCCGATCGATTCGACGCGGCCCTTCAGCGTCAGCCCCGGATAGGCGTCCAGCCTGATTTCGGCAGGCTGTCCGGGCCGCATCCGCGCAAGGTCGGTTTCCTTGAAATTCGCTTCGACCCGCGCGCCGCCGTCGCGCACGATCGACAGCATCGGCGCGCCGGGAAACACCATCTGGCCCACTTGCAGCCGCGTTACTTGCGTGATCACACCATCGGCGGGCGCGCGAACGACGGTCCGCTCGACCTCTATCCGGGCCCGGACTCGGTCTGCCTGAGCCGAGGCGATGGCGGGGTTCACGCCGGGAACCTGTGACCCTTGCGCCAATTGCGCGCGGGCCTGCTCGACCTCGGCCTGAATAGCGCCGATCCGGTCGCGGGCGCTGGCAACCGCGTGGCTGGCCGTGTCCATCCGTGCCCGGGTGTTGAAGCCCTTGTCCATCAGCGCTTTTTCACGATTATAATTGGACTGCGCGAGCGCAAGGTCATCGCGCGCGCCGGCAAGTTCTGCAGCCTTGGCGGCGATATCGGCGTTCAGCCCGGTCACGCGCGCCTGTGCCGACGCAATCTGCGCGTCGGCCTGCGCGACAGCCGCCGTAAACGTCGCCGGGTCGATAGTGAACAGGACATCGCCCGCCTTGACGTGCTGGTTCTCGCGCACGTTGACGCGGGTGATCAGTCCGCTGACTTCGCCCCCGACCGAGACGATATCCTGCTTGATATAGGCATTGTCGGTCTCGACCGTGCCGGGATCACCATACCAGTACCACAGGCCCGCGCCGATTGCGACGATCGGACCCAGCGCCACGAACGCCGTGCGCGGAAGAGAGCGTTTGGGTCGTGGTGCCTTGACCGGGCTTGCTGCGGCGCTCGCCTCGTCACGGGGGAAAGGATCGGCTTCAGCCATCGGTCGGTTCCGCTTCTGTAGGTACGTCATCGGTAAGGTTGGCTCTGACCCGTTCGAGCAGCGCGAGCAGTTGCTGCTGTTCGGCGGCTGACAGTCCAGCGACCGATTCATCGATCACCGCAGAGGCGCAGGATGCCATGCCGATCATCAACTCGTCAGCCTTGGGGGTCAGGTACAGGCGCCAGCGACGGCGGTCGGCAGGATCGTCGCGGCGTTCGACGAGGTCCAGCTTCGAAAGGCGGTCGATCATCCGGGCAACGGTAATCGCTTCTACCTCAAGCCACGATGCCAGCGCTTGCTGGGTCGTGCCCGGAGTGCGATTGATCGTGGCCAAAGCGCGCCATTGCGGACCCGTCACTCCAAACCGCTTCGCCGCAGCCGCAAACCGCTTGCGGTAAAGACGGCCAATGTCTGATGACACGTAGGCCACGTTTGCTTCCATGCTCTGGCCATAATAGCAGTGCTTACATTCAGCAATGTGCAAAAGGTGCCGATGTTTCAGAATTATCTAGACGCCGCCCGCCTATACCGCGCCAGTGCACTTTCAGCTCTGGCCATGCGGCTCGATGGGCAGCGGATCGACGCGCATCAGCGGGCGGCGCATGGCTTTGCCTGGGTCGCAACAAGCATTGCGGCGATCGAGGCGGTTGCGGCATGGCATGAAACTGCGCGGAGCGAACTGGATACGGCCGTTGCCCACCTCGCCTTTGCCGAAACCGTGGCGCAACTGGTTGGCGGCTTGCCGATGGGCCCGAACGAGATGGTTCGTCCCGGCGATCTGGGACTGCATGCGGCGGCCGGAATTCTGCAGGCCGCCTGCGCCGATCTCCTTGGCGCCGATGCAGCCTCGATCCGAGCACAAGTCGCGGCCGCGCTTGCCGACGGGCAATGGCCGTCGGAATCATTCCAGGATGCCGAACTCGATTCCGTCCGCGAACAGTTCCGCCGCTTCACCAGTGCACAGATCATTCCTCACGCGCACCGCTGGCATCTCGACAATGCGCTGATCCCCGACGCCACCGTGCAGGCGATGGCAGACCTCGGCACTTTCGGGCTGTGCATTCCGGAGGCCTATGGCGGGCTCGGCCTGGGCAAACTGGTGATGTGCGTGGTGACCGAAGAACTGTCGCGCGGGTGGATCGGCGCAGGCTCATTGGGGACGCGCTCGGAGATCGCGGGCGAACTGATCGCAAGCGGCGGGACCGAGGCCCAGCAGGCCCAGTGGCTGCCGCGTATCGCCAGTGGCGAAGTGCTGCCCACGGCGGTCTTCACCGAGCCTGACACCGGCTCCGATCTCGGTGCGCTCCAGACGCGCGCACGTCGCGGCGATGATGGTGAGTGGATCATCGACGGAGCCAAGACGTGGATCACCCACGCCGCCCGCTCGGACCTGATGACGATGCTGGTGCGCACCGTGCCCGACGCCAAGGGTTACGCCGGACTCTCGATGCTGCTGGTGTCAAAGCCGCGCGGGACCGAGGTCGATCCGTTTCCGGCACCGGGCATGTCCGGGTCCGAAATCGAGGTGCTCGGCTATCGCGGAATGCGCGAATACGCGCTGCAGTTCGATAGCATGAAGGCCCCCGGCGATGCGCTGCTCGGCGCGGAGGAGGGGCAGGGCTTCAAGCAACTGATGCGCACGTTCGAAGGCGCACGCATCCAGACCGCCGCGCGCGCGGTCGGCGTAGCGCGGCGCGCACTGGAGCTCGGGCTGGACTATGCGTTGAACCGCAAGCAGTTCGGCCAGGCGATCATCCAGTTCCCGCGCGTTTCCGACAAGCTGGCGATGAGCGTCGTCGACATGGTGATGGCCCGCGAGCTGACTTATGCAGCCGCGCGCGCCAAGGATTCGGGCAAGCGTTGCGACATCGAGGCGGGCATGGCCAAGCTCCTGGCTGCGCGCACCGCGTGGACCAATGCCGATGCCGCTTTGCAGATCCACGGTGGCAACGGCTATGCGCTGGAATACGAGATCAGCCGCGTGCTGTGCGACGCCCGCATCCTCAACATCTTCGAAGGTGCGGCCGAAATACAGGCGCAAGTCATCGCGCGCGGGCTGCTGGAGGTGCGCAACTGATGGGCGAATTCGACGCGTGGGTCGGGCGTAGCGAGCGGCGGACGGACCGCGTGGACGCGGGCCTTGCCGCGCGCTGGCTGGCGACGCTTGATCTTGCGGCCGGCAGCGGCAGCGGTGTGCCGCAAGGGTTGCACTGGTGCCTGTGCGTTCCCGACGCACCGACGGCGGAACTGGGCGAGGACGGGCACCCGTTGCGGGACGGCGGTGCCGACAGCTTCCTTCCACCGATCCCGCTGCCACGCCGGATGTGGGCATCAAGCAAGGTCGAGTTTCTGAAACCACTGCAGCTGGGCGAGTCGGTCGAGCGGACGTCCACCGTGGCCGGCATCAGTGACAAGACCGGCGGCAGCGGCAAGCTGGTGTTCGTCGATATCGCGCATGAAACGCACAGTGGGCGCGGGCTTGCCGTGCGCGAAATGCAGACCGTGGTCTATCGCGATGCTGCCCCGGCAGGCGCGCCGCTGGTGCCGCCCGCGTTGGGCGAGGGAACGTTCGACCCTGCGCCATGGTCGGCGCACCGCCCGGTAACGCCGCGTGAATCACTGCTGCTGCGCTACTCGGCGCTAACCTTCAACGCGCACCGCATCCATTACGACTTGCCCTACGCCAGTGGCATCGAAGGCTATCGCGGGCTGGTGGTTCACGGACCACTGACCGCGACGCTGCTACTGGATCTCGCGCAGGCAGAACTTGGCGACAATGCTCTGGCGCAGTTCGCATTCCGGGGTCTCTCGCCCGCGATCTGCGGCGAGACGCTCCATCTGGTGATGCGCGGGACCGGCGACGCGCTCGAACTCGGCGCGTTTGCGGAGGACGGGCGTCAGGTGATGGCGGCGAACGCCAGCATCACCTGAACCCTTAGTTAGCCCAGCGTTCGCGCAAGGTGAGCAGGGCCATCGCCGCCTTGGCCGCTTCGCCGCCCTTGTCCTTTTGCGCGGGGTCGGCGCGGACCAGCGCCTGCGCTTCGTTTTCGACCGTCAGGATGCCGTTGCCGATGGCGACACCATCCATCGTCAGCGCCATGATCCCGCGCGCGCTTTCGCCTGCTACGATCTCGAAGTGGTACGTCTCGCCACGAATGACCACGCCGATCGCGACATAGCCGTCGTAATCGCCCGACTGGTCGGCCAACGCGATCGCGCCGGGAATCTCGAGCGCGCCGGGTACGGTCACCACTTGCGAATCGTGGCCTGCGGCCTTGATCGCAGCCCGTGCGCCCGCAATCAGCATGTCGTTGAGGTGGTCGTAGAAGCGGGCTTCGACGATCAGGAACTTGGCCATTGGTATCAGTCCTTGGAAATCGGCTGTTCGCCGACGATATTGAGCCCGTAGCCCTCGATTGCCACGATATTGCGGTGTGCGTTGGTCAGCAGGACCATTTCATGCACCCCGAGGTCGGCAAGAATCTGCGCGCCGATGCCGTAGCTGCGCAAATCCATGCCGTTGGCGTCCGAGCCGGAGATTTCGGCGACAAGCTGCGCCGGATCGCTCGGCATCAGCAGCACGATCACACCCGAGCCCGCATTGCCGATTTCGGCCATCGCGCGCTGGAGCACGCGCTTGCGCGGGCCGGGCGAGCCGAGCACGTCGGACAGGATCGAAATGCCGTGCATGCGCACCAGCGTCGGCTGGTCCGGCACGATCGCGCCTTTCTGCAGCACGAGATGGACCGATCCATCAACCTTGTTGCGATAGGTCCGGATCGTCCAGTCACCACCGTAATCGGATGTGAACGGGGCCTGCCCGGTGCATTCGACCAGATGGTCGTGCTTGCGGCGATACTCGATCAGGTCGCGGATCGTGCCCATCTTGAGGCCGTGCTTGCGCGCGAACGGGATGAGATCGTCCATCCGCGCCATCGTGCCATCGTCCTTCATGATCTCGCAGATCACGCCCGAAGGATTCAGCCCGGCAAGGCGCGAGATGTCGACAGCCGCTTCGGTATGGCCTGCGCGAACCAGCACGCCGCCATCGCGCGCGATCAGCGGGAACACGTGACCCGGGGTGACGATATCGTCGCGCGTCTTGCCAGCGTCGATCGCGACCGACACCGTGCGTGCGCGGTCGCCCGCCGAAATGCCCGTGGTTACGCCTTCGCGCGCTTCGATCGAGACGGTGAACGCGGTTTCGTGGCGCGTGCCGTTGTTGCGGCTCATCAGCTCAAGGCCGAGGCTTTTGCAGCGGCTGCGGGTCAGCGTCAGGCAGATCAGTCCGCGACCGTGGGTGGCCATGAAGTTGATCGCATCGGGCGTTGCCATCTGCGCGGGGATGACCAGATCGCCTTCGTTCTCGCGGTCTTCGTCATCCACCAGAATGAACATCCGGCCATTGCGCGCTTCCTCGATGATCTCTTCGATCGGGACCAGCGCCGGGGTATCGTCACTGTCGAACAGGAAGCGTTCGAGCTTGGCCAGCGTATCGGCGGTCGGGTTCCAGGTGTCCTCGGTAACGTCGCGCAAGGTGTTGGCATGCAACCCCGAAGCACGCGCAAGGCCGGACCGGGACATGCCACCTTCAACGACGAGGCGGCGGATTCGAGTGATGAGTTCGCTAGACATGCAGCCTCATTTTCACACTATGATGTGAGGTGCAAGCGAGAAATCACATTGCGTGGGGATTTTCCGCTAGATCCCCCAGGAATGAGCGGATGCGCTTCGCGTTGACGCCCAGATCGCCGATCCCGACGCGGCTCACCGAGCGCATATCGACCAGGCTTGCGGCGCCGTCGTCGGTCGGCACAATGCGAATCGCCACATCGTCGTTGAAGCGAATGAACGAGACGGTGGCGGTTGCCTCGATTGTGCCCTTTGCCGGGTCGGCGGCGGCGACCTTCCACCCGCGCTTCGTCACCAGGGCCTGCGCGGCGGCAAAGGTCGCGGCGGCAGGCTTGGCAATTTTTACCGACTTGAGATCGGGATAGGCCTTGGCGTGGATCGCGCGCCAGTTTTCTACCGTCTCAACGCCGGTCAGGTTGTCCGGTCGCAGCGTGATCTTCGCGAAGGCGGGGGGATTGGCGAGGTCGGTGGTGATGTCGTGGATCGACGGCGCGCCGTTCGCGGACATTGGCCGGGTCAGCAGGAACAGCGCGAATGGCAGCGACAGCACCAGGCCAACGATGGCAGCGTTGCGCAACGACGTGGGGTGGCGCAAATTCAGCACCAGCCCTACGATCCCGAGCACCGCCCCGACGATCGCGAGTGCGCCGCCAGCAAGCATCGCGCTGAACCCGGTCAACTTTGGCACGATGTCATAGCGCGCCAGCACGAGGCCCACTGCGGCGATGGCCAGCGCCGCAACTGCCAGATTGCGCGACCATCGGCTGCTGCGTGTCGTCCATTTGCCGTTCGCCATCCCCGTCGCCTTTCGTTTTGTCGTTCGTCCGGTCCTGTATTACATATCAGGCGGACCGGCGGACCATGCTGCACCAAAGGGCAAGTTTCAATCGCTTGTCTTGCTGCAATGCTCGACAGTCGTGCGGCCACGCCGCGTGCCTTGCCTGCCTTGCCCGAACGGAGCGCGCGCGTGAAGAAGATCCTGATACTGCTCGCGCTGATCCTCGCGGTTGTCGCCTTCTTCTGGTTCGACGCAGGCCAGTATCTCACGCTCGACGCGCTAAAGGCGCGGCAGGGTGAGATCGACGCGCAGTATCGCGCTGCACCGCTGCTGGTCGCGGGCGTGTTCTTCCTCGCCTATGTCGCGCTGACGGCACTATCCATCCCGGGCGCGGCGATCCTGACGTTGGCGGCGGGCGCGATCTTCGGGCTCGTGGTGGGCACGGTGCTGGTGTCGTTCGCCTCGACCATCGGCGCGACACTGGCGTTCCTCGCCTCGCGTTTCGTGCTGGGCGAGACGGTGCAGAACCGCTTCGGTGCGCGCCTGAAGGCGATCAACGAAGGGATCGAACGCGACGGCGCGTTCTACCTGTTCTCGCTGCGGCTGGTGCCGATCTTCCCGTTCTTCATCGTCAACCTGCTGATGGGGCTGACGAAAATCCGCACCTTGACCTACTTCTGGGTGAGCCAGATCGGCATGCTTCTGGGCACGGTCGTCTATGTCAACGCGGGCACGCAGCTGGCAGGGATCTCGAGCTTGCGCGATGTCGCCTCGCCGGGACTGCTGCTGTCGTTCGCCGGACTGGGGCTGCTGCCATGGGCGGGCAAGAGCGTTATGGCACTGATCAAGCGGCGGCGGGTTTACGCGCGGTGGACGAAGCCCAAGCGGTACGACCGCAACCTGATCGTCATCGGCGCAGGCGCGGCGGGGCTGGTGTCCTCGCTGATCGCGGCGACTGTCAAGGCCAGCGTCACACTCGTCGAATCGGGCAAGATGGGCGGCGATTGCCTCAATTACGGCTGCGTGCCGAGCAAGGCGCTGATCAAGAGCGCCAAGATCGCGCAAGCGATGCGCCACGCCGACACTTACGGGCTGAACCCGGTCGAGCCGCAGTTCAGCTTCAAGGCGGTGATGGCGCGCATCCATGCGGTGATCGCGGCGATCGAACCCAACGACAGCGTCGAGCGCTACACCGGCCTCGGCGTCGACGTGGTGCAGGGCCACGCGCGGATCGTCGATCCGTGGACGGTAGAAATTACGCGCAATGACGGCGGCACGCAGCGGCTGACGACGCGGAGCATCGTGATCGCGGCGGGCGCATCTCCCGTGGTCCCGGATCTGCCGGGCCTGAACGAAAGCGGCTATCTGACCAGCGACACGCTGTGGGACGCTTTCGCCAAGCTCGACACGATTCCCGCCCGGATCGCCGTGCTCGGCGGCGGACCGATCGGGTGTGAGCTGGCGCAGGCGCTCGCCCGGCTGGGCGCACAGGTCTCGCAGATCGAAATGGGCGAACGGCTGCTCCCGCGTGAGGACGACGACGTCTCGGCATTGGCGCGGGCCTCACAGGAAGCCTCGGGCGTGCATGTGCTGACGGGCCATGCGGCGCAGCACGTCGAAGAAGGGCGGTTGATCCTCAAAGCGGGCGATGCTGAAACGCCGCTCGCCTTCGATGCGCTGATCGTCGCGGTCGGGCGCAAGGCGCGGCTGACCGGCTATGGCTTGGAAGAACTCGGCATCGACACCGCAAAGACCGTGGTCACCGACGGTTATCTGGCGACGGTCTACCCCAACATCTTTGCGGCAGGCGACGTGGCGGGGCCTTACCAGTTCACCCACACCGCCTCGCATCAGGCCTGGTACGCCAGCGTCAACGCGCTGTTCGGCCAATTCCGCAAGTTCAAGGCCGACTACCGCGTGATCCCCGCTACGACCTTCCTCGACCCCGAAATAGCGCGCGTCGGGTTGAACGAGCGCGAGGCGACCGCGCAGGGCATCGCCCACGAAGTCACGCTATGGCCGATGCATGAACTCGACCGCGCGATTGCCGAGAGCGAGACCGGCGGCTTCGTCAAGGTACTGACCGTTCCGGGAAAGGACCGCATCCTCGGCGTCACCATCGTCGGCGCGCACGCGGGCGAACTGCTGGCGGAATACGTGCTGGCGATGAAGCATGGGTTGGGGCTCAACAAGATCCTCGGCACGATCCACACCTACCCGACCATGGCCGAAGCCAACAAGTTCGCGGCAGGTGCGTGGAAGCGCAAGCATGCGCCCGAGCGGCTGCTGGAGTGGGTAAAACGCTACCACGCGTGGCGTCGCGGCTGAGCGATACAAGCATCTAAACAATCCCGAATGATGGAGCATACCACTTGAGGCGTTCGCTGCTTTACCCCGCTGCCGCGATGGCGGTCGTGCTGGCGACACCGGCCATGGCGCAGCAAGCGGGTCTGCAGGTTTCCGTGGTCGATGCCGCCAGTGGCGAGCCGGTTGCAGGCGCGCAAGTGGTGTTTGAAAACGCCGCCATCGCCGTCCGACGCACCGTGCGCAGCGACGCGCAGGGGCTGGCGCGGTTGCAGGCGCTCGGCACCGGTGGCGCATGGGTGGTTTCGACCGCCGCCAGCGACACTTACCAAGAGGCGCAGGCGCAACCGGTACAGTTGCGTGCCAACTTTGCCAGCAGCGTGACCTTGCGCGTGAAGCCCGTCGGCGCGTCCGAAATCACGGTCACCGCCGCGCGCGCGGTAACCGGGATCAACACCGTCAACGCCGAAATCTCGGCCTCGCTGAGCCAGGTCGAACTGGCCGCGCTGCCGATCGAGGGGCGCGACGTGATCGGATCGCTGGTGCGCCTGCCCAATGTCGTCGCATCGACCGGGTTCTTTCCCGAAGCGCCGGTGATCTCGATCAATGGCTCGAACGGCCTCGACACCAACTACCTGATCGACGGGCTGGACAATAACGAGAATTTCCTTGGCGGGCCGAAGTTTCCGGTGCCGCTGGGCTTCGTCCGCGCGGTCACCGTACTGGCGAACAGCTATTCGGTGGCTTACGGGCGCACCCCCAACGGCGTCGTCAACTTCACCTCGCCATCGGGCACCAACGATCTGCACGGCGAGGTCTACGCACTGGTCCGCCCCGGTCGCCCGCTCGATGCCGCATCGGCTTTCCCGCGCCGCGATCTCAGCGGCAACCCGGTCGGCGAAAGCTTCGAACGCTATCAGGCAGGCGCCAGCATCGGCGGTCCGATCGTGCGCGACACCACGTTCTTCTACGCCAACCTCGAATATACCCGCGACCGCAACGTGCAGATCGTCGATGCGCCCGCGCTGGGCACGGTCGCCAACGTCACCGGGCACAACCAGTCGCTGCTCGGCTCGCTGCGGCTCGACCATCGCCTGTCGGATGACTGGAGCGCGAGCCTGCGCGCCAATGTGGGCCGCGTCAGCATCGATCGACCCGGCGGCGGGCTTGGCGGCGGCAACGCGACTTTCCCCAGCGCCGGGTCCGATCAGGACCGCTTCTCGACGCTGGTTGCCGCAAGCCTGCGCTATTCGGGCGACGACTGGAGCTACGACGGCGCGCTGCAGTTCAGCCGCTTCCGCTGGAACTATGCCCAGCCCAAGGGGCTAGCGGGGCCGCAAGTGGCGATCGTCGGCCCCAGCGGGTTGACCATCGGTGTGGTCGGACATCCGGGATACGTGTTCGATGATCTGGAGAAGACCTGGGCCACCACGCACCGCCTCGAACGGCGCGCTGGCAATCACCGGGTCAGCCTCGGCGTTGATCTGCTGCACTCGAACTTCGCACTGCTCGGCGGCGGCAATCCCGATGGCAACTTCACCGTGCAACTGACCCCCGCGCAACTCTCCACGCTGGCTGCATCGGGCCAGGGCGTGAACCTTGGTGCGCAGGATGTGCTGGCGTTGAATCCGACGGTACTGAACTACGCGGTCGAACTACGCCCGCAAAGTTTCGGCACAGACCAGACGCAGCTCGCGCTCTATGTAGAGGACGAATGGAACCTGACCCCCCGCCTGACCGCCACGCTCGGCCTGCGTTGGGACTATGATTCGCTGACCGCAAAGGGTGGCAGGGGCGGCGACACGAACAACTTCGCCCCGCGTCTGGCGCTCAACTATCGCCCCGATGCGCGCTCGTCGTTCCGGTTCGGGGCAGGGCTGTTCTACGGCAAGCTGGGCTACACGGTGATTTCGGACGCGCTTCAGCGCAACACGACCTCTGCCGGGTTCCTCAGCCAGTTGCGCGCATTGCAGGGCAGGGGGATCATCCCGGCAGGCGTCGACCTTGCGGACGTGACGTTCGACGGCAACCTCACGGTAGCGCCGCCCTGCGCCACCGTGGCGACCTGCCCGACGCCTGCCCAAGTCCAGGCCCAACGCGCCACCGCCACGCTGGGTGAAGGGCGCATCCTCAATCCATTCGGCTACAAAAGTCCCCACAGCCTGCAACTCAGCGGTGGCTACCAGTTCCAGGCGAGTGACACGATCACGCTGGGCGCGGACGTGATCTACAGCCGCTCGCACAATCTGGTGCGGCTGCGTGATTTCAACGCCCCCGCGCCGTTCAGGCCGAACGTCGCCAATCTGACTGCCGCCAACATCGCGCTGCTGCGCGCCCAGCCCGATAACGCAAGCAGGCTGGCGCTGGCGCAAAGCCTTGGGCTCGTGCGCAGTCAGGCGGCTGCCGATGCGACCCGCCCGGTGGCGCTGGTGGCAGGAGGCGCGCGGCAGATCACCGTGTCCGAAACCGCCGGCAACGCGACCTACCGCGCGCTGGTGCTGCAATTGGCGAAGTCACGGGGCGAGGGCTGGTACGCCCTGCGCCTGTCCTACACCCTGTCAAAACTCACCAACGACACCGACGACGTCAACTTCCGCGCGTCCGATGCCAACACGTTCGGCGCTGATTATGGGCCATCGGCGAACGACCGGCGGCACGTCATCTCGGCGGTCGGCACGGTCTATCCCTTGGACGGCCTGACCCTGACCGTGGCAGGGCTGTTCCAGTCGGGACAGCCGGTCAACTTCGTGCCCGATGCCGCCATCTTCGGCACGCAGGACCTCAACGGCGATGGCCAGTCCTTCGGCGAAAACTACGTCGGCAATTCCGACCGCTACCCCGGCGAGGCCCGCAATTCCGGGCGCCTGCCATGGTCGGCAACGGTCGACCTTGGCCTGCGTTATGCCATTCCCGCATTCGCCGGACGGCTGGAGCTGAGCGCCGACGTATTCAACCTGCTCAACGCCAACAACCAGTCGGGCTTTGCCAACGCGGCGACGACATCGAACCAGATCCAGTTCGGCGAATGCGCGCCCTTCGTCCAGCGCAATGCCGCCCCGCCGCGCCAGTTCCAGTTCGGCGCGGCGTGGAAGTTCTAACCTGAGCGAGCGCGGTCAGGCGCTCTCGCGCTTGGCCATGTCGAGCGCGATGTCGACGATCATGTCCTCCTGCCCGCGCACCATCTTGCGACGCCCCACTTCGGCCAGGATCGCGCGCGTATCGACACCATAGTCGGCGGCGGCCTTTTCGGCATGGCGCAGAAAGCTTGAATAGACCCCGGCATAGCCCAGCGTCAGCGTCTCGCGATCGACGCGCACCGGGCGGTCCTGCAGCGGCCGTACCAGTTCTTCGGCGGCGTCCATTAGCGCGTAAAGATCGCAGCCGTGGTTCCAGCCCATGCGGTCAGCTGCTGCGATGAACACTTCGAGCGGGGCATTGCCTGCACCAGCGCCCATGCCGGCAAGGCTGGCATCGACGCGGACCACCCCGTTCTGCACCGCGACGATCGAGTTGGCGACGCCGAGCGACAGGTTGTGGTGGGCATGAACCCCGCGCTGCGTTTCGGGCTTGAGCACGCGATCGTAAGCCTGACAGCGCGCGGCATATTCATCCATGTTCATCGCGCCGCCGCTGTCGGTCACATAGACGCAGTGCGCGCCATAGCTTTCCATCAGCAGCGCTTGCTGCGCCAGCGCCTCGGGCGGGGACATGTGGCTCATCATCAGGAAGCCCGACACGTCCATGCCGAGATTGCGCGCCGCCTCGATGTGCTGGCGGCTGACATCGGCCTCGGTGCAATGCGTGGCGATGCGCACCGACTTCACGCCCATGTCACTCGCCCGTTTGAGGTTGTGCACAGTGCCGATGCCGGGCAGCAGCAACGTGGTCAGGATACTGTGTTCGAGCACTTCGGCGACCGCGCCGATCCAGTCCCAGTCGGTATGCGCACCGAAACCGTAGTTGAAGCTGGACCCTTGCAAGCCGTCGCCATGTGCCACCTCGATCGCATCGACCTTGGCCGCATCGAGCGCCTTGGCGATCTTGACGACATGGTCGAGACCATACTGGTGGCGGATGGCGTGCATGCCATCGCGCAGGGTCACGTCCTGGATGTAGAGCTTGTCTGTGGTCGGATCGAAACTCATGCCGCCATCCTTTCCGCGATCTTTTCGGCGGTCTTCAGCGCAGCCGAGGTCATGATGTCGAGATTGCCCGCGTAGGCCGGCAGATAATGCGCCGCGCCCTCCACTTCGAGGAACACGCTGACCTTCAGCCCGGTGAAGCTGGTCCGTCCGGTACTGGCCATTTCGGAAATATGCAGCGGCTGGTTGTCGCCGATGCTTTCGAACTGCGCCGCCTGCTTCAAGCGGTAGCCGGGCACGTAAGCCTGCACATCGGCCACCATGTCATGGACCGACTGGCGGATCGCCTCGCGATCACCGTCCTCGCACAGGCAGTAGACCGTATCGCGCATGATCAGCGGCGGCTCTGCGGGGTTGAGGATGATGATCGCCTTGCCGCGCGTCGCGCCGCCGACATCGACGATCGCCTGGCTGGTGGTCTCGGTGAACTCGTCGATGTTGGCGCGCGTGCCGGGGCCTGCGCTCTTCGAACTGATCGAAGCAACGATCTCGCCATAGTGGACCTTGGCCACGCGATTGACTGCCGCCACGATCGGGATCGTGGCTTGACCACCGCAAGTGACCATGTTGACGTTGGGCCGCGTCGAGGTGGGCATCGCCGTTGACCGGGGGAATGGTGAAGGGGCCGATCGCGGCCGGCGTCAGGTCGATCACGCGCTTGCCATGCGCCTGGAGCAGTTCGTTGTTGCGCACGTGCGCGCCTGCGCTGGTCGCGTCGAACACGATGGCGATATCGGCGAACTCAGGCATCGCGATCAACCCCTCGATTCCAGCGGAGGTGATCGCCACGCCCAGTCGCTCTGCGCGCTTGAGCCCGTCGCTCTCAGGATCGATGCCGACGAACGCACCCATCTCGAGCACGTTGGACAGGCGCATGATCTTGATCATCAAATCGGTGCCGATATTGCCCGATCCAATGATCGCGACTTTCGTCTTGCTCATGATTTCAACCCTTTGAATATGTGAACGAGCATGAGCCTAAGCCGCCGACGAAGGCTTCGACCTTTTCGCCGGGACTCATCGGGACCATCGGGCCGAGCGCGCCTGCCAGCAGCACATCGCCTGCCTTCAATGGCTCTCCGCGCGCTGCCAGCGTTCGCGCGAGCCATGCAGCAGCGTTGAGCGGATGGCCGAGCGCGGCCGCACCGACGCCCAGCGAAACCGTCTCGCCGTTGATCTGCATGACCATCCCGGCCGTCCAGATATCGAGTCCCGCCAGAGGCTTGCCGTCTTCGGCGAGCACGAAAAATGCGGACGATCCGTTGTCGGCCACGGTATCGGCAAAGGTGATCTTCCAGTCGGCAATGCGGCTGTCGACGATCTCGATCGCGGCGTGGACGGTGGCGACGGCGGCGGCCACTTCCTCGACAGTCGTTTCTGAAGAGGGCAGGTCGGCGCCCAGCACGAACGCGATTTCGGCCTCGGCCTTGGGCTGCAGGCAGCGCGCCGGGTCCAGCATGCCGCCATCGGCAACGCGCATGTCGTCGAACAGCACACCGAAGTCCGGTTGATCGACCCCGAGTTGTGTCTGAACCGCCTTGGCGGTCAGCCCGGCCTTGCGCCCGACGATGCGGCGACCCTGCGCTTCCCAGAACCGCGTATTGATCGTCTGCACGGCATAAGCACCGGCGACGTCGGTCGGCTCCAGGCCGTCGCGCATCGGCGCGATGGGCTGCGCCGCATAGGCCTCACGCAGGCGCAGGGCGAGCGTTTCGTAACTGGGTTTGCTCATCGATCCACATCCTCTCTTGTCCCGATACCTATCGAAGCACCCCCTTGGCACCAGAGCGGCAGCGCACTATCGTCTCGCTAGATGAGACAGAGCGCTGACAGCAAGGGAACCCCCACCGTCGCTGCCTTGAGCCGGAGCCTGGCGCTGCTCGAGGCCGTTCTGGCCGATCGCGATGGGAGCAGCATGGCCACCATCGCCGCCCGGGTGGGCCTGCCGAAGGCGACCGCGCACCGGCAAGCGACGACCCTGCTGCAGGATGGCTTTCTCAGGCGGTTAGCGACCGGCCAGTTGATAGCGGGTCCACGCCTTGTCGCATTGGCGCAGATGCTAGATCACCGGCAGGTCGTCGTGGCCGCAGCCGCGCCCGTGCTCCATCGCCTGGCGCTCAAGCTGGGCTGCGTCGCGCAGTCGGGAACGCTCGAAAACGACATGGTCACTTACCGGATCAAGACTGGTCAGGGCGCCGAAGGGCTGTTCACCCGCGTCGGCCTTCAGCTCGAAGCGTACTGCACCGGCATCGGCAAGGTCCTGCTCGCCCATCTGAGCGAGCGCGAGCGCGAAGCCTATCTCGCGACCGGCCCGTTTCCCGCGCTTACCACGCACACGATCACCGAACCTGCCGCCCTGCGCGTGGAACTGCAGCGTATCCGCGCCCAAGGCTATGCGCGCGACAACGAGGAGATCACCGAAGGCCTCGTCTGCTTTGCCGCACCGCTCAGGATCGGAGAGGGTGAGGTGGTCGCAGCCATTTCCGTATCCAGACTGACTGAGGATCTGCGTCCCGGATTGCAAGCCGCCACGATCAATGCCCTGCTGAGCGCTGCTTGTGAAATCGAAGCCGCGATCCGAACAGGCTGAGCAGGCACAAACCCTGCAATCACGCTGCCAAATCAGCCTGATCAGGCGATCGGCTCATCTGTGATCATCTTCCCAGCGGCGCAACACGCGGCGTTCGACCGCGCGGAACAAGGCGTCGAGGTCCTGTACATTGACGTCGAGCACTTCGTCCCACTCCTCGATCACGGCGTCGAGGTCGGCCTTTTCATACGTTCCCGCCCATGTGCCTTGCGGCATCGGTGGGGCCTGGACCGGCACGTGCGGCCACGCGTGGCCGGTGAGGTTGTTGTAGAGCCACCCTGTGCCGATCAAGGCGAGGACATTGAGCAGGAGTGGGAGCAGTACGCTCGACCAGCCGCCATCGACTGCACTGGCTGCCAGCACACCGACGATCGCGCAGGCGCCGCCCGGCGGGTGCAGGCAGCGCGCATAGGTCATGACCGCGATGGCGAGCGCGACGGCGAGCCCTGCGGCCAGCATCGGGATGCCGATTGCATGACCGACCAGCAGCCCGACCAGCGCAGACAGCATGTTGCCGCCGAGCACGGACCACGGTTGCGCCAGCGGGCTAGCCGGTACCGCGAATACCAGTACCGCCGATGCACCGATCGGCGCGACGATCCATGGCCAGTGATAGGCGTCGGGCACCGACAGACCGAATGCCGCCGCCAGCACAACCCCGATCAGCGCACCGGCGGCTCCGCGCGCCCAGCCCAGCCGTCCGCCGAAGCGCAGTTGTCCCAAAGCGGCGGGGCGGGGAAGCGGCATCATCGGCAGGCACCTTTTCGACTGGCGCTCTTTCAGATGGTCACGCAGCGCAGGCAAGAAAAAAGGGGCCGACCCGAAGGCCAGCCCCTTGATTTTCGGCGGTTGCCGAAGCGGCTTAGCGCTTCGAGAACTGGAAGCTCTTGCGAGCCTTGGCCTTGCCGTACTTCTTGCGTTCCACGACGCGCGGATCGCGGGTCAGGAAGCCGGCAGCCTTTACGGCAGCGCGAAGTTCAGGTTCGAACTTCGACAGGGCCTGGGCGATGCCATGCTTTACCGCGCCGGCCTGGCCCGAAAGACCACCACCCTTGACGGTGCAGACGATGTCGTACTGCTCTTCGCGACCGGCAACCTGGAACGGCTGGTTGATCACCAGACGCAGGGTCGGACGGGCGAAGTAGACCTGCTGGTCGCGACCGTTGACGGTGACCTTGCCCGAACCGGGCTTGAGCCACACGCGGGCAACGGCGTCCTTGCGGCGGCCGGTCGCGTACGAACGGCCCTGCGCGTCGACTTCGCGGTCGCGGATCGGTGCAGGTGGGCCGGTGCGGATTACCGGAGCTGCAACTTCGCCTTCTTCAGCCGGAGCCGAAGGTGCGACAGGAGCAGCGGCTGTCAGATCCTTGAGATCTGCCAGGCTCGATACGGTGTTGTCGGTGTCGGCCATGATTATGCACCCACCTTGTTCTTGCGGTTCATCGAAGCGACGTCGAGCGCCACCGGCTGCGTGCCGGCATGCGGATGCTCGGCACCGGCATAAAGGTGAAGGGCGCGCATCTGCGCACGGCCCAGGGGACCACGCGGGATCATGCGTTCCACAGCCTTTTCAAGCACGCGCTCGGGGAAACGACCGCTGAGGACCTTGTCCGCAGTCACTTCCTTGATGCCGCCGGCATAACCGGTGTGCTTGTAATAGATCTTGTTCTTCAGCTTGTTGCCGGTCAGGCGCACCTTGTCGGCGTTGATCACGACAACGTGATCGCCGCAATCGACGTGGGGCGTGTAGCTCGGCTTGTGCTTGCCGCGCAGACGGTTGGCGATAACGACGGCCAGACGGCCGACCACCAGACCTTCGGCATCGATAAGATGCCAGTTCTTTACCACCTCGGCCGGTTTGATCGACCGGGTGACCTTGCTCAGTGCCTTCATGGCGCTTCGGTTCCCTGGATTTCAGTACACCGGACACGGCAGGCGATGGCCTGTGCATCACGGCGAGGAAGCGCGCCTCTGTTGCATATGGCCCCCAGAGTCAAGCAAATGCGGGGCTTTGCAGAGAGGTAAAATAATACCGCCGTGTTTTCAGGTGCGCCGCGAACCCAGCAAATGTGCACTCCACACGGTTACGCCGACGAGTACCGCGCCGATTAGCTGGTGTAGCACTGCGATCCACAGGGTGACGCCACTCCATACGGTGAAGATGCCGAGCAGGACCTGCGTGCCAAATGCCGAGTGGAGTACAATCGAGGCTTTTCTGTGTGTTCTCCGTAGCTTGCGTGCGACAACGATCAGCACTGCGACGACCGCCCATGCCCACCAGCGGTGAATGAAGTGGACGAGGTAGGGGTCTGAGAGCAGCGCGTGGCCCGCGCCGAGTGCCCAGTCTACGCCTTCGGGATAGAGGCTACCCTGCATCAGCGGCCAGGTGTCCCAGTTGAACCAGCCGCCTCCGGCAGCCGTTCCGGCGCGCAGGCCGGCGACGAGAGCGCCATAAAAAAGCTGTAATGTCAGCATGATGAGCGCCACCGTGCCAAGCTTCGAAAGGCGCGAGCGGGGCTGTCCCTTGTCTAGCGCGAGGAGGTCGAGGGCAGTCCAGACGAGGCCACCGAGCGTGAACAGGGCGACGAGCAGGTGCGTGGCAAGGCGGAAGTGGCTGACCTTTATGTCGTTGACGATGCCCGATTTTACCATCCACCAGCCGACCGCACCCTGCGCCGCGCCGAGCGCCAGCAGCGCGAGCAGCCGAGGCTTGTAACCCTCTGGAATCGCGCGCTTAATCCAGAAGTAGGCGAGGGGAATCGCGAACACCATGCCGATCGTCCGAGCGAGCAGGCGATGGACCCACTCCCAGAAGAAGATGAACTTGTACGTTTCCAGCGTCATACCGGCCGGCCCATTGACGCGCTGGTACTGCGGGGTGGCGCGATAGGCGTCGAATTCGGCCTGCCATTGCGCGTCGGTGATCGGCGGGATCGTGCCCGTCACGGGCTTCCATTCGGTGATCGAAACACCCGATTCGGTGAGCCGGGTAATCCCTCCGACGGCGACGATTGCGAGCACCATGAAAGCGACCAGAAACAGCCAGCGCGCAAGGGTTTTAGGGCTCGGCACGCGCGAAGAAGTGAGGTTCGTCGACATGGCAGAAGCCCCTGCTCCCGGCCCCAGAAAAGCGCAATAGGCATTGTCGGGCAGGCTGAATCGGAGGGCAAAGTGGTTGTGGGGGATTGAGGGTGGGTCGGTGGGGTGTCTGGGGGGTGTAGTGGGGGTGCTGTGGTCCCAATCTACCGGTCTGCAGCGACCTTGCGCGGTGGATCGGCTTCGGTGGTCATGAAATTCGATGACCCGCACTCTTGTCGGATGATACAGTATAACATATATAGCGTCCGGATGAGTGATGCCATGCTTGCCTTGCGTGCCCGGCTGGACCGGATCGGAGTGCTCCTTTCAGGGCTGTGCCTGCTACATTGCGTCGCGGGTATCTTCCTTGTCGGGATGCTCGGCTTGGGCGGGACAGCGTTGCTCGACCCGGACATCCATCGTTGGGGTCTGGCCTTCGCGCTGGTGATCGGCGCGGCCACCATCGGTATCGGCGCGCTGCGCCATGGACGCTTCCTGCCATTGGCGGTGGGCGGCACCGGGCTGGGGCTCATGGCGGGCGCGGTGGCGGTCGGTCATGGCAATGCCGAAGTCGTGCTGACCGTGTGCGGCGTGATCCTTGTGGCGACCGCGCACGTCCTCAACATCCGGCAGGCGCACTGAGCGCAACGCTTGCACGCCGCCCTGCCCGCGTTAAAGCGGGCGGCATGAGCGAGACCCTATCCCTTACCGTCAATGGCGAACCGCGCCGCGCCGCGCCCGGATCGATTGCCGATCTGGTGCGTAGCCTTGAACTCGAGCCGACCAAGGTTGCGGTCGAGCGCAATGGCGAGATCGTGCCGCGATCGACACTGGCCAATGTCCCGATCGCCGATGGGGACGTTCTGGAAATCGTGCATTTCGTCGGCGGAGGACAGAGCGACGTGACAACTGCTGATACATGGACCGTTGCGGGCCGCACTTTCACGTCGCGGCTGATCGTGGGCACCGGCAAGTACAAGGACTTCGAGCAGAACGCCGCTGCCGTGGCGGCCTCGGGCGCGGAGATCGTGACCGTGGCGGTGCGGCGTGTGAATGTGTCGGACCCCAAGGCACCGATGCTGACCGACTTCATCGATCCCAAGAAGATCACCTACCTGCCCAACACCGCAGGCTGCTTTACCGCCGAAGATGCGATCCGCACCTTGCGGCTGGCGCGCGAGGCGGGCGGCTGGGATCTGGTGAAGCTGGAAGTCTTGGGCGAGGCGCGCACGCTGTACCCCAACATGATCGAGACGATCCGCGCGACCGAAGTGCTGGCCAAGGAAGGCTTTTTGCCGATGGTCTACTGCACCGACGATCCGATCGCGGCCAATCAACTGGAAGATGCAGGCGCGGTGGCGGTCATGCCGCTGGGCGCGCCGATCGGATCAGGCCTCGGCATCCAGAACCGCGTGACCATTCGCCTGATCGTGGAGGGTGCCAAGGTGCCGGTGCTGGTCGATGCGGGCGTGGGCACTGCATCTGATGCTGCGGTGGCGATGGAGCTCGGCTGTGATGGGGTGCTGATGAACACTGCGATTGCCGAAGCGAAGGACCCGCTGCGCATGGCGCGGGCGATGAAGCTGGCGGTCGAGGCCGGGCGCGATGCCTATCTTTCAGGGCGCATGGGCACGCGCAAGTATGCCGATCCTTCGAGCCCGCTGGCGGGATTGATCTGAGGCTGGAAGATGCCCACCCCCGGCCCCTCCCGCGTGCGGGAGGGGGGAAGACGGGGGTTGTTCCAGACCCTCCCGCGTGCGGGAGGGAGGAAGTCGGGGGTGGCTCTAGACCCTCCCGGGTGCGGGAGGGGGAAGTCAGGGGTGGCTCTAGAATTCGTCCCAGTCCTGGCCGACGGCGACTGGTGCTCGGGCCGGGAGTGACGACGTCGCGCGGGTGGGCGCCGGGCGCGATCGGGCTGCACGTGGGGGCGCGGTGCGAATGTCGCGGTTGCGCGTTTCGGCGGGCATGCGGAATGCGCCGACGTTCTCCGACAGGATGTTCGCCTGTTCGGCAAGGCTGCGCGCGGCGGCGGCGGATTCTTCGACCATCGCGGCATTCTGCTGGGTCATCTGGTCCATTTCGGCCACGCTTGCGTTGACATCCCTGAGCTGAGCCACCTGATCTCCGGTCTTTTCCGCAACATCGGTGATAAAGCTGTTGATCTGGCTGATGCGGGTGGACAGTTCCACAAGCACTTCGCGGGTGCGTTCGACCGTGGTCACGCCTTGCGCCACCGCGCCCGAACTGGCGGTGACCAGCTTCTTGATGTCGCTGGCAGCATCGGTGCAGCGCTGGGCGAGCGCACGCACTTCGGTGGCGACGACCGCGAAGCCCCGGCCTGCTTCGCCCGCACGTGCAGCTTCGACCCCGGCGTTGAGCGCGAGCAGGTTGGTCTGGAACGCGATGCCGTCGATCAGGCCGACGATGCGTGAGATTTCATTCGAGGAGCGTTCGATCTCCTGCATCGACGTGGTCGCCGATGCCGCGATGTCCTGGCCCTCAAAGGCTTTTTCGACGGCGGTCGCGACCGAGCGGTTGGCTTCACTGGCCTGGGCCGCAGTGGTCGCAAGCGCCGAGGTGACTTCGTTCATCGCCGCAGAAGCGCGTTGCAGGTTTGCGGCCTGGCGTTCGTTGCGCTGGGCAAGATCTGCCGAAGCTGCGTTGATCTCGTCGCTGCCGCCAAGCACGTTCTGGGCAAGGCCGCTGATGCTCGCCATCGTCGCGGCAATACTGGCGACCCCCTGGTTGTAGTTGACGCGCAGGCTGTCGCAGTCCTCGGGGAAAGGTTCGACGATCGAGTTGCTGAGGTCGTTCTGGGCAAGACGGCCAAGGGCTTGGTTCATCTGTTCGATGATGATGCGCTGCCCCGCTTCGAGCGAGATCGCCCTCTCGGTCGTATTACGGAAGCCGTCCATCGCGCGCGTCATGCGACCGACACAATCGCCATTTTCCGTATAGCGGATCGGGCTTTGAATGTCGCCCTGTGCCATCGCTTCGAGCCGTAGCACGGTATCGACGTAGGGGCGGCAGACACGGTCGCCCGCGATCGCCAGTGCAGCGGCGACGGCGAGGGTCGATCCCACCGCGATCAGCGTTACGAGCCAGAACGATTGGGCGGGCGCAAACATCAGCGCCGGTATCGCCAGCACATTGAGGCCGGTGATGGCCGTTAGGCCAATCAGAAGAACACGGAACTTCGTGCGGATCGGGGCTTGCGTTTCGAACCAGTGCAACATGGGTGTACTTCCGCCTTCAACATTTGATCATGACAGCGGTTTTTAGGGGCAGGGTGTGAACGTCTGCGCAGGGATGACCTACGCATATTTACAGAGGTGCGTCGGCGGGATCGAACCTGACCGGCAACGGTTCATGGCGCAGGCTTTGCGGAGAATTCATGCCGATAACGACCAATCCTGAATGGCTGCAGCTTGCGGTCTATGCGGTGATCGCGGCGCTGCTGTTGATCGCGCTGTTCAAGATTCCCTTTGTCGGTAAGGTCTTGCGTTCGCTGCTGTCGTTCGGCCTGCTCGCATTCTGCCTGTTCCTGCTGTTCCAGCAAGCGCCGTTCGATCCGAACCTGTCGCGGCTGACCGATCGGCTCGGGCTCGACAGTCAGGAAGTGGTCGGCGACGAATTGCGGATCACGATGGCGCGCGACGGGCATTTCTGGGCCCGGGTCATGATCAACGGGGTTGAGCGGCGGATGCTCGTCGACAGCGGCGCGACGGTTACCGCGATCTCGACGCAGACAGCAGATGCTGCAGGCGTCGAGCGGTCGGTGGGCGGCGTACCGGTCATGGTCCGGACCGCCAACGGCACGGTGCCTGCTGAAACCGGACGGATCGAGCGGCTCGACCTCGGCGGGATCGAGGCGCGCAACCTGAGCGTTGTCATTTCCCCGGCTCTGGGCAACGTCGATGTGTTGGGAATGAACTTCCTGTCGCGGCTCGCGTCCTGGCGGGTGGAGGGGAAAACCCTGATCATGGCGCCCGGGAAGGCGAGCACGCAGTGAGACTGGCGACGCGCGCGTGCATGCGCTGCTCCTTTTGCGCGGGTTCCAGCCGGTCGTCGCAGTCGTATCAAACCGCGTGGGGATAGAAATGCAGGCTTCGACCGTTGTTCTGCCACAGGCAATTCAGACAAGGTATGGGCGATGAGCGAGGACACGCAGCCGACGCAAGGGATGGGCAAGCCGCAGGACAAGGGCGCGCCCGACGGAACAAATACGCCGCGTAAAGGTGGCGGCGAGAGCGCAGGCGGGGCCTATCCCAACCCCCATACCGGCAAGGCGCCGCCGAAGAAGGAATGGCACGGCGGGCAGAGCGAGACCGCCTATCATGGCGGCGGACAGCTGGGCGAGGAAGAGGTGAAGCCGGGTGGCAATTCCAATTCCGGCTCGAAATCCTGAACCCCGGCGAGCGATGGCGATTTTCCGGTTTGCCAAGGCCCGTGGCTGGCGTGGGCGGGGTGAGGGTTTGAGTTTTTTCGCCTATATCTGAGCGAAATCGACCCCGTGATGGCCGTCACGCGTCGGGTTTTTCGATGGGGCCTAATTCTCCTTCTGCCAACAGGGCACACAGGAGAAACCCGATGACCACCACCAAGCTGATCGCTCTCGCCATTGCCGCTGTAACCCTTGCATGCGGCGCAGCGCAGGCCGAGGAAATCCCCACGATCAACGTCATGATCAAGGGCGCCGACCTGCTCGACCCGGCTGCGGTCAAGACGATCGAACTGCGCATCCGCAAGGCCGCGATCAAGGTTTGCCAGACGCCGCAGCAGAGCAGCCAAGGCCTGCTGACCTACGACCGCCCCTGCTTCGTCAAGGCACGCGACAATGCGCTGGCTGGATTGAAGACCGAAATCGCGTCGGCGCGGACCGCCAAGGGCGAACACACGCTGGTCCTGGCTGCGCCTGCACATCCGTGATCGAACCGCAATGAAGCAAAGCCCCGCCGAGCGTATCGGCGGGGCTTTGCTTGCTTAATCGGGCGACGTGATCCAGCATCGCGCCAGGGGTTGCATCGAAAAATCCGACATACTTTCGCTGCAGGATGAAGCCATGACATTACTGGCCGGTTTGCCGGCGATCATCACTGCAGCGCGGGCCGGTGCCATCGGCTATGCCGAGCGCCTGTTCCGCGACGGCGGCTATGACCGGCTCAGCGATGATCCGGCGGCGCTGGCGGTTCACGCGCGGCTGCTCAAGGATCGCGCGTTGTGCCTGCCGCCCGTGGAGCGCGAGGCCGGATTCGCGCAGGCCGCCGCTGCCTATGCACGGGCCGATGCGCTGGGGCCGCAGCTTTATACGCGGCTGAACGTGGCGACGCTGACGCTGCTGGCGGGTGATCGCGCGCGTGCCGCCGTGCTGGCGGGGGAATTGCTGGCGTGGCTTGGCGGTGCGCAGCCCCTGCATGAAACGCCGTTCCTGATCGCGGCGGCAAAGGCCGAGGCGCACTTGTTGCGCGGTGACGGGCAAGCTGCGCAAGCGGCATTGGCGCGTGCGATCGCGCAGGCACCGCGTGCGTTCGAGGACCACGCCAGCACGCTGCGACAACTGCGCATGATCTGTGAGGCGACCGGCAGCGACGACCGCTGGCTCGACGCATTCAGGCCGCCCGCGGCGATGCACTATGCCGGCCATCTCGGTGTCGGCGCGAAGGCGGACGGCGCGCTGATCGAGCGGATCGATGACATGCTGGCGGCTTCGCATGTCGGCTTTGCCTTTGGTGCGTTGGCTGCGGGGGCGGACCTGACGATCGCCGAGCGCGTACTCGAGAGCGGGGGCGAGCTGCATGTCGTGCTGCCGTTGCGTGAAGATGCGTTCGTGGCGCAATCGGTGCGGCCCTACGGAGCCGACTGGGAGGCACGATTTCTTGCGTGCCGCGACGCTGCTGCAAGCTGGACCGAAACCGCGCGCGATACCGGCGCCTATGAGCCGCTCGCCAGCCACCTTGCCGCCGACGTCGCGATGGGATCGGCGGTGCGCCATAGCCGCAGTTTGGGCAGCGAGGCGATGCAACTGGTGATCGTCGACGATGCGCCGGGGCCGCTCGGAGCCGGCATCCACACTGCGCGCGATGTCGAGCGCTGGGCCTCGACCGGGCGGGCGACGCAAGTGCTGCGCGCACCGCGAGCGGCGCCGGTGGTGGCATCGGGCGCGCGCACCGCGCTGGAAGGCCGCGCCGACCGACGGCTGGCGGCGATGCTGCAGATCGAGTTCGCGGGCCTTGCCGATCTGGACGAGGCCGGGCTGGCCGATGCGGTGGCCGATGTGCTGCTGCCGTTCCGGACCGCGCTGGCGGACCTTGCCGCGAAGCCCGAGGTGGTGCTGCCCTGCGGCAACAGCCGGATCATGGCGTTCACCGATCCCGAAAGCGCCTATGCCTTTGCCCGCGCGGCGTTGCTGATTCCGACAGGGCAGTTCGGGCTTACGATCGCGGGGCATTACGGCCTGGCGCACTGGCTGAGCGATCCCGAGGCGCTGATCGGGCGGCCGGTGGACCAGCTCGGCGCGATCGCGGCGGTGGCGTTTCCCGGAACGATCACGGTCAGCGAGGCGTTCGCCTCGGCGCTGTTTCTGGCGGCAGGCGACGAGGTCTATGCCGAGCCGCTGGGCGAGGTGGGCGAATTGCGCATTCACGCCTTGCGCCGCGTGGCACCGGGGCTGGCGTGATGGCTCTAGTAGATCAGTTCTTCGAGGCGATGTTCGGCGACGACACGCAGCGCCTGTTCGTCGCGGGTGATGATCCCGCGGCGTTGCAATGCAGCGATCGTGCGCGAGACGGTTTCGCGCGTGCTCTGGACCCGCAGCGCCAGCTGGCTGAGCACCGGGGGCGGGGCGATCGTCAGGTCGTCGCTCTCGCGCGCCATGCGCAGGATCTCGGCATGGACGCGGCCGGTGGCCGAGAGCGTGCTGCTGCCGGCAAGGCGATGGTTCTGGGCGGAAAGGCGCGCGATCATCTGGCGCGATACGGCCATGGCGACCGACGCGTGCGTGCTCATCAGCCCGAGCATCACGTGCGCCAGCAGCACGGCGGCGCGGACCATGTCGAGCGCGACGATCTCGAGCTCCTGTTCGGTCATCGCGAGCAGCGCGCCTTCGCCGAAGATGTCGCCGGGGCCATACTCCTCGAGCATCGCCTGACGCCCTTCGAGCGAGATCGCGCGCGCGCGTGCCCTGCCCGACAGCACGACGTGGACATGATCGCACCGCGCGCCGAGGCTGACGATGATCGTGCGCGCAGGGAAGCGCGCGTCGCGCGACGCGGCGGCAATCTGGAGCGCGACGTCCTGTGCGCAGGCGAAGAAGCCCGCCAGCAGCGCGGGCATTTCAGCTTCAGGGTAAGGTTGTGCGGGCGTCATCGTGACCGCAGACTACAGGAACCGGGATGGCACGCAAAGGCAGCACGGAGGCGGGGAGGGCGATGATCATGGCACAGCGTGTGCGGGCGACACTGGCGCTTCTTGCCGTGTTAGCGATGACCCTGACGGGGCCTGCGCGCGTGATGGCGCAGGACAGCGCCGCAGTGGCCGATACGGAGCAGACTGCAAACGCCGGGCCCGTCATCCCCACAGGCGATTGCGAGGCGCGGCGACTGTCCAAGGTCCGGCGCGTCGTCGGCGGCACCACCGCGAAAAAGGAAAACGGGCTGTGGCAGGCCGAGATCCTGTCCTCGCCGAGCTATAGCGAAGCCGACCGCGAGTATGATCGCAGCTTGGCCCACGGCGATCCGTGCAAGATCTACCTCGACCTGCGCGCCGATTACGAACTGGCGCACAAGTGCGGCGGATCGTGGCTGGGCGACGGCTTCGTGATTACCGCCGCGCATTGCGTGGACAACATTCCCGGTTTCAACGGCAAGGCGGGGAACGTGCTGACCGACCGGCGGGTGCGGCTTGGCACGCTGTCGCTGCTGGTGACCGACGGCTTCTTCGATATCGACGCGGTGGTGATCCATGCGGGCTACAATTCGGAGCGCAAGCTGGATGATATCGCGCTGATCCGGTTGCGGCCCGATGCCCGTCTGGCGCAATTCAAGTCGGCCAAGCGGCTGGCCGCGATCCGGACGATGGTGCCGTCGGACCCAGACTTTCGCCCCGACGAGGATCTGCTGGTGACCGGATGGGGCTGGATGGGATCGCGCGATGCCAAGGTCATGGTCACGCGGCTCGACAACGAGGGCAACGTCCAGCGCAATCCCTCGGCCTTGCGGCAGTTGCAGTTGGCATGGCTGCCGGACGCAATGTGCCAGGCCGAATATGGCCGGTTCTACGATGCGGGCATGCTATGCGCGGCAAGCCGCGATGCCGATGGCGCGATCGCGTTGGACAAGGACAGCTGCCAGGGCGACAGCGGGGGGCCGTTGACGCGAGTGGGCGCCAACGGCCGCCGCGTGCTGGTCGGGCTGGTATCGGGCGGGACCGGTTGCGGCGCGGGAAAGCCTGCGGTCTACACGCGCGTCTCGGCTTATGCCGACTGGATCAGGCAGGCCAAGCGCGCCGCCGCGAGCGGCCGGGTGGTGCGTGTCCCGGCCGCTGCTGCGCGTTAGGGCATAATTGCGGCGAGCAGCATAGCTGTCGTAAACCGACCCCCAACCCCTCCCTTAAGGGAGGGGAGCGAGACTTATCCCCTTGGGGAGCGAGACTTATCGGACCGCAAGTGATCAGTCCCAGCGGGGTGGGTGTCCGCCATCGGTGCTTGCAGAACCAAACCGCCTTTTACTGCTCGGTCGGCGGGGTGCGTTCCACGACGCCCGTTTGCTCCTGCGGCCCCGTGCGCTCGACCACGCCGGTTTGTTCCTGAGGTCCGGTGCGTTCGACCACGCCCGTCTGCTCTTGCGGACCGGTCCGCTCGACGACGCCGGTCTGCGGATCGGGTGCGGTCTGGGTGGAAGTGGAGGCGGGTTTGACCGATGCGGCTGTCGCGGGGGCGTCGCTCATGCTGTGGCATCCGGCGAGTGCGCAGGCGGTCCCGGCCGCGAGTATGGTGACGATAATCTTGCGCATCGTATTCCCCTTGTTGCTTGGTCTTATGCAAATCCTGCGGCGGCAGCGAGCGAGCGGAACCGTGGCGTTTCCCGCAAGGGGATCAGCAGCGGATCGCTGTACATCATCAGGAAGCCACCGTCGCGCAGCCTCCACGCCTTGTCGAGTTCGTCGAGCGCGCGATCGGGCTCGCCCCACTGGGCATGAATCTGCGCGTACTGGTAGAGGCTCTTGTCGCCCATCTGCCTGACCAGATCGTCGAGCGCCGTTTGCGCGGCGGCGCGGTTGCCGCGCTTGTGCGCGATGATCGCAAGGCCGGGCAGACGGCGCGGCGGGCTCTTCTCGCGCTCGAACGACTGCGCGGCGGCATCGAGATCGCCGAGCATGAGCTGGGCAAAGCCCATCAGCGAATGGATGCCCGAGAGCGTTGGATTGAGTGAGATCGCGAGGCGGTATTGCTCGATCGCCCCGGCATTGTCCCCGGCGACGAAGCGGACGTCGCCGCTCGACCGGAAGGTGCGGGCGTTGAGCGGATCGAGCGTTGCCGAGCGCGCGATGACGCTTGCGGCCTGATCGGTCCGGCGCAGGCGACCAAGGAAGGTCCCGTGGCGCGCGAGGATGTCGGCATCGCCCGGGGCGAGTTCGTAGGAACGCTGGTAAGGAGCAACCGCGGCGCGCATGTCCAGCAGGCCGCTCGAATAGGCAAAGCCGAGCGCGGAGAAGCCCTCGGCAAAAGCGGGCGCGAGCGTGGTGGCCTTTTTGGCGGCGGCGACGGCGCTGGCATAGCCGAGCGTGCGCCCCGCTTCATCGTCATAGAGGTTGCCGATGACCATCAGCGCGCGCGAGCGGGCGGCGTGCGCCCCGGCGTAGGACGGATCGAGCGCAATCGCGCGGTCGAAATAGGCCAGCGCCGCGCGGTCGCTGGCCTCGTCGATCCCGGCTTCGTAGAGGTCGCGCCCGCGCAAGTAGGCATCGAACGCAGAGACATCGGTAGTGCCGCCGACCGCGCCCGCCGCGTCTGTTTCTCGCGGGCCGAGCGCGACAGACAAGGCCTGCGCGACGGTTCCGGCGATCTCGTTCTGCAGAGCGAAGATATCGGCGAGCGGGCGTTCGTAGCTTTGCGCCCATTTGCTGAGGCCCGTGGACCCTTCGGCCATCTGCGCCGCGATCTTGACGCGACCCGCAGCGCGCTGGACGTTGCCCGACAGGACGAACGCGACGCCAAGCTCGCTGGCGATCTTGCGGATGTCGCCCGATTGGCGGTCGACGGTTTCGGACGAGGCTTGCCCCACGATCTGCAGCATCGGGTTGCGGATCAGGCGGGTGCGGATTTCGCTGGTCAGGCCGTCGGAGAAATAGCGCTGTTCGGCCTCGCCGGTCAGGTTGGCGAAAGGCAGAACGGCGATGCTGGGCTTGGGTGAGCCGCCTCGGTTACGCAGCGCGATGCCGCTGCCGACCGCAACCACCGCGACGCTGCCCGCGACGATGGCGGCGCGGCGGGTGACCAGCGCGGGGCGGCGTGCGGGCGTGCGGGGCGGTATCGCCTGCGGTTCGCGTTGGTGGAGCGCGGCGACGGCGCGCAGGAACTTCTGCGCAGGCTCGCTATCGGGTTTGCCCAGCGACTTGCCGATGTCGATGGCCTGGAACTGGCGGAAGCCGAGCGGCGGGAGCGAGCCGTCGATCGACAGCGGCACGAGCCGACCGGAGTTACGCCCGTGTTCGGCCTCGTCATGGACCCAGTACGATGACGTCGAGGTGGCCGACCACAGCACGACCACGGCACTGGCGGCTTCGAGTGCGTCGGCAATGGTCTTGGAGAAGCGTTCGCCGCCTTCGAGCAACCCGTCCCACCATACGCTGAACCCCGCCTGTTCGAGCAGGGCGACAACGGCGACGGCCGCCTTGCGGTCGGCAGAGGCGTAGCTGAGGAAGACGCTGCGTGGAGGGTCGACCATTACCGGGATGTTCCCGGCCGGGCGTCAAGACTGCCGAGCATCGACTTCACCCCCCATTAAATCCCCCGATTACTGTCAGGCATATAGCAGATGTGCGCGTTCGGCCATTGCTCATGCGCAATTGTGGACGGTCCGATTGGTGGGTGGCAAGAATTGCGCGGCGTGGTTACTGTGCCTGCAGCGGGCTGGCGCATCCGGCATAGCGAAGCAGGCGGGGGCCGGTTCGATACATGCCCGGATATGACGTTCAGGCACCGCTTCCACCGCTCGGGTTCGGGATCGGGATCGTGGGTCACAGGCCCGATCGGCTGGTCGATCAGCCCGCGATCGCGCGATGTCTCGGGCGGCTGTTCGGGGTGGTCGAGGAGGCGCTTGGCGCCACGGCGGCGAAGGGCGGACATGGGGCCGCGGTTCCGCCACGATTGGTTTCGGCGCTTGCCGAAGGTGCGGACCGGATTGCGGCGCGTGTCGCGCTGGCGCGCGGCATGGCGCTGGTCGCGGTGCTGCCGTTCGCGGCGGACGTCTACGAGGGCGATTTCGCCGATGCGGCGGCGCGAGATGAGTTTCGACAGCTGGTTGCAGCGGCACAGGCCAGTGTCGTGCTTGATGGGGAAGTTGCGGCACGCGAGCGCGCTTATGACCGGGCGGGGCTGGTGTTGCTCGAGAACGTGGACCTGCTGATCGCGGTGTGGGATGGCGGTCCGGGCCGGGGCCGGGGCGGCACGCGCGAGGTGATCGAGGAAGCGGCGCGGCGCGGCGTTCCGGTGGTGACGGTCTCGACCGACGGGCTGCAGGTGGAACTCCGCAGCGCAAGTCTGGACGCGTACGCATCGCGCTTTGCCGACCTGCCGCGCCTGCCCGAAGCGCGGCTGGAAGGGCTGGTCGCGGAGCTTGTCTCGCTGCCTGATGGCAAAAGCGCGGTTGCAGAATGGGCGTGGCTAAGCCGACTGCCATCGTTCGGGGTGGGCCACCGGGTCTATCCGGCGCTGCTGCGACTGGCCGGGGCCGGTTCGGCGAAATCTGCTTCCCCCATGTCTGCTGCCGGTGACGCGCTGAGCGAGGCATTCGGGTGGTGGGATGCGGCGGCGGTCGAGGCGGCGCAGGCGTTTCGATCGGCGGTGATCGTGAACTTCGGCCTCGCAGCGCTGGCGGTGGTGCTGGCGGCGGGATCGGTGCTGGCGGGACACTGGAAATGGGTGTTCGTCTTGCTCGAGGTGGTGACGATCCTGTTGCTGCTGGCCAATACCGTCGTCGGACGCCGCCGCAACTGGCAGGACCGCTGGCTGGAATCGCGCGAGGTGGCCGAACTGCTGCGCGTCGCGTCGATCCAGCGGTATCTGGCGATCGGGCGGATCGCGGGCGTCGGCGATGGGGGGTGGGCCAGCGCCTATGTCACCGCGTTCACGCGCGCTGCGCCGCTGCGCTCGATCGACCTGTCCAACCCCGCGGCCTCGGGCCTTGAGGCGATCGAGGCGGTGCGGCGGCAGTCCGCGTGGAATGCGGCGACGGCCGGACGGATGCACCGCGCCGCGCACCGGATCGAGCGGTTCGGCGAGATTCTGTTCGGCATAGTCCTGCTGGCAGCGGTGATCTGGCTGGGTCTTTGCGCGACCCTGCCCCAAGTGGCGGCGGCGCTGAAGTATCCGCTGACCGCGCTGTCGGCCGGTTTGCCTGCGGTTGCTACGGCGAGCTACGGGATCAGGGTGATCATCGACTTCGAGGGGATCGCCGAACGCTCGCATCGCATCGCTGCGGGGCTGACGCTGTTGCTCGACAGGCTCGATGCGGGGCCGCGTAGCGCCGAGGGGCTGCAGGGCTTCTGCCGCGCGGCATCGGCCACGATGATCGCCGACGTCGCCTCGTGGCGGCTGCTGGCAGAGGGGCGCCGACTGGCCATTCCGGGCTGAGCGGCGGTGCTATCCGATGCTGTCGCGCCAGCGTGCCAGCTGCGTGATCGCCTGTTCGAGCAGGGCTTCGGGCTTGCAGTGGCACAGGCGGACGATGTGGCGCGGGGCGTCGGGGCCTTCCCATAGCGCTGAAAGCGGGATCGATGCGACGCGTGCTTCACGCACCGCCTGTTCGGCAAAAGTGCGGTCGTCGAGCGGGATGCCCGATGCGGCCAGATCGATGCAGGCGAACCAGGTGGCGGCACTGTCGAGCACGGCGAAGCCTTCGCGGGACAGGCCTTCGAGCAAGGCACTGCGGGTCTGCGCCCAGCGGTCGCTGCAGGCTTGCGCGATAGCGGGCTGATCGAGCCCGGCGGCGACGGCCCACTGCAGCATCGGCGGAGTGGTGAAAGTGAGGAACTGGTGCGCGCGGGCGAGCACTGCGGCCATCTCGGGCGCGGCGATCAGCCAGCCGACCTTCCACCCGGTGACGCCGAAGATCTTGCCGGCCGAGCCGATCTTGACCGTGCGTGCGGCCATACCCGGCTGGGCCAGCAGCGAGGCGTGGGGATTGCCGTCGAAGCGGACGTTTTCCCACACCTCGTCGCAGATCGCGATCAGATCGTGCGCGGTGCAGACTTGCGCGAGCATCGCGAGGTCTGCGGGGCTGGCAAGCGTGCCGGTGGGGTTGAGCGGATCGTTGAGCACGAGCGCGCGGGTGCGCGGGGTGATCGCGGCGTCTATCGCGGTGCGGTCATAGCCCCAATGCGGCGGGCGCAGGGGGATGAACACGGGCACGCCGCCAGCGCGCCGGATCATCGGCGCATAGGCATCGTAGGCGGGCGCGAAGAGCAGGACTTCGTCGCCCGGTGAGACGACGCCGAGGATGGCGGCAGCGATAGCCTCGGTCGCGCCGCTGGTGACGATCACGCCTTCAGGCGCGATGGCGAGGTGCTGGGTGCGGGCGTAGAACCTTGCGATGGCGCGGCGCAGTTCGGGCAGGCCCGCCATCGGCGGATATTGGTGCGATTTTTCCGCAGTCGCGTGGGCGAGCGCGTTCAGCAGGGCAGGGTGGGGCGGATCGTCGGGGAAGCCCTGCCCGAGATTGATCGCGCCCAGATCGCGCGCGAGGCCTGACATGTGTTCGAACACGGTGAGCGGCATGTCGCGGTAGACGGGTGCCAGCCGCTGCGCGGGATCGGTCATCAGAACGCGGCGATTCCGGTGATGGCGCGGCCCAGGATCAGCGCGTGGACATCGTGCGTGCCTTCGTAGGTGTTGACCGTTTCAAGGTTCACCATGTGGCGGATCACCTGATAGTCCCCCGAAATGCCGTTGCCGCCATGCATGTCGCGCGAGGTGCGGGCGATGTCGAGCGCCTTGCCGACGTTGTTGCGCTTGACGATCGAGATCATCTCGGGCGCGAAGGCACCTTCGTCCATCAGGCGTCCGATGCGCAAGCTGGCGTGGAGGCCGAGCGTGATGTCGGTGAGCATGTCGGCCAGCTTCTTCTGGAATAGCTGCGTGGCGGCAAGCGGTCGGCCGAACTGGTGGCGGTCGAGGCCGTACTGGCGCGCGGCGGCAAAGCAGAATTCGGCAGCGCCCAAAGCTCCCCACGAAATGCCGTAGCGGGCGCGGTTGAGGCAGCCGAACGGGCCTTTCAGCCCTTGCACGTTGGGCAGCAGCGCGTCGTCGGGCACGAACACGTCTTCCATCACGACCATGCCGGTGATCGAGGCGCGCAGGGAGATCTTGTTCTCGATTTTGGGCGCGGACAGCCCCTTCATGCCTTTTTCGAGGACGAAGCCGCGGATGCCATCGCTGTGCGCGTCGCTCTTGGCCCAGACCACGAAGACATCGGCGATCGGCGCGTTGGAGATCCAGGTCTTGGTGCCGTTGAGCACGTAGCCGCCGTCAACTTTCCTGGCATGGGTGCGCATGCCGCCCGGGTCGGACCCGGCGTCGGGCTCGGTCAGGCCGAAGCAGCCGATCCATTCGCCGGTGGCGAGCTTGGGCAGGTACTTGCGGCGCTGCTCTTCCGAGCCGTATTCATAGATCGGGAACATGACGAGGCTCGACTGCACGCTCATCATCGAGCGGTAGCCTGAATCGACCCGTTCGACCTCGCGCGCGACGAGGCCGTAGGCGACGTAGCCGGCATCGGCGCAGCCGTATTCCTCGGGCAGGGTCAGCCCCAGCAGGCCCTGCGCGCCCATCTCGCGGAAGATTTCGGGATCGGTGTGCTCGTTGGCGAAGGCATCGATCACGCGCGGCTGCAGGCGGTCCTGCGCGAAGGAGCGCGCCGCGTCGCGGATCATCCGTTCATCGTCGGTAAGCTGGCCTTCGAGCGCCAGCGCGTCTTCCCAATCGAACCGGACCATGCCTGCCATTTTCGTATCTCCTGATTGCTTGACGATTGGCATTGTCTCGCGACCGCATCAACACGCCTTTTGTTCATTTGTTGTGGTGGCGCGAAAGAATGTGCCCCGCGCGGGCGACTTGCGCCTTGCAGGTCATGCGATACAAGTTGCGTATAGCAACGATAAATCCGGAGAGCGCGTGATGGCTACCCAACTGCGGTCCAACATCGAATGCAGCGACGCCGAGTGGCAGGCCCGGCAGGAGCTGGCGGCGTGCTATCGCATCTACGACCACCTCGGCTGGTCCGAATCGATCTACAACCACATCTCGCTGAAGGTGCCGGGCGAGGACAACGCTTTCCTGATCAACCCGTTCGGGCTGCTCTATTGCGAGGTGACCGCATCGAACCTGGTCAAGATCGACCTCGACGGCAACAAGCTGGCGCATAGCGATTATCCGGTCAATCAGGCGGGCTTTACCCAGCATGCCTATTTCCACCGGCATCTGCCGTGGGCCCACGCGATCTCGCATGTCCACACGACCGAGACGATGGCGGTGTGCAGCCTTGCCGAAGGGCTGATGCCGATCAACTTCTACGCCTGCAGCTTTACAGGTCAGGTCGCCTATCACGAGTTTGAGGGCGTGACCGTGCGCGCAGAGGAAGGCGAGCGGCTGCTGGCAAACCTTGGCGACAAGCGCATCCTGATGCTGCGCAATCATGGACCGGTGGTTATGGCCAGGACTCTGCAGCAGATGTTCCTCACGCAGTGGAGCTTGCAGCGCGCCTGCGAGATCCAGATCGCGACGCTGTCGATGGGCCAGCCGGTGGTGCGCGTGCCCGACGCCGTGGTGCAGGTGCACCAGCGCGATCTTGGGCAGGTCAATGCCGGTGGCGCGGTGGGCGAGGCCGACTTTGCGGCTTGGACGCGGCGGATCGACAGGATCGATCGCAGTTGGCGGGATTGATTGCGGCGTAGGTGGCGGGCTAGAGCCGCTTCATGGCCCGCCTTACCGTCAACAACCAGCCCGTGCAGTATCGTCTTGATGACGATACGCCGTTGCTGTGGGCGCTGCGCGATGCGGCCAACCTGACCGGCACGAAGTACGGCTGCGGGACGGGCGAGTGCGGCGCGTGCATGGTGATCGTCGACGGGCAGGCGATGCCGAGCTGCACGCTGTCGCTGGGCGAGGCCGAAGGACGCAGCGTGACCACGATCGAAGGGCTTTCCGCCGATCGCTCGCACCCGGTGCAGCAGGCGCTGGTGGCAGAACAGGCGATCCAGTGCGGGTTCTGTACGCCGGGGATCGTGATGGCGGCGGCGGCCTTGCTGACGACCAATGCCAGTCCGACCGACGAGGACATCGGGCGCGCGATTACCAATATCTGCCGCTGCGGGGTGTACCCGCGCTTGACGCGTGCGATCCAGCGCGCGGCGCGGGTGCTGCGGGGCGAGGAGACGATCAGTGCCGCGCCACCGCCGGCGATCGTGGCGCCGGGGGCGGGGTAGCTGCGGGTCATGCCGCGACAATATTCAATTGCTCCCCCGCGAAGGCGGGGGCCTCAGGCCTTGGCGTGCAACCTCCTGCGGTCCCCGCCTTCGCGGGGACGCATGATTGGTTGATTTGGAGAAGAGACGATGAAGGCAACGATCTGGCACAACCCCGGCTGCGGGACTTCGCGCAATACGTTGGCGCTGCTCGAGGAAGCGGGTGCCGATGTGACGGTGATCGGATATCTCAAGACCCCGCCGAGTGCCGACAAGCTGGCGCAGCTTTACCGCGATGCCGGGATCACGCCGCAGCAGGGTTTGCGGTTGAATGGCACCGATGCCGAAGAACGCGGGCTGCCACAGGCCGATGACGCGACGGTGCTGGCAGCGATGGTTGCTGAGCCGAAATTGATCGAGCGTCCGCTGGTCGAGACCGACAAGGGCGTGCGGCTGTGCCGTCCGAAAGAAAAGGTGCTGGAGATCCTGTGACGGACGCGCTGCGCTGACGTCGGGTTGAGGTTTCCTCGACACGAACGGGTTTATCTCGTTGGTAGGATTCAGCTAGCGCGCCCTAGAAGGGCAGGGGCTTGCCTGCGAGGATCAGCGCCATGGCACTGCCGAGCACGATCAGCTTGCGCGCTATTTCGTGCAGCACGAAGGGGGCATGCGGAGCGTGAGCCAAGGAGACGGAGCGAACCATGACCCGTGGTTACGCGCCGACCCCTTAACAGTGGGTAAAGATGGTCAATCCCGAAGCCATTCGAGCAGCGAGGCGAGGCATTCACGCGCCAGCAGCTTCGAGCGTTCCGGACTCCAGCCCTGCGCCGGGCATGGCAGGTCGTCGTTGTCCTTGAACGGCATTTCGAGCGTCATCGCCACGCAGCCGAAGCGTTCGGCAAGCTGGTTGGTCGACATCGACAGGTTGGCGCGGCCTGCGCCAGCGGTGGGATAGCCGCGCTTGGTCTGGAAATCGGGCGTGCGCCGCTCGAGGATCTGGCGGTAGCGGGTGTAGGCGGCACCTTGTACTTCGGTCCATGACGGGATGCCTTCGAACCCGGCGATGAACACGTAGGGGATCGCTTCGTCGCCGTGTACGTCCATGGCGAAATCGACGCCGGTTGCATCCATCGCGTTGCGGATCGCCAGGACTTCGGGCGAGCGTTCCGCCGAGGGTTCATGCCATTCGCGGTTGAGGTTCACGCCGACCGCGTTGGTGCGCAAGTGGCCGCGGCACGAGCCATCGGGGTTGGCGTTGGGCACGATGTGGAAGCGGCAGCGCTGGCGCAGCGCGCGGGCGTGGGGGTCGGCGGGATCGGTGAGCATGTCGAGCGCGCCCTCCATCCACCATTCGGCCATCGATTCGCCGGGATGCTGGCGCGCGTAGAGCCAGACCTGCTTGGGGCCATCGCCGAGTGACAGGCAGTCGATCGGCTGGCCTTCGATGCTGAGGCCGAGGTTGCGCAATTCGACTCCATCGCAGGCGGCGGTCTGTGCGACCAGATCGTGATGGCGCTCCATCGAATAGGGCGCGAAGTAGGCAAACCAGCAGGTCCCGGCAGCCGGGGTGTGGCGGATGGTCAACGTACCGCCGTCTTCCTGGGCGTCGTAGCTGGTTTCGGTGCGGCCCCAGAATTCGCGATCTTCTGAAAAGGCGGCGCGGTAGGCGGGCCAGCCGCCGGGATAGGCCGACGCGGAAAGTCCGGTGATCTTGAGCGTAAGCGCGCGTCCGGCGGCACCGTCCACGCGAAAATGAAACCACTGGAAGAACTCGGAATCCCGGTCCTTGCGGATCGCGAGCCGGGCGGTGGTGCCGTCGATGGAACGGACTTCGATGTTACCGGAATCGAATGCGGCGTTGATGCTGATCTGGTTCATTTCACCTTGATAGTCGCACCGGACTTGCCGGGGAAGCCCGCGAAGAGGGCGCGCGCCATGCGCGGTGCGGCAAGAGCGGGAGCGGCTTCCTTCGCCTTGGCATTCTCGCGCGATTCGGCGCGGCCTTCCCATAGCGCTTCGCCGGTGATCCGGTCACGAATGCGCACGGACAGGCGCGTCAGCACCAGTTCCTTGGGACCGCCGCCAAGGTTGAGGCCGAGCCCGAGGCCCACGCCGCCGCCGTAGCTGCCGGTCGATCCGCCGACACCCACGCTGAACGGACCGCGCGCGCCTTCGCGGCGCACGGTCTCGCGATCGACCTCGACTTGGGCGATGGCGTTGGCCGCGCCCGGGGTGGCGGTGCCGAAGCCTGCGGCGAGTAGTTCGCGCGCCACGGCATCGCGCCACACGGCCTGTTCGAGGCTGGCGGGATCGGTGCCGGGTGCCGATTCGACGATGACCGCTGCGCCGCTCAGGCGAGCGACCGTCTGCGGGGTGTGGAACGCGGTAACCTCGATCTCCGCAGGCTTCGCCACGACGGGGGAGGTCGTGAGTGACAGCAGGGCGACTGCGGCGGCAAGGCATTTCATGTCAGCGATCCGGTTGTTCATGCAAGACGGTGCGACGTCTGCAGGTGGCGCGCAATGCCAAATGGCACAGCACAGGTGGCGTCAGCCGATGGGCGCGATCTCGGTGGCGCTTTCGAACCTGTCGAACAGCGCCGAGGCGAGGCGGGCGGCGACCGCGCCGTTGTCGAGGCCTTCGTCGTCCTCGCGCGTCTGGGCGATGGCGTGGCCTTCCCACAGCACGCGATCGCTTGCGCGGTCGCGGATGCGCACGTCGAGGCGGGTCGCGACGATGGCCTTGCGCGGCTTGGTCAAGTCGATGTTGAGGCCCAGTGCAGTGTAGCTGCCGCGGTTGGACACGCCGACCGCCATCTCGCCCGACACTGGCTTGCGCTTGGGCTCTTCGGGAACGACGGTCTGGTGTGTGATGCCGATCTGCGCGATCTGGCCGCCAGTCGCTCCGCTGACGGCGGTGTCGTAGCCGAGCTTGGCAAGCTGATCGACGACGGCGGCTTCGTAAACCGGGAGCTTCCATTCGGCCTCGGCACCGGGGGCAGCGGCGACGGTGATCGGGCCCTTGCCGAGCTGTGCGGCGGAACCCGTGGCGCGGAAAGCCTCGACATCGACGCGGGCGGCGGGACCGGTAGAGCGGCGGCCATCCTCACCGCGCAGGCGCTGATCGCCCAGCGGTGAACCCCATGCCCCGCCCTGCGGATAGGGCTGGGCTTGCGCGAACACCGGCAAGGCCAGGCTTGCAACGAGCGCACAGGAAAGCAATGGGAGCTTCATTCGTTGTTTTCCTGTTTGCAATGTGGACGACCTACTAACACGTGTAAGCCCGTGCCGCTGTCGCAGGTATGAACGCCGCCGAGGAGCTATTGCCAATGACCAAGCTACCCGTTCTCGTCACCGGCGGTGCAGGCTATATCGGAAGCCACGCGGTGCTGGCGTTGAAGGATGCGGGGTGGCCGGTTTCGGTGATCGACAATCTGGTGACCGGCTTCCGCTTTGCGGTGCCCGAAGGCGTGCCTTTCTATGAAGGCGATATCGCCGACTCGGAACTGGTCGCGCGGATCATCGCCGAGCAGGGCATCAAGGCGGTGATGCATTTTGCCGGATCGGTGGTCGTGCCCGAATCGGTCGAGAACCCGCTGAAGTACTACCACAACAACACTGCCAAGAGCCGCGCGCTGATCGAGGCTGCGGTGACCGGCGGGGTGCCGCATTTCATCTTTTCGTCGACCGCTGCGACTTACGGCATCCCCGAGACATCGCCGGTGCGCGAGGATTGCCCGCAGCGGCCGATCAATCCCTATGGCATGTCCAAGCTGATGACCGAGGCGATGCTCGGTGACGTGGCCAAGGCGCACCCGCTCAACTATTGCGCGCTGCGCTATTTCAACGTCGCAGGTGCCGACCCGCAGGCGCGCACCGGGCAGTCGACGGCGGGCGCGACGCACCTGATCAAGGTTGCGGTCGAGGCGGCGCTGGGCAAGCGCGAATCGGTCGGCGTCTATGGCACCGACTATGCGACGCCAGATGGCACGGGCGTGCGCGATTACATCCACGTATCCGACCTGGCCGCCGCACACGTTCTGGCGTTGCAGGCGCTGGTCGAACAGCCGGACCGCTCGCTGACGATGAACTGCGGCTATGGGCGCGGGTTCTCGGTGCTCGAAGTGCTGGACGCGGTGGACCGGGTGACCAACCAGAAGATCGTGCGCAAGCTGGAGGGGCGCCGTGCGGGCGATCCCGATGCGCTGATATCGGACAACGCAGCGATTCGGGCAACGCTGCCGTGGGTCCCGCAATACGCCGATCTCGATACGATTGTGTCACACGCGCTGGCGTGGGAGCGCAAGCTGGGCGAGATGGCTCAGGCTTAGGTAAGGCCCGCTCTCGGTACAGGCGGCCCTTAGTACAGGCTGGCCTCATCCGGTGTCTTCGCGTTTTGCGCGCGCCACTCGGTGTAGCGCAGGAATGTGCCGTCGGGCTGGCGCAGGAAATCGCATTGCTTGGCGATGGTGCGCGCAATCTGCGGCCAGTGCTCCATGCGGTCCGTGCCGAAATTGAAGCACAGAAACACCGCGCGCTCGTCCAGCTCGCCAAGGGCGGTGGAATGCCGGAAATGGGTGCCGAAGACGATGCCCTTGCCCAAGCGGTAGGTCAGTGTGGGGCGCTCGTTGCGCACGCTCTCATACGTGAGCCCCAGGCCGCCGGTGTTGGCGGTAAGCGGGGCCATCAGCGTGAACGCCTGGTTGTCCTGCGTCAGCCAGTCGCAATGCATGTTGAGCGCCGTGCAACTGCTGCGTGTCACGAAGAACCCTGCGTAAAGCCTGATCTCGCGGTCGTGGGGAACGAACGGCGCAACCATCGGGCCGACCCCGCTGCGATGGAAGACCTGCTCGAACCAGTCGTAGGCAGGTTTGTCGGCGTGGCTCAGCCAGCAGATATCGCTGCTCCAGCCGCTCGGGCGCTCGTTATACAGCCGCACTCCGTTGGACAGGGTGTAACGCGCGCCCTTTTCCTCCATTCGCCGCGTCTCGATGGCTAGCGGTGCAAGCTCGTCGATGATCGCGTCAGGCATGTCGCATTCGAAGACATTGGGAGCCATCAGCGCAGCGTTGAGGAAGCGGGGCTGTCCCGGCACATGCAGTACACCCGGTATGGCTTGCGCTGGCATGGTTTCCTTTCGCGGACCGGCGTACTGTATCCGCATTTCGGTTCATCGGGGTTGCCCGGGATTTGCACGCGGAACACGTTTTGACAAGCGCGGCGGCGCTGGCAGGGTTGACTTGGTGGAATGCCCTCTTTAACGGCCACGCTTCAGTTTTCAGCCCGGTCAGCTCGGGCAAAGGGATTCGACATGAAGATTCGCAATAGCCTGAAGTCGCTCAAGGATCGTCACCGGGACAACCGCGTGATCCGTCGTCGTGGCCGCGTCTATGTGATCAACAAGACCCAGAAGCGCTTCAAGGCGCGTCAGGGCTAAGACTTTCAGAGTTTCGGTGCAGTCTCGCGACGGCGGGGCTGCATCGGAAACACCGGCAGGCTTCCTTGTGAAGCTGTGTTGCCCCCGCCGAAACGCGGGGGCGCTGTCGTTTGTGGGGCATCGGATTTGGTCGAAGCTGTCGTCTGGGATATCGGCCGGGTGCTGGTCGAATGGGATCTGGCGCGAATCTATCGCGATGCGATCCCCGATGACGGCGCGCGCACCCGATTCGTCAGTGAAGTCGTGACCGAGCAGTGGCACATGCAGCACGATGCGGGCGTGCCGTTTGCGCAGATGGTGGCGGCAAGGCAGGCCGAATTTCCACACCATGCCGATCTGATCGCGCTTTATGCGACCGACTGGCTTGAAAGCATACCGGGACCTGTTGCCGGAACGCACGAATTGATCGAGCGCCTGACCGCGCGGGGCGTGCCGCAGTACGCGATCACCAATTTCGGCGTGGAAGCCTGGGCGTTGTTCCGGCCCACATTCCCGATTCTGAACCACATGCGCGACATCGTGATTTCAGGGGTTGAGCGGCTGGTGAAGCCGGGTGAGGCGATCTTCGATCTGGCGGCGCGGCGGTTCGGCTGCAGCCCAGACGCGATGCTGTTCATCGACGACAGCGCGCCGAACGTCGAGACAGCGCGGCGGCTGGGCTGGCAGGCGTTTCACTTTACCGGCGATGCGGGCGCACTTGAGGTGCGGTTAATTGGGTTGGGGTTGCTCTAAACACCATCCGTTCGTGTCGCGCGAAGTCGAGACACATGCGCACTGTGTCTCGACTTCGGGCTTCGCCCGAAGTTTATCCCGAGCTTGACGAGGGGCTCGACACGAACGGGCTACGGCGGGTTACAACAATCCGAAACCCGCCGCGCCGTCATCAAAAGCCGTCGATGGCTTTGCTGACAAGAACGTTGACCGCCACGCGCCGGTTCTGCGCCTTGCCTTCCGCAGTATAATTGTCGGCCGCCGGATCGGATTCGGCCATGCCCGTTGGGGTCAGCATACGGTACGGCTTCCAGCGGCACTGCTGCTGCAGGTAGTTGATCACGCTGGCGGCACGCTTTTCGCTGAGCGTCTGGTTGTAGTCCTCAGGCCCGACCGAATCGGTGTAGCCGACCACGAGCAGCAGCGCGTTGTCCATGCCTTCGGCGGTTGAGGCTGCCTGGCATAGTTCGGCGCGGGCTTGCGGCGATAGTGCAGCCTTGCCGGTGTCGAAATAGACGTTGGTCGTCGCCTTGACGTTGTAGTTGTCGATGTCGCCCATCCGGCTGCGCAGGCCTTCGGTTGCGGCGCTCTGTTCGGCAAACCCCTGCGCGGTTCCGTTGCGGATCATGTTGGCGGTCTTGAAATCGCCATTCTTGAAAGTGATCTGGCTGGCGAGCAGGTTGGTGCCCGATTGCATGGTCTTGACGGTGACCGGCAAGCCGTTGAGCAGGTTCGTCATATCCAGCTTCTTGGCGCCGAACAGGCCGGTGCTGGCCTTTACCGTCGTGCCATCGTTCAGGAAGATCACCGTGCTCGTGCCGTCGGCAGCAGTGACCTTCATCTTGTCGCCCTTGCGCGCGGTGATGACACCCTTGATTTCAGGCCCCTTGGTCAATTCGGCCATGTCGGGCAGGGCTTCGCCTTCGACGATGATGTTGGGGTTCTGCTCCTGCGCCCAGACGCCGGTCGATGGGCACAACGTTGCCGTGCCCAGCAGGAGAGCAAGGCCCGCTGTTCTGGAAAGGCTGGTCACGAAAAGTCTCCTCACTGATTTCGATTGCAGGCCTGTTGCGAGAATTCTTTCTGGCAGATGAATAGTACGGGTGACCAGCCCTCTCGCTTGGGTAAATCGCACCGGTTTTGGGCCAAAGTGAATATGCGGTCAGGAATCGCAGCCGGGTGAAAGCACCATCAGGCAGCGCGAATCACTGCCGTGCGGCTAGCCCGATCAGCGAAATCTGCCTCCCGTACCCAGGCTCGGCCCGGTGCGTGGCGCGGCGGTAGGAGTAGAAGCGTTGCTCCTGCGCGTAAGTGTCCTGCCCCAGCATGCCGACTTTGCCGATGCCCGCGTCGCGCAGGCGTGAAGCGGCGTAGCCTTCGAGGTCGAACCACGCGTGGCCTCCGCGGCCAGCGCGGAAAAAGCGTTCGTTCTCGGGCGATTGCTCGAGGAAGCGCGCTTCGAAGGCGGTGTCGACCTCGTAGCTTTTCTGCGCGATGCAGGGCCCGACCACGGCGGCGATGTTTTCGCGCCGGGCGCCAAGGGCCTCCATTGCGGTCAAAGTCGCCTCAGATACCCCGGTGAATGCGCCTTTCCAGCCTGCATGGGCCGCACCGACGATTCCCGCTTGAGCATCATGGAACAGGATGGGCGCGCAGTCGGCGGTGAGCACGCCGAGCACGATGCCCGGGCGGTCGGTGACCAGCGCGTCGGCCTTGGGGCGGTCGGCATCGGTCCACGGCTGCGTTACCGTGACCACGTCGGGCGAGTGGATCTGGTAGCAGGTCTGCAAGATGCCGCCCGGCAGCACCGCCTCGACCGCGCGGCGGCGGTTTTCGGATGTCAGCGCCGAGTCATCCTCGCTGTAGCTGACGTTCAGGCCGGCCAGATCGCCCGTACTGACCCCGCCGCGCCGCCCGAGAAAGCCATGCGCGGCAGTTGCCAGGAGCGGGTGGGTCAGCGCCGCGACGCTCACCCTTCCAGGCTCTTGGTCACCTGTTCGCGCACGTCGCGCGACAGGGTGGGGGCAGCCGCGATCCGTTCGAGTTCGGCGCGCATCAGGGCGGCGCGGGTCTCGTCCACCTTTTTCCAGCGGCCGAGCGACGACACGAAGCGCGCGGCGACGTTGGCGTTGATCGGGTCGAGCCGCAGGATCAGGTCGGCGATCAGGCGATAGCCCTCGCCGCCTTCACGGTGGAAGGCCTGCGCGTTGACCGCATAGGCCATCCACAGCGCGCGGACGCGATTGGGGTTGGCCATCGTGAAGTCGGGGTGCTGTGCCAGTGCCTTGACGTGCTCGGTCGCGTTGGGGTTGAGCGAGCCTGCCTGGAGCGAGAACCACTTGTCGATGACCAGCATGTTGCCGGCAAAGCGATCATGGAAATCGGCGAGCGCGGCTTCGCGTTCGGCGACGCTAAGGCTGCACAGAACCATCAGGGCCGACTGGCGGTCGGTCATATTGGTGGCGCTGTCGTACTGCGCCTTGGCGCGTGCGGCGGCTTCGGCGGGGTCTGCCGGGGCGAGATGGACCAGCGCCTGCGTCTTGAGTTTGCGCGCGCCACGTGCGGCTGCGTCGAGGCTGTAGGGCACTGCGCTGCAACGGTCGTGCAGGGCGAGCCACTTGTCCTTCAGCGTTTCGCCCAGCCAGCGCTTGAGGCCTTCGCGTTCGGCGAAGATGCGCGTGGGGTCGGCGCGGGTGAGCTGTTCGGCAAGGTAAGCCTCGCCCGGCAGGATCAGCAGTTCGCCGCGCATCAGATCGTCGAGCGCGGTGTCATCGAGGATCGCACCCATGGCATCGCCGATCGCGGCGCGCCCGGCAGCGCGCTCGGCATCGGACATCGTGCCCGAGATCGCGGCAACGAGGTGGCGCACGATCAGCTGCTGCATCGCTTCGTAGCGCGCGAATGGATCATCGTCGTGCGCCGCGAGGAACACCAGATCGTCGGCGGTGATCGGCGCGGTGATCTCTACCGGGGCGGAGAAGCCGCGGTTGATCGACAGCACCGGCGCGTCGGCAAAGCCTTCGAAGGTGAAGGTCTGGCTGGGCTGGTCGAGAACCAGCAGTTCCTCGCCGTGGTGCTGACCCGTCGCGCGGTCGAACAGCGCGGTGCGCAAGGGAATGACCATCGGTTGCTTGACCGGCTGGCCGGGGGTGGGGGCCATCGTCTGCGTCAGCGTGAGGGTGACGGTTGAGCCGGTGTGCGCCATTTCCACGGTAACCTTCGGCGTACCGGCCTGTTCGTACCAGCGGCGGAACTGGGCGAGGTCGATGCCCGCGCCATCCTCGATGGCCTTGACGAAATCCTCGCACGTCGCGGCCTCGCCATCGTGGCGGTCGAAGTACAGTGAAGTGCCCTTGAGGAATCGCTCCATGCCGGTCAGCACGGTCATCATGCGGATGACTTCGGCGCCCTTGTTATAAACCGTGGCGGTGTAGAAGTTGCTGATTTCCTGATAGGAATCCGGGCGGATCGGGTGGGCGAGCGGGCCTGAATCCTCGGGGAACTGCGCCGCGCGCAGGACGCGGACGTCTTCGATCCGCTTGACCGGGGGTGAGCCGCGATCGGCGCTGAACTGCTGGTCGCGCAGGACGGTGAAGCCCTCCTTGAGCGAGAGCTGGAACCAGTCGCGGCAGGTCACGCGGTTGCCCGACCAGTTGTGGAAGTATTCGTGCGCGACCACGCCTTCGACCGCGTCGTAATCGCCGTCGGTGGCGGTTTCGGGGTCTGCCAGGATGTAGCGCGTGTTGAAGACGTTGAGGCCCTTGTTCTCCATCGCGCCGGCGTTGAAATCGCTGACCGCGACGATGTTGAAGATGTCGAGATCGTATTCGCGGCCGTAGACGTCCTCGTCCCACTTCATCGAGGCGATGAGCGAGCGCATGGCGTGATCGGTGCGCTCCTCGTCGCCCGCGCGGACGTAGATCGCGAGGCTGACCTTGCGGCCGTTCATCGTGGTGAAGCTGTCGCGGTTGGCCACGAGATCACCCGCGACCAGCGCGAACAGGTAGGAGGGCTTCGGCCAGGGATCGTGCCATTCGGCCCAGTGCGTGTCGTCGGGGCCATCGCCTGAATCGGTCGGGTTGCCGTTGGACAGCAGGACCGGAAAAGCAGCCTTGTCGCCGGACATGCGCACCGAGTAGACCGAAAGCACATCGGGGCGGTCGGGGAAGAAAGTGATCCGGCGGAAGCCCTCGGCTTCGCACTGGGTGCAGAGCAGGCCGTTCGACGCGTAGAGGCCGGAAAGCTGGGTGTTGGCGGTGGGATCGATCAGCGTTTCGATGCCGATATCGTGCGCATCGCCGGGCAGGTCGATGACCAGATCGGACCCGTCCATGTGCCAATCGTTGTGCGGATGGCCGTCGACAGTGATCGCCTTCGCTTCAAGCGCATCGCCATTGAGGCGCAGTTGCGTGGTGGCGTCTCCTGCGGGATTCCTGCGCACCTTGAGCGTGGACTGCACCTTCGTCGCATCGAGCGAGAGCGCGAAATTGAGCGCGATCTGCGGGATCAGCCATTCGGGGGGACGATAGTCCGCGCGGTGGATCACGGGCGGCGGGGCGAATGGTGCGCTGGACAGATCGTTCATGGCGCTGAACTTAGGAACGCTTAGCCAAAGCGGCAATCGCGGTTATGAACCTTTCGATGAACAGCATGCTGATTTTCGGAATGGGCTACACCGCGCAAGTGCTGGCGGCACGGTTGCGCGGGGCCGGGTGGCTGGTGCGCGGCACGGGGAGCGCAGGCGACATCGCGTTCAATGATGGCGGTGCGGTGCGTGAGGCGCTGGGTGCGGCAACGCATGTGCTGTCGTCGGTGCCGCCGTTGCGCGCGGGCGGTGGCGATCCGGTGCTGGATACTTACGGCGCGGATATCGCTGCGAGCGGGGTGGAATGGATCGGGTATCTGTCCTCGACCGGGGTCTATGGCGATGCGGGTGGCGCGTGGGTCGATGAAAGCGCTGTCGTGGGGCAAGGGCGGCGCACCGCGCGGGCTGCGGCGGATCTCGACTGGCAGGCGCTGGATCGCCGCGTGCGGGTGTTCCGCTTGCCCGGAATCTACGGGCCGGGGCGCAGCGCGCTCGACCGGGTGGCGGAGGGCCGGGCGCACCGGATCGCCATTCCCGATCAGGTGTTCAGCCGGGTCCATGTCGATGATATCACCAGTGGGGTGATCGCCTCGTTCACGGGGCCTGCGGGGGTCTACAATCTGGCGGACGACCTGCCGTGCAGCCAGAACGCGGTGATCGAAGAGGCGGCGCGGTTGCTGGGGTGCGAGGCGCCTGTGATGCAGTCACTCGAACAGGCGAACCTATCGCCGATGGCGCTGGCGTTCTATGCCGAAAACCGGCGCGTGGCGAATGGCAAGGCGAAGCGGGTGCTCGGCTGGAGCCCTGCCCATCCGACCTATCGCGAGGGCTTGCGCGCCTTGAGGGCGAGCACCAGCCCGACCATGACCAGCACCGATCCGGCGGCGGCGATCAGCGACCAGCGGTAGCCTTCGAACATCGTCGAGAGCACCATCGCGACGACCGGCACGAGCACGCCGTTGTAGGCACCGCGCCCTGCTCCCAGTCGTTGCAACAGGCGGAAATAGAGCGGGAAGGTGACGACCGAGCCGATCAGGGCGAGATAGATCACGCCGAACAGATAGGCGGGGCTGGTGTCGAACTGCGGTGAGCCTTCGACGGTCCACGCAAATGCGCCGTCGATGAGCGCGCCGAACAGCATGGCCCATGCGAGCAGCGGGACCATCGGCTGGTGACGCGCCCCGGAGCTGGCCTGCAGCACGTTGGCGGATGAGGCGCTGAGCAGGGCGGCGGCGGTGAGCGCGATACCGACGAGGACTTTGCCCTCGGGCGGGGCCATGCGGTATTCGTGGAGCAGCAACAGCGCGATGCCGACGCCCGCTACCGCTGACCCGGCGAGAAAGCCGCGCGTGATCGGCTGCTTGAGGAAAAGCCAGCCGAGCAAGGCGTTGGGCACCATCAGCAGCGCGAACAGCACCGCGACTATCCCTGAGGTCAGGTGCTGTTCGGCGCGATAGACGAACTGGAAGTTCATCACGAACTGCGCGAGGCCGAGCAGCGCGGCGATACGCAGGCCGGCAGCGTTTATGCGCAACGATTCGCGCCGGATCAGCGCGAGTGCGCCCATGCCGATGGCGGCGACGATGAACCGCCAGGTGACCGACCAGCTTGGCGGGACCGCGCCGATCTGGTCCTTGATCACCAGCCAGGTCGAACCCCAGATCAGCGCGACGATGAAGAACGGACCTGCGACGCTCAGCTGCCAGAAGCGCGCGTGGCCGGGGAGTTCATGTTCCGGATCGGCGCTCACAATGCAGCGATCGCGCGGGCGAGTGCGCTGACTTGTGCGGGGTCGCTGTTCCAGGCGGTAACGAGGCGTGCGGCTCCGGGCGCTCCGGCGGGCGCGGTCCAGTCGTAGAAATCGAACCCTTGCGCGCGCAAGGCGTCCTGCTCGGCTGGAGACATCACGACGAAGATCTCGTTCGCCTCGACCGGGTGGAACACGCGTGCACCGCATGCAGCGGCGATTTCCTGCGCGGCATCGTTGGCGGCGCGGGCATTGTCGAGCCACAGGTCGCGCTCGATCATCGCGAGGACTTGCGCGGCGAGGTAGCGGCCCTTGGACTGGAGGTGTCCGGCGCGCTTGCGGCGGTAGCGCACGACATTGGCGAGTTCCATGTCGAAAAACACCAGCGCCTCGGCGTTCATGCCGCCGTTCTTGACGCAGCCGAAGCTGAGCACATCGACGCCTGCCTGCGCGGTGAGTTCGGCGGGGTGGCAGCCCAGATGCGCGACCGCGTTGGCAAAGCGCGCACCGTCCATGTGCAGGCCAAGGCCCCGGCCTTGCGCGAGTGAGCCGATCGCGGCGATCTCTTCAGGCGTGTAGACGCGGCCATATTCGGTGGCCTGCGTGATCGAAATGGCGTGAGGCTGGACCTGATGCACGTCGTCACGGATCGGGTCGATCAGGGTGCGGATGGCTTGCTGCGTCAGCTTGGCGCCTTCGCCATCGGCCAGCATCAGCTTGGCACCGTGCGTGTAGAAGCCTGGCGCGCCGCCTTCGTCCATCTCGATATGGGCTTCGCGGTGGCACACCACGCCGCCGTGGGGCGGGACCATCGCGGCGAGCGCGAGGCAGTTCGCCGCCGTTCCCGTAGCGACCCAGAGCGCGGCGCATTCGGTACCGAACAGGTCGGAGAACGCCTCGTCCAGCCTTTGCGAGAGCGCATCGCCATCGTAGCCCGAATCGGGGGCGTCGGCGGCGTGCATCGCCTCCCACACGCGGGGGTGGACGGCGGCGGCATTGTCGGAAAAGAATTTCATCGGAAACCGCAATGTCGGCGCGCACGTTTGGGGTCAAGCCCAGCACTTCGGGTCAAGCAAGGAGAAGCGGCATGGCAGACAAAGCAGATGTTACGATTACCCATTTCGATCAGGGCGCGCGTGGCGAATATCACGCCAAGGTTGAGGGCAGTGATGTCATCGGACGGCTGACCTACAGCCAGAAGGGCGATGTCGTGACTGCGGACCATACGCTCGTGCCGCCAGAAATTGGTGGGCGCGGGGTTGCGGCGCAACTGGTCGAGGCGCTGATCGCCGATGCGCGCAAGATGGGCTTCAAGATCGTGCCGCAGTGCAGCTATGTGGACGTTGCATTCCGCCGCCACCCGGAATGGGCGGACCTGCGCGCCTGAGCAAGGGCTTCAGGCGTCGTTCGCGATCGGCAGGCTCAACGTGGCGTCCAGTCCGTTCTCGACCCAGTCGATCGCGAACGTGGCGCCGCGCGCCTTGCAGATACGGTCGATCAGCCGGAGTCCCTGACCGCCGACCCGGGACGTCGATTCGACGCGCGTGTCCGAACGCTCCTGCCAACGAATGACGTGGCTGTCGCCCGAGGTGCGCGAATCGACTGCGATGCGGCCGCCCATGCCGATGGCGCCATGCTTGGTCGAGTTGACCGTCAGTTCACCGATCACGAGCGAGATCACGTCTGCATGTTCGCGTGAGACGGCCAGTTCGTCATTGCACACCAGACTGACGGTCTGACGACCACCGTCCTGAAAGGGTGAGACGAGCGTCGACAGAAGATCCGACACGTCGGCTTCCTCGCGCTCATCGGAAAAAAGAGTCTGGGCGCGGGCCAGAGCCGAAATGCGCGCTACCATCTCGTCGGCGAATGCGGAATTTTCGGCGTGGCCCCGCGCAATCGTGCGCAGCATGGAACAGACGATGGCAAAGCTGTTCTTCAGGCGGTGGCGCATCTCAGCGAGGAGAATCTGCAGGGCTTCACGGTCGGCATGAAGCTGGCTGACGTCGCGTGAGATCGAGATGAAGCCCGCCGCAGTGCCGTCTGGTGCCTTGACCGGGGAGACGCTGATTTCCCACCAGCGCGGCGTGCCTTTGGCTGTCGGGCAGAACGCCTCGATGCGCGAAACCTTACCAGATGCTGCCGTCTCCATCGCGTCACGGATCAGGGCGCGAGACTCCTCGGGCCAGAGCATCGCCCATTCGGTATCCTTGATCGGATTGAAATCGGCGATCTCCATGGCACACAGGCCATTCGGATTCATCCACAGCAGCCCACCATCCGGCCCGACGAGTTTGACGCAATCGGTGCTCTGTTCAAGGACGAGCGACAGGCTTTCGGGGGAGAGGTTGGCAGACTTCAACATTGAACCAGCCCCTCGTGCATTCGTGCATAAAGCACAAACAAAGGCAAAGTTCCATAAGCCGGCATCCGGTTCAGCTGTACGAAGGTGAAGGATGTGCCTGATGCCGGGAAATGGTGCTGCTGGGGAGGATTGAACTCCCGACCTCAGCCTTACCAAGGATGCGCTCTACCACTGAGCTACAGCAGCACACCATTTCCAAGACAGCCCATGACCGCGCTCGAAAGGGCGGGCTGGGCAGGGGCGGGCTAATGGCTGCGGGGGGATGCTTTGTCAAGCAGGCGTTGCCCGACCATTTGACAGTGCGGGGCTTGCGGTCTGGAGAGGACGGCGGCAATCATGTGGTGAAATGACCGACAGCAAAACGAACGCCAGCCGCGAAGAGCGCCTTGCCGCGCGGCTGCGCGAGAACCTCAAGCGGCGAAAAGCGCAGGCCAGAGCGCTCGATACGGATGGCGAATCCGCCCCGTTACAGGAAAGCGGCCTTTCCAATCCCGACACGTGACGCTAGGGGCCGCGTGACATTTCAACAGCACAGGATGCCCCGATGCCCCGCCTGATCCTGATCCGTCACGGCCAGTCGCAGTGGAACCTCGAGAACCGCTTCACCGGCTGGTGGGACGTGGACGTGACCGAAAAGGGCGCGGCCGAGGCTTTTGCGGCGGGCCAACTGCTCAAGGACAAGGGCGTCCTGCCGACGCTGGCGTTCACCTCGCTTCAGACCCGCGCGATCAAGACGCTGCATCTGGCGCTGGAAGCGATGGGGCGTCTGTGGGTTCAGGAAGACAAGGACTGGCGCCTGAACGAGCGGCACTATGGCGGGCTGACCGGGCTCGACAAGGTCGAGACCGCGGCCAAGCATGGCGACGATCAGGTCAAGGTCTGGCGCCGCAGCTTCGACATTCCGCCGCCGGTGCTGGACAAGTCGAGCGAATTCGATCTGTCGGCCGATCCGCGTTATGCCGGGATCGCGGTGCCTGCGACCGAAAGCCTGAAAGATACCATCGCCCGCGTGCTGCCATGCTGGAACGAGAAGATCGCGCCGGCGCTGAAGGCAGGCGAAACGGTGATCGTATCCGCACACGGCAATTCATTGCGCGCGCTGGTCAAGCACCTGTCGGGCATTTCGGACGCCGACATTACCGGTTTGGAGATCCCGACCGGACAGCCGATCATCTATGAACTTGACGACAACCTGGCGGAAGTCGAACGCTATTACCTGTCGGAGCGTTGAAGCGCGCCGCAGCCTGAAAGGGGCGGGGGGATGAATACCGAACCGCTGGTCGCCATCGTCATGGGCAGCCAGTCCGACTGGGAAACGATGCAGAATGCCGCCGCCGTGCTTAAAAAGCTCGGTGTGGCGCATGAATGCCGCATCGTCTCGGCGCACCGTACGCCCGACCGGCTGGTCGAATTCGCCAAGACCGCACACCTCCAAGGCTTCAAGGTGGTGATCGCGGGCGCAGGCGGTGCGGCGCATCTGCCGGGCATGGTTGCCTCGATGACGCACCTGCCGGTGCTGGGCGTGCCGGTAGAATCCAAGGCCTTGAAGGGCATGGATTCGCTATTGTCGATCGTGCAGATGCCGGGCGGGATACCGGTCGGCACATTGGCCATCGGCGTTCCGGGCGCGACCAATGCGGGTATTCTGGCGGCGTCGATTCTGGCGACAGCGGACGATGCGCTGGCGCAGCGATTGATCGCCTTCCGCACCGCGCAAACCGAATCGGTTGTGGAGAAGCCCGTCTGATGATCGCTCCGGGTGAGACGATCGGCATTCTGGGGGGCGGGCAGCTTGGCCGGATGATCGCGCTGGCTGCGGCGAACCTTGGCTATCGCTGCCATGTCTATGCGCCCGAGCCCGATCCGATCGCAGCGGACGTCTGTGCGGCATTCACGCAGGGCGAATTCGATGACGAGGCAGCGCTCGCGGCCTTTGCCGAGCACTGCGCGGTGGTGACGTACGAGTTCGAGAACGTGGCGGCGGGGCCGCTGGGCGCGATTATGCCCAACGCGCGGCTGCATCCGCCAGCACGCGCTCTCGAAGTGGCGCAGGACCGGGTTGCCGAGAAGACTTTCGTCGAAGCGCTGGGCGGAATGCCTGCGCCTTGGGCCAAGGTCGATTCGCGCGATGATCTGAAGGCGGCGGTTGCGCGCATCGGCGCTCCGGGTATCCTCAAGACGCGGCGCGACGGCTATGACGGTAAGGGCCAGTGGCGGATCATGCAAGGTGCGGATGCCGACACGCTCGACCTTGCCGATGTGCCGCTGATCTACGAAGGCTTCGTGACTTTTGCCGCGGAATTCTCGGTTATTCTCGTGCGCACATCGGCGGGTGAGGTGCGCTTCTGGGATAGCGCCGAGAACGTGCACAAGAACGGCATTCTTGATCGTTCGACCGTGCCCGCAGCGCAAGTGATCCGCGATCAGGTGGACGCGGCGCGCGGCCTTGCGGGCAAGGTTGCCGATGCGTTGAATTACGTCGGCGTGCTCACGCTGGAGTTCTTCGCGACCGACGCTGGCCCCGTGTTCAACGAGATGGCGCCGCGCGTGCACAATTCCGGGCACTGGAGCATCGAGGGCGCGCTCACCAGCCAGTTCGAGAACCACGTCCGCGCGATTTGCGGCCTGCCGCTAGGCTCGACCGCGCTCGCCGCCAAGGGCGTGGTCATGGACAACCTGATCGGCGACGACGCGCACGATTGGCCCGCGATCCTGTCGGACCCGGCGAACCACCTGCACTTGTACGGCAAGGCGGCGGTGCGTCCGGGCCGCAAGATGGGGCATGTGACCCGGCTGGTGCTGTGAGCGTCCGCCAAGGCCTGTTCCTGATCTATGCCCGCGCCGAAAACGGCGTGATCGGGCGCGACAACGCGCTGCCGTGGCGGCTTCCGGCGGACCTCAAGCGGTTCAAGGCGCTGACCATGGGCCCTGATGGACAGGGTAGGCCGATGATCATGGGGCGCAAGACCTTCGAGAGCTTTCCGTCGCCCCTGCCCGGTCGCCGCCATATCGTGCTGACGCGCGATGCGCAGTGGCGGGCCGAAGGGGCTGAGGTCGCGCATGACGTTGCGGGCGCGTTTGCGCTGGCAGGTGGTGGCGATGTCGCGGTGATCGGCGGGGCGGAAATCTACCGGCTGTTCCTGCCGCTTGCCCACCGCGTTGAATTGACCGAAGTTCATGGGGCATTTGACGGCGACACCTTCGTGCCGCCGCTCGGCGACGAATGGACCGAGGTTACGCGTGAGACACATCCGGCCGACGCGGGCCGACCTGCTTTCGACTGGGTGACGCTGGAGCGCGCACCATGATCCGCCTCGACAGTCGCGAGCCGGTGCCCGAAGCCCTGCGCGGCGGAGTCGTAGCGCTCGGCAATTTCGACGGGTTTCATCTGGGGCATCAGGCGGTGGTCGGCGAGGCGATCCGCTGGGCGCAGGCAGACGGGCGACCGGCGATTGTCGCCACGTTCGACCCGCACCCCAAGCGCTATTTCTCGCCGGACTCGGCGCCTTTCAGGCTGACGACGCTGGATCAGCGGCAGGACCTGTTCGCGGATGCCGGGGCGGACGCAATGCTGGTGATCCACTTCGGTGCCGAGGTTGCGGGCATGACCGCTGCGGAATGGATCGAGGAGGGGCTGTTCGCGCATCTCGGCGCGGTGGGCGTGGTCACCGGTGAGGATTTCACGTTCGGCAAAGGGCGGAGCGGCAATCCGCAAGTGCTGGCCGAGCATGGTGCAAAGGTCGGGCTGCGCGCCAAGGCGGTCGGCGCGGTGACGCTGGCGGGCGAAATCGTATCGTCCAGCCGCATCCGCCACGCTTTGCAGAGCGGCGATTGCGAGACGGCGACGCGGCTGCTGACGCGGCCTTTCGCGATGCGCGGGATCGTGCAGCACGGCGACAAGGTGGGGCGCACGATCAACTTCCCGACCGCGAATCTCGACATCGGCAACTATCTGCGCCCGCGCTATGGCATCTACGCGGTAACGGGGCGTCTGCCCGACGGGCGCGTGCTGAAGGGGGCGGCGAACATCGGCATCCGCCCGACGTTCGATCCGCCCAAGGAATTGCTCGAACCGCACTTTTTCGACTTTGCGGGCGATCTCTACGGGCAGGAGATCGAAGTGGCGTTCCATCACTTCCTGCGGCCCGAGGCGAAATTCGACGGACTGGATGCGCTGATGGCGCAGATGGCATTGGATTGCGAACAGGCCCGCGCGCTGCTTGCCTAGGGCAGTCGCTCGGCAGGGTACGGTGTTCCGTCCTTGTGGAAGTAGTCATCGCCTTCGAACATCATGTCGATATCCGAATAAGCGCCGCTGCCGTTAGGATCCCCGCCGCTGATGCATACCATGACGCAGTCGGTATCGCTTTCGTTTACGAGGTGGTGTCCGTTCTCGACCCCTTTGGCCCAGGCGATCACGTCGCCCGGGCGCACGATCGTGCGGCCCTCGTCCTCGATCAGCACGGCCTCGCCGGCAATCATCACCAGCAGTTCGTCCTCATCGCGATGCCAGTGGCGCTGGCTGGACCATGCGCCGGGCTTGAGCACGACGTGGCTGGCGCCGAATGCGGTCAGCCCGGCGGCGGGTCCGAGCCTGCGATACCAGCGACCCTGAACTTCGCGGTGGAATGGCGCCGGATAGTCGGTGGCGTCGGTCTGCGGGATGGCTTCAAGATCGATCTTTGGCATGGCTGTCTTCCCGGCGCGTGAGTCCCGGCACGATAGCGGTTCGGCAAGGGCGTCGCTACTTCCCCAACGCGCCCAATTGATCTAGTGCGCAGCCGTCATGACCGAACCACGCGACTTTCGCCCGACCGTCTTCCTGCCGAAGACCGATTTCCCGATGAAAGCCGGGCTCCCCCAGAAGGAGCCGGGCATTCTGGCGCGTTGGCAGGCCGAGGATATTTATCGGAAGGTTCGCGAGAGCCGGAAGGGCCGCGAGAAGTTCATTCTCCATGATGGCCCGCCTTATGCCAATGGCGACATGCACATCGGACATGCGCTGAACCATATCCTCAAGGACATGGTCTGCCGCACGCAGAACCTGCTCGGCAAGGACGCGCCCTATGTGCCCGGCTGGGACTGCCACGGCCTTCCGATCGAGTGGAAGGTCGAAGAGGAATACCGCAAGAAAAAGAAGAACAAGGACGAGGTTCCGCCAAAGGAGTTCCGCGCCGAATGCCGCGCCTATGCCCAGAAGTGGGTCGATGTGCAGCGCGAGCAGTTGAAGCGCCTCGGCATCAATGGCGATTGGGACAACCCCTACCTGACGATGGATTCGCAGGCCGAGGGCACCATCGTGCGCGAACTGCTGAAGTTTGCGGAAAGCGGCCAGCTCTATCGCGGGGCCAAGCCGGTGATGTGGTCGCCGGTCGAAAAGACCGCGCTGGCCGAGGCCGAGGTCGAGTACGAGGACATCGTCTCGACCCAGATCGACGTGGCGTTCGAGATCGTTGAATCCCCGATTGCGGAACTGGTCGGCGCGCGTGCAGTGATCTGGACGACGACGCCTTGGACGATCCCGGTGAACCAGGCTTTGGCTTATGGGCCGGACGTTGCGTATTGGCTTGCCAACACAACCGATGGTCGGAAGTATCTGGTTGCTTTCGATCTTCTCGAAGCTTTTCTCAACAGAACGGGCTTGGGTTTACTTGATGAACCCGGAATGCCTAAAGACGGCGAAGGATTGCTGCGCTACGGTCTAAGCAAGACTTTCAACGGCTCCGACCTCGCCGGAACCATCGCTCGCCACCCGATGCACGCGCTTGGCGGGTTCTTCGCCAAGCCGCGCCCGATGCTGCCCGGCGATTTCGTCACCACCGACAGCGGCACGGGCCTTGTCCACATGGCACCCGATCATGGCGAGGACGACTTTGCGCTGTGCAAGGCGCACGGGATCGAGCCGGTCTTCGCGGTGCTGGGCGATGGCAAGTATCGTGAGGACTGGGGCTGGCTCGGCGGGCAAGGTTCGGTCATCAACCCCAAGTTCAACGCGCCGGATGGGCCGATCTGTTCGGACCTGCGCGAAGCGGGCGGGTTGCTGGCGGCGAGTGCCGATTACAAGCATTCCTACCCGCATTCGTGGCGTTCGAAGGCCAAGGTGATCTATCGCTGCACGCCGCAGTGGTTCGTGCCGATGGATCGTGAACTCCCCTCCCGCTTGCGGGAGGGGTCGGGGGAGGGCCTGTTGGCTGCCCCGAGCGCGGCGGTTGAGGGAACAAGCCCTCCCCTAACCCCTCCCGCAGGCGGGAGGGGGACTTTGAGGGATGTGGCCCTCAACGCCATCGCCCAGACCCGCTTCGTCCCCGAAAAGGGCCGCAACCGCATCGGCGCGATGGTCGAAGGCCGCCCGGACTGGGTGCTCTCACGCCAGCGCGCGTGGGGCGTGCCGATCACGCTGTTCGTCGATCGCAAGAGCGGTCAGTACCTCGCCGATCCCGAAGTCAACGCGCGGATCGTCGCTGCCGTCATGGCAGGCGGTGTCGATGCGTGGGACGAGGAGCACGCGCAGGAGTATCTGGGCGACACGTACAAGCTCGACGATTACGAGCGCGTCACCGACATTCTCGACGTGTGGTTCGATTCCGGTTCGACTCACGCTTTCGTGCTGGAATCGGGACGCTGGCCGGACCTGTCCTGGCCTGCCAACCTCTACCTCGAAGGGTCGGACCAGCATCGCGGCTGGTTCCAGTCCTCACTGCTCGAAAGCTGCGCGACGCGGGGCCGTGCGCCTTATGATGCAGTGCTGACGCACGGCTTCACGATGGACCAGAAGGGCATGAAAATGTCCAAGTCCTTGGGCAACACGATCAGCCCGATCGACCTGATGCGCGATTATGGCGCGGATATCCTGCGGCTCTGGGCGCTCTCGGTCGATTTCACCGAGGACCACCGCATCGGCAAGGAGATCCTGCAGGGGGTCGCCGACCAGTACCGCAAGCTGCGCAACACCTACCGCTACCTGCTCGGCGCGCTGGAAGGTTTTTCGGAAGCCGAGCGTGTCGGCGTGGAAGAGATGCCCGAGCTTGAGCAATACATGCTCGGCCTGCTGGGCAAGCTGGACGCAACGCTGCGGCAGGCGGTCGATGATTTCGACTTCAACACCTACGTCCGCGCGCTGACCGAGTTCTGCAACGAGGACCTGTCGGCGTTCTTCTTCGATATCCGCAAGGACAGCCTGTACTGCGACGCCGTGACGGACCCCAAGCGCCGCGCCTATCGCACCGTGCTCGATACGCTGTTCCACGCGCTGGTCCGCTATGGCGCGCCGGTGCTGGTGTTCACTTCGGAAGAAGTCTGGGCTTCGCGCTATCCCGATGGCGACAGCGTGCACCTGCTCGAATGGCCGCAAGTGCCTGTCGTTGCCGTGGACGAGGCGCGCTGGAGCGAGCTGCGGGCGCTGCGTCAGACGGTCAACGAGGCCATCGAGCCGTTGCGCCGCGAAAAGGTGCTGGGTTCGGGGCTTGAGGCTGTCGTGACTGTGCCTGCCGATGCTCCGCAAGCCGATCTTGCCGAACTGTTCATCACCGCGACAGTCAATCGCGGGCAGGGCAGTGACGTGACCGTCGAACGATCCACCGACCACAAGTGCGGCCGTTGCTGGCGCCTGCTTCCCGAAGTTTCGGAAGACGGCGATCTGTGCGCGCGCTGCGATGATGTGGTTGCGCAAATCGATGCCGGGGCCGTCGCCTGATGCTGACGCGCCTGCGTATCGAGGGGCTGGCGCTCGCCGCGGTTGTCTTCGCGATCGATCGCGTGATCAAAGCGGTGATGGTCGGGCCGCTCGCGCTGCCTTCGCGCGGGGTGATCGACATTCTGCCGTTCTTCGATTTCCGCTATGCCGAAAACTACGGCGTTTCGTTCGGGATGTTTACCGCGACCTCGCTGGAAATGCGGCTGGGGCTGATCGTGGTGACCGCGCTGATCGCCACCGGCGTGTTCATCTGGATGCTGCGCGAGACTCTGCGCGGGGATATTCTCGGTCTCGGCCTGATCCTCGGCGGGGCCATCGGCAATATCTTCGATCGGCTCGCCTATGGCTACGTCATCGACTATGCCGACCTGCACATCGGCGAATGGCGGCCGTTCCAGATATTCAACCTTGCCGACGTGGCGATCACGTTCGGTGTCCTGATACTGCTTGCCCGCTCGTTCAAATCGCGCGAAAAGCCCAACGATAGCGGCGACAGTACCGCCACGGAGAATGCATGATGCGTAAAGCTGCCGCCCTTGCTGTTGTCGTCTCGGCGGCGACGTTGCTGTCTGCCTGCGGTGGTGGCGGCGGTTCGCTGCTCAACCGTGACCGGCCCGACGAGATGGCGGTGACCCGCGCCGCGCCGCTGGTCGTGCCGCCCGATTTCTCGCTGACTCCGCCGAACCCCGGCGCGCCGCGCCCGCAGGATTCGGAAACCGGGCGTCAGGCGCTCGACGCGCTGTTCGGCGGACCTTCGGCACGTTCGGGGGTCGAGACCGATACGCTCAACCGCGCGGGTACGGCTGCCGCCTCGATCCGCTCGACCGTGGGCGATCCGGGCACGCAGACGGTGGCCAAGGGCCAGATGGTCCGCGATATCCTCGCCGCGCCTGAGGGCGATGGTCAGGCAGCGTCGGCCAGCATTCCGGGCTGATCGGATCTTATCGCACGATACGAAAAGCCCCGCTCCGGCGGGGTTTTTTATTGCCCAACTCTCGTGTGGGCGTCACGTAAACCAGTCGATCTCGCCGCGACCGTGCGCCTTCAGAAAGGCGTTGGCCTGGCTGAAGTGGCGACAGCCGAAGAAACCGGCGTAGGCTGAAAGTGGGCTGGGGTGCGGGGCCTTGAGCACGAGATGCGGGCCTGATTCGAGCGCCGGAACGCGCGCCGCCTTCTTCTGTGCGTGGCTACCCCAGAGCATGAACACCACAGGTTCGGGCCGAACTGCTACGGCAGCGATCACGGCATCGGTGAATTGCTCCCAGCCGATTTTTTGATGCGAGCCGGCCGCGCCGGCTTCTACCGTCAGCGCGTTGTTGAGCAACAGCACCCCTTGCCTTGCCCACGAATCGAGATTGCCGTGCGCAGGTCGGGGGAGGCCGAGATCGGTTTCGAGTTCCTTGTGAATGTTGACCAGGCTTGGCGGGACCTTGACGCCGGGTTGCACCGAAAAGGCGAGACCATGGGCTTGACCCGGGCCGTGATAGGGATCCTGTCCCAGAATCACCACGCGCACCGCGTCGGGCGGGGTCAGGTCGAGTGCGGCCAGTTGCTGCGCGCGCGGCGGATAGACCACCTTGGCAAGGCTCTGTTCGCGCTGAAGGAAGGATTCGATATCCTGCAGCACGCCGGGGCGAAGAGTGGAGACCAGCACGGCCTGCCAAGGCTGGGGAATCTCGATCGAGGTCATCGCGCTGCTCTAGGCAACGTTCGGGCAGGCAACAAGACAGTGAGGCGATAGGGGCCGGGGTTAAGGCCGCGCTTGCAAGCTTGTGCGGCATGGGTATTAGCCCCTATGCTGCTACTGCGAAGAAACGGGGCGGCTATCGGATATCAACCGGTCGAGCGGGCCGGAACAAGCGGATGATACTTGCATGAAGATCGCAATGGTGGGTTCGGGCTATGTCGGACTGGTATCCGGAGCCTGCTTTGCCGATTTCGGGCACGATGTCGTTTGCATCGACAAGGACGCCGGCAAGATCGACTTGCTACACAAGGGCGTAATGCCGATCTACGAGCCGGGGCTTGCCGAACTGGTCGCGGCCAACGTCAAGGCGGGGCGGCTGTCGTTCTCGACCGATCTTGCCAGCGCGATCGAAGACGCGCAGGCGATCTTCATCGCCGTGGGTACGCCCTCACGACGCGGCGATGGCCACGCCGACCTCAGCTATGTTCGCGCGGTGGCGCAGGAACTGGGTGAGAACCTGAAGACGCCTGCGGTGATCGTGACCAAGTCGACCGTACCCGTCGGCACGGGTGACGAGGTCGAGCGGATCATCGGCGATACCGGCACGGACGTGAAGTTTGCGGTCGTCTCGAACCCCGAATTCCTGCGCGAAGGTGCCGCGATCGGCGATTTCAAGCGGCCTGACCGTATCGTTATCGGGGCCGAGGACGAATGGGCGCGCGGCGTGATGACCGAGGTTTATCGCCCGCTGTTCCTGAACAAGGCGCCGATCCTGTTCACCTCGCGGCGCAGTTCCGAACTGATCAAGTACGCGGCCAACGCGTTTCTTGCGACCAAGATCATGTTCATCAACGAGATGGCGGATCTCTGCGAGAAGGTCGGCGGCGACGTGCAGGACGTGGCGCGCGGGATCGGGCTCGACAATCGCATCGGATCGAAGTTCCTTCACGCCGGGCCGGGCTACGGCGGGTCGTGCTTCCCCAAGGATACGCTGGCGCTGCTCAAGACCGCCGAGGACTTCGGCAGTCCGGTGCGGCTGGTCGAGGCCGTGGTCAAGGCCAACGACAGCCGCAAGCGCGCGATGGGCCGCAAGGTCATCGACGCGTTGGGCGGCGAGGCACGCGGCAAGCGGGTGGCGCTGCTCGGCCTGACGTTCAAGCCCAACACCGACGACATGCGCGATGCGCCGTCGATCGCGATCGTCCAGACACTGCTCGATGCCGGCGCTGAAGTCGTCGGTTACGATCCCGAGGGCATGGATGCCGCAGCGGCGATCATGCCCGATGTCGAGATGGCGACGAGCACATACGCTGCGATCGAAGGTGCGGACGCGGTCGTGCTGGTGACCGAGTGGGACGCATTCAGGGCGATCGATTTCAACCGGGTGAAGCGCATCGTGAAGGCACCGGTGATCGTCGATCTTCGCAATGTCTACGATCCGGGCGAGTTGCGCGCGGCGGGGTTCGAATATTCGAGCGTCGGGCGCCCCTGACGGTCGGTTAGCGTAACCAACGTCGCAAACCCACCCCGGGAGGGTTTGCGACGTTGGTGACTGCGAACCGGCCTGCCTTACACCATATCGGGTTCGAGTGTCGGCTGCGGGGCATCGTCCTGAGCCGCCGGGCGCTTGGTGCCCCACAGGACCGAACTCCACGCGCGTTCGTGGAAATAATACAGTGCGATCTTGGTGATCACTTCGGTTCCGGCGATGGCACCGGCCGCCTTGGCATCATGCGTGAACAGCAGGCTCAACAGGAAGGTGTCGATGCTGCCCAGCGTGCGCCAGCTGATCGCCTTGACCACCGAACGGGTGTGGGCTTCGTGGCCGTGAAACAAGAACATTTCTGCACTCCTTTGCCGGGCGCTGCGGCCCGGTGTGATTTCACGGGTGGTTCAGATCGTCGGGGTCCAGCCCAGAAGATGATCGACGATCCGTTCGGCTGCGGCTTCTGGTGATTCGCGAGTAGTATCTACACGGATTTCGGCGTTCTCAGGTGCTTCGTAGGGGCTGTCGATGCCGGTGAAGTTCTTGAGTTGCCCGGAACGCGCCTTCTTGTAGAGGCCCTTGACGTCGCGCCGTTCGGCTTCTTCCAAGGGTGTGTCGATGAACACTTCGAGGAATTCGCCGTCCGCCAGAAGCCCGCGCACCATTTCGCGCTCGGCGCGGAACGGGCTGATGAAGGCGGTGAGCACGATGAGGCCAGCGTCGGTCATGAGCCGCGCGACTTCGCCGACGCGGCGGATATTCTCGATGCGATCGGCCTCGGTAAAGCCGAGATCCTTGTTGAGGCCGTGGCGGACGTTGTCGCCGTCGAGCAGGAAGGTGTGCTTGCCGAGCGCGTGGAGTTTCTTTTCGACGAGGTTGGCAATGGTCGACTTGCCCGAGCCGGAGAGTCCTGTGAACCACAGCACGCCGGGCTTCTGGTTCTTGGACGCGGCATGGGCCTCACGCGTGATGTCGAGCGCCTGCCAATGGACGTTCTGGGCGCGGCGAAGGCTGAAATTCAGCATGCCGGCTGCGACCGTGGCATTGGTGATCTTGTCGACCAGCACGAACCCACCGAGCGTGCGGCTCTGCGTGTAGGGCTCGAACACGATGGGCTTGTCGGTCGCAAGTTCGGCGACGCCGATGGCGTTGAGATCGAGCGTTTTGGCCGCCAGTTGCGACCCAGAGCCGCCTGCATCGTTGACGTTCACGACGTACTTGGGCGCCTGGACTGTGGCCGAGACGGTCTGCGTGGCGAGCTTGAGCCAGTAGGCACGGCCCGGGATCATGGCTTCGTCATTGAGCCAGACCAGCGTGGCCTCGAACTGGTCGGCGGCCTGGGGCGGATTGTCTGCGAGCGCAATCACGTCGCCGCGCGAACAATCGACCTCGTCCGCAAGGCAGATCGTGACCGACTGGCCCGCGACGGCCTGATCAAGATCCGCGTCGAGCGTGACCACGCGCGTGACCGTGCTGGTCTTGCCCGATGGCAGGACGCGGATCGCATCGCCGGGCTTGACGCTGCCGGTCGCGATCAGGCCTGAGAACCCGCGGAAATCGAGGTTGGGGCGGTTGACCCACTGCGCCGGCATGCGGAACGGCTTTTCCGCGTCGGTCGATGCCAGCACCTCGACCGTTTCGAGATGCTCGATCAGCGTCGGGCCGGTGTACCACGGCGTGTTGGCCGAAGCGGTGGTGATGTTGTCGCCCTTGAAGCCCGAAATGGGCATCGCGGTAAAGCTCTCGATGCCGATGCTGCGCGCGAACTCGGTGTAGTCCTTGACGATCGCGTCGAAGATCGCCGGGTCGTAATCGACCAGATCCATCTTGTTGACGGCCAGTACGATGTTCCTGATGCCGATCAGGTGGCACAAGTAGCTGTGCCGGCGCGTCTGGACGAGCACGCCCTTGCGCGCGTCGATCAGGATCACTGCGAGGTCGGCGGTGGAAGCGCCGGTGATCATGTTGCGGGTGTACTGTTCGTGGCCGGGGCAATCGGCGACGATGAACTTGCGCTTTTCGGTGTTGAAGAAGCGGTAGGCGACATCGATGGTGATGCCCTGTTCGCGTTCGGCGGCAAGGCCATCGACCAGCAGCGCGAAGTCGATCTCTTCACCTTGTGTGCCCGATTTCCTGGAATCGCTCTCCAGCGCGGCAAGCTGGTCCTCGAAGATCACCTTCGAATCATACAGCAGTCGCCCGATCAGCGTGGACTTGCCATCGTCCACCGACCCGCAGGTGATGAAGCGCAGCATCGTCTTGTGCTGGTGCTGGTCGAGATAGGCGTCGATGTCCTGCGCAATGAGCGCTTCGGTCTGGTAGATCACGTCGGTCTGGTCGGTCATTTCTTGATCCCTCCAAGTCCCCCTCCCGCTTGCGGGAGGGGTTAGGGGTGGGCCTGTTCAGGCAAATGTATTCGGGTGAGACTGCCCACCCCCGCCCCCTCCCGCAAGCGGGAGGGGAGAAGCGTCAAAAGTACCCCTGCTGCTTTTTCACTTCCATGCCGGCACCGCCCGCATCCTTGTCGATCGCGCGGCCCTGGCGTTCGCTGGTGGTGGTCAGCAGCGTTTCCTGAATGACCTCGGGAAGTGTCTTGGCGGTGCTTTCGACCGCGCCGGTGAGCGGATAGCAGCCGAGCGTGCGGAAGCGGATCGAGCGCATCACCGGTTCTTCGCCGGGCAGCAGCGGGAAGCGCTCGTCGTCGACCATCAGCAGCATGCCGTCACGCTCGACCGTCGGGCGCATGTCGGCCATGTACAGCGGCACGATCGGCACGTCGTTGAGGTGGATGTACTGCCAGATGTCGAGCTCGGTCCAATTCGAGATCGGGAAGGCGCGGATCGATTCGCCCTTGTTTTTCCGCGCGTTGTAGAGGTTCCACAGCTCGGGGCGCTGGTTCTTTGGGTCCCAGCCGTGGCTGGCGCTGCGGAACGAGAGGATGCGCTCCTTGGCGCGGCTCTTTTCCTCGTCGCGCCGTGCGCCGCCAAAGGCCGCGTCGAAGCCATACTTGTCGAGCGCCTGCTTCAACCCTTCGGTCTTCCACATGTCGGTGTGGAGTGCGCCGTGATCGAACGGATTGATCCCGCGCTCTGCCGCCTCGGGGTTCTGGTAGACCAGCAGTTCCATGCCGCTTTCCGTGGCCATGCGGTCGCGCAGCTTGTACATTTCCTTGAACTTCCACGTCGTATCGACATGGAGCAGCGGGAATGGCGGCGGCGAGGGGTAGAACGCCTTGCGGGCCAAGTGCAGCATCACCGCGCTGTCCTTGCCCACCGAATAGAGCATGACCGGGCGCTCGGCCTCGGCCACGACCTCGCGCATGATATGGATCGCTTCGGCTTCGAGGCGCTGCAAGTGAGTGAGAACAGGACTGGTCATTGCGACGGCTTCGCTCCGCTGTTGCGTGAGCGTTGAATGGTTTCGGGGGCCTCCGGTCGATACTCCCATATGGGAGTGAGTCGTATGGGATCTCTTTATTGCCACGAAGCGCGGGTTCGTCCGCTGGCCCAGCCTTGAGCGAGACAAGAGCTTGCCGCCGCCATGGCAACCGCCTAAGCGCAGTGAATGGCCGTATATTTCCACGAAGAAGACCTTCCCGAGGGCGTTCTTGCGCCCGGTCCGGTTGCCGTCGATACCGAAACCATGGGGCTGATCACCCCGCGTGATCGCCTGTGCCTCGTCCAGATTTCGGACGGCGGGGGCGACGAGCACCTCGTGCGGTTCGCAGCCGGCAGCGATTACGCGGCGCCGAACCTGAAGGCGGTGCTGGCCGATCCCGCGCGGATCAAGCTGTACCACTTCGCCCGGTTCGATCTGGCGGCCATCGAGCATTACCTCGGCGTGACTGCCGCGCCGGTGTTCTGCACCAAGATCGCATCGAAGATGGTGCGCACCTATACCGACCGTCACGGCCTCAAGGACTTGGTGCGCGAACTGCTGGGCAAGGAGATTTCCAAGCAGCAGCAGTCGAGCGACTGGGGCGCCCCGGTGCTGAGCGACGCGCAGCAGGAATATGCCGCGTCCGATGTGCGCCACTTGCACGCGATGCACACGATCCTGATCGAGCGGCTTGCGCGTGAGCACCGTACCGAGATGGCGCAGGCATGCTTCGATTTCCTGCCCGTTCGCGCGCGGCTCGATCTGGCTGGCTGGGCCGATCGCGATATCTTCAGCCACGAGTAAGGTGCGAGGGACAAGGCTGCTGCGATGACCGAGCAAGCCGACATCATGCGGACGCAACGGCGCGGTTTTGCCGCGCCAGGCGGATTCCACGACAAGCTCGTCCATTTCCTGGCGCGCGCCTTGCCTGCGGCGGTCGGCGCACTGCTGGCGGTAATGATCATCGCGCCGTTATCGCCGCGCGGTGAGATCAGCTTCCTGCTCGACCGGCGCAAGGTCGCGGTGCTCGAAGACCGCATGCAGGTGTCGAGCGCGATGTATCGTGGGCTGGACGATTCAGGACGCAGCTTTTCGGTGACGGCAGGGTCTGCGGTGCAGAAGACGCGCACCGTCCCGCAGATCCGGCTGGACCAGTTGACCGCGCGCATCCTGCTTGACGATGGGCCCGCCATGTTGACCGCGGGGCGGGGCGACTACAACTTCGACCGCGAGATCGTCGATGTGGTCGGGCCGATCAATTTTCAGACGGCAGGCGGCTACCGGATGACCACGACCAACGTGGATATCGATCTGGGGGCAAAGCGGCTGCAGAGCCGTGGTCCGGTAGAGGGACGTATTCCGGCTGGTACGTTTTCGGCAGACGCGATAAGCGCCGACTTGTCCGAGCGATCCGTCACACTCGAAGGCAATGCCCGCCTTCGCATGGTGCCGGGCAAGATGCAGATGCCATGAGAGACACAACCCGAGGCGGGAACCCCATGACCACGATCGAGATCATTCGCGCTGCCCGTCCCCTGCGCATGGCGGCTTTGGGCTTTGCCGGATCGGCCGCGCTCGTCGCTGGAGCGCAGCACCTGTTCGCGCAAGCGATTGCCAACCACAACAGCAACGCGCCGGTTAATTACGAGGCCGATCGTATCGAGGTGCAGGACAAGGCCAAGCGTGTTGTCCTGTCGGGCAACGTCGACATCGCGCAGTCCGACTTGCGCATGCGCGCGGCGCGCACGACCGTGGCCTATACCGATGCAAACGGGATCAAGATCGACCGGATCGACGCCAACGGCGGGGTGCAGGTGACGCGCGGCAACGAGAACGCACGCGGCGACGTGGCGGTCTACGATTTCAACCGCAACGTCATCACGATGACGGGCAATGTCGCGCTGCGTCGCAGCGGCGACACGCTGAATGGCGGACGTCTGGTGATCGATCTCGATTCGGGATTGTCGAGTGTCGATGGCAGGGCGGGAGCCGGTGGTAGCGGCGGCCGTGTCTCGGGCACGTTCAACGTCAAACAGCAGAACTGAAGACGCAACCGGTCAGCCGGGCGTGCAGTTGCTCACCGCCGGGCTGATGGCTGCAAGCTCTGCGACCATTTTGCGTCCGTTGTAAAATTGCTGCAGCCGCGTTGTTGCGCGGCAATCCAGTCGGATGCCTTTGGCGGCAGCGAGCGCAACCGTCTGGGCGAGCTCGACCGGTGCGGATTGCGGCACTGTGGCCAGAAACGAGGACGTCCAGCGACCGCCTGAGCCGAGCGTCTCAGCCAGCGCGGCACGTCCCTCGGGCTTGGCGAGCAATTGCGCGGTCAGATCGCGCAGCGGCGCCTGATTGTCCTGCAGCGCCCACATCGCCGCCAGTCGGCGCGCGGATTCACCCGCATCCCCGGCATTGAATGCGATCGCGAACATGGCCTGCTGAGCGATCGGGTCTCGCCAGCCGCGTCGCGCTGCAGCCTGTACCAGCAGTCCCGATTTCTCGCTCTTGCCGACGCGTTCCTCTGCAATAGCGAGCAGGGACAGGTGTTCGGAAGGCACCGGGCGACGCCGCACCAGCAATTGCGCGTCCTGCAAAGCCATTGCAGGCGAATCGGACCGGACGGTCGAGCTGACAAGCTGCTCTTGCGCGAAGCTGCGAAACGGCGTCGGCACGAGCGTCGCAAGCTGCGGGATCCGGCGCGAGGCGCGATCGAGTTCCGCTCCGCTTGCCGCGATTGCCAGCACCGCTATCAGGCATAGCCACAGCGCGCGCATCATGCCGGCTCCTCCGAGCGGGGCGAAGCCGATCGGCGGCTACGGACCGGCGCTAGCAGAACTATCGCCAGAGCCGCGAGGCACAGCATCGTCTGGTTTCGCAACGGGTAGTCGAGCACCGACTGCAACGCGATCGCAAGCAGGATGCCGGCCCCCGAGAGCGCGGGCCATCGTTGCGCAGTTGCCATTGCACGCGCCGCTGCGACCCCGATCCACAAGACCCAGGCAGCCAGTACCGCAAGGCCGATTGCTCCGGCTTCGATCGCGAGCTCCAGATAGTCGTTATGCGCGCGTCCGGCACGACGCGGGGATATGTTCTCAAGCGATTCGTCTGCCTGGAATACCTCGTCGAACGTCGCCATTCCTGCACCGACGGGCCAGTAGCGCCGAGCGGTAAAATTCGCATCGTCCCAGATCAGCGGGCGCTGGTCCTCGGTATTTTCGAAACGCGCCAGAACGCTGTCGAGGCGGGTGCCGCTGCTCATCGTGGCCAAGCCTGCAATTGCGACCAGCGCAACCCCGGCGACCAGCAGCATGCGGCCCGCCGGTTGCCCGCCGGCCTGCGGCTTTGCAGGTCGGAACCGCAGGCTCGCAAAATGGACGGCATAAAGCGCCAGTGGAATGGCCAGCAGCACGAGGCCGGTGCGCGACTGGGTTAGCACGACGCCGACGCCGAGCAGTAGCGCGGCGCTGAACTTGGCCAGGCCGGGCGCCGACAGGAGCCGCGAAGGCGCAAGCGTGGCCATCAGGATCAGGCAACAGACAAGGAAAATGGCCGTGGAATTGCGGTTGGCAAAAAATCCGAACAGAACGCCCGGCATCTCGTTTTCGACGTAGAGAATTCCCGCACCGCCGCCCAGAACCTGGACCGATCCCAGCACGATGTTGAGCAAGCCGAGGCCGATCACCACCAGCACTGCGCGCGCCAGGCCATCGTCGGGACAGCGCCAGCCGAGTACCACGACTGCGAAGGGTGCGAGCAGGCCGATGAATGCAACAAAGGTTCGCGCGCTGTCGACCGACATTGCAAACCAGCCAGGACCGCCCGCTGCGGCCAGCGATTCCGCGACCAGTTCCCGGCCGGGAAGGGCGGTCCAGACAGAGGCCGGAAGGGGCAGGATCTGTAGTAACGGCACGCACAGCGACATGACAACGAGCGCGACGAGAACCGGCGGTCCTTCGCGGAAGAAGTCGCGGACTGCAGAGTAGTTCAGCGCCAGCAAGCCGAGAGCGAACAACTGAACCACAAGGTTCGAGAGGCCGTAGGCGACTCCGCCGCCGCCCATGATGACGGCGACGATCAACAGAGCGCTAAGCTGGTTGGCGCGGGTCTTGAGCATGGCGGTTGATTGACCGGTTGGGGCCGAGGGTCAAGCTAATCTGGCTGAAGCCCGAGCGATCGTTTGCAGACACATATTCCAGACAAAGAGAACCCGGCCACCATTGCTGGTGCCCGGGTCAACTTGTAACCGAAATCAGTTCGCGCCGTTCGACTTTGCGTCGAGCGCGCGCGAAAGACCGTAGGCAGCAGCGCCGCCCGAAAGCAGAATGATAACCCAGATAGCGGGCTTCAGACCGTTTTCATCATCAACCTTGGACGACGAGCGGCTCGCCGAGTAACCGGTCGTCGGGTAAACCGAGGACGAAGCAGCGCGAGTGCCAGCCTGAGCAGCGATCGGTGCGACGAGCAACGAACCAGCTGCAAGTGCCGACGCAATCCGGGAAAACTTCATAATTAATCTCCTAAAGCAGTAGCACTTACGTTTACCGCCCTCTCAATGCCGCCGATACCGCAATGCAAAATGATTCGCAACCTTTAGTAAGTAGTTCACCTGAATTTCACCAGTTTTGGCAAGGTTCCGGCAAGGGAGTGCCTGGCGGTCAAGCCATAACCTGTTCCAACATGGAAGTTTTATGCGCTAGCTCACACATCCAAGGTTTTGCACGACCGGACAGGGTGTCCGGCAGAAGAATGTTGCTTTTTGCGATGCACGCGGCGAACTGGCCAGCATGCCGGAACCAACAGAATACGCACAGATTGCCGACGCGAATGCTGCCCTCGCTCGGTTGCAGAGCGAAATGCAGGTCGAATTCGGTCCTGTACCCGTTTCCATCGAAGGTGAATTTCTTGACGATGGGGACGGTTTTATCGTTTCTTCTCAAGAGTTTCTATTTACGACTTGGGAAGACGTACGATTTCACTACCGCAAAGGGCGCGGGCTGACTGTGCAATTGCCTCCCGCTGGTCTTGATACGGACTTCGAGTTGTTTTTGTGGGGTACCGTGTTCGGAACGGTCGCCTGGCTCAACGATTATGTGCCGCTTCACGCCAGCGCGGTCGATGTCGGCGGGCGGGTGGTGGCGTTTACCGCAGACTCAGGCGGGGGCAAATCGACGCTGGCGGCATCGCTGGCGGCCCGCGGACTGCCTCATGTCTGCGACGACACGCTTGTTGTTGCACTGCAGCCAAATGGGGTGATGGCCTTGCCCGATGCCAAGCCGCTCAAGCTATGGGACGACGCTCTGGGTCTGGCCAGTTCGACGGCGCTACGGCCGGTCTATTCAATGCCGGGCAAGAACTACGCCGATCCCGCGCGCAAAGCGACCGGGCCGCTGCCACTGACCGATCTCGTGTTCCTCGAGCGCGGAGAAAAGGTTGCGTTCGAGCCGGTTACCGGAGCGGCAAAACTCGCGCTGCTGCCTGCTACCCTCTATCGTGGGTTCGTGCATGTCGCGCGTGGCGATCGCGCGCTGCACGAGCAGTTCCTGATGACGTTAACCTCTCAGGTTCGCGTGTGGCGATTGTTCCGTCCGTTTGATTCGCACCGTTTCGGAGAGGATGTCGACACGATCAAGGCAATCCTTTGCGGCGAGTCTTGGGGCGGTTAAGAGTATGAATTAACAACACATAACTGATCTTTCATTCTTGGTTGCTTCGCAGGCGCAACAAATGTACAACATAAGCATTGGTTTTCAGGTTGTTAACTAAAGTTAGGGGTTCAAACATGGCTCAGATGAATAACGACAGCGCCAAGACTTGGTCGGCTCCGGTTCTTGAAGAACTGACGATCGATCTTTCGGCGATTGCTGCCAAGAACCAGCCGGGCAACGACGGCAGTGGTGGCAAGACCAAGAGCTGATCTTCGTTACTGTCGGATTGTTTGCCAGATGTCCCGTACTCTTCGGAAGGTCGAATCGACCTTCTGTGCAACTGAAGTCGATGGCGAGCTTGTCATGATCCATGTGGATACAGGCAAGTTCTTCTCGATGAAGGGTGTCAGCCTCGATATCTGGCAAAAACTGGATCGCATTGACGATCTTGATCTGATCTGCGCCGAATTGCAGCATGAGTATGGCATATCGCCTGAAGAGTGCAGCAATTCGGTCAGCAGCTTTGCCGACCAACTGGTCGCGGCGGGCTTCGCCTCTGAAAGCTGATGAGGCCGTGGCGCATGTTGCGGTGATATCAACTTCACAGACGTGGAAACTGCGCGGATACGTTGGCGTGTCTGTGGCGGCGCTGCTCGTTGCCCGCGGACTGGTTGCGTTCGTGCCATTCGTGCATTGGCGCGCCACGCTCGGTCGGCTTGTGCCCGACGCTGTTTCTCCTCAGAGCATGCTTTCTGCGGCTGCGCCCGGGATGCCGTTGGTTGATCCCGGCCCCCACCCCTCCGAACTGCGCTCCACCCTTGCTCGGTGTGTCGAGCATGCGGCCGACCGCCTTCCCGGACATTACAAATGCCTGCCCAAGGCGGCCGCGTTGCAATGGATGCTGCGCGCGTGGCGTGTGCCCTCGAAACTGGTCATCGCGTTCCATGTGACCGATCGCACGGGGCCAGACGCCTACCATGCTTGGGTCGAAGTCGACGGAGCAATGATCATCGGGCAGTGCGATCGTACGGCCTATCGCCCGATCATGGTGTTCGAACAAACCCGCAAACCTCGCAGCGTCCTGTGAGACCTGAGATCCTGCTGGCGAGTGTTGCGGTCGATTTCGGCGAGACCGAATGGTTTACCGAGAGCTGGGAGCGTGTCGTCCGGTCGATGACGCTGGGCAAGGCCGGCGACGTCGGTCACGGACGCAGCCCGGGAGCAGCGCTGGCGTGGCGCGAGGCCAAGCCAGTGCCTGCCGGTCGCAGCGTCCAGATGCGCCGGACGCCCGTTCGGATGCAGGAAGATGGATCGACAACCATCCTTGCCGGGCGCCTGTACCGGACCGATGAGCTTGCCACGCGGTTCGGCCTGCCTTCATCGACAGACCCGGCGGATATCTATGCCCGCGTCCATGCCAGGTACGGCGATGCTTGCGACACGATCATTGTCGGCGATTATGCAGCGCTGCAATGGTTTCCGCAGACCCGGACGTTGCGCCTTGCGCGTTCGCCCACCAGCAGCATGCCGTTGCATGTCTGGCGCGAAGGCGAGCGTCTGGTCGTGTCCTCGCTTCCGGGTCCGATCCTTGCCAGCGGCGTGCCGTCCCGGATCAACGACGATCACCTTGCCGACACCTTGCTGCTGAATACGCTCGATGGCGTTTCCAGCTGGTACGCGGGTATGCATCGCGTGCCGAGTGGAACCTGTGAAATACACGATCCGTCAGGCATCCGGCGACGCCGGTTCTGGAGCATCGGCGAGGTACCCGAAGTACGGTTTGCCACCGATTCCGAATATGTCGAAGCACTCGACGATCTGTTCGAAGAAGCGGTGCGCGAGACAATGCACGGCGCAAGCACGCCTGCCATCCTGCTGTCGGGTGGGTTCGATTCGCAGGCGGTTGCCAGTTACGCGGTCGGAAACCTTGGCGATGGCACGCCGCTGCGCTCGTTCACTTCCATCCCGATGGCAGGCCATATCACGCCCGACCGGCCACACGTGTTCGGCGATGAATCGGATCACGTCCGGGCCTTGTGTGCGATGTACCCCCGGATCGAACCGCATTTCGTCGATGCCGCCGATTATACCTATGGCGAGCGTCAGGCCCGCCACTTGCTGGTCGGCGGGTGGCCTGCACTGAACGAATCCAACGTACACTGGGTTCATGCCGCGATGGAGCGCGCCAGCGGACTGGGCTGCGATGTTCTGCTTACCGGTAACTATGGCAATGCGGGCTTCAGCTATGACGGGCTGACCGGCTATCCTGACTGGCTTCGGTCAGGACAGTGGGCGCGTCTGCTGCGCGAAATCGGCAAGAGTCCCGACGAACGCCCGTTCTGGCGCAAGCTGCTGTCGATGGCGGTCATGCCGCATGTGCCGCTGGCCTGGCGACGCCGGATTGACCGGCACCGCCGATGGCGGGCCTCACCGTTCACCGACTGGTGTTCGATGCGCGAGCACTACGCCCGCCAGTCCGGCGCTTTGGCGCGTGCCGATGCGATCGGTGCGGACATCGATTTCTACGACGTCCGTTCGTCCGCCGAGTGGCGCCGGAGCGTGGCCGAAAGTCTTGCCAGCCTCACGCCCGAGATCGACCTTGGGTTCAGACTGCTTTACGGTCTGCCCTCGCGCGACCCGACAGCTTATCCGCCGCTGCTTGCGTTTTGCGCCGGGGTGCCGGACGAGCAATATCTGCGCGATGGCCAGTCCCGCTGGCTGGCACGGCGCCTGCTGAAGGGACGCGTCCCGGACATGGTCTGGCAGGAAGAACGCGCAGGTGCGCAGTCGCTGGACTGGCCGGTGCGGTTCAGCCGCGATCGGGAGCGGCTGCTTGGTGACTTGACCGCGATGAAGGATGATCCGCGACTCGCCGATGTGTTCGACCTCGACCGCATGATCGCCACCTTGGCCGAGTGGGACGGGACCGACCACCCCGCCAGCCGCAGTGGCACCCGCATCAACTCCGGGATCGGGCGCGGCATGGCCATGGCGCGCTTCGTCAGCTTCGTGGAAGGTCGCAATGTCGGGTAAACCCGCAAGTCCGACGGTTCGCGCCCTGCGGGTGATCAGGGACGCGGCCGGCGTGGGGCGGCTCGTCTGGATCGCGGCGTTGATGATCGTGTCGAGCCTGACCGAAGGCATCGGTCTGCTGATGCTGGTGCCGATCACCGGACTGATTGCGGGCAAGGGGGCGCTCGGAGCGGCGGGCGCGTGGCTCGAGCCTGTCGCCGCCTGGCCGGTCGGGCTGCTGCTCGCAATGGTCGTGGCGCTGGTGATAATGCGCGCCGCGCTCGTATATCTGGTCCTCGACGCCCGCTACCGGCTGGGCCTGACGCTGACCAAGGTCATGCGGATCCAGACCCAGAACGCGATCCTGGCCGCCGAATGGCGTTGGCTGTGCCGCCAGAGCAGCTCCGATCATGTCGGACACCTGATGGGCGAGGCGGACCGCGTCGGGCAACTGGGTGAGGAGGCGCTGTCGATCGCGACGGGTCTGATCACCGCCACGATCCTGCTGTTTACGGCGACCGTGGTGTCATGGAAACTGACCGTTGTCGCGCTGGCGACGGCGGGTCTGGTCGCAACTTGCATGATCGCGATGCGATCGCGCCGCGAAGTTGCTGTCGTGCGCTACAGCGATGCCTATCAGGCGTTGAATGCGCAGGTGACCAACGGACTGTTCCATTTGCGTGCGGCGCGTATCGGCGGCGCGGAGGCATCTCTCGTCGAACAGTTCAACCATGCCGCGCGGGTGATGGAACTGGCCGAGCAGCAGTACAATCGGACGCATTCGTTGGTCCATGTCATGCTGCAGGTGGTTGCGGCGGTGTCGCTCGGGATGCTGGTCTACGTGGCGACGATGCATCTCCACTCACCGCTGACCGCGCTGGTCCCGGTGCTGGCAATCATGGCACGGCTCGTGCCCGTCGCGACCAGCTTGCAGCAGGACCTCAGTCGCTGGGGGCATGACCGCAGTGCTCTCGATGGTTTGCAGGACCTGATTGGTGAAGCAACGCGCAATGTCGAAGCGCGCAGTGCTGGTACGGATGCGCCCGCGCTGCGCGAAGCACTGGTCCTGCGCGGGATAACCCTGCGTTACGAAGGACGCGAAACGCCCGTGTTCGATGGCTTCGAGCTGACGATCGCGGCGGGCTCGGTCGTGTGCATTTCAGGCCCCTCGGGATCGGGCAAGAGCAGCCTGGCCGACATGTTGAGCGGGCTGATCTCGCCCGATGCGGGGGAGGTGCTGGTCGATGGCCAGCCGCTCGCCGGTGCGTTGCGCGTCGCGTGGCGCAGCCGCGTCGCCTATGTCGAGCAGATCCCCTATCTGTTCGACGGGACCATTGCCGACAATCTGCGCTGGGGTCTGCCGCACGAGGACGACGAGGCCTTGTGGGATGCGCTCGGGCTTGCCTCGGCATCGTTCGTCGCCGCCTTGCCCGAAGGGCTGGCCACGCGCGTGGGCGAGCAGGGCCGCCAGTTTTCGGGCGGCGAACGCCAGCGCCTCGCACTCGCGCGTGCATTGCTTCGCAAGCCCGATCTGCTTATCCTCGATGAAATCACATCCGCGCTCGATAGCGGAAATGAGGCTGCGGTGATCGAATCGATCGCGGCGCTCAAAGGGAGTTGCACCGTCTTGATCCTCGGCCACCGGTCAACCCTGCAGCGTCTGGCGGACCACGTGGTCGAGCTTGCTCCCGGTGACTGAGCCGCGCGGCAAAGGCAATCGCGCCAGTCCCGAAGCGCTCGCGCTGTTACGCATATGCGCTGCGCCCGACAGCGATCACAGCGCCGCATTGGCGCTGCTCGACGAGGGCCACTGGGTAAGTCTGGTCGAGCTCGCCCTAAGCAAGCGCGCCGGGCAACTGGTGCGCCGCGCGGTCAGCAAGCTTGCATTCGTGCCAGCGGCGGCGAGGGCTGAACTGGACAATGAGGCCAATTGGTATCTGCATTACGGGCTGCAACAGAAAGCCGCCATCCGCAGCCTGTTCGACACGCTGGACGCGGCGGGATTCAGCCCGATCTGGCTCAAGGGCCTGTCGCTTGCGATGTCCGACTATCCTGACGCGATGCTGCGTCCGATGCGCGACGTCGATGCCCTGCTGCCCCTCGAAGACGTGGTTCGCGCCCAGACGTTGCTGCTCGACAGTCCGAATTATCGCAAGGCACCGTGGGCAGGCAATTACGGCGTCGAGTACGGCCATCAGATGCCCGAGATTCAGGATACGCGCTTCGACCTGACGATCGAATTGCACCACCGCGTCAATGCCCGCAACTGGGAGCAGGAGGGGGCGTTCGTCGCGTTCCTCAAGCAGGGCGCGCAAGTGCGTGAGATCCTCGGGCGGCCGTTCCGGGTGCCGTCGACAGTGGGCAATTTCCTGCACCTGACCGAACATGCGACGCTTCACCACATGTTCGAAAACGGGTCACTGACTTTGGCCGATCTGCACTTCATCGCCACACGCCACGCGCTGGATTGGGACGAGGTGGCGCGCGAGGCCGAGCGGTTCGGCTTGCGCAATGCGCTTGGCCTTGTTGCCGCCACCGCGCACAGCCTTGGCGCGACATGGGTGCCGCAACGCTTGCTCGATGATTGCGGCTGCTCGGACGATCAGATCGAAGTGGCCTATGCCGCGATGCTGCTTTCATCCACCGAAGTCGCGCAAAGCAAGCTGCTGCGGCGGTTCGACGCGGAAAACCCCGAGAAATCATGGACCATCGGTGCGGCGCTGGCGCGCGCGCTTCAGCCAAACCCTTATGAACTCGCGCGGATCGTCGGGTGCGAGGCGACCAGCCCGCTGCGGTTTGCCGGATACCCGGCGTGGCTGTGGAACCGTGGCCGGATCTATCGCGCAGCCACGGCAGGTCGGGCGGTGCAAGATCACGCAACCAACGAGGCGAAGCTCCTGCAGTGGATGCGCAAGGGCTAGAGGCCTATCGCGACGCCGAGCGCGCGATCTGGGCAAGCCCCTGTGCCAGCACCAGCTCGCCGTTGCGGTTGTCCTCCATCAAGGTGCAATGGAGCGTGGACAGCCGTTCGCACAACTTGCCAAGCCGCGCGCCGCGCCAGCGCCGTAACTGGTTCGTGAGGTCGGTACGATCGCGAAAAAACACGCGCTCCTCGTTCACGAACGCGTCGATGTCGTTGCGCGTGCCCAGGCGCGACGCCAGCTGGACCAGTTGCGTGGCCCGCCGTTCGAACGCCAGCAGCAGGCCCACCGGGTTCAGCCCCAGCTCCCGCAGCCTTGAAAGCTCGCCCGACAAGCGCCGGACATCACCGCTCAGGACGGCATTGACCAGCGGCATGAAGCTGTCGTCCTCGCTCACTGCGCCGATGGCATCGAGCACCGCAGCGTCGGGTGTGCGGGGCGATTGCGGACTGGCGTCGAGGTAGAGCGCCAGCTTTTCGATCTCGCTGCGCGCCATGCGCGTATCGAGCCCGGTGGCGCGGGCGATACGCTCGGCCAGACTGTGGTTCAATGTGACACCGACCGCGCCGCCCATGTCGCGGATCGCGTCCGCCACGGCCTTGAGATCGGGCGGGTAGAACATCGCCACGACCGCTTCGCTGCGATTCTCCAGCAGCTTGGCGATGCGCGACTTGTCGGTGGCGGACGTCGCCACGATCAGCACCGGCCAGCCTTCGACCGGGCTTTCGACGAGGGTTGCGACCGCATCGTGGGCATCGTCGCCCGTTGCCCGAACGTGGATGATCCGCTTGTCGCCGAACAGGGATACCGAACGTGCCTCGTCGGCAAGCTTGACCGGGTCGCGCTTCAGCTCAGCGCCGGTCATTTCGACCTTTTCGGCCTCGCCCAGCAAGGCTGCGATGCGGTTGGCGGCGTCGCTGGCACCTGCCTCATCGGGTCCGCAGAAATAGAAGATGCGGCATTCCTTGGCCGCGCGCGCAGCACTGGTGCCGAAATTCTTCTGGGTCAGCTTCACTTCTTGTTGCGCAGGCGCACCGCTATGCGCGTGACGATCTGGTCGGCGACTTCCTGCGACAGGTTTTCGAGCGCGGTCTGCTCAGCCGCGATCACCGCGTATTCGCTGTTGACCACGTCGAAGCCCGCGTCGGACCCCGCCGTCGCATCAAGCACGACGTCACCCGATGCCAGATCGACCAGCTGATAGCGCGCGCGCAGCGTCCGCCGTTCGCGGGTGATCGTGTCGTTCGAAAGCTGGCCGAGGCCCTCGACCTTGTCATCCAGCCGGATGTCCAGGCGATAGCGCGTCTGGGAGTTCTGCCGCCCCGCGCCCAGCCGGTCGACCAGCGCATTGCGCACCAGCCAGCCCGATTGCCCCTCGATCGGCGAGACACCGACATCGGACAATGAACGCGCCAGACTGCCGCTGCCGCCGCCCGCGTACATCGGCTTGAGGCCGCAGCCGCCGACCAACGCGACGGGCGCGACAAGCAATATCAGGCGCTTAAGCGACAAGGTTCACCAGACGGTCGGGCACTACGATCACTTTCCTTATCTCCGCCCCATCGAGCGCACGCTGCACTTTCTCGGACGCGAGGGCAAGGCGCTCAAGCTCTTCGCTGGGTGTGCCCTTGGCCACGGTCAGCGTATCGCGCAGCTTGCCCTTGACCTGCACCGCGACGGTCACCTCATCATCGACCAGCAGCGCCGGATCGACCTCGGGCCATGCCGCGTCGGAGACGAGCCCATCACCGATTCGCGCATAGGCCTCTTCGGCCAGATGCGGCATCATCGGTGCGACCAGCAGCAGCAGCTTGGCAATCGCGGCCGAGCGGCTGGCAGACGGTGCCGCCTTCTCGATCGCGCCGGTCAGTTCATAGATGCGGGCCACCGCCTTGTTGAAGCCCAGCGCTTCGATGTCCGACGCGGCGGCATGCACCGTCTGGTGCGCCTTGCGGTCGAGCGCCTTGTCTTCGCCGGTAGCGGCGGCATCGTACTGTCCGAACAACCGCCACAACCGCTGGACGAAACGCGCGCAACCCTCGATCCCGGCTTCCGACCACGGCAGATCGCGCTCGGGCGGGCTGTCCGACAGCATGAACCAGCGGATCGCGTCGGCACCGTGTTTGGCGACGATCTCATCCGGGTCCACGACGTTCTTCTTGGACTTGGACATTTTTTCAATGCGGCCGCGCGAAGCACCCAATGAGAAGGAACTGCCCGTCGCAATCTTTTGGGTCTTTGTGGCAAGTTCGATATACTCAGCAGGCGAAAGCCAACGCTTGGACGTAAAGGTTTCCAGGTTTAACTTCGTGATAGCCGTTTGAGTGCCGTACTTCTCAAAAACGTCTCTATTGTCGAAGTAGTCGGATTGGTCTGTAACACTCACGATTTGTTCGCTGTACGTCTCGTGCGTCACCATGCCTTGCGTGAATAGGCTCGCAAACGGCTCGGTCACTTCGATCTTGCCGATCCGGGCGAGGGCACGGGTCCAGAACCGAGCATAGAGCAAGTGCAGGATCGCGTGCTCGATTCCGCCGATGTACTGCTCGACCGGCAACCAGCGCTTGATCTCTTCCGGATCGAACGGGCGGTCGGCGGGCTGGCTGGCAAAGCGCAGGAAGTACCACGACGAATCGACGAAGGTATCCAGCGTATCGGTCTCGCGCCGAGCGGGGTGGCCGCACTGCGGGCAATCAACATGCTTCCACGTCGGGTGACGGTCGAGCGGATTGCCCGGAACATCGAAGCTGACGTCTTCGGGCAGGATCACCGGCAGCTGCTTCTTGGGCACCGGCACCACGCCGCAGATCTCGCAGTGGATGAACGGGATCGGCGTGCCCCAATAGCGCTGGCGGCTCACGCCCCAGTCACGCAGGCGCCACACCGTCTTGCCCTCGCCGAAACCACCGTCCTGCGTACGGGCAATGATCGCGACCTTGGCATCGGCCACGTTCATCCCATTGAGGAAATCGCTGTTCACCAGAACGCCGTCGCCCGCTTCGGCCTCGCCGGTAAACGGCTTGTCCGCGTCCGCCGGATCGCTGGCAACGACGCGCAGGATCGGCAACCCGTACTTGGTCGCAAAATCGAAATCGCGCTGGTCATGCCCCGGCACCGCCATGATCGCGCCGGTGCCGTATTCCATCAGCACGAAGTTGGCGATGAACACAGGCAGGTCCGCGCTGGTGAACGGATGCTTGGCGGTAATGCCTGTATCGAAGCCCAGCTTCTCGGCGGTCTCCAGTTCGGCAGCGGTCGTCCCGCCCTGCTTGCACAGTGCGATGAAGTCCTCGGCGTCCTTCGACTTTGCCGCAACGCCCTGCGCCACGGGATGATCGGCGGCCACGGCAACGAAGCTCGCGCCGAAGATCGTGTCGGGGCGGGTAGTATAGACTTCCAGCTTGTCGCCGCTCGAAAGATCGAACGCGAACTGCAGGCCCTGACTCTTGCCGATCCAGTTTTCCTGCATCGTGCGGACCTTCTCGGGCCACTTGTCGAGCGTTGAGAGCCCTTCGAGCAGTTCGTCGGCAAAGTCGGTGATTTTGAGGAACCACTGGCTCAGCTTGCGCTTCTCGACCAGCGCGCCCGAGCGCCAGCCGCGCCCGTCGATGACCTGTTCGTTGGCGAGCACGGTCATGTCGACCGGATCCCAGTTGACCGTCGATTCCTTGCGGTAGACGAGGCCCGCTGCATAAAGGTCGAGGAACAGCGCCTGTTCGTGGCCGTAATATTCCGGCTCGCAGGTCGCGATCTCTCGGCTCCAGTCGAGCGCGAAGCCCAGCCGCTTCAACTGCGCCTTCATGTTGGCGATGTTGTCGCGGGTCCAGCCGCCGGGGTGGACGCCCTTTTCCATGGCCGCGTTTTCGGCGGGCATCCCGAATGCGTCCCAGCCCATCGGATGGAGCACTTCATGGCCGCGCATCCGCTTGTAGCGCGCCAGCACGTCGCCCATCGTGTAGTTGCGCACGTGCCCGATATGGATGCGCCCCGATGGGTAGGGAAACATCTCGAGCACGTAGCTGCGGGGCTTGCTCGACGCGTCGTCGGCGCGGAACGTCTGGCGCTCGTCCCATACCTGCTGCCAGCGGGTGTCGGCGGTCGCGGGATCGAAGCGTTCTGGAGTGTCAGCGGTCATGCGCGCTCCTCTAGGGAGCGCGCGCCGCACACGCAACAATTAGGGTGGTTGGCCTCAGCCCGAAATCGCGGCGCGGCGCAGATCGCGCGCCTTGGTCAGGATGATGTCTTCGAGCTTCTGCACGGTCACGGCCTGGACCGGTGCATCGACCCACTGTCCGCCGGTCAGCGTCTGGCGGCTGGCGGCGACGCGCAGTGCATCGGCGCGCAAGTCCTGATCGACGATCGACACGGTGACCTTCATCCGCTCGCCCGGGTTTTTGGGGTTGGCGTACCAGTCGGTCACGATCACGCCGCCGTTGCTGTCGGTCTGGACCAGCGGCATGAACGACAGCGCATCGAGGCTGGCGCGCCACAAGTATGCATTTACGCCGATCGTGGTGACCTGGCTGGCGGCAAGGTCCGCCTTGGGGCGATCCTTCTTGCCGCAGCCCGTGGCGAGAACCGCCATGGTTCCGATCACGATGCCGCGAACGATCAGCTTCCGGGTGTTGCGGGTGGCGTTTGCGGTCATGGTCACTTCGGTGCAGTCCTTGGCTTTGCGGCGGTCGGAACCGATCCGGTCGCGTTGGGCCGCGCCTCGCGACGCAGCGTTTCAGGGCCTCTATCATTCCCGCGCGCGGTGCGGCAAGCGCCATGAACATGCGCGCTGGTTAGCGCCCTAATGGGTGTCCATGCAGTGAACGCCTGCTGAATGCCGGTGCGCACCTGTGGACATTGCGTCACACATACAAAGGAAGAGTCAAAAAGCGAAGCAAGGTCTGGAACTTGGAGGCAGTCAGACGTATTGATGCCCCAAGCACTTCCGCGTGTCAGAGTCGCAATGTGGCTGGCGTAGACGGATAGGCAGACTGGTGGGGTCGCAGTTGCGGCCTCGGTTGGGGAAGAAACGGGTTATCATGGCGGGCAAGCGTACACGGTTGGATGCGAAAGGCGTCACACGCCTGCGCTCGCGTGCGCCGCTTGCAGCCACGGCGGCCGCAATCGTCCTCGGCCTGTTCCTCGCCCCCACCGTCAGCAGCGCTTTTTCCAGCGGCTTCGATGCCAAGCCGGTCAGCCTTGCCGCGCGGGGCGGCATCGGCTCGTTCACGCCGGCTTCGGTCGATGAACGCCTTGCCTCGCAGATCACCGTGCGCGCCCTTAACGGCAAGCAGTTCCGCTTTACGCCGGCCGGCAACGAAACGCGGCCCGGTCGCGCGGTAACCGTCGCGGTTCGCCTTGATTCGCAAACCGCGCGCGCCTTCTCGGTTCGCAGCGTGCTTGCCGAAGTTCAGCCGGGCGCCGGCGCTTCGCCGGTCCGGATCGCACCGACCGCGTTCAATCTCGGCATGGCGCGCGGCTACACCAGCTTCGCTCCGTCGGGCGCTTCCTCCGCTCTGCATGATCTGCAGCGCATCGAAATGCCCGATCTTGCCCGGATTAAGCCATCGGCGGTCAAGTCCACGCCTTCGCGCTTTGCCCCACGGGTCGAAGTCGATGATCGCGATCGCGCCGGTCGTGCGCCGCGCACGCTCGAAGGCCAAGGCGATTATCAGGTCGAACTTGGTGGCAGCTACCGCCTGACGCGCAATCTTAATGTCAACGCCGGCGTACGCTATTCGCCCGAGCGTGACCGTCTGCTCCCGCTTACCGATGGCAAGCAGGACAATCAGGCAGTCTATGTCGGAACCCAATTCCGCTTCTGACGCCTAATCCAAATGTTTTGGTTAAGTTGCTGTGCAGCAATTCGATGCTGCACCTGCAGCATTTACGTATTCAGTTACTTGTAGCCGGTCCGCAATGCACCTACCGTAACTCTGACAAGCGTTTTCGGGAGGTTTGATATGCCGCGTGTTGCAGTCGTCACTGGTGGTACCCGCGGGATCGGCGAAGCCATCTGTCTCGCGCTTAAGGCAGAAGGCCGCACGGTCGTCGCCAACTACGGTGGTAACGAAGAAAAGGCCCGCGCCTTCACTGCGCGCACCGGAATCCCTTCATATCGTTTCGATGTCGGCGATCACGAGGCCACCCTTGCAGGCTGCGCCCAGATCACGGCCGACGTTGGTCCGATCGATATCGTCGTCAACAATGCCGGCATCACCCGTGACGGCGTGCTCCACAAGATGAGCTTCGACGACTGGAACGAGGTCATGCGCATCAACCTTGGGGGCTGTTTCAACATGGCCAAAGCCACGTTCCCCGGCATGCGCGAACGCGGCTGGGGCCGGATCGTCAATATCGGCTCGGTGAACGGACAGTCCGGCCAATATGGCCAGGTCAATTACGCGGCTGCCAAATCGGGAATCCACGGTTTCACCAAGGCGCTGGCACAGGAAGGCGCCAAGTACGGCGTGACCGTCAATGCGATCGCGCCCGGCTATATCGATACCGACATGGTCGCCGCCGTACCTGCTCCCGTTCTTGAAAAGATTGTCGCGAAGATCCCCGTAGGTCGCCTTGGCGCCGCCGAAGAGATTGCGCGCGGCGTCGTGTTCCTCACTTGCGAGAAGGGTGGCTTCGTCACCGGTTCGACGATGTCGCTCAACGGTGGCCAGCATATGTATTGATCGGGGCAGAGCGCTTGGACCGGTCTATTTATCACCCCCCGGTCAAGCGCTCGGTCGAGATCGCGGGGCACAAAACCTCGATCAGCCTTGAGCCCCTGTTCTGGGATATGCTGCGCTCTGCGGCGTCGCGCGAAGGCGTGCCGTTAAATGCGCTGGTCGCGCGCATAGACGCCGAGCGCATTGTCAGCGCTACTCCGCCAGGGCTGGCGGGCGCAATCCGGTTATGGCTGGTGTCGCAGGATCGTGGAGATCACGACGCTGAAGGCGCAGGGGCCGGCTGAGGCGGCTGCGCGGGCTGCGCAGAGGCCTCGGGCAGATCGGGCAGTTCGCGCTGGTCGAGCATCTCGGCGGCCGCGTCCAGGGCGGCCGCTTCGTCCTTTGAAACGCCGCCCGGCTTTTCCTCCTCCGTGCTGCAGGATGCCAGCAGCACGGCGAGCGCCATCGCGGCAACCCTGCGCATTGCGCTGTTACTGCGGCGCGGGCTGTGCAGGCTGCTCACCCTCTTCACTGTCGGCAGCCTGGGCGGCAGCGGCAACTGCAGCGGCATTGTTGGCAGCATCGCGCGCAGCATCGGCTTCCGTATCGGCTGCGGCAGACGCATCGGGTGCAGGCGCCATCGGCGCAGCAGCGGCGGAAGGCTCCATCGCCGGCAATTCGTCGGCCGGCATCTCGACCGTGTCTTCCGAAGCGGCTTCCGAAGCGTCGTCAGAGCGACCGCAGGCGGAAAGCGCCAGACCGGCTGCGGCAACGATCGCGAGGCTTGCGTACTTCTTCATGAAATTCCCTCTCATGGGCGATGGAAACACCCGCTTAACCGGTAACGCCACGTGCGCGGCGCTCAAGCCCTTGTTCTATCGGGGCGGTATGGCGAACGCAATTGCATCGTGCAATCAAGTCGTCGCAACAACCGTAACATATGATATAAAGAACTCTTTAAGTCTCTTGACGGATATAAAGGTTTCTTTATATGGGTGTGCAGATGAATATCCACGACGCCATTCGCGCACTTGATGACTCGACGCGCCTGCGCATCATGCGTCTCCTCGCCAGCATGGAGCTGGCGGTCGGCGAAGTGGCGCAAGTGCTGGGCCAAAGCCAGCCACGTGTGTCGCGCCATATCAAGATCCTGTGCGATTCAGGCCTCGCCGAACGGCGCAAGGAAGGGGCATGGGTCTTCCTGCGCAGCTCGCTGGGCGATAGTTCCGAAAATCCATTGGCTTGTGCCATCGCACGGCTGCTTGCCGTTGCCGAGCAGGAGGACGCGGCGTTCGGGCGTCGCTGCGCCGAAGACCGCCAGCACCTCGACGCCATCCGGACCGCGCGCGAATCCCACGCGCTCGACTGGTTCTCGCGCCACGCGGAGGAATGGGACGAACTGCGCTCGCTGCACATCGCCGATGGTCCAGTTGAAGCAGCGCTTGGCGAAATGCTGGCCGATCTGACCCACGGCGATAGCGGTCTGGGGCGGCTGCTCGATGTCGGCACCGGCACCGGCCGTATTGCCGAACTGTTTGCCCCGCAGGCAAGTCAGGTCGTCGCCTTCGATAAGAGCCCCGACATGCTGCGCATCGCGCGCGCGCGGCTCCAGCACTTACCCGCAGGTTCGGTCGAACTGGTCCAGGGCGATTTTGCGCAACTGCCATTCGCCGCGCGCCGCTTCGATACCGTCCTGCTCCATCAGGTGCTGCATTATGCGCAGGCTCCTGAAGCCGTGCTGGCCGGTGCCGCCCGTGTCACTGCCCCCGGTGGCCGCGTCGCCATTGTCGATTTCGCCGCGCACGATCGCGAAGACCTGCGCCAGACCCATGCCCATGCCCGCCTCGGCTTTTCCGACGCGCAGATCGAGGCGATGCTGCTCGACAGCGGCTTCGTCCCGCAGGCTACGCGCGCGCTCGCGGGGCACGAACTCGTCGTCAAGCTGTGGACGGCCACGCGCCGCGAAGACAGCATTACCCAACTCGATACTCGGCAAGTCCGGAAGGCCTAGACCCATGAACGCCAGCTACGATCAGTTGCGTGAGGCGCGCACCGCCCTTGATACCCCGCTGTTTGCCGGACTTCCCGGTGACATCTCGGTCTCGTTCGAATTCTTCCCGCCCAAGTCCGACGCGCTGATGACGCAGCTGTGGGATGTGGTCGAAACGCTCGCCCCGCTCGAGCCGCGCTTTGTCTCGGTCACCTACGGCGCGGGCGGCTCGACCCGCGATCGTACCCACGGCACCGTCGCGCGGATCATCAAGGAGGCAAAGCTTCCCGCTGCGGCGCACCTCACTTGCGTCGATGCGACCAAGGCCGAAATCCGCGAAGTTGCGGAAGGCTACTGGGAAGCAGGCGTGCGCCACATCGTCGCGCTGCGTGGCGACATGGGCGCACCGGGCGTGCCGTTCACCCCGCACCCCGAAGGCTATGCCGACGCCGCCGAACTGGTGGCAGGCCTCAAGACTATCGCCCCGTTCGAGATATCGGTCGCCGCTTATCCCGAATCGCACCCGGATTCGCCCAGCGAGCAGGCCGATCTCGACAACCTCAAGCGCAAGCTCGACGCAGGGGCAACCCGTGCGATCAGCCAGTTCTTTTTCGAGCCCGAAATCTTCTTCCGCTACCGTGACAAGCTGGCGGCAGCGGGCATCGACGCGCCCGTCCTGCCCGGCATCCTGCCCGTCTCGAACGTCGCCCAGACGCGCAAGTTTGCCGCGGCCTGTGGCGCGGTGATCCCGGCGTGGATGGATGGGCTGTTCGAAGGTCTCGATACGCACCCTGGATCGCGCCAGCTGGTCGCGGCTACCATCGCGGCTGAATTCTGCCGCCGTCTTTATGCCGGTGGCGTCCGCGACTTCCACTTTTACACCCTCAACCGCGCCGAACTGTCCTACGCGATCTGCCACCTGCTTGGCCTGCGTCCGACACGCCCCGCGCTGGAGAAAGCCGCGTGACTCTCGCCCCTTCCACCGCCCGTCTCGCCCTGCTCGAACAGGCAGCGCAACGCATCCTGATCACCGATGGCGCGTTCGGCACCGAGATCCAGAACTTCAAGCTGACCGAGGCCGACTATGCTGGCTCGCTGGGCCTGGCCAAGGACCAGAAGGGCAACAACGACATCCTCGCGCTGACCAAGCCCGAAGTGCCCGAATCGATCCACCGCGCCTACTTTGCTGCAGGGGCGGACATCGCCGAAACCAACACCTTCAGCGCCAACCGCATCAGCCAGGCCGACTACGCCGCCGAACACCTCGTGCGCGAAATCAACGTCCAGTCGGCGCAGCTTGCCCGCCGCGTGGCCGATGAATTCACCGCGAAAGACGGTCGCCCGCGCTTCGTGGCAGGCGCAATCGGCCCGACCAACAAGACGCTCTCGCTCAGCCCCGACGTCAACGATCCCGGCTTTCGCGAGATCGACTGGGATCACCTCGTCGACGTCTATGCCGAGCAGGCCTTCGCGTTGATCGAAGGCGGCGCGGATTTCATCCTGATCGAAACCGTGTTCGACACGCTCAACGCCAAGGCCGCCGTGATGTCTGTACGCCAGGTCGAGCAGGCGTTGGGCCGCGAAGTGCCGATCATGCTGTCGATGACCCTGACCGACCTTTCGGGCCGCAACCTCTCGGGCCATACGGTCGAGGCGTTCTGGTACGCGGTGCGCCATGCCAAGCCGCTGACGATCGGCCTCAACTGCTCGTTCGGCGCGACCCAGCTTCGTCCGCATGTGAAATCGCTCTCCGAAATCGCGGACACGCTGATCATGGTCTATCCCAACGCCGGGCTTCCCAATGAACTCGGCGAATATGATGAAATGCCCGCGACCACCGCAAGCCTCGTCAAGGAATGGGCCGACCACGGCCAGGTCAACGTGCTCGGCGGCTGCTGCGGCTCGACGCCCGCGCACATCGCCGCGATGGCAAAGGCGGTCGCGGGTCTGACCCCGCGTAACCAGCCGGCACCCAAAACTGCGACGCGGCTGGCAGGTCTCGAACCATTTATCATGGCGGCGTAATCTAGTCCCCCTCCCGCAAGCGGGAGGGGTTAGGGGTGGGCGGCGCCACAGCGCCCACTCCAAAGAAAAGAACCCACCCCCGACCCCTCCCGCAAGCGGGAGGGGGGAGTAGAAAATGAACACCACCCCATCCGGCTCCAGCTTCGTCAACGTCGGCGAACGCACCAACGTCACCGGCTCCGCCGCGTTCAAGAAGCTGATCCTTGCGGGCGATTACCCCAAGGCGGTCGAAGTCGCGCGCCAGCAGGTCGAGAACGGCGCGCAGGTGATCGACGTCAACATGGACGAGGGTCTGCTCGACGCGGTCGAGGCGATGACCACCTATCTCAAGCTGATCTCGGCCGAGCCCGATATTGCGCGGGTGCCGGTGATGATCGACAGTTCGAAGTGGGACGTGATCGAAGCGGGCCTCAAGTGCGTTTCGGGCAAGCCGATCGTCAATTCGATTTCGATGAAGGAAGGCGAGGAGGCCTTTCTCACCCACGCCCGCAAATGCATGGATTACGGCGCGGCGGTCGTGGTCATGGCCTTCGACGAGAAGGGCCAGGCCGATACCAAGCAGCGCAAGGTAGAGATCTGCGCGCGCGCCTATGACCTGCTGACCGGCATCGGCTTCCCGCCCGAAGACATCATCTTCGATCCCAACGTCTTCGCGGTCGCCACCGGCATCGAGGAGCATGACAACTACGGCGTCGACTTCATCGAGGCCACGCGGGAAATCAAGGCGCGCTGTCCGCACGTCCATATCTCGGGCGGTCTCTCGAACCTGTCGTTCAGCTTCCGCGGCAACGAAATCGTGCGCCGCGCGATGCACTCGGTGTTCCTCTATCACGCGATTCCCGCTGGCATGGACATGGCCATCGTCAACGCAGGCCAGCTCGACATCTACGACCAGATCGACCCCGCCCTGCGCGAGGCGTGCGAGGACGTCGTGCTCAACCGCCGCAAGTCGGTCGAGGGCGAACAGACTTCGACCGAGCGCCTGATTGACCTGGCCGAAAGCTACAAGGGCAAGGACGTCGTCGCCGAAAAGGCCGCCGAGGAATGGCGCGGCTGGGACGTCGTGCGCCGTCTGGAGCACGCACTGGTCAAGGGCATCGACGCGCATATCGTCGCCGATACCGAAGAAGCCCGCGCGCAAATCGACGCGCGCGGCGGCAGGCCGATTGAGGTCATCGAAGGCCCGCTGATGGAGGGCATGAACACGGTTGGCGACCTGTTCGGATCGGGCAAGATGTTCCTGCCGCAGGTGGTGAAATCCGCCCGCGTGATGAAGAAGGCCGTCGCCCACCTCATCCCCTATATCGAAGCGGCCAAGGAGCCGGGCGCCAAGGCCAAGGGCCGGATCATCATGGCCACGGTCAAGGGTGACGTCCACGATATCGGCAAGAACATCGTCGGCGTGGTCCTGCAGTGCAATGGCTACGAAGTGCTCGACCTCGGCGTGATGGTGCCATGGTCGACGATCCTCGACACAGCGCAGAAGGAAGGCGTCGACATCATCGGCCTGTCCGGCCTGATCACGCCATCGCTCGACGAGATGGTCACCGTAGCCGAGGAAATGAAGCGCGCCGGGATGTCGATTCCGCTGCTGATCGGCGGCGCGACCACCAGCAAGGTTCACACCGCGCTGCGCATTGATCAGGCCTATGACGGTCCGGTCGTCCACGTGCTTGACGCCAGCCGCGCGGTCGGCGTCGCCTCGCAGCTTCTGTCCGATACGCAGGCCGACCCGTTCATCAAGGCGACCGCCGCCGAATATCAGCACGTCCGCGAAGCCCGCGCCAACAAGGGCGCGTCCAAGCTGCTCACGCTTGAAGACGCGCGGCTCAATGCGTTCGAGCCCGACTTGTCGGACAAGGCCCCGCCGCCAGCACAACCCGGCCGCCACGTGTTCGAATCATGGGACCTGCAGGACCTAGTCGATTGCTTCGACTGGACGCCGTTCTTCCGCGCGTGGGAGCTCGCGGGCAATTACCCCGCGATCTTCGAAGACGAGGTGATCGGCGAAAGCGCGCGCGGCCTCTACGAGGATGCCCGCGCGATGTTGGACAAGATCATCTCGGAGAAGTGGCTGACTGCGCGCGGCGTCGCGCAGTTCTGGCCCTGCGCACGGCACGGTGACGACGTCGTCCTGCACCCGCACGACGATGAACTCTCAATTCGCCTGCCGTTCCTGCGCCAGCAGGTGATCAAGAGCCGCGACCGCGCCAACTTCTGCCTGGCCGATTTCATCGATCCGGCGGGCGACTGGATGGGCGGTTTCGCGGTGGGCATCCACGGCATCGACGAACACCTCGCCCGCTTCAAGGCGGACAACGACGACTATTCGGACATCCTGCTCAAGGCCTTGGCCGACCGCTTCGCCGAAGCCTTTGCCGAGCGTCTGCACCAGCACGTCCGCACCACGTTGTGGGGCTATGCGCCGGGCGAGCAATTGACCAACGAGGCGCTGATTCGCGAACAGTATCGCGGCATCCGTCCCGCTCCGGGCTATCCGGCGTGCCCCGACCACACGCTCAAGCCGATCCTGTTTGACCTGCTTGATGCTACCGAAACCGCCGGAATCATCCTGACGGAATCACAGGCGATGCTGCCGACCTCGGCGGTCTCGGGGTTCTACTTCGCACATCCCGAGAGCTCGTACTTCGGCGTCGCTACCATCGGTCGCGACCAGTTGGCCGATTACGCCGTCCGTCGCGGCATGGACCTGCCGACGATGGAACGCTGGTTGCGTCCGAATCTCGACTGAACATGCCCACCCCCGATCCCGCTTGCGGGAGGGGGGAATCTGGGTGTGCATCTAGCCCTCCCGCCAGCGGGAGGGCCGCGAGATTTGGGTCACGCAGTGGCCCTAGTCGCAGCGGGGTGGGGCTGCGACGCGGCGGTGATCCCCCGCGCGTGAAAATTGGTCCCCCTCCCCCGCCAGGAACGGGGAAGGGGGTGGGAGGCAGCGGCCCTCCACAGGCCGACCGCCTTTTCAAATCTCGTTATCCCCATTGCTGACTCTCTTCGTCATCCCCGCGAAGGCGGGGCCCCAGAGTCGGTGCGGCTGGGTCCCCGCCTTCGCGGGGATGACGAGGGGGGGGCGGGAATGACGAAGGGGTATGCGGGAATGACCAGGGGGTGTGCGGGGATGACGAAGCATCACTGCATCCCGCTGGCCGCGATGCGCCCCTGCGCGCGGCGGCGCAGGTAATCTTTCTCGACATTGCTGCCCGACTGTCCGGCCAATACGCCCAGCGCCGCGCCAAGTCCGTGCTGCGCCAACTGGTCGATCGCGGCATCGGTATCCTGCCCGAGTTCGGTGGCGAGCGACTTCAGCACCCGCGCCATCTCGGCGAATTCGACTTCGCTCTCCCACGCTGCCTTGCGTTCCTCGCGCTTTACGAACGCGCCTCGCGGCTCAAATCCCATCGCCTGCTCCTTCAAGCGGAAAGCCCGCCGTCAGGTGCAATCGTGGCGCAAGGTGCCCAAGAGCCGCTTAATCGAAACCATGCGCGATGCCGGAGCGCGCGAATGGTTAAGCGGTAACCCACATTTGGCTGAGCCTGCGCTTTGCCGCCGCCCCTCGATCTGGCATAGGCCGCTGCGTGACTTCCGGCGACAGACCCTACGAGCTCGATTACCTGCCCGACGAGGCCTTCGAGGAAGGCATCTTTTCAGGCTTTCCCGATGCGGATGAACCCCTCGTCCTGCGCGAGCCGAAACCGCGCCCGATCTATGCCGATACCGCCGAGGCGCTCCACGCGGTGTTCGGCTTCCCTGCGTTTCGCGGCGTGCAGGCTCAGGTCGTCGATCGCGTGCTCGCCGCGCAGTCGACGCTCGCGGTCATGCCGACAGGCGCCGGCAAATCGCTGACCTATCAGTTGCCCGCGGTGATGATGGAGGGCACTTGTGTCGTCGTCTCGCCGCTGATCGCGCTGATGCACGACCAGCTGCGCGCGGCCACCGCCAACGGCATCCGCGCGGCCACGCTGACCAGCGTCGATACCAACCGCGAAGAGACGATCGAACGCTTCCGCAACGGCGATCTCGATCTGCTCTACGTCGCCCCCGAACGCGCCAGCCAGCAGCACTTCCGCGAACTGCTGACGCGCGGCCGCATTTCGCTGTTCGCCATCGACGAGGCGCATTGCGTCTCTGAATGGGGCCACGATTTCCGCCCCGATTACCGCCTGCTGCGTCCGATGATGGACGCGTTCCCCGATGTCCCGCGCCTCGCGCTGACGGCAACGGCAGATCGCCACACCCGCGCCGACATTCTCGAACAGCTCGGTATTCCCACCGAGGGCCTGATCGTCTCGGGCTTCGACCGGCCCAACATCCGCTACGCCATCCGCCCGCGCGACAACCCGCTGCGCCAGTTGCAGGCGCTGCTGGACGAGCACCCGGGTCCGGGCATCATCTATGCGCCCACCCGCGCCCAGGTCGAAAAGCTCGCCGGGCAATTGAGCACCGGCGGCAGGCAGGTGCTGCCCTACCACGCCGGGCTCGACGCGCAGGTCCGCGCTGCCAACCAGTCGGCCTTCGTTGCATCCGAAGACATGGTCATGGTCGCCACGGTCGCGTTCGGCATGGGCATCGACAAGCCCGACGTGCGCTTCGTCGCGCACGCCGCCTGTCCCAAATCGATCGAGGCCTACTATCAGGAAACCGGCCGCGCCGGGCGCGATGGCGATCCTGCGGTCGCGGTCATGCTGTGGGCCGCCGACGATTTCGCGCGTGCCCGCCAGCGTCTGGCCGAGGTTGAGGAACACCGCCGCGCGGGGGAACGCACCCGCATCGATGCGTTGGCTATGCTGGTCGAAACGCCGCACTGCCGCCGTGCCCTGTTGCTACGCCACTTCGGCGAGGACCCGCCCGCCACTTGCGGCAACTGCGACAACTGTATCGAGGCGCCCGGCATCACCGATGGCACCACCGTGGCGCGCAAACTGCTCTCGGCGATCTACCGCACCGGGCAGCTGTTCGGACTCGGCTATATCGAAAAGGTCCTGACCGGGGTCCCCGACGAACGCGTGCTCCAGCGCGGCCACGACCAGCTTTCGGTCTACGGCATTGTCACCCCCGACGAAGCTCCGCTGCTGCGCCCGCTCGCCCGCGCCTTGCAGGCAAGGGGCGCGTTGGTCTCGACCGAACACGGCGGGTTGGCCCTGGGCGGCGATTCCCGCGCGATCCTCAAGGGTGAGGCCGAGGTCCAGCTCGTCGTCGTTCCCAAGAAGGAAGGTCGCAGCCGCCGCAAGGGCGCACCGGGCGCGGTGTTCAACCCGGTCGGCGATTCGCTGTTCGACGCGCTACGCAGTCTGCGCCGCGACATCGCGCGCGAGGCAGGCTTGCCGCCCTATGTCATCTTCCACGATTCGGTCCTGCGCGAAATGGCGGCGTCGCGTCCCGCCAGCGCCTCCGAACTCGGCCAGATCGGCGGAGTAGGAGCAAAGAAGCTCGAAGCCCACGGCGATCGTTTCCTTGAAGTGATCCGGCAGTTCTGAGCACCCCCCGTTCGTCATCCCCGCGAAGGCGGGGACCCAGATGTAACGCGTTTAGCGCGCCTGGATTCCCGCCTTCGCGGGAATGACGAAGTTAGGTTCAAGCCTTCAACGCCATCCCCCGCGTCTTCCACAACGAGAACAGCACGCCACCCGCTATCAGGCCCAGCGTTACAGCCAAGCTCATCACCGGCGGGAACTTGTCCCCGCCCAGCAGGAAGTCGGAGACGAAGATCTTCGAGCCGATGAACACCAGCACCGCGGCCAGCGCGTACTTGAGGTAGGCAAACCGGTCGATCATCGCCGCCAGCGCAAAGTACAGCGCGCGCAGGCCAAGGATCGCCATGATGTTCGAGGTGTAGACCACGAACGTATCGGTGGTGATCGCAAAGATCGCCGGGACCGAATCGACCGCGAACACGAGGTCGGCCAGATTGATCACTACCAGCGCCAGGAACAGCGGGGTCGCCGCATTGACCAACTTGCCGGTCTTTTCATCGGGCACCTTCACGAAGAAGTGCTGGTCGTGCAGGTCCTTGGTCACGCGCATGTGACGGCTGATCCAGCGCACCACCGGATTGTTGCCGATGTCGGGATCGTGATCCGAGGTGAAGAACATCTTGATCCCGGTGAACACCAGGAACGCTGCGAAGATATACAGCACCCAGTAGGCCTGTTCGACCAGCGCCGCGCCACCCGCAATCATCCCGCCACGCAGGAAGATCACCGCGACGATGCCCCAAAGCAGCGCGCGATACTGGTACTTTGCCGGGATCGCGAAGAACGTGAAGATCATGCTGATCACGAACACGTTGTCGATCGACAAGGCCTTCTCGATGAAGAACCCGGTGTAGTACTTCATCCCCAGATCCGCGCCCTTTTCGGCCCAGACCCACGCGCCGAAGGCCAGCGCGATGGTGATGTAGAATGCGGTCAGGCGCAGCGATTCAGCTATGCCCATGGCCTTGTCCTCCTTGTGGAGGACGCCAAGATCGAACGCGGTCAGCGCGACGACAAGGCCGAGAAACGCCAGCCAGAACCACGCCGGGGTGCCGAGCCAGTCGGCAAACAGAAATTCCATCACGCTACTCCATCAACCGGCCCGTGCGACTGCAAATGCAGTAGCACGGGCGGCGTTCCTCTATGTCAAAGTGTGACGGACTTGCGCGGAAGCAGGCGGGACAGGCGGTCCTTCACCATCAGCTTCAATTTCTTGATCCGCGCGATCTCGAACGGATCGACCCAGCGGCTGCGGCGGGCAAGCCGCAGCGCCTCGTCGAGTTTCTGGTGACGTTCAAGCAGGCTGAAATAACGATCGGACATATCAAGCTCCCTATCGAAGCGGTTGCAACGATCGGGTGCGCCGAGCCTTGAAGCCAGATCCGGAAGGAGGGGTTAGTAGATCCGGACCACAAGACATCGGCATCACCCGATGCGGTCCGACATCACGCAAGCGACTTGCCATCAGTGGCCAAATCGCCGCGCCAGAGGGGCCCGGTCCGCGACTTGAATGTGGAGTGATTCGCTCCGGATTGCAAGAGCCATCCGAATCCGCTTGCGGGTGCAACCTGAATTGATATTAATATGATATCATATTTAAGGGGGAAGTCCGATGTCCGATTCGCGTACGCAAGCCGCCAGCCAGGAAACCACAGCGTGGACCACCAGCGGGTATCTCATGCTCGGCCTGTTGATCGTCGTGTTCGTGCTCACCGCTGCGCGGATACTGGGCTTTGCTTCGGGCAATCCGACCGACGCCGATGTTCCGGGCTTCCTTGCCGGGATATTTTTCGGTCCCGTCCTGTTCGTGCTGATCGCCAAGGGCTTCTATATGATCCAGCCCAACCAGGCCGCCGCGATCACCATGTTCGGTTCGTATCGGGGCACCGATCGCAGCCACGGCTTGCGCTGGGTCTGGCCGTGGATGAGCAAGAACCGCATTTCGGTGCGCGCCAACAACGTCGTTTCGGAAAAGCTCAAGGTCAACGACTTGCGCGGCAACCCGATCGAGATCGCCTGCAACGTGGTGTGGCGCGTGTCGGATACCGCGCAGGCGCTGTTCGATGTCGATGACTACAAGGCGTTCGTCTATGTCCAGATCGAAAGCGCTGTTCGCTCGATCGGCTCGCGCTATCCCTATGATGATATCGAGCATCAGGAAGTCACACTGCGCAGCCATCATGACCAGATCAACGCCGAACTGCGCACCGAACTCAACGCCCGCCTGATCCTTGCCGGGATCACCGTCGACGAATGCGGATTGACCCACCTGGCCTACGCGCCTGAAATCGCAGGGGCCATGCTCCGGCGCCAGCAGGCCGAAGCGGTCATCTCGGCACGCCGCAAGCTGGTCGAAGGCGCGGTGTCGATGGTCGAAATGGCGCTCAACCAGCTTTCGGAAAAGGGCGTGGTCGAGTTGGACGACGAACGCCGCGCGACGATGGTCTCGAACCTGATGGTCGTATTGTGCGGTGAACGCGATGCGCAACCGGTCATCAACGCCGGTACGCTGTACCAGTAAGGCCTGCCGATGGCCCCGCCGCCGAAAAAGGCTTTCCCGTTGCGCATCGATCCGGCGCTGTTCGCCGCGATCGAGCGCGCGGCAGGGGCGGACCTGCGTTCGGCCAATGCCCAGATCGAAGTTCTCCTGCGCGAGGCGCTGGGCAGGCGCGGGGTGAAAGTCGCCACGACCGAAGCTCCACGTCGGGGGCGTCCGCCAAAGATCGATTGATCCGGTTCCCGCCGGAACGCAACGGCATGTCAACCATTCGTCGCTATCCACGGCATGGCAAACTCGCCCGCCGGATAGCACAAGATGTACATGACCCAAGCCAATCCCTTTGCGGTTGCAGGCCGCCGCCACCACAAGCAACGGGTCGGGATTTTCCTGCTGGCGCTTGGCGTATTGGCAGCAATCCCGGCCAGTGCCCTGTTCGCGCAGGAACAGCGCAAGCCCTACACGATCGTCGAGAGCGGCCGCAGTTTCGCCGCGCTGCAGGACGCGGTCAACGCCATCGGCGAGGGCACCGCCACGATCCGCATCGAACCCGGCACCTATCGCGATTGCGCGGTCCAGCAGGCGGGCGATGTCGGTTTTGTCGCGCAGATACCCGGCCAGACGATCTTCGATGGCGCTGCCTGCGAGGGCAAGGCGACCATCGTCGCGCGCGGTCGCTCGACCCGCGTCGAAGGGCTGATCTTCCAGAATATCCGCGTGCCCGACGCCAACGGCTCGGGAATCCGCCTCGAACACGGCAACCTGACCGTGCGCCAGTCGTGGTTCCGCGACAGCGAACAGGGCATCCTCTCGGCCGACGACCCCTCTGCCGCCGTGCTGATCGAGAAGTCGACCTTCACCCGCCTGGGTCGCTGTGATCGCGGGCTGTCCTGCGCGCACTCGGTCTACTTCGGCGACTATGGCAGCGTCACCATCCGCCGCAGCCGCTTCGAAGCGGGCAGGGGCGGGCACTACGTCAAAAGCCGCGCCGGTCGCGTCGAAGTCAGTGAATCGAGCTTTGACGATACTGCAGGGCAGACCACCAATTACATGATCGACGTCCCCGCCGGAGCCACCGGACGCATCACCGACAACGTCTTCGTCCAGGGCAAGGACAAGGAAAACTACAGCGCGTTCATCGCCGTGGCCGCCGAGGGCCGCGTGCACAGTTCGAGCGGCCTTGCCATTGCGGGCAACGACGCGCGCTTCGCTCCGGGCATCAGCCGCTCGTCGGCCTTCGTTGCCGACTGGTCGGGCGATCAACTCTCGATCGGCAGCAATACGCTCGGGCAGGGCCTGACCCGCTTCGAAAAGCGTTAGACCCGCACCACAACTCAACGCTTCGTCATTGCGAGGAACGCAGCGACCGAGCCATCCAGAGCACAGTACGTTGGCGCTCTGGATCGCGATGCTTCGCCCGCAAGGACGAGTGGATGGAGAGAGTCTGTGAGGGCCTATGGGTTGCCCCAGTGCGGGCTACCCCCTACCTTGGCCCAAGTGCACACGCTGTCATCCACACGCCTGACCGCAAGGTTCTGGGCCGCGCTCTTGGCGCTGACCGTGCTGTTCCACGCCGCCGCACCGTTCGACGCGCCGCTTGTCGCGCGAACCGGATCGGCATTCAGCGCGGCGACGGTGGACCTTGCGGTTGCGCCCGAGCGTCGGCTTACCGTGCAGCGTGTCGCCCTGCCGGTAGCGCCGCCGCCAGTCCTTCTGGCACCGCTCCCCGCAGCACCTCCACTCCTTGAATTCGCCCACGCTTGGCCGCCGCAGACAGCGCCCCCGGCACCGGCGCCGTTGTTGCTGCGTCCCGCACCACGGGCACCCCCGATCACCTGACCTGCCGCCCGCGCCGTACCCTCCGGCGCTGCCCAAACGCATGTCAGGAATCAAGAAATGTCAAAAACCTACACCGCATCTGCGGCCGATGCCCGTCGCGCCCATGTCGAGGCGCTGCTGTCCGCCTATCCAGATGTCACCCCGCAGGAGCACAACCTGCTCGTCAACTGGTTCCGCAACGACGCCACCGCGCTCGACGTCGGCATGGTCGCCAGCAATCCGGCGGCCGAACGCGGTTATCGCCGCTTCCGCGCCGAACATCTCGATCGCTTTACGCTCAAGGACATGGGCTGGGCCCTGGCGTTCGCCGCAGCCATCGCCGTTGCTGTGCTGCTGATCGCCTGGCGGGCGCTCTGACCCAACCCGCGACCGCGACGGGCTAGCGCAACAGGTGTCCCGAGCGGTCGCGTTTGGTCGCAAGGTAGCGCGCGTTGTGGGGATTGGCGGGCAGTTCGTGCGGCACGCGCTCGGACACCTCGATTCCCAGTTCCTGCAACGCCGCCACCTTCATCGGGTTGTTGGTCAGCAGCCGCACGCGCGACACGCCGAGCAGGTCGAGCATCCGTACGGCCACCGGAAAGTCGCGCGCCTCGCTCGGCAGGCCCAGCCGCTCGTTGGCGTCGACCGTGTCAAACCCCTGGTCCTGCAGTTCATAGGCACGCAGCTTGTTGATCAGCCCGATCCCGCGCCCCTCCTGCCGCAGGTACAGCAGCACGCCCCAGCCGCCCTTGGCAACCTCATCGGCCATCTGCGCCAGCGCGCCATCGAGTTGCGGCCCACAATCGCACTTGAGGCTGCCGAGCACGTCGCCGGTCAGGCATTCGCTGTGCAACCGCACCAGCGGCTCGCGCTCGCTCGTCTGCACGCCGAGCACCAGCGCGACATGCTCGCGCAAGTCGTCCCGGGCGCGGAACGCCACGATCTCGGCATCGTCGCACGGCGCGACGGGCAACCGCGCCCGCGCCTGAATGGTCAGACCGCGCGGGTCCTTGAATACCGCCAACTCCTCCGCCGAAACCTCGGCAGCGATTTCCACACCGGTCGAGACCATGAATGCGGGCAGGATTCCCGCCAGCCGCGCCAGTTCCATCGCCGCGACCGCCGCCTCGCGCGGCTCGATCGGATCGGCCTTGAACGGACCGCGCAAGGGATTGCCCAGATCCTGTGCCGGGTCGGCCAGATTTCGCGCGCCAGAAAGGCTGAACGGCTCAGCCCCCCGGATCAGCACTGGCGCTTCGGGCACGGCTGCATCGCGCTGGTTGGCAAGCTTCAGTGTCGCCGCGCGCGCATCGGAAATCAGCAGGCGCGCGGCATAGATTCCCGGTTGAACGAACGCGGTTTCAGCAGGCAACAGGTCGAGCGCGCCGTCCACCCCGGTCACCCGGATCGCCCACCCGTGGCGCAGCGCATCCAAAGCGCGGGCGACGTTTCGCGCGTCGCTCAAAGGTCCAGCTCTGTGATCAGCGGGATGTGATCCGAAGGCTGCTCCCACCGCCGCGTCTCTTCGACGAAGCGATGCCCACGCGATTGCGCCGCCGCTTGGGGTGAGGCCCACATGTGATCCAGCCTGCGCCCCTGGTCCTTCTCGCGCCAGTACGACCGGTACGACCACCACGAATAGTTGCGCTCGGGCGCAGCGATATGCTTGCGCCCGAGATCGACCCAGCCATGCGCATCGCCGAACCGCTGCAGCGTTTCCACTTCCAGCGGCGTATGGCTGACGACCTTGAGCAGCGCCTTGTGATTGTAGACGTCGCACTCGAGCGGCGCGATGTTGAAATCGCCCACGATCAGCGTCGGGCGCTCGATCTTTTCGGCCCAGCGCGTCATGCGCTCGAGGAAGTCGAGCTTCTGCCCGAACTTGGCGTTGACCTCGCGATCGGCCACATCGCCGCCCGCCGGGATATAGACGTTCTCGATGATCAGGCCTTGGCCCGGGCCGGTGAGTTCCACGCCAATATGCCGCGCCTCGCCATTGTCCTGCCAGTCATGCTTGCTGAAATCGCGGAATGGAATGCGGCTGACCGTGGCGACGCCATGATAGCCCTTCTGCCCATGCACCGCGCGGTGGGTGTAGCCGAGCTTCTCGAAAACCTCGTGCGGAAACAGGTTCTCTGGCGTCTTGATCTCCTGCAGGCACAGCACATCGGGCGCCTCCTGCAGCAGAAAACGCTCGACCTGCTCGGCGCGCAAGCGGACCGAATTGATGTTCCATGTGGCAACCGAGATCATGCGCTCGGCTTTAGGGTCGCGGGGTGGCGATTGCTAGATGGGATGTGGGGTAGGATCGGGAGGATCGACCGGTAGCACCGCGGCTTTGCGGTAGTGTCTTTGGATGTTCCGTCAGTGAAGGCAAGGCCTCGGTGTGAGACGCAGTACTTTCGCTGGAGACGCATTGAGGGCTACCTCTGGCGTCGAACTACCTTGTTTTTTCAGTATCTTACATACGATACGGCTTTCGTCCCTTGGCGGCAATTTCCGCCCTGGTGATCTCCCGGTGATCGCTGGACGCCGGGGGTTGCTGGCGAAAAATTGCGAAGGGACAAGATTACCTGACGCACGATTGAGGCATTGGTTGCCGCGCGATCAGATGGCTTTTTGTGTGACGAGGGAATCGAAGGTTTGGGATCGCGGTGATATCGACCGGAGCGCGATTGAAACCATGGAGAGTCCGTCCGCAATGAAGGCGCGCGGCAGCGAGGGCCTGCTGGCCCCGCTTGTAGAGTTCGGTCACGCCAGGATTGCTCCGCCCATAGCGGCCACGACAATCGCGGCAAACACCTTCCAACCAAAATGCCGACCTCGCGTGATCAACCCGTTTGCGACCACGCCGAACAGAATTGGTGAACAGATCAAGGGAATTGCAAGAGGCCGGTCGGAATCCGAAAACAGCCACGGTGACGCTGCGATCAAGACACCACAGCCGATCCAGATCATCGTGCTGAATTGCCACATCGCGCTCACGAGCAATCTTGATTGCCGAGTGGGAAACGTCGCGGGGCCGATCAGTTTCACTTCGCCAAGATAGCCGTGCAGGCAGGCTGCGGCCACACAACTGATACCAACCGCAACCATCCAAACGGTCATCGACGCCTCCATACATTGATGTATGGTATTGCTACTCCGATCTACTCTTGTCAAGGCTGTGACCATGGAGACCAACAGGCTCACTCGAAAGGATTGGCTGAGGGCTGCGCTTCGAGCGCTAACCGACGGCGGGGTAAAGGCACTGAACCCTGACCGTCTGGCTACCGCGCTTGGAGTATCTCGTGGGAGTTTTTACTGGCACTTTGCCGATGTGAAGGCCTTCCATCGAGCGGTCCTGGAGGAATGGGAGGGACTGGCAGTCGATGGCCCACTTGAGCGGGCTTCGATTGCTGGGAACTACGAGGCAGCCGCTTCCTTGCAGCCGCTGATCCAAAACGCGTTCACCGCACCACAGGCACTGGAACGCGCCATCTTCCGCTGGGCGACAAGCGATGCACAGGCGGACCGCGCGGTGAAAAATGTCAACTCTCGCCGGCTTCGCTTGCTTGGCGAGATGTTTGAGGCAACCGGTGGCCCACGCGATGCCATGCGCGCCAATGCCAGGATTGCCTATTCTGCCTATCTCGGTTCTATTCTGCTTGACGATGGGCCGCCCGAGCAAACCATGGTAGATAGACTTTGCGAATTGCTGGATCTGCGTGCGACGAGCCCGGATGACGCACCCTTGCCCATGCGCAACAAAACGGCCCGGCTCTAATCCCAATTGGTGGAGTGGTCGGGGTCGGCCTTGCCAACACTGGCAGGACATCAGCGCGGAGCCATAAGAGCCTGTCGCGTCCTTGACGTGCGGCAGGCTCGAATTGACGCGCTCGCCATTAATCGCCCCATTGATGGCGACATGCGCAACATGACACCCCTGCGGCACGAGTCGCGCGCCATCGGCTGCCCAAGGTCACGCAAGCCCATCTTCGCGGACGGCGTATCCGACGAATCCGATATGACCGCGCAAGCGGGCCGACGCGCCGCTAAAGATCACGATACCGCCGCGCGGAAGCAGCGCACTTCCGCTACAGAAAGCGATCGTCATCGTTTCGTCGCGAAAAACTCTCTCTTTGGGGTAGAGTATAATTTCTCTATTCGTGCAGCGGGTGATCGCGGCTAGCGCAAGGCCGCAGACAGGGGTGAACATATGGACTTTCTCGCCGGGCTCGACTGGACGGCACTGCTGCCGTTCATCGCCGTGGGATTTGCCGCGCAGATGGTCGATGGCGCGCTCGGCATGGCGTTCGGGGTCATCTCGAACACGCTGATGGTCGGCGTGCTCGGCATTCCGCCGGCACTTGCCTCGCAGCGCGTGCACCTTGTCGAGTGTTTCACCACGGCAACTTCGGGCATCAGCCACCTCATCCACGGTAATGTCGACAAGAAGCTGTTCCTGCGCCTGCTGCTGCCGGGCATGGCTGGCGGCATTCTGGGTGCCTACGTCCTGTCGTCGCTCGATGCGTCGCTGGTGAAGCCGTGGGTGCTGCTCTACCTCAGCGCGATCGGCATCTACCTGCTTTTGCGCGGCCTGTTGTATCCGCCCAAGATCCGCGAAGCGGGGTGGGTTGCCCCGCTCGGGCTTGTCGGCGGGTTTCTTGATGCGGTTGGCGGTGGCGGCTGGGGTCCGGTCGTGACTTCCAACCTGCTGATCCAGGGTGCCGATCCGCGCAAGGTGGTGGGCACGGTCAACACCGTCGAGTTCTTTCTGACCCTCACGGTATCGGCAACCTTCATCTGGCATCTCGGGTTTGCCGACCTGGCAGGGCCTACGCTCGGGTTCCTGATCGGGGGACTGGCCGCGGCACCGTTTGGCGCATGGGCGGCCAAGCACATCCCGGCCAAGACGATGCTGATACTGGTGGGAACCGTGCTCACGCTGACCAGTCTCTACGGGGCCTATAACGCGTTTTCCTGATCGTTAGCGCAGGCTAGGGGTTCGGACGCAGGCCTCGCGCCGCGCTGTGGTTACTCCGCGTTAACCACGCTGTGCCACACTGCAACAGCCGCGCGGAGTGACTAGCGGCTGGAGGGCAGACATGGCGCGCTTCGATGCCAGCGGAATGACGATCGCGGAACTGCGGGAATTTGCGAGCTTTGCTCCGGGCGAGCAGCGCTACATCCGCCGCAGCCTGGATATTGCGCTCGGTCGCGGCGATGCGGTGGCCCGCTGGGGCCGCGACGAGCCCGAGATCGCCGCCATCATCGCACAGACCAATGCCTACCGCGATCTGGTGATGCTGCGCGCGATGCTGCCGCAGGTCGATGGTCTCGAAACGCTCGAGCCGTTCATGGGCAGTCTGATGCGTCTGGCCGCGTTCGACCTCGCGCAGGATCGCCTCGGCGGGTTTTCCGCCTTCCGCTTCCTCTATGAACGCCTGCTCGGAGCCGAGGCACGGCCGTGGCTGCCGTCGGCGTTCTGCGGCGCAGCGGCCTTGCCAGTGATCCGTCCGGACCGGCGGCGGCACCTGCTGCAGTCGATCAGCGAAGCGGCTGCGACCGCGCACGGCTGGTCCACCCGCGCGCCGTTGTTCTACCCCGAATTCGTCGAGGCCGAAGCGGCCTAAGGCACCAACACCGTATCGCGGGCGATCTCGTCGGTTTGCGGATAATCGAGCGTGTAGTGCAGGCCCCGGCTTTCGTGCCGCGCCCGTGCCGAGCGGACGATCAACTCCGCGCTCTGCAGCAGGTTACGCAATTCGATCAGGTCGGTCGTGACGCGGAAGTGTCCGTAGTAATCGTTGACCTCGCCCGACAGCATCTGAATGCGGTGCGCGGCGCGTTCGAGCCGCTTGTCGGTGCGCACGATGCCGACATAGTTCCACATGAACCGGCGGATTTCGGTCCAGTTCTGCTTGATCACCACTTCCTCGTCCGAATCGGTGACGCGGCTTTCGTCCCACGGACGCACTTCGGGTGGCGCGTCGAAGCTGTCCCAGCGGCGAAGAATATCGCGCGCGGCGGCGTCGCCGAACACGAAGCATTCAAGCAGCGAGTTCGACGCCAGGCGATTCGCGCCGTGCAGACCGCTCTCGGTGCATTCGCCGGCCGCATAAAGACCGGGCAGGTCGGTCCGCCCTTCGAGATCGATGAGCACCCCTCCGCAAGTATAATGCTGGGCTGGGACTACCGGGATTGGCTGGCGGGTCATGTCGATACCAAGGCCAAGCAGCTTATCGTGGATGTTGGGGAAGTGTCCGCGCACGAATTCGTCCGGCATGTGGCTGATGTCGAGATGAACGTAGTCGAGCCCGAACTTCTTGATCTCCGAATCGATCGCGCGCGCCACGATGTCGCGGGGGGCCAGCTCAAGCCGCTCGGGGTCGTAGAACTCCATGAAGCGCTTGCCGGTGCGCGGATTGATCAGTCGTCCGCCTTCACCACGCACCGCCTCGGTGATCAGGAAATTCTTGACGTCGAGGTTGTACAGGCAGGTCGGGTGGAACTGCATCATTTCCATGTTGCAGACCCGCGCGCCCGCGCGCCAGGCCATCGCGATGCCATCGCCCGTCGCGCCACGCGGTGCAGTCGAGAACTGATAGACCCGCCCTGCGCCGCCGGTTGCCAGGATCGTGGCGCGCGCGGTGTGCGCTTCGACCTTCCCAGTGGCTTCATCGAGCGCATAGACGCCCCAGATCCGGCCCGAGCCCGAATAGCGCGCAGCCTCGTGCCGCCCGCTGATCAGGTCAATACAGGTCCGACCCGGCAGGAGCGTGATGTTCGGATGATCGCGGGCTGCCTTGAGCAATGCCTGCTGCACCGCCGCACCGGTTGCATCGTCGACGTGAACGATCCGCCGGTGCGAGTGCCCGCCCTCACGCGTCAGATGCAGAGCGCCTGCCTCGGCATTGAACGGCACGCCGAGCGATTCCAGGCGATTGATCGCCGCTGGCGCGTGTTCGACCACGAACTCCACCGTCTCGCGTCGGTTGAGTCCGGCGCCCGCGATCATCGTGTCGCGGATATGGTTCTCGAACGTATCGCCCGCGTCGAGCACCGCCGCGATTCCGCCCTGCGCCCAATTGGTCGACCCGCCATCCAGCGCCCCCTTGGCCAGAACGAGCACACGGCATTTCTCCGCCAGCACCAACGCGGCTGTCAGACCTGCCGCGCCCGAGCCGATGACCAGCACATCGTTTGCTGCGGACCCGGCGAAAGAGTTGTCGGACGCGTTTGTGACATTTCCACTCACAAGCGGAGCTCCTTGATGTTGGCAGTGCCGTTCGAAAGGGTTGCGACCCTAAAGTGTCGCGAGAACTTGATATTAAAAGATTTTTTTACAGATTCGGCACAAATCTTTCTTTTGCTTAACGATGTTGTTCACTTGCTTCGCAACCGCAGCATGCTAGGTAGCTTTGCGTATAACCGCCTGCGCCCAGAGGCTAAAATGCAACTACAACGTCTTCTATGCGTAATGAACCGCCATCGGCCCATCCGTGACAAGATCGAATGGAATGGACTGACTTACGACAGTGCCTGCCGGTATTGTGGCACTGACATCGTCCGTCTCGAAAAGGGCGGATGGCGTCGTAAGTTGGCCAAAGTTCAAATAAACCAGAACTAAAGTTAGTGGAGATACTTGCGGCTACGCCGGGACGCTGGTCAGCGTGACGAAAACATCCTCAAGATCGGCTTCACGGGTAGATACATCGACTATCGCGTAACCTTGGCCCTGAACCTGCAGCAGGACTTCGCCTGCGTTGGTGCGATCCTTATCGTAGGCGATCTCGATCTGTCGTTCGCCCGACGCCACACTGCGCGCGAACGTTTCATGCTGCGGCGCAACACCCACGTCGCGATCTAGCGTCAACACAACGATCTTTTCGCGCGCCATGTCTACCAACTCGCGCGTCGGCTTGTTGGCGATCAGCTTGCCGTGATTGATGATCGCGATACGGTCACAGAGCTGCTCGGCTTCCTCGAGGTAGTGCGTGGTCAGGACAACCGTCACACCATCGTGGTTCATTTCGCTGACCAGCTCCCACAATTGCCGCCGCAGTTCGACATCGACGCCTGCGGTTGGCTCGTCGAGCACGAGGACCGGCGGACTGTGGACCATGGCCTTGGCGATCAGCAGACGTCGCTTCATGCCCCCCGACAGCGATCGGGCGTAAGCGTTGGCCTTGTCTGCCAGGTGGACCGCGCGCAGCAGTTCCATCGTTCGCCGCATCGACTTGGGCACGCCATAGAGTCCGGCCTGGTTGTTGAGCACTTCGGCAGGGGTGAAGAACGGATCGAACACGATTTCCTGCGGCACGATCCCGATCGACGCCTTGGCGTTGCGCACGTCGTGATCGATGTCATGACCCCAGATTTCGACTTGACCGGACGTCTTGGTCACCAGCCCCGCCAGCGTGTTGATCAGCGTCGACTTGCCCGCGCCATTAGGCCCGAGCAGACCGAAAATCTGTCCTTGCGGCACGTCGAAGCTGACGCCGTCGAGCGCCAGCTTGCCTGCGGACTTGCCCGTGGCGGTATAACGTTTGACGAGATCGCGGATGCGGATTGCGGGGGCCGTCGCCGGGGTCTGTTCCATGCGGTGCTGCCTGCCCGAACCGGGGGCAAAACGCAATTGTCTCAAGGCCACGCATTTGCTAGCGCGGCGGCATGAACCAGCCGCCCGAAACCGTCCTGTCCGATACCGCCCGCGTCAAGTGTGACGGGTCCAACGATATCAGGGGCGGAAGCGCGCTCGGTCACCCGCGCGTGTGGCTCGAAATCGACGAGCGCGGCTTTGTCGAGTGCGGCTACTGCGACAAGCGCTTCGTGCTGCGCGGCGGCCCGGCGGACAAGGCGCAGGCGGCCTGAAATATCGGTTAGGCTGCGCCTTTCGCGTTGGCCCATAGCTTCCTATATCGGTGGCGATGACCCAAACCGATCCCCGCTCGCTGCTCTACCGCCCCGGCCTGCTTTCGCCCGCCGACGCCCAACGCCTGACGCGTGAGGCACTGCGCGATTGCGATGACGGCGAACTCTACCTTCAGTTCATCGCGTCCGAGAGCTTCGGCTTCGATGACGGCAGGCTCAAGACCGCCGACTATTCCCGCGATGCAGGCTTCGGCTTGCGCGGCGTTTCGGGCGAGATGACCGGGTTTGCTCATGCCAACGAGATATCCGTCGCAGCCATCGCCCGCGCCGGAGAAACGCTCAAGCTGCTCGATCCGACGAAGGGGCAACCCGCCCCGCCACCGCAGGGCAACAACCGCCACCTCTATACCGATGCCTCGCCGCTCGACGCCGTGCCGTTCGAGGCCAAGGTCAAGCTGCTCGAAACGATCGACGCCGCGGCCCGTGCGCGCGATTCGCGCGTGGCGCAGGTCTCGGCGTCGCTGTCGGGCTCATGGTCGGTGGTCGAGATCGTGCGCGCGGATGGTTTCGTCGGGCACGACGTGCGTCCGCTCGTCCGGCTCAATGTATCGATCGTGGCGGAAAAGGACGGACGCCGCGAGACCGGCTCGTTTGGCATCGGCGGTCGCCGCTTGTACGACGACTTGTTCGAACCCGCGACCTGGAATCGCGCGATCGACGAAGCGCTGGCGCAGGCGCTGGTCAATCTCGATTCGGTTGCGGCTCCAGCAGGCGAGATGACCGTGCTGCTCGGCCCCGGCTGGCCGGGCGTGCTGCTCCACGAAGCGGTCGGCCACGGCCTCGAAGGCGATTTCAACCGCAAGGGCACCAGCGCGTTCTCGGGCCGCATCGGCCAGCGCGTTGCCGCGCCAGGCGTGACGGTGATCGACGATGGCTCGATGGCAGGACGGCGCGGCTCGCTCTCGATCGATGACGAGGGCACCCCGACGCAGGAGAACATCCTGATCGAGGACGGCATCCTCAAGGGCTATATCCAGGATCGCCTCAACGCCCGCCTGATGGGCGTTGCCCCCACCGGCAATGGCCGCCGTGAATCCTATGCCCATGCCCCGATGCCGCGCATGACCAACACCTTCATGCGCGCAGGGAACGACGACCCGGCCGAACTGCTCAGCCGCGTCAAGAACGGCATCTTCGCCAAGTCGTTCGGTGGCGGGCAGGTCGACATCACCAGCGGCAAGTTCGTGTTCTCGTGCACCGAGGCCTATCGCGTCGAGAATGGTAAGCTCGGCGCGCCGATCAAGGGCGCGACGCTGATCGGTGATGGTCCGACCGTGCTCACCCGCGTGATCGGGATCGGCAACGATCTCGCGCTCGACGAAGGCGTCGGCGTCTGCGGCAAGGGTGGGCAAAGCGTACCTGCGGGCGTCGGTCAGCCGACCCTGCTGGTCGAAGGCCTGACGGTCGGCGGCACGGCTTGAATTTCAGCACCGGTTCAGCCGACTCGTGATAGCGTAGCCGCATCGAACAGAAGGAAGTGCCAGCCATGATGAAAATCGCGAGCAAGATTGCCGCAGGCCTGGCCGCCGGATCGCTTCTCCTTGCCGGAGCCGCCGCCGACGCCAAGCCGCGCCTGACCCCCGAACAGCAGCTAGCCAAGTCGCTCGAAGGCCGTGTCGCGGGTAAACCGGCAAACTGCATCTACACCCCGCGTGTGATGAACACACGGATCTACGACAAGACCGCCATCGCCTATGACGCCGGTAACACGATCTGGGTGAACCGTCCCGATGCGGGTGCGTCGTCGCTGGACGATAGCGATATCATGGTGACGCAGCCGTTCGGCTCGCAGCTGTGCAGCGTCGATATCGTGCGGATGATCGATCGGACCAGTGGATTCTGGCGCGGATCGGTCGGGTTGGGCCAGTTCGTCCCTTACACGAAGGTCAAGGTCGCCAAGGTCGACTGAGCGGTTTATGGCGCAGGGATCATGACCCTGCGCCTTGCCACTCCTCTTGATGTATCGGCCATTGGCGATCTCGGGCGCCGCGCGTTTGTCGCGAAGTTCGGCCATCTCTACAGCGCTGCCAATCTCGCGCGCTTTCTAGACGATTCGCACGCGGAAACCGTTGTCGCCGCGCAGATCGGGCGCACCGACATGCGCGTCGCGGTCATCGAGCAGGACGGCGCGATCGCCTCGTTCTGCAAGCTGGTAAGGGCCAGCAGCCTTCCGCGCCACACCCAGGCGCTCACTCCGGCAGAAATCAAGCAGCTCTATACCGACCCCGCCCTGATTGGGCGCGGGCATGGCGCGCGGCTGATGGATTGGGCGCTGGCACAGGCACGCGATTGGGGCGCCGACGAGATGCAGCTATCGGTCTATGCCCACAATCCGGAAGCGCAGAAGTTCTACCGCCGCTATGGCTTGGACAAGGTCGCCGACATCGAATTCTGGGTGGGCGATCATTGCGATCCCGAATTCATGTTTGCAGGGCCGGTTTGACGGACCTTCGAACGGCTTTCAGTCCGGCCCGCAAGTCCCTATAGGGGCGTCCATGTCCTCAATCCGTCCATGGCGCGATATCGCGCGTCGCAAGAGCCGCCAGATCATGGTCGGCGCGGTCCCCGTCGGCGGAGATGCGCCGATTACCGTGCAGACGATGACCAACACGCTCACGTCCGATCCGGTAGCGACGATCAACCAGATCCGCCGTTGCGAGGAAGCGGGTGCCGACCTGATTCGCGTATCGTGTCCCGATGTCGAGAGCACGACTGCCCTGCGCCAGATCGTGCGCGCCGCGCGCGTGCCTCTGATCGCGGACATTCATTTCCATTACAAGCGCGCCCTCGAAGCCGCTGACGCAGGCGCCGCATGCCTGCGCATCAACCCCGGCAACATCGGCAGCAGCGAGCGCGTCGCCGAAGTCGTGCGTGCGGCCAAGGCCAACGGCTGCGCGATCCGCATCGGCGTCAATGCGGGCAGCCTCGAGAAGGACCTGCTCGAAAAGTACGGCGAGCCATGCCCCGAGGCGTTGGTCGAATCTGCGCTCGATCACATCAAGCTGCTGCAGGACCACGATTTCCACGAATACAAGGTGGCGGTCAAAGCCTCCGACGTGTTCCTCGCGGTCGCGGCTTACATGGGGCTGGCCGATGCTGTCGATTGCCCGCTGCACTTGGGCATCACCGAGGCGGGTGGGCTGATCGGCGGCACCGTCAAGTCCTCGATCGGCATCGGCAACCTGCTCTGGGCCGGCATCGGCGATACCGTGCGCGTCTCGCTCTCGGCGGAACCCGAGGAAGAAGTCCGCGTCGGATTCGAGATCCTCAAGAGCCTCGGCCTGCGTACGCGCGGTGTCCGCGTGGTTTCGTGCCCCTCATGCGCACGTCAGGGCTTCGACGTGATCCGCACGGTCGAGGCGCTGGAGAGCCGCCTGAGCCACATCAAGACCCCGCTCTCGCTCTCGGTCCTGGGTTGCGTCGTCAACGGCCCCGGTGAAGCGCGCGAAACCGATATCGGCCTCACCGGCGGCGGCAACGGCAAGCACATGGTCTATCTCTCGGGCGTAACCGACCACACCGTTCAGTCCGAAGACATGCTCGACCACATCGTCGCGCTGGTCGAGGCGAAAGCGGCAGAGTTGGAAGACGCCACGACTGACGCAGGTCAGACGACCGAGGCAGCGGAGTAGGCGGCTTGCGGCTGGTGGCAACATTTGCTACCAGCTTAGCATGGGCAAAATCGAGAAGATCAGCCGCGTGGAAAAGGTTTCGGTCGCCTTGACCGACGAACTTCTGTCGTACGTTCAGGGTGCGGTGAAGTCCGGCGATTACGCGTCCGCCAGCGAAGTCATTCGTGAGGCCTTGCGCCACTGGAAGGCGCGCCGCACGCAGGACGAGCAAGCGTCGATCGCACTCCGACACCTCATTGCCGAAGCGGATGCCAGCGGCCCATCCGAATCCTGGGAAGGCGCTGAGGTGTTGAAGCAACGGTTCCGCGAGCAGAATGCGCGTTGACTGGAAGATCGTTCGCAAGCCTGCGGCGATCGAGGACCTGTTTCACGTCTGGCAATATCTCGCCGCACACGACAGCGCGATAGCCGATCAGTGGATTGACCGGATTGACGAGAGTGTCGGCAGACTTGCACAGTTTCCCGAGGCAGGCGGCGGACGCGCCCATCTTGCGCAGGACCTCCGCGTCTGGCCGGTGCCGCCGTACGTGATCCTCTATCGGCTCAACGAAACCGACCGTATCGTCGATATCCTGCGGATCGTCGATGGCCGGCGCGATATTGGAAAGCTCCTCGCCATATGACCATTTCCATCCGCCCCGCCACTCGTAGCGACATTCCGCTGATCGCCAGCCTGATCCGCGCGCTGGCCGAATACGAAAAACTGGCCCACGCTGTCCGGTTCGATGAGGCGGTGCTGGCCGAAAAGCTGTTCGGCGCGCGGCCCTATGCCGAAGTCGTGATCGGCGAGGTCGACGGCGCGGCGCAGGGTTTCGCCTTGTTCTTCCACAACTTCTCCACTTTCGAGGGCAAGCCGGGAATCTATCTCGAAGACCTGTTCGTCCAACCCGAAGCGCGCGGCGTGGGACTCGGCAAGGCCCTGCTCGCGCATCTCGCAGCATTGGCGGTGGAGCGTGATTGTGCCCGGCTAGAATGGTCGGTGCTCGATTGGAATGCGCCCGCGATCGGGTTCTACAAGTCGCTGGGCGCGCAACTGATGGACGAATGGACCGGAATGCGCGTCGATGGCGCTGCCTTGCATCAGCTTGGCGCGCAGGCTGGAAATCTCGGCGCAAATGCCTAGTATGTGCGCTGTTCACGCTGGATACGGGGTCGGCGTGATAGGGACCGGGCATGACCATCGAAGTTGACAGGCGGACCGTTCTGGCAGGCGTTGCGGCAAGCGTCGCCGCTGCCGTGTACCCGCCGCGCGTGGCCGCCGCGACATACTATCCCACCGAGCAGCACCGCCGCGTGCTGGCGCTCGCCAAGGAAAAGGTCGAGCAGCATCGCGCCGCGCTGTGGCGGACCGATATGGTCGGGATCGCCGACTTCGCGATGCCGTCATCGCTGCCGCGCTTTCATTTTGCCGATCTGGAGAAGGGCGAGGTTCGCTCGTTCCTGGTCGCGCACGGGCGGGGCTCGGACCCGGAGCATGACGGGTTTCTCAAGTCCTTCTCGAACGATGTCGGCAGCCTCGCCACCTCACGCGGGGCCTATGTCACCTACGAATGGTACAAGGGCAAGTACGGCACTTCGATCCGCCTCGGCGGCATCTCGCCCGACAATACCAATGTTCTGGAACGCGCAATCGTGCTGCACCCGGCGTGGTACGCAAACCCCGCCATGCTCGAAAAGTGGGGCAAGCTCGGGCGCTCGGACGGCTGCTTCGCGATGGGCGAATCGGATTTCAACGAGGCGCTATGGCACCTCTCGGGCGGACGCCTGATCTACGCAGATCGGCTGGGGCTGGGCTGACGCCGCCCCTTGGTGCGGCTCGTCAGGTGCCAGCGCCGACAGCGATCACACAGATACGGATGCAACACGAGGCCGCTCGTGGTCACAGCCTCCGCCGCCGCCTCGCGCGTCGGATAACGGACCTTGCGCTGGCAAACGCTGAACCGGGTCCGCACCTCCCTTACAGCGGGTTGTCCAGCTTGATCACGGCCTCGTTGCTCTTGCGCTGGGTCGTGTGCAACTGGCGCGGCTGGGCGAAGCTTGCCAGGACCGGCGCATCGCGGCCGTAAATGTCCGCGAACGAGCGCAACGTGCCGGTCACGTCGCGCGCCACCGTGAAATACGTCAGATAGACCGGGAAGGTCTTGGTCATCGGCACCTTGGTATAGACCCGCGAGGTATGCACGGCGACGGCATCGTCTGGCGTCATGTTGGCACCCAGGATCGCCATGGTCATCGCCAGTTCGGTCGCACCCTCCACGCGGACGCACCCATGGCTCAGCGCGCGGGCGGGCAGGTTGAACGCAGACTTGCTCGGCGTATCGTGCAGGAAGATCGCGTGTTCGTTGGGCATGTCGAGCTTCATCCGGCCCAGCGAATTGTTGTCGCCCGGCTGCTGCACGACATAGATCGTACCGTCGGCGGCCTTGGTCACCTTGTAACCCTCGCGCTCGGCCTGCTTGGGGTTGTTCACCAGCCGCGCGCCCAGGCCTTCACCGACCACGATCGACTGCGGCACGGTCCAGGTCGGGTTGAAGATCACGCCTTCGACCGTTTCGGCAAGCTGCGGCGTCGCGGTCTTGCCGGGTTTGCCGACGACGACCTTGTAGGTCTTGATGATCTTGTTCCGCACGGTCAGCCGCAGCATCTGCTCGGGCACGTTGGTCAGCAGGTACTGCGTGCCCAGATCGCGCGCGAGCCAGCGCCAGCGATCCATGTTGGCGCGGATCAGAGCGGTCTGCTTGGGTGTGGTCGCCTTGGGCAGCGCGGCTTTCAGCGCGGCATAATCGGGCACCGTCGGGGACAGCGCCATCAGCGATCCCTTGATGTCGCTGCGCACCAGCGCGTCGGCAAGGATCAGCGCGGTCGGATTGGCATCCTGATCGGGATCAACCGCAAACCACTGCACCCGCGCTGGCATCGGAGTCCGCCCGTCGCGCAGGTCTTCCGCGAGCCACGTGAACAGGCGCGTCGCGACCTCATCGAGTTCGGGACCTTCGCCGCGCGTGATCGCAGCGGACAGCTTGTCGGGCTCGTAATCCTTGGCAAACAGCCCTTCCGCGCCGATCCCCTTGATCGTGGCGAGCAAAGCCTGCGCATCGGACTGCGACCAGTGCGGCGCGGGCACGGGGGGCAGAGGCTGCGGCGCGGCCTGCATCGGCACGACCACCGCGCTCGTACCCGGAGCCGGCATTGCCTGCTTGGTCAGGTCGACAGGTCCTGTATTCGAACCGGCAGCGGTCTGCGCTGCGACCGGCTGGGCGAGCAGCGACAGACCTGCCAGCGCCAAGGTCATCTTGCTCGAAAAGCCGCTACCGTCGATCACTCGCTTCACTATCGAAATTCCCTGTCTGGCTACCGGTACGTTGGCCCATGCACGCATCGCGATCAAGCATTGCGCCTGACTGGAGCCTGAATCGTCAATGATCCGGTGGACAATCTGGTTTCACCGCGCAACCGATTTCCCTATGCCCCCCAGCATGATGTCCCCCACCGCCAACACTGCCCGCACGCCATGGCTGCCGATCGGTGCCGTGATTCTCGGGCTCGCCCTTTTCTCGGTCATGGACGGGGTGATGAAGGCGGCTTCCATCCTCAGCGGTGTTTATGCCGCGATGTTCTGGCGCGGGCTTGCAGGCTCGACGATGATGCTGCCCTTATGGCTGAAGCGCGGGCGTGGCTGGCCAGATTGGGCGACGATGAAGGTCCACATCCAGCGTGGCGTGGTATCTGCCTGCATGGCGACGCTCTTCTTCTACGGCCTCGTGCGCACGCCGCTGGCCGAGAGCATCGCGCTCAGTTTCATCGCACCGCTGATCGCGCTCTATCTCTCGGTCGGCATGCTTGGTGAGACCTTGCAAAAATCAGCCGTCGCCGGATCGTTCATCGCGCTGCTTGGCGTCTGCGTGATCTGCTGGAGCAAGTTCGAGGGCTCATCCGATCCCGAAGCCATAAAGGGCGTCGTCGCGCTGCTCGTGTCGGCGGTACTCTATGCCTGGAACCTCGTATTGCAGCGTCGCCAGGCCCTGATTGCGGGGCCGGAGGAGGTGGCTTTCTTCCAGACGTTGGTGTCCTTCTCGTTCCTCGGGCTGGGTGCATGGTGGTTTGCGCCGTGGCCGAGTGCTGAATCCTGGGGACTGATCGTGATTTCGGCAGTGCTCTCGACCGGCTCGCTGATGCTGCTTAGCTGGGCTTACGCGCGGGCAGAGGCGCAAGTACTGGTCCCGTTGGAATATTCGGCCTTCATCTGGGCTGCGATCGTCGGCTGGATCGCATTCGGTGAAGAGGTTACGCTGGCAACGTTTGCAGGCGTCGCGCTGATCGTGGCGGGCTGCCTCTACGCAACCCGCCGAAATCCCGATCCACCACGTCCCGAAATGCCCAACTGACATCCCACGGCGACCAATCGCCCTGCTTATTGCAACTGCAAATCAGTAAGCGGAATTTTGTGCCTCCTTCTCGCCAAATGGCGGGTTGCCGCCCTTGACGAGGGGCGGCTTTGCGCGCATCGCCCTCTCGCTTTCAGGCCGTAAACCGCCGCGCTGCGTGGGGTAACCCCACTTGCATTTCCCCGCGTGGCAATTGGCAGCAACGGCCGCGACAGGAGGGAAGATCTCAGCCATGACCCAAGTCGGACAGGATACACTCGGCACCCGCAGCACGATGACCGTGGGTGGCAAGGATTTCGCCTACTATTCGTTGAAGAAGGCAGCCGACAAGTTCGGTGACGTCTCGCGTCTGCCGTTCTCGATGAAGGTGCTTCTCGAAAACCTCCTCCGCTTCGAAGATGGCGGCTTCACCGTCTCGACCGACGACATTAAGGCCGTGGTCGATTGGCAGAACCATCCGACCGAAACCAACAATGAAATCCAGTATCGCCCCGCGCGCGTGCTGCTGCAGGATTTCACCGGCGTTCCTTGCGTGGTCGATCTGGCCGCGATGCGCGATGCGATCGCCACGCTCGGCGGCGATACCAGCAAGATCAACCCACTGGTGCCGGTCAACCTGGTGATCGACCACTCGGTCATGGTCGATGAATTCGGCCACCCCAAGGCCTTCGAAGAGAACATGGAAATCGAATATCAGCGCAACATGGAGCGCTACGATTTCCTCAAGTGGGGTTCCAAGAGCCTCAACAACTTCTACGCCGTGCCTCCCGGCACCGGCATCTGCCATCAGGTAAACCTCGAAAACATCGCCCAGACGGTCTGGACCAGCACCGACCAGAACGGCGTGACGGTCGCTTATCCCGATACCTGCGTTGGCACCGACAGCCACACCACGATGGTCAACGGCCTGGGCGTGCTCGGCTGGGGCGTCGGCGGGATCGAGGCTGAGGCTGCGATGCTCGGCCAGCCGGTCTCGATGCTCGTCCCCGAAGTCGTCGGCTTCAAGCTGACCGGCGAGATGGTCGAAGGCGTCACCGCAACCGACCTCGTGCTGACCTGCACCAACATGCTGCGCAAGCACGGCGTGGTCGGCCGCTTCGTCGAATATTTCGGCCCCGGCCTTGCTTCGCTGAGCCTTGCCGACCGCGCGACGCTGGCCAACATGGCGCCCGAATACGGCGCTACTTGCGGCTTCTTCGGTATCGACGACAAGACGCTCGACTACTTGCGCCTGACCGGTCGCGAGGAAGCGCAGATCGCGCTCGTCGAAGCTTACGCCAAGGAGCAGGGTTTCTGGATCGATCCCTCGGTTGATCCGATCTTCTCCTCGACGCTCGAACTCGACCTTGCCACCGTCGTGCCCTCGCTCGCAGGACCCAAGCGCCCGCAGGACCGTGTCTCGCTTCCGGAAGTCGACGACGTGTTCAACGCCGATATGGCCGCAACCTACAAGAAGGCCCCGACCCGCGTTCCCGTGGCTGGCATGGACTTCGACCTCGGTGACGGCGATGTCGTGATCGCCGCGATCACCAGCTGCACCAACACCTCGAACCCGAGCGTTCTGGTCGCCGCCGGCCTCGTCGCCAAGAAGGCCAACGAACTCGGTCTCAAGCCCAAGCCGTGGGTGAAGACGTCGCTCGCTCCCGGATCGCAGGTCGTCACCGACTACCTCGACAAGGCTGGCCTGTCCGAACATCTCGACGCGGTGGGCTTCAACCTCGTCGGTTATGGCTGCACCACCTGCATCGGTAACTCCGGACCGCTGTCCGACCCGATCAGCAAGGCGATCAACGACAATGGTCTCGTCGCCAGCGCCGTGATTTCGGGCAACCGCAACTTCGAAGGCCGCGTCTCGCCAGACGTGCGCGCCAACTTCCTCGCCTCGCCGCCGCTGGTCGTCGCCTACGCCCTCAAGGGCACGGTGATCGAAGACTTCACCACCACGCCAATCGGCAAGAGCACTGCCGGCAACGACGTGTACCTGCGTGATATCTGGCCTTCGAACAGCGAAGTCGCCAGCACGATGGCGGCATGTGTCGATCGCGGCATGTTCCAGGCGCGCTATGCCGATGTCTACAAGGGCGATGCGCACTGGCAGGCGATCAACGTCACCGGTTCGGACACCTACTCGTGGCGCGCGGGATCGACCTACGTCGCCAACCCGCCGTACTTCGAGGGCATGAGCATGACGCCAGCCCCGGTGAACGACATCATCGACGCCAAGCCGCTGCTGATCCTGGGCGATTCGATCACCACCGATCACATCAGTCCGGCAGGCTCGATCAAGGCCGATAGCCCCGCGGGGAAGTGGCTGATGGAGCATCAGGTTTCCAAGGCCGACTTCAACTCCTACGGCGCGCGCCGTGGCCACCATGACGTGATGATGCGCGGCACTTTTGCCAACATCCGCATCAAGAACGAAATGGTCCCCGGCACCGAAGGCGGCTTCTCGCGCTATGGCGACGAAGCAGGCTCGGTGTTCGACGTGGCGATGAAGCACAAGGCCGACGGTACGCCGACGGTCGTCATCGCGGGCAAGGAATACGGCACTGGTTCCAGCCGCGACTGGGCGGCAAAGGGCACCAACCTGCTCGGCGTGCGCGCCGTGATCGTCGAAAGCTTCGAGCGTATCCACCGTTCGAACCTGGTCGGCATGGGCGTGCTTCCGCTGCAGTTCAAGGAAGGCCAGAGCCGTCACTCGCTGGCGCTTTCGGGCGACGATACTTTCACGATCAAGGGTGTCGCCAGCCTTGAGCCGCGTCAGGACGTCGAAGTCGAAGTGACGCGCAAGGACGGCACCAAGCTGACCTTCACCGCGCTGTGCCGCATCGATACCGCCAATGAAGTCGAGTACTTCATGAACGGCGGCATCCTGCACTACGTCCTGCGCAAGCTCGCTTCGTAAGCGGACAAGATCGCATCAAATGGCCCGCCGGGGAAACTCGGCGGGCTTTTTTGCGCTACCAAGACCCGTTCGTGTCGAGCGAAGCCGAGACACTGCGCGCGGTGTCTCGACTTCGGGCAAAGCCCGAAGTTTATCCTGAGCTTGTCGATGGGCTCGACACGACGGCGGAGGAAACCGCTCCCAAGGCACAAAAAAGGGCGGCTCCCCCCGGAGGCCGCCCTTCTCTTGACCCCGCCGGAGAGCAGGGGTTGTCGTTAGAACTCAGGCCGCTTTGGGCTTGGCAAACCGACGCCGAGCAACCAGGCCTGCTGCCGCTGCGCCGAACAGGATCACCATCGACGGCTCGGGAACTTCGGTTCCGCCCGTGGTCGACGTGGTCGTCGTGGTTCCGCCGTTGGTCGTCCCGCCGTTCGAGCTGGACGTCGACGACGAAGTTGAGGTCGACGAGGATGTCGAACTGCTGGTGCTGCTCGATGTCGAGGAGCTGGACGTTACGTTGCCCGAAGACGTCGAGGTCGAAGAGCTCGATGTGACGTTGCCCGACGACGTGCTGACGTTGCCGCTCGAAGTGGAAACGTTCCCGCTCGACGTGGATACATTGCCCGAGGACGTCGAGACATTCCCCGAGGACGTCGAGGTCGAGGTCGAGACCCCGCCCGTCGAAGTCGAGACACCACCGGTCGTGGACGAGCTGCCACCCGAACTGGTCGAGCTGGACCCGCCCGACGAGGACGTCGACCCACCGGACGTTGAGGTCGAGCCGGTGCTTGTCGAAGAAACGACAACGCTGCCGCCGCCACCACCGCCGCCGCCACCAAAGAAGCCGCCGAAGAACCCGCCGCCAAAGCCGCCGATCCCGCCACCGCCGATGACGACAGGCACGCCGCCACCCGAACTGCCGCCGATCGGCTGTGGGGGCATAGGAGGCATGTACGGCACCGGCACCATCGCCATCTGCTGGGCGGGCGCACACGACTTGGTCGTGGTCGTCGTCACGATGCGGCGTGCGCGGTGCACTTCGCGCGGTGCGGCGCGCCGTGCGATCACGCGCTTGGCGGGCTTCGCGCTCTTCACCTTGACCGGCTTGGTGTGGTGGATCTCACCCTTGGAAGGTGCTTCCGAAACGTGCACGGCGCCACCGCCGAGCATCGCTCCGCCTGCTGCGGCTGCCGCCAATTTCGCCAATGCCATCCGAACCGACATGATCTGTGCTCTCGTTCTTCCCTGGGAAAGCGCGTTAGCAGATGGGAGTTAACACACCGCTCGCCTTTCCTGACCTGCCCAAGAACGCAGAAGGGCAGGGTCGCGGCAATGCCGTTAACCCTATTGAAACCTTGGAATCTGACCAAAAACGGGACCGGCTGCGGCTGGCCGTCAACTCTGTACCAATATGGGACCGAACCGACGGGGCTTCTAAATAATCGAATTGACGCGATGTAACCCCAGGGTTACTAGTAACCTGTAAGTTACATCGAGTGGGGGAGCCCGACCATGACCGATTCTGCCGAAGCCGCCGACCGCCTCAGTCTCCGCCGTGTGCGTGCTCTGCAGGTAGTGATGATCCTGTTCGCCGCGCAGGCCGGTCGGCCGCAAGTCGACATGCCGGACCGCGCAGTCGAGTACGTCGGCCACTTCGCGTGGCTGGTCATGGCTTTGGTGCTGTTCATGGTTTTGCGCACCGGTGGCTTCTGGCTGCGCAACCCGGAACTGCGCGCGCTCGCCAATGACGAAGTAACCCGCGCGCACCGCGCCGAGGCGATGGAATGGGGCTTCACCGCCGCAATTCTCGTGGCGATCGGTGGCTGCGTCGTTGCCTCGTTGACCGCTATGCCTTCGGTCTTCGCGTTCAAGCTGGTGATCCTGATCGGCCTGTTCGTGGCGGTGTTCCGCTTCGTCAAGCTGGAGCGCGCGGCACTTGCCTGAGCGGCTCGACAACACGCTGCGCGCCGCGCGCGAAGGCAAGGGCTGGACGCAGGCCCAACTGGCCGACGCCATCGGGGTCAGTCGCAAGACCGTCAACACGGTCGAAAACGGCGTGTTCGTGCCCTCGACGATCATCGCGCTCAAGCTGGCGCAGGCGCTCGGTCAGCCCGTGGAGGCGCTATTCAGGATCGTCGAAGAGTGACGGGATCGAACCCGTCGGCGGCGTCAACCCGAGGTGCTTCCACCCGCGATCGTTGAGGCAGCGCCCGCGTGCAGTGCGCGCCACCAGTCCCAGCTGAATCAGGTAGGGCTCGATCACTTCCTCGATCGTGTCGCGCGGTTCGGAAAGCCCCGCCGCCAGCGTTTCGACGCCGACCGGACCGCCCTTGTAGATGTCCGCAATCATCATCAGGTAGCGCCGATCCTGCAGGTCGAGCCCGATCTTGTCGACCTCGAGCCGGGTCAGCGCGCTGTCCGCGACGCCTTGCGTAATCGTCTCCACCCCATCGACTTGCGCGAAATCGCGCACCCGGCGCAGCAGGCGCCCTGCCACGCGCGGCGTGCCGCGTGCGCGCCGCGCGATCTCGTTCGCGCCGCCATGGTCGATGCCCACGCCCATCAGCGAAGCGCCGCGCGCGACAACGCGCTCCAGTTCGGGCACCGAATAGAACTGCAAACGCACCGGGATTCCGAAGCGATCACGCAACGGCGTCTGCAACAGCCCTTGCCGCGTCGTCGCGCCGATCAGCGTGAATGGCGGCAGGTCGATCCGCACCGATCGCGCCGACGGCCCTTCGCCGATGATCAGGTCGAGCGCGCGGTCCTCCATCGCCGGGTAGAGCACTTCCTCGACCACCGGATTGAGCCGGTGGATCTCGTCGATGAACAGCACATCGCCCGATTCGAGATTGGTCAGCAGCGCCGCCAGATCGCCCGCCTTGGCGATGACCGGCCCCGACGTCGCGCGGAAATTGACCCCCAGTTCGCGCGCAATGATCTGCGCCAGCGTGGTCTTGCCCAGCCCCGGCGGCCCGAAGAACAACACATGATCCATCGCCTCACGCCGCATCTTGGCGCTTTCGATGAACACGCGCAGGTTATCCCGCGCCGCCTCCTGCCCGACGAACTCGTGCAGCGTTTTCGGACGCAACGCGGCGTCCACGTCCTCGTGCTGGCGGTCGGGGGAGAGGAGGGGGTTGTCTGTCATGCTGGTTTAAGTCGAGCGTTGCGCCCTTGTAGGTCAAACCGTTTGAAATTTTGGGAAACGGATTCAACGCTTCGCCTACCCAAGTTGCGGACCAATGCAACTGCCGCAACAGCAGCACCTTTCCCAACTACTTCGTCACCAATGTCGCCATGAGCTATTCTGTGCCGCAGTTTCAGCATGTCTTCAAGTTTGCCGACATAAATTTCCGGACCCCACCGCTGGTATCGCCATGATAATGTAATGTCATCAATATCAAGCGTTGATCTAAATATCTTTTTTAAATTATCCGAGTTTGGTGTGTTTAAGGCTGCAGTTTTTGATGCCACATACTCTCGGTATATTTCCCGCCACCCATGACCAGCAAGACTCCATAATGCTTCTTTTGATGTTTTGTTAAGCGACTTCATGCCGGTTTTGTTGTAATACCATTCGAGCATTGGGTCGCGAACGCCAACGGGTAAGTCATCTGCCCGCTTGAAGCGTTTGGCCAGTGAGGCTCCATTCCTGCGGATGAGATCTTCGCAAAACCATTCCCAGGCAGACACCGAAAGCAGCAGAGAACTGCGATTTAAGACGTCCATGTTGTGCCGCCTTCCAGGCCCCGCACCCCCTATGTGTGCATGGAACTCAATCAGGCGATCCGCATCGGCGAGCCGAAGGTCGAGCCGTTCCAGTGTAGTTAGCTTCACCCCGCCGCCCTCTTAAGCGCGACCCGCACAAGGTCGTTCAGCCCCGCATCCTCGCCCAGTTCCTCGACGGCCTTGCCAACCGCATTGCTGGCCACCAGCGGCTTGAAACCAAGGTTCTGCAACGCCGAGATCGCGTCTGCGCTGGCCGAGCCCGGCGGCACGTAACCCACGTCGCCGCCCATCCCGACCGGCGAAGCATAGCCCGCAAGGCCACCCGCCTTGTCCTTCAGCTCGTTGACAATCCGGCTCGCCAGCTTCGGCCCGACGCCGTTTGCGCGCGCCACCATTGCGGCATCGCCATGGGCGCAGGCGCGCTGCAGTTCCTCGATTGCGAGGGCCGAGAGGATCGCCAGCGCGACCTTGCTTCCCACGCCCTGAACCGCCGTCAGCAGGCGGAACCATGCGCGTTCGCCGGCGCTGGTAAAGCCGATCAGGCGCTGGTCGGTCTCGCTCACCTGCATTTCGGTATGGACCACCACCGCGTCGCCGCGAATGCCAAGGTGCGTGAGCGTCTTGGCCGAGCATTGCACGAGGTAGCCGACGCCGCCCACGTCGATCACCGCCCAGTCGGGGCCGGTATCGTCGAGTATCCCGGTAAGCTTGGCGATCATGGTTTGTTCCTATGACAGGAACTTTTCACCAAAGCCAGAGCCTAAAGCCACCAATCAGGTGTTGGCCTGATCTTCCTCGGGCACATCGTCCCACGGACGGTAGTAGAGCTTTGCGCATTCGTCCGACAGGACCCCGCCGGTCAGCGTCAGGTCGTCCTTGAACGCATCGGCGACGAAATCCATCGTCGAGAGGTGGCGGTCCTCGAAGTACATCTCGTGGACGTCGTCCCGCCCCGCGCCATAGACGATGCGCGATACGCCCGCCCAAATCGAGGCCATCGTGCACATGCCGCAGGGCTGCAGCGTGGAATAGAGCGTAACGCCCGGAAAGCGCATCTCGCCTGAATGCTTGCCCGCCGCGCGGATCGCCATGATCTCGGCATGGGCGGTGGGATCGCAATGCTCCTGCGTGCGGTTGATGCCGTGCGCGAGCAGTTCGCCATCGCGCACGATGATCGCGGCAATCGGCGTGTTTGCAGGATCTGTACCCTTGCGCGCTATCGCAAGGTCGCGGGCGCGGGCCATCCAGTCTTCGTCGGTGAGCTTTTCCATGCCTTGCGATACGCCGGACGAAGGCAAGTCGTTCCGCCAGAAATTAGCGATGACTTCCCAGCATATTCGCATGCGTGATCGCCACGGCCAGCGCGTCGGCCGCGTCCTCGCCTGCCAGCTTCACGCCGGGCAGCAGGATCTTGAGCATGTGCTGTACCTGCTGCTTTTCCGCGCCACCGGTGCCGACCAGCGCTTTCTTGATCACCTTGGTCGGATATTCCGCGACCGGAATGCCCGCGCGTGCGACCGACAGCATCGCCACGCCGCGCGCTTGCCCGAGCTTGAGCGTCGACTGCGGATTGACGTTGACGAACACCTCTTCCACCGCGCCGCTATCGGGTCGGTGTTCGAGGATCACCGCCGCCAGCGCGGAGTCCAGTTCGACCAGCCGCTCGGCCATGCTCGCCTTGGCATTGGTGCGAATCTGGCCGTTGGCCACATGGCGCAAGTTGCTGCCCGATTTGGACACGATGCCCCAGCCGGTGCAGGTCAGGCCGGGGTCGATGCCAAGGATGATCATGTCAGGCCCTTAATCCGGCAATCCAAACTCTCCCACGAACGGGTGAGGGAAGAAGTCACAAACGCAGCCCGAAGCGCGGTCCAACCTGCATCATTGCCAGATACAGCGCCACGGTAAGAACGCATCCCGCAGCCAGCGCTGCCCAGAACGGCAGACCGGCACGCAGCAGGCGCGGGATCAGCAGGAACATTGGCAGCGACGGCAGCACGTACCAGAACGTCGCCTCGGCATGGATCGCCATGTTCTCTGCGTCCGGCCTAGCATTCCACAGCAGGATCATGCCCAGCACCGAGACGAGCGGGAGCGAGGCGACCAGCGCGCCCACCGCTGGCAGCTTGCGCCCGATCTCGGCGATCAGCGCGATCAGCAGGCCCGAGAGCACAGCCTTGATAGCAAGCGGCATCATGGGTCAGTAGACCATTTCGAACGGGCTTCCGGGTGTTTCTGTGCCTACCCAGTCCTGCGGGGCGGCTGTCTGCAAGGCGTCAAATGCCTCCCGATTGAACCGGGCGCTGGTCTTGCAAGCGAGGCTGGCGATTTGTCGCTCACCCGATGCCCCGCGCAGGACCTCGATCCCGGACGATCGAATTCCCGGACTCTCGTTGAGCGAGCCGGTCTCGTCAACGTGGACCACGTAATGCGTCAAACCGTTGGTGAAGCGGATATAGTCCTGGTTGAGCCCGCCTTGGCTGCGATTGCCGCCGGTGCGGATGTTGCGCCAGTCAGGCGTGCTCGCCACCGCTAGCTCGGGTCGGCCAAGTCGCCCAAACCGATAATGCAGCGAGCTTCTGCCAAGACAGACACTGCCGATCTTCGCGCCGAACCCGCATGAGTAGACCACCCGTTCGCCGCCCGAGCAGAGACTGGCGGGGGGCGCCGGACGAGGGCGGGCAGGCGTTGCCACCGATCCGCTGGCAGCAAGCAGCCCGGCAAAGGCGACGGCAACACAACAAGTTGCCGCAGCCATTTGCATCAGCCCAACTTCTCCATCACCTCATCGGGGATTTCGTAATTGCCCCACACCGTCTGGACGTCATCGTCCTCTTCCAGCACGTCGATCAGCTTGAGCAAGGTCGCCGCATCATCGGCCGAAACCTCGGTCGTGAGGCTCGGCCGCCAGGCAAGCTTGACGCCTTCGGCTTCGCCCAGCGTCTTTTCCAGTTCGCGCGCAACTTCGTGGAGACCGTCGACCGCGACCCAGATCTGGTGGCTGCCGGGATTTTCATCACCATCGCCCATGTCCGATTCGACATCGTCGGCACCGGCTTCGATCGCCGCTTCGAGAACCTTGTCTTCGTCGCCGACCTTGCCCGGATACTCGATCAGCCCGAGCCGTTCGAAGCCATGGCTCACTGCGCCGGTCGCGCCCAGATTGCCGCCGTTCTTCGAAAACGCGGTGCGCACGTTCGTGGCGGTGCGGTTGCGATTGTCGGTCAGCGCCTCGACGATGATCGCGACGCCGCCCGGGCCGTAGCCTTCGTAGCGCACTTCCTCGTAATTATCGCCTTCGCCCTTGCTCGCCTTGTCGATCGCGCGCTGGATGTTGTCCTTGGGCACCGACTGCGCCTTGGCGGCGTTGACGGCCGCGCGCAGGCGCGGGTTCATGTCCGGATCGGGCATGCCCATCTTGGCCGCCACGGTGATTTCGCGGCTCAGCTTGGAGAACTGCGCCGAACGCTTTTTGTCCTGCGCACCCTTGCGATGCATGATGTTCTTGAACTTGGAATGGCCTGCCATGGGTCCCGTGCTTCTTGCTGGTCTTGCGGAATGTGGCATGCCCCCTAGCGGACGGCGCGCTTTCGGGCAATCATTGCGACATGACCGATCCGATTGCCATTCCACCCGCCGCCCCGATACCCTCCAACATCCGCGCCGTGCTGACAGAGCCCTTCGCCTTCTGGGCAAGGCCGCACCTGATCGAGCCGACCGGCCTGCGCGCGCCGGGCGCTCTGCGGCACTGGGCGTTGCTTACCGTGCTGCAGGTGGCAGTGCTGCTGTGCGTGGTCGTGCCGATCATGCTGGCCTGGAAGAGTGCTTTCGACCTGGCCGCGCCCAACGCGTTCGACGGCATGGGGCCGCTCGCACTGTGGGGCGGGGCGGTTCTGCTCGGCCCGGTGCTGGAGGAACTGTTCTTCCGCGCTTGGCTCGCCGGACGTCGCCGCGCCTTGTGGGCGATGGCGGCCACGATCGCGGGCCTGGCTCTGTTCGTCGCTCTGGGCCGTGGCAACGCGCTGGCAGGCGGCGGCATCCTGCTGGCAACGGTAGTCGTCGCTGCGGGCGGGTGGTTCTGGCTGCGGCGGCGCGTGGATCGACCCGGCTGGTTCGTCCGCGCCTTCGCATGGCTATTCTACGCCAATGCGCTGGTATTTGCAGCGATGCACCTCGCCAACTATCCGAAGATTACACTGCTCGCACTGCCGATGGTCCTGCCCCAGCTATGGACCGGGCTGATGCTCGGCTTCATCCGCCTGCGCATCGGCCTGATCCCCGCGATCATGACTCACATCGTCTCGAACGCGGTCACTCTGGGCATCGCACTGACGTGGGGTTAAAGCACGACCGCCGTCCCGCTCACGCTGACCATGAGCATCGATCCCCGCGCGCCGATCGTCTCGTAGTCGATGTCGACGCCGATCACCGCATTGGCCCCTAGCGACAACGCCTTGTCCTCAAGTTCGCGCAGCGCCTGCTCGCGGCCGCGCGCCAGCACCTCTTCATACTTGCCCGAGCGACCGCCGAAGATGTCGGTGATCGAGGCGAACACATCCCGCACGATATTCGCGCCGAGGATCACTTCGCCGGTTACCACGCCAAGATAGCGCTGGACCGGTCGGCCCTCGATCAGGCTGGTGGTTGAAATGAGCATGCCGTGCCTCCCTGTTCAGAATGGGGAGGCTAGCACTTGCCGCGCCCTCGTCCAATCAACTCCCGACAATCGTGCCGCCATTGGGGTGCAGCACCTGGCCCGACATGTACGACGAATCCTCGCACGCCAGAAACAGGAAGCATGATGCCACCTCGTTCGGCTGGCCGGGGCGGCCCATCGGTGTGTTCTCGCCGAAAGTCTCGAGCTTCTCCGGACTGGCCCCGCCGCTGGGGTTGAGCGGTGTCCAGATCGGGCCGGGCGCCACCGCATTGACGCGGATACCCTCACCGATCAGATTCTCGGAAAGCGACCGCGTGAATGCGGTGATCGCGCCCTTGGTGCTTGAATAGTCGAGCAGTTCCTTCTCGCCCTGATACATCGTGATCGACGTGCAATTGATGATTGCGGCACCCTCTTTCAGATGCGGACGGGCCGCTTGGACCACATAGAACATCGAGAAGATGTTGGTCTGGAAGGTCCGCTGCAACTGCTCGACGGTAATGTCGCGGATATCCTTGTCGGGATGCTGCTCGCCTGCGTTGTTGATCACGATGTCCAGTTGGCCGAATTCGCCGATCACCAGATCGACCAGCGCCTTGCCAACATCGGGATCGCCCAGATCGCCTGCGAAAGTCAGCGCCTGCGCGCCTTCGGCCTCGCACAACTCGCGCGTCTTTTGCGCATCGCGGTCCTCGCACAGATAGGCGATCGCAACCTTGGCACCCTCACGCGCGAACAACACCGCGACCGCACGCCCGATACCGCTGTCGGCCCCGGTGACGATTGCGACCTTGCCTCTCAACCGCCCCGATCCGGGGAAGCGCGGCTGCCATTCCGGCTTGGGATCGAGCGTGGCTTCCGCACCGGGAAGGCCATCTTCATGAATCGGCGGGCGGACGGTGGCGGTATCGGTCATGTGCGGGGATCCTAGAGAAACAAGTACCTCGCAAACGGAATGAAAAGCACTCGGTTCTGGATCAATCGATCAGCGCTGTTAGAAGTGGGATGGTTTGAACGGAGGAGCGGATGACGGCCAAGAGCAGTGCGCCCGTCACTGGCCGCGACGAGTTTGAACGCGAGTTTATGGCGACGTTGATTGAAGACGCCGCAAGAGCGCTGCACCGTTTTGCGAGTGTCGGATCCGTCGAAATCGCGGCCAAGGACTTGCAAGCTGCGCGAAGGGATCTGGTCAGGAATCTCCATGCTGCCATCGAAGGGGCTGTCTGGGCCTTTCGCGAGCATGTCAGATCGACGGCCAAGTCACTAGATGTGCTTTCCCGTCATGAGGAAATCGCGCTCAGCGAAGAGAGCATTCAGGTCAGCGAACGAGGAACCGTCTCTGCGCAGCGTCGGAACCTCACGCTTGTCTCAACGATCCGGCTCACGACGAAAATTGCAGTGCGGCTGAATCCCACGCTGACGCCAAGCTTCGATACGACGGACTGGGCGAATTTCCGAAGTTCGGTCGCGACGCGGAATCGCGTCACCCATCCGAAAGCTATGGATGACCTCGTGGTGTCTGCAGATGACGCCTCGTCCAGCATTGCCGCTTTTTACTGGCTGATCGAACTGGTCGTCACGGGGATGGAGACCACCAACGCAGCTATGAGAGGCTACGTCAGAGGTCTCGCAGAGGCCATTGAGGGTTTAAGGGCGGGCGACCCCACAATTGTCGCCGCCTATCGGGAGCTTTTGCACGCGTCTTGGGACTGATTACTCAATTCCGAGCGCCGTCTTATACAGTTCCAGAATCGCTTCCATCTCGCGGCGATCATCAGGCTTCATCTTCCGCAAGCGAATGATCTGGCGCATGATCTTGGTATCATATCCGACGGCCTTACCTTCCGAATACACATCCTTGATGTCGTCGCCGATGCCCTTCTTTTCCTCTTCGAGGCGTTCGATACGCTCGATCAGGAGGCGCAGGCGGTCGTCGGCGGTTTCGGCCATCGGGGATATCCTCAAGGTAGCTGGTGAATCGATTGGCGGCGCTGTAGCCGCGCCAAGGGATTCGGGCAAAGCCGTGCCTGTGGAAATGTCCGGACTAGTGGTCGGCCGCGTTCTTCTTCATGCTTTCATCCATCCGCGCGATCTGCTCGGGCGTGGCTTCGGTCTGGAAGCGCTGCTTCCATTCGCCAGCCGGCATCCCGTGGATCACCTCGCGTGCGGCGGCCTTGTCCAGCCCGGCGCCAGCATCGTTGATCCAGTCGGCCAGACAATTGCGGCAAAATCCCGCAAGCCCCATCAGCTCGATGTTCTGTGCATCATGGCGGTGGCGCAAGTGGCGCACCAGTCGGCGGAAGGCCGCGGCAGCGACGGCATCGGGAATTGCGTCGATCGGGTCCGGAGCGGCGTTCGTTGCATTCGTATCCACTGTAATCGTCCTTGGGTTTTGGCAGGGCATACGCCATAGCGCGTGGCATTGTTGCATAAGGAGTATGATGGCTGTGGCAAAGATCGATCCGCGTGGGCGCAAGGTAAAAATCCTCGCCACCGTCGGCCCCGCCAGCCGCAGCCCTGAAATGCTCGAGAAGCTGGTGCGTGCAGGCGTCGATGCGTTCCGCGTCAACATGAGCCACGGCGAACATGCGATCCACGCTGAAACCATCGCCAGCATCCGCGCGCTCGAAAAGAAGCTCGGCCGTGCGATCACCGTGCTGTGCGACTTGCAGGGCCCCAAACTGCGCGTCGGCCAGTTCAAGGAAGGCCGCGCGGTTATCCGCCATTCGGGCCACTTCACGCTCGATCGCAACCCCGAACTCGGCGACGAAAACCGCGTCTGCCTGCCGCACCCCGAACTGTTCGGCGTCTTGCAGAAGGGCCAGCGCCTGCTGATCGACGATGGCAAGCTGCGCCTGCGCGTGATCCGTGCCGATGAGAACGAAATCCTGTGCTCGGCCGAAGTCGGCGGCGTGATCTCTGATCGCAAGGGCGTGAATGTGCCCGACGCTGTCGTGCCGGTGCCCGCACTCACCGAAAAGGACCGCCGCGACTTGTCGTTTGCGGTCGAACAGGGTGCCGACTGGATCGCGCTGTCGTTCGTCCAGCGGCCCGAGGATGTCGCCGAAGCGCGTCGCCTGATGGGCGGCTACGGCTCGCTCATGGCCAAGATCGAAAAGCCGGCTGCAATTTCGCGCCTCGAAGAAATCGTCGAACTGTCCGATGGCATCATGGTCGCGCGCGGCGATCTCGGTGTCGAACTCAATCCCGAGGAAGTCCCGCCGCTCCAGAAGCGCATCGTCGAAACCGCCCGCCGCCAGGGCAAGCCGGTCGTCGTGGCAACGCAGATGCTCGAATCGATGATCGAAGCGCCGACGCCGACGCGCGCCGAAGTGTCCGACGTCGCCAACGCGGTTTACGACGGTGCCGACGCAGTCATGCTGTCGGCCGAGACAGCGGCGGGTGCCTGGCCTGAAGAGGCGGTTACGATCATGCATCGCATCGCCGCGCAGGTCGAAGCCGATCCGGGATACGCCGCGCGGGTCCACTTCATTGAAACGCTGCCAGATCCGACCACCGCAGATGCGCTGGCGCAGGCTGCGGCCAGCATCGCCGACACGCTGCCGATCGCGGGCATCATCGTGTTTACAGGCTCCGGCTCGACCGCACGCCGTGTCGCGCGTGAACGTCCAGCGGTGCCGATGCTCGTGCTTACCCCTTCGGCCAAGACCGCGCGCAAGGTCGGGCTTCTGTGGGGCGCGCACGCCGTCAGCACCAAGGACATCGGCAGTTTCGAGGAGATGATCGCAAAGGGCAAGCGGATGGCGCTGCGGCACGGCTTCGGCTCGGCCGGATCGCGGCTGGTGATCCTCGCTGGCGTCCCGTTCGGCACGCCCGGCGCGACCAACCTGCTCCACGTCGTCACGCTGACCGGCAAAGAGCTCGAAGCCTCCAGCTAGGCGTTGGGCGCTAAGCCAGCTTGCCTGGCTTGATCGTCGTCAGCCGAGGCGCATCGCGACCGGCGCGCTTGTCGGCGGCGACCACGCAGTTCTTGCCTGCCTTCTTCGCCGCATAAAGCGCCGTGTCGGCAATCGGCAGGATGTCGGTGGCCGACGTCGCTGTTTCGGGCACCGTGGCCACGCCCAATGAGGCACTGATCGCGCAGGCATGGCTCGTGCCCAGCGATTCGATCCGCTCGCGCAGCATCTCGGCTTTGGCGAGTGCGTCCTCGAGCGAGCAATCGGGCAGGATCGCTACCAGTTCTTCCCCGCCATAGCGGCAGGCCACGTCGGTAGGGCGCAGGCACCCGACGATCTGCGCCGCGACATCACGCAGCACGGCGTCGCCCTTGGCATGGCCGTGTTCGTCGTTCAGCTTCTTGAAGTTGTCGAGGTCGAGCATGATCACCGCCGTGCTGGCGCCGGTCCGCGAACCCAGCGACACGAAACGTTCAAGAGCGTCTTCCATATAACGACGGTTGTACAGCCCGGTGAGGGGATCGCGCAGCGACTGCGTGCGCAGCTTCTCGCGCAACGAAATGTTCGATAGCGCAAGGGACATCGAATCTGCCAATGCACGACCCAGGCGGCGGACCGACATCAGCCTTTCGAAAGCGCCGTCGGTTTCGCTGTGCGTGATGATCAGCAGGCCGTGCAGTTGCCCGCAGGCCATCATCGGCAGCTCTACGCTGGCAATCTGCGACGCATGGTGCGCGCAGCAGAGCGTTGCCTGATGCGGCGCATTGATGTGGGGCTTGCCCCGCTTGAGCGCCCAACAGTTTGATGGCGATAGCGTTTCCTGCGCGATCATGCCGTCTGGCATGTCCCAGGCGCGGGCAAGGTCGAGCCGGTCTCGCGAATTGTTGAAGACATAGAGCGCCGTGCCGTAGCCCGGAAGCAGCCGACGCGACGTGGCCATTAGAACTGCGCCCGCATCCTCGTACGTTTCGGCGGCCTGAAGCATGTCCGTCATGGCGAACAGTTCCTGGATCTGTTCGCGCGAATCACGGGTCTGCCTGAAATTTTCTGCTTCGCGTGCGCGGATCGTCAATGCGACGCGACGCAAGGTTAACTGCAACATGAAGACGCCCGCGATGGCGATCGATCCTATCGCCGCAAGCAGGTCATGGTACTTTTCATCGATCAGCAGAGTCAGCAATACGGCGATCAGGACCACGGCCTGCGCGATCATTCCCGAGATGTGCGCACGGTCCAGCACTTTGGCCCGGTCTATCGAGCGCTGAACGCTGCCCTGTGCTTCTGACATTGCCGCACGCCCTCCCATGACCCCGCAGACTATATCGCGGTGATCGCGGAAATTCGTTAAAGCTCACCACCGTACTCGCCGAATAGGTCAAAGGTCTGAAATTAGGGTTAAAGAACGTTTGTTTTCAACGCGATCCGAACAATGCCGAGCCGACGCGGACATGCGTCGCCCCAAGCTGGACCGCGGTTTCCAGATCGTCGCTCATGCCCATCGACAGCGCGGCCAGGCCATTGTCGTCAGCCAGCTTGTCGAGCAGCGCAAAGAAAGGCGCCGCCTCGATCTGAGCGGGGGGCACGCACATCAGTCCGATGACTTCGACGCCCTTTGCACGTGCCCGCTCCAGCAGCGCCGGAAGCTCGGCCACCGGGCAGCCGCCCTTCTGCTCCTCCGCGCCGATGTTGACCTGAACGAAGCACGGCACGCGCTTGTCCAGCTTGTCCTGTGCCTTGGCCAGCGCGTCGACCACACTCGTCCGGTCAAGCGAATGGATGCAATCGAACAGCGCGACCGCATCCTCGGCCTTGTTCGATTGCAACTGCCCGACAAGGTGCAGTTCCACCTCGGGATGATCGGCCAGGATCGCCGGCCACTTGTCCTGCGATTCCTGCACCCGGTTCTCACCGAACACCCGCTGACCTTGCGCAATCAGATCGCGGATCGCGTCTGCCGGCTTGGTCTTCGAAATCGCGATCAGCGTGACATCGGCGGCCTTGCGCCCAGCGATCTTTGCCGCCGAGGCGATGCGCGAACGGACCTGTTCGAGCGGCGATGAAGGGACTGCCTGTTCCATGGCGCGGTGCTATAGCGCGCGCATGGCAAAGCGCCAGACCAACAAGCGGGTGCCTTCGGCCATCCTGATCAGCGATGCGCGCAACGATGCCGCGCTCGAACGCGCCATCGCGCGCCTGCCGCGCGGCGCAGCGCTGGTGTTCCGGCACTACCACTTGCCGCCAGCAGAACGGCGCGCGCGCTTTGAGGCCTTGCGCAAGTTAGCGCGGCTCCACCGCATCGCGATGATCGGGGCAAGGGTGCCGCGAAGCTGGCGCGCCGATGGCGTCTACGGCACCCCCGCCGAGATCGCGGGCGCGCGGGGCCTGCGCCTGGCCACCGCGCATTCGCTGTCCGAAATCGGCGCGGCCACCCGCGCCGGGGCGCATGCCATCCTGCTTTCGCCCGTCTACGCAACACGCTCGCACCCCGGAGCCTTGGCGCTCGGCGCGCCGCGCTTCCTGATGCTCGCAAGGCACTCTTCCCTGCCGGTGATCGCGCTGGGCGGGATGACAAGGGCGAGGGCGGCAAGACTGCCGGTGCACGGCTGGGCCGCCATCGACGGCCGCGCCTGAGCCTTTGCAAACAGGCGATTCCATCAGGGATTCTTGACGCTTACGCCCCTTCAGGCGCATAATGGGCAAGACAAGGGCAGGGACAATCGCAATCATGGCAAGCCGGGCAGCATCGAAGGCACGCGCAAGCGGGGCGGACTGGCGCGCCGTCCTGCGCCGTTCGCTACGCCGCAGCCTCGAGCTGATCGGCGGCGGCGTGCTGGTCGCGCTGCTCGTGTTCCTCGCGCTCGCATTGGTCAGCTACACCCAGACCGATCCCTCGGGCAGCACCGCATCGGGTAGTCCGGTCGAAAACTGGATGGGCCTTCCAGGTGCCTGGAGCGCTGAACTGGTCCTGCGCTTTTTCGGGCTGCCCGGCGCGCTGTTGCTCCCGCTGCTGTGGGTCTTCGCCCGCCGCCTGTGGGATGCCGACAGCGACGTGATCGACCGTGACGATGATGAGGACGCGCCTGCACCACAACGCTGGTGGCGGCCGACCCTGCTGCTGTTTGCGGGCATGGCGCTGATCGGCACCGCGCTTGCCTTATGGGGTCCGGACTCGGCCAATCGGCTGCCCGCAGGACCCGGCGGCCTGTCGGGGCTGCTCGGCGCAGCGGGCATATTGGCGATCACCCGCCTGGTCCCGCAAATCCCGGAGCTGTGGATCACGCTGCCTTTCGGCCTCGTCACGCTGGGCAGCGGTTTCGCGATCGCTGCGCGCGTGTTCGCGTTCGACTGGGGCCGGATGTTGACCCTGCCGCCGTTCCTGCACCGTGCCCCCCGGGCCGAGCGCACAGCGGACGACGTGCCCGCGCTTCCCGCTCCGCGCAAGGAACGCCGCGAGAAGGAAGCCCGCGCCACCGCCGATGCGATCGACGTGCAGGCTTCGCTCAGCCAGCGCAAGCCGACCGAGATCAGCGACGCTTCGCGCGGGCCTGCACCTGCCGCGATGCTCGCCAAGGCGCGTCAGGGCGACCTGTTCGACGCGCATGAACTGCCCTCGATCGACCTGCTCGTCGAAGCGCCCGCTGGCTCGGCGCAAAAGGTCGACAAGCTCGCGCTCGAACGCAACGCCCGCCTGCTCGAAAACGTGCTCGACGATTTCAACGTCAAGGGTGAGATCACCGCCGTGCGTACCGGTCCGGTCGTCACGATGTACGAACTCGAACCCGCGCCGGGAATCAAAGCCAGCCGCGTGATCGGCCTTTCCGACGACATCGCCCGCAACATGAGCGCGATCTCCGCGCGCGTATCCTCGATCCCCGGCCGCACCGTGATGGGCATCGAACTGCCCAATGCAATTCGCGACATGGTCTCGTTCCGCGAACTGATCGCGTGCGAAAAGTTCGCCTCGTCCAAGGCCCTGCTGCCGATCATCCTGGGCAAGGATATCTCGGGCGAACCGATCGTCGCCGATCTTGCGACGATGCCGCATCTGCTGGTTGCGGGCACCACCGGCTCGGGCAAGTCGGTCGGGCTCAACTGCATCCTGCTGTCGCTGCTCTATCGCCTTACGCCCGCACAGTGCCGCCTGATCCTCGTCGATCCCAAAGTGCTCGAACTCAAGTCCTACGACGACATTCCGCACCTGCTGTCGCCTGTCGTGACCGAGCCTGCCAAGGCTGTCCGCGCGCTCAAGTGGGCGGTCGAAGAGATGGAGCGGCGTTATCGCCAGATGTCGTCGATCGCCGTGCGCAACATCTCGGGTTTCAACGAAAAGGTCCGCGCCGCACAGGCCAAGGGCAAGCCCCTGGGCCGCCGCATCCAGGTCGGCTTCGATCCCGACAGTGGCGAGGAACTGTTCGAGGAACAGCAGCTCGATTACGAAGTGATCCCGCAGATCGTCGTCATCGTCGACGAATTGGCCGATCTCATGGTCACCGTCGGCAAGGAAATCGAAGTCCTGATCCAGCGGCTTTCGCAAAAGAGCCGCGCGGCCGGCATCCACCTGATCATGGCCACGCAGCGCCCGTCGGTCGACGTCATCACCGGTGTGATCAAGGCGAACCTGCCCACCCGCATCAGCTTTGCCGTCACCAGCCGCATCGACAGCCGCACGATCCTGGGTGAACAGGGCGCAGAGCAGCTGCTGGGCAAGGGCGACATGCTCTACAAACCCAACACCGATCCGATCAAGCGCGTCCACGGCCCCTTCGTCTCGGACGAGGAAGTCGAACGCGTCGCCGATCACTGGCGCAGCCAGGGCAGCCCCGAATATGTCGATTCGGTCACCGAGGAACCCGAGGACGGCGGCTTCGGCTTCGACGATATCGACGGTGCCTCGGACAACCCCGAGGATCGCAAATACCGCCAGGTTTGCCAGCTCGTGTTCGAAAGCCAGAAGGCTTCGGCCAGCTGGATCCAGCGCCAGATGGGTGTCGGCTACAATACCGCTTCAAAATGGATCGAACGTATGGAGAGCGACGGCCTGGTAGGTCCGGCGAACCATGTCGGGCGGCGCGAAATCTATCGCGATAAGGACGGTAACATCCTGTAACTGCGCGATGATGCATGAACGCAACAGCATTTTATTATCGACAGAACTTCATGCCCTTGCCGCTGTGCATTAACTGGCTCCTAAGTTTGTCGCTTTAGTCAGGGTCCATGGTGTGGATCGTACGTCAGGGGGCTTATCTGCTTGCCTTGCTGCTGGTCGGGTTGGTCCCGGCTGCGGCAAGCGCACAGTCCATCCCCGTGGAGCGCGTCTGCCACGCCTCGGCCAGTGCAACCGAAACCTGGCACGACCTCGCCCGCACGCCTGCGCGCTGGCGCTGCGACGACGGCGGGTGGTCCCTGTCGAGCGAGGCGGTACTTATCCGGTTCGATCTTGGGGCAGGGGACGGCGCGGTGCTGCCACAAAGCATTTCGACGCATACGGGCTACTTCGAGAGGATCGACGTTGGCATCGTGGATCGCTCCGGCCGGACGCGATGGGCATCATGGGGGCCCGACGATCTTCAGCACATTGCAAGCGGCCCTTACATGAGCCTCGACCTGGTCGGGGTCGATAGCAACAGCGCGCAGATCGTGGTTCGTGTCATCCGCCCGTGGAGCAAGACGATGCTTAGCGAGATGACGCTGGATCCCGCTCCGCACGGTACCGGCTGGCCGATGGGCCGGATCGTCGCCATGGCAGCAATCTGCGGGATGCTGCTCGTACCGCTGTTCATCAACACCGCGTTCTATTCCGCCCTGCCCGAACGCTACGTGCTCTGGCATCTCTTGATGGTGGCAGCGATGCTGGTCCAGGCGGCTTTTGCCACCGGGTTCGTGCATCTGATCGTCGAACCTGGTCTGATGACCGAATGGCAGTTATCGAACATGGCGTTCGCGGTGATGGCCGGCGCTGCGCTCATGTTTGCAACCACGTTTCTTGAGCCGGACAAGAGCGACCCGCGATTGCGCCGTGCGGGCAGATCGCTAGCGCCAGTCATCGTTCTCGTGGGTGCCTTGTCGTGTGTTCCGGCGGAATTGCTGCGCCCGCTTTCGGCGCCTGCAATGCACATAGCCGTGGGCGCCACGATCGGCGTGATCGCGGCAATCATAATTGACGCATGGCGCCGGGGCAGCCGGGTCGTCCGTTTCCAGATCATCGGCTGGACGCCGATTATGGTGAGCGGCACATACCGCATCGCCGCCTACCTGATCCCTTCGCTCCACCCGACCGAAGCGATCGTACTTTACCAGCTCGCTCTCGCATTCGAGGTCCTGGTCACTGCGCTTGGCATTGTCAGCCGGTTCGTCGACGTGAGGCAGGAGCGCGACGACGCCACCGCACGTGCGATCGAGCTCGAAGGCGTCGCCGACCGCGATCCGCTGACCGGTCTGCGCAACCGCCGCTCGATCGAAGGGCGCTTCGACGACCTGTTCCTGCGCGGCTTCCGCACGATGGCGGTGATGGACCTCGACCTGTTCAAGCATGTCAACGATACGCACGGCCACGCGGTCGGTGACACGGTACTGCGCGCAGCGGCCAGGGCACTGATCGACGATCGCGACACCAAGGCGATCCGCATGGGCGGCGAGGAGTTCATCCTGCTCCTGCGCGGGCCCGGCAGCGTCGCACGCGCAGAATGCTGCCGCCGCGCGATCAGTACCCGCGTCGCCGCCGAAGTGCCGGGGCTTGATCGCCTCGTCACCGCCAGCATGGGGCTGGTCGAGCATGACACCGGCGGCACGCTCCAGATCGAATTCGCCACACTCTACGCCCGCTGCGATCGCCTGCTCTACGAAGCCAAGCGCCTCGGTCGCAATCGTACGATGAAAGAGCGCGTCACCGGGTTCGACGTGCACGGACGCGCCGTCGCCTAAGGCAAGAACGGCGCGGCAACGTCCTTGGGCACGCGCAGCAAGCGCCCACTGGCGCGATCTAGCAACGCCCACGTCGTGCGCGCAGACACGATCACCTTGCCCGCATCGTTGGTGAAATCCACCCGCCGGTCGAACCGCGCGCCGGTCGGCGCTTCGGGGATGAACGTCTCGGCGCGTACGCTCTGCCCCAAGCCGATATTCCCCCGATAATCGATCTCGTGCCGCGTTACGACCCAGACGTAGGCCGCCTTGTGCGCGTCGCTCGCCACGGCATCCCAGTGCGCCACCGCGATGTCCTGCACCCACTGCAGCCACACGGCGTTGTTGACGTGGCCCAGCTCGTCGATGTGCTCCGGCGCTGCGGTGAAGGTCAGGGCGTGGCGGTTGGTCACCACTTCGGCCCTCCCGCGTGCGGGAGGTCGCTCCACCATTTCCCCCCTCCCGCCTGCGGGAGGTCGTTCCACCAATTCTCCCCTCCCGCCTGCGGGAGGGGTCGGGGGTGGGCCTGTTCTTTAGCGGGATTTGCAGCGATCATGATCATCAACATGCCCCCCCCCAGCCCCTCCCGCAAGCGGGCGGGGAGCCTGCAGTCAGTCAGACTTCGTCGGCAGGCCGTCTTCCACACCCAGCTGCCACAGGATGAACGCGAACTCCTCGGCGGTTTCCTTCAAACTCTCGAACCGGCCCGATTTGCCGCCGTGGCCTGCACCCATGTTGGTCTTGAGGATCAGCTCGTTGCCGTCGGTCTTGAACTCGCGCAGCTTGGCGACCCATTTGGCCGGCTCCCAATAAGTCACGCGCGGATCGTTCAGCCCCGCCGTCACCATCAGCGGCGGATAGGCTTGTGCGCGCACCTGATCGTAGGGCGAGTACGACCGGATCAGCTCGAACGCCGCGCGGTCCTCGATGGGATTTCCCCATTCGGGCCACTCGCCCGGCGTCAGCGGCAGGTCGGCATCGAGCATCGTCGCCAAGACGTCCACGAACGGCACATGCGCCACGACCGCGCCCCACAGATCAGGGTCCGAATTGATCACCGCGCCCATCAGTTCGCCGCCCGCCGATCCGCCCGAAATGCTGATCTTGCCTTCCTGCGTGAACCCGCGCTCGATCAACCCGCGCGCCACATCCACAAAATCGTTGAACGTGTTGGTCCGCGCCTCCAGCTTGCCCGCCTTGTACCAGGCGCGACCCATGTCATCGCCGCCGCGAATATGCGCGATGGCGTAGGCAAAACCGCGATTGACCAAGCTCAGCCGCGTGGTCGAGAACCCCGGCCCGATGGCGATGCCATACGCGCCATAGCCATAGAGATGCAGCGGCCCACCGGCAGCACGATCCTTGCGCCACACCACCGACACCGGCACCAGCGTGCCATCGCGCGCCGCAATCTCCAGCCGCGCAGTCTCGTACAACGAAGCATCGTAGCCGCTCGGGATTTCCTGCACTTTGAGCAGGTTCAGGCTCCGCGTCGCCACGTCGTAATCGTACGAAGATGCCGGGCTGACCATCGATTCATAGCCGACGCGCAGCACCGTCATGTCCCATTCGGGATTGTCGCCCAGCGACGCCTCATAGCTCGCCTCGGGAAACTCGATCGGCTCGATCCGCGCGGGATCGTCGTAGTAACGGATCTCGATGCGATCCAATCCGCGCACCCGGCCCTCGACCACATAGAAATCGCGGAACAGCTCGAACCCGGTCAGGTAGAAGTCGTCCGAACCTTCGATCAGCGTGGTCCATTCGCCGGGGCTAGACAACGGCGCGGTGGCGAGGCGGAAGTTCTCGTGGGCATCGTTGGTGTGGATGAAAAGCACGCCATCGCGCTCATCCACCTCGTACTCCACACCCTTCTCGCGCGGCTTGACCAGAATCGGTGTGGCCAGCGGATCGCTCGTCGGCACCAGCCGCGTCTCGCCGGTTTCATGATCGCCGGTCGCAATGATCAGCCACTTCTCGTTGGCCGAAAGCGCCGCGCCGACGCGGAAGCCCTCGTCATCCTCGTGATACAGCTCGACGTCACTCTCGATCGGCTGGCCGATCCAGTGCAGCCGCGCATTGTCGGTCCGCCAATTTTCGTTCGCTAGCGAATAGACGAGGCCCGTATCGCCCGCGACCCAGATCAGCCCCGAGAGCGTGCCCGGAATCTCGTCGGCCAGAACTTCGCCGGTCGCGATCACCTTGATCCGCGCGGTGAAGCGTTCAGACCCGTTGTCATCCACCGCCCACGCCAGCATCGTGCCGTCTGACGAGACCGAGATCGCGCCCAGCCGGAAGTACTCAACGCCGTCCGCCAGCGCGACCTCGTCGAGGATCAGTTCATCCGCGCTGCCATCGTCGGCAGAGCCCACCGGCCTGCGCCACCACTTCTTGTACTCGGCACCTTCTTCGTACTCGATCCAGTACAGCCAGTTGCCGTCCTTCTGCGGGACCGACTTGTCGGCCTCCTTGATCCGCCCGCGCATCTCGGTGAACAGCGCGTCGATCACCGGCTTGCGTGCGTCCATGCGCGAATGGAACCACGCGTTCTCGGCCTCCAGATGTGCCAGCACTGCCTTGTCGGTCACTTCGGGATAGCCCGGATCGCGCAACCACGCGTATTCGTCGCTCACGGTCAGGCCGTGGTGCGTAAAGCTGTGTGGTTGCTTGGGGGCGACGGGAGGTGTGGCAAGTGTCATCCCTGCCATCTATGGTGCATGCATGGTGCCCGCAAGGCGGGCCGACACAGTTCAGGACAAGTCCCCATGTTGATGCACACGCATGAAGCCCGCCTAGACGCCCTGCGCAAGCAATTGGCCAAGGACGGCCTCGACGGCTTCGTCATCCCCATTTCAGACGAACATATGAGCGAATACGTTGGCGCCTATGCCCAACGCCTCGAATGGCTGACCGGCTTTGGCGGCTCGGCAGGCACCGCCGTCGTGCTGGCAAACGAAGCCGCGATATTCGTTGACGGACGCTACACGTTGCAGGTCCGCGATCAGGTGGACGGCAAGCTGTGGTCCTACGAGCAGGTTCCGCAGACCAGCATTGCCGCATGGCTTGGCCAACACGCACCGCGGGGTGGAAAGATCGGCTACGACGCCTGGCTCCACGCCAAGGGCTGGGCCGATGGCGTCGCGCAGGCGCTCGCACAACGCGAAGCCACGCTCGTGCCCGTCGCCAGCAACCCGGTGGACGCGGTGTGGCAGGACCAGCCCGCACCCTCGCTCGCCCCCGCCGTGCCCCATGCTGATGCGCACGCCGGCAAGTCTGCAAACGAAAAGCGCGCCGATGTCGCCGAATGGCTCAGCGCCAAGGGCCTCGACGCTGCGGTCGTTACCGCGCTCGATTCGGTCGCGTGGCTGCTCAACATCCGGGGCGCGGACGTCGATCGTACCCCGGTCGCGCTGTCGTTCGTCATCGCTCACGCCGATGGCACCGCCGACCTGTTCATCGCGCCCGAAAAGGTCACGCCAGACCTGACCGCCCATTTGGGCAACGCCGTCCGCATCCAGCCCCGCGATGCCTTCGTGCCCGCGCTGCGGGCGATGCAGGGCAAAAAGGTCGCGGTCGATCCCGAACGCGCGGTCGCTGCGATCTTCCAGGCGCTCGAAAGCGCAGGGGCAAAGATCGTCCCGCTGACCGACCCGGTCGTCCTGCCAAAGGCGATCAAGAACCCGGTCGAACAGGCAGGCCACCGTGCCGCGCAGGCCCGTGACGGCGCGGCCATCGCGCGTTTCCTGCGTTGGATCGGAGATGAAGCACCCAAGGGCGAGGTCACCGAACTCTCCGCCGCCGACCGCCTCCAGGCCTTCCGCGCCGAAGGCGGGCTGCTGAAAGACCTGTCGTTCGACACCATTTCCGGCGCAGGCCCCCACGGCGCAGTCGTCCATTACCGCGTGAGTGAAGAGACAAGCCGCACGCTCGAACCAAACAGCGTCTACCTCGTCGATTCGGGCGGCCAGTATGTCGATGGCACCACCGACATCACCCGCACCGTATGGATTGGCCCTGACGCCCCACCCGCCGAAGTAAAGGACCGCTTCACCCGCGTGCTCAAAGGCCACATCGCACTCGCGCGCGCAGTCTTCCCCAAAGGTACCGCAGGCAGCCAGCTCGACAGTTTCGCGCGTCAGTATTTGTGGCAGGCTGGGCTCGATTACGCCCATGGCACGGGCCACGGCGTCGGCAGCTTCCTCGCCGTCCACGAAGGTCCGCAGCGCATCGCCAAATCGGCGGGGGGGCAGGCCGGAACCGGTCAGGAACTGTTCGCCGGCATGATCCTGTCGAACGAGCCGGGCTACTACAAGACCGGCGCATACGGGATCCGCATCGAGAACCTCGTCCTCGTCGAGGCTCGCGAAATCCCCGGCGCGGAAGGTGAGTTCTTCGGCTTCGAAACGCTCACTTTCGCCCCGATCGACCGGGCTCTTGTCGATCAGGCGCTGCTCTTGCCGGAAGAACGCGCGTGGCTCGACAGCTACCACGCGCAAGTCCACTCAAAGCTCGCCCCGCAGCTCGCCGGTGATGACCTGGCTTGGTTGGAAGCCGCCTGCGCCCCCTTGTGAGCGGAACTATGTTCTTATAATGTTCTAGCGTCGAATCGATTGAAGGAGGATACCCATGATCGGATACGTAACCGTCGGCACCAGCGATCTGGCGCGCGCGGCAAAGTTTTATGACGCGATCGCCGCCGAATTGGGCACCGGCCGGATGATGGAGTTCGAAACCGGAATCGCCTGGGGCAAACCCGGCGGCGGGGCCGGCATCGGCGCGATGAAGCCGTTCGATGGGCAGCCCGCCACCGTCGGCAACGGCACGATGGTCGCGCTCGAAGCCCGCGACAACGCGCAAGTGGACAAGCTCTACGAAATCGCGCTCGCCAATGGCGGCAGCGACGAAGGTGCGCCCGGCGTGCGCGGTGGCGGCTTCTACGCCGCCTATTTCCGCGATCCCGATGGCAACAAGCTCAACGCCTTCACGATGGGGTGATTTACGCTGCCTCGTCATTGCTCCGCTCGCAATGACGAGTGCCTTGGATCAATTATGGCGCCAGACTGACAGCGGTGTGAACGGCACCTCCCGGGCGCGACAAATTGCGACACTAAACCGGTGTTCCGGGCATAGTCCCGCGACAACCCGCGCCTAGATAGGTGTCACAGGAACTGCGGTCGCCCCCGTCCAGTCCCCTCCTGAGCAAGGTTACCCCCTCTCCTTGCATCTCGGGCGGCGGCCGCAGTTCCTCCCTTTTTTGACTCATGGGAGCACACCACATGAAGAAGTTCCAACTCGCCGCTACAGCCGCCGTCATGGCGACTGCAACGGTCGCGCTTTATGCCGCAACGCCTGCCATAGCGCAGAAGATGGACGCCAACGGCGACAAGACCATCACTTGGGCCGAGGCCAAGGCCAAGTCCGACCAAATGTGGACCCGGATGGACGTCAACAAGGACGGCAAGCTCGATTCTGCCGATCGTGCGGCCAAGACTGCCGAACGCTTCGACAAGCTCGACACTGACAAGAATGGCTCGCTCAGCAAGCAGGAGTTTGCTGCAAAGCCCGGTCCTGACGGCATGGCTGGCCCCGAAAAGGGCAAACGCGGCGATCGCATGGGCGGCCACGGCAAGGGCGGTCACCGCGGCATGATGGGCGGCGGCATGCATATGATGGCCATGGCCGATGCCAACAAGGACGGCACCGTCACCCGCGCCGAATTCGATACTGCGACCAAGGCCCACTTCGACATGGCCGATGCCAACAAGGACGGTAGCGTCACCGCTGAAGAGCGCCGTGCCGCGATGAAGTCGATGATGGGCAAGATGGGCGGCATGCGCGGTCACGGGGGCATGGGCGCAATGGGTGATGGACCTCCGCCCCCGCCTCCTGCAGACTGAATGCCATGAACGACACGCCGATCCGCGTCCTCCTCGTCGATGACGAACCGGCCCTGCGCGAACCCCTGGCGGACTACCTTGTCCGTCAGGGGTTTGTCGTGACGCAGGCCGGCACAGCAGCCGAGGCCCGCAGCCGCCTGCTGGAGGTCGGCTGCGACATCGTCCTGCTCGACATCATGATGCCGGGCGAGGACGGCTTGTCGCTGTGCCGCCATCTGGTCGAAGCCAAGCGCCTGCCGGTCATCTTCATCACCGCCAAGGGCGAAGCGACCGACCGCATCGTCGGTCTCGAGATCGGCGCTGACGATTACGTCGTCAAACCCTTCGACCCGCGCGAACTCGTCGCGCGCGTCCGCTCGGTCCTGCGGCGCGCTTCCAAGCAGTCGAGCGAAATCGCCGATGCGGTGATCTATGAATTCGAAGGTTGGCGGCTCGATCCGTTGAAGCGTCGGCTGGTCGATGCCGAAGGCGCGGTCGTGGCCATATCGTCTGCAGAATTCCGACTGCTGATGGCCTTCCTCGATCACCCCCGCCAGGTGCTCGATCGTGACCGGTTGCTCGATATGGTCCAGGGCCGCGAGGCGCATCTGTTCGACCGCGCGATCGACAACCAGATTTCACGCCTGCGCCGCAAGATCGAGGTGGACAGTCGCAACCCGCAATTGGTCCAGACCGTGTGGGGCGGCGGCTACATGCTCGCTACCGAAGTGCGCAAGCGCCCGCCAACGACCACCGAGGCGTGAGCGGCTTGCGCAACTTCCACCTCAAGCTCTGGCCACGCAGCCTTCAGGGCCAAGTCCTGCTGTCGATCGCGCTCGCGCTGCTCGTCGCGCAGACCATTTCGGCCGTGCTGATCTGGAAGGAACAGAGCCAGCGCCGCGAATCGCAGCTCGTTAGCTCCGCTGCATTCCGCCTGCTTGGTCCGCCACCTGAAAGTCGCCGCGCCGAAATGCGCCGCGAACGCCGTAGCGACGATGCCGACCGCAGCCCGCCCCCCTTCCGACTCAACCGAAGCGACGTTTCTCCCCGGCGCGAGGGTGAACGCCGACTGGAGCACGTCGAGCATGAGTTAGCCGAGGTCCTTACGGCGCAGGGATTTGACGCGAACGAAGTGATCGTGTTCGAACGCAATCCGCTGCACGATCCGCTCAGCCTCGGCTTCATGAAGCGCCACCGCCGCGAACTCGCGGTGCTTTCCGACGAGCCTATGCCCCGGCTGGTAATCGCGTCGGTGCGGCAAAGCTCGGGCGAATGGGTGTCGACGCGCGTATTCAGCGAAGGCGGCGAGATGCGCGTGCTCGCGCCGCTGGTCGGACAGACCATCGTTCTCTACTTCGTGCTGGTCGGCGCGATGGCGCTGATCCTGCGGCGCATCGGCAGACCGTTGAAGGCGCTGACCCGCCGGGTCGAGGACTTCGCGGGCAACCGCACCATCGATGGCCAACTCGAGCCCGAAGGCCCGGAGGACATCCGCGGCCTGATCGTCGCGCACAACGCGATGGAAGCGCGCATCGCCGCCATGCTCGATGAAAAGGACGTCATGCTCGGCGCGATCGGGCACGATCTCAAGACCCCGCTCGCCGCTCTGCGCGTGCGCATCGAGGCGGTCGAGGATGATGTCGAGCGCGGGCGCATGGCCGCGACGATCGAGGACATCAATCGCTCGCTCGACGATATCCTCTCGCTCGCCCGCGTCGGCCGGCCCTCCGATCCGCTCGAGCCCAACGAACTCTCCGCGCTCGTCGCCGACGTGATCGGCGAATTCGAGGACATGGGCGAGGCGGTGGAACTCGGTGAGACTGACCGCGTCGTCGTGTCGATCCGCGCCACCTGGCTGCGCCGCGCGCTCCGCAACCTCGTCTCCAACGCGCTGCGCTATGGCAATCGCGCCCGCATCTCGCTCAAACGCGAAGGCCGCAACGCGGTCCTGCGCATCGACGACGACGGCCCCGGCATTCCCGAAGGCGACATCGCGCGGATGATGGAGCCGTTCACCCGCCTCGAAGCCTCGCGCAACTCCAGCACCGGCGGCACCGGCCTCGGCCTCACGCTCGCGCGCGCCATCGCCGACCAGCACGGCGGTACCCTGACGCTCGCCAATCGGCGCGGGCCGACCGGCGCAATCGTCGGGCTGACTGCAACCATAAGCCTGCCGGTCGGTTAACCACCCAGTCACGCGCCGAATCTTAGTCAACGACGCTGATCGTCACGGATTAGCCGTTCGTCGAAAGGACTCGCGAAGCCGTGGACCGGTTGCTAGTGCAACCAAACTTGATTGCGCCGGGGAGTTCGTTTCAGCATGCGTACCATTTCATTTGTATCAGCGATTGCGCTGTCCGTTGCCACCGCCGCCATCCCGGCCGTTGCGCAACAAGCTCCGGCCAACCCTTCGGCAGCCGCCGGCGTCCACACCGACCTCCCCCGCGTCGCGCACCCGTCGCACTACACCATCTCGGTTACGCCCGATGCGAAGAACCTGACGTTCTCGGGTACGTCGTCGGTCGATCTCGAAGTAACCGAGGCGACTCCGTTCCTGACGCTCCACGCGCTCGATCTCAAGATTTCGTCGGCCACGCTGACACCCGCAGGCGGCGCGGCCATGCCGATCACCATCACGATGGACCCCGCCAGCCAGACCGCGAAGTTCACTGCCGCGCAACCTCTGGCGCCGGGCAAGTATCGGCTCGACACCGTCTACACCGGCGTGATCAACACCCAGGCCAACGGCCTGTTCGCGCTCGATTACCCTGACAAGGTCACCGGCAAGGAAACGCGGGGCCTGTTCACCCAGTTCGAAGCGCCCGATGCGCGCCGCTTTGCCCCGATGTTCGACGAACCGATCTACAAGGCCACATTCGACCTCTCGGCAGTCGTCCCTTCCACTCAGATGGCCGTCAGCAACATGCCGGTCGCCAAGGAAGAGGACCTCGGCAAGGGCCTCAAGCGCGTCACTTTCGGCACCAGCCAGAAAATGTCGTCGTACCTGCTGTTCTTCGGCGTCGGCGATTGGGAGCGTCTGTCCAAGGAAGCCGCACCCGGCGTCCAGGCAGGCATCGTCAGCCCTAAGGGCAGTGGCGAACAGGGCCGCTTCGCGCTTAACGAACTCGCCCCGCTGATCCCGTTCTACGCCGAATACTTCGGCCAGCCCTATCCGCTGCCCAAGATCGACAACATCGCAGCACCTGGCCAGTCGCAGTTCTTCTCGGCCATGGAGAACTGGGGCGCGATCCTCACGTTCGAGCGCATCCTGCTCGACGATCCCGCCATCACCAGCGCGGCTGCGCGTCAGAACATCGTCACCACGCAGGCCCACGAAGTGGCGCACCAGTGGTTCGGCAACCTCGTCACCATGGCGTGGTGGGAAGACCTATGGCTGAACGAAGGTTTCGCCAGCTGGATGGAAACCAAGGCCACCGCGCACTTCCACCCCGACTGGTTCCCGCTGCTCAACCGCGTCGATGGCCGCGAACAGGCGATGAACCTCGATGGCTTCAAGACCACGCACCCGATCGTGCAGGAAATCAAGACGGTCGACGAGACCAACCAGGCCTTCGACGCGATCACCTATCAGAAGGGCGAGGCGGTCATTTCGATGCTCGAAGCCTACGCGGGTGAGAGCGTCTGGCGCGACGGGCTGCGCAACTACATGCGCGACCACAAATTCGGCAATACGCGGTCGAAGGACCTGTGGCAGGCGGTCGAAAAGGCCGGTGCGCCGGGCCTGACCTCGATCGCCACCGATTTCACCACCAAGCCGGGCATCCCGCTGGTCAAGGTCACCGGCCTCACCTGCAAGAAGGGCGTCTCGACCGTCTCGCTGCAGCAGGGCGAATTCAGCATCGACCGCAAGGACGAAGTCGCCGCCAAGCCGACGATGTGGAAGGTCCCGCTGCTGGTCTCGGCTGGTGGCGAACCCGTTCGCACCATCCTCGAAGGCGGCAAGGGCACGGTCACGGTCAAGGGTTGCGGCCCGGTCGTGATCAATTCGGGCCAGCTCGGCTACTACCGCTCGCTCTATACGCCCGCGATGCTCGCCAAGCTGACCGCCGCGATGCCGACGCTTCAGCCGGTCGACCAGACGGGTCTGATCCAGGACAACATGGAGCTTTCGACCCGCGGCTACCAGCCGCTGGCTCCCGCGTTCGATCTGCTCGCTGCGGTCCCGGGCAACGCCAACCCGATCGTCACCGGAACGGCATTCGGCGAATATGTCGGCGCATGGCGTACGCTAGAAAAGGAACCGGCGGCGCAGGCCAAGCTACTCACCCGCGTTTCAGGCACGTTCAAGCCGCGCCTGATGTCGCTGGGCTTCGAGCCAAAGGCGGGCGAGAGCCTGCCCAACGCCGATCTGCGCGCGACGCTGATCAGCGGCTTCGGCACGATGGGCGATCCCGATGTCGTGGCTGAGGCGCGTCGTCGCTTCACGGCGCTCTCGGCCAACCCCAAGGCGATGGACGGCCCGCTCAAGACCACCTGGCTCAACATCGTCGCGCGCAACGCGACCAAGGCCGATTGGGACGCGATCCGGACGATGGCGGCAGCGTCCACCAGCGCGGTCGAACGCCAATACCTCTACACGCTGCTCGGCCGTCCCTCCGATGCTGCCCTTGCCAAGGCGGCGCGCGATCTCGCGCTGACCGACGCACCGGGCAAGACCACCAGCGCGGCCATGATCGTCGCGTCGGCAGGGCTGCACGCCGATGAAACCTACGACTTCGCGCTCGCCAACCGCGCACGGATCGAAGCCCTCGTCGACGCCCAAAGCCGCGTGACCTTCATTGCCAGCCTCGCCAACAGCTCGACCGATCCAGCCATGATCGCCAAGCTGCAGACGTTCAAGGCCAGCGTCCCTGCCGAAGCATCACGCCCGGTAGACCGCGTCATCGGCGGCCTCACCGAGCGCGCCAAGGCCCGCCCGCTGTTCGTCAAGGGCCTGACCGACTGGCTCGCTGCGAAGAAGAAGTAATGCCCTGTTGAATCCCCCTCCTCTTCAGAGGAGGGGTTAGGGGTGGTGGCGATGCTGGAAGCATCGCTCGCGAAGCGACTTCGGGTCAGGTGGCGAAACACCACCCCCAACCCCCTCCTCTGAAGAGGAGGGGGCTTACGGTTACCGCAACAACCCGCCCATGATCCCGCGCGCAAAGCGCCCGAAGGCCGCGCCGCCGATCGACGTGGCAATCGTGCCCACAACGGCAGTTACACCCGACGCCATCGGCGCGGCGCGCGATTTCTTGCCCGTGATCTTCGCCGCGATCACCGCCCCTGCCGAAGACGCCACCGCACCCGCAGCAGCCTTGCCGGCACGCTCCCACATTGAAGGCGATTGACGCGGCGAGGCCCGCTGCGCTTCCTCGCCTTCCTCCTCGACCTGCTGCGCGGCAGCCGCTGCATCCGATGCCTTCTGCGCCAGCACCTCGGACGCGGATTCGCGGTTCACAGCGGTATCGTACTTGCCCTCGAACGGGCTGATCGACTGGATGATTGCGCGTTCCTTGGGGCTGAGCGGACCCAGCCGCGAACGCGGCGGCGCGATCAGTGTGCGCTGCACGACCGAGGGTGAGCCATCCTCGTTCAGTGTCGACACCAGCGCCTCGCCCACCTTCAGTTCGGTAATGACCGTTTCGACATCGAGATCCTTGTTGATCCGGAACGTCTCAGCCGCCGCCTTGATCGCACGCTGATCGCGCGGCGTGAACGCGCGCAGGGCGTGCTGCACGCGATTGCCCAACTGGCCCGCGATCTTCTCCGGAATGTCGATCGGGTTCTGCGAGATGAAGAACACGCCGACGCCCTTCGACCGGATCAGACGCACGACCTGTTCCACCTTGTCCATCAGCGCATCGGGCGCAGCCTCGAACAGCAGGTGCGCCTCGTCGAAGAAGAACACCAGGATCGGCTTTTCGGGATCGCCGACTTCGGGCAGCGCCTCGAACAGTTCGGACAGCAGCCACAGCAGGAACGTGGCGTAGAGCTTCGGGCTCTGCATCAGCTTCTCGGCGGCCAGTACATTGACCATGCCGCGGCCCTGATCGTCCACCTTCAGGAAGTCGTTGATCTCGAACGCAGGCTCGCCGAAAAAGCGGTCCGCGCCCTGGCTTTCGAATGCCAATAATTGCCGCTGGATCGTGCCCACGCTGGCCTTGGACACATTGCCGTACTTGCCAGAAAGTTCGCTGGCATTCTCGGCGCAGGCCATCAACACCGATTGCAGGTCGGGCAGGTCGATCAGCAGCAGGCCGTTATCATCGGCATAACGGAACGCGATGTTGAGCACGCCTTCCTGCGTGTCGTTCAGCCCCATCAGCCGTGCCAGCAGCAGCGGCCCCATTTCGGATATCGTCGTGCGGATCGGGTGGCCGTTTTCGCCATAGAGGTCCCAGAACACCGCCGGATTGTCGGAATAGGCATAGTCGGTGATGCCCAGTTCCTTCGCCCGCGATTCCAGCGATGCGGCATGCTTGAACGTCGGGCTGCCGGGCATCGAAATGCCCGCAAGGTCGCCTTTCACATCGGCCATGAACACCGGTACGCCACGGCTCGAAAATTGCTCGGCAATGCCCTGCAGCGTCACCGTCTTGCCGGTCCCGGTGGCCCCCGCGATCAGCCCGTGGCGGTTGGCGCGGCCCAGCCGCAGCACTTGCCGCTCACCATTGGAAGCCAGACCGAGGTAGATGTCATCCATGCCGTGTGTCCCATCCGTTTGCCTGATGAGTAAGACGCAACCGGCGCGCTTGCGAGGGGTTTTTGCATCCGCAACGCGGAACGGCTAGAGCGCCGTCCAAGCCCATGACCCGCGCCCCTTTCATCCTCCTCGACGATGCCCGCAGCGAGGGCGCCAGCGACGCGCGGCTCTACGAGCAGCCGGTCGAAGTGATCGTCGCGCGTAGGCCCGATGATGTCGAAGCCGCGCTCGCGCAGATCGCAGCGACGCCGGGCGATTGGGCAGGCTATTTCGCCTATGAGGCAGGCCTCGCGCTCGAGCCGCGCCTTGCACCCCTCGCGGCAGCGCGCACCGGTGCGACCGGCCCGCTCATCTGGTTCGCGCGTTTCGCCAAGGTCACCCGCATGCCCAGCGAAGAAGTCGAACGCTGGCTGGCGCGCCAGATCACCGGCCCCGGTCGCCTCGGCCCGTTGGGGGCATCGCTGTCAGCAGGCGGCTACGCCCGTGCCTTCGGTGTCGTGCAGGAAGCCATCCGTGCGGGCGACATCTACCAGGCCAACCTCACTTTCCCGCTGGCGGGCACATGGGACGGCGATCCGTTGGCGATCTATGCCGATATCCGCCGCGATGCGCGCGCGGGATATGGTGGGATAATCTGGGACGGCGCGCACTGGCACCTCTCGTTCTCGCCCGAACTGTTCTTCAAGCTGGCAGGTGGACAGGCACGCGTCCGCCCGATGAAGGGCACGGCACCGCGCGGGGCAACGCCCGAAGAGGACGCGCGTTTCAAGGCGGAGCTATCCGCCAGCGTCAAGGACCGCGCCGAAAACCTGATGATCGTCGATCTGATGCGCAACGACCTCTCGCGCGTCAGCCAGGCAGGCACCGTCAAGGTCGAGGCCCCCTTTGCGATCGAAAGCTACCCGACCGTCCACCAGATGGTCACGACTGTCCGCGCCCAGCTTGCCCCCGGCGAGGACGTCCGCAGCCTCTTGCGCGCCATCTTCCCCTGCGGCTCGATCACCGGCGCGCCCAAGATCCGCGCGATGGAAATCATCGACCGCGCCGAGCGCGATGCGCGCGGGGTCTACTGTGGTTCGATCGGACGGATAGACCCCTCTGGCGATGCCGCCTTCAATGTGGCAATCCGCACGGTGCGGCTCAGCAGCGATCATCCGGGGGCAACCGGCGGTCGCGCGGTCATGGGCGTAGGCTCGGCAGTCGTCGCCGACTCTGTCATGATCGGCGAATGGCGCGAATGCGTGGTGAAGGGGAATTTCTTGCGTCTGACCGCTGGCCATGCAGACCTGATCGAGACGATGGCCTTCGATCCCGCCAAAGGCATCGAACTGCTCGAACTGCACCTTGAACGCATGAAGGCGAGCGCGCTGGCTCTCGGCTTCAGCTTCGATCGCCACGCCATCCGCAACGCCATCCACGCGCTGTGCTTCGATCTCGAAGCCCCGTCGAAAGTGCGTCTCGTCGCCTCGAAGGGAGGCGCACACGCGCTCGAAGCCTCGGCCTTGCCCGCGCCGATGGAAACGATCACCTGCGCCGTCCTGCCGCTGCCGGTGTCCGACGGGGACTGGCGTCTGCGCCACAAGACCACCGACCGCGCCTTTTACGAAGCCGGCCTCGCCGCCGCGCGCAAGGCAGGCGCTGGGGAGGCTCTGTTCCTGCGCGACGACGGCCTGATCACCGAAGGTACGTTCACCAACGTGTTCGTCGAGCGCGATGGCACCCTGCTTACCCCGCGTGCCGATCTCGGTTTGCTCCCCGGCGTCCTGCGCCGCAGCCTGCTCGACGCGGGCCGCGCCACCGAAGCCGATCTCACGCTCGATGATCTGTCCGGCGGCTTCCTCGTCGGCAACGCCCTGCGCGGCCTGATCCCCGCACGCCTGCTCGGTGCCTGATATGCTCTCATCCGATAAGTTGTCAGGGGCACTGTCCCGCATTGCCCCCTCGCGCACCACCGCGATCACCGACCGCGCGATCCAGCTGCGCGCCGAAGGCCGCGACGTGATTTCGCTCTCGGTGGGTGAGCCCGACTTCGCCACGCCCGCCCACGTGATCCAGGCAGCCAAGGACGCGCTCGACGCCGGCGACACCAAATACACCGCCGTCGTCGGCACGGCCGCCCTGCGCGAAGCCGCCGCGCTGCACTTCAAGCGCGACCTGGGCATCGACGTGCCGCCCTCGCAGATCATCGTCAGCGCAGGCGGCAAGCAGGCGATCTTCCACGCACTGCTGGCAACGCTCGATCCGTCGGACGAAGTGCTGATCCCGTCCCCGTGGTGGGTCAGCTATCCCGAAATCGTCCGCTTCGCCGGAGCCAGCGTCGTGGACTTGCCGACCACCGCAGCGGGCGGTTTCCGCATCACGCCCGCCCAGCTCGAAGCCGCGATCACGCCCGCCACGCGCTGGCTCCTGCTCAACAGCCCCGGCAACCCCACCGGCGCAACTTACCCCGCCGCCGAATTGCGCGCGCTTGGCGAAGTCCTCCGCCGCCACCCGCGCGTGCTGGTGATGAGCGACGATATCTACGCCCCTCTGCGCTATGGCGAGGGCATCCACGCCACGCTCGCCGTCGAGTGCCCCGACCTTGCCGACCGCATCCTCACCGTCTCGGGCGTGTCGAAAAGCCACGCGATGACCGGCTTCCGCATCGGCGTTTCGGCAGGCCCCGCTTGGCTGATTGGCGCGATGGGCCGCCTCCAGTCGCACTCCTCGGGCAACGCCGCCTCGATCAGCCAGGCCGCTGCCGTCGCCGCGTTCACCGGTCCGCAGGACTTCCTCAACGATTGGCGCGAACGGTTCCGCGCGCGCCGAGACATGGTCGTCGCCGCACTCAACGCGATCCCCGGCCTCAGCACACCCGTACCCGACGGCGCGTTCTACTGCATGATCGACGCCGCACCCTTGATGGACCGCTTCGGCGATGACGAGGCGCTGTGCCTCCACCTCCTCGAAAGCGGCGTCGCGGTCGTCCCCGCCTCGGCCTTCGGCGGACGTGACGGCTTCCGCATCAGCTTTGCCGCCGACGAAGCCAAACTTACCGAAGCGCTCCGGCGTATAGCAAAGGCCGTAGCATGATCGATTTTTCCATATTGTTCGAAGACGGCGAAGCGCTGGTCATCGACAAGCCCGCCGGGCTCCCGCTCGACCGCCCGCGCGCTGGCGGACCCGCGCTCGAGGACTATCTGGACGCCCTGCGCTTCGGCTTCCAGCGCGAACCGTTCCCGGTGCACCGCCTCGATCGCGACACCTCGGGCTGCTTGCTGCTCGCGCGCAATCCCAAGGCGCTCAAGCGCTTCTCCGCCGCCTTCGAAGCGCGCGAAGTGGCCAAGGTCTACCTCGGCGTCGTCGCAGGCGAGGTCGCTGGCAAGCAGGGCACGATCGATTTCTCGCTGACCAAGATCAGTTCGGCGGAAAACGGCTGGCGGATGATTGCCGCCAAGAAGGGCAAGCCCGCCGTCACCCACTGGAAGGTGATCGACCGCAAGCCCGGCCTGACCATGGTCGAATTCCGCCCCGAAACCGGCCGCACCCACCAGATCCGCATCCACGCGCTCGCAGGCCTCGGCTTCGCGCTGCTCGGCGATCCGATTTACGGCGACGGGAAGGGCGCGCGCCGCACCATGCTCCACGCCGCCGCGATCACCATCCAGCGCACCGGCAAGCCGCCCATCTCCGCGATCGCCCCACTGCCGATCGATTTCGATGCCCTGGGCTTCGACGTCCCCGGCTTCGAGCGCGAAGAACTCGAACCCTTCGCCGCGCCCGAGATCGTCGAACCAACCAACCCCGCCCATCCTGAGCCTGTCGAAGGACAAGCGCAGCTTTCGCCCGACGAAGACGCATAGCAATGACCCCCGACGAGCTTGTCGCGCACGCGCTCACGCTGGTCGAGGAAAGCTTCATCGCGTCAGCCGGACCCGGCGGTCAGAACGTCAACAAGGTCGCCACCGCCGTCCAGATTCGGCTCGATGTCTTCGCGCTGCGCCTGCCGCCGCCGGTGTTCCACCGGCTCAAGGAGCTCGCCGGGTCAAAGCTGACCGCCAAGGGCGAGATCGTCCTTACCGCGCGCAGCTACCGCACGCAGGAACAGAACCGCGAAGACGCCCGCAAACGCCTGTCAGACCTCCTGCGCGACGCGATGAACCTCCCCGCCAAACGCGCCAAATCCCGCCTCAACCGCGTCGGCAAGGTCCAGCGTCTGGCAGGCAAGAAGATCCGCGGCACCGTCAAAGCGGGGCGCGGCAAGGTCAATCTGGACTAGCGCCAGCCCACCGTTCGACAAATCAACCGAAGTATTCGTCGCCCCGGACTTGATCCGGGGTGAGGCTACCTTGGCGCCGGGGAACAAAGCCTCACCCCGGGTCAAGCCCGGGGCGACGTCATTCTGGATTTGTGCAGACGTAATCGGGCGACAGACCCGCTCAATCCCCGCCGACGCGCTCGATATCGGCACCCAGCAGCGACAGCTTCTCTTCCAGCCGCTCATACCCGCGATCGAGGTGATAGAGCCGGTGGACCTGCGTCTCACCCTGCGCCGCAAGCCCAGCGATCACCAGGCTCATCGAAGCGCGCAAGTCGGTCGCCATGACCTCGGCTCCGGTCAGCCCGTCCACGCCATGGACAACCGCCGTACGGCCCTTGGTCTCGATATGCGCGCCCATGCGGTTGAGCTCGGGCACATGCATGTAGCGGTTCTCGAAGATCGTCTCGGTCAGCACCGACGATCCCTTGGCCAGGCACAGCATCGCCATCAGCTGGGCCTGCATGTCGGTCGCGAACCCGGGATAGGGCGCGGTCGAGATCGTCACCGGCTTGATCGGCCCGTCCGCAGCAACATAAAGCCCGCCCTTGCGTGGCTCGACCAAGACGCCCGCGTCGCGCAGCGCCTGCACGGTCGCTTCCATGTCCTCGATCCGCGCACCGGTCAGCGTCACTTCACCGCCGGTGATCGCCGCGGCACAGGCATAGGATCCCGCCTCGATCCGGTCGGGCATGACCATGTAGGTCGCGCCGTGCAGCCGGTCGACGCCGTGGATTGTGATGTCCGAGGTACCGATACCCTCGATCTGCGCGCCCATTGCCACCAGCAGGTTGCACAGATCGACAATTTCCGGCTCGCGCGCAGCGTTGTGCAGCGTCGATTTGCCCTTGCACAGCACGGCGGTCATCAGCGCGTTCTCGGTCGCGCCGACCGAGACCACCGGGAACGAATAGCGCCCGCCCGGGAGCCCGCCGTCCGGTGCGATCGCGCGCACGTAACCCGCCGCCATCTCGATTGTCGCGCCCAGTGCTTCGAGTACCTTGAGGTGCAGGTCGATCGGTCGGTTGCCGATGGCGCAGCCGCCGGGCAGCGACACCGTCGCTTCGCCCGCACGCGCCAGCATCGGGCCGAGCACGAGGATCGACGCGCGCATCTTGCGCACCAGATCGTAGGGCGCGACGGTCGATGTCAGCCGCGTTGCCTGCAGCGTCATCACCCGGCCGAAATCCTCAGGGCGAGCCCCCGCGATCGAGGTCGAAATACCGAACTGGTTGAGCAGGTGCTGGAACCCGTCGATATCCGCCAGACGCGGCAGATTGCGCAACGTCAGCGGTTCGTCGGTCAGCAGCGCGCAGGGCAGCAGCGTCAATGCAGAATTCTTTGCGCCCGATACCGGAACCGTGCCCGAAAGGCGCTTCCCGCCGCGAATGATGATCTTGTCCATCGCGGTCGTTTAACCGGTTTGTAGTGTCACGCAAGTACAGCAAATGTGAACTAATCCGCAGCACGGGCGTTGACAAATCGTCACGAGAATTGTGCATTGCATCATCAAGAGCAGCACTGCTTTGGCAAAAAGGGAAAAGATGTCCGGCACGACCCCACGCAAGCCTATCCGCAAGGCCGTTTTTCCTGTGGCGGGGCTCGGTACCCGCTTTCTTCCCGCGACCAAGGCCATCCCCAAGGAAATGCTGCCAGTCATCGACAAGCCGCTGATCCAGTACGCCGTCGATGAGGCGCGCGAAGCCGGGATCGAGCAGCTGATTTTCGTGACCGGGCGCGGCAAGACCGCGATCGTCGAACATTTCGATACCGCTTACGAACTCGAACACACCATGCAGGAACGCGGCAAGGGACTCGAAGTGCTCGACCCTACCCGCATCCAGCCGGGCAATCTCGTGACTGTGCGGCAGCAGGTGCCGATGGGCCTGGGCCACGCGATCTGGTGCGCCCGCGCGGTTGTCGGCGACGAACCTTTCGCCATTTTCCTGCCCGATGAAATGATGGTCGGATCGCCGGGCTGCATGAAGCAGATGGTCGAGGCCTACCACCAGGTGGGTGGCAACCTCATCTCGGTGCTTGAAGTCCCGCGTGAAGACGTCTCCAGCTACGGCGTGATCGCGCCCGGCGCGCGCGTGTCCGACAGCCTGACCGAAGTCACCGGCCTGGTCGAAAAGCCGAAGGTCGCGGATGCGCCCTCGAACCTGATCATCTCGGGCCGATACATCCTCCAGCCCGAAGTCATGCGCACGCTCGAAGATCAGGGCAAGGGTGCGGGCGGCGAGATCCAGTTGACCGACGCGATGGCGCGGATGATCGGGCAACAGCCGTTCCACGCCGTGACCTTTGCCGGTCGCCGCTTCGACTGCGGCAGCAAGACCGGGTTCGTCGAGGCGACGCTTGCCCTGGCGCTCGAGCGCGAAGATATGGCCGACGATGTTCGCGCGATCATGCGCCGCCTGCTCGACGCACAAGCATGATCGCTTCGCCACATACCTGACGCAGATCATCCCGGCGCGGTTCAAACTGCAAAGTTGCCCTTTGCACCTTTGCAAGTTTACCGTGGACACCACCGTCAATCCGCGCCATCCGCCACGGCATGGCGGGGCGCGCAGGCGTCCGGCATCGGACATTCATGTCGGGAGCAAATGCAATGAAAGCCCTGGTCTGCGTAAAACGGGTGATCGACTATAACGTGAAGCCTCGGGTGAAGGCGGATGGTTCGGGCGTCGATCTTGCGAATGTGAAGATGAGCATGAACCCGTTCGACGAGATCGCGGTCGAGGAAGCCATTCGCCTGAAGGAAAAGGGCGTTGTGACCGAGATCGTGGCGGTGTCGGTCGGGCCGCAGAAGGCGCAGGAGACGTTGCGCACGGCGCTGGCGATGGGTGCGGATCGTGCGGTGCTGGTGCTGTGCGAGGATGAGGTCGAGCCGCTGGCGGTTGCCAAGATCATCGCGGGTCTTGCCAATGAAGAGGCTCCGGGGCTGATCATCACCGGCAAGCAGGCGATCGACGACGATTCGAACCAGGTCGGCCAGATGGTCGCCGCGCTGCTCGGCCGCCCGCAGGGCACCTTCGCCAACGAGATTTCGGTCGAAGGCGACGCGATCGTGGTCAAGCGCGAGATCGACGGCGGTCTGCAGACCGTGCGTCTGGCGCTCCCCGCAGTGGTCACCACCGACTTGCGCCTCAACGAGCCGCGCTATGCCTCGCTGCCCAACATCATGAAGGCCAAGTCCAAGCCTTTGGCGACCAAGGCTCCGGCCGACTACGGCGTCGATGTGGCCCCGCGCCTCAAGACGCTCAAGGTCACCGAACCGCCGGTGCGCAGCGCCGGGATCAAGGTCGCCGACGTCGACGCACTTGTCGCCAAGCTCAAGGAAATGGGAGTAGCCTGATGTCCAAGGTTCTCGTTCTGGTCGAACACGACAACGCATCGGTCAAGGATGCCACACTCGCCGCCGTCACTGCCGCCAGCCAGTTGGGTGAAGTCACCGCGCTGGTCGCAGGCGCATCATGCGACGCTGCCGCACAGGCCGCCGCGCAGATCGCCGGCGTTGCCAAAGTGCTCAAAGCCGATGACGCGGCCTACGCCAACGCGTTGGCTGAAAACGTCGCCCCGCTCGTCGCCGGCCTGATGGCCGATTACGACGCCTTCGTCGCGCCTGCCACGACCACGGGCAAGAACATCGCCCCGCGCGTCGCCGCGCTGCTCGATGTGATGCAGGTCTCCGAGATCCTCTCGGTCGAAGGGCCAAAGACCTTCACCCGCCCGATCTACGCCGGCAACGCCATCGCCACGGTCGAGAGCAGCGACGCCAAGCTGGTGATCACCGTGCGCGGCACTGCGTTCGCCAAGGCCGAAGCGACCGGTGGATCAGCCAGCGTCGAGGACGTCACGGCAACCGCAGACTCAGGCCTCAGCACGTTCGTCAGCGCCGAGATCGCCAAGTCCGAGCGCCCGGAACTGACCAGCGCCAAGATCATCGTCTCGGGCGGCCGCGCGCTGAAGGACGCCGCGACCTTCGAGGCGATCATCACCCCGCTGGCCGACAAGCTCGGCGCAGGCATCGGCGCGAGCCGCGCTGCGGTCGACGCAGGCTTCGTGCCCAACGACTACCAGGTCGGCCAGACCGGCAAGATCGTCGCCCCCGAAGTCTACATCGCGGTCGGCATCTCGGGCGCGATCCAGCACCTTGCGGGCATGAAGGACAGCAAAACCATCATCGCCATCAACAAGGACGACGACGCCCCGATCTTCCAGGTCGCCGACATCGGCCTGGTGGGTGATCTGTTCACGCTCGTGCCGGAACTGACCGGCAAGCTGTGAGCGCTTCTGCACCTCGAGGACGTCCTACCGACTACATGCGTGCAGCTGAGGACTGGGGCAGTGGCGTGACCCGCCGGGCCATTCGCCTGAGCGGATCTCCCGGCAGGGTGGACGCAGCAATTGTCGACATGCGCCATGACATGACCTGCACCCTTCGCCACGATGGACAGGTCGTGACGGCGATAGAGCCCGCGTTCCACCGGTACACGCTGCAGGTCTGTCCAGGCGCAAGTGCACCGCTTCAGGCAATGGTCGGCATGTCCATCGATACCACCACGAAGGATGTCTTCGCCGGTGGCCGAGCACGCCTTAATTGCACACACATGCTCGACATCGCGTGGCTGGCGCTGCGCCACGCCAACCGGGGCAATGTGGAATGGATTTACGAAGTGGCCATTCCCGATGCCGTGTCGGGCGCACTGCGCGGCACGTTGACCCGCAACGGAGAAGTCGTGCAGGATTGGGTGGTTGATGGTCAGGTTATTGCCGCGCCGCCACATCTTGCCGGACAATCGACCAGTGCCGGACTGATGCGCTGGCTCACCTCGGAATCGAGATTGCCCGACCTTGAGGTCGAGGAATGTCTTATCCTCAGCAAGGGCTTCTTCATGGTCGGTGCGCGGCGATTTCAGCTGATCGAAGGGCCGCTTTCGGAGGGATATCGCAAGAACGTGTCAGGTGCCTGTTATGGCTATGGGCCTGAACGCATCGATACAGCGATCGGCTTGACCGGCATGGGCCGCGATTTTTCGCATGATCCGGAGTCGCTATTGAACGGCCTTTACAAGGATTCCACAAACCGCTGATCGTGCAAGAGTAAAAGGGGGAAAGCAGCGATGATCATCGTCACTGGCCGGGTCCAGACAGACGGGGCCAATCGGGCGGCAATCGAAGCGGAATGTGTCAGCCATTCCCGGCGATCGCGCACGGAACCCGGCTGCCTTGCACACAATTGCCACTACGACATCGAACAACCCGACCTGCTTGTCGTGCTTGAAAGATGGGCCGATGCCGGTGCGCTGCTCACGCACTTTGCGCTGCAGGAAACCCGCGATTTTGCAAAAGCCATCGGCTCTCTATCACGCAAGGCCCCGGAGATGCATATCTACATCTCCAAGGAAGCCTCGCCAGCGGCACTTGCCACCGGCGCGCAGTAAAGGCCTTGGCGCTGAGCGCTATTGCGTACGATAGCGCTCCGGAACATCGAAACGGAACGCCTTGGCTGCGTTAAGGCCGAGCAGCTTGGCGCGTGTTTCCTCGCGCAACCCGTTACCAAGCGTGCGATAAAGCGCCTGCGCCGAGAACGGCCAGCTGCCTTCATGGTGGGGATAGTCGTTGGCCCACATGAAGTTGTCTTCGAGCCCAAATTCCTCGACCAGCGCCATTGCGGCCTTGTCCTCGCCGAACGAGGCAAAGCAATTGCTGCGATAATATTCGCTGGGCAGGTTCTTCATCTTGGGACGAACCCAGAAATGGTGCTTGAGATAGGCCTCGTCCATCTTCTGCATCATCCACGGCACCCAGCCGGCGTCAGCCTCGATGGTGGCCGCGCGCAGACCGGGGAACCGCTCGAACACGCCCGATGCACACATGTTGACGATCGGTTCAATCGTTGGCGACAGCGAGTGGCACACGTAGTTGATAATCGCGCCGCCGTTGCCGCGCGCGGCACGCGGATCGCGCCCGGTCGAGACGTGATAGGTGATTGCCAGATCATGGTCCTGAATTACCGCCCACATGCGGTCGAACACGGGCAGGTTATAGTTGATGTCGTTGACATCATGTTCACCGAAGATGGGCTTGTTTGGCAGCGCCAGGATACGATAGCCCAGCTTGGCGACACGCTCGATCTCTGCCACCGCAAGGTCGATATCGGCCGTGCAGATCGCAGCCGTGGGATTGCAACGATGCAGGAACGGCGCGCATTGTTCCATCGCCCAGTCGTTCCAAACTCGCGCTTGGGCATCGACCATTTCGTTATTGCGCGATGACCACATCAGCAGCGCGGCGCCGTTCGGAAAGATCACTTCGGCGTCCACCCCATCGCGATCCTGATCGGCGATGCGCGGCAGGCCGGTAATGACGCCGCTGTCGAGATCCTTCGACAGCAGGTCAGCGCCAGATGTCGAGCGCAACAGATCGTCACCTTCGAAATCGGCAACGATCAGCCGCTCGTCACGCGCGCCGGGCATCACGATGTAGCGTTCGCCATCCTCGCGCTTTTCGATGCGCGGCAGGAGGTGATGGTACTTCTCATCCATCCGTTCGTGGAACAGCTTCACCGGGGGCGACATGTGCGTATCGACCGAGACGATGAAGTGCTTGTCCGTACCCGGCCGCACGTCGCGCCCCCAGCCTTCCACTTTTGGTGCATCCAGCCGCCACGCATTGGCAGGGTTGGCGACGATCTCGCTGTTCGATGCCATTGTCTTTTCTCCCAATTTCTAATGACTGCACTCATCGGCCACGAACCACCAACGATAAAGCGCGAACTTTTCTGCGATCGTTGAATTATTTCGTATGATAGCGCTCAAATCACCCCCGGTCATGGGGCCTTGCCACCCGAGACACGCAAACGCGGCCAAGCCATTTCGTGTGTCGGGCCATCCGTGAAATACTGACAAATCAGATAAACGGTCGCGGGAGAGACCATGCAAAACGCAGCCTCAAGTAGCGGACTTCGGACAGTCGTAGTCTGCATGCTTGCCAACAACCTTACGCTGGGCCTGATTTACGGCACCTTCGGAGCGATGCTGTCGAGCAACGAGCAGGCTTTTGCCGTGGCGCGTGACACCATCTCGTTCGGAATGAGCGCGGTGGCGACCACGACCGGGCTTTCCGCGCTGCTCATGGGCAAGGTCGTACGGCGGATCACGCCCCGGATCGCGATTCTGATTGGAACGCTGTCTGCCGCCGTGGCTTTTGGCGGCCTTGGCCTGACCACGAGCATTACTGTGGCCTTGGCCATGTGGGCGTTGCTTGGTTTCAGCGCCGCCATGGCAGCCATACTTGGGCCGGTCGCCATCGCCGCAGAGTTTTTTCCCGCAAAGTCAGGCAAGTTCCTGGCGATGGTCAACCTGCCCGTGGTCCTGTTCGTCAGTCCCTGGCTGGTGACCGCCATTCTCCCGGCACTGGGACGGGACGGGGTGTATATGGCGATGGCATTGTGCCTGCTGCCGATCAGCCTGCTGGTCTTGCTGGCCTTGCCCAAAGGCACAGGAACCACGGCAGCCCCCCCCCCCCCCCGTTCGGGCAAGCCGGATCAGACGATGCTTTCGCGCGCCGATTTCTGGCTTATCACACTTGGCATTGCCGTGATTGCCGGCACCGGCACGGCCTTCACGGTTCATGCAATTCCCTATGCCCAGGCCGAAGGCTTGAGCGTTTCCGCATCGGCGCTGATGTTCTCTGCTTATATGGGCGCTGGTCTTGTTGGGGTGCCGTTCTTCGGATGGCTGGCAGACCGCATCGGCGCGCCGCGTGCCCTGGCGCTATCGGGCTTGGTTCAATGCCTTTGCTGGGCGGGACTGGGAACCATGCCCCCAGTGGCGTTCGTGCCGATCGCCGCCCTGCTGGGCGCTGCCACAACCCCGCTGACCACACTGCATGGCGCGGCGATGGCACAGATATTCGGTGCGGCCAGGGTAGGCACGGCGATGGGATACAGCTTCGCCATCAAGCTGCCCTTCCTGTTCGTTGCGGCACCGGCAGTTGGCTACGTCTATGTCAAGCTTGTCGACTACCGCCCTGCCCTGCTTGCGGTCTCGGCCACACTTGTCGTGGCGGTCATCCTTCTTTTGATTGGCGGGCGCCTGGGGCGGGCGATGTCTGCACGCCAGGTCAACGCCTGAACATACCGATCGACCACTAGATGGAGTTGCGCAAAGAATGCCGGTAAACACAGAAATTGCTTTGGACGGCCGCGTCGCGGTGATCCGCCTCGATCGCCCCGGCGCACTCAATGCCCTGGGAGGCAAACTTCTCGACGCACTCGATGCGGCGCTCGATTCCGTGGCGAGCCTGCCCGACGCACGCGTTGTGGTCATCACCGGATCGGACAAGGTGTTTTCGGTGGGGGCAGATCTCAAGGAAGCTCTGCCCGACCGCGACGAACGCATCGCCCGGATGCACCGGCTTGCCTTGCGCATTACAGGCTTTCCCCTCCCCACGATCGCCGCGATCGAAGGCTGGGCGCTGGGGGGCGGGATGGAACTGGCGATGGCATGCACATTCCGCGTCGCCGCACCGGGGGCCAAACTCGGCTTGCCCGAGATCAAGCTGGGCGTCATTCCATCTTATGGCGGCACGCAGCTGGCACCGCGCCTGATCGGCAACAGTCGCGCGCTAGAACTGCTGTGCCTTGGTGATCCCATAACGGCCGAGCGGGCCGAAGCGATCGGCCTTGTCAACTGGCTGGCCCCGGAACAGGGCGGCGCACTCGCTCTGGCAATGCAGCGCGCAGGCGCGCTGGCAGAGCGTCATCCGGCGGCCATTCGCGCAGCGCGGCAGGCGGTGGACGAAGGGTCCGCGCTGGCGCTTGACGCAGGGCTTGCGGTCGAAGCCCGCGTCAGCGCAGCGTTGATGTCCGGAACTGACGCGCCCGATGCCGCAGCAGCGTTCCGGGCACGATGAGGCAAACGCCTATTGTCCCGTAAAGCCAGGCTTGCGCTTTTCGCGGAAGGCGGCAACGCCTTCTGCGAAATCGCCGGTCCTGCCCGCCGCGCGCTGGTTGACGCGCTCGCGCTCCAGAGCCTGAGGGAAGTCGCCGGTCATGCCCTGCCTTATGGCTTGCCGGGTCAGCGCATAGGCAGCTGTCGGGCCTGCGGCGAATTTCTCGGCAAGGGCGTCGGCCCGCGCGTCAAGCTCCTCGTCCTCGACCATTTCATAGATCATGCCCCACTGCGCTGCCTTTTCGGCCGGAATGCGTTCGCCCAGCATCATCATCGCCGAAGCCCTGCCAGCGCCGATCAGCCGGGGAAGCCACCAACTGCTTCCGGCATCGGGCACCAGACCGATATTGACGAAAGCCTGGAGGAAATAGGCCGTGCGCGAGGCGACGACGACGTCTGCCGCCAGCGCCAGCATGCACCCCGCGCCCACCACCGGGCCACGCAGGGCAGAGACGATTGGAACGCGCAGGGCAAAGAGTTGCTGCATGATGGGATTGTAGTGTTCTTCGAGCACGGCCCCGGCATCGAACCCGTCCGACCCCACGGGCGACGAGCCGGCGGAAAGATCGGCGCCGCTGGAAAAGCCTTTGCCCTCGCCACTCAGCACCAGAACACGTATCGAAGTATCGCTTTCCACGATGTCGAGCGCGCGGCGGAACTCGGTCAGAAGCGGGCGGCTCAAGGCATTAAGAAACGCCGGGCGGTTGAGGCGCAGCCGGGCGATCCCCGCTTGGACGCAGAAGGCAATGTTCTCGAACGATGGGGAAGTTTCAGGCGACATGGCAGATCCGTAAGCTGGGCTACGCGGCTGGCGACGCAAAGCCGGTGAAGCCGACGCATCTAGTCCAATTACCCGGCAAAGTATGGTGGAGCCTTGGCGATGGCAGTCCCGGCGCAGTATCGGGTGCAGGTCCAGTCAAGTCTTACCCTATGCAGCCCCTCCGCGCGCTGGCAGAACGGCGGGCATGGATCACGACGCTGCCCTCGATTGCCGACTGGCCGTGCCTGCAGCGTCGGGCGCAGTGGGCAGGGATGCATGGGTCGCGCTTGCCCTGCTGACGGCCGCCTACACTATCAGCTTTGTCGATCGGACCGCCGTCAGCGTCGTACAGGACCGCATCAAGGCGGAACTGTTGCTGACCGACTGGCAGATCGGCCTCATGATCGGCCCCGCTTTCGCCATTGTCTATTCGCTGGCCGGATTGCCGCTCGCCCGCCTGGCCGAACGGCGTGACCGCGTCAGGCTGCTGGCCTGGTGCGTCGGCGTATGGTCGATCATGGCCATGGCCTGCGGGCAGGCGCGCAGCTTTGCCGGCCTGTTCATTGCACGGATGGGCGTCGGCATCGGTGAGGCCGGCGGCAATCCGGCGTCACATTCACTGATCGCCGAGTACTTTCCCGAAACACGCCGATCGACAGCGATCGCGATCTACACGCTCGGTGCGCCGCTCGGCGCGTTTCTTGGCGCAGCAGGCACGGGCTGGCTGGCCGGACAGATGGGCTGGCGGAACGCGTTTCTGATGCTTGGTATTCCGGGGTTCGTGCTGGTTGCGTTGATCCTGCTCTGGCTAAGAGATCCGACGCGCGCCGCCGGCAAGGTTGCGGTGCTCGGCAAGGCAGCAGCCATTCCTTCGTTTGGCGCGGTAGCGGGCAAGCTCGTGCGCAATTCTGCCTTCAGACATCTCGTCTGGGGCGGTTCGCTAGTCGTGCTTGTCGGCTATTGCCTTGCTGCCTTCCTACCCGCCCTGCTGGTGCGCAGCTATGGCCTGCCACTGGCACAAGTTGGCTTGTTGACCGGTCTGGTCGGCGGGCTTGGCGGCGGTATCGGCACGCTGGTCGGCGGCTTTCTGGGTGATCGCTGGGCCATGGGCCGTCCTGCCCGATTGGCGATGCTGGCGGCTCTTGCCGTGTTGCCCGCGCCAGCCCTTATCGCCGGCGGTATCCTCTCGCACGACCTTCATCTCGCCGTCGCCGGGTGCTTTTTCGGGATGATTGCGATCTATGGCTATGTTGCGCCTGCCTTTGCACAAGTCCACGCGCTCGCCGAAGAACGCAGCCGCGCGACGGTGACGTCGATCTACTATCTCGTCACCAACCTCGTCGGCCTTGGCATCGGTCCGCCACTGCTCGGCGCACTCAGCGATTTCTGGGCAAGGGGCAGGCTTGGCCTTGATTCCGCAGGGTTCGTGCGCGCCTGCCTCACCCAAGGCACCACCCCGCAATCCGGCTGCGCCCCGGCCATGGCGCACGGCATGGAAATGGCGCTGGTGGCGATGAGCCTGCTGCCGCTGGCGGCTGCCGTACACTTCATGCTGGTCGCGCGCCGCTATCGCCAGCAAAGCGCCTGACCGCGTTCAGGGGCAGCAGAACCTTTCGATCATCGCCGCAACGTCCGCGTTCCATTGCGGATCGCCAAGCCTGCCTTCGTCGATCCAGCGTTGATCGAGCGTTTCGAGCAGGCGTACAGGACACCCGGTCAAGGACATAATCATGATCGCCGCCCGCCCGGTGTCCACAGACGGCCGGTAATGCCCCCGCTCTTTCAGGTCATCGATCACCGCGTGCAAGGCGGCAACGATCGTGTCAGGTCGTCCTGCCCTGTCCTCAAGCCGCCGACCGGCCCGGTCGTGAACGAACACGGCGTTGAACAGCTTGCCGGCAAGACGCTCGCGCAAGTAGATCTCGCTCAGGCAGTCAACAATCTGCCGCGTGTGATCCTGTTTGGCACGGGCCAGATCCGCCGTCAGACCATCGAGCCGGTCGCGTACCCGCACCAGCGACTCGTCCAGCAAGGCGGCGATCAGGCCTTCCTTGCCGTTGAAGTAATAGCGCACCATTTCGGGTGATGTTCCTGCCGCCGCCGCGATGTCGCGCAAGGTCAGGGCATCGGCTGGTCGATTGGCCAGCAAATCCTCCAGCGCGCGTATCAGCGTTTCGGGAACATCCTCCCGCCGATCCCGGCGCGGTCGACCACGCGGCCTCAGAGGATGTCCGCTGTTACTGGTCATGACTGTAGCTGCAAACGCATCCCTTATTGTGCAAGCGGCCAATTTTGGGCTCTCGACGCCCCTCGGACCAGCGCGCACCATCATCCCACACAATGAATGCGCCAAGCCAGCCGCGAAGCCAATGCCCAGCATTGCCATCGAACAGGTCTGAAGGCGCACCGGGAGACTAACCATGGCGCTTGAGGCCACCGAATACGACATCGTTATCCGCAATGGCCTGATCGCCGACGGGCTGGGCGGCGAACCCGTTCCGGGCGACGTTGCCGTACTTGGCGACAAGATCGAGCGGGTTGGCCTTGTCCTTGGCCGGGGACGGGAAGAGATCGACGCCACCGGCCTGCTCGTCACACCGGGTTTCCTCGATATCCATACCCACTTCGATGCGCAGGCGATCTGGGAATCCCGGATGTCACCGGCCAGCGAACATGGCGTCACCACCGTCGTCTTCGGCAACTGTGGCGTCGGATTTGCGCCCTGCCGCGAACGAGACCGGGACAGCCTCATCACGCTGATGGAAGGCGTGGAGGATATCCCCGAGGTCGTCATGGCAGAAGGTCTGACCTGGGAATGGGAAACCTATCCGCAGTTCCTCGATGCGGTGGCAAGCAGGCCACACGACGTCAACATGGCGTCCTACCTGCCCCACGCGCCCTTGCGCCTCTATGTCATGGGCGATCGCGCCAGCGCAGGCGAAGTGGCGACGCCGGAAGACCGCGCCACGATGGCCCGCATCGCCGCCGAAGCGATGAAAGCAGGTGCGATCGGCTTTGCCACATCGCGCAGCCTGTTTCACCGCAGTGCCAACGGTGAGCCGATCTGCACGCAGGATGCCGAAGAGGCCGAACTGCTCGAGATCGCACAAGCCATGGGCGAGCCAGGAAGTGGCGTGCTGCAGGTGGCCGTCGATTTCGGGGGCACAAGGTCGCTGGACGAAGAATTCGGCATTCTCTCTCGCGTTGCCCGCACGTCAGGCCAGCCGCTGACCCTGCCGATTGCGCAGATCCATTCGGATCCGGATCTGTGGCGCAGGATCATGGACAAGGTGGGCGAGGCCAACGCCAGCGGGGCAAATGTCTGCGCCCAGGCCCTGCCGCGCGGCATTGGCGTGATCTTCGGACTGGACCTTTCGGCCCACCCGTTCTTCCTCAAGCCTTCTTACCGCGAAATTGCCGATCTGCCGATGGCTGACCGCGTCGCCGCGCTGCGCGATCCGGCGCGGCGGGCGCGCATCCTGACCGAAGGCCCCGTCGATTGCCACCTGCCGGTAGCCGCCACGATCAACCGTTTCGAGGGCATGTACGAGATCGGCAATCCGATTGACTACGAACCGGTGCCTGAAAGCTCCATCGTAGCGCGTGCCGCTGCGCTCGGTATCACGCCCGAGGCCCTGGCCTACGACATTCTTGTGGCTCACGGGGGCGAGCCTGCGCTCTACATGCCTTTTGCCAACTACGCGGCGGGCAACCTCGATGTCGCGCTTGAAATGCTGCGCCACCCCGACATCGTCCTCGGGCTTGGCGATGGCGGCGCGCATTACGCAGTCATCTGCGATGCCAGCTACCCCACGTTCCTGCTGACCCACTGGGTGCGCGACCGCGTGCGTGGCGAACGCATCGGCGTGCCCGAAGTGATCCGAGCCCTAAGCCATGATACCGCCAAAGCGGTCGGGCTCGATGATCGCGGAGTCATCGCACCGGGCTATGCTGCCGATATCAACCTGCTCGATCTTGCTGCGATGCGCCTGCCCTCGCCGCGCGTCACACACGACCTGCCAAAGGGCGGCAGAAGGCTGAGTCAGCGGGCGGAAGGCTATGTCGCCACTATCGTCAACGGCCACGTAACCTACCGCAACGGCGTGCCGACAGGTCAGCTGTCAGGAAAGCTCGTGCGCGGGCGGCAGGCCGCGCCATCCCGCCAGGTCATGGCTTAAAGGGAGCGCGATCATGACGACGACCACCACTGAAGACATCGCCTCGAGTCAATTCGACGAGGTCGCCGCGCGCGATGCACTCGCCATGGCAACGACCAACGTCCTGCGTATTGCGCTGTATCAGGCCACCGGGGACGAGGAATTGGCGCTGTTGCCGGTGATCAAGGCCTCGTTCTGGGCCGGTGCCTATGAAGTACCGGTGCTGGACCCGGCCTATGACGACCTCGTCCGCGAAAAGGCGCTCGCTTTCCTGCGTTCGGGCAAAACGAGCCTCTGCGAGGCGCCCGACGATGCGATGCTGCACCGGCTGATGGAGAATATGGTCGGCGAACCGGTCAACGACTATCTCTTCAGCTTCGGCAAGGAGGAGGCCAATTTCACGCCGTTTCCGCGCGGGGTGGAATGGCCTGCCGACCGCCCCAGTGCCGAAACGGTCGCTGGCTACAACGTCATCGTCATCGGTGCCGGTGCGGCGGGGCTCGTCGCTGCCGCGCACTTGCGGCGGCTTGGCATCGCCTTCACGGTGATCGAGCGCAACCACGATGTCGGCGGCACATGGCTGACGAATGATTATCCGGATGCCCGCGTCGATATCGCCAGCCACCACTATCAGCTCACGCTCACCCGCAATCACCCGTGGAAGCACTGGTACGCAACCCAAGGCGAACTGCTGGACTACCTGCGCGGTGTGGCCGACGAGTTCGACCTTCGACCGGATATCCGCTTCGAAACCGAACTGACCGATGCCAGCTGGAACGAGCAAACCGCAAAGTGGGACGTAGCGCTCCGCGCTGCCGATGGGTCGTGCGAGACGCTCTGCGCCAGCTTCTTGATCAGCGCGGCGGGTCTGTTCAACGCGCCCAACATGCCCGACATTCCCGGAATCGAAGAGTTTGCCGGCCCCATCTTTCACACCACGCAGTGGCCGCACGACTACGACTATGCAGGCAAACGCGCTGGCGTGATCGGGGTCGGCTGCACCGGCGCGCAGCTGATGCCAGCGGTCGCGCGCAAGGCATCGCACGTCTCGGTGTTCCAGCGTTCGCCACACTGGGTTTCGCGCATGGACCACTATCGCGACCCTGTTCCGGACGCATTCCAGTGGCTGATGGACAACGTGCCACATTACTGGAACTGGCATTGTTTCAACGTATTCTACACGCTGTATGCCGATGACGGCGCGCTCCAGCAGATCGATCCGGAATGGCAGGCGCAGGGCGGACAGATCAACCGTAAGAACGATCTCCTGCGTGAGAACATCCGCCAGAACATCATCGCCGAATTTCCCGACGATCCGGCTTTTGCCGCCTCGCTGATGCCTAGCTGGCCGCCCTTCGCCAAACGTCTGGTGGTCGATAATGGCTGGTTCGACGCGTTGAAGCAGCCGCACGTCGATCTGGTCACGCAACCTATCGAACGCATGGAGCCGCGCGGCATAATGACCGCTGATGGACGTTTGCACGAACTTGACATGATCGTAGTGGCCGGCGGCTTCAAGGCCGAGCGCTATCTCTGGCCGGTCGCCTATACAGGGCGCGCGGGCGTGACGCTCGAACAGGCCTGGGCCAAGGATGGCGCGCGGTCCTATGTTGGCGTGACGATGCCCGATTTCCCCAACATGTTCATTATCTATGGCCCGAACATGCAGGCGCGTTCGGGCGGTTTGTTCGCCTGGATCGAGCTTTGGGCGCGCTACAGCCTCGATTGCATCGTCCAGACCATAGCCGGTGGTCATCGCACGATCGAATGCAGGCGCGAGGTGTTCGATGCCTACAATGACCGGCTGGATGCCGCGCAGGATCAGTGCATCTGGGGGATGGACGGGATCAAATCCTACTACCTCAACGAACATGGACGGCAGGTCGTGAACAATCCGATGCGGCCGTCGCAGACATATGCTTCGATCCGTCACGCCGATCTGGCAGACTATCACCTCGATCAGGGACAGCAGGCCGTTTCATGACCGCGATCAGGACCATTGCAACGCCCGTTCTCGATGTGGCCTATGAAGAGCATGGATCTGTCGGAGGCATACCAGTAGTCCTGCTTCACGGATTCCCTTATTCGCCACGAGCCTTTGACGCGGTGGCTCCGATACTCGCCGGCAGGGGCTTTCGCGTCATCGTGCCCTATCTTCGCGGTTTCGGACCGACGCGTTTCCGTAGTGACGCCGCCACGCGATCGGGTGAGCAGGCCGCGCTCGGCACCGATCTGATCGACCTTGTAACGGCGCTCGGGCTGGATCGCCCGCTTGTCACCGGATACGACTGGGGCGGGCGTGCGGCCTGCGTAGCTGCGGCGATCCGGCCCGATCTGTTTCGCGGCCTCGTCACCTGTGGCGGATACAACCTGTTCGGACCACCGGTAACGCATCCCCTCTCGCCAGAGATGGAACACGTGCTGTGGTATCAGTATTACCTGCATACCGAGCGTGGCCGTGCAATGCTCGATACAAACCGCCGTGGTTTTTGCCGCCTGCTGTGGAAGCTGTGGTCACCCCAATGGGCCTTCGACGACGAGACCTTTGCCCGTTCTGCCGAAGCGCTCGACAACCCGGACTTCGTCGAAGTTGTGTTGCATTCCTACCGGCACCGGGCAGGCCTGGTTGCAGGCGATCCAGCCCTGCGTGACCTCGCCGAAAGGCTGGAGCGCGAACAGCCGTCAATCACCGTCCCCACGGTCGCGCTCTATGGCGCGGCCGGACTGTTGCCCGCAGCGATCGCCACCCAGCGCGAACGCTTCCCGGGCGAATGGCAATATCGCTCGCTTGCCGGTGTGGGCCACAACGTACCCCAGGAGGCGCCGTCAGCTTTCGCCGACGCCGTCCTGACGCTCACCGCATGCGGCAATTAACCGGCGTGCCGGGTCAACCGGCAGCGGCGACCAGCGTCGGCCAGAAATCGAGTTGCGGAGGGCCTGCAAGCACCGCGGCCATGCCGTCCATTTCTCCACGTTCGGTGCGCCACGCGATGTAGTCATGATAGGACTGTTCGCTGTCCCAAGTCTCGATGAACATGATCGCAGGCTCGGTGGCATGACGGACGATCTGGAGATCCTGAAAACCGGGACGCTTGGCCGTGTCCTTGATCATTTCTGGAAGCGCACCGCAGAACCCGTCGATCGCTTCGGGCTTCAGCTTCAGTGTGAAAGTAACTTTTACACCAGGCATCATCGTTGCTCCACCAAAAAGGGACAGGTCATCGGGGCATTACGCTTACGGTCACTCACCAGCGTGGAAATACAAGACAATGCCACAAGACACCTGAAAGCAAACTTTGGACTGATTGCAGGCAAGCAACATGAGGCCTTGCAGCAGTTGTCGAAACAGGTTGCGACACAGCCGTTGTGAACCGCCCCAGGATTGCCGGAGGCCCTAACTCCTGAGAGGAAGGGTCCACGATGAGCAAGACGACGAACAAATTTGCACCGGAGGTCCGTGAACGGGCAGTCCGCATGGTGCTGGACCACGAGAGCGATCATCCATTTTGCTGGGCGGCGATCCTAACCGGATCCGTTCCGAATCCGCGCTCGCCAAGCTCTGCGGCGTCTGTCCAATCCCTGCATCGAGTGGCAAACCAACCGCTTCCGGCTTCATCGCGGCGGCAGCCGACAAGCCAATGCCGCGCTCTATCGCGTCGCGATCGTACGGATGCGCAACCATCCGCCAACTCTCGCTTATGTCAGCAAACGTAAGAAAGACGGCAAGAGCAGCCGCGAGATCATCCGCTGCCTCAAAAGCTACATAGTCCGCGAAATCTTCGCTCACCTGTGTCGCCCGGAAACCGCCTCGGCCGGTGCTTGACAAATATAGGAGCCTCAACGCCTTGGCCGAAACGATCAACGGCCTCTGCAAGACAGAGGTGATCCACCGGCGAGGCAGGGATCCAAAATTTTCTACTATTGTGCTGATCTACAACATTATTTTTATGATTTTTTGAAGGCTTCCCAACACATTTCCCCACATCTAAAACGTGGTTGCCTAGCTCCGAATCTTTCGACGTGCTTGCGGCATACTTGGTCAGTTTATCGAAAAGGCTGCGCGTGGCAGTACTGCCACGCGCAGCCTGATCTGGCCATCTGATGAAAGGTGCGGCGGTTCAAGCCTTCCTTCTTCTATTTTGAAGGTCCTTCGCGTGAGCGATCAGCAAATTGCCGCGTCAGCTTCTTGATTCTCAATGTCCTCTTCACGCAGACCAAGGTCTTGTGCGGCCGATATTCTCTGCGCGCATCGCGCCAGCGCAGACGTTCCGGTTGACGAGCGAAGTTTGTCTCAACGGCACCGTTCGATCCTATGATCGGACGCGTCTGCCCATACCTTGCAAATCGCCAAGACGCCTTCTATACTTATCAGTATGGAAAAGATTGTCACCCGCGGTCGCCCGCGTGAATTTTGCGCAGACAACGCATTGGCGGCGGCCCTGCGCGTGTTCTGGGCAAAAGGTTACGAGGGCGCCTCGCTCAGCGATCTGACAGAGGCCATGGGTATTACCCGCCCCAGCCTTTACGCCGCGTTCGGCAACAAGGAGACCTTGTTCCGCCAGGCACTTGATCTCTATGAGCGTGAGAAGCAGGCCTATATCGGGGAGGCGATGCGCGAACCTACGGCGCGAGCCGTGGCAGAAAACCTTTTGCAAGGGTCCGTCGACACAGCCACAGGCAGCGAAAGCCGTGGCTGCATGGGCGTGATCGCCTCAGTCGCGTGTCAGGCGGTGGAACCCTCGATCAGGGACGATGTCAATCGCCGGGCCGAATCTGCAAAGCAGTTGATCGTCGAACGCATGGAGCGCGCGATCATGGAGGGTGAGTTCGTCGTCCCGACCAAGGCAAATGTCATCACTCGGTATCTTCTTGCCGTCATGCAAGGAATCTCGGTGCAGGCTCAAGCAGGCGCGACGCGCGCAGAACTGCTTGAAGTCGTCGAAGCAGCCATGGCAGCCTGGCCGTCGCGCTGATTTTGCTGCAGTGCGAAAAAAATAACGAGCGGTACAGAATTAACGCTTGACCTGCGGCCAGAATTTTATACTAATCAGTACATATAGCGGTCAGGGCGAGTAACGTCGTTCCTGCATGGCAGGCGCATGCGCCTCATCTGCAAAGCCGTAATTCACCAGTTCGGAAGCTCACGCTTCCGGAAGCGATCACTCTCGTCCGCGAAATGCGGGGAACCGACCCATGCTCGATACACCTTTCGATCGTTACGACGACTACGCTCCTGCCCGGGCGGATACAGATCACACACAGTTTCCAGCGTTGTCCGAACCTTCGGGCGTGTCTGCGGAGCGCAAGCCGACTGCCCAGCGCCGCCCGCGTGCCGTCCTTGGCCTGAGCCTGGCTGTCGTCATCGGCGCCGAATGGTGGGTGTTGCAGGGCGGCACACCCGCCCCTGCCGCCTTGCCGGTTCCGGTGGTGACGGCAGCAGTGCCGCTGGTGAAGCAGGTCACGCAATGGGACGAATTCGTCGGCCGCTTCCGGGCCACCAAAAGCGTCGAGGTTCGCCCGCAGGTCTCGGGCCAGATCGTCCGCATTCACTTCACGGATGGACAATATGTATCCGCAGGCGCACCGCTTTTCACGATTGACGCCAGACCACTTCGAGCAGCGCTGGCGCAAGCTCAGGCAGAAGTCGCCCGTGCAGCCAGCGGCCTTGCCTTAGCTCAGGTCAATCTTGCACGTGCCCAAAGGCTCGTTGCCGAAGATGCGGTTGCGGCAACGGAGATTGATCGGCTCCGCGCCGAAGTGCGCAATGGTAGGGCGGCATTGGATGCCGCACGTGCGGCAGTCGAAGCGCGCTCGATCGATGTCGGGTTCACCACCGTCAGGGCACCAATTTCCGGCCGTATATCTGACCGGCGGATCGATGCGGGCAACCTCGTTTCAGGCGGTGGCGGCGCGACGGCCACGTTGCTCACCACGATCAATGCGGTAGACCCGGTCTACTTCGAATTCACCGGTTCGGAAGCGCTCTACCTCAAGGCCGGGCGCGAAGGCCTTGAAAATGGCAGCGCTGTTGAAATCCGCCTTGCGGATGAAGCTGACTATCGCTGGCACGGGCGGCTGGATTTCACCGACAACGGCCTTGATGCCTCATCCGGGACGATCCGTGCCCGTGCGATCGTCGATAACCGCGGAGGTCTGCTAGCGCCGGGCCTGTTCGGCCGGTTGCGTCTGGCGAGTGGCGGTACAAAAGCCGCGCTTCTTGTTCCCGACGCGGCAATCACCACCGATCAGACGACGAAGCAGGTTCTGGTGGTGGGCGCAGATGGCATGATCTCCTCTCGTCCGGTCAAGCTTGGCCCTCAGGTCGGTGGACTTCGCGTCATCGAAAAGGGTCTTAAGTCGACCGATCGCGTAGTCATTCAGGGCGTGCAAATGGCCAACCCGGGACAAAAAGTTCGCGCACTGGCAGGCAGGATTTCGGTGGCAGCAACCCAACCCCGGCCCGCAGATAGCGCCACTGCCGTTACCCGCGCGGCGTCGGCCACCATCGCTAACTGATCTTAGCTCCTGTCGGCGCGATTCCAGAGCGCGCCCGGAGTCTGTCCACCGGAGTCTGCCCGATGCGCATGTCCCATTTCTTTATCGACCGCCCGATCTTTGCCGGGGTCATCGCGGTTCTGATCACGCTTGTCGGATCGATTGCCTATTTTTTCCTACCCGTAAGCCAATATCCCGACATCGTTCCGCCGACAGTTACGGTCAGTGCCGTCTATCCCGGCGCTTCGGCCGAAACGGTTGCCGATACGGTCGCCAATCCCATCGAGCAGGAGATCAATGGCATCGACGGCATGCTTTACCAGTCGAGTGAATCGACCGGCGACGGCCGTATGACTATCACGGTCACCTTCAAGCCCGGCACGGACCTTGATGAGGCACAAGTGCTTGTTCAGAACCGTGTGGCCATCGCTGAGGCGCGTCTGCCGGAAGAAGTGCGCAGGCAGGGTATCGTCACGCGCAAGACCACGCCTGATTTTCTCATGGTCGTGAATCTCGTATCGACCGACGGCTCACTCGATCGCGCCTATATGTCCAATTATGCGCAGACCCGGATCAAAGATCGTCTCGCACGGCTTGATGGCGTCGGCGATGTCCAGCTGTTCGGACAGCGCGAACTGGCGATGCGGGTATGGATCGATCCAGGCCGCGCGGCGGCATTGGGCCTTACCGGAAACGACATCGTCCAGGCACTGCGCGCCCAGAACGTCCAGGTTGCCGCCGGTACGTTGGGGCAACAGCCTAGCCCAGAAGCCGCGTTCCAGCTCAACGTAGAGACACAGGGGCGGTTTACCGATCCAGCGCAGTTCGGCCAGGTTGTTGTCCGTACCGATCAGCAGGGTCGCCAGATCCGGGTAAATGACGTCGCGCGTGTCGAAATCGGCGCGGCAGACTATGCAACCTCTGCTTATCTCAGTGATTTGGATTCGGTCATCCTGCCCGTGTTCCAGAAGCCCGGCTCGAATGCGCTGTCTGCCGCCGAAGGCGTCAAGGCAGCAATGAATGAGATGTCGAAGTCCTTCCCGCAGGGCCTTGAGTACCGGATCGTCTACAATCCCACCGAGTTCATTTCGCAAAGCATCGATGCCGTGCTGCACACGCTGGTCGAGGCCATCGTTCTCGTCGTGCTGGTCATCATTGTCTTTCTTCAGAAGGCCCGCGCTTCAATCATCCCGGTGCTGGCGATTCCCATATCACTTGTCGGCACTTTCGCCGTGCTGGCAGCTGCGGGCTATTCGCTGAACAACCTTTCGCTGTTCGGACTGGTTCTTGCGATCGGCATCGTGGTGGACGATGCCATCGTCGTTGTCGAAAACGTCGAACGCAACCTCGCGGCCGGGTTCTCCCCGCGCGATGCAGCACGCAAATCGATGAACGAGGTGGGCGAGGCCCTGATAGCCATCGTCCTGGTGCTCTGCGCCGTGTTCGTCCCCACCCTGTTCATGGGCGGACTTACCGGCGAATTCTACAAGCAGTTCGCGGTGACCATTTCAGCCGCGACTGTAATTTCGCTCATCGCTTCGCTCACGCTGTCTCCTGCCCTGTCTGCCATGCTCTTGCGCCCACATCAGGCTCCGCGCGCCGATGCCCCCCGATGGAAGCGCCTGATCGACGCGGCAGGAACGCGTTTCAACACGATGTTCGACCGGTTCAGCGATCGCTATGCAAGACTGACAGCGCGCCTGGTGGCCATGCCCCGGCGGATGATGACCGTTTATGCAGCGCTGATCGGTCTGACCGCCCTTACACTCGCGCTTACCCCGACCGGCTTTATTCCGCAGCAGGATCAGGGCTATTTCCAGAGCGTTATCCAGTTGCCGCCTGGCAGTGCCACTACGCGGACAGATGCAGTAATGAAGCAAGTGGCAGAGCGCGTGCTGAAGGTGGATGGCATCAAAGGCGCGGTCATGCTCTCGGGCTTCGATGGGACTACTCAGACCCAATCGGCGAGTTCTGCCGCCGCATATTGGGTGCTCGACGATTTCGAGACACGGCAGGCCGCCGGGCGTGATGTCGATACAATCATTGCAGAAGCGCAAAAGGCCACCGCGGACATCAACGAAGCGCGCCTCATGATCGTCAAGCCGCCCGTGATCCAGGGCATTGGTTCGGCTGGCGGGTTTCGCCTGATGCTGCAGGACACGTCAGGTAAGGGCTATCGAGCCATGCAGGAGATGGCCAACAAGATCATCGCCAAGGCCAATCGACAGCCGGGTCTTGCCGGGGTGTATACCTTCTTCGACACCAGCACGCCGCGCGTCAAGACAGAGATCGATCGCGACAAGGCGCAGATGCTGGGCGTCGCGCCGTCTGACATCTTTGATACTTTGTCGATTTACCTCGGCAGTGCCTTCGTGAACGATTTCAATCTTCTGGGTCGCACCTATCGTGTCACTGCACAGGCAGACGCCCCTTATCGTGCAGATGTCAGTGATATCGCCAGCCTCCATGCCCGTTCAGGGTCAGGCGCGATGGTGCCTCTGGGATCGGTGGCCACGTTCACCGATGCGACCGGGCCCTACCGCGTCACGCGCTATAACCTTGCGCCGGCGGTGGCCATTGATGGAGACACTGCGCCGGGTGGGTCGACCGGAAAATCGCTGCTGACGATGGAGAAAGTGGCCGCCGAAACCGTCTCGCAGGGCTACGCGACCGAATGGACGGGTATCGCCTTTCAGCAGGCGAACACCGGCAATACCGCCATTTTCGTGTTCGGCCTTGCGGTCCTGCTGGTCTTCCTCGTTCTGGCCGCACAGTACGAAAGCCTGATCGCGCCTCTGGCCATCATCCTCATCGTGCCGATGTGCCTGCTGGCAGCCATGGTCGGTGTCAACCTGCGCGGAATGGACAACAACATCCTGACACAGATCGGTCTTGTCGTGCTGATCGCGCTATCTGCCAAGAACGCGATCCTGATCGTCGAGTTCGCGCGTCAGGGTGAAACGCTTCAGGGCCTGTCCGCCGCAGAAGCCGCTATCGAGGCAGCGCGCACGCGCCTGCGACCGATCCTGATGACCAGCTTTGCCTTTATCCTGGGGGCCGTGCCACTCGTCGTCGCCACCGGTGCGGGTGCAGAACTGCGCCAGGCGCTGGGAACGGCGGTCTGCTTCGGAATGCTGGGCGTTACCGGCTTCGGCCTGATCTTTACGCCCACATTCTACGTCGTCACTCGCACGATCGGTGATCGTATCGCCGGGCTGCGCAACCGTTCGGATGGCAGGCGCCCCGGCCCAGCCTTGATCGAACCTGCAGAATAATGGAGCCAGTCATGACACTGCGCACGCTTCTCTTTGCCGCAACATCTGCTCTCACACTCTCAGCATGTGCCACTGTACCGGCGAGCCTGCCCCCGCCGACAAACGCTGCTGTACCGTCCGGTCCCTTTGTCTCCGCAACGCCGGGCGCCGTCACCCCCACGGCGCTACCGCCGGACTGGTGGCGCCTCTATAATGATCCGGTCCTCGATGGTCTGATCGACGAGGCAAATGTGCAAAACACCGATGTCCGACAGGCCGTTGCCCGTATCGAACGCGCGCGCGCGTCATTGCGCGGCGCACGTGCCGACCGAACGCCGCAGGCACAGCTCAGCACGTCTGCCGGATATGGGCGCACGCCTCCAGGCCAAGCGGCGGCTGGCTTTGACCGCGATGGTGCTCTGTTCAGCATCGGAGCAGATATTACTTACGAACTGGACCTGTTTGGCCGCATTTCCGAAAACGTTGCCGCAGCACGCGGCGACCTTGCCGCCGCCCAGGCCGATGCCGATGCCGTACGGGTCATGGTCATTGGCGATACCACGCAAGCCTATGCCGCTGCCGCCAGTGCGGCGGCGCGGCTGGAAACGGCGCGGTCGATCGTGGCGCTGCTGGATGAAACCGTACGCCTGACGCGCAAGCGTCACGATGCAGGTTTGGCCGATGGTCTTGCGGTTGCGCGGATCGAAACATTGCGGGAACAGCGCGCGTCGGCGATCCCGGCAATAGAGGCACAGCGCAGTGCCGCCCTCTTTGCCCTCGCAACGCTTACCGGCCGTGCGCCGTCGCAGTTGCCGGTCATTGCCGGCGAACGATCGGTTCCGCTCGAGATTGCCGCGCCCATCCCGGTCGGCGATGGGTCGCAATTGCTCGCCCGGCGCCCTGATGTGCGCGCGGCCGAACAGCGCTTTATGGCCAGTTCCGCTCGGATCGGCGTGGCGCGTGCAGACCTTTATCCCCGGATCACGCTTGGCGGATCGGCCACATCGACTGCGCAAAGCATAAGCGATCTGTTCAGCGGTGGCCCGCTCAGCTTTCTTCTCGGCCCGCTGATAAACTGGGCATTTCCCAACCGCGAGCCGATCCGCGCCCGCATCGATGCAGCCAATGCCGACGCGTCAGGCGCGCTTGCAGCGTTCGACGGCACGGTGCTGACGGCGCTGCAGGAAACCGAAACGGCCTTGTCGGCCTATGCCCGATCGCTCGAACAGCGCCGCGCGCTTGCTGCAGCGCAAGCCGCTGCCATGCGCGCGGTCAAGATCACCCGCGCCCAGAATCGCGAAGGTGTGGTGGATTCACTCCAGACACTCGATGCCGAGCGCACTTTGGCCGAGGCACGCGCTGCGCTGGCCGATCAGGATGCCGCGGTCTCGGCGCAGCAGATCGCTGTTTTCCGGGCGCTTGGCGGAGGATGGTCTGTAACGGCGATGGTTGCCACGAGGTTGGCGCCGTTAGCGCGGGTGGGTCCGTAGTCGCGCAGACCGATGCGTTCCTGGCGAGGCTTACCTGATCGATTAATATGTTAGGAATGACCTGTGATCTGAATTCGCGACAGGCAACTCCCCTTGCCTAGCCCGGTAAGGTCGAACATCAACCCGTCGCAATCCAGATATCGGCCGGGTTCTTCGAGATTACGTTCCTTGATTGCCGTCTGGTTTCCCATCAATCCGCCTCAATTCTTCCCCCACACATTTCCCCGCATCAAAAATGTGATGCCTGGCGTCGAACCTATCGGCGTGCTTCCGGCAAGCTTGGTCAGTTGGTCTTTACGGGGGCGCGACCAAAATTCGGCGTTACCCTAAACTGCCCCCGTCGTGTCTTTCCACCGGATACTGACTATTGTTGGCTACAAGTCGAATAGCTCCCCTGCCCGCGTTAAGCCAATCGCAGTGATGCATCACGACGAAACAACATCACGCGGGAAATCGGAGGTTTCGTAGCCGAGGTCCTCTGCTGCCTTGTAGACCTGCCGGACAAACCGTTCCGCAAAAACGGATAGCGGTGAGAAATTCGATGTCAGCAGATACGCGTACACGGGGATGTCGATGTCGATATCCTTAACAACAAACCCGTTCCACAAATCATTGTCCACGCTGAAGCTGTAGATCAGCGCGACCCCGACATTCTTGCGAACAAGCGCGCAGGCCAATTCCGAGCGGCTGACTTCGACGATCGGATCCAGCACGATACCGGGGAACGCTTTCGACTTTGCTGTACCATGGGCTGGTTGAACGCGACATCCCGGTCGAGTGCATCTGTGCGCGGCATGCCAAGGGTGCCCTTTCCGCGCGGCTGTCCGATGACCTCGAAGGCAACCACTGGCGAACGGGAAAAAGGAAGAGCAATGCAGGAATCAATTAGACAACTTAGGCTCAGGACTTCTGTGGTTGCCGCCCGTGGTGCAAGAAGATTTTGATCCCAGTGTGCGAGTGATCGAGTGCGGTCTTCTGTAAGGCCTTCGATTGCGGCATTGTCGGAAGCCGCTGGCCGGTATGGTGATCCGCGGATCAGATCCAACTCTCATTGGCGAGCTGTATCGCTCAGAGTCCTGAACTGGTTTTTCTGACCCAGATCTGTTCGATCATTTTACCCATTCGGGTCGTCGCCTTCTCACACCGCCTTTATCCGACCTCTGGCAGATTTTGCAGCATGTTGCTCATGCTGCCGCCACCAATGCCGGAACTCGGTAATCCACATTCTTTGCCGTCAATGCCCAGATTGTCCGTGCCATCTTGTTGGCCAAAGCAATTGCCACAAGCATCCGCGGCTTTCGCGCTGCAATGCGCGCCAGCCACGAATCCGCTGGGATTGATTTTCGGCTCAGCCAGTTCAGACGCGACATGGCGCCTATGATCAGCGGCCTGCGGATATCAGCCTGCCCAGCCTTGGAAGTGCGACCAAGCCGCTCCTTACCCGCTGAGGAGAACTGGCGCGGAACGAGGCCCAGCCAGGCCGCAAAGTCGCGGCCACAGCTAAAGCTGTCTATAGGCGGGCAAAGCTTCAACTGCCAGCGCGGTTAACGGGCCAACCCCGGGGATCGTCTGCAAGCGCCGCGCTGTGTCGGACTCAGCCGCGAGAACCTTGATCTTCGCGGTTCGAGCGTTGATGCAAACCGACTGTTCGGCGATCTGTTCCAACAGGTCGCGGCATTCCTCACGCATCAAATCGGGCAGGTCGCTGTTCGGCGCATCAAGGATTTCCTCGATCCGTTTGATCTGATGGATTCCCTGCGGAACAGCATGGCCGTATTCATAGAGGCCCGCCCTGAGTGCATTGCCCAATTCGGTGCGCTGGTGGACGAGCCTTTCTCGAGCGCGGAACAAAATCGCCCGGCTTTGTTGTTCAGCACACTTCGGCTCGACAAAGCGCATTTCAGGCCGTTGGGCCGCGATCACTATAGCCTGCGCGTCTGCCGCATCGTTCTTCTGCCGCTTCACAAATGGCTTCACGTAATGTGGTGCAATTAGCTTCACCTCATGGCCAAGCCTGATCATCTCGCGGGCCCAGTAATGCGCGCTGCCACAAGCTTCCATAACCACCACCGCTGGAGGCTGCTCGGCCATGAACCTGGAGAAACTTTGCCGCGACAGCTTCTTGCGGAACTTCTCTTGCCCCGTCATCGACGCGCCGTGCACCTGAAAAACAGCCTTTGGCAGATCTTCGCCGATCATCGTATCTTTCTGCATGGTTGCCGTCCTTTCCGCTAAGTGGCCTTCAACGCCACTTTTTTGGCACATTGCGATGCCGTTCGGCAGGGCGGCAACCACCCCATCTCATTGATTGAGCCAGAAGATGACGGTTGCGGCGATGCAGATGGCGGACATGAATGTGTGGGCGTATCGGTCGTAGCGGGTATGGATGCAGCACCAGTCCTTGAGTTTGCAGAACATGTTCTCGATCCTGTGGCGCTGGCGATAGAGCACAGTGTCGTGGGGGATCGGGACCTTGCGGTTGACCTTTGAGGGGATGCAGGGGGTAATGCCGCGCTCGCTCAGGGCGGCGCGGAACCAGTCGGCATCATAGCCCTGATAGGCCAACAGCGCTTTGGCCCTGGGCAAGGGGTCGATCATCAGCGCCGCGCCCTTGTAGTCGCTGATCTGCGCTTCGCTGAGCAGCATGACCAGTGGCCGGCTCTTGCCGTCGCAAACGGCGTGAAGCTTGGAGTTCAGGCCGCCCTTGGTGCGTCCGATACGTCGGGGAACAGCCCCTTTTTGAGCAGACTGGCTGCCGTCCGGTGCGCCTTGAGATGAGTGGCATCGATCATCAACTGATCCGGCTTGCCGCCCATGGCGGACAGTGCCGCGAGAATCCTGTTGAACTCGCCCATGCGGCTCCAGCGGATGAACCGGTTGTAGATTGTCTTCGGCGGCCCGTACTCCGCAGGCGCATCGCGCCACCGCAAGCCAATACGGATCACGAAGATGATGCCGCTGATGATCCGACGATCATCGACCCGAGGCACCCCGTGCGACAGCGGGAAATGTGGTTCGATCCGGCGCATCTGCGCCTCCGACAACCAGATCAGATCACTCATGGCAGCGCCTCCTCGCGCCGCCATTGAATCAACCAATCGAGAGGTTCGCAAGCAATTTAATAGGTCCTGAGCCTAAGTCGCTTCCGACGTCAGTGCGCCGATCGAGAAGCTTCATCGCGCCGGACCTAGCCTTGCCGGCAAGTCAGGAGCGACACCGTGCAACAATGACACCCAGCGAGCCGGGCGCTATCAAGCCCGCTTTCGGACCCGTCCATTGAAGTCGCGCTTGCCAATCTGCACGCCTTTCATGCGCAGGATGTCGTAAGCGGTCGTGGCGTGAAAGTAGAAATTCGGCTGCGAGAAGGACAGCAGGAACTCTTCGGCAGCAAAATCCATGGCATTGGCGCCAAATTCGAAGCGCATGTCTCGACCGATGAAGCTTTCGACTTCGTCCGGAACTATCGCTTCCAGTGCGACGATCGTTTGAGCGATGCGCGCGCGCAGGCCGTCGAATGTGGCGGGCGGTGTAGTAGTGTCAGGTGAGAAGGTACCCCTCCGGACACCTTCAATGGCACCGATGGAATGCACTGCAGTAGATTTGACCTGGTAGGCGAACGGAAACATATCCTCCGCCAGACGCGCCTGAATTAATACCTCAGGCTCGAGACCGTTCTCGCTGCAAAAAGCTTCGGCTTTGCCAATCAGCCTCGATATCGAGTTGAGGATCTGCAGGTAGGATGGGATCGTTGCGGCATAGAGCGTAAAGGCCATCTCGCTTAACTCCTGCACAGGTTTGGGCATTCTCACGGCGCGGTTGGTGGGGCGCGAACCTATCACGTCTTAGCGCAGTCTCGATCAACCGAGCAATGGCATGGGATGAGCTGCACTCTCGGTGCTACCGGTCTTTCTACACCTTGACCGCCGACGCAAATGGCGGTGGAATCAGTCCGATCCAATGTCGCGCGTGAACGGCTCCCTTCACATGCAAGCCTGGCCCTACATTCCACTTTGTGATGGAAACACTATACCCCCTCCCCATGCGGGGAGGGGGCGCTGTCATGTGCCGTGAGTGTGTGCCGCCTTGCTCAGTTGGAAAATGCGCGGCGCAACTGCGAAGCACCCTGTGCAATTGCGGTTTTGGCTGCGTTGGTCTGTGCGAGCGGGCTCAGCATCACGAAATCGTGCATCGTTCCGTTATAGCGGGTCGACGTGACTGGCACACCTGCCGAGAGGAGCTTGCGGCCAAAAGCTTCGCCTTCATCGCGCAAAAGATCGTTTTCGGCGACAATGATCGTGGCCGAAGGAAGACCTGAAAGCTCCTCCACAGACGCCTTAAGCGGGAACGCCAGAACGTCGTTGCGGCTCTTGGCGGGGTAGTTGGCGCCAAGGAAATAATCCATCGCTTTGCGGGTCAGGAACGGACCATTGCCGAAAGCGCGATAGGAACTGTTGTCCGAGACATCATCGGTAACGGGATAGAACAGCAGTTGGTGGGAAATCTGCGGCCCCTTGCGCTGCTTGGCCATCAAGCTCACCGCAATTGCCATATTCCCGCCAGCGCTATCCCCGGCAACAGCCAAGCGCTTGCCGTCGATCCCCAGTGCTTCAGCATTGACCTTCACGTGGGCCAGCGCAGCATAGGCCTGCTCGTTGTTGATCGGATAGCGGACCTCGGGTGCATTGTCGTACTCGACAAAGATCACCGCAGCCTTAGCCTGCACTGCCAGTTCGCGGATCAAGTGATCGTGCGTGTTGCGATCGCCCATGACCCAGCCGCCGCCATGATAATAAAGGACTGCTGGCAACTGTCCCTTTTCGCCCTCAGGACGGACGATGCGGATGCGCACGCTGCCTGTGGGTCCGATCTTCCAGATCAGATCCTCAGTGGTGGTCGGCGCTGACGCGGCAATCTTTTCAGCCTGCACGCCAGCCAGCACCTTGCGGGCATCTGCAAAAGGCAGGTCATAGATCGGACGGCCTGCAGCAGCTGCATCGGCAAAAGCCTGGGCGGTGGGCTCCATGATTTCTGCAGCGGCGGGCGAGGCAAAGAACAGGGCGGAAGAGGCGGCGAGTGCAACATGCAGGGACTTGATTTTCATGGCTTGGCTCCTTCTTAAAATCGCTCACGATTAGATCGTGTGCGATCTTTATTGCCGATTCGCCCGAGCGAGTCAATCCCTTGCGATTAAATCGCGAGCGATGTATATCAATGTCATGACAAATGGACCAAACCATACCACCCGAGCAGAGCTCCCTCAGGCAGACCCGCTCGACCATTTCCTATGCTTTTCCGTCTATGCAGCCGGACTAGCGTTCAATCGCGTCTACAAGCCGCTTCTCGACCGTTATGCCGTCACTTATCCGCAGTACCTGGCCATAGTGGCGCTCAGCAGCAAAGACGGCCAGAAAGTCAGCGAGCTTGGCGAACGGCTGTTCCTTGAATCGAACACACTTACACCCCTGATAAAGCGGCTAGAGACCGCCGGACTGGTCTCGCGCAGGCGCGATCCCAAGGATGAACGCGTGGTGCGCCTAAGCCTCACGCCGACAGGCCGTGACCTTGCCGACGAGGCACTTCAGTGCGTTCCAGGCGAGATTCTTCAAGCCACCGGCATGTCCTCGGAGGACTTGAGCAGCCTAAATCAAACCATGATCGCGCTGGGTTCGGCCCTGCGGGAAATAGAATGATTTCACTTTAAAGCCCTAGCCCAAAGAGCATTCCAGCCCTTCTCGCCTGCGCGAACGCAAGTGTGGGCCAAATCGGTCATCCCTTAGGGATACGTGACCTTGCCTTGAAAAGCGAACTTCGCGGCTTGATGATGCTCTCTAATTTCTACCTACCAGCGAAACAGAGATCGGCAGCATCGGTCTAAATCAATGTGAAGCGGGCGCGCTCCATTGAAGCCCGATTGGCCAAAGCCCATTGCACCAGCGCACCGACCCGGAGCAGCGTTCTGGGCGAGCTATCTGCAAACCGCGAGCTTTCCGGTACGATGATGCAGAAGCTGCAAGCGGATTGACCACATTCACAGATTACATTGACCTGCCACGGGACATTCATCCAGTTCTGATTAGAGCCTCGGCGGTAGTGGTTATGCCTTTCGGCGCCTTGTTTGCAATGGGGTCAGGCATGCCTGACCCCATTGCAAAAATCGTTTCCGCGTAGCTGGCCGGGGTCTGGTATCCGATCGAGGAGTGCGGGCGGCAGGTGTTGTAGT
>NZ_JACICY010000003.1:0-446340 GCF_014196055.1 Novosphingobium hassiacum
GGCAATGAACTTTTTGACCGTTTCCGGCGTGGCCGAAACTCGGCTCTCCCCTGTCGCACGTTCCCGAAGGACGGCGATCTTCATTGCCTCGGCCACGATCCGGTTACTGGATCACCAGGACGACAACAAAAGCGAGCACGCAAATGATTGGCGTGGCCCACTTCACCAGGTTCACAAAACCTTCATAGGTCGCATTTGCGGCCTTCATGTCGTTTGCAGAAGCCATTTTCATCCCCAAAATTAAATGCCGCCCGTGCGCGGTTGGCTTGCTCTAGCGACCACACGGCCCCTGCTCAAGGCCGGAACCAATGCATATGCGCTTAATGGGGTCTTTACCCAATCGCTTTAATGCTCCGCTCCTGTCGCAAGTGTTGGGGAGTCAAAAGACTAGGTCATGATGGAGCCCGAACAGCGCCTGCTGATGTTGATAGACGACGAACCTGCCCAATGCCGCCTTATTTCAGCGCTGGCATCGCGGGAAGGATGGCGCACGATCATCGCCCGCGATTCGGAAAGCGCCATCGCCACGCTTGGCACGCGCCAGGGTATGCAGCTTGGCGCAATCATTCTGGATCAATGGGTGCCCGGTGACGACGCCTGCAGCTTGATTGCCGAACTCAAGGCGCGTCGCCCCGCGCTGCCGATCCTGATGCTCACCACCAGCAGCTCGCCGCTGCTTGCAGTAGAGGCCATGCGTGCCGGTGCCACCGACTATCTGATCAAGCCCGTCGCGCCCGAGCGCCTTCTTCAGGCGCTGCGCACCGCGACTGCTGTCGAATGCGCGGTCGATGAATTGCAGCCGCTGACCGAAAAGATCGGTGCCACGCTCGATTTCGATTCGATGATCGGCGCAGCCCCGGCCTTCCGCGCGGCCCTCGCCGTCGCCGCCAAGGCCGCGCGAACCCACGCGACGGTATTGATCGAAGGCGAGACCGGTACGGGCAAGGAAATGCTCGTCCGCGCGATGCACGCCGCAAGCCCGCGTTCGAAGACTCCACTACGCACCGTCAATATCGGTAGCATCTCGGCCAACCAGATCGAATCGGTCCTGTTCGGCCATGAAAAGGGCGCATTCCCCGGCGCGTTCGAGCGCCACATCGGCATGCTCCAGCACGCAGATGGCGGAACCTTGGTCATCGACGAGATCGACCGCTTGCCAGAAGCGATGCAAGAGCGCCTGGCTCGCTTCCTCGAACGCGGCGATGTTCAGCCAATCGGCGCGCGCCATTCCTTCCGCGTCGATGTCCGCCTGATCGCCTGTGCCAACGCCGCGTTCCGCGATCTGGTCGAAACCGGCGATTTCCGCGCCGATCTGCATGCACTGCTTGCTCAAACGCAAGTCCTTCTTCCGGCCTTGCGTCAACGCCCCGCCGATATTCCCGCGCTCGCCCGCCATTTCCTCACGCGCATCGGCGAACAACCCGGCCTTCGCGCGCTCGGCATCACCGATGGCGCACTCGCGCTCCTCGGAGCCTACGACTGGCCCGGCAACGTCCGCCAGCTCCAGACCACGCTGTTTCGCGCCGCGGTGTTCTGCGAAGGCGAGGCACTGACCGCGCAGGACTTCCCGAGCCTGTCCAATCTGATCGGCGAGGGCAATCGCCGCGTACCCAGCGTCACCGACGGCGCCGGGATCACCCTGTTCGCGCCCGACGGCAACCTGCGCCCGCTCGAAGATATCGAAGCCGACGTAATCCGACTTGCCATCGGCCATTATCGCGGCCGCATGACCGAAGTCGCCCGCCGCCTCGGCATCGGCCGCTCGACACTGTATCGCAAGCTGTCCGAACTGGGCATCGACAACGCCGCTTGATTACACGAGCTGGCTGAAATCCGTCAGCGCCGCATCGCGCAAGCCACGCCACACGTGCAGCGCCTGCACGGTTTCGGCCACGTCGTGCACCCGCAGCAGCTGCGCGCCTGAATCCATCGCCTTCAACGCCAGCATAACCGACCCCGCGGTTCTCTGATGCGCCGGTGCCTCGTTCGACAGCGCCCCAATCAGCCGTTTGCGGCTCGCGCCGAACAGCAGTGGCTGACCGAGCGCGTGAAACAGCGGAAGCGCGTTGATCAACGCCAGGTTCTCGGCCAGCGTCTTGCCAAAGCCGATGCCGGGATCGAGCACGATCTTGTCGCGCGCGATCCCTGCCGCCAGCGCCGCGTCACGCCGCTCCAGCAGCCAGTCGAACACATCGAGCACGACATCGGTATATTCGCCGTCGGCATGAAGATCGCCATCACCGCCGGGGGCGTGCATCAGCACCACCGGCACGCCCGATCGCCGGACGATCTCGACCGTTCGGGGATCGTGGCGCATAGCGGAAACGTCGTTGACGATATGTGCCCCGGCGGCCAGCGCAGCCTCGATCACAGTCGAGCGCCGGCTGTCGATCGAAATCGCGGCCCCGCTTGCGGCAAGGCGTTCGATCACCGGCACGACGCGCTTGACCTCGTCGCCCTCCCACACCGCCGCTGCACCGGGCCGCGTGGATTCCCCGCCGACGTCGATGATGCCCGCCCCCGCCGCCAGCATGGCGTGCGCGTGATCCAGCGCCGCGTCGGGCTTGTCGAGAAACTCGCCACCATCCGAAAAGCTGTCGGGTGTGACGTTGAGAATACCCATGATCTGCGGTTGGTCGAGGCGGACCGTGCGCGTGCCGCAAATCAGCGGAGCGTGGGCGCGCCGCAGGTTGTCCCATTGCACGCTGGCTTCGATACCCAGCGCGTCGGGCAGTTCCCCGACTGCAGTCATCATGTCGGAAGTACCGACCCGCCTGCGCGACACCACCGCGCCGCCATCGCGTACGATCAGTGCAAACCCGCTAGCGTAAGTCAGCCCACCGCCGAGCCGGATCGCCTCGCCCTCTTCGGCCTGCGGGCTATCGGCCAGCGCGATCGGGCGAATGTAAACTCTTGTTGTCATCGTGCGTCCCTGCGAAAGCGGGGACCTCAGGCGATTATGCTCTGCGTCCCCGCGAAGGCGGGACCTCGGGCAATTACACGCAAGGTTCCGCCTGAAGACCTGAGGCCCCCGCCTTCGCGGGGGCGCGTATCGTTTATGCACTCAACGACAGATGCTTAATCCTCGACCGCCAGCAAATACAACTGCCGCAGCGCGTCGATCGGCTTGACCTCGCCCTGATGCTCGACGTGCCAATAGGTCCAGCCATTGCACGACGGCGCGCCTTGCAACCTTGCACCGAGCCCGTGGATCGAACCGATCTCGGCCCCTGCCTGTAACGAACCATCGGCGCGCACGACCGCGCTGTTGCGGCCCTTCTTGTCGGTCAGGAACATCCCGGGCTTGAGATAGCCGCTCTCGACCAGCGCCCCGAACGCGACCTTGGGCGCGGAACGCTTGGACTGCATCGTCACCAGCGCGCTTTCGTCGAGCTCCAGCGCCATCTCGATGCGCTCTTCGGCCACATCAATGTAGTCCGCCTCGCGCTCGCAGCCGATCCAGTTGCGACCCAGGCGCTTGGCCACCGCGCCGGTCGTGCCGGTGCCAAAGAACGGGTCGAGCACGACATCGCCCTTGTTGGTCGTGGCCAGCATCACGCGATAGAGCAGCGCCTCGGGCTTTTGCGTCGGGTGGGCTTTCGTGCCGTTGCGGCGCAGGCGTTCCGGCCCCGAGCAGATCGGCAGGACCCAGTCCGAACGCATCTGCAACTCGTCGTTCAGGGTCTTCATCGCGCGATAGTTGAAGGTGTACTTCGACTTCTCGCTCTTCGACGCCCAGATCAGCGTTTCGTGCGCGTTGGTAAAGCGGGTGCCCTTGAAGTTGGGCATCGGATTGGCCTTGCGCCAGATGATGTCGTTGAGGATCCAGAACCCCAGGTCCTGCAGGATCGCGCCGACGCGGAAGATGTTGTGATAGCTGCCGATCACCCAGATAGACCCATCGGGCTTGAGCAGCCGGCGCGCCTCGCTCAGCCATTCCCGGGTGAATGTGTCATAGACCGCAAAGCTGGAGAACTTGTCCCAGTCGTTGGTCACCGCATCGACATGGCTGCCGTCGGGCCGCGCCAGATCACCGCCCAGCTGGAGATTATACGGTGGGTCCGCAAAGATCATGTCGATCGATGCATCGGGCAGCTTGCGCATTTCAGCGATGCAATCGCCGCGCAGGATGCGGTTAAGCGGGAGAGCAATGTCGCTCTTCAAAACCTTCGCTGGTGCTGCGCGCAGCGCCTTTGCCCGTTCCTTGACTACAACTGCCATGCTTTGAACCCGCCCCTTGATATGAGGCTCTGGTGATTCATTCCGGACTCGCCGTCAAGCCTCGACTCGCGGGATTCCGGCGAGTCGCACCCGGCGGACGACCGGAACACAACGAGTCCGGATCGACATGTGGTGCCTTGTGGACGGCTGTGGACTCAACATGTGGTGGTGTAACCTAGCGGACTCACCGCCAATTTTTTTGTCAGAACATCTCGAGTTGTGCGACCGGGGCAAAGCTGCGGCGGTGGAGCACCGTCGGGCCGTGCGTGCGCAACGCAGTCAGATGCTCAGGCGTCCCATACCCCGCATTGCGCTCCCACCCGTAATGCGGGTGCGCCTGCGCTGCTTCGCGCATCAATCGGTCACGATGCTCCTTGGCAATGATCGACGCTGCCGAAATGCACGGCTCCAGCGCATCGCCGCCAACGATCGGTCGCGCAGGCCAGCACCACTCAGGTCGCCGACCGTGTGGCGTCAGGTTGCCATCGACAAGCACCTCGCCCACGGCCTCGTCGTGCGCCAGTTGCTCGCACAGCGCGGCAACTGCCAGCGTCATCGCCAGCATCGTCGCCCCGAAGATGTTGAGGCGATCGATGTCCTCCGGCCCGACAACGCCCACGGCCCAGCGGCACCGGCGCTTGATCTTCTCTTCAAGTACCGCACGGCGTGCCGACGTCAGCTTCTTGGAATCGTCCAGCCCCGACGGCCTCGGCTTGCACAGCACCACCGCCGCAGCGACAACCGGCCCCGCCAGCGGTCCGCGCCCTGCCTCGTCCACGCCCACGATCAGCCCGCCCGATCCACAGGCAGACGAAAAGGAACTGGCACTAATTACGCTCGCTGGCATTGTGGGCTCATGAAGAATCCGATCCTGCGCGCGTTATCGCCGCTCGCCCTCCTGCTCGCAAGCTGCGGCTCATCGATTTCAGCGCAGGGGTCCGACGCGACCGAACCGGCAGCGGCAGGAATGGCGATAGCCGATGTCGCGACGTTCGAAGAGCCTTGGGCCATGGCGTTCCTGCCCGGTACCGACACCGCGCTGATCACCGAGCGCAAAGGCAAGCTCAAGCTCTGGCGGACCGGCGGTGCGGTGTCGGTCGATGTCGCTGGCGTGCCACAGGTCGATTACGGCGGTCAGGGCGGCCTCGGCGATATCATTGCCGCGCCCGATTTCGCCACCAGCGGCATGGTTTACCTCAGCTGGGCCGAAGCCGACACGGGCGATACGCGCGGCGCAGTCGTCGCCCGTGCCAAGTTGATCACCGGTGACAAGCCTCGCCTCGAAGGCCTGCAGATCATCTGGAAGCAATTCCCCAAGGTCACAGGCCGCGGCCATTACTCTCACCGCATGGCGTTCTCACCCGAAGGCAAGTACCTGTTCGTGTCTTCGGGCGAGCGCCAGAAGTTCACCCCGGCACAGGACCTGTCAGTCAATCTCGGCAAGGTGCTGCGGCTCATGCCAGATGGCACGCCCGCTCCCGGCAATCCCTTTGCCGATAAGGGCGGCGTCTCGCCACAGATCTGGTCCTACGGCCACCGCAACCTGCTTGGCCTCGCGTTCTCGCCCGATGGTCGCCTGTGGGATCTCGAACACGGCCCGGCGGGCGGTGACGAGATCAACCTCGTCGAGCCGGCCAAGAACTATGGATGGCCGCTGGTTTCGGACGGCGATCACTATGACGGCAAGCCGATCCCGCGCAACAAGACCCGCCCCGACCTCGCCCAGCCCGCGATCAGCTGGAACCCCGTCATCGCGCCGGGCGACATGATCTTCTACACGGGCAAGGCTTTCCCGCAGTGGCAGGGCCAGTTCCTGATCGCAGGGCTCGGCTCGGGCGGCCTTGTCCGCGTCGCGATCGAAGGCAACAAGGCGCGCGAGGTCGAACGCATCGACCTTGGCAACCGTATCCGCGAGATCAGACAAGCGCCCGATGGCACGATCTATGTCCTCGAAGATGGCAAAGGCGGCCGCCTGCGCCACATCACGCCCAAGACCTAGAACGCAGCAGACCACCGCACCGCCGCGCCGCCATCGTCGGACACGGCGGCAAAGTGCCCCGGATTGCGCCGCCAAAACAGGCTCGTCGCCACGTTTCCGCCTAGCGCGCTCAAGCTCCAGGCCAGCTCGGCATCGATCTCCCGACCCTTGGGCGCGAGCGACAGCGGCACGCGCGAGAACGATGCGAGCCCGGTCGCGTAGTCGTAACCCACGGGCAAATTCAACAGCAGGGCGCCGCTCTCTACCCGCAATGGCTGCGACAGTCGCAAGGCCAGGCGGTCACCCGCCGCGAGCATCCCGTCGCGCGCCAGATCCACCGCCCATGACGAGGAAACCAGTCTCGATCCGTTGGCGGTAATCGCACCGCGATCGATCCGCGTGATGCCCAGATTGCCCGACGCTGCCAGTTGCCACCCCGTCGCCGGACGCCACGTGACACCGGGAGCAAAGCTTACCGTCGTCGCTCCGCCGCCGCCCAGTGCCTCGGCAAAACGCGCGCCAAGTACAGTGCGATCCTCGCGCATCAGCCCTAGGCCGACCCGCCAGTCCAAACCTGCGCTGCGCCTGCCATCGACGGCCACTCCGAACCGCACCAACCGATCGATGCGGCGGTTTTGCAGCGCTTCGGGACGCCAGACCTCAGCCCGCTCCGCGTTCACGGTCAGCCCGGCCCCGCCGATCCGGTAGCGGACCGCAAGGCCCGTCTGCGAACGCTCGGCAAGGCCACTGCCGACACCTGCGATCAAGAACACAGGCTCGTGCCGCCTCTGTAACTGGCTCGTCAGTCCCTGCCCCGCAACGTTCCAGCCGAGCGCCACGTCAAACTTGTCGCCAAGACGCGTAACGAGGCTGGACGCCAGCACTTTGGCGCGATCGCGGTCACCCGACGCAAGCCGCAGCGGCGCTGCACCGAACCGCCGATCGACCGAAAACGCCAGCGTCGCACCATCGGCATCAAGCGCGATCGAGCGCGCAGGCGAACCCAGCGCCTCGATCAACGGCTGTCGCGCCTGCCCAGCGCGCAACCCTTGCGCCAGATCGAGCCGGTAGGCCCGCGCGTAGCCGTCGAGCATGACTGTCGGCAGAGACGCACCGGAGATCGCATCCCCCATCGCGGCGCTTGTCATCCCGGCAAGGCTGCCCAGCGAAACCGCCACCGACGTCCCCGCCAGCCCGGTCGATCCCTGCGGCGAGAACGCCCTGGCAATATCGAGGATGCCGCGCCCATAGGTCGCATCGGTGCCGCTCGCCCCGGCATCGCGTGCCGACGACAGAAGTAGGCTGACGATCTGCTTGGCAGTCAGGTTTGGGAATGCCTGCGCCAGCAAGGCGGCCGCGCCGGACACCTGCGGCGCGGAAAAGCTTGTGCCGCTGACCACCCGCACGAATGTCCCTTCGGTTGTGGTCTCGGTCTTGATCACGCCGTTTTCGTAGACACAGCAGATCTGCTGCCCCAGCGCCATCAGCGTCGACGAAGCCGATGTACCGGGCCGGTTGCTGAAATTGGAGACAACGCCGAACTCGTCCACGGAACCCACGATCAGGACGTTCGCGCCGCCCGCCTGCAAGACGGAGGCTGCGAACGGGTCCGGATTGCTGGGATCGACGCCAGCCTCGGTGCTGTCCCCATCGTTGCCTGCTGACACAACCACGACAAGGCCAGCCGCCGCAGCCCTCCCGACTGCCGCGCGCAACGTTGCATTGGCCGCATCGCCGCCAAGCGAAAGGTTGACGACGCGCGCGCCGGCGCGAATCGCGGAATCGATCCCGGCGGTGATGTTCTCGTCCGAAAACGTGCATCCGTCCGCGTCAAGGCATGACCCCGGCGTATCGGCACGCAACATCTGGATCGTCGCGCTCCACGCAATGCCCATGACCCCGGTATTGTTGCGCGCCGCAGCAGCAACCAACGCAACCTGCGTCCCGTGATCGTCGTCGCCATTAATCAGTCCGCGCGTGCCGCCGACGTCGGTCGAGGACCCGGCAATACGCCCGGAAAACTCGGGGTTCGTTGTGTCTATCCCCGAATCGACGATCGCGATTGTGGTTCCCTGCCCACTGGCACCCGCGTCCCACGCCGTGATGGCGCCGTGAAACGCTGGCCCGTCGGACCTGCGATACTCAGACGTATTGAAGTTCGTCGCGGTGGGCGTCGGCGTAGGCGTAGGAACTGGTGTTGGGGTTGGGGTCGGAGCCGGAGTGGGCGCAGGCACGGGCGCAGGTGTACTGGCCACGCCGCCCCCGCCGCCACATCCCGACAATGCCAGCATAGCAGCCAACACCGGCAAGCTCGTCAGTCCCAACTTGCGCATGCCCTGTCCTTGCCTCATCCGCCCCCGAAATACGCGCCCCACTGATATTCCCATGGTGACAGGGTCGCTGATAACTGCTTGCGGGTAAATGCCCTTTGACACAGCACGGACGGATATTGCTGATGCCTTTCGATGCCACGCGCGTGGACTGCTGGATCTTCGATCTCGATAACACGCTCTACCCGCCGTCGACCCGGCTGTTCGACCAGATCGACATCCGCATGGGTGAGTTCATCGAGAACCTCTTGGGCTGCGATTCCATCGAGGCGCGGCGCGTCCAGAAACTGTACTTCCACGATCACGGCACCACGCTTTCGGGCCTGATGCACTACCACGCGATCGACCCGCACGAATTCCTCGGCTTCGTCCATGATATCGACATGACGCCACTCGCCGCCGCGCCACGGCTGGCGCCCAAGCTTGCTGCGCTACCCGGGCGCAAACTGGTCTTCACCAACGGCGACGATGCCTATGCGGGCCGCGTGCTGCAGGCGCTCGACCTGTCGGACAGCTTCGATGGGATGTGGGACATCCACGCGATGAACTACCGACCCAAGCCTGAGCCATCGGCTTACAGCGGGATGATCGAAGCACTCGACATCCGCCCCGAAACCGCCGTCTTCGTCGAAGACATGGCGCGCAACCTGGCTCCGGCCAAGGCGCTCGGCATGCAGACCGTTTGGCTCGATCTCGCCACCGAATGGGGCGACCGTGCCAAGGACGATGCCGCCATCGACCTTGTGATCGACGACATCGCGCAGTGGCTCGACACCCTTGCCGATAACGCCACTCTGGGCTAGGCGGCGCGCAATTTTGTTGCAGGCCCACCCGGGCGCAAGACACGATCCCGATGGAGACATGCCATGACCGCCCAGCTCGAAGCCGCCATCAATGCCGCTTGGGAAGATCGCGCCAACGTGACGCCCGCGAGCGCGGATGTGCGCGAAGTGGTCGAGGCTGCGCTCGAACTGCTCGACAGCGGCAAGGCGCGCGCGGCCGAGAAGGTCGACGGCCAGTGGCAGGTCAACCAGTGGCTCAAGAAGGCCGTGCTGCTCTCGTTCCGCCTCAATGACAATGCGGTGATCGAGCACGGCTCGGGTGGCGCTCCGGCATACGACAAGGTCCCCTCGAAGTTTGCCGGTTGGGGCGAAAACCGCTTCCGCGACGCCGGTTTCCGCGTCGTTCCCGGCGCGGTCGCGCGCAAGGGTGCGCACATCGGCAAGGGCGTTGTCCTGATGCCCAGCTTCGTCAACATCGGCGCCTTCGTCGATGAAGGCACGATGGTCGATACCTGGGCCACCGTCGGTTCGTGCGCACAGATCGGTAAAAACGTGCACATTTCGGGCGGCGCAGGCATCGGCGGCGTGCTTGAACCGTTGCAGGCTGGCCCCGTTGTCATCGAGGACGGTGCATTCATCGGCGCGCGTTCGGAAGTGGCCGAAGGCGTGATCGTCGGAGAAGGCGCGGTGCTGTCGATGGGTGTCTATCTCGGCGCGTCGACCAAGATCGTCGATCGCGCGACCGGCGAAATCCACATCGGCAAGGTTCCACCTTACGCGGTCGTCGTCCCGGGCGCGATGCCGGGCAAGCCGCTGCCCGACGGAACCCCGGGACCGTCGCTCTACTGCGCCGTGATCGTAAAAACGGTCGATGCGCAGACCCGCAGCAAGACCGGGATCAACGAACTTCTGCGCGATTGACCCCACTCGCTTTGGTACAATCCCGGAACAGGCCGGGTTCCCGCGCGTAGAGTCGGCAAGCACGGTATCTACCGAAGGAGGCCGACATGGAACACCAGGGCGAAGAAACGCATATTACCACTGACGAGGCGCGCGGCGGCGAAGGACTTAACGTCGTACGCTGGGTGCTTGCCATCAGCCTGTTTCTGGCGATCGTCGCATTGACGATCATCTGGGTGACAGGGGCGATGACCACCCCGCAATAACGTGATATCTGGGCGGCGATGACCACAGGCTGGAAATTGACCGGCGAATGCCGCGAAGCTCTGCTCGCCGCCCACCCTCCCCGCTATGAACGCGTCGTCGCAGACCACGTCACGCTCTCGATCTCGGGAACCCAGCTTCCCGCCGAAGTTCACGTTGCCACGATCATCGGCCGAACCGACGATGGATCGGGCGTCGAGGCTTTGGTAGTGGTGATCGAAGGGTCCACCATTCGACCGGACGGCAAAACTTGGCACATCACGTGGTCGCTGGCCGAGGGGCGCTCTGCCCGAGAAAGCAACGACGCGATCGCCAAGTTCGGTTGGCAAAACGTCTCTGCGTCAAACGTGCAGTTGATGGCCGCGCTCTGGTGATTGACTAACCCTTGCGCGGCGGCAATCGTCGCGAATGCCATCGGCCAGAACGCTCATCGAAACCCTAGACCTCACCCCTCACCCCGAAGGCGGCTGGTTTCGCGAAACCTGGCGAGCGCCAGCGATCGATGGAGAGCGCCCGACAAGCACGGCGATCCTGTTCCTTCTTGCCGATGGCGAGCGCTCCCATTGGCACAGCGTCGATGCCGACGAGATCTGGATCTGGCAGGACGGGGACCCGTTGACACTTCGCATCGCTCCGACGGGAGAAACCGCTCCGACAAGTTTGTCGTTGAGCAGCCGCGCCGGTCATGAACTGCAGGCGGTAGTGCCGAAAGGCCAATGGCAGGCCGCCGAGCCGCAATCGGGTGAGCATGGCTATACGCTCGTCACCTGCGTGGTCGCACCGGGCTTCGATTTCAACGGGTTTACCCTTGCTCCTCCAGAATGGTCGCCAGGCACATGATACGCAACGTCCTGAGGTTCATCCTCGCCGGATTCTACTTCATTGCCGGCGTGATCCACGTGGCGAACCCGGCCCCGTTTCTGACGATCATGCCGGGCTGGGTGCCTTTTCCGGACGACGTGGTTATGCTGACCGGCATCGCCGAGTTGCTGGGCGCAATCGGTCTTGTCCAGGGTTTTTCGCTTCCGCTCCGCCGGGCTGCCGCGATCGGTCTTGCGCTCTATGCAATCTGTGTGTTCCCGGCCAACATCAACCACTTCATCCTCGATATGGCCAAGCCCGATCATGGACTGGGGCTTGGCTACCACGTCCCACGCATGTTCGCGCAACCTCTGGTCGTATGGCTTGCCCTGTGGGTCGGCGGCGTGACTGATTGGCCGTTCCGGGCGAGGCCTCGCTGACCTCGTGCTTCTCGCCGATCCTGTCACGCTCATCGCCTGCATCATCGCCGTCATCCTTGTCGGGATGGCCAAGGGCGGCTTCTCGGGTCTTGGCGCGCTCGGCACGCCGGTTGCCGCGCTGGTCCTGCCCCCGTCGACCGCTGCGGCGATCCTGCTGCCGATCCTGATCGTTCAGGACGCCGTCAGCGTCTGGTCCTTCCGACATGCGTGGGACAAATGGATCGTTGCCTGGATGCTTCCGGGCGCGGTCGTCGGCGTCGGGCTCGGTTGGGCGATCGCCGCCAGCATCGACGAAATGGCCTTGATGGGCGTCCTCGGCGGCATCACGCTGGCGTTCGGCAGCTACCGCCTGTGGCTCGAACGCGGTAGCCGCGTCGTGGCCGCATCGACCTCGCCCGGATGGGTCGGGACGCTGTTTGGCGCATTGACCGGGTTCACCAGCCAGGTCGCACACGCCGGTGGTCCGCCGTTCCAGATGTGGGTCACTCCGCGCCGCCTTCCGCACCTCACTTACGCCGGAACCAACTCGATCCTGTTCGCCGCTATCAACCTGATCAAAGTGCCTAGCTACGTCATGCTCGGCGCTTTCACGCACGATGTCGTGGTCGCTGCTGCCTTGCTGGTCCCGCTTGCCATCGCAGCGACCTTGCTCTCGGTCCGGCTGCTCCGGGTGTTGAAGCCCGAACGCTTCTACACGATCATCTACGTCCTGATGGTCGTCCTGGGCGCAAAGCTGATCGCCGACGCCATCGGCTGAACTGGCGAAAACGCTGGCTTTCGCGGCCCTGACCTGCAAATGCCGCGCAAGAACAGGAGGGGACCGATCATGGCCGCAGACGAAGATTACGTATACGACGAAGACAGTGGCGAATGGATGCCCGCCTCCGAACTCGCTGCCAAGCAGGCATCTGCCAGCACCGTCGAAGTCCGTGATGCAGTCGGCAATCTCCTCGCTGACGGCGATCAGGTAACCCTGATCAAGGATCTCGAAGTCAAGGGCGCCGGTCAGACGCTCAAACAGGGCACGCTGATCAAATCCATTCGCCTGACCGGCGATGCTCAGGAGATCGACTGCAAGTACCCCGGGATCAAGGGGCTCGTCCTGCGGGCAGAATTCGTCCGCAAACGCTAGGCTACGCCCACCCAACATTCGTATGCGTGTCAGGTCTTCCAAGGGCAAAGGCTGCGCAAGGCTTTCAAAAACAAGCGATAATGCCACAGTTGCAATTTGCACACCCGGGTGGCCCTGAAACACAATTGCCGCGGTGCGCAACGGCGATATGCTGCAATGCAACAAGATAAGGGTGCTGAAGGCGATCTTTCCTTATCTGTCAGGAGACATTGCCATGCTTAATTCGTCTTTCGCGATCACCGCCGCCGCGCTGTTCCTCGCCGTCCCGGCAGTTGCCAACGCGGCGGAGCCTGATGCGGGCGCCTTTACTTACCAAGGCGTAAAGTACGACTACACCGCCGAACAGGACGGCGAAGTAAAGGTTCTCAAGGGCTCAGCCTATGCGGGCAAGGTGCCTTTCGAACTGCGCGTCAACAAGCGCACGGTCACAGGTCGCTTCAACGGTCGCCCGGTTTCGTTCAACGTCAAGGACATCAAGCCAATCACCAGCAAGGCTGCCACGCTCACCGATTGAAAGCGTAGCAACACAGGATTTCCCCGCGAGTTTGCCGCGCGCAGACTCAACGCAAATGCAAGACCTGTGAACCGCGTCAGCGTGACGCTCAACCGATAGAAGCAAGGGCGCTCCGCACAGGGGCGCCCTTGCTCGTTGTGGAACCCGCCGACATCTCCGGCATTCTATCTGTGTTCGGGAGCGAACGCAGGAACCCGTTATGCGCATGACACGACCGGCCCTCGCTATCGTCATGGGAGGCGTGCTGTGCGGCGCAGTGATCGCGCAGGCCGTGCCGACCGACCCGAGTGGGACCTTGCCCCGCCCATCAAAGCCGATCGCGGCCGAGGCCTATCCCGAGATCGTCGCCATCACTTACGAGACCCAGCCGGGCGCGGCATCCGATCCCTACAACTTCACACCTCATCGGCCACTGCTGCGCACCGCCGACCTGCAATATCAGCTGGAGGACGCTGCGCCTGGTTACCAGGAGCCCGATTATGATGACGTAGGAACCAGTTCCCCTGACCCCCAGATAACCGAAGAGGACGACGAGGCTGTGGAGCAACCCATTGAAATGACGGAATCCCCCGCCCCGGTCGAGGCGGAGACTGCAAACATCCCGTCAAGCCCGTCAATCGGTTAGGGTCACGCGAGTGTGACGAAGATCTCGGCCACGATAACCCATTGCGCACCGATCAACCGCCACTTGGCCGAATAAGTACCGCTCACTCGAAGATCGCCGGTAACGCCCTGCCAATGCCCGTGTTCCATGGCGACGGGTTCGACCGCAGACACGATTACGCTCTCGGGCGTCCGCGTATAGATCGTGGGCGATGCAGCGGCGAATTCACGCTTCCAGGCAAGCAGCTGCGCTTTGCGACCGGCGATGATCGCGCTGTCCGATCCGGTAACGAGAATAGCGTCGATTGCCAAAAGTGGGCCGATGGCGGCCAGATCGGTCGTGGCAAGCGCGCGATTGAATTCGGCGCGGCGCAGACGGATCGCAATGTCGGCAGAGGCATTCATGCCACAGCCATGGCAGACGCACCGACCTGATCAAGAGGAAATAGGGTCATCCCCGGCGGCGAGCGAAACGCCCTGCCGCCGGAAATGGTTAGCAATCAGGCCGAAGCGAGATTGACAGCCGAAGCCTTGCCGTTGCGGCCGGTTTCGACTTCGTAGCTCAGGCGCTGGTCGCGCTCGAGCGTGGCCATGCCGGCAGCCTGGACGGCCGAGATGTGCACGAAGCTGTCGGTGCCGCCATTGTCAGGCTGAATGAAGCCGTAGCCCTTGTCGGTGTTGAAGAATTTGACGGTGCCTACTGGCATGGTGAGTTCCTTTCGAGAACGATGGTTGCCCGGGCACAAAGCGCGACCGGGCCGTGCGTCGGATCGTCATTCGAAAGGAAGTCGTCGTCAAAAGCCGCATCAGCCAAGCCCAAGGGTCAAGCGGAAGTGGAGATTTTCTGCCGAAGTCCGTTGCAAAGTTCAACGTCAGCAGCGGCGCTTTAGCATGGCACCTGTAAATATCCTAATTATTCCATAGGTGGGTCAGCCCGTGGGTAATCGCTCGCTTTCGCATCTCCATGCGCGTAGCCCGGACGCGGGCAACCGCCCCGGAGACAAGATTATGGCCAAGAGCCAGAAGAAATCGAGCAAGGAAATCCGCAAGCCCAAGGCCGAAAAGCCCAAAAAGCTCAACGCTTCGAATCCCACTCAGAAGACCGGCGTTGTCGCCGGACTGGACAACATGAAGCGTACCTGAGGTCGAACCAACGCCCACCCCTCGCCTGCCCTGCAGGCTGGGAGCGGGCGTCAGATCCTGAAGTTAGCGGCAGCGCACACCGTTGCGGTTGTTGCCACGGTTGCCGCTGTCCACCGCGGCACCAACCGCCGCACCACCGATCGCACCGATGATCGCACCGAGCGGCTTGCTGTCGCCCTGCGCGATGATGGCACCCGCAGCAGCGCCACCAAGCCCACCGACGATCAGGCCGGTCGAGCCGTCCGAACGGCGGCAATAGTAGCGATCGTCCCGCCCACGATAGACGCGGTCGCTGTCAGACAACTGGCGCTCGCGATAGCGGGGGTTCTCGCGATAATAGCGCTCGGCGTAGTAGCCACCATAGCTCGGATCGGGATTGTTGTAATCGTAGCGGCCATAGCGGTCGTAGGTCGAGCGGTCGTAATAACCCCACTCGTTGCCGCCATCGCGGTAGCCATCGCGATACCCGTAGCGATCTCCGGTCGAGGCGCAGGCCCCGGTCAGGGCCGCAGCAGCGACGGCGGTAATCAGCACAACCTTGTTCATGGCACTTCCTCTGTGGACGGTGCCCCCCTTGCCGGATGAATGATCTGTAACCCGGCAGGTTCCCGCTCGCGCCCCGGCAGCCTTTGCCGCCGGTGCGCGAGCGAATTATCAATCGTGTTCGCGGTCGCCTGCGCCAATATACAGTTCGCGACCACCGTCGTGGTACTTCTGGCTCATTTCGGCCATGCCGGCTTCGGCCTCGGCTTCGTTGACGACGCCCTCGGCCGCGACGAACGTCTCGATCCCGGCGTTCTGCTTGGCGGCAAACTCGCGCACTTCCTGGCTGATCTTCATCGAGCAGAACTTCGGCCCGCACATGCTGCAGAAATGCGCGGTCTTGGCGCCTTCTGCGGGCAATGTCTGGTCGTGGTACTGCTCGGCCGTTTCGGGATCGAGCGACAGGTTGAACTGGTCGCGCCAGCGAAATTCGAAGCGCGCCTTGCTCAGCGCATCGTCGCGGACCTGCGCAGCCGGGTGGCCCTTGGCAAGGTCAGCAGCGTGGGCGGCCAGCTTGTAAGTGATCACGCCAACCTTCACGTCGTCGCGATCAGGCAGGCCGAGATGCTCCTTGGGCGTGACGTAGCAAAGCATGGCCGTGCCGTACCAACCGATCTGCGCCGCGCCGATGCCGCTGGTGATGTGGTCGTAGCCCGGCGCGATGTCGGTCACCAACGGTCCGAGCGTATAGAACGGCGCTTCGCCGCACGCTTCGAGCTGTTTGGTCATGTTTTCCTTGATCTTGTGCATCGGCACGTGGCCGGGGCCCTCGATCATCACCTGAACGTCCTGCGCCCATGCGCGCTTGGTCAGCTCGCCCAGCGTATACAACTCGGCGAACTGCGCCTCGTCGTTGGCATCGTAGATCGAGCCGGGGCGCAGGCCATCGCCGAGCGAATAGGCCACGTCATAGGCCTTCATGATCTCGGTGATGTCGTCGAAATGATCGTAGAGGAACGATTCCTTGTGATGCGCCAGGCACCACTTCGCCATGATCGAACCACCCCGGCTGACGATGCCGGTCATGCGCTTGGCGGCGAGCGGGATGTACGGCAGACGCACGCCCGCGTGGATCGTGAAATAGTCCACGCCCTGCTCGGCCTGTTCGATCAGCGTATCGCGGAACACTTCCCACGTCAGGTCCTCGGCCACGCCGCCGACCTTTTCCAGCGCCTGATAGATCGGCACGGTGCCGATCGGCACCGGGCTGTTGCGGATGATCCATTCGCGCGTGTCGTGGATGTTGCGTCCGGTCGACAGGTCCATGACCGTGTCCGCGCCCCAGCGGATCGACCACACCATCTTGTCGACTTCGTTGGCAACGTCCGATGCCACCGCCGAATTGCCGATGTTTGCGTTGATCTTTACCAGGAAATTGCGCCCGATCGCCATCGGTTCGCTCTCGGGATGATTGATATTGTTGGGAATGATCGCCCGGCCACGCGCCACTTCATCGCGCACGAACTCGGGCGTCACGTAGTCGGGGATCGAAGCGCCCCAATCCTGCCCGTCGCGGATCAACGCTTCCTTGGCCTGCTTGCGGCCCAGGTTTTCGCGGATGGCGACGTATTCCATCTCGGGCGTGATGATGCCGCGGCGGGCGTAGTACATCTGGCTGACGTTAGCCCCGTCCTTGGCACGCAGCGGGCGCTTGATCACGCTCGGGAAGGCAGGAACCCCGGCGGAACGATCCGGCCCCTTCAGCCCATTGTCCTCGGGCTTTACCTCACGCGCATCGTACTCCTCGACATCGCCCCGGCCCATGATCCAGTCACGGCGCAGCTTGGGCAGACCGGCGGCAATATCGATTACGACATTCGTGTCGGTGAACGGCCCCGACGTATCGTAGACCCGCACCGGCATCTCGCCCGATGACGGCTCCAACGATATCTCGCGCATCGCTACCTTCACGTCGGGAAAGCGCAGGCTTTCGACGTGGATCTTGCGGCTTCCCCGGATCGGTCCGGTCGTCACACCGATTTCGAGCTTGCTGTTGATGTCGGCCATTCGCGCATCCTTCGTACTGGAACGGAAGGCGAGCGCGGTGTGGTCCGGCCCTCCCTCCGCCCGTGCTAACGGGTTCAGGTTCGACGGGTCGGGCAGCGTGACCTGCCCCTCTCAGCCAGCACAGGCTCCCCGGGGTATGCGACGCCTTTTAGGCGCAGTGGCGCGCGGCGGCAACCGGCCATCTGAAACCCGCTTACGATTATTTAATGCGAATGATTATTACTAGCGATTGACTCTTGCGAACCATTCGCACTAACCGGTGGCTGCCAACAGCGGGAGCCTGCACGTGTCATATCGCCAAACTTTCCTTTCTGCCGTCTCTCTCGCCGCGATGGTCCTGGCCAGCACTCCGGCCCGCGCAAACGAGCCGGCCGAGGAAACGGTGGACACTGCCAATCGCATCACCGTGCTGGGCCGGGCGGCCGTCGAGCTCCCCAGCGGCGCGACCGGTCTTCCCATCGCGATTGTCGATACACCGCAGTCGGTCACCGTGATTTCGCGCGACGTGCTGGATGATTTCGCGTTCGACGAAGTCAATGATGTCCTGCGCTACGTGACCGGCGTCAATGTCGAGGAAGTCGAAACCGACCGCACCTATTATAACGCGCGGGGCTTCGACATCGTCGATTCCATGGTCGACGGCATCCAGATCCCCAATGTCTGGGGTCCGGCGATCGGCTCGCTCGACACCGTGACGTGGGACTCGATCGAAGTCGTGCGCGGTGCCAACGGCTTGCTGTCAGGCACCGGCAATCCATCGGGCACGATCAACTATCGCCGCCGCCACCCCACCGGTGCACAGCGCATCTCGGGCGAACTGACCGCCGGATCGTGGAACAAAGTGCGCGGCGAATTCGATCTCGACACGCCGCTGACCGCTGACGGCTCGTGGACAGTCCGCATTGTCGGTGCAGCGCAATCGAGCGACTCGTACTTGCGCGACTATCGCTCGAACCGCACCGCCGTTCAAGGCGTTCTGGACGGCCACATCACCGACACCGTTCGCGTTTCGCTCGGCTACACCCGCCAGCAGAGCAAGGCGCGCGGAGTGATGTGGGGTGCACTGCCGCTGCTCGACAGCGAGGGTAACCAGCTCGACTGGGACTTCTCTACCTCGACCACGCAGGACTGGACTTACTGGAACAAGACCGACCAGACCGCATACGGTGAAGTTTCGTGGACGTTCGCGCCGGGATGGACCGCGCGCACCCACCTCACCCGCCGCATCACCGACGAACCCTCGCGCCTGTTCTACGTCTACGGCACCCCCGATGCCGACACGGGCCTCGGCCTGTTCGGAAATCCGGGCGGGTATGATTCAAAGGCGCGCGGATGGATTTGGGACAACAGCCTGCAAGGCGCGTTCAGCCTGTTCGGGCGCACCCACAAGCTCAACCTTGGCGTGCAGCGCACTTCGGCAAGGTTCAACTACCTTACCTCGCCCGTGCCGCTGACCGATCCCGCGTGGGGCGCACTACCGCCGCTGCAGAGCGGATGGGACGGCACCGAAGTCCCCTTCCCCGCATTCGGCACACCCTACGAAAGCGCGAACTTCACCGACAAGCAGTGGCGCGTGCGCGGCGCGGCCGATCTTGACCTTTCGGACCGGCTGAGCCTGATCGTCGGCGCCAACTACGTCGATGTGCAGACCCGCGGCACCACCTTCGGCGTCAGCGCCGCGCGCAACGAAAGCGCCGTGAGCCCGTTCGTCGGCGCGACTTTCGCCATCGTGCCCGGCGTCAATCTCTATGCCAGCTACACCGCCATCTTCAACCCGCAGAAGGAGATCGGCACAAACCTGCGCCCGATCGGATCGGCCAAGGGCACCAGCTACGAAGCCGGGATCAAGGGCGAGACCGCCGACAAGGCCCTGTTCGGCTCTGTCGCGCTGTTCCACGCCAAACAGGCCAACATCGCCGAGGCCGCAGGCTACGACGTCACCCTCGGCCAGACGCTCTACACCGGCATCGACGTCCGCAGTCAGGGCATCGAGGCAGAGGTCGGCGGACGCATAGCGCCCGGCCTCACTGTACAGGGCGGGGTCACCCACCTCTCGCTCGAAGGCGCGAACGACGCACCCGTGCGCACGTATGTCCCGCGCACGACGGCCAATTTGCTGGTCCGCTGGGAGCCGGTTGCCAAGCTGCAGCTCGGCGCGGCCATGCGCTGGCAGGACGACGTTTACCTCACGAACGCACTCGGCACGATCCGGCAGGGCGACTACGCAACGCTGCAACTGCAGGCAGGCTACCAGCTTAACGAAAACGTCACCTTCAACCTCAACGTCGCCAACGTGACCAACCACAAGCACCTCACCAGCCTTTACTGGGACCAGGCGCTGATCGCCCCGCCGCGCAATGTCACCGGCTCGCTGCGGATGACGTTCTGATGGCAAGCCGGTCCGCCCCCCTCACCGCCCCACGCGCGCGCTCACTTCCCGCCCGCGCATTCTGGGTCGTCGCGCACCGCTGGGCTGGCCTGTCGTTGGCCCTGTTCCTGGGCATCGCAGGGCTGACCGGGTCGCTCCTCCCATGGATCGAGGAACTCGAAGCTGCGACCGCGCCGCACCTCCACAACGCCAGCTGGACCGGCACACCCGACCCGCTCGCCGTGCGAGAACAGGTCATTTCCCGCTACCCGGGTGCAGCGGTCGACTTCCTCCCCCTCACAGTCGAACCCGGCAAGGCGCTCCGCCTCCACCTTCACTGGCTCGATCCCAAAACCGGCCTCGAACGTGAACACGGTCCGGGCGTACCCGATTGGGACGACCTGTTCCTCAACCCGGTCACCGGCAAGGAACAGGGCCGCCGCGAATGGGGCGCGATCGATCAGGGCGTCAAGAACCTGATGCCGTTCCTCTACCGCCTGCATTACAGCCTCGCACTCGGTACCGTCGGCACGCTCATGTTCGGCATCGCCGCGCTAGTGTGGACCGTCGACTGCTTCGTCGGCTTCTATCTAACCCTCCCGCCCCGCGCGCCCAAGACCCCGCGCGCACCTCTGCTTGAACGCTGGCGGCCAAGCTGGCGCGTGCGCTGGAAGGCCGCTCCGTACAAACTGAACTTCGACCTGCACCGCGCGGGCGGCCTGTGGCTCTGGCCGCTGCTGCTCGTCTTCGCGTGGTCGAGCGTGTCGTTCAACATGCCGCAAGTCTACGTCCCGGTGATGAAAGCGCTGGGTGCCGAGGACTCGCGCATGATCCTGTTCGACAACGCGCTGCCCACCCCCCGCAATGCCCCCGCCCTGAACTTCCGCCAGGCCACCGAGCGCGGCCACGAACTCGCCCGGATCGAAGCCGGCAAGCAGGGTCTGGCCGTTCTGGATGAGGGCGAGCGCTGGATCTGGCACGTTCCCGCCAGCGGCATCTACGTTTACGGCTTCACCACCGGCGCGGACATCGGCCACCACGGCGGCGGCACCCGCGTTGCTTTCGACAGCAACACCGGAGCCTTGCGCGGCGTCGAGATGCCAAGCGGCGTCAACGGTGCGAACACTTTCACGAACTGGCTCTCCGCGCTCCACACCGCGCAGGTCTTCGGCCTGCCCTATCGCATGTTCGTCAGCGTGCTCGGCCTTGCGGTCACGATGCTCTCGGTCACCGGCATCGTGATCTGGCTCAAGAAGCGGTCCGCCCGCGCCGGACGCGCGATCAGGCGCTAGCCTGCCATTCGCGCACGGCCTCCACAGGCCACGCCAACATCAGCACGTTGAGCGTCAGATTGTCGCGGATCATGAACAGCGTGAACGCCTCGAACGCCAGCGCCACCACAACCGTCACCAGCGCAGCCAACCGCGCGGCCACAAGAAATCCCAGCGTCATGAACCCCATGTCCGCCGCCGAATTCAACACACTGTCGCCCGAATACCCGAACGATACCGTCACCGCGCGATATCGCTCGATGATGATCGGCGAATTCTCCAAAATCTCCCACGATCCCTCGACCAGCACCGCCAGCATCAGCGCCCACTTCGGCGAAAGTGCAGCCAAGCCCCAGCGCCGCCAGATCAGGTGCGCCGCGCCGTAAAACAGAAAGCCGTGAATCACATGGCTGAAGCTGTACCAGTCCGAAATCTGCTGGCTGTTCTCGGCCGACTCCACCACGCCCTGCCACAGGCGGATCGTGCCGCAGGCGCAGATCGGCGGGCGGTCCATGCCAAGCAGGATGACCACCACCGCCAGTCCAATCCCAAGCGCCGCCAGCGCCCCGGCGCGATCCGGCACCAGCGGTGCGCGCGTTCCGTTCATCCCGTTCCCTCTTGAAAATCCCTGCCCTTTCTGACGTGGCCCGCGTTCGGGCACAAGGGTACGGTTGCAACCGCAACCGCAGCCCCCTAAGCGCAAGGGCATGACTGCACGGGTTTGCGACATTGCGATACTGGGTGGCGGGTTGGCAGGCGGCCTCGTGGCGCTTGCCCTGCGCCGCGCCCGCCCGGAGCTCACGCTGCTGCTGGTCGAACAGGGCGAACTCCTTGGCGGCAATCACATCTGGTCGTTCTTCGGCTCGGATGTCGGCGCTTCCGGGCGCGAACTGCTTGCCGACATGATCGTCGGTGCCTGGCCCGAATATTCGGTCCGCTTCCCGGCCTTCCAGCGCCGCCTCAAGACCAGCTACTACTCGATCTCGTCGGAACGCTTCGACGCCGCGCTGCGCGCAAAGCTGCCCGCCGATGCGATCCTGACCGGCGTCCGCGCGCTCGCCTGCAGCGCCACCAACGCCACGCTGTCGGACGGCACACGCATAGAGGCAGGCGCGGTGATCGACGCGCGCGGCATCCGCAACCTCGGACATCTGACGGGCGGATGGCAGAAATTCCTCGGCCGCAGGGTGCGCCTCAGCGCCCCGCACGACCTGACGGCGCCGCTGGTCAAGGACGCCTCGGTCGAACAGATCGACGGCTACCGCTTCGTCTACTGCCTGCCGTTCGCGCCCGATGAAGTGTTCATCGAAGACACCTACTACTCCGATAGCCCGGTTATCGATGCCCCCGCGCTTGCCATCCGCATCGAAGACTATGCCCGCGCGCAGGGCTGGCAAATCGCCGAAGTCCTGAGCGAAGAGCACGGTGTCCTGCCTGTCGTGGCCGGCGGCGATTTCGACGGATTCTGGCGGTCGAGCGGCGGCCAAGTCGCCCGCGCCGGAGCCCGCGCCGGACTGTTTCAGGCCGTCACCAGTTACTCCCTGCCCGATGCCGTACGCTATGCCCTCGCACTTGCGGGACAGGACGACCTGACTGGAAGCGCCCTGGCTGATTTCAGCGAACATTACGCCAGACGCCACTGGAAGCGCTCGGCCTACATGCGTGCCCTATCGGCCATGCTGTTCGCCGCAGCCGAGCCTGCTACGCGCTATCGTGTGCTCGAACGCTTTTACCGCCTCGACAAGGGCCTGATCGAACGGTTCTACGCCGGTCGCAGCACCCTTGCGGACAAGGCCCGCATCCTCGCCGGAAAACCTCCGGTCCCGATCGGCAAGGCGCTCGGCGTACTCACCGGTCTCGGCGCAAAGCCGCAACCCCTCTCGCTTGCAGGAACCCGCGCATGAAGCGTGCATGTGTCGTCGGAGCCGGCTTCGGCGGACTCGCTCTGGCCATCCGGCTTCAGTCGGGCGAGGTCCAGACCACCGTGATCGAAGCGCGCGACAAGCCCGGCGGGCGTGCCTACGTGTGGGAAAAGGACGGTTTCACCTTCGACGCCGGCCCGACCGTCATCACCGATCCGTCGTGCCTGCAGGAACTGTGGGCATTGAAGGGCCACCGGATGGCTGACGACGTCGACCTGATGCCGGTCATGCCGTTCTATCGGCTCAACTGGCCCGATGGCACCAACTTCGATTATTCGAACGACGATGCCGTGCTCAAAGCTGAGATCGCCAAGATCAGCCCCGGCGACGTCGCGGGCTACGATGACTTTCTCGAATATTCCGCAGGCGTGCTCGAAGAAGGCTATGTCAAACTCGGCGCGGTCCCGTTCCTCGACTTTGTCAGCATGATCAAGGCCGCCCCTGCGCTTGCCCGCTATCAGGCATGGCGTTCGGTCTATTCGATGGTCTCCAGCTTCGTGAAGAACGAGAAGCTGCGCGAGGCATTCAGCTTCCACAGCCTGCTCGTCGGCGGAAACCCGATGACGACCAGCGCGATCTACGCGCTGATCCACAAGCTCGAAAAGAACGGCGGCGTATGGTGGGCGCGTGGCGGCACCAACCAGTTGATCGCGGGCATGGTCACCCACTTCAAGCGCCTCGGCGGCGAAATCCGTCTGGGCGATCCGGTTACCCGCGTGGTCACCCTCGGCACCCGCGTCACCGGCATCGAAACGAAGAGCGGCTGGTCCGGCCAGTTCGATGCTGTCGCCTCGAACGCCGATCTGATCCATTCCTACCGCGATCTGCTATCCGACAACCTGCAGGCCAAGCGCCGCGCCAAATCGCTCTCGAAGAAGCGCTTCTCGCCCAGCCTGTTCGTCGTCCACTTCGGCCTTGAGGGCACCTGGCCCGGCATCCCGCACCACATGATCCTGTTCGGCCCACGCTACAAAGGGCTGCTCAACGACATCTATAATACCGGCGTGCTGCCCGAGGACTTCTCGATATACCTGCACCACCCGACCGTAACCGACCCCTCGGTCGCACCCGCTGGGATGAGCACGTTCTACGCACTGGTGCCCGTCGCCAACATGGGCAAGCTGCCGGTCGATTGGGACGAAATCGGCCCGATCCTCGAAAAGCGCATTCTCGATGAAGTCGGCCGCCGCCTGATCCCGGACATTCACAGCCGTATCGTAACGAAATTCAGCTACGCGCCGAGCGACTTCAAGACGGACCTGTCCGCCCATCTCGGCAGCGCCTTCAGCCTCGAACCCCTGCTCACCCAAAGCGCATACTTTCGCGCGCACAACCGTGATGATGCCATCTCGAACTTCTACCTCGTCGGCGCAGGTACTCACCCCGGAGCAGGCATCCCCGGCGTCGTCGGGTCGGCCAAGGCAACGGCGGGGTTGATGCTGGAGGATCTGGCGTGAAGCGGATCGCCGTATACTGCGGCTCGGCCACGCCTGCCGATTCCCGTTACGTAACCCTCGCACGTGAGATCGGACAGGAACTGGCCCGCCGCGGCATCGGCGTCGTCTATGGCGGCGGCAGGCTCGGCCTGATGGGCGCGGTCGCCTACGGGGCACTGGACGCTGGCGGCGAAGTCATCGGAGTGATTCCCGAAGGTCTGGTCGGCAGTGAAGTCGCCAACCACGATTGCACCGACCTGCAGGTCGTTTCGGGTATGCACGATCGCAAGAAGCGCTTCACCGACCTCTCCGACGGCTTCCTGACCATCCCCGGCGGTGTCGGCACCATGGACGAATTGTGGGAAGCGGTCAGCTGGGCGCAGCTGGGCTATCACGCCAAGCCTGTCGGCCTGCTCAACGCCTTCGGCTTTTTCGATCACCTGCTCGCGTTCAATCGCCACATGATCGAAGTCGGTTTCATCCGTCAGGCCCACGCCGGGATCATCATCGCCGAGCCAGACCTCGACGTTCTGCTCGCCCGCATGGCCGCGCACGTACCGCACGTCCCGATCTTCGCGATGAAAGCGGACGATCTTTGACCGATGGAGTCTCGCGAAGCCCTCGTTAGTAACGCCCGAAGGTCGATCCTCAAGGGCTCAAAAAGCTTCGCCGCGGCAAGCCACCTGTTCGATAGGCAGACCCGCGAACGCGTCTGGCTGCTCTACGCCTGGTGCCGTCGCTGCGATGATATCGTCGACGCGCAGGACCACGGCGGCACGCTCGGTGACCAGAGCGGGGCGACCGAACGCTTGGCAGTCGTCCGCGAAAGGACCGCGCTCGCCTTTGCGGGGCGCGAAACCGGCGACCCCGCATTCGACGCGCTCGGCCTCGTCGCCCGCGAGACCGGGCTGACCATCGAAATGGCCGGCGCGGTCATAGAAGGCTTCGCGCTAGACGCCGCCGACTGGCAACCGCATACCGAAGCAGACTTGATGCGTTACTGCTGGCACGTAGCCGGCGCGGTCGGCGTGATGATGGCTGTCGTCATGGGTGTCTCTCCCAACGAAGAAGACACTCTCGATCGCGCCTGTGACCTCGGCCTGGCCTTCCAGCTCTCCAACATCGCCCGCGATATCGAGGAAGATGACGCAGCGGACCGCTGCTACATCCCGATGGAATGGCTGGCTGATGAAGACATTCCCCCCGGCGAACAGCTCAAGCCCAATCACCGCGCCGCCCTGACGCGGCTCGTAAGGCGAATGTGCCACACCGCCCATGTCCATGAATGTTCGGCCCGGATCGGGGCGACGCGCCTCAAGGGCCGCCAGCGCTGGGCCATCCTCGCAGCAGCGGGAATCTATGGCGAGATTGCGCGCGAAGTGGCCCGCCGCGGCGACCACGCATGGGACCATCGCACCGTCGTTAGTAACGCGCGTAAACTTGGCTTCATCGCGAACGCGGCGTGGTCCGCCCTGCGCCCGGTACCACGCTCCTGTATCGCGCTTGCCAGTGAACGCCGGTTCACCCGCGCCCATCTCATCGCGGTTGCGCGATCAGGTTCGCGCTGACCGTCACGTGACGCGTCGGCCCCACCCTTGCGCTTTTGCGCAAAAGTGGCACTCTGCCCGTGCTGAACGGTAGGGGAATTAGCGTGGAAGCGACAATGCAGCCTGTTACGTTACAGGATGAAGCGCCATCCGTGTCCCGACCGCTGGTTTATCGGACAAAACTGCCCGTCCGCATCTGGCACTGGCTGAATGCGCTGACCATTTTCATCATGCTGATGAGCGGCGCGACGATCTTCAACGCCCACCCGCGCCTCTACTGGGGTGCCTATGGTGCCAACTACGACAACCCCTGGCTGGTGATCGGGCGGCGTGGACAGGAAGGCTTCCTGCGCCTCGCCAGTCTCGAGATCCCCACCACCGGATTTCTCGGGTATACCTCGCAGTCCATCAAGGCCTTTCCCCCCCTCGTCACGATCCCGAATTACTACAGCCTGGCCGAGGGTCGGCAGTGGCATTTCTTCTTTGCGTGGGTGTTGGTCATATCGATCGCGGCCTATCTCATTTATGCGCTTGTTTCGAAGCACTTGCAGCGCGATCTTCTGCTGACTTCGGAAGAGCGCAAGCCATCGCACCTGTGGCACGACATCAAACAGCATGCGCGCCTGAAATTTCCGACTGGCGAGGCAGCGAAGGCTTACAACCCCCTGCAAAAGCTGGCGTATCTTGGAGTGATCGGCGTGCTGATACCGCTGGTGATCCTGACCGGCATGATGATGTCACCAACCCTCAACGCCGCTTTCCCATGGCTGCTCGAGATACTAGGCGGCCGGCAGTCCGCCAGATCGCTGCATTTCCTTTGCGCGACAGGGTTTTTCGCGTTCATACTTATTCATGTTCTCATGGTTGTGCTCGCGGGTCCGCTGAACGAACTGCGCTCAATGATAACCGGCTGGTACCGCCTGCCCGCAGAACGCCCGGAGGACCGGCCATGACGCTCATTTCCCGCCGCTCGGCACTGGTCGGCGCAGGTGGCCTCCTGCTTGCCGGTTGCGACCGTATCACAGCGTCACCAACGGTGCGCAAGGTGCTGACTCTCGGCGAAAAAGCGACCCTTAGCGGGCAACGTCTCGTTACAGGAAACGCGCTCGCTCCCGAATTCACCCGCGCCGACATGTCGCCCAAATTCCGCGTCAACGGCAACTCGATGCCGGGTTCGGCGGACTACGCCGCGCACATGGCTAACGGATTTACCGACTGGAAGCTCGAAGTCGGCGGTCTCGTTGCGCGCCCGCTGACCATGTCGCTCGCGCAACTCCGCTCCGCACCACAACGCACGCAGATTACCCGCCACGATTGCGTCGAAGGCTGGAGCGCTATCGGTGAATGGACCGGCGTCCCCCTCGCCCTGATTTTACGCCACGCAGGCATTTCGTCGCAGGCTCAGTATATTGTCTTCCATTGTGCAGACGACTTCTCAGGTACGCCTTACTACGAAAGCATCGACATGAGCGAGGCGAGGCACCCGCAGACCATCCTCGCGCACACCATGAACCGCCAGCCTCTGTCGGTCGCCCACGGCGCTCCGATCCGCCTCAGGGTCGAACGCCAGCTCGGTTACAAGCACGCCAAGTACGTCATGAAAATCGAGGCCGTTTCCTCTCTGAACGGCATTTACGGTGGCAAGGGCGGCTATTGGGAGGATCACTCCGGCTACCAGTGGTACGCCGGGATCTGATCACCGCATCAGCACGAGTTCCTCGGCCATCGACGGGTGCAGCGCGACGGTCGCGTCGAAATCCGCCTTGGTCAGACCCGCCTTCACCGCAATCGCCGCAGCCTGCAGGATCTCGGGCGAATCCGGGCCGATCATGTGGATGCCCAGCACCTTCTCGGTCTGGGCATCGACGATCATCTTGTACAGCCCGCGCTCCGGGCGATGACCGAAGATGTTCTTCATCGGGCGGAAATCCGACGAATAGACCTTGATGTCGTTGCCATGGGCCTGCCGCGCCTGCGATTCCGTCATGCCGACCCCAGCTAGCGGCGGCTGCGAGAATACCGCGCTCGGGATGAAGTCATAGTTTAGCGTGGTGTCCTTGTCGCCGAACACGCGGTCGGCAAACGCCTGACCCTCGCGGATCGCGACAGGGGTAAGCTGTACCCGGTTCGTTACGTCACCAACCGCATAGATGCTGTCGCATGTCGTCTTCGCGCGGTCGTCCACCGGAATTTCACCCAGTGCACCCAGTTCGATCCCCGCGTTCTCAAGCCCCAGCCCGTCCGTCTTCGGCTTGCGGCCCGTTGCCACCAGCACCAGATCGGCATGGATCGGATCGGGCTGCTTGCCGAGGTAGACAAGGAACGAGCCGCTTTCCTGCTTCTCCACCCGATCGAACGGACAGTTGAACTTGTACTCGATGCCGCGCGCCATGGTAATCTGCAGCAGGCGGTCGCGCAGCGATTCATCGTAACCGCGCAAGATCGTCTCACTGCGATTGACCACCGTTACGTGACAGCCGAGCGCATTGAAGATCCCCGCGAATTCCATCGCGATATAGCCCGCGCCGGAGATGACCACACGCTTGGGCAGGCTTTCCAGATGGAACACCTCGTTCGAGGTGATGCAGTGCTCCGACCCTTCGAACTGCGGCATCACCGGCCAGGCCCCGGTCGCCACGAGGATGCACCTCGCGCTGATCTCGCGACCACTGGCGAGCCGCACCGCGTTCGGTCCGGCGATCGTAGCGCGTTCGAGGAACCGTTCGACCTTGTTGGTCTCCAGCGTCGTCGTATAGGCCGCGTTCAGGCGGTCCACATCCTTCAGCACGGCGTCACGTAACGTTGCCCAGTCGAAGCTCATCTTCTCGACCGTCCAGCCATAGTTGGACGCGTCCTGCAACTCCTCGGCAAAATGCGATCCATAGACCAGCAGCTTCTTCGGCACGCAGCCCCGGATCACGCAGGTCCCGCCGACGCGGTACTCTTCGGCAACGGCAACGCGCGCGCCATGGCTGGCGGCAATCCGGCTTGCCCGAACCCCGCCCGACCCTGCGCCAATTACGAAAAGATCGTAGTCGAAGTCCTTCTCAGCCATGCTCTGCTCCTTGTCGAACAGCGCATATGGCCTCTGACCCCGCGCAAGGCCAGAGGCTTAACGTGAAACCGACGGGCGTTACGAGCCGATCCCGGCCAACTTCAGCAGCGCCTCGGTCGAGGGATCGAAGCCTTCGCCGCCGCCGGTATCGATCTGCTTGGCAATCGCCTTGCCCAGTTCGACGCCGAACTGGTCGAACGGATTGATCCCGAGCATCGCCGCCGAAACAAAGGTGCGGTGTTCATGGAATGCAATCAGCGCTCCCAGCGTCGCCGGGTTCAGCTCGTCGCACAGGATCGTCGCCGACGGCCGGTCGCCCGGATAGGCCCGCGCGCCATCATCCGACGCCTTGCCGGCCATCAACGCTGCGCCTTGGGCAAAACAGTTCGACAGCAGGATGTGGTGGTGCGCCGGATCTAGATCGTGACCGGGCACCTTGACGGCAAGGAAATCGACCGGGATCAAATGCGTGCCCTGATGGAGCAGCTGGAACACGGCGTGTTGCGCATCGGTCCCGACCCCGCCCCACGTCACCGGCGCACTGGGTCGCGTCAGCGCAGAGCCATCAGCCAACACCGACTTGCCGTTCGACTCCATCTCAAGCTGTTGAAGATAGTCGGGGAGCAACTTTAGCCGCTCGTCATAGGCAAACACCGCACGCGTCTGACACTTGCGGACTTGCGCATAGTACAGGTCTGCAAAGGCTGCGCGAACCACGATGTTGTCGGCAAGATCCGTATCGAGGAAGTGGCGGTCGATCGCCGCTGCCCCGTCCAGAAACTCGGCAAACCCCTGCCACCCCAGCGCCATCGCAATCGGAAACCCGATCGAAGACCACAAGGAGTAGCGCCCGCCAACGGTCTCGGAAAAGGGTAGCACGCGCGTTTCATCGACGCCCCATTCCACCGCCTTCTCGGGCGCGGCAGTCAGGGCGACCACCCGGCCGTAGGGATCGGACACCCCGTTATCACGCAGCCACTCCAACGCGCTCATGGCATTGGTCATCGTCTCGGTGGTTGTGAACGTCTTGGAGGCCACTGCGATCAGCGTCGTCGCCGGGTCGCAGGCCTTCATCGCCGCCTCGAGCGCGCAGCCATCGATGTTCGACACAACATGGACCGCAACCTTGGCTTCGTCGCGGGTCAGTGCATCGATCGCCAATGCCGGGCCGAGCGCCGAACCACCGATACCGATGTGGATCAGGCTGCGAACCTCGCCCAACGCGCCTTCGTGGATTGCGTCGACAAGCATTCGCATCCGCGCGTGGAGTTGCTCGGCTTCCTCGACGCTGCTGTCCTTGCCGATCCCGCGCTCTGCTGTATGCTCGGCCGCGCGCCCCTCGGTGTTGTTGATCTTTTCGCCGTCGAACAGCGCGGCGCGTCGTCCTTCGACATCCATCGCCGCAGCGACCGCGCCAAGCAGGGCAACGACTTCCGAGGACAGATGGGTCTTCGACCAGTCAAAGCGGATCGCGCCGCCCGGCAGTTCGAGCGTCTCGGCGTATGTGTCGAGGCGCGAGCGATCGCCGAACAGCGCCGTCAGGGTCGGCCGGGGCAAACCTTTGAGCGCCGTCCAGTATGTTTCCGCTTCAGCTACGGTCATGGCATTCCCTTGTTCTTCGCAGGTGCGCAATGTGCCGTATGCCCGCTGTCTCGCCGCTCGCCAACCCGCTGTTCATCCACGCGCAAGCTTCGCAGACGTATTTCGGTGCTGTGTTAACACCACAACACACTTGACGAAGGGCAACGCTGGCAACATGACCGCGACGATGAACGACACGCAAGACGTCCCGCCCGCCGTGAACCCGCAGCCGGTCCCGGATGTTCCACCTGCCAAAAAGGAAAAGAAGGAAGACAGCTTCCCGGTTTTCCTGATCAAGCTGGTGCTGGTCGTCGCGATCTTCCGCAGTTTCATCTTCGCACCGTTCAACATCCCGTCGGAGTCGATGCTGCCACGGCTTGAGAACGGGGATTACCTGCTCGCCGCCAAATGGCCGTTCGGCTTCAGCAAGTATTCGCTGCCGTTCAGCGCCCCGCTGATCCCGGGCCGTCTGATTGCCAACCAGCCGACGCGCGGCGATGTGGTGATCTTCAAGGCGCCTCCGGGTAACGACGTCGACTACATCAAGCGCGTGATCGGCCTGCCGGGCGATACCGTGCAGATGACTGGCGGAACGCTGCACCTCAATGGCAAGATCGTCCCCAAGCAGCGCGTGGCCGACTTCGTCATACCCGTCACCCCGAACACCGACTGCCTCTCGCCCGAGTTCGCGGCGACCGAGAAGGACGGCACCGCGACCTGCCACTACCCACAGTATCGCGAGACCCTGCCAGAGGGCCGGAGCTACAACGTGCTCGACCTCGGCTATCGTCCACAGGACGACACCGCGGCGATTGTCGTACCGGAAGGCCAGATGTTCCTGATGGGCGACAATCGCGACAACTCGATGGATAGCCGATTCCCCGCCGTGGAAGGCGGCGGCATCGGTCTCGTTCCGCAGGAAAACCTCGTCGGCCGCGCCACGATTATGATGTGGTCGACTGATGGCAGCGCCAACTGGTTCCTGCCGTGGACCTGGTTTACCGCCGCGCGTTGGAACCGGATCGGAGGCACGTTCTGAGCAAGCTGTCGGCCGAGGCAGCGGCGTACCTCACGCAGCTGACCGGCACCGCGCCCACGCGTGACGATCTGTGGGCCGATGCGCTAACGCACGGCTCGATGGGTGAGGCGCGTGATTACCAGCGGCTCGAGTTCCTCGGTGACCGCGTCCTCGGCCTCGTCATCGCCGAATGGCTTCATGAAAAGAGCGATGCCGCCGAAGGCAAGCTGTCACAACGCCTCAATGCGCTGGTCAGCCGCGAGACTTGCGCCGACGTTGCCCGCGCGATCGACCTGCCCACGCATATCCGCCTCGGCAAGCAGGCCCGCGACGATGGTGGGGCGAAAAGCGACAACATTCTGGGCGACGTGATGGAGTCCCTGATCGGCGCGCTGTTCGTCGAACGTGGGTTTGAGGCAGCGCGCGCGTTCGTGCGCAAGCTATGGGACAGGCCGATGGTATCAGGCACCGGCCAGCGCAAACACCCCAAGGCAGCGCTGCAGGAATGGGCAGCCGGCAATCGCCGCAAGCCGCCCGTCTACAGCCTCGTCCAGCGCGAAGGCCCGGATCACGCCGCCAAATTCACCGTCTGCGTCGAAGTCAGCGGCGTTGGTTCAAGCACCGCGCGCGGATCGAGCAAGCAGGAAGCTGAAACCGCTGCAGCGCTCGCCTTCATGCAGGCGTACGGCTAAGGGCGTTCGCCCTTCACGGCAGGCACTGCTTGCCGTAGAGACCACCTGACTTACAGATAGAGATCCTCACGCATGACCGACAAATGTGGCCTCGTGGCCGTTCTGGGCGCGCCGAACGCCGGCAAATCCACCCTCGTGAACTCGCTGGTGGGCCAGAAGGTGGCAATCGTCTCGGCCAAGGCGCAGACCACCCGCGCGCGGCTGATGGGCATCGCCCTTGAAACCGTGGGCGAGGACCGCGCACAGATCATCCTGGCCGATACCCCCGGCCTGTTCGAACCCAAGCGCCGCCTCGATCGCGCGATGGTCAGCGCTGCATGGGACGGCGCGCAGGAAGCCGACGCGATCCTGCTCGTCGTCGATGCGCGCAAGAAGCGCCGCGACTATCTCGAATCCATCCTGGCCAGCCTCAAGGATCGCCCCGAGCGCAAGATTCTCGTGCTCAACAAAGTCGACCAGACGCCAAAGGAACCGCTGCTGATCGCGGCCGAGGAACTGAGCGCAGACGGCGCATTCGAGGAAGTGTTCTTCGTCTCGGCGCTGACCGGCGACGGCGTACCCGAACTCAAGCAGCGGCTTGCCGCGTTGATGCCCGAAACCGCGTGGCACTACCCCGAGGATCAGGTGTCCGACGCCAGCGAACGCCTGCTCGCCGCCGAAATCACCCGCGAACAACTCTACCGCCAGCTCCACGACGAACTCCCTTACGACAGCACCGTCCGCCCGGAAAAATACGTGCATCGCAAGGACGGCTCGCTCGAAATCCATCAGCAGATCGTGATCTCGCGCGAGAGTCAGCGCCCGATCGTCCTCGGCAAGGGCGGCTCGAAGATCAAGGCCATCGGCGAGGCATCGCGCAAGGAACTGGCGCAATTGCTCGACACCAAGGTCCACCTTTTCCTCCACGTCAAGGTCGACGAACGCTGGGCCGATGCCAAGGAAATCTACGAGGAAATCGGGCTCGAGTGGGTGAAATGATCAGGCTGGGATGGGCGCTGGCGGTTTGCGCGTTGCTCGCCCCGGTGGCCAGCAGCGCCCGCCCGCCAAAGCTGGCGGAAGGCGCGCGCTACGTTGCCATGGGCAGTTCGTTTGCAGCCGGACCGGGCGTTGGCCCGACCACCCCGGGCACGCCTGCGCGCTGTGGCCGCGGCACACTCAACTACCCCAATCTGGTAGCGGCAAAGTTTAAGCTGAAGTTGGTCGATGCAACCTGCAGCGGTGCGACTACCGAACATGTTCTTGGGCCTTGGTCGGAACTTCCCCCGCAGATCGAGAGCGTGGATGCTGCAACCAAGCTCGTCACGATCACCATCGGCGGCAATGACGTCGCCTTTGTCGGCAATATCTCTGCCGCGCTGTGCGAACAGGCTCCCACGCCTGACACGCGCTGCGGCCGATGGCGGACCGCGACCGAAGCCGAATGGCAGGGCGACGAAGAGCGTATGCGCAAGATCGTGCGCGAAGTCCGTCGTCTTGCACCCGATGCACGGATCGTGCTGGTCGATTACATCACCGTCCTTCCCGCCGCCGGCAAATGCCCGGCGCTGCCGATCTCGGATGAGCGCCTGACCGAGAGCAGGGCAGCAGCAAAGCGGCTCGCCGGCATCACGGCAAAGGTCGCGCGCGATGAAGGTGCCGAGTTGCTCCGCTTCTCGGAAACCTCGCGGCGTCACGCGCCCTGCTCTCCCAAACCCTGGAGCAACGGCTCGGTCGCTCTCCCCGGCGACGGCATCCCGATTCACCCGAGCCGATTAGGGCACGAAGCTGCCGCGAAATCTCTCGCACGACTGTTGCGCTGACGATACAAATTCGCTTTGTCGCTTGCACGGGGCGCCTTGCCTTGCCATGCTGCAGCGCAGCACGGTTCGCGCTGTCTGGAAGGCTTTCGTTCAGGTAGCGCAAGCCAAGTTTGAATTAAGGTAACGGGCGCACTGCTCGTAAACGTCATGGGCGTCGCGGACGGAGCGGTTGATGAGTGAACTCGGCGGTGTTGCAAGGGTGAGCGCCGCCCACTCTATTCCGGCAATCTCGATGCCAGTGCGCGCCGCGGCCGCACTGCATCCGGTCAAGATTCCCGATTGGTTGGCAACCGCACTTGCCTACCTCGGCCTCGCTTTGCTGACACGCTGGTTCCTCATCGGCAATCCGGTAATCCACATAGACGAGCAGTTTTATCTGTTCGTCGCCGAACGCATGCGCGACGGCGCGCTGCCCTATGTCGACATCTGGGATCGCAAGCCGATTGGGCTGTTCCTGGTCTATGAAGCGCTGGCGGCAATACCCGGGGATCCGGTCATTGCCTATCAGGCCGGCGCAATTGCCGCCACTGTCGCCACCGCGATGGTCATCGCGCGCCTCGCGCGCGAAATCGCGTCGCCCGCCGCCGCGTGGCAGGCAGGCATGGCCTATGTCCTGTTCATGCCCGCGTTCAATTCCGGCATGGGACAGGCGCCCACATTCTACAACCTGCTCGTGGCACTCGCCGCACTCGGCGTGGTGGAGACAGTCAAGCTACCCGAAAGCCGCGCGCTGATCTGGCGCGGCGCTGGCGTGATGCTGCTGATCGGCTGCGCGATGCAGATCAAGTATACCGTGATGTTCGAGGGCATCGCCTTTGGACTGCTGCTGCTGGGACGCGGGTACGCCGATGTCTGGACATGGCGCCGTCTGGCCGCAGTGGCCGCGATATGGATCACCGCGGCCCTCCTGCCGACGCTCGCTGCGGTCGCCTGGTACGCGCAGGCCGGCCATCTGGATGAATTCGTCTATGCCAACTTCGTCTCGATCTTCTCGCGCGAATCAGACGGCTGGAAGGCCCCGTGGCGCCTGACCAAGGAGATGGCAGCGCTGATCCCGTTCTGGCTGGCGATCTTCCGCGCGCCCAAGCTGTTCGACACCACGGGCGGCACTCATCCGCGCTCGCGCAGCGTGCTGGTCATCTGGTGCGGCACGGCCTGTCTCGGCTTCCTGCTGTTCGGCACGTGGTACGATCACTACGTCGCACCGCTGCTGGTCCCGCTCTCGGTGCTTGCCGCGCCTGCGCTCGCCCGCGCTGTGCGGTCGGAGCGCCACATCGGCCGCTTCCTGCTTGGCTTCGGCGCGCTGGCCAGCCTTGCGGTCCCCTTTTGGCAGGTCCGCAGCCACGGAACCGCCAGCCAGTTCGCCGAGATGAATGCCCTGATCGCGCACGAGATGCACGGCGGTTGCCTCTACATCTACGAGGGTGAACTGGCGTTCTACCGCACGCTTAACACCTGCCTGCCAACCACCCGCATTTTCCCAAACCACCTCAACACCTTCGTTGAAGCGCCGGCGATCGGCGTCGATCCGGTCACCGAAGTGCGCAAAGTGCTGGCGTCTCGGCCCGACGTGGTACTGATGCGCGCGGGTCGCCCCTACCTGCCCAATAGGGAAACACGCCGCGTCGTCACTGCCAGCTTGGCACAGGACTACGAACGCTTCGCCACATATACGCTCGGCACTTGGGAATACTGGCTATTCCGCCCGCGTCGGGCTCAGCAGCGCTGAGCCCACGGCCCGCTTCTCATGGGCCTGTCGCAGGACGCGCGCCGCCCTTTTACTCGGCTTTGGCGACAACCTTCTTGGGCACAGCCTTCTTCGCCGCCGTTTTCTTTGTCGGGGCCTTCTTAGGCGCAGTCGTCTTTGCCCCGTCCTCGGCGGCAGCCTTCTTCGGCGCCGCCTTCTTCGCTGCAGGCTTCTTCGCGGCGGCCTTCTTGGCCGGAGCCTTTTTCTTGCCCTTGGGCGGACCCTTGGCGGCGCGCTCATCGATCAGCGCGATCGCCTCTTCCAGCGTCAAAGCCTCGGGCTGCTTGTCCTTGGGCAGTGTCGCATTGGTCGTACCATCGGTGACATAAGGACCGTAACGCCCCGCCATCAGCTTGATCTCGCCACCCGAAGTCGGATGCGGCCCGAAGGTGTTGAGCGGTTCTGCCGCTGCACGATTGCCGCGACCGCCACCGGCGGCCGCTGCCGCCAGATGCATCACCGCCGCATTCATGCCAGTCTCGAACACCTCGGCCGTGGTCTTGAGCCGCGCATACTTGCCATCATGTGCCAGATAAGGCCCGTAACGCCCGATGCTTGCCGTGATCGGATTGCCGGACTCCGGATGCGTACCAACCTCGCGCGGCAACCCAAGCAGCTTCAGCGCCCACTCCAGATCAAGTTCGCCAATGTCCTTGGGGATCGAAGCGCGCTTGGCTTCCTTGCCATCGCCCAGTTGCACGTACGGTCCGAACCGGCCGGTCTTGCGCGCCACGTCCAGGCCCGTCACCGGGTCCTTGCCGAGCACGCCATCGTCATCGCCGCCTTCGCCATCGGCCCCGCCGGGCTGCGCGAACTTGCGGGTAAACTTGCACTCGGGATAATTCGAACACGCCACAAATGCTCCGTAACGTCCGCCACGCAGCGAGAGGCGTCCTGCCTCGCACTTGGGGCACAGACGCGGATCGGTGCCGTCCTCACGCGGCGGAAACAGATAGTCGGAGAGGAATTCGTCGAGCTCAGCCGTGACCTCGCTCGGCTTCTTCTCCATCACCTCGTCGGACTTCGGCTTGAAATCGCGCCAGAAGTCGGCAAGCACGGTCTTCCATTCAGCGCGCCCACCCGAAACATCGTCGAGTTCTTCCTCCATCCCGGCGGTGAATTCATAGGCGACGTAGCGCGGGAAAAACCGTTCTAGAAATGCCGTGAGAAGTCGCCCAGACTCCTCTGCAAAGAAACGGTTCTTCTCGATCCTGACGTAGTTGCGGTCCTTCAGCACCTGCAGTGTCGAGGCGTACGTCGAAGGCCGCCCAATCCCCAGTTCCTCAAGCCGCTTGACCAGGCTTGCCTCGGAATAGCGCGGCGGTGGCTGGGTGAAGTGCTGCGTGGCGTCGACGCCGCGCTTGGCCGGGGTATCGCCCTTTGCCATCGCGGGGAGCAGACCGCTCTCGTCATCATCACCCTCGGCTTTCTGGTCGCGGCCTTCCTCGTAGACCGCCAAAAAGCCGGGGAACTTGATCACCTGCCCCGTCGCGCGCATCTCATGCTTGCCCGTCCCGTCACGCAACGTGATGGTAGTGCGCTCGATGTTGGCAGAGGCCATTTGGCTCGCCATCGCGCGCTTGTAGATCAGGTCGTAGAGCCGCGCCTCGTCACCCGAACCGTACTTGTCCTTGGTGAAATCGGTGGGCCGGATCGCCTCGTGCGCTTCCTGCGCGTTCTTGGCCTTGGTCTCATAATGACGCGGCTTTTCAGGTAGATAGTGCCCGTCGTAGCGGTCCGAGATCGCCTTGCGCGCCTCCGAAATCGCGCTCGGGTCCATCTGCACGCCATCGGTACGCATGTAGGTGATCGCGCCCGCTTCATACAGCGTCTGCGCCACGCGCATGGCATGGCTGGCCGAGAAGCCGAGCTTGCGCGAAGCTTCCTGCTGCAGGGTCGAGGTCGTGAACGGCGGGTACGGATTGCGGCGGGTCGGTTTGGTCTCGACCTCCTCGACACGGAACGTTGCCGCCTCGACCAGCGCCTTGGCCTTCATCGCCGCGCCTTCGTCGCCGAGCGTCAGCTTTTCGAGCTTTTCGCCCTCGAATCGCACCAGGCGCGCCGCAAATTCGGTGCCGGTGTGCTCCATGCGGGCAACGACCGACCAGTATTCCTGCGAACGGAAGGCTTCGATCTCGCGCTCACGCTCGACGATCAGGCGCAGCGAAACCGACTGCACGCGACCCGCTGACTTCGCGCCCGGCAGCTTGCGCCACAGCACAGGCGAAAGCGTGAACCCGAACAGGTAGTCCAGTGCGCGCCGGGCAAGGTAGGCATCGATCAGGTCCTGATCCAGCTCGCGCGGGCGCTTCATCGCGTCGGTCACCGTTTGCTTGGTGATCGCGTTGAACGTGACCCGCTCGACCTCCTTGGGCAGGACTTTACGCTTCTTGAGCAGCTCGCGAACGTGCCACGAGATCGCCTCGCCCTCGCGGTCAGGGTCGGTCGCGAGGATCAGACGGTCAGCAGTCTTGGCCGCATCGGTGATGGCCTTCACGCGCGACGCCTTGTCGCCGTACATCTCCCAGTCCATCGCGAAGTCCTCGTCCGGACGGACCGACCCGTCCTTGACCGGCAGGTCGCGGATGTGGCCGTAGGAGGCCAGAACCTTGTACCCCGGCCCCAGATACTTTTCGATGGTCTTGGCCTTGGCCGGGGATTCTACGATGACAAGCTGCATGGCGGTTTTAAGCAGTCCTTACGTGTACGTGTACGCGAGGGTGGCGGCGACGAAGCGGGTTCGTCAAGCGGCGTGCGTCAACAATCTTGGGCGGAGGGTCAGCCGAACACGTCCTCGTACTGCGCCCCGCTGCCCGCAAGAGCGCGATAGATGGCGATGGCTATGAGGTTGCCGACCAGGCCGATTGCGACCGAGGCAAGATTGACGACGAACGGCATGATGACGCCAACCGAACCGGTCCCGGCCACCGCCTCGTCCGGCAGGCCTCCCAATTCTCCAGCCATGGCGGCGACGAAGATCAGCGCCACGATGCTCAGGAAGTATACCACGTAGACGCTGGCAAGTGACCACACGCTATCCTTGGTCCGCTCCCAACTCTCGGACATGGCCTCGGTCGTACCCCGACCTTCGGCGACGATCAGCGGCGTGACCATCGACCAGCGCGCCATGCAATAGATGCCGGGAACGATCAGCACCAGGAACGCAAGCCCAATGCCCAGCGATGTCAGGATCGATGCACCGAACAGCGACCCATACGATCGACCGCTGCTGACCTGAAGCGATTCACCGCGCAGGATCGTTTCGACGACGTGATAGCTGACGAAAAAGCTGAGGATCGAACCCATGATGTTCGCCAAGGCCTCACCACTGCCTGCCAGCGCGATGTCGAGCCCGGTCATTACCGCAGCCAGAAAACCTGCCGCGACGACCCAGACGCGCGCGTAGCGCAGCCCCAGATCGCCGACGTCGCCGAAGATCGCCGCCGCACTGACTTTACCGTGCTCGTTCATCGATACCCCCAAAGCAAATTCACCCCGCCAGCGACACCCGGCCACCCGCGTGGCGCACCAACTTGCCCGCCAGTTCCATCTCGAGCAGCGCCATCTGCACCGCCCCTGCCTCAGCCCCGCTCTGCCGGATAACCTCGTCGACCGCTACCGGCGCAAGCCCGAGCAATCCAGCGATGTCGGCCGGCTCATCCACCCCTCCGCTCGCAAAATCCTCACCACTTTCGCGAAACGTTGAACGGGGACGACCTTCGAAGCCGACAAGTAGTTCCACGACATCATCAGGCGACTGCACCAGAATCGCCCCCTCGCGGATCAGCTGGTTGCACCCTTGCGACCGCGTATCGAGGGGCGAACCCGGTATCGCCATGACCTCGCGCCCCGCTTCCGCCGCAAGCCGCGCGGTGATGAGCGAACCCGACCTTGGCGCAGCCTCGACCACCAGCGTGCCCGTGGCCAGCCCGGCAATGATCCGGTTGCGATGCGGGAAGTGTCGCGCGAGTGGCTCGGTCCCCGGCGGCATCTCGGCGATCAGCAGCCCCTGCGTCGCGACTTGCTCCTGAAGTTCGGCATTTTCGGGCGGATAGGTGATGTCGATCCCGCTGGCGATGACGCCGACCGTGCCCCCGCCCTGATCCATCCCCGTCAGCGCTCCGCGATGCGCCGCCGAATCGATGCCGCGCGCCAGTCCGGAAACGATCACGTAACCCCTGCCAGCCAGCGCGCCCGCAAAGTCCCGTGAGAGCTTCACTGCCGCCGCCGAAGCATTGCGCGCGCCCACCACGGCTACCGATGGCCGCGCCAGTAGTGCGGTATCGCCGCGCACAGTCAGGATCGGCGGCGGCGCTTCGAGCGACGCCAGCAAGGCCGGGTAATCCGGGCTATCATGGAACAGGTATCGCCCGCCTGTCGCACGCAGCGCCGCAACCTCGGCCTCGATCCGCTCCACCTTGGCAGGCCGATAGGGCGCGCCGCCTCGCGCTGCCAGATCGGGCAAAGCGTCCAGTGCCGCCCCCGCGGTGCCGAAGCGGCGCAGCAACTGGTTGTAGCTGACCGGCCCGATGTTGGGTGATCGCAGCAAGCGTATCCGCGCAAAAGCCTCATCACGCGTCAGCGCGGGCGGGGCGGCAGTCACTTCTTGCTACCGACCCTCGGCTCCGTCCCGGCGCGCAGCCGTGCGATATTCTCGCGGTGGAGCGACACCACGAGCAGCGCGAGCAGCGCCAGCACCGGCACGTATGGCGCATACCCCAGCACCGCCGCCGCGACCGGCGCGATCACCGCCGCGCACATTCCGCCAAGCGACGAAATCCGGCTGATCGCCAGCACGCCCAGCCAGGTCACCGCATAAGCCAGCCCAATCGGCCATGCGAGCCCCAGCGACACGCCCATCAGCGTCGCCACGCCCTTGCCGCCCTTGAACTTCAGCCACACCGGGAAGCAGTGCCCCAGTACCACCGCCAGCGCAGCGATGCCTTCATTTCCCGTCAGCAGGTGCCGCGCGATCAGCACCGCCGCCAGCCCCTTGCCCAGATCGAGCAGCAGCGTCGCCGCCGCCAGCCCCTTCTTGCCGGTACGCAGCACATTGGTCGCGCCGATGTTGCCCGATCCGATCGAGCGGAGGTCGCCCGCGCCGGTCAGCCGGGTAAGGATCAGGCCGAAGGGGATCGACCCCAGCAGATAGCCGACGAGAAGAGCGATAATCGTGTCCACAAGCGCCATCATACGCAACCCGGTGGCAAAAGCGAAAGAGGCGACTTTCCATTTTGCCGCCAATCCCGATACAAGTCCCGGCAATGACGCAAATCGATCCCCATGAGACAGTCGATCCGACCGCCCCCGTCCTGCTTTTCGACTCCGGCGTCGGCGGCCTCTCGGTCCTCGCCAAGCTGCGCGCGATCCTACCGCAAGCGCCGGTGATCTACGTCGCCGACAACGCCGGGCTGCCCTATGGCGACAAGACCGAAGCCCAGATCGCCGCGCGCGTCTCGGGCCTGCTCGGACGCCTGACCGAGCGCTTGCGCCCGCGTCTCGTGTGCATCGCCTGCAACACCGCCTCGACCATCGCGCTGGCCTCGGTGCGCGAAGTCCTCGAAGTGCCCATCGTCGGCACCGTCCCCGCGATCAAACCCGCCGCCGCGATGACGCGAACCGGTGTCATCGGCCTGCTCGGCACCGCCGCCACCATCCGCCAGAGCTACGTCGACCGCCTCGAAGCCGAATTCGCCGCCGACAAGCTGCTCCTGCGCCATGGCGCACCCGAACTCGTCGCTGCTGCCGAGGCCAAGCTGCGTGGCGATCCGGTCGATCCGGCGGTGTATGCCCGCGCTGCCGACGCTCTGCGCGCCCAGCCCGGCGGCGACCGGATCGACACCGTCGTGCTCGCCTGCACGCATTTCCCGCTGATCGAGGCCGAATTACGCGTCGCCTTCGGCCCCGGCGTAGCCTTCGTCGATGGCTCTGACGGAATCGCGCGACGCATCGCCTTTCTGACCGATGGCCAGCCCTGGCACCGCAACAAACCCGATCTTGCGCTGTTCACCCGTGGCGGAATCGAAGTGGACCGGCTAGACTCGGTCCTTGCAGCGCACGGACTGGCCGAAGTGGCGCTGTTCTGAAAGGGGTGCCACGCACTCCGGCACCGGGCATGGGGGCCCATTGATGAGTAGATTTTCCAAGGCGTTGATCGTCCTGCTCCTGTTGCTGGGCGCAGGCTATTACTGGCTGCTGGTCGATGACGGCCCAGCCAGTGCGCCGATCCGCACGATCGACATCGCGCAAGTGCGCAAGGCCGCAGTTGCGCTCCCCGGCGACAGACCCATCGCGCTCGAATATGCGGTCATCGCCACGCGCCGGGTCCCGGGCGCGCTGCTCGCTGCCGGAACCGGGCTGCGCCAGATCACCACCGGCGTCATGGCGTGGCGCATCGCTACCCCGCGCGGTGGCATCGTCGTCGACAGCGGGCTGTCACCGGCCGATGCCAAGCGCATGGGCTACACCCTTTACGACAAGCGCGCCGAAGCGCTGGTCGGGCGCTGGATGGACGATGCCGAACTGATCATGTTCACCCACGAACACATCGATCACGTCGGCGGGTTCCTCGATCGTCCGCACTTCGAGAACGTCGCCGCCAAGGCTGTGCTATCGGCAGGCATCGTCCAGGGCATGACCGCACTGTGGCGCGAAAACGCGCAATCGCTGCCGACACCGCGCACGCTAGCGCCGATCGAGCCGATCGCACCGGGCGTCGTGCTGATCCAGACGCCCGGCCACACGCCGGCCTCGCAGATGATCTACGTCCAGCTGCAGAATGGCCGGGAATACCTGTTCGCCGGAGACACCGCGTCGCTGGCCAACAACGTGATTCTGAAGCGGCCACGCGCCCGCCTCCTGACCGACTGGGTGGTCAAGGAAGATCGCGTCGCAACGCTCGGCTGGATCGAGGGCCTCAACGCCTTGCGCAGCAAGAACGAGAAGATCGTGATCATCCCCTCGCACGATCCCGAATGGATCGCAGCCACGGCCCAGCGTGACGGTTTCACCGCCGCCAGCACCCAACCAGGTCCCTAACGACGCAAATAGGCCATGCGCCTCAAATGACGCTGGAATTGCTGGCACAACAGGCGTAGAAGCCACCCGTTCGCCGGTGGGCCCCCAGGGATCGGGTCTCAGGGACAGCAATGTCCTTGTTTGAGGAAGGAGCGGCGGGGTGAATTACGATCAGGTTTTCGATTCAGCTATCGAGCGTTTGCACTCGGAAGGCCGCTACCGCGTTTTCATCGACATCCTGCGCAACAAGGGAGCCTATCCCAACGCGCGCTGCTTTGCCGGACACAACGGACCCAAGCCGATCACGGTGTGGTGCTCGAACGACTATCTTGCCATGGGCCAACACCCCAAGGTGATCGAGGCGATGGAAGAGGCGCTGCACAATGTTGGCGCGGGCTCGGGCGGCACGCGCAACATCGGCGGCAACACCCACTACCACATCCAGCTTGAAGGTGAACTCGCCGACCTCCACGGCAAGGATGGCGCGCTGCTGTTCACCTCGGGCTACGTCTCGAACGACGCGACGCTGTCCACCCTCGCCAAGATCCTGCCGGGCTGCGTCATCTTCTCGGACGAACTCAACCATGCCTCGATGATTGCGGGCATCCGCAATTCGGGCGCCGAAAAGAAGGTGTTCCGTCACAACGACGTCGAGCATCTCGAGGAACTGCTCGCCGAAACCGATCCATCGGTGCCCAAGCTTATCGCGTTCGAATCGGTCTACTCGATGGATGGCGACGTCGCTCCGATCCACGCGATCTGCGACCTTGCCGAAAAGTATAACGCGCTCACCTACATCGACGAAGTCCACGCGGTGGGGATGTACGGCCCGCGCGGCGGCGGCATCACCGATCGCGATCAGGCCGCGCACCGCATCGACATCATCGAAGGCACGCTGGGCAAGGCGTTCGGCGTGATGGGTGGCTACATCGCCGCCGACACACGGATCATCGACGTGATCCGCTCCTACGCTCCCGGCTTCATCTTCACGACCTCGCTCTCGCCGGTGCTCGTCGCAGGCGTGCTCGCCAGCGTCCGCCACCTCAAGTCGTCGAGCGTCGAACGCGAAGGCCAACAGGCTTCGGCCGCCTTCCTCAAGAAGTCGCTTGCCGACGCGGGCCTGCCGGTCATGCCGTCGACCACGCACATCGTGCCGCTGATGGTCGGTGATCCGATTCGCGCCAAGAAGATCGCCGATATTCTGCTCGCCGAATACGGCGTCTACGTGCAGCCGATCAACTACCCGACCGTGCCGCGCGGCACCGAACGCCTGCGCTTTACCCCCGGCCCATCGCACACCGAAGCGATGATGACCGAGCTGACCGAGGCGCTGGTCGAGATCTGGCAGCGCATGGAACTGGAACTGCAGCAGGCGGCGTAGACTTACACGACGCACCAACCAAAAAGCCCTCCCCTTGCCGGAGGGCTTTTTTGGTTCGGCTTGCCATTCCCGATCCGCGCGCTAACCTTAACCGGGCAGTTAATTCGGGAGACGGCATGGCAGCGCAGACTTACGACGAGGTTGTCCTCGGACGCCGCTCGATCCGCGGCTATCTCGACAAACCCGTCCCGCGTGAACTGATCACGGAAATCCTCGCGCTCGCGCTGCGCACGCCGACGTCGATGAACACCCAGCCCTGGCACTTCCATGTCATCACTGGCGAGCCGCTGGACCGGATCCGCAAGGGCAACACCGAACGCATCCTCGCAGGTGAACCCGATTCACGCGAATTCCGCCGTGGCGAGGCCTTCGCAGGCGTTCATCGCGAACGGCAGGTCCACGTCGCCAAGCAACTTTTCAGCGCGATGGCCATCGCCCGCGACGATCCGGCCGCGCGACAGGACTGGGTGCTGCGTGGCTTCCGCCAGTTCGACGCCCCGGTCTGCGTGATCGTCACCTACGACCGCGAACTCTCGGGCAGCGACGACACGGCCTTCGATTGCGGCGCGGTCACCACCGCATTGGTCAACGCAGCATGGTCGCGCGGCCTGGGCTGCGTGATCAACTCACAGGGCATCATGCAATCCCCGGTGGTGCGCGAACACGCCGCGATTCCCGACGATCAGGTGATCATGAAAGCGGTCGCGCTCGGCTGGCCCGACCCGGACTTTCCGGCGAACGCGGTGGTCAGCGAGCGCAAGAGCGTGGATGATGCGGCACGGTTCGTGGGGTTCTGAAAAACAAAAGCCCGAAATTGTTTCGCGCAGAGGCGCGGAGGAAGCGGAGAGCGCGGAGATGTAGTGCTGGCGGCAAGGCCGCTCTCCCAATCGGCGTCGATCTTGAGGCGCGGTTGGCGGAGTATTTGGCTAGGAGGCTGTGTTGCCCAGACCCTCAGCGCCCCCTGCTTCCTCTGCGCCTCTGCGCGAAACCCGTTCTCTTCTCTGACTGACGTTTCCCGTCAGCAATTGCGGCTCCAACGAAAAAGGCCCCACCTCACGGCAGGGCCTTTTCTCAACTCAAACCACGCTAAATCAGCGCAGCGAAACCACGTTGTCCGAGACGCGCGGATCACGGCGGTCGCCACGGTACTGGCTCGACATCGGTTCATCCGACACTTCGAACACGTCCGTTGCGCCGAAGCCGTTGAACGCGGTCTTCATCGCAGCGCCGTAGGCACCGAGCATGCCGACCTCGATGTAATCGCCCGCACGGATGTCCGCCGGCAGTTCGAACGGGCCTTCCATGTGGTCCATGTCGTCGCAGGTCGGGCCGTAGAAGCTGAACGGCTCCATCTCGGCCACGCCGATATCGACGTCATTGGCGACTTCATTGCGCAACACGCGCACAGGGAAGCGCCAGCCCACGTGTGCCGCATCGAACAGCGCGCCATAGGCCCCGTCGTTGATGTACAGCTCGGTCCCGCGGCGGCGTTCGACGCGCACGATCATCGAGTTGTATTCGGCAGACAGCGCCCGGCCCGGCTCGCACCACAGTTCTGCCGAGTACGAAACCGGCAGCGATTCATAGGTACGGTCGATCACGCCGAAGTAGTCTTCGAGCGGGGGCGGTTCCATGCCGGGATAGATCGACGGGAAGCCACCGCCGACATCGATGATGTCGACCAGCACCGATGCGTCGACGATCGCCGCCCGCACGCGCTCGAGCGCCTGCACATAGGCGTGCGGGCTCATCGACTGGCTGCCGACGTGGAAGCACACGCCGAGCGAGTCAGCGGCCTGACGGGTCGCCTGGAGCAGTTCTGCGGCCTGGGTCAGGTCACATCCGAACTTCGAGGCAAGGCTCAGTTCGGAATATTCCGACGACACGCGCAGGCGGACGCACAGCGTCAGATCCTCGGCGTTGTCGCAGGCGTCCTTGATCTTCTCGAGTTCTTCGAGCGAATCGAGGCTGAACACGCGCACGCCGTGGCTGTGATAGGCCTCGCGGATCGCGCCTGCCGATTTCACCGGATGCATGAAGCACAGCGTCGCGTCCGGCAGAGTCTCGCGCACCAGACGCACTTCGACCACCGAAGCGACGTCGTAATGCGTCACTCCGGCGTCCCACAGGATGCGCAGGAGATCGGGCGAAGGGTTTGCCTTCACTGCATAAAGCGACTTGCCCGGAAACTTCTCGACGAAGAAGCGGGCGGCGCGCGCGGCGGCGTGCGGTCGGTTCAAAATGGCGGGTTGGTCAGGCGCGGATGCGCCAACTACAGCCAATGCATCAGGATAGATGTGCAACTCAAGGGACCCCCAAACGGAACGTTGAACAAGGCTGCCTTGCGGTTTGGAAGTCCCCATGGGGCAGCGAGAGGCGTAAATAGCCCCCCCTCGCTGAACATCAAGTGAAAAACTCAGCCAGTGATGCGACTGTCTGAAAAATGAAACAATTCCAGACAGATCGTATTTTATCAGCGACTTAGCGTAGCAGCCAACGCTGACCATGCCGGAAGCGAAAGCGGATCGTTCGCCCCGTTTGCCGCAATCGGATGAGATGCGAATCGCGCAATCGTCATTTCGGCACGCGGATTGACCCACAGCGTCTGCCCGTGAATGCCCCGCGCGCTGAAACAACCGTCGTCATCCATCGCGTGCCACCACTGGCTGCCATAGCTCCACCCCGGCAATTGGGGATAGCGTACAGGGTCGAAATGCGCAGGATCGCCACCCGCACGGATGCGCTCGACCACGCCCGCCGGGATCACCCCCAGCCCGCCCAACCGCATCGCTTCGCCGAACCGCGCCAGATCCTCCAGCCGCATGTTGAGTCCCCCGCCTGCAAATGGCGCTCCTGCGCCGTCCACGATCAGGTCGGCATCCCCCAGCATTCCAAGCGGCTGCCACAGGCGCTGCGTCAACACATCGGCAAAGTCACGCCCCTCGATCCGGCTGATCATCCACGCCAGCACATCGGTATTCGGCGTGCGATAGGTGAACCCGGCGCCATGCTGGCCCGCCTTGGCGATGGACGGCAGGTAGCCCCACAGATCGGTTGCGCCTGCATATCCCACAGGGCGCGGCGTAAGCCCCAGCGCAGCGCTATAGGCGCCGATGCCCGAATTGGGATCGGCATAGTCCTCTGAGAACGCCAGCCCCGTCGTCATGTCGAGCACCTGCCGCACGGTCGCATCGCCGAACCCGCAGTCTGCCAGTTCCGGGAGAAGGCTCGCAACCAGCACCGCCGGATCGAGCCGACCCTCCTCGACCAACATCTCGGCAATCGTCCCGACGAAGCTCTTGGTAACGGAGAACGCAATGTGCCGCGTGTCGGGTCCGGTCACGCCGAAACAGCGCTCAAACACCACCTCGCCCCGGTGAAGCACCATGATCCCATCCGTGAACGCCTGCGTCAGCGATTGCTCGAACGAAACCGGCGTATCAGCCCCGAGTGGCGTGAATGACACCCCGGCCAGACCATCGCGGATCGCCCGCGCGAACGGCTCGCCACCGCCCGCCGCCACCCGCCGCGATGGCGAAAACTGGCGCATGTTCGAATAGGCCCAGCGGATCATCGGAAAGCGCATGTGATCGGCACGCGAGGCCAGCAGCAGCTTGTCAGCAGGCGGCGGAAAGCCCTGCATCCAGCCCATCCGCACGGGATCGCTGCTCAACCCATCGAGCGTTTCGTCAACCATGCCCATCTCCCGCACACTTATCGTTGCCGGGCAGCATGCCTTACGAAAGGCGGTCGCGGAAGTCCTCGTAGGAAAAGCCGCGCACCTTCTCCAGCGCGTCGGTCTCGCTGTCCCACAGCCAGATCGACGGCAGCGGTACGCCGTTGAACGTGGTCGTCTTGACCATCGAATAATGCGCCTGATCCAGGAACGCGAACCGCACCCCCGGTTCAGTCGCCACCGGCATCCGGTAATCGCCGATCACGTCTCCGGCCAAGCACGAAGGCCCGCCCAGACGTACCGGCGCATCACCCTGCCCGTCCTCGTATTCGTCAATCGGCAACTCGCCCAGCATCGCCGGACGATAGGGCGCCTCGATCACATCGGGCATATGGCACGTTGCCGAAATGTCGGTGATCGCCAGCGGCATCCCGTTCCAGTGCGTATCCAGCACCGTGCCGATCAGTATCCCGGCGTCGAGCGCCACGGCCTCACCCGGCTCCAGATAGATCTCGCACCCGGTGCGCGCCTTCACAGCCTTGAGGAACTCGACCAGATCATCGCGCTGGTAGTCGGCGCGAGTGATGTGATGCCCACCGCCGAAGTTCAGCCACTTGAGCTGCCCGAGATAAGGCTCGATCCGGGGCAGCAGAGCTTCCCAGGTCCGCTCAAGGGGCTCGAAATCCTGTTCGCACAGCGTGTGGAAATGCAGCCCCGAAACGCCCTCGAGATGCTCCGGCAGCAACTGGTCCACCGGAAAGCCCAGACGCGAATGCGGCGCGCAAGGGTCGTAGCGGGGCACCTCGCCCTCCGCGTGGAGCGGGTTCACCCGCAGCCCTATGTCGAACACATCCCCCCGCGACCGCGCCGCCGCGATCTCGCCCTTGAAGCGCTCATGCTGCCCCGGCGTATTGAAGATCACATGGTCCGATAGCCGCAGGACCTCGGGCATATCACCCGCCTTGTAGGCTGCACAGTACGTGGCGATCTCACCGCGATAGTGCTCGGCCGCGAGCAGTGCTTCCCACAGCCCAGACGTACACACGCCGTCGAGATATTCCCCGACAATGGGCGCAACACGCCACATCGAGAACGCCTTAAGCGCCGCCAGAACCTTAATCCCGGCCCGGTCGCGCACGTCGGCCAGCACCGCCAGATTGGCCCGCAACTTCGCGGCATCGACCACGAACGACGGGCTATCGACCCGCATCAGGTCAAAGTGGGCAAACGCGCCCGGATCACCGGCCTTTGTTTCCATCACGTTCGCCTATTCAAAGTGTTTCGCGCAGAGGCGCAGAGGAGGCAGAGATCGCGGAGATCTGATCCGGCCTGTAGTTGTTGACCATTCGGCGGATACCTTCTTTCATCGTCGCCCCTGAAAAGTTGAGAAGCAGCCCGACGGGCTGATTCATCAAACGCAGATAGGTAAGCAACTGCTTCGCGTGAGCCTTGCTCAACTGCTCGATCGCCTTGACCTCTACGATCAGCTGCCGCTCGACCATGAGGTCGATGCGAAACGCTGCGTCATAGAAGTGCCCGTCAAGACTTACTCCAACCGCAACCTGCCGTTCGACGTGTAGTCCGCGTTGCTCAAGCCGTCCTGCAAGCACCGCCTCGTAAACCGACTCGAACAGACCAGGCCCAACGTCGCGATGAATTCCAATCGCCACATCGATAACCGCAGCGCTGACCTCATCAATCTCCATCGGCAAGCCTCTCAGCGCTCTCTGCTTCCTCTGCGCCCCTGCGCGAAACCGCCTGCCTGCCCTTTTAGAAAGCCAGCGGCCCAGCCAGTTCCTTCACCTGCCACGGCAGCCCGTGCGCATTGAGCATGTCCATGTACGGATCGGGGTCCATCTGTTCGATGTTGAACACGCCCGCACCGCTCCACACGCCCTGCACCATCAGCGCCGCGCCGATCATCGCCGGAACGCCGGTGGTGTAGCTCACGGCCTGGTTGCCTGTTTCGGCATAGGCGTCTTCGTGATCGCAGATGTTGTAGATGTAGAAGGTCTTCTCGACCCCGTCCTTCATGCCCGTCGCGATATCGCCGATGTTGGTCTTGCCCTTGGTCGTCGCGCCCAGCGATGCAGGTTCGGGCAACACGGCCTTGAGGAACTGCAGTGGGATGATCTCGCGGCCCTCGTACATCACCGGGTCGATCCGCGTCATGCCGACATTCTGCAGCACGGTCAGGTGCGTGATATAGGCGTCGCCGAAGGTCATCCAGAAGCGGATGCGCTCGATCTCGGGGATGTGATGCGCGAGGCTTTCGAGTTCCTCGTGATACATCAGATACATGTTCTTCGGGCCGACCGCCTCGAAGTCGAACGTCTCGCGGATGGTCAGGGCGGGCGTCTCCACCCACTCACCGTTCAGCCAATGGCGCGCAGGCGCGGTGACTTCGCGGATGTTGATCTCGGGATTGAAGTTGGTCGCAAAGTGCTGGCCATGATCTCCGCCATTACAGTCGAGAATGTCGAGCGTACGGATCGTGTCCAGCTTGTGCTTGCGCAGCCATGTCGCGAAGACGCTGGTCACGCCCGGATCGAAGCCCGAACCCAGCAGCGCCATCAGCCCCGCCGCCTTGAAGCGCTCCTGATAGGCCCACTGCCACTTGTATTCGAACTTGGCCTCGTCGATCGGCTCGTAGTTCGCGGTGTCCATGTAGCTGACGCCCGCCGCAAGGCACGCATCCATGATGTTGAGGTCCTGGTACGGCAGCGCCAGATTGACGACGAGGACAGGCTTGACCTCATTGATCAGCGTGGTCGTTGCAGCAACATCGTCGGCATCGATCTGGTAGGTGTCGATCGAAACGCCGGTGCGCTCCTTGACCGAAGCAGCGATCGCATCGCACTTCGATTTGGTCCGGCTCGCCAGCGCTATGCCGGTAAAGATGCCCGAATTCATCGCCATCTTGTGAACCGCGACCGAGCCGACGCCGCCTGCGCCGATGACGAGAACTTTAGCCATTGCTTCTCCAAACACATTTTCGCGTCGCCGCGTTCCAGACGCGCGGGACAATCATGGATTGGGCCTTTAGGGTATCGCCATGACAAATCCAATTCTTAACCCACGCGCGCCGACTGCCGAGGGCGTGGCCCGTGCCGCCGCGAAGATCGCCGAGTTGCTTCCGACCACGCCATTGCTCCCACTCGAATTGCCCGGCGGCGCAATCGTGTGGTGCAAAGCCGAAAGCCTGCAGCCCGTCGGAGCGTTCAAGATTCGCGGCGCATGGCACCGATTGACCGATCTGTCCGATGCAGAGCGCCAACGCGGCGTCGTCGCGGTATCGAGCGGAAACCACGCGCAAGGCGTCGCATGGGCGGCGCAACGGCTCGGGATCGCTGCGACCATCGTGATGCCTGTCGATGCTCCCGAAGTGAAACTCGCCGCAACCCGCGCGCTGGGGGCGCAGGTAGTCCTTTACGACCGCCCTGGCGGCGAAAGCCGCGACGAAGTCGCCGCGACGATTATCGCCGGCAACGGCGCTACGCTCGTCCACGCCTATGGCGACCCGTGGGTGATCGAAGGCCAGGGAAGCACCGGCCTCGAACTCGCCGCGCAGATGATCGAGCGCGCAGGCAGCCCGCCGACACGCGTCCTGTGTCCCTGCGGCGGCGGGGGCCTGACCTCAGGCCTCGCACTCGCCCTGCCCGAGGCCGAGATCATCCCCGTCGAACCCGAAGGCTGGGACGACGTCCGCCGCAGCCTCGCCGCGGGTGAAATCCTCGGCGTCGAGCCTGGTCCGCCCGCTACCGCCTGCGACGCCCTGCAAACGCTGGCCACTTATCCGGTCAACTTCGCGGTCATGTCATCGCAGGGGCTGCAGGGCCTCGCGGTTACCGAAGCCGAGGTCCGCGCGGCCCAGCGCTACGCCTTTGGCAAGCTGCGCCTTGTCGTCGAACCCGGCGGCGCAACAGCATTGGCGGCGGTCCTTTCCGGACAGGTCGCCACCGATGGGCGCACAGCCGTGATTCTCTCGGGCGGGAACGTCGATCCCGTTGCCTTCGCCCAAGTGCTTATGACGTCAGATTAAGTTGCATTTGACAATGTGACGCCCAATCCGCACTCTCCCGCGTAATAATACGAAGGGGGAGACAGCAAGATGCAGGCGCAAATCCTGACCCCGGCAGCTGTTCTCGTGCTGTGGTCGCTGGTCATGCTGTTCTGGATGGGCTTCACCCGCCTCCCCGCGCTGAAGAGCATGGGCGGAATCGGCAAAGCCAAGCCCGGCGGTCGCGGACAGGATCTCGAAGGCGTCCTTGCGCCAGAGATCAACTGGAAATCGCACAACTATTCTCACCTCATGGAACAGCCGACGCTGTTCTACGCGACGGTCGCAATCCTTGCGATCATGGGTCCGGGCTCGCTCGATGTCGCCCTCGCATGGGCCTACGTCGTGATCCGCATCATCCATTCGGTCTGGCAGGCCACGGTCAACCGCCTGCCGGTACGCTTCTCGCTGTTCGTTCTGTCCTCGGCTTGCCTGATCGTGCTGGCGATCCGAGCACTGGGAGCGACGCTCGGACACGGCTGATCGGGTTAACAACGGGGGAGAATGACAATGAAGATCGCAGCAATCTTGCAACCGGCCGTCGCCTTGATGGTCTGGACGATGGTCATGTGGCTGTGGATGTACGTGACGCGCATTCCGGCAATGAACGCAGCAAAGATCAATCCTGACGATCTGGCGAACGACCCGACCAAAACGCTCGATGATCTCCTGCCCGCCAGCGTCCAGTGGAAAGCGCACAACTACAACCACCTGCACGAAGCGCCGACGCTGTTCTACGCCGTCACGCTGCTGCTTGCGGTCGCAGGCTACGGCAACGGCACCAGCGCCACGGTCGCATGGGCCTATGTCGGCCTGCGGGTGGCTCACTCGCTGGTGCAAGTCACCGTGAACAAGATCGCGGTCAGGTTCGTCCTGTTCGCGCTATCGTCGGTCGCGCTCGCCGCGCTGATCTACCACGCCGCACGCGTGGTGTTCTAAGCGACCGACTATTCAAGACTACCGGCGCCCCCGCGAAGGCGGGGGCCTCAGGCCTTTGCATGCGACCTCCCGAGGTCCCCGCCTTCGCGGGGAAGCGGAAGAATGGTGCAGGGCCAGTTGCTTGCGCAACCTCAATCGCGCACGAACAAGCTCGCCAGCTCGACATGCGTCGACCAGCGGAATTGCCCAACCGGTCGCAGCTCCGCCAGCCTGTAGCCTCCCGCGATCAACCGCACCGCATCGCGCGCCCAGCTCGCCGGGTTGCAGCTGATGTAGACGACCCGCCCAACCTTGCTTGCCGCGATCTGGTCCACCTGCTCCTGCGCGCCGGCACGCGGCGGATCGAGCAGCACTGCGGCGAAGCGATCCAGTTCCTCCACCCGCAGCGGATTGCGGAACAGGTCGCGGTGCAGGCAATGCACCGGCCGACCCTGCATCCGCGCTGCCGACTGGCAAGCCAGATGCGTATCCCGCGCCGCTTCCACGGCCAGAACCTTCGTGCCCGGTCCGGCCAGCGCAAACGCGAACGTCCCAAGCCCCGAAAACAGATCGGCTACGGTGGCGGAACCAGCCAGCCACTCCTGCGCAGCTGCGACCAGGACAGCCTCGCCATCGCGCGTCGCCTGCATAAACGCACCCGGCGGCAACGACACCGGCGTCGCACCGAACGTCACGGTAACCGGCTCAGGCTCCCACGTCGCTTCCGGGCCAAAGCCGCTATCGATGGCCAGACGGGCGAGTCCGTTCTGACCAGCAAAATCGAGCATCGCCTCGGTTCGGGCCAGACCCTCGACCTTCAGCCCCTTGAGCCCGACCGACACCCCCTGATCCGCCAGCGCCAGATCGACATCGACCGCCAGCTTGCGCCCGCCCCAACCTTCGAGCAGCTTGCGCAACGGAGCGACCAGCGCGAACATCTCAGGGGCGAGCACATGGCATTCGCGCATGTCGATGATCTTGTGCGAACCTTGCTCATGAAATCCGATCACGACCCGATTGCCAATGCTTTGCGCATGCAGCGTCGCACGGCGGCGGCTTCGCGGCGGTGACAGGTGCGGAGCCGCCACGTTGCTCGGCTCAATCCCCTGCCCGCGTGCGCCACCCACCACGCGGTCCGAAACGTATTCGGCCAGCGCATTTTCGGACAAGTGCTGCAACTGGCAGCCGCCGCACTCCGGGAAGTGGCGGCAAGGCGGATCGACATGATGCGCGCCGTTGATCAGCGTCCCGTCGTCCTGCAGGATATCGCCCGGCGCTGCCAGCGCGGCATAACGCCCATCCGCAGTCGCGCCTTCGCCTTTTGCGGCGATGCGCACAATCAATCCGGGGTCGCTCATGCAAGGCACTCTTCAAGGGCAGGTCGGATGGCAGCGGCAAGCTCGCCAGCGGTAAAAGCAGCGCCACACAGTCGCGCCGCTTCGCCGTGGAGCCATAGTCCTTCTTCGGCTGCGCGCAATGCATCGCCGTGAACCGCAAGTCTGCTTGCGATGGTCCCGGCCAGGACATCGCCCGTCCCCGCGACCGACAGCCATGATGAGGCTGGCGACGATACGACCAACGCCCCATCAGGCGCGGCGATCAGGCTGTCTGCTCCCTTGAACACAACGACCGCGCCGCTGGCCTGCGCCAACGCCAATGCGCGCTCCCGCCGCAACCCTTTGGAAGCCAGCCCGAAGGACGATTCCAGCGCCGCCATCTCGCCCTCATGCGGGGTTACGACGCAAGCCGCTTCTCCCAGCATTCCAGGCTTCAGCAAGACCAGTGCATCGGCATCGATCACCGTCGGCCTGCCAGCGCAGAGAATCTCGCGCAGCGCCTGCTCGGCTTGCTCGTCCCGGCCCAACCCCGGTCCCACCAGGAGGGCAGCAATCCGCGCGTCCCCCAGCAGCGCACCACGGTCGGTCACCACAAGATCGGCAGGCAAGCCTGGCAAAAAACGACGCTCGACCGCAAGCTTCACATAGCCCGCGCCGCCATGCTGCCCGGCCCGCGCCGCCAGCAGCCCTGCTCCCGGCATTGCGCCGCCGACAACGCCAAGGAGCCCTCGCCGATACTTGTGAGCATCGAACGCTGGCGCCTCGATCAGCGGCTTCTTGAGCACGCGCGCAGCGCAGGCCTGCGCATCCACCCCAATATCGACCAGCCTGAGTGCGCCCATGTTATTGCGCGCCGGCATCCCAAAATGGCCATGCTTCCATGCGCCCAGCGCAATCGTCATCGTCCAGTCGGGCAGACCTTCATTGAGGACGGCACCGGTATCGCTATCCACTCCGCTCGGAACGTCGATGGCCACACGCAGGGGATGGCGCGCGGCAAGCCCTGCAAGCAACGCATGCAGGTCATCCGGCAGGGCGCGCGTCAGACCGCTGCCGAACAGGCAGTCCACCAGCACATCGCCCTGACAGGTATCGGACACCGCACGCACGGCACCATGATAAAGCGATCTTGCCGTGCGTGCCGCATCGGTGGCGGCCTCACGCGCTTCAATCACGCTAACCTGATTTCCGGCTCCCCACAGGTATTCCGCGATGACCCAGCCATCGCCGCCGTTGTTGCCGGGACCGCACAGGATCGTGACCGACCTACCGGCGGCGATCCTCCGCACCCATTCGCCCGCCCCACGTCCGGCACGCTGCATCAGTTCATCGACGCTGGTTCCGTTCGAGATCAGCGCATTCTCGGCATCGCGCATCTGCGCGACGGTCAGGACCTGTCGCAGCACATGGTCACGATTGCGGGGCATCGGCTTTCATCCTCGCCGGAAAACGGTAAGTGTCGTTGCCAACCGAGACTTCGAGAACGCCTTCGGAGGACCAGTCGGCCGTTGCCGGATCGGCCCCGTCTGCGGCAACCACGCCGCGTCCATCGTCAACCATTTCGAACCGCCGGAACGCGCCGTCTTTGTGGCGCACGGTCAGAAATCGTCGCTCGCCCACCCGGGAATCTTCGACAAAACAATCCGGTAGGAACTTCATCGAACCCGCCAACGCGCAGTCGATCACCCGGCCCTTGGGCGCTTCCTCAGCAGGGGAACACGCGGCAATCGCCGCGCAAAATGCCAGCCCGCAAAGCGCCCGCACCCTCATTTGCGCTCAAGCTGCGTGATATCCCGCACCGCCCCCCGCGCCGCACTGGTCGTCATCGCGGCGTAAGCCTTCAGCGCCGTAGAAACCTTGCGTGGCCGTTCCTTCGCCGGATGCCACCCCTTTGCATCCTGCGCGGCGCGGCGCGTCGCCAATTCCTCGTCGGAAACCAGCAGGTTAATTGTGCGCGCGGGAATATCGATCGCGATCACATCGCCGTTCTCGACCAGCCCGATCTCACCACCCTCAGCCGCTTCGGGCGAGACGTGGCCGATCGAAAGCCCTGAAGTCCCACCGGAAAATCGGCCGTCGGTCAGCAGCGCACAGGCCGCGCCCAAGCCCTTCGATTTGATGTAGCTCGTCGGATACAGCATCTCCTGCATCCCCGGCCCGCCCTTGGGTCCTTCATAGCGGATCACCACGACATCGCCCTCGACAACCTGCCCGGTGAGGATGCCGGTAACCGCCGCGTCCTGGCTCTCGAAGACCTTGGCAGGTCCTGTGAACTTGAGGATTTTTTCGTCCACGCCCGCCGTTTTGACGATGCAGCCATCGCGCGCGACATTGCCCGACAGAACCGCCAGCCCGCCATCCTGCGAGAACGCATTCTCGGCCGACCGGATCACTCCGCTCTCCCGATCCAGGTCCAGTTCCTTCCAACGACGATCCTGCGAGAACGCGACCTGCGTCGGCACCCCGCCCGGCGCGGCCTTGTAGAATTCCTGCACTGACGGCGCATTGGTCCGGGAAATATCCCATAGATTCACGGCGTCGCCCATCGTGCGGCTGTGAACCGTCGGCAAGTGCGTGTGGAGCAGACCGGCGCGCTCCAGTTCACCAAGGATCGCGTAGATCCCCCCCGCGCGGTGGATATCCTCCATGTGCACGTCGGCCTTGGCCGGCGCGACCTTCGACAGGCAAGGCACCTTGCGCGACAGGCGGTCGATGTCGGTCATGGTGAAGTCCACGCCGGCTTCATGCGCGGCGGCGAGCAGGTGGAGCACGGTGTTGGTCGATCCGCCCATCGCAATGTCGACGCTCATCGCGTTTTCGAATGCCTCAAAGCCCGCAATCGTGCGGGGTAGCGCGGTTTCGTCGTCCTGTTCGTAGTACCGCTTGCACAGATCCACGACGAGGCGGCCTGCTTCCAGAAACAGGCGCTTACGGTCGGCATGGGTCGCCAGCGTCGATCCGTTGCCCGGCAGTGACAGGCCAAGCGCCTCGGTCAGGCAGTTCATCGAATTCGCGGTAAACATGCCCGAACACGACCCGCACGTCGGACAGGCCGATCGCTCGATCGTCTTCACTTCTTCGTCGGTGTAGCTTTCGTCGGCGGCGGCGACCATCGCATCGACCAGATCGAGCGCGGTTTCCTTGCCGCGCAGCATGACCTTGCCCGCCTCCATTGGCCCGCCCGAGACGAATACCACCGGGATATTGATCCGCAGCGCTGCCATCAGCATGCCCGGCGTGATCTTGTCGCAGTTCGAGATGCACACCATCGCATCGGCGCAATGCGCATTGACCATGTATTCGACGCTGTCGGCGATCAGGTCGCGGCTCGGCAGCGAATAGAGCATCCCGTCGTGGCCCATCGCGATGCCGTCATCGACTGCGATGGTGTTGAATTCCTTGGCAACTCCGCCAGCCGCCTCGATTTCCCGCGCGACCATTTGCCCGAGGTCCTTGAGGTGGACGTGGCCCGGCACGAACTGGGTGAAGCTGTTGACGACAGCGATGATCGGCTTGCCGAAATCGCTGTCCTTCATGCCGGTGGCGCGCCACAGACCGCGCGCGCCCGCCATATTGCGGCCATGGGTCGTGGTGCGTGAACGATAGGCGGGCATGGTGCAACTCCGGACAGGGAATCAGTTTTCGTGGCGACTTGGCGCTTGCCCTATCCCAGCGCAACGGCCCGTGTCGAAAGTAATAATTACAACCATGTCAGTCTGGATGGAACGCTTGAAGCCTCACCATGGGCTAGCTGATTGCAAGCGCAACCTGATTGGCGATCCGCGAGAGCCGTTCGGCCCATTCTATCTGACCGGCTTCATCGGCGATCAGATCCTGCCGAACCTCGACACCCAGGTACGGGCGGCCTTCTGCCTCAGCGTGGCGGTTCATTGTCGCATTCAGCAGTTTACCAGAATAAGGTAGCTGATCGCCCACGCATAATCCTTCAGCCTCCAGCAGTGGGATGGCAAGACGCGCCGCGCGATCGTCTTCATTATAGAGCACGCCGACATGCCACGGTCGGGGGGCGTCGTTTGAGGCAAGCTGCGGGGTGAAGCTGTGCAGTGACAGGATCAGCGCCTGCGGAACGCTGTCCAGAATTTCAGCCAACGCGTGGTGATAAGGCCGGAAGTAACGCGCGAGACGGGCCTCGTGACCGGCGTGATCAAGAGCGTTGCCGGGAATCGTGTGGCCATCGCTGGCGATTGGAACAACCGTCGGCAGGTGCTCGTCGCGGTTGAAATCGCAGACCAGTCGGCTGACATTGCCCTGAAACGCTGCTATTCCGGGACGTTGCGCCATGATCACACCGACTTGCGCTACGCCGATGTCGACCGCGATGTGTTGGCTGAGCAGATCGGGCCCGATACCCAGATCGACATCGGCGGGCACGCGGTTGGACGCGTGATCGGACACGACCAGAATACCGCCAAAGCGCGGCGTTCCGACCGTGCGGAAGGGTTCGCTCATCGAAGCACTCCTGCCAGCGTCCACCACCCAGGCGCCATCGCGGCGCGCGCGCCGTCGCGTTGATCGGGCGAATCGTAGAGCGCGAAGCAGGTGGCACCTGAGCCCGACATGCGCGTTACCCAGGCGCCGGTGCTTCTCAGGGCCGCGAGAACATCGGCAATCTGCGGCACCAAAGACAGCGCTGAAGGTTCGAGATCGTTACGCCCATCAAGCGTCATCTCACGCACATTATCGCCTTCCAGCGGGCCACGATCCTTGCCGTCCCACCCCTGAAACACCGGGCCTGTAGCCAGCGGCACGCGGGGGTTGACCAGCAGCACCGGCGATCCTGCCAGATCGTTGCTGACCTGTTCGAGTTCCGTACCCGTGCCGCGCCCGATGCAAGCGCGCGATTCGACACAGGCCGGCACATCTGCGCCGAGCTTTGCAGCCTTTTCGCGCCAATTATCGGGCAGTCCGAACTGTGCCTCAACCATCCGGAAGATGGCACCGGCATCGGCCGACCCGCCGCCAAGGCCTGCTGCAACAGGCAAGGTCTTTTCCAGTGTCACCGCCCAGCCCGGCCCATGCGGCAGAGAAGCCAGCGCTTTGGCCACGATGTTGCCGAAAGGGTTGTCCAGCGCACTGCCGAACTCGCCCATGACCCGCAACGAATCCCGCTCGGCGGCACGCGCGGTCAGTTCATCGCCCGCATCGACGAAGGCGAACACCGTCTCGAGGTCATGATAGCCGTCGTCCCTGCGCCGCCTGACGTGAAGGGCAAGATTGATCTTAGCGTAAGCAGTCTCGCGCATCACCCGATCCTCCCCCTCTGGGAAAGGTGGCAGTGCGAAGCATCGACGGAGGGGGGATTGCGGGAAGGCCAAGCCCCCTCCACCACCTTCGGCGGCCCCCCTCCCCCAAGGGGGGAGGATTGATAGGCCATCACGTCACATATTCGGATAGTTTGGCCCGCCGCCGCCTTCGGGCGTGACCCATTCGATGTTCTGGGTCATGTCCTTGATGTCGCAGGTCTTGCAGTGGACGCAGTTCTGGGCGTTGATCTGCAGGCGCGGGTTGCCTTCATCGACACCGACGTATTCGTAAACCCCTGCCGGGCAGTAGCGCGCCTCGGGCCCTGCATAGATCGGCAAGTTGATCCGCGTCGGTACGGTGGGGTCCTTGAGCACCAGATGGCTTGGCTGGTCTTCCTCGTGATTGGTATAGGAAAACGCGACGCTGGTCAGGCGGTCGAAGGTGATCACGCCATCGGGCTTGGGGTAGGCGATCGGCTTGTACAGGTCGGCGCGCTGGGTTGCCTCGCTGTCGCGGTGATGCTTCATCGGCTTCCAGATGCCGAAGCCACCGATCGTGCGGAGCCACATGTCGGCGCCTGCCAGCACGGTGCCGAGTTCACCACCGAACTTGGCGACCAGTGGCTGTGCGTTCTGGACCTTCTTGAGTTCCTTGGCGATCCAGCTGTCGCGAACGGCCGCGTCGTATTCGACCATGTCGTCCTTTTCGCGACCCGCAGCGATCGCAGCCACGATCGTTTCAGCCGCCAGCATGCCGCTCTTCATCGCGGTGTGACTGCCCTTGATCCGGGGCACGTTGACGAATCCTGCCGAGCAACCGATCAGCGCGCCGCCGGGGAAAGACAGGCGCGGCACCGATTGCCAGCCACCTTCGTTGATCGCGCGCGCGCCGTAGGAAACCCGGCGTCCGCCTTCGAGAACTTCACGGATTGCCGGGTGCTGCTTCCAGCGCTGGAATTCCTCGAACGGATAGACATAAGGATTGGCGTAATCGAGCGCGACGACGAAGCCGATCGCGATCTGGTTGTTCGCCTGATGATACAGGAAGCCACCACCCCAAGAGTTGGACTCGGACAGCGGCCAGCCCTGCGTGTGCAGAACCCGGCCGGGCACGTGCTTTTCGGGATCGATGTCCCACAGTTCCTTGATGCCGATGCCGTAGACCTGCGGCTGGCAGTCGCGTTCAAGGTCGAAGTGCGCCTTCAGCCGTTTCGTCAGGCTTCCTCGCGCCCCTTCGGCGAACAGCGTGTACTTGGCATGGAGCTCCATGCCGGGCTGATAATCGGCCTTTTTCTCGCCATCCTTGCCGATGCCCATGTCGCCGGTGGCAACGCCCATGACCGCGCCATTTTCGTCGAACAGCACTTCGGCTGCCGGAAAGCCCGGGAAGATCTCTACGCCCAGTTCCATCGCCTGTTCGGCCATCCACCGGCACAGGTTACCCAGCGATCCGGTGTAGTTGCCATCGTTCGACATGAACGGAGGCATCGGCCAGTGCGGGATCGCGGTCTTGCCGGTCTTGGTCAGGACCCAGTGCCAGTTGTCGGTGACCGGTGTTTCAGCCATCGGGCAGCCCATCTCGCGCCATTCGGGCAGGAGTTCGTCGAGAGCCTTGGGATCGACCACGGCACCTGACAGAATGTGCGCGCCGACTTCCGAGCCCTTTTCGAGAACGCAAACTGAAACATCGGGATTGGCCTGTTTCAGTCTGATCGACGCCGCCAGTCCGGCGGGGCCGCCACCGACGATGACCACGTCATATGGCATCGATTCCCGTTCGCTCATGCCCGTCCACTCCGACTAATTGCGCGCTTGATTTCACCAATTGCCTTGAAAGAGCCCACCGGGAAGGTCAAGACCGCAAATTGGACTGGAGGGAATGTCGCGTTGCCTGACACTGCTGATGCCACCACCACAGATTGGAACGCGGCCCTGACGGCGGCGCTGGATTGGTGGCGCGATGCTGGGGTCGACGGCACGTTCGTCGACGATGCGCAGAACTGGCTGGCAAGTGGGAAGACAGAGGGGCAGCGTTCAGCCCCGCCGCCGCCACTAAACGCGATAATTTCGGAACGAGAAGTTCCTGCGTTGCCCAAAGTCGGCGACCCCTCGCAATGGCCCAAGACGCTGGATGCCTTTCGCACTTGGTGGATGAGCGAGCCGTTGCTCGCCCCCGCGGGCTTGAACCGATTTGCTCCAGAGGGTCAGGAACAGGCCAGCCTTATGGTGCTGGTGCCAATGCCATCACCCGACGATAACACATCCTTGTTATCGGGGCGCGGCGGACGACTGCTCGACGCAATGCTAGCGGCGATGGGTATCGAACGCTCACGAACATACATCGCGTCTGCAGTTCCTGCATACATACCGATGCCCGATTGGGAGGGCTTGCGCGCAACCGGTCTCGGCGATGTCCTGCTTCACCACATCACGCTGGCCGCGCCCGCGAAGCTTCTCATTCTCGGCGGGTCCCGCATCTCGACGCTTCTCGGACACGCCCCGACGAATTTGGCTCACGGTTTACGTGGTATTAATCAAGAAACCTCAGGCATAGATGCCATGCCGGCGTGGGATCTCGATGCCATGCTGGTCCGGCCCGCACTTAAGGCGGGATTCTGGAGCCGGTGGCTCGAATGGACGGGGAACTAGACACGTGAAACTGGCTCGCGCTGCACGATGCACGCTGTTCGCGATGGTCGCTTCCGCCGCGACGGTCGCTGCGGTGCCTGCTTACGCCAATAGCGCGGCGGTCGATTATTTCCGTGGCCGCGCAGATCGCACGGCTGTGCCGTCGCTGCTCAGTCAGGACGATCGCGCTTATTACAAATCCTTGTTCGGCGCGATTGAGCGGCAGGACTGGACTCAAGTCCAGACGCTTTTCTCACAGCGCCAGGATGGGCCGCTGCATACCGTTGCCCGCACGCAGTACATGCTTGCCGCAACATCGCCGAAGGCGGAGCTGGGGCCGATAACCGATGCACTAAATACCGCGCCGGACCTGCCGTGGGCTGAGCAACTCAGCCGACTTGCCCAGAAGCGCGGTGCAGTTGATCTCCCAGCCCTGCCCCAGGCGCAGCGGTTCGTATCCCTGCCCACCGTATCCAAGCGCATTCGCCCCCGTTCGACTTCTGACGGCACGATGCCCGACGCAGTATCGACCGCGATCCTCGACCGGATCAAGAATGATGATCCGGTCGGCGCGCGCGTGCTGCTTGACGGGGTCGATGCTACACTCTCGTCAGAAGCCCGCGCCGAGTGGCGGCAGAAGGTGGGCTGGGCATTCTACATCGAGAATGACGACGCGACCGCGCGCGCTATAGCGCTCACTGCCGCAGAAGGCACAGGCCCATGGGTCGCCGAAGCGTACTGGACGGCTGGACTTGCCAGCTGGCGGCTGGGCGATTGCTTTTCTGCGGGCGACGCGTTCGAGAAGACTGCGAAATCTGCGCAGAACGACGAACTTGCCTCAGCCGCGCATTACTGGGCGAGCCGCGCTTGGGTCCGTTGCCGCAAGCCCGAAAAGGTCAGTCTTGCGCTGCGCTCTGCCGCGCGGTTTGGTGACACGCTCTACGGGATGATGGCGACCGAGGCATTGGGCATGCGGCCGAGCCAGCCCGCCGCCGCGCCCGACTTTTCGGCTGCGGACTGGCAATCGCTGCGTAACGTCTCGAACATTCGCACCGCTGTGCAGCTTGCCGAAGTCGGAGAGGATGGTCTGGCAGACGAAGTACTGCGCCATCAGGCTCGCATTGGTAATCCGCAGCAATACGCCCCGCTTTCGCGGCTCGCGCGCGATCTTGGCCTACCCTCGACACAATTGTGGATGGCCTACAACGCCCCGTCCGGCGCACGGCCCGATGAATCCGCTCGCTTCCCCGCCCCAAAGTGGGTTCCGTCGACCGGGTGGAAGGTCGATCCAGCGCTGCTATTCGCGCATTCCCTGCAGGAATCGAACTTCCGTACCGCTGTGATCAGCCCTGCAGGCGCGCAAGGCCTGATGCAGGTGCGACCCGGTACGGCGAAGGACATGGCAAGGGCCGAACCGATGATGGCTGGTCGCGATCGCCAGCTGGACCTGCCCGATGTGAACCTGGCATTCGGGCAGCAATACCTGCAGCAGCTGCGCGATTCCGAGGCAACGCAGGGCCTGCTGCCCAAGGTCATGGCCGCCTACAATGCCGGTCCGCTGCCAATTGCCCGCTGGAATACGGAAATCCGCGGCGGCACCGATCCGTTGCTGTGGATGGAATCGATCCCCTACTGGGAAACGCGCGGGTACGTTGGCATCGTGATGCGCAATTACTGGATGTACGAGCGACAGGCGGGTGGGCCATCCGACAGTCGTCTCGGTCTGGTCCAGGGCATGTGGCCCAAGTTCCCCGGGCTTGCCGGGGCTGAAAACGTCAGGATCGCTTCGCGTGGCAATTGATCTTTCGCGTGAATTCAAGCCGATCAACATTGCCCTTCTGACCGTTTCCGACACGCGCGGTCCCGATGAGGACACGTCGGGCGACCTTCTGGCAGAGCGGGTGAAGGCGGCTGGCCACAAGCTTGCAGCGCGCGGCATGGAGAAAGACGACGCCGACCGCATCGCCAGTCGGCTGAGCAACTGGATCGACGACCGGTCTGTCGATGCGGTGATCATCACCGGCGGCACTGGTCTGACCGGCCGCGACGTCACACCCGAAGCGCTGGAGCGGGTGAAGACGCGCGACATCCCAGGCTTCGGCGAACTGTTCCGCTGGCTCAGCTTCAAGACGATCGGCACCAGCACGATCCAGTCGCGCGCTTGCGCCGTGGTTGCACGCGGGACCTACATCTTTGCGCTACCGGGATCCAACGGCGCGGTGAAAGACGGCTGGGATGGCATACTGGTTGAGCAACTCGACAGCCGCAACCGACCCTGCAATTTCGTCGAGCTAATGCCGAGACTGCTGGAAAAGTAGTCGGCGGGGTCTTGCGAGTATGTTCTAGTTATGTTCTACCTCTGCCATGGTGGTTCATGGCAGAGGTGCGCAATCCGGCGCCGTCCCCTCCCGCTTCGGGCTGGCGGCACGCGACACTGACGGCGACTGGCTCGACGCGCGTGAGCAAGTCGACGGCGCAGAGTCGAAGCTGCGCACGACCGTCACGATCGAGCGACCGCGCTCGATCCTGAGCTTCAACAAGTCCCCCGACATTCCGTTCGATCGCTCGGTCAACGCCTATCGCGGGTGCGAACATGGCTGCATTTATTGCTATGCCCGCCCGACGCATGCGTTCCACGATCTGTCACCGGGCCTCGATTTCGAGACGAAGCTGTTTGCCAAGCCGGATGCTGCAAAACTGCTGCGTGAAACGCTGGCGAAGCCGGGCTACGCGCCTGCCCCTATCGCGATGGGCACGAACACAGACCCCTATCAGCCGATCGAACGCTCCTATCGCATCACCCGCAGCGTTTTGGAGCTGTGTCTCGAGTTGCGCCATCCGGTCACGATTACGACCAAGTCCGCGCGCGTGCTCGACGATCTCGACCTGCTCGCCGAGCTGGCCCGCCTGAACCTGACGGCGGTCGGTGTTTCGGTCACCAGTCTCGATCCCAAGCTGTCCGCGACGCTCGAACCGCGCGCGTCGTCACCGGCCAAGCGCCTCGATGCCTTGGGCAAGCTTGTCGCAGCAGGCGTGCCCGTCCACGTATCGGTTTCTCCGATCATACCGTCGATTACCGACGAATTTCTCGAGGACATCCTAGACGAAGCAGCATCGCGAGGCGTGCGTTCGGCAAGCTGGATCATGGTCCGCCTGCCCCACGAAGTCGCACCGCTGTTCCGCGAATGGCTCGAGACGCATTTTCCCGAGCGTGCGGGAAAAGTCATGGCGATCGTCCAGTCGGTACGCGGCGGGAAGGACAACGACGCGGATTTCTTCACGCGGATGAAGCCGACGGGGGTCTGGGCCGACCTGATCCGCAACCGCTTCCGCGTGGCCTGCCGGAAGCATGGCATCGGACGCGCCCAGATCGACCTCGACTGCAGCCAGTTCAGGAAACCGAGCCGCAATGGCCAACTGGACCTGTTCTAGCCCCTGAACCGGATCAACCGGCTGTCGGCCACCGCCGCAGTGCGATGTGGCAGGACGTCGCGAGCGTATGCCGGGTCCTTGACCATCGCGAAAAACGCGCCAGCGTTGGGGTAGCCCATAACGAACGCCTCGTCCCATTCGCCCTCCGGCCCGGTGACGACGCATTCCATCGGCGCCTCCCACACCATTCCGGCATTCGCATCGGCGACCAGCGCCTGAAAGCCCGCGCGGTACATTGCATAGGCCTCTGCGCCAGTCAGGCCCTTGCCATGGTTGGCATGGCCTTCGGGATAGTCCGCGATGTCTCTGAACTTGATCAGGTTGAGCATGTGGATCGGCGTGTCACGCGGAAGGGCCTTGAAACGCTCGAAGTTCTCGCGGCTCGGGTCGATGTAGACCGTGCTCACCTCAGTTTACCCACTTGTAGCTGCGGAACTGCTCGCGCAGGTCCTTCTTGCTGATCTTGCCGGTGCCGGTGTGCGGGATTTCGTCGACGAACGCGACTTCATCGGGAACCCACCACTTGGCGACGTGGCTCTGGAGGAACGTGCGCAAGTCGTCCTGGGAAACGTCAACGCCCGGCTTGCGAACCACGACCAGCAATGGCCGCTCGTCCCACTTGGGATGGAACACGCCGATCGCGGCTGCTTCGGCCACCGCAGGATGACCGACGGCGGCGTTCTCGAGTTCGACCGAGCTGATCCACTCGCCGCCCGACTTGATCACGTCCTTGGTGCGATCGGTCAGTTGCAGCGTCCCGTCGGGATAGATCAGGCCGACATCGCCGGTATCGAACCACTGCCCCGGCCCGACCGCGTCCTGCTCGGCCTTGAAGTATCGCTTCACGACCCACGGGCCACGCACCTGAAGCGCGCCCGATGTGACGCCATCGCGGGGGAGCTCCCTATCGGGATCGCCAAGATCGACACACCGGATCTCGACACCGAACGGTGGCCGCCCCTGCATCGCCTTGACCGTGACCTGCTCGTCGAAGGTCAACTCATCCCAGTCCCACGTCTCTGCCCCGGTCGTACCGATAGGTGAGGTTTCGGTCATGCCCCAGGCGTGCGCGACCCGCAGGCCCTGCCGCATAAATCGCTCGATCATCGCGCGCGGCATGGCCGAACCGCCACAGACCACGGTCTTCAGGCTTGGAGGAATCTCGCCTTCTGTTCGGTCGACGTGCTGCAGCAGGGCCAGCCACACCGTGGGCACGCCCGCCGAACAGGTAACCTTCTCGCGGTTCATCAGATCGCACAGCACTTCGCCATCGTTGACCGCCGAGTAGACGAATTTGGCCCCCGCAGCCGCGCCTGCCCACGGCAGGCCCCAACTCGCCGCATGGAACATCGGCACGATCGGCAGCATCACGGTGCGGGAATCCATCCCGAACACTGGCGGGCTGATGGCCGACAACGCATGAAGCATGGTCGATCGGTGTTCGTACAGCACACCCTTGGGATTGCCGGTCGTGCCGCTGGTATAGCAGAGCATGCACGGATCGCGTTCCTCGCCATCCGCCCACTCAGCTTGGCCGTCTTCCCCGCCGATCCACTCCTCGAAATGGATTGCAGGCTCGCTGCTGTCGAAGCAGATGTAATGTTCGACCGTCGGCCAGCGCGAACGCATCCGCTCGATAATCGGAGCCCACTGCCGGTCGAACAGCATCACGCGGTCTTCGGCGTGATTGACGATGTACTCGAGCTGATCGTCGAACAACCGCGGGTTCAATGTGTGGAGGATGCCGCCGAGCCCGACCGCGCCGTACCAGCTGACGAGGTGCCGATGGTGGTTCATCGCCAGAGTGGCGATGCGGTCCCCGGGCTCGACCCCCAAACGGCGGAGCGCCTGCGTCATCCGCAACGCGTCATGTCGTATCCCGGCCCAATTGGTCCGGCTCTCGCTGCCATCGGCCCAGCGGCTGACGATCTCGCGCGTTGCGTGCTCGCGCGCTGCGTGGTCGATCAGATGTGTTACCCGCAGCTTCCAGTCCTGCATTGCTCCAAGCTGCGCGGTCACATCTCTCTCCCTTTTAACTATTCGACCAACCGCAGATACCTTTCCGGCCTTGCGGACAGTGCAACATTTGCAATTCCGTCTATCGAAATTAAACGCTCAATTAACTCGCTGTCGAGCTTAAAATTGTTGCCGAGCCGCATCAGCGGTTCGCGCGGGCCGCCGGTCTTGAGTCGAGCCAGAACTTCTCCCTTGGAATCAGCGGCTCGTGGCAGAAGCAGCGCAAGTTCCGAGATCGCTGCCGGATCGGAAATCTCGAGCTTGAGTTGCATCTGCGAGGCACTGGTCACCGATGCCAACAGACGGGCGCCGCGCACCGTGACGCGCGGTGCCTCATCCGGATTCGGGCGGTCGAGCTCTACGTTGAGCAACGCGCAAGCCCCGTCGCGCGCCCATTGCTGAAATGGCTCGACCAACGCTTCCTCGAAGCACGACGCCGAAAACAGCCCGGTGCTGTCGGAGAAGTCGGCGAGGATGAAGTCCTTGCCTTTCTTGGTCTTGCGCTTCTGCACGTTTTCGACGAGCGCCGCCATGACCGCCCCCGACCGGCCTGCGACTTCGCCCCCCCCGACTAAGCTGCCGAACGTGCGAGCCCCGTTGGCCGAAGCGACCGCGCGATATTCCTCCACCGGATGCGCGGCGAAATAGAACCCGAAATTCTCGCGCTCGGCTGCCATCTGGTCGGCGCGTGACCATGGCTTGGCGTCGGCAAGACGCGTCGCGGGCACGGCGTGGTCGTCACCGCCGAACAACCCGCCCTGCCCCGACGTGCGCGAGCGAACCGCTTCGTCGGCCACCGCCATCAGCAGTTCGGCATTGGCAATGACTTGGGCACGGTTCGGTTCGAGACAATCGAGCGCGCCGCCAGCAGCGAGCGCTTCGAGCTGACGTCGGTTCATCGAGCCTGCCGGAATACGCCGGAACAGGTCATCGAGCGATTCGAACGGCCCTGACGTGTCGCGTTCCTCGACGATCTGTTCCATCGCCTTTTCGCCGACATTGCGCAAACCCGCCAGAGCGTAGCGCACGGCGTAGCCATCGTCCGTGCGGTCCACGGTGAATTCGGCGACCGAGTGATTGATGTCCGGCCCTGCCAGCGCAACCCGGTTGCGGCGCATGTCGTCGACGAAGATCGCCAGCTTTTCCGACTGATGCATGTCGAAGCACATCGATGCGGCGTAGAATTCGTGCGGGTAGTGCGTCTTCAGCCACGCTGTCTGGTACGCGAGCAACGCATAGGCCGCTGCGTGCGACTTGTTGAAACCGTAACCAGCAAACTTGTCGATCAAGTCGAACAGTTCGTTGGCCTTGCCCTTCTCGATGCCGGAAACGGTTTTGCAGCCATCAGCGAATCGCTGACGTTGCGCGTCCATTTCCTTCTGATCCTTCTTGCCCATCGCGCGGCGCAGCAGGTCGGCGTCACCCAGCGAATAGCCCGCGAGGATCTGCGCGGCTTGCATCACCTGTTCCTGGTAAACGAAGATGCCGTATGTTTCGGACAGGATGCCCGCGAGCTTCTCGTGCGGGTACTCGATGCTTTCCAGGCCGTTCTTGCGGCGGCCGAACAGCGGGATGTTGTCCATCGGGCCGGGACGATAGAGCGACACGAGCGCGATGATGTCGCCAAAGTTGGTCGGCTTCACCGCTGCCAGCGTCCGCCGCATGCCTTCGGATTCGAGCTGGAACACGCCGACGGTGTCGCCCGACTGAAGCAGCTTGTAGGTCTGCTCGTCGTCCCAGGCGAGCGCGGTCAGGTCGATCTCGATCTGGCGCTTGCCGAGCAGATCCACTGCCTTGCGCAGCACCGACAGCGTCTTCAGGCCGAGGAAATCGAACTTGACCAGCCCTGCGTCCTCGACATGCTTCATGTCGAACTGCGTGACCGGCATGTCCGAGCGCGGATCGCGGTACAGTGGTACGAGTTGCGCAAGCGGCCGATCGCCGATGACCACGCCCGCAGCGTGAGTCGAGCTGTTGCGCGGCAGACCTTCCAACTGCATCGCAAGGTCGATCAGTCGCTTGACCTCGGGATCGCGGTCGTACTCGCGCTTGAGTTCGAGCACACCGTTGAGCGCGCGCGGCAGCGGCCAAGGATCGGTTGGATGGTTGGGCACCATCTTGCACAGCCGGTCAACCTGGCCATAGCTCATCTGCAGGATGCGGCCTGTATCGCGCAGCACCGCGCGGGCCTTGAGCTTGCCGAAGGTGATGATCTGGGCGACGTGATCCAGCCCGTACTTGCGCTGGACGTATCGGATCACCTCGCCGCGTCGGGTTTCGCAGAAGTCAATATCGAAGTCGGGCATCGACACGCGTTCCGGGTTGAGGAAGCGTTCGAACAGCAGGCCCAGCTTGATCGGATCGAGATCGGTGATCGTCAGCGCCCACGCGACCAGCGAGCCTGCACCCGAACCACGGCCCGGGCCGACCGGGATTCCCTGATCCTTGGCCCATTTGATGAAGTCGGCAACGATCAGAAAGTAGCCGCCAAAGCCCATGCGGTTGATGATGCCGACTTCGAATTCGAGTCGGTCGCGGTAGCCGACGACTTCCTCCCACACGCCTGCGACGGCAAGCTGCGGATAGTCCTGCGGGTCCGGCTCGACGTCGGCGCCGAGACACAACAACCGTGCCAGTTCATCGTGCGTGGCTTCGGGATAGTAAGGGCGCAGCCGATCGACGAGGCCGGTGCGGCTGTCCGACCCACACATCCTCGCCTCGCCTTCCTGATCGCCCGCGAGGCTGGGAAGGATCGGTTTGCGCCGCGGCGGCATGACCGCGCAACGTTGTGCCACGACAAGCGTGTTGGCGATCGCCTCGGGCAAGTCCTCGAACAGCTTTTCCATCACTTCGGCAGGCTTGATCCACCATTCGCGGCTAGAACGCGGGCGGTCGGTGCTGTCGACGTGGGTCGAACTGGCGATGCACAGCATCGCGTCATGCGCTTCGTAAAAGCCGCGCTCGGCAAAGCAGGCCGGGTTGGTGGCGACCAGTGGCAGGTCCCGCGCATAGGCCAGATCGATCAAGGCGGGTTCGGCTGCATCTTCCACCGGATCGTTGCGGCGGGCGAGTTCGATATAGAGCCGATCGGGGAACAGCTCCTGCAGGCGGTCGGCATAGGCCGTGGCGGCAGAATGCTGCCCGCCGCCGAACAACCGGGTCAGCGCGCCCTCGCCCGATGCCGTCAGGCACAGCAAGCCATCGGTGTGGCCGATGAGATCTGCAAGCACCACATGCGGCACCAGTTCCAGCGGGCGGTCGAGATGGGCGCGGCTGACCAAGTGGCACAGGTTGTCGAACCCGGTGCTGTCCTGCGCATAAAGCGCGAGCCAGTCTACCGTCGGCGCGGACGGCCCGAAGCCCGTCGCCGCGCCGTCGCGTTCCGGTCTGGCGACTGCGAGCATCGTACCGATGATCGGTTGCACGCCGACATCCTTGCACGCCTTGGCAAAAGCTATCGAGCCGTAAAGCCCATTGCGGTCCGTAATGGCAACAGCCGGAAAGCCACGCTCTGCCGCCGTTTTCGCGATCGCCTTGGGATCGATCGCCCCATCCAGCATGGTGTAGGACGAGAAAATTCGCAGCGATACGAAAGGGGCATGGGGCATCTGTGTAACGTAGGGAAAAGACGGCGCACTTTCGAGTGCTGCGGCGTTCTTTTCCCCTATCTCGACACCCCGATCAGAGCAGCGCTTCGATGTCCTTGGCAATGCTCTCGGGTGTGTCGTTCGGAGCGTAGCGGCGCACGACCTTGCCTTCGCGGTCGATCAGGAACTTGGTGAAGTTCCACTTGATCGCCTTGGTGCCAAGCACGCCCGGAGCCTCGCTTTTCAGCCAGTCGTAAAGCGGATCGGCTCCCACGCCGTTGACCTCGATCTTGGCCATCAGCGGGAAGCTCAGGCCGAAGTTTACCTTGCAGAAGCTTTCGATTTCATCGGCACTGCCCGGTTCCTGCCCGCCGAACTGATTACACGGGAACGCAAGCACCTCGAAACCTTGCTCGGCGTACTGCTGGTATAGCGCTTCAAGGCCATCGTATTGCGGGGTGAAGCCGCACTTGGACGCGGTGTTGACGACGAGGAGCACTTTGCCCTGCTTGTCAGCGAGATCGATTGTCTCACCATTGGGATTCATAGCCTTGAAATCGGCGATGGAATGCGGCGTGCTCACGCCATTCCCTCGGATTTGGCAAGAGCGACGATTTCCCCGACATTAAGCGACTTGCCACCAGCGATGTCGATGATCAGCCGCGCGCGCTCGTCAGCCGTCATCGTGGCAACGAGTGCGACCAGTTCACGCAGCGGCGCTTTTTTCACAACGTTGAAATTGTATTGCAATTCCGAACCCGCATCATCGCGTTCATGCAGCGTGGCCTCTGCATTCCAATCAAGACCAGACATGTAAACTCCCCTTATTGTAAACCCGGTTCGCACGACAAGGGGAGGCGATCAACGGGAATCAGCCCGGAAAATCGGTCCGCCGTGCCAAGCTCAGGATTTCGCCGGGCGAATACTGGCGGTCGCCGGACTTTTCTATGACCATGTCGGCCCGCTCGCCCTCCGACATGCGCGAAACGAGACGTACCATGTCCGAAAAGCTTCCTGAGTGGAGCGAAGCGAAACCATGAAAAATGCCATCGGCCGCCTCCCGGCGTAGAACGGTGGCATGGTCTTGCCAGAACGCATTGCTTGCGGGCTCGGCGCCAATCGTGGTGTTCATGGGAAACGATCTCCTTCTTTGCGATGAAACGCTTCGAAGGCCGCTCGTATCCCTTAAACCAGGACACCTTCGTGCAGGCGGACCACACGATCCATGCGCAGCGCAAGGCGTTCGTTATGCGTCGCGATCAGCGCAGAACTGCCCTCGCCCCGAACGAGCTTGAGGAACTCCTCCAGCACCCTGTCGGCGGTCGCCTCGTCGAGATTGCCGGTGGGCTCATCCGCCAGTACCAGTTCCGGCCTATTGGCGAGCGCGCGGGCAACTGCGACGCGCTGCTGTTCGCCGCCTGAGAGCTGGCTAGGCCGGTGATCGAGTCGAGCAGCAAGGCCGAGCGCTGTCAAAAGTTCGCTCGCCCGCGCTTCGGCCGCCTTGCGGTCCGTGCCCGCGACCAGCTGCGGGAGCACCACATTCTCGAGTGCGTTGAAATCGGGAAGCAAGTGGTGGAACTGGTAGACAAACCCGAGATGATCGCGGCGCAGCGCCGTGCGGTCGTCGCCCGAGAGCTTCGTCGCCTCGGTCCCGGCGATCTCGATCACACCGGTGAAGCCACCCTCCAGCAGCCCGATGGCCTGTAGCATCGTCGACTTGCCTGACCCCGATGGCCCAAGCAGCGCGACGATCTCGCCCGGCCGGATTTCAAGGTTTACCCCGCGCAGGACGTCGATGGTGACCCCGCCCTGGCTGAATGAGCGGCGCAGATCGCGCAGGCTGACGACTGGATCACTCATAACGCAGTACCTGAACCGGATCGGTGCTCGCCGCTTTCATCGCCGGGTAAAGCGTGGCGAGGAAGCTGAACAGCAGCGCCATGATGCTGATCGTGAAGATTTCCACCGGGTCCGAACGGCTCGGCAGCTCGGTGAGGAAGCGGATCGACGGATCCCACAAGTTCTGCCCAGTAACGAACTGGATCGCGTTGACGATAGGCTGGCGGAAGAACAGGAAGACGAAGCCGAGGCCCAGCCCCGACAGCGTGCCGAGAGCCCCGATAACGAAGCCGATCGTCACGAACACCTTGAGCAGCGACCGCCGTGTGGCGCCCATCGTGCGCAGGATCGCGATGTCTCGCGTCTTGGCGCGGACCAGCATGATCAACGACGACAGAATGTTGAACACCGCGACCAGCACGATGATCGACAGCACGATGAACATCGCGACGCGTTCCACCGCCAGCGCCTCGAACAGGCTGGCGTTGATCGTCTTCCAGTCGGTCACGACCGCTTGCCCCGCAAGCTCCTGCTTCAATGGCCCGAGCGTCTGCATAACCTTGTCGGCGTCGTTGGTCGTCACCTCGATCATGCCGATCGTGTCGCCCGTCAGAAGCAGCGTCTGGGCATCCTGGATCGGCATGACGACATAGGCCTGATCGTAGTCGTACACGCCGACCTCGAATAGCGCCGAGACGGTATAGGCGATCTGGCGCGGCACGGTGCCGAACGGGGTCGAGCGACCCTGCGGGTTGATAATCGTGATCGAATCCCCCACCCGCGCGCCAAGGTTTTCAGCAAGCCGGGCACCGAGAGCAACGTTGTTCGAACCCGGACGCAAAGCCGATATCACGCCGTCGACACGCTTGCTCTCGAGCCGCTTGATATCCTCTGCAGTGTTGCCACGCACAAGGATAGCTTCGACCCGGCCGTTGAAGCTGGCCAATAGCGGCTGTTCGATCAAGGGCGAGGCATGCGTGACGTTCGGCGTATTCTGGACGCGTTTGAGGATGTCCTGCCAGTTATCCAGTCGTCCGCCATAAGCCTGGATGATCGCATGGCCGTTCAGCCCGACAATTTTGTCGAGCAGTTCGGCACGAAAACCGTTCATCACGCTCATCACGATCACCAGTGCGGCGACGCCAAGCATCACCGCGACCAGACTGATGCCGGCAACGAGCGCGATGAACGCCTCGCCCCGCCCTGGCAGCATGTAGCGCTTGGCGATGGTCCATTCGAACGGTGACAGGATCAAGCAGCAGCCCTTTTAAAGCGTTCGGCCAGCGCGGCTGTCCCGCCTGTACGGCGATGCGTGCAAAACGGCAATGCCCCGCATAGTCCGGCCAATCGCGGTCGCAACTTCAGCAACCGAAGATCGAAACGACGCAAACTCGCGTGTGAGGTCAGATCAGCGAAGAACGACGCCCATCAGATAAGACAGTGTGCCAGCCAATGCCAAAAGCATGACAGCGGCAAGAATGGTCACTTGAGCAATTTTCACGATCAGAATCCGATGGACGCGGGGAAACGGCAAGTACGCGCTCCCGAACAAAAGGTTCCAAAGGTTGCCCTTGCCATTGGCGACAAACGTCGCCATTTGGGCGCCACGTTTCCCGGCGCTTGCGCCCACGCGAGTCCTACGGACCCATGATTTCACAGAACGAAGATTTCGACCACGCACCCTGGGATGTTGGCGGCGGAAGCGACGACGACAAGCTGCATGAAGAGTGCGGCATATTCGGCGTACTGGGTGTTCGTGACGCGGCTGCGACAGCGGCTCTTGGCCTTCACGCATTGCAGCATCGCGGTCAGGAAGCAGTCGGCATCACCAGCTTCGACGGGCAGGAGTTCTATTCGCGCAAGGGCATCGGCCATGTCGCGGCGAACTTCTCCAACATTTCCGCGATCGCCGAACTGCCAGGCACGATGGCTGCGGGGCATGTGCGTTATTCGACGACCGGCGGCGCTGGACTGCGCAACGTTCAGCCGCTGTTTGCCGACCTCGCATCCGGTGGGTTTGCGATTGCGCACAACGGCAATATCTCGAACGCGATGTTCCTGAAGCGCGACCTCGTCCGCAAGGGCGCGATCTTCCAGTCGACCTCCGACACCGAGGTGATCATTCACCTCGTTGCCACCAGCCGCTACCCCACGCTGCTTGACCGCTTCGTAGATGCGCTGCGTCTGGTCGAAGGCGCCTACTCGCTGATCTGCATGACGCCGCTCGGCATGATCGCCTGCCGCGACCCGCTCGGCATCCGTCCTCTGGTCATGGGCAAGATGGGCGACGCGATTGTGTTCGCCTCCGAAACCGTCGCGCTCGACGTGGTCGGAGCAGACTTCGTCCGCGAGATCGAGCCGGGCGAACTGGTGCAGGTCGATCTCGACGGCAATCTCAGCAGCCATCACCCGTTCGGCAAAACCGATGCGCGTCCCTGCATCTTCGAGCATGTCTATTTCAGCCGCCCGGATTCGCTGATGGGCGGTCGCTCGGTCTATCAGGTGCGCAAGGAAATCGGCGCACAGCTGGCGATCGAGAGCCCGGCCGATGCCGACCTCGTAATTCCGGTGCCCGACAGCGGAGTCCCCGCAGCGCTCGGCTATGCGCAGGCTTCGGGCATTCCGTTCGAGTTGGGCATCATCCGCTCGCACTATGTCGGGCGCACGTTCATCCAGCCATCGGATGGCGCACGCAATGCAGACGTGAAGCGCAAGCACAACGCCAACCGCGCACTTGTAGCGGGCAAGCGGATCGTGCTGATCGACGACTCGATCGTGCGCGGCACCACCTCGATGAAGATCGTGCAGATGATGCGCGATGCCGGGGCCAGCGAAGTCCACTTCCGCGTCGCCAGCCCGCCAACCGAACATTCGTGCTTCTACGGTGTCGACACACCCGAACGGTCGAAGCTGCTTGCCGCACGCATGGATGTGAAGGCGATGGCGGAATTTATCCACGCCGACAGCCTCGCCTTCGTATCGATCGACGGGCTTTACCGCGCAGTCGGCGAAGCGCAGCGCAATAGCGCCCGCCCACAGTACTGCGACGCGTGCTTTAGCGGCGAATACCCAACACGGCTGACCGATCTTGCCGACCGTGAAAACCCGGACCAGCTGTCGTTCCCTGTCGACAAGGTCGCCTGAATGACTGACGGGCCGTATTCCGGCCAGCTGGCGCTGGTTACGGGTGCCAGCCGGGGCATCGGCGCAGCCACTGCCAAGGCGATGGCCGCAGCAGGCGCGCATGTCGTTCTGGTCGCGCGCAACGGCAAGGATCTCGAGAAGGTCGAGCAGGAAATCCACGATTCCGGCGGTTCAGCCACGATTGCGCCGGTTGATCTTTCAGAAGCCGACGGCATCGCCCGCCTTGCAACGGCGATCTCGGGCCGCTGGGATACGCTTGACATCCTCGTGATCAACGCAGCCGTTCTGCCCACGCTGACGCCGGTCTGGCAGATCGATCCGCGTGAGTTCAACACTGCGCTGACGCTGAATGTCTTGGCCACACAGGCGCTGCTTGCCGGGTTCGACGGCATGCTGCGGAAGAGCAAGAATGCACGCGTTGTCGGGGTGACAAGCAGTGTCGGTGCCTCCCCGCGTCCTTACTGGGCCGCCTACGGCGCATCCAAGGCGGCGTTTGACGTGCTGCTCGACTGTTATGGACAGGAGGTGCGTAACACTTCTTCAATCCGTGTTGCCGTACTCGATCCCGGTGCTACCCGCACAAAGATGCGGGCCAGAGCCTATCCCGGAGAGAGCCCGGAAAGCGTCAAGCCACCCGAGGTCGTCGCGGACCGGATCGTTGCACTTTGTGGTGAACAATTCGGCTCCCCGCACCGTGAACGGGTTAACCAAGCCTGAGAAGTCGGAATTAAGGTTCTTGGCCGATTCTTTGCGTTCCCTGACGATCTTTGTCGCCGGGGGCAAAGGGTCGGGGTCTTTCGGCGATGAAGACGACAAATGGCGACTATGGCGATACCAGTGACTGGAACACCATAACCTATGGCCATGCGGCTCTTGAGGATCGCTGCGCACCACGCTTGCGCGTCAACATCCCCGCTACGCTGCGCCCATCGGGCGGTCGCGGATTCCAGACGGTAGTCGTTGATCTTTCACTTGGCGGCTTCTGCGCGAACTCATTACAGAAAATGTATGTCGGGAACCGCTGCTGGCTGACGCTGCCCGGCATGGAAGCAAAGCAGGCCGACGTGATCTGGTGGGAAAGCGGCCGCGTCGGTTGCGCCTTTGCCAACCTGCTCAGCCCGATCATGCACGATAACATTCTGGCGCGCTATCGCGGAGATGGCGTGTTCAGGCGCGTATGATGGCGCTCAATTCTTGACGAGCGTCACTTGGGCGACATCGATCCCGCCGCCACGGAAGCCGCCTTCACAATACATCAGATAATAGCGCCATAGATCGACGAAGCGCGGGTCGAACCCGGGTGGAAGATTTCCCTCGGCGACGGCGCGATTCAGAGCCTCGCGCCAAAGCCCAAGCGTGCGGGCGTAGTCGAGCCCGAAGTTTTGCTGATCCTCCCAGCTCAAACCGCGCTCTGCTGCCAGCTTCCGGAATTCACGCTCGCTGATCAGCAAGCCCCCCGGAAAAACGTAGGCCTGAATGAAGTCCGCACTGGCGGCATATGCCTCGAAAAGTTCGTCGCGGATCGCGATGTACTGCAGGGCTGCGCGCCCACCGGGCTTGAGGCACCGCGCGAGGCAGTCAAAGTAGGATGGCCAGTACTCGCGTCCGACCGCTTCGACCATCTCGACGCTGGCGATGGCATCGAACTGACCCTGAACGTCGCGATAGTCCTGGTGGCGATAGTCGACACCAATGGGACCCGAGTCCTCCGCTTCACGTTTTGCCCAAGCGAGTTGTTCGTCCGAAAGACTGATGGCAGTGACCTTCGCGCCATGAGTCTGGGCAAGGCGGCGTGCCAGAAAGCCCCAGCCACAACCGATCTCGAGCACCGTGCTTCCGGGCCGCAATTCCAGACGGGCTGCCAACCGGTCGACCTTGTTGGCCTGCGCCTCTGTCCGCGACGCATCTGCTGCGATGCCATCCCATAGCGCGCTCGAATAGCTCATCGTCTGGTCAAGCCACAGACGGTAGAAATCGTTGCCAAGATCGTAGTGCGCCGCGATGTTTCGCCGCGCCTGCGCTTTGGAATTGCGACGCGCAAGGTTCAGCAACCGCCCTGCCCAGCGCCAAGGCCCCTTCGCACGTCCGGTATCACCCAGTGTGTCCGCGTTGCGCATGAATAGGTCGAAGATCGGGACCGGGTCGGGGCTTTCCCACTCGCCGGCAACCCATGCCTCGTACCAGCCGATCGACCCGGCGGTTGCGAGCCGGACCAGCGCGTTCCAGCTGTTGAGTTGTATTATGGCAACCGGACCATCGCTGCGTCCGCCGAGTTTTCGGTGCGATCCATCGGGCAAGGTCGCGATGATCGAGCCCTGCGCCAGCCCACTGTCGATACGCTCGATCGCACGCGTGAACGAGCCGGAAAACAGCCGCCCGAGCCAACGACCGGCAGCCGATAGATTCCGCCCACCGGAGATAAGGTGCTCCCCGCGTGCGGGTGTCTGCGCGTTCATGGAGCGGCATATGCGGCGACGGGCCGCTTCGCGCAAGGTCAGCCGTGCTTCATCCGGTCGTGTGCTGCAAGCGCCCTTGCCCGCGCGGCGGCATGGTCGACAATCTTGGCCGGATAGCCGGTTGGAGGCACTGCGGGATCGTGGATGTCACGATCGGACAGATGCGCCAGTTCGGGAACCCAGCGCCGGATGTAGTCGGCAGCATCGAACTTGGGCGACTGGGTCAGCGGCGCCATGATCCGCACGAACATGTTCGAATCGACCCCGGTTCCCGCCGTCCACTGCCAGTTGACCGCGTTCGAGCCGTAGTCGGCATCGACCAGCGTATCCCAGAACCAGCGCTCGCCTTCGCGCCAGTCGATCAGGAGGTGTTTTACAAGAAAACTGGCAGCGATCATGCGGACGCGGTTGTGCATCCAGCCGGTGTGCCACAGCTCGCGCATTCCGGCGTCGACGATCGGATAGCCGGTGCGGCCCTGTTGCCAGGCAAGCAGGGAAACCCGGTCGGTTTGCCAGTTGAGACTGTCATAGGCCTCGCGGGCGTTGCGTGAACCGTACTCTGGGAACTGGATGATGACGGTCTGGGCGTAGTCGCGCCAGCCGAGTTCACCAAGGAACACCTCGACCGACCCTCCCGCATCGGCGACACTTTGCCACACGGTCGCTGGTGACATCTCACCGAAATGCAGGTGCGGCGAAAGTCGCGAAGTGCAATCATCAGAGGGAAGATTGCGAAAGTTCGCGTAGCCGCCCGCGCGCCCGGCGAAATCCTGCAGTCGTTCGCATGCACCGACTTCACCCGGCGTCCACTCTTCACGAAATCCGCTCGCCCAGTCGGGCGTGGCCGGGATCAGCCCCCAATCCTCGAGGTTGTCGCTTCGCGGCCAGACCTCGGGCGCCTCGAGCGACGTTGGCTCGGGCGTGGGCGGAGCCGGTGGCATACGCTCGCGCAGGGCGTTCCAGAACGGCGTGTAGATCTTGTAAGGCGACCCGCTGCCGGTCAGGATCGACCCTGGCGGCGCGAGGTAATTGCCATCGTGTAGATGCAGCCGGAATGTCTTGGCAACTGCGCTCTCGGCATTGCGCCACCATGGCTCGTAATGATGCAGTGCATGGACAGTCCGCGCGCCTGTTTCCCGACGGATCGCGGCCAGTTCCTCGTGGCACTTGCCCCGCCTCAGGATCAGGCGCGAGCCAATCCCGCGCAGTTGCCGGTCAAGACAGGCAAGGCTGTGGTGCAACCACCAGCGGGAGGCTGCGCCCATCCTGAAATTTCGCGGCGTTTCGTCATCGAGGACGTAGACCGGAATGACCGGGCCCTCTTGCGCAGCGGCCAGAAGTGCCGCCTGATCAGCCAGCCGTAGGTCCCGCCGCAACCAGACGATCGAGGGGGCAGTACCGGCACGTGAGGTCACTATGCGAATTCCTGTCTTGTCTAGCCCCATCCTTGGGGAACATCACCCCATGACAACCCGTTCCCCCATCGCATGATAAACTCCGCCACAGATAACCACCTGTCCCAAAGGACGCATGGCTGGCGAATTTCGCCGGGCCACGCGCTGATAGCTGCAGGAATCTGCTGGCTGGGGTTTGCTCTGGTCACGCTAGCAGTCTGGTCTGGCCGCACCGAGGCAATGGATAGCGCCGGACTGCTGCGCTGGCGCTATGGCGAAGGTCTTGTACCGGTCGGTCCGCCATGGCTGCTTGAGGCTGTCCGCGACCTGACGTCGCTCGGCGGCGTGCTGCTGCGCAATCTGATAGCGCTAGGTGCTGTTATCGCGCTGTTGTTTGCGCGGCTACGGCGCGAGGCCGTTTTGCTCACGGCGACGATTGCCGGGGGGTGGATACTCAACACTTTGGTCAAGCTGGCGGTTGGACGGCCTCGTCCCTTGATCGTCCCGCATCTGACCGAAGCGGGCGGCGAGAGTTTTCCCAGCGGCCACAGCTTCAACTCTGCGGTTGTCTACATCGCCATAGCCTTGGCGTTCGCCGCAATGAGCCCGCGTCGCGGCGTGCGCTGGACTTTGATCGGCGTAGCCGTCGCATTGAGCATGGCGGTGGCCTTCACCCGCGTGTGGCTGGGCGTCCACTTCCCCAGCGACGTCGCTGCGGGTTGGCTGGGCGGCGCTGGCTGGGCGTTTCTGGCGACCGCCATCCTCCATCGCCCCGCCAAGGCAGTGGCTGCCGGAGCCGACGAGACGCTCGAGAAGATGACTCCCGCCGCCTAGCAGACCGTCAGGTGCGCCTCGGTGGTGAAGCTGCCCGCCACAGCGGGATCGGAGTAGCGCGCGTCGCCGATGGTTACGGTAGCCTCGCACCCCTTGCGCACGACGCGGGCCATGGGCATCTGGGCCCACGCAAGGAAATCGCGAACATTGGCGTTGTCGTTCCTTGCACGTTGGACGAGTGGATCGTTCATGTTGTCAGGCGTCGCATGGCCATATCGAACAAGACGGGTCAGGCTCACCAGCGGATCGAAGCGGCCGCGCGTAATGGCCTCGTCCTGCCGCCAGAAAACGTCGCGCCGCCAGAAGGCGATCGCCTCGGGCGAAGCGAATATGCGATCCGGCGCCGCATAGGGCGCGTCGTTTGAAGGTGCTGCCCATGCCAGTGCCGAAATGCCAACGTTGCTGATGATGAACACCACGCAAGCTGCGAGCGCGACAATCGCCGCAGTCCCGCTGCGCCGCCGTCGCGAACGCCAGATCCCGACGCCAAGCATCGCCAGTAGCCAGGGCGAAATGATGAACAGGCCGTCGCTATGAAACCACCGCTCGCTTAGCGGTGACATCAGCTGCACCGCGTAAACGTTCTGAAGATCGAGCAGGGGGTGCGTGATTGCGCCGAGATAGGCGAGTGTGAGAAGCCAGCCGACATGCATTGGCGGCGCGTCTGCCACTATGCGGCCACGCTGACCCTGCCAGCGGTCGAGCGCCCACAACAGCAGCGCCAGCACGGGCGGGAGCAACAGCACGCCGCCGACCAGCCCATGCGTGAAGCCACGATGCATGGCGAGTGGAGCCCATGGTGCCCAGCCAAAGAACACATCGATGTCGGGCAGGTTGGCCGCCAGAATGCAGGCAGCCAAACCCTTGCGCGTGCGATGCTTGAGCCCCGTTTCCGCCAGCGCCCAACCGGTCAGGCTGTGGGTTATATTATCCAGCAGCCGTCCCCGGCAAAAGCTTCGATCAGACCGGGTCGGCTGCGGTGCCGCTCACCGTCCAGGTCTGGCCCTTGGCGAGCAACTTGGCGAGGTTGGCGTCCTTGCCCTCACGCGACTTCGCGTCCTGCCCGAGCAGCGTATCCTCGTAGGTCGGACGCGGGTCATCGTAGATCACGCCCAGCGCCATCGGAAATGGTCCGAACGGCATTTCGACCAGCATGTGCGCAATCGCCCGGTTCTTGGCATTGTGGACGATCACGCCCGCAGCCTGCCAATCGCCATCGGCAACGTCGACGACCTTGAGGCTCAATGTCTCGATGTCGAGCGCAATGCCCTTGATCCCGCCCGATTTCTCGCTGCCGAACAGCATCGGCTGACCGTCTTCAACCCACAACTGGTTCTGGTCGGCCACACCCTTGGCAACGAAATCGTCGAAGCGGTCCTTGTTGTAGACGATGCAGTTCTGGAAGATTTCCACGAACGACGCACCGCGATGGCGATGCGCCGCTTTCAGCACGCCACCCAAGTTCTTCGACACGTCATAGGCCCGCGCAATGAACCGGGCGCCCGAGCCGAGGGCAAAGGCGCATGGGCTGGCGGGACGATCGACCGATCCCAGCGGTGACGTCGGACTGTTCGTGCCTTCGCGGCTCGTCGGCGAGAACTGGCCCTTGGTCAGGCCGTAGATCTCGTTGTTGAACAGCAGAATCTGCACGTTCACGTTGCGGCGCAGAATGTGCATGGTGTGATTGCCACCGATCGACATGCCGTCACCGTCGCCGGTCACCAGCCATACGTCGAGGTCCGGATTGGCCAGCTTGATCCCGGTCGCAAACGCGGGCGCGCGGCCGTGGATCGTGTGGAAGCCGTAGCTCTCGATGTAGTACGGGAAGCGGCTGGAGCAGCCGATACCGCTGACGAAGACAGTGTTGGCCGGGTCTGCACCCAGTTCGGGCAGAGTACGCTGCACGGCCTTGAGGATGGCGTAGTCGCCGCAACCCGGGCACCAGCGTACTTCCTGGTCGGTTTCCCAGTCCTTGAGCGTGGTCTGCACCGCGATCTTGGTCATTTCGTTCATGGGTTCACACTCTTGATGCTGGGCAGCTGGGTCTTGTCGGCATCTACCTCGCCACCGGCATGACCGCCGAGCGCGTCGTCGATAGCGGCCTCGATTTCCGCGATGGTGAACGGCTGGCCACTGGTCTTGTTGAGCGGCTTGGCGTCGATCAAATACTGGTCGCGAAGTACCGTCTTGAACTGCCCGGTGTTCATTTCGGGCACGAGTACCTTGTCGTAGCCCTTGAGCAATTCGCCAAGGTTGGTCGGCAGCGGCCAGACATGACGGACGTGAATCTGCGAGACATCCTGACCCTTGCGGCGGGCACGACGCACCGCCTGATGGATCGGGCCGTAGGTGCTGCCCCAGCCGACGACCGCAAGCTTGCCGGACGTTTCACCGAGGATAACGTCCTGCGGAGGGATGTTGGCGGCGATACCATCGACCTTGTCGCGACGCGCGTCAGTCATCGTCTGGTGGCTGGCGGGGCTGTAATCGATGTTGCCGGTGCCGGGATTCTTCTCGATCCCGCCGATACGGTGCATCAGGCCGGGCGTGCCGGGCTTGATCCACGGGCGTGCGCCCTTTTCGTCACGCGCGAAGGGCAGCAACTCGCCGTCCGGTCCGTTCTTTTCCGCCAGGAATTTCGCCGGGAACGGCGTGAAGCTGGCAGGATCCGGCACCTTCCATGGCTCGGCCGCGTTGGCGATGTAGCCGTCGGTCAGGATCATCACCGGGGTCATGTACTGAACAGCGATACGGCAAGCCTCGATCGCGACTTCGAAGCAATCGGCAGCCGAGCGCGAGGCGATGACCGGCATCGGGGCATCGCCGTTGCGGCCATAGACCGCCTGATAGAGATCGGACTGCTCGGTCTTGGTCGGAAGACCCGTGGACGGACCGCCGCGCTGCGAGTTGATGATGACCAGCGGCAGCTCGGTCATGATCGCGAGGCCCATCGCCTCGCCCTTAAGTGCAATGCCAGGGCCGGACGAGGACGTGACGCCCAGCTGCCCTGCATAGGACGCGCCGATGGCAGACGCGATTGCGGCGATCTCGTCCTCGGCCTGGAACGTGGTCACGCCGAATTCCTTGAGGCGCGCCAGATTGTGCAGGATCGCCGAGGCAGGCGTAATCGGATAACCACCGAAGAACATCGGCAGTTCAGCCAGCTGCGCACCCGCCACTAGGCCAAGGCTGATCGCCTCCGCGCCAGTTACCGTGCGATACAAGCCCGGTTCGCTCTCGGCCGGGGCGATATGATACTGCTTGAGCGGACCCGACAGCTCTGCGGTTTCGCCATAGGCGTGGCCCGCATTGAGCGCTGCGATATTGGCCTCTGCCAGCACCGGCATCTTCTTGAACTTGGCGTTGAGCCAATCGATCAGCGGCTGACGGTCACGGTCGAACATCCACAGCGCAAGGCCGAGCGTCCACATGTTCTTGCAGCGCAGCGCTTCCTTGTTGCCAAGGCCGAACGGCTTGACCGCCTGCAGCGTCATTGCCGAAATATCGAACGCCAGCAGCTGCCATTTTTCCAGACTGCCATCCTCGAGCGGATTGACGTCGTACTTGGCTTTCTCAAGGTTACGCTTGTTGAATTCGCCGCTGTCCGCGATGATCAACCCGCCCGCTTTCAACGCGCCGACATTGGTCTTGAGCGCAGCCGGGTTCATCGCCACGAGCACGTCGGGCTGGTCGCCTGCCGTGTCGATCGCAGTCGATCCGAAGTTGATCTGGAACGCCGAAACGCCGAACAGCGTGCCCTGCGGCGCGCGGATTTCAGCGGGGAAGTCAGGGAACGTGGCAAGGTCGTTGCCCGCAAGTGCGGTCGAAAGCGTGAATTGACCGCCCGTCAACTGCATGCCGTCGCCCGAGTCACCGGCAAAGCGTACGACCACTGCTTCGGGGGTCAGCTCGTCCTTGCCGCCCGTCAGCGCGTCCGGTCCATCAACTACTGTAGCCATATCGTCCTCTGCTGCGTGGCCGGGTTTATGCCCTGTGCCCCATGAGCGCGTATCAATGAAACTGCGCCTATGCCCGTCCCGATCCATTCGCAAAGAAGAAAAACTCTTGTGCGGCAAAATCAGCTCGTAATGTTGAATCCGTCCGTGCGGGCTAGTCAAGTTGCAATCGCGGACTTACCCCGATGTAGACAGCGATTCCCGCTCAAGGGGGTCCGATATGGGACAGTGACCTGCCATGACCGACCAGACGACGCATTTCGTTCGCCCCGATGTGGCCGCCTTCCTCGCATTCCTAAATGGCACTCAGGCGCCACCGATGAGCCAGATGGGCGTCGACATGGCCCGCGCCAGCTTTTTCGCCATGGGTGCCCTTGCCGAACAGCCGCCGCGCGATCTGGCCGTGATCCGTGACCTGACGTGCCCCGGGCCGGCAGGCGACATCCCGCTGCGCCTCTACGATGCGCGCGAGGCCCGCGAGCCGGGACCCGTGGTGACGTTCTGCCATGGCGGTGGCTTTGTAATCGGCGATCTCGAGAGCCACCATAGCCTCTGCACCGAAATCGCGGCAGAGCTGGACTTGCCCGTGATCGCGGTCGATTATCGCCTTGCCCCCGAACACCCCTTCCCCGCCGCTCCCGACGATTGCGAGGCAGCGGCACGGTGGATCGCCACAAACCCGGAAGAGCTGGGACGCAAAGTTACGGGTCTGATTCCGATGGGCGATTCTGCGGGCGGAAACCTGGCGATCGTGATCACGCAGGCGTTGGTCGAGCGTCCGGCAGACGTGCCCGTGATCTTACAGGTCCCGATCTACCCCCTCAGCGACGAAAAGCCGGACCATCCGTCCTTCGTCAATTTTGCGGAAGGCTACCTGCTGACGATGGATTCGATGCAATGGTTCGGCGAATCCTACAAGGCCGAGAGCGGGAACCGCCGCGCCTATCCGATCCACGGCGAGCACTCGACCACGCCGCCGACGGTGCTAGTGACGGCAGGCCTCGATCCGATTCGCGATAGCGGACGTGTCTATGGTGCCGAACTGATCCGCGCAGGGGCCGAAGTCGTTTTCCTCGAGATGAAGGGAACGATCCACGGCTTCACGCAGTTGCGCAAGGCACTGCCAAGCGCAGAGGCCGATATGCAGTCCATCTTCGCGGCGGTTCGGCTGCTGCTGGAAAGGTCAAAATGAGCGATACATCTGCCGGACTTCCTTACCGACCTTGCGTCGGCGTCATGCTGGTCAATTCCGAAGGCCGCGTGTTCGTCGGCAAGCGGATCGATAACAAGGAAGGCGATGCCTGGCAGATGCCGCAGGGCGGGATCGACGACGGCGAGGAGTTGCACCCCGCCGCCTTGCGCGAACTGGCCGAAGAAACCGGGGTTTCACCCCATCTGATCACGATCATCGCCGAGAGCCGCGAGGAACTGTTCTACGACCTTCCCGACGAGCTGAAAGGCAAGTTATGGGGCGGGAAGTATCGCGGGCAACGCCAGAAATGGCTGCTGCTGCGCTTCGGCGGTCAGGACAGCGATATTCGCCTGGACGCACATGAACCGGCGGAATTCTGCGAATGGCGCTGGGTCGAGCCCGAGACGCTGCCGGACTTCATCGTCCCCTTCAAGAAGCGCGTCTACCGTCAGGTACTGGAAGAGTTTCGCGACCTGATTTGAGCGTTCACGGCTGCGCGCCCCCGCGAAGGCGGGGGCCTCAGGCCTTGTTACACAACGCCTAGTTGCTCTCAACCTTGGGCTCAGGCTTCACCGCTTCGGCGGATACCACACGCGGCGCAGGGCCTCGCGCGATCGCGGCGGCCAGGTCGGTCGTTTCCGCGCATCCCTTGCCGCACAGCCCTTCGAGCCGCGCGAGATTGCGGCGCGCCTTCTCAAGCGCCCCCTTCTCGACCATGGCCCCGCCCTCGCCCGAAATCGCGACGACGTTGTTGGGATCGCGCTCGAGCGCCTCGCGGTAGTAGTGGATCGCCTTACCCTGCAGACCTTCGTGGCGCGCTGCATCGGCCAGCGCAATCAACGGCGCAGGGCTAGCAGGATTTATCGCCAGCGCGGCTTCAAAGCTGTCGGTGGCGGCGCCGGAATCCCCTCGCGACAAGGCGGCGCGGCCGTCCTTGATCAGCGCTTCCACCCTTGGCTCGAGCGGAGCTGCGTTCTTGGCGGAGCCCATGCTTCCGGTGACGCCGACGATCAGGGACAAGGCAAGTGCAACGGGAGCGTAACGCATCAAGAACTCCTTGAGCCGGCGACCATCGCTGAATGAACCGGCGTGCATGACCGGTCAGTTAACACGGCGCACGATTGTTGCGAAGAAAAACCCGTCCGTACCATCGCGAAAGGGCGTAAGTCGCCAGCCTTGGCCTCGCGGCGCGCCAGCGGGCAGCGTCGGCAACGTCACGTCCCAACCCGCGTTGCCGGCCAGAAACGCGTCGATGCGGTCGGTGCCCTCGGCATCGAGCAGCGAACATACCACGTAAGTCAGCCGCCCGCCGGGCCGCACCAGCGCAGCGCCGATATCGAGCACCCGCGCCTGCATGGCGTGATACCGTTCGAGCACCTTGTCATCGAGCCGCCAGCGCGCCTCTGGATTGCGCCGCCAGGTGCCTGTCCCCGAACAAGGGGCGTCGATCATCACGGCGTCTGCTTTCCCCGCCCAGTCAGAGAGCGCCTCAAGCTCGCGCCCCGGATTGAGCAACCGCGTCTCGGACAGCGCTCCGGCGCGCGCCGCTCGGTCCGGCAGGCGCGACAGGCGCGCCCGGTCGATGTCACAGGCAAGCAACTTACCCTTGTTCTGCAGCGCCGCGCCCAGCGCCAGGGTCTTGCCGCCGGCCCCTGCACACAGGTCCACCACAGCCTCGCCCGGCTGCACGCCGAGCGCAAGGCAGGCCAACTGGCTGCCGGTATCCTGGATCTCGAAGAGGCCATCGGCAAATTGCGGCCAGCTTTCGGCTGCCGTTCCCGACGGAAAGCGCAACGCGTTTGGAGCTACGGTCACTTGCGCTTCAACGGGAAGGCTTGCGCGCAAATCATCGCGCGTCGTCTTCAGCGTGTTTGTACGCAGGTCCAGAGGAGCACGGCCAAGCAGCGCTGCCTGCTCGTCCGCCCCGAGGCCCGAACCAGCCAACCGTTCTTCAAGCCAGCATGGCGCTATCCCGCCTGCGGAGACCGGCTCTCCCGACACGATCGCCATAGGGCCGTAGTTCGAACCATCGAACAGGCTTGCCAGCGCCGCGTCATCCTGTGCCAGACGCAGCATCGCCGCGCGGCCATTGCCCGGCACATCGCCGCACACCCGGATCGCGTTCCACGCAAGATCGCGGATAGCCCGGCGATCCTTCGATCCGACGAAGCGCCGCGTCCTGAACCAGTCGGCAGCAATCCGGTCTGCCGAAGCGCCCTGCGTCCGCGCGGCGGCAATCACCGCATCGAGGATATCGATCGCCGCCTGTACGCGCGCCGAGGGCGTCATTGGTTTGGTGCCTTATGCTTCGACAAGCTCAGCATGAGCGGAGGTTGGAATGCATACACCGGTTCCGCTCATCCTGAGCCTGTCGAAGGATCATCCGACCTTGTAGTTCGGGGCTTCGCGCGTGATCGTCACGTCGTGGACGTGGCTCTCACGAAGGCCTGCACCGGTGATGCGCACGAACTTGGCCCGCTTGCGCAGTTCCTCGATGCTGGCGCTGCCGGTGTAGCCCATAGCCGCCTTGATCCCGCCGACGAGCTGATGAACGACGTCCTTCGCCGGGCCCTTGTAAGGCACTTGGCCTTCGATCCCTTCAGGCACCAGCTTCATCTGATCCTTGATGTCCTGCTGGAAATAACGATCCGCGCTTCCCCGCGCCATCGCCCCGACCGAACCCATGCCGCGATACGACTTGTAGGCGCGGCCCTGGTAGAGGAACGTCTCGCCCGGCGCTTCTTCGGTGCCTGCCAGCATCGATCCGATCATCACCGAACTCGCCCCGGCAGCAAGCGCCTTGGCCGCATCGCCCGAGGTGCGCAAGCCACCATCGGCGATCACCGGAACGCCTGACTTCTCGGCTTCCTTGGCGCATTCCATGACCGCGGTCAGCTGCGGCACGCCGACGCCCGCGACGATGCGCGTGGTGCAGATCGAGCCGGGACCGATCCCGACCTTGACGCCATCGGCACCGGCATCGATCAGCGCGCGCGTGGCTTCGCCGGTCGCTACGTTTCCGGCAATGACCTGCACCGAATTCGAGATCTTCTTGGCCGCCTCGACCGCACGCGCAACGTCACGGTTGTGACCGTGTGCGGTGTCGATGATGATCACGTCGCATTCCGCGTCGATCAGCGCGCGGGTGCGTTCGAGACCCTTTTCGCCCACGGTCGTCGCCGCAGCCACGCGCAGGCGTCCGGCCTCATCCTTGGTTGCGTTGGGGAACGTGACTGCCTTTTCGATGTCCTTCACCGTGATCAGGCCGATGCAACGGAAGGCATCATCAACCACCAGCAGCTTCTCGATCCGGCGCTGGTGCAGCAGGCGGCGCGCTTCGTCGCCGGTCGTGCCAAGCGGAACCGTCGCCAGGTTTTCGTGAGTCATCAGCTCGCGTACCGGCTGCAGCGGGTTGTCGGCAAAGCGGACATCGCGGTTGGTGAGGATCCCGACCAGCTTGCCCGAGGCCTCGACGACCGGGATGCCACTGATCTTGTTGGCGCGCATGATCGCGTTGGCCTCGCCCAGCGTCGCGCCTGGCGTGATCGTGATCGGGTTCACCACCATGCCGCTTTCAAACCGCTTCACCGCCCGCACCGCCGCGCACTGCTCTTCGATCGACAGGTTACGGTGGAGCACGCCGATGCCGCCCAATTGGGCCATGACGATCGCCATGTCGGCCTCGGTAACGGTGTCCATGGCCGATGATACGACCGGAACATTCAGACCGATCGTCTTGGTCAGCCAAGTGCGCGTATCGGCTTGCGAAGGCACGATGTCCGACTCGGCAGGACGCAACAGCACGTCGTCGAATGTAAGGCCGAGAGGGATATCCATGATGGCTGCCACTTCCAAGTGTGCGGGGAGATTCGTGGCGGCCCATGTAAACAGGAAGGTGCAGTTCGGCTAGTGGGTTCCGCTACCTGGTCGGACGGCGCTTGGGGTCGGGCGTGGGGTAGCGTTTCTGATCGGCAAAGGCGCGCACGAGTTCGACTTGCAAAACAACGTCATCGGCCATTCCAGCGTAGTTGATTGCGCTGTTGGGCTGGTCTCCCGGCCGGTGGTAGGTGTCCTCCATGAAACGCTCGAGGCGGGCCATGTCGCCGTAACTATTGCTGACCATCACGGCGGGAACATCGTGCTGCCTGAGCACCCAGCTATCCTGCCGCTTGATATAGTCATTGGCCCCGTCGCCGGGGGCCAGCTTGCGCCTCATGCGCCGAACAACCTCTGCGATTAGCGGATCGAGGGGAGTCATACCCTTGCCGACGATGCCGACAGGTCCCCCCGGAGCCACAAGCCCGGTACTGTCGACGTTGAAAGCCGCGACGATCCTATCCAGCGGTATGGGCGGGTCCTCGGCAAATGCCGTTGCGCCTAGCAAACCCAGTTCCTCGCCAGTGGTCGCAAGAAAATAGACGTCGCGCTCCATCGGACGGCCGCGACTGAGCAAACGCGCAGCTTCGGTAATGACCGCCAGGCCGCTCGCGTTGTCGATCGCGCCGTTGCAGATCAGGTCTTCGGCAGGCGGCGCAGCGCACTCGCCGAAGTGGTCCCAATGGGCCATGACCAGCACCGCCCCTGCGGCCGGGTTCCGACCCGGCAGGCGTCCGATCAAGTTGTGCGTCCGGATCCGCGTCTCGCGACTGGTCGCCTCGAGACTGGCGGTCACGCTCAACAAGTACGGAACGAACGATGGCGATGCGGCATCGGCGCGTAGTCTGGCCGTGTCCCGGTGGGCCGTCCCTGCAAGGATCAGGTCGACTGCCCGCGGCGTCAGGAATGCTTCGATTTCGCTGCCCAGTTTCTCGCCCGCTACGGCATATCCTGCGCGCCGCCTGCGCGCGATGACGTCATCTATCCCGCGTGCATCGTCGAGCACGGTGACCACCGCCGACGCACCAGCATTAAGCAGGCGGCCTGCGCGGTCAGTAGTGCCCTTCCCGTCGGCCCCTGCAGGCTCACTGTCGAGCATGACCGCGATACGTCCCGCCAATTCGGCGCGCGGGATCGCGGCGGCTGTCGCATGCCCTACAAACAACAGCGGAGCATCCTGAACAAGGCTGCGCAATCCGGACGTGACTACGAACACGGCATCATCGGGCACAGCGATCCGCTTGCGTCCGCGCATGAAGCTCGATCGCGAAACGACCGGCTCACGTTCGACCAGTTCGACCGGCGCAAACCAGCCATTGGCCGGGTTGTTCGTGCCTGCCTCAAGACCGATGTCGAACCACTGCCGCGCTAGATAGCGCAAGGTCTTGGTTTCGCCCTCGGTGCCCGGTTCTCGGCCATCGAAATCGTCGCTGGCCAGCGTTTCGACGTGGGATTTCAGTGTTGCCTCAAGCGCAGTCGGCTTGCGTGCAGGAGCCGTTGCGGACACGAGCAGAGTGGCGCTGAAAGCTAGCGCCCCGACCCATACACCGCGCAAGCCCACTGAACGCCTCATCGCTGCCCTCAAACGCCTCATCGCAGCGCTTAGCTGACAAAACCAGCTAGCAAGCGCAAGTTCCCTTTTTGGACGCGCCGAGCCAGATAAAGTTGGGCGTTCGCTATTCAGCGACCCAACCGCCATCCATGTTGTAGTTGGCGCCAGTGATATTGCGCGCTTCGTGGCGACACAGGAACAACGCGAGAGCCGCCACATCATCGGGTTGGACAAACTGCTTGGTAGGCTGGCGAACCAGCATGACGTCGTTGATCACCTGCTCGCGCGTCATCCCGCGCGCCTTCATCGTATCGGGGATCTGGTTCTCCACCAGCGGCGTCCACACGTAACCCGGGCTGATGCAGTTGGCGGTCACGCCATCGGTGGCAAGCTCCAGCGCCAATGTCTTTGCCAGGCCTGCCAGACCGTGCTTGGCCGCGACGTAGGCCGCCTTGAACGGCGAAGCCGTCAGCGAATGCGCCGATGCGGTGAAGATGATCCGGCCCCAGCCCTTTGCTTTCATTCCCGGGATTGCAAGGCGGCAAGCGTCGAAGGCGGACGTCAGGTTGAGCGCGATGATTGCATCCCACTTGTCCACGGGAAACGCCTCGACCGGCGCGACATGCTGCATTCCCGCGTTGGCGATCAGAATATCGACCGCGCCGAACTCTGCCAACGCAGTGGCCATCATCGCCTCGGTGCCTTCGCGCTTGGTCAAGTCGCCTGGCGCAAAAATCGCGCGTCCACCGCTAGTTGCCGCCAGTTCATCACACAACCGCGCAAGTTCTGACTCTTCGCCAAAGCCGTTGAGCACGATATCGGCACCCTCTGCCGCGAGCGCTTTCGCATAGGCGAGGCCGATACCGGAAGTGGAGCCGGTTACGAGCGCACTCTTGCCCTTCAGGAACATTCAATTACTCCGGGGTTTCTGGATACCATCTTCAATCAGGCATCGCGGTCCGCATCGCGCTTGTCCAGTAGCCAAAACAAAAAGGGGCAGGCCCATGCGTCTCGACGATTTCGACAACTCCATCAATGTCGAGGACCAGCGCGGTGGCGGCGGGCGCTTCCCCATGGGCGGTGGCGGCAAGATCGGTTGCGGCTCGATCGTCATCGCGCTGATCGCTGCGGTGGTTTTCGGGGTGGACCCGGCGCAGATGCTCGGCTCGCTCCAGCAGGGCCAAAGCAGCGCGCCGGTCGAGCAGCAGGGCGGAACGTCGCTTGAAGAAAGCTGCGCGGTGAACGAATTCAGCCGCGAAAGCTGCAACGCGATGTCATCGCTCAACAAGACCTGGGGGCCGCTGTTCCAACAAGCCAACATCAAATTCCAACCGCCCAAACTGGTGTTCTATTCGCAGGCGGGGCAATCGGGCTGCGGTGCGGCACAAAGTGCGATGGGGCCGTTCTATTGCCCCAGTGATTCAGGTATTTACATCGACACCGACTTTTACAACGAGATGGACAAGCAGATGGGTGCGGGCGGCGATTTTGCGCGCGTCTACGTGATGGCGCATGAATACGGGCACCATATCCAGAACGTGCTCGGCACCTCGACGGAGGTCCGACAATTGCAACAGCGCAGCCCCAGTCAGGCAAACCAACTCTCTGTAAAGCTTGAGCTTCAGGCCGATTGCTACGCGGGCGTCTGGGCAGGCCGAAACCGCGACCGGATCGAAGCGGGTGACATCGAAGAAGGCATGCGCGCGGCGCACCAGATCGGTGACGATACCCTGATGAAGGCTGCAGGTCGTCGTCCGGTAGAGGACGCTTTCACCCACGGTAGCGCCGCGCAAAGAATGCAATGGTTGCGCAAGGGCTTGGAGACCGCCGACGAGGATCAGTGCGACACGTTCAAGGAAGTTTAAGTCGTCTCTTGGAACCGAAACCGATTGCAGTGCTTGTCTCAACAAAATGGGGACAGACTTATGCATATCACCAAGGCTCTTCGGTTCGCACTATTGCCTTGCGCTTGCGCCATCGCCGGACCTGCCATCGCGCAGACGGCGGTGTCGCAAGAGCGTGTCACTGCGGGCGACGTTGCAACGACGCCGCTCAGCGATCTCAACATCAAGAAAGACGAGGTTCCAGCATTGCTGGTCTCGGCACGCGACAAACCGTACGATGTCAGCGGCTTGAAGCGTTGTCCTGCGATCGCAAGCGAGATCGGCAAGCTTGACGCGGTTCTCGGCGATGACATCGATATTGCCCGGGACGACGACAAGGGTGGCCCCAAAGTCGGCAACATGGCCAAGTCGCTGGTCAGCTCGCTGATTCCGTTCGGCGGCGTCATCCGCGAAATCAGCGGCGCCAATGCGCAGCAGCGCAAATGGAACGAAGCGATCTATGCCGGCTCGGTCCGTCGCGCATTTCTGAAGGGCGTGGGCGAGCAGCGCGGCTGCAAGTACCCGGCGCGTAGTGCGACGGCCAAGGATTCCGCTACGCTGTGGGCCGCCCGCGATGCCGCAGAGGCTTCCGAAAAAGCCAAGGATGACAACGACAAATCCAAGGATGGCGACAAGAAGAAGGTCGCTGCCAAGGATGCCAAGGGCAAGCCGGTCAAGTTCGAATCAAAGACCGTCGTCCAGCCTACCAACTGAGCGTCAGCTGCTCAGGCGCGCGATCTCTGCGTCGAGATCCTTGAGAATCTGTCCGCGGATGGAGTCTGACAGGCTCTTGTCGCTGGCAATCTCGTCGCGCGCCTGACGCACGCCCTTAAGCGCTTCGGCCATGGCGTGCTGCTCCAGTCCTTCGGGCGCGCCGCATATCCGCACTCGGACTCGCGTGAGCTTTCCGCCGTCTTCTGCTGAAGTATCAACGTCGGAAACCGGGTTCTTGCCCTTGCAATGCTCGCTTTCCTCGGTGACCACATCGGTCACGTCCTCGCCATTGTCGTTCATCACAACGACCCGCTGCTTCATGATCCGGCGGTGAAAGCCGTCGGCAACGGGTGGCACCGGACGCACCGGTGGGACACGTGATTCAGCGTCTACGATGCGCCGTTCGACTTCATCATCAGACAATGGCCGATCGGTCTGGAACACGAAAGTCTTGCCGTCGCGCGTAATCGTGCGGACGTAGTCAGTGCCAGCGCCCTGTTCATTCTTCTCGACGATAACCACCCGATGCTCTGCATTGCGTGAGGCGGGAGGCGACGGCGGTGAGGGAGGCGCGGGTGGCGCCGGAACAGCCTGCGGCGCGACGCTGGCATAGGCAAGGGTCGCGGTCGTGACCCAAACGGCGGCAAAGGTCAGTGCCGCACGGCGCTCAAAGATTGTTTTCATCGCTAACTCCCAGATCCGTCAGAACCTATCCGCCTCGGCAGAAGGTTACGCCTGAAACTGCCATCGGGGATCGCACCAACAAAAGCCCAATCGTCGAACAACTGACTCGGCGGGCACGAACGGCGGTCACGTCCGTGCCCATGCAGCCCTGTTCAGAGTGCCAGAGCCTTTTCCTTGCCCTTCGTCTCCTTGCCTTCCTCTTCATCCTCACCGACGGGCTGGGTGAACTCGTTGACGTGACCGATCTTCAGTTCCTCGGCTTTGGCCAGCAGCGCTGCCTGATCCTTGCCGCCATCGATATCGGCTACGAGCTTGGCAAACGGGTTCTTGCCCGCCTTGTGAGCATCATAGGCAACGGGGGCAAGAATGGATCGTGCGAGGGGAATGCGACCCAACCGGATCGCTTCGATGCCCATGCGCGCGCGAACCCCCGGGTCCGCAGGAGCGAGGGCGAAGGCGCTTGCGAGCCCGTCGATAGCCCCTTGCGGTGCGGTGCCGTTGGCGGCGACGAAGCTGTCGTAATAAAGCACCAGCGGCAGGGCGTGGCCGGGATCCAGCTTGTTAGCCTGCAGGAAATAGCGCCGCGCAGTTGCCCACTGGTTGCGGTCTTTGCTGGCGACAGCGCGCGTGGCGGCGATGCGTCCCTTGTAGACGATTGCCATCAGATTTGCGGGCTCCACCGCCAAGGCGCGGTCGGCGGCGGCATCCGCACGATCAAGCTCCTGTGCGTCGAACTCCATCTCGGCGAGGCCGCGCTGGACTGCCGCATCGTTTGCATAGCGAGCGGCTACAGGCCGGGCCTTCTGGACGAGAGCCAGCGCCTTCTTGCGGTCAACGCCATTGGCTGAGACCACGCGATACGGCAGGAACTCTGCCTCACCGGCTGACAGCTTTTCGATTGCTACCTTGGAGGTGTTGCCGAGCTTGTCGGCTTCGATCAGGTAGCTACGGAACTTCTTGGAACGCAAGTATGCTTCGAGTTCGCTATCGAGCTTTTTAAGGTCGCCGAATGCGGCGCGGCCAGCTTCGAGCCCGCTCTTGCCTTGATCGACCAGCGTCGCGAATTTCGCATACTGACCCGGCCGCTTTCCGCTGACGAGAAGATAGTGCAGCGTCACCCACCCCCGGGAATACAGTTCGATGCGCTCCTGCCCCTTTGGCGGATTGCTGTCGCTGTCCAGCATACGCTCAACCGTCCAGCGGGAATTGCCGAGCATGGCAAAAGCACGCGATGCGTTTTCCTCACCGATCACGACGCTGCCATCTGGGCGCAGGTTGGCCGTGGCGAAAAGCTCCGCCAACCCTTCGCTGACCCATCCGGGATAGACTTCGGTCGACCCGGACAGCAGGATGTGGTGGGCGTATTCGTGAAACAGGACGATTTCGGGCGTCCAGCCCGGTCGCTCATACGGCAGGCGTTCCGGCACGAAACCGATCGCGCCCTGTGCATCACCGCGATAGAAACCGCCGATGTTGGCATCTCCTGCGAGCTTCTGCAGTTCGCTGAGGCTTGGCATCATGTAGATCGTGCCGACGCCTTCGTGTTCGACCTTGAACAGGGTCCGCAACGCAGCATGATAACGCTCAAGGCGTTCAACCCGCTTTTTCAAGGCAGCTTCGGGCATGTCGGCCATTACGATGAAATGCGGTGACTTTGCCCGCAGCCATTCGGCGTGCGCTGGTTGCGATAGCGCCAGCAACGAAGCTGCACCGATCAGGCCGTTACGTAGAATCTTAAGCATTTTTGCCCCTGTCGACATCCTATCAGCGGATGGTAGCCGATGACCGCGGGCGTTCCAGTATCATTTGCAACAAGTCCACGAGCAAATCGAACTTTGTCGGCACTGTGTCAAAACGACAACAGCGCGCGTCCATGGGGACGCGCGCTGTTGCACTCAATCGGGAATTACGAGGGTCAGTACACGCGCTTTTTGGGCTTGATGTACTCGACATCGTCGGTGAGCGTGTATTCGTGGACCGGGCGGTAGTCGATCTTGACCTCGCCGCCCTTGCCGCCCCAGCCATTGAACCACGTCGCGGTGTGCTTCATCCACTCGGCATCGTTGCGATCGGGGAAATCCTCGTGCGCGTGGGCGCCGCGGCTTTCCTTGCGGTTGTAGGCCGAGTGCATCGTGACCGAAGCCTGGCTGATCAAGTTGTCGAGTTCGAGCGTTTCCACCAGATCCGAGTTCCAGATCAGCGAGCGGTCGGACACGTTGATGTCCTGCATGCGCTCGTACGTGGCTGCCAGCTTGACCTTGCCTTCGGCCATCAGTTCGTCGGTGCGGAACACTGCTGCATGGGCCGACATCGTGCGCTGCATTTCGGTGCGCACTTCGGCGGTGGGCGAGCCGCCCTTGGCGTTGCGGAAGTGATCGAGACGGCCGAGCGCCATGTCGGCGCTGTCCTTGGGCAGCGCGTTGTGCGCGGTGCCCGGCTTGATCAGTTCCTTGAGCCGCAGGCCGGTGGCGCGACCGAACACGACGAGATCGATCAGCGAGTTAGACCCGAGGCGGTTTGCACCATGGACCGAAACGCAGGCCGCTTCGCCGACTGCGAACAGGCCGGGAATGATCGTCTCTGGATTGCCGTCCGCGCCGATCGTCACGACTTCACCGTGATAATTGCACGGAATTCCGCCCATGTTGTAGTGGACGGTGGGAACCACAGGCAGCGGCTGACGGGTCAGATCGACGCCGGCAAAGATCTTGCCGCTCTCGGTGATGCCCGGCAGGCGTTCAGCCAGCACCTTCTGATCGATGTGATCGAGGTGCAGGAAGATGTGGTCCTTGTGCGGACCCACGCCGCGACCTTCGCGGATTTCCAGCGCCATCGACCGCGACACGACGTCGCGCGAGGCGAGGTCTTTGGCCGACGGGGCGTAGCGTTCCATGAAACGCTCGCCCTCGGAGTTGGTCAGGTAACCGCCCTCACCGCGCGCGCCTTCGGTGATCAGCACGCCCGCGCCATAGATGCCGGTCGGGTGGAACTGGACGAACTCCATGTCCTGCAGCGGGAGTCCTGCGCGCAGCACCATGCCGCCGCCGTCACCGGTGCAGGTATGGGCAGAGGTCGCGGTGAAATACGAGCGACCGTAGCCGCCGGTTGCCAGCACGACAGCGTGGCTGCGGAAGCGGTGGATCGAGCCATCGTCCATGCACAGCGCGATCACGCCCCGGCACTGGCCGTTCTCCATGATCAGGTCGATCGCGAAGTATTCGATGAAGAAGTCCGCATCGTACTTCAGGCTCTGCTGATAGAGCGCATGGAGCATGGCGTGGCCGGTACGGTCGGCAGCGGCACAGGTGCGCTGGACCGGAGGCCCCTCACCCATGTTCTGCATGTGGCCGCCGAACGGGCGCTGGTAGATCGTGCCTTCGGCGTTGCGGCTGAACGGAACGCCTGCGTGTTCCAGTTCGTAGACCGCTGCTGGTGCTTCGCGCACCATATATTCGATCGCGTCCTGATCGCCCAGCCAGTCCGATCCCTTGACGGTATCGTACATGTGCCAGGTCCAGTGATCCGGGCTGTTGTTGCCAAGGCTGGCCGCGATGCCGCCCTGTGCGGCGACGGTGTGGCTGCGCGTTGGGAAGACCTTGGTGATGCAGGCGGTGCGCAGGCCAGCTTGTGCCGAGCCCATCGTGGCGCGCAGGCCCGATCCGCCCGCCCCTACGACGACGGTGTCATAAGTGTGGTCGATGATCTTGTATGCCGGAGCGGCGGAACTGGAAGCCATGACTTACGCGCCCCCCAAGGCGATGCGAAGAACCGAAAGGATGCCGAAAGCAGCAGCGACGAACGGCACGATGTTGACCAGCAGCCATGCAGCGACCTTGCCACCTTCGCCGTGGATATAATCTTCGAGCATCACCTGAACGCCCATACGGGCATGGGTGAAGGTGTTGATCATGATCAGGATCAGCGCGATCGACGGCAGCGGCCGCGCGACCCAGCCCCGCACCGTGGCGTAAGTGTAGTCCGGCAGCAGCGCGAGGCTGACGATCAGGAAGGTGATCAGGACGAGGTTGCCGACAGCAGTGAGCCGCGCGGTCAGCCAGTGATGGGTGCCTTCGTGACTGGAGCCCAGACCGCGGACGCGTCCGATTGAGGTGCCGTTACCCATGGGTGTGTGCCTCTTTAATTTGCCAAATCCCGCCGGCGCATCAGCGCAGCAGCAGGAAGGCCCAGAACAGGACGGTGGCGATCACCGAGAAGACGATCGTGGCGATGGACCACGTCTTATTGGCGGTGAGCTCGTAACCCGCGCCGATATCGAGGATCAGGTGGCGCACGCCGGAGGCCGCGTGCTGGAAGAACGCCCAGCTGAGGCCCACCAGCACGACCTTGCCAAGCAGTGCGGTCGCCGTCTGCAGGCCGCCACCTGCGCCCGTCCACGTGTAATCGAGGAAGCTCTGGTAACTTTCGGGACCGCTGGCCAGCGCACCGATCCACCACAGCAGCAGGCCGAGGCCTGCAAAGGCCAGACCGTTGCCAGTGACGCGATGCAGGATCGAGACCAGCATGCCCGGACCCCAGCGCCAGATCTGAAGATGCGGCGATAGTGGCCGTGGTTTGGGCGCCTGCGCCATCGTGTAACCCCCTAGAAGTCAGCAAGGGGCCGCAGCAAAGCCACGGCCGGGATGCGATTCGGTATTAGTCGAAATGATCGACCGTGCAAGCGCGAGCGGGATGTTATTAAGGACAGCCCGTTGCGCCTGCGTTCGCGCGCTTCTAGACAACGCAGATGTCCATTCGTCTACCCCTGTTTTTCGCCACTGCGTTCATCGCGTCCGGTTCCGCCCTCCCCGCCCTTGCCGCTCCTGATGCCGCCGACCCCGCTGCGGGTCGCCGGTTCGTCGAACAGTGCAAGGGCAAGGAGAGCTTCGACGACCCTGCCCCGCCGGTCCATATATATGGCAATGTCTGGTATGTCGGCACATGCAACGTGACCGTTCTGCTGCTGACTTCGCCCAAGGGGCATGTGCTGGTGGATGCAGCAACCGAGGGCGCCGTGCCACAGGTACTGGCGAACATTCGTACTGCAGGCTTCAATCCGAAGGACGTGCGCTGGATCGTATCGAGCCACGAACATTTCGATCACGTCGGCGGGCTGGCCGCACTGAAGCGCGCGACCGGGGCGAAAGTCGTGGCGCGGGCCGAGGCTGTTCGGGTCTTGCGATCGGGCAAGGTCAATCCCGCCGATCCGCAATTTCAGGAAATCCATGGCTCTGCGCCGGTTCGCCCCGACAAGGTCATGAAGGACGGACAGGTACTCGTCGCCGGGCCGCTGCGCCTGACGATGATCGCCACGCCGGGCCACACCGAGGGCTCGACCAGCTGGACGTGGCAGAGCTGCGAGGGCGCGGACTGCCGCAAGTTCACCTATCTCGACAGCCTGACCGCACTGCCGCTGGGCACGTACCGCTTCGCCGACCATCCCGAGCGGGTGGCGATGTTCCGCAAGACGTTCGACATGGTCGACAAGATGGACTGCGGCGTCGTGCTGACGCCGCATCCTTCGGCCAGCGCGATGGCTGAGCGGATGTCGGGGGCCGAGCCTTTGTACGAGGACGAGGATTGCCGGGTGATCGTCAAGTCAGCGCGCGCGCGTCTCGATACGGCGCTGCTGCCATGAGCTGGAAGATCACCGCATTCGCGCCGCGCGATCTGGTTCAGGCCGCGCTCGTCGCGCACGAGGATGCGTGGGACTGGGACCATGACATCGTTATCGCGGGAAGCGAGATCGCCGAGGACAAGCCCGACGACTGGCAGCTTGAAGCGTGGATGGATCGCAAGCCGCGCAAGGCCGACCGCAATGCGATCGCGCGGCTGTTTCCCGGCAGCACCCCGACGCTGCACATCGAGGAACTGGCCGACGAGGATTGGGTGACGCTGAGCCAACAGGGCGTCGAGCCCATCCGCGAGGGCGTGTTCCATGTGCATACGCCCGAGCATCTGGCCTTGCGCGAACCGGGCGTACGCGATTTCGTGATTCCCGCAAGCCAGGCGTTCGGGACCGGGCAGCACGCGACGACAGCGGGCTGCCTTGCGATGCTGAGCCACATGAAGCGGCAGGGCGTGCGGGTGCGCAACCTTGCCGACATCGGCACCGGAACCGGATTGCTGGCGTTTGCGGGGTTGCATCTGTGGCCTGCCGCGCGGGCAATCGCGAGCGACATCGACGGGGTGTGCGGGCCGGTGGTGCTCGAGAACGCGGCGGCGAATGGGGTTGCCATCGGTGGCGGTCCGGGGCGGCTGACGATGGTGATCGCGGCGGGGATGGAGCATCCCTTGCTGGAGGCGGCCGGGCCTTATGATCTGCTGATCGCGAACATTCTGGCGGGGCCGCTGGTCGAACTCGCGCCCGATTTTGCGTCAGCCGTGGTGCCGGGCGGCAGCGTGCTGCTGGCAGGATTGCTTGAGACGCAGGAGCCAACGGTACGGGCGGCCTATCGGCGTGCCGGACTGCGGTTGGCGGGCCGGATCGTGCGAGGGGACTGGTCGATCCTGTGGCTTAGGCGTCGGCGGGCGTAACCAGCGTTTCGGTGAGCAGGGTCAGCGCGGCGGCGGTGAACGCCTGCATATTGGCAAGGCGATCGTCGCTGTGGGTTTCGATCAACCGCGAGGCCGAAACGCCGTTCGGTCCGACGACCGCGATTGCGCTGGTGCCCGAGCCGATACCGAGCGGGTGGGCTCTTCCGCCGGATGCTCCGGTTTCGGCAATGCCCCAATCGGCGCCGTAGCGTTTGCGGATCAGGTCGGCCTGCGCGAGGGCATAGGCTTCAGTCGCCGATGTGTACTGGCGCAGCGAGCCGGGTTCGTGACCGAGCACGATGCGGCGGCCCTTGACGGTATAGATAATTCCGCCACCGAGGTAGAACGCCGACGCTCCGGGCATGGCGAGCAGGCTTGCCGAGATCAGACCGCCGGTGGAGCCATCGACCACTGCGATCGTCTGCCCGCGGTCCTTTAGAGCGGTTCCAGCGCGGGCGGCGATGGCGGCGAGGTCTTCGAGCATCATGCTTATCCTGCAGTGCGGACGATTTCGGCCCAGGCGGCCTCGTCGATGACGTCTATGCCGAGGGCGGCTGCCTGCTTGAGCTTCGAGCCTGCGCCCGGACCTGCGACAACGAGGCCGGTCTTGGCCGAGACCGAGCCTGCAGCGCGTGCGCCCAAGGCTTCGGCCTGCGCTTTGGCTTCGTCGCGGCTCATCGTTTCGAGCTTGCCGGTGAACACGACGATCTTACCCGCGACCGCGCTGGCGCGGGTCTCGACGATGTAGGGCGGCGGAGCGACTTCGCTGAGCAGGTCTTCCCACGCGGTAACATTGTGCGGTTCGTGGAAGAAATCGGCGAGCGCTTCGACGACGACCGGGCCTACGCCGTCGATTGAGAGGAGGTCTGCTCTCGCCTCGCTACCTGCTCCGTCCGTGGCTTCGCTCCTAACTCCGTTCGTGTCGAGCGAAGGCGAGACACCATAGCCCGGCGTCTCGACTTCGCTCGACGTGAACGGAACTTGGGTGTGAGGCGGGCAGGAATGCGCGGCTTCTGCCGCCTCTCGCAACGCCGGCAGCGTGACGAAGCGTTTCATCAGGTCGCGCGCCGTCACTGCGCCGACGTGGCGGATGCCGAGGCCGAACAGGAGGCGGGCGGCGTCGGGTTGGCGCTTGGCTTCGATCGCGGCGAGCAGATTGTCGACCGACTTGTCCTTCCAGCCTTCGCGCCCAACGATGTCGGAACGACGATTGCGCAGGCGGAAGATGTCGGCAGGGCTTGCCAGCCAGCCAAGCTGGTAGAATTCGATGATCGACTTCTCGCCCAGCCCCTCGATGTCGAGCGCACCGCGGCTGACGAAGTGCTTGAGCCGTTCGACGCGTTGTGCAGGGCAGATCAACCCGGCGGTGCAGCGGACATCGACCTCGCCTTCTTCCGCGACGGCCTCGGACTGGCATTCCGGGCAGTGGTCGGGGAAATGGTAGGGCTCGCGGGTTTCTTCACGCGTGAGATTCGAGACGACCTGCGGGATGACGTCACCCGCGCGCTGGAGGACAATGCGGTCACCGATGCGCAGTCCGAGGCGGCCAATCTCGTCGCGGTTGTGGAGCGTCACGTTGGTAACCGTCACGCCGCCGACGAGCACCGGCTTGAGACGGCCGACCGGGGTCAGTTTACCCGTGCGGCCGACCTGGATGTCGATCGCTTCGAGCGTGGTTTCGGCCTGTTCGGCAGGAAACTTGTGCGCGAGGCCCCAGCGTGGGGCTTTGGCGACGAAGCCGAGCCGCGCCTGCCAGTCGAGCCGATCGACCTTATAGACGACGCCATCAATATCATAAGGCAGATCAGCACGTTGCTGGCCGATCTTGCGATAGTGTTCGAGCATGGCATCCGCTGTGGTGCAGCGGACGAGCAGTGGGGAGACGGGCACGCCCCAGCCTGCAATTTTGTGCATCATCTCGAACTGGGTCTGTGCCGGAACCTCGCTGGCAGCACCCCAGCCATGGGCGAGGAAGCGCAAGGGGCGGCTCGCGGTGACGGTCGCGTCTTTCTGGCGTAGCGAACCGGCGGCGGCGTTGCGAGGGGTTGCGAAGAGGCGGTCGCCCTTGGCCTCCTGCGCTGCGTTGAGGGCGAGGAAATCTGATTTGGCCATGTAGACCTCGCCGCGGATTTCAAAAACGGCGGGAATGTCGAACAGGCCCTCGCCCTTCAATTCCTGCGGAATGTCCGAGATGTAGGCGACATTGGCGGTCACGTCCTCGCCCACTTGCCCGTCACCGCGCGTAGCGGCGCGGACGAGCTTGCCGTTTTCATAGCGCAGCGAACAAGACAGGCCGTCGATCTTGTCCTCGGCAGTCATCGCGACTTCAGCGTCATCAGGCAGCGCGAGAAAGCGGCGCACGCGGGCCGCAAACTCGGCAATTTCCTCGTCCGAAAACGCGTTGTCGAGGCTCATCATCCGCACCTCGTGCGCGACCTTGCCCAAGGGCGAGGCAGCGACCTCGTGGCCGACTTGCGCGCTGGGGCTGTCGGGCCGGATCAGGTGTGGGAATTCTGCCTCAAGCTCGGCATTGCGGCGAACGAGCGCATCGTAGTCGGCGTCGGTGATCTCCGGCGCATCTTCGGCGTGGTACAGGCGGTTAGCGCGCGCAATCTGCTTCGCGAGCCGCATCAATTCGTTGGCGGCTTCGGCTTCGGTGATCTTCAACTCCCCCTCCTCTTCAGAGGAGGGGGTTGGGGGGTGGTGGTGCCAGCCCGCGCCCAACGATCCGCCTGCGCCTGCAACGCAAGCAGCAAGGCTGTTTGCACGCCCTCCAGATTGGTCATGATTTCGTGATTGGTGAAGCGGACTGTGTGAAAACCTGTGCGTCTTTCGAGGCTTGCGTCCCTGATTTGGTCGCGCTCACGGTCGTGGGTTTCGCCATCAATTTCGACGATCAGGCCCTTTGCGGGGCAGAAGAAGTCGGCGATGCGGTGCTCTATAACCGTTTGGCGGCGGAATTTGTGTCCGCCCAGTCGGCTGTCGCGCAGAGCCATCCACATGCGACGTTCCGGCTCTGTCGGCTCGCGGCGCATATTTTTGGCACGGGTGAGCATGGTTTGGCGACGAGAAATCCGAGCGTTGCTTTGTGGGACAACACCACCCCCAACCCCCTCCTCTAAAGAAGAGGGGGCTCTAAGTGACTGCTCCCCCTCCTCTTCAGAGGAGGGGGTTGGGGGGTGGTGATTGTTCAACGCTCAACCTCAGCCCTTGCCCCGAACCCGGCGATGATCGGGCGGGCCTTGCGGATGGCTTCCTGGACTTGTGGCAGGCCCAAACTGGCCTTGTGCGAGGCTTCGTCTTTCCAGACTTCGGTGATCCAGATGGAGTTTTCGTCCGCCTTGTCGCGCCAGACGTCGTAGGCGAGGTTGCCGGGCATCTGGGCGCTACCTTCAGAGAGATAGCCGATCAGTTCGTCGCGCTTGCCGGGGGCTGACAGCATCTGGCCGATGATGGCGTAGACCTGGTTGGGGTCGATTTCTTCCATGGCGAAACCTTTGCGGGTGAGCAGCAACGTCGCGGCGGCGCTGCCGATGAAGGTGCGGCGCTGTAGTATCATGCCTGTTCCAGCAGACGATCGGCTTGCGCGCGGGCTTCGGCGGTGACTTCGGAGCCCGAGAGCATGCGCGCGATTTCCTCCTTGCGCGATGGTACGTCGAGCAACGCGACCGAGGTGCGCGTGACGGTGCCGTGCGAGGATTTGGCGATCATGTAGTGGCGGTCACCCCGTGCGGCGACTTGCGGGCTGTGGGTGACGGCGAGGAGCTGACCGTTGCTGGCGAGACGCGCGAGGCGTTCGCCGATGGCGCTGGCGACTGCGCCGCCGACGCCGCGGTCGATCTCGTCGAAGATGATCGTGGCCGCCCCGCCCTCCTCGGCCAGAGCGACCTTGAGCGCGAGAATGAAGCGCGAGAGTTCGCCGCCCGAGGCGATCTTGCCGAGCGGCGCGAATTCGGCGCCCGGGTTGGTCGAAATGAGGAATTCGACCGCGTCGATACCGCCTGCACCCCAGCGATCTTCGGGCAGACGCAGGACGGCGGTGTGGAACTTGGCCGAATCGAGTTTGAGCGGGGCTAGTTCGGCGGCCACGGCCTTGTCGAGGCGCCGCGCGGCTTCGGCGCGGGTGACCGAGAGCGTCTCGGCCTTGGCCTGATAATCGAGCGCGGCGTCACGCGCGGTGCGTTCGAGCGCGCCGATCTGGGCTTCGCCGCCTTCGATGGCGTCGAGCGCGGCGCGCATGTCGTGCATCTTGTGCGGGAGATCGTCGACGCTGCAGTTGTGCTTGCGGGCGGCGGCGCGCAGTTCGAACAGGCGGGTTTCGATGCGGTCGAGCATGGCCGGATCGTGCGCGAGCAGTTCGGCGGCGCGGGCCAGCTTGTCCTCGGCCTCGCCCGCCTCGATCACCGCGCGGTCGAGTGCTTCCAAGGCTTCGGCGAGCATCGGGTGCTCGGTGGCGATGCGATCGAGGCGGCGAGCAGCGCTACGCAAAGTGGCGAGCGCGGAGTCGGAGCCTTCCCACAGGCGCTGGAGTTCGACGAGATCGCCCGAAAGCCGTTCGCCTTTCTGCATGTCGGCGCGCTGTCCGGCGAGGTCGTCTTCCTCGCCGTGGACGGGTTCGAGGGCGGTCAATTCGGTCAGGTGGGCGAGCAGCAGGTCCTGATCGGCCGAGGCCTTGGCCACCGCGGCGCGGGCGGTGGCAAGCGCGTCCTCGGCTTTGCGCCAACGCTGCCAAGCCTGCTCAACGCCGGCCACGTCCGCCCCAGCGTAGCGATCAAGCAGGGCGCGGTGGCCGCGTGCGTTGACGAGGCCGCGATCGTCGTGCTGGCCGTGGAGTTCGACGAGGCTGCGCGCGAGCTCGCGTAGCAGTGCGACGCCGACTGGCTGGTCGTTGATGAACGCCTTCGACCCGCCATCGGCCTTGAGGCGCCGCTTGACGATCAGCGCCTCGCCCGGCTCGACATCGATTTCGGCATCGGACAGCGCGGTGCGGATGGGGACGGGCAGGGAATCGAATTCGAACGTGGCGGTGACGCTGGCCTGATCCTCACCCCCGCGCACCAGGCCGCTGTCGGCGCGATCGCCTAGCACCAAGCCCAGCGCATCGAGCAGGATCGACTTGCCCGCGCCGGTTTCACCGGTCAGCACCCCGAGGCCGCCGGAGAACGCGAGGTCCAGCGCTTCGATGAGCACGACGTTGCGGATCGACAGGCTGGTCAGCATCACCCGATTCTCTAGCGGCTTGCGGGCGGCTCGTCACCTGCTGTTCACCACTTGTTTCAGCGGCGTGACAGGGTGCCATAAGCGCGCAACGCAAATCCGCCATTCGGGCATCCTCTGGAACAAGGATGCGCTTCATGGCTTTTCGCGCGAAATCGGACGGGAAGGTCCCGTTCAAGTCCTCACAGGACCTGTTTGCTTCGATCCCGTCATGGCTGGATATGCCTGAGCCACGCGGCTTCCGGCCCAAACGCAAAGTGCGCACAGTGTGGATTTCCGACGTCCATCTGGGCACGCGCGGCTGCAATGCGGCGCTGCTGCTCGACTTCCTCGCCTCGATCGAATGCGAAACGCTCTATCTGGTCGGCGACATCGTCGACGGGTGGCGGCTGCGCAAAGGCTGGTACTGGCCCGACGAGCACAACGAAGTGGTCCGCCGCGTGCTCAAGATGGCGCACCGGGGGACTCGGGTGGTGCTGATCGCGGGCAATCATGATGAGATGCTGCGGCCCTACGCCGGGATGGAGTTCGGCGGGGTCGAACTGGCGCTCGAGGCGATCCACACAACGGCCGATGGGCGGCGGTTGCTGGTGACGCATGGCGACGGGTTCGATGGCGTCGTGCTTTACGCCCGGTGGTTGGCGTTTGCCGGCGACAAGGCCTATTCGCTGCTGCTGCGCGCGAACGGATGGTTCAATGTCGCGAGGCGGATGATGAAGCTGCCTTACTGGTCGCTGTCGGCCTTCCTTAAAAAGAAGGTCAAGAACGCAGTGCAGTTCGTCTGTGATTACGAGGAAGCGGTGGCTCACGCGGCCCGCGACATGGGCGTGGATGGGGTGGTCTGCGGGCACATCCATTGCGCCGAAATCCGCCAGATCGGCGACGTGACCTATTACAACGACGGCGACTGGGTCGAAAGCTGCACGGCGTTGATCGAGGAGCGCGACGGTTCGATGGCGATCCTTGATTGGGCCGAGGAAACGCGCCGTGCAGCGGCAGTCAAGGCGCGGCTTGCGCCGATCCCGGTGCTTGAGGAGGAACCGGCATGAGAATCGCGATTTGCACCGACGCCTGGGCTCCACAAGTCAACGGCGTAGTACGGACGCTGGCCGCGACAGTCGAGCGGCTGCTGGCGCGCGGGCATGAGGTCGAGCTTGTCACGCCGGAGCAGTTCATGACGATGCCGCTGCCGGGCTACGGCGAGATTCGCCTGGCCATGGCGCCACGCTTCGGGACGCGACGTACGCTCGGCGACTTCGCGCCTGACATCGTGCACATTGCTACCGAAGGCCCGATCGGTTGGTCTGCGCGTGGATGGTGCAAGGCCAGTGGCGTGCCCTTCACGAGCGCGTTCCACACGCGTTTTCCCGAGTACGCGGCGGCCCGGACAGGGCTGAAGCCTGAGCACTTCTGGCCGGTGATGCGCCGGTTCCACAAGAGCAGCCGCGCGGTGCTGGTTTCGACGCCGACGCTGGCGGACGAGCTGGCGCGTCAGGGCATCGCGCACACCCGGCTATGGACGCGCGGCATCGATCGCGAGCTGTTCAGACCGGGTCATGCACCCCTGCCCCAGATGGCGGTGCTGCCGGGACCGGTGCTGCTCAACGTGGGTCGGGTTGCGGTGGAGAAGAATCTGGCCGCTTTCCTCGATGCCGACGTGCCGGGATCGAAAGTCGTGGTCGGTGACGGTCCGGATCTGGTGCGGCTAAAGGCGCGCTATCCGCAAGTGCGGTTCCTGGGTGCATTGCATGGCGAGGAGTTGGCGCGCGCCTATTGTTCGGCCGACGTGATGGTGTTTCCAAGCCGCACTGACACGTTCGGGCTGGTGATGATCGAGGCGCTGGCTTGCGGCGTGCCGGTGGCGGCCTATCCCGTGCCGGGTCCGATCGATGTGATCGGCGCGAAGGGCCGTGGCGCTGGCGACGACTTGCCGATGCGGATCGGGGCGCTGGACGAGGATCTGGCTATCGCGATCCAAAAGGCGCTTATCTGCGACCGGCTCGGCGCGGCGGTTCATGGGGCGTCATACAACTGGGACCGGGCGACCGATCAGTTTCTGACAGCAGTGGGCGAAGCTGTATTGCCTGAGCGGACTTACGAAGCGGCCTGATCCGGGTTCAGTGAAGTTAGCGTCCGGGCGGCGATACCGCCCGGGCGTCAGCTCGCCTGCGTGCCCGGTGCGTACTTGTTCATCAGGTCGAACGAACGCTCGTACCACTTGCTGCCGGGATAATTGGCCCCGAGGACGGCTGCGGTCTTCTGCGCTTCGACCGGGATGCCGAGCGTGAGGTAGCTTTCGACCAGGCGGTAGAGCGCTTCGGGCGCGTGACTGGTGGACTGGTACTTTTCAGCCACGGTGCGGAAGCGCATCGAGGCGGCGAGCCATTTGCCGCTGCGCTGATACATCCGGCCGATCTCCATCTCCTTGCCCGCAAGGTGATCGTTGATCAGGTCGGTCTTGAGGCGCGCGTCAGCGGCGTAATCGGTGCTGGGGTAGCGGCGGACCAGTTCGTTCATCGCGGTCAGCGCCTGCTGGGTGATCTTCTGGTCGCGCGTGACGTCGCTGATCTGTTCGTAGTAGCACAGCGCGATCAGATAATAGGCGTAAGGTGCGTCCTTGTTGCCCGGATGGATCGACAGGAAGCGCTGCGCCGACTGGACCGACTTCGAATAATCGCGTGCGGCGTAGTAGCTGAACGCGCTCATCAACTGGGCGCGGCGGGCCCATGGCGAGTAAGGATGCTGGCGTTCGACTTCGTCGAACAGAGCCGCTGCCTGCTTGGAATCGCCGCGATCGAGGCGATCCTTGGCGGCGGTGTAGAGCGTGTCGACATCGCGCGCGACGTAAGCAACGTCCTTCTTGCCCTTGCTCCCGGAACAGCCTGCGGTCAGGCCCATAGCGACGGTCGCGGCCGCAAGCACGGCGAGGCGAATGGGGCGGCGCGTGCCGGAAGGCACAGAAGCGGAGAGGGTCATGCCGACCCTATAGCCAGCCGGTTGCTGAACGCCAAGTGAAGGTTGTGCGCTTTTACGCTTCGACAAATGGTGCCTCTACGGCGATCGGATCGGCGAGCGTGATCCGGTCGAGAATCGCGGCTGTATCGTCGCGCAATTGGAGCATCAGGCCACGCAGGCGGCATTCGACTTCGGGCAGGCAATTGTTGCAGTGTTCGTGTGCGTTGCGGCTGGCGCAGGGGACCAGTGCGAGGCTGCCGCGCGTGAGGCGGATGATGTCGCCGTAGCGGATATCGACCGGTGGCAGCGCAAGTTCATAGCCGCCGTCGCGGCCACGGTGCGAGATGACGATGCCTTCGCGCGCCATTTCTGAGAGGATCACAGTGAGGAACTTGCGCGGAATGTTCTGCGCCTCGGCAATGGCATCGAGGCGAACCGAACCCTGGCCCCAGGTGTCGGCAAGGTGCTGCAGGGCACGTATCGTATAGCGCGTCTTCTGCGAGAGCATAAGCGTAGAAAAGGGTGGTTGGCGCAGAATGTCAACCCAGGTGGTAGAATTAGCTGTTCAGAGCTGGGACGGCACCGCCCCACCGCCCCGCTCTGAAGAAGGGGGCTTTTTGTTAGCGGGCGGATTGCTGGAGAAACGCGATCAGGTCGGCACGGTCCTGCGGGTTGGCGAGCGGAGGGAACGCCATGCGGTTGCCAGGGATCGTCTTGGACGGGGCGGCAAGATAGGCATCGAGGCTGGTGGCGTCCCACACAATGGCCTTGTCCTTCATCGCCTGCGAGTAGTTGAAGTTGGGCATTGTGCCGGAGGTACGACCCATAACGCCCTTGAGCGACGGTCCGAGACGCGTGGCACCGGTGTTGAGATCGTGGCAGGCAGCGCAGCGGGCGTATACCGACTTGCCGCGCACGGGATCGCCTGCTGCGCTTTGCGCCAATGCGGAGCCGACGCCGACAAGCGCCAGCGCGGCTATCGGAAGGACGGCGAGACGATTGATAAGGCGGGTTTGTTTGATCATCCCACGCTTATGCCACAATTCTGCTTTCGCGCCCCTGAATATTCAGTCCTTTGCGGGTGCCAGGAGGTATAGCTTCATCAGGATGCGATATAGTTCGCTCTTTTCGCGAGCCGTGAGGGTGGCGGTCAGCTTTTCCTCGTGCTCGGAGATCGCGGTGCGCGCCTTGGCGAGCGTTTCGCGGCCGCTGTCGGTCAACCACAGGCCCCCTGCCCGACGATCGAGCTTGGACGGTTCGTTGACCGCGAAGCCGTTCTTGAGCAACTGGCGCACGAACTGGTGGACCGTAGGGCGTTCGATCTGAAAGAACTTGGACAGGTCTGTCTGCTTGATGCCGGGGTTGGCGTTGATCAGCCAGAGTATCGCCACCTGCTTGGGCGTGACGCTGAGCGCGTCGAGATGGCGTTCGAGCCGCGTCACGAACAGTGTGTTGACGGTGCCGATATGCAGGCCGAGCACGGCATCGATACCATCGAGATCGAGATCCGGAACGACGGACTGGCGGGTTATTTCAGCCACGGCCACGGGCAATCCTTTCGACTGGAAAACTGACGCCAGCGAGCGCACGTCCGGTCATTAGGTAGCCATACCATAATCTGCAAAGTGTTTGTGCAGTGCGGTGTTTCAAAACGTGGCTGTTTTACGGAAATGTTCACTGGTCGAGGACCGGAATTGCGGCGGATGCTGCTATTGAAGCTCTCGGACAATCGAGCTTTGCCGATTCAGGCCTCGACCGGCGCGGTAGTTAATCCGAGCGCAGGGATGCCGATCGAGCGGCGGCCGCCGTAATCGGTGCGCACGACGATCAGGTTGCTCTTTTCGAGATGTTCGAGCAGCCGCCTGATCCGCCCGGATGAGCGGGTTCCATAGATGACGGCAAGCGTTTCGTCATCTGGGCAGGCTGCACCTTCGACAGCGGCGCGGGCGAGCGTCAGAAACGGCGCAAGCAGATCGTCGGGAACGTCCTTGGCAAGCGCGAACAGGTCCTGCCAGCGCGGCTCGCGGTCGTCGGGCATTCCCGCGACAGCCATGGCGAAGCGGCGGCGGAAAGTATTGAGATCAAAACCGGGCAGGATGCGCAGCATCCGACAGCGCACTGTGAAGTCCTGGTAAAGCTGTGCTGCGGGCTGGAACGTGCAGTCCGGCTCTGCCGCCATGTCGATCAGGACGGCTGCAACATCGGCAGCGGTTTCCTCAGCCGCAAACAGGCTGGGCGCGACGGGCGGTTCGACGTCCTCGCCTGCGGGTACGAAGCCTTCGATCTGGTCGAGCAACTCGACCGCTTCGACGGGCGCGAGTTCCGGCTCGCGTCGGGGCGCTTCGGGCTCGCGGGGGTCATCGTGCAGCAGTGACTCCATCTCTGCGCCACCCGCCTGCGGGAGCGGCATGAGGCCGTGAATCACGTTGCGCGCGGTGGTGCGGACATCGGCGATGCGCACGCCGACCGGGCGGCGGGCGATCGCGGGGCCGAGGCCGAGAAAATGGCCTCGTTCCAGATCGCGGATCTGTTCGGCCTGCTTGCGCTCCATGCCGAGCAGGTCTGCGGCGCGGGCCATGTCGATATCGAGGAAGGTGCGGCCCATCAGGAAGTTGGATGCTTCGGCGGCGACGTTCTTGGCGAGCTTGGCCAAGCGTTGCGTGGCGATGACGCCTGCCAGCCCACGCTTGCGGCCGCGACACATCAGGTTGGTCATGGCCGAGAGGCTGAGGCGGCGCACTTCGTCCGAGACGTCTCCGGCGGCAGCGGGTGCGAACATCTGCGCTTCGTCGACCACGACCAATGCGGGATACCATTCATCGCGCGGGGCATCGAACAGGGTGTTGAGGAACACAGCAGCGCAACGCATCTGGGCTTCAAGTTCGAGCCCGTCGAGCGTGAGGATGACCGAGGCGCGGTGCTTGCGGATACGCGCGGCGAGCCGGACAATTTCGGGGCCATCGTAAGCCGAGCCGTCGACCACGACGTGGCCGAAGACATCGGCGAGCGTGACGAAATCGCCCTCGGGATCGATAACGACCTGCTGGACGATGCCTGCGCTTTCCTCGAGCAGGCGGCGCAACAGGTGCGACTTGCCCGACCCGCTGTTGCCCTGCACGAGCAGGCGGGTGGCAAGCAGTTCCTCGACGTCGATCCTGACAGGGGCGCCGGACCGGTCGGCACCGATGACGATAGTTGCGCTCACGCTTGCGCTCTTAGCGTGGGCGTGGCGAGGAGCAAGCTCGGGTGGTCGTGTTTCCCCGGCCTTGTCACCGCCCCTGCCCTGAATCGGCAAAAGCGGCGGCGTGGCAGATCCGTGCCACGCCGCCGCCCTGCGACCCGAAAGGCTGAGGGGGGCAGCCTCTCGGTGGGTTAACCCTGGCGGATCAGGTAATCGAACGCGGACAGGCCTGCTTTCGAACCCTCGCCCATCGCAATGACGATCTGCTTGTATGGCACCGTGGTGACATCGCCTGCCGCGAACACACCGGGAATACTGGTGGCGCCGCGTGCATCGACCTCAATTTCGCCGCGCGGGCTGAGGTCGATGGTGCCCTTGAGCCATTCGGTGTTGGGCACGAGGCCGATCTGGACGAAGATGCCTTCGAGCTCGACGGTATGCGTCGCGTCGGTTTCGCGGTCCTTGTAGATCAAGCCGGTGACTTTCGCGCCATCGCCCAGCACTTGGGTGGTGAGCGCCGAGGTGATGATCGTGACGTTGGGCATCGAACGCAGCTTGTTCTGCAGCACGGCGTCGGCGCGTAACTGGTTGTCGAATTCGATCAGCGTGACGTGCGCTACGATGCCGGCAAGGTCGATCGCCGCCTCGACGCCCGAGTTACCGCCACCGATTACCGCCGTGCGCTTGCCCTTGAACAGCGGGCCATCGCAGTGCGGGCAGTAGGCGACGCCTTTGTTGCGGTATTCGTCTTCGCCCGGAGCGCCCATCTGCCGCCAGCGTGCTCCGGTCGAGAGGATGACAGTCTTCGACTTGACGCTCGCACCATTTTCGAGGCGGATTTCATGGAGGCCGTCAGCGCCTGCCGGCACCAGCGCGGTGGCCGTCTGCAGGTTCATGATATCGACTTCGTATTCCTTGACGTGGCTTTCGAGTTGCGCGGCCAGCTTGGGGCCTTCGGTGTACTGGACCGAGATGAAGTTCTCGATGCCCATGGTGTCGAGGACCTGCCCGCCAAAGCGTTCAGCGAGGACGCCGGTGCGGATCCCCTTGCGCGCCGCGTAGATGGCAGCCGCAGCGCCTGCGGGGCCACCGCCGACGATCAGCACTTCGAACGGCTCCTTGGCGGCGATTTTTTCAGCAGCGCGCGAGGCGGCGTTGGTATCGAGCTTGGCGACGATCTGCGCCAGATCCATGCGGCCTGCGCCGAACGACTGGCCGTTTAGAAACACAGCGGGCACGGCCATGACCTGGCGGCGCTCGACCTCGTCCTTGAACAGCGCACCGTCGATCGCGACGTGGCTGATGTTGGGATTGAGCGCAGCCATGATGTTGAGCGCCTGAACCACTTCGGGGCAGCTCTGGCAGGTTACCGAGAAGAACGTTTCGAAGTGCAGCGGGCCTTCCAGGCTGCGCACCTGATCGAGCAGATCGGCGTCTTCCTTGGGCGGGTGACCGCCAACATGGAGCAGCGCGAGGACAAGCGAGGTGAATTCGTGGCCCATCGGCAGCCCCGCGAATGTGGTTTGCGATGCGCCGCCTTCCGCACGGATGACGAAGCTGGGCACGCGTTCATCGGTGCCGTCGAAGCGGGCGGTAACCTTGTCCGAGAGCACAGCGATCTCGTCGAGTAGCGCGCGCGTTTCGGCCGACTTCGGGCTGTCATCCAGCGTTCCGACCAGTTCGATCGGGCGGCGCAGGTTGCCGAGATAGGCCTTGAGCTGGGCGGTTGCGTTGGCGTCGAGAACGGGCATGGCAGGTCAACCTTTCGGGCGATCGACGCCGCGCGTCACCGTGTGGTCGGCGCGCGGGGATCGTATTTCGATGTCATTTCGGAGAACCGGCGGGCAGCCCGATTGCGGCACTGCCCGGTCCGGGGAAGTCGGCCGGGGGTCCCGCGGGACGCCCCAGCCGTAGGGATCAGATCTTGCCGACGAGGTCGAACGAAGGAGCCAGCGTTTCGCCGCCTTCTTCCCACTTGGCCGGGCAAACCTGGCCCGGGTTCTCACGCCAGTACTTGGCAGCCTTGATCTTGCGCAGCAGCTCGGCAGCGTTGCGGCCCACGCCCTCAGGCGTGATCTCGACGAGCTGGATCGTGCCATCGGGATCGGTCACGAACGTACCACGATCGGCAAGTCCAACGCCTTCGCGCAGGATACCGAAGTTGTTCGAGATCGTGTGGTTCTGGTCACCCAGCATGAAGTAGTTGATCTTGCCGACGGCAGGCGAGCTGTCGTGCCATGCCTTGTGGCTGAAGTGGGTGTCGGTCGACACTGAGTAGACTTCCACGCCGAGGCCCTGAAGTTCCTCATAGATGTTGGCGAGGTCTTCGAGTTCGGTTGGGCAGACAAACGTGAAATCGGCAGGGTAGAAGAAGAATACGCCCCACTTGCCCACGACATCGCTGTCGCTGACGTCGACGAACTTGCCCTGATGATAGGCGGTTGCCTGGAACGGCTGGAGCTTGGTTCCGACGATCGACATTGCGTTCAAATCCTTCTGATTGGTCGGTTGGGAAACTGGTGTGATCCCGAAGTAGGCCATGCCATGCGATTTTTCCAATGAGCATTTGTGGCCGCATTGATTGAGCAAGTCGATCAATAGAACCAAACCAGCCTGAGGCGGGCCATGAACCGTTTGGCGTAGATCTGCCTTTTTCAGAATGCTAACGTGCTGATTTTCTGTGCTTCTGACCAAGCAAATGCACTTTTTGCAAGGCGATGACCAAAATCCGCACTTGCCAAAGGCCCTGCGTGAAACCAAGTGGCGATCTGCAACGAAACGATTTCGTTCAATTATTGTCGCGAATGGATGAATGATGGCCAGCGTTACCGATTCCCCCTCGCCCGCCGGACCGAACGAAGGTCGCAAGAAGTTGATCGGTCGCATCGCGGTGGGTGCGCTGGCGGTAGGTGCGCTTTATGGTGGCTGGACGCTGTACCAATACGAAACCGTGGGACGGTACTTTCAGGATACCAACGACGCCTATGTAAAGGCGGACAGCATCACGGTGAGTTCCAAACTTGCGGGCTATGTTCGCGCAGTGCCGGTGAGCGAGAACCAGTCGGTCGCGCAGGGCGCGCTGCTCGTGCAGATCGATCCATCCGACTTTTCGACGCGGCTGGCGCAGGCGTCGGCGCAGGTCGAAGTTGCACGCGCAACCGAGGCGGCGACGGTGGCATCGATCGAGGAAGCACGATCGGACGTTGGCCAGGCGAGCGCAGCGTTGCAGGCGAGCCAACGCGAACTGGCCTACCTCAACGGCGAGGTTGCGCGGTTTCGCCCGCTGGTCGCGAGTGGTGCGGAGCCAAAGCAGGCTCTCGACCAACTGATCGCCAACCGTGACAAAGCGGCGGCTGATGTCAGCGCCAAGCAGGCGGGGCTCGCAGCGGCGAACGACCGCGTGGCGACGACGCGGGCGCAAGTCGGCCAGTCGACCGCGCAGATCCGCGCGGCTCAGGCACAGCGCGATGCGGCCAATAACGATCTGGGTACTACCAGGATCGTCGCACCCGCAGCGGGCCGGCTCGGCAATTCGACCGTTCGCGTCGGACAGTTCGTCCAGCCCGGGCAGCGGCTGATGACCATCGTCCCGACGCAGGCGCTTTATGTCGAGGCGAACTTCAAGGAAACGCAGATCGGGTTGATGCGCGCCGGACAGCCGGTGACGATCAAGGCCGATGCACTGCCTGATGTGGAATTCCACGGCGTTGTCGAGAGCATCACACCGGGCACAGGTGCCAATTTCTCGCTGATCCCGCCGCAGAACGCGACGGGCAACTTCACCAAGATCGTGCAGCGGGTGCCGGTGCGCATCCGCATCAACGCCGGTCCTGAATCGCGCAAGGTGCTGGTTCCGGGCCTGTCGCTGCATGTCGATGTCGACACGCGGTCGGCCAAGTCGGCTGTCGATGCGATCCGCAAGGAACAGGAAGCGGTGACCAAGTGAGCGACGCTGCCGCCATCGACGGAGCGGGTTTGCCCCCGCCCCCGGCGCAGCCGGAGAAGGCTGATTTGACAGCGTGGCTGGGCGTTGCGGCAGGTGCGATCGGGTCGCTGATGGCGACGCTCGACATTTCCATCGTCAATGCCTCGCTGCCCACGATCCAGGGTGAAATCGGCGCATCGGCGAGCGAGGGAACGTGGATCGCGACCGCCTATCTGGTGGCCGAGATCATCATCATCCCGCTGACCGGTTGGCTGGAGCGCGTGTTCGGGCTGCGGCGTTTCCTGCTGATGGCAGCGATCCTGTTCACCGGGTTCTCGGTGGTGTGCGGCCTGTCGACATCGCTGACGATGATGATTTTGGGCCGGGTTGGTCAAGGGCTTACCGGCGGGGCAATGATCCCGACCGCGCTGACGATCATCGCGACACGGTTGCCCAAGTCGCAACAGCCGATCGGCACGGCACTATTCGGTTCGACGGTGATCATGGGGCCGGTGCTGGGGCCGTTGGTCGGCGGATGGCTGACCGAGAATTTCAGCTGGCACTACGCGTTTTTCGTGAACGTGCCGATCGGCATGATCCTTGTCGTTCTGCTGCTGGTCGGCCTGCCCAAGGGCCGGATGAAACTGGACGAGCTGGTCAATGCCGACTGGCTGGGCGTGATCGGCATGGCGCTGGGACTTGGCGGCGTGACCGTGTTTCTGGAGGAAGGGCACCGCGAACAGTGGTTCGAATCCGCGCTGATCTGGAAGCTGGCGCTCGTCGCTGCGGTCGGGTTCGTGATGATCGGGCTGGGCCAGATCTTTGCAAGCCGCCCGGTGGTCAAACTGGCGCTGTTGCGCAACCGGGCTTTTGCCGCAGTGTTCGGCCTGTCCCTGGTGCTCGGCGCAGTGATGTTTGGTACTGCCTACGTGATCCCGCAGTTTCTGGCCGCAATTGGCGACTACAACGCGATGCAGGCGGGCAAGGTCGTCTTCCTGTCGGGCATTCCCGCGCTGCTGATGATGCCGCTGTTCCCGCTTATGATCGCACGTGTGGACCTGCGGCTGATCGTGGGTGCTGGCGTGCTTTTGCTTGCCGCAGGCTGCTATCTCGATGTGGCGCTGACCGCCCAGTCGCGGGGCGAAGATTTCGTGATTTCGCAGTTGCTGCGCGGCCTTGGCACCGTGTTCTGCATGATGTTCCTCAATCAGGCGGCGATCAGTTCGGTTTCCATCGAGGAAGCGAGCGATGCCGCCGGCCTGTTCAACGCCGGGCGAAACCTGGGTGGTTCGGTCGGGTTGGCATTGCTGGCCACGCTGCAGGATGAACGCTGGGAGTTCCATCGCTGGACGATCCACAGCGCGCTTGGTGCGAACGATGTGGGTCTGCAGGACTGGGTCAGCCAGCAGGTGATGACCTCGGGCGGCGGGCCTGATGGCCTCGCCATGGCGATGCGCTCGCTCGACGGTATGGTCCTGCGCGATGCGCTGGTCATGGCGTTCAACGACGATTTCATGGCGCTGACGATTGCCTTGCTGGTCGTCGCACCGCTGGTCCTGCTCCTGCGCCCGCTTCCCAAGGGCTATCACGCGAAGGCTGCGCACTGATGACTGCAATTCGATCGATCCGTCCCGCGTCGCTGAGTCTGGCTGTGGCCGCGCTGCTTTCGGGCTGCACTACGGTGGGGCCGGACTATGCCGGAGCGCCGCAGAGCGCACCACAGGCGGTCGTACGCGGGGGCTTCCTGCGCGGCGGCGATGCGCTGGTGCAGGCACCTGCAGCACGCTGGTGGGAGAGCCTGAACGATGCGGTGCTAAACCAGCTGGTCGAGGCGGCGCTGGCGGATTCGCCGACGCTGGCTGCGGCCAACGCGCGCGTGGCGCAATCGCGGGCGTCTTTGGCGGCGAACAAGACGGCGGTGCTGCCGACCTTGGGCACGTCGTTTTCTGCACCCTACATCAATGTGCCTGGCAATATCGTCGGCAACGGAAGCGGGCGCGACGAAATCAACGCCTACAACCTGGGGTTCGACGCGGGTTGGGAGATCGACCTGTTCGGCGGGACGCGGCGAAAGGTCGAGGCCGCCTCAGCGCGCGCCGAGGCGGCCGAGGCCGGGGTGGCCGACGCGCGGGTGACGCTGTCGGCCGAAATTGCGCGCGCCTATGTCGGTTTGCGCGCGCGGCAGGCAATGCAAGGATTGCAGCAGCGCCAGGTGGCGATCGACCGTGCTCTGGTGGGTTTGGCGCGCGAACGACTTGGAGCAGGCACGGCGCCTGCGCAGCCGCTTAACGCTGCCGAGGCGCAGGCTTTTGCAAGCGAGGCGGACCTAGCCAAAACAGGCGCTGAGATCGTCGTGCTCACCGATCAGCTCGCAGTGCTGACGGGCAAGGAGCCGGGAGCGCTTGACGGGTTGCTGGCGACCCCTGCCCCGGTGCCGCTGCCGCCAGTGCAAGTGAGCATCGGCGATCCTGCGCTGATGCTGCGCAGCAGACCCGACATCCGTGTGGCCGAGCGTCAGCTTGCGGCGGCAAATGCGGACGTCGGCGTGCAGGTTGCCGCGAAATTTCCGACGATCAGCTTCCTTGGCATTCTCGGGCTGGGTGGGCAGAACATCGGCGATGTGCTCGATCCGTCGAACATCGTCGGGATCGCCTTGCCCAGGCTGAAGTGGTCTCTGTTCGATGGCGGACGTGCCGAACGGCAGGTCGATGCGGCCAAGGGTGCCTATGCCGAAGCCGAAGCCAACTACCGGCGGACGGTGTTGGCGGCGCTGCAGGATGCCGAGGGATCGCTGGCGCGGTTCGGGGCGCAACGCGTTACTTTTGCTCGCACAGTCGATGCCGAGCAGCGCGGACAGCGCACCGTGCAGTTGCAGAACCAGCGTTTGACCGCCGGCACAGTCGGTCGCAGCGACGCACTGACGTCGGAGCGGCAGGCGCTGCAACTGTCGATGGCGGCGGCGGGTGCGCAGGCCGATCTGACGACCGCTTTCGTTGCGGTCGAGAAGGCGCTTGGGCTTGGCTGGCAGGCTGCGGAGGCGCAGAAATGAGCCGGTTTCGTCCAATTTATAGCATATTGACTCTGCCACTGGCTGAGGCACTTTATCCCCACCAAACGCCGCAAAGGCGGAAAGGTGGGATGGATGAACTGGTTGACCGAGGCGAGCCGCCGTTTGTGGCAGGCATATCGCGAAGGCTTGGAAATGAATTGCCCTTTCCGTCGCGTCGACGCACATCTCGCGTGCGAGCGGGATACCAATCATGAAGCCGCCCGCAACGTTCGACCCATTCAGGCCGCTGAACCCACTCTGCACTGACGACGAATGCATTGAAATTGAGGGCGCTGCCGCAAGTCGCCGTGGACGTCCCTCACTCGAAGAAGCGCAGCGTCTGCCTGTGCGCATTCTCGAGGCCGGCTGGGAAGTGCTTGCACAGCATGGCTTCGACGGATTTACCTTCGACCGCATCGCACGCCACGCCCGCATCGGCAAAGCCACCATCTACAGTCGGTTCACCGGCAAGCAGGCGTTCCTCGATGCCCTGCTGAAGCATAAGGTCGAACAGCGCCGGGTCTCGGTGATGTCGATCGGCGCGGACCTGCCGCTGATCGAAGCTTTCTGCCATCGCGCGGTGGCGGTGGTGGAAATGATGCTTTCGCCTGACGGCCTGATGATGGAGCGGCTGCTCGACTGGTGCGATCAGGAGTTCGGCGATTGCCAGGTCAACTATCGCCACGCCATGTTCGAGAACGCACTGTTAAGCATCGAGACCGAACTGCGCGGGGCCGCTGCGAGGGACGATGTCAGTATCACGGACTTTCCGCTCGCGGCGCGGTTCTGGATGGAGGGATTGCTCGGCCATATCCGGCTGATGGGCAGCGCGCGAGCGTTCGACAGGGCAGACACCGAGCAGTGGGCGCGCAGTTATTCCGACTTCTTCTTTGGGCGGTTGACCCGTTAAGGTTGCCGTCTCGCGCGCAGGCTGAACTCTATCGCGACGGCGTCCGGTATCTGTTCGGTTGACGACCACTCCCCTTGCCCGACGCCGAATGCGAGGCGCGGGAGCGTCGCGCTGCCGCTGGCAGTAGCGCGATCACCGTCGATCCTGAGGTTGAAGCGCACCGTCATCGGACGGGTCTTGCCGTGTAGTGACAGCGTGCCGCTGGCGAGGTAGCGCCCTGCCCCGGCCTCGCGGATCGAGGTCGATGTGAACTGCGCGTTGGGGCTGGTGGCGACACCGAAGAAGCTGTCGCTTTTCAGCATGTCGTCACGCTGGCCATCGCCGCTTTCGACCGAGGCGAGGTCAATGGTGACCTTGATCGACGAACCCGGAAGGTCGGCAGGATCAAACACGATAGCGGCGTTCCAGCGTGAAAAACTGCCCTTGATCGCATCGCCCGTATAGCTGGTGGTGAAGCCGAGGCGGCCACCCTGCTCCAGCTTCCACGGCGTGGCCTTGGCGGTGATGGCGACGTCCGATGCAATGGCTGACGGGCTCGGTAGCGGAGCGTCTTCGCTTGGCTCAACGGCAACTTCGCTGGCAGGCGCGTCGACGGGAGCGGCAACAGGTTGCGGCGAGGCACCAAACGACATCGTGCGACCGGCAACGACAGCGATGCCTCCGAGCACGATGGCGATCAAGGCTGCGACGCCGATGCCCTTATGCGTGGCGATGCCTGCGGGAAGCATTCGCCCGATGACGTCCTCGCGCTTGAAGTGGTGGTAGAGCGCTCCGGCGATGTGGAGCACGATCAGCACGAAGCCGACCGTGCCGATTGCCCCGTGCAGGCTCTCGGCGGGCTCGTGCAATGCGCGGCCGACGGGCAGATCGGGCAAGGGTATCGTGCCAAACAGCATCGTCTGCAGGCGGATCTTCGAGGTTGAAATGATGATCCATCCGGTCAGCGGGCCAGCGATCATCACGACGTAGAGCAGGAAGTGAACGGCGCTGGCGAGCCACATCTGCGGCTTGCTGTCCTGCACTGGCGCGGGACGCGGCTTGACCAGGCGTATGCCGAGACGCGCGAGGCTGAGCACCAGTATCGTGATGCCGATCGATTTGTGGAACTGGAAGCCAGCGAATTGCGCGACGCCCTTGGGCAGATCTTCCAGCCCCCAGCCCAAGCCGATCTGCAAAAGCAGCAGCGCGGCTATCGCCCAGTGCAGGATGATTGCCGTCAGCGAGTAGCGCGCCGGGTGCAGTGTGGTCATCGATCGGTGTTCCCCATGGATGCGTGGGTTATGAACCACGATCTGGCGGCTTGTCCATGCGCAGCGCATCGGTCACCCTTTTGCGGAAATACTCGGCCGCGTGCGAAAGCAGAAGGGCCGGTGGACTGCTCCACCGACCCTCCGCGCGCACAAGCATCCGATAGAGGGAATCAGAACGCCGTGCGGACGGTGAGACCAAACGTGCGCGGATCGCCGGGCAGACCTGCAATCAGGCCGGTGTTGCCGGGACCGACGAACAGCTGCTCGAAGTAGTCCTGATCGAATGCATTGCGGACGAAGCCGTAGATGTCGAAGCCGCTGTCGGTCCGGAAGCCGAGGCGGAAGTTCGACAGCGAGTACCCGGCAACCTGCGTGTAGGCAGACGGCGACGGGTTCGACGAGAAGCTTGAGCGATAGCTGCCGTCGTAGCCGAGGTAGACCAAGCCGTCCTGCTTGAACAAGTCGACCGGGGCGTTGGCTTCGAAGCCCCACGAGACCGACCATTCGGACACGCCCGGCAGGCGCTGGCCCGAGATGTCGCAGTTTGCGGGGCTGAGCCCGCCGGGAGTTCCGGCAGCTCCCGGAACCTGCGCTCCAGTGGCGACGGTGCCGCCCGACAGCTCAGGCGGGCATGGCGCGTCGACGAACTTGCGGTAGGTGGCGTCGGTGTAGGCTGCATTGATGTACGTGTTGAAGCGTTCGTTCGGGCGGACCGAGAAGTCGGCCTCCACGCCTTGCGAGCGCACTGCGCCTGCGTTGGCGAGGTAACCCCGCAACACGCCGAACTGGCCGTTGTTGACGTTGGCCTGGTAGTCCTTGATGTCGGTACGGAAGATCGCGACGTTGAGGATTGCGTTCAGGTCGCGAAACTCGGTCTTGATGCCCGCTTCGTAGTGGCGCACCGATTCAGGTTTTACCGTGGCGGACGCAAGGATCGGGTTGTTGGCGGTGTCGGTGGGTACGCCGTTCTGGTTGATGCCGCCCGATTTGAAGGTCTTGGCGTACGTCGCGTAGAGCAGGATTCCCTCGGCCGCCTTGTAGCTGGCAGTGAAATCGTAGCTGAAATTCCAGTCGCTGAACTTTGGCGCGATCTCCTGCGGCGTGAAGATGCCGAGCTGCGCGGTCTTCGTCGGCGTGCTGGGGCTGCTGAGCAGGATTTCGTTGCCCGCGATGTCGAACACGCGGCGCTGGTAGAAGCCGTCCTTCTTGTCGTAGTTAACGCGCAGGCCGGGCTGCAGGGTCAGTTCAGGCGTCAGCTTGAAACTTGCCTGACCATAGACCGCGACACTGGTGTTCTTGAGATACTGCGAATTGCGCGCGGTCAGGCCATTCAGCACGTTCGAATTGTAGAGCGCATTGCTGGGCGCGAGGTTCCACTTGGTGGAGGCGCTGCCGTGCTGTTCGGTGCCCTGCGTGTCGATGCGCTGGTAGAAGCCGAATGCGCCGAGCACGAAGTCGAGCCGGTCGCCGCTGTAGTTGTAACGCAACTCCTGCGTGTACTGATCCTGCTGCGACGGGTTCTGCGACTTGCTGACGATCGGCAGGCCAGTGAAGTCGCGATCGTTCTGCGGCTTCCAGTCCCAAAAGCGCCACGCGGTGACCGATGTCAGCGTGCCCGGACCCACGTCCCACTTCACCTTGATCGATGCGCCGCCGATCTTGTTGCCTGCCTGAAGCGGTGAATCGAGATCTGTCACGCGGTCGAACGGGTTTGTGCTGGGTGCTGCGTAGTTCTGCGCGGCAGCTAGCGCGGCGTACTGGCGGTTGAGCGCACGCTGGGTCAGGCCGGTGCGAACGTAGACCGAGCCGCAGCAGGTGGCGTCTTGTTCGCTGTAGTCACCCGCGAGCGTGATGGTGAAGATGTCGCTCGGCTTGAATAGCAACTGACCGCGCAGGCCGAGGTTGTCCTGGCTCTGGATGTCCTGGTTGGTCTTGACGTTATAGATCGTGCCGCGACGATTGGTCGAGGATACCGCGAAACGTGCAGCGAGAGTATCGGTCAGCGGGCCGGAAACGGCGGCCTTGGCCTGGACGAAGTTGTAGTTGCCGACACTGACCTCGGCCTTGCCTTCGAAGTCGAAGGTCGGCTGGTTGGTGGTGATGTTGATCGCGCCGGCAGTAGTGTTTTTGCCGTAGAGCGTGCCCTGCGGCCCGCGCAACACTTCGATCTGCTTCACGTCGAGGAAATCGAACGTGGCCGAGGCGACGCGCGCATTGTAGACGTCATCGATGTAGATGCCGACGCCCTGCTCGATGCCGTCGTTGGTCAGGCCGAATGGTACGCCGAGGCCGCGGATGTTGACCGCAGTGTTGCGCGGGTTGGACGAGTAGAACTGCAGCGTCGGTGTTAGCTGTTGGAGCCGGCCGACGTTGAAGCTGCCGGTGCTGTCGATGTGTTCACCGCCGACCACGGAAATGGCAAGCGGAACGCTTTGTGCGGTTTCCGAGCGACGGCGCGCAGTGACGACAATGGCGCCGCTGTCGCTCGCGCCGGTGCCGACCGAAGTGGTCTGCGGGTCGGCGGTTGCTTCAGCGTCGGATGACGGGGCGGCCGGGATTGGCGTTTCGGCTGCGTTTGCATGTGAGACGAGCGCAAGGGAAGCTGCCCCCGCAGCGAGCAAGTGACGGACTTTCATTGATGACCTCATGATGGTGTCGGGGCTACGCTTCCGGATGACCGGTCGGCGGCTCGGTTGTTCTTTGTTTGCTGCTGCCCGATCAGTTCGGCTTGAGCCGTCGCTTTTCGGTAACGTCGATCTGTACGACCCGGCCTTCGTGGACGGTCAGTGAAACATTGCCATAACGCAGCCCGGTCAGGGCCTCGCGTACGCAGGCGATGCTTTCCTCAACGTGCCGTCCATCGTCTGGAAGGGTACTGCTCCGGACGTTGGAAAGTTCGGTCATCGTCGGTCGATCCCCGGTTGTGGCTGATTCGATTGTCTTGCAACACCCTTAAACTCAACTGATATAATAGACATTAAAGAAGGATTGTCTACCGAAGAAGTTGAGCTTTCAGCTCAGTATCGGGGGGCGCCAAATACTAGCGCGGACGCATGCTCGTTCCCGCCGACACTGACCTTGATAGGCGCGCGAATTCGGAGCCGAAACGTGACCACAAAAAACGGGGACATTTCTGCCCCCGCTCTGCGTTCGAGAAGTGGGCGCACGCCTGCGCCTGTCAGGTCACGACGATGCAACCAGTCGCAACTGAGGCCGCGCATCCACCTGTACCGAGCGATTATCGTCTTCAGCCGACATGCTGGCGCGCAGGCAATCCACCGCCATGGCCAGATGGAGTGCCGCCATCGCCTGTCCGTGAATATCCAGGTCATCGAGCGCTTCCGTCAGGCTCTCGCAGACATCTTCCAACGCTCTTGCCGTCGCTTGCATGGTGATGGTCTTTCCCTCGGTGTAGGGCAACCGTCCATACACGATGTTGCCCGTTGCTTTTGCGACTACGTTCCGGGTGGTAATCCGGTTCCTGCCGCACAAAAGGAGAGAAAGCACCGCTTATGAGCAATCTCGACTACGGCCGGACATGGCGTGGTGTGAGGCTTGCGCAAAATACTTACACTGCTGCTAGTTACGGGGAGCGCGGACAAGGCGTCGCAGTTTTACAGTCCGATCCATTCAGGCTGGAACCAGTTCCGTTTCGGCAAGACCTTAGCCTTATGGGCTGGCACGGGGCATGTCTCGGGCTTCGCGCGACCCGCCGAGCGCTCATCGGAAATCGATTCGGTCGATCGAAAGTCCGCAATCCTTCGTTGACCATCACTCGACCAGCGCGAAAATCTCCCAGCCAGCCGTGCCAATGGCTGCGCAAATTAATCGTCCGAACCCGAACTTTAAACCCCCCATCGGGCACATCGGCGTCAGCGCGGTTTGTAGAAATCGCGGAAGGAGGCTGGCGCACCGCATTTGCGGATCGCGGTTTCGACATGACGACGCCGCTCGGTAACCAGCGATGCCGAGGTAAGCGCGAACTGGCGTTCGTGACCGACTTCGGCGGCGGTGAAGGGTTTGGTGCCGGGCAGCACGCTATCGCCGCCGATCGCGAAGACCATGAAGTTGAGCATGTCTGCCAGTTGCGCGTTGTCGGTCAGGCGGCTCTTGGCGATGTTGGGCAGGCGCAGCAGATAGGCGCGGGTATCAGGCGTGCACATCATGTAGCCGACCCGGCCCCGCAATTCGGGCAGTTTTGCCGGGGCCGAGATGCCCTGCACGCCGTGGCACCCGGCGCAGTGCTCGACATAGTCGGCGCGCGCCAATTCAGGATCGACCAGCGCCGCCAATCCTCGCGCCACCGTGGCAGCACGTGGATCGTCCTTTGCCGCGAGCGCAGGCGCCAACACGGACAGCGCAGCGACACCTGCGGCAAGGGCGATCAGCCGCATGGTTCCGGATCAGGCCGCGCCGATCATCATCGCGGTCGAGCAGTGGTATTCCATGCTGCTCGTGCCGAAGCACCAGATGACGTTGTTGTTGAGCTGCGGGAGGTACAACTGCGTCGCGCGGTCGGTGTTGTCGCAACCGCACTGCCCGCAGGAGGGCTTTCCGCAGCAATCACGGTAGGCGATCATGTAGGCCTTGCCATCATCGGGATTGATGCACGATCCGACCCACGACACCGGCGAGGGTTCGGAGCCAGCCGGACACGAATGTATCCCACCGCCGCAGCAGGTGCACAGGGTGCCGTCAATTGCGCAGTAGCGCCAGTAATCGCACTTGGTGTCGTCCTTCGTCTGCGCGTTGCGTGCAAACGCGGTCTTGGCCTCGGGCGTGCGATCGGGCTTTGCGGCCTCGGCGCGGCTGACCGGCAGCAGCGGGAATACCGGTGCTGCGACCAGGGCGAGGCCGAGGCGTGAAAGGATGCCGCGGCGGGAGGTGCGACCGGCGAAGCGGCGCAGCAGGTTTTCGCCAATCGCGTCGGGATTGAACTTGGTCATGAAAATGCCCCCTTCTCGTCCCGCGCTCAGGCGGCCTGAACCTTGTTGAGCCCGGAAATGTAGTCCTGCACGGTCGCGACGCCCATCTCATGTGCCACGATCAGACTTTCGAGATGTTCGCGGCTGTTGACGAGACCCTTCGAGAGGATCGTGCCGTCGGCATCGAGCAGCACGGCGTATGGCAGCTTGCCGATTTCGAAGGCCTGGCCGACTTCGGGTCCGTTGATGAAGCGGTAGCTTTCGAGGCCGTGCGCGGCGATCATCTTGTGCTGCGCCGATGCGTCGTCATCGCCGACGAAAGTCAGGTCGAGCCGTTCGTCGTGCGCGAACGATCGCGCGACCGGGATCAGGCCCTTGCACAATGGGCATGTGGCCGAGACGAACATCAGCAGGCGCAGCGGCGTGCTGGCCGACGGTCCGCCGACGATGACGTCCTTGCCGTCGAGCGTGTGTGCCGGCACGACGGGGGCCTTGCCACCGACTGCGGGGCCGGCGTTGGTCGTGAGCGCACCTGCCGGAGCAACGCGCATGTGCAGCACGCCGACCTGCCGGGCGAGTGCGAGCAGGGTCAGGACCAGCCCGAGGATGACGACCCAGGATATGACCTGGCTGACGATGAGTGCGGTCATCATCGGGAATTCCTTTCCATGGCGGCAAGCGGGCCGCTGGCGAGCGCCGAAAGCGCATTGACGAGGTGCGTCAGGAGATAGAGCGCGAGGCCGCCGGCCAGCGAAATCAGCCATTCGGCCGATCCGAACGCGGGCGTCGTCGCCAGCGTAGGGACGAGCAGTAGTGCCAGTACGATGTTGCGGACGACGAGCGCGCGACTGAGCGGCTGGCGCAGTTCGGAGCGGCCGCAGCCGCAATCGATGTGAGCCCGCCCTCGCCCGATGTTGACCGCCATTGCGGCGGCGAAAACCAGCAGCATGGCGATCGCGGGCACTGCAGCGAGACGTGATCCGCCGATGAGCGCAATGCCTGTGGCGAGTTCGGTGAACGGGAGCGAGGTTGCAACCGGCGCGACCAGAGCATCGGGGAGCAGGCGGTAATTGGCGACGACGCCGGGAAACAGCGCGCGGCTACGCAGCTTTGCGACCGACGCAGTCAGAAACACCAGCCCGACCCCGATCGCCGCCGCGCCGCCGGTCACGGCAAGCGCGGATGGCAGGAGCGCGCTCACATCGGCTCCACGACGGTGATGTGGCCGCCACCGGCGTTTTCGATGGTGTGCTTGATCTCGCCGGTTTTCGAATCGATCACGCGGGCGTTGTTCTTGTTGTCGGTGACCATGATCATCGCGGCATCGTCCTGCGTGATCTCGATGTTGCCGCCGCCGTCCTTGATCGGAAAGCGCTTGGTGACCTTCTTCGTGGCAAGGTCGACCGCCCAGATTTCCTCTGCGCTTTCCTTGGGGCTCCAGTATTCACCCTTGTGCATAAGCACGTAAAGCGTAGCCGTGGGCCGGTGGAGCGCCATGACCTGCATGCCGCCCGGGTACCAGTTGATGTCGAGCGGCTTGGTATCGGCGACGCGCAGACCCGCTGCCTGCTGGATCGAGAAAGGGGCGCCGATGGTTGGCTTTGCGCCGATCGAAGCGACGCTGATCAGGCCGGTGTAGGTAAGGAACACCGCCTGCTTCTTTTTGCGATCATAGGCGAAGTTCGAGAAAATCGGGTCGGCCGCGGCGTCGAAGAACGGTTCGGTCCGGGTGATTTCCTGTGTGCTGCCCTTGATCGCGACGGTCGCCAGCGTGCCATCGGCGCACAGTGATGAGAAACCGACGCCGGGGTTGGGAATGATGTTGGCGCAACCGGGCAGTTCGATCGCGCGTACGAACTTGCGCTTGACCAGATCGATCACGTTGACCGACGAGGCTGGGTCGAAATTGTAGTCGTAGGCGGTCTTGCCGTCGTCGGTGATGACGAAGTTGGTCTTGAGCCCGCCGATGACCAGACGCCCCGGCGTGGGGATTTCGGTGAGCAGTTTCAGCGTTTTCGCGTCATAGACCGAGACCATGTCCTGCCGCGTGCCGCGGTTGCCCTTGGACCAGATGGTTTCGGCGACATAATAGGCCTTGCCGGCAGGATCGATCCCGAGGTCGGAATCGCGCCCGGTGGCGATCATGCCGACCATCTTGCCGGTAGCGGAATCGAAGATGCTCGACCCATTGGAGCCCCAGCCACCGCGCACAAAGAACCAGCCGGATTTCGGCGCGTCCATGGTCATGACCGTCGCTTCCTCGGCCTCACCGGTTTCGGCAAGGACAGGTGCCGCGAACGCCCCTGCTATCACACTTGCCAAAAGCATTCCCGCCAACTTGGCTTGACCCAGAGTCATAACGGCCCCCTTGCCTGTACGCGGCAAGTCTTGACGTACGTCCAGTGTCAGTCAAGCACCTTGTTTGCAGTTGCGAAAGAGCGCGAGATCAGGAGCGGTCGACCATGCCTGCAATTTCCTGCGGGGTAATGGTCTTGGCCATGTGTACCAGCGAGTGTACCGCAATCGCGGTAAACGCCCGCATCCTGCTCGCCCAGGGTTTTTCATAGCCCAGGAACGGAGTCGAACCCTCCATCGAAGCACTGATGAAAATCGCGACCGAGCGCACCTCTTCACTGTTCAGCGCAGGATTAAGCTCGGCGACGTATTCGGCGATCGTGTCGTGGACGCTGTGGTAGAACACGCGCACGCGATCGTCGACGAAGGCGCTGTGATTGGCCAGCGCCCACAGTTCGGTGAACAGGCGCGTGGTGCGCTTTCCTGCGATATCGTCGAGACACAGCACGATGATCAGGCGCAGACGTTCCTCGGCATCGAGGCCCGGCTGGCGCACGGTGCGGTCGAGCACCTTGCCGTAGCTTTGCAGGATGTCGTCGAGCAGGACCTGAATCAGCTGCTCTTTCTTGGGGAAATGATAGCTGACGTTGCCGACCTTCATCCCGCATTCGGCAGCGATGCGGCGGATGGTAAATGCGCCAGCGCCTTCGTCGATCAGGACGCGCATTGCCGCCTTGATGATCGCGTCCACCGTCTCAGTACCGCGCACGTAGGTGCCGGGTCGCGGGGCAGACGGAAGATCGGGTGCGGGAGTGTCCGGGCTGGCAGCCATGGGCAGCGCATAACACCAAGGTCGAGCTCGCGCCACCGTGCGTCTCAACAAGGCGCTTGACCCCAGCTTGATGGCTGTCCAGATTCTCGACCGAGCGGGGCTGCGCGAGGGATTTCCGCCGTGCCGTGCCCAGAAAAATCTAAGGATACAATGCGATGAGCGTGTCTCTCACCGTGAACGGACGCAAGCGCGTGGTCGATTCCGACGCGGACAAGCCCCTGTTGTGGGTGCTGCGCGAGGATCTCGACATGCCCGGGACCAAGTTCGGGTGTGGCGCGGGCCTGTGCGGGGCGTGTACGGTGCACCTTGACGGAGAGGCCGTACGATCATGCCAGACGCCGATTTCGGACGCGGCAGGCAAGGCTATCACGACGATCGAAGGCGTTGCCGCTAGCGCCATCGGCAAACGCGTGACCGACGCGTGGGTCGCGCTCGACGTGCCGCAGTGCGGGTACTGTCAGGCGGGCCAGATCATGTCCGCCACCGCGCTGCTCAAGCAGAATGCCAAGCCGAGCGCCGAGGATATCGACGGCTGGATGAGCGGCAATATCTGTCGGTGTTCGACCTATTTGCGGATTCGCGCGGCGATCCGGCAGGCGGCAGGTCTTCCGGCGGAAGTTGCGCTGTTCGATGCTGCCGATGGGGAGCAGGTCGCATGAACAATGCAGCAGTCCTGAACCGTCGTTCCTTCATGGTGGCATCGCTGACCGGTGGCGTAGTGCTGACGCTGGACGCGTCACTCACGCTTGCAGCGGCGGCGCCCGGTGCCGCGCCCGACGTGCTCAACGCCTTTGTGCGGATCAACGCGGACAACACGGTCACCATCGGCGCGAAGAATCCCGAGATCGGCCAGGGCGTGAAGGTCATGCTGCCGATGCTGATCGCCGAGGAGATGGATCTGGCGTGGGAGCAGGTCAGGATCGAGCAGACCGACGCTGACGAAAAGCTCTATGGGCCGCAAGTCGCAGGCGGAAGCACCGCTACGCCGCGCAACTGGCTGCCGATGCGGCAGGTCGGCGCGGGCGCGCGGGCGATGCTGGTCGCGGCGGCGGCAAAGCAGTGGGGCGTCGATGCTGGGGCGCTGACGACGGCGCGGGGCGCGGTGCTGCACAAGGCGAGCGGCAAGAGCCTGACCTACGCGTCGCTGGGCAAGGCTGCGGCGGCTGAGGCTGCGCCGGATCTCGCCAAGGTTGCGCTGAAGGACCCGGCCAAATTCACAATCATCGGCCAGTCCAAGATGGGCGTGGACGTGCCCAAGATCGTCAAGGGCGAACCACTGTTCGGCATCGACACCCGCGTGCCAGGCATGGTCCACGCGGCGGTGATGAAGTGTCCGGCGCACGGCGGGACGGTTGCCTCGTTTGACGATGCGGCAGTCAAGGCGATCCCCGGCGTGATTGCGGTGATTGCAGTCAACAGCGGATTCGTGCCCGAGGGCAAGACCGACACGCTACTGATCGTGGCGGACAGCTGGTGGAAGGCGAGCAAGGCGCGCGAGAAGCTGGTGGTGAAGTGGGACGATGCTGCCGTCACCGGGTTCTCGACCGCGAAGTACGAGAAGGACGCGGCCGCGCTATTCGCGCAAACTCCGCAGGCGAGCTTGTTCAAGGCCGGCGATGCCGATGCGGCGCTGGCCAAGGCGGCCAAAGTGATCAAGGCGGACTACGACTATCCGTTTCTCGCGCATGCCTCGCTCGAGCCGCAAAATTGCACCGCGCTGTTCAAGGATGGCAAGCTGGAGATCTGGGTGCCGAGCCAGAACCCCGGACAGGGCCGGGCCGAGACTGCCAAGCTCTGCGGGCTGTCGCCCGACGATCTGACGATCCATCTGACGCGCATGGGCGGCGGCTTCGGTCGGCGGTTGATGAACGATTACATGGTCATCGCGGGACAGGCGGCCAAGGCGCTGCCGGGCAAGCCGGTCAAGGTGCTGTACGACCGGACCGACGACTTCCGCCACGATTTCTACCGGCCTGCCGGGTGGCATCGGTTTACCGCCGGGCTGGACGCTGGCGGCGCGTTGGTGGCGCTCAAGAACCACTTTGTCACCTTCGGCAAGGACGGCAAGCCGATCCGCGCGGCGCAGATGGCGATCACCGAATATCCCGCGCCGGTCGTACCGAACGTCGATCTGGACGTCAGCTACATGGCGACCAACCTTGCGACGGGCTGGCTGCGTGCGCCGAGCTCGAACGCGATGTCGTTCGTGTTCCAGTCATTCATGGACGAGGTCGCCGAGGCTGCCGGCATCGATCTGCCCGAACTGATGCGGCGCACGCTGGGCGCGCCGCGCGAGATTCCGGGCGAGCGCGTGGCCTTTCATACCGGACGAGCGCGCGCCGTGATCGACGCGGTGTGCAAAAACGCCGGGTGGAAGGGCCGCCAGAAGGGGCGCGGCTTCGGGTTCTATTTCAGCCATCTCGGCTATTTCGCCGAAGTCGTCGATATCGGCGTTTCCGATGGCGTGGTGAAGATCGACAAGGTGTGGATGGCGGGCGACGTCGGGTCGCAGATCATCAACCCGATCAATGCCTTGCATCAGGCGCAGGGGGCGGCGATCGAAGGCTTGGGCCAGGCGATGATCGGGCAGAAACTGGTGCAGGAAATGGGTGCGATCACCGCCGAGAACTTCGGCGACTTCGCGCTGATGCGGATCGACGCGGTACCGCGCGAGATCGCCGTGGAGTTTCTCAAGACCGATTTCCCGCCGACTGGATTGGGCGAACCGGCCCTGCCCCCGGTCATCCCGGCACTGGCAAATGCGATTTACGCCACGACCGGAAAGCGTCATCGCCGTCTGCCGCTGGAGATGATATAGCCCCGCGCGCATGATCGCCACAACACCTGTTGATATCCTCCGCTTTCTGGCCGAGCGCGCTAGCGAAAGCGTGCCCTGCGTCATCGTAACGCTGGTCGCGATCGAAGGCGGCTCATCGCGTGCGGTTGGCGCACAGATGGCGGTTGCGGCCGACGGGAGGCGCATCGGATCGTTCTCGGGCGGGTGCATCGAGGACGCGGTGGTTGCCGAGGCGCTTGAAACGCTGGACGAGAGCTGGGGCCGCGTGGTGCGCTACGGCGTCGGATCACCCTACATCGACTTGCGCCTGCCATGCGGCGGCGGGATAGACCTGCTGTTCACCCCGCGCCCCGATCCGGCGGCGATTGGCGAGGTGCTGGCGGCGCTCGAACAGCGCTGTTCGGTCGCGCTCGTGCTGGATTGCGATGGTGTGGAGCGGGCGAGTGAGGCCTTGCCACGTGCGTGGGATGGCAAATCGCTCGTCCACGCCTATCAGCCGCCGTTGCGCGTTGTCGTGCTTGGGCAGGGCGAGGAACTGACCGCCTTCGCGCGGCTTGGCGCGGCGTTCGGAGCGCAGATCGATGCGTACACGCCCGATGAGTCCGACGCGGCATTGCTGACCGCGCAGGACGTGGCCGTGACGCAGCTGACCTCGCGCAAGACCTTGCCCGCAATCGAGAGCGATCCGTGGACCGCTGTCATTTTTCTGTTCCACGGGCGTGATTGGGAGGAGCATCTGCTGCCCGAGGCGCTCGGCCTGCGGGCATTCTATACCGGTGCGATCGGCAGTCGCCGCACCCATGCCACGCGGCTTGCGGCCCTTGCGGAGGCGGGTGTAAGCGCCGAGCGGATCAAGGCTCTTCGTGGCCACATCGGGCTGATCCCGGCAACGCGTGATCCTGCGACGCTGGCGATTTCGGTGCTGGCCGAGATCGTGGCCGACTACAACGCGCTGGCGCATTGGACGCACTGGATGGGACGCCCGCTGCAGACCGCCGAGGCAAAGTGACTGCGCTGATCCTGCTTGCTGCCGGGCGCGGCTCGCGGTTCGGCGGGGCCAAGCTGGGGGCGGACCTGGCGGGAAAGCCGCTTGCCCGTCATGCTGCGGACCGGCTCGCCGCAATGGCGTTTACACGGCACATCGCGGTCTGCTCAACCGCGACACCTGAGCTGCCTGGGTTCGAGCGGCTGTTGCTCGATCCAGTGGACGCGCCGCTGTCGCGATCTATCGCGATGGGCATCGCCGCGCTGGACCATGAGGATGCGGCGCTGATCGCGCTCGCCGACATGCCGCTGGTGACGATCGAACATTTCCAAAGGCTGCTCGAACACTTCGACGGCGACCGGGTCGGAACGCGCGTGGGTAACGTGACGATGGTTCCGGCAATGTTCGGCGCGCGGCGGTTTGCGGCGCTGAAGGCGCTGGATGGCGACCGCGGTGCAGGGGCGCTGTTGCGCGATGCGTCTGCGGTGACGCTTGACCCGGCACTGGCGCTCGATGTCGATACGCCGGACGACCTGGCCGCGCTTCAGGGCTTGTAGCTGCGCTCTACGTGGCCTGCGAGGTCGCTTGCATAGAAATAGACAGGGCGCAGTTTTCCGCTGGCATAGAGTGCGGCCTGATCATTGAAGTGAGGCGAACTCTCGCGCCCGCTGGCACCGCCCGAGGAGACCGCCATCGCCTTTACGCGCGCACCGAATTCGACGACGGCGACGAAGCTGTTGCCGCTGGTGCCGTACCAGCGCTTCGTGCCGGGATACTGTCGCGCGCCGAACGAGGCGAGCGAGCCCCAACGGGCCGACGCGAACACTACGGGCAGGCTGGGCTTGTCGTCGGCGAAGGGCTGGACGATGGCGGCGCCAGTGCGCTGGTAGCGATTGACCTGCCCCCAAGGCACGCTCCAGCCGCCCCAATCCTTGTCCATGCGCGCGACCGCGCGGCGGAGGGCGTCACGGCGCTGGGCGGGTGATGTCTTGCGCATTTCGTCGAACACATTGGCGTGGGCGCGAAGACTGGCACGCACGGTCGTTTCCAGCTCATCACCCCAGTAATTGGCGAGCGTCATCGCTTCGGACTGCGCCGACCAGCGGCGGTCCCAAGCCTTGAGCATCGCGACCGGACCTGCGAGCGGGTCGCCATCAGGCAAGTCGGGGAGCCCTGGGATTAGCTGTTCGAACAGCGGCATGTGCGGATCGTAAGCCAGCGCATGCAGGCTATCGAGGGTCAGGCCCTTGGCTATGCCGAGCAATTCAAGCGCGTGGTCGCCGCGCGGGTTGGCCCCGACCTGATCGAAGGTGGCGGCATAGCGCGCCGGATCGCGCGTCCCCTCGCCCGCCGCACGCCAGGGCGCATCGTTGGAGTTGTAGAGCCAGCCCGACGACGGGTTGAAGATGTCCGGCCGCTCCTTCGCGCTATAAACGCCGTTCCAGTCGGCCGCAGCGTTGGCCCCATCGACCGGATCGCGATAGTCGAACCGGGCATCGCGGCGGGGCGAGAACTGCGGCATAAGCAGCGCGATGTTGCCGGCACGATCGGCGAAAAGCGTGTTGTTCGACGAATTGGCATTCAGAGTCGCGACTTTTAGATATTCGGCCTGCGACTTCGCCTTGGTCCGTAGCCACGACTGGCTAAGCGCCGCGACCGGCTTGTGCATCAGCGACAGAGTGATCCACTGCCGGCTCTTGTCGCGGCTGTCGTCCCGTACGACCGGTCCATGGTCGCTGGCATAGGTGGTGAAGGTACGCTCGCCAAGGCTGCCGTCGGGCTGGCGAAAGCGCAGCGTGACCCGCTTCTCGGTGAATGGCTTCAGCGAATCTCCACGGGCATAGAACCACTTGTCTCCCTGCCGGGTGACCTTCTCCACGAATTCGTCGACGTTGTCCGCACCGCTGGTGGTGTGCATCCAGCCGAGGTGTTCGTTGAAGCCCTGGTAGATGAAGAACTGACCCCAGGTCGATGCGCCGTAGGCATGCAGCCCCTCCCCGCTCTCCATCGCCAGTTCCGAACGGAAGAACAGCGAGGTGTGCGGGTTGATCAGCAGCAGCGCGTTGCCGTTGGCCGTCAGCTTCGGCGCGATGGCGATACCGTTCGAGCCGCGCGGCTCGCGGTCTCGGATTGCTTCGCGCGAGAGCGCCAGCGGAGTGACGGTGCCGCCGTAGAAGGTCGCGAGCGGCCTCAGCCCGGCCTTCTCGATATCGCCGCCGATCGAGCCTTCAGTGAACGACAGCGCCATCCACGGTTCGAACCGGGCGATAACGCGCGGCTTTTCCTGAGGGTGCGTGGCGATGTAGTGATTGAGCCCTTCGGCCCAGGCGTCCATCAGCTTGCGCAGCCATGCAGGCGACTCGGCGTAATCGCGCTTCAATGCTTCGTGATCGATCCACAAACGCTGGCGCAAATCCTGCCACAACGCGGCCTCGCCGTCCGCTTCGGCGGTGCGGCCCAGCGCAGTGAGCAGGTTGGCCTCGACGCGGGGGAAATCATCCTCGGCCTGGGCGTAGATCGCACCGAACACCGCGTCGGCATCGGTCTTGCCGGTGACGTGGGCGATGCCCCAATCGTCGCGCGTGATCGTCACATCGCGAGGGACCGCCATGGCGGGAGCCGCCGCGAGAGCCAGCGTGAGCGAAAGAACGTTGCGGGAAAGGCGCGAACATCTCATCGTGGCGATGCTAACGCCTTTCCCGCAACTTGGCGAAGAGATTGAGAGAGCGTCCCCCTCGCCAGTGTCGCCATCGCTTCGGCAACGCTGACCGCCTTGCCCGCAGACCTGTGCGGAGAGGATAGGGCGATTGGCGTATGGCGGGACCGGCTCACTTGGGTGCGCGGTCAATCGAGCGGGATGCCCTTCGCGACGAAGAATTCCATGACCTCGTCCAACTGCCGTTCGTAATCGTGCCAGCGCCCAACCGCGCGTGCGTTGATCGGCTGACGGACCTGCTGCGCGCTCGGGGTAGCGACGGCGGCGGCGTTGGCATGGAAATCGAGGCAGGCCGCGTTCCAGCCTAAGCCGCAGTGCGCGAGCATCCGCCGCGTCTGGGTTTCCTGATCGGCCACAAGCTGCTCGTAGTTCACCTCATGCACCCGACCGGGAAAGCGCTGGCGCCAGAAGGCCATCAGGCGCTGGAACATGAGCACGTAGTGGGCCGTGTCCATCAGGTCGTAGGACCAGCGGTAATAGGGCGAGCCGGTGGCGAACAGGTGCTTGAAGTTGCTCCAGACGGTGTCCATCGCGCCGCGTCGGAGGCAGACGATGTTGGCGTTGGGCAGAGCCTGGACGATCCAGCCGATATAGAGAAAATTGAGCGGAAACTTGTCGGTGAAGCGCGCCGACGCAGCGCCGGCGTTCTGGCGGGCACGGGTGAGGTAAAGTTCGCCGAGCGCGTGGGCCGAGCGACCGGCAAGCGCCTCGACCGTGGCCGGATCAAGTACGAGCCGCGAGCGCGTTTGCGACAACTGCTTGACCGCGAGCGGCATGGCCTGAAGCTCGCCTGCCGACGTTACGGCGGGATGCGACGACAGAATGCGATCGACCAGCGTGGTACCGGTGCGCGGCAAACCGACGACGAACAGTGGCGCATCGACGACCGTGCTGTCTGTAAGCAGGGGGAGTTCGCGGCTGAACGCGCGGCGGATGGCGTCAAACACCGCTTCGTCGGCGCTGAAATCGTAGGCGAGCGCGGCGCGGTGGATGGCGTTGCCGCTGGCGAGGTGCGCGAAGCACTGGTCGGCCTCGCCCGCGTTCTCCAGCACGGCGGCGGCGGCGTAGTGCAGGCGCACGCGTTCGACCGGGTCCTGCGTTATGGGGAGAGCGTCTTCGATGCGCTGTGCCTGACCCGCCGTGGTCGAGCGGTGCAATCCGACCAGCCCAAGATGGGCGCGTCCATGGGCGGGTTGCCGGGCGATGATCGCTTCATATTGAGCGGCGGCTTCATCGACGCGCCCGAAGAAGCCCAGAGTGCTGGCGAGGTTGAAGCGGTACTCGATGGCTTCGGGGGATGCACTCACCGCGCGCTCGAACAGCGGCAGCGCTTCGTCGTGCGCGCCGAGCCTGGCGAACACGCAGCCGAGCGTGTCGAGCACCAGCGGCTTGTCGCTGTCCGCTTTGACCCCGCGCCGCGCGGCTGCCATGGCTTCGCCCTCGCGCCGGCCCAGCAGCAGGATGCGGGCGTATTGGGCGAGGTATTCCGCGTTGTCGGGAGAAGCCTCGACGGCGGTTTTGATGTGGCCGAGTGCCTCGCCGATGCGGCCGGATTCGGCGGAGGCGACAGCGGCGACGAAGTTTGCTTCGGCGTCATGCGGATGCTGCGCCAGAAGCTGCGCCGTCGCAGCCAGCACCTGTGCCATGTCCCCTATCGCTAGCAGGTCACGCAACGCAGGTGCGGTTCCCGTCAAGACGACCGGATTGGGTTCAGGACCCGTCCAAGCTGCACGAATATTCACCCTGTCTGTCCGGGTACGATCCCGCACGTTTATCTCTTGCCCGACGCTACCGGGCGCACGGTGTTTCATAGCTACGCCAAATGACGCATGGCGATGGTATGATCGCGGAACGCGGGCGCGCAACAGCCGTTTGTGGTGCAACATCGAACACAAGCAGGAGAGCGACGATGCCAGCAAAATCCGGAGCGCAGCAGAAGGCCGCAGGCGCTGCCCTGTCCGCCAAGCGCGGCGATACGCCCAAGAGCAAGCTGAAAGGTGCGTCGAAATCGATGGAAGAGTCGATGACTGAAAAGCAGCTGGACGAACTGGCGTCGACCAAGCGCAAGGGCAAGCCCGAACACGACAGCAAGTCCTGACCGGCGATGGACCGGTTTTTCACGATCGTTGCCAACAAGGTTTCCGGCTGGGCCGGACGCCCGGCTACGTTCATCGTCGCGCTATCGACCATAATCGTCTGGGGCGTCTGTGGGCCGCTATTCGCGTGGAGTGATACCTGGCAGCTGGTGATCAACACCGGCACGACGATCATCACCTTCCTGATGGTGTTCCTCATCCAGAACAGCCAGAATCGCGATGCTGCCGCGATGCAGGCAAAGCTGGACGAACTGCTGCGCGCAGTAGACAAAGCCCGCGAAGGCTTCGTCGGGATCGAGCATCTGACCGACGATCAGATCTGCACCTTGCGCACTGCGCTCGAGCGCGAGGTCGAGGGACTTGAAGACAAGCAGGCAACGGCTGACGATACTGTCGAGGCGTTGCTGAGGCGACGCGAGGCGCATTGATGATCGGGCGGGAGGCCCCAAGATGTACCGGATTGAAAGCGACAGCCTAGGCGATGTGCACGTTGCAGCGGACGCCTATTGGGGCGCGCAAACGCAGCGCAGCATCGAGAACTTTCCCTTCGGCCCGACTGAGACGATGCCGATCGGCATCGTGCGCGCGATCGCGCTGGTCAAGCGGGCTGCCGCAAGGGTCAATCGTCGGCATGGGCTGGATCGCACGCTGGCGGATGCAATCGAGCAGGCGGCGCAAGAGATCGGCGACGGCAAGCTGGACGACCAGTTCCCGCTGATGATCTGGCAGACCGGCAGCGGCACGCAGTCGAACATGAACGTCAACGAGGTCATCGCTGGTCGCGCGAATGAAATCCTTACGGGCACGCGCGGCGGCAAGGTGCCGGTCCATCCCAACGATGACGTCAACCGGGGGCAATCTTCGAACGACACGTTTCCTACCGCGCTGCACATTGCGGCAGTCGAGGCGTTGAACGGTGATCTAATCCCGGCACTCGGCCGCCTACGGGGCGCCTTGGCAGGAGCCGCGCTGGCTTGGGGCAATGTCGTCAAGATCGGGCGAACGCATCTGCAGGACGCGACGCCGCTCACGCTGGGACAGGAGTTCTCGGGGTACGCCCAGCAATTGAGCGATGCGACCGAACGGTTGCGGCAAGCCAAAGTACACCTGCTGCGGCTGGCGCAGGGCGGAACCGCGGTTGGCACAGGCTTGAACGCGCCGCCGGGGTTCGGCGAGGACATCGCTGCCGAAATTGCCGCGCTGACAGGCCGCGCCTATGTGACCGCGCCGAACAAGTTCGAGGCATTGGCTTCGAACGACGCCCTGGTGCAGTTCTCCGCGACGCTGGCGACGCTGGCGGTGGCGCTGACCAAGATCGCCAACGACGTCCGCCTGCTTGGATCGGGGCCGCGCTCAGGCTTGGGCGAACTGGAATTGCCTGCCAACGAACCGGGCAGCTCGATCATGCCGGGCAAGGTCAATCCGACGCAGGTCGAGATGCTGACGATGGTCGCCGCGCAGGTCATCGGCAATCATCAGGCGGTGACTGTCGGGGGGATGCAGGGTCACTTGGAACTCAACGTGTTCAAGCCGATGATCGGTGCGGCGGTGTTGCGTTCGGTGCATCTGCTGTCGGTCGGTATGGCGAGCTTTGCCACCCGGTGCATAGAGGGGATCGAGCCGAACCGGCGGCGGATCGGTGACCTGGTCGAGCGCTCGCTGATGCTGGTGACTGCGCTAGCGCCGGAGATCGGTTACGACAATGCGGCCAAGATCGCCAAGCATGCGCACGAGCACGACCTTAGCCTGCGCGAGGCGGCGCTGGCGTTGGGGCTGGTGGATGAGGCGACGTTCGACCGCTTGGTGCGGCCGGGGGACATGGTCTAGATCTTCGGCAGGCTTTGCGCCGCAGTGCCCCACCCCGTCAGCAGTCCCGAGTTCTCCCGCTCGAGCAGTTTGTCGATATCGCCGATGCTGAACGGGTGCGCATCTTTGAATTGGGCGAGTTCATCCCAGGTGATCGGGATCGCGACAGGCGCGCCAGCCCTCGCCCGTGCCGAGTATGGCATCACGGCGGTACTGCCACGCTGGTTGCGCAGCCAATCGATAAAGATGCGGCCCTTGCGCTTGGCCTTGCTCATCGTGGCGACGTAACGTTCGGGATCGGACATACCGAGCGCGCGGGCGAAGCGTTCGGCGAAGTCGGCGTGTTCGGCCCAGCTGTGGTCAGGGCGAAGCGGGACCACGACATGAATGCCCTTGCCGCCCGAGAGCATGGCAAAACTGACCAGACCCAAGTCCGAGAGCTTGTCACGAATGTCCTTGGCGGCTCGCTTGGCGTCCTCGAAGTCGAGCCCTTCGTCAGGGTCGAGGTCGATGACCATGCGGTCGGGCTTCTCGACATCTTCGGTGCGCGAACACCAGCCGTGGAATTCGATCGTGCCCATCTGCACGCAGGTGAGAATTCCGGCGGCATCCTTGACGTAGAGGTAATCCTCGGTGTGGCCGTCCTTTTCTCGGATGGGTACTTGGCCGACATGTTCGCCGAACGAACCGCTGTCATGCTTTTGGAAGAAGCACTGCTTGGCCCGACCTTGCGGGCAGCGGACGAGGCTGATCGGGCGATTGGCCGCGAAGGCAAGCATCGCGGGGGCAAGCGCAGCGTAATAATCGGCGAGGTTTCCCTTGGTCTGGCCACTTTCGGGGAAGATCACGCGATCGCGGTTGCTGATAGGCACAAGTTCTGGGGCGGTATCGACCTTGACCGCGCGTTCGGGGACGACGTCGGCAGCCTTCTTGTCCTCACGCAGTCCAACGAAGCTGGCGTGGCGCACGCGGCCCTCGCCAGTGAATTCGGCAAAGGCGATTTCGGCGACGAGTTCGGGTTTGAGCCACGTCGCCCCGCGCGCTTCGACCTTCGGCACTTCGAGCGGACGCTCCGGCGTCTCCAGTTTGGCGAATTTGGCGGCGAGTTCGTCGAGCAGGGCTTCGTTGAAGCCGGTGCCGACCTTGCCCTTGTAGACCATGTCCTTGCCCTCGCGCTGTGCGAGCAGAAGCGAGGCGAACGGGCGGCGGCGTGCGCTGGACTTGGAGTAGCCCACGATTACGAATTCCTGGCGCAGGATGCATTTGACCTTGAGCCAGTTCTGCGTGCGCTTGCCCGAATATGTAGCGTCGGCACGTTTGCAGATGATCCCTTCCTGTCCGGCACCGCACAGCGCAGCCAGCAGCTTCTCCCCGCCGCCAATGACGTGATCGGCCGCGTGGATCGGCGCCTGCGCTGCCGACAACAGCGCGGCGAGGCGCTGCTTGCGTTCAATGTTGGTAAGCGGCGTGAGGTCTTCGCCTTCCAGTTCGAGCAGATCGAAGGCATGGAAGGACAGCGCATCCCCTTCCCCTTGCTCGCCATGGCCACGCTTGAGCACAGACTGGAGGCGCGAGAAATCGGGGTTGCCATCGGCGTCCATCGCGACGATCTCGCCATCGATCAGGCAGGACGGCAGGTCGAGCGCAGCGAAGTGGCGCACGAGCGGCGCGAACTTCTCACTCCAGTCGAGCCCGCTGCGGGTGTGGATGCGCACGTTCTGGCCTTTGACGGCGACTAGCGCGCGATAGCCGTCGAACTTGATCTCGTGCATCCACTGATTGCCGGTCGGAACTTCATCGACCAGCGTCGCGAGCTGCACCGGTTGAAATTTGGGTAGCGGCGCATCCTTGGGCTTTTTTGCGCGCGCCCTGCCCTTGGTCGCGTTGTGCTTGGCCGCTGCCTTCATCTCGGCAGTAAAGGCATCGCCCTTCTTGCCTTTAAGCGAATGCGCGCTCTGCTTGTCCGCAGCAATTTCGGCCATCGTGCGCCCCGTCAGGACGCTGGTCAGAGCGCGGTCGACCAGCCCGAGGCCGGGGCCGGAATAGGCGTCCTCGATCTTGCGCAGCAGCCAGTTGTCGCGCTTTTCGTTGCTGCGGCGCTTCAACTTGATGAGCAGCCATTCGCCCTTCATCCGCTCGCCATCGAGGCAGAAGTGGAGGTGGCCTTTTTCGAGGTCTTTAGCGCTCTTGCCTGCGATGGGCGTCCACGTGCCGCGATCCCACAGCATGACTGTGCCGCCACCATATTCGCCTTCGGGAATGGTGCCCTCGAATTCGGCGTAGTCCATCGGATGGTCTTCTGTCTGGACCGAAAGGCGCTTGTCGGCGGGGTCGAGGCTGGGGCCGCGCGTGACCGCCCAGCTTTTGAGCACGCCGTCGACCTCGATGCGAAAATCCCAGTGCAGCCGCGTAGCGTCATGCTTCTGGACGATGAACAGGTTACCGTCCTTGCTCGACTTGCGGCGGCCGGCAGGCTCGGCCGTGCGCTTGAAATCGCGCTTGGCGTTGTAGCTCGAGAGAGGATCGGTCTTGACCATCGCTCAGGCTCGTTTGCGCGCTGGAGCGCGGCGTTTGGGCGCGGGCTTGTCTTCGTCATCGTCCTTGGCTGAAGCTTTGGCTTTCGACTTGGGCTTTGCGCTGTCGCTCCCCAACGATTTCTTGAGCGCCGCCATCAGATCGATCACGTTGCCGCCCTGCGGTGCGGCATCGGCATCGGGGTCCTCGACGATCTTCTTGCCCTTGGCCTTGACCTTCTTCTCGATCAGCGCGTGCAGCGCGTCGACATAGCGGTCGTGGAACTTGTCGGGCACGAACTTGGCGGTCTTCTTTTCGATCAGGCTTGCGGCAAGATCCAGCAGTTCGGGATCGGCATCGCGCGCCGGTATCTCGCTGAACCATTTCTGCGCGCGCTGGACCTCATCGGCATAACGCAGGACTTCCATGATCAGCCCGCGACCGCAGGGCTTGAGCGAGACGAGCTGTTCGCGTCCGCGCACCGAGAGCTGGCCAATGCCGACCGTGCGAGTCTGGCGCAGCGCCTGGCGCAGCACGATGTAGGCGTCTTCGGCAAGATCGTCGGCGGGCACGACGAAGTACGGCTTTTCGTAATAGAGCACGTCGATCTCGTCCGCGCCGACGAACTGGACGAGTTCGAGCGTCTTGCGGCTCTCGATCTTGACGGACTCTATTTCCTCGTCTTCGAGCAGGACATAGTTGCCCTTCGAAATCTCGTAGCCCTTGATGATGTCTTCGCGGTCCACCGGCCCCACACCGGGCGCGGTCTTCTCATAGCGGATGCGCTTGCCGGTCGGCTCATGGATCTGATGGAAGGCAATGGCGGCACCGCTGCGGGTGGCGGGATAGACTTCAACGGGGATCGAAACGAGAGCCAGACGAAGCTGTCCCTGCCAGAATGCGCGCGCGGCCATTTGCGATGATCCTTGTGATGCGCAGCCATGTGTGCCGCCGCGACCTCTATGCGCGAGTTCGCATCATGGTTCCCGGCAAGGCCGTTCATGCGCGCATCCCGTCATCCGGGCGGCAGTTGCCTAGCGGGGCATCCGTGTTCATACTTAGCACCATTATGGCTTAAAAACCGCAGAATTCCGCGAGTCCTACCCCGATCGTCTTGTTTGTTAACCAGTTGGCGCAACCCCGCGTTGGTGAAAGCTGATGCAAGGTACGAACATCTTATCGGAGTTCGTAACATGAAGATCACGAAGGCAATCGTTCTCGGCGGCGTCGCTGGGCTTGCTGCAACTGCAGGCACCGTGTCCGCATCTGAAGCGGTCACTACAATCGGAATTCGCGGGACGGTCCCGGTGGTCTGCCGAGTCAATCTCGAGAACGGCGCGAACGCAACGCTTGGGGCCAGCCAGGTTCAGGGCACGTTGCGTGAGTTCTGCAACAGTGGCGCGGGCTATCGCGTTGTCGCGAAGTATTCGCCGCAGTTGGCATCGGGCCGACTGATCATCGACGGCCGGGTGCTCAACCTCGATCGTTCGGGCGAAGTCGTGATCAGCGAAAGTGCCCATGCCGGCATCGTCGCGCGCTCGATCACGATCGACAGCAATGGTCGCAACGGCGGTTCGATCCGCTTCCAGATCGAACCGCGTTAATCGCCTAGAGCGTGATCGAGCCACAGTCGGTGGGCGCGTTGAATCCGGCCACTTGCGGCGTGATCGTCACGACGAGAAATTCCGAGTAGTTGGGGGAGATCGTCTTGTTCGATCCCCCGTCGATCAGCGTCCCCTGCAAGGGTAACCGGTCTTCGACCGCGTCGCCTACGCCTGCGCGCGCGCAAGTCTGGGTGATCGGCGACGTTGACGATGGCGAGCGCGTCTGCCCGAGGAACTTGAGCGAGTAGCCGATCCGCTGGAGTGTGTCGTTGGTCGCCGTCGCATTCGGCGTGAGCGTGTAGGGATTCGTGTCCGTACCCTCAACAGCGAGCGATACCGTATACGGGCCGGAGCTTTGCACGCGCACATAGTTGGAGGCTGAAGTCTTCACAGTGGAGGCTTGCGCGGCGGTGACTTGTGCCAGTTCACCGAAATCGAGTGCGGTGCCCACAAAGCTGGCCCGAAGCGCACTCAACACGTTGATGTTGATCGAAATACCTGATGGGCGATCGACGGGCGTAAGCACGTCGGAAAGCCCGCCGGTTCCCTTGCAAACATAGCGGATGCCGAAATCAATCGTCCCGCCTGCCGACAGGTTGACGTTCGCAGGCACTGAGACGCGAATATTGATGGTCAGCGAATCCGGCTGGCTGGCTCCGCCGAACTGGACGCTGATCTGGCCTTGCGCGATGTTGCTGATCGTGGGCAACTGCGCCGGCAGTGCGTTGCTGTCATAGAGGACGTTTGAAAAAGTGCTGCCGTTGGGTACGGTCGCCTGCACGGTGTAGGCAGGGCTTCCCGCAGGTTTTGTCAGGATGAAGTATGCTTCCTGCGTTTTCTTGCCGCCGGTGCCATTGACCCGCGTCAGCGTCAGCGGAATATCGAGAGACTGCAGGCCCGATGGAGAGAACGGGTCATAGGTGACTGATGATCCTGCCAGTGCTGTGCCGTTGATGCCGCACGATTGCGCGAACACCGGAGACGCTGCGCATAGAGACACGATGGCGCCCGCAAGGATCGTGAGGACCTTTGCGGCCTTGGCGATTGACTGCACCATCATTTGCTTTCTTCCGCCTTGATGTCGCCCAGTTGCACGATGCCCTTGGCATCGGCCGGGATGTTCAGGATAAAGGTCGAGCGGGCTGCATCGAGCATCTCGATCTTCCATTTGCCCGCTGCCAGCCCGGTCGCGCCGAACCGGCCGGCACGGTTAGTGAAGACCGTTTGCGCGGGACGTTCGGGATGGGCGAGCTCGGTGGCCGTGCCACTGACCAGCGAGACAGGCTCACCATCGATGTTGCGCATCACGCCCAGCGCGGTGATGTTGTAATCGGACCCGACAGTAATCAGGTAACCGCTGCGGTAGCTTGGGAAGACGCGGAACGAGCCCTGACCGATGTCAGTTCCGGGCACCGCATCGCGGACGTCGAGCGGGACCGTGCGTTCTGAATAGGACGGCAGGCTGGGCATCGTCGCGGCGCGCAACGCGCCGGTGTTGGCCGCATTGCCGAAGGTCGAGGCGTCGACGATGACGTCGGCCTTGCCAAGGCTTTTGTGCGGTTTGACGATGGCGAAGCTGTCATAGATCGGACGGCCAACCGAGAGCGCGCCACCGGCCAGCGCCAGCGAAGTGCCGAGGCGGAAGGTGCTGCGCTGGTTCTGGCTGTCGCCGAAGCCGCGGGTGTAGGTGCCGAAGTGGCTGAACCCGAGCTCACCGCGATTGGCGACATAGTTGCCATTGACGCTGATGCCCGCGCCGTTGTCCGAACGTTCGACATCGGCGGTGACGTTGTAGCTGCCGATGCCGCTGCCGTTGAGCGTCTGGTACGAGGCGCGATAACGGTTGTCGCGCGTGTCAAACTCGGAGCGGACCGAGGAATAGCGGCCGAGGCGGACGACGAGCGACATGAACGCGCTGACATCCTTGCCCAGCGAATCCTGCTGGTAGCGTGTTTCGGCGTTGAGCGTGGCGCGATCGGACAACCGCCAACCCGCGCTGAGCCGGTAGCTGTGCACATCGGGTCGCCCGGCGCGCCCCTTGGAGAAGCGCGCATCGACGCCGCCATAAAGGCTGGTCGTGAACGAGTGGGTGTAACCGCCGCCCAATTCGTAGCGGTATGGATTGTCGGGCAGGAAGAAGTTGACGGGGGCGAAGCGGCGGCTGCGGCGTTCGACGAACAGGTTGAACGTGTCGCCCAACCCGCTCGGCCGCTGGATCAAGCGCTGGAAGGTCGCATTGAACGCGTGACCCGTGCCAATCCCATCGACCTTGCTGAACGAAACATTGGTCCCGAGCGTTCCGAATGGGGTGCCGAGCACCGCCTCGATCCCTGCCATGCGGCTACGCGCATCCGCCTGCACGTTTGCGCCGAGCGTCAGCGCGTCGGTCAAGCCGCGCCGGAAATAGCCCGATGCGATCCAGTCGTTCGAATAGCGCGGCCCGCTCAGCCCCAGAGGCGCCTTGACGCCGGCGTAGACGCCGAACTCGCTGAGGCCCTTGGCGAGTTGGGTCTGGTCGACAAAGATGTTGAAGCGCACGACTTCGGACCTGCCGGTATCGTCGAGGATGTTAAGGCGGATGTCGTTCGCACCCTGGGTGAACGGGAAATCGCGCAGGTTGTAGTTGCCCGGGGTCAGCTGCAAGCGGCGTACCTGCTGGCCGTTGACGATGACTTCGACCGTCGATGCGCGATCGAGGCGGAAGGCGCGGTCGCCGCGCGGACGCACGATCTGCTGCGGATTGAGCACGCTGTACGAGCGGAACAACGAAATGCCCGCGATGTCGGGCGCCGACTGGAAGCCGCGCGACTGCGTTTCCAGATCGCCCGCGGAAAAGCGCACGAGGTGCTTCGTGTCGTCGAACACCAAGCGGCTGCCCAAGCGCTGGAAATCTGCGCCGAAGCCGCCCGGCTGCCAGATCGCGTCGCTTTCGGCGACGATCGGGCCGAGCCGCACCGCACCATCGAGCAGCATGTTGGGCGACTGGAAGCCGGTATCCACGCCATCCTCGATCAGGTCGAGCGAGCTGCGCATATTGATGTAGGCGCTGAAATCGGCAGGCTGTGCGATTTCGCCCAGCCGCGTGCGGTCGAGCGCCGAAACCGAGACGCTGCGTGACGCGCGGCGCTCGGTCGGGATCTGGAACTGCAATTCAAGCGTGCGTGGATCGTAGGCGACCTGAATGCCCAGCGGGGCGAAATCCTCAGGCCCGACCTGGGTCTTGCCGGCAAAGCTTGCGCGCAGGTTCTCGACGATATCGGGAGCGAGTGTGTTCGCCAATACCTGGACCGCGCGCATCGCCGGGAACGTGAGCCGGTCGTCTGCTTCGATCTGCAACGGAATGTCGCCAAGGTAGTTGCTTCCGTCCTTGGCCGGAACGGTCAACACAACGGTACGGCCGGTCGGGTTGAGCTTTTGCGCGCGAAATGCAGGCGCGGGCAACTGGCCGCCACCCTGCGCCGCGCCGGACTTCGAAGCAGATGCCTCGCTGTCGAGGTTACCCCCGTCTAGTTCGGTCGCTTCGGCCCACGCCACCGGCACGCGGCCGAGTATGAACACGCTTGCGCCGAGCGCCCAAGCCCGTCTGGTCCACCCCCTCACCGGTTCAACCTTCCGGGCTGATGGTCGCTTCGACCTTGCCATCGGCGAGCGGCAGTTCAACCGGCACGGTGATCTTGCGCGTCTGATTGCCCCCGATCAGGCCGAAGCCCATGGTTTGCTGGATTTCCGGGCCCGACAGCGTGCGGCGGAATTGCTCCTTGCCGCCCGCATCGCGTTCGACGATGCGCAGCTTGTTGGCGCTGAGGTAGCCGTGGACCGGCGAGCCGTTGCCGACAGTGACGATCGCGACGGGCTTGCCGTCGGCGTTCTTGCCCACTTCTGCCGAACGCACTTCGAGCATGGGCTTCGCGCCGGCTGGCGACACGCTGGCGAGGACCTGGAAGTTGTAGAGGATCTGGATCGCCGATTGGCCTTCGGGCAGCTTTACCGGAAGCTGTGCGACGGTGATGTAGTAGTGCTTGCTGCCCGCCAACGCGGGGTCACCGACGTATTGCACGCGGAACGACTGGGTCTGGCCCGGCTCGATCAGCGCTTGCGGCGGGAACACCAGCAGATCGCCCGGATCCTTGCCGGTCGGCGAAACGCCGGTTTCGGTCAACGCGAGTTCCTGCACGGTAAGTTCGACCGGCAGCGGATTAGCGAACGTGTTTTCGACCGTGACGACCTGCGACATGTCGCGGCCCGAGGTCTTGAGATCGATCACGACGGGCTGGACCGTCATCGCCCAAGTAGATGTTGCCGGTGCCGCGATGATCGTCGAAGCAGCGACGGCCAGCTTGAAAAGCGACCGGTTTACGAAGGACTTCACGGGCAGGCTCCTGATGCGCACGGTCATGGATCAGTCCGCAGGCTGTAGTTGAATGACGATCGAATCTTCGTACTGGCCTGCGACCAACGGGGTGCCGCCCGCAGCTGTGGCGATGCGCAAGGCCAATTCACCCGTCGCGCTGTTGGGCACGACTATCGCGAGCGGCCCCTGGTTGCTTGCCTGGGCCAGTTGATTGCCCGCCCATCCGACCTGGATCGAGTAGGGCAGGAATTCCGAAAAGCCGGTGCCTTGCGCGCCGGTTGCGCCGAGCCGCTGCAAGCCGCCCTGCCCCGAGCGCGCACTGACGCGGTGCGAGGCATTGCAGGTGGCAGGAATGGTGATGTCGATCGATGTCGCGCGGGGCTCGGCCGTGTCTGCATCGACCAACCGCGTGATCGTGACCTGACCGCCGGTCGCACCCGACGACTGGAACGAGGCGTTGGATGCGCCCGTAGCGCGCACCGCACGAACAACGCAGTTGGCCGGCGCGGTCGCGCTCAATTCCAACGCCTGCGCCGACCGGGCAATGTCCTGCGCGGATGCGGTCTGCGGCAGGAGCGCGACAGCTAAGAAAACGGCTTTTCGCATCAACGCGGCTCCAGGAAAATGCGCAGCGTATCGCCGTAGACACCAGCGAGAACGGGCGTGTTGCTGCCGTTGTTCGAAGCCCCAGACGCAATCGCCAAACGCAGCGTAAGGGTGCCCGAAGCGGGTTGATCGAGCGTGATGCGCTGATCGCGCGTACCACGCACCAGCGCATCGGTGCGCAGTGTTCCCGTGCGATCACTCCACGTCACGCTGGCATCGTAAGGCAGCGCCGAAGCGAAGCCGGGCGCTGCGGTGACGAGCCGTCCATCGGTTGGCCAGAGACCATTGTTCTGCGATTCTATACGTATTTGATGCGGATAGTTACACACCGCGCTGAAGCTCAACGTGGCGCTTGCTGGACGGGCGGCCAGCGTCTGCTGATCGAGCAGTTGCGTGATCTGCAGGGTATCGCCGCTAAGCCCGTTAAAATTGACGAGCTGCCCCGCCTGCAGATCACCCTCGGCGATAGCGCAGATTTGCGGCGCCGAGCCCGTGACCGGCATCGCGCGGCTGGCCGTGGCCGACTGCGCGAAGGCCGGCTGCCCCGTCAGGACAAGCGGCGCCATAACCAACGCTAGCGGGGCGAACCTGGCCATCGCTCAGTTATCAGGCGTCAGGGTGACGGTGACCGTACCCAGGTAGGACGTGTCTGCCACCATCCGCAGAGCCGAGCCGCCCGTCGTAGCAAAGCCTGCGATCCCGACGCTGATCGGGCCGCTGAATGGCGTTTCGCGCGTTTGCGATGCAGCGGCATTGCTTGCGCTTGCGGTTGCGAAGACCGCAGGGCTGGCCGTCCAGCCATTTGCCGAGGCGACGTAGTCGATGCTGCGCGAGAACCCTGCTGGAGCGGTGCCGGTGAAGCCTTGGGCAAGGATTGGCGTTGCCACGACCGCAATCGTGCTGCGTGACGAGCAGAAGCTGCCCTGGATCAGTTGTGCCGGAGCAGACAGATCGGTGCGCAGGAAACCGGTCGCGGTATCGACCAGCACGCCGAGATCGAAGATCCCGCCTGCCGGAGTGACCGCACCGCCGACGCAGAGCGCCGGCACGTTGCCGATGACCGAGAAATCCTGGCTGTCCGATGCGGACTGCGCCTGTGCGGGCTGTGCCAACACTGCCGCGAGAGCAGTGCCAGCGAAAATGAGTGCTTTCATTTCAGATCACTCCGCGATCGGAACCGGGCCAAGCGTGACAGTCACGAGGCCGGTGTAAGCACCAGCAACAAGCAGTGCGTTGCCCGGGACGGTGTAATTCGCGAGTTGCACATCGATATCGGCCTGCTTGGGATCGGGCTGCGTCCCGCCTGCGCCGCTCTGTTCAGGGTTCGCTCCGTCGGCGCTGGCATCGCTGGTGGCAGTGGCGTCCTGCGTGGCCCAGCCCGAGGCGGTCGCGGTGTAGTTTACCGCCTTGGCAAAACCGGCAGGCGGCGTACCACCGCTGTTGCCAACGAGGGCACTTGCAGAGACCGAGACCACCGAGCCGGCGAAATTGCAGAAGCTGGCGGGTAAGCTGACGGTCTGAGCCGATAGGGCAGCGATCCTGCCGACGTTGGTGCCCGAAGTCTGGGCCATCTGGCCCAGATCGACGACCGCTTGCGAAGGCTCGCCCAGGATGCACAGGCGGGCGACCGAACCGGTCACGGCAACCTGCGCGCTGTCACTATCCGAAGCGGCATCCTGTGCCTGCGCGGAGGCAGCGCAGACGATCAGCGGCAAGACAGCAACCGACCCAAGATATTTGCGAAAATTCATCGAATTTCTCCGGAAAGAGACAGCGCGCGAGCGGCTGATCAGAAGTTGGGAGCGAGCGTGACGAGCACCTGACCGCTGTAATCACCTGCAACGAGCAGCTTGCCCGCAGCATCAGCGCTCGCCAGCGTAACCACGACGTCGCCCGAGAACATGCCGACGTCTTCTTCGGCGCCGACGGCTGCATCGGTGGTCGTATCGGTAGCGGTCACCGAATTGGCTTCGGCCGAAGCGGTGAAGTCGATGCGGTTGGTGAACGCAGCACTGCTGGCGGCAGCCGAGTTCGTGAGCGCCAGAGCTTCGACCTTCATCGTTGCGGCGGCATTGTTGCACCAGCCGCTCAGCGTAGCCGACTGCGCATCGACCTTGGCCGTATCGAGACGGCCAGCGGTGCCATCGACGCCGCCGAGGGCGAGTTCACCCAGAGTGATCGTCTCGGATGGGACGGTGAACAGGCAGCGCCCCTCGACCGAACCGCTGACATCGACGGTTCCGGTCGACGACTGCGCAAAAGCAGGAGCCGAGATCGCGGCAAGCGAGACTGCGGCGGCCATGGTAAGTTTGAACATGATGATTACTCCAGGTTTGGGATCAGGCCGAAGGCGCGACGTTGACAGTGATGGTGGAGGTGTAGTCGCCCGCAACGAGCAGGCCGGACGCGCCGCCCTTGGTGGCGAAGCCGTAAGCCTTGACAGTGACGTTGTTGCCGCTGGCGGCCAGGCGACCGACCGTCTTCGTGGCCGTTGCCGCTGTCGCGGTATCAAAGGTCACCTTGTTGTCGCTGCTGCCCGATGCCAGCGCGACCTGCATTTCTGCGGTATAGTTGATTTCGTTGGCATAGCCGGAAGCAGGCGCGGTGCCGCGCGTACCGTTGGCAAGGGTTTCGGCGGTTACGTCGATGTTCACCGAGGCCGAAGTGCAGACAACGCGGGTTTCGACCGGCGTGCCGCCCGAGGCACCAGCCGTCGTGCCTTCAAGCGAAGACTTGAGGGTGCCGTCGTCTTCATCGAGCTGGCCGAGGCCGATCGTGCCGGAGAACGTCTGGACGGCCGATCCGCCCGGCGCGACGACCGAGCAACGGCCCGCTACGCTGCCGGTGACATTGACCGTGCCGGTCACGCTCTGCGCGGCAGCCGGATTGGCGGCTGCGGCGATGGCGACACCCGCCGAGAGCAGGAGAAACTTCTTCATTGCCTTGATACCTTTCAGTGTTGTGCCGACAACCCGGCTGTCATGTGTTCGCCGGATGCCCGGCACTTCTGCATTTGCCGGCTACCCGGCTCTTCTTGTTCGCCAGGCGACTGGCGGGTATTGCGGCACCGGTCAGGCCGGAGGCCGTAGACGAAACCGCTAGATTGCGGCCGAAACAGTCACTGTAAGCGTGTCGGCGTAAGCGCCCTGGACCAGGATTCCCGGGCCCGAGTAGGCGGCGGCGCTGACTTCGAGATAAGAACCGGTGAGGTTCTTCGAGCTTGGCGCGATGCGCAGGCCCTGGGTCTGGGTTGCCGGACCGATAAAGGCGCAAGGACTACTGGCACCAGTGGCCAGAGTGGCGACATCGCACTGCGCCGACGCCGTCGCGCTTGCATCGCCTGCCAAATTCAGACGGACCTGATAGGGGGCCAGCCCGAGGTAGCCGACGTCGGTCGGCTGCGTCGATGTGCGCAAACCTCCGTTTGCCGATGTTACGGCGACACGTGCGGCACCGTTGCAATCGAGCACGAACGGAAACTGGTTGGCCCACCCGAGCCTGTCGATCTGACCCGCGTCGAAGCTGCCCCCAGGTGCACCGTTCAGCGCGAACGTGCAGCGCCCGCCAACCGATGCCGTGACTGGAATGGTCAACACGCGACTGCCGCCGACATAAGCCGTGGGACCGGCAACGGTGGATTGCGCAAAGGCTGCGGCGGGCAAAAGCGATGCCGCGCCCAGCGTCAACAATGCGATCATTCGTGACAACGGCATGCGATACCCCCGCGACCTGATTGGTCGATGGGACGCGTTGCAAACTTCCGATGCCAAAGTGCCCATCAGGACACGGTAAGATCGGCAACCCAAAATCGGTTCTTCGTGCATGTGAAGTCGAACGGGTTAAGATCGGGCTGGCAAACGTTATCAAACAACTGCGTCAATTGGTTAACTTGTTGAAAATCTTTTAAGCCAAATGACACGTTCCGGTGAATCCGAATACGTTGGATTCGGAGCGAAGTAGCCACTGATGCATCGATAATGGAGGGTTTATGTTTGTGGTTAATGCAGTTTCGAAGGCCGATCGGGCGACCGAGTAGACGGTCCGGGTTAACCACTGTGACGCGCGCATTACCTCGCATTTATGCAAGACGTGACGCACTCTGTCGCACCCTCATCGCGCAGCGCGAACGGCCGACTATGCTGAAATATTGCGAATATTGGTTAACGCTCGGGACTACGATTTACGCCGCCAATCTTAAAAATTGGCACTGCCCTGTGGCCTGAGCGCTTCGAGTCGCACCACCGATTCGCTATCCGCAAAATCCCTCTCGCCAGGTGCACACTCGCTCCGTTCTGGAGGACTTCAGCCGAGCGAAGAGCGGCGGACCGGGTATCCCGTCATCCGCTTGATGCGGCGCAGTGAGAAGCTTGATCGCATCGAAGAGACTCCGGGAAGCCGCGCCAGGCAATCGCGGTGGATGCGATCGTATTGTTCAAGGTCGCGCGCCGCCACGCGCAGCAGATAATCGGCTGTGCCCGACATAAGGTGGCATTCTAGAATGTCGTCGAAGTCGGACACCGCCTGCTCGAACTTGTCCATCGCTTCGCGGCTCTGGCTGATCAGCGTGATTTCGACGAACACCTCGATGGTCAGGCCGAGTTTGCGCGGATCGAGACGAGCGCCGTACCCCGCAATGACGTGCGCCTGTTCGAGCGCCTTGATCCGGCGATGGCAGGCTGATGGGGACAGCGCGATCTTCTCCGCAAGCTCGGCCACGGAAAGACTGGAATCGGCCTGAACGGCTTCAAGCAGAGCGAGATCGGCGCGATCCATGCAAGATTTTCCCATTTTTTTGGATGCATTCGTGAAATATCACCATTCGGTACCGCCGGATAGGTAGAAAAAGGCAAGAACTACCGGACTGTCCGGGATATCCTCGGGTTCATAACCAAAGCCAGCTTCAGGAGTCCTGTCATGCGCATCGGAACCGTCCGCGAGATCAAGAACCATGAGTACCGCGTCGGCCTGACGCCCGAGAGCGCGCGGGAGTTGGTTGCGCATGGCCATGAGGTCTGGGTCGAGACAGGCGCTGGCAACGGCATCGGCGCGAGCGATGCGGACTACGAAGCGGCAGGCGCGACGATCAAGGCCGACGCGCCGACGCTGTTTGCGGAATGCGAGATGATCGTGAAGGTGAAGGAGCCGCAGGCGGGCGAGCGCGCCATGCTGCGCCGTGGCCAGATCCTCTACACCTACCTTCACCTCGCGCCGGATGCCGAGCAGACCGCCGACCTCGTCAAGTCGGGCGTCACCGCGATCGCCTATGAGACCGTAACGGGCGCGGGCAATGCCCTCCCCTTGCTCAAGCCGATGAGCCAGGTTGCTGGCCGCATGGCAATCCAGGCTGGCGCAACCGCGCTCGAGAAGGCCAACGGCGGGCGCGGCGTGCTGCTGGGCGGCGTTCCGGGCGTACTTCCCGGCAAGGTCGTCGTGATCGGCGGCGGCGTAGTCGGCGTCAACGCAGCGCAGATGGCAGTGGGCCTCGGCGCCGACGTGACCATTCTCGACCGCGATCCCGATGTGCTCGAGCGGCTGGACAATCACTTCGAAGGTCGCGCCCGCACGCTGTATTCGGGCAAGGCCGCGCTTGCCGCGCTGGTCGCCGAGGCCGATCTGGTGATCGGTGCCGTATTGATCCCGGGTGCCGCCGCGCCGAAGCTCGTGACGCGTGACATGCTGTCGACGATGAAGCCCGGCGCGGTGCTGGTCGATGTCGCGATCGACCAGGGCGGTTGCTTCGAAACCAGCCACGCGACGACCCACGCCGAGCCTACCTATGTCGTCGATGGCGTGGTGCATTACTGCGTGGCGAACATGCCCGGCGCAGTCGCCCGGACCAGCACGTATGCGCTCAACAACGTGACCCTGCCGCATGCGCTACGCATCGCCAACATGGGCTGGAAGCAGGCGCTTCTGGCAGACCAGCATCTCGCGGCAGGCCTCAACGTGCACGACGGCAAGGTAACGTACGAAGCCGTGGCCCGCGAACTGGGATACGATTACGTGCCCGTGGCGGATGTTTTGGGCTAATAGATTTACGAAGTGGCGTCCCCGCGCAGGCGGGGACCTCAAGCCTTTGCGCGCTACTCCCGAGGCCCCCGCCTATGCGGGGGAGCAGTACCCTTGGCGGTTGTGTCACGCGCGATGCAACAACTTCCAGATCACCGACCGGTCGCGCAGAATCTCGGTTGCGGCGTTGCGACCCGGCGCGCCGGTCACGCCGCCGCCGGGGTGCGTGCCCGATCCGCACATGTAGAGGCCCTTGATCGGCGAGCGGTAATCGCCGTGGCCTAGCACGGGACGGGCGGCCCAAATCTGGTCGAGGCCCATCGTGCCATGGAAGATGTCGCCGCCGATCAGGCCGAACTTGCGTTCGAGATCGAGCGGGGAGTGGATCTGGCGGGCGATGACGCTGGCCTTGAAATTGGGCGCGTGGGCCGTGACTGTGTCGATGATCAGGTCGGCCACTTCTTCGCGGCAATCATCCCATGATCGGCCGTCGGGAAGCTCCGGCGCGAACTGCTGGCAGAACAGGCTGGCGACATGGCAACCAGGCGGCGCAAGGCTATCGTCGACGGTCGAGGGGATCGTGATCTCGACGATGGGCTGCTTGGACCAGCCAAATTGCTGCGCGTCGATGAACGCCTTATCCATATAATCCATCCCCGGCGCGATGATGATCCCGGCGGTGTGATGTTCGGCCTGGGTCTTTCCCGGCAGGACGGTGAAATCGGGCAATTCGGACAGCGCAACGTTCATGCGGAAAGTGCCCGAGCCGGTCTTGTAGCCCTTGATCCGGCGGTTGAAATCCTCGTCCAGATCGCTTGAATCGATCAACTGGCGGTAGAGCAGCGCGGGGCCGACGTTCGCGGCGATAATCGGGGCGTAGAGTTCCTCGCCGCCTTCAAGCTTCACGCCCGCCGCCTTGCCGTTATTGACGAGGACGCGCGCGACCGGCGCTTCGAGGCTGATTTCGACGCCGACCTTTTCGCACGCACGCGCCATCGCCTGGGTGATCGCGCCCATGCCGCCGATGGCGTGACCCCACGCACCGGGCTTGCCATTGACCTCGCCGAAGACGTGGTGAAGCAGAACGTAGGCGCTGCCCGGGGTCGAGACGCCCGCGTAGTTTCCGACGACCGCATCGAACGCGAAGGCCGATTTAACGCGGTCGTTCTCGAACCAGACGTCGAGAAAATCGCGCGCGGACTTGGTGAACACGGCGAGCAGGTCACGCTGCGTGGTGGTATCGAGGTTGGCGAGCGGCCAGCCCTGCTGCGCAGCGGCGAGCAGCGACCTCATGCCGCCACCGACATTGGGCGGGCACTTGAGCGCGATATCGCGCAGGACTTGCGCGATGCGGCCGAGCGCCGCGTCGTAATCCGGATAGGCCAGCGCGTCCGCGTTTGAGAACCGCGCGAACTCGGCCTGGGTCCGGCCGGGTCCGCCTCCGAGTTTCAGATAGTCGTCCTCGAACGGGAAGAAGTTGCTGATCTGGCGTTCGATCACGCGATAGCCGTGATCGTGAAGCGCCATCTCGGCGATGACCTTGGGCTGGAGCAGGCTGACCGTGTAGCTGGCGGTGGAATTGCGAAAACCGGGGTGGAATTCCTCGGTAACCGCCGCACCTCCGATGACGTGGCGGCGTTCGAGCACGCGGACCTTCATCCCGGCGCGAGCGAGGTAGAAGGCGCACACAAGCCCGTTGTGCCCGCCGCCGATGATCAGTGCGTCATAGCGGTTGGGCAATGTGCGGGCGCTCCTTGTCGGAACGGGAACATGCCCTCCCCCAACCCCTCCCGCAAGCGGGAGGGGCGTTTTTGTTGCGCGCTCCCTCAAACGGGAGGGGAAGTTCAGTCAGATCAGCGCTTGATCTTGCTCGTATCGAACGTGCCGAGACCGGGCTTGAAGCTCTTCTCGTCGAGGAACTGGCGGGTGGCTTCCTTACGCGCCTCGACGCCGCCGAAGTTGTGCAGGGCTTCCTGCGTGCGGATCAGGTAGTCCTCGGCGTTGTCGTAGGTCATTTCCGCAACACGGCGCACGGCCCACTTGGTCGCGCGAAGGGCGTGGCCGTCCTTCTTCGCCAGCGCTTGGGCAATTTCGAGGACGCGGGCGTGGAGCCGGGCGGCAGGGACGGCTTCGGTGACGAGGCCCTGGGCCTCGGCCTGCTTGCCGGTGAGGTTCTCGCCCATCATCGCATGGTACAGCGCCTTGCGCAGCGGCATCAGGTCGGCCGCGACCTTCGACGCGCCGCCGCCCGGAAGAATGCCCCAGTTGATCTCGGACAGGCCGAACTGCGCGTCTTCGGCGGCAATGGCGATGTCGCACGAGAACAGCGGGCCGTAGCCGCCGCCGAAGCACCAGCCGTTAATCATCGCAATGGTCGGCTTTTCATACCAGCGAAGGCGCTCCCACCACGAATAGGCTTCGCGCTGGGCCTTGCGGATCGCACCGAGGCCTTCGGCTTCGGTTTCGCGGAAGTATTCCTTGAGATCCATCCCGGCCGACCAGGCATCGCCCTCGCCGGTCAAAACCAGCACCTTGACGTCATCGCGGAATTCGAGATCGGCGACGACCTTGCCCATCTGGCGGTTGAGCTTGGGGCTCATGCAATTGCGCTTTTCCGGGCGATTGAACTTCACCCAGGCGATGCCGTCTTCAACGGTATAGGCGACAGTGTCTTCTTCGGCGCGTTCGATTTTTGGCTGGTCGGTCATGGTCGGTCCTCTTGCATGGCGAAGGTCAGATCGGAGTGGCCCGAGCGTGTCGGGTTGGCTGCGGTCGCTGGCCACCCATAACGTCAATCCGCGCCAATATGTTATGTGTTATAGCAATCCGAGGGAGCGTCTGCAACCGCAGAAGCGAGCGCGTCGATTCAGCCATTGGATATGCGCGCGATGCATTTATGTACTCAGGCGATTATCCCGCATTCGTATGAGTCCATTGTTTTTCCTGTAATTAACTACACCTCGATGGACCTGCAGAGCCAGGCGCACCATGTACGGTTGCAGATATCGCAACTGCGGTGGTTACTTTCGCACTTGCGACCCGAGTGAAACCGCCCCATCTCGGACGGGCCTTTCAGGCATCCTCTCCCAAAACTTCAAAGGGCCGCCCCGGCAACGGAGCGGCCCCTTTTTTGCCCTGGTGCAATGTTCAGATGGCGTGTGGGAGGATCATACCTGCGGATGCGAACGCGACATTGCTCGCGCTATTTTCTGCACCGCCATCGGGAAAGCGCCGCCCGTATCCGCCGTGGCGCCCGCTTACCGCCGAAACGCCCTTGATCAGCGCAGAGGGCAACCGCGTTCGGTGCTGCGCCCGCAATTGCCGCACAGCACCATGATCTGGCAGCAAAAATATTGGACCACTGTCCTAAGTTACACTTGTGCGCCTACGTGATTCGGCGTATTTTCCAAGCTTGGATCAGGAACCGGGAAAGCCCGCCGATTCATGAAAGAGCGACGGACCAACCGCCGCTTCGACAAGAAACGCAGGAGAATGCCATGAAGAGGCACTTTATCGCCCTGGCGGCGATCGGCTTGCTGTCTGCGCCGCAGACGGCTTTCGCCGGTGAAGCAGCTCAAACCGTCCATATCTCGGTATCGTCCGAGGGACTCGACCTCAGCAATTCATCGGACCTGCGACGCTTGCGTGTGCGAATTTCCGAAGCAGCGGCCGAGGCATGCGATCCTTCCGACAGGTGGATCGACAAGACGCTGCCGAACTACCAGTGTCGTCGCGCGGCAATTGCGAGCGTCGAACCGATTGTGCAGCAGATGGCGAGCGCTGCAAGACATGGTCAGGCCGCGCGAAGCCGCTAGCCAGACCACATCGTCCTACTGCTGGCCCTGCAACAGCGATGCAGGCCGGTGCGGCGTTGGGCGCGTGGAAGTTTCCCCTTTGCGCGTCCGGCGTTGCAAACAGCGCTCAGTCGGCAGTCAGTTGCCCAAAACCTTGATCGCCATGGCGGCGGCGGCCGCGCGCGTTTCGACGCCGAGCTTTTCATAGATCCGCTCGAGGTGCTTCTGAACCGTGCGCGGACTGATCGCCAACACTTCGGAAATCATGCCGTTCGACTTGCCGTAGCTGATCCACAGCAGCACCTCGGCCTCACGGTCAGTCAGCGACAGGCGTTGCTGCAGCTTGGTCACGTCCGCGCGGGGGTTCAGCTCGTTGAGGCGGATAAGCACCTCGTTCTCGCGGTACTGCGCGATCACCACCAGTTCGAGCGTGGTATCGCCCTGATCGATCTTGGCAGCGGCACCGGGCGGCGAACTGCGCCCGAGCAGCCGTTCGACCGGAACGCGCAATGCAGTGGGGAGCGGGCCGCGCTCACGGCTCCATTCCGGGCTGGCGCGCGCGATCGCCTGTTCCGCAAGCGGCGTGCACCAGAGTAGTTGCCCGCGCGTATCTGTCGCCATCATCATGCGCCCAGTGGCGTCGAGGCTTGCCGCGCCCGCCTGCATTGCCCGAGCGTTGCCGATGTGGACGCGGACGCGCGCAAGCAGTTCATGGACGTTGACCGGCTTGCGCACGTAATCGACACCGCCGACCTCGAAGCCTTCGATCACGTGCTCGCTCTCGGTCAGCCCGGTCATGAACACGACGGGGACATGCGCGAGCAAAGGCCGTGCCTTGATTCGCGCAGTGGTCTCGAAGCCGTCGATCCCCGGCATGACCGCGTCCATCAGGATCAGGTCGGGCACGATATGCTGGAGCAAGTCGAGCGCGGCATCGCCGGAGATGGCGACGAGCACGGTGATCTCCGCGCCTTCGAGCGTGTCGGTCAGGAAACGCAGCGAATCCGGCTCGTCATCGACGACGAGAACCGTATCGCGGCGGGCACCGCCACTCATCTAGAATTCCTCCAGCGTTCGACCAAGGCCCGCAAGATCGAACCGGTCGAGGCAATCGTACAGGGTTGCAATCAGCACGCGCGCATTGGGATCGGCACGTTCAAGATTGCGGATCTCGTCCTCCAATGCGCGCACGTGGCCGATCCGCACAAGCGATTTCAGTCGTTGGGCATGTTCAAGCGCGGCTGGTGTCAGCTCAGGCACGCTATCGCGGCGTTCGGATTTTGCCGCATCGGCCGATACGGGCCGTGTCCATTCGAGGCCGAGCAATTCTCCCAGCGTGTCGATCAGAAGTGAAAGATCGATCGGCTTGAGCAGGAAACGGTCGTGGTCGGGTTCCTGGCCGGAAGCGCCGTGGCGCTCGGACGCGTTGGCCGAGAGCATGATGATCCGCATGGCGGCCCCGTGCACGGCGCGTAAATGGGCGGCGGCCTCCCAACCCGAGATTCCCGGCATGCTGACATCAAGGATCACCGCGTCGAAGTGCGTCTGTCCTGCAAGCGCCAGCGCGGTATGGCCGTCGCTGGCCTGCGACAGTTCGAAGCCGAGTTCGCCCAGCGCACTTCGCAGGAGCGAACGGTTGTCGGGATCGTCGTCGACGAGCAGGAGCGAGCGGCGATCACCGGTATAGCCGGTCGGCCTGAGCGCAGCGGCAGCGCGGTCGACGACGCCTGAAACCTGCGGCATCAACAGCCGGACAGTGAAGCACGTGCCATGCCCGGCAAGGCTGTCGACCGAGATGTCGCCGCCAAGCATGTTGACGATCGCGCGCGTGATCGCCAGGCCAAGGCCCGCGCCCGATGCCTCACCGGCGCCGGTCTGATCCATCCGCTCGAACGGCATGAACGCCTGTTCGGCATCGGTAGACGCTATACCGGGGCCGGTATCGCGCACTTCGAATGTCGCGGTCTGGCCCGCCCATTTCAGCGACAACACGACGGTGCCCGACGCTGTGAACTTGACCGCGTTAGACACCAGATTGATCAGCACCTGCCGGACGCGGCGCACGTCCATGCGGACGAATTCGGGAAGTCGATCGGGCGTTTCGCAACGAAACTCGAGGCCTTTGGCTTCGGCCTGCGGACGGAACATGTCGGCGACCTGTTCGACCACGGGTCCGAGACGAACGACGGCGTTGTCGATGCGCACGATGCCCTGTTCGACCGAGGCGATATCGAGCAATCCTTCGACAAGGTTGGTGAGGTGTTCGGCGCTGCGCCGGATGACCCGCGCGGCGTCCCTGGGGTCGACGGCCGTTTCCTGTTCAACCAGCTGCGCGTAGCCGTAGATCGCGTTGAGCGGCGAGCGGATTTCATGGCTGACATTGGCCAGATAGCGGCTCTTGGCAGCACTTGCCGACTGCGCGGCATCACGGTCGCGGATGAGCTCGGCGAGTTCGACGGGCACCGGTTCGACACGGGCTGGGACGAAGGCAAACAGCGCACAAGCCGCGATGGCGCTGATCAGGGTGGCGACATAAAGCACGTCGCTCTGACCCGGCACGAGCATGTCGGCTGCTATCAGCACAAGCGTGAGGACACAGGACACGCCGGCGGCAAGTTCGGCGCGGCGCGGTGCGCGCGCCGACGGAGCGGCCCGCGCAGACAAGCGCGCAGGCAGTCTCACGATCTCGTCCACCGTATTTTCAGGACCCGCCCCGTCCGGTCCTTCTGGCTTGCAACCATTCCCACAACCCCAAGCACCCGCCAACTAATGTCATCCGGGCCACGGGATTGTGCACTGCAAATGTTTGCGACTCAAGCCCCCGAGAGTGCCCCCTACCCTAAGGGGAAGTCGTGAGGGCCTTACCCAAAGCGATCAAATCACCTCGTCACGTTGCAGGCGCTGCAACAGACGTATCGCGACCGAATGCCGGATTGCCTGCCCCTCGCGCAATTTAACCCATGTATTCAAGCCGATGCCGAAGTGATTCTGGATCACGTCGGGCTTCTGGCTCTTCAGCATCGACGCCATTTTATGCACCACGGCCGGTTCGACTTGGGTGAGACGTTGCGTTGTCATTGTCCCTCACTCGTTAGGATGTGCTGCACACCATATTTTGCGGCGCAGCACATGGGATACGCCATTTGCCGAATGTCATTCCCGGACAATTGTCATAAATTTGCATGCTGGCTCCCGACCTAGCGATCGGCGGCATTGCACAACCTCACATTTTTCTGGCGAATCGAGCGAGCCGGACTACTGACCGCTCCAGCGCCGCTGCGCCGGTCATGCTCTGGAGCTTTAGATGCGGCGTACAGCCACTTGCCTGCCCGGCCTGCTCTCGTTCTCCGCGATCATCGTACCGGTGTTCGCACGGGCGCAGGACGCCGATATCCAGCCGACACCGGCCACGCGTCCGATCGTCGTGATCGGCTCCGGCCTGCAGGCTCCACCAGCCGCAACCGCTTACAACGTCCAGACGATCGAACGCGAACGCCTGCTCCAGACGGGATCGGGCCGTCTTGAAGACGCACTGTCGTCGGCCGCAGGCTTCCAGCAGTTCCGCCGCTCGGACAGCCGCTCGTCAAATCCGTCGGCGCAAGGAATCACCCTGCGTTCGCTTGGTGGAAACGCTTCGAGCCGGACGCTGGTACTACTCGACGGTGTCCCGATGGCTGATCCGTTCTTCGGCTACATCCCGTTGAGCGCCATCGCGCCAGAGCGGCTGGCGTCTGCGCGGGTCACGCGCGGCGGCGGTGCGGGGGCATTTGGTGCCGGCGCGGTGGCGGGCACGATCGAGCTTGACAGCGCCAATGCCGACCAGCTCGGTCTGGTACAGGCAAGCGCGATGGCCAACAATCGCGGCGAGACCGAACTGTCGGGCGCCGTCGCTCCGAAACTGGGCGATGGGTTCGCGATCGTTTCGGGCCGCTGGGATCGAGGCAAGGGGTTCTTCACGACGCCGGTTTCCCAGCGCGTTGCCGCCAGCGCGCGCGCACGTTTCGATGCCTGGTCGGCAGGGCTTCGCGCTGTCGCGCCACTTTCGGCTGACGTCGAATTGCAGATGCGCGGACTGGTCTTCGACGACCGCCGCACGCTGCGCTTCACCGGCGCCAACACGTCATCGAGTGGTCAGGATGCCTCGCTGCGGCTGGTCGGTCGAGGCGACTGGGCATTCGACGTGCTGGCTTACGTGCAGGCGCGCGATTTCTCGAACATCGTGATCAGCTCGACGAGCTTCCGCAAGACGCTCGATCAGCGCGCGACGCCCTCGACCGGAGTCGGCGGCAAGGCCGAACTGCGCCCGCCGGTCGGCGATGCCCACGTGCTGCGGCTGGGGGCCGACGTTCGGCTCAACGATGGCGAGACGCTGGAGGATGCCTATTCGGCTGTTACTGGCCTGGTTACCGCGCGCCGTCGCGCTGGGGGCAAGACCAGCGATCTGGGGCTGTTTGTCGAGGACGACTGGACAATCGGCGCACTGGTCCTGACCGCAGGCGCACGCGCCGACGGCTGGACGATCCGTAAGGGCTTCTTTGCCGAGGCAACGCCAACAGGCACGCTGACCACCGACCTCGCCTTCCCGGGCCGCAGTGGCTGGCAGAGCAGCTTTCGTGGCGGCGCAGTGCTGACCGCGAGCGGAACCGTATCGCTGCGCGCATCGGCCTACACCGGGTTGCGCCTGCCGACGCTGAACGAGCTTTACCGCTCTTTCAATGTCGTCGCACCGCGCAACAACGGCGGAGTGGCGATCACCGCGACGCAGCGCAATCCCGCCTTGCGCAACGAAAAACTGGAAGGATTCGAGGCGGGCGTTGACCTGACGCCTCTCCCCGGCCTGACGCTCAACGCCACCGCTTTCGACAACCGCGTGCGCCACGCGATAGCCAACGTCACGCTCGGCAGCAGCGGCAATACCGTGACCCGTCAGCGCCAGAACGTGGATGCGGTGCATGCGCGCGGGATCGAGCTTGGCGGCAGGATGCGCGCGGGCCAGGTTTCGCTTGAGGGCTCGCTCGCCTACACCGATGCCGAACTGGAAGCATCCGGACCTTCGGCAGCGCTCGACGGCAAGCGGCCTGCCCAGACTCCGCGCTGGGCGGCGGCGACCACGCTGTCATGGCGTCCTGCGGATCGATGGTCGCTTGGCGTCACGCTGCGTCACACCGGGGCGCAGTTCGAGGACGACCTTGAGACTGACCTGCTGCCCTCGGCGACAACTGTGGACGCATTCGCACAAATCCCGCTTGCCGGACCAGTCAGCATGGTCCTGCGCGGCGAGAATCTGGGCGGTGAAACGATCGTGACGCGGTTGCAGGACGGTTCGATGGACATCGGCACGCCGCGCACGGTCTGGGCAGGCATTCGCATCGCCCTGCGCTAACGCAAACGTATTCTCTACGGCGATCGCATCATAAACTTGCAAGTCTCGCCAATTCGCCGCTTGCCGATCAGCGTTGCGCTGTCCTACCCACGCTACCTGGGGGTTTGATGAGCCGCAGCCAGGGCATCGCGACTACGCGAGCAGGCTGCGACGAGAGGCAGGTGCGGAAGCAACAGGGTGGGACGTGTGCCATGAGCCTCGATATCGATTCCAATGCGGGCAAGATCGACGCGCAGATTATCGACGTACTGCGCCATCGCGTGGGCAAGGACGAGCGCGCCGCCAAGCCGCATGACTGGTACACCGCGACTGTACTAACCCTGCGCGATGCGATCATCGACCGCTGGATGGAATCGACCCGCAAGACTTATGCCGAGGGCGGCAAGCGGGTCTATTACCTCAGCCTCGAATTCCTGATCGGCCGCCTGCTGCGCGATGCGCTGTCGAACATGGGCCTGACCCGGGACATGGAAAAGGCACTGCGCGAACACGGGTTCGACCTGTCCGCGCTGGAAGACCTCGAGCCTGACGCGGCGCTGGGCAATGGTGGCCTCGGACGGCTGGCAGCCTGCTTCATGGAGAGCCTCGCCAGCCTCGACATCCCCGCTTACGGCTATGGCATCCGCTATGTGAACGGCATGTTCCGCCAGCGCATCGATGATGGTTGGCAGGTCGAACTTCCCGAAACCTGGCTGTCCCATGGCAATCCGTGGGAATTCGATCGCCGCGAAAGCGCCTATATCATCGGCTTCGGCGGAGAAGTGGTCGATACCGGCGAAGGCGTCGAATGGAAGCCGGCTGAAAAGGTTGAGGCGAGCGCGGTCGACACCCCGGTCGTCGGCTGGCGCGGCAAGCGCGTCAATACGCTGCGGCTGTGGACGGCGCATGCCTTCGATCCGCTGCGACTGGATGCCTTCAACGCAGGCGACCACTTTGGCGCGCAGGCCGAGCAGATCCGCGCCGACAGTCTGGTGCGCGTGCTCTACCCTGCGGACTCGACGCCGGCGGGCCAGGAACTGCGGCTGCGGCAGGAGTACTTCTTCACCTCCGCCTCGATCCAGGACATCGTCCGCCGCCACGTCCAGTACCACGGCGATATCCGGACCCTGCCCGACAAGGCCGCGATCCAGCTCAACGACACCCACCCCGCCGTGGCCGTGGCCGAATTGATGCGGCTGATGGTCGACGTCCATGGGCTTGAATTCAGCGAAGCATGGGAGGTGACCAAGGCAACCGTGGGCTACACCAACCATACCTTGCTGCCCGAAGCGCTCGAGACCTGGCCATTGCCGCTATTCGAACGCCTGCTCCCGCGCCACATGCAGATCGTCTACGCGATCAACAGCCGCGTGCTGCGCGAGGCCCGCAAGGCTGGGATGGACGATGGCGCAATCTCTTCGATCAGCCTGATCGAAGAGGGCGGCGAGCGGCGCGTACGGATGGCAAACCTTGCCTTTACCGGCGCGCACAGCGTCAACGGCGTGGCCGCGCTCCACACCGAGCTGATGAAATCGACGGTCTTTTCGGACCTGCACAAGCTGTACCCTGCGCGGATCAACAACAAGACCAACGGGGTTACCCCGCGCCGCTGGCTGCAGCAGTGCAATCCGGGGCTGACGTCGGTGTTGAAGGACGCAATCGGCGACGCGTTCCTCGACGACGCGCTTAAGCTGTCCGACCTGAACGCGCTGGCTGGCGACGCTTCGCTGGGTGAGCGCATCGCTGAGGTTAAGCGCTCCAATAAGATCGCGCTGGCCAAGCACATCAAGACGCTGACCGGCGTGCGGCTCGATCCCGATGCGCTGTTCGATGTGCAGATCAAGCGCATTCACGAATACAAGCGCCAGCTGCTCAACCTGATCGAGACAGTCGCGCTCTATGACCAAATTCGCAGCCACCCCGAACGCGACTGGGTGCCGCGCGTCAAGATTTTCGGCGGCAAGGCGGCATCGAGCTATCACAACGCCAAGCTAATCATCAAACTGGCCAACGATATTGCGCGCCGGGTCAATTCCGATCCTTCGGTCGGCGGGCTGCTCAAGGTCGTGTTCGTGCCCAACTACAACGTCAGTCTGGCCGAACGGATCATCCCGGCGGCGGACCTGTCCGAACAGATCTCGACCGCGGGCATGGAAGCGTCGGGCACGGGCAACATGAAGTTCGCGCTCAACGGCGCGCTGACCATCGGCACGCTCGATGGTGCCAACGTCGAGATCAAGGATCATGTCGGCGACGATCACATCGAGATTTTCGGACTGACCGCGCAGGAGGTCGAAGACCAGCGCGCCAATGGCTATGTCCCGCGCGAGGTGATCGAAAACTCACGCGAATTGAAGCAGGCGATCGAAGCCATCGCCAGCGGCGTGTTCTCGCCCGACGACAAGGATCGCTACAAGGGCCTGATGGGCGGACTTTACGACCACGACTGGTTCATGGTCGCAGCCGATTTCGACGCCTATCACGCGGCCCAGCGCAAGATCGACCGACGCTGGGAAAACCAGCAGGGCTGGCGTGCCTCGGCCATTCGGAACATTGCCAATGTCGGGTGGTTCTCATCAGACAGAACAATCGGCGAATACGCCAGCGACATCTGGGGAGTCTGAAGGACCAACATGCAGCCATCGGCGAGCGCCATCGAAGCCCTGCTTGACGGGACGCACGCCGATCCTTTTTCGCTTCTGGGGATTCACCAAGGTCCTGCCGGTGCGTTTGCACGCGCCGTTCTGCCGGGAGCGCAGACCGCCGTTGCATGGTCGCTTGGCGGCAAAAAGCTGGGCGAACTTGCGTGTGTGGACGGACGCGGATTGTTCGAGGGCAAGGTTACGGGGCAGCGCCAGCCCGTGCGCTATGCCTGCACCGCAGGCACGCACGAGTGGCTGGTGACCGACCCTTACTCCTTCGGACCGGTGCTAGGCCCGACGGACGATTTCCTGATCGCCCAAGGCACGCATCTGCGCCTGTTCGACAAGCTCGGCGCACACCTGATCGAGCATGAAGGCGCGTCCGGCGTGCACTTCGCGGTATGGGCACCGAACGCCAGTCTTGTCAGCGTGGTGGGCGATTTCAACGACTGGGACCACTGCCGCCATCCGATGCGCCGCCGCGCCGATATCGGCGTGTGGGAAGTGTTCATTCCCGACATCGGCGAACACCGCATCTACAAGTACCGAGTCGTCGGCGCGGACGGCACCGTCCAGCCACTCAAGGCTGACCCTTTCGCCCTCGCCTCCGAGTTCCGGCCCTATACCGGTTCGGTCACTGCGCATCCGGTCAAGCTCGACTGGGGCGACGCCGATCACCGCGCGCATTGGGCAAGCGTCGATGCCCGCCGCCAGCCCATGTCGATCTACGAAGTGCACCCCGGATCATGGCAGAAGCCGCATGACGAGGGCTTCTACACGTGGGACGAACTCGCCGAGCGCCTGATCCCCTACGTTACCGAGATGGGCTTCACCCACATCGAGTTCCTGCCGGTTTCCGAACACCCCTACGATCCGAGTTGGGGCTATCAGACCACCGGCCTTTACGCCCCGTCCGCCCGGTTCGGCCCACCCGAAGGTTTTGCCCGCTTCGTCGATGGCGCACACCGCGCCGGTGTTTCCGTCCTGATCGACTGGGTGCCCGCGCACTTCCCGACCGACGAACACGGCCTCATCCGGTTCGATGGCACCGCGCTCTACGAACACGAAGATCCGCGCCTCGGCTTCCATCCCGACTGGAACACGCTGATCTACAACTTCGGCCGCCACGAAGTCGTCAGTTTCCTCGTCAACAACGCGCTGTTCTGGGCCGAGCGCTATCACGTCGATGGATTGCGCGTCGATGCGGTCGCCTCGATGCTCTACCGCGACTACTCGCGCGAGGCGGGCGAGTGGATCGCCAACGACGAAGGCGGACGCGAGAACTGGGAGGCGGTCGCCTTCCTCCAGAAGATGAACCGCGCGGTCTATGCCGCCCATGCCGGTTTCCTGACGATCGCCGAGGAATCGACCTCATGGCCCGGTGTCAGCAAGCCCGCCTTCGATGAGGCACCGCGCGAGCACTTGGGCTTTGGGTTCAAGTGGAACATGGGCTTCATGCACGACACGCTGCAGTACATGGCGCGCGAGCCGATCCACCGCAGTTTCCACCACGACGAGATCACTTTCGGCCTGACGTATGCTTTCTCCGAGAACTTCGTCCTGCCGATCAGCCATGACGAGGTCGTCCACGGCAAGGGCTCGCTGCTGACCAAGATGAGCGGCGACGACTGGCAGAAGTTCGCCAATCTGCGCGCCTATTACGGCTTGATGTGGGGCTATCCCGGCAAGAAGCTGTTGTTCATGGGCCAGGAATTCGCCCAGCGCCGCGAATGGAGCGAGGCGCGTTCGCTCGACTGGAACCTGCTGGAGGCCCCGGCCCACGAAGGCGTTCGCCGCTGGGTGCGCGACCTCAACCGTATATACATCGCACGCCCTGCTCTCCATGCCCGCGATTGCGAGCCGGAAGGGTTCGAGTGGCTGGTGGTCGACGATGCGCAAGCGTCGGTCTTCGCCTGGCTACGCAAGGCTCCGGGCGAAAAGCCGCTCGCGGTGATCTGCAACATGACACCGCAAGTCCACGATCACTATCGCCTGCTCCTGCCCCGCGACGGCTCATGGCGCGAAGTGCTCAACAGCGACGCGCAAGACTACGGTGGCAGCGGCATCGGCAATCTGGGCGAAGTGACCGCACAGGACGGCGCAGCTTTCGTCGTACTGCCACCATTGGCGACCATTATGCTCGAATTTCAGGGATAGGGACGGGATACCGGGAATGCGCGAAACTTACTCTCAGCCGCTCGCGCGCGATGCGATGGCCTACGTCCTCGCTGGCGGACGCGGCAGCCGTCTGAACGAACTGACCGACAATCGTGCCAAGCCAGCGGTCTACTTTGGCGGCAAGTCGCGGATCATCGATTTCGCTCTGTCGAACGCGATCAACTCAGGGATCCGCCGCATCGGCGTTGCCACGCAGTACAAGGCGCATTCGCTGATCCGCCACATGCAGCGCGCGTGGAACTTCATGCGGCCCGAACGCAACGAAAGCTTCGACATCCTGCCCGCATCCCAGCGTGTCTCCGAACACCAGTGGTACGAAGGGACTGCCGACGCGGTATTCCAGAACATCGACATAATTCAGTCCTACGCACCCAAATACATGGTCATTCTGGCGGGCGATCACATCTACAAGATGGACTACGAGCTGATGCTCCGCCAGCACGTGGCAAGCGGGGCGGATGTCACCGTGGGCTGCCTCGTCGTTCCTCGCGCCGAGGCCAGCGGGTTCGGCGTCATGGCGGTCGATACCGCCGACACGATCACCGCCTTTGTCGAGAAGCCTGCCGACCCGCCCGGCATCCCAGGCAACGAGGCGATGGCGCTGGCGTCGATGGGGATCTACGTGTTCGACACGAAGTTCCTCTTCGACATCCTGCAGAAAGATGCCGCCGACACCAATTCCAGCCATGATTTCGGCAATGACATCATCCCTGACATCGTCAAGAACGGCAAGGCTGTTGCGCACCGCTTCACTGCGTCGTGCATCCGCGCGGCCGAGGAAATCGAGGAATACTGGCGGGATGTCGGCACGCTCGACGCCTATTTCGACGCCAATCTCGACCTCACCGATGTCGTGCCCAAGCTCGACATGTACGATCGCGACTGGCCGATCTGGACCGACCAGATCATCGCCGCCCCTGCGAAGTTCGTGCACGACGAGGACGGACGGCGCGGCATGGCGATCTCGTCATTGATCAGTCAGGACTGCATCGTCTCGGGCGCGGTCGCGCGGCGCAGCCTGTTGTTTACAGGCGTCAAGATGGGCAGTTTTTCCCAGTGTGAAGAAGCAGTTATCCTGCCTTATTGCAACATTGGACGAAGTGCCCGTCTCACCCGCGTGATCCTCGATTCCGGCGTTCGCATCCCCGAAGGCCTCATCGTCGGCGAAGACCCGGAACTGGACGCCAAGCGTTTCCGCCGCACGCAAAGCGGGGTCTGCCTGATCACCAAGCGGATGATTGATCAGCTCGGATGACGATCAGGGTGCTCTCGGTCGCGTCCGAAGCGGTGCCGCTGGTGAAGACTGGCGGTTTGGCCGACGTCGTCGGCGCGCTGCCGTCCGCGCTGGCGCCCCATGGCGCTGAACTGACGACGTTCCTGCCGGGCTATCCAACCGTTCTGAAGGATCTTTCGCGCCCGCGCGCGGTCCACGTCTGGGAAAGCCTGCTCGGGGAGAGAGCCCGCCTGCTCGCGGGCAAGATCGACGGACACCCCTTGCTGGTGCTCGACGCTCCTGCGTATTTCCAGCGCGATGGCGGGCCTTACGGCGACGTTTCGGGCAAGGATTGGACCGACAACTGGCGCCGCTTCGCCGCATTCGGCCGCGCCGCTGCAGATATCGCAGGCGGCGCGGCAAAGGGGCGGACGTTCGATCTTGTCCACGCACACGACTGGCAGGCCGCGATGGCGCTCGCCTATCTGCGCTTCGCCCCGAGCCCGGGTGGCAAGGCCGCGCCGTCGGTGATGACCATCCACAACATGGCATTCCAGGGGTTCTGCAGCGCCGATAAGTTCCCCGCTCTCGGCCTCCCGGCAGAGGCGTGGTCGCTCGACGGAGTGGAATACCACGGCGGCATCGGCTTCCTGAAAGCGGGCCTGGAAGCTGCCAGCGCTATCACTACGGTCAGCCCGACATATGCGCGCGAGATCCGCACCCCGGAGTTCGGCATGGGGCTCGAGGGTCTGATAGTCAGCCGGGGTGGCCGCGTATCGGGCATCGTCAACGGCATCGATACGGCGCAGTGGAACCCCGAGAAAGACCTCGCGCTTGCCGCACGGTTCAGCGTCAAAACCGTCGCAAGGCGCAGTGCCAACAAGCGCGCGCTCGAAGCAGAGTTCGGCCTTCAGCCCAGCGACGGCCCACTGTTCGTGGTGATCTCGCGCCTGACCTGGCAGAAAGGCATGGACGTCCTGCTCGAGGTGATCGACCATCTCGTCGGCATCGGCGGCCGCCTCGCGCTGCTGGGGTCGGGTGATGCCGCAATGGAGGCGGGTCTACACGCCGCCGCCATGCGTCACCCCGGCAAGGTGGCGGTCCGCATCGGCTATGACGAAGACCTTTCGCACCGGATGCAGGCAGGCGGCGACGCGATCCTGATCCCGAGCCGGTTCGAACCTTGCGGCCTGACCCAGCTATACGGCCTCGCCTATGGCTGCGTGCCCGTGGTTGCGCGCACGGGTGGCCTGGCCGACACGATAATCGACGCCAACCTTGCAGCAGTCATGGGGGGCGTCGCGACCGGGGTGCAATTCGACGGAGTCCATTACGCCTCGCTCGCCGATGCGTTGACGAGGACTGTGACGCTCTATGAGCAACCCGAAGTCTGGCGCTCGATCCAGCGCGCCGGGATGAAGACCGACTTTTCATGGACCCGCTCGGGCAAAGCCTATGCGGACCTCTACGCCAGCCTGATTGCGGAGGAACAATGATCCGGACTGTTAAGAGCACCCCTTACTCTGGCCAAAAGCCGGGCACTTCGGGATTGCGCAAGAAGGTCAAAGTCTTCCAGCAGCCCAACTACGCCGAAAACTTCGTCCAAGCGGTGTTCGACGTGGTTGAGCGTGCTGACGGCTCCACCCTGGTGCTCGGTGGCGACGGACGCTACCACAACCGCGAGGTCATCCAGCAGACGATCCGCATCGCCGCGGCCAATGGCTACGCACGCGTCCTCGTCGGCCAAGGCGGTATCTTGTCCACGCCAGCTGCCAGCCACGTGATCCGCAAGTATTGTGCCTCGGGCGGACTGATCCTGTCCGCCAGCCACAATCCGGGCGGACCGGACGAGGACTTCGGGATCAAGTACAATATCGCCAACGGTGGCCCTGCACCCGAAGGCGTAACCGACGCGATCTATGCGCGCACGACCACGATCGACCGCTGGCTGACGGTCGATGCTTCCGACGTGGACCTCGACACGATCGGCGCGACGCGTGTCGGCGACTTGACGGTCGAGGTGATCGATTCGGTCGCCGACTATGCCGAGTTGATGGAATCCCTGTTCGATTTCAATGCAGTCCGCGCCAATGTTCAGAACGGCTTCACGATGTCGTTCGACGCGATGAGCGCGGTCACCGGCCCTTACGCCACCGAAATTCTGGAAGGTCGGCTGGGGTTCGCCAGGGGCACCGTGCGCAACGGCGTCCCTCTCGAAGACTTTGGCGGACACCATCCCGATCCCAATATGGTCCATGCGCACGAGTTGTTCGAAACAATGTTCGCCGCTGACGCCCCAGATTTCGGCGCGGCTTCCGATGGCGATGGCGACCGCAACCTGATTGTCGGGCGGCACCGCTTCATCACCCCGTCCGATAGCCTCGCGATGCTCGCCGCCAATGCCCACCTCGCGCCGGGCTATGCGAACGGTCTCAACGGCATCGCGCGCTCGATGCCGACCAGTGCCGCCGCCGATCGCGTGGCCGAGGGACTGGGCTTGCCCTGTTTCGAGACGCCAACCGGCTGGAAGTTCTTTGGCAACCTGCTCGACGCCGGCATGGTGACGATCTGTGGCGAGGAGAGCGCGGGCACCGGCAGCGACCATGTGCGTGAGAAGGACGGGCTGTGGGCGGTGCTGCTGTGGCTCAACATTCTGGCCGTGCGCAAGATCAGCGTCGATCAACTGGCGCGCGAGCACTGGGTGAAGTTCGGCCGCAACTACTACGCTCGGCATGACTACGAAGCGATTGCCACCGAACAGGCCGATGCGCTGATGGCCGAACTTGGCCAAAGCCTCGGAACTTTGCCGGGCAAGTCATTTGGATCATTGACTATTTCGACGGCGGATAACTTCTCCTATCTCGATCCGGTCGATGGTTCGACCAGCGCTAATCAGGGCGTGCGCGTGCTGTTCGAGGGCGGCTCGCGCGTAGCGTTCCGCCTGTCGGGCACCGGCACCGAAGGGGCGACCTTGCGCGTCTATCTCGAACGCTACGAGCCCGTCGGCGGTGATCTCGACCGCGAGACTCCCGATATGCTGGCTGAATTGATTGGTGCTGCCGACGCCATCGCCGGGATCGCGCGGCACACTGGCCGCACTGCGCCCGATGTGGTGACGTGACGCCAGGCGTTTCGATTGCAGGGCTTCGGACGCGCTTCACTGTCCGCGCCCCGCGCGCCGATGGCCTGACGCTGTGCCTGTTCGATGAGGAGGTCGAACAGCGGATCCCGATGGTGCGGGACGGTGCGTGCTGGAACGTTGAAATCGCCCAGAACTTGACCGGTAGAAGCTATGGCTATCGTGCTGCGGGCGAATGGAACCCGGCGGCAGGACTGTGGTTCGATCCAGCCAAGCTGCTTGTCGATCCATACGCGATCGAGCTCGATAGATGCTTCAGGTATGATCCGAAGTTATCCGAATATGGCATTGATACTGCGAGCTTGGTTCCTCGAGCAATCGTATCGCAATCCGAGATGGTTGCCTCAGAACCACCGCGTTTTCAGCATGGCGGGCTGATCTACGAAGTCAACGTACGCGGGTTCACGATGCTCCATCCCGATGTGCCGGAGCGCTTGCGCGGCACCGTCGCGGCGCTCGCACATCCGGCGATCATCGGGCATCTCAAGAGCCTGCACGTGTCGGCGATAGAATTGATGCCGATCGTCGCGTGGATCGACGAGCGGCACCTGCCCCCGCTCGGGTTGAGCAACGCTTGGGGATACAATCCGGTGACTCCCATGGCGCTCGACCCGAGGCTGTGCCCCGGCGGGGTGGCCGAACTGCGCGCGACGGTGGCGGCGCTTCATGCGGAGGGGATCGGCGTTATCCTCGATATCGTGTTGAATCACACGGGCGAAAGCGACGTTCTGGGGCCAGTGCTATCGCTACGTGGTCTCGATGATGACGCCTACGCCAAGGCGCCGGACCGTAGCCTGATCAACGATACCGGCTGCGGCAATACGCTGGACTTCGGCAATTCCAACGTCCGTGCGCTGGCGCTCGAAACTTTGCGCCACTTCGTAAAGCATTGCGGGATCGACGGATTTCGCTTCGATCTGGCGACGACCCTTGCGCGCAGCCCCGGGTTTTCCGCCGACGCACCAATCTTTCCCGATATCGCCGCCGATCCGTGGCTGGCCGACCGGGTCCTGATCGCTGAGCCCTGGGACATCGGCCCCGGCGGCTACCAGTTGGGAAGTTTCCCAGATAACTGGCTGGAATGGAACGATAGATACCGCGACGACGTGCGGCGGTTCTGGCGTGGCGATGGCGGCGTGGGCGTACTTGCCACACGCATTGCCGGATCGTCCGATGTGTTCGGCAAACGGTGCCGATCGGTCAACTTCCTGGCCGCGCACGATGGCTTCACGCTGGCAGATGGCCTTGCCTACAAAGAGCGGCTCAACTGGGCGAATGGCGAAAGCAACCGCGACGGCCATGGCGAAAACTTCAGCTGGAACAACGGTATAGAGGGCGAAACGCAGGATCCTCAGGTACTCGCGCGGCGCGCTGCCTATGCGCGCGCGCTGCTTGGCACGCTGTTCGTATCAACCGGTACGATCTTGCTGACAGCGGGCGACGAGTTCGGGCGAAGCCAGCGCGGCAATAACAACGCCTATGCGCAGGACAACCCGATCACGTGGGTCGGCTGGGAACGGCGCGACAGGGCGCTGGAGGCCCATGTATTCGAGTTAGCGCATTGGCGTGCCACGAGAATTTCGCATTTTTCCCGGTTCGATGATCACGGGGTCTGGAGCGACCTTCAAGGGGTGTCCATGGGGTCTCCGCAATGGGACACCCCAGAGACGGCAGGCTTTACGTGGTCAAACGACGCCTATGGCCTGGTCATCGACCGGACCGGCCCACGAGCCGGTCCAATCTGACCCTCAAGCGCCAAGACGCCGAAGCGCGTGATCAGGTTGAAAGTTGCCGCCAGCCGAGACCCCACCCGCGTCGGACAGGGCAACGGGCGTGGGCAGAAGCTGGTTGAGGAGAAGCTTGCCGAATGTCCACTCGCCCAGATCGGCCTCGGCATTGATGTGGCCCACCTCGCCCGCATCGGCGAAGCGGCTGCCCCACGTTCGCGCAAGGTGGTGCGCTTGACCGACGCCCATGTACGGATCGTCGCGGCTGGCGACGAGCACCGAGGGAAACGGCAGTTCGCCGTGCGGGAACGGCGCAAAACGCGTGAGGCGACGGTCGATCGGTCGCACTTCGACGTCTGGCGGCGCAACCAGAAGCGCGCCGATCACCTTGCCGTCGGTCGGCTGCTCGAATTCGGCCCACCACGCTACGGCAAGACACCCCAGACTGTGCGCGACGAGCACGACGGGTCGGTCGGCGCGCTGGATGGCAAGGTTGATCTTGTTGACCCAGGTATTGCGATGCGGATCGTCCCACAAGCCGAGATCCACGCGGCGGCAGTTGGGAAGGGTCTCTTCCCAAAGTGTCTGCCAATGGCCAGGACCGCTATTGCCAAGGCCCGGAACGGTGAGGATCAGCGGATCTTTGCCGCCGGTCGAATGTGCTGATTGAGTCATGTTCGCTAACTCCCGAAGTTGAAAGCCGGTCGACTCGGTTTACGTCCCGACGCACTCAAGAAGTAACTCAACTTTAAAGATAGACAATAGCCCTGCGACGATCGGACGCGTGCTTGCGCCATCAGGATCGTATCGGCGGGCGTGTAGCTCGGGTGGCAACTGCAGCGCTGGCGAGTGGCGCTCGTCGTCCCAGGCGCTCGGTAACGTTCGACAGACGGCGGCTGAGGCACACCTCGTCGCAAGGGCAGGCTGTCAGACTTGCGAAAGCGCAGTCCGGCATACAATTTGCGGTCCAACAGAAAACAACCGGGGTCTCGCGTAATGGTTCCTGATCGGCGTCGATTTTTAGGCGCCCTTGCTGCAACTGTCGGAAGTCTGGCCGTTTCCGGTCAACCCGCCCTGGCGATCACGCCGCCTCGGGAGGTTGCACCCTCCCCCTTCGCAAAGCCGACTCTACCGCCGATGGTGCAGCGCGCAGTTGCAGCGCTCGATGCGCAGGGCAACCATGTGCGCAACCGCGATCTGGTCGGATACGTGGATTTTTCGCAGGCCTCGCGTGAAGCGCGCTTCCATCTCATCGACATCGCCGGTGGCAAGGTCCTGTCATCGCTCCTCGTTTCGCACGGGAGCGGATCGGACCCGGCCAACAGCGGGTGGGTTCAACGGTTCTCCAACCAGATGGGCTCTAATGCGTCGAGTTCCGGCGCCTTCCTCACGGGCACCACATATGTCGGCAAGCATGGCCGTTCGCGCCGCCTGATCGGGCTCGAAGACGCTAACAGTGCGGCGATGGAACGCGGAATCGTGATCCACGCTGCGTCCTACGTCGATGCCGACATGGCCCGGGATCAGGGCCGAATTGGCCGTAGTCAGGGATGCTTTGCTTTCTCGAACAATGATATAACCAGCGTTCTTGAGCGACTGGGTGAAGGACGTTTGCTGCTCGCGACGAAGTAATCGGGTCAGCCGCCGCTTGCCCTGCAAGCATCAGCCAGGGGGTGCCCCGGACTGACAAGATCGGGCCGATCTCGAGGAGCGAGTAGTCCAAGCGTTCGCCTGAAATCGTAACCCGACAACCGCACCCCGACCACACCATCTCGGCCAAGCGAATGCGGCGCGGTGGTAACGCCCATTCCGGCGCGCACCATCTCCATGCAGCGATCGTCATTGGCCGAGCGCAGGAAAAATGGCGGCCGCACGCCGCGCTGGGTAAACCAGCGGCTGGTTTCGCCCAGAATTTCGCAGCTGCGCCGCGCGATCATGGTTTCAGCGGCCACGTCTCCCGCCTCGATCTGGGCCGCGCCTGCAAGGGCGTGACCTTCGGGGAGGAACAGCCTGTAGTCTTCTTCAATCAGCGGTAATGAGGGACGATCGGCGTCTTCGGCACGTAGCACGGTGATGATCGCATCGACTTGGCCTTCGCCCATCCTGCGGCGCAGTTCGGCGTCCGTCCCTTCAGCGAGAACCAGCGGTTGCGGTCCTGCACTTCCCCGCACGATTGCCGAAAGCATCGCCGTTGCAATCGACGGTACGACGCCAACGCGGAGCGGCGTCACCGGTGCAGTGGCCTCGCCGAATGCCAGTTCCGCGGCGCGGAACTCGCGCTCGATGGCGCGGGCGTGGGTAACGAGCCGCGAGCCAGCCTCGGTCAGCCGCACCTGTCGCCGGTCACGCAGGAACAACTGGTTGCCCGCCAGCCGCTCGAGTTCCGCAATCGCCGCCGACAGGGTGGGTTGCGCAATGCCGAGGCGGTCGGCTGCCCGCGTAAAATTGCCGGTCTCGACCAGCGCCAGAAACTGACGAAGATGGGCGCGTTTCATCATAGGTAAAATCTATCGCAAGTCGCGATGTAAATCAATTTTGATCGGAGATTTGGCGGTGGTAGGTTGCAAGAAACAAGGCTGAGGATACCCCAGAATGCGCGCAACGCCCGATTTCGACTTCGGCCTCACCGAGAGCGCCCTGATGATCCGCGAAGCGGCGGGTCGCTTTGCCGACGAGCAGATCGCGCCGCTCAGCGCCGAGATCGACCGTAACGACCGTTTTCCGCGCGAGTTGTGGGAGCCGATGGGCGCGCTCGGGCTGCACGGTATCACTGTCGAGGAAGAGCACGGCGGGCTTGGTCTGGGCTATCTCGACCATGTGATCGCGGTCGAGGAAGTCAGCCGCGCATCCGGCTCGGTAGGTCTTTCCTATGGCGCACACTCAAACCTCTGCGTCAATCAGATCCGCCGCTGGGGTAACGACGAGCAGAAGGCCAAGTACCTCACCAAGCTCATTTCGGGCGAGCACGTCGGTGCATTGGCGATGTCAGAGGTGGGCGCCGGTTCAGACGTCGTCTCGATGAAGCTCCGCGCCGACGCAGTGGCAGGCGGGTTCCGGCTCAACGGCACCAAGTTCTGGATCACCAACGGCACGTATGCCGATACCCTCGTGGTCTACGCCAAGTCGTCGCCCGACGCCGGCAGCCGCGGTATCACTGCCTTCCTGATCGAAAGAGACATGCCCGGCTTCTCGATCGGCCAGAAGATAGACAAGATGGGCCTGCGCGGCAGCCCGACGTGCGAACTGGTTTTCGAGGACTGCTTCGTCCCCGACGAGAACGTCATGGGCCCGCTGCACGGCGGCGTCGGCGTGCTGATGAGCGGGCTTGATTACGAGCGTGTCGTGCTGGCAGGCATGCAGATCGGGATCATGCAGGCGTGTCTCGACACGGTCATCCCCTATGTGCGCGAGCGCAAGCAATTCGGCCAGCCGATAGGCTCGTTCCAGTTGATGCAGGCCAAGATCGCGGACATGTATGTCGCGATGCAATCGGCGCGAGCCTATGTCTACGCCGTCGCCAAGGCCTGCGACACCGGCCAGACGACGCGGTTCGATGCAGCAGGCGCGATCCTGCTGGCGAGCGAGAACGCCTTCCGCGTCTCGGGCGAGGCGGTCCAGGCGTTGGGCGGCGCGGGCTATACCAAGGACTGGCCGGTCGAACGCTATCTGCGCGACGCAAAACTGCTCGACATCGGCGCGGGAACCAATGAAATCAGGCGGATGCTGATCGGGCGCGAACTGATCGGAGGACGTTGATGGCGGATTTCATCCTGCTGATGCGCGGCGACGCCACGCAGCCGGAAGATGCTGGTCTGTGGGATGCTTATTTCACGCGCCTGCACGCGTCAGGTGCTTTCGACGGCGGCAGTTCGATCGGGGATGGCAAGCGTTTCAGGAAAGGTGCTGCCGCAAGCACCGAGCTTACACCACTGGCAGGTTATATCAGGTTGCATGTGGCCGACCTTGCTGAAGCTGAAACGTTTCTCACGGGAAACCCTGTCTACGAGAGCGGCGGCAGCGTCGAGATCAGGGAGCTGCCGCGTGATTGAGCTTGCGCATAGCTAGGGCGTGATTGTGAGGCGAACGAAGGTGGGGACATGCGAATGACCGATCGTACGACACAAGTGGAACATGGCGGGCTGGCGTTGGAGCGCCTGGTATTCTTTTCCGACGCGGTGTTCGCCATCGCGATCACCCTGCTCGTACTGGAAATCGAGGTTCCGCACCTGGCACGCGACGGCGGTCTCGAACAGTTCGGCGAGGCGATGGCGGTGCTATTTCCGAAATTCTTCGCTTTCGGCCTGAGCTTCCTTGTCATTGGCCGCTTCTGGATATCGCATCATCAGTTGTTCGGCCATGTCGTGGCGTACAGCCCCCGCCTGATGTGGCCCAACGTGTTCTACTTGATGGCGATTGCCTTCATGCCGTTCTCGACGGCACTGCTCGGCACAAACCTGACCCAGTTCGGTCCCGCCATGTTCTACAACCTCACGCTTCTTGCGACAGCGTCGGTCGGGTGGGTGTTGGTCCGCCGGATCCGTGAGTTGTCGCTCGCCGACGCGCCATTGGCTCGTGAGGCAAACGGTGCGTTCAGCGTGATCCTGGGTGCGTTGACCAGTGTCGCGCTTACCTTCGTCTCACCCCAGTTCAGCCAGATGGGCATGGTGACGATCCCGCTGTGGATCCGCGTGCTCAACCGAAAGCTTTCCGCATGACCGCTCCCGTGATCTCGAGCAACCTTGATACATCCACTGCTGAATCACAGGCGCGCGCGGCGCATAACCGAGCGCTCGCGGCAGAATTGCGCGCGCGTGTCGCCAAGGCAGCGCTGGGCGGTGATGAGCGCAGCCGCGACCGTCATGTATCGCGGGGCAAGCTGTTGCCGCGTGACCGGGTTGAACGTCTGCTCGATCCCGGATCACCATTGCTCGAGGTCGGTCAGCTCACCGCGAACGGCATGTATGGCGACGAAGTGCCCGGTGCCGGGATCATCACCGCCATCGGCCGGGTCTCGGGTCGGCAGTGCATGATCTTTGCCAACGATGCCACGGTCAAGGGCGGGACATACTTCCCGATGACTGTAAAGAAGCACCTGCGAGCGCAGGAAATCGCTCGGGAAAATTTCCTTCCTTGTGTCTATCTGGTCGATAGCGGCGGGGCGAACCTGCCCAACCAGTCGGAGGTTTTTCCCGACCGTGACCATTTTGGCCGGTTTTTCTTCAATCAGGCACAGATGAGCGCGCTGGGTATCCCGCAGATCGCCAGCGTGATGGGATCGTGCACCGCAGGCGGCGCCTATGTGCCGGCAATGTCGGATGAATCGGTGATCGTGAAGGAACAGGGTACGATCTTTCTGGCGGGCCCTCCGCTGGTCAAGGCCGCAACCGGTGAGGAGATCACGGCCGAGGCACTGGGCGGCGGCGATCTCCATGCGCGCAAATCGGGCGTGGTGGATCATCTGGCCGACAACGACGAACACGCACTGACCATTGTCCGCGACATCGTCAGCCATCTCGGCTCCCCTGCGAAGGCGGGGGCCTCAGGCCAGATTGCGGAATCTCCTGAGGCGGTGCGGGCGCCCGTCTATCCCGCCGAAGACCTCTACTCGATCATCCCCGACGACGTCCGCGCGCCCTACGACGTGCGCGAAGTGATCGCGCGGATCGTTGATGGCAGCGAGTTTCACGAGTTCAAAGCGCTTTACGGGACGACGCTGGTTTGCGGGTTCGCGCATATCTGGGGCAAGCCGGTGGCGATCCTGGCCAACAACGGCGTGCTGTTCTCCGAAAGCGCGCAAAAGGGTGCGCACTTCATCGAGCTGGCGTGCCAGCGGCGCATCCCGCTGCTGTTCCTGCAGAACATCTCGGGCTTCATGGTCGGTGGAAAGTATGAAGCCGAAGGCATTGCAAAACATGGCGCAAAGCTTGTGACGGCGGTGGCGACTGCGCAAGTCCCCAAGATCACCGTGCTGATCGGCGGCAGCTTCGGCGCGGGCAACTATGGCATGTGCGGACGTGCCTATTCCCCACGCTTCCTGTTCACCTGGCCTAACGCCCGCATCAGTGTGATGGGCGGCGAACAGGCCGCATCGGTGCTGGCGACCGTCCACCGCGACGCTGACAGCTGGACGCCCGAGCAGGCCGAGGCGTTCAAGGCCCCGATACGCCAGAAGTACGAGGACGAAGGCAATCCCTATTACGCGACCGCTCGGCTGTGGGACGATGGGGTAATCGATCCGGTGCAAACGCGCGACGTGTTGGGGCTGGCGCTTGAAGTATGCCTCGAGGTTCCCATTCCCGAACGCGCGTCGTTCGGCGTGTTCAGGATGTGACGATGATCAAATCGCTCCTCATCGCCAATCGCGGCGAGATCGCCTGTCGTGTGATCCGCACTGCGCGTCGGATGGGTATCCGCACCGTGGCGGTCTATTCCGACGCGGACCGCAATTCCTTGCACGTGCGCTCTGCCGACGAGGCGGTGCACATCGGGCCGTCACCGGCACGCGAAAGCTATCTGGTGGGCGAGCGGATCATCGCTGCGGCCAAGGCGACCGGGGCGGAGGGGATCCATCCGGGGTACGGCTTCCTGTCCGAAAATGCCGAGTTCGCGCAGGCTGTGATCGACGCGGGGCTGGTGTGGGTAGGCCCCAAGCCTGCGAGCATTACCGCGATGGGGCTGAAAGATGCGGCCAAGGCGCGGATGATCGCGGCGGGTGTACCGGTGACGCCGGGGTATCTGGGCGACGACCAATCGCCCGATCGCTTGCAGGCCGAGGCCGACGCGATCGGCTATCCGGTGCTGATCAAGGCCGTCGCGGGTGGCGGTGGCAAGGGTATGCGGCGCGTGGAACGCGCTGAGGACTTTGCGGAAAGCTTGACGTCATGCCGCCGCGAGGCTGCGTCCTCGTTCGGCGACGATCGCGTGCTGATCGAGAAGTACATCCTCTCACCCCGCCACATCGAGGTGCAGGTGTTCGGCGATAGCCATGGCAACGTGGTCCACTTGTTCGAGCGCGACTGCTCGTTGCAACGGCGGCACCAGAAGGTCATCGAGGAAGCCCCCGCCCCCGGCATGGACGAGGCCACACGCGAGGCGGTGTGCGGCGCAGCAGTGCGCGCGGCCAAGGCGGTGGACTATGAAGGCGCAGGCACGATCGAGTTCATCGCCGATGGATCGGAAGGCCTGCGCGCGGACCGCATATGGTTCATGGAAATGAACACGCGGTTGCAGGTGGAGCATCCGGTGACCGAGGAGATCACCGGGGTCGATCTGGTGGAATGGCAGTTGCGCGTGGCTTCGGGCGAGGTGTTGCCGAAGCGGCAGGATGAACTGAGCATCAACGGCTGGGCGATGGAAGCGCGGCTTTATGCGGAAGATCCGGCGAAGGGTTTTTTGCCGAGCATAGGGCGGCTAGAAATCCTCGATTTCAACACGTCAGAACGCGTGGAGACCGGCGTCGGCAGTTCCGATGAAATCAGCACATTTTACGATCCTATGATCGCCAAGTTGATTGTTCATCGTCCTGATCGCGACGAGACGATCACCGAACTCGCTCGTGCGGTAGGCAACATCATGATCTGGCCGGTACGAACCAATGCAGGTTTCCTGCATGCTGCATTGACCCACCAGGACTTCTTGGCGGCAAACGTCGATACCGGCTTCATTGGAAAGAATGAGGATGTGCTCATAAATCGGCCAAATCCATCGGAGAAGTTGTGGCTCTATGCCGCTCGTGAACTTTCGAGCAACTTCGAGTGGACTCCGCTTAACGGCTTTCGTCTCAACGCTCCTTACTATGATCGCATGGCGATTGGCCTCGATGGCACGAGCCGATCTGTGAAATTGGAATCCTGCACCTTTCCCGACCCCTTGAGCGGCGGCTTGAACGTTTCATCTTACGAGAGTGCTGGCGGACTGGTGGTCATTCACCACGGTCACGGCTACTTTTTCAAACACCAAATGCGTGGAACCGGCCAGAACGTCCAGCAAGACGGCGCAATCCTCTCGCCCATGCCGGGCAAAGTAATCTCAGTCGATGTCGCGGCAGGTCAAACCGTGACCAAGGGACAGAAGTTGCTCGTGCTTGAGGCGATGAAGATGGAGCATGCGCTGGTGGCTCCGTTTGACGGCATAGTCGCCGAGTTGAACGTCGAGGCGGGCGCTCAAGTTCAGGTCGAGGCTGTGCTCGTGCAAGTGACAAAGGCGGACTGAACCAAGAACCGTTCGTGTCGAGCGTAGTCGAGACACCTGCGCGAAGTGTCTCGACTACGCTCGACACGAACGGGGATTTGTAAATGGGCTTGGCATGGTGGAGGGGGCGGTGCCCCTCCCCTTGCAGGAGAGGATTGAGGATGGCTGGCAAATACTTCGATCAGTGGCAGATGGGCGACCGGATCGAGCATGAGATCAGGCGCACCGTGACCGAGACCGACAACCTGCTGTTCTCGGTGATGACCCATAACCCGCAGCCGCTGCATATCGATGCCGAAGCCGCCCGCGCGAGCGAGTTCGGGCAGATCCTTGTTAATGGGACCTTCACCTTCGCCTTAATGGTCGGGTTGTCGGTTGGAGATACCACCTTGGGCACGCTGGTGGCCAATCTAGGCTATGACAAGCTGGTCATGCCCGCGCCAGTATTCATCGGGGATACTATGCATGCAACGAGCGAAGTGATTGAATTAAAAGCATCAAAGTCCAGACCCGGAGCGGGCATCGTAACCTTCCGTCATGAGCTGAAAAACCAGCGTGATGAAATTACGTGCCAGTGCCTGCGCACGGCATTGCTCAAACGGTCTTCCCTCCCCTCCTGAATATTACAACCACATCGGCTCAAGTTGACATGGTCAATTTGAAGTTAATTACAATTGTTGCAATGCAATAAACTCTTTGCGACCGAAGACGTGCCCGTCAGGGCAAGGTTTTGGACGAGCCTTCGTTCCCTGATGAAATGATCATTCACTTCGGGGGCCATATCATGAAAACCAGCACCTTTCGGATCGCGGCAACCGCCGCGCTCGTTGTCGGACTCTTGCCAGCTTCTGCCATGGCAGGAACCCGCGCAAGCGCCAGCAAAGTCATTCCCGCGAGCGTAAGCCAAGGGCCGAAAAACGGCTTTCCGAACTCGCCTGGCCTGACAATCGCGACCATCAAGGCAAACGAAAACGCTGCGTTCAAGCGCAAGAGCAACGGCACCTGAGCCGCCACGCTTGACAGCCAGGACGTCCCTTCAGTCTGGCTGGCGGGCCGTCTTTGCGTCGGGGCATTGCGCCAGCCGTTCGGTCAGCGCGTTGAGCATCCAGCTGCGCGCTGGCCCTGCCGGACAATCGCGTCGCCACAGCGCGTGGAAATTGTATTCCATCCCCGGTGCTTCGGGCACCGCGAGGCGCACCAGGCGTCCCGCCGCGATATCAGCCTCTACCGCGAGCGCAGGCATGTTTCCCCAGCCGATCCCTTCGCGCATCAGCGCGTGGCGCGCACCCAGATCGCCCAGCCGCCATGTGTTCGGCGAGAACACCGAAAAGTCCTGGCCCTGCGTCAGGTGGGAGCGGTCGGTCAGTACGAGTTGGCGGTGCTTGCGCACCTCACCCGGCGGGATCGTGCCCATGCGGGCGAGTGGGTGACCCGGCGCAGCGACCGGAATCATCGCGATCTGCCCGATCGCAATGCGCTCAAGCTCGGGCCGCGCGGCAAGTTCCGGCCCGCCGATGCCAAGCTCGGCCGCGCCTTCGATGACAAGCGCATCGATTGCCCCCAGCGCCTCGACGAACAGCCGCAGGTGAACTGTGGGAAACTCCTGCTGGAATTCACGCAGAACACTCGCGACGAGGTTGGTCGGGAACATCACATCCACAGCGAGGCCCAGTTCGGCCTCCAGGCCCTGATTGAAGCTGCGCATGCCCGCGAGCAGCGCATCGACATCGTCCGCAACCGTGCGCGCCTGCGCCAGCATCGCCTTGCCCGCTTCGGTCAGGACCGGCTTGCGCGAGCCCTCGCGCGCGAACAGGTTGACGCCGAGTTGCGCTTCAAGCGCGGTGATTCCGTAGCTGACCACCGAAATCGCCCGGCCAAGCTTGCGCGCGGCGCCGTTGAAGCTGCCTTCATCGGCAACTGTGAGGAACAAGCGCAGCTGGTCGAGGGTTGGTTGACCTATATCCATGCGCGTGACCTTTCAGGATTATCGAACATCCTGACGTGTTTTATCGGGATATTTCGAGAGGCCTGCAACAGTTATCTAGGTCGCATCAGGACGGCCTGCCCGTCCCACCGGAGACCGCCATGACCCAGACCATCACATCCTCCACCCTTAAACCCCACATCGAACTGCGCCCGTTCGCATCGCTCGGTGCTGCCAACCACGGCTGGCTCGATGCGCACCACCACTTCTCGTTCGCGGAGTATCACGATCCGGACCGCACCACGTGGGGCGCACTGCGGGTGTGGAACGACGACCGGATTGCCGCGAACACGGGCTTCCCCCCACACGGCCATCGCGACATGGAAATCGTGACGTACGTGACCAAAGGCGCGATCAGCCACAAGGATAGCCTCGGCAACGCAGGTCGCACGGAAGCAGGCGATGTCCAGGTCATGTCTGCGGGAACCGGCATCCAGCATTCCGAATTCAATCTGGAAGACGAGGAAACCCGCCTGTTCCAGATCTGGATCATGCCCGACCGGCGCGGTCATGCGCCGAGCTGGGGTGCCCGCCCCTTCCCCAAGGACAGCCGCGCAGGCCAATTCGTGCCACTCGCGTCAGGCATCACCGGGGACGTCGATGTGCTGACGATCAATGCCAATGCTCGCGTTCTGGGGGCGACGGTCGCGGCGGGTGAGACCATCCGCTATGCATTGACGCCTGAGCGGCACGCCTATCTGGTTCCGGCAACAGGCCGGGTGCGGATCGGCGATGTCGAAGCCAACGCCCGCGACGGCGTGGCCATGACCGGACTGACCGAGATCGTCGTAACCGCCCTCGAAGATGCTGAGCTGGTCCTCGTCGACGCAGCCTGATCCACCAAAAGTTGCAAGGAGAACACCATGACCCGTACTGCCTCGCCCCGCGTCCTGCCGATGATCGTCGATCGCTGGAGTCCACGTGCTTTCGACGGCTCGGCCGTGCCCCAGGAGGATCTTGACGTGATCTTCGAGGCGGCAGGCCTTGCCGCCAGCGCCTACAACTACCAACCTTGGCGCTTTGCCTACGCGCACAAGGGTGACGCCAATTACGACGCCTTCCTGTCGGCGCTCGTACCTTTCAATCAGACGTGGGCCAAAGATGCAGGCGTGCTGGTCTACGCGGTTTCTGACGAGTTCATGCGGTCCGAGAAGGGTGACAATCCCAACCATTCGCACAGCTTCGATACCGGCGCCGCCTGGGCACATGCGGCGTTGCAGGCCTTGGAGCTGGGCTACCACACCCACGGGATGAGTGGTGTCGACTTTGAAAAGGCCGCCGAGGTGGTCGGTGTGCCCGAAGGTTTCCGAGTGGAAATGGCGTTCGTGATCGGCAAACAGGGCGATGTCTCGCAACTGCCCGAAATGCTTCAGGAACGCGAGGTAATCAGCGATCGCAAGCCTGTCAGCGAGATCGCGTTTGCGGGGCCGTTCAAGCAGTAAGCACGTGTGGCGCCGTCCGGCGGATTTCGCTAAGGGCGGCGCCATGCTTCGCATTAATGAACTGAAACTGCCGCTCGACCATGCGGCCGAGGACCTGCCCGTAGCCATCTGCGCGCGGCTGGGCATCGAACGCGATGAACTCGAGCGCTACCAGATCTTCCGGCGCGGCAACGATGCGCGCAAGAAACACGCGATCCTGCTGACGTACGTCGTCGATTGCGTGGTGGTCGATGAGGCTTCCGTTCTGGCGAGCTTTGCCGACGACCACAACATCCGCGCTACGCCCGACACGTCATACAAATTTCCCGTCATGGCCCCTGCCAACTGGAGCGGCGAACGCCCCGTGGTGATCGGCGCAGGTCCCTGCGGACTGCTTGCCGCGCTGATCCTGGCGCAGATGGGCCTCAAACCGATCATCATCGAACGCGGCAAGGCGGTGCGCGAGCGGACCAAGGACACCTGGGGCCTGTGGCGCAAGTCGGTGCTCCACCCGGAATCGAATGTCCAGTTCGGCGAAGGCGGCGCGGGCACGTTCTCTGACGGCAAGCTTTACAGCCGGATCAAGGACCCGCGCCACCTTGGCCGCAAGGTGCTCGTCGAATTCGTCAAGGCAGGCGCGCCCGACGATATCCTGACCGAGGCACATCCGCATATCGGCACGTTCCGGCTGGTCACGATGGTGATCTCGATGCGCGAGACGATTGAGAAACTGGGCGGCGAATACCGCTTCGGCACGCGGGTCGAGGATTTCGAGATCGAGACGGCGGCGGATGGTTCGCGCAAGATGGCAGGTCTGCACCTGTCGAACGGCACTTTCCTGCCAGCACACCACGTGATCATGGCGGTCGGCCATTCGGCGCGCGACACGTTCCAGGTCCTCCATGATCGCGGCGTGCATATCGAGGCCAAGCCCTTCGCGATCGGCGTGCGCATCGAGCATCCGCAGGGCTGGATCGACACCGCGCGTTACGGGTCGAACGCAGGCAACAAGATCCTCGGTCCCGCCGCCTATTCGATCTCGCACAAGGCGAGCAATGGGCGCACGGTCTATTCGTTCTGCATGTGCCCGGGCGGGCGCGTGGTCGCGGCGACGAGCGAGGAAGGCCGCGTCGTGACCAATGGCATGAGCCAGTATTCGCGCGCCGAATTCAATGCAAACTCCGGCCTCGTTGTCGATATCGATCCCTCGCGCGACTACCCCGGCGGGCCGATGGCGGGAATGGCGTTCCAGCGGCACTGGGAAAGCCTCGCGTTCGAAGCGGGCGGGCGCGATTACAAAGCTCCGGGGCAGAAGCTCGGCGATTTCCTCGCCGACCGGCCGTCCACCGAATTCGGCAGCGTAATGCCAAGCTACCAACCCGGCGTGCACCTGACCGAACTCAACAAGTGCCTGCCCGACTATGTGACCGATGCGATCCGCGAGGCGTTGCCGGTGTTCGGGCGCATGGTGCCGGGCTACGATCATCCCGACGTGGTGATGACCGGGGTCGAGACGCGCACGTCCTCGCCGGTCAAGATCGCGCGCGGGGCCGATTGCCAGAGCCTCAACACGCAAGGGCTGTACCCGGCGGGCGAAGGCGCGGGCTATGCAGGCGGCATCCTTTCGGCAGCGGTCGACGGCATCAAGGTCGCCGAGGCGCTTGCCGCGCAGCTCCTCAAGTGAGCGACTTCGACGCGATCGTGCTCGGTGCCGGTGCGGCGGGCCTGATGGCCGCCCTGACCGCAGGCCAGCGCGGGCGGCGCGTGCTGCTGGTCGATCATGCGGACGAGCCGGGCAAGAAGATCCTGATCTCGGGCGGCGGGCGCTGCAACTTTACCAACATCCACACGAGCGCCGACCGCTACATCTCGGAAAACAAGCACTTCGCGCGGTCCGCTCTCGCGCGGTACACGCCTGCGGACTTCATTGCGCTGGTCAACCGCCACGGCATCGCGCACCACGAAAAGACGCTGGGCCAGTTGTTCTGTGACGGTTCGGCCCGCGCGATCGTCGAAATGCTGATGGGCGAATGCCGGGTCGGCAATGTCGCCTTCGCCTTTGGCCAGCCTGTTTCAGCGCTCGACCATGCCGACGGGATCTACCGCATCACGCTCGATGGCATCGAGCACAGCGCACCTGCGCTCGTGCTCGCCACGGGAGGCCTCTCGATCCCCAAGATGGGCGCGACAGGTTTCGCAATGGATACGGCGCGGCGCTTTGGTCTGCCCGTGGTGCAGACCCGCCCTGCCCTCGTCCCATTCACGCTGGGCGAGGACGAGGCGCTGTTCCGCTCGCTGTCGGGTGTCTCTGCCGAGGTCGTTGCCAAGGCGGGCAAGGCGGCGTTCCGCGAGGCGGCGCTGTTCACCCATCGCGGACTATCCGGTCCGGCGATGCTGCAGGTGTCGTCCTACTGGGAGCACCGCACCGAGATCCATGTCGATTTCCTGCCCAATGCCGAAAACGGCTGGCTGATCGCCGAAAAGCAGGCGCGGCCCAAGGCTACCCTCCGCTCTGCGCTGGCGCGGAGACTGTCCGAACGCCTCGCCGAAGCGCTGAACGACCGTCTGGGAATCGACGCCGAACTGAGCAATTGCAAGGATGCAACCTTGCGCGAAGCGGAGGCCCGGCTCGCCCGCTGGGCGTTTTCGCCGAACGGAACCGAAGGCTATGCAAAAGCCGAAGTCATGGCAGGCGGCATATCCACCCGCGCACTTTCGCAAAAGACGATGGAGGCAACGAACGTCCCCGGCCTTTACGCCATCGGCGAAGCGGTCGATGTAACCGGCTGGCTCGGCGGCTACAATTTCCAGTGGGCCTGGGCCAGCGGACGCGCTGCTGGCGAGACGATCTAAAGCAGATCCAGATAGGCCACGACATCATTGTCGGTGGCGATGAACAAACCTTCCTGAATCTCCGCAGATTGCGCCGCTGCCAGCGCCAGTGCCTGCGACAGCGGACCATAGCACAGTGTTTCGGCCGATCCGCCTTCAGCTGCATCACCGAGGTGATAGAGCCGCACGTTTGCATCTTGCTGAGTGGTTCGCATTGCCGTTGTCTGGCAGCAGCATGAAGCGTTGTCACCATCGAACGCCGTCAGGCAGGCAAGGCGACACTCGCTGTCCTAAACAGTGCATTCATCGAATTTTAATTCCACAACTCGTTGATTGCCAAGCTTTGCCGCGACAAGGTGAATAGAGGACAGTGCCTGCCCAGCCCGCATGGGGTATAAACGGAATGGTCAGGTCGGGGAACATTGCGATAATGCAATCGAGCAAGCGAGGCAGGGACGGCGCCGGCGCCTTCTGCGCTGTGCGAACGGTGTTCGCGCTGTGAGTGCGCTCCGGCTGAAGCTGTGGCTAACGATTGTTTTCGTGTTGTTTTTGGTGGCGGTTCCGGCCTTCATCGCCAATCACGCGCTGCAGGTGGTTCATGCGCAGACTGCCCGCGCCGAGGCTTCTGCACAAACGCTCAGTGCTTATCAGCGCCTTGCGCTTCTGGGCTATACGCTGCTCCAGGACCAATACGTCGATCCGCAGTCCTTCAAGGAAAATCGCTCGGTCTATATCGACGGCGTCCGCTCGCACGTCGCCAACGCCAATCGCTATATAGACGCGGAAATCAGGCTGATCAGCGAAGTTTCGCTGCAAAGACCCAAGCGTGCCGCCAAGATTGCCCAAGAATTTCAGCAACGCGAACAGCTGCGCAGTGTGGGTGCAAACCTGGAACGTGCCATGCGCGGCGACAGGAATGCCGACTGGGAAACCACGCTATTCAAGATCATCAAGGACGAGGAAGTTGAGACGCGCGACTACCAGCGCGGATCGATCGAAACGTTCGAGGCGGTCACTGAAACCTTCAAATGGACGCTGGCGATCGTCAGTATCTGCGGCGTCCTGGCCGTGATCTGGACCCAGCAACAGATCATTCGGCCGCTGGGCAACCTGCAGCGCGGCACACGGGCGATATCGCAGGGCGACTACGAAGAGCGGGTGCCCATCGTCGGCACCACTGAATTCCGCACCATTGCCAGCAGTTTCAACGCGATGGTGAGCCGAGTCGACGACGCATCCCGCTCATTGCAGCAGACCAACGCCAGTCTGGAGCGCGCGGTTGCCCGGCGCACAGCCGAACTGGCAGCTACCAACCGCTCGCTTGAGCGTGCAAACCTGCTGCGCCGCCAGTTCCTTGCCGATGCCAGTCATGAACTGCGCACGCCGCTCTCGATCATGCGCAGCGAGGCGGAAATTACGCTGCGTCAGGCCGATGCCACGCCTGAGGATTTGCGGATGGGATTGGATCGCGTGGTTCGCCTGACCGCGCTGATGGCAGAAATGATCGATGACATGCTCCAGGTCGCGCGCGCCGAGGAGCCGATGCTGCACTCGACGATTGCGCCGATCGACGTGGTCGAGGCGGTCCGCAGTTGTATCGACGATTTTCACCGCGTGATCGAATCTGACGGGGGGCGCATCAGCCTTGTCCAGGCACCCGCAAAGTTGATGATCGAGAGCGACGAGACACGGCTCAAGCAGGTGATCCGCATCATTGTCGACAATGCGGTCTGTTATTCGGCGCATGCGCCGCTGGTCGACGTCGCGATTTGCGAGGAACAGGGATCTGCCCTGATCACGATCGAAGACAAGGGCTATGGCATCCCTGCCGAAGAAATACCGTTGCTTTTTCAAAGATTTCGGAGAGGCGGTCGGCGTATCGGAAGCGGTCAGGGCCTTGGCCTGTCGATAGCGCGCTCGATAACTGAGACACTTGGCGGGACCATCAGTCTCCAAAGCAAATTGCATGAGGGTACGACCGTATCGATCCGTCTCCCCTTGCTCGGACCGCCCGACGCACCGCTCAAGCCGAACTTGCCAGATACCACCGACGGGACAACGTCATGAAAATTCTCATCATCGAAGACGAAGTCGAACTGGCAGGCACACTGCATCGCGGCCTGACACAGGAAGGCTACAAGGTCACTCTCGCAACCGACGGTGCAATGGGCCTGGAACTGGCAGGCTCAGTGCGGTTCGCATTTATTCTGCTCGATGTGAACCTGCCGGACATGAGCGGCTTCGAAGTCTGCGCACGCCTGCGCGAAGCGGGCCAGAGCACGCCGATCATCATGGTCACCGCGCGCGACGAAGTGGCCGACCGCATTCGCGGTCTCAAAGGCGGTGCGGACGACTATCTGCCCAAGCCTTTCGCGTTCGAGGAACTGCTGGCGCGGATGGACGCGGTCAAGCGGCGCATCGAGCGCCCCGCCGGTGCCGCTGTTCAGGGCAACGGCACGCTTAGCGTTGGCGATCTGCATTTCGATCCGCGCACGATGACGCTCACCCGCAACGGTACGCCGGTCCAGTTGACGGTGAAGGAGATGGGCGTGCTCCGCCTGCTGATGGAATCGCCGGGCAAGGTGATTTCTCGGACCGAGATCCTGCGCGCCGTTTGGGCGATCGAGGACGACCCGCTGACCAATATCGTCGAAGTCTACCTGAGCCGCCTGCGTCGCAAGCTCCACGCGCTCGGCCCCCCGGTGATCGAGAACGTGCGCGGCTTCGGCTACCGCCTGACGGCCTAGAGCCGGTCAAGGCCGCACGATCTGGGGCTTTGGCGGTCAGATATTCATGGCCAAACGCCAGTCGGCAAGGCGGCGCGTCCTCTCATCAACCGCCATTGCCGGCATGAACACGTCGCTTCGCGCGAGCATCGGTCGCGCATCTTCCAACGATCCGTAGAGCCCCGCGCCGATGGCGGCCAGAATCGCAGCGCCCCGCGCGGTGGTCTCGACGTCTACCGGGCGCTCGCACGGAATTGCCAGAACATCGGCAATATCCTGCGCAATCCAGTCGTTCGCGCTCATCCCGCCGTCCAGCCGCAGCACCGACCAACCCGCGCCATCGGCAGCAAACGCACGGCCCAGGTCGTGAAACACGTTGGCGACGGATTCCAGCGAGGCCCGCACGATGTGTGCGCGCGTCGTCGCGAACGACAGCCCGCTGATGCTTCCCCGCGCATCGGGCAGCCAATAGGGCGCGCCAAGGCCCGATAGCGCCGGAACCACGACCACGCCGCCGCTGTCGGGAACCGAGCGCGCCAGCGCCTCGCTCTCGGCGGCGTCGCCAAGCAGGCCGATGCTGTCGCGCAGCCATTTGACCAGGCTCCCGGCGACAAACACCGACCCTTCGAGCGCGAAGGACCGTGTCCCGCCCACTTCGCACAGCACCGTACCGAGCAGACGATGGTCCGACTTCGGCGGCTGATCGCCCATGTTGGCAAGAATGAACGCACCCGTGCCCAGAGTCGCCTTGGTTTGACCATGCGCAAAGCAGCCCTGCCCAATGGTCGCTGCCTGCTGGTCTCCGGCAAGGCCAGTGATCGCGATCTCCGCGCCGAACAGGTCGCGCTTCGTCGTCCCGAAAGCGCCGGTGCTCGGCACGATTTCCGGCAACGCACTGCGCGGCACGCCAAACAGACCGCACAAGCCGTCATCCCACGTCGTCGCTGTCAACGGGAACAGTGACGTGCGGCTGGCATTGGACACGTCGGAGATGTGGAGGCCACCGGTCAGGTTCCACACCAGCCAGCTTTCCACGGTGCCGAATGCCAGGCGTTCGCCCAGCGCGGCTGCGCCTTCGATATTGGCGAGTATCCACGCCATCTTGGTTGCAGAGAAATAGGGGTCGAGCAGAAGCCCGGTCTGCGCTTGAATCACGGCCTCATGGCCAGCGGAGCGCAGACGGCCGCAGTGCTCTTCGGTCCGTCGGTCCTGCCACACGATCGCCCTGCACAGCGGCTTGCCCGTCGCCCGGTCCCATGCCACCACAGTTTCGCGCTGGTTGGTCACGCCGATCGCTTCGATCCGGTCCGCTCCCCCGGCCCGCTCGACCATCGCGCGGGCACAGCGCAGGGTGCGGTCCCAAATTTCCGTAGCATTATGTTCGACCAGCCCCGGCGCAGGATAATGCTGGGTAATGTCCTCCTGCGCGGTTGCGATCACTTCGCCGGTTGGCGTGTAGAGGATCGCGCGCGTCGAGGTCGTCCCCTCGTCGAGGACCAGCAGGAACCGTGCGTCGCTCATCTCAGCCCATCCTCATCAAAAAAGCGGCGCAAGTCTTCCTGCTGCGCTGCGCTCAGATGCAAGCCGAGCTTGCTGCGCCGCCATAGCACGTCGTCTGCATCGTTGGCCCATTCGCGCTCGCGCAGATAGCGCACTTCCCGCGCCGTAAGGCCCTCGCCGAAATGCTTGCCGCAATCGTCAAGCTGCACGGCATCGCCCAGAACCATGCTTGCCAGTGTACCGTAGGCACGCACGAGCCGCTCAGCCCACCTTGGTTCCAGAAATGGATAGCGCGCACGCAGGTTCGCAATGCAAACGGCCGCATCGTCCACCCCGAAATTGCCTCCCGGCAGCGGCTCGCCGCCGGTCCAGTGGGCATCTGCCAGAATCGGGATACGCTCGGCCATCAGATCGACCGCCTCCTGTGCCAGCACGCGGTAGGTGGTGATCTTGCCGCCGAACACCGACAGGATCGGCGCGCCATCGTGGGGCGAGCCGAGATCGAAGCGATAGCCGCGCGTCGCCGCTTCCGGTTTGCCCGAGCCATCGTCCACCAGCGGACGCACGCCCGAATAGGACCACACGACATCGGCGGGCGTCACCGGGTGGCGGAAGAAGCGGCTGGCGCCGTCGCACAGGTAAGCGATTTCCTCGTCACTGGCGGCGATCTTGTCGCCGTCCTGATGATCGCGGTCGGTGGTGCCGATCAGCGTGAAATCCCGCTCGTAGGGTATCGCAAAGAAGATGCGGCCATCGGGCAGTTGCAGGAAATAGGGATGTGGATGGTCGAACAGCTTGCGCACGACGATGTGCGACCCGCGCACCAGCCGGATCGACTGCTTGGCTGCAGCCCCGCTGCGATCCAGTACACGCAAGACGCTAGGACCGCCGGCGTTGATGATCGACCGTGCGTGGAAGCTGCCTTTCGCGGTTTCGATCCGCCACAGTCCATCGGCGCGTTCCAGCTTGTGCACCGGACAGCGATTGAGCACCGTGGCCCCACGATCGGCTGCATCGCGCGCGTTCAGCACCACCAGCCGGGCGTCATCCACCCAGCAGTCCGAATAGACGAACGCAGTGCGGAATTCGGGCTTGAGCACCGCGCCCGCCGGATGGCGATCCAGCTGGATCGTCTCGGTCGCGGGCAGCCGTTTGCGCTTGCCGAGGTGGTCGTAGATGAACAGGCCGAGCCGGAGCAGCCAACGCGGACGCAGGCCGTGAACCCACGGCAGCACGAAGCGCATCGGCCAAATGATGTGCGGGGCGATCGCCCACAGGATCTCGCGCTCACCCAATGCCTCGCGCACTAGCCCGAACTCGTAGTGCTCGAGATAGCGCAAGCCCCCATGGATCAGCTTGCTCGAATTGGACGATGTGCCGCTGGCCAGATCCTCCGCCTCGAGCAGCAGCACCTTCGCGCCACGGCCTGCCGCATCGCGCGCGATGCCGCAACCGTTCACGCCGCCGCCGATGACCGCGACGTCGAAGATCTGGCTAGCGGGCATCAGATGGCCAGCGGGCCGTGCTGGATGTGCGGCAGCACATGGCGCGCGAACAGATCAGCCTCCTGCGCATGGGGATAGCCCGAGAGAATGAACGCCTCGATACCTTCGGCCTGGTAGGCGCGCAGCTTGGCCAGGACCTGATCGGGCGTGCCGACGATGGCCGCGCCACAGCCCGAGCGGGCACGGCCGATGCCGGTCCACAGGTTCTCTTCGACAAAGCCGTCGCCATCGGCTGCGCCGCGCAGTTCCTGCTGGCGCTGTACCCCGAAGTTCTTGGCATCGAGCGACTGTTCGCGGATCGCGCGGCCTGCGTCGTCGTCCAGCTTGGACAGCAGCCGATCGGCATAGGCCCGCGCCTCGTCCTCTGTCTCGCGCACGATCACATGGACGCGGTAGCCGAACTTCAATGTCCGCCCATGGTTGGCCGCACGCGCCTTCATGTCGGCGATGATTTCGCGGACGTTGACCATCGTGTCGGGCCACATCAGGTAAACGTCGCAATCCTTCGCCGCGCACTCGCGCGCGTCGGGGCTGAGGCCGCCGAAGTAGAACGCAGGGCACTTGCCCGAGATCGTGCCGATACGCGGCGGATCGAGCTTGAGCTTGTAGAACTCGCCCTGAAAATCGAGATGTTCGCCGTTCAGCAGTGTGCGCACGATGGTCATGATCTCGGTCGCGCGGGCATAGCGGGCGGCCGAGGCGATCGTCTCACCCGGCATGTCGGACGAAATGATATTGACGTTGAGCCGCCCGCCCGTGCCCGCAGCATTTGGGCCGAGGATGCGGTCGAGCGTGGCGATGCGGCGCGCCAGTTGAGGCGGCCAGTCCTCGCCCATGCGCGTTGCCCACAGCAGCTTGATCCGGCGCACCTGCGTGGACACGGCGGCGGCAAAGGCCGTGGTATCCAGGCCGAGGCTGTAGCCCGAGGGCAGCAGGATGTTGTCAAACCCGCCCTCTTCGGCGCGCGTGACGATGTTGCGGCAGTGCTCCCAGCTCGATTTCAGATAGGGGTCGGGAACCCCGAGAAATTCGTAGTCATCGTCGCACAGCGCGGAGAACCAGCTGATTTCGCAATTCTGTTCGGCCATCTTGACCTCTCCTTCGAAATGGGTGGATGCGATCGAACTCAGGGCAGCGCTTCGCCACGCGCCGCGACGAGCACGGCATACCAGTCGGTGCGGGTCCAGCGGACGGTAGCGGCCTGCGCTCCTTCGGCGATGCGCGATGCCTGCTGCGATCCGATAATCGGGATGATCCCCGCCGGATGCGCCATCAGCCACGAATAGGCCGCGACCGTGCGCGAAACGCCCTGCGCTTGAGCGACTGCATCAAGCGTCGCAGCCACGGCATTTTCGCGCGCGGTTTCGGGTGCGGCCAAGCGACCACCGCCAAGCGGCGACCATGCCATGGGGGTCAGCCCCAGCATCATCGCCTGATCGAGCTCGCCGTTCTCGAAGCAGTCGATGCGCAGCGGGCTGATTTCCGGCTGAGTGGTGACCAGCTTTTCGCCGAGGAAGTGGCTGAGAGCCGCGATCTGCTGTTGGGTGAAGTTGGAGACGCCGATCGTGCGGATCTTGCCCGAAGCCACCGCGTCATCGAGCACGCGCGCGACTTCGAGCGGATGAGCAAGAATGTCGGGCCGGTGAATCTGCCACAGGTCCACGCTGTCGACCTTGAGCCGGGTCAGTGAAGCGTCGATCGCGGCACGCAGGTAGTCCGCGCTCTGGTCATAGGGCAGCGGCGGCAAGATCCCGCCTTTGGTCGCCAGCACCATCCGGTCGCGCAAGGCAGGTTCTGCTGCCAGCACTTCGCCCAGCAGCGCCTCGGCATCGCCGAAGCCCCCCGTGCCGTCGAAGCCATAGATATCTGCTGTATCGAGGAAATTGATCCCGGCATCGAGCGCGGCGTGGACCAGCTTGGCTGCTTCAGCAGCACTGCGGCCACCCTCGGCAAGGCGCCACATGCCCCAGGCGATGGGCGACACGGCGATGTCGGTCTTGCCCAGCGGGCGGAAGGCAGGCGGCAATGGCAGTTCGCTCATGGAATAGTCCTGAAAGGAGGCGCGACGGACGCGCGTTCGACTAGGGTGTGGGGCAAGCGACGGTGCGTGATGTCACCGCCGGCAATGAGGATTTCGGTGGCCGTTCGGGCCAGTTCGGCCATCGGCTGGTGGATCGTGGTCAGGGGCGGCCAGACGGTGCGCGCGAGCGTGGTGTCGTCGAACCCCGCCACCGACAGCTCGACCGGAACGTTGATACCCCGATCGTGCGCCACTGCGAGCACGCCTGCGGCCATATCGTCGTTCGAAGCGAAGATCGCGGTGGGGCGATTGCTCAGGTCGAGCAATATCCGGCCTCCGCGCGTGCCGGATTCGAAATCGAATTCGCCATCGCAGACCAGCACCGGGTCGTACGAGATCCCTGCCCGGTCCAGCGCGCGACGGTAGCCGAACAGGCGATCGTCCGATGCCATGTGGTTTTCATGACCCTTGATGAAGCCGATACGGCGATGTCCGGCGTTGATCAGGTGAGTAGTCATGTCGTCGGCCGCCTGGGCATCGTCCATGAATACCGAACTTGTCAGCGCGTGGTTGGTCCCGGGCGAGATCCGCACGAATGGAATGTCCATCGATTCCAGCGCGCGCAGCACCGGGTCGCAGTCCGTGACGGGCGACGACAGAATGATTCCATCGACATGGGTTTCGGTCACCAGACCCCGCACCTGTTCACCAACGTCCGGGTCCGCCACGTCCACCGGCTGGGCGAGCAGGCGGATGCGATTGGCGCGGCATAGGTCCCAGCAGCCGGTCTGGATCTGGAACATGTAGTATGGGCTGTGATTATCGTAGATCAGCGCGATCTGGTTGGATTTGCCGCCCGACAGGATACGCGCCGCAATGCTCGGCCTGAAGTCGAGCGCGCGCATTGCTTCCTCAACCCGGACACGCGTCTCGGCCTTGACGTAAGGGTGACCGTTCAGCACCCGGCTGACTGTCTTGACTGCGACGCCAGCCTTGGCCGCCACGTCCTTGATATTGGCCCGTTCGCTCATTGCTCAAGCACCCCCTTCAGCCCGGCGAACAGCGCGGCAAAGGCGCTGTCGGGGCGGTAAAACACCGGCGGCTGACTGATCGGGGCGGGGATAGAGTGCGCACCGGGAGCGAAATCCTCCCCCGTCCAGCAGTGTCGCCAGACGCCTTCACCCGGAAGGATCACGCGGCGCTGAAGAGCCCCCTCCTCGATCACTGGCGCCACCAGCAAGTCCGCACCGTAGAGGTACTGATCCTGAACCGTAAAGAGCGCAGGCTCATCGGGGTAATGCAGGAAAAGCGGACGTTGCGCCGGAAGGCCGGTTTCGCATGCCTCGTGGCAAAGCTGGCGGACATATGGCGCGAGATGCGCGTGGACGCGGCTCCAGCGTGCAAAGCAGGCGAGCAGGTCGGCGTTGCTGTCGTATTGCAGATTGTCGTCCGGCCGGTTGCCCTCATGGCTGCGCATGACCGGCGCGAACGCTGCCAGTTCGCACCAGCGCTGCATCAGTTCGGTGGTACGCACGTTGCCGTGGAGCGAGGTGTAGCCGCCGCAGTCCGAATGGCTGTAGGCATTGCCAACCAGACCTGCCGACAGCGCCGCGGTGATGACCGTGCCGATCCCATCATGCCGCGTGAAATCGACGCATTGGTCACCTGCCCAGAGCAACGGGCAATGCGCCTGCACGCCCGAAAAGCCTGCTCGCATGAAAAACACCGCGTCCCCGGTCTTACCCCGGCTTGCGAGCGCACGCGCGTTGACGTCTGCCCAAAGCACGGGCCAGCGGTTGTGCGCCTCCATCGGGTCGGACCCGTCGGCGAGCCGCAGATCGACCGGCAAGTATTCGCCGAAGTCGGCCATCCAGCCCGAGATCCCGATGTCCAGCATCTCACGACCGAGGATGCGCTCGGCAAACCAGATTCGGGTGTCCTCACGGGTGAAATCGACCACGCCGCAGTCGAACTCGCCGAAATCGACGAGATAAACCTCGTCGCTGGCCTGGCGCAGGCAGAAGTGGCCGCCCTCGCGGGCTTCTCCGAAGAGGTCGCCATCCACCGCAATGTAGGGATTGGCGTAGGCGAGGAAGCGGATGCCGCGTTCATTCAAGCTTGCGATGCTGGCTTTCAGATCGGGGTATCGTTCCGCGCTGCGGGCGCCGCTGTGCCAGTCCCAGAACAGGCGCCGGCCGAAGCTGGTTTCGCGAACGCCTGCCCAATCCTCGCACCACAGTCCAGAGACGGAGGCACCGGCTTCGATAAAGCGTTCGAGCCGTTCGAAGCTGGATGCACCCGATTTAAGCCCGACGATTGCTCCACCGATAGCCCAGTCGGGCAGCTCGGGCTGGCGACCGAACCGCGTTGAAAGCTGCGAGACGAGGCCCTGCGGCCCGTCGTCGGCAAACACTTCGAAGCGCGCCGTTGCGCTCCACACGTCAACCGCGTGAAACGCCGGGTCGGTGAAGTCGAGCACGCTGTAGCAACTTGCATCGAGATGCACGGCCAGCCAACGCGAGGTCAGGAAGGTTGGCTGCGGGTAGTTGGTGTTCCAGTAATCGCCGCCCGCCATGGCTTCTGCATCCATGCGGCGGGTAAGTTCAGTCGACTTGTCGCGACCGACGCCGGGCTCGCTCGTCCAGATCGGGAAACTACGACCTTTGAGCGCCAGGTAGCTCATCTGTTCGCCGCCGCCCCATACGGCTTCATCCGGTTCAGCGTAAAAGCGAAGGCGCATGCGGTCGTGTAGCGGTTGCAGCGCGCGGACTTGGATCGCGTTTCCGGCAACGGTGAGTGAAGCAACCGTCGCCCCGTCTGCCAGCAGTTCGACACCACCATCGCACTCGCGCCAGGATGACGGTGCAACTTCGCCCGTTGGCGTGTCGGTAATGCGGAAGTTTCCGCGATACATCAAAACGTCAGCATCGCCTTGAGCAATGACCAGCGCAGGACAGGAATCGGTGTGACGCAGAATCACGCGGTCCCCAAAAAGGAGATCGAACCCGTCGTTTCCCGCCTCAATCCGCAGTTGCAATGGTCATTTCCTCATCCCGGCAGCGCTGGTGTTGCGGATTGGCCGCAGGCGCCGTCCGTTTTTCTGACACCGCTTGACATATCCACTCGACCATAGCAGATCAAGCTCCAATAGCGGCCGATCGACGAGGGAGCATCGCTACCCTTGGAAGACCGCTTTTCGCAGGGAGAGATTTCATGAGCTTCAGGAATAACGCAACCGCGCGCGCCTTGGCGATGACCGCCAGCGTTGCCGCACTGGCATTCGCAGGCACCGCATCGGCGCAGGAAGCCGTCGCGGAAACCGGAGGCATCGACGAGATCGTCGTCACCGCACAGAAGGTTGCCGAAAACGTTCAGGACGTGCCAATCGCAATCACCGCGATCACGGCCGACCGCCTCGAATCGAGTGGCGTGACCAGCCTTGAGGGCCTGACCCAACTGGTCCCCTCGGTCACCTTCCGCAAAGGCACGACCAGCGCCAACAGCGCGATCGTCATGCGCGGCGTGGGCACAATCACGTTCTCGGTGGCAGCAGAACCCAGCGTTTCGACCGTAGTCGACGGCGTCGTCCTGAGCCGTTCGGGCCAGGCGTTCATCGACCTCGTGGACGCATCGCGCCTCGAAGTACTGCGCGGTCCGCAGGGCACACTGTTCGGCAAGAATGCCTCGGCAGGCCTGGTCAACATCGTCTCGAAGGGCGGCACGGACACGCTGCAGGCCGAAGCTCGCGCCGAATACTACGAAGGCGAGGAATACCGCCTGCGCGCCGCCGTTTCCGGCCCGTTGGCGGAAGGACTGTCGGCCCGCGTCACCGGCTTCTACGGCAGCTATGATGGCAACATCACCAATGTTTTCGGCGGTACGAACGAGAAGGTCAACGGCTACGAACACTACGGCGTTCGTGGCATCCTGGATTATGATAACGGTGGATCGAAGCTGCGCCTGATCGCCGACTACTTCAAGGCGAACGACGATTGCTGCGCCGATGTCACCACGGTCAGCCGTGGCGCCGTGCTCGATGCCGAACTCGGCCTGCCCGGCGGCGTGGCACAGGGCCTCGACCAGCGTTACATCAACAACAACCTCGTCACCCGGACCCGCGACCGCCAGTGGAGCCTGACCGCTTCGGGTGATTTCGACGTGTTCGAGAGCCACACGCTGAGCGTGATCGCGGGCTATCGCAACTGGAAGAACGACGAAGCGCGCGACGGCGACTTCCTGCCCCGCGCGATCGTCGGCACCGGTGAACTGCACGATACCGGCCAAGTGCGCACGCAGCAGCTCAGCCTCGAAGTGCGGCTTGCGTCGGACCAGACGCAGCCGTTCTTCTATCAGGTCGGCGCGTTTGCCTGGGGATCGAACAACCAGCAGGACTTTAACCGCCGCAACGTGACCTGCGCCAGTTCGACGCTTCCGGTTGCGGCATCGGGCGCACGCCCGTGCAACCTTTCGGACACCGTCAACACGCTGTTCCCGACCGCCACTTCGTTCAGCGATGTGGAATCGCGCAATTACGCGGTATTCGGCCAAGCGACTTATCGCTTCAGCGACATGATCTCATTGACCGGGGGCCTGCGCTACACCTGGGACAAGCTGAACTTCACCCACACCCGCGCACCGGCCGTGAATGCCACGACCGGCCTTCCCGCGACTGGCCCCGGCACCAACGGCAACCCGGCTGGCGGTACGCTGGCATCGGGCGGCAACGGCACCAACACTTCGGCCGGATCGAGCAACAACGGCAACCTTTCGGGCCGCGCCGTACTGCAGATCACGCCAAGCGACGACGTCATGCTCTATGGCAGCTACACCCGTGGCTACAAGGGCCCGGCGTTCAACGTGTTCTTCAACCACACCGCGCCGACCAACGCCGTGCCGATCGACGAGGAAACCTCGAACGCATACGAAATCGGACTCAAGTCGCAGTTCCTCGACAACCGTGTGCAGTTCAACGCCGCAGCCTTCACCGTCACCTATAACGGCTTCCAGGCGAACAATTTCGTTTTGCTCAACGGCGCGACCGTTTCGAACCTCACGAACGCCGGATCGGTTCGCAGCAAGGGCTTCGAACTCGACCTGCTGGCAGTCCCGGTCGACGGCCTGACACTGCGCGCGAGCGGTGCCTATGCCGATGCCAAGGTGCTGAAGTTCAACCCGAACCCCTCGACAAACGCACCCGACGCCCGCAACGGCACGCGCCTCCCGCTCGCGCCGAAGTTCACCTGGACGCTGGGCGGCAGCTACGAAGCCGATCTCGGCGGGTTCAAGGCCTACCTCGACACCGACTTCCGCCACGTCGGCAAGCAGTTCTCCGACTTGGGCGAGAGCGGGCCGATCGATGCCTATGGCATCTGGAACGCGAGCGTCGGGTTCTCGGACGCGGAAGACATGTATCGCCTGACGTTCCACGTGCGGAACATCACTGATCAGTCCTACGCCCTGCTCAACGTCAGCGCCGGACAGCGCCTCCAGATCCCTCGCGACGCCGATCGCTATGTCGGCGTGAGCCTGCGGGCAAAACTGCAGTAATCCCCTTCCCTCAAGGGTCGCAGGAAAGAGGCTCCGGGCGTTGGTCCGGGGCCTCTTTTTTGTGTGGGTGTGGGGAACGGCTGGTATCGGGGAATCTGCCTGAAAGCAGTCTTTCCGGATACGACGCCATTGCGGGCATTGGCTCATTGGTGCAATCTTCAATGCATGGAAAGCGACCTTGAGCGTTACGAACGATGGGTGCCGATCATTGGGTTGCCTGAAGCTCCATTACGCGACTTTGATTGCAGGTTCGAAGACTGCAAGTTGAACGTGCTGGCCCGTTATGCATCTACGGGCGAGGCACGTCGTCTTTCGATAGAGTTTGACTATGTTGAAGCTTTCAAAGCCTACGAAGAGTTTTCCGACCCTTGGATGGCTAGTGGATTGCCGCTCCCACAGGTGATTGGCGAAGATGACAAGTGGCGATACCCGCTACAAGAAGTCATGCATTCGTCATGGGTTGCGCGTGTAACGGCACGCAATGGAGGTATCGACCGCCCTTGGCGGCACTTCGTGATTTCAACAATGGATTTTTCATTACACGTGCTGACGAATGGTCCGCCACTAAGCGTCGAGCTAAGCTAACTTCGCGTCCGCATCCCTCCCATTTCACGCTGTCGAAAATTAGATATCGGCGCGCTGTAAGCAGACTGTAAATTTCGAGACCCCAGCCCCGCTCATCCTTAGCCTTTCGAAGGATGCCGCACTGAAGGTTGAGCCGGGTCGTGGCTGTTCTCGCCGCATCTTATTGAGTCGCGGCCGGAATGTTGGAGGCGCCTGGACCTGCTGCGGCGCGCGTCCTTCGACAGGCTCAGGATGAGCGGGGTTTGGGTGGCTGGAATAGGATTGGGGTGGCTTGATCTAGTTTTTCGGTCTGTTTTCTGACCTTTAGCCACCAACCCGAAACACAAGACCACGTCCTTGCTCTCTCCCCTTCAGGGGAGAGATACGCAGGCTTGGCAGCTTGCTGGCTAGCCGGAGTTGAGTGGGGAGTTGTTGCGCGCGCCCCCCGCTCCCAACCCTCTCCCCTGAAGGAGAGAGGGCTTTTTCACTCAACCACCGCCAATACCAGCTTCGGCTGCATCAATTGGATGAACGCCAGCGCCACCAGATATGCACTCCCGCAGATCGCGAACAGCGGCACGTAGCCCAGCCCGTTGGTCAGCGACCAGCCTGCGAACTCGATGATTGCAGTGCCCGAGAGGTTACCCGCGACCGCGCCCAGCGCGATCACGCTGGCGACGCGGGTGGCGGGGATGATGTCGGCGGTCATGCCGAAGACGTTGGTCGAAAAGCCCTGATGCGCGAACAGGCCGAGGCCGATCAGCACGGCTGAGATCCACGGATTGTCGGTCATGAGCGCCAGCGGCATTGCCAGCACGACCAGCGCGAAGAACAGCATCGAGGTCTTGCGCGCGGCGTTGACGGTGCGGCCCTTGCTCAGCAGGATCGGGTAGAGCCCGCCCGAAGTCAGCGCGCCCAATGCCGCCAGCGTGAAGATGATCGCGATGGGCCAGCCAAGCGACCCTTGCGACATGCCGAATTGGCGGTTGAAGAAATCGGGCATCCAGAACAGCACGAACCACCACACCGCATCGATGCAGAACTTCGCGCCGATGACGGTCCAGGTCTTGCGGTCGGACAGCAGGATGCCCCACGGCACCCGCGCGCGTTCGGGCATATCGCCGAGCGGCTTGAGATTGCGCGTGCCGAACCACCATCCGGCAAGCCACAGAAACCCAAGCCCCCCGGTCACCCAGAACGCCGCCTGCCAGCCGAACGCCAAAGCAAACGGCGGGATCAGCAATGGCGTCATGATCGCGCCGATGTTGGGCGCGGTGTTGATCAGCCCGATGGCGAAATTGCGTTCCTTCACCGGCAGATACATCGCGGCGGCCTTCAACCCCGCTGGCGTACTGACGGATTCACCCGCCGCCAGCACGATCCGCGCCGCAACGAACTGCTGCACCGTTTGCGCCAGCGCATGTGCCATGCCCGCCGCGCTCCAAACCGTCACCGCAATGGCATAGGCAATGCGTACGCCCAGCCGGTCGACGAACCAGCCGACGAACAGGAGCGTGCCCGCCGCCGCGATCTGGAATGAGGAGCCGAGGTGCGCATAATCCGCGTCCGACCAGCCAAATTCAGCTTCGAGCGTAGGCTTGAGCAGCGCGAGCACCTGCCGGTCGACGTAGTTCAACGCATTGCCGAGGAACAGCAGCGCCACCAGCGCAATTGCCGCTCCTTTTGCCATACCCTGCCCGTGGCCTTGCGCCATGCAATCTCTCCCGCTCTTTCGACCGTTTTACGGTGCTTCCCGCTTGCACGATAGCCGCTCTCGCGCGTAAGGGAAGCGTTATATGACACCGTGAGACATACAGAGTACCGCTCTTTGGGAGAAGCTGCATGGCGGGCAAGGAAATCGACTGGGACTCGTTACCCGCCGGCGCCGACCTGTTCGGTGAAATTCATCTGGCCGAACACGCGCCATCGCCTGCGGAACCGCGCGACACGGTATTTCACGGATTGGCCATCTGCGCCATTGCGGCGGCGGCGGCGGCGTGGCTGTCGGAACACTATCATTTTCCGATCATCCTGCTCGGCTTGCTGATCGGTCTTTCGCTCAGCTTCGTCGCCAAGGATCCGCGGAGCCATCTTGGGCTGGATTTCGCCTCGCGCACCTGCCTTCGTTTCGGCATCGTGCTGCTAGGGCTGCAGGTCACCTTCGGGCAGATCGGCTCGCTCGGCCCCGAGCCATTCGCCGCGCTAATCGCGATCATGACGGTAACTTTCCTCGCCGGGATCGTCGGCGCAAGGCTCGTCGGCCAGTCGCTATACACCGGCATTCTGGCGGGCGGCGCGACCGCGATCTGCGGCGCGAGCGCGGCGATGGCGCTGTACAGCATCATCGGTCGCCAGCGTCTAAGCCAAGCCCAGTTCGCCATTACCCTGGTGGTCGTGTCGCTCGCCAGCGCCCTGGCGATGTCGCTCTACCCGATGCTGGCCGAGTATCTGCATCTGTCCGACCGTCAGGCAGGCTTCCTGATTGGCGCGTCGATACACGATGTCGCGCAGGCCATCGGCGGCGGCTATGCATTTTCGGAGGCGGCCGGCAGCTACGCCGCCATCGTCAAACTGTCGCGCGTCGCGCTGCTCGCGCCCGTGGTGATCATTACCGGGTTGCTGATCGGTAGTGCGGATAAGTCGGCGAGCGACCCGGCGTGGAAGCGGCTGGCGCTGCCGTGGTTCATCGTGGCGTTCTTCGCCATGGTCCTGTTCAACTCGATGGTCTCCATCCCCGCCCCTTCGCGCGATTTTGCGCTCAGCGTATCCAAGGGTCTACTGCTCGTCGCGGTAATCGCCACCGCCATGCGCAGTCGTCTCGACCTGCTGATGGAAACCGGGATGAAGCCCGCCATCCCCGTGATTATCGCTACGCTGGTCAGCCTGGCCGCCTCTTTCGCAGCGGTGATGCTGATCGGTTAGCCGAACCGCTTGGCGAGCGTCGCGGCAATCGCATCCGCATCGACTGGCTCGATCGGCGCACTATAGACCTTGACCATCTTGGCCACCGAATCCTGCCAGAATTTTGGCCCCATGCCGCGTGGCTGAGTCGTGATGTATTCGAGCGAATGACACGTCGCGCAGTTTGCCACGACGATCTCCGCACCGGCGTCGCCCAGTTCTGCGGGTGTGGCCTCGTCCGGCATCACGAAAGCAACCGGGGTACCATTTTTCTCTGCCTTGGAGCGAGTGGACGAAACGGCGGCGGACGAAGTGGCGAGCACTGCCAGAGCCGCAATCACGCACAAACTTGCGGGAATCTCGCGAACCGGCTTCATCATACTGCCTCCACCTGAATGGTCTCGACCACATTGCGCATATAGCCGGCCGGTTGCCACGACGCGGTTAGCGGCTGCATCTCCCCGCCTGCGGTCTGTGCCCGAACCTTGATCGCATGGCGCCCCGCGGGCAGTTCGATAGACGTGCGCCATTCATTGAACGCATAACGCCCTAGCGCCCCGCCGAGCTTCGCCTCGCGCCAGTTGCGACCGTCAGCGGTTGAAACAAGAACCTTGGCCACTGGGTCACCCCCTGAAAACGCAATGCCACGCAGTTCGGTGGCGCGTCCTGCCGCAAGCTTTGCGCCGTCCGCATGGCTCGTCACGAACGAGCGCACATTGAAGCGCCCGATCGGCTTGGTCTTGTCGGGCTTGGTCCCCGGCTCGACACAAAGACAGGCGTTGTCCGGAACGCGATAAGCGGTCTTCATCCAGTACCCGTCGAAAGCCGCATCTACGACATTGATCTCGTCGAGGTGCTTGACCCAATAGGTCCCGTAGTGCCCCGGAACGATCAGACGCAGGGGATAGCCATTGAGGAACGGCAGGTCCGCGCCATTCATCGCAAAGGCGACCATGACTTCGCCATCCAGCGCATGATCGATATCGAGCGCTTTGACGAAATCGGGGATGCCGTCGATCGGTGGATTGTCGAGCCCGTTAAACGTGACCTGCCGCGCCCCCTCACGCACGCCCGCCTTGGCAAGCAGATGCTTGAGCGCGACGCCGCGCCAGCGCGCATTGCCCATCGCACCGTTGCCCATCTGACCGCCCCCGACGCGCGGATTGACGAACCCACGGCTGTTGCCCGAGCACTGGTTGACGGCGACAATCTCGGTCACTGGAAAGTCGCGCTTCAGGCTGGCGAGCGACAAGGACAGCGGCGCGTTTACATGCCCGCCGAGTTTCAGCGTGTACGTTGCCGGATCGATTTCCGACGGCAGGCCGGACAAGTGGTAACGCACGAAGAAGGCATCGTTCGGCGTAATCAGGCCCTCGTTGAACACCGAAAACGGAGTCTCCAGCTGCGGCGGCCGCGTGGTCAGCAGGATCATCGGGCGCTTCTGCGGCATTCGCACCAGCGGCCTGGTCCCGTTACCGAAGGGCAGTGTCACCGAACCCGCAGCCTTGGCCGCCGCCGCAGTAAAGAGCGTGCCGCCAGCACCAGCCATGAAAAGTCGGCGATCGATCCCGGTCATTTGAACTCTGCCCGAACAGTATGGAACTACGCCCTTTTCGCCCAGGTCAGCGAAATTGTCCACCGTTAGTCATAACGATGATCGGACACTTACCACCCGCTGTTCAAGAGCGCCGAACGGCGCACGACCGGCGGCGTCGACAGCCTCCATCCGCACGGTCTCACCAAATGTCATGAACGCGGTCTTCGGCTCGCCCTGGTCGAGCACTTCGATCCCGCGTCGCTCGGCAATGCACGACGACCCTATTTCACGGAAATTCGCGTTCGACACGGTGCCCGATCCGATCACGGTCCCCGCCACCAGATCGCGCGTCCGCGCCGCATGGGCAACAAGTTCATGGAAACCGAACCCCATCGCGCCACCGTTCGCCGCGCCGAACCGCTTGCCGTTCCAGTCGACGTTGAGATCCAAGCAGACGCGTCCGTCGCGCCACTGGTCGCCGAGCTCGTCGGGCGTGACCGCGAACGGCGCCATCGCGCAGTGGGGCTTGGCTTGTACCCAGCCGAACCCGGTCTTCATTTCGGGGCCTGCCAGCGTGCGCAGCGACCAGTCGTTGATCTGCACGATCAAGCGGATGTAAGCCATCGCGTCGGCGGCGCTCGTACCCATCGGAACGGCATCGACGATCACCCCGAATTCACCCTCGAAATCGATGCCGAGCGCTTCGTCGCCGAATGGCACGTCGTCATACGGGCCGTAGAACTTGTCCGAGGCACCCTGATACATCAGCGGGAGGTGCGTCTGGATCTTGGTGATGCCGAGCACCGCGTCCATCAGGTCGCCATGGCTCTGGAATGCCGACCCGTCGAGCCACTGCCATGCGCGTGGCAGGGGCGCTGCGAGCTGAACCGGATCGAGCGGCTCAGGAAATTCGCCGACTGTTTCGAGTTGGGCGGAACATGCAGCCCAGTCCTCCAGCGCATCCTGCAACGTTGCCACAGGCGCGGGCGCATAAGCAGCGCCGTCGGGCGATACCACGATCAGCCGTCCGTCCCTCGTACCGTCACACAGCGTGGCGAGTCTCATCCTATCTTCCTCTGTACCTTGCCGAAAACTCGGCGCTAGCAGGCCCCTTGCCCATGGCAAAGAGCTTCGGAGAGCGCGGTGACCCGAAGATCAACACCCACATGCTGGAAAGCGCGTTAGGCCGGCTGAACGAGCCGCTCCAGGCGCGACGGTCGGACAGGCGCGCGGGCGCCGTGCCACAGCTTTCCGAGTTCGAAGTCGATCCAATCGGCGGCGAAGGGATCAAGCCCGGAGCCAGGATAAAGGCAGAATTCGCCAAAGCGGGGGGCACCGTCCACTTCGTAGAAATCGATCCTGATAAATTCATGGCCTGCACCCAGCGCTTCTGCCGCCTCGAGCATCGCGCCGAGTGAGCGCGGTTCGGAACATCGCTGGCCGTGCGTCACCAGTGGCCGGAACGCGCGATCATGCAGTACCCAGTGGTGATTCTTGCCACGATCAAGATGGACCTGAACGTGGGTCGCATGCCCGCCGAAAACGTAGATCTTGTAATCGACCGGCAGGCCAGGTCCGGCGCCGAGCAGAGGTTCGGCCAGCAGACCACGCGGTACGCCTTCATAGGCCCATTCGTCGAGCCATTTGCCATAAGGCAGTGCCATCCATCGCGATGCACTGCTTTGCAGCGCGGACCATTGGCGGGGCGATGGCTCATGCCGCAACACCGCATACTGGTTGCAACCATGACGCGCCTTTACGATGATCGGCAAAGGACTGATCGGATGCTCGGGCAGGACAAAGCCCTGCCAGATCGTCGGGGTGACCCACCCCGGACCTAGCTTTGCGGCAACGGCCCGCTTGGCGGCAAGCTTGTCCATCAGTGCCGTATGGCGAGTATCCCGGTCGTACAGTTTGCGGCGCTGGACCAGCTCGGTGAAGCGGGGCGCGTCGATCAGATCGGGCAAGCGGCCGTGGCGCCAAAGATACGTCAGGATCACGCGCCTTCGCGCCCAGCGGGAGTCGGCCGATCCGGCCGAAAGCCGCAGAGCCGGCGCGGCGATCAACCTATCTGAAACTCTATCGGCTTGAAGCTGCCGCCGTTGGATGCATAGGCCGAGCATGCCGTCAGCCCGATCACGCAGTCCATTTCGGCCCTGAGCGTAATATGATCACCCGGCTTGCTCACCGGCGGCAGCACCTCGATGCGCCCGTTCGTGCCATCGACCGGGACGTTCATGAAAACATTGAACGCCGTCGGGATGTCATCCTCGGTCACGCCCCATGGGCGCAAGGCTTCGGCAAGGTTGCCGAAGCAGCCGCGATGCACGGGCTTGTCGGGATAGAAGTGCACGAAAGTCGCCGTGCTGCACGGGGTCAGCAGGAAGTCATGCCGCCCGACGCTGTCCTCGATGATCGTCAGCATCGGATTGGACCGATTTGACCACAGCCGATTGCCAGCCGTCAGATAAAGCGTCTCCTCATAGTCGAACGTCCGTCCATTCGAGATCACCTCGCGCACGTCAGCCAGAGAGTAAGCGAGCAAGTCGGCTACCTGCGATCCTTCCGGATCGATGACTGTCAGCGCAGCTCCCTTTGGCAATTCGAAGGCTATGCCCGAACGCGGCGCAATGCGAACGCTGTCCGTCACGCGCGCGGATCGCGGAACGGGCAGGACCATTCCGGGCCTACCGCGCGACCACTGTATTGGCGGGCCGAGCTACCGGTTCCATGATCGGCCAACATCGGGTTGGGCGTGCCCGCCAGTTCGATGTCGCGCGCCATAATTCGCTCGCGCATCCGTTCGAAACGGCCTTCCTCGCGCAGTCGTTCGAACTGGGAATGCAGATTGAACACGATAGCGGGCCGGGCAAAGCGTCGCGCGGGGCGCGAGGCATTGGGGTGGAGTCCAACCGCGAAATAGGCTTCGCCACCGAAACTCAATGAGAAATGTGGGTCATCCGGATCGGCGCTCACTGTTCGGTCCAGCCGCTGCCCGAGCCAATGATCCTTGTCGGCGAGCGACTGCAGGCGCTCCCACATCGCGGCCTCGAACTGCCCCTCGTCGAGATCGAGCGGGCCTTCGAAGATGATGACCAGACTACGCAGTCCTTCAGGATCGTCCCGCCACTTCTCTGACCAGACCAGGAGGTCGCGGTGAATTTGCAGGTCGTTCCAGGCCGACTGGATGTTGCGGGCCTGCACGATCGACAGCGAACCTTGTGCAAGGGCGGACTTCGCCCCTACGCAGGGAAAATCGGATCGCTGGATCATTTCGTGGAACTTGCGCTCACTCTCGGCAGCAATCGTATCGTCGTTCGTGCGTATCATGGGCGGGTAACGTGCAAGTTCTGATTCTGTGCCGCAGCATCAAGAATTTCGCCAATCGCGCCGTATCTTCTGGCCCGGCTGCCAGAGCTCAGCCAGAGCGCTCAGAAATTCCGTCAGAATGCCCTGGGGTCAGCCTCCGATTACACGCTTGGCTATTGCTATTGCGGACGGGAAAGCTATGCATACCGCGCTGCAGCAAAGCCCAGGGTCGCAAAATTGTTGGCTTCGAGCTCTTGCAACGGCCTGAGCACGGTGTCTCGAATTGTGAGCGGATTTGAGGTCATGGCGCATATCATCGAGGCAAGGGACACACCCGGTACGCAACATATAAAGCGTATTACGCTTCCGCTTGCTCCGCCGCTCGAGAAGCGCCGGCTGCAGATCTATGTTGTGCTCCTGCTGCTCGACGCTGCTGCCGTGCTCGGTGGCTTTTGCGTCGCGAGCTGGCTGTATCTCGGCGATTTTTTCGACTACGCCACAACGCTTCATGGCCAGGTGATCCTGCCGATCTATTGGACCATCGCGCTCAGCCTGCAGGTCTACACGCTTCCCGCGCTGCGCCGGCCCGGATTTGCAAAGACACGTGCAATTGGGTCGCTGCTGGGGGCCGAAGCCATCGTCCTTTTCGTTGGCTTTGCCACCAAAAGCACCGAACAATTTTCGCGCGTTTCGTCGCTGCTAGGTCTGCTGTTGAGCATGGCCATCCTGATCTGGGTCCGCAGTCTGGTTCGCCCCCTGGTCCGCGCACGGTGCGGTGAGGCAGGCTTCAATACACTGCTTATCGACGACCGAGGCGAGGCCTTGCGCGTACCGCACGCCTATCACATCGACGCTCGGGAACATCACCTGGCTCCTGACCTGTCCGATCCGCACATGATGGACAGACTGGGCCTTTACATGATGAACATGGATCGGGTCATGGTCAGCTGTCCGCCAGACCGTCGCGTTGCATGGGCATTGGTGTTCAAGAGCGCGAACATTTCTGGCGAGATTGTCGATGCCGAGGTGAGCACGCTCGGCGTCCTGGGCGCACGGCGCGAGCGCGATTATGGCGCCCTGATCGTCGCGAGCGGCCCCCTTGGCTTGCGCTCCCGTGCGATCAAGCGTGCGCTCGATCTGACGCTGGCAGGGTCTGCCGTGCTCCTGCTGTCACCGCTTCTACTGCTGGTGGCCGCGCTGATCGTGCTGGAAGATGGAGGCCCCGTGTTCTTCGTCCAGAAGCGCACCGGACGGGGCAATCGCTTCTTTCCGATCTTCAAGTTCCGTTCGATGCGTGTCGAGAAACTGGATTCGGCAGGGGCGCAATCGGCCAGCAAGGACGATGACCGCATCACGCGTGTCGGTCGGTTCATCCGACGCACCAGCATTGACGAATTACCACAACTTTTCAATGTCTTACGGGGGGAGATGTCGGTCGTAGGCCCCCGCCCTCACGCAATCGGTTCGCTTGCGGGCGAAAAACTGTTCTGGGAAGTGGATCATCGGTACTGGCTACGCCATTCGCTCATGCCAGGGCTTACCGGACTTGCCCAAGTGCGCGGGCTGCGTGGTGCTACCGACACTGAAACAGACCTCGCCAACCGTCTTCAGGCCGACCTCGAATATCTCGATGGCTGGACAATTCTGCGCGACCTGACGATCATCATGCACACGATCCGCGTGCTGGTCCACGATCGTGCGTTTTGACACTCACTGCGACGTTTCGTGATGGATCGTGATCGGACATTCGGACTGGAGCGGTCCTGCACGCAGTCGCTCCACCCGCGCCTTGAAAGAGCGATGAGTTGGCGCCCGAAGGAACCCGAGCCAATCGCGTGCGCCCAGCCGTTCGAACAGCGCGAGGCCGTTGTCGCCGTCAAAGCCGGCGCAACGCATCAGGCGCAAGCCAAGAACATCGGCAGCATCCTCCATGGCCCGGCGCCGCTTCATTCCTGCGCCTCGGCGGTCCCGGTGGATGATGTGCGCCAGTTCGTGCCCAGCGGCGAGGGCGAGTTCGTCATCGTTGCGGGCGAAAGTCGCAAGGCCCGTCGAGATTGCAACGTTGTTCGCATCGCTGTGTGCGTCGATGCTGCGATCCGAAACAAGAACCAGACGCGCGGCACAATGCCGGACGGGCATAATCGACACATTGTGATCGGATTGGTTGCGGTGAACCGCTATCGTGACGGGACGCCCCGGCGGTTTCGCGGCGATTTCATCGAGCAGTGCTTCACCGATGAGCGAACCGGCGTTTCGGCGCGCGGCAATCTCCTCGACACCTTCGCCATCGATGGAGATGATTTCGTCGCCCACAGCAAGCCCGGCGACAGCCGCAGGACCGCCGACTGCCAATGCCGCGACGACAGGACGATCACCCATGCCGAGAACCTGCGCCAGCAAGGTCCAATCCGGCTTGGGATAGGCGCGACGATCGTCGAAAACGACCCCAATGTCAGTTGCGCTGACGGGACACGAAAGACCGGCTGCGTCGCGCAGACGCCACTCGATTTGAGCTATACGGCCAAGGTCCTTGCGGTAGCGCACCGGCCACGGAGCGTCCTGCGCACTTACGGGCACCGCGGAAGTGAGCAGCAGGACAAACGCCAGCAAAAAACGCTGTTTCGGCAAGAACGTTTCTCCGGCTTCGTTGGCACGCAGTGCTATCTTGCGACAGCAACTACCAATCGATTGTGCGTAAAGCAAAGTTTTCAGCAGATCGGTGCAAGCCTGGCTTGCAATCCCGGGAGTATATGATGACCAAGGTCCTTGCCGCCGCCTCAGCGGGCGGTCATTGGGAGCAGATGATGCTGCTTCGGCCGACGCTGGAGCAATTCCAGGTCCATTTTGCCACAACGCTGGCCGATTTGCCCAAGCGAGCGGGTATCACCGACGCGACGATCCTTCCTGATTGCAACCAGGATCAGGTGTTCAATTCCCTGCGCTGCCTGATGGCAGCCGCAGCGCTGGTGCTGCGGTTCCGGCCGGACGTCGTCATATCGACGGGCGCAGCGCCGGGGTTTTTCTGCATCTTGGCCGGCAGGCTCATCGGTGCACGGACTTTATGGATCGACAGCGTCGCAAACGCTGAGAAACTCTCCATGTGCGGGAAACTGTCCCGATACTTTTCAAGCCATTGCGTCACGCAGTGGGAGCATCTGGCCCAAGATGGTCGACCAGCATACATCGGAAATCTGCTATGATTCTGGTCACCGTGGGCATGCAGTTGGCCTTTGACAGGCTCATCCGTGCAATGGACGAACTTGCTCCGACACTGGACATGCCGGTCGTCGCGCAAACCGGAAAAGGTACATATCAGGCCCGCAACATCCGCACGCTCGAAAGCATTCCGCCAAGCGAGTTCGATGAAATGATTCGGGAAACCCGCCTGATCGTGGCCCACGCCGGCATCGGGACGGTGTTGACCGCGCAGAAATTCGGCAAACCGATCCTGCTTTTTCCGCGGCGGGCCGCACTTGGCGAGCATCGCAACGACCATCAACTCGCCACCGTTGGCCAATTGCGCGGCAGGCCGGGCGTCATTGTCGTAGAGGACGAAGCCGACCTTGCTGCCGGCGTTGCCCAAGGGTTGGCGATCGATGTGATTGCGGAGCAGACGGTCCCCCGGCGCGACCAGTTGCGTCAGGCGCTGCATACTTTCATCGTTTCTGGCGACCTGGCGGGCTGACGGGTTCGCGCGAGGCCTGACGAAACCGAAACGCAGCCAGCACGACAATTGCGCTCGAGCCGACATCGAGAATCCAGTTCGCCCGCACCGGCCCGTATAGATAGCGATCGAGTTCGTGGAACGATATCAGGCGCATGAGAACGACGCCGCACATCAGGATGACGCCGACCATCGCCCAGAAACGAGGCCATTCGCGTCGGCCGACCCCGCGCTTGCCTTGGCTGCGCGGACGCTTGAAATAGAACAAGGCAAGCGCACCGCTGATCAATACAACTGCCAGGGCCGCCAGCGGGCGCTGCACATCACGGCGCTGTTCGTACAACCCGTCCTGCATGAAGGCGTCGCGCATGGCGGAAGTGGCGGCAGCTTCCAGGCCGCTCCCGCGCAAAATGGCAAGCATGACAAAAAAGGCGGCAACAAGACCCCAACGCAAGCGATCGTCAGGCCTTTCGGATAACCGCCAAGCAGACAATGCTGCAAAACTTACGCCGATGTAGAAGAAGCAGGCAACTAAACCTAGAAATGGATGTGCTCCCGTCATTTTTCCTCGTTCCGCAATTTTCGAGCATGATCGGTGACAGCGCATTGACCTGCAGGCCACGCAGCCTTGCTGACGTTCCGCGCTTCATAACGCAGTGCAGCATCATCGGCTACACGCTTTGTATACCCCGCAGCATTGCAGGCCCGCAAATGACGACCTGGTGGCAGATTCTTATGTTTGGGGCTGCTCATGACGTCAGAGCAAGGCATGTTGCCATGCAAAATCCCAACGTGCGGCAGGGGTTGCCATCACACAAGTGCCCTCGTAGTAAGACTTACCGTCGAAATCAGGATGTCTTCGCGAATGAACAGTTTGGCTAAGAGGCGCACCAGCGCTTCTGTGGTTCTGGTCGCAACCTCCCTGGTGCTGGGTGCTTGTGCGAGCACTCCCCCACCCACCATTGGTCGCGTCGAAGCGCGGTCCGTTGAGGCTGATGGTCAAGGTGACTATAGTACGGAACCGGTTTCAAATTATAAGCTGCATGCAGGCGATGTGCTGAATGTAACGGTGTTCCGCGAACCGGATCTATCGGTTTCGGAAATACCAGTGGGCGTAGACGGCACGATCTCGACACCGCTGGTCGGAGTGGTAAGGGCCGACGGCCTGACTCCAGCCGAGCTTTCTTCGCTGATCGAGACGAAACTGCGCGCAGGTTTTCTTAAAGAACCGTCGGTAAGCGTGAACGTCACCCGCTATGATTCGCACGTCGTTACCGTCGATGGGTCGGTCGAAAAGCCAGGCGTCTATCAATTCCGTCCCGGCGCCCGCCTTTCGACCGCGATGTCGCTCGCGTCGGGCCCGAGCCGTGTTGCAAAACTGGAGCAGATCGCGGTTTTCCGGCAGTTCCCGGATGGCATGAAGGTCGCCAAGTTCGACTACGCCGCGGTGCGCTCGGGTTCTATGATGGACCCGGTACTGCAACCTGGTGACCGCATCGTGGTCGGCACCTCAGGGCTCTCACAATTCTGGCAAGACTTCCTGAAGGCTGCGCCGGTGTTTGCCATCTTCTCTAACCAATTGTGATAGTGGTGGCCGAAACAATGCAAAATTCGATAAACGGTGACAGGCCGACCACCGTGGCAAATGCGGCGTGGATTGATCGTTACTTGCCCGGCGGCGCTGAAGAAGCAGCGCCGCGCGATGGTTCTTTCAATCTCACGGCGATCCGCGGGATCATTTATCGTCAGCGCCATATTCTAATCGGAGCGGTGGCCTTGGCGCTCATTGGGGGTCTTGTCCTGACCCTGTTGACGAAGCCGATCTATTCGGCGAGCGCGACGGTACAAATTGATCGCGGTGGCGGCCAAATCATCGAAGGGCAAAGTCTCGAAAACGACATTTCGGCCAACGAGTTCAGTCGTTACATGAACACTCAGGCTGTGGTGATCAAGAGCCGGAAGCTCGCCTATCGGGTCGTCGATGCGCTCAAGCTTGATCAAAACGCCGCGTTCGTCGGAGTGGAAGCAAGCGACCCAAAGCCGGCCGGAACTTCGACGGCCGAATGGTCCAAGAGCAAGCGCGAAACGGCGGCATCGATCGTGCAAGGAGGCGTTACTGTCGACGTCCCTTATGACAGCAGCATTCTGACGATATCTTTCAAGTCCGAGAATCCCGGAATCGCCATGGAAGTGGCGAATGCGATCGCGAACAATTACGTCGTCGAAGATTCGCGCCGCAAGCTTGAAGCAAACACCTATGCGGTAGGCTACCTCAGCAAGCAGATCGACGAAGTCCGCGCAAAGCTTCAGCTGGCAGAATTTGCCACGAACGACTACGCCAAGCAGAACGGTATTGTCGGTGAAGCACCTGCAACGGGCGGTGCTGCTGGCGGAGCGAACGAAGCTACGCCGACGATCACGGCAACCAATCTGTTCAGCGTCAATTCGAACTACACGCAGGCCCGCGCAAAACGCATCGCAGCTGAGCAACGCTGGCGTGCAATCAGCACTGTGCCGGCATCGCAGTTGCCTGAAGTTCAGCAGAACATTGCCATTCAAAGCATGGTTACAGACCGCGGCAAGGCGGCGACCGAACTTGCGCAATTGCGTCAGCGGTATGGTGACAACTTTCCCCGCATCGTAGAATTGAAAAGCCAGATCGCTTCGCTTGAGAGCCAGATCGCGCGGGCAGGCGCGGACGTGAAGAACAGCGTCCGAAACGATTATGAAGTGGCGCTTCGCCAAGAACAGGGCTTGGCAACAGAAGTCAGCAAGGCATCGGGAGAGACCCTGACCGAGCAGGATCGGCGTGTACGCTACAACCTGCTCAACCGTGAGGCTGGAGCGCTGCGTACGCAGCTCGCCACTTTGCTCGATCGCTACAACCAGTTGGTCTCGGCTTCAGAAGTGAAGTCGACCAATACGACGAAACTGGACTCCGCGCTTATGCCAGGAAGTCCCGTATCACCAAACCTGATGAAGAATCTGCTGGTATCGGCCATCGCCGGCCTGGGCATTGCGCTTGGCCTTGCGGTGCTTCGCGAAGCCTTTGACGATCGCCTGCGCAGTGCGGATGATGTCGAACGCAAGCTGGGCTATCCGTTGCTTGGTCACACACCAATGGTGGCCGATGACGAGTTGACAGCGCAGTTCACCGATCCGTTCAGCCCGCTGATGGAAGCATATTCCTCGGTGCGGACGGCAATCGACTTTGCTCACCCGGGCACCAACCGCGTGTTCCTGGTCACCAGCTCCGAACCGTCGGAAGGGAAGTCGCTGACGGCTGCCATTCTGGGCAGGAACTATGCCCGACTTGGCCGCAAGACCCTGTTGGTCGAAGCCGATTTGCGCAAGCCGTCGCTTAGCCATCTGTTTGCCGAAACACGACCCGACAAGGGTATCGCTGAAGTGCTCCTTGGCGATGTGGACATCCAGTCGGTCTTGTTGCCGAGCGGCGTTGATAACCTGGATATTCTTCCCGTAGGCAAAACGCCGGTCAATCCGGTGGAATTGCTGTCTTCGCCCGTGATGGCTGAGTTCATCGAGCGTATGCGCAAGGAATATGCGCTCGTAATCTTCGACACAGCCCCAGTGATGGGGCTCGCCGATGCGCCGATCCTGTCGCGCCTGATGGATGGCACGATCTTCATCGTCGAGGCCAACCGCGCTCACCATGGCCAGGCAAAAACGGCATTGCGGCGTCTGCGTGGCGCCAGCGCCAACATACTCGGCGTGGTGCTTACCAAGTATCGTGCGGCCGACGCTGGACAGGAATACAACTACCACTACCGCTATTACACGTATGGCGAGGGCAACCGCAGCGCGTCCTGACAAGGTTATTCGACGCCGGATCGATAAGATCCGGCGTCGCATTACACAGATGGAGGCCGGACTTGCACGACAACAGTCATCGAAAACCGCTGGTCGTTCACGTTAGCGGTGACTTTCCGGATCCCATCAAGAAGTTCAAGACACCCGTAATTCGAAGCTTGCTGGAACTAACGGCTGACAACTTCGATCATCAGGTCTTTTCAATCAATCGCTCGTCTCCAGGTGTCGTCCGGATGCTGCAGTCGAGTTGGCTTCATCGTAAGGCGCTTAAGCTCGAAGTCACCTCTGAGCCGTTTGATTACGGCACCGCCCTGGAATACAAAGCCCCCGGCCGCGGGATCTTTCATGCTACCATGCTCAGGCAGTTGGGTGATTGGATTGCGCGCCGGATCTCAGGCGGCCCCATCCCGGATCTGCTGGTCGGTCACAAGTTGACCATCGAGGGGATCGCAGTGGCCCGCGCTGCGGCGCTGTTGAACATACCCTACGCCATCACGATCCAAGGCAATACCGACGCTCGAATTCTTGAAATGCGGCCAGATCTGCGGAAGGATCTGAAAGCGGTGTTTCACGGCGCGGCTGCAGTGGTACCCTTTACGCCTTGGGCCCTCGCCGCTGTCGAAGAGCTTCTCGGACAGCGGACCAAGCCAACGTTCGTCGTGCCTTGTCCAACCGACATGGATCAGATCGTGGCACCGCAGAACGACGGTGACACGCTGCTAACGGTGTTCAACTTGTGGAATCACCGCGGCAAGAACTTGCACGGCATGGTTGAAGCGGTGAAGCGGCTGGAAAAAACCGGACGTCGTGTAAGTTTGGCCGTTGTCGGAGGCGGAACGCCCGCGGAACTGGCGCAATGCCACGATTTAGCCAAAGGCTTTAACGGGATCGTGTTCGAGGGCCCACTTGATCGTTCGAGCGTTCAGAAGCGCATGCGCTCGGCGAAGGGCTTGATCCTCCCGTCACTTCGCGAAAGCTTCGGCCTCGTATTTACCGAAGCGCTTATGGCCGGCCTGCCGATCGTGTATCCATCAGGAACTGCCGTGGACGGCTATTTCGATGGACTGCCATTTGCGATTGCCGTCGATGCACGTGACCCTGACGCCATCGCCCGCGCCATGACCAGATTGGTGGACGAAGAAGCGGAACTGAAGCGAAGGCTGCTAGACTGGCAAGGTACACCTGATGCCAGACGCTTTACCCGGCCAGCGATTGCCAAGCAGTATTCAGCAGCACTGCTAAGCGCACTCGATTCGCAATGAGATGACGTCTGGCCAATTCTGGGCCATCCAATCGTCAGCGCGCTGCCCTGTACCTCTGCTTGCTGCATGCGCTCCGGGACTGCCAAAATCATGACGAGGTAGATCGGGCGGATCATCACCTACGCGTTTTCCGACCTTGGCCTCATGGGTATTTCCTCAATCATGACAATGCTTTGACGTCAGGCTCCCGCCGCCGATGTGCCACAGGTTAGTGAGGGACGAGGACGTGAATCGCCTGACAGTATCGCGAAGTTCATAAGTCTTTTCGGGCGCTTTCGTACGCGCAAAAACAACTTTCCTACGCCGACGGGCCAATGATAGGCAAATGTTCTCTTGATGTTCCAAATCTAGGAGGCAGCCATGATCCAAGACGCTTTCGAAGGATACGCAGATAGTCCGATTGCCCCCGCCCAGTTTTGCTTCTCCATCACGCCAAGTGACACGGCCGACCTTCCGCGGGCGACGAAGGCGCTCTATGTTGGCACCGGAGGATCAATTGTGGTCCTCTCGGTCCGCGGAACGAGCCCGGTCACATTTGCCAACGTTCAGGACGGCACGATTCTGGACGTCCGCACTCAGGCAGTCCGGGCAACCGGAACCACAGCCTCCAATATCGTCGGACTGGCTTGATGGGACGGCTCGGCTACGGCAGCGGACGACGGCGAAGTATGGGCTATAGGTCTGTTGCACCCCCGATCGCGCCATCTGCAGCATGGAACGGCACCAGCGGCAGCGGATTCACGACCGTTCCAACAGATCCCGTAAGGTCCACTGCGAAGCCAGCAATGCGGATCATGGTAGCTCCGTATCAGTGGTACAGTAACCAGTTGCTCGTCGGCGTATGCGCGGCGGCGAGTGACGGTGGAACGCTGATCAATGACATGGGGCTCGATATGGTCATCGCCCATTTCGAAGGGACCCGCGTCTTTATCGAGAGCCCATCGATCGAAGTGATCACTGATGCCAACGGCATCAAGCGCCCCTATTACGGATGGTGGATCCGATTACGCCACGACGGCAGAAACGGACATGCGCAGCTTTACTTCGAAGGTGTCGCAAAGGACCCGTCCATGCAGCGCCGCGTGATTGGACCATTCCAGTTCAGCCCGCAAGCCTCACTCTTTAGCCATGAGATAACGATCGCCGCAACGCCGCCGGAGATCGTCGGTTCGCGCTACAAGACGATGGGCGCGGCCTTGAGCTACCTGCGCACAATGAACGCTACGAATCCGCGGCTGACTTTTATCGAGAGCGGCACATACAATGTCGAGCCTCCTGGCGCGAACAATTGGTCGGGAGGGTCGTGGATCAATGGATACGTGCATCTCGAAGCGACCGTACCCGTCACATTGGGGCGACCGGTGCCAGCTTCGAACGCCGATCCGTCCCCCATGCGTCCGACGTGTGGGCTCCACATCAAGGGACGCAACATTACAGTAGATTTCGCTAATTGCAGCGAGGCTTATCACAGTGACACCGCGACACGCCTGAACCATTGGTTCGATGGTTGCATTTTTACCAACTCGCGTGGCCGCTACGACCTGTTCCGCAAGATTTCACGCAGCATCCTCGGGTGGATATTCCGCGCCGGCGCGTACGTCACGGAATGTGAGTTCCGAAATTTGTGGAACGCTGGCAACGAAAGCCCGCTCGTACGCGGCTGTACCTTCGATGCGTGCTACGGCGATTTGTTCACCGGTGCGCAATGCGTGATCTACAACCGCGTCAATGATTTCGACAGCAGCGCATTTCGCCTGCGCATCCCCTCAATCTCGATCAATATGCCGTCCGGCGGCACTCTGGAGCGTACCGGCAACACTGTTGCCGCTCGTGTCAACGGCAGCGTCGTTGGCAGTTTTACACTAGCGAACGCACTCGCAGATTTTAACGCCAACACCAACTATACCAATGCAAATGTGGTCAATTGGGTCAACGGGCTTGCGGGCTGGAGCGCCACGTTGCTGGACGATACACGAGCGGCCACACTTCTCGCGCCGGGTTCGACGACAATACTGCCGGGTACATGGGCGGCGCAAAGCGGCGCGGGCGGAGTGCTGATCCTCGACACGATGATCGACATACACTCGGATTGGTACCAGCGAACCAACACGGCTGAATCCGAGAACATCTTTATCGGCTACAATTATGCGAATGAGATCGCTTGCCAGCTAATCTTTATCGAAAGAAACTGCTACGACTGGATTTGTATAAACAACACATGGCGCACAAAGGCGATCTGGACAGAAGGCCTCAGGACGAGTGCTCGGAGCGTCCTGATTCGTGGCCGCCATCAAGTTTTCCTACACAATACGGTCATTGGTCAAATTATGCGTTTGAGCGGCAACAATGTTTCTGGTGCTGATTATGACGCTTACTGTGTAATCGCCAACAACGTGGCTGATAACTTTGAATGGTCTCCTGCGACTGCGCAAGACTCAGACTTGCGACTTGCCGACAATCACTTTTTTGCTGGCTACGCGCTCCCTGCCCTTTCGGTAAACACAAGTCAGGGCGGAACCGAGGATACTCTATTTCCCTTGGGCAGCATCGGCAAGTTTGCTCCTGGCGGAGCACTGCTCACAAATCTCAAAGTGCCGCGTCTGAATCACGATCAGACACATGCTCCTCGTGCCACGCTTGCACCGGCCGGCGCGCTCAGTTGAAGACGTCTACGTGGGATGGCAAGCGCTACACGCCTGCTGTTCCACGGCGGCTTTGCCCGATTACACCCGAGGATACCGGTTCGGATGTATTTTTGACCCGCGGGCGCAACGTGGCACCGATAAATGCTGCATCGCACACGATCCGCATAAGCTATTACGAACCACGTCGCTCAACTCGCCACATTACGCTCTTCCGACCGGTCGGGCTACCAGGCAAGGCTTGCTGCGATGCAATATCGGAATATGCAAAAGCCGATATTCGCCATGGTTTTGCAGGGGGTCATTGTGTATCTAGCTCCAATGACCGTCTCCCCTCCCCAAATTGGTGTAGCAATAGTAGCCTATCAGTCTGCTCCCGTGATCCTGGCCTGCCTCGAAAGCCTGTTCAGATCCGAGGGCGCATCGCTTCGGGTGGTGGTGACGGACAATGCCTGCACCGATCAGACAGTAGACCTCATCCGCGCGTGGGCTTTGGAAAACGCGGACCGGGTTACCTTTCAGGAAGCCGTCCTGGGCGAGATTTCCGTAGCGACCGCGGACCTGACCCTGGTGAGATCACCGGTCAACGGTGGGTTTGCCTATGCGTGCAACACAGGACTGCGGCTATTGACGCCGATCGAAGGGCTTGACTTGTTCTGGCTCGTCAACCCGGATTGCGAAGTGCTGCCTGATACTGCTGCCCAGTTCATTCGCGGTGCCTCGCAAGGGGAGTTTTCCCTGATGGGAGGGCGCACGATCTTCCGCAACAACCCCGATATCGTCCAGACCGACGGAGGCCGCGTCTCTCGCCTGACCGGCGTTTGCAAGTCGGTCAATTGGGGCGTCCCGCTGCGACAGGCAGCGATGCCCAGTGACACGGAAATCGACTTCATCACGGGCGCGAATTGCGTGGCATCACGCAAGTTCATCGAAGCGGCAGGCTACATGGTGGAGGACTACTTCATCTATTACGAGGAGGTCGACTGGGCATTCCGCAGAGGCGCACTGCCCTTGCGGCAGGTGCCCGAGGCTGTGATCCTGCACGACGGCGGCACTGTCATCGGCTCAGGATCCCTCAATCGCTTGCCTTCCCCGTTCTCCACATATTTCAACAGCAGAAATCGCATTCGTTTCGTAAGGCGCTTCATGCCGACAGCATTGCCCTTGGCGTATGCGTTCATCCTCCTACAGTCATTGCGCAATGTGAAGCGTGGTGCGCTGCCACAAGCAAAAGCCGCTTTGGCGGGCGCATTAGGATTCAAGCCGCCTGCAAACGTTCGGGAATTTGTGGCAAAAAGTGCTTGGGACCATGCTTTCACCGCGCTCGTTGACCGCCCGTGAGCTCGCCCACGAGACGGTTTCTGCGCCAAGCGAACTGGCCGACATGATCGTGTGAACTGTAGATGACGTCGCCATTCGCTTGGGGATCTATGATTGCAGGATCAGAAATAGCTCGCGCGGGATGGCTTGACCTCATCCTGCCGTCGACGACCTGATGTCCCCCGCCCTTACCCACGCCAATGCGTTCGCTCCTGCGGCAGGCTGACATCCATTAAGTCCGTCTGCCGATTAAGCTGACTTGGCTGAACAACAGATGCTCGAAACCACTACCCAAGATTTTGGCTGCTAGTCTAGCTTTCCCACGCGGCGGGGCAACGGGGCCTACGCTCAATACCTCGACGCCAGCGTCTTCAAACATTCGGCGGAAGCTCTCGGGCGTAAACCAGCGAAGGTGTGTCCGGTCCATAGGGCCCTTATCTTGGTATTCGAACTTTCCAGAGATGAGGTTGCGCAGGATGCGCCAGTGTGAAATATTCGGCGAGCTGGCCATAACCAACCCGGATGGCTTGACCTTCCGCACCAGTCCCGAGAGCAGCAAATAAGGATCGACCAAGTGCTCAAGCACTTCGCTCAGAATTAGCGCATCAAAATGTTCTTCGGGATATGGCAGGGGCATGTCTTCGACATTGCCAATGTGGACTTTCGTCAGCCGACCTTCTGCCACCTTGGCTGCCGGTGGAAAGATCTCGACACCTATGTAATCGCTACACTTTCCAGCCTGTAGGGCGAGCGCACCGGTCGATCCATTGCCGCAACCAATCTCGAGTATTTTGGCGTTCGTGTTTGGCGGCAATTGTGCGATGTAGTCATGCCGACCCTCTCCGAAATATACGTCGGGCTTGTCGTTGTATGCGGCAGCCATGCCGACAGTTTCATTCATGGGAGTGCGTCCTTTCGTCCCAACTGCACTTGGGAAAGGTGTGATTCCATTGTCTCGCGGCTAACGGCGATGAACTAACTGTTTTTTGGGCTTCGAGTCTGTCGTGACCTCCCACGACGGCGCGTGTCCTGCATCGCATAACGTTCTGCGGGGCGCTTGACAACATGGCGCGCCGGATCAGACGGAAGCTCTTCCGCGCGGCTACCCCATGGGGAGCGAACGCCGAAGCGATCGAAGGATGAAGGAAATGCATAACTTGCAGTGCATGGAATGCTGCTTGCAGCCCGGTTGATCGGAACCGATCAGCAGTCGAAAAAACACCCCGCAAGCGGTGCTGCCACTATGTTCCAAGCTTCGCAGAAGTCGAGCAGATTGAGATCCAAGCACGACGTGGCGAGATAGACAATCCGGGCAAGGATGTTGCGAGGTTGCAACTTGCCATGGTTATCGACCAAATCTCCTTGCCGCGACCACTCCCACTATTTGCTTACTGCACAAGTCGGATCGGCCCAACCCATTCCCCAGGCTCGGCGTGACCGCCACGAGCGTGAGGCTGGCGGTTCCGTCAGCAACCTCCACAAGGTTACCGCGCGCTTCTACTTGCCGATCGTGCCCTATTCCACCCGCATCATGGACAAGGCCCATCACGATGTCGTGCTCGATCGCGAATCGCATGAGTTCGTCGGCAGTGTAGTTCTTCGCCCAATCTCCCATCAGCCTGTTGACTTCTGGTCCGTGGACACGGCGGGCCTCCATGGTGGCGAAGCGGGGATCCTGGAGCATGACGTCACCGCCAATGAGGCGAAGCAAGTTGGCGACGATCTTGTCGCCGACCGCTGAGACGGAAATGTATTTTCCGTCGCGCGAGCGGCACAGCGAGCCAACCCCCATGTTCAGAGGCAGGCTGTTGCCTTGCCGCTGGGCCGGATAGCCTAGCACCGAAGCAGCCGGGCACTGCCATTCGATCATGCGACTAAGGGCCCGATGCATTGGCTCTTCGATGATGAGCCCTCGGGCCGAACCTCGCCAAAGCGCTGCAGCGACCTGCAGCGTCGCAAGCGCCCCCGCGCAGTAATCGGCGAGCGGTACTTCGGGTTGCACAGGAGGGCCATTCTCCCAACCGGTGATCGTCATCAACCCGCTAGCTGCTGCGGAAAACGCCGGGTGCGTGCTCCAAGGCCATAAATCCGGACGATCGGCACCGGGGGGAAATATGGAGACGACTGTCGGGGCATTGTCCCTGTCATTGATGCCCGCGAGCAACGGGTGATCCGCCCAGGACCGGCGCGGCACGTCGGTGCAAACGACGTCGGCGCGGGCCAGCAATGCCTCGACCGCGTCCTTGTCCCGCGCGGAATCGAGTTCGACGGAGCGCTTGTTCCGCGACAGCGCTGTTCGAAGCGCGGGGGACAGAACATTCGGGTTCGAGGTGGAGGCCGCAGGCTCGATTATGTAAGTGGTGGCGCCGTAATCCGCGAACAGAGTTGCAGCAAAACAAGCCGCCGGCGTATCGCTGATCTCGACGACCACCAAGTCTTCAAACAGGCTCTGGCAGGAAGCGTCCGCCCTTCCTGCAGTCGCGCGAGGTGGTGCGCGCCAGGCGACCCCTTCAGGATCGGCTAGTTCAGCCCAATGAAACCGCGGGGCCGTGCGCGCCATCACTGGATCGATGTGCCCCGGCACCGCCACATGGCCGATGGTGCAATCCGACATGCCTTCAAGGTTCTGGTGACAGACCGGCGGAATGCCAGCCTGTCACCGGGCATGTTCAGCCCTGAGCCGTCAATCCCGCCGCCGCTATTCCAGCAAGCGCACAGGCTTCATCCATGTCGGACAAGTCGCCAGAAATTCCGACCGCCCCGATCGCCATGCCATCGGCGTCGACAACGATTATCCCACCAGCGGCAGGTATGACACCCGCAGGCGCGACCGGGCCAAGCGAAGTGACGAAGGTCGCGCGTTCGGCCGTCATGTCGGCGATCTTGCGTGATGACATTCCAAGAAACAGCGCGCCTGCCGCCTTGCCCAGTGCAAGCTGAAACCGACCGGTCGAAGCGCCGTCCTGGCGCTGATACGCGATCACATGACCACCTGCATCCACCACGACCACACCGAGCGGTTTGAGCGAGAGTTCGGCTCCTTTGGTGAAGGCGCCTGCAATGATGGTCGTTGCCTGATCGTGGGTTATGCGGGTCATGAATGAGTTCCTTTACGTTCGATATCGCGAAGTACCGACGGGACCGGTCCCCCGGTTGCCCAATCGAGCAGTTCAACGGTATGCACGACCGGCGTGCCTGTGCGCTGGCCGATCTGGATCGCGCAGCCGATGTTTCCGGCAGCAATGACTTGAGCTTCAAGCTTGTCGATCTGCGCGGCCTTGAGATCGCCCAGCTGGCCGGCAATTTCAGGTTGAAGGATATTGTAGGTACCCGCCGAACCGCAACACAGATGCGAATCCGCAGGCGTCAACACGCTGAAGCCGGCCTGCGACAGAAGGTTCTTTGGAGCGGCGGTGACCTTTTGCCCGTGTTGCAGCGAACATGCGGCGTGATAGGCAACCTTCATCCCGCTTGGGATGGATGGAGGGAGCCCCACCTCGTCAAGAAACTCGCTGACATCGCGGGCTAGCTCGGACACCCGAGCCGCCTTTTCGGCGTACTCGGGGTCATCCCGCAACATGAACCCGTAGTTCTTGATGGTGGTGCCACATCCTGAAGTTGTGATGATGATTGCCTTCAGCCCGCCCGCATCGATTTCGCGCGTCCAGGCATCGACATTTCGCCTCGCGGATTCGAGCGCGGCTTCCTCGCGCCCCATGTGATGCACCAATGCGCCACAACAGCCTTCGCCCGGTGCGAAAACAACATCGTAACCGCAGCGATTTATAAGCCGGACCGTAGCTGCACGGAACTCGGGCCGAAGAACAGGCTCGGCACAGCCCTGCAATATGGCGACCCGTCCCTTGCTTTGGGATACGGCTGACGACACGCCGGATGCTTTCTTGCCCAGCGAGCGCGGGGCCATGTCAAGCATCGCGACAAGCGGACCGAATGCTTCGAACCGTCGGAATACAGGAAGCAAGGGTTTCGCCAGAGGTGCCAGTCGCAACGCGAAGCGCATGCGACCAGCATTCGGCAGGATTACGGCCAGCAGTGCGCGGTAGATGCGCTGCAACAGGGGACGCCGATAACGCTGTTCGACATAAGTCCGCGCGTGATCGACCAGGTGCATGTAATTCACCCCGGAAGGGCATGTCGTCATGCAAGACAGGCAGGATAGGCAGCGATCGATGTGACGAACGACCTTTTCAGTCGGCGCCCGGTCATTCTCGAGCATGTCCTTGATCAGATAGATGCGCCCGCGGGGCGAATCCAGTTCGTCGCCCAGCAGGGTATATGTCGGGCATGTCGCCGTGCAAAAACCGCAGTGAACGCACTTGCGGATAACCGACTCAGACGTGGCCATCGCCGGATCGGCCAAGCTTTCCGGAGTAAAGCTAGTCTGCATGGGCAACCTCCTCACCAAGAAAGCGGCCGGTTTCGAAAATGCAATCGGGATCGAACGCGCGGCGCACGCGTGCTTCCAGTGCCGCAACGCCGGCCAACCGCGGGTGCTGTACCGGAATAGCCTGGCGCATCGACAGCGGCGCCCGGATCAGCATTGCGTGCCCTCCAGCGGCTTCCGCTGCGCCGCGTACCGGTGCCTCTCCGCTGTCTAATGACATCCAGATCCGCGCGCCGCCCCAATCTAGCGACCAGTGGGGTGAGAACGGTTCAAGACGGGCGATGACATTGGCCGCCTGCCGCGGTGGTACGTGGATGCACCACAGGACATCACCCTTCAGGGCAAGACCGGCACCTGTCTCGCGCCAGAATATGTCTGCCTGGTCTGGATCGAGCGCTATCATCGTGCCAAAGGCTTCCAGCACCTTTGGCAGCATGACAAGGCGCGCTGCGATCGACGGCTCGAAGCCGGTCAGCCGGAATATGGTTGCGCCATCATGATGACGTGCTGCAGCTGAAACTTCAGCGTTGCTTCCAAACGCCTGGGCCATTGCCGCGCAGGAATTGCTGCAATCCAGGCCATCGATTCCCAAGGTAACGGAAGTCCTGGGTTTTGGCAGAACTTTCAGGGTCAGTTCCGTTATGGCCGCCAGCCTGCCCCAACTGCTTGTGACAAGCTTTGACAGGTCGAAGCCGGTAACGTTCTTGACGACCTTGCCGCCAGCGACGAACGTTTCTCCTCGGCCTGAAACTGCCGTGAAACCAAGCAGGTGATCGCGAGCACTGCCCGCTGTCACGCGTCCTGATCCTGCAACACCAGCAGCGATCACGCCGCCGATCGTGGCCTTGCCCGCAGCTTGGCCGAAAACCGGTCCGTGATCGAACGGTTCGAAAGCCAGCATCTGCCGCTCGGACGCTACGAGTTGCTCGATCTGCGCCAGCGGCGTTCCGGCGCCCACCGTAAGCACGAGTTCAGCCGGATCGTAATCGACCACGCCGGCCATCGCCGACATGCCCAATGTTCGCGCTTCGCGAGGAGCACCAATGAGTGACTTGCTGCCGCCGCCACGGATCTCCAACCGGACTCCGTCACGCTTCGCGTCGGCAATGGCGTCACAGACGTCTTGCGGTGACTGAGGATTGATTTCAGTCATCAGAACCGCGGGATTTCAGGGAAGCGATGCTGCCCGCCATGAACGTGGACGCGGCCCATTTCAGCACAGCGATGCAACTGGGGGAAAACCTTGCCGGGGTTCAGCAAAAGCAACGGATCGAACGCGGATTTCAGGCGATGCTGATGCTCCAGGTCGATCTCGTTGTACATTTCCGGCATCAGATCGCGCTTCTCGACGCCTACGCCATGTTCCCCCGTCAACACACCGCCCACCTCAACGCAAAGGCGCAGAATATCATTGCCGAATTCTTCGGCCTTGGCGAGTTCGCCAGGCTTGTTCGCGTCATACAGGATCAGAGGATGCAGATTGCCGTCCCCGGCATGGAACACGTTCGCAACGGCCAGCCCGTATTCTTCGGAAAGTTGCTCCATCCTGCTCAGTACCTCGGGCAAGCGACGACGGGGAATGGTCCCGTCCATGCAGTAGTAATCCGGAGCCAGGCGCCCCACCGCCGGGAATGCCGCCTTCCGACCCGCCCAGAACGACAGGCGTTCCTGGTCGTTGTTCGAAACGCGGCGGGTGACAGCGTCGTTTTCCCCGGCAATGCGATCTATCTCGGCGACAAGGTGATCACATTCGGCAGCAGGACCGTCGACTTCAACGATGAGCAGAGCACCCACGTCAAGCGGATATCCAACGTTTACAAAGGCCTCTGCGGCATGAATCGCGGGCTTATCCATCATCTCCATACCCGCCGGAATGATCCCCTCCGCAATTACCTGAGCGACGCATGCGCCTGCACGCTCGGCATCAGGGAAACCGAGCAGAATTGCGCGCGCTGTCTGCGGCTTGGGCAGGATGCGGACCGTAACCTCCGTCACGACGCCAAGGAGCCCTTCCGACCCGACAACAACTCCGAGCAGGTCGAGCCCGGCAGGGTCGAGATGCCGACCGCCGAGCCTGACAATCTCTCCGTCCATCAGGACGAGTTCCACGCCCAGCACATTGTTCGTGGTGAGGCCGTATTTCAGGCAATGCACACCACCCGAATTCTCTGCGACATTGCCACCGATCGAGCAGGCGATCTGGCTCGACGGATCGGGCGCATAGTAGAAGCCCCTGCCCTCGACAGCCTGTGTGATCGCGAGGTTCGTGACCCCCGGCTGGACGACGGCGATCCTTTCTTCATAGTCGACTTCGATGATTTTCTTGAATTTTCCCAAGCCTAGCAGAACTGCATCGGCCAGCGGCAATGCACCGCCTGATAGCGACGTGCCGGATCCTCGCGGGACCACCCTTACCGCTTCACGGTGGCACCAGCGCAGTACCGCGGAAACTTGTTCGACCGTCTCGGGAAGAACGACAAGCATCGGGGGCTGACGATATGCGGTCAGGCCATCGGATTCGTATGGTCGCAATGCGTCTATATCGTCGATCACATTGTCGAAAGCCACAATTTCCCGCATGGCAGCAATGATCGTCGCCCGTTTTTTCAGGGTCGACGCGTCAGGAATTGGCATCGCAATTGACATCTGTCGCCTATGTTTCGCAGTGCCGAGTCGCAGCTATACGGCGCTTGGGTTCAAGGCCTGAGGCCATGTGGAGATGCTAGAGGTTATTCAAGCCCAATCCCTTCCCAAGCCGCTCGCCATCGCGTTGTCCCAATGTTGACGATGGCCATAACACCTTGATTTGGAAAGGCGACGCGGAATGGCATCAGGTTTGTGTTAGTTGCCAGCGTTAAAGCGATCGGCGGCCGATCAGGGCCTCGGGTGTCATCGAGATTATCCTCGATAGCACGCTTTATCATGGCGGTTGACGGATGGCGTGCACGCCGTCGCGCAGCGTTACGTCCTGAATGTATAGCTTTTTTGTGGCGGGGTCGACGGCCCATCCTCTGCGCGCAGACTGCCGTTGCCAATCAGGAGGCCCACGATCCGGTCATGCGCGGGCTGGTGCAATCCGGACTCGCGTCCCATCCGCACGACCGCGCCGGTCAACGTGGCATACTCCGATTCTCGCCGCTCCAGCAGGTCCCGTTGCAGCGAACTGGTCGCCTCTGGCGGAAAGCTGGCGACGAACTCTAGCGTTTTGTCGACGCAGCCTTCGGGAAGCCGTACCCCGCGCGCTTCTGCCAGTTCCCGGATTTCCTGCATGGCACAGCTTAGCAGCGACCAACTTTCCGGCGACTCCCGCAAACGACCGACCGGCACACCAGTCGCCGCACCGACACCGCCAATCGCCGAGGCGAGCAGGAATTTCTCCCACAGCGCCGAGGCGATGTCGGTCGGTCGGCAAAACGGAATGCCAGCCGCCGCAAGGCGGACAGCCAACAGGTCGGACTCGGCATCGCCCGCCGAGCGCCAGGGACCAAACGCGATTTCGGGCGGCACACCGGCGTGCACGACGACACTGTCGACAAGCTCGAAGAACCCGTGCACTCGCCCGGCGAGCACTTGCGTCGCGGGCAGCTTCGTCGCAGCCAGATCGGGAGCGTCGACCCCGTTTTGCAAGGTCAACACCGCTCGGGGTGGTTTGTCCCACCCGGCGAGTTCAGCTAGCACCTCGGCCAGGTTTGCGTACTTCGTTGCGAGGACGACGAGGTCGGCTGCCGCGGCCGTGGCCGTGCTGTCATGGCACTTCACCCCGACAACGTGGCGCCGGTTGGCCATGTCGAGCACGATGCCGTGCTGCGCGATATTCTCACGCCGCTGGCCGCGCGCAACCACGGCAACCCGCTGCCCGCTTTCCGCCAATCGCGACGCAATATAACCACCCAGCGCGCCCGCTCCGACAACGAGGACGTCCCCGGAGAAATCGGACGCGCCCGGCATGCTAGGTTGCCGATCCATTACCCTATCAGGACCAACATCTTCGCTCCGTCAAGACCTGTCGCGCGACGTGCAATCCCTTCGGCGCCTTCAGCCGATCGCGCCGACGGCAGTGAAGCCGGGCTTGGGCTTGCCGTTCCAGTAATCGAACACCCCGCCTTCAAGCGGGAAGCGCCGCGGCGGGCGCGGGTTGTCTTCGGGGAACTCCTCCATGCCCTGGCTATATTCGATCGTCAGACCGTCAGGATCGAGGAAGTAGAAAAAGATCGACCCCGATTGCGGATGCCGTCCAGGTCCGTAGACAACCGGCACGCCAGCCTCTTCCATGCGGACCTTGGCGCGACCGATATCGTCGATGTGGTGTACGTTGAACGTGAGGTGGTTCAACGTCGGCTTGTCGGTCGCACCGAGGCCGAATGTGTGATGGAGCGGATTAGGGAAGCAGCGAATGTGCACGACCGCATCGTCGATCCGGTCAGACTGCCTGAAATTCAAAAAGATCGCGGTCGTCGGCGGCGGGGCGGCGGGCATGAACTTTGCGATCAACGCCGCCGCGCGCGGGCACACGATTTCGCTGTATGAGTCCGGTCCGTAATTGGGCGGCCAACTGCTCATGGCCCAGGAAGCCCCTGAAAAATTCGAGTTCAAGCGGGCCTTGCGGTATTTCAGACAAAGACTGGTCGACGAGAACGTCACCGTTCGCCTTAACCATGCCTGTTCGGCTGAAATACTGACGGCTGGCGGCTATGACGAGATTGTGATCGCAACCGGTGTCCTGCCGCGCCATCTGGACATACCCGGCATCGCGGATCCGAGGGTGCTAAATTATGCGGAGGTCTTGCGCGATCGCAAGCCGGTAGGCAGCAGGGTGGCAATTGTCGGTGCTGGCGGCATCGGCTTCGACGTTGCAGAGTTTCTTCTCGGTGACCCTGACCATTTGCCCGATATTGATGATTTTGCCGAGGAATACCGACTGGACCTGAGCCTTCGCGCGCCCGGCGGTCTGGCGCAGGACGCGCCAGCGCCCGCCCCCCGTCGCCAAATCACGCTCATGCAGCGCAAAAGCAGCAAGCCAGCCGGCATCCCCCAGGCGGTATCGACAAGCTGGATTCATCGCGCCAAGCTGCATCGAGCGGGCGTCGAAATGCTGGGAGGCGTGGACTATCGTCGCATCGACGATGAAGGCTTGGTAATTTCGATCGAAGGCGAGGAACGCGTCATCGCGGCTGACACCATCGTCATTTGCGCCGGCCAGGAATCGCGGCGTTCGCTGTATGATCAACTTGCAACCCGGCTACCGCCTTCGAAGCTGCACATTATTGGCGGCGCCAACGTGGCGGGAGAACTGGATGCTGTGCGCGCGATCGACCAGGCAACCCGGTTGGCACTGACGATTTGACCCCACCTGCCAATGTTCGCCCCGCTGCCGAGGCGGACGAACGGCAAGTCATGGGGTGCCGGGCACCCCATGACTGCAAGTGCGGAACCTCGGCTCAGGTGTCTGTGAAGTTCGGCGCGCGCTTTTCCTTGGACGCTGCGATTGCCTCGCGGTGATCGGCCGTCTCCATCAGCAGGATCTGCTGCCTGTCTTCGAATGCAAGCGCCGCTTCGATGCTGGTGATCTGGGAAAGCGCGTTGAGCGATTCCTTGGTCATGCGCAGCCCCATCGGAGCGGTCTTCAGCATGTCGTTCGCCAGTTCAAGTCCGGTTTCGAGCAGCTTGTCGGCCGGGACGACATCGCATCGAGGCAGTCATGCGGGTCGAAAAGTACCCGGGCGCGATCGCGTTCACGGTGATTTTCGACGCAGCGAGATGGGCTGCGAGTATCCGCGTGAGATGATGGATCGCCGCTTTGCTGGCTGCGTAGGAAAAAGCTGGCCGCTTTTCGACGACGTGGCCCACTAGCGAACCCATATTGATGATCCGGGCAGGATCGCCGGTCGTTGCGCTTGCACTGAGCAGCGGCAGGAGTTCGTGCGTGAGGGTAAAGGGCGTCTGCACGTTGATCGACATGATGTCGGGCCATGCCTTGTCGGGGAAGCTTTCCAGCGGCGCCCCCCACACCTTGCCCGCGTTGTTGATCAGCACGTGCAAAGGCTCGCCTAGCGCCTTGATCTGATCTGCGAGCGCTACAGCACCGTCGGCGGTAGACAGGTCGGCTTGAAGCCCGATGCACTTCCCATGAGCCTGCAAGGCCATTGCGGCTTCCTGGCTTGCTTCGAGCTTGCGCGAGGTAATGATCACCTCTGCCCCGGCACAAAGGAGCCGCTCGGCAATCATGTTGCCCAGCCCTTGAGCTCCACCAGTGATCAGCACGCGCTTACCGGCGACACCAAACAGATCCGACATTTCAACTCCCGATTGCTGGTGGTTGGATACCAGCACTCTCGCGGCCAAACGAGTTGCCGCAAAAACTGCCAGATATGCGGTAGTTCCGATGGCGAATTGACAGTCCACCCCACTTTGCCGGACCGGTACTTCAGGAATGTGCCTGGCAAGGGCCAAGCCGCTGCCACCTGCCCCCCCGGTTTCTCCTTGTAACCCAAGCATTTTACCGGCTTTCCAACGCTGGCAACGCTGGCGTTCCAACACATGTTACATAAAGAAAAGGGTGGCCCGGTGGAACGCCGATGGAGCCGAGCGGTTAGCCTTGGGAAGCAGCCGGAGCTAACCCATGCCGCAATCCCCACAATCGCCAGCAAAGCCGAAGACCGGTAAGGGCGTCAAAGCAAACAAGTCGAGCAAGACCATCACCCCGGATGCGACCCCAGCGACCGGTGATGCGATCGCCTTGCTCGAAGCAGATCACCGCGAAGTCGAGGGCCTGTTCGAGCAGTTCGAGCAGGCTACCGGTGATGCCACCAAGCGTGACATCGCGATCGCCATCTGCGTTGCGCTCAAGGTCCACGCGCGGATCGAGGAAGAAATCTTCTACCCGGCCGCTTACGCCGTCCTCGACGACAAGAGCCTGATCGCCGAGGCGCAGGTCGAACATGCGAGCGCCAAGGACCTGATCGCGCAGATCGAAGCCGGCGCGCCAGGCGAGCCCTTCTACGACGCCCGCGTCAAGGTTCTGGCCGAATACATCGACCACCATGTCGGTGAGGAGGAAGAGGAAATCTTCCCCAAATGTCGCGATAGCAGCCTCGATCTCGACGCGCTTGGCGCGACCATGGCGCTGCGGAAGCAGGAACTGCTCACCGGCTTTACCAAGTCCAATCCCATCCTCGCCCTTTCCTGATCCGACCCGAATTCACTGGAGCAAGCCCTTGGCCCGAAATCCTAAAACCATGACCCCGCCCGCGATTAAAAGCGGCGAGACACCACGCAAGGCTCCCAAGGCCCCGCCGGGTGTCGATATCTCGACCAGCTATGGTGAGCCACAGGGCCAGGGCGGCGAGACACACCAGATCGCAGGCAACGGCGTTGCCACGCTCACGACACAGCAGGGCATCCCGGTTGCGGACGACCAGAATTCGCTCAAGCAGGGCGCACGCGGCCCCACCCTGCTGGAGGATTCCCACTTCCGCGAAAAGATGTTCCACTTCGATCATGAGCGCATTCCCGAGCGCGTCGTCCACGCACGCGGCTATGGAGCGCATGGCTTCTTCGAACTGACGGATTCGCTGGCTGACGTGACCCGCGCAGATGTTTTCCAGCGCGTCGGCGAGCGTGTGCCCGCATTCGTCCGTTTTTCCACCGTTGCCGGAAACAAGGGTTCCGCCGACCTTGCGCGCGACGTCCGCGGGTTTGCGGTAAAGCTCTATACCAATGAGGGAAATTGGGACCTCGTCGGCAACAACATCCCGGTGTTCTTCATCCAGGATGCGATCAAGTTCCCAGACCTGATCCATGCAGCAAAACCCGAACCGGATCGCGATTTCCCGCAGGCGCAAACCGCTCATGACAACTTCTGGGACTTCATCAGCCTAACGCCGGAAAGCATGCACATGGTCATGTGGACCATGTCCGACCGTGCGATCCCGCGGTCCTTGCGCTTCATGGAAGGCTTTGGCGTTCATACCTTCCGCCTGCTCGATGCAGAGGGTAATTCGACCTTCGTCAAATTCCACTGGAAGCCGCAGCTCAAGTTGCAGTCGGTAGTGTGGAACGAGGCCGTCAAGATTAACGGTGCAGACCCCGATTTCCATCGTCGCGATCTGTGGGAATCGATTGAAGGCGGTGATTTCCCTGCCTGGGACCTTGGCGTCCAGCTGTTCGACCAGGAGTTCGCCGACAGCTTCGATTTCGACGTACTCGATCCAACCAAGCTCATTCCCGAAGAGCTGGTGCCGGTCCGCGTCATCGGTCGGTTGGTGCTCGACCGTGTCGTCGACAACTTCTTCGCCGAGACCGAACAGGTCGCATTCTGCACCCAAAACGTGCCGCCGGGGATCGACTTCAGCAACGATCCGCTGCTGCAGGGCCGCAACTTTTCGTACCTCGACACGCAGATCAAGCGGCTGGGTGGGCCGAACTTCACGCATATCCCGATCAACGCGCCGCGCTGCCCGATGGCGCACTTTCAGCAGGATGGGCACATGGCGATGCGCAATCCGCGCGGCCGTGTGAACTATGAGCCCAATAGCTGGGGTCCGCAGATGGGTGGCCCTCGCGAGGACCCGGTTCGTGGTTTCCAGAGCTTCGCCGAAACCAATCCCGAGCCCAAGCAGCGTTTGAGGCCCGAGAGCTTTGCTGACCATTACAGTCAGGCGCGGCAGTTCTACATCAGCCAGACCCCGGTCGAGCAGAAGCACATCGGCGATGCGCTGACCTTCGAACTAAGCAAGGTCGAACGTGCAGATATCCGTTTGCGCGTAGTGTCGCATTTGCTGAACATCGACGCGGATCTTGCAGCGACCGTAGCCGATGGCCTTGGCGCGGACTTGCCGGCGCCTGCGCAAGCTGCAGTGCCGACCCGTCAGGATCTGCAGCCTTCCGCAGCGCTGAGCATCATCGGCAACGGCCCCCAGGCCTTTGCTGGACGCAAGCTTGGCATCGTGGTCACCAACGGGTCAGACACCGCGCTGTTCGATGCGCTTGTCGAAGAAGTGACTGCGGCGGGCGGCGTCTACGAAGTGATCGCACCCAAGATCGGCGGCGTCACCTTGTCGTCCGGTGAGGCTTTGGCCGCCAAACACAAGATCGACGGTGGCCCATCGGTCCTGTTCGATGCCGTGGCGGTGATCCCATCGGTCGAGGGCGCGCAAATGCTGGCAGGCGATGCACCAACCCGCGACTTCGTCAGCGATGCTTTCGCGCACTGCAAGTTCATCGGTCTGTCGCAGGGCGGAAAGGCTTTGATGAGCGCGGCCGGGCTTGGTGACAAGCTCGACGACGGCTGCATCCCACTCGAAAGCGCTGACGATCCCGCTGCATTTGTCGCGGCACTCGGCAAATTGCGCGTGTGGGATCGCGAGTTGCTGGTCGACGCCGACGCGAAAGCAAACAAGTAAACGCCGGGTCGTTCAATCACCCGGTAAAAAAACAAGACGCCGGAGCCTCGCGGCTCCGGCGTTTTGCGTTGTCGGTCAATCGGCTCAGAATTTGAACCCGGCTGCAACACCATAACGCCGCGGCTCGAGCGAGAAGATGTTGGTGAAAAGGCCAGACGACTGGTCGGTTACGTACAGACCCGTCGTCGCATTGTTGTTGGCAATGTTCTGGATGAAGCCCCGCAGGAAGAAGCGTTCGTCCTGCGCGTTCAGCTGGATCTGCGCATTCATCACCGCGTAGCCCTTGATGCGGTTGATGCTGCCATTGAAGATCGTGCCGTAGCTTTCTCCAGTATAGTTGATGTCGAAGCGGGGGACGAGGCTCATTTCGCCGGCTTCGATCGTGTACTGGATACCCGCCGACCACTTGAATTCAGGCGCCTGTGGCAGCTGGTTGCCCTTCACGTTCTTTTCGATGCCCGAGCTGACCTTGATGCCGCCGAACAGTCCGCCGATCGCAGCGGCCTGTTGTGCCAGCACGCCGCAGATCGAGAATGCGCCGGTAGTGTTCGTGCCCGGGATCGGCGTCGTCGGACGCAGGCCCGCTCCGCCGTTGATCGTGTTGACGAACGCGTTCGCTCCCGCCGCCGAGGCACCGGTAACCGCGCAGTTTGAGCCGAGCGTGATGTCCTTGATAATCACCGTGTCGGAGCGGCCAGCCGAAACATCACGGGTATCGATGAAGAACTGGTCACCCACGACCTTGGTCTTGAGGTAGCTTGCGGAGAGGTTGACCAGCAAGTTGCGGCTCGGCGCCATGATCGCCTCGGCCTCCACACCGTAGATATTGGCATCGATGTTGTCGTTGACCGAAGTGCGTGCGGTGATGCGGCTGAGCTGCAGGTCCTTGTAGCGATAGTAGAAGGCCGAAACGTTGAGCTGCAACGCACCGAACCGGTTCTTTGAGCCGAGTTCGAACGCATCGACGGTCTCGGGCTTGAAGATGTCATTGACCGAGCCGACCGAGAGCGGCGGATTGATGCCACCCGATTTGTAACCCCGCGAGTAGGACGCGTAGACGAGATTGTCCGGCGTGATCTGGTAATCGAGGACCGCACGGCCCGTCATCCGGCCAAAGCTCACCGAACGTTCCTGGAATGCCTGAACGCCGAGCAGACCCTTGTCGAAATCGGCTGTGGCGATGTTCAGCGCCTCTTCGAGATTGTTAGCGCCCACGGGTGCGAGGATTGCCCCGCCGCTGGCAAATTCGCTCGACAGGCCGTTGCTCAGAAGTGTGGTGCGGGCGCTGGTGAACTTCTTGTCGTGATTGTAACGCGCGCCGAGGGTGAGCTTGATTTTGTCGTTGAACTGGAAGTACGCCTCTCCGAAAATGCCGTAGCTGTTGAGGTCACCCTTGACCGTGTTGCTCCGGAAGAACGGCGAAGGCCGGAACACGGCCCGGCCGCCAGTTGCGCCGGAAGCTGCCGCTGCGGCACCCAGGATACCCGACGCATAATCAAGGCCGAACGAGTTAACGAAATAGTTGTTGTTGCGCGTTTCGCCACGCAAGTAGTTGGCACCGATCAGGAAATTGAACATTCCGTCGAAATCGGAATCGATATGCGCTTCTGCCGCGTACTGCTTGTACGACTGGCTCGATTCGTCGAAATCCAGCGACGTCGAGGCGCAGATCGATTTGCCGCCGTTGGCGCCGAAGACACCGACGTTGTTGTAGTCGATGTCCGACTGGCACACGTTGCCCGTCGGGCCATTGGGGATCAGGCGTGCAGCGATCGGTGCGAATGCAAATGCCGTCGCGGGATTTGCTGCAAAAGCGGCGAGTGCGAACAGGCCGGGATTACCGGCGAAGCTTCGCCCGGTTGCGAGGTTGTAATCGGTGCGGCTGCGAACTTCATTGCGCGCGTAGCCGGCGGTGACGTTCAGCGTCAGGCTGTCGCCAAGGGCTTGTTGCAACTTGCCCTGGTAGACTTCTTCCTCGGCAAAGTAGGTCGGCAGGTAATCGATATTGACAGTGCGCACATCGGCAGGATTGGTCGAGCCCAACAGGCTGTCGCCGTCGTTCCCGTAGATGCTGCCAAGGCCGAGCGGCGCAAAGGAAGGGGCAACCGCCACAGCGAAGAATTCACGCGACGAAAGCAGCGATGCCAAGGTGGAATCGCCATTTGTCGTCTCGTTCGCCAGCTTGTCGGGCAGGCAGCCGAGTACGCCAGTGGGATCGCGATGACACAACTGTTTCTGGACACGGCTGCGATTGTCGTTTTCGCGGAAGTAGTAAGCCGAAAGATCGATCGTCGTGTCCGAACTCGGCTCCCAGCGCAGCGAGCCGCGCAGCGCGTACATGTCGCGCCCGTCGATGCGGCTGTTGGTGCCTTGGTTAAACGTGTAGCCGTCGCGCTTGTTGTACATGCCCGCCACGCGAACGCCGAGCGTTTCGGTCAGCGGCGCATTGACCATGCCCTTGACGCGAACCGAGTTGTACTTGCCGTACTCCACTTCGCCCGCCGCGCCGAAGCCGGACAGATCGGGCTTTGCGGTGATGACGTTTACCACGCCCGAGGTCGCGTTTCGACCGAACAGCGTACCCTGCGGTCCACGCAGCACTTCGATGCGCTCAAGATCGAAGAATTCGGTCTCGAACAGGCGGCTCTGGACCATCGGCATGTCATTGAGGTGGATGCCGGTAGCAGCATCGCACGACACGCCGACGCACAAGTCGCCGATACCGCGGATGGTGAAGCTGGACGACGTGAAGTTCGTCTTGGTAAAGGTAACGTTCGGTAGCGACAGTTGCAGATCCGACGAGTTCTGAATTTGCTGCTTCTCAAGGTTTTCGGCAGTGAACGCCGATACCGCAATCGGCACCGCCTGCAGCGACTGCGCCTGGCGCTGCGCTGTCACGATAATCTCTTCGATGCCGTTGGTTTCGGTCGCCGTCTGAGCGAAAACCGGTGTCGCAATGGCCGTGGCGCAGACGCCAGCCAGCAGGGATAGCTTGCCCCTCATAAGTCAGACCTCTCTCTCCAGCGGTGCCCGTCATTGGTCGCGAGCTACCCTGAATCACAGGACATAACAGCGGCGATTCTTTGTCAATCGGATAATTAAAAACAGGGCTTTCCGTAAGGGAAGCTTGTTTCATCCGAGACTAGAAAAGCGTCCCATTGCAGCGAAACACGCAGCATCTCAGCGCCGCTAGTCACCTCGTAGGGTAAATTAGGGGTGATTCGGCGAATCAGCTTGGCGACACGCCGCCACAACGGGCGCACTTCCAAGGCATCGACCGAGAGCGCATCGTCATCGTCTCCCGCTCCCAGGCGGAGATACGGGAACCTACGTGAAAAGAGGCATTCAATCGGGTGATTAATTGCCTGGGTCGGAACAGGATCGCGGTTGTGCCGGTTGGGGACCATGCGCGATGGACGGAGCATGCAGGTGGACGGAATTCTTGAGTGGTTTGCAGCAGTGGGAACGATCGTTGCGGCCGGACTAGTGGCAGCGGACCTAGGCAGGCGCTCAACCGGCTGGGGCTTTGTCCTCTTCGTGATCGTGTCGATATCCTGGGTTGTATCGGGCCTGCTGAACGACGCGATCTCGCTCGTGATCCAGAATGGTGCGCTGTTGTTCGTGAACGCATGGGGCGTCTGGCAATATTTGATCAAAGGCGAACAGCCGAAGACTTCCAGATAACCCAAGTAGTTTGATCCGAAATGGCTGATTTGTGCAGTACAAAAGGATCCGAGCAAAATTTTTGCAAGGCGATTACAAAGGTATTCCAGTATTACGCCTGTTGCATAAGGAAATGCACTTAGCGTGAGCACGAATGGCACCATCATGCACTATGGACAATGACTGCGGCAGATTTCTGAAAGACATCGGATTTCAGCCGTTTTCTTTCTAGGGGGTGTGTCGCATGGGCAAAGACCAGCTGAGAGCGAAGGCGCGCCGGTTGATCGCGACGGCAAATGAACTTCTCGCTATCGCGCACGAACTGGAATCAAGCGATGCCGAGCAACGGGCAGAAGATTCTGCAGCGCTGCACATCGCCAAGGACAGCCCCGTCTGGTCCGAAGTCGCACGATCCGCCTATCGCGAGCGCCGCCGCCGGAGCAACATCTTCAACGACCCCACCCTGTTTGGTGAGCCAGCGTGGGATATCCTGCTCGATCTGTTCATCGCCGCCAAGGAACGCAAGCGTCTTCCGGTGACGAGCGCGTGTATCGGCGCGGCGGTCCCCGCAACGACCGCGCTGCGTTGGCTCACGGTGCTCGAGGAAAAGCGCCTGATCGTGCGCGAAAACGACACGGCCGACGCGCGCCGCGTGTTCGTTCGCCTATCGACCGATGGCTACGAAAAGATGGTCGCGTACTTCGCCAATATCGCCGGCGACATGCGCCAGGACGAGGAAATCGAGTTCCCCGCCATGAGAATGGCGCAGTAGCCTGGCGGAATCGAAAGGGGCAGACCTTCCGGCGCTGCCCCTTCGAATTCCAATAGTGCTGATCAGGCGCCGAGGCGACCGAACGCGCCCTTGCCCGCATAGCGCGCCGAATTACCCAGTTCTTCCTCGATACGGATCAACTGGTTGTACTTGGCCAACCGGTCCGAACGCGCGAGCGATCCGGTCTTGATCTGGCCGCAGTTGGTCGCGACCGCCAGATCGGCGATGGTGGCATCCTCGGTCTCGCCCGAACGGTGCGACATGACCGCCGTGTAGCCGTTGCGCTGCGCGATGCTGACCGCCTCCAGCGTCTCGGTCAGCGTGCCGATCTGGTTGACCTTGACCAGCAGCGAATTCGCCAGTCCCTTGCCGATCCCCATCGACAGGCGCTTGGGGTTGGTCACGAACAGGTCGTCGCCGACCAACTGCACGCGTTTGCCGACCTTGGCGGTAAGCGCCGCCCAGCCTTCAAAATCGTCCTCGCCCATGCCATCTTCGATCGAGATGATCGGGTAGGCATCACACAGCGCGGCAAGGTAATCCGCCATCGCTTCCGGCGACAGCGACAGGCCCTCACCGCTGATTTCGTATTTGCCGTTCCTGAAGAACTCCGTCGCTGCACAATCTAGCGCGATCATCATGTCTTCGCCCGGCTTGAACCCCGCCTTCTCGATCGAGGTCATGACGAAATCGAGCGCATCGCGCGTGCTCGCAAGGTTCGGCGCGAAACCGCCCTCATCACCCACCGAGGTCGAAAGGCCCTTGTCGTGCAGGCCCTTCTTCAGCGTGTGGAACACTTCCGCGCCCCAGCGCACGGCTTCGGCCAGCGTCGGCGCGCCGACCGGCATGATCATGAATTCCTGGAAATCGATCGGGTTGTCGGCATGCTCGCCGCCATTGATGATGTTCATCATGGGCACCGGCAGGACGTGCGCTGAAACTCCGCCAACGTAGCTGTAGAGCGGAAGGCCACGCGCATCCGCAGCGGCCTTGGCAACGGCAAGGCTGGTTCCCAGGATCGCATTCGCGCCCAACCGGCTCTTGTTCTCGGTACCGTCCAGCTCGATCATCGCAAGGTCGACGTCGCGCTGATCTTCGGCGTCTAGACCGAGGATCGCTTCGGCAATGTCCGAATTGACCGCAGTAACGGCCTTCGTGACGCCCTTGCCCATATAGCGCGCCTTGTCGCCATCGCGGAGTTCGACGGCCTCATGCGCGCCGGTCGAGGCTCCCGAAGGCACGGCGGCGCGGCCAAAGCTGCCGTCTTCCAGCAGAATATCGACCTCGACGGTCGGATTGCCACGGCTGTCGAGAATTTCGCGTGCATGGATGTCAATGATCGCGGTCATGGTCTGCTCCCTGCAGGGCTGGCACAAGGAATCTTGCGCTTCAAATGTTTGGGCTAACGTTTGGCGCGGCTCCTATCGGCTGGAACCCCGACAGGCAAGCCGCGTTGGGTATGGGACCGATCAAAGCGGCATCTTGCCTCTTGCCTTTGTGCCCATGGCACTAGCAAGATGGCGCGGACCGCCCATATCGTAGCGACAAGAAGCTGCGCGACACGCCGAAGGGAATACGAACATGGCCGATACGACGATCAACCCCGCAGACGCTCCGAACACGCTCGGCACGGCCGATCTTTCAGGTATCGCCGGCGATACCACCGATCTCAGCGCCAAGGGTCGCTTCAGCAAGGCAATCGACGAAGCCAAGGCCGGTGTCGAGGCGCTCAAGGGCGAAGCGCTCGACAAGAGCGCGGCGTACAAGGCCAAGGTCGGTGAAACGACTACGGACTGGGTTGGCGAGGCCAAGGTCTACGCCAGCCAGGCCAAGGAAAAGGGTGCGTCTCTGGCCGTCGAAGGCAAGTCCAAGGCCAGCGACGCGTTGGGCCTATTGGGCAAGACCATCTCCGACAATGCCGCCACGATCGATGATAAGCTGGGCGTCCAGTACGGGGATTACGCCCGCAGCGCAGCGCGTTCCATTCAGGAAACCGCTGCTCGCATCGAAGCCAAGGATCTGGGCGAACTGGGTGACGACGTGAAGGAATTCGTCAAGAAGAGCCCGGGCATTGCTGTCGGCATTGCGGCCGTCGCAGGGTTCGCGATCGCAAAGCTCCTCTCCGGCGGGTCGGACGACTGACGGTTGCACCCGAACAAGGGGCCATCGTTACGATGAGCGAACTGGAAACCCCCGCCGCTGCGGCGGAACACAAACCCGCATCTATCGGCGACGCTGTCCGCGCCTTGGTTGAGGACGGACAGACGCTGTTCGAAGCGGAGATCGCCTACCGCAAAGCCCAAGCCTCCTTTGGCTTGGGTGAAGCGAAGGCGATCGGCATTCTGCTCGTGTTCGGACTGGTGTTCGGCTTCTTCACGCTCCTTGCGATCGTCGTGGGCCTGTTGCTGGCCCTAGCGCCTTATATAGGCGTGTGGGGAGCGCTCGGCATTGTCGGTGGTGCGCTGTTGGTCCTGACTGCCGTCTGCCTGCTGAGTGCGTCCAGACGCATCACCCGGACCAAGGCCGGACTTGGCATAACTGAGTCAGCAACGTCGGGGGCTGCGTCATGAGCAATGCCCGCACCATTGCTGAAGCGCGCGCCCTGCGTGACGAAGCACTCGTGATTTTCCGCGCCGATCTCGACCTTGCCAAGACTGAATCGTCGCCTGCCCGCATCAAGGAACGTGCGGTCGACGAAGCCGTTGAACTGGTCGACGCCGCTCGCGACATCGCGAAGGACAACATGGCCGTAATCGGCGCGACTTCGGCTGCACTGGTAGCTTGGTTCTTCAGGGATCAGCTTCTGGCGCTCGCGGAAAAGTTGCGCGACGCGGTCAAATCTGGAGATTGAACATGGCCGACAAGAACAAGGCTGACAAGACGGGCACCAATCAGGCCGACAAGCCCGAACTGCGTGACAAGGTCGACGCGGCAAAGGCGCGGTTGGCCGAACGTACAGGCAATGCGCGCCCGGTCGATACCGTGAAGAGCCTGATCGAGGAACACCCGGTGGCATCGCTCGCCGCGGGCATCCTGCTCGGTGCGCTGATCGCCAAGGCCCTGCCCTCGAGCGGGCGCATGCGCAGCTGCGCTGTCGGTCTGGCAACGCTCGCGGGCAAGTATGCGGTCGATTACGCCGGCAAGGCTGCTGAAGCGGGCCGCGAAGGCTTGCACAAGGTCGAGGAAGTCGGCGGGTCGGTTGGCACCAGGCTGGCTGATGTTGGTGGCACCGTAGGAAGCCGCATCGCCGATGGTAGCGGCGAGGCCCGACGCAAGGCCGTCGATTTCGCCGAAATCGCGCGCTCGGCGGCAGCCGACGCCAGCGAAATCGCGATCCGCAAGGTCAATGAGATCGCTTCGCGGTTGAAGCACTAGGGCCGGGGATACTAAGGTCTAATACGCCGTCCAGCGACTTGCTTTGCTTGGCGCTTTTTGTCAGGGCACAGGTTAATCCTCCCCAACGGAAAGTCGCCAATGCAAAAGCTTCATCTTGTGATGGGCGGGCGGGTTAAAAACCCGCAAGGCCTTGAATTCGTCGACCTCAAAGCGATCGACGTCGTCGGTGTGTTCCCTGACTACGCGTCGGCAGAAGAAGCTTGGCGCGGTGCGGCACAGCGTACGGTCGACGATGCGGAAATGCGGTATGTGATCGTACATATGCACAAGCTGCTCGAACCGGACCTGCCTGCTGCATGAATTGACAGCCACCCCGCAGTAGTCCGCCTGCTGTGGGGTGCCTGCATTCACAACGCATATTTAAGTGTTGGCGCGTAAGTGTGACGTGAACCCCATGTCGTCACGAACCGCATCTTTGCCAGTGCTGGCCGTCCGGCGCTCTGCCAACTGGGCCAACAGCAAATTGCCGCTGGTGGCTTGGCTGTTCGCATTTTCGCTTCTCACCAGGATCGGGGCGTTAGGCGATCAGAGCTATTCCAACGACGAAGCATTTTATGTCCTTGTGGGGCAGTTGGCCCATCAGGGCACCATCCCCTATGTAGACATCTGGGACCGCAAGGGGCCAGGCTTGTTCCTACTCACATTCCTGGTTACGGCATTGTCACCGACGATGGTGTCGTTCCGCCTCGCAGCATGGCTCTGCGCCAGTGCGACTGCGGTGTTGATCTCGTCGGCATCGAGCAAGCTTTTCGGGCGCACCGGAGCCTGGTTTGCCGGAACATTCTATCTTGCCCTGTTGCCCCTGTATGGCGGCGGTGGCGGGCAATCGCCGGTATTTTACAACCTCCTGATTGCGCTTGCGGGATGGCTCGTATTGCACGAGCGCCAGCAGCTACAGGCGGGGCGCGTTGGCTGGCAGATTTACGCCGCGATGTTCTGCGCAGGCATGGCAATCACCTTCAAGCAATGCGCCGCTCCGGAAAGTGCCTTTCTGGGCTGCTATTGCCTTTGGCAACTTCGCAGGTCGGGAACGGAATTGCCGAAACTGATCCGGGCCGGGTTCGGACTCGCATTTTGCGGCGCCGCGCCGATGATGATTTTCGCGCTGTCATACGCGTCGCAAGGCCATTTTGCGTTCTTCTGGAGCGCGATTGTCGATGCGAACTTGAAACGCACCTACAACCCTCCTTTAGCGATGCTGACACAGGGCGGGTTGTTTTTCCTCAGCTGCAGTCCGGCCCTAATCGTCGCGGCGGCCGGCCTTTTCCGTCGGCAAGAACATGACTGGCAGACCCGATTTCTGGGTGGTTGGCTGCTCGCAGCCTGCTGCGGAATCGCCATCATGCCGAACTTTTTTGAACATTACGCGCTGCCACTGTTTGTGCCCGCCAGCATCGCCGCGGGGGGCGCGATATCAGGGGGGCGGATCAGACCGATGACTGCCATGCTGCTTCTTGTCGGTCTGTTGGCAATCGGCCCGGCGCTACGTTTCGATCTCCGCGCACAATCGCGCGTTGCGACGCAAAGGATCGTCACGACCATACAATCGCGTGATCCACACCCTCGATTGCTGATTTTCGGAGGCCCGGTCGCGCTTTATTCCATGCTCGACGCCAAGCTGCCGCCAAGCCCGTTGCGCTTTCCCATGCACCTGTTTCACCGGTATGAGAATAACTCCGGCCCGTTCAATACCAAGGCAGAAGTTCAGCGCATTCTCGCGTGGAAACCGACCGTGGTGACGTTGTATTCGGATATGCCGAGCGCGTCACAAAACCCTGCAACCACCGCCATGATCAGGGGTTATGTCGCGCATTGCGAGCTATGGCTGCGGCAACCCGTCAGACAGGTCTTCGCAACCGACGAGATCTCGGTCTACGGGAATTGTGCCAAGTAGCGCATGAGACGGTTGAGCGTCCCTTGTGCAGGCAACCGCTCACCATATCTGCCGCGCTTCGCTTAGCTCAGATGAATTCGACTTTCTTGACGAGATAGAACTTGTCGCCCGAGGGCACCGTCACCTCGACTTCTTCATCAACCTTGCGGCCGATCAGCGCCTTGCCCAAGGGTGATGCGTAGCTGATCATGCCCTGCTTGGCATCGGCTTCGTACGGGCCGACGATCTGATATTTCACCGGCTTGTCATCCTCGTCGAGCAACGTAACCGTCGCACCGAAGATGATCTTGTCGCCCGAAAGCGTTGCCGGATCGATGATCTGCGCGCGGCTGACGCGGTCCTCAAGATCGCCGATGGATGCCTCGACCTGGCCCTGGCGTTCCTTGGCTGCGTGATATTCCGCGTTTTCGGACAGATCGCCGTGGGCGCGGGCTTCCTCGATCGCGTCTACGATCAGGGGACGCTCTTCGCGCAGCGCCTTCAGCTCGGCAGTCAGGCGTTCGTAGCCTGCTGCTAGCATCGGCAGCTTTTCCACACTCGCCATCCGTCACTCTCTTTCTTTGTACTGCGCCCTGCACGCCGCGAGGGCGTTCAGGGAAAAACTGTCCTTACCGGCAGACGCCGTATACGCCTGACCGGCCTAAAAGTGCCACGATGACGGGGTACTTTCGCAAGGTTCAGCTATAATAGTCCTGCAACGAACGCACTTCAAGTTTAGCCGACCGCATCGCCTCGATCGCTTCTACCGCCGCGACCGACGCCGCCGCTGTCGTGAACGACGGAACCCGCGCGCCAAGCGCCGAGGCACGGATCGAGGCCGAGTCCTTGTGGCTCTGCCAGCCCTCGGTCGTGTTGAAAATCAACGCGATATCACCATCGATGATTCGGTCGACGATATGCGGTCGCCCTTCGGCGACCTTGTTGACCCGCTCCACGATCACGCCGGCATCGGCCAGATAGCGCGCCGTCCCGCCCGTCGCCACGATCTTGAACCCGAGATCGGTCAGCTTGCCGACCGCTGGCAGCACGATCGCCTTGTCCGAATCCTTGACCGAAACGAACACCGTGCCGCCTTGCGGCAGGATGGTCCCTGCCCCCAGCTGCGACTTGGCAAATGCGACCGCGAACGTGCTGTCGATGCCCATGACTTCGCCGGTGGACTTCATCTCGGGCGACAGCACCGGGTCGATGCCGGGGAAGCGCGCGAACGGGAACACGGCTTCCTTGACCGCCATGTAATCGATGTCGCGCTTGATCGGCGGCAGGTTGGCAATCTTCTCGCCCGCCATGATCCGCGCGGCGAACTTGGCGATCGGCTGACCGATGGCCTTGGCAACGAAAGGCACGGTGCGGCTGGCGCGCGGGTTGACCTCGATCAGGTAGACCTCGCCGTCCTTGATCGCGAACTGGATGTTCATCAACCCGATCACGTCGAGGCCCTTGGCGAGCAGCACGGCCTGACGCTCCATCTCGGCGATGATGTCGGCAGGCAGGCTGTAGGGCGGCAGGGTGCAGGCGCTGTCGCCCGAATGGATGCCTGCTTCCTCGATGTGCTGCAGCACGCCTGCGACGACGACATCTTCACCGTCTGACAATGCATCGACATCGCACTCGATCGCATCGCGCAAGTACTGGTCGATCAGCACCGGACTGTCACCCGACACCTTCACGGCAGTGGCGATGTAGTCGTCCAATTGCGCAAAGCTGTCGACGATCTCCATCGCGCGGCCACCCAGCACATAGCTTGGGCGGATCAGCACGGGGAAGCCGATGCGCGTTGCCACGGCCACGGCTTCGTCACGGCTGCGCGCAATACCATTGAGCGGCTGCTTGAGGCCGAGCTTGCTGACCAGCGCGGCAAAGCGCTCACGGTCTTCGGCAAGGTCGATCGAGTCAGGCGAGGTGCCCAGGATCGGAATGCCAGCATCCTGCAGCGCCTGCGCCAGCTTCAGCGGGGTCTGCCCGCCGAACTGCACGATCACGCCGACCAGTTCGCCGTTCGACTGCTCTAGTTCGAGAATTTCGAGCACGTCTTCGGCCGTCAGCGGTTCGAAGTACAGGCGGTCCGAGGTGTCGTAGTCGGTCGAGACGGTTTCAGGGTTGCAGTTGACCATGATCGTCTCGAACCCGGCATCTGCCAGCGAGAAGCACGCGTGGCAGCAGCAGTAATCGAACTCGATGCCCTGCCCGATGCGGTTTGGCCCGCCACCGAGGATAACAATTTTTTTGCGGTCGGTCGGCGCGGATTCGTTCTCCGGTTCGCCGAACAATCCGCTTTCATAGGTCGAGTACATGTACGGCGTCACCGCCTCGAACTCGGCGGCGCAACTGTCGATGCGCTTGAACACCGGGCGCACGCCCAGTTTGTGCCGCAGTGCGCGGACTTCAGCCTCGCTGGTAGCACCAGCCATCGCGTTCAGAACATCGTGGAGCAGACCCGACCGCTTGGCCTGTGTCTCGCCCATGCCGCCAGCCACGCCGACCGAGCGCACCGCCAATGTGGCGAGGCGCTTGTCCGAAAAGCCCATCGCCTTCAACCGGCGCAGGCCCGCGGCATCGTTGGGCAAGCCGTCCTTCTGGATCGCGGCTTCCTCGGCGATGATCTCGCAGATCTGGCGCAGGAACCACGGTTCATACTTGGTGACGGCGTGGACTTCGTCGACGCTCAGCCCCTCGCGGAAAGCCTGCGCGATTACCAGAATGCGATCCGGCGTCGCCTTGCTCAGCGCGGCAACGATCTGGTCGCGGCTGACGCCTTCGAGTTCGACCACGCGGTTGAAACCGTCGAGCCCGGTTTCGAGGCCGCGCAGTGCCTTCTGCATCGATTCCTTGAAGTTGCGGCCGATCGCCATGACTTCGCCGACAGACTTCATCGCGGTGCCGAGGTTGCTTTCGGCACCCTTGAACTTTTCGAAGGCAAAGCGCGGAATCTTGGTCACGACGTAATCAAGCGTCGGTTCGAACGCGGCGGGCGTTGCACCCGTGATGTCGTTCATGATCTCGTCGAGCGTGTAGCCCACGGCAAGCTTTGCCGCGACCTTGGCGATCGGAAAGCCGGTGGCCTTCGATGCCAGCGCGGACGAACGCGACACGCGCGGGTTCATCTCGATCACGATCATGCGGCCATCGGCGGGGTTGACCGCGAACTGCACGTTGGAACCGCCCGTCTCGACGCCGATCTCGCGCAGCACCGCGATGCTGGCGTTGCGCATGATCTGGTATTCCTTGTCGGTCAGCGTCAGCGCCGGCGCAACCGTGATGGAATCGCCGGTGTGGACGCCCATCGGATCGACGTTCTCGATCGAGCAGATGATGATGCAGTTGTCGTTCTTGTCGCGGACAACCTCCATCTCGTACTCTTTCCAGCCGAGCAGCGATTCATCGATCAGCACTTCGGTGGTGGGGGAAGCTTCGAGGCCGCCCTTCACGATCTTGACGAATTCGTCCTTGTTATAGGCAATGCCGCCGCCAGTGCCGCCCATGGTAAAGCTGGGACGGATGATCGAAGGCAGGCCGGTGCGCTCCAGAATGACGAGCGCCTCCTCGACCGAATGGGCCACGCCCGAGCGCGCCGATTCCAGCCCGATCTTGTCCATCGCATCGCGGAAGCGCTGGCGGTCCTCGGCCTTGTCGATCGCATCGGCGTCGGCGCCGATCATCTGCACGCCGTACTTGGCCAGCGTGCCATCGTTGAACAGCGCCAGCGCGGTGTTGAGTGCGGTCTGCCCGCCCATCGTCGGCAGCAGCGCATCCGGGCGCTCCTTCTCGATGATCTTGGCGACAACCTCGGGCGTGATCGGCTCGACGTACGTCGCGTGCGCCATGTCCGGATCGGTCATGATCGTCGCGGGGTTCGAGTTGACCAGAATGATCCGGTACCCCTCCTCCTTCAACGCCTTCACCGCCTGCGTGCCCGAATAATCGAACTCGCAAGCCTGGCCGATGATGATTGGCCCGGCGCCGATGATCAGGATCGAGGAGATGTCAGTGCGTTTGGGCATTAGCCACCTGAAAAAACATGGTTAATTAAAAGCTCGACGAGCGTGTTGATTGTGGCTTCAATGGCAGTACCCTTGTTTCGGGCAGCCACCTCCGCGAGCGCAGAAAGCAGAACTGTGTAGAGAAGGTAAGATTTTATAGTTCCCGCTCTAATGAGTTCCCGGCCCGCTCGCAGTTGCCCTAAGACTCTCTCTCGAAAACCCGGACTATCTGGATCACCGTTAGTCTTTTCAACGGCGTCAATAACCTCGGACAGCGGATTTTCTAGTTCAGCAACTTGATTGTGGCTGAGCGAGACAATTCTGTCAGAAGCAGGAATAGCAGTTGAAGCTTGGTCACTACGAAGGTGACCCCATTCACTTTCCGGCACCCGGCGCAAATGCTCAATAATGTCTGTCGCAAAATTACGGCCTATCTCAGCGTATGTAACGAGAATAGGATATTTCTCGAAAAGCAAAGTTCGTAAACGCTTCCACCCATCCTTATCGGCATCGCTTGGGTCTGGGCCATCTTGAATGAAATAATATCTAAAGTTATCGTAGTTAACCTTAAAGTAGCCACCAGTCAGGGGATTTTCGTAACGTTGGACACCGCTGAATTCAACCAAAATTGATATTGCCTCGGCAACTTCATTCTTGCTGACCTTTACGCCTTGTAAAAGAGTCGTGACTTTGCTTGCTACGCTAGTGAATGAACCCGAATAGGACTCATCCTCAAGTTGCTCCGCTTCATGGAGCAAGACTACGGCGAGATATTGAGCAAAAGTACTCACCCCAACATCCCCACGAACTTCTCGAACAGATAGAAACTGTCCTGCGGTCCCGGCGATGCCTCAGGGTGATACTGCACCCCGAACGCGCGCTTGCCCTTGACCGCGATCCCGCAGTTCGAGCCGTCGAACAGCGAGACGTGGGTTTCCTCCACGCTGTCGGGCAGCGCCGTGTTGTCCACCGCGAAGCCGTGGTTCATCGAGGTGATCTCGACCACGCCGTCGGCCATGCGCTTGACCGGGTGGTTCGCGCCGCGGTGGCCCTGGTGCATCTTGGTCGTGCGCGCGCCTGCGGCAAGGCCCAGCATCTGGTGGCCGAGGCAGATGCCGAAGGTCGGCACATCGGCCTCAAGCAGCTTCTGGATCACCGGCACGGCATAAGCGCCGGTCGCCGCCGGATCGCCCGGACCGTTCGACAGAAACACGCCATCGGGCTTGAGTTCGAGGATCGTCTCCCACGAGGTCTGCGCCGGAACCACGGTAACGCTCGCGCCCGCCTTCACCAGATTGCGGAAGATGTTGTCCTTCGCGCCGTAATCGATCGCGACGACATGCGGGCGCTTGTCGTGCGGGCTGCGGCCGAAGCCCTCGCCCAGCTTCCAGACCGAGCCTTCCCACGCCTCCTGCCCGTCACGCGTGACCACGCGGGCAAGGTCCATGCCCTCGAGCCCCGGCCATGACCGCGCGCGCTCGATCAGGGCGGGAATGTCGAACTCGCCTTTGGGATCGTGCGCGATCACCGCGTTGGGCGCACCCGACATGCGGATGCGGCGGGTCAGCGCGCGGGTATCGAGGCCCGCGATGGCGATCTTGCCGAGCTTTTCCATCCACTTGGTGAAGTGTCCGGCGCTGCGGAAGTTGGCGGGGTCAGTGACGTCCTCACGCACGACGCAGCCGACCGCGCCGGGCACGTCATGGCTTTCCATGTCCTCGCCATTGGTGCCGACATTGCCGATATGCGGGAAGGTGAAGGTCACCACCTGCCCGGCATAGGACGGGTCGGTCATCACTTCCTGATAGCCGGTCATCGCGGTGTTGAAGCACACCTCGCCCACAGCCGATCCGGTCGCGCCGAAGCCCCGTCCCCACGCCACAGACCCATCCGCAAGTACGAGGACTCCCGTCGCGCCGTCTGGTTTGGGCGCGTGCGAAAGTGCGGGGTCGGCCATGATCTGGGGCGCTCCGTTGGCAGGGTTTATGGCGATGTTGCTAAGGGGCGGCGGTTAGACCTGAGTCCCCCGCGCGTCAACCTAGCGATCCCCGAAAGTTTGTCCTACATATGGCTTTCGCCCGATTGCTTAGGGCCACCAAACTCACAGGAATTGAACCACCATGATCCGCGACACCATCAAGGCCGCGCAGATTTCGGCCATGAAAGCAGGCGACAAGCCTCGCCTCGCCGCCGTCCGCCTGATTCTCGCCAAGCTCAAGGACAAGGACATCGAACTGCGTACCGCCGCCACGCAGCCCGACGATGATGTGCTCGTCACCGACGTCCTTCAGAAAATGGCCAAGCAGCGCCGCGAGTCGATCACGATGTATGAGCAAGGCGGCAGGCAGGAACTGGCGGACATGGAGAAGGCGGAGCTGGCCGTAATCGACGAGTTTCTGCCCGCGCAGATGAGCGAGGACGATACGCGCGCCGCGATTGTTGCGCTGATTGCCGAGACGGGCGCTGCGGGCATGAAGGACATGGGCAAGGTCGTGGCGGCATTGAAGGCCAAGCATGGCACACAGTTGGATATGAGCAAGGCCAGCGGCTTGGTGAAGGCTGCACTGGCTGGGTGAAATGCACGTGTAGTGCGTAACGCTACGCTTGACGCACTGTACTCTTTGGCGTAGGCCATGATGCATGGAGATCGCATCGATCCGGCATAAGGCCCTCCGTCGCTTTGCTACCGAAGGCAAAGCAAAGGGGCTAATAGAGCCGGATCGGCTGCGAGACATGCTGGCGTACATTGATGCAGCTACATCATTTGACGCGCTAGCATTGCCACCCAATTTTGGCCTCCATCCCTTGACGGGCGATCGCGTCGGCACTTGGGCGATGACCGTCACGCGCAATTGGCGACTGACGTTCACTCGGATTGCAGACCATGCTGTCGGTGATCTGGATCTGGAGGATTACCACTGATGGCAATCAAGCTTCACCCATCCATGGCGGTGCATCCCGGCGGTTGGCTGCGACGGCAGGTTGTCGAGCCGCATGGTCTCACGGTCAAGCGTGCGGCTGAAGTGCTGCACGTTTCACGTCCTGCGCTCAGCAACCTGCTCAACGGCAATGCTGATCTTTCCGCCGAAATGGCCATCCGCTTCGAAAAAGTGTTCGGCCTCAACGCCGATACGCTGATGCGCATGCAATCGGCGTACGACATCGCTGAAGTCCGCGAACGTCAGGATGAAATTTCGGTAGAATGGATGCCGGAACTCAAGCGCGCGTGATCGCCCCATGACCCTAACCCCGCAATGGATGGACGAGCTACGCACCCGCATCTCGCTTTCAGGCGTGATCGGGCGGAGCGTGCGCGTCACCAAGGCGGGGCGCGAGTTCAAGGCGTGCTGCCCGTTCCATAACGAGAAAACGCCCAGCTTCACGATCAACGACGAAAAGGGCTTCTACCACTGCTTCGGCTGCGGTGCGCATGGCGACGTGATCCGCTGGATGACCGACCATCAGGGCCTGCCGTTCATGGACGCGGTCAAGGAACTCGCGCTTCAGGCGGGCATGGAAGTCCCCGCGCCCGATCCGCGCGCAGCCAAAGTCGCCGAGCAGCAGAAGTCGCTCCACGATGTGATGGCCGCCGCCCAGCAGTTCTTCGTCAATTGCTTGGCCGAGGATCGCGGCACCGAAGCCCGCCGCTACCTCGCCTCACGCGGCTTTCCGGCGCACGTCGTGCGCGAATTCGGCTTCGGTTTCGCACCGGACAGCCGTACCGCGCTCAAGGAAGCCCTGTCCGCCTTCCCCGACGCCATGCTGATCGAAGCAGGTCTGCGCATCGTTGTCGAAGGCAAAGAGCCGTACGATCGTTTTCGCGGACGCCTGATGCTCCCGATCCTCGACCCGCGCGGTCGCGTGATCGCGTTCGGCGGGCGCATCCTTTCAGCCGAAAAGACCGACGCGCCCAAGTACCTCAACTCGCCCGACACGCCGCTCTTCGACAAGGGCCGCACGGTCTACAACCTGCATCGCGCGGCACCAGCCTCGCGTAACAACGGGCGCGTCGTCGTGGTCGAGGGCTACATGGACGTCGTGGCGCTGGCCGCAGCAGGCATCGGCGAGGCCGTCGCGCCGCTCGGCACTGCGCTGACCGAACACCAGATCGAACGCCTCTGGCGGCTGGTCGAAACTCCCACCCTCTGCTTCGACGGCGATGTTGCAGGCCAGCGCGCCGCGATGCGCGCCATCACCCGCGCCCTTCCCCTGCTCCGGCCCGGCCACTCCCTGCGCATCACCACGCTGCCCAAGGGCATGGACCCCGACGATCTGATCAAGCGCGACGGGCCTCAGGCGATGGAAGCGCTGCTCAACGGCGCGCAAAGCATGGTCGACATGCTGTGGCAGGTCGAACGCGACGCGCTGCCCCTCGCCACGCCCGAGGACAAGGCCGGGCTCAAGGCGCGGCTGCTCCAGCACTGCGAGACGATCCAGCATCCCGACATCAAATCGCTCTACCGCCGCGAGCTGACCGAGCGATTCGGCGAACTCGCTTTTGCCCGCAAGGAACGTGCGCCGTTCCAGCCGCGCCAGCCCGGTTCGGCGCGGTCGCAGGGCAAAGGTCCATGGAAACCGCCGCCGCTGCCACTGGGCGCGGACGACAAGGCGCGGATGCTCAAGATCGGCGTCGGGCCGAGCACCAACCTGCTGGCAGCGGTGCTCGCGGGGCTGATCAACCACCCAGGCGAAATCGCGCGCCACGCCGGCGCGCTCGTCCGTCTTCAGCCCGAGGACACGGCGACATCTGCGTTGCTCGATTGCCTGCTGGACCTTGCCGACAACGCGCAGGCGCTTGAAAGCACGCGACTTCATCCCATATTGGCCGAGCGGGGACTTCGGCCACCGTCGGCGCAACATTACGCCGGAATGCGATTCGGCTTTTTGGCCGGCAGCAGCGAGCAGGCCACCGATGAGCTGGCCGAGGCAGTGTCGCTGTTGGTCGAGCTGCCGGCCGTCGAAGAGGCGCTCGCTACCGCGACGCAGCGCCACGAAACGGAGTTTTCCGACGATAGTTATGCCGAGCAACAACGATTGCGCAAACGAAGGGTGGATTTGTTTGGCCGTTTGGAGCAAATGAACCGCGCTCGTGCTGCGTTATAATTATACTTTCACGCACATCGGGTCCGCCGGGCCCGGCTTTAGATGGTGGTACCGGGGTTAAATGGCTTCGAACGACAAGACCGACAGTGGCGACGCTCCTCTGATCGACCTCAATGATGCTTCTGTCCGGAAGCTGATTGCCCGCGCCAAGCGCCGTGGCATCATCACCGTGGACGAGTTGAACGAAGCGCTCCCGCAAGACCAGATGTCGGCCGACCAGATCGAAGACATCATGGCCGCGATCTCGGAGATGGGCGTCAACATCGTCGAGAGCGACGACGACGCGATTGATCCCGAGGACAAGGAAGCCGACGAACCGGATGAACCGGAGACCGGCATGGACGATCGCCCGGTCGTCGAAAAGCGCAAGGAAACGATCGAGCGCACCGACGATCCGGTGCGGATGTACCTGCGCGAGATGGGCGCGGTCGAACTGCTCAGCCGCGAAGGCGAGATCGCCATCGCCAAGCGCATCGAAGCAGGCCGTGACACGATGATCATGGGCCTGTGCGAGAGCCCGATCACCTTCCACGCCATTATCCAGTGGTCCGAAGCGCTCAACGCCGGTGAAATGCAGCTGCGCGAGATCCTCGATCTCGATGCGATGTTGTCAAAGGAGCCAGCGCCCGAAGCTCTTGCCGAAGACGGCGAGGAAACCGGCGAGCCCGAAATCAGCGAAGCCACCGCAGGCCCTACTTTCAAGGAAGAAGAAGAGCCCGAGGAAGAACCCGCCGAGGACGAGGACGATGAATTGCGCGAACGCCGCGCCCGTCCTGCCGAGGAGGAAGAGGAAGACAACACCCTCAGCCTCGCCCAAATGGAAGCGCAGCTCAAGCCTGCCGCGCTCGAACGCTTCGCCGAAATCACCGCGCTGTTCCGCGCGTTCGAGAAGATTCAGGGCACGCGCCTCGATGCACTCGGCCTGGGCAACGATTTCCCCGCATCGAAGGAAACGCAGTACCAGAAGCTGCGCGAGGACCTGACCGCGCAAGTGGAATCGGTACAGTTCCACGCATCCAAGATCGAATACCTGGTCGACAACCTCTATGCCTTCAACCGTCGCCTGACCGCGCTCGGCGGACAGATGCTCCGCCTGGCAGAGCGTCACAAGGTGCCGCGCAAGGACTTCCTCGACATGTACGTCGGGCACGAGCTCGACGATGGCTGGCTGCAGAACCTTGCGGGTCGCGACAAGAAGTGGGCGGCGTTCTTCGCCAACGAGGCTGACCCGGTTGAACGCATCCGTGCTGAAATCTCGGACATTGCGGCAGCCACCGGCATGTCGCTCGGTGAGTTCCGCCGCATCGTCAACATGGTCCAGAAGGGCGAACGCGAAGCGCGCATCGCCAAGAAGGAAATGGTCGAGGCCAATCTGCGCCTCGTGATTTCGATCGCCAAGAAGTACACCAACCGTGGCCTGCAGTTCCTGGATCTCATTCAGGAGGGCAACATCGGGCTGATGAAGGCGGTCGACAAGTTCGAGTACCGCCGCGGCTACAAGTTCAGCACCTATGCCACGTGGTGGATCAGGCAGGCGATCACCCGCTCGATCGCCGATCAGGCACGCACGATCCGCATCCCGGTCCACATGATCGAGACGATCAACAAACTGGTTCGCACCAGCCGCCAGTTCCTGCACGAGCAGGGCCGCGAACCGACGCCGGAAGAAATGGCCGAGCGTCTGTCGATGCCGCTCGAAAAAGTCCGCAAGGTGATGAAGATCGCCAAAGAGCCGATCTCGCTCGAGACGCCGATCGGCGACGAGGAAGATTCGCACCTGGGCGATTTCATCGAGGACAAGAACGCGATCATCCCGGTCGATGCGGCGATCCAGGCGAACCTCAAGGAAACGGTCACCCGCGTCCTTGCCAGCCTGACCCCGCGCGAGGAACGCGTGCTGCGCATGCGCTTTGGCATCGGCATGAACACCGATCACACTCTGGAAGAAGTCGGCCAGCAGTTCTCGGTCACCCGCGAACGCATCCGCCAGATCGAAGCCAAGGCGCTGCGCAAGCTCAAGCACCCAAGCCGCAGCCGCAAGATGCGCTCGTTCCTGGATCAGTAGGTCCTCCGGGATCTTGGTATTTGAAAAGGCGGCAGTTCGTTCTGCCGCCTTTTTCATGACAGCATCCAGCCTGCGGCAGCTGGATCGTCACAACCGGTAGTATCGGCCCCATCGGGCACGTTCACCCGCACGATTTGCGGTGGCTTGTTGCGGTGCGACAGCTTATGGGGCCGCCAACGAGTCCCGTCACATCGCAATCGAAACGGATTCCATGCGCATCGCCATCGCTTCCGATCACGCCGCCGTCGACCTCAAGGCGACCCTGCGCGAGTACCTGATCGAACAGGGCCACGAGGTTGCAGACCTCGGTCCTGAGACGGCCGATCGCGTCGACTATCCCGATTTCGGCTACAAGCTGGCCTCTGTCGTCGCCGATGGCACTGCGGAGTTCGGCGTGGCACTGTGCGGGTCCGGCATCGGCATCTCGATCGCGGTCAACCGCGACCCCGCCTGCCGCTGTGCTCTGGTCTCCGAGCCACTTTCGGCCGCCTTGGCCCGCGAACACAACGACGCCAACGTGATCGCAATGGGCGCTCGGCTCACCGGTGAGGACATGGCCAAGGCCTGCCTCGACGCTTTCCTGTCGACCGAATTCGGCGGAGGCCGCCACGCGGGCCGCGTCGCCAAACTCTACAATCCCGCTTTCTGAAGGAGCTACCTCACGATGACCACCGCCACCACAGCGCCGGAAATCCGCAAGGCCGGCTTCTTCACGCAGCACCTCGAAAGCGCCGACGCCGAAGTTTTCGCCGCGATCCGGGGCGAACTTAACCGCCAGCAGACCAAGATCGAACTGATCGCGTCCGAAAACATCACCAGCCTCGCCGTGCTCGAAGCGACTGGCTCGGTGTTCACCAACAAGTATGCCGAAGGCTACCCCGGCAAGCGCTATTACGGCGGCTGTGAGTACGCCGACGTCGTCGAAACGCTGGCGATCGAGCGCGCCAAACAGCTGTTCGGCTGCGGCTTCGCCAACGTTCAGCCCAATTCGGGCAGCCAGATGAACCAGGCCGTGTTCCTCGCCCTGCTTCAGCCCGGCGACAGCTTCATGGGCTTGGACCTCAATTCGGGCGGGCACTTGACGCACGGATCGCCCGTCAACATGAGCGGCAAGTGGTTCCACCCGATCCCTTACGGCGTGCGCGCCGACGATCACACGATCGACATGGACGAGGTCGCGCGCCTTGCCCGTGAGCACAAGCCCAAGCTGATCATCGCGGGCGGCACCGCCTATTCGCGCACTTGGGACTGGGGCGCCTTCCGCGCCATCGCCGATGAAATCGGTGCTTGGCTGCTGGTCGACATGTCGCATATCTCAGGGCTCGTCGCAGGCGGCGCACACCCCTCGCCCATCCCGCACGCGCACGTGGTCACCACGACCACGCACAAGTCGCTGCGCGGTCCGCGCTCTGGCGTGATCCTTACCAACGACGAGGCTTTGGCCAAGAAGTTCAACATGGCCGTGTTCCCGGGCATGCAGGGCGGCCCGCTCGTCCATGTGATCGCCGCCAAGGCGGTCGCCTTCGGTGAAGCGCTGCGTCCCGAATTCAAGGCTTACGCCCACCAGATCGTCGCCAACGCCAAGGCATTGGCCGAGAGCCTCAAGGACGCAGGCCTCGGCATCGTTTCGGGCGGTACCGACAACCATCTGATGCTCGTCGACCTGTCGGCCAAGGACGTTACCGGCAAGGCCGCTGAAAAGGGCCTCGATCGCGCGTGGCTGACCTGCAACAAGAACGGCGTCCCCTTCGACAAGCGCTCGCCCTTCGTGACCTCTGGCATCCGCCTCGGCACCCCCGCAGGAACGACGCGCGGTTTCCGCGAGGACGAATTCCGGGCGATTGGTGGGCTGATTGCCGAAGTTGTCGAAGGTCTTGCGCGCAATGGCGATGAGGGCGATGGTCAGGTGGAACAGCGGGTGCGTGACCGCGTTGCCGAACTGTGCAACCGTTTCCCCATCTACCCGGAGCTTTGATGCCATGAACGAACAGAACGATCTCGCCACGCGCGCCAAGGAAGAATTCAACGGCATGGCCAAGCAGGGCCTGGCCCACCCCTCGACCAAGCCGGTACTGACCGGTGCTGCAATCGGGGCTGTGGCCGGCGCGCTGCTGCCCGTCGTATCGCTTCCGCTCGGCCTTGCCGTCGGCGCGGGCTACGCCTTTTGGCAGCGGATCAAAAACTGATCGATGCGTTGCCCTTTTTGCGCCCATGACAACAGCCAGGTAAAAGACAGTCGGCCGAGCGAGGATAATACCTCGATTCGCCGGCGTCGGCAGTGCGAAGGGTGCGGGGCGCGCTTTACCACGTTTGAACGTGTCCAGCTGCGCGAGGTTGTCGTCGTCAAAAGCGGCGGCCTCGGCAGTGAAGGGCGTCGCGAGACGTTCGACCGCGCCAAGATCGAACAATCCGTCTCGCTCGCCTGCCGCAAGCGTCCGGTCTCGCAGGAGCGTCTCGACCAGCTGGTATCGGGCATCCAGCGCCAGATCGAGACGATGGGCGATGCCGAGGTGCCGTCCAAGGCCATCGGCGAGATGGTCATGGAAGGCCTGCGCCAACTCGATAGCGTCGCCTATATCCGCTTCGCCAGCGTCTATCGTGATTTCGCCGAGGCCCGCGATTTCGAAGAATTTGCCAGCAGCGTTCAGGAAGTCAGCGGGCTCGGGAACGGCGAGCAGTGAGCGAAGCTGACAAGCGCCAGCCGGTCATCGTGCTGGTGCGCCCGCAACTGGGCGAAAACATCGGCAAGGCCGCGCGCGCGATGCTCAACTTCGGGCTTGTCGAGTTGCGACTGGTCACTCCGCGCGATGGCTGGCCCAACCCATCGGCAGGGCCTGCTGCGGCGGGGGCAGACATCGTCCTCGAACGCGCTCAGGTATTCGAATCGCTCGCCGAGGCCGTGTCCGACTGCGCGCATGTCTACGCCACGACCGTCCGCAAACGCGGCGTGGTCAAGCCGGTGGTCACGCCCGAGCAGGCGGCCGCCGAAATCCTCGTCGCACAGGGCCGCAGTGCATTCGTGTTCGGCCCCGAACGCTCGGGCCTCGAAACCGACGACGTCGCGCTTGCTCGCGCGATCGTCACCGTGCCAATCAATCCCGAATTCGGCTCGCTCAATCTTGCCCAGGCAGTGATCCTGTGCGCCTATGAATGGTCCAAACACGCAGACCTCGTTCAGCCCACCGTAGAAGAGGTGCTGCCCCCTGCCCCACAGGAGGAATTCGAGGGCATGTTCGGCCAGCTATGCGACATGCTCGAACCGCGTGGCTATTTCGAACCGCCGAGCCGCGCAGGAACGACCCGCCGGACCCTGCGCTCGATGATGATCAAGCCGGGCTGGAATCACCTGGAACTGCGCACGTTCCGGGGGGTCCTGAGCGTACTCCGTCGCCGCCCCGGGTCGAAGCCCGGCGATCCGCGCGATTGAGCCGGTTGACGGCTCACCATACGAAATCTTGTTTCTCGAGAAACCGTCTCGACATGGCTGGCAACATTACGATATGAGCGCATGAGACCAAGCATGTCAGGATTCTCGTGATTATTCATCGTATTGCCGCACTTGCGATCATTCTCGCCGCATCGCCTGCCTTCGCTGATAATGGCGAAGCGGATGGCAAGCCAGCCACTGCAACTGCCAAGACCGACAAGAAAGTCTGCCGGGCGATTGCCGCGACGGGTTCTCACATGCGCAAACGCATCTGCCATACCCAGTCCGAATGGGCCGAGTTTGACAAGGCGGTTGGCAACGCAGCCGAACAGACGCTCGATCGCCGCCGCGCGCAGACGTCCGGCGGGGTCAACGATTTCAACTGATCAGCTGCTCGGCGGTCGCATCACGATCCGGGCCTTTTGCCCGGTCCCGGATCGCCTCTGCCGCATCGAGCATGCGATCCCAGAAATCGACCGCCAGTCCCACCGGAATGCCGAGCTTGAACGCCTTTTTGCGAACGAGCGACAGCGTGTCCCGACGATGCTGGTCATTAAACAGCGGTGAACTTGGCTGATACGGCGTCATGGCCAACCTTTGGGTCAGCAGGCTCAGGATATGCTCATCGATCGCGGCCAACCCATCGGCACCGTCGCCGGGAGGCAGGTTCAGATCGAGACGAGGCGGCCACTGGTCCATCAATCCTTGTATCACCCGGATTCGCCCGCGCTGTCTATGAGGGCTGCCCTTGACATCGACCTGAATCTCTGTTCTTGGCCGCGCTTCGCAATTGGCCTCGCACTCCCGGTGAAGCGGTGGCCGCATTCTGTATTTGGCACGCCAGATCGACAGAATGGTGCGGTTCCGGGACTCGAAGCATCGACACATCGTCGAAGCGTTGGCAAATTGAATGGTAGTGCATGTCCAAGCGTAAATCGTCCAAGTACAAAATCGATCGTCGTCTCGGCGAAAACATCTGGGGCCGCCCCAAGTCGTCGGTGAACCGTCGTTCGTACGGTCCCGGCCAGCACGGCCAGCGCCGCAAGAGCAAGGTGTCGGACTTCGGCATCCAGCTGCGCGCCAAGCAGAAGCTGCGCGGCTACTACGGCGACGTGACCGAAAAGCAGTTCAAGCGCACCTATCAGGAAGCGTCGAAGATGAAGGGCGATACCGGTCAGAATCTGATCGGCCTGCTCGAACAGCGCCTCGACATGGTCGTGTACCGTGCCAAGTTCGCGCCGACGATCTTCTCGGCTCGTCAGGTCGTCTCGCACGGCCACATCTACGTCAACGGCGTGAAGTGCAACATCGCCTCGCGTCGCGTTCGCCCCGGCGATGTGATCAGCCTCGGCAAGAAGGCCAAGGAAATGGCCCTGATCGCCGAAGCGCAGACCCTGCCCGAGCGTGACGTGCCCGACTACGTTTCGACCGATGCCGACAAGGCCACCTTCACCCGCGTTCCGACGCTGGACGAAGTGCCTTATCCGGTGAAGATGGAGCCGAATCTGGTCGTCGAGTTCTACTCGCGCTAAGCTTTCGAATCATCGTGAACAAACGCAAAAAGGCGGGGCGCAAGCTCCGCCTTTTTCGTGCCCGCAGCTTGGGCGTATTTTTTTGTAATCTAAGGCAAAATCGGGCCTTCGAGAGGGAACAAGCGGGCATTGCGACCATTGCACCGACATGTCGCTCTATCGCTTCGTCACACCCCACCGCACCGGTAAATGGTACTCGGATCTGCTCACTGCGCAACGTCAGGCGTTCGCCATCGGCGCGGGCTTTCTCGATCAGCGTACCGGCATGTTCTACAAATATCCCGAGACGCGGCTGGAGGTCGACGGAGACTCACAGAACGACGAGTTCGACACCGCCGCCTGATTCATTCACCGCCGCACCTCCGGTACCGCTTGCCTCAGGGTGCCGTTCCGCCACCAAGATTACGCGACAGGAAAGCAGCACTTTCCGACAGCATTCGTGTGCGCGCTGCGGTATTGTCGAGATAGTGGTCGAGCCCCTTGAACTCGACATACTCGACAGACTTGCCCGCGGCTTTGAGCCGGTCGGCCATCAGGCGCGATTCAGCCGCGGCTACGTTCTGATCGACATCGCCATGGAACAACAGGACCGGCGACTTGAACAGGTTCGCCCGGCGTGCCGGTGATCCCTCAGCAATGTACGGTCCCTGGCCAACAAATGCCTGGACCATATTAGCCATGCTGGTCTCGTTGAACTCGTTGCGATATTCATCGAGATCCGTAACCGGCGCGATGGCCACGACGGCCTTGAACAGATCCGGGTCGAGCACCTGCGATTGCAGCGCCGCATAGCCGCCGTAGGACCAGCCGACGATGCCGAGCTTGCCGGATGCTGCAATGCCCTCACGCACGAGCCAGCGCCCCGCGTCGTTAACATCGCCGACAGCAAGCTTCCACGAGCGGAAGCCATTCTTCTGGAACCACGCCGAGCCATAGCCGGCTGAACCACGGAAGTTCGGCTGGAGCACGGCATAGCCCTTGCTCGCATAGTACTGCGACAACCAGTCGAACCCCCACTCGTCTCGCGCCGATGGTCCACCATGTGGCATGACGATGGCAGGCAGGTTCTTGCCGTCGCTTCCCGGAGGCAGCGTCAGGTATCCCGGTATCATCGTGCCATCGGCCGCTGGAAACGTAATCGGCTTGACCGTACTCAGCTTCAGGCCTGCCAATTCCGGGCGAACGGGAGCGATTTCCGACAGGCGCTTGGTCGCCTTGTCGAACAGGTAGAACACGCCCGGATTCGTATCGCTGCTGACGAACAGCACCAGCTTGCCCTCGTCCGATGTCGCATCGACGAACGAGATCTGCGATCCCTTCGGCAGAGCCTGGCCCAGCGAAACAGCCAACTTACGCAATTCAGGGTCGAAGAACTCCACCATGCGCTTTTCGGTCGCGTAGCTCGCCCCCACGACCCGCTCCTGACGACCGATCCGGACCAGACCGTCCACATCGACATCATTACGCGCAAGTACCAGCTCGGGCGCATCGTCGCGTGCAAGGCTGCGCCGATAAAGCGCCTTGAAGCCGTTATGGTCGGCAAAGCCGTAGACCGCGTCGATGTCGCTATCGACGGCCTGCGGGACAAAGCCGCGCGACGTCTGGGAATCAAACTCCACGGTGCTGAGCGGGAGCCAATCGCGCGATCCGGCCTTGCGGTACTGGTAGGTGTTGCGCCCTGCCAGCTGCCCGCTTTCCTCGACGCGCGTGATCCCCATGACACGGACATTGCCCTTGCCGTCACTGATGTACTCGGTTGCGGTCCGCTTTGGCGGCTCGATTTCCTTGAACTTGCCGCTCAGCGTGTCGATCGAGATGACGCTTGTGCCGGGGCGGTTACGCGACGTGTATGATCCGGTCGTGAACTCTTCCGCCGTCACCTTGCTGACCAGAATCGCGTTGCCGCCATCCGGTGAAACCAGGTCGATCAGCGATCCGCCGGAACGGACCTCGTAGAACGAGTTCGACCTTGCACCCGGTGTCAGGACTTTCATGTTGGTGCCGGTGCTATCCACCGCGAGCAGGCGGCTGAACACGTCCAGATACCGGCCCCGGCGCTGTGTGTAGGTCGCGTTGCAGACGATCCGCGTATCGGTAGCAAAGCCGCAAGAGCGCAACCGGTCGCTTTGGCCGTTCGATCCAGGTATGGCGACGGTGTTCCCACCATCCAGCGCAACCACCAGGATCGCCTCACCGCCCTGGGGCCGGGGCGCAAGCACCGCCACGCGCTTGCCATCGGGAGAGATCGAGACGTTGACGATCGACTCTATCGCACCGAACTTGGCTGCAAGCGGATCGACCGCCTGTGCCATCGCCGGCAACGAACAAAGCGCCGTCGCTGCCACAAGTAGAAGTCTCGACGTCGGAATCATGTTTGCCTCCCGCTATGGGAGCGCAACCTAGCTTTCGCGGCTTTCGCGACAAGCCCGTTTTACAATCATTTCAGTGGTTAAAGTAATCACGGCGAAAACCGGAAGCGAAGTCGGTAAACTTTCCGTCGGCAATCGCCGCGCGCATTCCGGCCATCAGCTGCTGGTAGAACCACAGGTTGTGCTCGGTCAGGAGCATCGCGCCGAGCATCTCGCCGGATTTGTGCAGGTGATTGAGATAGGCCCGGCTGTATTTCGTGCAGACAGGGCACGGGCAACGCTCGTCCAACGGCCCGGTGTCTTCGGCATGACGCGCGTTGCGCAGGTTCAGCGGGCCGTTCCACGTGAACGCCTGCCCGTTGCGACCCGACCGCGTCGGCAACACGCAGTCGAACATGTCGACCCCGCGCTCGACCGCTCCCACCAGATCGTCGGGCTTGCCAACGCCCATCAGGTAACGCGGACGATCAGCGGGCAACTGTCCCGGCGCAAAGTCCAGTGTGGCGAACATCGCCTCCTGCCCCTCACCCACCGCAAGCCCGCCGATCGCATAGCCATCGAACCCGATGTCGGCCAGGGCATCGGCGCTGGCCTTGCGCAGGCCTTCGTCCAGCGCGCCCTGCTGGATACCGAACAGCGCCGACCGCGCGGCATGGTCGCCGCCTGCATCGAACGCATCGCGGCTGCGCCTGGCCCAGCGCATCGACATCTCCATCGATTTCTCGATCGCATCGCGCGGCTGGTCGGCGCGCGGGCATTCGTCGAAGCACATTACGATATCCGAGCCCAGCAACCGCTGGATTTCCATCGACCGTTCAGGGCTGAGCATATGCCGCGATCCGTCGAGATGGCTGGCGAAGGTCACCCCTTCCTCGGTGATCTTGCGCAAGTCCGACAGGCTCATCACCTGATAGCCCCCACTGTCGGTCAGGATCGGGCGGTCCCAGCCCATGAACTTGTGCAAGCCCCCTAGCCGCGCCACGCGTTCCGCGCCGGGCCGCAGCATCAGGTGATAGGTATTGCCCAGAATGATGTCAGCGCCTGCAGCGCGAACGTCCTCGACTTTCATCGCCTTTACCGTTGCAGCGGTGCCCACCGGCATGAACGCAGGCGTACGGATTTCCCCTCGCTCCATCCGGATCGTGCCGGTGCGGGCCTTGCCGTCGGTTGCGTGAATATCGAAGGCGAAGCGGGTCATTGCATCTGCTCGGCAAAAAGAGTTTGCGGCCCTTAGGCGCATTCGCCAAGGCGCGCAAATGCTTGACCCGGTGCAACTCGATCTGTGGCTTTACCCGGCGCTCACCTTGGTGGCGGCACTGACCGGGGTGGTAGATGCGATCGCGGGCGGCGGCGGGTTGCTGATGATGCCGATACTGTTGACGACCGGCCTGCCCCCGCACGTCGTGCTCGGTACCAACAAGATTCAGTCGAGCTTTGGCACTGGCATGGCAGCTTGGCGCTATCATCGCGCAGGCCTGTTCAGCTTCCGCCAGAGCGCGCCGACTGCCATCGTCGTTTTCATGGGCGCTCTGGCGGGGTCCCTCACGATCCAGCAGATCAGCGCCGACGCTCTGAAACTGGTCGTGCCGGTCCTGTTGATCGGCGTTGCGCTCTACACCATCTTTTCCCCCAGCATGAGCGACGCCGAACGCCATGGGCACCTCGGCGAACGTGGTTATATGCCGGTGGGGGCAAGTATCGGATTTTACGATGGGTTCTTCGGGCCTGGTGCAGGCCAATTCTTTGCGACAACCCTTGTCGCCCTGCGCGGCCTCGGCCTGACCCGCGCCACGGGACTCACCAAATTCATCAATGTCAGCAGCAACATCGCCAGCGTCATCGTGTTCACTATCGGCGGGCAGGCTATGTGGGTGTTAGGCTTGTGCATGGGCGCGGGCGCCATGACCGGCGCGTGGATAGGCTCACACTATGCCACGCGTTTCGGAGCGCGACTTATCCGCCCGCTTCTCGTGACTTGCAGCATCGGCCTGACCGCGCGCCTGATCTGGGGCTGGTTCGCTGGCTAAGGCAGCAACAGGCTGGAATCGCCATAACTGTAGAAGCGATACCCGTTCGCTATCGCGTGCCCATAAGCTGCCTGCATCCGCTCAAGCCCCATCAGCGCGCTGACCAGCATGAACAGCGTCGATTTGGGCAGGTGGAAATTGGTCATCAGCCCGTCGATCGCGCGGAACTTGTAGCCGGGCGTAATGAAGATCGCGGTGTCGCCTTCGAACGGGCGAATGACGCCGTCTGCACCCGTCGCGCTTTCAAGCAAGCGCAAGCTGGTCGTACCGACCGCGATCACCCGGTTGCCGCCAGCCCGCACCGCATTCAGGCGATCGGCGGTCTCGGCATCGATACGCCCCCATTCGGCGTGCATTGCATGATCGGTCGTGTCGTCCGCCTTGACCGGCAAAAACGTACCCGCGCCGACATGCAACGTCAGCGTCTCGGACTTCACTCCGCGTCCAGCCAGCGCCTCGATCAATTCTGGCGTGAAGTGCAGCGCGGCTGTCGGGGCGGCCACCGCACCATCCTTGGACGCGAACATCGTCTGGTAATCTGTGCGGTCCTGCTCATCGGTCGGACGCTTGCCCGCGATGTACGGCGGCAGCGGCATCCGCCCCGCGCGTTCCAGAAGCACTTCGACCGGCTCGTCCCCGGGAAACATCAGCGTCCAGCTTCCGTCGGCATGCCTTGTCTCGGCGATCCCGGTCACGCCCGCGCCAAATTCGATCACGTTGCCTTCACCCAATCGCTTGGCATTGCGCACGAACGCCTGCCAGCGGCGCAAATCCACGCGCTTGTGCAGGGTCGCCCCGATCCGCGCCTCGCCCCTTGTACCCTCGAGCTGTGCCGGGATTACCCGCGTATCGTTGAAAACCAGCACATCGCCGGGCTCAAGCAGCGACGGCAAGTCGCGCACGCTCAAATCCCGAAACACACCCTCACGCCCCACGCCCAGCAAGCGCGCAGAATCGCGCGGCTTTGCCGGACGCAAAGCGATGTGTTCAGGTGGCAGCTCGAAATCAAACAGGTCAACGCGCATCGGCGCGCCCTAGCCGCAATCTCGGATCAGTTCGACTGCGAATTGCTCAGCATGTCGGCCGTGATCTTTGGCGCATCCGTCGTCGCCGATGGTGCAGGCGGAGCCTTGTTATCCGAAGCAATCGAGGCCTGGGCAACCTTGGTCGGGTTCGCAGGCGGCTCGCCCCGGACAATCGCATCGACATAGTCCATGCCTGCGATCACGCGACCGAAGTTGGTGTATTTGTGGTCGAGCGCAAAGCGCGGATAGAACACGATGAAGAACTGGCTGTTGGCCGTGTTCGGCTCATTCGTGCGCGCCATCGACACCGAACCGCGTACGTGCGGGATCGCGTTGAATTCAGCGGTCAGGTCTGGCAGCGTCGAGCCGCTCTGCCCGGTCCCGGTCGGATCGCCGGTCTGCGCCATGAAACCATCGATCACGCGGTGAAAGATTACCCCGTTGTAAAATCCCTGCCGCGCCAGCGTCTTGATCCGCTCGACATGGTTGGGCGCCCATTCCGGCATCAACCGGATCAGCACGCGTCCGCCGTTCGACAGATCCAGCACCAGGATGTTCTCGCGGTCAACGGTCGGATCTGCATTTACCGCGTAAGTCAAAGGTTTGGCTTCAACTGCCGGTGCGGCTGCCTTGTCTTGCGCCAATGCGGGTGAAGCGATCAGAGCTGCGCCAAGCGCGAAAGCGGTAAGAATGCGCGAAACCATGGGACAGTCGAACTCCGAATAAACCTGCAGCGCGGATAGGCGTCTCGCGCTGTCGCTGCAATGAACGATTACGATCCGGTTCAGTAGTCGCCCAGTCGGCCCATTTTCTCGACCCGCGCGACGATCTCGTCGCGGACTGTCGGGGTCACGAAGTCGGAAACGTCACCGCCGAACAGCGCGATTTCCTTGACCAGCTTCGACGCGATCGGCTGCAGGCAGACGTCCGCCATCAGGAACACGGTTTCGATCTCGGCATCGAGTTGCTGATTCATGCCCGCCATCTGGTATTCGTACTCGAAATCCGCGACCGCGCGCAGGCCGCGGACGATCACGCTGGCTCCCTGCGCCCGCGCGAACTTCATCAGCAGCGCGTTGAAACCCACGACCTCGACGTTGGCGATGCCCTGCAGATCGATTTCCCGCAGCACGCTGGCCATGCGTTCTTCAGTCGTGAACATAGGGTTCTTCGAAGGATTCGTCGTCACTCCGATGATCAGCCGATCAACCAGCTTCGCGCCGCGCCGGATGATATCCAGGTGTCCCAGAGTGATCGGGTCGAATGTCCCGGGATAAACCCCCACACGGTCTGCCATCAGTGGTCCCTCTCGACAATAAAGCGCGCCAGTTCGCGCAGCAGATCCGCCTCGGGACCATAGCTGGCCAGCAATTCGATCGCCTGCTCCACCAGTCGTCGCGCCTGTTCGCGCGCGCGCTCTGGGCCGAGCAGCGAAAGAAAGGTCTGCTTGCCCTGATCGGCGTCCTTGCGCAGCGCCTTTCCAGCCTCGGCCTCGTCACCTTCAAGATCGAGCAGATCATCCGCAATCTGGAAAGCCAGCCCGATGTCGCGGGCATAGCCGCGCAAGTGCGAGCGTCCCTCGATCGGCGCGTGCCCCAGGATCGCGCCCATCTCTACCGCCGCGCCCAGCAGGGCGCCGGTCTTGAGCTGCTGCAACCGGGTGACCGTAGGCAGGTCGAAGCTCGACGTTTCGGCGACGATGTCCATCATCTGCCCGCCGCACATGCCGTTCATCCCGCTCGATGTCGCCAGCGTGCGGATCAGTTCGATGCGCACGAACGGATCGCCGCTGGTGGCGGGATCGGACAGTAGCTCGAACGCAAAGTCATGCAACGCATCGCCTGCCAGCACGGCCGCTGCCTCGTCGAACGCCACATGCAAGGTCGGCTTGCCATGGCGCAACGCGTCATTGTCCATGCACGGCAGATCATCGTGGATCAGCGAATAGACGTGAACTGCCTCGATCGCGGTTCCGACGCGTACCGCCGCTTCGCGCGATACGCCGAACAGCGCGGCTGTCGCGCAGACGAGCAACGGCCTGATCCGCTTGCCCCCCCCGATCGTGGCATAGCGCATCGCCTCGACCAGCCGGTCGCGCGGATCGCCCGGGATCGGCAGCAGCAGATCGAAGCTGTGATCGATATCCTCGGCAATCGCCTTGAGCGCGGGCTTGAGCAGGCCGGGGGTTACGGTCATCTGGTGAACGCTCAACCCGAAGTTTCGTCGAATGGACGCAAGGCTTGCGGCTTGCCGTCACGATCCGCGACAATCGCCTCGATCCGCGCCTGCGCCGCGTCGAGCCGCGCCTGGCAATGCGCGCGCAACTTGTCGCCCTTGGCGTAGAGCTCGATCGATTCATCGAGCGGCGCTTCACCACTTTCCAACCGCCTCACGACGGATTCCAGTTCCTTGAGCGCCTCTTCGAAGCTGAGGTTCGCATTGTCCGGTATGGTTCCCATCGGGGCAGCATTGACGGCGCACAGGTGTCGGGTCAAGCTTCGATGACAAGATGCCCGCGGAGGTCGTGAAACGCCATGCAGTACCTCATCGCCTATGTCGCAGCCGCCGTCGTTTTCGGTGCACTCGACGCGGTGTGGCTCGGCTGGGCGGGGACCCGGCTCTACCGCCCCGCGCTCGGCAGCCTGCTCGCGCCCGCCTTCCGCACCGGCCCGGCGCTGGTGTTCTACGTGCTCTACATCGCCGGAATGGTGTGGTTCGCGGTTCGCCCTGGTCTTGCCAGCGGCCTCGGCGCCGCCGCGCTCAACGGCGCGCTGCTGGGCGCGATGTGCTACATGACCTATGATCTGACCAGCCAGGCCGTGCTGGCACGCTGGCCGGTCCATCTGACGATCATCGACGTCGTCTGGGGCACGTTCGCCACCGCCGTCGCTGCCACCGCGGCCACATGGATCGCCATCAGATTCGCAGGTTAGCACTAGCCTCTTTCGCCGCCCCTCGCTAAGGCGCGGCGCATGTCTCAGATCACCGCAGATGTCGTCGCCGCCCACGGGCTGTCCGAGGAAGAATACGCCCGCGTCCTGAACGCGCTCGGGCGTGAGCCGAACCTCGTCGAGCTCGGCATCTTCTCGGTGATGTGGTCCGAGCATTGCTCCTACAAGTCGAGCCGCATCCATCTGAAAAAGCTGCCCACGGAGGCGCCCTGGGTGATCTGCGGTCCGGGCGAAAATGCGGGCGTGATCGACATCGGCGACAACCAGGCCGCCATCTTCAAGATGGAGAGCCACAACCACCCCTCGTACATCGAGCCCTACCAGGGCGCGGCGACCGGCGTCGGCGGAATTCTGCGCGATGTGTTCACGATGGGCGCGCGTCCCGTCGCCAACATGAACGCGCTGCGCTTCGGCCGTCCCGATCACCCCAAGATGAAGCACCTCGTGCAGGGCGTCGTCGCGGGCATCGGCGGCTACGGAAACTGCGTCGGCGTACCGACGGTGGGTGGTGAGACCAACTTCCACCCCGCCTATGACGGCAACATCCTGGTCAACGCGATGACCGTGGGCGTCGCCGAACAGGACAAGATCTTCTATTCCGCCGCCACCGGCCTCGGCAATCCGATCGTCTACGTCGGCTCCAAGACCGGACGCGACGGCATCCACGGCGCGACGATGGCCAGCGCCGATTTCGGCGAGGATTCCGAAGCCAAGCGCCCCACCGTGCAAGTCGGCGATCCGTTCACCGAAAAGCTGCTGATCGAAGCGTGCCTCGAACTGATGGCGACCGACGCCATCGTTGCTATTCAGGACATGGGCGCGGCTGGCCTGACCTCATCCTCGGTCGAAATGGCGACCAACGGCCGCGCCGGCATCATCCTCAACATGGACATGGTGCCCTGCCGCGAAGAGGGCATGACCCCTTACGAAATGATGCTTTCGGAAAGCCAGGAGCGCATGCTCATGGTGCTGAAGCCCGGCAAGGAAGCCATGGCCGAGGCGATCTTCAAGAAGTGGGAACTCGACTTCGCGGTCATCGGCGAAGTCACCGACACCGGTCACATGGTCCTGACCTTTCAGGGCGAAACCGTGTGCGACATTCCGCTCGGCCCGCTGGCTGAAGACGCCCCGCTCTATGACCGCCCTGCCCTCAGCCTTGCCGACTACAAGACATGGGCGAACGTCGCGCCGCTCGGCGACGTACCCGAAAGCACTGATATCGGCGCGGACCTGAGCAAACTGATCGGCTGCCCGGATCTCGCCAACCGCCGCTGGATCTTCGAACAGTACGATTCGCAGGTTGGCGCGGACACGCTGCAGAAGTCGGGCGGCGACGCTGCCGTCGTGCGTATCCACGGCACGCAAAAGGCGCTCGCGATGAGCACCGACTGCACGCCGCGCTATTGCTACGCTGACCCCTACGAAGGCGGCAAGCAGGCCGTGGCCGAGACCTATCGCAACATCTGCGCGGTCGGCGCGCGCCCGCTCGCAATCACCAACTGCCTCAACTTCGCCAACCCGCAGCGCCCAGAGATCATGGCACAGATCGTCCAGGCCCTTGAGGGCATGGGCGACGCCTGCCGCGCGCTCGACTACCCGATCGTGTCGGGCAACGTTTCGCTTTACAATGAGAGCAAGGCGACCGGCGGCGGCTCGGCCATCCTGCCCACCCCCGCCATCGGCGGCGTCGGCCTGATGCTCGACCACACGATCATGGCGACGATCGCGTTCAAGAACGAGGGCGACGCGATCTGGCTGGTCGGCGGCGAAGGCACGCACCTTGGCCAGTCGCTCTACTTGCGCGAAATTGCTGGTCGCGAGGCGGGTGACGCCCCCAAGGTCGATCTGGCCCTCGAACGCAAGAATGGCGAGCAGGTCCGCGAATGGATCTCCGCGGGCAAGCTGACGGCCGTTCACGACATTTCCGATGGCGGCCTGCTCGTCGCGCTGACGGAAATGGCGCTGGCCAGCAACAAGGGCTGTGCCCTCGACATCCCTCTCGATACCGCCATGGCATTCGGCGAGGACCAGTCGCGCTATATCGTGACCACCGCGCCGAACGATACGCTGGAAGGCGCAACCCGCATCGGCAGCGTCGGGGGCACCGAGGTCGCAGGCGTCGATGTCATCACCCTGCGTGAAGCCAACGAGGCGTTTTTCCGCGAGTGGATGGAAGCATGACCCACGGGTCCATCCGCGTCGGCATCGGCGGGTGGACGTACGAGCCCTGGCGCGGCCTGTTCTATCCTGAAGGTCTGCCGCAAAAGCGTGAACTCGAATACGCCGCCAGCAAGCTCACCTGCATCGAAATCAACGCGACTTACTACGGCCGCCAGAAGCGCCAGAGCTTCGCCAACTGGGCGGCAGCCGCGCCCGATGGATTCATCTTCAGCCTCAAGGCTTCACGCTACACCACCCAGCGCAAGGTGCTGGCCGACGGTGCGGACTCGGTCACCAAGTTCCTCGAACAAGGCTTCACCGAGCTCGGCGACAAGCTCGGCCCGGTCCTCTGGCAGTTCCGCGACGGCAAGAAATTCGACCGCGACGACTTTGCCCGGTTCCTGGATCTGATCCCCGACAAGCAGGATGGTGCGCCCCTGCGCCACGCCATCGAAGTGCGCGACGAAACCTTCCGCGACACCGCGTTCCTCGACCTCTGCCGCGCCCGCAACTTCGCGGTCGTGTTCGCCGACAGCGCCGAGTTTCCGCAAATCGACGAACAGACCGCCGACTTCACCTACGCCCGCCTGCAGCGGTCCAGCGACAAGCCAAAGACAGGCTACGCCAAGCCCGCCATCGCCGACTGGGCCAAGCGCGCGCACGATTGGTCACGCGGCAACCGCGACGTCTTCATGTTGTTCATATCAGGCGCGAAGCACCGCAACCCGGCAGCCGCGCAGGCGCTGATCGAGACGCTATAATCAGGCCGCCAGCTTGGCGTTCTTGCCCAGCAGATCGTACGGATCGACGCCGATCGCGCGCCAGATTGCATGCGCCTGATGATAGTGCACCGCAGGCGTGATGTTCAGCCGACGCCGGACCTCCTCAAGCGGCAAGGGCAGCAGTTCGGTGATCGACTGCTCGCACAGGCGCGGGCACGCCTTGCCCAGCCTCTGCCCTTCGCGCACCGCACGCAGCACCGGCGCAGACCGCCGCGTCTGCTTGTTGATGTTCAGCCCCGCCAGATAACCGATGAACAGGTTAGCATAGCTCGGCTGCTGGCTGTAGGTAAACGCTAGGACACAAGCCTCGCCCAGCGCATCGCGGCCGTATCCGGTCAGCACATGCAGCATGTCGTGCACGTCGCGCAGACGGTTGAGGTACCAGCGGAACTGGTCGTCGAATTTCTCATGGTGGCGCGCGAACTTGTCGAACTCGTCGACCAGCCCCTGCGCCGTCAGCCCCTCGCGCTCCATGAAGTCGCAATAGGCATGCGCCAGCGATCCCTCTGGCATAAGGCGAAGCGCAGCGTGATCATCGAGGATCGCCGGTAGATAAGGCTCTTTCGCACGAATCGCCTGCCCACGTACTGAACGCAGGAACCGCTCCCCTGCCGGACGCAGGTTCCGCCACGGCAGCGATTCGAAGATGTGAAACACCTCTTCAGTATTTTCCTTGTCCTTCAGCAGGTTCTGGAAATGATGCCAGGCCTTGGCGGGACGCAGGCGTAATACCGGGCGGCGCTCGTCATAGATGGGCAGGTCGGCTTGCATCGCACCAGTCATCGCATTCACGCGTCCACTCTCCGCTGGTCTTGCACCGTAATACTAACAGGTGTGTAAATAGAACGTCAATCCAGCACCCAGTCCTTGCGCGCAATACCCAGCAACGACAGGATCGAAGTCAGATCCCCCCGATCGATCCAGCCGTCCGCCGCTGCGCGCGCCTTCGGCTTGGCACGGTAGGCAATACCGTAGCTCGCGGCTTCGATCATCGGGATGTCGTTCGCGCCATCGCCCGTCGCAAGGCTCAGTGCCCCATCGCCGATCCGCGCGGCTTCATCGAGCAGCACCTGCTTCTTGACCGAACTGTCGACGATCCCGCCGACCAAGCCGCCGGTCAGCACGCCCTCATGCAGGCCCAAGCGGTTGCCAACGACGCGGTCGAAACCGAGCAACTCCGCCACTGGATCGGCAAACGAATGGAACCCGCCGGTCACCAACACCGTCTGGCACCCGCGCGATTTCAGAGTCGAGACCAGCGTCCGCGCACCCGCCATCGGCTGGATGCGCTCATCCAGGCACTGCTGGATCGCCGCTTCGGGCAGATCCTTCAGCAGTCCCACCCGCTCACGCAGCGCAGATTCGAAATCAAGTTCGCCCTGCATCGCGCGTTCGGTAATCGCTGCGATCCTGTCCTTCAGCCCCGCAAAATCGGCCAGTTCGTCGATGCATTCCTGCCCGATCATCGTCGAATCCATGTCGGACACGAACAAGTTCGGCACCTCGATCAACCCTGCGCTGAGCAGGAGATCGGACTCCGGGAAACACTGGTCAAGGATTGCGCGGATGCCTGCCGGATCGCCGTGCAGCACTTCGAGCTCAAGCACGTCGTCGCAGAAGTCCAGCATCCCTGCGCCCGCCACTTCCCAGTCGCGCGCTTCGATCATCTCCATCGCCAGCGCAAGATTGTCACCAAGCGTCTCCGGGTCTGCTATCAGCCGCGCGATGATCAACGGAAATTCCTTCGAGAGCGAAAACGTGAGTCCTTCGGCCCAGCGGCCAAGGCTCGCGCTAATCGCAGGGCCGACGGCCAGCGGCAAGAGCGATCTGGCGGTGAAACTCGCGCAACACGTAATCGCACAGGGTCAACAAGCGGTCATCATCAACGCCGACAGCGCTCAAGTCTACGCCGATCTGCGCGTGCTCAGCGCCCGCCCCTCCGACGAGGAAATGCACGGCGTTCCCCACCTTCTGTTCGGCGCTTGGGACGGCGCACAGGCCTGCTCGGCGGCCGACTGGGCGGCAGCAGCAAAGCGCGATATCGCCGCCGCCCATGCTCGCGGCGCTCTACCGATCCTCGTCGGCGGCACCGGCCTCTATATACGCACGCTGCTCGACGGGATCGCCCCCGTGCCCGAAATCGACCCGGACATTCGCGCCGCAGTTCGCGCCATGCCGCTCGACCGCGCTTATGCCGCCCTGCAAACCGAAGACCCGGCGCGCGCCGCCCTCCTCGCCCCGGCCGACGCGCAGCGCATCACGCGCGCGCTCGAAGTCGTGCGCTCGACCGCACACCCGCTCAGCCACTGGCAGCAGCGCTTGAGCGGCGGGATCGCAGCCAGCGTCGATCTTGCTCCGTTGATCCTCCTGCCCGATCGCGCATGGCTCTATCGGCGCTGCGACTTGCGCTTTGAAACCATGTGGCACGGTGGCGCGCTCGCCGAGGTGGAAACGTTGCTCGCCCGCAACCTGCCGGCAGACGCGCCGGTCATGCGCGCGATCGGCGTACCCGAGATCGCCAAATACCTGCGCGGAGACCTTTCTTCAGCCGATGCCATCGCGGCAGGCCAGCAGGCCACCCGCCGCTACGCCAAACGCCAATACACCTGGAGCAACAACCAGAGCCCGAGTGGATGGCCACGCTTGACGTACGAAAATTCCATAGAACTAGATCACGTCGTTAGTTTATTGCGCAGTTAGCCGTTGACATGGTGTTTTATGTCAAGTAGCAGGCTATCGATTGCCTGACAGGTGCCCTGCATCTGTTGCGCACCCGAAAGTGAGAGATGGCCCGGCGCAGCCAGCCTGCACCGGGCCGAGAATTTTTTGTTCTAAGGCTTGCCTATCGCGGCTATCGGCCCCCAGCCGGACGCGAGAGTCCAGAAGGATACAGTAACGTGAACAGCGAGCGCAGCGGCGCCGAGATCCTGGTCGAAAGCCTTGTCGCCAAGGGCGTCGAATTCGTGTTCGGCTATCCGGGCGGCGCAGTCCTGCCGATCTACGATGCGCTGTTTGGTGAAGAACGCATCCGCCACATCCTCGTCCGCCATGAAGCAGGCGCGGCGCACGCTGCCGAAGGCTATGCGCGCGCCACCGGCAAGCCGGGCGTCGTTCTCGTCACGTCCGGACCCGGCGCGACCAATGCCGTTACCGGCATTGCCGATGCGTTCATGGATTCAATCCCGATGGTCGTCATCACTGGGCAAGTCCCGACCGGCCTGATCGGCACCGATGCGTTCCAGGAAGCCGATACTGTCGGCATCACGCGTCACTGCACCAAGCACAACTACTTGGTCAAAGACCCGGCGCAGCTTGCCGCAACCATCGACGAGGCGTTCCGCATCGCCACCGAAGGTCGCCCCGGCCCGGTCGTTATCGACATCCCAAAGGACGTCCAGATCGCCACCGCACCGTGGAGCAGCAACGCGCCCCAGCAGCGCAACCGCTACAATCCGCAGACCGAAGGCGGCGCAAAGGAAATCGCGACCGCAGTCGAGATGATCGCCAACGCCAAGGCACCCGTGTTCTACACCGGCGGCGGCGTGATCAACTCCGGCCCCGAAGCCGCCCGTCTGCTGTGCGAACTGCAGGCGCTGACCGGCGCGCCGGTCACTTCGACGCTGATGGGCCTTGGCGCTTTCCCGGCCGACCACCCCGCGTGGCTCGGCATGCTGGGTATGCACGGCACTTACGAAGCCAACATGACGATGAACCGTGCGGACCTCGTCGTCTGCATCGGCGCACGCTTCGATGATCGCGTGACCGGCCGCCTCGATGCCTTCGCGCCCAATTCCAAGAAGATCCACATCGATATCGATCGCGCCTCGATCAACAAGACGGTGCGCGTCGACCTCCCCGTGATCGGCGATTGCGGCAAGGTTCTCGCCCAACTGATCGACGGTTGGCTGGAACAGGGCCACAAGGCGCGCGACCTCACCGAATGGCACGCCCGCATCGACGGCTGGCGCGCGCGCCAGAGCCTCGCCTATCCGCGCAAGTCCTCGGAAATCATGCCGCAACTGGCAATCGAACGCCTGTATGAACTGACCAAGCACCGCGAACCGATCATCAGCACCGAAGTTGGCCAACACCAGATGTGGGCGGCACAGCACTTCCACTTCATGAAGCCAAACAAGTGGCTCACTTCGGGCGGTCTCGGCACGATGGGCTACGGCCTTCCCGCCGCCATCGGCGCGCAGGCGGGCTTCCCCGATGCGCTGGTCATCGACATCGCGGGAGACGCGTCGATCCAGATGAACATTCAAGAGCTGGGCACCGCCACGCAGTATCGCCTGCCGGTCAAGGTCTTCGTGCTCAACAACGAATGGATGGGCATGGTCCGCCAGTGGCAGGAGCTGACTTACGAGAGCCGCTTCTCGAACTCCTATTCCGACAGCCTGCCCGATTTCGTCAAACTCGCCGAAGCCTACGGCTGGAAGGGAATCCGCATTTCCGACCTGAGCGAGCTCGACGCCGGCATCCAGGCGATGATCGACCACGACGGTCCGGTCTTCGTCGACTGCCTCGTGTCCAAGGAAGCAAACTGCTTCCCGATGATCCCCAGCGGCGCGGCCCACACCGAAATGCTGCTCTACGGCGACGAGGTCTCCGGCGTCATGGACGACGAAGCCAAGGCGCTGGTTTAGGATACCTGGAAATGATGCACATCCCCACCGAGGCGTCCGAACGCCACGTCCTGACCATCATGGTCGATAACGAAGCAGGCATCCTTGCGAAGATCGCGGGGCTGTTCACCGCGCGCGGCTATAACATCGACAGCCTGACCGTGGCCGACATCACCGATGGCCACGATGTCAGCCGCATCACCATCGTCACCCACGGCCCGCCCGAGATCATCGACCAGATCCGGGCCCAGCTTGAACGACTGGTGCCGGTCCACAAGGTCACCGATCTCACCGAAGTCGGCCCTTACGTCGAACGCGAACTGGCGCTGGTAAAAGTCTCAGGCAAAGGCGAAAACCGCGTCGAGGCACTGCGCCTCGCCGACGTGTTCCGCGCCAAGGTGGTCGATACCACGACCTCCAGCTTCATCTTCGAGCTGACCGGCGCGCCCGACAAGATCAACAGCTTCGTCACGCTGATGAAGGAACTCGGCCTCGTCGAAGTCGGCCGCACCGGCATCGTCGGCATGGTGCGCGGCGCTTCGGTCGCCTGACGGTTTCACATACGATTTCAGACATGAACTCAACAGGATTGGGAAAGAAATGAAGGTTTACTACGACGCCGATTGCGACTTGAACCTGATCACGGACAAGAAGATCGTGATCCTCGGCTATGGCTCGCAGGGCCACGCCCACGCGCAGAACCTGCGGGATTCGGGCGTCAAGGACGTCGCCATCGCACTGCGTCCGGGCTCGGCCAGCGCGAAGAAGGCCGAAGCTGCAGGCTTCAAGGTCCTCGCCAACGCCGACGCCGCTGCATGGGCCGATGTGCTGATGATCCTTGCGCCCGACGAACATCAGGCCGCGATCTATGCCAACGATCTCCACGCCAACCTCAAGCCGGGTTCGGCCATCGCGTTCGCGCACGGCCTCAACATCCACTTCGGCCTGATCGAACCGCGCAACGACATCGACGTGATCATGATCGCGCCAAAGGGCCCCGGCCACACCGTGCGCAGCGAATACCAGCGCGGCGGCGGCGTACCCTGCCTGATCGCGGTCCATCAGGACGTGACCGGTAACGCGCATGACGTCGGCCTTGCCTACGCTTCGGGCGTCGGCGGCGGTCGCTCGGGCATCATCGAGACCAACTTCCGCGAAGAGTGCGAAACCGATCTGTTCGGCGAACAGGCCGTGCTTTGCGGCGGCACCACCGCGCTGGTCCAGGCTGGCTTCGAAACGCTGGTCGAAGCAGGCTACGCGCCTGAAATGGCCTACTTTGAATGCCTTCACGAACTGAAGCTGATCGTCGACCTGATGTACGAAGGCGGCATCGCCAACATGCGCTATTCGATCTCGAACACCGCTGAATACGGCGACATCAAGACCGGTCCGCGCATCATCACCGAAGAGACCAAGAAGGAAATGAAGCGCGTTCTGGCCGACATCCAGTCGGGCCGCTTCGTCAAGGACTTCGTGCTCGACAACCGCGCCGGCCAGCCGGAACTCAAGGCTGCCCGCGGCCTCGCCAAGCGCCACCCGATCGAGGAAACCGGTGCCAAGCTGCGCGCGATGATGCCGTGGATCGGCGCCAACGCGCTGGTCGACCAGACCAAGAACTGAGACTTGGCCGGGCGGCTCCAACACGGAGCCGCCCGTTCCACCAACGACATCCCGTCATCGACGAAACGATTGGACGTAAGCCTCACGAATGATACTTCTCCATTCTGGAGATATCCACTCGAACGAGGGTCGCGCCGTGTTCAATTCGTCGATGGGCTTGGTCATGCTGTACATGGCTTTCGCCCAGCAATCAGCATCTGCTCCGACCGCAGCCCTCGGCCGGTCCCCCACCGTTCCCGCCATCGTCCAGCAGCCGGCCGCGCGTGTCATTGGCGACGATGCCTGTGGCCTCGATCCAGCGCATCGCTACATCGGCGGGACCGCCAGTCTCACCACGCGCGAGGCTGTCGCCAAGGCCGCAGGGCACACCCGGATCCGCTGGATCAAGCCCGGCGAAATCGTCACGCAGGACTACCGCTCAGACCGGCTTAACGTAATCATCGACAATGCGGGCAAGATCCTGACTATGCGCTGCGGTTGACAAGCCTTCATCGCCCTTGTGCGATAGCCTCGCCTTTGGCATCCTTGCAGCTTCCCAGTGATCGAGGAGATCCCCCCTTGCCGACCCTCCCCAAGATGCCCCGCGCGCTCAAGCTTGCGCTGCCGCTCGCCCTCGCCGCTGCCGCCGCACCGATGCTCGCGCAGATGCCCGAAACTCCGGGCAAGGCCGACAAGGCACGCGTCACCGCCGGAACCTACACCGCCGACGCCTCGCACTCGTTGATCGGCTGGAAGGTCAACCACCTCGGCTTCAACGATTATTTCGGACTGTTCGGTGATGTCTCCGGCACGCTGACACTAGACCCGGCCAAGCCTGCTGACGCCAAGGTCTCGGTCAAGATCCCGGTCGCCAAGATCATGACCGCAAGCCCCGGCCTGACTGCACACCTGCTCAAGCCGGGCGCTGACGGCAAGCCTGCCGATTTCTTCGGCCCTGCCCCCGCCGACGCCACCTTCGTCTCGACATCGGTCGTACCCGGTGCTGACGGCATGTCGGCCACGGTCAACGGCGATCTCACGCTCAACGGCGTGACCAAGCCGGTCGCTATCGCGGCGACGTTCTCGGGCGCTGGCAACGATCCAATGAACAAGGCTGCCACCGTAGGCTTTCACGCCATGACCACGATCAAGCGTTCGGACTTCAACGTGAAGTACGGCATCCCCTTCGTCTCCGATGACGTGAAGCTCGACATCACGGTCGCCTTCGAAAAGAAGTAGGCGCCGCTGAATTGACGATTGGCAGTCCGAAGTCCGTATGTCCGCTTCGGACTGCCCCCGGCGAGCGATGGGCTTGCGCACGTTATCACGCATTCATTCTGGACAAGCGCGCGCCAAATCATCATAGGCTTTCGCGATGACTGCTCGACTGGACCTTAGCCTGCGACTTATCCGCCCTTGGGCGTGAGCTGACGTGTCGCATCGCGGCGCGGATCGGCGCTCAAGGGAAGCCGGATCCACACGCAGACAAATCCAGATATATCGAGCGAAATCCCCATGACTATGCTGAAGACCCCGTCGGCCAAGTACCGCGCCTTTCCGCAGATCAACCTGCCCGACCGGCAGTGGCCCAGCCGCACCATCACCCAGGCTCCGCGCTGGCTCTCCACCGATATGCGCGACGGCAATCAGTCGCTGATCGACCCGATGGACGCCGAGAAGAAGGCCCGCTTCTTCGACCTGCTCGTCAAAGTCGGCCTCAAGGAAATCGAAGTCGGCTTTCCCAGTGCAGGCGCGACCGAATACGACTTCATCCGCGGCCTCGTCGATACCGGGCGCATTCCCGACGACGTCTTCGTCCAGGTCCTCACCCAATCACGCGAAGACCTGATCCGCACCACCTTTGAAAGCCTGGCCGGCGCAAAAAAGGCCATCGTCCACGTCTACAACGCGGTCTCGCCGCTGTGGCGTCAGGTCGTGTTCGGCATGGACAAGGCTGACGTCCGCCAGATCGCCATCGATGGTGCCAAGGTCCTGCGCGATCAGGCCGCGCGCTTCCCGCAGACCGACTGGCACTTCGAATACAGCCCGGAAACCTTCTCCACGGCCGAACTCGATTTCAGCATCGAATGCTGCGAGGCCGTGATGGACGTGCTCCAGCCGACCGTCGACCGCCCGATCATCCTCAACCTGCCCGCCACGGTGGAAGCGTCGACCGCGAACATCTACGCTGACCAGATTGAGTACTTCTGCCGCAACCTGCCGAACCGCGATCGCGCGGTGATCAGCCTGCACACCCACAACGATCGCGGCACCGGCGTTGCCGCGGCCGAACTCGGGCTGATGGCAGGCGCGGATCGCGTCGAGGGCTGCCTGTTCGGCAATGGCGAGCGCACCGGCAACTGTTGTCTGGTGACCGTCGCGCTCAACCTCTACACGCAAGGTGTCGATCCCGAGCTGGACTTCTCGAATATCGACGACGTCATCCAGACGGTCGAATACTGCAACCAGCTGCCCGTCCACCCGCGCCACCCCTATGGCGGCGAACTGGTGTTCACGGCCTTTTCCGGCAGCCATCAGGACGCGATCAAGAAGGGCTTTGCAGCGCAGGAACAGCGCAACGACGAACTCTGGGCGGTGCCCTACCTGCCGATCGATCCCGCCGACCTCGGCCGCACCTACGAAGCCGTGATCCGCGTCAACTCGCAGAGCGGCAAGGGCGGCTTTGCCTGGGTGCTCGAACAGGATCAGGGCCTCAAGCTGCCGAAGAAGATGCAGGCGCATTTCTCGCGTCACGTGCAGGATCTCGCCGACGAATTGGGCCGCGAACTGCAGGCGGCCGACATCTGGGGGGTGTTCCGCAAGGCCTACCGCCTCGAAGGACCGCAGCCGTTCCAACTCGTCGATTATGAAGAAGCACGCGGCCCCGACGGCACCCGCATCTTCGCGGGCAAGGTCGAAGTCGATGGCATGGTCCAGTCGGTTTCGGGCCGAGGAAACGGGCTGATCTCGTCGGTCGTCGCCACGATCAAGGACGGTTTCGGCCTCGACCTCGACGTCCGCGACTATACGGAACATGCGATGGGTTCGGGCAGCAACGCCCGCGCCGCCGCCTATGTCGAATGCGTCCTGCCCGATGGCCGCACCGTCTGGGGCGTCGGCATCGATGAAGACGTCGCCACCGCCAGCGTCCGCGCTGTTCTCAGCGCCGCCAACGCAGCGAAGTAACCAATCTTCCCCCCTCCCGCTCGCGGGAGGGGCCGAGGGTGGGCACCGCGAGCCCAACCCCCGAGAAAATTCAACCCCTCGCTTAAATCACCGTTGCTCGCCCCAACACTTCGGCCATAGTCCCACCTGCCCGCAAAGAGGCACCAGTGGGAGTGGACATGGCCGAAGCTGTACTCGAACCCGATCTGCCGATCATCGATCCGCACCACCACTTGTGGGACTTGCGCCCGCTCATCGGTGCGATCCCGGAGCCCCGCCACCCGTTCATCGAGACGATTTCACGCTCGGCCTACTACACCTTCGATCAGTTGCTTGGCGACGCACGCGGCGGCCACAACGTCATCGCGACGGTCTATATGGAATGCGGCGCATTCTACCGCGCCGATGGCGACCCCACGTTCAAGACCGTCGGCGAGGTCGAGTTCGTGGGCGGCGTCGCAGCCCAGGGCGCGAGCGGCCTCTACGGCGCTTTCCGCCCCTGCGCCGCGATCATCGGCCATGCCGACCTGCGACAGGGCGATTCGGCACGCCCGGTACTCGACGCTTTGATCCGAGCAGGCAACGGCCGCTTCAAGGGCATCCGCCATCAGGGCGCGTGGGATGCCGACCCTGACGTCCTCGGGTCACCTTTCCATGCCGCGCCCCGGCTGTACCATTCCGATGTATTCCGCCAGGGCTTCCGCCACCTCGGCGAACTCGGCCTCACGTTCGACGCCTGGGTACTCGAGCCACAACTGGACGACGTGCTCGACCTTGCGCGCGCCTTCCCCGCCCAGCTGATATGCCTTGACCACTGCGGCACGCCGCTCGGCACCGCTAGCTACCATGGCACCCTGACCGAACGCTTCGAAGTCTGGCGCACCGGCATCCGGCAGATCGCTACATGCCCCAATGTCTCGATCAAGCTCGGCGGCCTCGCCATGGCGTTCTGCGGCATGCCTGAACGGGGTCCAGAGGCGGGTCTGTCGTCGCAGGACCTCGCCGCCATGTGGCAGCCCTACATCGAAACCTGCATCGAAGCCTTCGGTCCCGAGCGCGCCATGTTCGAAAGCAACTACCCTGTCGACAAGTGGGGCGCATCCTACAACACGCTGTGGAACACCTTCAAACGCCTCGCCCAAGGCACGTCACCCGATGAAAAGCACGCACTGTTCGCAGGCACAGCGGCGCGATTCTACGGGATCGAACACCTCCTGACCTGACCGTCGGGGCACACCCCTTTGACAAGCCGCGCCGACCCCCTTACGCCTTAACCGATCAATTAAGATTCATGCGAGGATCGCCCCGAATGCCCCTTCCCCCGCTGTTCGCCAACCTGCGCTTGCCGGTCATCGCCTCGCCGCTGTTCATCATCTCCTGCCCGGAACTGGTGATCGCGCAGTGCAAGGCGGGCGTCGTCGGCTCGTTCCCCTCGCTCAACGCCCGTCCGATCAGTCAGCTCGATGAATGGCTCCACCAGATCACCGAGGAACTGGCCGTGCACAACCGGGCCAACCCCGATCGCCCCGCCGCGCCGTTCGCGGTCAACCAGATCGTCCACAAAACCAATAACCGCCTCGATGAAGACATGGCGATGTGTGAAAAGTGGCAGGTGCCGATGCTGATCACCTCGCTCGGCGCGCGCGAAGACGTCTACAACGCGGCCCACCGCTGGGGCGGCATCGTCCTGCACGACGTGATCAATAACAGTTTCGCACGCAAGGCTATCGAGAAGGGCGCGGACGGCCTGATCCCCGTTGCAGCCGGCGCAGGCGGCCATGCCGGTGCGCTGTCGCCCTTCGCGCTGATGCAGGAAATCCGCGAATGGTTCGACGGCCTCGTTGCGCTGTCGGGCGCCATCGCCTGCGGCAAGTCGGTCCTCGCAGCCCAAGCTCTCGGCGCGGACTTCGCCTACATCGGCTCGGCGTGGATCGCGACCGAGGAAGCCCACGCCGACGCAGCCTACAAACAGGCGATCGTCGACGGGCGCGCCGATGACATCGTCTATTCCAGCCTGTTCACCGGCGTCCACGGCAACTATCTGCGCAGCTCGATCGTCAATGCCGGGCTCGACCCCGACAATCTTCCGGAAAGCGATCCGAGCAAGATGAACTTCGGCTCGGGCGGGAATGCGCCTGCCAAAGCATGGAAGGACATCTGGGGATCTGGCCAGGGCATCGGCGCTGTATCGAAAATCGAATCGGTCGCAGCGCGTGTCGACCGGCTCGAAGCGGAATACCGCGAAGCAACCGCAAACCTTTCCGCCAATACCGCCCCGTTCCTCACGTAAAATTCAGGCAGCTTTTGGCGTCCATTCGGTTGACGTCCAAAGCATGTCGGCCATTTCATCGAGGTGGCTGAAGTCGAGCGCCGGGTCGCGCGAATTGAGCGGCGTGCGTGACCACGATCGCGGGTCGAGCAGCTTGCGGCGCAGCGCGCGTTGCAGCAGATCGAATCGCATCAGCGCTTCGAAGTCGGCAAGCTTCGATCCGGCTGCGCGTTCGCGTGACCAGCGCGCCTCGATCTGACCAGCGCGCTCGATCACCAGATCGTTGTAACTGCGATGCGGCCCGCGATGAAGCGGCAGGCCGATCCGCAACGCAGCCACTTCCGATGCCGGGAGCAGCAGCCCGTTCCGCCGAAAATCGTGAAAGCCCATGTGGTCGAGTCCTAGCCGGGCAAGCATGCGCCCCAGCGCGTGTGAACCGAGCACCTGTCGCGGGATCAGGTGATGGCGTTGCAGTTCAGGAGCGTAACCCGGCTGACCGGGTACATTCACGCTACCGAAGGGCAACGTCTGACGATCTCTACGAAGATTTCCCCGGTTCAGACACACCTTGCAACGATACGGGTGCTGCCTTGCGCCTCAAGAAAGACTGCCCCCGTTCCGGCAAGATTTACCTTCTGAGCCTTGGTCACGGGTCCATGAGCGACCAGCCAGTCGATCAGCCTAATCGCAGCGCGCGTCAGTTGTTCGGGGCTGGAGGCACTTTGGGACGACAATGAAAATTCCTGCCCCGTCAGGAACTTGAGCCCTTCGGATTCGACCGAACCATCGCTGGTCCGCTGGATTGCGGCAAGCGCAAGCGCCGGAAAAGGACCACCATCGAGCCAAGGCGAAACGGCCTTGGCGAAGAGCGCGGGGGATAGTGCGTTTTTGGCGGGAATCCAGCAAATCGCTTTTGGCTCGCCGACTCGTGAAAGTTGCAGCACCAATTCGGCTATCACGCGAATCACTGGCAACAGCTTTTCTGCCCCGGCCAAGTGCGGTCCGGGTGACAGCAGCAGCGCAGCACAGCCTTCGATCATGTGCGGCTCGACACCCAGCAGATGGATAACCTCTGGCGATCCAGCTCTGGCACCGCCACTAAGACCGCTCAGGTCGAATGTCAGCCCGTCGCGCAGCAATTCGGCCCAGCCATCGCTCGCGGGGGCGACATGGGTGACTGAGAAGCGACCGGCTGCCTGCGCCGCGCCGACGATATCCGCGATACCGGGCAGCGAGCCTGAATCATAAAGAAGCGCGGCGAGTGGTGCGCAGTCACGTGACTGGTCACTTGCGTCCACTTGAGCCCACCTCTTTGTTCAACGCCGGACTGGCATAAGCATCGTTAGCCGTCGAGTCTGCGAGACCCTGGCGAGGATGTTCGTGTGACGTATAGTGGAAACGTTTAGAAAACTCCTAGCCCAAGGCCTCCGCATAATGCCTGCCCCAGATTGCTACAATCTCGCAATACTTGGGCGCTCACCGTTTTGGTTGCGAGAATGGCTTCGGGCGTCTGTGCATCGGTGCAGACAATCATCGGATCTGCCACCCGCCGTAGCCGCCAGCCGGTCGCGATACGGTCGATCTGTCGCTGCGCCCCGGTGCCGTCCGATCCCGCCGCAATGATCGTCGCGAAGGGGCGCCCCTCGATCCGACCCAGTAACGGGTAGTAGCTGATGTCGAAGAACTCTTTCATCGCGCCGCTCATGGTGCCGAGGTTTTCGGGGCAACAGAACAAGTAGCCAGCCGCATCAAGAAGATCGCTTGGCGTCGCCTCATCTGCGCGCACCAGACGACACGCCCCCTCGGCCTGCGCCCCCTCATGCGCCGCGCGTGCCATGGCTTCGGCAGCGCCGGTACGGCTGTGCCAGACGATCAGCAGCATCGGCTCAACAACCATCTCCCGCCGAAGGTACACCCAACGTTCCGCTCAGCGCGCCGCCGAGCAAGCCGCCCAGCCCCTTCTTCTTCGGCTTGCACTGCGGCCGGTCCGGCACGTCGGCTGCGGCGTCTCCGATGCCTGCCACGCCGATGAGAAAACCAGTAGTCGAGCGATGCCGGATGCGCGCGGTCCATTCGAGCGCCCATTTCGCCTTCGGATCGGCAGGCTTGGGTGGATAGGAAAACGACTCTTCAGGCCCATAGGCATGCAAGGTTCCGAACATGAAATCGGGTGCCGCCACCTTGACCTCGGCAGGCACGGTGCACGTCGTCGTCTGCGGCGACATCACGGTTCGTGCCGTAACCAGCTTCGCCACTGTGGCAGGTGCCAGCCAATCCGAAAGGCCGCCGCCGAATTCGCGCGTCGCGCTCGACGACCACCACACGACATCGGTCATTTCCTGCCCGCGCTGGCCTTGCTTGCCACCGATGATCGACGCGTAATACCCGGTCGCGTCCGCCACAGCGCTCCAGCGCAGCAAGGTCGAGCCGCTCGGCTGCAGCGCGTTGGTGGCATTCAGAGGGGCCATGAAATCCTTGCCCAACGTGAACGCCATCTCGGGAGAATAATTGCCCGATACGCGATGCGGCCCGATCAGCGAGGAATCCGGACGCGCGGACTTGCCATCGTCGGACGGCCAGTGCCCATAGGTCTTGCTCGATGCGGGCGAAACCCACCTGTCCATCGGCACTGCGCTGGAGAACAAGCCCGGCGGTACTTGTCCCGCAGCCAGCTTGCTGAAATCGATCACCACCGGCTGGCCTTTTGGTGCATGCTCCCCGCAGCCCCAAAAGATCAACATACGGCCTTTGGGCCGCTGGAATTCCGCTGTGCCCGGCTGTGAAGGCGTGCCGACCGGGGTCTTGAGCAGCACTGACTTGCCCAACTTCGCACCCGTGGGCATGAAATGTTCGGCCTTCGGCTTGCCGTCTGCCGCTGCGCGCGAGGACCCGATATCCAGCCACAGCATGTGCTGCGCCTTCGGCGTCCCTCCGAATGCCATGGACATGGCTGCAGCCATGCCGCCCTGTCCGCCCATGCCGCCGATACCCGACATCGTTTCGGCGCGCATTTCGTAGCGCGCAACCGGACCGCTCGATTGGGCTACCACCACCGCAGCGCCGCCGCCTGCAAGCACCAATCCCGAAATCGCAAAAGCTGTCGTCCTGGCCCGCATCCTCGCGTCCTTTCGCACCTGAGCTGTCGCGGACGGACCTTGTGGAGTCGTCCACCGAATCGATGAGACCATATGCCCAAGGGACAAATCAATGATCGTGCGCAAATGCACTCAAACGCGCTCTTTCGAGTAACCCCCACATGGTCTAGCGCAGATGCATGATTCCAGTCACCGCAATCACCCGATCGTTGTCAGGCCAGGCTTGGCGCTGGCGCGGCGGCAACATGGACATGGGCGCGGGCGGCAATGCCCCGGGCGATGACCTCGTCACGCAACTCCTGCTCTCGCGCGGCGTTTCGCGCGACGATCTTGACCGGCACCGCCGGCCGACCTTGCGCGATTTCCTGCCCGATCCGTCAATCTTCCAGGACATGGACAAAGCCGCACACCGCCTTGCCAATGCGGTCATGGCCAATGAACGCATCACGATCTACGGCGATTACGACGTCGATGGCGCCACCAGCGCGGCCCTGCTGATCCTGCTACTGCGGGATCTCGGCGTCGATGCGGGTCACTATATCCCCGACCGCCTTCTCGAAGGCTATGGTCCCTCGGGCGAGGCGCTGGTCCGCCTCGCGCGTGACGGCTCAAGCCTGATCGTCACCGTCGATTGCGGCGCGATGGCACACGAGGCGCTGGCCGCAGCCCATGCCGAAGGCGTCGACGTGATCGTGGTCGATCACCATAAGTGCGCGTCCGAACTCCCCCTCACCGCGGCGCTGGTCAATCCCAACCGGCTCGACGAATGCGATGAAGCCGCCGCACACGGGCACCTTGCCGCAGTCGGCGTTGCGTTTCTGCTGGCCATCGCCACCGTCAGAGAACTGCGCGGTCGCGGCTACTTCACCAGCCGTACCGCACCCGACCTGATGCGCCTGCTGGATCTGGTCGCGCTCGGCACCGTGGCCGACGTCGCGCAGTTGAAGGGCCTTAATCGCGCCCTGGTCAGCCAGGGCCTCAAGATCATGGCAAGGCGCGAGAACATCGGCCTGTCCGCGCTGATCGACGCCAGCCGCCTCAATCGCGCCCCCACCTGCAGCGACCTCGGCTTCGCGCTCGGCCCGCGCATCAATGCAGGCGGCCGAGTCGGTGAGGCAACGCTTGGCGTGCGCCTGCTGACCACGCAGGATGCAGGCGAAGCCCGCGCCATCTCCGCTCAACTCTCGCTGCTCAACGAAGAGCGGCGCGGAATCGAACAGGAAGTGCAGGAAGCCGCCGAAGCGCAGATCGCCTCCCAGCACAACCGCGCGGTCATCGTCGTCGCAGGGCACGGCTGGCACCCCGGCGTGATCGGCATCGTTGCCGGTCGCATCAAGGAAAAGACCGGCAAGCCCGCGTTGGTCATTGCGCTCGATGCGGACGAAGCCGGTAACGGCAAGGGGTCCGGCCGTTCCATCGCAGGCGTCGATCTTGGCGCGGCCATCATCGCCGCACGTGCCGAGGGCTTGCTCATCGCGGGCGGCGGCCACGCGATGGCCTGCGGGCTGACGATTGACCCATCGAAGCTGGAGGCCCTGTCCGACTGGCTCGATGATCGCCTTGCCCGCGAAGTCTCCGGCTCCAGGCTTTCGCAGGCCCTGACACTCGACCTCTCGCTCAGTCCCGGCGGCCTCACCCCCGATCTGGTCGAACTGCTCGAAACGGCAGGCCCGTTCGGGATCGGCTGGCCCGGCCCGCGCATCGCGGTCGGCCCGGTACGGCTGGTCAAATGCGATCTCGTCGGCACCGATCACGTCCGCATGATCGCGGGCGGCAGCGACGGGCGCTCGTTCAAGGCGATAGCCTTCCGCGCCGCCCAGACAGAACTCGGCCAGACCTTGCTTCACGCCTCGCGCGGTCGGCACTTGTGGCTTGCCGGACGCGCCAAGATCGACGACTGGGGCAGCCGCCCCGCGGCCGAACTCCACGTCGAGGACGCAGCGTTTGCCGACTGACCCTTGGTACATCCAAATGGATGCTTGACGGCCCGCGCTCCTGCTTTTAGAGGCGCGGACCTGCACAGCGGCGCAAGCCCAGTGGCCCCATCGTCTAGCGGTTAGGACGCGGCCCTTTCACGGCTGAAACACGGGTTCGATTCCCGTTGGGGTCACCATTCTTTTCCCGTATGATCGGGATGGTGATAGCAGCGAATTGTACGGCCACTTCCAAGCGGCCCCTTCGTCTAGCGGTTAGGACGCGGCCCTCTCACGGCTGAAACACGGGTTCGATTCCCGTAGGGGTCACCAGGATTTTTCGAACCGCTTGTGCCCCGCGCGACTCCTGATACGAATTTGACAGTCTGGCCACCGCACTTGCGTACAGTGCTCGTGCTGGCATATCCCGCGTCAATTCGGCGGCCACTGACGGTCACTGATTCGCAAAGCACAAGCTAACCAAACGGCGTTATCGGATGACTGGCTTGTCGCTGCCTCTTCCCAGCATTTTCGTCGCGCTGTGCGCTGGCATCGTGATGTATTTCGGCGGTGCCGGCATCTGGCTCTCGTTGACGATCGTCGTCGTGTGGCTCGCAACGCTGTGGCTTGCCCGACCCGAACCGACCGTTGAAACCATCACGCGCGATGATGGCAGCGTTTCGCGCCAGACGATGATCGAACTGGTCGAACCCTTCGGCCTGCCCATCCTGATGCTCGACGGACAGCGCATCGCTGCCGCCAATGCCTCTGCGCGCGAGGAGCTGGGCAGCCACATCGTCGGTCAGGACGCACGCGTCGCGCTGCGCCATCCCGAGGCCATCCAGCTTCTGGCCAAGCCGCAGGGGCGCGCGCTTGTGCGGGGCCTCACCGGCGCGCGCAGCATCTGGCAGGTCAGCCGCGTGCCGATCGACGAGCGCTTTTCGCTGATCGAGATGGTCAACCGCACCGCCGAAGCCGACATCAGCCGCGCCCACACCGATTTCGTCGCCAACGCCAGCCACGAGCTGCGCACCCCGCTCGCCTCGATCATCGGCTATATCGAAACGCTCGCCGATCCCGATGCCAAGGTCGATGAAGCGACGGCCGCCAAATTCCACAACACCGTCCTGCGCGAATCCCGCCGCCTGCAGAGCCTCGTCGAGGATCTCATGTCGCTTTCGCGGATCGAAGCGGAAAAGCACGATGTCCCACGCGATCGCATCGACCTTGCGCAACTCGTCTCCAGCATCGGCAGCGAAGTCGGCATGACCCGCGGCGACGACCGCCTTCACGTCGAAGCGGCCGAGGCCGTCGTCTGCGGCGACCGCCAGCAACTCGACCAGCTCGTCCGCAACCTGATCGACAATGCCTTCAAGTATGGCGACCCCGTGAAGCCCGTCGAGGTCAGGCTAACCGCACAGGGCGGCGAGGCCGAATTGACCGTGATCGACAAAGGCGAAGGCATTCACCCCGATCACCTCCCCTACCTCACCCGCCGCTTCTACCGCACCGACCCTGGCCGCAGTCGCGCAGCGGGCGGCACCGGCCTGGGCCTTGCCATCGTCAAGCACATCGTCGAGCGCCATCGCGGCAAGCTCGACATCGCCAGCGCGCCGGGCGTCGGCACGACCGTCAGCGTGCGAATGCCGCTGTCCGGCCCTCCTTCGCCCACCGCGCCCGAACCGCTGTCATAAAGCTGTCACGCAACCGTCGCATTGGCCGCTAAGCCAACAGGGACGAAAGCTGAAACCATGTCGATGATTCGAACGATAGCCCTCACCGCCGCCGCATCAGGCGCCCTCGCTCTTGCCGGTTGCGGATCGCAGGAAGCGGGCACCCGCGACCAGGTCCGCGCGGTCGGATCGTCCACCGTCTATCCCTTTGCCAAGGCGGTCGCCGAATCGCTGGCCAAGGCCGATCCCTCGATCAAGTCGCCGATCATCGAATCGACCGGCACTGGCGCTGGCATGAAGCTGTTCTGCGCTGGCGTCGGCGCCCAGTTCCCCGACATCGCGAACGCGTCGCGCCGGATGAAGAAGTCCGAGTTCGCAGATTGCCAGAAGAGCGGCGTCAAGGACATCGTCGAGATTCAGGTCGGCCTCGATGGCGTTGCTTTCGCCGAAGCCCAGAACGGCCCTGGCTTCGCGCTCAGCCCGGAAGACGTCTACAAGGCTCTGGCCAAGACGCCTTACGGCAAGCCGCAGACCGCCAAGACCTGGAAAGACGTCAACCCGTCGCTCCCCGCCGAACCGATCCTCGTCTACGGCCCGCCCTCAACTTCGGGAACGCGCGATGCGCTCAAGGAGCTGATCCTCACCAAGGGTTGTGACGAAAACGCCGAGATGAAGGCACTCAAGGACGGCGACAAGGACCGCCACGACAAGGTCTGCGGCGACGTCCGTGATGACGGTGCCTATGTCGATGCCGGCGAGAACGACAATCTGATCGTCCAGAAGATCGAGGCCAACCCCAAGGCAATCGGCATCTTCGGCTTTTCCTATCTCGAAGAGAACGAAGGCCGGATCAAGGGTCTGACGATGAAGGGCGTGACGCCCACGTATGCCACGATCTCCGACTTCAGCTATCCCGGCGCGCGCCCGCTCTACATCTACGTCAAGAAGGCGCATCTCAAGGCAATCCCCGGACTTGCCGGTTTTGTCACTGAATGGTCAAAGCTGTGGTCCAAGGATGGCGTGCTTGCCAAGCTGGGGATGGTCGTCGCGCCCGACGATGTGCTTGCCGCAAGCGCCAAGGCTGTTAACGACCTTCCGGTCCTTGATGGCGCCGAATTGAAGTAACGGGGGAATTTCCGCAGTCATGTCGCCAGCCATCCTGTTACTGCTCGCCTTCGGGCTGAGCTTGCTCGGTTGGCTGGCGGCACGTTCTCGTGCCTGGGCATTCCGGCGCAAGGATCCGCAGGTCCGCCTGCATTCTCTGCCGAACTTCCACGGCTGGTACGTCGCCCTGTGGGTCGGCGTTCCCGCGCTGCTGTTCGCCGCGCTCTGGGCTGCGATCAGCCCCGCACTGATCACCGGCCACGTTCTTGCCGACCCTGCTTCTGCGGTTCTGCCAAACTTCGGGTTCGAACGTGAGACGCTGCTCGCCGAAGCCCGCTCGGTCGCCACAGGCCGCGCCTTCGGCGTGTTCAACGAAGAGGCGCAGGCTCTCGTCGCGCCCTATCGTACCGCGATCACCCTGTTCGATTCGATCGGTCTGGTCGTCACGATCCTCGTCGCCTTTGCCGGAGGCGCGTTCGCCTTCCTCCGCCTGAAACCCGATTTCACCGCCCGCACCCGTGTCGAGCGTGCGGTCATGGCGCTGCTCCTGATCGCCTCGCTCGTCGCAATCCTCACCACCATCGGCATCATCGCCAGCTTGGTGTTCGAGACCATCCGCTTCTTCGGCATGGTCTCGCCGCTCGATTTCCTGTTCGGCACCCACTGGTCGCCCGACCCGATGAGTGCGGGCGCGCCCGATGGCAGCGAATACGGTGCGATCCCGCTGTTCTGGGGCACGATCTACATCGGCGCGATCATCGCCATGATCGTCGCCATTCCGCTCGGCTTGATGAGCGCGATCTTCCTCACCCAATACGCCAGCAACACTGTGCGCAAGGTGGTGAAGCCGTTGCTCGAAGTCCTCGCAGGCGTGCCGACCGTGGTCTACGGGTACTTCGCCGCGCTCACCGTCGCGCCGATGGTGCGCGACGCCGCACATGCCATCGGGATCACCAACGCGTCTACCGAAAGCGCAATGGCGGCGGGCCTCGTCATGGGCGTGATGATCATCCCGTTCGTCTCCTCGATGGCTGACGATTCCATCGCCGCAGTACCGCAAGCCATGCGCGACGGCAGCCTGGCGATGGGCGCGACGACCGCCGAAACCATCCGCAAGGTGATCGTGCCTGCAGCCCTGCCCGGCATCGTTGCCGGCGTCATGCTCGCCATCAGCCGCGCCATCGGCGAGACGATGATCGTGGTCATGGCCGCAGGGGCCTCTGCCAATCTCACCGGCAATCCGTTCGAAAGCATGACCACGGTCACATTCCAGATCGTCGCCATGCTGACCGGCGAAGGCAGCTTCGACCATCCCGCCACCTTGTCCGCATTCGCGCTGGGCATGGTCCTGTTCCTGGTCACGCTGACCCTGAACTTCATCGCCCTGCGCGTGGTCAAACGCTACCGCGAAGCTTATGAGTGATCCCGTGAACAACGATGCCGTCACCCCGGGTGAGCGCAGCGAATTGCAGGTCCGCCGCAACGCGATGATGGTCCGTGGCCTTGCCCGGCGCAAGGCTGCCGATCGCTGGTTCCGCTGGCTCGGTTTCATCGCTGTGGCCTTTTCGGGCGCGATGCTCGCGTTCCTGCTGGTCAACATGACCTCGGCCGGCGTTGGCGGCTTCCAGCGCAGCGAAGTGCGCTTTGCCATCCCGCTGGCAGGTGCCATGCAGATCGACGCAGAGCGCCTGACCCAACCCGACCCACTCGGTGGCCTCGAACTCGCAGGCCTCCCCAAGGTCGTAGAGGACGCCGCCACCGCCGGGCTCGGCAGCGATGGACTGCTGGCCGATGGTGCGTGGCGCGAAGTGGCCACTACGCTGATCGAAGATCCCTCGTTGCTCAATGGCACGCTTCGGGTTTCGCTTCCTGCCAGCGACCCACTCGCCAACGCCCAGCGCGGCGACGGCAAAGTGGCGCTGCAGCCTGTCGCCCGCAAGCTGGTCTCCGAAGGCAAGCTGGTTCGCGCCTTCGACAAGGGCTTCCTCAGCCGCTCGGACGCCACCAGCCCCCAATCGGTCGGCATCTGGGGCGCGCTCAAGGGCTCGATGCTGACGATGTTCATCACGCTGATCCTGGCCTTCCCGGTCGGCGTGCTCTCGGCGCTCTATCTTGAGGAATACGCGCCCAAGAACCGCTGGACCGAATGGATCGAAATCTCGATCAACAACCTCGCAGCTGTCCCCTCGATCATCTTCGGCCTGCTCGGGCTCGCCGTGTTCCTCGCGATCTTTCCGAACTTCCGCTCGGCCCCGCTGATCGGCGGTATGACGCTCGCGCTGATGACGATGCCGGTCATCGTCATCTCGGGCCGCAACGCGATCAAGGCGGTGCCGCCATCGATCCGCGACGCTGCGCTCGCCATCGGCGCAAGCAAGGTCCAAGTCGTGTTTCATCACGTCCTGCCCCTCGCCCTGCCCGGCATCCTTACCGGCACGATCATCGGCATGGCCCGCGCGCTGGGCGAGACCGCACCGCTGCTGATGATCGGCATGCGCGCCTTCGTTGCCAGCGCCCCATCGGGCTTCACCTCGCCGTCGAGCGTGTTGCCCGTCCAGATCTTCCTGTGGTCCGACGAGATCGACCGCGGCTTCGTCGAGCGTACCAGCGCTGCGATCGTCGTCCTGCTCGTCTTCCTGCTCCTGATGAACGGTATCGCGATCTACTTGCGCAACCGCTTCGAACAACGGTGGTAAAATGAACGCTGAAGCGATCCATACCGAGGTCAAGGCGGAAACCACGCCGTACTTCGACGCGCCCCTGAAGATGAGCGCAAAGAACGTGTCGGTGTACTACGGCGACAAGCGGGCGATCGACGATGTCTCGATCGACATTCCACAACGCTACGTCACCGCGTTCATCGGCCCATCGGGCTGCGGCAAATCCACGTTCCTGCGCTCGCTCAACCGCATGAACGACACGATCGCCAACGCGCGTGTCGAAGGCGAAATCACGCTCGACGGCGATGACATCTATCGCTCAGGCATGGACGTCGTCCAGTTGCGCGCCCGGGTCGGAATGGTGTTCCAGAAACCGAACCCCTTCCCCAAGTCGATCTACGAAAACATCGCCTACGGCCCGCGCATCCACGGCATCACCGGATCGAAGGCCGAACTGGACGAGATCGTCGAACAGTCCCTCCGCCGCGCCGGTCTGTGGGACGAAGTCAAGGATCGCCTCGCCGACAGCGGCACCGCGCTCTCGGGCGGGCAGCAGCAGCGCCTGTGCATCGCGCGCGCCATCGCGGTCGATCCCGAAGTCATCCTGATGGACGAGCCTTGCTCGGCGCTCGACCCGATCGCCACCGCACGGATCGAGGAACTGATCGACGACTTGCGCAGCCGCTATGCAATCGTCATCGTGACGCACTCGATGCAACAGGCCGCACGCGTTTCGCAGCGCACGGCGTTCTTCCATCTTGGCAAGGTCGTCGAATACGGCAAAACTTCGGACATCTTCACCAATCCGCGTGAAGAGCGCACCAAGGATTATATCACCGGTCGCTACGGTTAAGCAGCGGGACGAGGAACGAGACGTGGCTGAACACACCGTCAAGGCATTCGACGAGGACATCACCCGGCTGCGCGGCCTCGTCGCGGAAATGGGCGGCCTGGCCGAGCTCTCCGTCTCCGAAGCGATGGACGCGCTTGTCCGGGGCGATCACGATCTGGCGGCTGTCGTCATCGCGCGCGACAAGCGCATCGACCAGCTCGAAGCCGAGGTCGACAGGCTCGCCATCCGCGTCCTCGCCCTGCGCGCACCGATGGCCGACGACCTGCGCGAAGTCATCGCAGCGCTCAAAATCGCCGGCGTGATCGAACGCATCGGCGATTACGCCAAGAACATCGCCAAGCGTGTCGGCATCACCGAAGGCCGCCGCCGCTTCGAACCGCTCACCCTGATCCCGGCGATGAACGAACTCGCCGCCGAGATGGTCCACGACGTGCTGACTGCATTTGCCGCACGCGATCCGGTGGCCGCGACCGAGATCGTCCAGCGCGATGCCAAGGTCGATGCCTTCTACGATTCGATCTTCCGCAACCTGATCTCGTTCATGGTCGAAGACCCCTCCACGATCAGTTCGGCTGCGCAGCTGCTGTTCGTAGCGCGCAATATCGAACGCATCGGCGATCATGCCACCAACATCGCCGAAATGGTGTACTACGCCGCCACCGGCATGAACTTGCCCGATCGCGAGGAAGTCATTCCGCCGGCCTAGGTTCCGCCAAACCACCTCGTCATTGCGAGGACGCAAAGCCGACGAAGCAACCCAGAGTTCCTACGAACCGCATTGGATTGCTTCGCCCCGCTGCGCGCGGCTCGTAATGACGAATTCATTGGTCGTGTAGCAGCAATTGCCTTAAATCTCACCTTCGTCACACCACGGTAACATCCGTCGTGCTTCAGCAAGCTGACTGTCATGGAGGTTTGCGTGCCCGCCCCGAAACTGCTTCTGGTTGAAGACGACACGGCCTTGGCCGAACTGGTCGAATACCGCTTTCGCGGTGAAGGCTACGACGTGCGCACCACCGACGATGGCGACGAAGCGCTGTTGCTCGCCGCCGAAGACGCACCCGATCTGGTGCTGCTCGACTGGATGATCGGCGGGACCAGCGGCATCGAAGTGTGCCGCCGCCTGCGCCGCAACAAAGAGACCGCGCATGTCCCGATCATCATGCTCACCGCGCGCTCTGACGAAGACGACCGCATCCGCGGCTTGGAAATCGGCGCGGACGACTACATCACCAAGCCGTTCTCCCCGCGCGAACTGATCGCGCGCGTCGGCGCGGTGCTGCGCCGTGTGCGCCCTGCCCTTGCAGGCGAAACGATCACCGTCGGCGATCTCTCGCTCGATCCCACCGCGCACCGTGTCATGCGCCGCGGCACGCCAATGAAGGTCGGCCCCACCGAATTCCGCCTCCTGCGCCACTTCATGGAACACCCCGGTCGCGTGTTCTCGCGCGGGCAGCTGCTCGATGCGGTATGGGGCAGCGGCAGCGACATCGAACTGCGCACGGTCGACGTCCACATCCGCCGCCTGCGCCAAGCCGTGGCGGTCCCCGGTGCTGCCGATCCCGTCCGCACAGTGCGCTCGGCCGGCTACGCGCTCGAAGGGGTCTAACGGTTCAAGCGCTTCAGTGCGGCGTTGTAGTCGAGCACTCCCGCGTTCTCAGTGCACGGCCCCGGTCTGATCAGCAGACAGTACTGCTGTTCGAACAGCGGCTTCTTTGGTGACATGCACCGCACGAAACGATAGCGCGAAGGCAGTTCGGCCATGTGCTCTGCCGGCGCGACCACGACATTGTAGCGCGCCTGACCCGCAGTCGCCTCATTCCGCGTGGCCAACAGCAAAGTCGGCACCGGGCGGTTGAGCACTGCGCGCGAAACAAACGGAACGTCTCGGATCCGATAGGTCGCAAAGCCGCACAGCCCTGGCTGCTCGCGCACGGCCCGCATCGTTCGCAAGGGTGCCTTCCCGACGCCCCAGTTGATGCTGAACGGCTCGACCGCGGCCACCTGCACCGAACCGGCAAACCAAAGCACCAGCAAAACTGCGACGGTTTTCGGGCCAAGCGCTTTCCCCCTGCCCCGCGCCAGCCATTCGGCCAGATCGACAGATCCGATTGCCGCCAAGAGGGCCAGAAGCGACACGGCGAGCAGGATGAACCGGTATTCCTTGTGACCGATGGCCGAATGGATGGCGATGACCATCAGCGCGGTCAGCAGCAGCATCGGGTAGCGCCGCGCGCCCAAAATCGCCGACGGCAGCAGCGCAATTGCCAGATATTGCCACTGCCATGCAAGGACGCGCAGATACCAGTCTGCCGTCTCGACCCCGTAATCGTGGCTACGATTCTCTACGACATTGGCGACAAGGTTGCGCGCGATCCAAGCCAGCGGCGGCTGCCCCATCGCTCCATTGGCAAGCACATCGCAGGCTATCGCGCCCGACGCGCCGACCAGCAATGGGACCCATGCCTTGCGAATGTCGATGCGCCCCGCCCACAGGAATGGGATCGCCAGCGCTGGACCGAGCGGGAAGCGCGTGATGAAGCCAAGCCCCAGCAGGAAGCCGGCCAGCGCCAGACCCGCGCCACCGCGCTCACGAAAGCGGTAAAGCAGCGCAAGGCCCGGCAAGATCGCGATCACCGACAGCGTATCGCTCGACGTGCGCGGGGCGAAATAGGCAAAGTCGATCCAGACCTCCGCGACGAAACCTGCCACGATGGCATGACGTCTACTGACACGCAGCCCCAGCGACCAACCCGCCCACACCGATCCCAGCGACAAGCACGCCATAAATAGCCGTGGCAGCACCAGATGCAGTTCGCCCGCCGGGTCCAGCGCATGTCCCAGCCACACCGGCCCCAGCAGAACGAGCGGGATTAGCCAGCTGCGAATGCCCAGCCTGATGTCCCAGGTACGTATCCAGTCGCCCGTGACTAACCCGTAGGCCGGCTCGATATATTGCCAGACCTCGTCGGCCTGGTGGTAGACCGTGAACAGCGCGATCGGCACGCGCAGCGCAAGCGCCAACACCATCAACCATGCCAGTGCCGGATCGAGCCTGAATCTGTCTCCCATATCGACCAGCCCCCCGACTGCGCCCGAGCTAGCTCGAGTGGCCGAAGTACGTCGTCAGGTCGAGATCCGCGACCGTGATCCATTCGTTGAAATAGTTGGCATAGAAGAACGCGAACATCAGCGCCGACAGGATCGTCGCACGTAACGCGATCCGGCGTGGCGCGAAGTTACCTGGCGCGCTGTCGACTTGCCCCGGCACTTTGGCCGCGCCCAGTTCGTCATGCGTGCGCACCCCGAACGGCAGCACGATGAACGCCGCCATCACCCAGAACAGCGCATAGATCGCGATGATCGACGTAATCTTCATGACGCCTCAGCCTTCCCGCAGCATTACCTGGACGACCGACTTCTTGCCCGACCAGCGCTGTCCGGTGCGCCGTACCGCAAGCCGAACGGCTTCGGCAACCGCCACGCGGTCGCGCTTGCGGTCGCCCTTCAGCTTGCGCAAGGCTTCGGCCGTCTCCACCTTGGCGTCCGCCACGAACGCTTCCATATCCTCGTCGAGCGGGATGCCCAACGTGGCCACCTCGACATCGGAAGCCAGCTGCCCATCGCGCCGCACCGCCAGCGCCACGGTGATCAGCCCGCTTTCCGAAATCTTGCGCCGCGCGATGATCGCCTCACCGTTGGCGGGTGAAATGATGTCGCCATCGAGGATCAACCGCCCCGCGCGCTCTTCCGACAGTTTCTTCGGCCCGTTCGGCGCAAGCCGGATCAGGTCGCCGTTCTTCTGCATGATCGCGCGCGGAATGCCCTCGTCGAGCCCCAGTTGCGCCTGCTCGGCCATGTGCCGAATCTCGCCATGCACAGGCACCAGAATCTCGGGCCGGATCCAGTCGTAGAGTGCAACCAGTTCGGGCCGCCCCGGATGCCCTGACACATGGATCATCGACTGGCGGTCGGTGACGATCCGCACGCCCTTGTCGACCAGCGAATTCATGATGCGTCCGATGGCCAGTTCGTTACCCGGAATCTGACGGCTCGAGAACAGCACCACGTCACCGCTTTCCAGCTTGATCGGATGCTGCTCGCCCGCCATCCGTCCCAGCGCAGCACGCGGCTCGCCCTGCCCGCCCGTGGCCAGCACCAGCAGTTCACCACGCGGCACGCCCATCGCATCGTCGATGTGAACAATCGGCGGCAACCCTTTCAGATAGCCGCACGATTTCGCAACGCGAATGATCCGGTCGAGCGACCTTCCTGCCACGCACAACTGCCGCCCGGTCGCCTCGGCCACCTCCCCCAGCGTCTGCAAGCGCGCCACATTGGATGCAAACGTGGTCACGACGACCCGCCGCCCCTTCTGAGCCGCCACGGCTTCCATCAGCCCAGCGCGCACTTCGCCTTCCGAGCCCGACGCGTTTGGATTGAATACGTTGGTGGAATCGCAGACCAGCGCAAGGATGCCCTCATCCCCGATGGCAGTCAGCTCCTCTTCGGTCGCAGGCGTTCCGATGCGCGGCTCGTCGTCCAGCTTCCAGTCGCCGGTGTGAAATATCTTGCCGTGAGGCGTATCGATCAGCAGTGCGTTGCCCTCGGCAATCGAGTGCGCCAGCGGCACATAGCGGATGCCGAACGGCCCCAGCTCGAACCGATCGAGATGGTCGATGACATTGAGTTCGACCTCCTTCTCGATCCCGGCCTCGACCAGCTTCTCGTGCACCAGCTTGGCCGTAAACGGCGTCGCGTAAAGCGGCACGCCCAGGTCCTGCGCGAAATACGGCACAGCGCCGATGTGGTCCTCGTGCGCATGCGTCAGCACTACGCCGATGAGATCGTCCAAGCGCTGCTCGATGAAATCGAGATCGGCAAACACCAGATCCACGCCCGGATAATGCGGGTCGGCAAAGGTCATGCCCAGGTCGACCATCAGCCACTTGCCGTCGCACCCGTAAAGGTTGACGTTCATCCCGATCTCGCCTGAACCACCCAGCGCGAGAAACAGCAGTTCCTTGCCCGGCTTCATGACAGCGCCACGCGCTCTGCCAGAATGGCAAGACCATCAAGCGTCAGGTCATTGTCCACATGATCGAAGATGTCGGTGTGATCGCCGAACAGCACGGCGAGGCCGCCCGTCGCGACGACCTTGGCCGGACGGCCGATTTCGGCGCGGATGCGGGCAATCAGGCCCTCCATCATCGCCACGTAGCCCCAGAAAACGCCAATATGCATCTGATCCTCAGTATTCCGTCCGATCACGCTCTTGGTGCGCGTCGGAGCCTCAATGGCGATGCGCGGCAGCTTGGCCGTCGCGTTCACCAGAGCGTCGAGTGAAAGGTTGATGCCGGGCGCGATGATCCCGCCTTTGTAGGCACCGTTGAAGTCTACCACATCGAATGTGGTGGCTGTTCCGAAATCGACAACGATCAGGTCGCCGGGATATCTGGCATGCGCGGCAATCGCGTTGACCGCGCGGTCCGCGCCCAGCGAGCGGGGCTCGTCGACATCGGCCTCAAAGCCCCATTCGACCGGTGGTTCCCCCGCGATCATCGGGTCTAGCCCGAAGTACTTCTGCGCCAGTACGGTCAGGTTATGCAAAGCGCGCGGCACCACAGTCGAAATCAGGATCTGGTCGACCGCCTTGGGATCGAACCCCTGCAGTTGCATCAGTTGCAGCAGCCACACCGCGTACTCGTCCGCTGTCCGCCGTGGGTCAGTCGCCACGCGCCAGCGCGATTTGTTCACCCGGCCCTCGAACAGCGCGAAGACGATGTTGGTATTGCCGACATCAACCGCCAGAAGCATGAGAACCCACCATTTCCATATCGCCCGCGTGGATGGCACGGACCGCCCCATCCGCCAAGCGCAGAAGGGCCACGCCGTCCTCGTCGATGCCGCCGAACGCCCCCACGATCTCGCCATGGTCGCGGTCCTTGACCGAGAACAGCGTACCCACCGGCATCGCCCGCGCCAACCAGCGCTCACGCAAAAGCGGCCACTCGCCCTGATGCCAGCGCGTCATCACATCGGCAAAATGCCTGCCAAGCGCCGCTGCAAAATCGTCGCGCGCCACGGTGAAGCCCAATCCACCGAGCGACGTGGTCCGCCGGCCCTCGACCTCTGGCGCCTGCGCCAGATTGACGCCAATCCCCACGACCACCGCATCGCCCTGCCGCTCGAGCAGGATGCCGGCCAGCTTGGCCTCACCCACCAGCAGATCGTTCGGCCACTTCAGCACCAGCCCCTTCAGACCCGGCGCGCAATCGATCAAGGCATCGTGCACCGCAACGCCCGTGATCAGCGCCAGCGTCTGCGGCAGCGGGTCCGCGCTGCGCAATCGGACGACGCTCGATCCCATGAAGTTGCCGAAGCCATCGAACCATACCCGACCGGCGCGTCCACGCCCGGCGCTCTGCCGGTCGGCCACCAGCCAGTGCCCCTCAGCGACAACCCCACCCCCGGCCAGACGCGCCAGCAGCGCGCCATTGGTCGAGGGAATTTCGGCGATGGTTTCGATCAAATCTAGTACGCGTAGAACAGCGCGGCGGCGGCATTGTCCGCCAGCGCGCCGAGGCACTTGGTCCCAAGATAGGCCAGCGGCGAGTTCGCCAGCACTGCCAGCACCAGCAGCATGGTGTGCGACAGTTCGCCCTTGCCCCGGACCTTGTCGATCGCCTCGTCGAAGTACATCACTTTGACGACCTTGAGGTAGTAGAACGCGCCGATCACCGAAGCCGCGATACCGATTGCCGCCAGCGCGATGAAATCGGCCTGAACCGCAGCCTTGAACACCACGAACTTGCCCCAGAACCCGAACAGCGGCGGAATACCCGCAAGGCTGAACATCACCGACGCCAGTGAAAGTGCCAGCCAAGGCCGCGTCTTCGAAAGCCCCGCAAGATCCGAGATCGCCTCGACCTGATCGCCGTTTTCGTCGCGCAACAGGAGGATCACGACAAACCCTGCCACCGACATCGCGACGTAGATCGCGAGATAGACCAGCATAGCCGAAGCGCCTTGCTGCGTCGCCACGGCAAGCCCTATCAGGATGAAACCGACGTTGTTGATCGACGAATAGGCCATCAGGCGCTTGATGTTATTCTGCCCGATCGCGCCCAGTGCACCGATCACTATCGATAGCAGCGAGGCGAAGATTACCACTTGCTGCCACGCGAACGTCTGCTGCCCGAATGCTTCGAGGCTGACCCGCATCAGCAGGCCTAGTGCGGCGACCTTGGGTGCCGTCGCAAAGAACGTCGTCACCGGCGTCGGCGCGCCTTCGTAGACGTCGGGCGTCCACATGTGGAACGGCGCAGCGCTGATCTTGAAGGCGAGACCCGCCAGCACGAAGATCACGCCGAACAGCGCGCCCGTCGCCATCTGGCCCGACAGCGCGTCGTGGATCCCGGCAAAACTCGTGCCCCCGGTGAAACCGTAGATCAAGCTGACGCCGAACAGCAGGATGCCCGAGGCGAGCGATCCGAGCACGAAGTACTTGAGGCCCGCTTCGGCCGAGCGCTCATCCGTACGCAGGAACGAGGCCATGACGTAAGCCGAAAGGCTGTTGAGTTCGAGGCCGATGTACAGCGTCAGCAGATCGCCTGCCGAGACCATCATGCCCATGCCGAGCGATGCGAACATCACGAGCAGCGGGAGTTCGGCGCGCATCGCCTTGAAGCGGTCGAAGAACGCAGGCGCGACGATCAGCGTGACGCCAGCGCCAGCATAGATCAGCAGCTTGCCGAACGCGGCGAAAGCATCGGCGCGATACTGTCCGCCGAACGCCTCGGTGTCCGGCCCCATCGCCCCGGCCCACAGCGCAGGCGCGACAAGGAAAGCACAGGCGGTCAGCACAGCGACAGCGGCAATCGAAATGGCGCGCGAGGCTTTGTCACCGGCCCATGCGGCGACCAGCAACAGGATCAATCCCGCAACCGAAAGCAGCGTCTCGGGGGCGACAAGCCAGAGCGAACGGGCGAAATCCATCAGTGCGCCCCCCCATGGGCCATATTCTCATGAGCAGCAGGCTTGGCCGCGCCCATCTTCACGTCGGCATCGCCCTTGGGCTTGGCCTGCGCAAGACGCGCGTCGAGCGCCGCGATATCCTTGCGCATCGGCGCGAGGAAGCTTTCCGGATACACGCCCATCCACAGCACAACAACCGCCAGCGGCACCATCATTGCCCACTCGCGCTTGTCGAGATCGGGCATCGCGGCGGCATCTGCGTTCTTTTGAACGCCATAGGCCACGCGGCGGTAGAGATAAAGCATGTAGGCCGCGCCCAGGATGATGCCCGTGGTGCAGACCAGCGCCACCCAGCTCGAAATCTGGTAGATGCCGATCAGCGACAGGAACTCACCGACGAACCCGCTCGTGCCCGGAAGGCCGATCGAGGCCATCGTGAACAGCAGGAAAAACACCGAATAGCGCGGCATGTTGATCGACAAACCGCCATAACGGTCGATCTCACGCGTGTGCAGGCGGTCGTAGATCACGCCGACGCACAGGAACAGCGCACCAGCGACGAGACCGTGGCTCAGCATCACGATCATCGAGCCTTCGAGGCCCTGTACGTTGAACGCAAACAACCCGACCGTCACGATCGCCATGTGCGCGACCGACGAATAGGCGATCAGCTTCTTCATATCGGTCTGCACCAGCGCGATCAGCGAAGTGATCACCACCGCCGCCATCGACAGGCCGAAGATCAGCGGCGCAAACTGCGCCGAGGCTTCGGGGAACATCGGCAGCGAGAAGCGGATGAAGCCGTAGCCGCCCATCTTGAGCAGAACGCCTGCCAGAATGACGGAGCCACCGGTCGGCGCCTGAACGTGCGCGTCTGGCAACCAGGTGTGCACGGGCCACATCGGCATCTTGACCGCGAAGCTGGCGAAGAACGCCAGCCACAGCCACGTCTGTGCGTGAACCGGGAAGTTGTAGGCCATCAGCGTCGGAATGTCGGTCGTGCCCGCAGCGTTCGCCATCCAGAACATCGCGATCAGCATCAGCACCGAGCCGAGCAGCGTGTAGAGGAAGAACTTGTAGCTGGCGTAGATGCGATCCGCACCGCCCCAGACGCCGATGATCAGGTACATCGGGATCAGGCCGGCTTCGAACATGATGTAGAACAGGAACAGATCCTGCGCCGCAAACACGCCGATCATCAGCGTTTCCATGACGAGGAACGCCGCGTAATATTCGCCCTGACGCTTGTCGATCGAGGTCCAGCTGGCCCCGATGCACACCGGCATCAGGAACACCGTCAACGCGATCAGCATCAGCGCGATACCGTCGATGCCGAGCTTCCACGAGAAGCCCGCGAACAGCGCCGCGCTTTCGGTGAACTGCCACTGCGCGCCGCCGATGTCGTAATTCGCCCACAAGATCATGCCGAGCACGAAGTCGATGAACGTCGCGATCAAGGCCACGCTGCGCGCCTGTTCGCGCGGAACGACAAGGCAGGCAACCGCTGCCACCAGCGGCACCAGCAGCATCAGCGAAAGGATCGGAAAGCCCATCATTGTGCGATCACCCAGCTGATCGCGCCGACAAGTCCGACGAGCATGACCAGCGCATAGCTATAAAGATATCCCGACTGCAGCTTGGCCGAAGCCCGGCTGCCCTGCGCCACGACCCAAGCCGCGCCGTCCGGACCGAACTTGTCGATCACGCCGACGTCGAGCACCTTCCAGAACACCCGGCCGAGCCACATCGCGGGCACGACGAAGATGAAATGGTAGAGCTCGTCGAAGTACCACTTGTTGAGCAGGAACTTGTAGAGGAACCCGAACTGATCGACGAACGCCGCCGGAAAGCGCGTGTTCTTGATGTAGGCATACCAGGCGATCAACAGGCCCGTGGCCATGACCGCGAACGGCGCCCACTTCACCCACGTCGGCACCTCATGCATCGCGTGGATCGTGTGCTCGGCAAAGATCAGCGAACCCTTCCAGAACTCGCCCGTGCCTTCGCTGATGAACGCATGGTGGAACACGTATCCTGCCAAGACCGCACCGACCGACAGCACGCCCAGCGGGATCAGCATGTTGAGCGGGCTCTCGTGCGGGTGATAGCCCGCCGTGCCGTCGCTGTGCTCATCGTGGTGTTGAGCATGGGCGTTATCGTCGTGTCCATGGCCATGATCGCCATGCCCGTGCGCGTCATGAACGGCGTGCTGGATATGCTCGGACTGTTCCCAGCGCGGTTTCCCGAAGAACGTCAGGAAGATGAGCCGCCACGAATAGAAGCTGGTCAACAGCGCCGCGAAGATGCCGAGGAAGAACGCGAACTGACCCAGCTCTGTCCCCTTGGCATAAGCCGCCTCGAGGATCGCATCCTTCGAATAGAAGCCCGCAAACCCGAACACATCGACGATACCGACGCCGGTAATCGCCAGCGTTCCCGCCATCATTGCCCAGTAGGTCAGCGGGATCTGCTTCCGCAGGCCGCCATAGTACCGCATGTCCTGCTCGTGATGCATCGCGTGGATCACAGAGCCAGCGCCAAGGAACAGCAGCGCCTTGAAGAAGGCGTGCGTGAACAAGTGGAACATCGACGCGCCATACGCGCCCACGCCCGCTGCAAAGAACATGTAGCCTAGCTGCGAACAGGTCGAATAGGCGATCACGCGCTTGATGTCGGTCTGCGTCGTGCCGACCGTTGCCGCGAAGATGCAGGTCATCGCGCCGACAAACGTCACCATCGCCAGCGCCGTCGGGCTCACCTCGAACATCGGCGACAGGCGGCAGACCATGAACACGCCCGCGGTAACCATCGTCGCGGCATGGATCAGCGCCGAAACCGGCGTCGGGCCTTCCATCGCGTCGGGCAGCCACGTGTGCAGCCCAAGCTGGGCAGATTTGCCCATCGCGCCGATGAACAGCAGGATGCACAGCACGGTCATCGTATCGAAGCGATAGCCAAGGAACCCGATCGTCGACCCGGCCATTCCGGGCGCGGCTTCAAGGATCGCCGGAATCGAAACCGTGCCGAACACCAGGAACGTCCCGAAAATGCCCATCATGAAGCCAAGGTCGCCCACGCGGTTGACCACGAAGGCCTTCATCGCAGCGGCGTTCGCGCTCGGTTTGCGGAACCAGAACCCGATCAGCAGGTACGAAGCGAGCCCCACGCCTTCCCAACCGAAGAACATCTGCACCAGGTTATCGGCGGTCACCAGCATCAGCATGGCGAACGTGAACAGCGACAGGTAGGCGAAGAAACGCGGCTGATCCGGCTCCTCGCTCATGTACCCCCACGAGTACAGGTGCACGAGCGCCGAGACGCTGGTGATCACCACCAGCATGACCGCCGTCAGCGTATCGACCCGCAGTGCCCACGTGAAATCGAGCGTGCCCGACTTCACCCAGTCCAGCACCGGCGTAACGCTGGCCTCAGCCGTCCCGCCGATGAACGACAGGAAGATCGGCCACGACAGCGCACACGAGATGAACAGCGCCCCGGTCGTGATGACCTTGGACGGCACCGCGCCCAGTTGCTTGTTGCCAAGCCCCGCGACGATCGCTGCCAGCAGCGGCAGGAAAACGATTATCAGGATGGAAGACATCGCGCCCAACTCAGCCTTTCATCCGGTTGACATCGTCAACGGCAATCGTGCCGCGACCACGGAAGTAAATGACCAGAATGGCAAGCCCGATCGCCGCCTCGCCCGCCGCCACCGTCAACACGAACATCGCGAAGACCTGTCCGACCAGATCGTGCAGGAAAGCGCTGAACGCGACGAGGTTGAGGTTCACCGACAGCAGGATCAGTTCGATCGCCATCAGGATGATGATCACGTTCTTGCGGTTGAGGAAGATCCCCAGCACGCCCAGCACGAACAGGATCGAGCTGACCACGAGATAGTGTTCGATGCCGATCACAGCACGACTCCCTTGCCGCTTTCGGGCTGCATATTGATCGTCGCGTCCTGCGGACGGCGCGCGTTCTGCTTGGAAACGTTCTGCCCGCGCGTACCGCCACGCTGGCGATGCGTCAGGACGATCGCGCCGATCATCGCAACCAGCAGGACGATGCCTGCCGCTTCGAACAGGAACAGGTAGCGGCTATAGAGCAGCGCCCCGATCGCCTCGATGTTCGAGACATTCGCCAGCGGAGCAGCCGAGCCATCAGGTGTGCCCAAGGCAATCCCACCCGCGCCATGAACCACCAACCCGACGAACAGCTCGACGAACAGCACCACCGCCAGCGCAATGCCCAGCGGGAAGTTCTTGACGAAGCCTGCCCGAAGTTCGGCAAAGTCGATGTCGAGCATCATCACCACGAACAGGAACAGCACCGCTACGGCGCCGACATAGACGATGACCAGCAGCATCGCGATAAACTCCGCACCCACCAGCACCATCAGGCCGGCAGCGTTGAAGAACGCGAGGATCAGCCAGAGCACCGAATGCACCGGATTGCGCGCAAGGATCGTCACTGCACCGCTGAGGATGCAGAGCGTGGCGAACAGATAGAAGGCGAAAACCTGGATCATCAGCGCGGCCCCCTAGCGATACGGCGCATCGGCTTCAAGGTTCGCGGCAATCGCCCGCTCCCACTTGTCCCCGTTCGCAAGCAGCTTGGCCTTGTCGTAAAGCAGCTCCTCGCGCGTTTCAGTCGCGTATTCGAAGTTCGGTCCCTCGACGATCGCATCGACCGGGCACGCTTCCTGGCAGAAGCCGCAGAAGATGCACTTGGTCATGTCGATGTCATAGCGCGTGGTACGGCGGCTGCCGTCCTCGCGCGGTTCGGATTCGATCGTGATCGCCTGCGCCGGACAAACCGCCTCGCACAGCTTGCACGCGATGCAGCGCTCCTCGCCGTTGGGATAGCGCCGCAGCACATGCTCGCCACGAAAGCGCGGAGAAAGCGGGTTCTTCTCGAACGGGTAGTTGATCGTCGCCTTGGGCTTGAAGAGATACTTCAAGGTCAGGGCGTGGGCCTTCACGAACTCCCACAGGGTGAAGCTCTTGATGATTTGGGCGACGCTCATGCGAAGTGTCCGGTAGCCATAAGGTAGCCGCTGACGAGAACCACGAACAGCAGCGAGACGGGGAGGAAGATCTTCCAGCCCAGGCGCATCAGCTGGTCATAGCGATAGCGCGGGACGGTCGCCTTTACCCAGCTGAAGATGAAGAAAAAGAACAGAATCTTGAGCAGCAGCCACACGAAGCCCGGGATCAGGTAGAGCGGCGCCCAATCGAGCGGCGGCAGGTAGCCGCCCCAGAACAGCACGGCGTTGAGCGCACACATCAGCAGCACGTTGGCATATTCGCCCAGCCAGTACAGCGCGAAGGCCATGCTCGAATATTCGGTCTGATACCCCGCAACCAGCTCCGATTCCGCCTCAGTCAAATCGAACGGGGCGCGCGCGGTTTCGGCCATGCCCGAGATCAGGAACATCACCCACATCGGGAACAGCAGCGGGTTCGCGACGAAGCCGTTGATGATCCAGACGTGCGATTGCTGCGCCTTGACGATGTCATTGAGGTTGAACGAGCCCGACCACAGCACCACGCAGATCAGGATGAACCCGATCGAGACTTCATACGAAATCATCTGCGCCGAAGCGCGCATCGCCGAAAAGAACGGGTACTTCGAGTTGGACGACCAACCCGCGATGACCACGCCGTAAACGCCGAGCGACGAGATCGCGAGCACGTACAACAGGCCGACGTTGACATCGGCCAGCACCGCGCCCGAATTGAACGGGATCACCGCCCACGCCATCAGTGCGACGGTGAACGTGATGATCGGAGCGATCAGGAACAGGCCCTTGTTCGCCGCCGTCGGGATGATGGTTTCCTGCAGGAACACCTTCAACCCGTCCGCGAACGACTGCAGCAGCCCAAGCGGGCCGACCACGTTCGGACCACGACGCAGCGCCATCGCCGCCCAGATCTTGCGGTCGGCATAGATGATCATCGCCACGCCGAGCATCAGCGGCAGCGCGATCAGCAGGATACCCGCGATGGTCGAAAGACCCCAGGCCCAGTCATACGACAGGCCAAGACCCATGAAGAAGTCGGTCATTCCGCGGCCTCCGCAAACGTCTCACCGTGGAGCAGTTCTGCCGAACAGCGCTGCAGCGTCGGGCTCGCGCGGCTGATCGCGTTGGTCAGGTAGCGGTCCTTGATCGGGTAGCCCGCGATCACGCCCTCTGCCCTCGCGCCCGCAGGAGCGGCCGGCAGAGCGCCATAATCGGCCAGCCCTTCTACGCCAAGCGCCGGAACCTCGGCCACCATCGCAGCGCGAAGCTGCTCGAAGCTGTCGAAGCCGACCGAAACGCCCAGCGCATCAGCCATCGCGCGCAGGATCGTCCAGTCCTGCCGGGCATCGCCCGGCGGGAACACCGCAGCCTCGGCATATTGCACGCGGCCTTCGGTGTTGACGTAAGTGCCGTCCTTCTCGCTGAATGCGGCGGCAGGCAGGATCACGTCGGCCACATGCGCGGCCTTGTCGCCGTGGTGCCCGATATGCACGATCATCGACCCTGCAAACTTGGCAAAGTCCACTTCGTCCGCGCCCAGTGAGATGACCATCTTGGGGGCTGCGGCGACCAGATCGGCAATGCCGCCCTTCTGCGCATAGCCGAGCATCAGCCCGCCCATGCGCGCAGCCGCCATGTGGATCACGTTGAAGCCGTTCCAGCCCTCACGCACCAGATTGAACTGTTCCGCAAACGCCAGACCAGCGCCCAGAGCACCCTTGCCAAGAGCCGCACCGCCCATGATGATCGCAGGCTTCTGCGCAGCGCCGAACGCGTCGGTCACCGACTGAGGCAGATTGCCAAGCATCGCAAGATCGTCGCCAAGGAAGGTCGCAGCGTAAGTCGGATCCCACTGCGGGCCGACGATGAACACCTTGGCACCCTTCTTCACCGCCTTGCGCAGCCGCGTGTTGAGCAGCGGCGCTTCGTCGCGGATCATCGAACCGACGATCAGCACGGCGTCCGCATCCTCGATGCCCGCAAGCGTCGAATTGAAGTTCACCGCCGCCATGTTCGACGCATCATACGACAAGCCCGTCTGACGGCCCTCAAGCAGCGTCGAGCCCAGCGCTCCGGCCAGCTTCTTGGCTGCAAACATCGTTTCGCAATCGACCATATCGCCCGCGACAACTGCCACCGACGATCCCGGAGCGATCTTCGCAACAGCTGCAAATGCCTCGGCCCAGGTGGCCGCGACCAGCTTGCCGTCACGGCGCAGCCACGGCTTGTCGAGACGGCGGCGCGTCAACCCATCGACCATGTAGCGGCCACGATCCGACAGCCATTCCTCGTTCACGTCATCGTTGATGCGCGGCAAAGCGCGCAGCACTTCGCGGCCACGGCTGTCGAGACGGATGTTCGAGCCGATCGCGTCCGAAACGTCGATCGACAGCGTCTTCTTCAATTCCCACGGCCGCGCTTCGAACGCATAGGGGCGCGAAGTCAGCGCGCCGACCGGGCACAAGTCGATCACATTGGCCGACAATTCGTGCGCCGCAGCCTTTTCGAGGTACGTTGTGATCTGCATCCCCTCGCCGCGATAGAGCGCGCCGATTTCGTCGACGCCCGCCACTTCCTCGCTGAACCGCACGCAGCGGGTGCAGTGGATGCAGCGCGTCATCTGCGTCTTGATCAGCGGGCCCATGTACTTCTCGGTCACCGCACGCTTGTGCTCGTGATAGCGCGAGGCACCACGGCCATAGGCAACCGACTGGTCCTGCAGATCGCACTCGCCGCCCTGATCGCAGATCGGGCAATCGAGCGGGTGGTTGATCAGGAGAAACTCCATCACCCCTTCCCGCGCCTTCTTGACCATCTCGGAATCCGTGCGGATTTCCTGACCTTCGGTGGCGGGCAGCGCGCACGAAGCCTGCGGCTTGGGCGGCCCCGGCTTCACCTCGACAAGACACATGCGGCAATTGCCCGCAATGCTCAGCCGTTCATGATAACAGAACCGCGGAATTTCCTTACCGGCCAGCTCGCACGCCTGCAGGACAGTAGCGCCTGCCGGGACTTCGAGCTCTACGCCATCGACTTTAACTTTAGGCATCAGTGGACACTCTGCTGTGCATTGGCCCGACGCTCTTCAAGGATTTTTACCAGAAGACCTTCGGCTACTGCCCCTTCGATGATCGATTTACTGAACTGAATGGTTTCACCTGGAGCGACGCATTGTGAAAAGGTAGGAGACAGCGCAGCATATCCGCGCACTTCTTCATCGCCAGCCACTGGACCGCTAAGAATGGCGCGCGAGTTTGCCGGGTCCAAATGCACAACGCACATGCCAAACTGACGGATTGGCATGAATTTTCTCGACTTATCCATATTCAGAAATTTTTCCGAGTTCTCGTCGAAGCTGTTCGAGTATTTTCCGGTTTCCGCCCACCGAAACATACCTTCGATCAATTGTCCCCTGAACAGAAGCTCCGGCATCTTGAGCCAAGACATTGATCGACCATCATAGCTCTTTTGCTCGATGCAATTCGTCAAGCTGGTGCCAACTTGATCGATTGATACGGTTGGCGCGGTGAAGCCCTCGTTGGCGACCGCAAACACATGCCGACCACGCCGCAGCCATAACTCATATTCTGCAGCACATTTGGTCACTCGGCGCATCGAGGAACGCGTCTCATCAGCCGCCGAAAGCTTTGCGTAAGCGGACGTAGCCGTCATTGCGAGCAAGACAGCGCTAAATTTTGCGGTGCTTTTGGGTGAGAATGCCCTCACTCCGCCGCCTCCCGCACGTTCTCGGCAATCCGGCGCTCAATCTCAGGACGGAAGTGCTTGATCAGGCCCTGGATCGGCCAAGCCGCCGCGTCGCCCAGCGCGCAGATCGTGTGGCCTTCGACCTGCTTGGTCACGTTATGGAGCATGTCGATTTCGCTGACGTCGGCATCGCCGGTGCGCAGGCGTTCCATCACGCGCCACATCCAGCCGGTGCCTTCGCGGCAGGGCGTGCACTGGCCGCAGCTTTCGTGCTTGTAGAAGTACGAGATCCGGCTGATCGCGCGGACGATGTCGGTCGACTTGTCCATGACGATCACCGCAGCGGTGCCCAGCCCTGATCCGACCGCCTTGAGACCATCAAAGTCCATCGGCGCGTCCCAGATTTCGGACGCGGGCACCAGCGGCACCGACGATCCGCCGGGGATCACTGCCAGCAGGTTGTCCTTGCCGCCGCGAATGCCGCCGCAGTGCTTCTCGATCAGCTCGCTGAACGGGATGCTCATCTCTTCTTCGACCACGCACGGGCGGTTCACATGGCCCGATATCTGGAAGAGCTTGGTGCCCTTGTTGTTCTCGCGCCCGAAGGACGAGAACCACGAAGCGCCGCGTCGCAGGATCGTCGGCGCAACCGCGATGCTCTCGACGTTGTTGACCGTGGTCGGGCAGCCATAGAGGCCCGCACCTGCCGGAAACGGCGGCTTGAGGCGGGGCTGGCCCTTCTTGCCTTCGAGGCTTTCGATCATCGCGGTCTCTTCGCCGCAGATATAGGCGCCTGCGCCGCGATGGACGAAGACGTCGAAATCGTAACCCGAACCGCAAGCGTTCTTGCCCAGCAGGCCGGCGTCATAGGCCTCCTGCACGGCGGCGAACAGCGTCTCGGCCTCGCGGATATATTCGCCGCGAATGTAGATGTAGGCGGCCCGCGCGCGCATCGCATAGCCCGCCACCAGCGCGCCCTCGATCAGCTTGTGCGGATCATGGCGGATGATTTCGCGGTCCTTGCACGAACCCGGCTCGGATTCGTCGGCGTTGATCACGAGGAAGCTGGGACGGCCGTCCTTGCTTTCCTTGGGCATAAACGACCACTTCATGCCGGTGGGGAAGCCCGCACCGCCACGCCCGCGAAGGCCCGAAGCCTTGATTTCCTCGATGATCGCGTCCTGCCCGCGCTCCATCAGGGCCTTGGTATTGTCCCAATCGCCGCGTGCTTGCGCAGCCTTAAGGTTCCACGGCTGAAAGCCATAGACGTTGGTGAAGATGCGGTCCTTGTCTTGAAGGGCCATCTTACCACTCCCCTCGATAGTCGTGGTTGGCATCAACCATCGCGGTCAGGTTGCTGAGTGCTCCCGCCGGCTCGACCGTATGACGCCCCGCCAACTGCGTACCCGTCTTCGGCTGCTTACCCGCCGCCAGCTCGTCCAGAATCCGCGTCATGTCGTCCGCGGTCAGGTCTTCGTAGTTATCGTCGTTGATCTGGACCATCGGCGCGGAGGCGCAATTGCCCATGCACTCGACCTCGGTCAGCGTGAACAGACCGTCCGCCGTGGTGTGGCCCTTGCTCAGGCCCTTGGACTTGCAGGCCGCCAGAATGTCGTCCGACCCGCGCAGCATGCACGGCGTGGTGCCGCAGACCTGCACGTGGAAGCGACCGATCGGCGCGATGTTGTACATGGTGTAGAACGTCGCCACCTCGACCACGCGGATCACCGGCATGTCGAGGTACTTTGCTACATATTCCATCACCGGAATCGGCAACCAACCCTGCGTGTTCAGCTCCGCCCCCACCTGACGCTGCGCCAGATCGAGCAGCGGCATCACTGCAGAGCGCTGACGTCCCTCGGGGTAACGCCCGACGATGACCTTGGCCTGCTCAGCATTGCCCGCAGTCCACTCAAAACCACCCCAGCGCGCGCGCAGTTCGGGGCTGTCAGGTTCGATGTGACGATCAGCCACGGTTATTCCCCAAGGTCGTCACCCCCGCGCAGGCGGGGGTCCAGGCCACCACTGCGCGTAAAGCTGACGTTGACTGGATCCCCGCCTGCGCGGGGATGACGAATGATGGAATGGAAGCTGATCCAATCACCGGATAAACTCCACCCGAGAGCACTTGTCGCCCTCGAAAGAATAGACTGCGATCACGTCGAACGGCTCGACCAGCGCCGAACCATCGGTCGCAGGTCCGCGCGTCACATGCTCGCGCATCAGCACGTAGTTGCCAATCGCCTGCGCCTCGACGATCTCGGCATGGTTGCCCGGCCAGCGCGCAAACGCGGCGGCAAGCCCGGAGCGCGTGCCCTCCTTGCCCTCACGCACCACATCACCACGATAGTTCGCCTCGCAGGCGTCGTCGGTCATGTACGAGACGTAAGTATCCACGTCCTGCGCGTTGTACGCGGCGATCATGGCTTTCGCCGTGTCGAGATTGCTCACCGGTCGCACTCCCCGAACACCACGTCGATGGCGCCGATGATCGCGGTGACGTCGGGCAGCATGTGGCCGACGCTCATGAAGTCCATCGCCTGGAGGTGCGAGAACGCGGTTGGGCGGATCTTGCAGCGGTACGGCTTGTTGCTGCCGTCCGACACCAGATAGACGCCGAATTCGCCCTTGGGGCTTTCGGTCGCGACATAGACTTCGCCCGCCGGAACGTGGAAGCCTTCGGTGTAGAGCTTGAAGTGATGGATCAGCGCTTCCATCGACTGCTTCATCTCGGCGCGCTTGGGCGGCACGACCTTACGGTCGGTGCTGGCAACCGGGCCTTCAGGCATCTGCGCGATGCACTGCTGGATGATGCGGGCCGACTGGCGCACTTCTTCGACGCGGACCATGAACCGATCGTAGCAATCGCCGCTGGTGCCGACCGGAATGTCGAAGTCCATGCGGTCATAGACGTCGTAGGGCTGGCTCTTGCGCAGATCCCACGCGATGCCCGAACCACGGATCATCGGGCCGGAAAAGCCCCAGCGCACGGCGTCTTCCTTGGACACGATGCCGATGTCGACATTGCGCTGCTTGAAGATGCGGTTGTCGACCACGAGGCTCATCGCGTCGTTGAACAGCGGGTGCAGCCGCGTGTCGATCCAGTCGGCGATGTCGGTCAGCAGCTTGAGCGGCACGTCCTGATGGACGCCGCCGGGGCGGAACCAGGCCGCGTGCATGCGCGCGCCCGATGCGCGTTCGAAGAAGTTGAGGCAGTCCTCGCGGATCTCGAACAGCCACAGGTTCGGCGTCATCGCGCCGACGTCCATCACATGCGAACCAAGGTTCAGCATGTGGTTGCAGATGCGCGTCAGTTCGGCAAACAGCACCCGCAGATACTGCGCCCGCAGCGGCACTTCGATGTTCAGCAGCTTTTCGACCGCCAGCACATAGGAGTGCTCCATCGCGAGCGGCGAACAGTAATCCAGCCGGTCGAAATAGGGCAGCGCCTGCAGGTAGGTCTTGTGCTCGATCAGCTTTTCGGTGCCGCGGTGCAGCAGGCCGACATGCGGATCGATCCGCTCGATGATCTCGCCGTCCAGCTCCATGACCATGCGCAACACGCCGTGCGCCGCCGGGTGCTGCGGCCCGAAGTTGATCGTGTAGTTGGTGATGACCTCATCGCCGGTGGTCGGCGACTCTTCGAGCTGCATGCTCATGCGCCCTCTCCATCGGTCTTCTTCGCGCGCGGCCGCTTCGGCTTGTCAGCCGTGTCGACAGCGCCATCGGTGTCCTTGGCCTTCGCCGCACGAGGTTTCTTCGCCGGGCGGTCCTCGGTTGGTTCGGGCGCATCAGGCGCGTCGGTCTTGGCAACGGCCGGAGCCGCAGCCTCGGCCACCGGCTTCACCGCTTCGGCATTGGCCTTGTCGCCAGCGCCGGTGTCGGAAGTCTTCTCGGTCACCTTGGGAATGTCGGCCTTCGCCTCACCCTTGGTATCGGGCGCGGTCGCCACAGGAGCGGGCGCGGGCGGCGGCGGAACCGCCTTTTCGTCACCCGGCAGCACGTAGTTCGCGCCTTCCCACGGGCTCATGAAATCGAACTGCCGCAGATCCTGCGCCAGCCGCACCGGCTCATAGACGACGCGCTTGTCCTCTTCGGAGTAGCGCAGTTCGACATAGCCCGTCAGCGGGAAGTCCTTGCGGAACGGGTGCCCCTGAAAGCCATAGTCGGTCAGGATACGGCGCAAGTCCGGGTTACCCGCAAACAGCACGCCGAACATGTCGAACACTTCGCGCTCGTACCATCCGGCGTTCGGCCACAGCGTCGTGACGGTCGGAACCGGCGTCGCCTCGTCGGTCGAAACCTTGACGACGATACGGTGGTTCTTCGTCAGCGACAGCAGGCAGTAGCACACCTCGAAACGGTCGGCCCGCTGCGGATAGTCGACGCCTGCAATGTCCATCAACTGCTGGTATTCGTGAACGTCGCGCAGCAGGCGCAGCGCGTCTTCGACACGCGCGCTGACCACGGTCAGCACGATCTCGCCATGCTCCTCCTTCGAGGCCACGACCATATCGCCGAGCGCGGCAACCAGCGCGTCATGGACGCCCTCGTTCGAGGTCCAGCGCGGTGCGGGGTGGAGAACCGTCATCAGCCCTGCCCTCTCAACGCTCAAGCGTGCCCATGCGGCGGATCTTCCGCTGCAACTGCATCACACCGTAAAGCAAAGCCTCGGCGGTCGGCGGGCAACCGGGGATATAGATATCTACCGGCACGATCCGGTCGCACCCGCGCACGACGCTGTAGCTGTAATGATAATAGCCGCCGCCATTCGCGCATGATCCCATAGAGATCACGTACTTGGGGTCCGACATCTGATCATAGACCTTGCGCAGTGCAGGGGCCATCTTGTTGCACAGCGTACCCGCAACGATCATCACGTCCGATTGGCGCGGAGATGCGCGCGGTGCAGCGCCGAAGCGCTCCATGTCATAACGCGGCATATTGACGTGGATCATCTCGACCGCGCAGCAGGCGAGCCCGAAGGTCATCCACCACAGCGAACCGGTGCGCGCCCACTGGAACAGGTCCTCGCTCGAGGTAACAAGGAAACCCTTGTCGCTGACTTCGGCGTTGAGGCTGTCGAAAAACGACTGGTCGGGCGCGGCGACCGCACCCTGACCTGACGTTACCAACGATGAAGAAGTGGTGGCCATGTTGCTCATTCCCAGTCCAGCGCGCCCTTCTTCCAGGCATAGATGAAGCCGATCACCAGTTCGCCCAGGAACACCATCATCGTGATCCATCCGGCCCAGCCGGTTTCCTTGAGGCTGACCGCCCAAGGAAACAGGAACGCCGCTTCCAGATCGAAGATGATGAACAGGATCGCGACCAGGTAGAACCGCACGTCGAACTGGCTGCGCGGGTCTTCGAACGCGGGGAAGCCGCATTCGTACTCGCTCAACTTGTCGGCGTTCGGATTGTGGGTGCCCGTCAACCGCGCCACGCCCATCGGCAGGAACACGAACGCGGACGACAACGCCAGCGCGATCCCGAGGAAGATCAGGATCGGCAGGTATTGCGCCAGATAGCTGGATTGTTCGACCAAGGGGCTGACTCGCTTGTCTGCAAGGGTTGGCAGCGCCCTAGTCCCGACGTTGCCCCCGCGCAAGTGGTGTGCACTGCACTAAACGCGGATTCTGCCCACCTTTTCGCACCTCTTCGACCGTATCGCGAGTACGTATCACTTCCGATAAGCCGATTGTGGAGCACGCAAAATGCGCGGCGTAAATCCAGCCCCTACGCTCCCCCAAGCGAGGGGAGCGAGACTTACGCAGTCGAAGGCGGAGTCAGTCCCAGCCGGGGTGGGTGTGCCGCGCCCGCGTTGCAAGCCACACACGCCCCTACTTCAGTTGCATCTTCAACGTCCGCGCAGTCGCCGCGCCATAAGGCGGCATAAGCCCGGCCAACTTGGCCACGTTCAATTTGGGCTGGCTATAGACCGCGCGGCCGTGGCTGAAGCTGCGGAACCCTTCGATCCCGTGATAGCTGCCCATGCCCGAAGGCCCGATCCCGCCGAAAGGCAGATCGTCGGCAGAGACATGAAAAATAACATCGTTGACGGTCACGCCGCCCGAGATCGTCCGCCCCAGCACCGCCTCGCGCTCGGCGCTGTCCTGTCCGAAGTAGTATAGCCCCAGCGGCCGGTCGTGCGCATTGATGTAGTCGATTGCCTGATCGATCCCGCGATAGGTCTTCACCGGCAGCACCGGCCCGAAAATCTCGTCCTGCATCACTGTCATGTCGTCATTGACGTTGCGCAGGATCGTCAGCGGCAGCTTGTTGCCGTTCGATCCCTCGAAGCTCTCAGCCCCGGGATTGACCACGATCGCCTCGGCCCCCTTGGCCACGGCATCGTCGACCAGCCCGACCAGACGGTCGCGATGGCGGCGATTGATCACCGAGGTATAATCGTCATTGGCCAGCATCGTCGGGTACATCGTCGCCACGCTCGACTGGATCGCGCCGATTGCCTGCATTTCCATATCCTCGGGCACCAGCAGGTAATCGGGCGCAAGGCAGATCTGGCCTGCGTTCATCATCTTGCCCAGCGCGATACGGTCAGCGGCCTGGGCGACATCGACGCCCTTGCCCAGGATCGTCGGCGACTTGCCGCCCAGTTCCAGCGTTACCGGCACCAGATTGTCCGCCGCCGCATGCAGCACGTGCTTGCCGATGGACGTCGCCCCGGTAAACAGCAGGTGGTCGAACGCCAGCCCGCAGAAATCCTGCCCGGTCTGCGGCCCGCCGAGCACGACTGCCACTTCGTCCTCGCCGAAATACTTAGGGAACAGATCCGCCATTAGTTCCGATGTTCGCTCGGTAAACTCGCTCGGCTTCAGCATCGCGCGGTTACCCGCTGCCAGCGCCTGTGCCAGCGGCCCGAAAGTCAGCCCCACCGGGAAGTTCCACGGCGCAACGATCCCGATCACGCCCTTGGGCGCGAACCGCACCTCGGCCCGCGCCCCGAGCAAGTTGAGCGGGAAATTCACATGCCGCTTTTCCGGCTTGCTCCACGCCTTCATGCGCTTCTGCGAATAGCGGATCGCGCCCAGCGCAGGCATCACGTCGGTCAGCATCGATTGCTGATGGCTGCGATGACCGAAGTCCGCGCTCATCGCCCTGGCAAAAGACTCGCCATTTTGCAGCAGCAACTTCGCGCAACGCTCAAGCCGGCCATGCCGCGTCGCCAACGGCTCTGGCCGGACGTTAACGAACGCCGCCTTCTGGCGCTCAAGTACCGCGGCCATGGCTTCGCGCGTCGCTTCCTGCATCGAACTCTCCCCTGAGCGAATCGCCCTAGCCCAGCCCTTGCACAAGGAAGATCGGCCAAGCCGTAGCGGCAAGACATGTTCCCAGCGGCAGCGCCGTGTCGGCGGCGATCTTACGCTTGCTGACAAGCATGACAATAGCGGCCACAATTCCCAGAATGCTAGCGCCGAGCATGACCTCGACCACGCCGAGCGGCCCCAGCCACAGCCCGATCGCGCCCAACAGCGGCGGATCGCCGGCGCCCATGCCCTCACGCCCTCGCGCTCGCCGGTAGAACCGCGCAATCGCCCACAGCATCACGAATCCCATCGCGCCGCCGCTTACCGAGATCAGCAGGGGATCAATCGTCCCCATGACCCATGCCTCGATCGCGACCACTATCGCGCCACTTGCCGCCAACAAACCGGTCAGGGCTCTTGGCAACCAGAAGTGCCGCAGATCCAACAGCGCGAGCAGCAGCAGTTGCCATCCCAAGATCATCGCCGCGAGCGTCAGACCATCACGCGCCCACAGCACTGCGCCTACCCCGATGACGGACCCGGCTACCTCACTTGCGAGCGCCCACCCCCCGATTGCACCCCCACAGCCCCGGCACTTCCCCCTCTGTGCCAAAAAGGAGAAAATCGGGACTAATTCGAGCGGGCTCAACAACTTGCCGCAATGGTCGCATTTCGACCGGCCATGCACTACCGACTGCCCCTGCGGCAACCGCACCAGCACCGCCCCCACAAAGCTCCCGATCACCGCGCCCAACACGGCTGCGCCAACTATCAGAAAACCCTGTGGAACTTGCTCGAACATCGGCACTATCCCTTGGATCAATTGATTTCGCTGCGCTGCAACACTATTGAGGTGCAACAAGCGACAAGCCGCTATCTCCAGACGCCTAATCCATCAGGGGCAATCAAGCCATGGTCCAGTTTTCCTCAGCCGATCCGGTCGTTATCCTCTCGTACGCGCGCACCCCGATGGGTGCGATGCAGGGCGCGCTGGCCGATGTCGCGGCCACCGATCTCGGCGCAACTGCGGTCAAGGCTGCCGTCGAACGCGCTGGAATCGTTCCGGAAAGCATCGAGCGCATCTATATGGGCTGCGTCCTTCCCGCAGGCTTGGGCCAGGCCCCGGCGCGTCAGGCTGCGATCAAGGCCGGCCTGCCCAAGTCGGTCCAGGCGACCACCGTCAACAAGGTCTGCGGCTCGGGCATGCAGACGATCATCATGGGCGCCGAAGCCCTCGCCTCGGGCAGCGTCGACATGATCGTGGCGGGCGGCATGGAGTCGATGACCAACGCCCCGTATTTGCTCAAGAAGCATCGCTCGGGCGCGCGCATCGGCCATGACACCGCCTATGACCACATGTTCCTCGATGGCCTCGAAGACGCCTATGAAGCCGGCCGTGCGATGGGCACTTTCGCGCAGGACACCGCCAACGCCTACCAGCTGACCCGCGAACAGCAGGACAGTTACACCATCGAATCGCTCCGCCGCGCCCAGCTCGCGGTCAGCGACGGCAGCTTCGTCGACGAGATCGCACCGGTCACGGTCAAGGGGCGCGGCGGCGATACCGTCGTCGATACCGACGAAGCGCCTGGCAAGGGCCGTCCGGACAAGATCCCCGGCCTCAAACCCGCCTTCGCCAAGGACGGCACGATCACCGCCGCCACCTCATCCTCGATTTCGGACGGTGCAGCCGCAGTCACCTTGACCCGCGAAAGCGTCGCCAAGGCGGCAGGCCTCACCCCCGTCGCCCGCATCGTCGCGCTCGCTGCCCACGCGCAGGAACCCAAGGATTTTACCACGGCCCCGGTCGGTGCGATCAATAAGGTGCTCGAAAAGGCGGGCTGGTCCGTCGCCGACGTCGACCTGTTCGAAGTCAATGAAGCCTTCGCTTGCGTCGCGATGTTCGCCATGCAGGACCTCGGCATCGATCACGCGAAGATCAACGTCAACGGCGGCGCGACTGCGCTCGGCCACCCGATCGGCGCATCGGGCACACGCATCGTGACAACGCTGCTCGCGGCCCTGAAGAAGCACGGCAAGACCAAGGGCGTCGCCAGCCTGTGCATCGGCGGCGGCGAGGCCACTGCGCTTGCTATTGAACTGATCTGATGGGTAAGTCCCCGGTCGCAAGGCCGGGGACGCCTTCGTTCAGGGCTTGTCAGCGCCCCACACGCTGGCGGCGCGGATAAAACCCTTGCGCCCATCGATATCGAACGCGCACCAGCCTGCACCGCACTCGCCCAACTTGCCGATCACACCCGGCGCGACCCGCCACAACACGCGGCCGCTGCCGTCCTTGTTGGCGCGAAGGCCCGTGATGCTGCCGGTAACGATGCCAGCACGTTCGCGGTTCAGGAACTGCTGCAGGATCCAGCCACGCGCGCCGTCCTTGTCCTCGACCAAACGCCAGCTGTCGATCACGCGTAGCACTTTGAGCGGGACGCCCTTGCGCATGTAGGTCCAGGTGATGCGATAATCGCGGCCCGGCCCGACGCGCATGTTCGCCTTGTCCTTGCTGGTGGACACCCAGTACGCTCCGCCCTTGCCGTCATCCTGCGCACGCGCGGGTTCCATCGAGCCCAGCAGCAGCGCCGAGCAGGTTGCGAGTCCGAACGCAAAGTTACGAAGGGCGAGCAAAGTTTTCATGCATCAGCCGTCGCAAAAATGTGCGCACAGGGCAACACTTTGCTACGCGATGTCCACCGGGATGCGCCCCGACGCGGCTTGACCCGCTGCCCCGCCTGCGCCTAGCCTTGCCGGGCCATGCCAGCATCAGACAACTATCGCCCGACCCGCCGTGTCGAAGGCAAGCCCCGGGCAATCGTGACCCGCCGCCTCCTTCCCGAGACCGAGGCACGGATGAGCGAGCTGTTCGAGGTAACCCTCAGCGCCGACGACCATCCGTTCACCCGCGATGAACTCGTCGCGGCAATGCAGAGCGCCAACGTTCTCGTGCCCACGGTGACCGATACCATAGACGCCGCGATGATCGCACAGGCCGGCCCGCAATTGGGCCTGATCGCAAGCTTCGGCGCAGGCATCGACCACATCGACCTTGCCGCAGCCAGAGCCCGCAAGATCATGGTCACCAACACCCCCGGCGTGTTCACCGACGACACCGCCGACATGACCATCGCGCTGATCATCTCGGTCTCGCGCCGGCTCAACCATGGCGGCCGCGTGCTGCGCGCGGGCAAGTGGGAGGGCTGGGCACCATCGACGATGCTCGGCCATCGCCTCGCTGGCAAGACGCTCGGCATCGTCGGCATGGGCCGCATCGGTCAGGCCGTCGCCTACCGCGCCCGCGCGTTCGGGCTCAACGTCGTATATCACAACCGCCACCGCCTTCCGCAGGCGCAGGAGACGATGTTCGGGGCTACGTTCGAACCCGATCTGGACACTTTGGTCGCACGGTCCGACATCCTCACTCTGCATTGTCCGGCGAACCCCGAAACGCATCATATCATCGACGCGCGCCGGATCGCCCTGATGAAACCTAACGCCTATCTGGTGAACACCGCGCGCGGCCGTCTGGTCGAGGAAGAGGCGTTGATCGCGGCGCTCGTCGAAGGGCGCATCGGCGGTGCCGGGCTCGACGTGTTCGAACACGAACCACAGGTCGACCCGCGCCTGCTCGCTCACCACAACGTCGCGATCCTGCCGCACATGGGTAGCGCGACGTTCGAAGGGCGACAGGCCTCGGGTGACAAGGTCATCGCCAACATCCGCTTCTGGGCAGACGGCCATCGCCCACCCGACCAGGTGCTCGAAGGACTGGTCTAGCCGTCCCCGTTTCGCACAATATTCGTACAGCGCGATGCTTGTGCGCGGATATAAAATTGCCCTAGAGCCTTTCGCGGAGAGGATCTGGCAAGGACGGCGGTCCGTGCGAGAGGGAGGACATTCATGCGAAAGATTTTGCCGGCTGCGGTGCTTGGCGCTGCGGCCCTGCTGACGCCAGCAGTGGCATGTGCCCAAGCCGGTATCGTCGGCGTAGAGGACGTCGCCGACACCGGCGATACCGCATGGATCCTCGTTTCCTCCGCGTTCGTGCTGCTGATGGCGATGCCCGGACTGACCTTGTTTTATGGAGGCCTCGTCCGCGCCAAGGGCTTCCTCGCCATTCTGGTGCAAGTCGGCGCGGTGGCCGCAGTCGCCTCGGTGCTGTGGATCATGGTCGGCTACACGCTCGCTTTCGGAGACGTTGGTGGCGGCTGGCTCGGCAGCGGTAACGCCTGGATGCTGCTCAACCTCGGCAATGTCCGCGCCGGTACCGCCATTCCCGAAAGCGCTTTCGTCTTGTTCCAGATGGGCTTTGCGCTGATCACGCCCGCGCTGATGGTCGGCGCGTGGGTCGATCGCGCGCGGTTTGGCTGGGTCGTCGGCTTCTGCGCGCTGTGGGGCCTGATAGTCTACGCCCCGGTCGCGCACTGGATCTGGGGTGGCGGCTGGCTGTTCTCGAAGTTCGGAACGCTCGATTTTGCCGGCGGCATCGTCGTACACACGACTGCGGGCATTTCTGCGCTGGTCGTGGCGCTGCTGCTCGGCAAACGCGCCGGCTTCCCCAAGACGCTGATGCTACCGCACAGCCCCTCGCTGACAATGGCGGGCGCTGCCCTTTTGTGGGTCGGCTGGTTCGGCTTCAACGGCGGCTCCGCGCTCGCCGCCAATGACGACGCCGCGTCCGCGATCATCAACACCCACGCCGCCGCCTGCGTCGCCGCGCTGGTATGGCTGGTGATAGAGAAGTTCGCCGTCGGCAAACCCACCTCGGTCGGCTTTGCCACTGGTGCGATCGCGGGCCTTGCCACGGTTACGCCCGCCGCCGGTTTCATCGCGCCCGGTGCTGCCATGCTGTTCGGCGCCATCGCGGCGATCGTCTGCTACCCGATGATCCAGTTGGTCAAACGCCGCCTTGAAATCGACGACTCGCTCGACGTCTTCGCCGTCCACGGCGTCGGCGGCATGATCGGCTCGATCCTGCTCGCCGTGTTCATCGAACCCGCACTCGGCGGCACCGGCTACGCCGAGGGAATGGGCCTTGCCCGCCAACTCGTCGCGCAATTCGCAGGTGTTGGCATCGTCGCGCTGTGGAGCGCGTTTGCCACGGTCGTCTGCGCGCTGATGGTCTCGATGATCGTCCCGATGCGCGTATCCGAAGATGAGGAGCGCGAGGGCCTCGATATTACCAGCCACGGGGAACGTGCGTGGGAATTCGACTAATTCGGGATTACCTTGCACTGCACAATGGCGATCAATAGGCTGGGTGAGATGACAGCTTCAGCGCCACCGACGACATCCGGCCCTGAACAGGATCTGTGCACTTCGTGCGGCATGTGCTGCGACGGAACCCTCTTCACGTTCGTGGAAGTGGCAGAGGACGAGCTTTCCGCCGTCCAGCAGATCTTCACGCTTCATGCCGGGGCGAAAGGGCCGGTCTTCCACCAGCCTTGCACCTACAACCGCGAACACACGTGCATGGTCTACAACGACCGGCCGCAAACCTGCCGCGCCTACCGCTGCAAAACCTTGCTGGCGCTTGATGCAGGCGAAATCGCTCTTCCCGAGGCGGCTCGTCGCGTTGCCGAAACCCTTGGCGCGAAACAGGCTGTCGAGGGCCATCTCGAATGTGGCGAGACGCTCAATGCGGCGCGTGAACGACGGGCGATCGCTGCCACAGACCAAGAACGCAGCAAGACGCAATTGGCGTTCATTCTCAAGCTCACCGCACTCGATCTCATGCTCGACCGATACTTCCGCAAGCGCGGCAAGACGATGCTCTCCTGACTTCGCCAGACCACGCGATAATTAGTTAGCAAGCAGTTGTGCTTTCGCGATATATTATCCCGCGATTGAGTACGCTACCTCTGCCACATGCAGACGACGCCTTCCCCATCTCTGGCGAGCAGATTGTGCCTCGCCTGCGCGATGTGCTGCGATGGGACGATCTACGATGTCGCAGTTGTCCGCGAGGGTGAAGCCGAACGGGCCGCCAGCATCGGCTTCACGCTGACGACCGGCGAGGATGGGCGCGCTGCGTTCAAGCTACCGTGCCATCACCTTGAAGGCACCGCCTGTCAGCGCTATCAGGATTGGCGGCCTTCCACTTGCGGCAAGTTCCGCTGTGCAACGCAAGTTCAGGCATTGATGGCGACATCACAGAAAGCGACGCGCTCGAACGGATCGCAAATGCGCTGAAGGCACGCGAACAGCTGCTGGCTCTACTGGACGAGGGTGAAACCATTTCCGATGCCCGCGCACGTTTTACGCATATGGCGCGCTATCGCGGCACCCTTGCGCCAGCGGATGCACGCTTCGTCGTGCTAATGTTCGCGTTCGAGCGGATGCTCGATGCGCATTTTCGCAAGCCTAGAAAAGGTCGTCTGCCGGTCGTTGCCTGAACAAAAACGGGTGTGGCGCCCCTCACGGACCTGCGGTATCAGCAAGGGCATGGCAGAAGACGCGATACCCTTGGCCAGCAGGCTCTGTCTGGCTTGCGGGATGTGCTGCGATGGCACGCTCCACGATTATGCCAGGCTCAGGGCATGCGACATTGAACCCGCCACAGCCGTTGGACTTCCGACGTTCAACACGGCCGACGGCTTGCCCGCCATGCCGTTGCCCTGCCAGTACCTCGATGGTGCCGCCTGCCGCCGTTATGATGATTGGCGTCCCTCGATATGCGGTGAATATCAGTGCCAGTTGCAGCTCCGCGCCGCTGCGGGCGAATGCACCGAGGCGCAGGCCATGGACCTGATTGCCAGCGCTCTGGCTGCGCGCGACAGGGTTATCGAAGTGGTCGCACCGGGAACTACGCTCACCGATGCCCGCAAGCGGTTCGGCGAACTGGCCGCCAGCAAGCAGGCACTGTCGCCTGCCGACGCAAGGCTCGTGGCGCGCGTATTCGCGCTCGAACGCGTACTCGACCCTCATTTCCGCAAGCCGGGAGCGCGCGGCCTGGCAACATCGCCCGGAACGTCGCCAAACGACTGACCTTCCATCCGGAGCGCTCGTCCGCCCGATCAGTCGCCAGTCAGTATGCGATCGACCAGTTGCTTCACCGTCGGGGTGAAGTTGTTGGAATAGAACGGATCCTGCTTGAAGCGGTACGCCGCGTGGCCTGCGAACATCAGGTTGCGGTCGATGTCGCCACCATGCGCGATGTCCTGCAATGTCTTCTGGATGCAGAAGCTGCGCGGATCGGCAAGCCGCCCCGTCGTGTAATCGTCGTGATCCTTCCACGACGAGAAGCCGCAGTGCGACAGACAGCCCATGCAGTCCTTCTGGTCCTGCTGGATTTCGCCGCGTTCCTCGGGGGTTACGAACACCACCGTATCGTCGGGCGTGCGCAGCGCATGGGTGAAGCCCGCCCCGAACCACGCGCGTGCGCGGTCGAGATCCTTGGGCGTAACCCAGAAGTTCTTGCCCTTCACCCCGACGTCGAGCTGAACGGTGTGTTCGCCCGCAGCAACCTTCGAATAAGGAATCTGGCGCTCCGACCGCGCTTCGAGCGCGCGCAGGAACGGATTGATCACGGCCGATGAGTAGAACCCTGTCGGCGAGAACTTGTGCAACAGCACGTCGCCCGGATTGAGCGTCCGCAGATGGTCCTTCCACCCCTGCGGGATCGGGCTTTCCTCGGTCAGCAAGGGCCGCGTACCGAACTGGAACACGATCGAGCCCAGTTCGGGATTGTCGATCCAGTCGTTCCACTCGCGCAGGAACCACACGCCGCCGGCCATCACGATTGGCACGTCGTCGGAAATGCCCTCTGCGCGCATCGTGTCGCGCAGCACCTTGACGCGCGGATAGGGGGCTTCGGGCTTCCTGGGGTCCTCGGCGTTCGACAGGCCGTTATGACCGCCAGCCAGCCACGGGTCTTCGTAGACCACCGCACCCAGTAATTCAGGCACCTTGTGATAGGCCCGCTTCCACAGCGCCCGGAACGCGCGACCCGATGATACGATCGGCAGGTAATGCACGTTGAACCGGGCCGCGATTTCGGAAAGCTTGTAAGGCATGCCCGCGCCGCAGGTCACGCCCGTCACCAGCCCGCGCGTCTGGTCCAGAACTGCTTCCAGGATCGGCTGCGCACCGCCCATTTCCCACAGCACATTGATATTGATCGCGCCCTTGCCGCCCGAAATCTCGTGAGCGCGCTTCACCTGCTCGACCGCACCGTCGATGGCATAGACGATCAGTTGCTCGTGGCGCTCCTTGCGGGTCAGCGCATCATAAACCTGTGGAACGATCTTGCCTTCAGCATCGTAGCTGTCGGCATTGACCGCGCTGACCGTCCCGATGCCACCGGCCGCAGCCCATGCGCCCGAACTCATATGGTTTGTCGCGGCCACGCCCTTGCCGCCCTCAACCAGTGGCCAGACTTCGCGGCCACCATAGAGTATCGGCTTCAACCCCTTGAACGAAGACATTAATTCCCTTTCAGCGCCCCTGTGCATCAGCACTCTTGGCGGGCTTCAATCGGCAAGGCCTGATGCTGCCAGGCTCGGGCCGCGTCGGCGCGGCGACGAACTGCGCATAGTACCCTGCTATTTCCGGCTTACGGTGAAATTCATCCAAGCGAAAGCCCACAGCCTCCATCTCGCAGATCAGCAAGGCAGGCGGTATCCCGTGCTGGTCGGTTGATCTGTCGACGTCTACAACGACCACGCGGCCACCGGGTTTCAACGAAGGCCACACGCGCCAGGCGAAGGCATAGGGCTCGGTGACCTCATGGTACATGTGCACCATGAACACACGATCGAAGCTTCGCTCCGGCAATCGCGGATCGTCGGGCGAACCGGGCTTGATCGAGACGTTGTCCAGCCGATCCTTTTCGACACGCGATCCCAGCCGTCGCAGCGCATCGCCATCGATGTCCTGCGCCAGCACGCGCCCCTTCGCACCGACCCGCTCTGCCAGTCGGACCGTATAATATCCCTCGCCCGCGCCGATGTCGGCCACGCTCGCCCCCGGCTTGACCGCTGCGAGATCCATCACCGTGTTGGCCTCGTTGCGGTCGTCACGATCGCGCTCGGTCGAAAAACTATTCCCGCCCAGCTTCGAAATGGGGCGGTCGGCCTTGGGAAACGCGCGCGCGGTATCGGACCGGTTATCCTTGGGTGCGGGCTTGCAGGCAGCCACGGCGAAGGATGCCAGCACCGCCAGCGTGATTGAGCGGAAGGCCAGCGGCCCCGTCAATCGTCGTCCTCCACCGTCACCTTTTCGCCGGTCACCCGCTGCGACAGCGCAGCCGCCATGAACGGATCGAGCGCGCCGTCGAGCACCTCGCTCGGGTTGGTCGAAACCACACCGGTGCGCAGGTCCTTGATCTGCTGATAGGGTTGCAGCACGTAGGACCGGATCTGGTGGCCCCAGCCGATCTCGGTCTTGGCGGCATATTCGCCGCTGGCTGCAGCTTCGCGCTTGGCCAGTTCCGCCTCGTATATCCGCGCCTTCAGCATGCCCATCGCGGTCGCGCGATTCTTGTGCTGCGAACGGTCGTTCTGGCTGGCGACGATGATCCCGGTCGGCACGTGGGTGATGCGCACCGCCGAATCGGTGGTGTTGACGTGCTGGCCGCCCGCACCCGATGCCCGGTAGGTGTCGATCTTGAGGTCGGACGGGTTGATCTCGACTTCGATGTTGTCGTCGATCTCGGGATAGACCCAAACCGAGCTGAACGAGGTGTGCCGGCGCGCCGAACTGTCATAGGGGCTGATCCGCACCAGCCGATGCACGCCGCTCTCGGTCTTGGCATAGCCGTAGGCGTTCTCGCCCTTGATCAGCAGCGTCGCGCTCTTGATCCCGGCGGCTTCGCCTGCGTGATAATCGACCAGTTCGACCTTGTAACCGTGGCGTTCGCCCCAGCGCGTGTACATCCGCTGGAGCATTTCGGCCCAGTCCTGGCTCTCGGTTCCGCCAGCGCCTGCGTGTACTTCAAGGAATGCATTGTTGGCATCGGCTTCGCCCGCCAGCAGCGCCTGGACCTTATCGTTGTCGGCCCGCTCGGCAAGCGCGGCGAGCGTCGCCAGACCTTCGTCGATGGTCGCCTGATCGTCTTCCATCTCGCCGAGTTCGACGAACTCGATCGCGTCGGCCATTTCCTGGCCGATTTGATTGACTGTGCCGATCGAGGCTTCCAGCCGCCTGCGCTCGCGCATGACTTCTTCGGCCTTGCGCGGATCGTCCCATAGCTTCGGGTCTTCGACACGCGCGTTCAGTTCGTCGAGGCGGCGCACCGCGCGGTCCCAGTCGAGGAACTTGCGCACCAGCGCCAATGCGGCCTTGATGCGGTCGATATGGGCCTGCCCTTCGGCACGCATGGCAATCTCACTCCCGGAAATTCAAACACGAACTACTGCCGCGCCGCTTAGCGTAGCGGGCAGGCATGTAAAGCCCAAGCGTCGTTTAGGTGCCCTGGCTCAGCAGGAACTTCAGCCCTTGCGGCCCTTCAGCCGCCGCACGGCATCGAGCGTAAGCTTGACGTGATCGCGATAATCCATGTCGGAATGAACCAGCACCACCTTGCCGTCGCGCCCGATCACATAGCTCGTCCGCTTGGTCAGTCCCGTCGATTTGCCGCCGCGTACCAGATCGACGTCGTACGCCTTGATTACCGCAGGCGTTGCCGATGCCACCGCGAACTTGTCACGGCAGGCCTCGGTCGAGAACTTCTGCAGCGTCGCGATATCGTCGTTCGACATGCCGACGACCGTCGCGCCAGCGGCCCTGAAATCCTTGTTCGCCTCGGCAAAGGCATGCGCTTCAAGCGTGCAGCCTTCGGTGAACGCTTTCGGATAGAAGTACAGCACGACCGGCCCTTTTTCGAGCGCCTGCCTGAGCGAGAAGCTGAACGGCTTTCCCGCAAGCGCGCCGCTCGCGACGAACTCGGGCGCACGGGCCCCCTGTGCAAGCTCGGCAAAAGCGGGGGTCGCGGATACGACGGCGAAGGCTGCAACGGCAGCCGCGAAAGAGCGCAGGGTCATGCTGGGCAAGCTATCAGATCGCGCGCACCACCGCCAATGCCTTTGCGGGCAAAGCGCGCATCAGTAGATGCCGCCCTGCTCCTCCAGAAAGCCCTGCTCAGCCGGCGCATCGTTCTCGGCCCCTGCCGCGATTCCCCGTGCAGCGCGCGCCTTGCGCAAAGCATCGATCACCGCCTGCCGCGCGCTGACCTCGCCCGCCCGCGCGGTTCGCTTGGGCTCGGTGTCTGGCTTGAACGCCTCCCAGATGACCGAGGCCTTGGCCACATCATTCTCGGGCGTCCCGCCGAACACACGCTTGCCGGAAACACGGTCGATCTTCACCATGCGCACGCCCTCAGGAACGCGGAACGGAATATCCTTCCAGCGGCCCTTGGTCTCGAGCACCAGCTGCTTGAACACGGGCGCAGCAATCCGTCCGCCCTGCGCATATCCGCCAAGACTGCGCGGCTGGTCATAGCCGATGTACACGCCCGCGATGATATCGGGCGACCCGCCGACGAACCACACGTTGGTCGGACCGGATGTCGTCCCGGTCTTGCCGAACAGCGGCAGGCCTAGATCGCGCAAGTTGACGGCGGTCCCGCGGACCACCACGCCCTCGAGCATGTGCACGACCTGATAGGCGGTCCGCGGATCGATCACCTGCCGGCCCGTAGGCTTGAAGCGGGGCATCGGCTTGCCGTCCCACTGCGCCATGCTGCACCCGTCGCAACGCCGGTTGTCGCCGCGCCAGATCACCTTGCCGTTGCGATCCTGCACATAGTCGACCAGCGTCGGTTGGTGCTGGCGGCCCTGATTGGCCAGCGCGGCGTAGGCGTTGACCATCTTGAGCACGGTCGTATCGCCAGCGCCCAATGCCATCGACAGGTAGGGCTCGTAATCGCCCACGCCTGCCGCCTTGATCGTGCGCACGACCTTGTCCATGCCCACGTCGTTGGCAACGCGCACGGTCATCAGGTTGCGCGATTGCTCGAGCCCCCAACGCATTGTGTGGCTGCCCGAACCGCCTTCATTGCCGAAGTTGCGGAAGCACTTCTCGCCCAGCGCCGCGCCCTGATAGACGCAGAACGTCCCATCCACGACCATCGAGGCGGGCGTCATCCCGTTATCGAGTGCGGTCGCATAGACGAACGGCTTGATCGTCGATCCTGGCTGGCGGTTGGCCTGCGTCGCGCGATTGAACGATCCCAGTCGCGCATCGAATCCGCCCTGCATGGCCAGCACGCGTCCGCTCTGCGGGTCTTCCACAACCATCCCGCCCGAAACTTCCGGCACCGTCCGCACCGCATAAGTGGTCGCATTCACCGGAGCCAACGCGGTGATGTCGCCTGCCCGGATGTTGTCGGGCAGGCCGATGAGGCTTGCCGTCTTGCCATCGGCAAACCCGACCTCGCCGCTCGATCCGCTACGCGACAGCAGCACGCCGGTGCGCCAGTCCTTGTAGTTGATCGAGATGTTGCTGGTGATCAGCTGCGTCTGCCAGTTGCCATCCGAAAGGTCGATATGTGCAATCGGGCCATGCCACGCGCGTCCGCCACCGTAGCGCAACAGCCCCGCCCGCAACGAATTCTGCGCCGCCGTCTGCAACTGCGTGTCGAGCGAGGTACGCACCCACAACCCGCCCGCATAGACGCTGTGCGGGCCGTCCTCAGCCTTCTCGCCGAACTTCTCGATCAGCTGGCGGCGCACTTCCTCAAGAAAATAGCCTGCGTCCGCGGTATAGTTTTCGATCCGGCGCGGCTTGAGCCCCAGCGGCATGGCTTGTGCAGCCGATGCCTGCGCCCGCGTCGCCCAGCCATTGTCGACCATCTGATTGAGCACCCAGTTGCGCCGCTCGATCGCGGTCTGCTCGAACTTGGCGCGGCCATAGCGCTCAGGCGCCTTGGGCAGGATCGCCAGAAACGCCGCCTCGTGCAGCGCAAGATCGCCGACGTCCTTGTCGAAATAGGCCCGCGCTGCTGCCTGTACGCCGAAGCTCTGCCGACCCAGCGGGATCTCGTTGAGGTATAGCTCGAGGATCTGCTGCTTGGTCAGCACGCCTTCGATCCGGCGCGCCAGGATCATTTCCTTGAGCTTGCGCGATATCGAATATTCATCGCCGATCAGGATGTTCTTGGCGACCTGCTGGGTGATCGTCGAGCCGCCCCTCGCCCGTTCGCCCGACCCGAATTTGGTCGCATAATCCACCACCGCGCCCGCGAAACCCAGATAATCGATGCCGCCATGCGTCCAGAACGTCTTGTCCTCGGCCGAGAGGAACGCGTTGATCATCGGTTCGGGAAAATCGACGAAGCGCAGCTGCACGCGGCGTTCGCGGGCGTAGCTCGAAACGATCTCGCCATCGTTGCCGCGCACCATCGTCGGCAGCGGCGGCTGATATGTCAGCAGCTTGTCGGCGGACGGCATCGTGCGGATTACCGCGACCCACAGCACGAACCACGCAACCAGAATCGCGGCGACCAGATAATTCGCCCAGCGGAACCGGCGGCTGGAGTGCCACTTGGCGCGATGCCACTGCGACACGCTCCGCCAGCTTGCGGACAGCCTCGCGCCAAGCCCTGCAAAAGGCGTTGCGAACCGGGATTGCGCTGGGGTCTCGTCGGCCATCGCAGCGCCTCTAGCACGCCCGCGCGTGGGCAAGCCAGTACCTCCGGCTGGAAAAACTGTTCAGGGCGCGCTGGTAACCAGGTTGGCGTCAGGTCCGGCAAGTGCAGGCGCCTGTCCCTCGGCCAGGAAAATCTCGATCGCCCGCGCAACCGAGCCGGAAAACTGCTCAAGCCAGCGGGGATCGCGCATCGACTGCGCATCCTCGACGTTGCTGATGTACCCGGCTTCGATCAGTGCCGAGGGCAGGTCGAGCGACTTCAGCACGATGAACGCCGCCTCACGCTGGGGTTGTTCATGGAACCGCACCGCGTCCCCGCCTTCGCGCACCACCAATTCGCCGAAGCGCTGCGAACGTCCGCGCATGTCGCGCCGGGCGAGATCAACGAGGATCGTGGAAACCACCGCGTTCTTGTCTGCCAGCTTCACCCCGTTCACAGTGTCGGCGCGATTTTCGCGTGCAGCCAGCGCCTCGGCCACAGAATCCGAAGCCTTGTCCGACAGAGTATAAACCGTTGCCCCTCGGGCAGTCGTTGATTGGGCCGCGTCGGCGTGAAGCGAGATGAACAGGTCGGCGCCCAGGCGCTGCGCGATGTCGGCACGTTCTTCCAGCACGAGAAAGCGGTCCTCGTCGCGTGTCAGCGCCACGCGGACGCGGCCACCGGCCAGCAGCGCATCCCGGACCGCCTTCGCCAGCATCAGCGTCGTGTTTTTCTCGCGCTCGCCGCCTTGCCCGCTTGCACCAGGATCGTGGCCGCCATGGCCCGCATCGATCACCACCAGCGGACGGCTTGCGTCGGGCGGTCCTTCCACCCTCGGCAGACCAATGCGTCCCTGACGGCCAGGCATCTCCAGCCGAACAACCTGATCGGGAAGAACGCGAGCAATCCCGGCAGAAAATGACGCCCACATCGCGATCCCAGCGAGCAGAACGCCCGCCAGGAATGCCGCAAGGGTGCCCCGGTCCGTCATCGCTTCAGATCCATCACCCCGGCCTATGCCCCGACCGGCTTGTCGCGGTCCAGCGGGAAATGCCGTCCGCGAGCCGCGCCTGATGGCGTACCGCCTCGTCATTGTTTTAATTGCTGGTTTGCAATTGGGGTGCTAGCACTCGTGCACCGGGGCAAGCCAGCACCGGCGCGATACCCGCCAAACCCGCCAATACGCGCAACAATCGCGCAGCGGACGGCAGGATCGAGCAGCTGGCGAATATCCCGTTCTCGTGGGGAAGTTGTTGCGCTCGCGCCTGTTCTCCACGCCACAAGGTTGATGCCGTGATGATGAGCTGCGTTTCGTTCCTGCCAGTCTGCCCCACCGGGGTGGCATCGGCTTGGACGGATTGCGGCGCGCGCATTTCGCCGCGAGTTGTCCTCACTGCAGACACAAACCAACCGCTGCCGGGCGGCGAGCGACAGGACGCGACAGGCACAAAGCCTACCGTCCCGACGCTCCGATCCGGCAAATCCGCATTCGCGCGCAACCACGGCATCCGGCCAGTCTCAGCACTGGTCACGCCGAACAGCGCGCGCAAATCACAAACGATCCGCGCAAGCAACGCAGGGGTAACCCGGCGACGGCGCGGCTGGAGAATTTATAATGACAACGCGCATGCTTATCGATGCGCGCCACCAGGAAGAAACCCGGGTGGCGGTGCTGAAGGGCAACCGGATTGAGGAATTCGACTTTGAATCTGCTGATCACAAGCAGATCAAGGGCAATATCTACCTCGCAAAAGTAACACGGGTAGAACCGTCGCTGCAGGCGGCCTTCGTCGATTTCGGCGGCAACCGGCACGGGTTCCTCGCGTTCAGCGAAATCCATCCCGATTACTACCAGATCCCCAAGGAGGACCGCGAGGCCCTGCTGGCCGAAGAGGCCGCTCACGCCGAAGAAGAAGCCGCCCTGCGGGCCGCTGACGATGGCGATGATGACGAGGATTACGGCGACAACGACGGATACGACTCCGACGATGGCGTGACCGAAGTCGATACTTCGGAAAAGAGCCAGGTCGCCACCATCGAAGGCGGTATGGTCGAAAACGGCTTCGATCACGAAGGCGAAGAGGCCGATGAAGGCGCTTCGGACGACGAAGCCGACCGCGATGGCGAAAGTGAAAACAACAACGGTCGCCAGCGCGGTCGCGGCCGTCGTCAGGGCGGACGCAGCCAGGGCAAGGAAGCCGACGAGCTGCGCGCCAAGCGCATGGCACTGCGCCGCCGCTACAAGATCCAGGACGTCATCCAACGCCGCCAGGTGTTGCTTGTCCAGGTCGTCAAGGAAGAGCGCGGGAACAAGGGCGCAGCCCTCACCACCTACCTCAGCCTCGCCGGTCGCTACTGTGTGCTCATGCCGAATTCGAGCCATGGCGGTGGCATCAGCCGCAAGATCAGCTCGGCCTCGGATCGCAAGCGCCTCAAGTCCATCGTCACCGAGATGGAACTGCCGCGTTCGATGTCGTGCATCGTGCGTACGGCCGGCCTCCAGCGGACCAAGCCCGAAATCAAGCGCGACTTCGATTACCTCGCCCGTCTGTGGGACGAGATTCGCGAACGCACGATCAAGTCGGTCGCGCCTGCGCTGATCCACTCGGATTCCGACCTGATCAAGCGCGCTATCCGCGACATCTACAACCGCGAGATCGAAGAAGTCGTCGTCGAGGGTGAGCACGGCTACCGCGCTGCCAAGGACTTCATGAAGCTGCTGATGCCCAGCCACGGCAAGCGCGTGAAGCAATACGCCGACCCGGTTCCGCTGTTCCAGCGTTACGGCGCCGAAGACCAGCTCACCGCGATGTACGATCCTGTCGTCCAGCTCAAGTCGGGTGGCTACCTCGTGATCAACCCGACCGAGGCACTTGTCTCGATCGACATCAACTCGGGCCGTTCGACCAAGGAACATGGCATCGAGGCGACGGCGCTCTCCACCAACCTTGAAGCCGCACGCGAAATCGCCCGCCAATTGCGCCTGCGCGACATGGCTGGCCTGGTCGTGATCGACTTCATCGACATGGAATACGGATCAAACGTCCGTAAGGTCGAAAAGGCGATGAAGGACGCGCTGCGCAACGATCGCGCACGCATCCAGGTTGGCCGCATTTCCGGCTTTGGCCTGATGGAAATGAGCCGCCAGCGCCTGCGCACCGGCGTTCTGGAAGCCACGACGCGCGGATGCCCGCACTGCGATGGCACCGGCCTCGTCCGCACTGCATCGTCCGCTGGCCTTTCCGCGCTGCGCATGATCGAGGACGAAGCTGCCAAGGGCAAGGGCAACGTCGTCACGCTCTACGCGTCGCAGGAAGCGGCGATCTATGTGCTCAATGCCAAGCGCATCGACTTGGGCGAAATCGAGGAGCGCTACGGCGTCACCGTCGAAGTCATCCCCGAGGGTGAGAACGAGGGCGCCAAGATGCGCGTCGCCTCGCGCGGACCCAAGCCCGAATTCGTGCCCCGCTTCGAACCGATCCTCGAGCCTGAGGCAGATGATCTCGACGAGGAAGAGTACGACGCAGAGGACGAGGTCGAGGAGCGCGATGAGCGTCCGGAACGCGCCGAGCGTCCCGAACGTGCAGAACGCGGCCCCCGTGCCGAAGGCGAAGACGCCGCCGACCGCGACGGTCGCCGCAAGCGCCGCAAGCGCCGTCGTGGCCGTGGCCGTGACCAGCGTGAGGATGGCGCTTCCGAAAACGCCAACGACAACGGCACCGAGAACGGAAACGACAACGACAGCGAAAGCGAAAGCGGCGACGAGGAAGAAGCCTTCGACGCAATCGTGAGCGAAGCTTCGACCGAAGCACCCGCTGCCGATGACGCGGAAACCGAAGCCGAACGCGGTCAGCGCAAGCGTCGCCGTCGTGGTCGTCGCCGGCGTGGTGGCCGTGATGGCGGTGAAGGCGAATCCGCTGAGGAGAACGGCGCAGAAGGCACCGATCCCGAAGGCATCGTTGACGAGGAAGGCTCTGCCGAAACCGTCCGCGAATTCGTCGCAGAGCCGGCCCCGGAACCCGCTCCCGAAGCTCCGGTCGAAGCCGAAGCTCCGGCCAAGCCCAAGCGTGTTCGCCGCAAGAAGGCTGACGTCGCTGCGGAAGCCGAAGCTGTCGTCGAAGCTGCTCCCGAACCGGAAGCCGCTCCCGTCGCCGCCGAGGAAGAGGCACCAATCAAGCCCAAGCGCGTCCGTCGCAAGAAGGCTGACGTGGAAGCCGAGGCTGTTGTCGAAGCTGCTCCCGAACCGGAAGCCGCGCCTGTCGCTGCCGAGGAAGAAGCACCAGCCAAGCCCAAGCGCGTCCGTCGCAAAAAGGCTGATGCTGTCGCCTCTGATGCAGGCCCGGCTGAGACGGTAAGCGCCGAAGCGCCTGTCGCCGAAAGCCCGACCGAAGCAGGCGAGGAACCGGCAGAAGACGGCTCCCCTCGCCGCGGCTGGTGGCAGCGCACCTTCGGCGCTTGAAGCCACTCACCTAACGCATAAGATAAGCCCCGCCGGAGCAATCCGGCGGGGCTTTTCCTTTGTCATGGTCTTTGCAATCAAACCGCGTCTTTGCGAGGAAGCAAGCCCGCATTCGTTGGTAGCCCCCGCTAATCCACCTTGATCGCGGTGCCCCATTCCATCCATGACGCCCAGCGCGGCATGCCCGGCATGTACTGCTGCCCCGGATGCTCGATGTGAAATCCCGCCGCGCGAACCGGTGCGGTCGCCGGCCGGGAAAGATGGCACCCTCCCATCAGCGGCTTCCACACTGGCTCGATCCGCCGCTGCCACTTGGCAACGCTGGCATCGGGGCTCAACCCATGCTCGAGAAACAACAGCTGCCCGCCCCGCCGCAGCACGCGCTGCAACTCGCCCAGCACCCTGACCGGATCATGCACCGAACATAACGTGTAGGTGCACACCACCGTATCAAAGCTCTCATCCGCAAACGGAATATCCTCACCCACGCCCTCGCGGATGTCGGCCTGCAATCCGCGCTCCACCGCCGCAGCCCGCGCATAGTCGAGCAGCTTGCCCGACGGATCGATCCCGGCAAACGCCGTCACCCGCGCCGGATCGTAGAACTGCTGGTTCAACCCTCCGCCACAGCCGATCTCGAACACCCGCCCCTGCGCTCGCGGAACCACGCCTGCGCGCAATTCCATGATCGCGGGCGACGCGCAGGCGCACTTGATCACGCGGGGCACGACATGCGTTTCCCAGAATGCCATCACGCCCATCCCGCTTCCCCTTTTGCCTCAGCCGCAAGAATGCCGCGTCACAAGGCCTCATGCAATTGTCTACAAGCACAATCCGCAAGCGTTGCACTGTGCGGTCACCGGCACTTGCCAAGCAGGCGCGCGAATGACGTATTGCCCCAATTGGTAGACGACCACCAAGGATAAGGGGCAAGCATGACCGGGGGCACTCTGCAGGGTACCGAACAGCAGCTGGAGGCATCGCTCCAGGCGCGCCACGTCGCGATGATCGCGATCGGCGGGATCATCGGTGCAGGCCTGTTCGTCGGATCGTCCACCTCGATCGAACAGATCGGCCCGGCGGTCGTGATCAGCTATGGTCTTGCCGGTCTCGTTATCCTGATGATCATGCGGATGCTCAGCGAAATGGCGATGATGCATCCCGGTGCGGGCTCGTTTACCGAACTCGTCCGCATCGCGCTCGGCCCGCTGGCGGGCTTCGTCTCGGGCTGGCTCTACTGGTACTTCTGGGTGATCGTCGTCGCGATCGAGGCCATCGCCGGCGCAGTGATCATCGCGCAATGGCTGCCGTTCGAAGTCTGGCAGATCGGCTGCGTCCTGCTTGCGCTGATGACGCTGGTAAACCTGTTCTCCGCCCGCTCCTACGGCGAGTTCGAGTTCTGGCTGTCGACCGCCAAGGTCGTCGCCATCGTCGGCTTCATCGTCATCGCCGCGCTCTGGGCGTTCGGTGTCACATCGCCCACCGGCAACACCTTCGCCAACCTCACCGCGCACGGCGGCTTTGCCCCCAAGGGCTGGGGCGCCGTCGTCGGCGGTGTGACCAGCGTGATCTTCGCGCTCTGCGGCGCAGAGATCGCCACGGTCGCCGCCGCCGAATCCAAGGCCCCGGCCAAAGTCATCGCGCGCATGACCGGGTCGGTCGCGCTGCGCATCCTGCTCTTCTACGTGCTCTCGCTGATCCTCATCGTCGCGGTCCAACCTTGGAACACAGTCGTTCCGGGCCAATCCCCGTTCGCCAGCTCGCTCGCCCTGATGGGCATCCCCTTCGCCGCCACGATCATGAACGCGGTCGTCCTCGTCGCCGTGCTGTCGTGCCTCAACTCCGGCCTCTACGTCACCTCGCGCGCGCTGTTCGGCCTGGCCCGCCACGGCGATGCGCCCCAGGCGCTGATCCGCCTGAACAAGCGCAAGGTGCCCGCGCGCGCGACACTGATCGCCAGCCTGTTCGGCTATGGCGCAATGGCCGCCTCGATCCTCTCACCGCAAGGCGTGTTCAGCTTCCTCGTCAGCGCCTCGGGGGCGCTGATGCTGGTGATCTACCTGATGGTCTGCATCGCGCAGGTCCGTCTCCGCCGCCAGGTCGAAGCCACCGCACCCGAGACGATCGCCCTGCGCATGTGGCTATTCCCGAGCCTCAGCTACGCCACCATCGCCGCGATCGTCATCGTCCTGATCGCCATGGCCTTCGTCCCCGATTTGCGCCCGCAGTTCGTCGCCAGCGCGGTCACCGTCGCCATTGTCGCCGGCGCATGGATAATCCTGCGCCGCCCCCACCTGAGAGCACGCCCATGAAACGCCTCGCACTTCTCCTCGCCGCACTTCCGCTCCCGGCAATGGCCGCGCCGCAGCAGGCCGACGTGCTGTTCGTCAACGGGAAGGTGCTGACGGTCGACAAGGATTTTGCCATCCATACGGCCATCGCGATCAAGGATGGCAAGATCGCAGCCACCGGCGGCCCGGAACTCGCCAAGGACTGGCAGGCCCCACGCACCGTCGATCTTCAGGGCCGCACCCTGATGCCCGGCTTCATCGACACGCATCTGCATCTCAAGGGCCTGTCGCACCGCTCGATCGAACCCGACAAGGCCCGCTCGATCGCCGAACTCGGCGCCATGGTCGCCGCCAAGGCGCGCGAACTCGGCCCCGGCGAATGGGTCGCCGGGTCTGGCTGGGACGAAGCCCTGCTCGCCGAAAAGCGCAATCCCAGCCGTGCCGACCTCGATGCCATCGCACCGAACAATCCGGTCGTCCTCGTCCGCGCCGGTGCCCACAGCGCAGTCGCCAATTCGCTCGCGCTCAAGCTTGCCGGCATCGACGCGAATACGCCCAACCCCGCAGGCGGTGTCATCGAACGCGGGCCGGATGGTCAACCCAGCGGCATAATCCGCGAACGCACCGATCTCGTGCTAAAGCTGGTCCCCGCCGACAGCCCGGCGCAGATGCGCCCCAGCTACGTCAACTCGCTAAAGGACCTGCTGCGACTTGGCATCACCAGCTTCATGGAAGCCTGGACCACCATCGACGATGAGCCGGTCGAGCAGGGCGGCATATCCGGCGGCGGTGGCAACGCGGTGCGCGGCCACACGTTCAAGCAATTGTCCGCGATCTACGCCGAAGAAGGCGAGTCGCTTCCCCGCGCCACGCTCTACATCATGTACCCGGGCGCAGAACGCCTGAAGAAGTTCCCCCACCACACCGGCTATGGCGACGATCGTTTGAAGCTCGGCCCGATCGGCGAAAGCGCATATGACGGCGGCTTCACCGGCCCTACCGCGCGCACATCGAAGGACTACAAGGGCCAGCCCGGCTTTCGCGGCACCACTTTCATGACCGAGCCCGCGCTCAAGGACATGATCGACACTTCCGCCGCGCTCGGCTGGCAACTCGGCATCCACGCCATCGGCGATGAGGCGATAAACATCGTTGCGGCGGCCTATCACGAAAACCTCGTCGCGCACCCGAAGCAGGACCATCGCTGGTTCATCTCGCACTTCACCATGATGCCGACGCAGCAGACGATGAAGACCATGGCCGCAGACGGCGTGTGGACCACCGCCCAGCCCAACTTCACCTACAACCTCGAAGGCCGCTACCTGCAGGTCCTGGATGGCGAACGGCTCGACACGATCAACCCCATGGCCACGCCCATCGGCCTCGGGGTCAACGTGGTGATGAGCAGCGACAACCTGCCGATCGGGCCGATGGTCGGCCTTTACAGTGCCGTGACGCGCAAGGGCATGACCGGCCACCAGTTCGCCCTGTCCGAAGCCATCACCCGCGAACAGGCCATCCGCCTCTACACCGCCAAAGCCGCCGCCGTGGCCTGGGACGAAGCCAAGAAAGGCACCCTCGAACCCGGCAAATTCGCCGACTTCATCGTTCTGGACCGCGACCCGCTGACCGTCCCGGCAGAGCAACTGCTTCAAACGCTGGTCGATCAGACCTGGGTCGGCGGAAAGCTCGTCTACAGCCGCAAGAGGTAACCCATCACTCTCCACCACAAAACCGCACCCCGGACCCTCTTGCCCCCCGCGCTGCAATCGCTAAGGACGACTCAAGGCACGAAACACAGGATATGACGATGGCGACCTTCTCGCTTCCGAAGAACTCCACGATCACCGGCAAGGCCCGTCATCACGCGGCCCCCACGCAAGGCAAGATCCGCAAGTTCAAGGTCTATCGTTACGATCCCGACAGCGGCGAAAATCCGCGTTACGATACCTTCGATATCGATCTCGAACAGTGCGGCCCGATGGTGCTCGACGCGCTGATCAAGATGAAGAGCGAGGCCGATCCCACGCTCACCTTCCGCCGCTCGTGCCGCGAAGGCATCTGCGGTTCGTGCTCGATGAACATCAACGGCCGCAATGGCCTTGCCTGCACCACTGCGATCGAGGATCTGAAGGGCGAAGTGCGCATCACGCCGCTTCCGCACATGGAAGTGATCAAGGACCTCGTCCCCGATTTCACCCACTTCTACGCACAGTATTCCTCGATCCGCCCGTGGCTGCAGACCGTCACGCCAACGCCTTCGGGCAAGGAGCGCCTGCAGTCGCCCGAACAGCGCGAAAAGCTCGACGGCCTGTACGAATGCATCCTGTGCGCCTGCTGCAGCACCTCGTGCCCCAGCTACTGGTGGAATTCGGACAAGTTCCTTGGCCCGGCAATCCTGCTTCAGGCCTATCGCTGGCTGGCCGACAGCCGCGACGAAATGACCGGTGAGCGCCTGGATGAACTGGAAGATCCCTTCCGCCTCTATCGCTGCCACACGATCATGAACTGCGCCAACGTCTGCCCCAAGGGCCTCTCGCCCGCGCGCGCCATCGCCGAAATCAAGAAGATGCAGGCAGAACGCCTGGTCTGATCGGCATGGCGGAAACCGCATTCGAGTATGGGCCGGCCGAGGATCATCCCGGCTGGTTCAACTGGAACCTGACCGATCAAACCAGGTTCAACGCCCAGACGATGGGGCGCTTGCTCACGCGGATCGAACAGCGCGCTGATGGCGGTCAGGTCGCGCGCCTGCGAATGTTTCCTGAGCGCCGCCACTCGAACCTGCTTGACGTGGTCCATGGCGGAGTGACGCTCGCGCTCATCGACATCGCGATGTTTGCCGCCATGCGCACGCTTCTCGATGGTGATGCGGGCGGCTCGGTCACGCTTGACTTGTCCACCCAGTTCATCGGCGCGGGCCGCCTCGGGGAACCGCTCGACGCGGTCGTCGAAGTCCTGCGCGAAACCGGTCGCCTCGTCTTCCTGCGCGGACTGGTCGTACAGGGCGACGACACGATCGCCGCGTTCAACGGCACGATCCGCAAGCCCACCCGGCGATGACTGGCGTCCTTGCCCGCTACCACGAATTGATTGCGGCGGGAGAACTTAGGGCCGACCCCGAACAAGCCGCTGCCGCCGCACGCCTCGCGCAGTTGCAGCGTGAACTGGAAGAGCCCGCATCCGCTCCGGGCTTCATGGCAAAACTTCTTGGCAAGAAAGCCTCCCCACCCCCGCGCGGCATCTACATGTGGGGCGGCGTCGGGCGCGGCAAGTCGATGCTGATGGACTTGTTCCACGATAACCTGGCCATCACCGCGAAACGCCGCGCACATTTCCACGAATTCATGCTCGACGTGCATGCCCGGTTGCGCGAGGCCCGCAAGAGCGAAACCGGCGATCCGATCCCGCCCGTAGCCCGCTCGATCGCCGCAGAAACACGCGTGCTCTGCTTTGATGAAATGGTCGTCAACAACAGCGCCGACGCGATGATCATGAGCCGCCTGTTCACTGCGCTGATCAACGAAGGCGGCCTCACGATCGTCACCACGTCCAACCGCGCGCCTTCCGATCTCTACAAGAACGGCCTCAATCGCGAACACTTCCTGCCGTTCATCGCGCTCGTCGAGCAGCGGCTCGACGTCCTGAGGCTGAACGGCCCGACCGACTACCGCCTGCAGCGCATGCAAGGCGTCGGCACATGGCATGTCCCCGTCGGTCCCGTCGCGACCGAGGCCGTGCGCGAGGCGTTCTTCAAGCTTACCGATTACCCCCCCGAAGACAGCGAACACGTGCCCAGCGCCGAACTCGATGTCGGTGGCGGGCGCATGCTGCATGTCCCCAAAAGTCTGAAAGGCGTGGGGGTGTTCAGCTTCAAGCGGCTATGCGGCGAAGCCCGCGGCGCAGCGGATTATCTCGCCATCGCGCGCAATTTCCACACCACGATCGTCGTCGCGATACCGCGCCTCGGCCCTGAACTGCGCAACGAGACGGCGCGCTTCATCACGCTGATCGACGCGCTCTACGAGCACAAGGTCAAGCTGATCGCCACCGCGGACGCAGAGCCGGCGGAATTGTACGATTGGGCCGGAAAAGGCGATGAGGAAGGGCGGTTCATGTTCGACCGCACGGTCAGCCGCCTGATGGAAATGCAGAGCCAGGAATATCTGGCACTCGGCCACGGCGAAGAACAGTAGCACTGGCGCAAAGCGCTCGCTCGCTCATCAAAGAACGTACAGCCGCGCCAAACGGCGCCTGCCCTGCCATTTTTCCTTAACCACGAATCGGCCCGCCAGGCCGGTCGCTTACATAACAAAAGCGCCGAGCATCACCGATGCAGCAGCGCTTCAGTTATTAATATGTTGGTATTTCAATGAGATACCAGAAAAGGCCCTTAACGGAAGAGCCAATCCCAGACGCTCCACGCCAAGTTAAGTGCTGCGAACATAAGTGCCTCCATCCACGAGTTGACGCGAATGGTTAACACGGAGCTAACTGGTTAACAACATCTAAACACTTCCCAAATGGAAGTGTCCCAATTTGAGAATGGTTTTGCGGAAATCCTGAAACGCCATCGGTCGGCCCAGATGATAACCCTGTCCGACGTCACAACCCAACTGCACGAGCTTGAGCCACGTCGCCTCGTCTTCGATACCTTCGGCTACGACGGTCTGACCGAGCGCATGGGCAAGATCGATCGTACTCTTGACGATCTTGAGTTCGCGCTCATGCGAGATGACTTTCGAGATAAAGCGCCGGTCCAGCTTCAATTCGTCACTTGGCAGATCGGCCAGATAGGCAAGACTCGCTTCACCCGTCCCGAAATCATCGATCGAGAGCCGGAAGCCGACTCTACGCAAGTGGGTAAGGTTGTGAACCGCAGCCGGGCGGTTGCGCACGCTGGATGTCTCGGTAATTTCGACCGTCAGCAGCCCAGGGTCGATTCCGCGCCGATTGACGATTTCGATCAGGGTGGGGACCAGCCCGGGCTTGTCGACCATTTGCGCCGATAGGTTGACGCTCATCTGAAAGCGCTGGCCCATCGCATTTAGAGCCAGGGCCGCGGTTATCGCTTCTTCAAAGACCCAGTAGGTCAGGGCATCGATCCGTCCGGCCCTTTCGGCCTGGAGAATGAAGGCGTCGGGAGGAATTGGCCCTCGCGTCGCATGGCTCCATCGGATAAGCGCTTCGGCACCGGACGGCATACCGCTACGCATGTCCCACTGGCTCTGATAGGCGAGCCAGATCTCACCATTGCGCAGGCCCTCATCAAGCCGGGCGTGCAGTGACAATTCCCAGCTTGCCTCGGCCAGTCGATCGGCTTCGTAAAGCTCGATCGCCCGGCCGCTGGCCAACGCATCGTTGGCACTGGCGAGTGCCGAGTTGACACGGGTCAGCGCATCGAGGCCTTCATTGCGATCAAGACCGAAGTGGATGTTGGTATCGAAGGTATACGAGCCGATCTCGAGCGGCGCGGAAAACAACGCGCGCAAACCTTCAAGATGATCCAGCTGCATTTCCAGCGGTCGCGCCTCTTCGGTCCAGGCAAAGTGCCCGCCTTCACCGTTATAGACCCTGTCGATGCCTGATCCGACTCCGAGCCTGCGCGCGATTTGCCGGGCACATTCGCCGTGCAGGTCCTTGGGAAGGGTTGCGAGAAACTCTTCATAGCGCGCAATCACCGCGACCACGACATCCTGACCGACCTCAAGCGGCTCTGCACTGAGCGCGAGCAGGTTGGGCAACCCCGAGGCGCTAGTCAGCTGCACCCGGCGAATGCGATATTGCCACAAGCGCGAAAACCCGTAGATCGCCACCGCAAGCAATCCTGCGCTCACTTCCAGGGTCACACCCAGAGGCTCAAGTGCCGCAGGCAGAGTGATCACTGACAGCAACGCTGCGCCGTGCAACGCAACCTTTGCCCGCTTGCGTATGCTCCGGCTGCCTGCGCGGATCAGCAGCCAAGCTAGAAAAAGAAGAGGCAAGGCGCCGAGCGACAGCGCGACCGGCTTTGTGAGCGCCGCCGCTCCGGCGATATCGAGATCAAGGGGAAAACGCCGACCGCTGCCATAGTACCCGATCGGAGGTACGGTACCTTCGAAGGTCACGACGACGGTCCTGCCCGTGAGCAGCCCGGGCGTGAAGTTTCCACTGGTCAGAGAGCTGGCTCTGATCCTGGAAACTGTCTTCGGATCGAGCAGAAAATCAGGCCGGAATGTGGATTGAGGTCCGGAATCCGCTCCTGCCAGTGCAGAGGAGAAAGACTGCAGTCTTTGCCCGTGCCAATCGATCGAATAGGGCGACGAGATCGCATAATCGAAAAAGTTAGTGTTCCACGATGACACCACCAAGGGAACGGATTTCGAAATCGCGGCATCGGGAATGCGTAGATCCTGGTCCTGCAGTTCATCGGAACTGCTGACGAACTTCTCGTTCCTGACGACGAACGCTGCATCGGGTGCGAGGTCGCGAACCGCTGCCACCAGCTCGGCATCACCCGTTCGGTCCTGACCAAAGTTTACCGGTGCATCAATGAACACCCGATGAGGCATGTAGCGCCTAACCGCTTCAAGGACCTCCGCGAGATTTTTGCTCGATGTGGCCGAGGCGTCTCGCCGACTGGTACCGTCGTCGATCGAAACCACAACGATGGATTGCGACGCTTCGTGCTTCCCGATTTTCGAGCGGGCATTACGAAAAGTGTGATCCAGCGGCGCGAGCCAATCGCCGGCAATAGTCAGCAACGCCGGGATGAGCAGCGCGAGATACAGCGGTGAGCGCAGTTTCTTCAGCATGGACATTCGGCTGTTGTTTCTACACCCGATTAGTCCGCAATGGTGAAGATCGCCTTACCAGAACGCGTGCTTAATGACGCATCAACCAAGCTGTTCGAGCGATTTCCGCAACATCAGCAGTTGCCAGATCAACCGACTGTGATCGGCTCGCCCACTGATGTGCGCTTCTGCCAGGGCATCGATCCGCGCCGCATCAAACCAACCGCTGCGCGCCAGCACCCCGTCCGATGCAAGCCCCCGCGCCGCGCCTGCCAGCGGACCACGCAGCCATTGCGCGATTGGAGTGACGAAACCCATTTTCTGGCGGAACAGCACGTCCTGCGGCAGATACCGTCGCATCGTCTGCTTCACCAGCCATTTGCCCGTAGTCCCTCGCACCCTCATGCGTTCGGGCAGCCTCGCGCCGAATTCGACCAGCCGGTGATCGAGCAGTGGCTCGCGCGCCTCCAGGCTGACAGCCATGCTCGTGCGATCGACCTTCGTCAGGATATCGCCGGGCAGGTAGAATTTGAGATCGGCATACTGCGCGCGATCGAGCCCGCTGCGGGCAGGCGCATTGCGCATCAGTTCGACAAACGGCTGCTCGGCGCGGTAGTCGCCGCGCAGGCGCTGGAACTCGGCGCTGTAGAGCGTATCGCGCTGCTCGGATCCGGTAACCGCCAAGGCACGGGCATAGCCCTCCTCGCCGCTTGCAGACAGGCTCAGCAATGTGGCCTTGGCGCGCAGCGGACGCGGTGCCCAATCGGCCTTCGGCCACACCTGCCCCAGTGTCCCGAACACCGGTCCGCGCAGCGCAGCAGGCAGTAGCCCACGCAGCTGTTCCTCGCGATGCTGGAAGGTCTGGCGGCGATAACCGGCAAATGCCTCGTCCGCCCCATCGCCCGATAGCGCGACTGTCACATGCCGACGCGCCAGTTCGCAAACACGGAACGTCGGCAGCGCGGAGGCATCGGCGAACGGCTCGTCAAACATGCCCGCAAGCTTGTCGATCAGGGAAAAGTCATCGGCCGAAACCGTGTCTTTCCAATGCTCTGTGTGAAACTGCTCAGCTACCCTGTCAGCATAGGCAGTCTCGTCGAGTGCCGCGACATCGAAACCGATCGAGCAGGTCTTGACGGGCGTCGAGCTCGCCTCGGCCATCAACGCGACAACGCTGGAGCTATCTACCCCGCCCGACAGAAACGCGCCGAGCGGCACGTCCGAAATCATCCGCGACGTCACCGCTTGCCGCATGTGGTGCAGCAGGTGCGCTCCGAGATCATCGGCGTTGCCGCGCTCACGTTCGGCAAACGAGACGTCCCACCACTGTACCGGCGCCGCGGGTGGCGCGTCATGACGCAGCAGTTGATAATGACCCGCGGCGAGCTTCTCGACGCCCTTCAGCATTGCGCGATGATCGGGCACGTAGCCCCAGGTCAGGTAGTCCTCGATCGCCAGCGGATCGATCTCGCGCCGAAACGAAGGATGTGCCAGCAATGCCTTGAGTTCCGAGCCGAAAATCACCGAGCCATCGGGCAGCCGCGCGGTGAACAATGGCTTCACGCCAAGCCGGTCGCGCGCCAGCATCATCGTCCGCTGGCGCAAGTCGTAGAGCGCGAAAGCGAACATGCCGTGGAGCCGGGGCAGGCAATCCGTGCCCCAGTGACGCCACGCCTGGATGATCACTTCGGTGTCGCCGTCGGTGCGGAAGTGTGCACCCAGAGCCTGAAGATCCTTGCGCAACTCCTTGAAGTTGTAGATTTCGCCATTGAAGACGATCATCACATCGCCTTCGACCGAGGCCATCGGCTGCGGCGATCCGGCGAGGTCGATGATCGAGAGACGGCGGTGGCCGAGGCCGATGCCCGGCGCTGTCCAAACCCCCTCACCATCCGGGCCGCGATGCGCGATCGCATCGCACATCAGCCGGACGCGATCGGGATCGACGGGCTTGAGCCCCTCGGTGTGAAAAATTCCTGCAATGCCGCACATAGCCCGGTGCCTAGCGGCCAGACGCCACGCGGTCCATCCACGCATCGACCGGACCGGTTGCAGTAACGAACGCGCGCAAAGCCTCTGTTGCGGGAGGTCTCCCGGAGACCTGATCCTCGGTCGACAGGATCAGCGTCATCGTGGCATGTTCACGCAACAGCAATCGGTCCTGCATGTTCTGAATTTTCAATCGCGTATTGCTGCCACTGAACAGATTGCCCGAACGATAGAACGTCTCGGCAAGACGGTGCACCGGGCCTGCCGTCTGGATGCGATCGGCATGGCCACCGGCAATCGGCGGCGGCGAACTTTCCCACGCCCAGCGCCCGTTGAGCGGAACGGCACCCTGCCCGAAACCGCCAGCTTCCTGCCCATCTTCCTGCGCCGCGTAAAGCGCGATGGACACGTCCACGACATGCCCCCGGGCGTCCACGAAGCGCCCCAACAGGGTGTGTTCCGCGCCGCTATGCAGCGGCTCCCATGATGCCAGCGGGGCATAGTCGACCTGCTGCCATCCGGGCACGTTCGGCAGATGTATCTGCGTCGGCAGCGGCGCTTCCAGCCGGGCCGCCCACGTGCCCCATCCGGTAAACAGCAGCGCCGCCCCCGCCATCGCGGCCAGACCCTTGCGCGGGCCTATGGCCATATTGGTCAAGCGGGTGAGGATTGTGTTCGAAGTGATGGCGTCAACGTCGATCATGCGATCGTCGATCGCGCGATCGAAGAAACGCCAGGCCGTCCCCATGACCAGCGCCATGACCAGCGCGAAGAAGATCCAGCCGTAGAAGATGTGGTCGAATCCTGCGGCAAACTCGATCCCGCGATGCTCGGCGATAAAGATCGTACCCCACGCGCGCACGCCGTTGGCCATGATCGGCATGGCCACGCTCAGCGCCATGAATGCAATCCGCCGCGGCCAAGAACGAAAGCAGACATTCGCCACCAGCGCGCCGTAGGCGATCATCGCGATCAGGAACTTGACGCCCGAACAGGCCTCGGCAACTTCGAAATAGCCGCCGGGCGTGGTGATAAACACGCCCTCAATGTGCGCAGGCACGCCGGACAGATCTAGGAGCGCCATCGTGATCGAGGCAGTGATCGTCTGCAGCGCCGGGATCAGCTCGTCGCCTGCGGGCACCAGAAACAGCATGTACGCAAGCGGGAACAGCACCGCAACCGACGCGCGCGGGCCAAGCAGGGTCAACACGCTGGCATGCGCCATCAGCACCACGCCAAGCTGCGTTGCCAGCGAGAGCCCCGCAAAATCGCCGAGCAGCCAGAAAAAGCCCGCACCACAGAACAGCACCAGCCCCGGCCACCAGCCTTGCGGTTCGATGCGCAGAACTTCGCGCCACCGCAACGATAGCAGCCAGGCTAGAATGAACGGGATCAGCAGGATGTGGTTGTAAGTCGAGCTGTCCCACCACTGCAGCGCCATGGCGCGCCAGTCGTCAAAGAACAGCGCGACGTTCCCCGCCCACGCCAGAGCAAGCAGCACCAGCGGCCGGTGCCACGCAGCGGGTATCGCGGCCCAGGCGCGCGCCAACGGGGCTCTCACCGCGATCTCAGGCGGCAACACGCGCCCCTCCGCCCGTATCGCCCAGGCCGAGGAGCCCGGCGAGCGGTGCCAGCACATGGTTCCAGCCGCACTCGCGAAGGACAAATGCCCGCGCCGATTGGCCTATCGTTGCCGAGCGGACAGGATCGTGGAGCAGCGCGAGCGCCTGACGCGCCAGCGCCTCCGCGCCCTCCGCGACAACCAGCTCGAAACCATCACGCGCCGCAATTCCGGTTGCGGCCTGTGGCGTTGCAAGGACCGGACGCGCCATCGCCATCGCCTCGAGCACTTTGTTCTGGACGCCGCGTGCAATCGTCAGCGGCGCCACGACAAGATCGGCCCCCACCACCCAAGGGCGCACGTCCAGCACTGCTCCCGTCACGCGGGTCGCGTGAACACCATCGAGCGCGCGGACCGCGGGCGCCGGCGCACGACCAACGACATTGAACCGCGCGTCGGGTATCACGGCACGGATAGCAGGCATGACATCGCGCGCAAACATCTCGACCGCGGCCACGTTGGGTGGATAATCCATCTGCCCGGTGAACGTGATTTGCGGCCCCTCGCCCGCCATTTCAAGCGCGCCGGGCACATCTTGCGGGTCGAAGAATTCCGTGTCGATACCGTTGCACATGGCCTGAAGGACGGGCTCGTCCCCATCGGACAGGCGCGCACGAAACAGGCCGGTCTCCTCGGGCGTGACCAGCAGGCTGACACTGGCGCGACGCGCGATCCGGCTTTCGAAGCGGCTGAGCAAACGCGCCTCGCGCTCGTACAGCGTGCGCGCGGCGAACCCGCCGGACTTGGCATAAGCTTCGAACTTGGCCGAATCGACGTCGACGAAGTCCATCACCACGCGTCCCGCGAAACTGGCGGGCACGTATTGCGCCATCTGGCCCGAGAACACGTAAATCGCCGCTATGGGTCGCTCGGCCAGAACCCGCGCAACATATGCATGCAGAGCATCGTCGGCAAAGGCGGTCAGGCTGACAGGCTTTCCTGTAGCAAGCGCAGCCAGTCCCGCCACCGGCAGCGAGCGCGTACGGCGCACCAGACAATGGCTAGCGGCAAGTGCAGCAAGCTCCGGCTCATGCCCAAGGTCGGTCTCGTCGTCGGCAAAACACGCCACATGCACCGGCGCGAGCGCGGCGATATGACGCAGCACATGGCACGAGCGGATCTTGTCCCCCCGGTCGGGTGGAAACGGAATGCGGTGGGCAAGGAACAGAACCTCGCTCACGCGAGGCCTCGCGCGATCAGCGGCCCGATCCGGTTCGCCAGCGGCAGCGGCAGCTTCTGCCATGCCGCGATCTTCGCCTTGTAGCGCGGGCTGAGCGGGTTGATGTCGCGCGGTGCCACGCCGTCGGCCGTCCAGCAGGCGTAGGACAGCGGCTGCGGCTCGAAACCCCAGTTGCGCTTGAAGTGATATGCGCCCGTATCGGTCTTGGACCGCCCGAAATCGAACCGGTCGCAGCCTTTGCCGCGCGCGTGGTTCATCAGCGCATAATACATCACGTCGTTGGCGCGCATTGTCCGCGCGGCCGGTACACCGCCACCCCAATACGGCATCACCGCGCCGCGATGATACAGGCTCAGCACCGACGCCAGCGCCTGCCCCTCGTGAAGCACGGTCAGGATGTCCGCATCATCGCCGAACCCATCGAGCACCGCCTCGAACAGGGCGCGCGGGAACACGGGCGTACCCAGATTGCGCACCGATTCAGAGTAAACCGCATAATGCATCGCCCGCGCTGACGCGTCGGTCCCGATACGAACTTCCATGTCATGGCCCAGCCCGCGCCGCACCTCGGCCCGCTGCTTGCGCGGCACAGCAAGCAGTTGCGCTTCGTCGTCAGCGGCAAGTGGCCGGACAAAGCCCGCATGGCTGTCGGTCTTGACGTGCCAGCCCTCTCCTTCCGGCAACGGCCCGCCGCGCAGCTCCAAACTCGGACAGTTGAGACGCAGCGCCAGTTCCTGCGCCGCTGCGAAAAGCGCCGGATCGGCCTCGCCGACCACGCCACCGTCGACTGCGAAACCGGTGGAGACCAGCGCGCGCCCAAACAACGGGCTGTGCGCCTCATGTAGCGGCAGGACCGCGCGGATCGCCTCGCCCTGCTCGGACAGCAAAATGTGCGTGCCATGGCCGGTCGAACGCTCCACCGCATCGAGCCATTCGAGCCGGTGAAATGCCGTCGTATCGGGACGCTCGCCCAGAAACCGCGCGATCGCGAGCCGATCACCAGGATCAGCCAGCCGGACCGCCACGCGCGAAGGCACGAACGGCGCGTTCATGCGGCCATCGCCGCGGGCGTGCGCGCGGCCTCGATTGCGGCAACCTCGTCCATCCGGCCCCAGCGGAATTCGCGGATCACCCGGTCAAGCTTGCCCGCCATCACGTCGAGATTGGTATAGTGCCGCAACCGCGACTTGAGCGGCGCGCTCTGCGGGCGCGGCTGATCGGGATCGATTTCCCACGGGTGGAAATAGAACACCGCAGGACGCCGGTCACGCAAGTTGACCTGCCGGATCGCCCAGCGTGATACGGCATACGGCAGCAGACGGAAGAACCCGCCGCCCCCCGCAGCCATGCGCCGACCGGCAACTTCAGCCGTCGTAACCGGAATCTCGATGAAATCCGCCCCCGCCACGGGACGAAACGCAAAGCGCGGTGCCTCGCGCCAGCCGTAATGGTCATGCACGATCGGCGCGACCGACGAGGAATAGGCATAGCCCTGCTCGGCCAGCACTTCATGCGCCCAGGGCGTGCGTGCATCGATCGAGAAACTAGGCGCGCGGTAACCGGTCACGGCTTGGCCGGTCGTGTCTTCCAGCACCTTGCGCGCGCGCGAAACATCCTGCGCAAACGCATCGCGACCCAGCACGAACACGCGCTGGTGATCCCAGCCATGGCTGGCGATCTCATGACCCGCGTCGGCGATGCGACGCATCATCGCAGGATAGCGCTGCGCCACCCAGCCCAGGGTAAAAAACGTGCCCTTGACCCCCGCCGCTTCGAACAGCGCAAGGATTTGAGCGCAATTGGTCTCGACGCGACAATCCAGACCGTCCCAGTCGCTCCGGTCGATCACCGTCTCGAACGCGCCGACCTGGAACCAGTCCTCTACGTCGACGGAAAGCCCGTTGAGAATGGGCGGCGCGGTCATTTGTTCAGTCCTCAGGCGGCGGCGCGCTGGTAGTCTTCCGTCTCGATCCACTCGATCAGCATGGTCAGGGTATGGCGGATCGCCAGCTCCTGCTCAGCGGTCCGGTTTTCGAGCGCCGCGATGCGGCGATTGGCCTCGGACAGGGCAGCCAACACTGCTTCGTCGCCATCGCGAGTCTCGAGCGCCGCGATGCGGCGGTTGGCTTCTTCCAACTGCGCAAGGATTTCGCCATCGACGGCAGGCGCTTCGACCGGCGCAGGCCGCATGTCGGCCAGTTCGATGATCGCCTGCTGCAATTCTGCAATCTGCTCATCGCGCTCGGCCAGTGCCGCGCGCCACGCGCTGTCGTCGAAAGCGGGTGCTGCGAAGGTCTGCACCGCCGGTGCTTCGACCGCAGGAGCTTGAACCGCCTGAGCCGGCGTAACGACCTGCTGCGGCGCGCACACCGCGCTGTCGCCCGCAAGGTCCGCCAACACGGCCTGAAGCATCGCTGCATCGATATGCGGACGCTGCTCGACCGCGCCCATCAGCAACAGGCGGTTGACGATCTGATTGACCCGGCGCGGCACGCCGCCACTGGCGCGTGCCAGATCAACGTACACCTGGCTGTCGATGCTCGGATTGCCATTCCACCCGACACAAGTGAGGCGATGTTCGACATAAGTGCCGACTTCCTCAGGCTCCATTGCATCGAGATGGTACGTGGCAATCACCCGCTGGCGCAACTGCTCCAGCTCGGGCGAGGTCTGCAACAGCGTGCGGAATTCAGGCTGGCCCAGCAGCAGGATCTGCAGCAGCGGATGCGCGCCCAGTTGGAAGTTCGACAGCATGCGTAGCTCTTCCAGCGCTTCGACCGAAAGATTCTGCGATTCGTCCACCACCAGCAGGCAGCGACGGCCTTCGCGCGCTTCATGATGCAGGAACGCCTCGATCCTGGCGAGCGCGGTGGCCTTGTCGTGGCCCGCGACCTCGAGCCCGAAGGCACGCGCGGTCACATGGATCAGTTCTTCGCCGTCCAAAGCCGAGGTCACGATCTGCGCCGCCGTCAGCCGCGCCCGATCGACCGACGCCATCAGGTGCGCTGCCAGCGTTGATTTGCCCGCGCCGACCTCACCGGTGATGACGATGAAGCCCTCACCCTGCGCGAGCCCATAGCCGAGATAGGACAGCGCCTTGCGGTGCGTTCCGCTCTCGAAATAAAAGCGCGGATCGGGCGTCAGCTGGAACGGGCGGCCGCTCAGGCCATAGAATTCATCGTACATCGAAGCCGTCTCCGGGCGTCAGAAAGAGTAGCGCAGGCCAACCTGGCCCGATGCAATTACTTCATCTTCAATCACTTTTCGGTTAACCGAGTCCAAACCGACTGCTGCGGTTGCCACGAGCCGATCGGTCAGGTTGCGGAAGTACGCCGCATTCGCCCCGATCGTACTGACATCGCCAAGGCTCGACGCCCCGCTCTGGAACCAAGCAGCATAGGCCGACACGCCAAAGCTCGATCGCCGGTCGATGGGGCCGTTCAACCCGGCATCGACATAGAAGCTCTCGTCCACCTGACCGTTGGCCACGCCCAGCACCGAATCGTCGCGCGCGATATACTTGCGACGGATATAGCCAGCGCCGACCCCGGCCTGCATCCGGCCGATCCGGTGCGAATAGGTCGCGTTGACGCCGCGCGCACGGAACACCGATGCCGCGACCGACGACAGCGCGTTGTTGACGCAACCACCGCTTTGCGACCCGATCGCGCAACCGCTGATCTGGCCGTTGAACGGGTCGCGGTTGACCTGAAAATCGGTCGGCAGATCGCGCAGCGCGCGGCTAACCTGACCGCCGAAGCCCGAGACATTGTCGAACACCGAGACGGTCAGCGAACTGCGTGCATTGGGCTTGTACGAGAAGCTGCCGTAGTAGGTCATGCTGTCGTAGCGGCGTCCGACGAAGGCGGACAGCGCGGTACGACGGCTCGGGCGCCACATCACGCCTGCGTCCCAGGTCAACCCATCGGTCTCGTAGGCCAACTGGCGCGGGCGGCTCTTGTCGGTGGTGTAGCGACCATCGGGGCCGATCACCGGATCGCCATTGGCATCGCGTACCGCATCGCGCGATGAAACCGAGACGTCCTCATACCCAACCGCGCCGATCAGCGCCAATTCCATGCTGACCGGCAGTGTCACCTGAACTCCCGCGCGAGCATCGCGTACGCGCTGGTCGAGGTTCGAGATGTCCTCCTGATAGAACGATCCGCTCGCGGTGATGCCCACCGGCAGCACCGTTCCCGGCGCTATTCCGGCAGAAACCTGCGCCGAATGCGCAATCGAATCGTCGAATACGTCGACCAGCGGCTGACCCGGCGCGACCTGAATCGCGTCCTTCTGCTGAACCTTGGTGTAGCCGAGCATATACGAGCCTGACAGCGCCACATCGCCGACATGGGTCGACAAAGCCGGTCCGGCGTAAAGCGAATAAACCTGGCTCACCGCATCGCCATTGGCAGACGGGTTGAGCAACGACGCACCACTTCCCTCGACGCTGGTACGCGCGGCAAGCGCGCCAGCCTCGACCGACAGCGTGCGCGGGATCAGGTCGTGCTTGACCCGCGCGAGGCCCGACAGCGTATCGCCATCGGTCAGGTTGTTGCCCTGCGCGATCCGGCGTTCGTAACGTACCGAAACCGCACCCTGCGTGCGGCGCCCGTTCAGCGCCATGTCAACGCCTGCCGCGATCGTGCTGTAGGTCAGCACCTCGTCACCGGGCGACAGTTCGGCGAGCACATTCTGCGTCGCCTCGATATACGGCTTGATCGTCACCCGCGCGCCACCACCGGCACCGCGCGCCGAAATGCCGCCACGGCTCTCGCCCTTGTCCGAAGACGCGCTTTCGCCATCGACGGGTTCATAGGACATCGTCTGCGCATGCAACGGCTGCGCGGCGAGGATCATCCCCACTCCCACCGCCAGTGCGTGGCGCGTCAGGATCACCGGACGGGTCATTCCTTGTATCCATAGTAAGTGCCGAAGCGACGACCCGTCGTCGAAAAGCGGGTTCCGTTCAGCAGGAGCTTGATATCGTCGCACGCAGCCAGCAGGTTCACCGCGTCGCGCAGTGCGGCCTCGCCGGTCACGTCCGCGCGCACGACCATCACCGTCTGCCCGACGTGGTTCGCCAGCACCGATGCAGGCGAGGCTGCAAGCGCGGGCGGCGAATCGAAGATCACGATGCGATTGGGCGCATGGCTGGTCAGCCGCGCCAGAACCTCGTCGGTGCGCGTTGAAGCCAAGTATTCGGTGTCCGAACCCGTCGCATTGCCCGCAGGCAGCACATAAAGCCCGGTGATATCCGTGCCGATGATGCAATCCTCGACCTTGATCGAGGGATCCGCCAACGCGTCCATCAGCCCCGGACCTCCCGGCAGGCCGAGCGTCGAGAGCACTGAAGGCTTGGCGAAATCGGCGTCGACCAGCAGGACCTCATTGTCCTTCTCGGCCGCGATCGACAAAGCGAGATTGACCGCGCAGAACGTCTTGCCCTCACCCGGATGGGCCGAGCAGATCAGGATGCGCTCGGCGTGGGGCGCATCCGATTGCTGCGCGGTGCGCAGGAGTTGCCGCTTCACGATGCGAAACTCTTCCAGCACGCTCGTAACCGCGCTCTCCGGCTCGATCAGGCACTGTTCGCGCAGATGGGCGCGGTCGATGGCATGATACACGCCCGTGAACGGTTTTGGAGCAGGCTGAGCAGGCGTTGGAGGAGTGACGGGAGCAACCGCTTCAACCCGCTCAACCGGCATTACTGGCGCAGGCACAATTGCGGGCGGCGGCAGGTCAGTGATCGGCGGACGCGTCAGCGTGCGGAAATCGAAGCTGCCCGAGGCGCGCTCGATCAGCGACGGACCCGAGGGCGGCACGGGGATCTTGGTCTGGTCGGTCATTGGCCGGTTCCCCTTCATGCCACCATGCCGCGCTTGAGCATTTCAACGCCAAGCAGGACGAACAGGACCACGAACAACCCAGCAAATCCGCCGGCAAACCACTTGAGCTGCCGCATACGCGCTGCACGCGTCGCATGGGTGATCGCCTCGGAGACCGAGCCGAGCACCGGCAGCCCAGTCGCTCGCTCAAGCTGACCCGTCGTCGAATAGGCCGATTTCAGCTGGCCGAGCGCAAACGCACCGCCACAGCCCGCACCAATACCCACGATCAGCACCAGCATCAGCAAGAGCGGACGGTCAGGCGCGGCGGGACCTGTCGGCAGCGTCGGCGGATCGATCACCTCGAACTTCACCGCATCGCGCTCGGTCTCGACTTGACCGCGCAGACGCAATGCCTCGCGGTCACGCAGCAGCTTGTCGTACTGTTCCTTGAGCACGTCGTAATCGCGCCCGATCCTCGATGCTTCTGCCGCAATTGCGGGCTCGCCGTATTGCTGCGCCGAAAGCCGTGCGACTTCGGCCTGCAACGAGGCCTTGCGCGATTGCAGCGCCACCAGGCTTGCCTCGCGGTCGGCCTTGATCGAGATCAGCGAGCTGTAGGCTGGATTAGGCGTGCCACCGCCAGGCCCTTCGGCATTGGCCGAGCGCTGCAGGTTGGCGACTTGCGCCTTGGCAGCGATCACATCGGGATGGCTGTCGGTCAGGCCGCGTGCGCGCATCGAACCGAGATCTGACTGCGCCTGCGCCAGCGCACCCTTGGCACCGCCCTGCACGCCCGGAATGGCGATCGACTGCGGCGTGCCCGAAAGCTGGCCGTTGATCGAGGCCAACGCGCTCTGCGCTGCAAGCAGGTTCGAATCGATATCGCGCATCTCACCGCGCGCCGCTTCGAGCCGCGTCGTCAGCGAACCGCTGCCCGGAATCATGTCGGCATTGCGCGATTCGAACTCGGTGCGCTTCAGTTCGGCCGCATCGAGCAGCTTCTTCCGGTCCGACAGCTGCTGGTCCATGAACGCCAGCGTATCGGTCATCTCGCCGCGCCCGCCCGCCAGGTTTTCCTCGCGGAAGATGTCGATCATCTTCTGCACGATGTCCTGCGACAGTTTGGCATTGACGCCATCGTTGTTGCCGCCGCCGCTCGCGACGCCTGTAATTTCGAACAGGTTGTCCTGCTGGCTGACGACGGTGACGTGCTTGCTCAGGCTGCCGACCGCAGATTGCATCTGCTTGTCCGTCGTCACTTTGTCGCCCAGCCGCGTCGCGCGGATCACCTTTTCCAGGTTCACCGTGCTGGTCAGCGTCTGGCGCACGCGCTCGATGTCGCGCTTGCGATCGCCGCCGATGCCAATCTGGTCGGCCAGCACGTCGTCGATCTGGACGAAGATCCGCGCCTTGGATTCATAGCTGTTGGGAACCATCGCCACGACCAGCCAGCCCAGCATGCACACGCCCCAGGCGATCCCCAGCGCGATCCAGCGCCGGATCCAGATGCCGTGTAGCGCGATGCGCACTTCTTCATAGATGTTGGTCATGTCCCCGGCCCGCCGCTCAGAACGTGCTCTCGGGGATGATGATCACATCGCCGGGCATCAGCAGGACATTGGCCTTGGTATCGCCCTTGCGCAGCAGGTCGCCGATGCGCACCGCATATTCCTTCTGCGATCCGGTCTGCTTGTCGAAGCGCACCAGCCGCGCCTTGTTGCCGGCCGCATATTCCGACAAACCGCCGACAGCGATCATCGCATCCAGCAGCGTCATGTTTGCGCGGAACGGGATCGAGGCGGGCTTTTCGGTCGCACCGACGATCCGCACCTGCTGGCTGAACGTGCCGGCAAACTTGTTGACGATGACCGAGACGATCGGCTCCTGGATGTATTGCGACAACTGGAGCTTGATGTCCTCGGACAGCATCGAAGGCGTCTTGCCGACTGCCGGCATGTCGGTAATCAGTGGCGTGGTGATGCGCCCGTCGGGCCGCACCTGTACTGAAGCGCCAAGTTCGGGATTGCGCCACACGAAGATCGTCAGCTCATCAAGCGGCCCGATCACGTATTCCTCGCCCGGGCCTTCCTGCAGTGCAACGAACGAGGCTGGGGGAAGCTGTGCACCTGCGCCCACGCCACCGCATCCCGACAGCGCAAGGCTCAACATCGCCGTGCCTGCGAGCATACGGGTAACGCGCGAATTCAACGGCATGGCCTGTCCTTGCTTGCTGCGACCATGGCGCCCACATGCCCACACAGGCAAAGGACGCAGGACCGCAATTCACCGTCAGCTATCGCCAAAAAGGGTGAAGATTGCGTTAGCCTTGATTGCAGTTAAGGCAGCCGCAAAGCACGGATTTCGCGGTGTCCCGTAACAGGACTTGTCGCCGAACGCGGGTTAACGCACTTGCGGCATCACCTTGTCAGACAAGGATTTCCCGCGCTGGGCCTTGTCCAAGGAACATCGCCGGACTGGCGCTTGCGCCATAAGCGCCGGCACAGAAAATCGCCACAAGATCGCCGACATCGGCACGCGGGAAGCCACCCTTGTCGGCCAGGCGGTCGAGCGGCGTGCACAAGCATCCCACGATGCTCGCCTCTTCCTCGACCGGCGCGCCGAACTTTGTCGCGATCGCACTGGGGTAGTTCCGTCGCACGACCGTGCCGAAGTTGCCGCTGGCGGCCAACTGGTGATGTAGACCGCCATCGGTTACAAGGTATGTCTCGCCATGACTCACCTTGCGATCGACGATCGTGGTCAGGTAAACGCCAGCTTCGCCAACAAGATAGCGGCCCAGCTCCATGCAGAAATGGGTGTCGCGCAACACCTCGGGCAGCGCTTCGAAGCGCTCCGCCAGCGCCGCGCCGACACGCGCGACATCGACCGGCTCGTCACCGGGAAAATAGGGAATCCCCATCCCGCCGCCCAGATTGCACTTGGGCAAGGCCACGCCGGTCTCCTCCGCCAACCGCGCGGCAAGATCCAGGGTTTGCCCCTGCGTCTCGATGATCGCATCGGCCGAGAGCGCTTGACTTCCCGCAAAGATGTGGAACCCGCGCCACTCGGCGCCTTGCGCAATCAAGTGGCGGGCAAGCGCCGGCACGCGCTCCGCATCAATCCCGAACGGCTTGGCCCCGCCGCCCATCTTCATTCCCGACCCCTTAAGGTCGAAGTCCGGATTGACCCGGATCGCCAGGCATGGTTTGCGCCCGATCTGGCCCGCAATCGCCAGCGCCCGCGCCGCCTCGCCTTCTGATTCCAGATTAAGCGTCACACCGGCGATGATCGCCGCTTCCAGTTCCGAATCGCGCTTTCCCGGCCCGGCAAAGCTCACGCGAGCGGGATCGATCCCGGCCCGCAACACGATCGCGAGTTCCCCGCCCGAGGCAATATCGAAGCCATCGACCAGCCCCGCCATATGGTCGAGTACCGGGCCAAAGGGGTTGGCTTTCACGGCATAATGGATCGCCAGCCGCGCTGGCATCGCCGCACGCAAAGCCGCGACCCGCTGCGTCAGCATGTCACGCGAGTACACGAACAACGGCGTCTCGCCCGCGCTCTCGACCAAGGCCGACGCCATGTTTCCCGAAATCGCCAGTTCGCCGTCGATCGCGATATATCCCGGTGGAATCGGCCCAAGCGGTTTCATGCCTCAAATTCCTTGGCGAGCGCGACACGGTCAAGTTTGCCGTTCGGGCTGACCGGGATTTCCTCGCGCCAATGAACATGGCGCGGAACCATGAAATTTGGCAGCGCCCGCGTCAGCGCAGGGATGAGTTCATCGCGATCGCTACCCGCAACAGCCCGTGCGACCAGATGGATCGCCTGCCCCAGTTGCGCATCGGGCAAGCCCAGCGCGACCGCCTCGGCGACAAGCCCTGTAGCGATGGCCGCCTCCTCCACCTCCTGCGGGCTGACGCGATTGCCGCTCGTCTTGATCATCGCATCGCGCCGACCGACGAAGTGCAGCAGACCTTGGCGGTCGCGCCGCACCCGGTCCCCCGACCACACCGCCGTTCCGCCCGTAGCCGAAAAAGCAGGCGCAGCCCTGAACCGCTCCACCGTGCGCGCGGCATCCTGCCAATAGCCTTGCGCAACCAGCGGCCCGGTGTGAACCAGTTCGCCTTCCTCGTCAGGCCCGGCCAACTCGCCAGCGTCATTGACCACCAGTATCTCGGCAAACGGAATGGCCCCACCGATTGAAGTCGGATGCGCATCGACCAGCGCCGGATCGAGATAGGTCGACCGAAACGCCTCGGTTAGCCCGTACATCGGGTAAAGGTCTGCCGCCGGAAACTTCGCCCGCAACCCCCTCACCAGCGATTCCGTCAAAGCGCCACCACTATTTGTCAGCCGCCGAAGCTGGCCCGCAACATCCGCAGGCCAGTCCAGTTCCGTCAGTTGCAGCCACAACGGCGGCACCGCCGCAATCGTCGTAATGCCGAACCGCTCCACCGCCTTCATCACATCGCGCGGCGTCAGGTAATCGAGCGGCACCACCGCCCCGCCTGCATACCACGTCGAAAGCAACTGGTTCTGACCGTAATCGAACGCCAACGGCAGCACCGCCAGCACCCGATCGTCCGGTGTAAGCTTCAGGTAATGCGCCACGCTGACCGCGCCGAGCCAAAGGTTCGCCTGGCTCAGCATCACGCCCTTGGGACGCCCGGTAGATCCGCTGGTATAGAGAATCGCGGCAAGGCTATCTGGCAAAGCGTCGGATGGCGGCAAGACACTGCCCAACGACTCGGCCTGGTTCCAAGCGCTGGGTTCGTCGATCATCGGGCAGGCAACATCGCCCGCCTCCAGCGAATCCAGCCGCGCCTTGTTCGAAATCAGCAGCGCCGCCCCGCTATCGCCCAGAATATGTGCCACCTGCGCGCGCTTGAGCAGCGGATTGACCGGCACATGCACCAGCCCCGCCCGCACCGCCGCCAGCGGCATCAGGCAGGCAAGCTCGGTCTTGGGCAGCCACGTCGCGACCCTGCCACCCGCTTCGCCCACGCGCGATTGCAGCCAGCCCGCAAGCAGACCTACACGCGCGTTTAACGCTTCATGGTTAAGCGTGGCGTTCCGAAGCACGAGCGCTGGCGCATCACGGTCCCCTCGCAGGGCCAGATGATCGAGCGGAAATACTTTAGAATCAGGGACAGCGGGCACGCGCGGGTCTCGGCATAGGACTGGATCTTGAGTGAACGTCTATCACCACAGTCTTAAAGAAGCGCAAGCGGACCCGCGCGCCCTTTCTGTAGCGGGTGCCTCTCCGTTCGAACGGCTCGACTGGCTGGCGCTGCTGGCGGACGAATGCCTCGACCCGGCCACCGCCCGCTTCAGCGTGGTCACCAGCGACACCGGCACGGCCATGCTGCCATGGCAAGACGCCGACGGTCACATCGAATCGCTCGCTAACTGGTACAACTTCTACATCCGTCCATTGGGCGATCCTGCCTTGCTTCCGGCCCTTGCGAAAAATCTGCCTCACGGTCGGCTTACTTTCGCACCCATGCCCGAAGACGATGCCACCGCCCTCGTCAAGGCGCTGCGCAGTGCAGGCTGGATCGTGCTGTCAGACCCCTGCGACACCAACCACGTCCTCCCCATTGCAGGCCGCAGCTTCGCCGAATACTGGGCACAACGCCCCGGCGCCCTACGCGAAACTGTCCGCCGCAAGGGCAAGAAGGGCGGCGTCGCGCTGCGCATCGTCACGGAATTTTCCGAAGCGGACTGGGCCGCCTACGAAACCGTCTACAAACTCAGCTGGAAACCCGGCGAAGGCAGCCCCGAGTTCCTGCGCAAGTGGGCGCTGATGGACGCCGCGACCGGACGTCTGCGCCTCGGCATTGCCGAAATCTCGGGCCAGCCGGTCGCTGCGCAGTTCTGGACCGTCGAAGGGGGCACCGCCTTCATTCACAAGCTCGCGCACGATGAAAACTTCCGCAAGCAGTCACCCGGCACGTTGCTTTCCGCCGCATTGTTCGAACACGTGATCGACACCGACCGCGTCACCCTCGTCGATTTCGGCACGGGCGATGATCCCTACAAGCGCGACTGGATGGAACAGGCGCGCACCCGCTGGCGGGTGCGCGCCTGGCGTCCCTTGGCAATGCGGCATTGGCCCTCGCTGGCAAGGGCGTTCGGGCGCAAAGTGCTCCGACCCCTTGTTTCGCCGAACCGCGATGGTTAAGGGCGCAATTGAACGTCCCACTTTTATCAGGGCTAAGATGAACCAGACCGACAGTACCCTGCGCGCGATCCTTCAGGACGTTCTCGGCCTTTCGGCGGAACGCGTCGCCCGGTTCGATGCCTCGACCGGCCTGTTCGGCGATCTGCCCGAACTCGATTCGATGGCCGTCGCAGGCCTCCTGACCGAGATCGAGGACCGGCTCGACATCGTCATCGACGATGATGAAGTCGATGGCGAACTGCTCGAAACCTACGGCAACCTGCTCGGCTTCGTCGAGGACAAGCTCGCCGCGTGATCGCCGCGTGGCCCTGCCCCGGCCCGTCCGGCCAGACCGATGAATACGCGCTCTCATTCGATCAAGGCCGCGCCCGCCGCCTGCTGATCGTGCCCGCCCTGTTCGACGAAGCCAACCGCACGCGGCGCATGATCGTCGAAACGATGCGCCTGCTCGACGCCACCGGGATCGACAGCTTCCTGCCGGACCTGCCCGGTTGCAACGAAAGCCGCCAGAACTTCACCGGACAGAGCCTCCACGGCTGGCGAACCGCCATGCAGCACGCCGCGCGCCACTTCCGCGCCACTTGCGTGCTGACCATTCGCGGCGGCGTGCTGGTCATGCCGCAAACCCTCCCCGGCATCGTCTACGAGCCCGCAAAAGGCCCCAACATCCTGCGCCAGTTGCTGCGCGCCCGCACCATCGCCGCGCGCGAGGCCGGGCGCAGCGAGGACACCGCCGCCCTGCTCGAACAAGGCCGCACCGCTGGGCTGGAACTCGCCGGCTACCGCTTCGGCGCCTCGCTGATTGCCGGGCTTGAAAATGCGCTGCCCGAAATTGAAAGCCAGCGGATCATCATGCAGGGCGAAGTCGGCGGCGGCGGCCTATGGCTCCGCGCGGAACCCGCCGCTGCCCCCAAACAGTCCGCCAGTCTCGCGCGGCTGATCGCAGCGGAACTGCCCGCATGACCCGCCGACACCTCACATTCGTGTGCGAAGGTGCAACACTCGTGGGCACGCTCGATATCGGCGCGGCCAGCGGCTCTTCCGGCCTGCTGCTCGTCTCGGGAGGCAATGAACTGCGCTCGGGCGCGTGGAACGGGCAGGCGCAACTCGCCGCGCGGCTTGCCGACGCAGGCTTCCCCGTGTTCCGCTACGATCGCCGAGGCGTCGGCGACAGCAACGGCGAAAACCCCACCTTCCGCCACTCCAGGCCCGACATCGCCGCCGCAGCCCAAGCTTTCCTCGCCGCTGCGCCGCACCTCACCCACATCGTCGCGTTCGGCAATTGCGACGCCGCCGCAGCGCTGATGCTGTTCGCGCAAGGCTTGCCCATAAACGCGCTCGTGCTTGCCAATCCGTGGACCATCGACGGCGAATCCGCGCCCGATGCGATGCCCGCCGCCGCCATCCGTAGCCGCTACCTCGCCAAGCTGACGAACCCGCGCGAAATCTGGCGTCTGCTCACCGGCGGGGTCAATCTCGCCAAGCTCGCCAAAGGCTTGCGCAGCGCCGCCGCGCCGTCCGCCGCTCCCGCAGGGCTGGTCTCAGAGATGCAGGCCGCACTCGATCGCTTCACCGGCCCCGTCCAGATCCTGCTCGCAACCGGCGATCGCACCGCGCAGATGTTTGCCGATGCATGGGATCCAGCCGACCCGCGCATCACGCGGATCGACAGCCACTCGCACAGCTTTTCCGACGACACATCGCGCGAATGGCTGTTCGCGCGGCTCGTCGCGGCGCTTACGCCGGAACCGCCTGCGAGGCCTTGAACTCCATCTCGGCCAGGAACCGCTCGGCATCGAGCGCGGCCATGCAGCCCGTACCCGCCGCCGTCACCGCCTGCCGGTAGATCTGGTCCATAACGTCACCACACGCGAAAACGCCTGGGATCGCCGTCTTGGGCGTGCCGGGTTCGACCACGATATAGCCGCCATCGTCCAGTTCCAGCTTGTCCTTGAATAGTTCTGTCGCGGGCGCATGCCCGATCGCGACGAACGCGCCATCAGTATCGACCACCGATTCAGCGCCGGTCACCGTATCGACCAGCTTTACGCCGGTCAGGCCCTTGCCCACCTCGCCCACGAAGCTGTCGACCTTCTGATTCCACAGCACCTTGACGTTGGGATGCGCGAACAACCGCTCCTGCAGAATACGCTCGGCACGCAGGGAATCGCGGCGATGGATCAGCGTCACGTCGGGCGAATGGTTGGTCAGGTACAGCGCCTCTTCGACCGCCGTATTGCCGCCGCCGATGACCACGACCTTCTTGCCGCGATAGAAGAACCCGTCACAGGTCGCGCAGGCCGAAACGCCCTTGCCCGAAAACTCCTGCTCTCCGGCAACGCCCAGCCACTTGGCCTGCGCGCCCGTGGCGATCACCAGCACGTCGCCTTCGTAGATGTCGCCGCTATCGCCCGTCGCGCGGAACGGCGATCCGTCCATGGTGACGTCGAGGATCGTATCCCACATCATCCGTGTGCCGACGTGTTCTGCCTGCGCCTGCATCTCCTGCATCAGCCACGGCCCCTGGATCACGTCGCGGAAACCGGGATAGTTCTCGACATCGGTGGTGATCGTCAGCTGTCCGCCGGGCTGCAGCCCCTGCACCACGATCGGCTCCATCCCGGCGCGCGCGCCATAGATGGCCGCGGACAGCCCAGCCGGGCCGGAACCGATGATCAGCATGCGGGTCTTGTGCGTCGTCGCCATGGGAACTCCTCCAGAGCCCCGCGAGATAAGCAGGACCGAGCCCAAAAGCGAGTCCGCCCACCCCTCTTTTTCCGCAGCTATCGTATAGAAATTCTAGGCGACCAGCCGCGCTTCGAGCCCGGCCAGCATTTCCGGCGTCAGCCCCAGCATATCGCGCGCGTAACCCTCGACCGACCCGTGCCGCTCTGTCATCGATTTGAACGCGCGGTCGAGGAACGCAGCCTCCACCCCCATCAGCACGCGCACGGCAGCATCGTCCATGCTCCGGCCAAAGCCGCTGCGCACATGCCGAGCGCCCGCTGCTATCCGCGCCTCGGCATCGCCCGCAGTGTTGGTCAGCAGATAATCCGCGACGATGTCGTCATGGTGAACCCCAAGCACGCTGTGCACGATCGCGGCGGCAACGCCGGTCCGGTCCTTGCCCGCAAGGCAATGCAGCAGGCTGGGTGCATCGCGAGTTGCCAGCGTTTTCAAGTACAACCGGAACGTCCCGACCAGGACTTCGCGATATGCGAGCTGTTCGTACAACCGCAACATCGCCTTTCGCGCGTCTTCGGCCGTTACCACGCCGCGCGCTGCTTCTTCGTGCACCGCGCGCCCGTGTTCGCTCGCGGTTTCGCCGGGATGAAACAGCACTTCGCCCGCGAAATCCTGATGCCTCAAGCACGGATTGGCGGCGCGCTCGCTGTCCCCGCGCAGATCGAACACCGTGCCCAATCCCAGTTCGTGCACCACGTCCAGGTCCTCGGGCGACGCATCGCAATGCTGACCCGAACGCCACAGCACGCCCCGCCGCAGCCGACCGCCGCGCGCCGCATATCCGCCGTAGTCCCGAAAATTGTGGATTCCCCGTAACGGGAGAACGCGGTCCTGCATTGTCTGATCGTCCCTGAAGTCCGGCCCCGACGCCATGCCATCATGGTCCGTCATTGGCGCGACACTGGCAACCCGCACAAGCGCAAAACCGTCAGGACAATCGCTTCGAGAGCGGCTCGAGCGCGCGCGCGACGACCACCGCTGCCGGCGTCGGCTTGGGTACGAGTGTCCCGCCCAGTTCGCGAACCGTCTCATCCATGCGATCCAGATCGCCCGTATGCAGGACATAGGGCACACCCATCGCGGACAATGTCCGCGCGACTTGCTCGCAAGTCTGGCCGCGCCCGAGCGACACATCAAGAATGGCAGCGGAAATCGCGTTGTTCTTGACGATCCGTAAGGCCTCGACCAAATCGAGCGCGGTCATTGGCTTGCAACCGGCATCTTCGACCGCAAACTCCAGGTCGAGCAGGATCAGCGGCTCGTCATCGAGCACCAGCACGCGACAGGGTTCGTTGCCTGAAGACCGCAACAGCGTCACTGCGCGGTCTCCCTCAGGGGTATGTTCAAACATGCCCGCATTCCATCCTCATGCCACTCGCGCACGATGCCCCCTCTTGCCGATTCCAGCATTCGATCGACAATCCCGTCGGACGGCGCGGCTGGCACCTTGCGCGGCCCGCCACCTTGTTCGACCCAGTCGATACGGATTGCCGCACCCTCGTCAGTCGTCATTTTCGTCCAGCTGACAAACACCCGGCCACTTGCGCTCGCAAGCGCACCATGCCTGATCGAATCGACGGCAAGCTCGTGCAGCGATAACCCCAGCACCGATACCGACGCGAAGTCGGATCGCAGCCCGTTGCCGTCGAACGCAAAGCAATTCGCATCTGGGTCGTAAGGCGCCAGCACCGCGCGAACTGCCTGCCCGACCTCGACCGAGCCACGGTGCGAGTCGTCAAGCGTCGTTTCATAGGCACGGCCCAGCGCCTGGATACGCTCATTGATCTCGCGCGCTTCACCTTCGATGCCGCGTGCGCGCCCGGTAAAGTTGACGATACCACCGATCACCGCGAACATGTTCTTCATGCGATGGGAGAGTTCCCGCGCCAACTCGCGCGCATGGCGTTCGTCGGCGCGCGCGGTGCGCACTTCGGTCACGTCCCACTGGCTGCCGAACAGATAGACCAGCCGACCATCCGCGTCATAGACCGGGCCAAGGTGCAGCGCATTCCAGAACGGCGTGCCGTCCTTGCGATAATTCAGCAATTCGACAACGCAGACTTCTTCTTTTTCGACGGCAGTTCGAATGCGTGCCACGGCGTCGCGATCCGTATCCGGCCCCTGCAAGAAACGGCAGTTATGGCCGACGATCTCGTCCTGTTCGTAACCGGTCAGGTCCCTGAAGGCAGCGTTTGCGAACACGATGGGAATGTCGGCCTGATGGGGATCACAAAGGCATATCGCCATACGCGTCTTGGCCATTGCTTGCTCGTACAACACGCCGGAGGCCCCTTCGAATGTATCGTCGGGATGCCGCTCGCGAAATCCGGTCACCGCTGGATCGAGCGGTATGTCGGCGTGAGTTGCAGATCCGGAAAAGAAATTTTTGTCTGTACGATTATCATGCATGTCTGTGGCACCTGCCGCCTCAAATGCCGGTGCCGCCTGTTGGTTCCGATAATTAGTTCATTATCATAGGTTATTTGCGGTCCAGCGGAATGACCGCCAGGGTCAGCCGCGAAATGCAGACGAGCTTGCCCGCATCGTCCTCGATCCTGATCGACCAGACTTGCGTGGTACGGCCTATGGCCTCGGGCCGGGCGGTCGCATAGACCCAGCCGTCGCGCGCCGGCCGAAGGTGATTGGCGTTGATCTCCATGCCGACGGCGCCGAACCGATCCGGATCGATCACCGATGCCCCGGCGACCGACCCGACGGTTTCTGCCAGCGCCACCGAAGCCCCGCCATGCAAGCGTCCGTAAGGCTGATGCGTCCGTTGATCGACCGGCATTCGCGCACGCAGCCAATCATCGCCGCAATCGACGAACTCGATACCCAGATGCCCCGAAAGACGGCCATCACCCAGCGCAGTCAGTCGCTCCATCGCCGGCATCTCATTGTTCCACCAGATCAAGCTTAACCCTCTCTCACTTTGCCAAAGTCTCACAACACTGCTGGCATGGCCGTGAAACACTGTCGAGCCTTCGAATTGTACTTGCGCGCGCCAGCCTCGCAGGTTAATCGATTGATTAAACAACTCGACGGAGAGCCCCGATGCCTGACGCCCTGATCATCGACGCCGTTCGCACCCCGCGTGGCGTAGGCAAGCCCGGCAAGGGCGCGCTTTCGCACCTGCATCCGCAGCACCTTGCCGCGACCGTGCTCAAGGCGCTGAAGGATCGCAACGATCTCGATACCGCGACGGTCGACGACATCATCTGGTCGACCTCATCGCAAGTCGGCAAGCAGGGCGGCGATCTTGGCCGCATGTCGGCGCTTGCTGCGGGGTATGATATCTCGGCCAGCGGCACCACGCTCGATCGCTTCTGCGGCGGCGGCATCACCTCGGTCAACCTTGCATGCGCGTCGGTCATGTCCGGCATGGAAGACTGCGTTATCGCGGGCGGCACCGAGATGATGAGCTTCCAAGCCAGCCACGGCGCGGAACAGGCGAACGCCGGGTTCAAGCCGTTCGGCATGGGCTCGGGCAACATGGCCCTGGACGCGCTGCATCCACAATCGCACCAAGGCGTATGCGGCGACGCTATCGCGTCCATCGAAGGCATTTCACGCGAAGCTCTCGATGCGTTGGCGCTGGTCAGCCAGCAGCGGGCAGACATGGCGATCAAGGAAGGCCGCTTCGACAAGTCGGTCGTCCCGGTCCTTAACGAGGACGGCTCGGTGGCACTCGACCGTGAGGAATTTCCCCGCCCCGAAACCACTGCCGAAGGCCTCGCCGCGCTCAAGCCCAGCTTTGCAGGCGTTGCCGATTTCGATCTTGGCGGCACCACTTTCCGCAAGCAGATCAACCGCCGCTATCCGGATCTTGAGATCCAGCACTTCCATCACGCCGGCAATTCGTCGGGCGTCGTCGATGGCGCAGCCGCGCTGCTTATCACTTCACCCGCCTATGCCGAAAAGCACGGCCTCAAGCCGCGCGCGCGCATCGTTGCCTATGCCAACCAGGGCGACGATCCCACGCTGATGCTCAACGCGCCCGTGCCCGCCGCCAGGAAGGTCCTCGCCAAGGCCGGCTTGACCGTTGCCGACATCGACGTCTGGGAAATCAACGAGGCGTTCGCCGTCGTCGCCGAAAAGTTCATCCGTGATCTCGACCTGCCGCGTGAGAAGGTCAACATCAACGGCGGCGCTATGGCGCTCGGCCACCCGATCGGCGCAACCGGCTCGATCCTGATCGGCACTGCGCTCGATGAGCTCGAACGCTCGGGCGGACGCTACGGTCTCGTCACGATGTGTGCGGCGGGCGGCATGGCGCCAGCGATCATCATCGAACGCATCTGAACTGGGTGTTCCCACAACGAACCGTGTTGAAGGGCCCCCGCTGCAGGGGCCCTTTTCGCGAACTATTTGCAATTGGCAAAAGTCGCTGGCACAGACGCGTAAGATGAACTCGGTGCCGCGTACAATTTTTCGCCCCATTCGCGGCATCGTGCCTCGTTACGGCGCGGCAATCCTGCTGGCGGGCTTGGCCACGATCGTCCGGTTTGCGTCGGACAGCATGTTGCCGCCCGGCTTCCCTTTCCTGACGTTCTTCCCGGTCGTAATCCTGAGCACGTTCATCGCGGGTCGCGGCCCCGGCGTGCTCTGCGCCATACTCAGCGGGCTTTCCGCGTGGTACTGGTTCATTCCGCCGTTCCACTCGTTTCACGCCGATCGCCCGGTTCTAACCGCGCTAACCTTTTATGCGTTCGTGGTGGCGGTCGACATCGCACTGATCGACGGGCTTTTGCGCCGCCAGCAGCAACTCGTCGCAAACCAGCGCCAGCTTTCAGAGATGGCCAACCATCAGACCTTGCTGTTCAAAGAACTGCAGCATCGCGTTGCCAATAACCTCGCCTCGATTTCGTCGATGCTGCGCCTGCAACGCCGCCGGATCGAACGCGAACCCGGCTCGGCGCTTGCTCTGGTCGATAGCGCCAACGCCCGCATCGAACTGATGGGCCGCGTCCACCGCCAGCTCTACGATCCCGCCGCACGCCAGACCGCACTCACCGACCAGATCGGCCAGGTCGTTCGGCAGGCGCAGGACGTCGCGGGCGCAACCCACGTCGCCGTCACGGTCGAGGCTGTCGATGCCCGCATCGCGGTCGACCGGATGATGACGCTGATGCTGCTCGTCACCGAAGTCCTGACCAATTCGATCAAGCACGCCTTCGCCGAAGGCCAGCCCGGGCAGGTCCACCTCACCCTCTCCCGCATCGATGAGGGCCGCCTGCGCTTGACCGTCGCCGACAACGGGCGCGGCTTCATCGAGGAAGACCAAAGCTCGGCCAGGACCAAGGGCCTGGGCACCACGATCATCCGCGGCTTCGCCTCGCAGCTCAACGGCACCCTGTACGTCGATGGCAGCAACGGGGTCACGACGGTAGTCGAGTTCCCCGAAGACCTCGATTAGGGCGCGATAACCCCCGGCTCGTTGCCCACGATCTTCAGCACTCGCGACCACGCCTCGACATTCTGCGCCAGTTCAGCCGGATCGACCTTGTCGAGTGTATCGTCGGGCGTGTGGTGCAGATCGAAGTAGTGCGTCCCGTCCTGATTGAGATCGACCACCGCCAGCTTCTGCTTCTCGATCACCGGCTCGACATCGGTGCCACCCTCTACCGGACCCGAGCCGCGAACGATCCCCATCGGCGAAAGCGAGTCGGCGATCCTGTCGGCCAGCACCTTGTTGCTCGTCCAGAAGTTGGTGTTAACCCGCCACACCTTCGCCGCGCCAAAGTCGCTCTCCATCGCCAGCGCGTGCGGCTCCGTGTGCTTGTCCGCATAGGCCTTTCCGCCAAAGCCGCCGATCTCTTCCGACCCTGCCCACAACACCCGGATCGTGCGCAGCAGCTTACCGCCCTCCTGCGCCTTCAACGCTGCTGCAGTGATGATCGCGCACCCGGCCGCATCGTCGATTGCGCCCGTCCCCAGATCCCAGCTATCCAGATGGCATCCGACCAGGATCGGCGGAAGCGAAGGGTCGCTCCCGACCAGATCGCCGATCACATTGCCCGATGTCATGTTGGGCGTAGTCTTGCCCGTAAGCGTCAGCGATATTCGCATCGGCTTTCCGCTGCCCGCGATCCGCGCGATCAGGTCCGCGTCCGGATTCGACACCGCGCCTGCCGGAATAGGCTTCACGCCCTCTGGGAAGTTCGTCACCCCGGTGTGCGGATTGCGGTGGCTGTCGGTCCCGATCGACCGGATGACCACGCCAGCCGCGCCCTTTGTCGAAGCGATCGAAGGCCCCGCGCGTCGTACCTGTCCATAAGGCCCATAACCGCTGCCGTCCTGGCTCCGCTTCATCGCATGATCGATGAACGCGATCTTGCCGTTGAGCGATCCGGCAGGCGCGGCCTTGAGCGCATCGAGCGTGGCGAAATACACGACATCGCCCTCGATCCCCTTGTCCGGCGTCGTCTCACTATAGCCCAGCGCGGTCACCGCCAGCCTGAACGGCATCGGCGCAGTCAGGCTCGCCTCATCGCGCCCGCGAACATAGCCCCGGATCGGAAACGGCTCGCTTGCCACCCCGGTAAAGCCCAGCGCGGTCAACCGCGTCTGCGCCCAGACCCGCGCCCGCGCCTCGGCCTCGCTGCCCGCCATGCGCGGCCCGACTTCGCTCGTCAGGCCCGCCAGAATGTCCCATGCAACGTCGCCCTTCATCTCCTGCGCGTGTGTAGCGGTGGACAGGACAAGGACGGAGAGCGCAGCGGCGCAAAGTTTGTTTCGCATGAAACTGAGCCTATATTTCCACTCAGCCCCTGCCAAGCCCCACCGAAGCCCTTCCCAAATGAACCCCGCTTGCCCGCGCCCCCGCGCTCGGATAGAGGCGGCGCAACTCATTTCCGCCATTTTCCCAAGGACCCGATATGGCTGCCCAATATGCCTACGTCATGAAGAACATGACGAAGACCTTCCCCGGTGCTCCAAAGCCCGTGCTCAGCGACATCAGCCTGCAGTTCTACCAGGGTGCCAAGATCGGCATCGTGGGCCCGAACGGCGCGGGTAAATCCACGCTGATCAAGATCATGGCCGGGATCGACAAGGACTTCACCGGCGAAGCCTGGCCGGGCGAACACATCACCGTCGGCTATCTCGAGCAGGAACCCCAGCTCGATGCGACCAAAACCGTGCTCGAAAACGTCAAGGAAGGCGCGCGCGCTACTGCCGACATGGTCGATCGCTTCAACCAGATCGGCATGGAGATGGGCGAGGAAGACGCCGACTTCGACGCCCTCGGCGCGGAGATGAGCGAGCTTCAGGACAAGATCGACGCAGTCGATGGCTGGACGCTCGACAACCAGCTTCAGATCGCGATGGAAGCCTTGCGCTGCCCCCCCGGCGATTGGCCGGTCGACAGCCTCTCGGGCGGTGAACGCCGCCGCATCGCGTTGACCCGCCTGCTCATCCAGAAGCCGGACATCCTCCTGCTCGACGAGCCGACCAACCACCTCGACGCCGAATCCGTCGAATGGCTCGAAAACCACCTCAAGGAATATGCCGGCGCGGTGCTGATGATCACCCACGACCGCTACTTCCTCGATAACGTCGTCGGCTGGATTCTCGAACTCGATCGCGGCAAGTACTTCCCTTACGAGGGCAATTACTCGACCTACCTCGAGAAGAAGTCCAAGCGCCTCGAACAGGAAGACCGCGAAGAGAGCGGCAAGAAGAAGGCACTGTCACGCGAACTCGAATGGATCCGGCAGACGCCTGCCGCGCGCCAGGTCAAGTCCAAGGCGCGTATCCGCAAGTTCGAGGAACTGCAGAACGCGCAGGACAACCGCGCCGTCGGCAAGGCCCAGATCGTCATTCAAGTCCCCGAACGTCTCGGTGGCAAGGTGATCGAAGCCAAGGGCATCACCAAGGCCTATGGCGACAAGCTGCTGTTTGAAAACCTGTCGTTCATGCTGCCCCCGGGCGGCATCGTCGGCATCATCGGGCCGAACGGCGCGGGTAAATCGACGCTGTTCAAAATCCTCACCGGCAAGGAACAGCCTGACGAGGGCACCGTGGAAATCGGCTCGACCGTCCACCTCGGCTTCGTCGACCAGAGCCGTGACGACCTCAACCCCAAGAACAACGTCTGGCAGGAAATCTCCGACGGTCACGATTACATGACCGTCAACAAGCAGGAGATGTCCACCCGCGCCTATGTCGGTGCGTTCAACTTCAAGGGCCAGGACCAGCAGAAGAACGTCGGCAAGCTTTCAGGCGGTGAACGCAACCGCGTCCATATGGCCAAGATGCTCAAGCTCGGCGGCAACGTCCTCCTGCTTGACGAACCGACCAACGATCTCGACGTCGAAACCTTGGGCGCGCTGGAAGACGCGATCGAGAACTTCGCAGGTTGCGCCGTGGTCATCAGCCACGATCGCTTCTTCCTCGATCGTCTCGCCACGCACATCCTCGCGTTCGAAGGCAACAGCCACGTCGAATGGTTCGAAGGCAACTTCGCGGCCTACGAAGAAGACAAGCGCCGCCGCCTCGGCGATGCCGCCGACCGTCCGACGCGCCTTGCCTACAAGAAGCTGACGCGCTGATCCGTCGCTACAGGTGTTCCGCTCCGCTCACTTGCGGCGGAAGCGGAACACCAGCGTTTCCTGCTTGCCACCAGCTCCGTTGACCACAACGCTCGCGGTCATCGCGTCCGGTCCGCTGCGTTCGTAGACCAACCCCGAAAAATCCCAGCGCCCGTTGCCACGTGCTGTCAGCGGGAAGGCCTCGACTTCGTCCTTGGCTTCCCAGCCGGTCAGGTCGGCGTTGAAATGCTTGAGCCTGTAGGCCAGCGACCCGCCCTGCTCGACGATGGTGATCAGTTCGTAGAACATCACCGACCCATCCTTGTTCAACTGGCGAAAGTGCCCGACCATTTGGCCGCCCGCCGCCGAAGCATAGGCCTCGAGCGCAGGCGCACCCTCGATCCCCTCGCCTTCCCATGACCCCTGCAGCCACGACAGGTCGGCCAATGTCGCAGCAGGTGCCGCCATCGCAACCGAACCCTGAACGAACGCAGCAACTGCAAACAGCGCGAACTTCATGATACCACCCCCTATGGAGACCGACCAACGAGCGCAACGATGCCTCCCACGCTCAGTCTTTGTAAACCCGCTCCCGTTGGTGTCGAGCGAAGTCGAGACACAGGAAGGGTTTCGCGCAGAGACGCAGAGGAGGCAGAGAGCGCGGAGAAGGCTAACAGAATCTAGCGCTAGGCGAAGCCGCAACAACCCAGGACATACTGGGAGCCAGTACCGAATTGGCAAGGGCCTATCGGCCGGAGACAAGCCCCTCGCGCCTTCCTCCTCCGCGCTCTCTGCCTCCTCTGCGCCTCTGCGCGAACCCCTTTACCCCTTCCCTCTCCCATTCATCAAACCAACCGCAAACCTGAATGAAAGGCTACCAAGGCGGTTCAGACATCGGACAGCGCGAATCGGTTAAACCCCGGTTATCAAGTCGCAAAATGTTTGCGGCACCAGATCGGGAAAGGGTCGGCGACCATGTCCGGCAAATCATTCTTCAAGAACAGCGCCTTGGGTGCGCTAGCGATAGCGATGATCGCGACGGCGCTTCCCGCAACCGCTTTTGCGCAAGACCAGCAGCGTCAGGAACGCGGCGGTCGTTCGTGGGGCGGCGAGCGCGGCGGCGAACGGGGCCAGCGCAATGACGGTCAACGCGGCGGTGGCGATTATCGCGCGCAAGCTCAGGCCCAGGTCCGTACGCAGCAAGCACCGCAACCGCGCGTCGTGCAGCCAGGTCAACCGGCTCGCGTCGAACGCCCTGCTACGCAGAACTGGCAAGGCCGTGGCAATGCGGAAAACGCACCCCGTTGGGGCACGCAGGATCGCGCAACCACCGAGCGCCCCGGCCGCGATTGGCAACGCGGCACGGTAAACCGCCCGCAGCAGGCCGAGCGCGCAGCCACGCCCCGCACCCCGGAACGCGGCTGGGATGGCAACCGCTGGAACGGCTCGGGTCCGACGCGCACCGAAACGCGCGATGTGAACCGTGATCGCGATGGCAACCGCGACCGTAACTGGAGCAGCACCAATCGCGATCGCGGGACGACCTGGAACGGCCGCAATCCGTCTTACTCGGATCGTGATCGCAACCGCGACTACCGCAGTGGCGACAACTGGCGCAGGGATAACAACTATCGCGGCGACAGCTGGCGCGGCAACGATCGCAACGACCGCCGCTGGAGCAACGATTGGCGTCGCGACAACCGCTACAACTGGAGTTCCTATCGCAGCTCCAATCGCAACCACTACCGGCTGCCGCGCTACAACGCGCCGTACCGCGGCTACAACTACAGCCGCCTGTCGATCGGGTTCTTTCTGAACTCGGGCTTCTACGGCAACAACTACTGGATCAACGATCCGTGGTCTTACCGTCTGCCGCCGGCTTACGCCGGGTATCGCTGGGTCCGCTATTACGACGACGTGCTGCTGGTGGACACTTACACGGGCGAAGTGGCAGACGTGATCTACGACTTCTTCTGGTAAATCCGCCCAAGACGGAAGTCTTCGGCAAGCGAACAGACGCCCCGTGCACAACCTGCGCGGGGCGTCTTCGTTTTGTCAGGCGGGGACGCTGCCAATGGCATTGAACACCGATTGCATGAGCGCGCGCCCATCATCGGTCAGCCTGACATAGCGACGGCGCGCATCGCTGTTGTCCGCAATACGGTAAATCAGGCCATCACGTTCAAGCCTGGCGATCCAGCGCAGGATCGTGGTTGAAGGCACGCTGGCATCGAGACAGACGCTCGACACCTGCAGCTCGGACCGGCGCTTCTCAGCGATGAACAGATCCAGGAGGATGTCCCAACCCGGTTCGCCGAAAAGACCCTTGCGATCAGCTACAGCATCGCGCTTCCGGCGAAGAGCATATAGCGAAACGGCAAGCTGCAAGCCTGCAGGCTGCGTATCGATGTAGGCGCTCAAGCCCCAATCCTTCCAAACTTCGGCCGCATGCTTATCCCGACCCCCCGGCCAAGCGTTCGACACTGCCGTTGCCCAAGCGGCAGCCATCGAAACCACAAGCAATGCGATCGGCGACCCAATCGATTTCACGTTGTCATCATGGTTAAACGATCGTGACGCTAAATGCTTGATGGAATCGTCACCATGTGTCCAATCCGGACCAATCAACGTGGACTTGCGCTGATCCGGCTGATCAAGCATGTCGTCTTGGACCATGACGATCTTCAACCGCAAATCAGCCATTTCATCGGAACAGAAGTCGCTGCGGCAGGTCGGCGATACTGTGCGCAAGCGCCTGTCCGGTGATCCGGGCGCCTATCGCATCCCGGTCGATGGGCTCGAGATATTCGGCGTCGCGGACTTTTTCACATGGGATGAATGTGCGCGATTGATTGCAATCGTGGATAGCGTCGCACGACCGTCACACACATACAAAGGTACCGATGGCAGCGGCCGCACCAGCTATAGCGGCGATGTCGATCCGTTCGACCCTTTCGTCCTCATGCTCCAGCGCCGTATCGACGACTTGATGGGCATCGACCCAACGTTCGGCGAGACCATCCAGGGACAGCGCTATACGCCAGGTCAGGAATTTCGCAGTCATTACGACCACTTCCTGCCCAGTCAGCCATTCTGGGATTCGGAACAAAAGCGTGGTGGCCAGCGTAGCTGGACTGCGATGGCCTATCTCAATCACGTCGAGGAGGGTGGGATCACCGAATTTACCCGCCTCGACCTGACGATTCCACCACAGCCCGGTGCCCTCCTGATTTGGAACAACATGAAGCCCGACGGCTCACCCAACCCCAACGCGATGCACGCCGGGACTCCGGTCGTTCATGGCACGAAATACGTTCTGACAAGGTGGTATCGGGCGCGGCCGTGGTCGTAAGCCAGCGCGGCCCTATCCTTGCCGCGATCGCGCTGGCGTTCGCACTATCGGGTTGCGCCCCTGCCCTCTCCGGCAAAGTACCCCCGCTCGAACCCACGCCCCGTGCAAGGATCGATGGTGCCCCTCCCGCGACCCCGCAGCTTTCGGCCAACACCGCGCTCGACCGGATCTTTGCCGAAGACGCGCGTGAAAGCATGGCACTCGACCCGCTGGGCGCGCTCGAACAGGGCCAGCACGTACCCGTGCGCCAGTTCGAACTGCTGTTCACCCCGGAACTCGAACGTTTGCGGCGCGATGCCAACGCCCGCGCGCTCGCAGACCTTGCGCGCATCGAAGCCGCGCGGCTCGATGATCGGCACCGCATCTCGCGCGCCGTGTTCGAAGATGCCAAACGCAGCGAACGCGCGGTGCTCGCCCGCGATGTTCAGGCCCAGCTCGCGGTGCAGCCGTTCAACCATTTCGGCGGCTTCCATGTAGCATACCCCGAACTGTCCGCCCCCGGTAGCGGCCTCGCGCTGGATACAGTTGCCGATTACGACCTGCTGATCGCCCGCCACCGCGCCTTTCCGCGCGTGATCGACCAGGCCATAGCCCGCTTCCGCGAAGGCATGGCCAGCGGCGTGACCGAACCGCGCCTGACCGTCGACAACATGATTGTCCAGATCGACGGCCTGCTGGCCCAGCCGGTCGCGCGTTCCCCGTTCACCGCGCCCGCCCGCCAGTTTGCGGCTTCGATCCCACCAGCCGAACGGACGAAGCTGACGCGTGAACTCACCGATGTCACCACGCACGGCATCTACCCAGCCTACCGCACCCTGCGCCGCTTCCTCGCCGAGGACTACCGCCCCGCCGCGCGCGAAACGGTCGGTCTTTCGTCACTTCCCGGCGGCGACAAGCTTTACCGCCTGCTGGCCCGCGTCCACACCACGCTCGACCTTGATCCCGCTGCGGTACACGATCTCGGGCTGCGTGAAGTGGCGCAGATCCAGGCGAAGATGGAGGCGGTCAAGCTCCAGCTCGGCTTCACCGGCCCGCTCCCCGCGTTCTTCGAACGCATCCGCACCGATCCGAAGTATCACCCCCGCACCGAGGAAGAATTGGCGCAGGGCTTCCGCGCGGTCGGCCGCAAGGTCGATACGCTCGCCCCGCGCTACTTCCTCCATCTGCCCCGCACCCCGTTGCAGATCCAGTCCTACCCCGCCTACCGCGCCCGCTTCGAAGCGGGCGGCAGCTACGCGCAGGGTTCGGTCGACGGCAGCCAACCGGGCGTGTTCTTCTTCAACAGCTATGACCTGAAAAGCCGCTTCCTCACCGGCGTCGCCACGCTCTACCTCCACGAAGGTGCGCCCGGCCATCACTTCCAGATCAGCCTCGCGCAGGAAAACGAAAGCCTGCCCGATTTCCAGCGCTTCGGCGGCAACACCGCCTACATCGAAGGCTGGGCGCTCTATGCCGAAACGCTGGGCTACCAGATGGGCTTCTACGAAGACCCCATGCAACACTGGGGCACGCTCGATGACGAGATGCTCCGCGCCATGCGGCTGGTCGTCGACACTGGCCTCCACACCAAGGGCTGGAGCCGCGAACAGGCGGTTAAATACATGCTCGACAATTCCGGCATGGGCCGCAGCGATGCCGAGGCCGAAGTCGATCGCTACATCGCCAACCCGGGCCAGGCCCTCGCCTACAAGATCGGCGCACTGACGATCCAGCGCCTGCGCAAGGAAGCCGAAACCACCCTCGGCCCCCGCTTCGACATCCGCCAGTTCCACGATCAGGTGCTCGGCAGCGGCGCGCTCCCGATGCCCGTGCTCGAAGCCAAAGTCCGCGCGTGGATCGCGAGGACTAAAGGCTAGTCAAGCGCCTCGGCAATGAGCTTGCGCGTATTACCCACGCCGTACAATGCGATAAAGCTGCCCATGCGCGGCCCTTGCGCCGATCCCAGCAGCGTCTCGTAAAGACACTTGAACCAGTCGCGTAAGGCCTCGAAGCCATAGTGCGGGTCCTTGCCGATCTCATAGACGATGTTCTGCAATTCCTCCGCCGTCGCATCGTCCGACATGCCCGCCAATGCCTCGTCGAGCGCCGCCAGCGCCAGCGCCTCGCCCGCCTCCGGCTTGCGCCTCTGCAGGGTCGGCGCGACGAAATCGCGGTTGTAGGCCAGCGCACAGGTCACCAGCACGTCAAGCGCCGGATGCGCCTCGGGCCGCGCATCCTCGACGTAATTGCCAAGATACGACCACACTTGCTCGCGCGTCGCACTCGCCCCCAGCACGCCGACCAGGTTCAGCAATAGCCCATACGTCACCGGCAACCGCTCGCCCGCCCCTGCGCGCTCGCCATTGGTGCGCAACAAATGCCACACCGGATTGCCCAGTTGCTGTTCGACCGGCTGCTCGGCCAGCTTCTCGCGGAACTGCCAGTACTCATCGACCGCACGCGGGATGATCCCGACATGCAGCGACTTGGCGCTCTTGGGCTCGCGGAACAGGTAGAACCCCAGCGATTCCTCGCTGCCATAGTCCAGCCACTGTTCGATCGTCAGGCCGTTACCCTTCGACTTGGAGATCTTCTCGCCCTTCTCGTCGAGGAACAGCTCGTAGATCAAACCTTCGGGACGCCGTCCGCCGAGCACCTTGGCAATCCGCCCCGATTGCGTGACGCTGTCGGTCAGGTCCTTGCCGCACATTTCATAATCGACGCCCAATGCGACCCAGCGCATCGCCCAGTCGACCTTCCACTGCAGCTTCGACCAGCCGCCCAGGATCGAATGCTCGATCGTTTCGCCGGTCACGTCCTCAAACCGCACGATGCCGGCATCGGCATCGACCACTTCGATCGGCACCTGCAGCACCTGACCGTTGGTCGGCGACACCGGCAGCACCGGCGAGTAGGTCTTGCGGCGTTCCTCGCGCAGTGTCGGCAACATGATGTCCATGATGCCCTGATAATTGCGCAGCACGTTCTTCAGCGCCTCGTCGAAACCACCCGCGTTGTAGCGGTCCGATGCCGAGACGAATTCGTAGTCGAACTCGAACTGATCCAGAAACGCGCGCAGCATCGCGTTGTTGTGATGGGCAAAGCTCTCGAACTTCTCGAACGGGTCGGGAATACGGCTCAGCGGATGGCCAAGATGCGCTTCCAGCAGCGCCTTGTTCGGCACATTGTCAGGTGCCTTGCGCAGCCCGTCCATATCGTCCGAAAATGCCACCAGCTGCGTCGGGTGCCCCCCGGTCAGCGTCTCGTAAGCCCGCCGCACGAACGTGGTGCGCAGCACCTCCTGGAACGTGCCGATATGCGGAAGGCCCGACGGCCCATAGCCGGTCTCGAACAGCACGGGCACCAGCACGCCTGCCGCATCGCGTTTGCCGCCCGGATACCGCTTTACGATCTTGCGGGCTTCCTCGAACGGCCAGGCCTTCGAAGTCTGTGCGGCGGTGTGCAGGGCGTCTGTCATGATGCCCGCCCTTTTGCGCGGGGGGCATCGTTTCGCAAGCAAAAGCTGTCACAACGAAAGGGCGGAGCCGCGCTCACGCGGTCCCGCCCTTCCATGGAGGCTCCTGAGGGAGGCAATTACTTCAGGAGCGAAAGCACGTTCTGCGTTGACTGGTTGGCCTGCGCAATCATCGCGGTCGAGGCCTGCGAAAGGATCTGGGCCTTGGCCATCGCAGTGGTTTCTGCCGAATAGTCGGTATCCTGAATGCGCGACCGTGCGTCCGACAGGTTGGTGACATTGTCGTTGAGGTTGTTGATCACCGATTCCAAGCGGTTCTGCGCCGCACCGAACGAAGCGCGCGCGGCGCTGACTTCGGCAAGCGAGGTGTCCACACCGGTAATCGTCGTGGTGGCGGTGGCAACCGATGTCACATCGAATGCAACAGCGGTAATGCCCTTGCTGACGACATCGACAGTATCGGTCGTTTCCGCGCCAACCTGGATCGTGAACGATTGGTCCGCGGCGCCGAACACGTTGTTGCCGTTGAATTTCACGTTGCTGAGCACGTCGTTGATTTGCGTGTTCAGTTCCTGAACCTCGGCGTCCATGTAACCGCGGTCGGTGTTCTGGTACGTTGCCGACTTGGCCTGAACGGCAAGTTCGCGAACCCGCTGCATCATCGCGGTCACTTCGTTGAGCGCACCGTCTGCGGTCTGAGCGAGCGAAATGCCGTCGTTAGCGTTGCGGATGCCTTGGCCCATGCCCTTGATCTGCGAGGTCATGGTCGTTGCGATGGCCAGGCCAGCCGCGTCGTCCTTGGCACCGTTGATGCGCTTGCCGGTCGACAGGCGTTCCATCGCAGTGCCCAGCATCATGTTGGCGGAATTCGAAGCGTTACTCGCGCGGATTGCGCTGATGTTCGTATTGATGACAGCCATTGCCCATTCTCCACTATGGGGCAGGGCCAGTAACACCCTGCAGATTGGTACTGATGCATAGGACGGCGGCGGGGCGGGTGAATTAAGCCCGCCGGTAAATAAGCCGATTTCACCCGGCCCGAGCCGCTGGACCCTTGCCCCGTGTTCCATTCCTGTTCTATCGAGGGCGGGTGACGGTCCGCCCCGCCCTCTCGCTGCCCGCGATCCATGCCAGCCACGGCGGCTGCTGGCTGCGCGGCGGCATGGCTGACAGCACGCGCGGTGTCGGCAAGGGTGAGGCGATCGTCGCCGCAGCCGATACGCCGCTGCTGATGATCAACGCCCCGCTCGTCGCCAGTCGCCTCGGCTATCCCGACTTGTCCGGGCTGGACCTGCTCGAACTCTACGCTTTTATTCACCCAGCCCGGTTCGTCGTCCCCACCCCCAAGGGCCTGGCCCACGCGCTAGGGCTGGATGAGCCGGTGGCTGACGACAAGGTGCCCCTGCTGCTGCAGGAAGCCGCCGAAGCCCTTCTCGCCACGTGTGAGCGAACCGACTGGGCCGAACGCGAAGGCGCCTGGACCGCGCTGCAATCGCTGGTCCGCATGCGCTGGCCGTGGTCCACCCTGCTCACTCCGCGCATCAAAAAGCCCGAGAAAGCCGAACGCTGGCTCTTCGCACGCCTGCCCGAATGGGAAGAAGCGCCCGAACGCCCGCAGCCCGCGCAAGTCACGCTCAGCGATCAGGCCATTGCCACCCGCCTTGCCGAACTTACCGGCGCAGGCGCAGAAACCCGCCCCACCCAGCGCGAATACGCCCGGGAAACCGGGCGCACCTTCGCCCCGCGCGGTGCACTGCGCCAGCCGCACGTCGTGTTGGCGCAAGCAGGCACCGGCACCGGCAAGACCTTCGGCTACCTCGCCCCCGCCTCGCTCTGGGCCGAACAGTCGGGCGGCACCGTCTGGGTCTCGACTTTCACCAAGGCCCTCCAACGCCAGCTTCGCCGCGAAAGCCGCCGCGCCTTCCCGGCAGAGCGTAACGGCAAGCCGCCCGTCGTCGTGCGCAAGGGCCGCGAGAACTACCTGTGCCTGCTCAACCTCGAAGATGCGCTCCAGGGCGGGTTTGGCGGACGCGCGGCAATCCTCGCACAATTGGTCGCGCGCTGGGCCGCCTATTCGCAGGACGGCGACATGATCGGCGGCGACCTGCCCGGCTGGCTCGGTACGCTGTTCCGCAAGCGCGGCATTGCGGCACTGACCGATCAGCGCGGCGAATGCGTCTACGCCGGCTGCCCGCACTACCGCAAATGCTTCATCGAGCGCGCTTCGCGCGCCTCTGCGCAGGCCGAACTGGTCATCGCCAATCACGCACTGGTCATGGTCAACGCCGCACGCGGACGCGATCCGGCACAACGCCCGACGCGGATCGTGTTCGACGAAGGCCACCACGTGTTCGAAGCGGCGGACTCCACTTTCTCCTCCGCCCTGACCGGCGCGGAGACCATCGAGCTGCGTCGCTGGGTCATCGGCCCCGAAGCCAAATCGCGCGGGCGCAGACGCGGCCTCTCCGCCCGCCTCGCCGATGTCACCAGCTATGACGAAGAGGGCGGCCGTGCCGTCGAACAGGCCCGCCATGCCGCCGAAGCCCTGCCGTCCGAAGGCTGGCTCGCCCGCATCGTCGAAGGCACACCCCTCGGCCCGATCGAGGACCTGCTCAGCGCCGCACGCGCGCTTACCTACGCCCGCGATGAAAGCGGCGGACAGGACGCGGGCTACGCGCTTGAAACCGAAGTCGCGCAACTCGACGGCGCGTTCATCGAAGTCGCAGGACGCGCGCAGGAAGCGCTCGAATCGCTGCGCAAACCCTTGGTCCGCTTGGGGCTCCGCCTCGAAGCCTTGATAGAGGACGGCCCCGACTGGCTCGACGGCCCTGCCCGCGCCCGCATCGAAGGCGCACGCGGTGCCATCGGCTGGCGCACCGACCTGCTAGCCGGATGGATCGCGCTGCTCGCCCGCCTCGGCGGCCCCGGCGATCCCGATTTCGTCGACTGGCTCAGCGTCGAACGCTCGGACGGGCGCGAATGGGATGTCGGCTTGCACCGCCATTATCTCGATCCGATGAAGCCGTTCGCCGAAACTGTCCTCGCTCCTGCCCACGGCGTGATGATGACCTCGGCCACCCTGCGCGATGGTGACGACTGGGACAGCGCAGTCCAGCGCAGCGGCGCACCCCACCTCGACCTCGCCCCGCGCCTGTTCGCCGCCGACAGCCCATTCGATTACGCCAATCAGGCCGAAGTGCTGATCGTCACCGATGTCGCCAAGGGCGATATTCCCGGCCTTGCCGCTGCTTACGGTCGCTTGATCGAAGCCTCGGGCGGCGGCGCGCTCGGCCTGTTCACCGCGATCCGCCGGTTGCGCGCGGTCTATGGCCGCATTGCCGACCGACTGGCGCGCGGGGGCTTGCCGCTGTTCGCGCAGCACGTCGATCCGATCGACACCGGCACGCTGGTCGACATTTTCCGCGACGATCCGCGCGCCTCGCTGCTCGGCACCGACGCGTTGCGCGATGGCGTCGACGTCCCCGGCCACTCGCTGCGGCTGGTGATCATGGAACAGGTGCCATGGCCCAAACCCTCGATCCTCCACCGCGCCCGCCGCCTCGCCAACCATGGCAAAGGGGGCGGTGGCCAGGCCTATGATGACCGCATCATCCGCGCTCGCCTTGCCCAGGCATTCGGTCGCCTGATCCGTTCTGCAGACGACAAGGGCCACTTCGTCGTCCTGTCCTCGGCCTTTCCCTCGCGCCTGCTCAGCGCCTTCCCGCCCGGCACGCCGATCCGCCGCGTTACGCTGGATGCGGCTTTACAAAGCGTCGCCGCCAGTGTTTCTGGAGCCGAAGCCGCCGCCAAGCGACCCGAGGGGATTTCGTGAAGACACTCGCCCTTTTCCGCCACGCCAAGTCGGACTGGAGCGATGCCCGCGCCCGCGATTTCGATCGCCCGCTCAATGCGCGCGGTCAACGCGGCGCACAGGCGATGGGTGCCTACATCCGCGACACGGGCCGCACCTTCGACCGCATGATCGCCTCCCCCGCCGTCCGCGCCGCCGAAACGGTCGAAGAAGCGAGCAAAGCCTGGGGCTGCACCTTCAAGGTCGAATGGGACCGCCGCATCTATCTCGCCAGCTCGGCCACCCTGATCGACCTGCTCAAGGAAATAGAGGGTGATCCTGCCAGCGTCCTCATGGTCGGCCACAACCCCGGCCTCGAAGACCTGATTTTTGATCTGGTGCCCGACGACGGCAGCTCGCCGCTGCGCGATCTGGTCGAAGAAAAGTTCCCCACCGCCACTTTCGCCGTGTTGGAACTGGACATCGACCGCTGGTCGGATCTGGCGGAAGGCGGCGCGCGACTGGTGGAACTGAAGCGCCCGCGGGACTTGGACCCGGCGCTCGGTCCGCAACTGGTGGACTGACGGCAGCGCGCACCGACAGCAACAGCGCGTCCCGTCTATTATCACCGCTCCCCCGCGAAGGCGGGGGCCTCAGGCCTTGTCATGGAGCAAGGGTTCAGCACGTCTCAGCTGTGCAATAGGCGATCTAATCCTCGATCGCAGCAGCCAACCGTTCGCGGATCGAAGCGAGTATCTCTGCCAACGGATTCGACGATGCGGCATCCGGCTCTCCGCCAGCCACCGACCCCGCCGCCACGCGTGCGGTTTCACCCGGATCTCCGGTAGGTCTCCCCGACTTCTCCCCGGTACCTCCCCGTGAACCCCCATACTTTCCACTCAGCGCCTGTTTGGCACCTTTGATAGTATAGCCTTCGTGGTGCAGCAGGCGATTTATCCGCATTATCAATGCGATATCTTCGGGGCGGTAATAGCGCCGCCCCCCCGCCCGCGTCAGCGGACGAAGGGTCGGGAACTGCTCTTCCCAGTACCGCAAAACATGCTGCTTGATGCCGAGCGCACTCGTCACCTCACCGATGGTGCGCAGGGCACCAGCGTCCTTCCCATCCCCGAAATCGGGAAGTTCTGCCGCAGAATCAGTGTGTTCGGATGCGCTCACGTCACGGCACTCAGGCCGTGCCGATACGGTCCTTCAGCATCTGACTGGCGCGGAAGCTCAAGACACGGCGTGGGGTGATTGGCACCTCGATACCTGTCTTGGGATTGCGCCCCACCCGCTCCGCCTTGTCGCGCAACAGGAACGTGCCGAAGCCCGAAATCTTGACGTTCTGGCCGTCGGCCAGCGCCCCACACATATGGCGGAGTATCGACTCCACCATCTCCAGCGAATCCGCCCGCGAAAGCCCAACCCTGCGGTTGATGCTCTCGGCCAGATCGGCCCGCGTCAAAGTACCTATGGAACGCATTCCCCCCGCTCTCCCTGATTTCAAAACGACCCACCATCACGCAGGATAACGTCATTTTCATGGAACGCAATGCAATCGCACGGGAATTGCCGGGACGGGATATGTCCGACTTTGAGACTTCAGACCCGCGCGAGGCAGGCACCCCAGGTAAAGCCGCCGCCCATCGCTTCGAACATAACCAGATCACCCGGCTTGATCCGCCCGTCGAGCACCGCCGTGTCATAAGCCAGTGGCACCGACGCTGCGCTGGTGTTGGCATGCTGGCTGACGGTCACCACGACCTTTTCGGATGGCAGCCCGAGCTTGCGCGCAGTGGCATCGAGGATGCGCAGATTGGCCTGATGCGGCACGACCCAGTCGATATCGTCGGACTTTTTGCCAGACGCATCAAGCACTTCGACAAGGACGCTTGCCAGATTTTTGACCGCGTGGCGAAACACCTCAGGCCCCTTCATGCGTAGCTTGCCGACCGTTCCCGTGGTCGAAGGCCCGCCATCAACGAACAGCATTTCATTGTGCGCGCCATCGGCATGCAGCCGGGTCGCAATGATCCCCGGGGCCGCCGCATCGCTCTCGTCCACGTCCTGTGCTTCAAGCACGACCGCGCCCGCGCCATCGCCGAACAGCACACAGGTGGTGCGATCTTCCCAGTCGAGAATGCGGCTGAAAGTCTCCGCACCGATCACCAGCGCGCACTTCGACATGCCGGTGCGGATCATCGAATCCGCAGTCGCCAGCGCATAGAGAAAGCCCGAACACACCGCCGCAACATCGAACGCCACGCCGCCGTTGCAGCCCAGCTTGTCCTGCACGATCGTCGCGGTAGCCGGAAACGTCTGGTCGGGCGTGGCGGTCGCAAGCACGATCAGATCGACGCGAGACGCTTCGATACCAGCCGATTCCAAAGCCTTGCGCGCAGCTTCGGTCGCCAGCGTCGAAGTGGTCTCGCCCTCACCTGCGATATAGCGATTGCGAATGCCGGTGCGCTCGACGATCCATTCGTCGCTCGTGTCCACCATCGTCGCCATCTCGGCGTTCGACACCGCCCGCTTTGGCAGGGCCGAACCGCTGCCACGAAATACTGCGCGAATGGTCATGCTGCGCTCTCGTTGCTCATTGCTGCAGACCGTCCGCGCCCGGTTGTGCGGATCGCTTCGGCACCCACGCGAGTGAGGTCGGCCTGGATGCGTTCGGTCAGATTTTCCTCGAGCAATCGGGCAGTAACCGCAACCGCATTGGCCACGCCACCGGCCGAAGCACTGCCATGGCTCTTCACCACGATGCCGTTAAGTCCAAGGAAAACCGCGCCATTGTGATTGTTCGGGTCCAGGTGATGCTTGAGTAGCTCGGTCGCCGGACGCGAGATCAGGAAACCGAACTTCGAGCGTAACGACGACGAGAAACTGCGGCGCAGCAGATCGGCCACGAAGCGCGCCGCACCTTCCATCGATTTCAGCGCAATATTGCCCGAAAATCCGTCGGTCACGACCACGTCGACATCGCCGCGCGAAAGCTTGTCCGCCTCGGTAAAGCCATCGAACGACATCGCGAGTTCGTCCGCCAGCGCCTTGAGCTGGTTCGCCGCATCGCGCAGCGAATCGGTGCCCTTGTTCTCTTCGGTTCCGATGTTGAGCAGCCGCACGCGGGGCGCATCGAGATTGCTGACGATGCGCGCATAAGCCGCGCCCATGATCGCGAACTGCACCAGGTTGCGTGCGTCGCAATCGGTGTTCGCGCCAAGGTCGAGCATCACGAGGTCGTTATCGCCAAGCGTCGGCAACAGCGCGGAAAGCGCCGGCCGATCGATCCCCGGCATCGTGCGCAGGGCAAGCTTGGCCATCGCCATGAGCGCGCCGGTATTGCCCGCACTGACCGCAGCGCCGGCGTCACCGACCTTCACTGCGTTGACCGCCAAGCCCATGGATGTGGTCTTGGCCCGACGCAGCGCCTGTGTCGGCTTTTCGTCGCCACTGACGACATCGGGCGCGTGGAGGATCTCCGACGCGCCGCGCAAATTCGGGTGGTTTTCAAGCGCCTGCTTTATGCGCTCCTCGTCCCCGACCAGCAGGAACTTGAAACGATCGTGACGACGACGCGCGAGCGCCGCGCCTTCGATCATCACGCGCACGCCCACGTCGCCGCCCATCGCATCGACGGCGATACGCGGCAGACTCATGATCCCGATACCCCCCCGTTGATGGGCTTAGAGCCCGACGGCGATGACTTCGCGACCGTTATAGTGGCCACAAGCGTTGCACAGGTTGTGCGGACGCTTCAGTTCACCGCAGTTCGAGCATTCATGGAATGCATCGGGCGACAGCGCGTCATGGCTGCGGCGCATGCCCCGACGGGAGGGCGAAGTCTTTCTTTTGGGGACGGCCATTTCGGCACCTGTTCCTGAATATTGCTAACGTTTGTCTCGGGCGCGATAGGGAAAACCGTACCCTCGCACAAGCCCCAACCCGACCATGAAAGTCGGGGTCGGGACCCGTACGCTGCGACAAGCGCAACAGGAACGGGATTCGCCCAACGCAGGCGAAGGCGCGCCTATACGGATTTCCTGATGCTTTGCAAGCTCGCGCGCGCTAGCAAGGTCACGGGAGCCGGTCGAAATTGGCCGCCCGAGGGGGAGTCCACGTTTACATGACAATTCTGCCAATCACACTGTGCGCCGTCGCAGCAGCCGCCGCGATCAACATCTGGCTGTCTATGCGCATCGGCATGGTTCGATCCGCCAAGAAGATCAGCATCGGCGATGGCGGCGATGCCGACCTGGTCTGCCGCATGCGCGCGCAGGCCAACTTCATCGAAAACACGCCAATCGTGCTGGTGATGATTGCGGTGATCGAACTCGCGCGCACCGGAAACCCGTTCCTGACAGGCGTCACCGCACTCTACATGCTGGGCCGCGTCGCCCACGGCATCGGCATGGACGGCGGCAAGCTCGGCTCGCTACGCGCCGTCGGCACCCTGATCACGATGCTCACGCTGCTCGGCCTCGGCGTCTGGGCGGTATCGATCGCACTGGACATGTAAGAGCGCTGGCGGGCTCGCGCGGGCCCGCCGCAGTTCAAGCCAGCGCGTAGTCGCTCACATAGGCATTCGTCTGGCGCTCGCGCCCGAACGTGCTGGTATCGCCATGTCCCGGCACGAACGTCACGTCATTGCCGAGCGGCCAGAGTTTTTGCGTAATCGAGTCGATCAGATCCTGGTGATTTCCCATTGGGAAATCGGTCCGCCCGATCGAGCCCTGAAACAACACGTCGCCTACGATCGCAAAGCGCGAGGGCGCATGGTGGAAGATGACATGGCCCGGCGTGTGGCCTGGGCAGTGGATTACATCGAGCTCAAGCTCGCCAATCGTGACGGTGTCGCCATCGTTCAGCCAACGGGTCGGCTCGAACACCTCGCCGTTGATGCCCCAGCGCTTGCCATCTTCGTCCAACCGCGAGATCCAGAACCTGTCGGCCTCATGCGGACCCTCGATTGGCACGCCGAGATCGCGAGCGAGGATACCGGTCATCCCGCAATGGTCGATGTGACCATGCGTCACCAACAGCTTCTCGATCGTCACGCCGGAGCGTTCCACCGCCAGCTTGAGCCTGTCGATATCCCCGCCCGCATCGATGAACGCCCCGCGCATCGTCTTCGTGCACCACACCAACGTGCAGTTCTGCTGAAGCGGCGTAACGGGGATGATCGCCACCTTCATAGGCGGCGCGAGTGCTGGCTGGGTCATCAGCTGGATTTGGCGGCTGCTCACGCGAATTGCAATGGCCGCCAAATCAAAGCCTGCCACCCTTCCACACCACGCGGCCGACGATCTCGACGTCCAGCGCTGATCGCTCCATGCGCGGATAAGCCGCGTTGTCAGAGATTACCCGCAAGGTGCCGCCAGGGCCTGTTTCGAGCCGCTTGACCAGCAACACGTCATCCAGCCTGATCACATGGATGCCCGAGCGCAGCGGTCGCGGCGTCCGATCCACAAGAATCTCATCACCATCGCGCAGCGTCGGCTCCATCGAATCGCCTTCAACCTCGATTACCGACAGCATCACTGGCTCAAGCCCTTGCGCCTTGAGCCAGCGGTTCGAAAAGCGCAGGCGGCCAGAGGGAATTTCCTCCGCCGCATGCGCCCCCGGCCCCGCAGAGGCACCCAGCGGCAGGCGCGGCACGTCAGCCCATTCGGCGAGCGAGGCGCGATACGCCGCAGGTGATCTGGCCGCGGCCTCGCGACCACCACCGATGATCTTCGCAGCCACGGGTGCACCCAGTTCCGCTTCGTTCACACCGAAGAAGTGGGCCAGCGTGCGCCTGTCATTTTCCTCGAGTTTCCGGGGACTTCCCTTGCGTACGAACTGCTGGAGGTACGTCTGGTTGCGACCGATCATCGCGGACAGCGAAGCCAGGCTGATACCGCGCATTGCCGCGAGCACGACCAATCGCGAACGCGCGCCGGCATCAGTTTCAGCTTCCATGACCGTCACTCCATTGTCGAAGGACTTTTCCTAGCCTTGTAGGACTTCGTCGTCAATATAGGAAAAATCCTATTTCGAGTCGGTTCACAGTTTTCTTCGGCAGGTCCGCTACGATGCTCATTCGCAAGATCGAGAAATTCCTCAGCAGCACTGGCATGCCGGTGACCAAATTCGGGCGTCTGGCTGCGCAGGACCCCCGCCTTGTGGGCGACCTGCGCAACGGCCGCGAGCCACGTACCGCGATGGTGCAGCGCGTGGAACATTTCATGAACGAATTTGGAGGATATGTCCATGCTGCTTGACGTTACGGCTTTCGAGACCAAGTCCGAAGCAACGACAACTCTCCCCCCACGTCGCTTGCCACCCGGCGAACGCCTGCTGCGCGAGGTCCGCGAACTTGCCGGCCCCTTGGTCGAGCTGATCGAACACCGCGAATCCCCGTGGGCCAGCATAACGTTTTCGGGTGCGCGCCACGCGATCGTCATGCGCTTTTCCGGAAGCGATGCTGTCAGCGACGGCGAACGTCTGATCGCGCTCCTGCCCGATCATGAGTTTCGGCTGCGGGGCAAGCTTGTCGCCGACGCGAGCGTCGTGCGCGTCGATCACGAACTGCTCCCTGCCCCGCTCATGGAAGTCGAGTGCGAAATCCTCCTGCTCGACGAGGACTAAGGGCACACTGGGCGCCAGCACTGGCGCCCAGCCCTCTCCATCTCGGATGATCAGGGTGCTGAGCGTGCCAGCATCGGCGCTGGCTTCGCGCCGACCCACTTGGTCATATCAACCGCATTCGACACGCGGAACAATTCGCCCTTGCTGTTGAGGAACAGCTCTTCCATTTCTGCTCGGTTGAACGGGCGCGAGCCAAGGCGGCCGAATACCGCCATCTGTCCGCCCGTCTCATCCACCCCGCGATCGCGGTCGAGCCCCTTCGACAACGCCAGTGCCGGCGTCGGCGTCCGCGCCCAGGCGATCAACTCGGGCTTGGGTTCCGGCGAAAAGCCGTAGAAGTTGGGCTGGCTCGATGGTGATGTCAGCTGCAGCACCTTCATCCCGTTCCGACCATCGGCGACATACGCGAAGAGCGAGGCGTTGGTCGATGCGACGATCACATCCTCGGCATCGTTCAATTGCCCGTCGGCGGTATAACTGGCGTAGATCGACGGCCGCGTCGGCGCGGTGATATCGACGATCACCAGCCCCTGCGACTTGGCAGCGACATAGGCATAAGTGCGCGCCAGATAGACGCGGCGGGCATCGGCCAGTGGCACCACCGCGCCCGCAACCGCCTTTGGCTGCGCCAGGTTGGTCACGTCCATCAGCTCGAGGCCATTGGCCGTCGTCACCCACAGGTAGCGGAACTGCATCGCCGTAGCGCGCGGGTCGCGCAACGGCACTACCGAGGTAATGCGCGGATCGAGGCAGGTTTCACCACCCTTGGCCGCGCTTACCTCGCAGGGCTTGTCCGGTGACCACGGCTTGGTGAGGTGCACAGTCACCAGTGCCTTGTCGGTGACGACGTAGGCGTAGTCGCCTGCCAGCGTGATGTGACGCGCGCCGCTCAGCACACCGTCCGGATTGAAGGTCAGTGCGCGTTCGAAGTAGTTGTTGCGGAATTCGCCATCTGCCAGCGTATCGACATTGACCGCGATCAACCCTTCGACCGCATCGGTCACGAACGCATAGTGGTAGATCGGCGAGAACGGCTGTTCCTGGTTGAGCCCGCGCAGTTCAGGCGTGCTGCGGGTAGGCGCGATCGCCTGATTGGTCGGCAGCGCCATGCAGGTGGCGTTGGTCGAGGCGACGTGCGTGTCATGCCCGAGCGGCGAGAACGGTGCCTTGACGATCCGCTCCGAGAAGCCCTTGTTGCCAATGGCCGCGATGTCATAGGCGCGGAAGCCACCCTTGCCCTCGGCCACGAACATGTATTCGCCGCGCATCTGCAAGCAGCGGACCGAGTCCTTGGTGCCTTCGACCACGTTGGCGAACTGTTCCTGCCCGGTGGTTTCACCCGACAGCTTGCCATCTATGATCTTGCCACGCGTCCAGTTCTTCAGCTCGCGCCCGTTCTTGTCGACGTGCTGGCTCCAGTAATCCGGGTAGGCGTAGCGGTGCAGGTACGATCCGATCACGGCTTGCGGTTCGTCCCATTCGGTCACGCGTACCGCCTCGAACCCGCCATCGAGTCCGAACCACGCATTCATGCCGACGAAGTTCACATAGTTCGTGCCGAGCAACAGCAGCTGCGCCATTGTCGCGTTGTTGTCGTCATCCTTGCTGACGTGGCAATCGGTGCATTGCTTGGTTTCGTTCTTGCGAACCGTGTGCGGGAAGTGCGGTGCGAAGGCCTGCGAAGAGTAACCGATCGAGGAAATCGGCGGCTGCTGCACATAGATGCGCTCGCGGTTGATGTTGGTCGATGACAGGATCAGCGCCGAAGTCGAACGGATCGGCGCTGTAATCGCCTTGCCCGAAACCGGGTTGCCACTGGCGTCGAACTTCACCGGATCGCTGCCCGAAGACTTGTTGCGCTGATGCTTGCCCAGTTGGAACATATCATCGCGCGCGACCTGCGGGTTATAGGTCGCGTAGTTGCGGGTGTAGTCTTCCTCGTACTTGTGCGTGGCCGACTTCCAGTTTGCCTCGATCGGCAGGTGGCAGCCCGCGCACGAGGTTGTCCACGAAAGGTGGCAGGTGAAGCACGCCATATCGTCGTCGCCATGCGCGCGCTCGGCCTTGGGAATGCCCGTGCCGAACTTGTATTCGCCGGTATCCGACGCGGACTTGGCCATCAGCTTGGCACGCGCCGCCTTGGGATTGAAGATCGGCTTGCCCGAAGCGTCCATCGTTCCGGCATAGCGCGCGTCGACTGAATCCTTCACCAGGCTGACGCGCCACGACAGGTTCGGATCGATGATCGACCGCTGTGTCAGCGTCCGCCGACCATCGGCTTCATTCGACCATTCGAAGCGGCGCTGGCCATCGGCGTTGCGCAGCAGCGACAGGTTGTTGCCCTTTTCGGGCGCGGCCAAGTTCGACGTGAGCAGCGTCGGATAGGCGTCGGGCGTGCCGTGGCAATCCTTGCATCCGATCTCGACCGCGTTGGCTACTTCGCCATAGATCATGCCATTGCCGTGGCTGTCCTGCGAGAAGTGACAATCGGCGCACTGCATCCCGATCTGGGCATGGATGTCCATCATGTGGACGCTCTTGCCCGGATTTTCCCCGGCATCTACGAACTTGCCCTCGCCAGCTTTGCGGAACTTCTGCGGGTCGCTCGGGTCGATGATGTGCGCGGTGTCAGTGCCGTAGGACGTCATGTCGCCGTCCTCGTCGAGCAGGTTGCCGCGGCGGTCACGCTTGAGGATCGAGCGGAAGTTCCAGCCGTGGCCGTGGTAATCGGCGAACTGCGTGTCCTTGGTCTGATCGTTCACGTCATAGACGTTGCGCAAGAACTCGACATCGCGCCACAGCCCACGGGTGGACGCACCCTCGGGATTGCGGTCGAGCACTTCACGCTGCTCGTCGATGTTCGGATAGAACTGCTTCTTGAACGTCTTGGCGTAATCCTCGTCCGACATGCCCGCAGGCTTGGGCGCCTTGTTCTCGGGCCCGGGCCACATCGTCGGCGCGTCGGATTCATAGTCCCACATCGTGTAGCCGAGGTAGGAATTCAGGAAGATGTTCGGCTGGTGCATGTGGCAGTTCATGCATTGCGCGGTGGGGATCGCGCGCGTGAATGCGTGGACCAGCGGGTGTCCGCGTTCGCGATCCTGCAACTTCACCGGGCCGCCAGCGCCATGCTCATCACCATGATCACCGGTCTTGGCATGGCCCTTCTCGTCCAGCCCCGCCATCGCGTGGGCCGACGCCTGATCCATCTTGCCACTGTCCATCGTGCCATGCGGGGCAACGCCCTTCGCAGGCGCGTAGACCAGTTGCTCGGCCGACGAGATTGCGCGGGCACAGTCGGCTTCCATGTCGGCAGACTGCTCCGGATCCGACCGATCGCCGCCCTTGTAAGCGGCTTTGCCGCCAAGCACGGTGCCGCGAACCTTGTCGTGATGCTCTTCCTTGGCTGCATCGTAGCTGCCGTAGGCACCCTTGCGATGCTCGCCTTCGCGCAAGCCGTTGATCGTGGGATCGGCGGTAACCGTCTGACCGTCACGCCCGCACTTGCCGTAGTTCATGCTGTGGCGCGGTTCGCGGTCATTGGCATAGATGACGTGGCACGCGGCACAACCCGACGAGCGATAATCGCCCGGCTGGTCGTTCGTGCCCATCTGGTACAGGAACGGGTCGTTGAGGCGCGTCTTGTGGATGTTCAGCACCGGAATTGCCACGCGCAAGCCCGTCGCAGGACCACGGTTCGACTGCTTGAGGTCCGGACGGCCCGGCTCGTCCAGACGCTGGATCAACCCGGTCGAGTTGGGCAATCCGATTTCGGGGAACTGCGGATTGATCGTGCGGCCACCATCCTCGAACACGCGGAACACGTCGCCCGGCGGGATCGTGTGCCAGCGAGGCAGCGGATACATGACTGGCAGCGCCCCGCGCGCCTTCTCCCTCGGGGTGACCGTGCCCCACATTGGCTTACCGTCCGGGCCGATTTCCTTCGACGCCGACTTGACCAGCGCAGGCTCGCCGTTGCGGGTGAAGCTTTCGCCGAACAGGTAGTTCTTGAACGGCACGATGCCGTTGTTATAGGCCGCGCCGCCCCACAGCATCGCGCCCGTCGTCATCAGCGATCGTTCCGACGCCTCGATGATCTGCATGTGGCACGCGCCGCACGAATCGCGCGCGACGCGGTAGTCCGACGGGTTGACGAAACGAATGAATTCAGGGCTTTCCTTGCCCATCAACGCGTACGACCGTTTCGGGTTAGCCGACGACGGCCAGCCCCATGCAACGGGATACTTGGGCAGCACGTGGGCATCCTTCAGCGCGCCCATGTACTCCATCGATTTCGGGTTCCACGACCGATCGGCGACGACCTTGGTATCGCCACCATGACAATCGACGCACGACAGCACGACCGCCGGACTGGCGTGCATCGTACGGTGATCGCTTTGCGTATGGCAGCTGACGCAGCCTGTATTCTGCTTGTCGACATAGGCCCACTGCTCTTCAGGCGTATCACCCGGCTGGCCGCGCGGTGCGGCCGGCGCGCGCGTATGCGTAACCTTCTGCGCCGGTTCCTCGCCCGAGGCGTAAAGCGCGCTCGGCACCAGCAGCGCAGCAAGCGCCGCCACTGCCCAAGCCAGGGGGATCGAACGTTTGCGGCGCTGAAGGGTCATGGGTTGGGTCATCAGAAAGCCAGAGTCGCGTTGGCGAGGACGGAGTAGAAACGGGTGGCTTTGCCCTGCTGGGCGAACAGGTCATCGAACCCGCCACCGGGCTCGAGCACCGCGCCCGACAGGCGGAATACCAGGTTCTGCGACGCATTCGGCCGCCAGATTGCCGAGACCGAGACGTCGAACCCGATATCGCGCGCGATCGAGCCTTCGTTGCGCAGAACTTGCAGCACCTTGGTGTTGGCGAACCACAAGTGGTTGATATTGGTCGAGACGCGCGTGGTCGGCGTCAGGTCGAAGTCCGCTCCCAGCCCGGCCAGGATCGTGCCGGGATTGGTGAAGTTCGACTGCCCCTGCTCTTTCGAGGTGCGCACCGAGTTCAAGATGCCGTTGCGACCGTTAAGCGAGACCGCGCGCCCGCCACCTGCGAACGGGATGGTCTGGCGGATCCAGTAGCTGGTGTCCGCGCCCGCAAATTGCGGATTCTCGAAGATCGCGTCGAACCCGCCTTCGACCTTGTCATAAGGGTCGCTGTCGCCGCTCGCCCACAGCCCCGACAGGCGGATGCGGGTCCAGTCGATATCATAGCTGGCTTCGGCCGCCGCCATGAACGCGCGGATTTCAGCGGGGCGGCTGGTCAGGAAGTTGTTCCGATCTTCGCCCAGTGCGGCATAGAACTGGCCGGTCAGGTTGACGCGTCCGATGCGTCCATCGGCAGCGTAGCCCAGATAGACCACATCGTATTCGCGCCCGCGCAAGTCGCCCAACAGCGCAGGGCGCACGGGGAAGCCGTTGGTATCGACCGTAATCTCGTTGCGCTCACGGTTCATGTTGTAAGTGGCCGAGATCTGGCTGGTCAGGCCGACGACCGGGAAATCCTGACGGTACAGGTTCGCCATGAACACGAAATCGTTGCGCGGCGCGCGGCTGACATCGTTGAGGCCGGAGTTGGTCTCTTTCTCCAATCGCCAGAACGCTGCCAGATTGAACTGGAAACGATTGTTGTCGCGGTTGCCGAACAGGCGCACGCCAAGCTGGTTGTCGTTGAACAGGAACCCGCGAAAATCGGACTGCATCGGCTGGATGCCGGTACGGACTGAGACGAAATCGTACCGCTTCGTGTCGAACCGGCCGATGTGATAGTCGATGAACGCTTCCTGCAGGCCGATGAAACCATCGGTGCGGCGCGTGCCCTTCGACGGCTCGACGAACAGCACACGGCGTTCAGGCACCTGCACATGGTTGAGGTTGCCCGCCACCGCGATGCGATATTCCACGACCGGCGGCTTGTAAGCGGTCATGCCCTTGAGCAGCGACGCGCTGACAATGAACGTCTGCGACAGCACCAGACTGTGGCTGCGCCCGAACGTATCGATTTCGTTCGGGTTGGTCGTCGTCTGGTTGCCGACCGGGATCGGGAAGCTGCGCGGCTCGACCACTGTGTCCGACACACCTCCAAGCAGCAGGAACCAGTCCTCACCCTTCAGGAAGCCCGGCCGCTTACCCTTGGCCAGCGGCAAATCGCCCTTCAGCAGGTTGTGATGAAACGGATCGAGCTTGGAGTGACATACATAAGCCAGCTTGGGAAACAGCGTGTACAGCGCACGATCCGTCTGCCCGGTCGCCTTGTCTTTTTGCGGGCACAGGCTCGACATGATCCGCCAGCGATCGGGAAGCGCTACGTCCAGCCCGAGATCGCCGACCGGCCCCTCGCCTTCGTACTTGTCGTAGAACGCTTCGGGCGGTGGCGCACCGACTGCGCCGGGATTGTCCTGCTCGACGCGATCGGGAAGCTGCTTGTTGAAGCCGGGACGGCGGCGACCGTCGATCAGCGCTTGATCCGCTTCGGTCTCGCCCCCGGGCAATGCGTTGGCATCGGGTAAAGGTGGCAGCGCGACGACCAGCTGCTCTGCAGCCGGAGCCTCTTGCGACGCCATCGCCCCAGCTTCACCCGCCTGCTGCGCCAGAAGCGCCCGATACGGCATATTCGCGGGCAAGGGAGCCGGATGACCAATCCCCAGCGCTGGTGCGATCAAGGCAAGGACCTGCTGCATCACTTGCCCTCGCAGGCGTTCTGTTCAGGGGTGTCGAGGAACGGCGCGAACGGGCAGTTGACGTAGCGCAGCCGCACCCCGGCCGGCGTCAGCGTGTCGGCGCGGATGGCCTTGGGCGCATTGCCGATACCGCCCACCTTCAACCCGCCGTTGTGCGTGCCCAGGAACGAGATCATGTCGTCCTGATCGATGCCATCGCCCGAAATTCCGATCGCGCCGACAAGCTGGTTGCCGCGATAGATCGGGACCGAGCCCGGAAAGATCTGAATGCCATTGGCGAGGCGCTTCTTGCCGGTCGGGCCGTCCGGCACGGCAGTACAGGTCTGGACGACATCGCGCGCATTCAGCCGACCTTCGACAAACACCGCGTGCTGAAGCAGGTTCGCCTTGACCAGCGCGATCTGCAAGCCGGTGGCGAACGGACTGAAATCGGTGATCGGGCGCGACAGCGGGCCATGGGGGCGTCCCACTTCGCCATCGGGATAGAACGGACGCGAGATATTGCCGCCGGACCGGTCGCCGAACGCGATCTTGCCGGTCAACGCGGTCTGGTCCCCAAAAAAGTCGCGCGCGCGCTGCACGAACGCCGGAATCTCGGCGTCGGTGTCATCATTCAACTGCTGCGCGGCGACACTGTTCGAGAAGAACGCGGCGGTTCGCGCTTTTTGCAACGAAACGTCGATCCCGAAGATCGGCGCGTCCGGGCCGCGCACCAGCCCGAGCACCTCGCCGAATGTATCGACGACCGAGATCGAGACTTGCGCCCGGCTGTCGAGCGGGCGGCGGATCTGCGCGCGGGCGCGCGTCATGATCGTGAACGCTTCTTCCAGCACGGCGCGTACTTCGGCAGCGGTCAGCGGTTGGCTGGTCGTGCCGCCGTCGGTCGCTGCCTTGACAGGGTAGCGATTGGCGCCCGACCCGTTCGAAAGCACATAGGCATCGGCAAGTGAAAACTCGGCGGAAGTCGCGCGGCGAATGCCGGACTTTTCCGTGCCATAGGGCGTACCAGCGACAACGCCGGTGCCATCATAATAGCCCCGCACCGGAATCAGCGTACCGATCGAGCCACTGATCGCGGCGAAGCTGGTCTGAAGCGGGTGCAGTCCTTCGATCCGCGCATCGGCGAAGCGCAACGTCGATCCGTCGACCGTGATCCTGTCCGCGCGAATGTCAGCGGCGGGCGCGAAACCCTGAATCCCGGCGAGTGCCATGAACTCTTCCGGATCGCCATCGACGTCGGTCACGTTCGGATCGAAGCCGTAATCGCCATCGGCCATCACGCCGATGCCGCCCACGACCACGCCGTTCTTGTACAGCGGCAACCCGCCGGGATCGGCCGCGAGGCCGAGCGGCGCGCGCTTGGGACCGATGAACGCCGCAGCGCCCGCGTTGCCTGTGCTGAACCGCGCGGCCAGGTCTGAGCACGGAAGCGAACTGAACTGCACACCGAACAGCGGGCCCGACTCCAGTCCCGGCGTATTCGGCGCGGGCGGGAAATGCTCCTGCACGATCATGCTGGCGGTGCGGGTAGAGAAGGCATTGCCGCTCGATGACAGGTAGGCGGCTGTAACAGCCTTCGAGATCGCGCCCATCGTCGCTTCGACTTCGAGCCCCTGTGCATCGACCTCACGCGGCGAAATCTCACCCGTTGCGGTGCGGCGGCTGGTGAACATCCGCGTCGCAGCGCCATTCATGCGGAACACCGCGAGCACATTACCGACGCGATCGACCACGGCGATGATCGCCGGATAGTTGAGCGCGCGCGCCTCACCCACCGCCTGGGCCACGATCTGCTGAACTTCGCTGACCGACAGCGATTCCTGCGCAGGGTCGGCAAAGAAGCGCGATGCGGCGGCTGGCGTGGGCGTCGGTTCGAACGTCGTACCAGAGCCAGAATCGCCGCCCCCGCAGCCTGCCAGCGCAAGCGAAAACGACAGGGCAATCGCCGTGGTCTGGCGCAGGGCCAAGGGCAGACGCATCAACGCAGGCTCCGGATCGATCGCACGGCTCCGCCAAGGGCGCGCCGGAATGCAAGCGGCTGGAAGCCATTAGGGTCACGCACCGCTGCGTAGGCTTGGTTGATCTGCACGCGCAGGTTGGTCGCCGACCCCGCCGGCACCATGCCCTGATTGACCAGTCCGTTGAGCAGCGTGTCCACTGCCATGACCGACTGCACCGCGCCTTCGTAGTCGGTGAACCGCTCACCGATGGCATCGCTGGCAATCGAATCCATGATCGCAAAGGTCTGCTCGCGGGTGAATGCCGCCGACGCAAAGCGCGATGAGAGCTGATCGGCCGACTGGCGCAAGGCCTGTGCCGCAGCGACCGTCTCCGCACGGTTTGCACCCATCGCGCGGTGGAACGCCTTGCTCTTCGCGTCGAACGCAGCCGCCGCATCCGGGGCGACAGCGCGCGCCGCTGCCAGCAGCATGATCATGTTCTCGTCGTTGTAGGGCGGCATGCCCCGCGCGATCGGGCGACCCGGGTTGGCGACGGCAGATACACCGCCTTCCTCGTTGTCATAGATGCGGCGGTGGCAGGAATGGCAATCGTAGAACGTAAATTCGGGGAAGATCCCGTCCATCGCGCGCGCCGGCTGGCTGAACAGTTCGAGGCTGCGCTTGACCGCCTCGGCCTGCCCGACAGCCCACATCCGCATCGAATTGGTCTTGCCGCCCTTGCGCCGCACATAGTCGGCGTCTTCATCGTGATGCTGCTGCAGCGTCGTGAACAGGTCGAGCTCGAACGAGATCCGCGGGTGGCCGGCCGCCATGATCCGGTGCGCGATGAACTGCCCCTTGGCGTCGCCCGAGAAGTGGCAATCGAGGCAGACCTGCGCCTTGACCTGGGGGTTGACGAGATTGGTCATGCCCTGCGCGACATTGCGCGCGTGGCTTGCGCCGACCGTGTAATGTGAGGCGAGCCAGCCGCTTGACGCGCCGTGACATGCTTCGCAATCGACGCCGTCCGACGCGCGCGCGGCTCCTGGCGAGGCATGACATCCGGCGCATTCGCGCTGAACGCCTGCCGCATCGAGACCCATCCGCCGCACGATCGCTTGCCCGCGGGGTTCCTGCACCGATGCCCAGGCGCGGCTGTGCGAACCCGTTGGCGAGGATTCCTCCTGCCAGCGCAAAACTTCGTCCTGGCGCACAACTGTGCCGTCCGCCGCACTGCGACCGTGGCATGTCGATCCCGCGCACGAGGCTACGCCCTGATGTCCACGCAACGTCGCCCCGGCGCTTTGCGCCTGGACCGCAGCGGGTGAAATCAGCGCAGAAGCGCCCAACGCAGCACCGGCCATAGCCAGGCACGCGGCGACAGCCAGCGCTCCTGCACGAGGCACAGCGCGGCACCACGCCGCTAGCCGCCGAAAAGACACGAAAATATCGAGCATTGCCCCTCGTCCCCACCGGTCCCCGCATGATCGGGCTTTGCCCTTTATCATGCGCTGCCGGAAGTGCTGCAATGCGACCCCGATATGGACAGACTAGGGCACGATGCCCCTGCGATTCAAGTCACTATTCATGTTTCCGACAGATTTCCGGCGCTTTGCAGAACCTTTACCGACGGCGGATGACCATGTTGCGGATTTCTGACATGTCTTCCATGGCAAAGCGGATGCCCTCGCGGCCCAGGCCCGAATCCTTCACCCCGCCATAAGGCATGTTGTCGACGCGGTAGCTCGACACGTCGTTGACCACGATTCCGCCCACGTCGAGCCTGTCCCACGCGTCCATAACCTTGTGCAGATCGGACGTGAACAGCCCCGCCTGCAGGCCGAACTTGCTGTCGTTGACCTCGTCGAGCGCGGCATCCCAGTCGGTGAACTTCGACAGAATCACCACCGGGCCGAATGCTTCTTCGGTATAGACGTCCATCTCGCGCGTGCAGCCTTCGAGCAGCGTCGCCTCGAGCATGTTGCCCTCGCACCCGCCGCCTGCCAGCAACCGCGCGCCACCAGCCACCGCCGCGTCGATCCAGTCCTTCAGGCGCTGCGCTTCCTTGGCCGAGATCATCGGTCCGATGAACGTCTCGCGCACCTTGGGATCCCCGGACTTGAGCGCCTTTACCTGATCGGCCAACCTGTCGCGGAACGTGTCATAGATATCGGCGTGGATGATCACACGCTGGACATGGATGCACGACTGGCCCGACTGATAGTACCCGCCGAAGATCACGCGCGCGAGCGCGTGATCCAGATCGGCGTCCTTGTCGACCACCACCGCAGCGTTCCCGCCCAGCTCCAGCACGACCTTCTTCTTGCCCGCCTTGGCCTTCAGCTCCCAGCCCACGCCCGGCGATCCGGTGAACGAGAGCAGCTTGAGCCGCTCATCGGTGGTGAACAGGTCCGCGCCGTCGCGGCTGGCCGGCAGGATCGAGAACGCGCCCTCGGGCAGCACATCGCATTCGGCCAGCACTTCGCCCATGATGATCGCGCCCAGTGGCGTCAGCGAAGCGGGTTTCATCACGAACGGACAGCCCATCGCGATGGCCGGGGCGATCTTGTGCGCAGCCAGGTTCAGCGGGAAGTTGAACGGCGAGATGAAGCTGCACGGCCCGATCGGCACGCGCTTCCACATGCCCATGTAACCCTTGGCGCGGGGCGAAATATCCAGCGGCTGGACCTCACCATAATTGCGCGTCGCTTCTTCGGCAGCGATGCGGAACGTGTCGATCAAGCGGCCCACTTCGCCTTCCGAATCGGCAATCGGCTTGCCCGCCTCGACGCAGAGCGCATAGGCCAGCTCGTCCTTGCGCTCGTCAAACCGCTTTACGCAGTGGTCGAGCACGTCGCGCTTCTCATAGCTCGCCAACCGCGCCATCGGCTCGGCCGCGCGCACCGCGCCCGCGATTGCTTCGTCGATCACGTCGGGCGTGGCGAGAGCGGTGCGAAACGCGACTTCGCCGGTGAACTTGTCGGTCACCTTGAGGTCGGTGTTGGGCTGCACTGCCTTGTTGTTGAGATAGAGCGGATAGACGTCTTTGAGCTGGGTCATGGATCTCTCCCCCCTCCCGCCTGCGGGAGGGGCCGGGGGTGGGCCTTGCTGGGGCAGCAGATATGCCCACCCCTGCCCCCTCCCGCAAGCAGGAGGGGGAAAACGCGTCAAAGCGCCTTCGACAGTTCCTTGATATCCTTGTTCAGGATCTGGTCGTTCTCCGAATAGTCGACCGGGCAGTCGATCAGATGAACCCCCGGCGTCGAGTTGCAGTGATCGAGCAGCTCACGCAGATGCGCGGCACTCTCCACGCGATACCCGTTCGCGCCGTAAGCCTCGGCATACTTGACGAAATCGGGGTTGCCATAAGTAAGTCCAAAATCCTCGAAGCCCATATTGGCCTGCTTCCAGCGAATCATTCCGTAGGAGCTGTCGTTGAGGATCAGCACCGTCAGATTCAGCCCGAGCCGGACCGCTGTTTCCATCTCCTGGCTGTTCATCATGAACCCGCCGTCCCCACAGATCGCCATGACCTTGCGATCGGGATAGAGCATCGCGCTCATCATCGCCGACGGCAGCCCCGCGCCCATCGTGGCGAGCGCATTGTCGAGCAGCACCGTGTTGGGATGATAGGCGGTAAATCCGCGCGCGAACCAGATCTTGTAGACCCCGTTGTCGAGACAGATGATCCCGTCCTCCGGCAACGAATCGCGGATCGCCTGCACAAGATGCGGCGGGAAGATCGGGAAGCGCGCATCGGAGGCAAGCGGTGCGGTGTGGGCAACTTCCGCCGCGCGGTAGGCCAGCATATGGTCGAAGTTCCAGGCAGGATTCGGCGTGATCGCTTCCTTCATCTGCCAGATCGCATTGGCGATATCGCCGATCACCTCGATCGTCGGGAAGTAGACCGGATCGACTTCGGCGGTCTTGGTCGAGACGTGGATCACCGGCGTCCCGCCTTCACGCATGAAGAACGGCGGCTTTTCGATCACGTCGTGGCCGACGTTGATGATCAGGTCGGCATCTTCGACTGCACGATGGACGAAATCGCCCGCAGAAAGGGCCGCGCAACCCAGGAACTTGGGGTGCCGCTCATCGATCACGCCCTTGCCAAGCTGCGTCGTCAGGAACGGGATGCCCGACTTTTCGACGAATTCCCTCAACATCTTGCCGGTCAGCTTGCGATTGGCACCCGCGCCGATCACCAGCACCGGCGCCTTGGCACCGTGCAATGCCTCGATCGCCTGCGCGATGGACTTGGCGTCGGCGTTGGGACGCCGGACCAGGCTACGCTTCAGCGGACGCGAATCGGTGTGTTCGTCGGCGATGTCCTCGGGCAGCTCGATATGCGTCGCGCCGGGCTTTTCCTCCTCGGCCAAGCGGTACGCTTCGCGCACGCGGCTGGGGATGTTGTCCGATGACGCCATCTGGTGCGTAAATTTGGTGATCGGCCCCATCATCGACACCACGTCGAGGATCTGGAAGCGACCCTGCTTCGATTTCTTGATCGGCTTTTGCCCGGTGATCATCATCATCGGCATGCCGCCCAGCGTGGCATAGGCAGCAGCGGTCACGAAGTTGGTCGCGCCCGGGCCCAATGTCGCGATGCACACGCCGGTCTTGCCGGTGTGACGGCCATAAGTCGCGGCCATGAAGCCCGCGCCCTGTTCGTGCCGCGTCAGGATAAGCTTGATCTTGGTCGAGCGTGACAGCGAATCGAGGAAGTCGAGGTTTTCCTCGCCCGGGACACCAAAGATGTACTCGCAGCCCTCTTCCTCGAGGCACTCGATGAACAGATCGGAAGCCTTCTGGCCACCGGTGGAATGATTGCTGCCTTCGGACATTATCGCGTCGCTCCTGCAAGGAGACGCAGGGCAAGCCAGCGCCTCTCTTCCCAAACTGGATGCGACCCCACGGAGCGTGTCATCGGTGCGTACCGTTATGGCCGCCGCACCTGCCCCTGCGGACAGGCCTAACAAACCATAGCGGCGGTGTCACGCCATGCGTTCAATAGCCCAAAGAAAGGTCAACTTGCGGCTGAAGTGGCTCACCGCGTCCAAACCGGTCCAGGTTTTCCAGAAAGCGCGTAACCGACCGCTCGAACATGCGCGTCTGCGAACGACCCGAAAGGTGCATCGAAACATGCGCGTTGGGCAGGCTCCACAGCGGATGGTCGGCTGGCAGAGGCTCGGGCGTGGTTACATCGAGAAACGCGCTGCCCGGGCGTCCTGCCGTCAGCGCCGCAACCAGCGCGTCCTGATCGATCACGCTTCCGCGCGCCACATTGATCAACGTCGCCGTCGGCTTCATTGCGGCAAGCTCCGCCGCCCCGATCATCGCGTCGGTTTCAGCCGTTGCGGGCACCGCCAGAATCACCCAGTCGAAGGCCCCCAGTTGTCCCCGCCATTCCTCCGGCCCCAGCGCGCCCTCACCCGCCGATCGCCGAACCTTTACCACATCGACATCGAAGCCTGCCAGCCGCCGCTCGACACCCTGCCCGATCGCGCCGTAGCCGATGATCAGCGCGCGACTTCCCGCCAGCTCGACCTTGCCCGGCGCGTCGAGCAGCCACTCATGCCGGTCCTGAGCGCGCACCACTTCGCGATAACCCTTGGCGACGGTCAGCAACGCCATGACGACATATTCGGCAATCGTGATCGCGTTGATCCCGACGCCATTGGTCAGCACCACCCCGCGCTCGCGCAGCATGTCGAGCGGCATGCCATCGACACCCGCATAGATCGAATTGAGCCACTTCAGCCGCGTCGCGCTGGCAATAGCCGTCACCATCGCGTCCTTCTCGTTCAGATCCATCCACCCAATTTCGGCGTCGGGAGCCAGCTCGAGCAACTCCTGCGTCGTGCTGAAAAAGCGCGGCTTCACCCAGTCCGGCAACCGGCTCTGAACCATCGGCGCAGCAAGGGAGTTCATTACAAGGACGGTCATAATGAGCTCTCCCGCTGGCTACGTCGTCTTAACGCTGACGGAGCATTACGCCAGTTTCCACTCCCAGCCCAGCGGATCGCCGTCCATCGCCTCAACGCCTTTGGCCGCGAGTTCATCGCGAAGCGCGTCAGAGCGGGCAAAATCCTTTGCGGCACGGGCTTCCCTGCGCGCGTCCAAAGTAGCGGCAATATCCGCTTCGTCGACGTCCACGTCCTTCGGCTTGATCCGCAGATCGGTGCGCTCGAGCGTCAGCACGCCCAGCCCCAGCACCGCGTCCATCATGCCGAGCGCGGCCAGCTTCTCCGCCGGTTCGACCTTCTTGAGCGCCAGTACCTCGTCGAACACAGTCAGCGCGACTGCGGTGTTCAGATCGTCCGAAACTGCGGCATCGAACCGTTCGAGGAACGGCGCGAAACGTGGCCCCGGTTGGACTTCGCCTGTCTCAGCGCGCTCCTTCAGTTGCGCAACCGCCATCACCATCCGCTTCAACCGCGTCAGCGCCGCACCCAGCCCCTCCCACGAGAACTCCAGCTCGCTACGGTAATGCGCCTGCAGGCACATCATGCGGTAGGCGAGCGGGTGATAGCCCTTGTCGATCAGCAGTTGCAGCCGCAGGAATTCGCCCGACGACTTGCTCATCTTGCCGGAGCGCTCGACGAGGAAGTTGTTGTGCATCCACACCCGCGCGCCCGAATTGGCGGGTACGTCGAGGCCGTTGGTGCAGCAGAACGCCTGGTTCTGTGCGATTTCGTTGGGGTGATGGATCTCGCGGTGATCGATGCCGCCGGTGTGAATGTCGAACGGAAAGCCGAGCACTTCGCCCGACATCACCGAGCATTCGAGATGCCAGCCCGGAGCGCCCTTGCCCCACGGTGAGTCCCACTCCATCTGGCGCTTTTCACCGGCTGGGGTCTTGCGCCAGATCGCGAAGTCGGCCGCGTTGCGCTTGCCCTCGACCGCATCGATCCGGCCTTCCCCATCGTCGGTCTGGGCGCGCGCCAACCGCCCATAATCCGCCACGGTCGAGACGTCGAAATAGAGCCCGCTGTCGAGTTCGTAGCAGTGCTTGTCCGCAATCCCCGCAGCGAACGCGATCATCTGCGCAACGTAATCCGTCGCCACGGTCCACTGCGCCGGCTGGCGGATGTTCAGCGCGCGCACGTCGGCCCAGTAGGCCTGCTTGTAGTGTTCGGCGATGTCCCAGATCGATTGCTGCTTGGCAGCCGCCATCCGCTCCATCTTGTCCTCGCCCGCATCCGCATCGTCGGTCAGGTGGCCGACATCGGTGATGTTGATGACGTGGGTCAGCTTGTAACCCTTGAACGACAGCGCCCGTCCGAGCACGTCGGCAAAGACATAGGCGCGCATGTTGCCGATATGCGGGTAGTTGTAGACCGTCGGCCCGCATGAATAGACCCGCGCCTCGCCGGGATGGACCGGCTCGAACGCCTCGACCGCGCGGGTCAGGCTGTTGAACAGCTTCAGCGGCGCGGACGCAGCGACGGAGGGCAAATGCGAGGTCGTCATGACCCCAGCCCTTGCCCCGTGCGCCTGCGTCCGGTCAAGCTATTCGCCCGGTTGCTCCTCTCCGAGCATATCGTCATTGCCCGTGCCCGTCACCGGCTCGTCGATCAGCGGCTCGAACCCGGCGGGCGCAATCTGGTTGAGCTGGATCAGCGGGCTCTGCATGAAGCTGTCAATCACCACCAGCGCACTGTCTTCCGGTGCTTCGTCCAGTACCTCCTCGATCACGTCACGCGTATTGATCGCACTAAACGGCTCCTCGATGATCGGCTCCTCGACCGGGTCGACGCCGCAAGCCTCGACATTGGCGACGACGCAGCCATTGACCGATGAAAGCGCGGTCAGATCCTCGTTGAAACCGATCACGCCGATCGCGTCGATGCCCGTTGCACCGCCCACCGTGCCGTTGATCACGACATCGAGCGTCCCGCCATCACGGCTGTCTATCGAAAGGTTGGTCGCCACCAGCCCGCGCCGATCCGCGAACTCGGTGCTGGCAGACGTGTTCTGAATGTAGACCTTGCGGTCAGACCGCAGCGAAATCGTCTCGGCCTCGACCAGAGTACGATCGGCAGTCACCCCGTCGTTCTTCGAAAGCCGCTCGGTGATCGGCGCGGTGTCCGTCACATTGGCAATGTCCGCCGACGCCTGCGCCGTCACCATTGCGACGCTGCCGCCCGAGAGCGAAAGCGTACCTGCCCGCGCCTGCCCTTCGAGCAGCCGGATCGACCCCGTCGTCGCATCAAGCGCGATGGCCTGCCCGCTATTCACCGCCAGCGTGTTGCCGGCCGCGTTGCTCATGGTCACCCCGCCGACGAACGTGATCGGGCCTTGTGCTGCCAGCGCCAACCGCCCCGTCTGTCCGATCTGCCCCGGCGTGGTCCCTGCCTGGGCGACGACTGACAAGTCGCCGACCCTGATCGCACTTCCACCCTGCACCAGCAGGTCGCCGCCCGATTGGATGCGCGAAAATTCGCCTTGCGAAACAGTGTAGCCGCCACTGGCATCGGTACGCGCATTGTCGCCGAGATAGGTGACGCCCTGCCCCGAGTTGATCAGTTCGATCGATGTCGTATGCGCGGCTTCGCCAAGCTGGCCGGTCGTGCCGATGCCGAGATCGGTCGATGACAACGCCATCGTCTTGCCGGTGGCCAGCCCATTGAGGATGATCGTCCGGCCAGCGTTCGCAATGAAAGCATTCGCAGCATCGGCGACGCTGTCGATCCGGATATCGCGCGCTGCCTCGATTCGGATATCGCCCTGGCCGATCACTCCCGAAACCGCAGTCGCTTGTGGCCGTAGGCTGTCGCTCGACGCACTGGCGTAGCCTGCCGACACGCGCGTCACAGTAACATCGCTGGTTATCGAGCGCAGAAGGACATCGCCGCGCGCGTTGATGGTCTGCCCCAATATCGAGCCGTTCGCGATGACTTCGATATTTCCGTTCGATGCATTGATCGTACTGATCTGCAGAGCACCCGGCGAGGTCAGGCTGACGGCGTCGGCCGAAACCGAGACAAGGCCGCTGGCGACAAGCGCCGCGACATTGACCACGCCGCTTGATCCCAGCGACACCGCTGCGCCTGTCAGGCTGCCAAGCGTCAGGTCTTCGCCAGAGAAGATCGACACGTCGCCTGCCGCTGTAATCGCGCCACTCGACAGTGACGACACGTTGGCATCGAAACGCCCACCGGCCGATGCGGTCGTGAACGTCAACGCGCCCGCATCCAGACCGATGTTGCCCGTTGCGGACAGCGCGCCCGTGGTTACTGGGCCGCTTGCCGAAATGCGGATCGCTCCGTTGCGAGCAGTCACGTCTCCACCCGCAACCGACCGAGCGGCTACGGAAACCGACCCGCCATCAAGCTTCGTGAAGCCCACAGAACCGCCCGACGACACTGCAAGCGCCCCGACCGAAGTGATTGTGCCACCTGCGACGTTGCCTGTCGTGGTAATCGAACTGATCCCGCGCGAGGTGATCGTGTCGAAGGTGAGCGAACCCGTCGTCACGTTGATCGCTGAGCCCGAGGCCGTACCGAAGCGGGCCGCGCCAGCGCTGGTGACCGAAACGCCCGCCCCGGCGGTCAGCGCGTTTGCCGCAACGCTCGACCCTGCCAGAGCAATCGCCATGCCAGCATCAACGCTAGCGACCGAAAGCGGCCCCGTCGCGGCGATGTTCGATGATCCCGTGCTCCGCACCGAACCGCCCAGCACCGATCCGGCCTTGACCCCGATCGTGTTGCCGTTGAGCGCATCGAACCGCAAATCACCCGCGTCGATGGTCAGGGCCTGCCCTGCGGTTGCCGTGCCGAGCGTCGCCGCACCGGGTGCCGTCACGCTGAGGTTGCCTACCGCCGAAAGCGATGGTGCAACCAGGCTGGCCGATGACACCGACAGGTTGGCACCTGCCCGCGCCGCATCGGTCAGGATCACCGCGTTAGCAACGGTCAACGACAGATCCGTGCCCGCCACCAGCGCACCAGAACGCATGCTTGCGGCGTTGATCGTCATGGTCGAGCCAGAGGACGCCGACGTCAGCGTCAGCGCGCCGGTTGCCGTGATATCGAGGCCGGTTCCGGCGGACGCCGTTCCGCCGGTAATCGTGCCGCCGGCAAGGTTGACAGCATCAGCCGCAGTGATCGCGTCGAACGTCAGCAGCGCAGGATCGATCGTCACCGACCCACCTGTCGAAGCAACCGTGCCCAAGGCGGCGGTGTTGACTACCGTCAGGCTCAGATCGCCCGCCGACTGCAGTTGTTGTGCCGAAAGGTCGTCTGCATCGACCGTCAGGGTGCCACCTGCAACGGCCGCCATGCCTGAGACCGAGCCCCCTTCGATCGACACGTCGCCTGCCACATTCAGCGCACCGAATGTCACGGTCGGCGCAGACAGATCCAGATTGAGTACGTTCTGCGTTGCCGAAAGATCGAGCAAGCCACCGGCAGTCAGGAGCGCGCTCTTGCCGCCAAGGGCGATGCTGCCGATCACGAGGTCATCCCGCGCGCCGATATCGGCGTCGGTGCCCAGCGTCAGTTGTCCGACGCGCAACGATCCCGGCGCCCGGAACGAGCCTTCTGTAACTCCGCCGACGAGACTGGCGGTTGTAAGCTCACGCGCGGCGCTGATCGACGCTGCATCGATGTCACCACCGAAGGTCAATCCGACATCGTCGAACGTCGCCTCGATAGCACCGCTGCCGGTAAGCGAGCCCGCTCCCGAAAGCGCAACCGTCCCGCCGCGCACGAGCGCGCCTGCGCCAAGCGCGATGTCACCTTGCGCCGAAGCGATGTTTACCGAGTTGACCGCGAGCACTTGTGCCGCCGGGTCGAGAGCGATGCGACCCAACGCGGATATGCCCACGTTTCGCCCGGACAGGCTTCCGGTTGCCAGCACGTCCAGCGGGCTGATGCCGCCCTTGCCGATCAGGATGTTGCCCGACGTCGTTGCACTGCCGATGCAGATCGCACCCTCCAGACACGCAGGGTCGAGCCGTCCGCCGTCGTCGCCACGCGGATCGGTCAACGCCAGTTGCCCGGTGACATCGGCGCGGAGCTGATTAGCGAAAAACGTTGCAAACCGCGCGTCGATCGCCGCGCCCGACAGATCGATCGCACCGCTGTTGGAATTCACGGTCGTACCGCTGCCGAACGAGACCGTCGCGATATCGCCGATGGCGAGAGTGTAAGCGATATCGACCGCGCCAGCCCGGAATGAGATCGAGCTGGGTTCGAAGGTTTGATCGGTGTTTGCCTCGATCAGGTTACCTGCGCCCACGGCAATGTCGTTACCGCTGAAGAATGTGAGCTCGGCGCGCGCAGAGATCGTATTGCCATCTGTGACCGTGATGCCGCCACCGCTGACGAAGTTCGCACCGTGGGCGCTGTCGAACAGCCCGCCGCCTTCGACCTCGCCCAGCGTCAGCGTGGCGGGCTGGTAGAAGATCTCTCCGTCTTCGACGGCCCCCGCCGCGACGTTGATCTGGCCTCCGGTCGCATTGCGCACGGTGACATCGCCTGCGCCACGGACGAGCACATCGCCATTGGAGAAATACCCGCTGCCGCGTTCGCCGCTAATCGTGCCTGACGCGTATATGTCGACCGACCCAAGGCCCGCGATGAATGCCGGTCCGGTCAGGTTGAAATCGCCCTCCGCCAGGGCCCTGAGCTGCGAAGTGGCATGAACGGGCGCGCAAGTTTCGTTCGGACAATCGACGCTGGCGATGTCGATCGATCCGCTGCTGATCAGGTTGATGGTGTCGGCGCTGAGTTGGCCACCATTGTTGCCGGTGATCGTCAGCCCAAGGGGTGCCGAGATGTCGGCAAGCCCGCCGACCAGAACGCCCGCGCTGCCATTCGTGGTCACCGACACAAACCCTGCCGCCTGCACCAGCAGGTCGGAATCGACCTCGATCGGTCCCGATACGGCGGTGACGGTAACGTTCGATCCCTCAACCGGAATGCCGGTAGCATTGATAGCAAGGCGTGAGAACCGCATCGCGCCACTGGCTTGCGAGCTTTGCGCCAGCAGATCGACTTTGCCTCCGGCTCCGCCAAAAGCAAACCCGTCGAACACGATCTGGCTGGTAACATCGATCGATGCAGCGCCGATCTGCATCCGCCCCGTATCGCCACCTTCGTCGTCACCCGAGGTAAACGACACATCGCCGCCGAACGGCAAGGCAAAATTGCGTTGGCCCTGCGCTCCGAACCCTGCCGGCCCGTTACCGGGAGAACCCGGCCCCGTCGTGATTTGGGTGAAGCCGCGCGCCGCCACATCGAGCGTTCCGACCGTCAGCGCGCCGCCGATAGCGTTGAAGGCAACCGTGCCTCCGACGCCCGGCGCTGTGATGCCCGCATCGCCGCCATTGCCACCGAGCGTGTTGGGCGCGGTCGTGCTTGCGCCGTTGCCACCGCGACCACCCGATCCGCCAAAGCCATTGGCCATGATGAACGTGGTTCCGGCAGCGGCTATTTCCGCTTCGCCCGACGCATTGGCTGCAAGCGCAATGCCTCCCCCTTGGCCAAGACCGCCCACGCCGCCGGCACCGCCGTCCCCACCGGATCCCGCCAGCGCCGCAGAACCGCGTCCGCCAGAACCGCCCATGCCATTCGCCATCAGATCAATGCGGACAGCATCAGGCGCGAGCGTCAGTAGCGCTTCATCGTCAGCCTGGATCGTGATCGCTCCGCCAACTCCGGAACCACCAGCGCTGCCGATCGATCCGTCACCGGTCGCAAGATTGTTTCCGACGCTGCTTGCGCCGTCTCCGCCTGAACCATTCGCCGTGACCGTCAGCGCCGAAACAGTAAGCGACGATCCGATGCCGGCCGTGGTCAAGCTGACCGAACCACCCGTGCCGTCACCGCCAATGCCTCCGATCGAAGGGCCGGTCTGGACGCTGGATACATTACCCAGTCGACCACCATCGCCACCGAATCCGTCGGCGGCGATGGTCACTGCGCCAAACGTCAGATCGCCGCCACTTTCGGCACGACCGATGAAGTTGCCACCAACCGCCGCGCCACCGGCACCGCCGTTGCCCACCGCGTTCTGCTCGAAGACGGTAGCGTTGCCCGCCAGTCCGCCATCGCCGCCGAATCCACCAACATCATGGTTCTCGGGATTGGTCTGGCCGGGCACGCCCAGCCGTGCAAGGTTCGATGCGAGGTAGGAGATCGTCCCGCCGCTTCCCACGCCACCCGCGCCACCGTTTCCGGCTGCATCGAGTTGTGTGGACCCTGAGCCACCTTCACCGCCGCTACCTGCCTGGCCACGCGCGCTGAGCGCCTGATTGCTGAGGCTCAGCCGCGTGCCGACGCCGTCCGCGACGATGTTTGCGCTGCCTCCGGTACCATTGCCGCCAGCGCCGCCATTCCCGTCGAGGTTGCCGTTGCCCCCGGCTCCGCCGGTTCCCGTTGCCGAAACCTGCGGCGCGACGAGGTCGGTGATCCCGCCGACTGCGCGGATTGTGGCCGAGCCGCCGGTCCCGGCGCCACCTGCGCCACCGATACGCCCGCTTTCGCCAGCCTGCCCGATCCCATTGGCGATTATCGTCGTGATGCGATCGTTGTCCGAGGAGGTCAGGCTGTCGAACGCGGTGCCGATTTCGAACGCAGCACTGCCGCCCGTCCCGCTTCCGCCCGCGCCGGCACGGTTGGCGTCACTGGAGATGCGTTGCGCGTCATTGCCCGCCAAGCCGCCCCGACCGTTGGCGTTGATGTCGAGCCGCGTGGCATCGAATGCGCCTGAAGCGAAGCTGGCCGTCGCGTTACCGCCGAACCCGGCTCCGCCCGAACCGGAATTCGCGATCTCGTCGGATTCGATGTAGGCTGCACCACCCGCACCGCCCTCGCCGATTGCGTTGATGGTCACCGCAAGCGATACTGCGTTGCTGTCCGCAGCGTCGAGCAGTGAACCGCCGTTTACGCTCAGCAGCGCATCTCCACCCCGCCCGGTGCCGCCGTTACCGGCGCTGCCGTTGTCGTAGAACAGATCACCGCCATTGCCGAAATACGCGACATAGCCGTTTCCGTAATCGATCGACTTGTTGCCGTTTGCCTCAACTGAAAGCGTATCCGAATACAGCGTTCCGCCGGTCAGGCCGACCGATGCCGACCCCCCGAAGCCATCGCCGCCGTTGCCGCCGTCGATGCCCAGGTAGCTGTCGAATTGCGCGCCGTTGCCACCGACGCCCGAGGCCGAAACACGCAGTGTGTTGATCGTTGCCGTGCCGCCAGATTGCGTGAACGAAGCCGTGCCCCCTCCCCCTTCGCCACCCTTGGCCGGGCTGAAGCCTTCGACGCTGCGGCCTTCGCCGCCTTCACCATCGGCGCGCACCGACAGATCGGTTGCCGTAAGGTTACCGCTCTCGATGGAATAGGTTGCCGTCCCGCCAATGCCTGCGCCGCCACCGGCCCCGCTGCTGGCCTGACTATTGAAACTCTTGCCTTCGCCGCCTCTGGACCCGAAACCGAGGCTCTCGGCAATGAAGGTATCGACGGTGACGCTCGAATTCGCTCCACGTTGAACAATCGTGGTCGTGCCGCCGCGGCCCGTGCCCGTCAGACCCGATCCGCTATCGCGAAATCCTGCAGTTCCGGTTGAGGAAGCGCTGAAATAGCCTGTGCCGATCGCCCCGTCATCGATCACGACATCGATATTGCCGCCTGTGCCATTGCCCGCATCGGCACCGTTGCCGCCATAACCGTCAGTGTTGAGATAAACCGAGTTGGCCACATCGAGCGCGCCGCCATTGACGACCGACAACGACATGTTGCCCGCCAGTGCGCTCGCCCCGGTTCCGGTGCCTCGCGCCGAACTGTAGGCATAGACGCTGCTGCCGGTCAGCGTACTGTCATCGAGCGAGATCGCGATGTTTGCGCTCTTCTGGATGCCGATGCCGTTTCCGCCGCTCGCTTCGAGCGAAAGGTAGCCGTCGCCCAAGTCTAGCGTCGAGCCATTGGTCAGCGACACGCGCACGGTGTTGGGCAAGGTCAGCGTGCCATACGCCGACGATCGCAGACCGATGTAGCCATAGATGCCACCGCCGGAAACCAGATCCGCATTGTCCAGCGACAGTCCGACATCGCCCTGCGTCACCAAGCCGCCGCTCTCGGCAAAAGCGTAGCTATTGGCGTTCAGGGAACCGGTGGAAAAGCCTTCGCTGTCGCTATTGGCAAAGCTGAAACCGATCTTTCCCGTGGTCGCCTGCTGAGGTGCTGAATTGACCCCCAGGCTTGCCTGCGCGCTGGTGGAGAGATTGATGTTGGATGCCGAAAGGAATCCGCCATCGACCGAGAATTCGACAGCGCCAGATTGTGACGCAGATCCGGCCACCGGCAACTGCGGTGCCGAGAACCCGGCGGTTCCGGCGTTGGAAGTCAGTTGGACCGGCCCAAGGTCGATCTGGCGGGTCGGCGAGGTCGGCTGATCCTGCAATGCCGAGAACAAGACGCTTCCCGCCGTGGCCTTGCCCGCCGACAAGGCGCCTACGCCCCCGGTCGCGATCGACTGCAGGGTCATTTCGCCGCCGACGCTGAAGTCCGCGTCGCGCACGATCACATGAACATCGCCTGACGCCGCGTCGGAGCCAACGCTGTCGGCCAGCAACACATCGCCGTTGTCCGGATCGACCTGAATCAGCCCTTCGGCGACTGTGCTCGCAGTAAAGTCGCCATCGACAACGAACGCGCTGCCGCTGCCGACGTTGACCGTAATCGCGCCGGACGTGACGGCATTGCTCGTCCGCAGATCGAGCGCACCGCCCACAGTCAGATCGTTGCCACCAGACGCATCGACCTTGATATCCCCTTGCGCCTTGAGGAATGCGTCAGCCCCAAACGTCACGTCGGCAGCTGTGGCGTCTATCCCGATTCCGCCCGAGGCCGCGCCGTTCACGACGTTGGACGCGTTAAGTCCCTGGACCAGCAGCGAAGCGTTGGTTCCGACCGCACTGTCCAGATCGATCGAGCCGCCAAGGACGTTGCGGCCAGCCGAAAGCACGATCGAGCCATCGGTCTCGCTCGAAGCCGAAACCGCCGCGTCGTAGCCCAGCGACCCGGCAACCACTGCGGTCATTGCCTGGTTTTTCGGCACGGCCACCAGATAGATGCGATGGTTCGGGTCGGACAGACTACCCGCAGGACCACCTGTGGTGCCGGTGTGTGAGATTCCGGTCGTGTCGCTCGACCCGCTATCCACGACGATGTCGAACAGGCCGTTGTTGATCGTCATCGTTGCCGCTTCGGCTGCGACATAGGCAGCCGAGCCATCGACGCGCACGGTCCCGCCTTGCGACACCTTGGGCGCAACCAGCGCAACGTAGCTGCCGGTTGCAAGATCGGCGTTAATCCGGGCCTGGTTGCTGATCGTGACGGACGACGTCGGAACCGTCGCCGCACCGAAACGGATCTCACCCTTGTCACCGAAAAGGCGCGAGACCGTGTCCGTCGCGGAGTCCACCGTGATCGGCAACGACGTCAGCACCAGACTGCCCACGTTGAACACGCCGTTCGCACCGACGACCCAGCCGCCGGGATTGTAGAACCAGACCTTGCCGCCACTGTCCGATTGCACGAGGCCGGAAATCGACAGTGGCCCACCCGAAACAGCCGACGTCACGCGGTTGAGAACGGTGTAATCGCCGTCGCGGCTGAACCGCAACGTGGAGCCTTCGGGCAGGAATACGCCCGACGCACTGGTCGACGTCCAATCGAGCAAAGCCTCGGGCGCCGATACATTGACCGTGTCGGTGCCCGGGACCGTGCGGTCCACGTTTTCGATACCGAACTGGATCGTAGGCGTGCCGATCACGGCCTGAGCGCGGACGTGCGTCGGCCCGGCCAGAAACGCCAGCGCCGCAGCGCCGGCCGATACGCCCGCCAATAGTCGGCTCATCGCGGATTTATGACGCGGTTGCGCTCGCACAACCTCATGCCGCACCGGCTTGCGCAACCAGGCCTCCGTCGCAATGATGTGACCGCTGCGCGAAATCGTGACCTGCCTGTGCATCGTCGCCTCCGTCATTACAGCCTCCACGGGAGAAGCTGGAACGAGAGATTGAGCATGAACCGGGCCTTGCCCTTGACGTTCGTACCGAGGGTTTCGCGGAGCGGCACGGCCACCCCGACGTCGAGTCTGATTGCGTCATGGATGGCGGCGCGCAAACCGCCGCCGACCGAGACGATCTTGTCCGGATCATTCGGTGTGCCGCTATCGTGGTTCCACACCCAGGCCGCATCGACAAAGCCATACGGCTGGAGCGCGTTGCCGCCCGCCACGCGCGGGATCAGCGATCCGATGCGCACTTCGCCGCGCACACCGACGCCGCTGTCGCCGATGATCGCGCCGGGGTCGTATCCGCGCCCGATGGTGTAGTTACCGCCCGAGAATTCCTCGTACGACAGCAGCCTGTCCGGCGAATACTGCGCGCGCGGTTGCAGGCTCAACGTCAACGCCCGCACCGGCCGATAGTCGAACACACCGCTTGCGCGCACGACGAAACCCTTGGCCGTGCCCTCCACGCGGCTCGGCGTCACCCTGCCCGGGACCAGCACCGGGCAACCCGCTCCCGAGCACCCATTGGTCGCATCCCAGATGTTCAGCCCTTGCCGAACCTCGGTTACCATCCCCCACGACCAGTGCGGTTCGAAAGGCGTGAACCCGTCGCGGCCGGTTAGGCTCGCTTTCGACACGCCGCTGGTTTCAACACGTCCGTAGAGCACGCGCAGACGATCGCGCGTCAGCGGGATGTTGCCGAAATCGAGATCCTGGTTTGCGATTTGTCCGCCCAGGGCAATCGACAGATTGTACGATTGCGAGCGCACCACCGGATAGGCGCCCTCCAAGGAGGCCGACAGCGTGCGCGAATGAAAATCCGACGCAGCACCGGTCACCGCCGGATTGGTCCAGCCGTACGTGAAATCGCCGTGGAGCATGAGTCCTTCACCACCCAGACGCATGTCATGGCCGATCTGCAACACCTTCTGCTCGTCAAGATCGGTCGTGGTGAAGAAGCTCAACGTGGTCGCATCGCCAAGCCCGGTCAGGCCATTGAGCTGCGCGCGGGCCAGCAGGTTGTAACGGCCCACGCTGCGCGAACCGTAGTTCTGCAGGCCCAGTTCGGCATAGACCGGCACCCGCCGCACTGACACTTCACCGACTACTTCGCCGGGCGAGCCCTCGATCGGCCGCAGCGCAAGCCGCACGTCGAGGCCCGGGACGTCCTTGGCCAACAGCAGATAGCGCTCGGCCGTATGTGTGTTGAAGACAGGGTCCTGCGTCAGCTTGTTGAGATACCTCAGAAGGATGCCTTCCGAGGCCCCGGGATCACCCTTGATCTGTACACGGGCAAGATGGGCGAGCAGCACGTCCAGCTTGACCGCGCCGCTTTCGATCTTCTGCGGCGGAACCTGCACCGCGGCGAGATAGCCCGCCTGACGCAGGGCAGTGGCCGCCCGGTCGCGAATTTCGCAGATCACCGAGACCGGCTGCTCGGTGCCGATGTATTCGGCGTAGCTGCCGCTCAGGTCGAAGCCCGGCAGGTCACTCATTCCGCCGAAGCTGACCGATGTCAATTTCAGGCGGATACCGGCAAAATCGGGCGATGCCAGCGGGCACGGCGCGCGCTCGACTTCGGAGGTGTCGACAGAAACCGGGCCACTGCGGCTCAAGGTTCCTTCGGCAACCCCACGCTCGACCGATTCGCGCGTCGGCGGCTGCGCGCCGACCGGAGGCGTAGCTTGAGCAAATGCGAGATTGCCCCACAGGCACGCCGACGTGGCGAGAGCCAGCGCGGCGACGCGCCCCCCTCGCAGTTTTGGACGTCGCACTCGTTCAGGGCCGAGCAGGCCCCGGATCGAGACTTCGGAAATAACCCCTGAACGGGGCCGCGCTGCATACCGATCGGCCATTCGACTCGAAACTCCATCAGGCGCGACCCGTGATGTACAAGTCCCTTAGGCTTATTTTTGCCTCATTTTCCAAGGAAAAATGCTGCGGGGAAGAGCGTTAAGGCGCTTCCTGCGCAGTGTCCTCCTCATCGAGCGTCGCTGCGAGCCAATCGAACTGCGCGCGACAGCCATTGTCCAGCAACAAAGTGCCGAGCGAGGCCGCATCGGCCGGAATCACTTCGGGCTCGATCATCACGATCCGGAATTCCGCTACGGTGTCGGGCGTCGCCTCGTCATAGATACGATAGGTGCGGCCTTCCTGCGGCGCCAGCATGGTCTTGGGCCAGGCAATGCCGACAGTCTTTGGCGGCCACTGCATCCGCACCATTTCGCCGCCGGTTGCCTCGGTCAGCCAGGTGAAGCTGCGCTTGGTACCCTTGCCGCGCCACAGATAGAGGTCGCTACCGCGCGGAACGCAGACGTTACCGCCCTGATCGGTGTCCGCCAGCCAGATGCTGACCGGCATCACGCTCTCACCCGAAGTGTCGCCCGCGCCGCGCACGGCCCCTGCCCGCACCGACGCCGGATTGCTGAGCGATCGCGCCAGCAATGCCGCACCGCTGCGATCGCGGTTCACCGTGCCGTTGAGCACGAACGAACCCGCTCCGCGTAAAACCCGCGTCCCGGCCTTGTCGAGCACCGTCACCACGTCGCCCTGCTTCAGCACCACCGTTTCGGAGGCCGCCAGTCGTTTGCCTTTGGGATAACCCACGGCAGAAGGCCCGGTCGACCGCACGACCACGGCTTGCGCAAGGGCCTGTGCGGAAAGGCCAATGCCGATCACGGCGGCTGCACCAATCGCGAACTTGCGCGTGGTTGCCCTGTTCAGAAACCGGCCCACCTCAGCCTCCCGCCGCTACGGGCACAGCAAGGTTTGCAAGCAGGTCGAGCTGCGCCGTGCAGCCTTTTGCCGCCATCACGGCAGCGATGTCGAGTTCATCGCTCGGTACGTCGCTCAACAGCATCGTGCGAATCTTGACCGGGGCGCCGACCGCGTTGTTGAACGTGTAGCTCTGTCCATCGACCAAAGGCACGCTTGCTGATGGCCACACCTTGAGCGCACTGCCTGCGCGCCAGGCGACTTCGGCAGTGCTGCCGTCCTGCGACAACAGCTTGCCCGTGCCGTCCTCGGTCTTGGCCGGGCGCCACAGCACGACTGTCGCCGGATCGGCCACGCAATAGGTGCCGCCCTTGCTGACGTCGATATACCACACGTTTTCCGGCCCCGTCGGCGCAGGTGCGACCGGCCCCGTCAGGGCACCGCGCACCGCTCCGGTACGAGTCCGCGCGCCACCGCCGCGCGCCATCATCGTCGCCAGCGCAGTCCCGCCCGGCGCTGCGTCGCGGTTGACCGCACCGTTCAGCGCGAACGTGCCCGGTCCTGACAGAACCCGCGTGCCCGACTTGTCGAGGACAGTCACATGATCCCCGGCCTTGAGGACGACCGATGCGCCAGCGGGTAGCTTCTTGCCCTGTGCATACATACCCGCCGAAGGTCCGGTCGAGCGGACGACCACCGATTGTGCCGATGCACCTTGTGCAATGGCCAGGCTGGCAACGCCTGCCAGCCCTGCAATCAAGGCCCTCGCGGCCCTGCGTTCAACCAAGAACATAACTCTCTCCCTTGTGCGTCTGCCGCAATCTCTGGATCAAATTGATCATCGCGTCGTCGTCATGCGCCGATTCGAGGACCTTGTCTGTGAGTGCGTGCACTCGTTCCTCTTCTCCGGCTGAATGTGCGGCAACAGCTTCGTTGGCAAGGCCGCGCAGCGCTGGGGGCATGTCCGGTACCGGCTCGAACACCTCTACCGGAGTGCGCCGCCCGCGCAGGGTGACCGTGCCCATCGGCCGGAACCAGTCGAGGCCCGACCGTTCCGCTGCCTCCCGGCTGACCAGCACCGTCGTGTCGAGCGGCTTGTTCGCGCCCTCCAGGCGGGCCGCAGTGTTCATGGCGTCGCCAAGCGCGGTGTACTGCATCCGCCCTTCCCCGCCGAAATTGCCGACCACGGCCTCGCCATAATGCAGGCCGACTCGGGTGCGGCCGATCGGCGGCGCGCCCTCGGGCACCGATCTGCGGAAAGCCTCGCCAGCCAGATACATCGCGTGCGCTGCCCTGACCGCGCGCTCGCCATCGTCAGGGTACGCGATCGGTGCGCCCCAGAACGCGACGACCGCATCGCCGACAAACTTGTCGAGCGTGCCGCCATACTGCAGGACCACAGCGCTCAACCGGTCCAGATAATCGTTCAGAAGTCGTGCAATCATCTCCGGCTCGACCGCATGAGTCAGCTTGGTGAAGCCTTCCAGATCGCTGAACAGGCAGAATATCTCGCGCTTTTCGCCATGCAGCGACAGCCGATCCGGGTTGCGCATGATTTCGGCCGCGACCGAACGCGGCAGATATTTGCCCAGTGCGCCCTGCGCAAACTCGCGCTGCGCCGCATTGATCGCGCGAAGGCTCGAACTGATGGCGGTGTAGGCAATCAGCCACCCGACCAGCCACCCGGTCGCAGGCAACCCCAGTGTGTCGTACCCTGCCCGCTCGATCACGAATGGAACCGCCAGAAAAGCCGCGAACTGGCCGATAACCGCCAGCGCCAGCACCCACGTGCGGACCTGAAGCAGCGCGGTCGCAGCGCCTAATCCGACCGCGATCAACGCCGCGAGCACCCGCGCCCATTCGGCAGGCGGGGCTTTCCAGGCCTTGTCGAGAAGCTGCGCGAGCATTGAGGCATGCACTTCGACGCCGATCATCCGCGTCTCGCCGGTCACCGGATTGCCCGTGCGCGTGAACGGCGTGTCGAATTGGTCGAAGTCCGAAAAATCGCCGCCGATCAGGACGTAGCGCCCCTTGACCACATCGGCGACCAACGGCGCGGTCTCCGGGTCGGCGAGCAGGTCGATCGGGATCTTGTCGAAAACCGGCCTGTCGCTTGCCGTCGGCACGCGATAGCGGATCGGCCCAGTATAGGACGCGAACCGCCCGTCCGCATCTGCCCCGTCATTGGTTAGCGCGAGTGACAGCAGCGGTGGCAACCCGGCATATTGGCGCGGCCAGCGCCGCGCGACACCATCAGAATCGGTCTCGAGCAGAATACTTGCAGGCTTGACCATTGCGGTCCGCGCGCTCGCCATGAACGCCTTGAGATCCTGCTCCTGCTCGTAAGTGATCGCCTCAGGATTGGTGCGATTGTCGGCGTAGGCGAGGTAGACCGGCGTTTTCATCGCCTTGAGCGAGGCGCGCAACACCTCGTCATCGTCCTGCGGGCTGTCGAACAGCACGTCGATACCCACGCCTTTGGCACCCAACGCATCGATCTGCGTCAGCGCCTTGGCCAGGATCGTGCGGTCTACGGGCGAGATCTGGCCCGTGGCGCGGTTGGTATCGGCAGTATAGACGACCAGCGTCACCCGCTTGTCGGTATCGGTCGGCGGCGCAAAGTTGGCGGCGCGAATATCGTACAGCGCGGATTCGGCATCGCGGAGCAGTGGCAACCGCCAGGAATTGAACGCAAAATACAGCGCCAGGCACAGCAGCAGGATTGCCACGCCGACTCTTTGCCAACCCAGCTGCCGGAAGCTTCGCCGGGCGGACCTGCCGATTTCACTCGGGCCCGAGCTTAGCGCCTTGACCTGCTCCCCCATCCCCTAGTTCCTCTTGTCCCCGCCAACGCCGTCGACCGATGCCATCCGCGCACCTCGCGACACCAGTGGCCGTGCCCCATCCCCGATCACCGCAAATCCAGCCCAATAATACGGGTGCGACGTATCCACGTCTGCCATCAGCCCCTGTTGCGCCTTGAGCAGCGCGTCGCCTGAGGATGTTCCGGCAGGTGCCTCGAACAGGCCATTGATCAACCGCTCGGTCGCGTTGAAATCATCAGGTGCAGGCCAGTGGCTCGCCAGGACCGAGCGGCTTCCCGCGCCGATGAAAGCACGCACCAGACCCTCGAGCGCCGATCCGCCGCCGCTGACGATGCCCGCATCGCGCGTTGCCGAGACGTCCGCCTGCCCCGCCGTGTCGCAGGCCGAAAGGATGACCATGTCGGCGTCGAGCTTGAGGTCGAAGATCTCCGAAAAGCTCAGCAACCCGTCCGATCCGCTCGCCCCGAACGACGTCACCAGTGCCGGACGCGCCGGACAAGTCTCCTGCGGCGGCGTGACAAGGCCATGCGTTGCAAAATGAAGTATGCGGAAGTTGTTGAGATCCGGCCGTGACTTGATCGCGGTATCCGAGAATGCGGCTCCGACCATCAGGTCGGTGCCCTGTGAGCCCAGCAGAGACCGCGCCTTGACCAGCTCGGCCTCCGAGATCGGGCGGTTCCACATCGCCAATGGCCAGTTGCAGTCCGCCATGGTCATGCCGTCCACCCCGCGTACCGATGATCGGGCCAGCGCGGCCACCGACGATACGGCCGCGTTGTGTCCAAGCCCGAGATAGGCCTCCCGCGCCATCGATCCCGGCTGCCTGCGCGCGTCCATGAACGACCGCGCCGAGACCGAGGTCGAAACGATCTTGTCCTTTGCCAGCCACTTGACCCCGCGCATGTCGAACGGGTCGCCCGCCGGGCTCGCGACTTGTGCCGCGTATGCCTTCGCCGAGGCTTCATCCGAGACAAGCACGTTGATCGGCAAGCTCAACATCGCGCCGTCGGGCTCGAAGATCAGGTGATGCGCCGCCGCCAGTTCCTGCATGACCGGCCCGAACAGCGCCTGATAAACGGCATAGGAATCTGCAGCAGCGAATTCGCCTGTCACATATTGCTTGCCGTCAAAGCGCGAGATCGAGTCCCGGATCTTCTGCACCGCTGCTTCAAGCCCATCAGCCGTCACCGTTGCGCGATAGCCAACCGCCTTGTCCTTGTTCGCAAAGAACACGAACACATCGGGGCCAAGCACCGCCATCTTGGCATAGACTTCGCCAGGCTGGAGCCCGTCCTGGAGCTCTTTTTGCCCAAGAACCCTTTGCGAAACAACGCGATACTTGGCAAACTTACTGAGCTCTATGACCGTCGATTGCTCTTGTGCCTCAAGCGCGCGGACCCGCTCTTCGGCCTCCGCTATCTCAGCCGTGCGCGCCGCTGCGTCCTCAAGCCGCTGCAATGCTGCATAGGTCATACGCGCCCGTTCGATCGCGCGCGTGAGGCTGTTCGATTGCCGGAAAAGCCTTGCCGCATCGTCGCTTCCGCCAGAAAGCTCACGTGACAAGACAGCTTGTGTTTCGGCAACGCCCGGCCGAACAAGCACTTGCGATGCCGTGAAGAACGCCTCGCTCGCTGCCGGATCGGTGGCCATCTTTTGGCTCAAGAGGTCGAACCACGGCGCCATCTGCTTCGAAAGTCCGGACAAGCCATTCTCGCGCTCGACCGAACGGGCTACCACCTCGCGATAGATTGGCTCGGCTTCCGCGGCCTTGCCATGCCGCACCAGAAACGCCGCAAGCCGCGCCTGCGTGGCAGCCATGCTCCGTGTATCCGGGTACTGCACGCTGACGATATCGACGGCCGAGCGCAGCAATGCCTCGGCATCGCCCATACGACCCTCATCCTCGGCCAGCGTGGCAAGTTCGTTCAGGAGTTGCGCGCGCATCCGCACAATCGAGACGACGCGACCGTTGCGTACTGCAATGGCCCGCGCCTGCGCCTGCTCGAGCGCTACCCGCGCTTCGGCCCGCTTGCCCAGCAGCCGCAGGGCAGTTCCCCGCAATTGAAGCGTCTGCGCATCGAGGATCACCGCCCGCTCGTCGTCGGTCAGCCGGAGATCATCTACCAGCCCCATTGCATTTGCAGTCACATCCGACGCGTTGATCCGGCGCGACACCGAAGGTGTCAGTTCAAGCGTTTCGCGCAAAGTGTTGGCCCCAGAGGCACTCGCCTGACGCAGCGGCGCACCCAATCGCTCCAGCGCCTTGTCATACTGCGCCTTGTTGAGCAGGTGAATCGCCTCGTAATTGCGGCGCAGCCGCTCGACCACGCCGCTGCCGGCCGGCAACGCCGCCGCCTGAGCGAACAAGGCATCTGCGTCGGTAAACTGGCCGAGATTGGATCGCTGCAGCCCGGCATTGACGAGGAATTCGACGCGATCGATCGGCACATCGCCTGCCGCTGCCTGGCGCTGCTCGAGCGTCTCGAAAAACGCCGCCGCCTCGGCATAGTCGCCCGAATTGTTGCGCCGGTACCCCTCGGCAAGCGCGGTCGACGGATCGAGTGTCAAAGCCTGAATGCGGGCATAGGCCTCGGAATCGTTGACCGATGTCGTCGCCACTTCGATCGGTTCGTCGATCGCTCGGTCAGCATAAATCGAGCGCAACGCAAGATCGAGCGCACCATGATACGCTGAAAAGCCTTCAACAACATACGTTGTCTTTCCGCGACTTACACTGATAACTTCATAGTCGAGTGCAGGATCGCGCCACCGGCAATCGAGCCTCATGCGGCCCGCGACAGATGCCGCCATCGCCCCGGCACAGTCCACGCTCGCCTTGCGGCGCTCGGCCAACCGGGCAAGCACGTCGTCCTGCCCCTGACGCAATGCGAAGACATGTCCGACGGGCAGCGCTGAATCCCGGCAGACAATCGCCCATGTGCGATCCATCGGGCTGCGGTTTGCCGGATCGACCGTGCGCGACTGTACCTGGCAGAGCGCCTTGCCGCCGCCCGATCCCAACGGAAAACTGTCCTTCAGCAACAACGACTCGTTGCGCGCGACTGCCGGAGTCGCGAGTGACAGCAGCGCTGCCCCCGCCATCAATGCCGCCCAAGTACCTGCTACACGAAAACGCATCGGTCCGCTCCCCGCGCCGCGACGTTGCCGCTCAGCGCTTTGCCACGAATAACTGCGATGCCCGAAGAGTCTTATGCTGTTGCGCACGCCATAGGCGCATTGCTGCCTTACTGCCAGCGGCGATACGCGCGAACCCGCAACCGGCCTTGTATCAATGCGACATCAGAAGCCTTCAAAGCCAATGACTTCGCCGATCGGAGCGCGTGGCACGGCGAAATGATTGACCGCGGCACCGGGATCACGCCATCCGATGGCCATCCCGCAGAAGAACACATGGTCTTCGGGAATCGCTATGCAGGCGCGCACCTGCTTCTGGTAAACCGCCCATGCTTCCTGCGCGCAGGAATCAAGACCCTCCTCGCGTAGCAGCAGCATCACCGTCTGCAACCACATGCCGATGTCCGACCACTGGGGCGGTCCCATGTAGCGCGGCGTGTGCACCAGCATCAGCACCGGCGCGCCGAAGCCGCGAAAGTTGTCCATGAACTGCGCCAGTCGCCCGCGCTTGTCCTCGCGTCCGATCCCGAGCGCAGCATACATCGCCTCACCAACCCCGAAACGACGCGCCTCGTAATCCCCTGCAAGCTCGACCGGGTAGAGCACATATTCCGGAGAATGCGCCGCGCGCCCTTGCGGAATGACTTCGCCCACCCCCGCGACCAGTTGCGCCAACGGCTCGCCGGTAATCACCTGCGCATTCCACGGTTGAATATTCCCACCCGAAGGTGACCGCTGGGCCTTCTCCAGCACCCGCTCGAGCACCTCGCGCGAGACCGGATCAGGCAGGAACCGCCGGACGGATCGGCGCGTAACGACTGCTTCGGTGACGGACATGGTGCTCATGGCCCGTCTGCTGCCCGGTTAATCCGAGCCGGTCAACCGCGCCTATTCGTCCTCGAACAGGTCGGCGAGTTGCTCGATGATCGTCCCGCCGAGTTGCTCGGCGTCCATGATCGTGACCGCGCGGCGATAGTAGCGCGTTACGTCATGGCCGATGCCGATGGCGACAAGTTGCACCGGCGACTGCTTCTCGATCCAGTCGATCACCTTGCGCAAGTGCTGTTCGAGGTAGCCTGCATTGTTCACCGACAGCGTCGAGTCATCGACCGGCGCGCCGTCCGAAATCACCATCATGATACGGCGATCCTCGGGCCGCGCCAGCAAGCGGCTGTGCGCCCACAGCAGCGCCTCGCCGTCGATGTTCTCCTTGAGCAAACCCTCGCGCATCATCAGGCCGAGGTTGCGGCGCGCGCGGCGCCATGGTTCATCAGCCTTCTTGTAAACAATGTGCCGCAAGTCATTGAGACGGCCCGGTTGTGCAGGCTTTCCCCCAGTCAGCCAGGATTCCCGGCTTTGCCCGCCCTTCCACGCCCGCGTCGTGAAGCCGAGTATCTCGGTCTTGACCCCGCAACGCTCCAGCGTGCGCGCCAGAATATCGGCGCTGATCGCCGCGATCGAGATCGGGCGTCCGCGCATGGATCCCGAATTGTCGATCAGCAGCGTGACGATCGTATCCTTGAACTCGACGTCGCGCTCGACCTTGTACGACAGCGAATGCCCCGGCGAGATGACCACGCGCGCGAGCCGTGCGGCATCGAGCAGGCCTTCTTCCTGATCAAAGTCCCATGACCGGTTCTGCTGCGCCATCAACCGGCGCTGCAACCGGTTGGCCAAACGCGTGACCACGCCCTGCAACCCCTTCAACTGCGTGTCGAGGTAGGCCCGCAGGCGGTTCAGCTCTTCCTCGTCGCACAGGTCAGTCGCCGCCACCACCTCATCGTACTGGTAGGTATAGGCCTTGTAATCGAAGTTCTCGGGCAGGTCGGTCCACGGCCGGTTGGGCCGGGTTGGCAACATGCCCTCCTCGCCCTCATCCGCCATGTCCGCATCGGCGGCATCGTCGTTCTGCTCGACTTCTTCTTCTGACTCCGAATCCTCGTCGCCCTCGCTGGTGTCGCCCGCGACCTCAGACGGCTGCTGCTCCTGATCGTCAGAGGTATCGGGCTGTTCCTCGCCCTCGTCCTCGTCCTGCTCGCCTTCCTCGTCCTCGTTCTCCTCGTCCTGCTCATTGGCGGACTGCGTGAGTTCGAGGTGCTGGAGCATGTCGAGCGCCAGTTGCTGGAACGCGCGCTGATCATCGAGCAATCCGCCAAGACGATCGACATCGTCGCCGACCTTGCCCTCGATCCAGCTGCGCACCATCGCCATGCCGACATCGGTGCTTGCGGGTGACGCCTGTCCCGTCAGCTTCTCGCGCACCAAAAGCGCCAGCGCCGATGGCAGCGGCACTTCCTCAGGCTTGGTCGCGCGCGCGATCGGGTCCGATGCCATGCGCATGGCCAGCGCCGCGTCCAGATTTCCCCGCATCCCGGCGAAGTCGTTAGACCCCAGCGCCTCGTAGCGTACCTGCTCCACCGCGTCATAACACGCCCGCGCCAGCGCCTCGGACGGCGCATGACGTCCGTGCAGCGCGGCATTGTGGTGCCGAAGCCGAAGCGACATCGAATCGGCATGACCGCGCGCTTCGGCAACCTGCGCCGCCGGTAGCGCACGCCCCGGCATCGGCACGCGCATCGAACTGCCCGACTGCACCGGCGCGTCAGCGGTCCACGCAACTTCAACCTCGGGATCGAGCGAGATTGCGCGCGCCGTGCCGGTCAATACCGAGCGAAAGCGGTCGAGAGGTGTTTCGTCAGCCAAAGCAAGCTTTCACAAATCACGGACCCGCGCCCCCGCGAAAGCGGGGGCCTCAGGCCCAACGCGTCGATTCAAACGATGTTCTGACCGGTCTTCGCCCAGTCGGCAAGAAAGCCCTCGATGCCCTTGTCGGTAAGAACATGCTTGAACAGCCCCTTGATCACCGCGGGCGGCGCGGTCATCACGTCTGCACCGATGCGCGCGCTTTCCAGCACGTGAACGCCGTGGCGGACCGACGCGACGAGGATCTGCGTTTCGAACGCGTAGTTGTCATAGATCAGGCGGATATCGCGGATCAGGTCCATCCCATCGAAGCCGTTGTCGTCATGACGCCCCACGAACGGCGAGATGAACGTCGCGCCAGCCTTGGCAGCGAGTAGCGCCTGGTTGGCCGAGAAGCACAACGTCACGTTGACCTGCGTGCCATCGCTGGTCAGCGCCTTGCAAGTCTTCAGTCCGTCGATCGTCAGCGGCACCTTGATGCAGACGTTGTCGGCGATCTTGCGCAGGACTTCGGCCTCGCGCATCATCGTCGCGTGGTCGAGCGCGACGACTTCTGCCGAAACCGGGCCATCGACCAGACCGCAGATCTCGCGCGTCACTTCGATGAAGTCCTTGCCCGCCTTGGCGATCAGTGTCGGGTTCGTGGTCACGCCATCGAGCAACCCGGTCGCGGCAAGATCCGCGATTTCGGCAGTATCGGCGGTGTCGACGAAGAACTTCATGGGGTAGGCCTTCCCGGGCAGGATGAATGATTCCCATTGCCTATAGGCAAGGCCTCCCCCCAAATCATCACCTGATTCCGAAAGCACCCATCAGGACAGGATCGTTGGTCGAGCGCGGATCGGCGCGGATGGCGGCTTCTTCGCGCCCGATCGCCCGGAAGATCGCATTGTCTGCCTCAAAGGCGAGCGAATTGGCGATCGCGCCGACGTCCACGCCGGTCATCGCCGCAAGCACTTCGCCGACCAGCGGTTCGCGGCTGACGCGCAGCGCGTCGCCAAATTCGGGCAGCATCACTTCGATCAGGCTCGTGCCCATTTCCTGGTGGAGGAAGTTGGTTGCCGCCATCGGATCGCTGCCGCGCAGCAGCGCCAGCGCATTGCGGATGCCGATGGTGCGCACCGCATCGGTCACTGCCGGAGCCGCGCGCTCCGCCGCGTCATAGGCCATGTCGTTGAACGCGCGTTGCAGTCGCTCGCGGAAAATCGGCCCGGTCAGGATGCGCTGCATGATCCCGCCACGACTTCCGATGGCCTCGGGCAAGGCGAGCCGCGCGACCTGATCGTCCCAAAACCCGCCCGGCTGGAGCAGCCTCTGAAACGCACGGTCGGTCGATACGAACAGCAAGCGGCGCACCGCATCTTCCAGTGTGAACGACGGGAACGTCGCGCAACCGGCCAAAGACAGCACTCCGAGTGACGTCATGCCGCCAAGAACTGCGCGCCGACTTGCACCATTCAAAAGCTGCGACATCGTTTTCTCCTCAATTCCGTGCCCGGCAGGCTTTGCCCACCGCGTTCCCGCCCCATATAGACCGCGTAACATGAACCGTGTCCGATGCCTCGTTTTCAATGCCGCGCTGGGTCCACTGGACTATCGCGTCCCTGAGGGCATGACCGTCGAACCCGGCAGCGTGGTGGTTTGCCCGCTCGGCCCTCGCCAGATCATCGGGATCGTGTGGGACGCAGAACGGCTGCCCGGAGATGAAGTTCCGGCGAACAAGTTGCGCCCGCTCCTGCAGGTCTTGCCGGTTCCGCCGCTGCCTGCCCCCTTGCGCCGCCTGATCGAGTGGACCGCCGACTACTACCTCGCCTCGCTCGCATCGGTCGCGCGCATGGCGCTGTCGAGCACCGGCGCGTTGCGCGGCAGCAGCACCGTCACCGAGTATCGCCTAACCGACAAGGAACCGGGCCGCCTTACCCCTCAGCGCGCCAAGGCCATCGAAGCACTTGATGGGCAGCAGGCGACCATTCGCGAACTGGCAGCAATGGCGAGTGTGTCCGACGCGGTGCTGCGTGGGATGGTCAATGCCGGCCTGTTGGAGGCGGTGCTGGTCGATTCAGACCGCCCTTACCCGGCCGCCGATCCCACCCACGCGGCGCCTGACCTGTCGGTCGAACAGGCCGCAGTTGCCACCCAGTTCGTCACCGCAGTCCACGCCCACGAATTCCAGCCGTTCCTGCTCGACGGGGTTACCGGATCGGGCAAGACCGAAGTCTACTTCGAAGCCGTCGCCGCTGCGATCGAGGATGGACGGCAGGTGCTCGTCCTCCTTCCCGAAATCGCGCTGACTCAGACCTTCCTCAAGCGCTTCGAAGCTCGGTTCGGCGTCACCCCGGTCACCTGGCACTCCTCGCTCAAGTCGTCCGAACGTCGCCGCGCCTGGCGCGCAGTGGCGGCTGGCCATGCCCAGGTCGTCGTCGGTGCACGTTCGGCCCTGTTCCTGCCTTTCGCCAAGCTCGGCCTCATCGTGGTCGATGAAGCGCACGAAGTTTCGTTCAAGCAGGACGACGGTGTGCGGTATAACGCGCGCGACGTCGCGGTGATGCGCGCGCGGTTCGAAAGCGTGCCAGTGGTTCTTGCCAGCGCCACTCCAGCGCTCGAAAGCCTGCAGATGGCCGAGAGCGGGCGCTATGAACGCGTCGTCCTGCCCGCCCGTTTCGGCGGCGCGACGATGCCCGATATTCAGGTCATCGACTTGCGCATCGAACAGCCCGAACGCGGCCACTGGATCGCGCCGCCACTGGTTCGCGCACTGAAGGAGCGACTGGAAAAGGGCGAGCAGTCGCTGCTGTTCCTCAACCGCAGGGGATACGCGCCGCTGACGCTGTGCCGCACCTGCGGCTATCGCTTCCAGTGCCCCAACTGCTCGGCGTGGCTGGTCGAGCACCGCCTCTCGCGCCGCCTCGCCTGCCACCATTGCGGCCACGAAGTGCCTACGCCCGAAGCCTGCCCCGAATGCAGCGAGCCCGATTGCCTCGTCGCCTGCGGCCCCGGCGTCGAACGCATCGCCGATGAGGTCGCCGCGATCCTGCCCGAAGCCCGCGTCGCGCTGGTTACGTCGGACACGCTGACCAGCCCCGCCAAGGCCGCCGAATTCGTGGAAAGGGCCAGTGCCAAAGCCATCGACGTGATCGTCGGCACGCAGCTGGTCACCAAGGGCTATCACTTCCCCGAACTCACCTTTGTAGGGGTGATCGACGCCGACATGGGCCTCGAGGGCGGCGATCTGCGCGCGGCCGAGCGCACCTATCAGCAGATCGCCCAGGTGTCCGGGCGCGCGGGCCGAGGCGAGAAACCCGGCGAGGTCCTGATCCAGACCCGCCATCCCGAAGCCCCGGTGATCGAGGCTCTCGCCAGCGGCGACCGTGACGCCTTCTACGCCGCCGAAACCGAAGCCCGCCGCGATGCGGGAGCCCCGCCGTTCGGGCGCTGGGCGGCGATCATCGTATCGAGCGAGGACGAGGCCGAAGCGCGCGACGCGGCGCGCGGCATCGGCGGCACCGCGCCCAACTTGGCCGACGTGATGATCCTCGGCCCGGCACCAGCCCCGCTGTCGCTGCTGCGCGGCCGCTACCGCTACCGCCTGCTGATCAACGCCCGCCGCTCGACCGAACTGCAGCGCGTGATCCGCGAATGGCTCGATCCGCTGCGCTTCCCGCCCGGCGTGCGCGTGGCGGTGGACATCGATCCTTATAGCTTCGTGTGACCCCAACGGGCAGGTTGAACCAATCAGCCGCTCGGCCATTGCATAATGATGACCGGCCCCGTCCTCGTACCCATCCTCGGCGACCAGCTATCGCTCGATATCTCCAGCCTTGCCGACCGCACGCCAGACGACACCTTGATCCTGATGATGGAAGTCGCAGAGGAGACGACTTACGTCCGCCACCACAAGGCAAAGATCGCGCTGATCCTGTCGGCCATGCGCCACTTTGCAGAGGAGCTGCGCGAGGCTGGATGGACCGTCGATTACGTCCGCCTCGACGACCCCGCCAACACCGGGAGCTTCACCGGCGAAGTCACACGCGCCGTCGCGCGTCACACGCCTCGCGGAGTGCTGGTAACCGAACCGGGCGAATGGCGTGTGGCACAGGTGATGGAGGACTGGCGCACCACCCTCCCCGTCCGCGTTCGCATTCTGCCCGACACGCGCTTCATCTGTCCGCTGACCGATTTCTTCCAGTGGGCTGCTGGCCGTCGCGAGTTGCGGATGGAATGGTTCTATCGCGACATGCGCCGCAAGACCGGGCTGCTGATGGAAGGGGACAAGCCGGAGGGCGGCAAGTGGAACTACGACACCGAGAATCGCGGGGGCCCGGACAAGGACCTCGACCCACCCCCGATCGCGCGGTTCGAACCGGATGCCATTACCCGCGAAGTCCTCGACATGGTTGCAGGCAAGTTCGCCAATCACTTCGGATCGCTCGACAATTTCGGTTGGCCAACTACCCGCGCTCAGGCAGACCTTGCCCGCGACAACTTTCTCGAGCACCGCCTGCCCCTCTTCGGCAAATATCAGGACGCCATGGTCGCGGGTGAGGACTTCATGTTCCACGCCGCGCTATCGCCCGCGATCAATCTCGGCCTGCTCGACCCGCTCGACCTGTGCCGCCGTGCCGAAACCGAATGGCGCAAAGGCCGCGCGCCGCTGGAGGCGGTCGAGGGTTTCATCCGCCAGATCATCGGCTGGCGCGAATATATCCGGGGGATGTACTGGCTTGAAATGCCCGGTCTCGCCGATGCCAACGGCTTGGATGCCACACGCCCCCTGCCCGAGTTCTACTGGACCGGCGACACGGCAATGCACTGCCTGTCCGACTGCGTCCGCACCACGCGCGACAACGCCTATGCCCACCACATCCAGCGCCTGATGGTGCTCGGCAACTTCGCGCTGCTTGCGGGCATCAGCCCCCAGCAGGTCGCCGACTGGTATCTGGTGGTCTATGCCGACGCTTATGAATGGGTCGAACTTCCCAACGTTGCCGCCATGATCCTTCATGCCGACAAGGGACGCCTGGCGTCCAAACCCTACGCGGCGAGCGGAGCGTACATCGACCGCATGAGCAACTACTGCGGCTCGTGCGCCTACAACGTAAAACGGAAGACTGGCCCCGATGCCTGCCCGTTCAACGCGCTCTACTGGCACTTTCTTGCGCGCAACGAAAAGACGCTAGGCCGCAACCCCCGCCTCGCCCACCCCTACGCCACGTGGCGGCGGATGAGCGACGAAAAGCGTGCGGCGTATTTCGACAGCGCGGAGGCATTTCTGGAGACTCTTGAACCCGCCGAGCCAGGCTGGGCCCGCAGCTGATCAATGGTACGTGATTGGCTCGGGCGCTGTCTTCACCCACATCGGCGGCCTGATCCCGCCCTGCTTCGCCACCCGCAACAGCAACAACAGCCCCGCCACGGTAGCCACGAGCATCGCAATCACGCTGGCCTCCAGACCGAATGCTCCGCCCGTCAGCCACTCCGGCCCGTTGCGCGATGTGATCAGCCATCCCTCTGGCGCCTTGCCCCCTGAAACCGGCACGCTGAACACCCAGCCTTGCGTGAAGTTCCACGCTGCATGGATGCCGATCGGAATCCACAGCCGCCGCTTCCACAAATAGGCTGCGCCCAGCAGGATGCCCGCCTCCATCGCGATCGCGAATGCTGCAAACAGGCTCGCTCCCGGATTGGTCAAATGCGCGAGACCAAACAGCGCCGACGTGATGGCAAGCGCTGCCCATGTCCCGAGCAGCGCCTCGAGATGCCTCAACAGTACCCCTCGGAACATGATCTCCTCGATCGTGCCAGACGTCACCGCCATCGCCAGCATGCCCCACAAGGCACCCATGCCGTTCACGCGTTCGACGACGATGCCGCCCATCAGCGCAACGACCCCGGTCATCAGCGTAAACAGGCCTGCCCCGATCAACAGCCCGAGCGGCAGTTCGCGCGGCAGGAGCGGCAGTGGCAACTCATCGTTGGCAATCCGCTCGATCCACCGCCGCGCCGCCAGATAGATGACGATCGCCAGCACCGCGACGCTGAGTCCGCCGAGGAAATATCCCGGCGTATCCTTCACGAAAAATCGCCGAAAAAGAGCCGTGAGAAGTGACGCCCCGATCGCCACCGCAAAAAACTCGATGATCATGAGGGTCAGCGGAAACGCAATCAGCCGCCGCAACATCCCCGGCTTTGGCGCCAGCACGTCGTCCATCCTCATCCCCCGTTCGCTTCGCGCTCCTTGTCCAGCAATCGCTGCTTGATCTCAAGCCCATAAGCATAACCGCCCGGCGAGCCGTCCGACCGGATCACGCGGTGGCACGGGATCAGCACGGCCACATTGTTCGCGCCATTGGCCGATCCCGCCGCCCGCACCGCCCCGGGCCTGCCCACGGCGGCTGCGATCTGCGCATAGGATCGCGTTTCTCCGGTGGGGATGCGTCGCAGTGCCTGCCATACGGCCTCCTGAAAGGCAGTGCCTTTTACATCGAGCGGTATGTTCGCATTGTCTCCCGGGGTTTCGACAGCCGCCACGACCTGCGCCAGAAGTGCTTCGAACCCGGCACCGCCTTGGAGCAGCGTGGCGTGGGGGAACCGCGTCAAGAGCGCCGCCTCACCCTCGTTGAACGACAACCGGCAAACGCCCTTGTCGGTCGCGGCAACCAGCATCGAGCCCAGGGAGGTCGGAACCACCGCCCAGTGAATCGTCACACCGCGCCCACCATGGACCCAAGCCGAAGGTGTCATGCCCAGCCGCTCCTCTGTCGCCGAGTAGAATCGCGATGGCCCGGAGAACCCCGCATCGTAGATCGCATCTGTTACCCGCTCCGCCCCTGTCAGGACATCCGCCAGTCGCTCCTGCCGCAACGCGCGGGCATAGGCAGCGGGCGACAATCCCGTAGCCTTGGCGAACACTCGCTGGAAGTGCGCGGGCGAATAGCCGCACCGCGCCGCCAGATCGCCCAGCGCCAACGGCTGCCCCGCCGCCTTGATCGCCGCAATCGCAGCCAGCACTGCGCGTTCATCACGCGATACGTCATCCGGACTGCAGCGCATGCACGCCCGCAATCCCGCCTCACGTGCCGCGCCACCATCGGCATAGAATCGCACGTTCTCACGCCGGGGATGGCGCGCCGCGCAGGATGGGCGGCAGTAGATACCCGTGCTCAAAACGCCCGTCACAAACCGCCCGTCGAATGCACGATCGCGCGCCAGCACCGCGCGCCATGCTTCGTCATCGGATGTCACTCGGCATCTCCTTGGTCGTCACGCTCTATCCGCGCCACAAAGCAGCCATGCGCTGCGTTGTGCGCATAGATAGATTCGATAAGCGGATCGGCAAGCAATTCACGAATCCTGGCGTCGGCTTCACCGGGCAGCGCCAGACGCGCGTCCTTCAGCATGCCATCGCTATCAAAACCGCGAAGGCCCAATGGCCGCCCTTCGAATACCGGGGGCACACAGTCGACATGCGCCGCTGCCTGTTCTGCCCCTTCGCGCACGAAGATGGCGTAAGCGTTGCGGTAGGGCGTGCCCACATCATGGCTGATGTGGTTCAGCAGGATCAATGACTCGCCCTTACGCGCATCGACCAGTGAAACGCGGCAGGGAAAACCGCGATCGCTCGTCGCGATCACACGGACCACGCCATCGCGCGCCAGATCATCAACGCCTAGCCCGAACAAGTGACTGAAAGACCGATGCGATAGTCCCTCGATACGATAAGCCATTTGAGGTCCTCCTTGTTGTGGAGACACAATGCCGGTGCGCAGTCGGCGATGCATCCCGCACCTTGCGGTCAAACCAAATCGGCGCAAGAAGCAGCGCCATGCGTGTCGCCAAACAGATAACTGCCCTCCTTGCCCTACTCTTGCTGGCTTTGTCCGCGCCGATCGCGCTGGCAGACCCGGCCGACATATCTGCCGCAAGCCGCTCGGTCGTGCGCGTGGTGATCATCCAGAACGATGGCGATCGCGCCAGTCTGATCACCCACGGATCGGGCTTCGCAGTCACGCCCAATCTGATCGTCACAAACGCTCACGTGGTCGAGCAACTGCGCCGCGACGACACATTGATCGCAGGCGTCGTGCCCGCAGAAGGCCGCAACGGCTACCCCGCAAGACTGATCGCTTATTCCCCCGCCAACGACCTTGCCCTGCTCCGGATCGAAGGTGGAGGCACCCTGACCCCGATCACGCTATTCCCCGGCGCACCCGACGACGGCGCAGAGGTTTACGCGCTGGGATACCCCGGCAATGTCGATCTGGCGCAGGGCCTGTCGATGGCCGACCTCGTGACGCCGCAGGAGGCGGTCAAGACGCGCGGCTACCTCTCGGGCGGACGCTCGTCGCGCTCATTCGATACGCTGCTGCATACCGCCCCCATCGGCTCGGGCAATTCGGGCGGCCCGCTGCTCGATACATGCGGCCGCGTTCTGGGCATCAATTCGTTCGGCACGGTCAGCGATAACGGCACCGATTCGGCATTCTACTTCGCCATCTCGATGCGCGAACTGGCCGCGTTTCTGAAGCGGGCGAAAGTCGAACCGCACGTCAGCGGCCTGCCGTGCCGCTCGATCGCCGATCTCGACCGCGCCGAATCGGAACGAGCCGCAGGCGAACAGGCGCGCAGGGCTGCGCAGACCGAAGCGCAGGCCGAACAGCGCCGCATGAGCACGGACAAAGCCCGGCGCGAAGCCGAACTCGCGGTCTTCTCCGAACGCGACAACGGCCTCGCACTTGCCGCCCTGCTGCTGGTTGGCGCGCTCGCCGCAGGCGGCTGGGGCATGGTCCAGGCGTCGAAGAATCGCGGTCGCTTCGAACGCAAATACATCTTCGGGGCCGGCACTCTGTTGTTAGCCGCGGTCGTCACATGGTTCCTTCGCCCGCCACTTTCGGCAATCGAAAGCCGCGCCAAGGACGCGCTGGCGCAAGGCGCGCCCGAAACCAGCGCCAGCGGAAGCGCATCGCCAGCCAAGTCCGACAACGGCTCGCTGCTCTGCGTGCTCGACCCGCAACGGAGCCGGGTCACCGTCTCGGAGATCACCGACGTGCCGCTCGAATGGAGCGAACAGGGCTGCGTCAACGGCAAGACCCAGTATGGCCTCGCTCAGGACGGCTGGTCGCGGATCCTCGTTCCCAATGGCGAGGAAACGATCTCGGTGAACAGCTACGACCCCGATACGCAGACCTATACGGTTGAGCGATTCCTTGTCGGCCTTGAGGCCATGACCAAGGCCCGCGCCGAACGCGCAAAGCTCAGCGCACCTGCTTGCGGCGCGGGCGAAGACGCCGCGCGACGCTTCGGATCGAGCCAACAGGCCATCAAGGCGCTGCTTCCGCCCGAGCCCAACGAGCGCATGCGCTATAACTGCCAGGTCGCTCCGTAAAATGACGCAAGTGCAGCATCGTCCTCATACCTATGCGGATGTGCTCAAGTCGGTCTTGTCTTTCTGGCCTGACGTTGCTAGGCGCGCCCCGTCTGCAGGCCACCGGGTGTTCACCTCCCGGATTTGGTCTGCATAAGCTTATCCTTGGATGAAGGAACTTCGGCGCGTGGAGAATTCCGGCGGCATTACAGCCAGCTTGTCAGGGCGTTACGCCTCGGCGCTGTTTGATCTGGCCAATGAGCAGGGCTTCGTCTCGGCTGTCGAAGGCGATCTCGAAAAGCTTGGCGCGGCGCTGCACGAATCGGCTGACCTCTCAGCCTTGATCAACAACCCGCAAGTGAGCCGCCAGGCCGCTGCCGGTGCGATCGATGGCGTTGCAGGTCTCCTCGGCCTGTCGCAGCTGACCAAGAACTTTCTCGGCGTGCTTGCCAGCAACCGCCGCCTCTCGGCGCTGCCCGACATGATCCGTGCCTTTGGCATGATCGCTGCTGCCCATCGCGGCGAAGCGACTGCTGAAGTCACCAGCGCCCACCCGCTCGACGATGCCCAGCTTGCCGCCCTGACTGAAAAGCTCAAGGTGCGCGAAGGCAAGGACATCAAACTCAAGACCAACGTCGATCCCGATATTCTCGGTGGCCTTGTCGTGAAAATCGGCAGCCAGATGATCGACAGTTCGATCCGCACCCGTCTCAATTCCCTCGCCATGGCGATGAAGGCTTGAAGCCTCAAGGCTCTGTGAAAGGCTGAAAATGGAAATCCGCGCCGCTGAAATCTCGAAGGTCATCAAGGACCAGATCGCCAGCTTCGGCACCGAGGCCCAGGTCTCGGAAGTCGGCAGCGTGCTGTCGGTCGGTGATGGCATCGCCCGCATCCACGGCCTCGACCAGGTCCAGGCCGGCGAGATGGTCGAATTCTCTAACGGCGTTAAGGGCATGGCCCTCAACCTCGAAGCCGATAACGTCGGCGTCGTGATCTTCGGCTCGGACGCCGAAATCAAGGAAGGCGATGTCGTCAAGCGCACCGGCACCATCGTCGACGTTCCCGTCGGCAAGGGCCTGCTCGGTCGCGTCGTCGACGGCCTCGGCAACCCGATCGATGGCAAGGGCCCGATCCAGTACACCGAGCGCAAGCGCGTCGAAGTCAAGGCTCCGGGCATCATCCCGCGCCAGTCGGTTTCCGAACCCGTCCAGACCGGTCTGAAGGCGATCGACGCCCTCGTGCCCGTCGGCCGTGGCCAGCGCGAACTGATCATCGGCGACCGTCAGACCGGCAAGACCGCCGTCGCGATCGACACCTTCATCAACCAGAAGGGTCCGAACGCAGGCGACGACGAGAGCAAGAAGCTTTACTGCATCTACGTCGCCATCGGCCAGAAGCGCTCGACCGTCGCGCAGATCGTGCGCCAGCTCGAAGAGAACGGCGCGATGGAATACTCCATCGTCGTGGCCGCAACCGCTTCCGAGCCCGCTCCGCTCCAGTACCTTGCGCCCTACACCGGCGTGACCATGGGCGAATTCTTCCGCGACAACGGCATGCACGCCGTCATCGTGTACGACGATCTTTCCAAGCAGGCCGTGGCCTATCGCCAGATGTCGCTGCTGCTGCGTCGTCCTCCGGGCCGCGAAGCTTATCCGGGCGACGTGTTCTATCTGCACTCTCGTTTGCTCGAGCGCGCCGCGAAGATGAACGATTCGCTGGGCGGCGGTTCGCTGACGGCTCTGCCGATCATCGAAACCCAGGCTGGCGACGTTTCGGCCTACATCCCGACCAACGTGATCTCGATCACCGACGGGCAGATCTTCCTTGAAACCGGCCTGTTCTATCAGGGTATCCGTCCGGCCATCAACGTCGGCCTCTCGGTCTCGCGCGTCGGTTCGGCCGCTCAGACCAAGGCGATGAAGAAGGTTGCCGGCTCGATCAAGCTGGAGCTGGCGCAGTACCGCGAAATGGCGGCCTTCGCCCAGTTCGGTTCGGACCTTGATGCCTCGACCCAGAAGCTGCTCAACCGTGGTTCGCGCCTGACCGAGCTGCTCAAGCAGCCGCAGTTCTCGCCATTGGGCTTCGAAGAGCAGACCATCGTGATCTTCGCTGGCACCAACGGTTATCTGGACAGCATCCCGGTGAACCGCGTCGGCGAATACGAAGCCGAACTGCTCAGCTTCCTGCGCACGCAGAAGGCCGATCTGCTGACCGAAATCCGCACGACCAAGGACATGGGCAACGATACCAAGGCCAAGGTCGTCGAAGCGCTCACCGCCTTCGGCAAGCAGTTCGCGTAAGTTAAACGTCGAAGTTCGGCCGCAACGTCGGACTTCGTCAACACCAAGTCCACCTTCGTCATCCCCGCGCAGGCGGGGATCCAGATCGACAGACGAACCGCCGAACTGGTTTCCCGCCTACGCGGGAATGACGAAAGAGGAAGGAAACGAGAGTGGCTTCACTCAAGGAACTCAAGGGCCGCATCAACTCGGTCAAGTCGACCCAGAAGATCACCAAGGCCAAGCAGATGGTCGCGGCAGCAAAGCTGCGCAAGGCGCAGGCTGCTGCCGAAGCCGCGCGCCCTTACGCCAGCCGTCTGGCCGAAGTCATGGGCAGCCTTGCCTCCAAGGTTGCAGGACAAGACAACGGCCCGCTGCTGATGCGCGGCACCGGCTCGGACCAGCGCCACCTGCTCGTCGTCGTCAACACCGACAAGGGCCTGTGCGGTGGCTTGAACTCGAACATCGTCAAGGAAGCCAAGATTCAGGCGCGCAAGCTTGAAGCGGCGGGCAAGACGGTCACGTTCTACCTCGTCGGCAAGAAGGGCCGCGCGCCGATCAAGCGCGACTACCCCAACGCCATCGCCGAGAACTTCGACACCAGCCTCGTGCGCACGCCCGGCTATGACGAAGCGAGTGCTATTGCCCGCGAAGTCATCGCCATGTTCGAAGCCGGCAAATTCGACGTCGCCCACCTGATCGCGCCAGTGTTCAAGACCGTCCTCTCGCAGGACCCGGTCACCACCCAGCTGATCCCGGTCCCCGCGCCTGTCGCCACGACCGAATCCGGCGCCGTGGTCGAATACGAGCCGAGCGAGGAGGAAATCCTCGAGGAACTGCTGCCGCGCTACGTCACCACCAAGGTGTTCGGCGCGCTGCTCGAACGCGAGGCCTCGGAACAGGGCGCATCGATGAACGCGATGGACAACGCCACGCGCAACGCAGGCGACCTGATCCAGAAGCTGACCATCCAGTACAACCGTAGCCGTCAGGCTGCGATCACCACCGAACTCATCGAAATCATCGCTGGCGCTGAAGCGCTTTGACGACGGCTTAGAAGGCAAGGAAACAACCATGGCCACCGTGCTCACCTCTACCGGCAAGATCAGCCAGGTCATCGGCGCCGTCGTCGACGTGACCTTCGACGGCGAACTGCCCTCGATCCTCTCGGCGCTCGAAACCGACAACAACGGCAACCGCCTCGTTCTCGAAGTTGCGCAGCACCTCGGTGAAAACACCGTCCGCACCATCGCGATGGACTCGACCGACGGTCTGACCCGCGGCAACCCGGTGCGCAACACCGGTTCGCAAATCTCGGTGCCGGTTGGCCCGATGACGCTCGGCCGCATCATGAACGTCATCGGCGAACCGATCGACGAGCGTGGCCCGGTCGGCGCTGCCAAGTCGAACCCGATCCACGCCAAGGCACCGGAATTCATCGACCAGTCGACCGAAGCCGCGATCCTTGTGACCGGCATCAAGGTCATCGACCTGCTCGCGCCTTATGCGCGCGGCGGCAAGATCGGTCTGTTCGGCGGCGCAGGCGTGGGCAAGACGGTTCTCATTCAGGAACTGATCAACAACATCGCCAAGGGCCACGGCGGCGTGTCGGTCTTTGCAGGCGTGGGTGAACGCACCCGCGAAGGCAACGATCTCTACCACGAATTCCTCGACGCCGGCGTTATCGCCAAGGACGCCGACGGCAACCCGACCCCCGAAGGTTCGAAGGTTGCTCTCGTGTTCGGCCAGATGAACGAGCCTCCGGGCGCCCGCGCTCGCGTTGCTCTATCGGGTCTGACCATGGCCGAATACTTCCGCGACGAAGAAGGCCAGGACGTTCTGTTCTTCGTGGACAACATCTTCCGCTTCACGCAGGCGGGTTCGGAAGTGTCGGCTCTGCTCGGCCGTATCCCTTCGGCCGTGGGCTATCAGCCGACGCTCGCTACCGACATGGGCCAGTTGCAGGAACGCATCACCTCGACCACCAAGGGTTCGATCACCTCGGTTCAGGCCATTTACGTTCCCGCCGACGATCTCACCGACCCTGCGCCAGCCGCCTCGTTCGCCCACTTGGACGCAACGACCACGCTGAACCGCGCGATTTCGGAACTCGGCATCTACCCGGCGGTCGATCCGCTCGACTCCACCAGCCGCGTGCTGACGCCCGCCGTTGTCGGTGAAGAGCACTACCAGACTGCCCGCCGCGTTCAGGAAACGCTGCAGAAGTACAAGTCGCTGCAGGACATCATCGCGATCCTGGGCATGGACGAGCTTTCGGAAGAAGATAAGCTCACCGTCGCCCGCGCCCGCAAGATCCAGCGCTTCCTGTCGCAGCCTTTCCACGTGGCCGAAGTGTTCACGGGCATCTCGGGCAAGTTCGTCCAGGTCGAAGACACCGTGAAGTCGTTCAAGGCTGTCGTCGACGGCGAATACGATCACCTTCCCGAAGCCGCGTTCTACATGGTCGGCGGCATCGACGAAGCCGTCGCCAAGGCCAAGAAGCTGGCTGAAGAAGCTTAACCTTCTTCCCCCCTCCCGCTTGCGGGAGGGGGCGGGGGTGGGCCTGTTGGGCACCCGCTCCTGAAACGAACAAACCCACCCCCAGCCCCTCCCGCAAGCGGGAGGGGAGTAGAGGTCCAAGATGCTCCACTTCGAACTCGTCACCCCGGCCCGCCTCGTCCGTTCGGAAGACGTCCATATGGTCGTCGTGCCCGGCACCGACGGCGAGTTCGGCGTACTGGAAGGCCACGCGCCGTTCATGTCCACGGTCAAGGACGGCTCGATCAAGGTCTACAAGTCGGCGGGCGCTGCCCCTGAAGAGATCAAGGTTCAGGGCGGCTTTGCCGAAGTCGGCGCGAACGGCCTGACGGTTCTGGCAGAACACGTCGAAGGCTGATCCTCCTTACCCGGAACGTGTAAAGGGCTGGCCCGAAAGGGTCGGCCCTTTTCGTTTGTGCCGCCACACCTCCGTTCGTGGGGGGGGGGGGGGGGGGCCGGGGGGGGGGGGGGGGGGGGGGGGGGGGGGCCGCGGGGGGGGGGGGGGGGGCGGGGGGCGCCGGCCCGCGGCGCGGGGGGGCGCCG
>NZ_JACICY010000003.1:446350-495425 GCF_014196055.1 Novosphingobium hassiacum
CGGTCCGTTACCCGGGGGTGCCCCTCCCGGTCGCGCTCTTTGTTTTTCTGCCCCCACACCTCGTGGGGTGGCGCCCGCTGATTCTAAATGGCGGCGGGGGGCCCCCCCCCCCCCCCCCACGAACGGAGGTGTGGCGTGGCGCATCTCGTATGCAACACATACGATTTCCTCCATAATTCACCATTCCGAACTTTTCATCCATGTGAAGTTATGGCACAGCGTGGGCAACGAAATCGCAGTGGAGAGTCAATACATGTCCCAAACGCTTGAGCAGGTCATCCAGAGCGCCGGCAACCTCGTCGACTTTGTCCGCAACCAGCAGGTCGGGCCGAACGTCTATCCGGGCGTACCGTCGGAATTCTCGAACTGGCGCGCTGAGCAGTGGGCATGGGGCCATACCGCAGTACTGTACAACCAGTCGTACCACATGGTCGATCTGGCGGTTAAGGGTCCGGACGCTTATCTGATGCTCGAGCATCTGGGCATCAACAGCTTCAAGAACTTCCAGCCCGATCGTGCCAAGCAGTTCGTGCCGGTTACGCCCGACGGCTATGTCATCGGCGACGTGATCCTGTTCTATCTCGATGAGAACCACTTCAACCTCGTCGGCCGCGCGCCGACGATCGAGTGGGTCGAATTCCACGCGGCTAGCGGCAACTGGAACGTGACCGTCGAGCGCGACGAGCGCTGGGCGATGCGCAGCGACGGCAGGCGCAACAGCTATCGCTTTCAGATCCAAGGGCCGAACGCGATGAAGATCATCGAGAAGGCCACCGGCAAGACCCCGCCCGAGCTCAAGTTCTTCCACATGACCCGCCTGACCATCGGCGGCAAGGAAGTGCGCGCGCTGCGTCACGGCATGGCGGGGCAGCCCGGCTTCGAACTGATGGGACCGTGGGAAGATTATGGCGCGGTTCACGCCGCGCTGGTCGAGGCCGGCAAGGCGTTCCAGATGGCGCTGGTCGGCGGCCGCGCCTATTCGTCGAACACGCTGGAATCGGGCTGGATCCCCTCCCCCTTCCCCGCGATCTATACTGGCGAAGCGCTCGCGCCCTACCGCGCATGGCTCACCGACAATTCGTACGAAGCCAAGTGCTCGGTCGGCGGCAGCTATGTGCCCGAAACCATCGAGGGCTACTACACCACGCCTTGGGATCTGGGTTACGGGCCGTTCGTCAAGTTCGACCATGACTTCATCGGCCGCAGCGCGCTCGCGAGGATGGCCGCAGAAGGCAAGCACCGCACCAAGGTGACGCTCGCGCTCGACAACGAAGATGTCATGCGCGTCCAGTCCTCGGCGCTGTCCAATGGTGATCGCGCCAAGTTCATGGAATACCCCAGCGCGGTCTATTCGATGCACCCGTTCGACCAGGTTCTGGTGGACGGCAGACAAGTCGGCCTATCCACCTGGATCGGCTACACCGCCAACGAAGGCAAGTTCCTCACCCTCGCGATGATGGAACCAGGCTTCGAAACGCCGGGCACCGAAGTCAGCCTGCTCTGGGGTGAGCCGAACGGCGGCACCAGCAAGCCGACCGTCGAACCGCACGTCCAGACCGAGATCAAGGCCGTCGTATCGGCCGTGCCTTATGTCGCTGCGGCGCGTGACAACTACGCAGAAGGCTGGCGCACGAAGAAGTAATTCCTCGAACGCCACCTCATGCCGAGAGCGCCGGTCCTTCCCGACAGGACCGGCGCTTTTTTGCGTCTGAATTTTGCAAGCTCGCAAAGGTCCGTCGGCCCCGACTTGATCCGGGCTGAGGCTTTGCTTTCCCACCCGCCGCGCCACAATCAGAAGGAAAAGCCTCACCCCGGATCAAGCCCCGGGCGACGATAAATTTAGGTCGGTTGGTCGCATATTTAGTTTGTGTTGCTAACAATATATGGCAGACTGTATCCAACGAAAATCGAGGATGCCATGGCCCAGAACAACACCATTACCTTCTACGATCTCGCGCTCAGCACCGGCGCAACCATCAGCCCGTTCGTCTGGGCCACCAAATATGCGCTCAAGCACAAAGGCTTCGATCTGGACGTTGTGCCCGGCGGCTTCACCGGCATTCTCGAGCGTACGGGTGGCAAGACCGAACGCCTGCCCGCGATCGTCGACGACGGCGAAACCGTGCTCGATAGCTGGGGCATCATTGAATACCTCGACGCAAAATATCCTGATCGGCCCGCACTGATCCCGCATGAAAGCGTCGCCGCGACCGTAAAGGCGCTCGACAACTGGTTCTGGAACGCAGCGGTCGGCCCGTGGATGTTCTGCTTCTGCCAGGACTACCGCGACCTCTCGCTGCCGCAGGACCACGAATACGTTACCCACAGCCGCGAGAAGATGCTCGGCCGCAAGCTGGAGGACGTTCAGGCCGGACGCGAGGACCGACTGCCCAAGATTTCCGCCGCACTCGAACCGCTGCGCGCCGCGCTCGGCCAGCACCAGTGGCTCGGCGGGTCCACGCCCAACTACGCCGATTACCGCATCATGGGCGGCATCCTGTTCACCGCCTCGGTGTGCAAGACCCCGGTTCTGGCCAATGACGATCCCTTGCGCAATTGGATCGAACGTTGCCTCGATCTGTTTGACGGCTTGGGGCGTCACCCCGGCCTGTTCCCGCTGTTCGGGCTCGAGCAGCGCGAAGGCGATCCCGACCTGTTCAACCGCGCGGCGGGCCAGGGCGGCATCTACAAGCGTAACACCGGCCCGGAATCGACCCGCGCCGAAACACAGCGCATCACTGCCGGTATGAAAGCCTGATGCCGGTGAACCGGCGGCGGATCGCTCCGCCGCCGCTATTCGCCCTGTAGAGCCGCCGCAGCACGCATGACGAGCGCCCGCGTGCGCATCTCAAGCGCTGCATCGAAGCGTACTGCGGGCACCGCAACGCTGATTGCGCCGACTGTCACGCCATCGATTACAACCGGAGCGGCAATCCCGCAGATCCCCGGCGTTGCCTCCTCGCGCGCGACGGTAACACCCTCAGCGCGGATCCGCTCGATGTCGGCCCGCAAGTCGCTCTCATCTACCCGCGTCGTCAGGGTCAGACGCTCGCGTGGCACGTCCGCAAAATACGTCGCCAGTTCGTCCTCAGCCATCGCCGAAAGCAGCACCTTGCCTGCAGCCAAGGCATGCAACGGTCGTCGCGTGCCCGGATCGACGGCATAGCGCAGCGCCTGATCGCTGGCCTCTGTCACCAGTGCCTCGACCTGCCAGCCCTGCCGCACCATGAACGATGACGTCTCGTTGAGTTCGGCACGCAGCGCGCGCACCAGCGGCGTTACGCGATCTTCCAGCGTCAGCGCGGATTGAGGCGCCCGCAGCCGCTCCAGCCCCGGCCCCGGCAGATAGCGGCGCCCCGATCGTGCCAGATATCCCCGCTCGACCAGCGTCGCCAGAAGGTACGAAAGACTGCTGACCGGAATGGCGAGCGCGCCTGCAATCTCCTGCGCCACGGCGCCCTGCCGGTTGGCGACGACGTACTCGATCACATCGAGCGTCCGCATCGCCGACTTGACTGGATTAGAGGGTGGAGCTGCGTTCACGTGAACAACAAGCTACCGCGCCGCTCGGCAAAACGCCAGCCATCCGCCGTCCGCACGAAACGGTCATGGAACGATCCGACCAGCGGCGCGGCCTCGCCGGTAAACAGCAGCATCGCGCTGGTGCCGTGCGCGGTGTCGTCGCTCTCCACGTCGATCACCACATTCGAACAGACATGCCGCGTTACCCTTGCCGGACGGGCCTTGAAAGCGGCCAGAATCGCTTCGCGCCCAACAACCCCCGCGTCCGGCGCGGTCGGGCGGAACATCACGCCATCATGCGCATAAAGCGCCGCAACCTCCTCCCATCGCGCTTCGTCGTTAAGATTGGCGTAGAGCGCGATCAAGCGGGCGCAGTCCGCTTCGGCTGCGCGGCGATCCTTGTTCTTCACAGTCGAGCACCTGCGATGTCCGCACCTTCGCGCAACGACTGCAGCTTGCGCCAGGTCACGATCGGATCGAGCTTACCATAGCCCGCAAACGTGCCGAAGCCGCAGTCGGTGCTGGCTAGAACGCGGTCCGGACCGACGATCGCGGCAAAGCGTTCGATGCGCTGGGCGATCAGTTCGGGATGTTCGATGTAGTTCGAACAGGTGTCGATCAGCCCCGGCGCAAGGACCTTGTGTTCGGGCAGTTTGGCGTCCTGCCACACCTTCCATTCGTGTTCGTGGCGGGGGTTGGCCGCTTCGAACAGGACCGTGGCAGGTCGCGCCTTGAGCACGATGTCGATCACCCGTTCCAGTGGAATGTCGTGATCGTGCGGCCCTTCGTAGTTCCCCCAGCAGATGTGCATGCGCATCTTTTCGGGCGGAATATTCGCCGTCGCCGCATTCAATGCCTCGACGTTGGCCTCGGCGATCTTGAGGAACTCGGCTTCGGTCGCGTCCTGATAACCGGTGTGACGGCTCATCGCCAGATCCGGGCAATCGAGCTGGAGGTAGAAACCCTCCGCTACGATCGTCTCGTATTCCTCGCGCATCGCATCGGCGAGGTCGGCAAGGTAGGCCTCATGGCTCGGATAATGGCGATTGACCTGGAATGCGGTGATCAGCCCCGGCGACGCCGCATTCATGAACGCCTCGGTTCCCGGCGCGGCATGGTTGGCCAGCGCAGATTTGAAGCGGCGAATATCGTCATGCAACGGCTGGAGCGTCACCTTGCGCACCGGACCGATGCACGAGGCACGCACGAACTCCTGGCTGCCCATGATGCCCGAAAGCTTGCGGGCCAGATCGGGCACTTCGGCCAGATCGGCGGCAGGTCGGCGATCGATATGCCCGCCAAAGCCCGACAGGCGTTCGATCATGTATGTCGAATAGCCGACCTTGCCCAGTTCGCCGTCCGAGACGACCGACACCCCGGCTTCGACCTGATGGCGGACGGCTTCATCGACCGCAGCCGCAACTGCGGTGTCGAAAGCCTCGGCGTCATAAGGCTCACCCTTGTCGCGTGCGAGCAGCAATGGGGTCAGTTCGTCCCCGCGCGGAAGGCTTCCAACATGGGTGGTCTTGATCGTCGCCATCGCTACAGCCTCTCACAGTTCATATCTGTGAAAAATTCATAATCGTTTTGGCGCTGCAAACAAGCAACTTTGACACTCGCCCCTCCCCCGCCCATGGAGACCGTCATGAAATTTGCCCATTTCGACACCGACGCCTTTTTGCGCGATCACTGGCAGAAACGCCCGCTACTGATCCGCAACCCGTGGGGCAAATGGCACAACCCGCTCGCCCCGGATGAACTCGCGGGCCTCGCCTGCGAAGAAGGCGTCGAATCGCGTCTGATCTCGCGCGATGGCATCCGGCTGGCGATGGAAAGCGGCCCGCTCCCGGAAGAACGCTTCGGCGAGCTCGGCAAGGACCCCTGGACTCTGCTGGTGCAGGCCGTCGATCATCACGTTCCCGACGTGGCCGCGCTGATCGCCCCGTTCCGCTTCGTGCCCGACTGGCGCATCGACGACGTGATGGTCAGCTATGCCGTCACCGGCGGAGGCGTCGGCCCGCATTTCGATCAGTATGACGTGTTCCTGATCCAGGGCCTCGGCACCCGCCGCTGGCGCGTCGGCCAGCTTTGCGATTCCGCCACACCGCTGCTCCCGCACGAAGACCTGCGCCTGATCGCCAGTTTCGACGTCACGGACGAATGGGATCTCGAACCCGGCGACATTCTCTACGTGCCCCCCGGCTTCGCGCACGATGGCGTCGCGACCAGCGACGACTGCATGACCTACTCGATTGGCTTCCGCGCACCCTCTCGCGCCGAATTGATCGAAGGCTGGTGCGATGCGCTGGTCGATGCCGCCGCGGACGAGGATCGCTACGCCGATCCTGACCTCACGACGCAACTCAACCCCGGCGAGATCCGTGCCGACGCCATTGAACGCATGCACGCGATGGTCACCGAAGCTCTCGCCGATCGCGAAGCCTTCACGCGCTGGGTCGGTCGCCACGTCAGTATTCCCAAGTACCCGGACATGGACTGGCGACCCGAAGAGCAATTGACGCAGGACGCGGTGGGGGACCTGATTGCCGATGGCGCAGAACTATCGCGCAACCCAGCCAGTCGCTTCTCGTTCATCCGCCGGCCCGACGGTGCCATTACGCTGTTCGTCGATGGCGAGGCATATGACTGCACCGCCGAGACCGCCGACTTTGCTGAGCACCTTTGTGCAGGCGCGATGGAGCAGACCGCTGGTTTGCTCGCCGGATCGGCCGAGGCTGTCGCGCTGATAACTACGCTCATCAACCAGGGCAGCCTTGCCTTCGACGCCGAGGATTGACCGCGATGGCCTTGATCGAGTTCAACAAGCCGTTTGGTGTCATGTGCCAGTTCACCAATGAGCCTGGCGGTCCGGTGCGACCGACACTGGCCGATTTCATCAAAATGCCCGGCGTCTATCCCGCAGGCCGCCTCGATCTCGACAGCGAGGGCCTGTTGCTGCTCACCGATGACGGTCGTCTGCAGGCACAGATCGCCGATCCGCGCTTCAAAATGCCAAAAACCTACCTCGTGCAGGTTGAAGGCGATCCCGACGACGCGACGCTTAGCCCGTTACGCATCGGGGTTCGCCTGAAGGACGGCATGACTCTCCCAGCCGAGGTCGAGCGCATCGATGATCCGGCGCTGTGGCCGCGCGATCCGCCCGTCCGCTTCCGCAAGATCGTGCCTGATTGCTGGCTCAAGCTGACCATCCGCGAGGGCCGCAATCGCCAGGTGCGCCGCATGACCGCCGCCGTCGGCCTGCCCACCTTGCGCCTCGTGCGCTGGCGCATCGGCGACTGGTCGCTTGACGGGTTGGCGCAAGGAGAGTGGCGCGAAGCGGCTAGCTGACCCGCCGCTCCTCACCCGGCCGCCGCCCGGTAATTCTCTGATAAAAGCGCGAAAAATAAGACGGGTCGTCAAACCCCAATTCGCCCGCAACCTGCGCTGCCGTCGCGTTGGTATAGCGCAACAGCCTGTGCGCCTCCAACGCCACCCGCCCGTGGATCATTGCCATCGGCGTACACCCGAGCTGCGCCGTGGTCAGCCGCGACAACGTCCGCCGCGTCATTCCCAGCGCATCGGCGTAAAAATCCAGGCCGCGCTGCTGGCGGTAATGCAGTTCCACCAGCTGCCTGAACCGGTCGAGCCGTTTGTCCGCCCGTGCCACGGCATCATCTGTCGCACTCTCACCCGCAAGCGTGCGGATCAACGCTTCCGCAAGTGCAAGGAACAGCGGATCGTGCGCCTGCCACTGCGCCTGCAAAGCCAGCAATTCGCGCGCTAGCCAGAACGCGCGCGTCGCGGCGGCCGCGGACAGCGAAGCCAACCCACCCCGCGCCAAAGCCCTGATCAGCACATCGGCCGGGCCCGTCGCCCTTGTGGAAAAGTCTGTCGATAATGTGAGGACAAACCCGCGGGTCCCTTCGCTGAACCTGAATCCGTGCACCGCAGCGGCGGGCACGATCACCCGACCCGGCCCCTCAAGCCCCTCACCCACACCATCAAGAGTGACCTCGGCATGTCCCTCTTCTACCAGCAGAACCTGCACGAAATGATCATGCCGGTGAACCCCGATCTCCCAGTCGTGAAGCGCGCTACGCTCGGCGATCGTCTCGATATGCGCGAAACTTGCCAAGCCACGCGCGCCGCCTTCGCCGTAGAGTGCGTAGCTGGGAATGGCTTCGTCCATGTCTCGAAAGTACCAGAAGTTTGTCCAAGGCTTGCATTCCTCCGCTCTGCTACCTGTGTCAATCTCTCATGGAAGACGCCCCGATCAGCAGCGGCGCTTGCGGGAGAATTTGCCATGAAAACCCAGGTTGCGATCATCGGAGCCGGCCCTGCAGGCCTTCTCCTCGGCCATCTGCTCAAGGCCGAAGGCGTCGACTGCGTCGTCATCGAACGCCAGACGCCTGATTACGTGCTCGGCCGCATCCGCGCAGGCGTGCTCGAACAGATCACCGTCGACCTGATGGCCCGCCTCGGCCTCGACGAACGGCTGCGCGCCGAAGGCCTCGTCGAGGAAGGCTTCAATCTGGCCGATGGCGAGCGCCTGATCCGCATCGACGTCGCCAACCTCACGGGCCAGACAGTCGTCGTCTACGGCCAGACCGAAATCACCAAGGACCTGATGGACGCCGCCCCCGCGCGCGGTCTGCCGGTCATCTATGGCGCGGAAGATGTCGCCGTGTTCGACATCGAAACCGACGCGCCCTATGTCACTTACACTCTCGACGGAGCCCCCCAGCGCATCGACGCGCGCTTCATCGCTGGATGTGACGGCTTTCACGGTCCTTCGCGAAAGGCGATCCCTGCCAGCGTCGCGCGCGAGTACGAGCGCGTTTACCCCTTCGGCTGGCTTGGCATCCTCGCCGACGTACCGCCGTGCAATCACGAACTGATCTACGCAAACCACCAGCGCGGCTTTGCGCTCGCCTCGATGCGCAGCCACACCCGCAGCCGCTACTACATCGACGTGCCGCTGACCGAGAAGATCGAGGACTGGTCCGACGATCGCATCTGGGATGAGTTGGCAATACGCCTCGGCCCTGACGCTGCGGCAAACATGACGCGCGGCCCATCGATCGAAAAGTCGATTGCACCGCTGCGCTCGTATGTGTTCGAGCCGATGCGGCATGGCAGCCTGCTGCTCTGCGGCGACGCCGCGCATATCGTGCCGCCAACGGGTGCCAAGGGCCTGAACCTTGCCGCCAGCGACGTCCACTACGCGGCCCATGCACTGACGCACTACTTCAAGCGGGCCGACAACGATGCGATCGCTGGCTATTCCGCCAAGGCGCTGGCCCGCGTGTGGAAGTCCGAACGCTTCTCCTGGACCCTGACCAAGCTGATGCACCGCTTTCCCGACGACGGCCCGTTCGAACGCGCCATGCAGGTCGCCGAACTCGACTACATCGCCAGCAGCACGGCTGCGCAGATGAGCATAGCGGAAAACTACGTCGGGCTTCCGGTATAAGGTAGCAGCCCACCCAACCCCTCCCACCTAAGGGAGGGCCTGAGGGTGGGCATTCACCGTCTCGACCACCGCTGACCCTGTAACATCGTCATGCGCCCGTCACATTGACGCGACACAAAGCCCCTGTTTGACAGGGGCTTTTCATCAAATGCGGCACATCGATATCCTGCTGACGGGGGAGTTGGACGGAGGGCGCGAGACGTTCACCCATTCCGATCTGCGGGTCGTATTTCATCGCTGGAAATCGCAGGGCCCGCTGCCGCTCATGGAGGGCCAGCCATGGGCCTTCGTCGATTGGGTTCTGCCCGATATGTCCGGCCTTGAACTGTGCCGCCGCCTGCGCTGTGCTGACGCACTCGGCCAGAACGCGCACATCACCATGATCCTCGAGGAAGATGACGCCGAGACCAAGCGCCGTGCACTCAGAGCAGGCGCTGACGACTACATTATGGGTCCGCTCGATCGCGGCGCGCTGCTCGATCGAGTTCTCTCGGTACAACTCCCTGAGCACGATGCTCCCGCCCGCATGCTCAAGCTCGGCGACCTCTCGCTCGATCTCGCCGCACTGCAGGCCCGCTGGCGCGAACGCGCGCTGATCCTGATGCCCAACGAACTGCGCCTGCTGCGCTACCTGATGGAGCAGCCGGGCCATGTCTTCAGCCGCCAGCAACTGATCACCGCACTCGGCAAGCACGATCAACCGATCGACGAACGCACCGTAGATGCCTGGGTCAGCCGGTTGCGTCGCGCCTTGCGCGATGTCGGCGCGGGATCGCCGCTGCGCACCGTGCGTTCATTGGGGTATGTGCTCGACCGCCCGTGATGTGATACCCGCGTGGCGCAAGCTACGCGAGATCCTCTGAATGTCCGACCGTCTCAAAGTCCTCCTGCAACACATCCTGCCCAAGCAGAGCCTGACGGCATTCGCCGGACGCATTGCCGGAGCGCGCGGTGGCTCGCTCACCACGCGCCTGATCCGCTGGTTCGTCGGCCGCTACAACGTCGATATGGCCGAGGCCGAAAACCCCGACATCGCGCACTATGCCAGCTTCAACGACTTCTTCACCCGACCCTTGAAAGCCGGCGCGCGCCCGCTCGCGCAGGCCGATTTCATCTGCCCGGTAGACGGCGCGATCAGCCAGTTCGGCGCGATCGACGATCACCACATCGTCCAGGCCAAGGGCCACCGCTTCACCACAACCGAACTGGTAGGCGGCGACGCCACGCTTGCCGCCCACTTCCGCCATGGCAGCTTTGCCAACCTCTACCTCTCACCGCGCGATTATCACCGCCTGCACATGCCGTGCGACGGCACGCTGACGCGGATGATCCACGTCCCCGGTGCGCTGTTCTCGGTCAACCCGGTCACCGCGCGCGGCGTGCCCGGCCTGTTTGCGCGCAACGAACGCGTGGTCTGCGTGTTCGAATCCTCAGCCCACGGCCCGTTCGTCATGGTGCTCGTCGGCGCGACCATCGTCGGCAGTATGGCCACTGTGTGGCACGGCGTGGTCAACGCCAAACGCACCGGCAAGCTCTCCGAATGGACTTACGCCCCCGGCGACGTCACCCTGAAACAGGGTGAAGAAATGGGCCGATTCTTGCTCGGCTCGACGATCGTCATGCTGTTCCAGCCCGACACGATCGCGTTCAACCCCGATTGGGCCCCTGAACGAGCCGTGCGCCTCGGCGAAGCGATGGGCACCCGCCCCGCCTAACCCGCCAGAACCGTATCAAGCTGCGTGAACGTCTCACCCATGCCATCGCATGCGCCCGAGGCCAGTTCATCCTCCATTGCCTGCGCGGTCGCAAACACGTTAGAATAAACGACCGTCGTCCGCCCCGCAGCTTCGGCAAACGTCACGCGGGTAACCGGCCCTTCCCCGTTCTCGTCGTTCGTCCAGACCATCAGCGCGCTGGGCACGACCTCAAGATAGCGCCCGAAAAACGCCATGGGCTGGTCCATCGAGGGATGCCCAATCTCGAGCCGATAGGTCCCGCCTGTCCGCACATCCATTTCGCACGAGACAATGGTCATCCCGAAGGACTTCGGCGTCCACCACTGCCGGAACAGCTCAGGCTTCGACCAAGCCTCGAACACCAGCGCGGCAGGGGCATCGAAGCTGCGCGTGATCGCAAACTCACGGTCTGATATGCGCTCGACGCTAACGGAGCGCTTTCCTGAATCCTGGCTCATCGACTTGTCTCCTCTTGTTTCAACTGCTCGATCACCCCGTCAAGGGCATCGAACCGCGCCTCCCACAGCGCACGATACTGCGCGATCCACGCAAGTTCCTCATCCATGCGCCGCGCGCCCAGCCGACACTTGCGCACCCGCCCGACCTTCTGCGTCGCCACGAAGCCCGCCTGCTCCAGCACACCGACATGCTTCTTCATGCCCGTGAGCGTCATGTGGAACTTGTCGGCCAGATCGCTGATCGAAGCGTCCCCTTGCCCAAGCTGCAAAACGACCCCCCGCCGCGTTGCGTCCGACAACGCAGAAAAGGCAGCATCAAGGCGTTCGGGGCTATACTGAACCATATAGTTCAGTGTTTGACATAGACCGCAGCGAGACACAACAAAAAAGAGGCGACCCCATAACAGGGCCGCCTCCAGAGGGGTGGTTGAGGGAAAGGAAAGTCAGAACTTGAGCGAGGCGGACAACGCCAGTGTCCGGCCAACATCGAAGCTGTTCACCTCGACTCGCTTGTCGCCAAGCTGTTGATATTCGATGTTCTTGCGCCCCGTCAGGTTGCGCGCTTCGAACTTCAGCTCGAGCTCCTTGGCGAACAGTTTGAAGCCCTGCCGCGCCACGAAATCCAGACGGAAACCCGGGTCGGCAAAGATGTCGGGCTGGCCGGTGTTGAGAAGCCCGCGGCTGGTCACGCGCTTGCTGGCGTAGCTCAGCAGAAGCGTCTGCTGCGAAAGCCCGTCGGTGTCCTCCAGCCCCAGTTGCACGTTGGCGATGTGCTCGGACTGACCGGTGAGCGGCGAGCCATTGCGGAAGTAGTCCAGCGCACGGCTCGATGCGGCCTGGAAGTACGAGGTCTGGTCGCCTTCCTTCACCTTCAGCTTCGACTTGGTGTACGTGTAGTTCGCCACCACCGCGATGCGACGCGCTGCCCAGAAGTCCCCGCCCATGCTGTCAAGTTCGATGTACTTCTGTGCTTCGAACTCCGCACCGTACAGGTCGGCGGTTGGTGCGTTGGCAAAGCTGGTGATGAAGTTATCGCTTTCCAAAGCGACGAAGCTTTCGATCGGATTGTCGATGCGCTTGAAGAAGCCCGACAACGAGAGCCGCTGGTCGCGGGCGAAGTACCATTCGTAGCGCGCTTCGGCGTTGGTGAGGCGGCTGTCGACCAGATTCGGGTTGCCGCGATACTGGCGGTTGGTGTCGGGATCGAAGTAGAATTGATAGATCAGCTCGCGGAACTGCGGGCGCGCGATCGTCTTGGACGCATTGACGCGCAGTTGCATGTCATCGCGGAACTGCCATGTCAGCGTCGCGGCCGGCAGCCAGTAGTTGTTGTTCAGGCTCGTCGGCGAAGCGCCGGTGAGGCCATCGGCAAACACTGCGATCGGCGAAACGACCAGTTTGGCGGTCTCATAACGAACGCCCGCATCAAGCTGCAGGGTGTCGGTCAGCTGCGCGTCGATCTTGCCGTAGCCCGCATGGTTGCGCAGCGTGGCGAGGAACGCAGGATTACCTTCGTTGGTGTCGATCAGATTGATGTTGAACGCCTCGATCACCGCATTGCTGAGCAGGTAATCGGGGCGGAACAGGTTCACACCGTCGGGCAGATCGACCGCGCGGAACTGGAAGTCGCGGCGCGAACTGGTGCGGCGGGTATCGGTATAGGCATAGCCCACGGTCGCGGTGACTGTCGGAATGATCTTGTACGAGATGTCCGCGCCGCCCGACCACAGGTCTTCGTTGAGGTCGGAAAAGCTGACCGTCGCGCGCCCGGCATTGCCGTCGAGGTTGTTGACAAAATACTGGCCCAGTGGATCGGACGCGACATTGGTGCGTACGTATTCGAAGCTCAGCTCATACGGAGCCTCACGCTGCGAATTGGCATAGCCGCCGCGCAGATCGACGCTGACGCCATCGAACGGCTTGAGCTCCGCGACGATCTGGGTGTCGATCAGCTGGCGTTCGTACCACGCGGTGTCCTGCTGCTGGTAATCGACCGTGGTCTGGTTGCGCTGCCCCAGGCTGACACGCGTGTGCTTCAGCGAGTCCCGGATATACAGGTTGGTCCAGCGGATCTTGTTGCGGCCGAACTCAAGCCCCAGCCCAAGCATGCCGTTGACGACGATGCGGTTGTCGGTCGTAACGCGGCGGAAATCGGACTGCAGGTCGGCAAGGTCGCTGTCGACCGAGGTCTGGGTCAGCGCGTCGCGCGTGGTCCACTTGTTGTTGTAGCCCGCCGTAGCGATCACGCCCAGCGTAGCGCCGCCCAGGTCGAATGTCTTGCCCGCCGACAGCGTACCGGTAAAGTTCGGCGGCATGTTCGGAATGCGCTGGGTCAGGCCGTTGCGGGTATTGACGATGCCCTTGGCCACTTCAGCCGAGTCGACGGTGCCCGAGCTGAGGCGCGCGCCGCTCGCGAAGAAGCTCTGCAGCGCGCCGGTCAGGTCACGCTGGCCATTGTCAAAGCCGGTCCAGTCGGTGCTCGAACCGTAGAACGTATAGCCCAGCTGGTTCGTCGTCTCGGTATCTACGCTGATGCCGCCGCCGATGCTGATGAACGGCTCGTCTGGGGTAGAACGCGTGGTCAAGTTGATCACGCCGCCGCCGAATTCGCCGGGATAGTTCACCGAGTACGACTTCTGCACCAGCGACGATGCGATGATACTGGCAGGAAACAAGTCGAGCGGGACCACACGCTTCAGCGGCTCGGGGCTAGGCAGCGGCGATCCGTTGAGCAGCGCCAGTGAATAGCGATCGCCAAGGCCACGCACATAGACGTAACCGTTGCCGACGACGCTGAGGCCGGTGACGCGGCCCAGGGCGCCGGCAATGTTGCCCTCGCCCGTACGCGCGATTTCGGCAGCACCCAGGATCGAGACCACCTGCGGAGCGGCGCGCTGGATGTTGCGATCACGGTTGCCAGTGACGACGATCTCGCCACCGGGGATCGAGATTTCGGTCGCTTCTTCCTGTGGCGCGGCGCTGTCGGGCGCGGTGGCAGTAGCTGCCTCCTCCGCAGTCTGTGCAGGAGCACCTTGCGCGATCGCGGGCGCCGCATCGGGCGCTGCGGACTGGGCGGCGTCCTGCGCCCAGGCTTGCGCCGGCGTCAGCAACGCAGTGGAAAGCAGCAGCGTGGATGCGAGCCGCAACATGGTCATGATCCTTGTTCCCCCCTGGGGATGTAATGTCATCTGTTGCACAAAAGGGGGCGGCCGGTTGCGGCCACCCCCCGTTGCGTGAAAGGGCGGCCGATCAGGTGATCGGCAGCAGGGTGCACGACGTGCTGGTAGCGCCGAAGTTGGCGGCACCGCTGTTGCAGGTCCATCCGGCATACCAGGTGTCGCTGCTGTCCTTGACCGCACCGATGTAGGTCGTAGCGGCAAAGAACGATGACACCGTGCTGGCGTTGAATGCAGTTACCGCGGTTTCGTTGGCGCCGTTGACGAAGACACCGGTCAGGGTCGAAGTCAGCGAGTCCGAGTTGCCGTTCGCGCCTGCACCGAAGAAACCGGCAACCTGCGTGGCATTGTAGCTGCCGGTGCCGAGATACTTGGTGGAGTTGCAGGTCATCACCACCGAACGCGCGGTGAGGGTCGAAGGCGTGGTGCCCGAACCGTTCATGCGGATGCATTCGTTGTTCGGGGTGTTGATCACGCCGTTGTACAGCGAGATGTCCGAGTTGCCACGGAACAGCAGTGCAGCCTGATCATTTGCTTCGTTGTTGCTGCTGGCCTGAAGCTGCACACCGGTAAAGTTCGAAATCCTCGAAACCTGACGCGGGTTCTGCGTTTCATTGCCGTTGCTGTCGAGCTCCATCAGCGCATCGCCCTGACCTGCCCGCTGGATCAGCAGAAGGTACTGGAGGTTCGCCTGAACGCCGGTGTCCATGTCGAGACTGTCATCGTCCGCACCGACCGAGATGTAGTGCTTCATGTTGACCGTGCCGCCGAAGAATTCAGCACCATCGTCCGAGCTGTTGTAGCTCTGGATATATTCGATGTCCGTGCCCGAGCCGATGCCTTCAAGGGTCAGTGCCTGCAGTTCGGAGTTCGAACCCAGCACGAAGCCCGAGTAGCGGATCTGCACGTACTTCATCGTGCCACTGCTATCAGCCGAATTGGTGCCGCCGAACAGCGCAGGGTCAGCCGCGCCTTCTGTCTGGCGCTCGCAAGTGCTGGCCGTGCCGCCGCTGGCGACCGAACCGGTGGTGCAGTCGGTGATCGGCGCACGGCCCATCAGCACGACGCCGCCCCACTGGCCCTGCGACGTTTCACCGTTCAGGCCGAGCACATTGTCCCGGCTGGTGAAGATGATTGGCGCGGCGACAGTGCCGACCGCGTTGATCTTGTTGCCGCGGTTAACCGCGAGCCAGGACGTGCCGGTGTTACCGAACAGGACCACGCCCGGATCGATCGTGAGCGTGACACCCGTGCTGGTGCTGCTGAAGCCAGCATCGGTGCCGACATCGACACGGCCGTTCATCGAATAGAGCAGGCCTGCGATCTTGGGCAGCGTCGAAGAACGCGTGATCCGCGAAGGCAGCGTGCAAACGCGCCACGAACCCTGCGACGAGGTTACCGTACCGGCATCCGTCAGACCCGCAGGGTCTGCGATGGTCGGGCAGCCGGAAGCCGCGACGACGGTCGGTGCCGAAGTTGGCGTCGGCGTCGGCGTGGGCGTGGGCGTGGGCTGATTGATCACGACGTTGCCGCCGGTGCCGGGCGAAGCGATGTCGGTCGGGCCGCAGCCAGCGAGCGCAATGGCGCTGCAGCCGACAAGGAACAGGCCGTGGAAATTCTTCACGTGAGGTATCCCCCTGGATTCGAGGCAGGAGCCATTCCCGCCGTCTTCGAGGGGTGATCTAGGCTGCTTACATGACAGCCTCTTTGCGGTTTCCTGACAGTTTTATGTCAGATTGTCTGACGGTTATTTGACGATTGCGACGAACCGGCGGAAAACTGCGGGACACAAGTTTGCAGTTTTATGACAATGTTGCAGTTTCGTTGCAGATCACACGAACCGGAGTAACTTCTCCTCATACGAACACACGAACGTCAGATTCGAATCGGAGAGCGTTATGAGCACGAGCCTATTTCTCGCCGCAGCCCTGATGTCGCAGGCACCCGCCATGGTCACAGTTCCCGCCCCAACCGTGCAAGGGAGCGAAGTTGGATACGGTGAACTCGTCGCGGGTCGTCCCGAGGCGGCAATCGCCCGGATCGAACGGGGTGGCCTTGCCCGCGCAGGCGATCCGCTTGCCCTGATCAACCTTGGCACCGCCTATAAGATGGTTGGCCGCAAGGACGAAGCGCAGCGCATGTACCGTGCCGCTGCGACCAGCGACCAGCGCTATGACGTCGAACTTGCAAATGGTCGCTGGGTCGATTCCCGTAGCGCCGCCAACATGGCGATTGCAGGGATCGGTCGCGAAGACGTCCTCGCGCTCAGGTAAGCGGCGGCAGGCGTCGCAACTTTACCAAAGCCTCGTCCAGACTCGATTTGAAGCGGGACCGGTCGGCCTTTCCGAAAGGCGCTGGCCCGCCGATGCGGTCGCCGCCCGCGCGCAGATCAGCCATGATCGCCCGCACCGCCACCGCATTACCGATGGATGCGGCCGTAAACGGTTTGCCGTTCGAAGAGATTACGCTCGACCCCAGCTTCAGGCAGCGGTCGGCCAGCAGGATATCGCCCGTTATCACGACTGATCGCGCCGTCGCATGCTCGACAATCCAGTCGTCTGCGGCATCGAATGCGTCGCTCACCACCTTGCGCGTGATCAGTGAACTCGCCGGAACGCGGATCGGGCTGTTGCTGACCACGATGACCGGCACCTGATGGCGCAAGGCGATGTCGTATATTTCATCCTTGACCGGGCAAGCATCGGCATCGACGAGAATCTGAACCATGCCGCTCCTTAGCGCGGCGCGGCCCGAATGCCAGTCCGCTCACCCCCACAGATGCGCGCGATAACGGTCGAAGCACCGTTCACCACACACAAGTCGCATCAGCGCACCCTCGGCCATCGCCAATGCGCGACGCGGGTCTTCCTCGATCAGGGGGCGGAGCGCCTCGCGGTTCCAGTCCTCGCTGTGCTTCACGTCGAGCACGGCGTGCAGATCGAAATAGCGCCGCTCGCGGTCGTTCAGGCCGATCCGCCGCAGCCCGCGCGCAACGTTCGCCGAACGTCCTGGGGCGGTCAATTCGATCACACCTAACGCGCCGACAGAATGCCACGCAAATCCGCGGTTAGTCGCCATCGCGGTCATCGCGTTGGCCAGCGCGAGGCTCTCCCAGACGGTGTTCTCGATCGTCGGCGCAACTTCGAGCGTGTCTGCCAGCGAGGCCAGCATCGGCCCGTGCATCCCCTTGCGATTGCCGCGCCCCATTTCGTCCCAGTAATTGCGCGCCAGTTCCAGCTTGGCGGTGACCGGCAACTTGACCTGCGTATAGGCAACCAGATCGTCGAACCCGGCCTCGCCGGCCGCTTCCTGCTCGAAGAACCATCGAAGCTGATCTCGCGACGCATGCTCGGCAAGCCATGGGAACAGTGCATCGCCTTGGCCCGGCCCGGTGTCCTTCAGATCCTCGAACCACTCGCCGAACCCCTCGACCGACTGTGGTGCTTCGCGCGCACGATCGGCGACTTCGGCCCGCAGTTCTTCTAGGAACGAGGCCTCCAGCCAGCGAAAATGCGCCTCGGTTTCGAAGTGCTCGGACCAGTTCTCCGCAGGAAATTGCGGTGAGAGGCGCTCACGGTTCCAGTGGGCCAGACCCTGCTGGAGGGCGTCGTTCTGGAACTGCGGTGCCGTCCGCGTTCTTGATAACAGAGTTGTTTGCATGGCCTTTCAACGACATGCCTCACCCCCGGTTCCTTTCCGAACCGCAATATCAGCCTGTCTTCTTCGCCTTGTGCGCGGCCAGCAGTTCATCCAGTTCCGCGATCCGGTCACGCTCTGGTGTCCCCTTGGGCAAGCCCTTCAAGCGGCACGCAGCCCACAGGCTCTTGCGCTCAGCTTCCAGCGCCTTGAGATAGAGATCGGCCATTTGCTATTTCCTTTTTCCGGGCAGTTTGGCGCGCGTCTTGCGCTCGGCCAACGTGCCGGTGTTGGTCTCGTCCTCGGTGGTCAGCTTCTGCCAGCGACCGAGTCGCGCCGGAGTCAAACTCCCCGCCTTTATCGCCGCCTGGATCGCGCACCCAGGCTCGCGCTCATGGCTGCAATTGGTGAAGCGGCATTCGAGCGTCAGCGCCACGATATCGTCGAACACTTCAGCAAGCCCGGTCGCGGCGTCGGACAACTGGAACTCGCGCATCCCCGGCGTGTCCATCAGCCAGCCGCCGCCGTCCAGCCGGTGCATCTGCCGCACCGTGGTGGTGTGCCGCCCCTTGCCGTCCTGCTCGCGCACCGCCTGCGTCAGGATCTCGTCGGACCCGCGCATCGTATTGACCAGCGTCGATTTACCCACGCCCGACGACCCCAGCAGAGCCACCGTCTCGCCCGGCCCGCAGCACGCCGCAAGCCGCGCGACGCTCGCCGGGTCCTTCGCGTTGACCGGTTCGACCTGCAATCCCGGCTGCAAGGCCCCCGCACGCTCGATAAAACTTTCGAGCCGCTCGGCCAGATCGATCTTGGTCAGCACCACCACCGGCCGCACGTTCACCTCGCGCGCAAGCACAAGATAGCGCTCAAGCCGCGGCACGCTGAAGTCCTGGTTGCACGACGCGACAATGAACAGCGTATCGACATTCGCCGCGACCAGCTGCAACCGCCGGTCGTCCCCCGGAGCCCGCCGCTTGAACAAGCTCGCCCGCTCAAGCAAGCGCACCGGCGCATGACTTTCGCGATCGATCAACAGCCAGTCGCCAACCGTCGGGCGATCCTCCTCGCCCGTGGAGTCCGGCATAAACGAGGAAACCTGCGCGTCGATATTCTCGCCCGCCACCGCGACTTCGCCGCGATGCACTGCCATCACGCGTACCGGCTGCAACGTCGCCAGTTCGGTATCCGCCACCTGCGCGCCGAAAAACGGCCGCCAGCCAAGTTCGGTCAATGAAGCGCCGGTCGAATTCATCACGCGGCCCATACAGCGCAAAGCCTCGCTTGGATACGCCGCCTTTTCAACGCTCGCGCAACAGCAGTGCATCCTTCGCCAGATCGTTGCGGATGGCCGTCGCCGCCACCGCCGCCTGCCCCATTGCACTACTGATCTGGTCAAGCCCCTTGGTGACGTCGCCCGCCGCATAAAGCCCGGCAATGCTGGTCCGCTGGTGCGCGTCGATCACCAGACAGCCCTCCTCGCTCGCCTCCGCCCCCAGCGCGACCGCCAGTTCGGACCGGATCACCGACCCCAGCGCCGGGTAGACGCTATCGTAGCCGCACTCGCCCTGCGCCGTCGACACGATGATCTGCCCGCCATCGATCCGCAGAGGGTGGCACGGCCCGTTGACCAAGGTCACGCCAGCATCACGCAAGGCCTGCTGATCCTTGTCCGACAGTGCATGCTCACCATCGGGCGCGATCAGACTGACATCGCGCGTGTACGTGCGCAGAAACAACGCCTCGGCACAGCCGTGATTGCCCGACCCGATCACACCCACGCGCTTGTCGGTCACCTCGTAGCCGTCGCAGATCGGACAATAGCGCAGCAACCCCCGCTCCAGCGCCACGTCATGAATCTCGGGCGCGACCGGCGGGCGATTGTTGACCACCCCGCTCGCCAGCAGCACCGAACGCGCCTCAACCCGCCGACCATCGATCTCGGCGACGAACACTTCGCCCTCGCGCACCAGCTTTTCGACCAGCGCCTGCTCGACCTCCACGCCGAACTCACCCGCCTGCTGGCGCATCCTCGCCAGCAGCTCGGTCCCGGCAACTCCGCCCGGATAGCCTGCATGGTTGTGCGTGCGCGGGATCATAGCGGCGCGGCTCTTTCCGGCATCGACCACCGCGATCCGCAGATGAAACCGCGAAAGATAGATGGCAGCGGTCAGCCCAGCGGGACCTGCGCCGATCACGAGACAATCGAGAGGTTGTGCCATCAATGCGCAAGCCCTGCGCGGGCCAAAGGTTCCTCGATCTGCCCGCGCCGATCACGAAATAAGCCCCGTCGGCTCCGCTCGCCATCTGCTGCCATCGGGATAGAGGCGATCTTCTTTTGGCCGAACATCCGCAACTCGGAGTAATTCAAACTCCATTAGCGCACCATCTGCTATCCAGAACCATCATGATAACGGAGGTAATCGTGCCGAGCTTGGCACGGTGGCTGCACAGTAAAGGCAGACTTATACGAAGTAACCTGCGGGTCTAGCGGCAGGTAATAGGCATTGAAGAAGCCAACGCTACAGCTTGTTTCGATAGAGGCGCCCGCCCTCGGGGGCTACTCCTATGATGGAGGCAGATTAGCTCAGAAATTGCCCATGTGAGCTGTCCTACTATGCTTTGGGGGACTTGCCCAATGCACCTTCAGGAAGGCCAAGCTTTAACCTAGCAGCCCTATATTCCGGCGAACCCGGTATTAGCTCCACCAGCATCGGCGGATGCCAAACCTTCGTTGATTTGCCTGGCTTGTCGCCGTCATTATGCGCTTCGTCCATCTCCAATAACTAGCATCCTGAGCATCGCGCACCAGATGGTTAATACTATTCCTTCTGTTAACACGCCTGATGTCCGTCCCAAGCCTCGCTCCAGAGTGGAAATGCAAAAGAATCAACGACACACTTCACTATTATTGTTATTTTAGCATCCTTATATTCATTTATTATTGTAAATTCTAAAATACAACTCAGTTAACTCTTGCGATACCCCTAATAATCGAAGAAATTCTGTCCCGCGAGCGCTACGTAAAGCGCGACGCATGAAATTGGCGCTCCAGACTGACTTCTCACGATTCGCCGCTTGGATTTGCGCTATTCGTCCACGCGCAGCGCAACAGCCCGGCTCAATGTCGCCTTACAGTGCGCAGATCCGAAAATCAGTGACTATGCAGCCAGTTGAGCATGGCCAATTCCCGGGCTGTGCTGGCCGATGTCGTGCCGAGGCGGCGTGCCGCCTGATACTTGGCTGCACGCGCGATGAGCCAGGCCGGATACGCCAGCCAGCGCAGCGGATTCGTTTGCCGCATTCCCATCATGCTGCCCAGGCTTACTGGGCTGGGGGTGAAAGCAGCGCGTATAGCCGTTAACAAACCGGGCAATTGGCCCTTGCGAAGGCTGAGACGACGCATGAAGGCAAACCGATCAGCCTCATATTCATCCCGTAGAATAGCTTGCTCGGCGATGTCGACGTGGCCGGAAAGGGCTGAGCCAGAGGTGTCGATGATATCCGGCACCCATGTCGCGCCATGGCGTCGTGCAAGGGCGGCAACCAATTGCAACGAGCGCATGACACGCATTTCGGCCGCCTGCTTCACCAACAGCGACCAATCGACCTTGCCCCCTGCCACCGCAAAGTGGAGATCCGCAAGGGTAAGCGGGCCGTTATCGAAGAAGTGATGCAACGTTGCATGTTCGACCAGATGCAAAAAATTTGCGTGGGCCGACGGCACGCGGACAGTCTTGCCTGACAAGACCAGTTCTTGTGCGTCATCGTGTACCATTCGCACGAGCAATGGCTCCTGCACCCAGCCGCGTGCATTCAGGCGATGATGGACTTCAAGAGTTACACCACTTCGCTTGTCGAGCAGGTCGGGCAATTGATGACCGTAGTCCATGCCATAGAGGTTGGTCCATTCGGCAACCTCATAATCCCCTGTATCAACGAGAAGTTGTTGGGCGCGTTCGGCGACTTCAGGGGAGACCAGAAGGTCGATGTCGCGCATGGGGCGAAGGCGGGCATCGGGATAATCGATGTGAGCCAGCCGCACCCCTTTGAGCGCAACCGGATGAATTGCATGCCGGGCCAGGATATCAATCACCTGCGTCAGTGCGATCTGATTGCCGAATGAAGACATGGCCTGAAAACGGCGCTGATCTTCGATCAGTGCAGCACAATCTGCTGGCACTAGCCCTTGCCGGCCCGCCCTTGTGATCGCCCTATCAACCAGTGGCAGAACGCGCATGTCCCTGGACAGCGAGACCAGCGTTTGCCATCCGGCAACGTCAAGTGCGTCAAGCTCGACCCCAAAATCACGGTCAGGACACGCGCTGATGCGCAAGATCAGTGTCTCGGGCGGCATACGGCTCGGTGGGTTCCTGGTATTGGGCTGCCCCGAAACTGAGCAGAACCGGGACGAATTCCATAGTCGATGCGACGTAACGTGTTCATCGCACTAAATATGACCTCAGCCTCTGTCAATTCGCCCGAGTTCCAAGCGCACGGTCTGATCCGCTATGCTTTCCAAAGCACCACCATGGGCGATGACGAGAATGGCGCATCGACCACGCAGGCGTAGAACGGCTTGGGCAATCGCGCGATCGTTCTCGGGATCCAGTGCATTGGCAGCTTCATCCAAAATCAACAACTGCGGGACGCGCATCATCGCCCGCGCAAGGATCAGGCGCTGGCGCTCCCCCCCTGAGAACTGATGTCCATTCTCACCCACCAAGGTATCGAGCCCATCAGGCATACGTTCGATGAAGTGTGCCGAGGCCTCCCTCAGGGCGGCATATAGCTCAGTGTCGTCCGCGTGGGGCTGTGCCCACAGCAAATTGTCGCGCACCGTTCCCGTGAACAGGATGGGTACCTGTTGAACGTAGGTGACGCGCGTGCGCCATGCCCGACGCAAGCTGAAGTCGACCGGCTCCCCGTCGATCAACAGCACCCCTGAATCGGGCCTCAGCAAGCCGCCGATCACATCGGCCAGCGTACTTTTGCCCGCGCCCGATGGGCCGAGCAAGGCGGTGATCTGTTGGACGGGGAGGTTTATGTTGACCGCATCAAGCGCGGGCACCTGACGTCCCGCATAGGTCAAGCTGACGTCGCGCAAGCCGATGGAATGGTGGGCCGATGGAACGGTGGCATCTGCGGGCAAGTCCGGCTCGCGCGCTGCTTCGGCTCGCTCGATCAGAGATAGTGCGGAATCGATCGACGGCCGTGCGTAAGCAATATCCTGAAGGCAGCCCTGTATTGCCATTAGAAGCGGGAATCCACGCGCAAACAGGGCAATCATCGGCAGGAGGACAACAAGATCGGCCTTCCAGAACTGCAGTGCCAGCCACACCACCAGCGCCAGCAGCCCCGCACTGCCGACCTGCAAGGCGACCTGACCCAGCCCATTTTCTCGCGTATACGTACGCTCAGCCGAATGTAGTGACGCAAGTTCACGCCTTAGTCGCTGTTCGGTAGCCCTTTCAGCGCCGAAGCTTTTGATGATCCGCAGTGCTGCCAGCCCCTCACCGAGCTCTGCGTAAATGCGTTCATAGACGTCGTTGAGTTCCCCACCCAACATGCGCGCTCGCAATCGCAGGCGGCGGAAGGAATAGAGCACGGCCCCGCCGCCGATCAGCGCGCAGACCGTCATTACGGGCGAAATGGCGACTGCCGCTGCGCCAACTCCCAACAGCGTGATCACGGCAACTCCGCCGGACACTGAACGATCAATGCCAACCCCGACGCGGTCGAGCGTGGTGATCAACAGGCTGGCATTGTCGCTCTGGCGCATGCCGGAAAGCACCCGCCAGTCGCAATGCAACAGAGCATGCCAGGCGCGAATGCGCAGCCCATCGATGAGGTTACGCTGCACAGTGAGCGCTGCCATCGCGCGGTAGAAATTGAGCAGCGCGCGCAAGCCTATGAGGACCACGAATGCCAGCAGAAGCGGTCCCAGAGAGTCTTTTCCGCCAAGCAGGCTGGCGAAATTGCCAAGCGAGGATGGAAGGGCGCTCGTGTTGCTGAGTACGGCTACAATCGGCACGAGTAACACTAGGCCAATGCCTTCGGTCGCGGCCGAACCGATGGTCAGTGCGACCAGCGCCAGCGCTTGCCGGCGTTTGACATGGCTGTACAGGACACGGACAACGCGGCTCAGGTCACTGTCCTTTTGCTCGCCCGAAATTCATGGAAATCAGACACGTCACCCCCGGTGACGACAATTTCTCCAGCGCACAGCCACGCATGGGCAAGCAATGCATGGTCGTCGCTGCGTCTTATGCCGACGGCTATGCGGGAAGCGATGGAGTGCCGTGCCAGCCAGCGACGGGCAGCAATGCACTGCACCAGACAATCCGACCGCCACGGAACGCGCGGCGCCATCACTTCGAACGCATAGCGCACACGCGAGATGCGGTGGAGGTTGAACGCTGTAAGCGATGTCTCTGGCTGTCCCTGCACCTGGTTGTACTGTAAAAGACCCAGCGTATTGACCGAATGTCGGCGCAATGTGCGATGGGCTAGCGCAAGTTCCCAGACGGCGATGCACATATCCACCATGCCGGCAGGACCCAGCCGCAGCAATTTGGGCAATTCGCGAACCACTTGCCCGAACGAGACCTTGTCCTGCACCGGCCGCTGGAAAAGCAGCTCCTGCACGACTTCGGACGAAGTATTTGGTAAGGGCGGTGAAGAGGTCATTGCCGTTCGCTTGATTGCAGCCATGCTGGTAGGTGCGCAAGTGCAGCGAAGCAATCCCGTTTAGATTACAGAACTGACTGGAGTGCGAATTTGAGCGGATTTGCGGCTATCGTTCGTTTCGACAACCAACCTGTTGATACAGCAGTAATTTATCGCATGACCGCGGCGATGGACTTCCGGGCTCACGATGGCATTCGACACAAGACCGGCAAGACTTTCGCACTTGGCCACTGCACGTTTCATACAACCGCAGAGTCGCTTGAGGCAGATCAGCCATTGGTCAGCAGTGATGGTGAACTTGCCATCGTCATGGATGGCTGGCTCGCCAACCCCGGCGAATTGCGCGCCGATCTGCTGGCGCGTAAAGCGAGACTGCGTGACAGCTCGGATGCCGAACTGATCCTCCATGCCTATGAGACGTGGGGCGATGATTGCGCCACGCGGATCGAAGGAGAGTTCGCGTTCGTCCTCTACGATGGGCGCACTCGGCGAGTATTCTGCGCCAAGGACCATGCAGGTATGCGTCCTTTGCATTATCACTGGGACGGCCATCGGTTGTTGGTCGCGTCCGATATAGCTGCCGTGCTTGCAGCGGGTGATTTTGTTCAGACACTGAACCCGGATGTTATGGCCGAGCGGCTTGTCAGTGAATTTCATTCGCTGGAGCAAACGGTCTGGACAGGCGTGTCACGCCTGCCGCTGGCGTCCACCTTACGGATCGATGGAAGAGGGACGGTGCGGCGACGTTATTGGATGCCGCCAGCGGAAACTACGATTCGCTATAGCAGGGATGCAGAGTACTTTGACCATTATCGCGACGTGCTGCTCGACAGCGTGCGGCGTGCGTCGCGCAGTCAGGTGCCGATCGGCTGCGAAGTGAGCGGAGGGCATGATTCTTCGGCCATCTTCGCACTGGCCCGGCGGCTGAAAGAACAGGGCGGACTGCTTTCGCCCGATGCGCTTGGCTTTACCCTATATGGTATCCCGGGCGAGATATCGGACGAAATCGAATACGCGCGCGATGTTGGGCGGTTTCTTGGCGTGCCGATCTTCGAAGCGGAATGCGCCGTTTCGGATTTGCCTTGGTTCAAGGCCAACGTCGCGCAGGATCGCGACATGCCGTTCATGCCCAATAGCCAGTCCATGATCAATGAAGTCGAGCTTGTGAAGCACAAGGGATGCCGGGTCCTGCTCGATGGCGAGGGTGGTGACGAGTTTGTCGGGGGCTCGCCGCTTGTGCTGCATGAAATGCTGGTCAACGGAAATTGGCGCCGTCTTGGGCGCGAACTTCTGCTGATGCGACAAAGCCGCGGTTACAAGGGCGCTGCGCGCCGCTTTTTCCGGTTCGGGCTCAGGCCGTTGGCACCTCTTGCCCTCGATTGGGCCGTGTGGCGCTTCAGGCGTGCACAGGAACCTTGGGGCGACCACTTGGGCGCAGGACCGCACTGGGCGTCGAAGGAGGTCCGTGATCGGCTCAACTCAATGCGAGACCAGTCTCGCCAGCGCGATGAGTTCTGGAAAATACGCCATCCGGTGCGCCGCAAATTGACGCGCGATCTGTTCGACCCGGGGTTTGACTACATGCGCGATGTGTCCGCCCGGCTAACCGCCCGTCTGGGGGTCGAGCTGCGCACGCCAATGTATAGCAAAAGGTATCTCGAGTTCATCTTCGGGTTGCCCGAGCAGACGAGATACCGTGACGGATGCCGCAAATTCATTCATCTCGGCGCGCTGCAAAACGACCTGCCTCAGTCTGTCTTGCAGCGTCGCGATAAGGCAGAATTCGGCTTTACTTTCGATCGTCATCTCCAGCCTTTGGCAGGCCTCTTTCGCGACGAAATTCCAGCAAAGGCGCCGCCGGAAATCTGTGAGGACGGCTTACGAAATCTTTATGAGAACTATGTGGAAACCGGCAGCGGAGTCTGGGAGCTTTGGCGCATCTACGGATGGTATCTGTTGAAAAGTGGGGTTGCTGGGGGCAGCAGACCTTAGCGTCGCGCCAGGCACTCAGCATAGAAACCGATTAATCGCGCCTCCAAAATTTGTGGCAAATCGCTCAACGCCCGGTTGACTTGAAGATCGGCGCATGGGCGCGGGAACAGTGGTTCCATTACAGCCGATTGCCTGCGGCTCTAGGCGATCCGACGCAGTGATGGGCCTGTGGTCAAGGACGTGCCAGCGACACTAAATCCCGGTGCCGCGAAGGCGCCGTCAAAAGTCCTGATCCTCGCGCCCGATGGTGATACGGCAGGCAGGCCAGACGACGGCTAGTCATCTAAACGGATGAAATCCGCCAGCACAGCTTCGCCTTGTGCTGGGATTCCAGCTTAGCATTGCCCTTCCCCATCGACCAACCGCATTGCATTCCGGTTGAATGCACTCGTTGCCCACACCATCCATATGGCTCTTAAGAATAAAATATGGGACGGCGAGAGTGGAGTAATCACTTTGGTGATATATCGATATACCGTTGGTTATCCATGTAGTATATCGTAGGTAAATAACTGCGACAATGAAGTTATTTTAAGAAACTAATGAGAATTATAAACTCCAATTACTTTTACTATACTAATGCTGCAATGCAGAAAGAGGTTGCTCACGGGCGACGCGTGAGCTAATTACCTCCGTCAGATAGGTTGATTCTTGAAAAATATCAGCGACAGCGACGGATCAAGATCAACTCATCAATCTTAACTACGGAGAATTCACATGGCTGATATGAGCAAGAACACTCGCGCAGTTTTGGCCCGCGCAGCATATGCTCGCCCAACCTTGATGGTTTATGGTTCGGTCCGTGAATTGACTGGCGGTATGTCTGCTACTGGGTCGGACATGATGGGTCAGACCAACATGACAGGCGTCTGATTTCGACCAGATCAGCTACACTTTGTTGGACTGAGTTTTGTCTGATACTCTTTCTGAGCACCGAAGTTATCTGGTTGATGAGCGCCGCCTGTCTCGGTACACGCGCGCGATCAGCAAAGTAATCAAACCCGGCGACGCTGTGGTTGACCTTGGGTGCGGATTTGGCATTCTTGGACTGATGTGCCTGAATGCTGGCGCGGGCAAGGTTTGGGGGATTGATGGCTCAGACGCGATCCATATCGCGTCTGAGACAGCCAGAATCGCCGGTCTAGCTGACAATTACCAATGTGTCGGGGAGCAGACCTTTCGGGCAGAGTTGCCCGAAAGAGTGGATGTTCTGATCTGCGATCACGTCGGATATTTCGGCGTCGACTACGGCATTGTCGAGTTAATGAGCGATGCCCGTCGGCGCATGCTCAAGCCTGGTGGGCGTATGATTCCGGAGCGGCTCAGGCTGTTCCTCGCTGGCGTGCGTTCCGATGCATGTCGGGGTTTGCTTGACGCTTGGGAAACGAGTTATGTGCCGAGCCAGTACCACTGGCTGCGAGACTATGCTGTCGGCACCAAGCACGCCGTAACGTACAAGCCCGATGAAATCGCAACGAACCCTGTGCTTGCTGGCACCGTCGAACTGGGTGCCGACGCGCCGGATGCGCTGGTTTTCAAAGCCGTCCTGTCTATTGATGAGACGGGGCAATTGGATGGGATAGGGGGCTGGTTCGATTGCGATCTCGGGGGCGGGGAAACCATGACCAATTCCCCTCTCGCAAGAGACAAGATCAGCCGATATCAGGTGTTTCTGGGCTTTGATCAGCCGCTTATGGTCGAAGCGGGCGACGCGGTTGAGGTGTCGGTCAGAGTGGGCCACCAGAACTCCATTTTGGCATGGTCGGTGCGCGATCCTGCCACCGGGAAAGTGCAAAAGTATTCCAATTGGGCCAGCATGCCGATGGCAACCAGCGCACGCATGAAGCCCGACAATTCGGCACGAACGCTCAACCGTCAAGGCCAGGCCCTGCAAATACTTCTCAGCTGTCCGATGACGGCATGACAGGCGCGGAAATCGAACAAGCTATCTTGCGCGATCATCCCGAGCTTCTGCCAAGCAGGCAGGAGATTTCGCGCTTTGTCCGAGACGAGCTCGCCCGGTACGCAACATGACGTATACGATGGTGTGGAGGCCGGCTCGTGAGCAAGAGGACTTACCCGACGAACCCTACGATGTATGGCGAACCTACGAAGGTGACGTGTCATCGTCCTTCCACCGCATTCCAGATGGTTTTTATGTCCGGTTCAACGATTGTGGTGATTTTTCGATCAATCTGACCACGCGGGAAGTTCTGTATTTTCCCGTTCCGGATGTGCCCGAAGACTACAGCGAAAATCTGTTCTCCAACCAGATCCTGCCGCTGCTGTGGACCTATGACGGGATGCCTGTGCTTCATGCCAGCGCAGTGGTAATTGATGGAGGTGCCTTTGCCTTTCTCGGACAGAGCGGGCGAGGAAAATCAACGCTGGCCGCAGCAATGGCCCGCGCAGGCTTTCCCTTTCTGACCGACGACGGACTTCTGCTCGAACAGAAGAACGTTGGCTTTTCCGTCAAACCTTATCTGCCATCCATCCGGCTTTTGCCTGACAGTGAAAATGCAGTTCTTGGAAAGACGCTCGCCGACATAAATCCGGACGATGATGTCTATAAGGCGCGAGTACCTTCCAGCGACCTGATACCTTTCACTGGAAGAGAAATGCCGTTGGTGGCTGTGTTCGTCCTGATTGAACCTACAGCAAGTCAACCGACGTTCGTACAGCTCTCGCAAGCTGCGGCAATTGATGCGCTCTTGCAGCATTCCTTCCTTCTCGATTCCAGAGACAAGGCGAGAGTCCTCAATTACTTCGGCATCATGGCCGCAGTCGCGGAAGCCTGCCCCTTGATTGCGCTGGATTACCCTCGGGATTTCAGTCAGCTCGGCAGTCTAACGACGGCGATAGCCGCCCACGCGAGGTCGATATTGGATTTATCAAGCAAGAGGTGCCTGACGTGAATCTGACCGATCCGATTACGCTGTCCGAAGACGTAGTCGCCCGCGAAGTGGGTGACGAGACCATGTTGCTCGATCTGGCTAGTGGCACATACTTTGGTTTGAGCACTGTAGGAGGCCGGTTTTGGCAATTTCTCGAAGATGGCATGTCGGTAACGACGGCACGTGATCGACTGCTCGAGTTATTCGAAGTCGAAGCTGAGGAACTCGATGCAGATCTGACGGATCTGCTTGGTCAGCTAGCTCAACAGGGGCTAATTGCCGTTCCATAAATCTGCCCACCCGGCCTAGCCGACTTGGACGAATTCGAGCCTGTATCTGGCTTTGGCAACATGGACGATGCCGATGAGGGCTTCGGCAAGTTGATCGTATCTGGTGGCATGGTTCGGTTGATTTTCAAGCGCCCAAACATGGGCTCGTTGCAGATGCATTGCTTGTAAAGGGCGAGGTCTGCTCAAGCTTCACGCAGCGATTGCCCCGGCTTGCAAGGTCAGCGCCGACGGAATCGGCATCGTAACCTTTGTCCGCCAGCAGGGCGTCCGGCGCCAATCCGGCACGCTAATGGCAGGCACGCTCCACAACTTTCTGAATGTGCCGATAAATATCCATGACCGACCCGATTCACGAACACGCAGGTGAAGTCCGCCGCCATCCGAGTAGACGCTGGGCTCCTTGAGCGTGGCCGCCTGCCCGGCCGAAAATTTGTTATGCGTGAGAAGCCCCTAGAATTCTAGTCGCCTTCCACTTTCACAAACTGCTGCTGTTCGAACTGGGCGGGTGACACCATCCCGTTCCTGACCTGTACGCACTGGGTTAGAGAACATCTCGATGTAATCGAAGACATCCCACCGGGCTCCCCCAGGCTTTCAGGATCCGTGAGAGTTATTTTCCATGCAGTTTCCACATACCGCATGGAAGCGCGTGCAAAAGAGTTTCAAACCTTGGGGAATAGATTCCCAATCTCTGGGAGACGCCTGCCATGATTGACGAAAAATTGCACACGCACGCACGCGCGCTTTCCTAGCAGACTCTGTGCAATTTAGCGCAAACAACAGCGCCGGGCACAATCTGGAGCGTTGGCGCGTTTGACATCCTAACTCAGAATAGATCTCGCCGAAAGTTTCGTAATTAGCGGTGTGCCCCTCAGGCAGTGCCGACCCGAGACAATCAGGGATCATTGATACGGACACAAGCATGCCGGTTTGGCTACCATACTGCGGAAGTGCGCCGGATCCGGGGCACTGGCTTGCGCGGTGGAACTTCGATCCCGTGCTTATCATCGTCGCGATTGCTCTTTTGGGGCTGGGATGGTGGAAGCACCCTGCGACCCTTCGTAGCCAATCGTGCGCAACAGCACTCTTTGCGGTTATCTTCATCTCACCGCTCTGCGCCTTGGGTTCGGCCCTGTTTTCGATCCGCGCCGTTCATCACCTGCTGCTCACGCTCGCGCTTGCGCCACTGCTCGTCGCGGCAATCGGAGAGCGCGCATCGACCTTCCGGCCTGGCCTCGTGCCCACCACTGTCGTGCAGGCCGGGGTGTTCTGGGCTTGGCACTTCAATCCTTTGTATGAACTCGCGTTGTCGAATGACGCTGTATTCTGGGCGATGCAGGCCTCGATCACGCTGAGCGCGATGGCATGGTGGCTCGCTTTGGGTCGGGCCGCATCCCTCGTCGCAGCGGCCAGCACATTGGCAACAACGATACAGATGGGATTGCTCGGCGCGCTCCTGGTCTTCGCAGGTCGTCCATTCTACGCACCGCACTGGTTCAGCACACAAGTCTGGGGCCTTTCACCGATCGAGGACCAGCAGATCGCAGGCCTTGTCATCTGGGTTTTGGGCAGCGGTGCTTATCTCGCAATTGCATCGGCTCTGATCTTTCGCGCCTTGACACCAAGCCCCCGGCCAGCCGTCGCATGATGGGTGAGTTGCAAACGTGGGCGGACCGCTATCGGTCGCGCGGACGCTATACGCCGGTCGGCGTCGCCTTCCACTGGATCATGGCCGCGGTCGTCATCTTCCAGCTTGGGACGGGCTGGTGGATGCAACGGTACCTGGTCGGGCCGGACAAGCTGGCTGCCTATGCCACCCATGCCCAGACCGGGTTGACGCTTCTGCTGCTCGGCCTGCTGCGCCTGCTGTGGCGCACCATCGTACCGGGCCCGGTAAACGATGCGGACAGGCCGGGCTTCTCGGCAAAGATCGCACACTTGACGCATGGCATCTTCTACGCGCTGTTCACCGTCCTGCCGCTTTCGGGTTGGGCAATGTGGTCAGCTATCCGGCCTGCCGAACCGCTTTATCTTGCCGGGCTGGTGCCAATCCCGGCGTTGCCATTCCACGACCTGTCCCGAGCCTGGCAGTTCCGCGTGCTCGATCTGGCGATGGACGTGCATCTGGCGGGCGTCATCCTTCTGAGCGTGCTGGTCCCCGCGCATATGCTGGCCGCAATCAAGCACCATCTGGTTGACCGGGACGACGTGTTCGAAGGCATGTTGCCGGAGATGACCGATCACCACCATCATCCAGAAGGGCCGCAGCATAGTCCGCCACCGCTTGCCGATCGGCCGGATGAAGCGCGCGGCTGATGGCGGTCATCGTTCCATCAGGGTCGCCGTACCGTTCGCCTGTGGCCCAAGCGTCAAGCTGGTGCGCAAGGTATGCTGCGCTCTGCCCAGCAAGCGCAGGATTGCCGGCGTTGCCGCGACCATCTGCCCCGTGGCAACTGACGCAGGATGCAATACCCAGTCGCGGCGCGCCCTCATGGTAGAGTCGCGCGCCCTTGCACGAAACCGTCAATTCGCTGGTCCCGAGTGTGGCGACAGGCAGGGCCGCATAATAGGCGGCAACCTTCTGCCGCACGTCGACGCTCAGTCGGCGGGCGATCCATTCCATCTGCGGATGCCGCCGCGCGCCCGACGCGAAATTCTCCAGTTGCCGCGCTGCATATCCGCGGTCGAGCCCGGCAAGCCGCGGTGCAAGATGTCCGTCTCCCTCGCCCCTGTTGCCGTGGCAGGTGGAACAGGCACCGCCAGCCCCGGCTTCGCCGCCACTGAACGCGATCAACTCGCCACTGGCTTCGAAGGGATCAGCGGGCGTGGTTGGCGAAGTGCAGGCCGAAAGGGCCAGAAACGCGAGAACGGGATGGGTCCATCTGGTCATGTCCCATCCCAATCGCTTCGCCTTGGTGGCGGTTCCCCGCACATCACTCTGTTACTGGCCACTGCGCTTGCTGTGATGACTACCGCTTGCAAGCAACCACCTCAGACACGCCACGATCTCGACGAGGCTGCGATCGAACGTGGGAGCCGTCTGGTTGCCGAAGCCGGCTGCACCGCCTGCCACGCCTTTCCCGGTATAGGATGGCCGCGTGGTCTTGCCGGGCCCTCGCTGCTGACGTTCGACGGTCGAGGACCGATTGCAGGCACCCTGCCCAACACGCCTGCCAACCTTGCCGCATTCGTGCGCAACGCTCCTGCCACCAAACCCGGAAGCCCGATGCCCGCCATGCCGCTGTCGCGTAGCGAGGCCCGCGATGTGGCCGCCTATCTCTATGGAATCGCCGATGACTGACGCTTCGACCGTATTCGACGCATGGTGGGGTTGGCCGCCGCCGGTACTCGATCCTGCGGGGCCCTATGCCGAGAGCGTAACGGTGCTGGCATGGGCGCTGTTTGCGATGGGAGCGATCGTGACCGCGATCGTCGCTGCGGCGCTTTTCGTGGCTGTGGCGGGGCCGCCTCGGTGGAAAGCGCGGCTGGGCGGCGAGCATACGGTCTGGATCATGGGCATCGCCTTCCCGGCTGTCGTGCTGACAGGGCTGCTCGTCTGGGGTCTTTCACTCACGGCCTCGCTCACCGATCCGATCACCGGGCGTGAGCCGCGCATCCGCGTGACTGCGCACATGTGGTGGTGGGACATCGAATATCTCGACGCCGCTGGCCGTGTCGTGCGGCGCGATGCAAATGAGTTGCACCTGCCTGTCGGGCAGCCGGTTGTGCTCGAACTGAAAAGTGCCGACGTCATCCACAGTTTCTGGGTGCCGAACCTGTCGGGCAAGGAGGACATGATCCCGGGACGCACCAACCTGCTCAAGGTCCAGGCCGACAGGCCGGGGCGGTTCGGCGGCATCTGCGCCGAATATTGCGGCGGGCCGCATGCGCTGATGGGCTTTGTCGCCGTGGCACACCCGGTAGCGGAATTCGAACGCTGGCTTTCCGGGACCAAGGTGGGCGCAGGGCCTGCCGTGGCGCAGGACGTACCCGGAACCGTGCCAGCGGTCACGCGCCGCACGCCGACCGCAGTTGATGCCGCGCCGCAAGTCGGCGCGCGTGATGGGCAGGCCCTGTTCCTCGCCAATGGTTGCGCCGCCTGCCACCGCATTGCCGGCACCCCGGCGAACGGCCTCAGCGGCCCCGATCTCACCCATCTGGCCGGCCGGTTGACACTCAGTGGGGGGATCCTGCCCAACAATCGGGGCACGCTGCAAGGGTGGATCGCCGATGCGCAATCGATCAAGCCGGGCAACCGAATGCCCAGCTACGACAATCTTTCGGCAGAAGACGTGGCCGCCATTGCCCTCTGGCTCGAGACACCACGATGAGCGAGACCGGCTTCGATCACGCGCTCTACGAGCGTTTCCCGACCAAAGGGCCGCGACCTGAAGGCGAGCTCGAGGAGCTCAAGCGCATCTGGTGTGCGCCAAAAGGCTGGCAGCTGCTGACTGCGGTCAACAACAATTACATCGGCATTTATTACATCGGCACCGCGTTCCTGTTCTTCGTGCTCGCGGGCGTGCTGTCGCTGGGCATGCGCATCCAGCTTGCCGCACCGATGCAGGATTTCCTGCCACAGGAAACCTACAACCAGTTCTTCACCATGCACGGCACGGTGATGATGTTCCTGTTTGCGGTACCCATGGTCGAGGCGATCGGCGTGCTGCTGCTGCCACAAATGCTTGCCGCGCGAGACCTGCCCTTCCCGCGCCTCTCGGCCTATGCATTCTGGGCGTACTTCGTGGGCGGGTTGCTGTTCTTCTGTTCGCTCTTCGTCGGTCTTGCTCCGGACGGCGGCTGGTTCATGTATCCGCCGCTCACCAGCCTTGCCTACAGCCCCGGCATCAACACCGATTTCTGGCTGCTGGGCATCGGCTTCATCGAGATTTCCGCCATCGCAGGCGCTATCGAGATCATCGTCGGCGTGCTGCGGACCCGCGCGCCCGGCATGACGCTCGACCGCATGCCCGTCTTCGCCTGGGCCATGCTGGTCTTTGCGGTGATGATCGTGATCGCCTTTCCCAGCGTGATCCTAGGCACTTTGCTGCTCGAGTTCGAGCGCGCCTTCAACTGGCCGTTCTTCGATCCCACGCGCGGGGGCGACCCCTTGCTCTGGCAGCATCTGTTCTGGTTCTTCGGACATCCCGAAGTCTACATCATCTTCCTGCCAGCGGCGGGCCTAATGAGCATGATGGTTTCAACCATCGCCCGCACCGAACTTGTCGGATACCGGCTGAACGTGCTGGCGATTATCGCCACGGGCTTCATCAGCTTCGGCGTCTGGGCGCACCATATGTTCGCCACCGGAATGCCGCGCGTATCGACCGGCTATTTCAGCGCTGCGAGCATGGCGGTGAGCCTGCCTGCGGGCATCCAGGTGTTCTGCTGGATCGCGACGCTGGCCAGCGGACGCATCCGTTGGTCGGTACCGGCACTGTTCGTCGTCGGCGGCTTGCTGGTCTTCGTGATGGGCGGGCTAACGGGGGTGATGGTCGGCATGGTGCCGTTCGACTGGCAAGCCCATGACACCTATTTCATCGTCGCGCACCTCCACTACGTACTGATCGGCGGGATGGTGCTGCCGATGTTCGGCGCGTTCTACCACTGGTTCGGCATGACAAGCGCCAAACCGTTGAGCGAGCGTTGGGGGCGCTGGGCATTCTGGCTGATGTTCACAGGCATCCACCTGACCTTCATGCCCATGCACCTTGCCGGCCTGATGGGCATGCCACGGCGCATCTACACCTACCTTCCTGAACGAGGGCTCGAGCTGCTGAATTTGATCTCGACGGTGGGTGCCTTCGTGATCGCGGCAGGCGTGCTGATCTTCTCGGTCGATCTGGTCCGCAAGTTCCGCTTCGAGCCGGACGAGGGCGCAGGCAACCTCTACGGCGGTGGCACGCTCGAATGGCTACCCACAGGCCTCTATTCGACGCGCTCGATCCCGCTGGTGCGCAGCCGCGATCCGCTGTGGGACGATCCGAACCTTGCGAAAGACGTCGAGGAAGGCCGCTACTTCCTGCCCGGCAGCGCGACGGGCCTGCGCGAGACCTTGATCACCAGCCTGCTCAACGCCGAACCGCAGTATCTCCAGATAATGCCCGGCCCTTCGCCCTGGCCGTTGGCGGCGGCAGTGGGAACTGCGCTCCATTTCCTTGCGCTCACCGTGCAGGCCTATTCGTTCTCGCTGGCTTGTGGAATTGTAGCAGTGGTGTGCGTCCTGCGCTGGCTGTGGGAAACCGATCGGCCGCACAGGCTTCGCGAGGCTGACGTGGGCGGCGGCATCATTCTGCCCATCGCGGTCACCGGCCCCTCGAGCCATAGCTGGTGGGCGCTCAACACGCTGATGGTGGTCATGGGCATGATCGCATTGATGACGATGTTCTCCTATCTCTACCTCTACGGCATTCATCCCGAGGTCTGGATTGCGCCGCCTCCGCTGGGAGAAACGGCGCTGGTCGCAACGCTTGCAGCCACCGCCTTCGCCCTCGCTTGGTCGTCGCGACGCATGCTGTCGCGTTCCGAGCCGGGCGTATTTCCGGGCCAGGGACCATGGCTGCTGGCAGCGGCGAGCGCAGCGGCCCTCGTCGCCTCGTCCTCAATCGACTGGACGGGCTGGCGCGCAGCCGGACTGGATCCAGCGGCGACCGGTCAGGGCGCGACCGTCTTTGCGTTGATCGCGTTCCAATCGGCCACGGCGGGGATCGCAGTCATCATGGCGCTCTATCTGGGCTATCGCAGCGGACGCGGTCTGCTTTCGGGGCCTGTCAACGTTACGCTAGACGTGGTCACCCGCTTCATCGGGTACGTTGCGGTGCAGGGACTTGTCACTGGGCTGCTCCCACGGCTCTTCACGGGAGCCTGAGCGATGCACGATGCGTTTACCGAGCCGGTCGACTGGAGAGGTGCGGCGCTCGCCTTCACGATCTGGATGGCGCATTTCGGCGTGCTGTGGGGCGCGAGCAGCATCTTTCCCGACGCGTCGCCCGCGCGTTGGATCGCGCTTATCGCCACAGTGCTCGCCATGGCTGCGCTCGTGCTTGTCTGGCGCAGGCGGTCGCCCGAATCAAGCGGCGCGGTCCTACCGCTTGCCTGCGCGCTTGCGGCGGCAGCGGTGCTTTTCGGAGCCATGCCCGCAGTTATCGGCTGAACTGTCCGGACCCAATCGCGCGCCAAAGGGTTTGAACTGCAACACAGGTCAAATGCCGGAGCCCGACCATGCCAGAATCCGGCGTTCACGCCGCAGCCCCCGCAAGCCCGTTGCACGCCATCCTCCTGGCGTTCCCGGTGGCGCTCTACCCTTCCGCGCTGATCAGCGACATCACCTACCTGCAGACGTCCGTGGTCCAATGGACCAACTTTTCGCAGTGGTTGATCGCCGGGGCCGACCTTTTCGCAGGTCTGCTCCTGGCATGGACGATTGCCTCGCTCCTGTTCGGCCGCGCGCGCCATGCGCGCGGGCGCGGCAAGGCGACCCTGATCGTCGTTGCGGTCATGTTCGTGCTTGGCATCATCAACGCCCTGCAGCATTCCAAGGACGGGTGGGCTTCGGTCGGCACGACGGGTTTGATCCTGTCGATTGCCTGCACAATCCTGGCGATCGTCGCAGCGTTCCTCGTCCATTCCAGAACCATCGTCCGGGAGGTTCGCCCATGAAGCGCCTGACCATCGCCGCGCTACCGTGCCTGGCCTTCGTCGCAGCCTGTTCGCCGAGTTCGAAGGGCGTCGACCAGACGGGTCAGTCGCCAACGCTCCCCGAGCAGGCCAGCGCGCTGCTGCCTGCGATCGCCATTGCTCCTCCGGAAGCGTGGGGCAATGACCTGCCCACAGTACCCGCAGGCTACACCATCACGGCCATCGCCAAGGACCTCAAGATCCCGCGCCAGATGCTCGTCCTGCCCAATGGCGACATATTGGTGGCTGAAGGATCGGGCGGCCACGCGCCCACGCTGCGCCCGAAGGACCTGATCGCGGGCCTGATCAAGGCGCAGGGCAAGAGCCCGGTGACAGGCGGCGACCGGATCACCCTCCTTCGCGACGCGAATGGCGACGGCCAGACCGATCTGCAGACGACGTTCATCTCGGGACTGGACGCCCCCTATGGCCTCGCCTTCGTCAACGGCGCGATTTACGTTGCCAACCAAGGCGATCTGCTGCGCTTCCCTTATGCAGACGGCGCGACCAACATCGCTGCCCCGGGCCAGAAGGTTACCGCGCTTCCCGCAGTCATCAATCATCACTGGACGAAGTCGCTGGCCGCCAGTGCCGACGGCTCCAAGCTCTATGTCGGCATCGGATCGAACAGCAACATCGGCGAACGCGGGATGGATGCAGAGGAAGATCGCGCCGTCATCTGGGAGATCGATCCCGCGACGGGCACCAACCGCGTCTTTGCCTCGGGCATCCGCAACCCCACCGCGCTGGCTTTCGATCCTTGGCAGCGGCAACTCTGGGCCGTCGCCAACGAGCGTGACGAACTCGGCCCAGAACTGGTGCCCGATTACCTCACATCGGTTCGCGAGGGCGGGTTCTATGGCTGGCCCTATAGCTACTATGGCCAAACCGTCGATCCGCGCGTGCATCCGCAAAAGCCCGATATGGTCGCCAAGGCGATCAAGCCCGACTACGCGCTCGGCAGCCACGTTGCCGCGCTCGGCCTCACCTTTGCAAGCAACGGTGGTATGGGCGGCGCGTTCGCCGAAGGTGCTTTCGTGGGCGAGCATGGCAGTTGGAACCGCAGCGACCGATCAGGTTACAAGGTCGTTTTCGTGCCGTTCAAAGGTGGACGCCCCGCGGGCAAGCCGGTCGATTTCGTCACCGGCTTTCTCGCCGATGGCAAGGCCCGCGGCCGCCCGGTCGGCGTGTTCTACGACGCTCCGCGCGGCGCACTATTGGTCGCTGACGACGTCGCGAACACCGTGTGGCGGATCACCAGAACCGGCCAGCCCACGCGCACCAGCAACCCCGAAAACCCGGTGCTCTGACGCCGGAAAGCGGAATTCACCTCTTGCCACATTGCTGCCGTTCTATCGCCTGCCAGTGCCAGTGCCAGCGACGCAACGATCTGCACTGGCACCGATTTGGCAGCTTCGCTCCGCCCCGTCCCAGGTTGATGTGATCACGTGTTCGGCAAGCCTCCTCGAAACCCTCTTCCGCGGCTGCGATCATTCGGCGTTCCAAGTCTGCGATTTCTGCGTCTATGACCCGCGTGAACCTATAATCCCGGCAGGTATGCCGGTGACGGGCGCGCGCGCGGATTGCGACTTTTTGACATTAGATCAGACGGATCACTAGCGGTGCTTACCGGTTTTCGCCAGATGTTGCCCCTTTGATGGCAATCCGAATCGCGGAAAATGCCACCCGCCTAGCGGACGTTCCGGCCTTGGGTGTCCGCAGTGGATACCTGCCGTTGGTTCACGCAGGCTTTCGCATCCGCTTCAGCCACGCTGTCACATGCATCGCACTTTTCGATCCTTTTGCTATGGTGAATGGATGTCGCTGCTAGAAAGACTCGGGATACCGCTACCTGTCGTGCAGGCACCAATGGCGGGTGTGTCCACTCCTGAACTGGCCGCTGCCGTCAGTAAAGCTGGCGCGCTCGGTTCGATCAGCGTTGCTGCTACAGACGCCGTCGGTGCGCGGGAGATGATTGCCAACCTGCGAACCCTGAGCAATCGCCCGTTCAACGTCAACGTATTTGTCCATCAGCCAATGGCGCAGGATGCCGCGCGAGAGGCTGCTTGGCTTACGGCAATGAAGCCGCTGTTTCGCAAATATGGTGCGCAGCCTCCGGCAGCACTTCGTCCGATCTATAAGGGCTTGCTTGAGGACGACGAGATGCTGGCGCTCCTTGTGGAGACCGCGCCCGCTGTTGTGAGCTTCCACTTCGGTTTACCGGATGCCGGTCGGATCGCAGCGCTTAAAGGCGCCGGCTGCGCGCTGCTGGCCACCGTTACCAGTCCCGAAGAGGCGTGGGCCGCCAAGGCTGCAGGAATCGATGCGGTCGTTGCTCAGGGCTGGGAAGCGGGTGGGCATCGCGGGGTGTTCGATCCCGAGGCTCTCGATACTCGCCTTGGCACATTGGCGCTTACCCGATTGCTGGCGCAACGCGGTGGCCTGCCGGTCATCGCGGCGGGCGGAATCATGGATGGCCACGGCATCAGGGCCGCGCTCGATCTCGGCGCCATCGCTGCCCAGTTGGGCACAGCCTTTGTCGCCTGTCCAGAAAGCAGCGCCGATGCGGCATACCGCGAGGCGCTGGCCGGTCCTGCCGCCATGAGCACGGTCATGACGTCCGCCATTTCGGGACGACCTGCTCGTGGTTTGCCGAACCGCTTCACCCAATGGGGCGAGAGTGTCGGCCTGCCTCATCCCGGCTATCCGATGACCTACGACGCGGGCAAGGCGTTGATCGCCGCGGCGAAGGCGGCCGGCGAAACCGGATTTGGCGCGCAATGGGCAGGACAGGGCGCGCCGCTGTCACGCCCCCTGCCTGCTGCAGAGCTCGTCGCGCTTCTGGCGGAAGAATTGCGTCTCGTGAACTGAGAGATGCTGCAGACCGTGGCAAGGGCCGCCGCGACTCCGGTCATTTCCAAAGACGTGCGCGATCGTCGGAAGCCGAGCTTCACCCATAGTCTCGCGGACGAAGGGGGCCGTCCCTAGAATCGTCCAAGGGAAAGGGCCGACCCTCCAATGCGGAGAGCCCGCCCTTCTCTTCTCCCAACCTTACAGCGATTACATCGTGATCTTGGCACCGGCGTAGAGATAACGTCCCACATAACTGATGGGATAGTTGCTCGACGCAATGTCCGGCTGCTGGTCGAAAATGTTGTTACCGCCGACGTAGAAGCGGAACTTGTCGCTCACGTCGAATGCAACATAGACGTCATGCTGCCATTTTTCCTTGTACCACAGGTACTCAGGTGCGGCGATGTCCGGGTTTGCAGCGAGCGTTTCCACCGTGTAGCGGCGGGTCTTGCTGAACCAGCTGATGCCGTAGTTGATCGTCAGGTCGTCCATCTTCCAAGTGATGTCGCCGGTCGCGTTCCACTTCGGGTTATAGGCTTCCAGCCGGTCAACATCGACCGTTGCGCCCGGCGTCGGTATGAATTCGAGCCGGTCGAGATAGCCGCCCGCGACGCCGAGGCTGAAAGTTCCCGCATTATCGGTGCGGAAGGTGTAGTTCAGCTTGAAGTCCGCTCCAGCCGTGCGAAAATTCGCCACGTTCTGCGGCTGGACGAAATAGCTCGAGATGTAGCCCGTGCCCGGTGCACGCGTGACATTATCGCAGAATACGTTGTCGATGCTCGGCTGGTCGACGCAAAGCTCGGCCAGTTCCTGGGCAGTCGGCGTGTTGACCGCGTTCTTGAGCTTGATGTCGTACCAGTCAAACGACGCGATCAGGCCGGGAATGAAACTCGGACGCAGCACGACGCCCGCCGTCCATGTGCGTGCGGTTTCCTCCCGCAGGTTGCGATTACCGCCCGAGAAACCTGGGAGGCTGACTGTTGCCTGGGGATCGTTCTCGGGATTGAACGCAGCGATCTCCGCCGGGGTCAATCCCGCTGCCGTCAGTTGCGCGGTACAGTTGCCAGAGCGGGATGAAGTCCCTTCACTGATGTTGATCGGATCGCACGGATCGCTGATGAGCGAGAACCCGCCATTGCGCGGCGCGAACAGCTCGGTGATGTTCGGCGCACGCACCGCTTCGGACAGAGTTCCGCGGAAGGTGATGTCCGAAATCGGCGCATAAGTGCCGTCGATCTTCCAGGTGGTTGTCTTGCCCACCGTCGAATAATCCGACAGGCGGACCGCCGCGCCGAACGAAAGATTGTGCGCAAACGGCATATCGCGCAGCACCGGCACGGACAGTTCAGCAAAGGCCTCCTTCACATCGAACGAGCCCTGTTCAGGCAGTTGCAACGAAAAGTCCGCCAGTGCGCCCTGCTGGAGCAGTTGGTCAGGCAGGAACGCGCTGGATTCCTTGCGATATTCGCCGCCGATGGCAAAGCCCACCGGCCCGCCCGGCAATTCGAAGAACTGGCCAAAATCGCCCGAGATAGAACCTGAAACAACATGCTGCCGGATCGTCGCTCGGTTCAGGATGTCGGCATTGACCCAGTCGAGCGCGGCCTGGCTGCGCACGCCGTTGCCTAGCAGGTTGAGCGGCAGACACCCGCTGTTCGCCCCCGGCGTGAATGTGGTCGGTGGCGCGTCATAGTTGTTAGGATCGATATTGGCCGAAGGGTCAAGGTTCGAGCGGCAAACCACGTTGCCTGTCCCCGGATCGGTCACCGCATCGACCGCCGCAAAGTAGCGATCGGCGATACGGTAGTTTGTCAGCAGGATCTTCGACTTGGTCTGACCGTAGACGTAGGACAGCTCATAACGGGCATGATCCGAAATCCGCCCTTCGAAACCGCCGACAAGGCGGACCGTCTCACGGTCGTTGTCTTCCCCGCGCACGCCGAGATCGAAGTTGTCGCGCGAGATCAACGCGCCATTCGACGTGTCGGCGATGCCTGCGAAGCGCCGCTCCAGATACGGATTCTCAGGCGTCAGGTACGTGAAGAAATCGAACGACGGCTGCGCCAGCGTGGACGTCTTGTTGCGGACGTACTTGCCTTCGAAGAACACCGAAACTGCATCGCTGAAATCGTAATGCGCCAGCAGGTTGACGTTGTGAACGCGGTTGTAGGCTTGGAGGTCACCCTGATAGCCAGCCAGCGGTGTGGAGTCACCGCCTTGCGTCAGGCCACCCGATGAAGGCAGCAGACGGCCCCGGCGATAGACTGTTCCCGACCCGGTATAGTCGGGAATACCGTCGAAATCTAAGTCGATCGCACCGTCGATGGAACTGTCCGCATAACGCAGGTCATTGGTCGGTACGCGGTCGGGCTTGTTAGGATTGTCGGGAATATCCGTCGGATCGCGAACGAGGCCGAAGCTCTTCAGCGGATTGCCGACATAATCGCGGCGGTCTCCGCTAACGCGGTCAGTTTCGAGGAATTCGTATGACAGCGCGACATTACCACGTCCGTCGGAGAAATTGCGGCCAACAGTAACCGAACCCTGCCGTTGCCCGGCATCGCCCCGGCTGGAAATGCCCATCTGCCCGCTCGCAATCAGCCCTTCGAAATTGCGCTTGAGCCTGAAGTTGACCACGCCCGACACGCCATCGGCACCATAGATGGCCGATGCACCGCCAGTCAGAACATCGATGCCGTCGATCAGGTCCGTCGGGATCGTGTTGATATCTACGGCTGCAGTGCCGGCAAGGCTCGACACATGACGGCGACCATTGACCAGTGTCAGCGTGCGGTTCTCGCCCAGCCCGCGCAAATCGAGCAGTTGCACGCCAACTGCGCCGAAATCGGCATTCGAGCCTGACGTGCGCGAGCCTGTCAGCGAGTTGATCAACGCCGGGTTCTGCGCGAGCGTATCGACGAGCTGGGTGTTGCCCGCCTGCTCGATCGCTTCGGGCGTCACAGTCACCAGTGGGTTAGCAAGGTTATAATCGCTGCGCTGCTGGATGCGGCTGCCGGTGACAATGATCACGGCTTCGGACTCTGAGCTCGTTTCGGCGGTCTGCGGCTCGGTCGTCTGCGCCTCCTGTGCAGATGCGGGAAGCGCCACCACTGCAAGCGTGCTGGCCGACAACAGCATGGCGGTACGAGTGACGGATCTGATCTTCATAATAAGTCCCTGACCTGTTCGCATTCTTTGCGTTGGCGCAGAGAATCCTTAATCTCACCTCACAGGTCAATCGCCCTGAGGTGAGTTGCGACGCGTTTGTCAGATTAAGTTTCATTAAGATGTTTCCGTGCCACACTATAAGGCACGGTTTCTGTGGCACGGCTGACTTGGATTAAGCGCCGCAGGACGCCAAGTTGGCGAGAGAAAGAACGGACTACTCACTGGTGCGGTCAGCCAAAGGGCAGCTAACCGCTCTTGTGCTCTCCAGACGAAACTCTCGGGATCGTCCGCAGCCCCGAACGGTGGTGAGCCGACATGTGAGCCGATGAACAATGGTCGGCTTCAGCCAATCTGTGGCCCGGAACCTGCCGTTCCTGAAAGTCCGCAACCCCGGTCAATAACGGCCGCCAAACTGAGAGCGGAGTAGCCGAAGCGGCATGTCACTCGATCACTCGCCGGACCGATCCGCGTGTGCCCGTGTAAATTGTCCGCGGCAAGTACCTTGCAGCGTCTCCGGCGGTGCGAACATTGGCAAGAGAAAGCATTGCCTTATTGGTCCTTCGTCCGGGTTTCGCGTATCTCAGATCTCGATGTCGCACTGACCAAGATCGCGAGCATCGGGTTGGATTTCGGGACACCTTCAAGAGCGAAGCGCCGCGGATCGGCGAGTAGCTGCGACGTGCCTGATCGGCTTTGTGGCGGCACCCGTTCTGTGGTGGATCGCCGGAAGCAGCCGTGCGGTCTGTCGTCACCAATCCCGGCCACTGGTCTGTCGGCGGTCACTGGTCCTCAACTGCCACTACGAGGGCAAACTCACCTTGCCTTGGCGTTACCGACCGCCATGGCACTGAGCATCGATGCCCTCACCCTACTCTGGAGGCGCATGGAAGAATTGAGATCAAAACACTATACAGCGCAAAACGCACGATATCAGGGTTTTCCGGCGTCTATGGAGGCTTCAAGTAGGGGACTTGGCGGAGCGGGTGGGATCCACAGTTCACCGCTATTGTGCTGATCTATAACATTATTTCTATGAGCAGCTTAAACTTTCCCCACACATTTCCCCACATCAAGTATGTGATAGTCTGGCCCCGAAACTATCGACGTGCCTGCGGCATGCTTGGTTAGTAAATCTCAACGGCGGCGCGAGGCGGTACTGCCACGTGTAATCTGATCTGGCTGTCGGATATAAGGTGCGGCAGATCGAGGCTTTCTTCCTCTTTCTTAAAAGGTTCTGCGCGTGAATGATAAGCGAATTGCGGATCATCGTCTTGATTCTCGATCACCTCCGATGGCCTAGCGCATCGACAGCGTGCAGCCCGCTCAAACGATTTATAACTAAGTGATCCGTTGAAGCCACCTGGAACCGGCCAACAGTATCTCCGTGGCGCTTTCCGCTAGGGGATGGTAGAGGAGGAGGGATCCTTTTCCATCCCACACCTAGCTGTTTTTCAACAATTTCTTGTCTATGACGGCGCAGAATACCCCCATTGATACCTCCAAAATGGGATCTTTGCGGCGGGCCGCACCGGCGGTGCGACGGGATTGCTTTGATGGTCGACTCTGCAATCTGTGGGCTTTTCGACATCGGATGTCATAGGGGAGTTCTTCGGGGCAGGACAGCGTCCAGCTCTATGTCGGCTGGTGGTTCAAGCATGCCGCCGGCCACAAAGTGAAGCGAATTCCGCTCCTGAAGGCTAAAGCTGCGCGCCAAGCTTTTAGAACGGCCGCAGTGTTACACATCTTGCGGCGGCCTCGGGACAAACGACTGCGTGAAGGCCAAACCTTTCGCAGCCTATCAGGCAAGAATGGTCAAGGTTGAAATACCTTTCCGGTGCGGTCAGGCTTCGCGAAGCCGTTTTGAAGACGGTTGCGCTGAGCCAATTGCTCAATCTTGTCCGCCGAGACAATCTGGGTCTAACATGATCCAAGTATCACGTTGATCCCGGTCGCCAAGCGTGAAAATTCATACACGTATAGTTATCCGCGCGAACGGTTGTAAGCGGGTGGATTCTGACTGGAACTGCGAATTGAGGATTTTCCGGCATTTTTTGCCCCGGATGCGCTAAAAACAAGCCCCCTGGGTCACTGCCGTTACCGCCCGTTCAGCGGCAAATGAGATCATGTCACGCAAAAAATCGGCATCCTGACCCTGTTCCCATAACGAGCCTAGGTGCATCATCGGGTCGGTCATTTAATTCCTTCCGTCAGACATGAGTCTTGCAACCCAAACCTATCCTGAAATCACGGTGACTACCTCAACCCGCAGCTAACACCACTCCCCGGGACACCATACTCAGCGAAACGGCCGGAAGAATTGACGCATTTCCTCGCTAAATACCCCGGGTTGCTCCATCGCTGCGAAATGCCCTCCGTTTTGCAATTCATTCCAATAGACAAGGTTGGTGTAGCGTTCCGCCACCATTCTGCGCGAGGGCCGCAAAATTTCCTTCGGGAAAATGCTGCAGCCGGTTGGCATGGTGACTTTGCGCTGATCTGTGAAGGCGGTTGCCGCGCTACGCCAATAGAGCCGGGCGGATGAAGCACCTGTCTGCGTAAGCCAGTACAGCATAATGTTGTCCAGCACTGTATCCCAGCCAAAACTGGTCTCTGGCGCATTGGGGCAATCAGCCCAAGCCTTCAATTTCTCATATATCCACATGGCCTGCCCGATCGGCGAATCCGTCAGCGCATAGCCGATTGTTTGCGGACAGGTGCCTTGCAGCAAGGAATAGCCAGTGCCAGTCGTCACGAAGTCTACGTGATCCTGTGCCGCCTGACGTTCCGCCGGAGTAAGGCCGGGCGTGTCGGGTGGCGGTGGAAAGGCAATTGGCATATTGAGGTGAATGGCGACGCATTCAGGTGGCTGCTGTATCGCCAACTCGGTGGTAATCGCAGCCCCCCAATCGCCGCCTTGCGCCACGAAACGGGCATAACCTAATCGTCGCATCAACTTGATCCAAGCCTCGGCAATATGGCGCACACCCCAATTCTGATCGCTTGGTTTGTCTGAAAACCCGTAGCCAGGAATTGAAGGGATCACCAGATCGAAGGCGTCTTGAGCTTGACCTTCATATGCGCAAGGATTGGTCAGCGGCCCGATCACATTCAAGAATTCAATGATCGAGCCCGGCCAACCATGAGTCAGTAGCAAGGGCAGAGCATTCGCTTCGGGCGATTTTATATGCAGGAAGTGAATGTCCAGCCCGTCGATTTCGGTTTTGAACTGCCCAACGCCATTGAGCACGCGCTCACAACGACGCCAGTCATATGAGGCATGCCAATAGGAACACAATGCCTTGGCTCGGTCGAGTGGAACGCCTTGCGACCAGTCCTCGACGGTTTCTTTTTCGGGCCAGCGTGTCTGGGATAGCCGATATCGCAGCACTTCGAGATCTTCATCCGCAATAGACAGATTGAACGGCCTTATCAACGTTTCTCTCTCCATTTTTTTGGGACATTGTGCGCTCAATTACTACACGACGACCAAAGCGCACTATTATCAGTTCGTGCCGATTGGTAGAAAGCGTGAGCTGCTATGAAACTTAGCACAGAGACACCACACCGAATTCAGAAGATATCCTTTGCCTTGCGCAGAGCGGCGAACGCAGCAACATCATTGCCTGCCCCCCAATGCGCAGAGATTATCGGATCGTCGGCTCTCAAGAAAGGATTGCAGACAAGTTCGCGACATAGCACCGCTGGAACGGTCCACGATCCACGTTCACGCAATGTCTGCACATCATGCACGTAACGGCACAGTTCGGCATTGTCAGGGTCGACGTGTATGGCAAAAAGCGCATTCGATAACGTGTATTCGTGTGAGCTATACATCAGCGATTCAGGGGGTAGTTGGCGCAAACGCTTGAGACTTGCCCAGAATTGGTCCGGATCACCTTCGAACATCCGGCCACAGCCGAGTGGAAACAGCGCATCTCCGACGAAGACTGCTTTCGCTGCCGGAATATGAAATGCAAGGTGCCCCAAGGTGTGACCCCCGACATCAATGATATCGACCAGATTGTCTCCCACCAAGAGCGGGCTGCCTGCTGAGACGGGGTAATCAACGCATTCGATCCGATCTAATTCAAGCAGGGGCGCATAAATTCTGCAATCTGTCGCCGCCTTGATAGCGTAGTTGCCTCCTGCATGGTCGGGGTGCCAGTGTGTGTTCCAGACTTGGGTTATGGTCCACCCCAGACGCCGTGCCTCGCCAAGGCAGGCGTCCGCATCCGGCGTATCGATGCAAACAACCTCGCCACTTGCCTCATCGCGAGCCAGGAACCCGTAGTTGTCGCTCAGACATTCAAACTGGTGGATCTGAATGCCGCCCTGACTTTGAAATGCCGTTTTCAATGTCACAGTCCTCTGGTTGACAGGAGACGCGCGCGTGAATCTCTCAGGAACCCTTGAAAGCTCAACCCTTGAGCACTTCGGCCAGCGTTTCGCCCAGCAGCGAAGGCGAGGACGAGACCTTGATGCCGGCGGCTTCCATCGCCGCGATCTTGCTGTCCGCGTCGCCCTTGCCGCCCGAAACGATCGCGCCGGCGTGGCCCATGCGGCGGCCCGGAGGCGCGGTGCGGCCTGCGATAAAGCCCGCCATCGGCTTCTTGCGCCCGCGCTTGGCTTCGTCGATCAGGAACTGCGCAGCCTGCTCTTCGGCGTCGCCACCGATTTCGCCGATCATGATGATCGACTTGGTCGCGTCATCAGCCAGGAACAGCTCGAGGATGTCGATGAAGTTGGTGCCGTTGACCGGGTCACCACCGATGCCGACAGCCGTCGTCTGGCCAAGGCCGATGTTGGTCGTCTGGAACACCGCTTCATAAGTCAGCGTGCCGGAGCGCGAGACCACGCCCACGGTGCCTTCCTTGAAGATCGAACCCGGCATGATGCCGATCTTGCACTGGTTCGGCGTCAGTACGCCGGGGCAGTTCGGACCGATCAGACGGCTCTTGGAGCCGACCAGCGCGCGCTTGACCTTGACCATGTCGAGCACCGGAATACCCTCGGTGATCGCCACGATCAGTTCCATCTCGGCGTCGATCGCCTCAAGGATCGAGTCGGCGGCGAACGGCGGCGGAACGTAGATGCACGATGCGGTCGCGCCGGTCGCAGCCTTGGCTTCGTGCACGGTGTTGAAGTTGGGCAGGCCGATATGCGTCGTGCCGCCCTTGCCGGGGGTCACGCCGCCGACCATCTGCGTGCCGTATGCCAGCGCCTGTTCGGTATGGAACGTGCCGGTCGCGCCGGTCATGCCCTGCGTGATGACCTTGGTATTCTTGTCGATGAGAATGGACATTTCAGGCTACCTTTCTGACTTCTGAAACGATCTTCTTGGCGGCATCGCCCAGGTCGTTGGCGGCGACGATCGGCAGGCCGGAGTTGGCCAGGATGTCCTTGCCCTGCTGGACATTGGTGCCTTCGAGGCGGACGACGAGGGGAACCTGCAGGTTCACTTCCTTGGCTGCGGCGACGATGCCCTCAGCGATGATGTCGCACTTCATGAT
>NZ_JACICY010000004.1:0-62054 GCF_014196055.1 Novosphingobium hassiacum
GCGACAATCAAAATCGGCACTGATTGACGCGCCGCGACAATCACATTCTCATCCTGATTGACGCGCAATTCTCATCTGGTTTGTCGCGCTACACCGCCAGGTACTGGACAACCTGATACTGCTTGACCTGTTCGACGACGCGGCGCGGATCGGCTTCCGAAGCAATGAAATGGCGTTTCGCATCTTCAAGACTGGCGAAGCCTTCGTCTCCCGTTCGTCCTATCCGGAGGGTCTGGATCATCCCTATGTTCTGACCCTTGCGATAGATGAACTGACCCAGATCGCCCTGTCGCAAATGGCGCGCTATCCCCAGATCACCTGCAACTGGGGAACCCGGTTCACAGACCTCAAGCAGTACGACGATCACGTCAGCGTCGACGTTGTTCAAAGGATGGCGCCGAGACCATCAAGGCGAGATGGGTGATCTGAGCTGACGGTGGCCGCAGCGGGGTCCGTAAGGCGATCGGTCAGGAACTCGTCGGGTATACCTGGCCAGACCGCTTCGTCGCTACCAACATGCACTTCGATTTCGAAGCGCATGGCTGGCATCCTGTCGGCAACTGGATCATCGACAACCACTTCGGGGCCATCATCTTGCGCCTCACCCGCGACGGGCAGTGGCGAGTGACCTTTCACGAGGATGGCAGGCTGCCGCTCGATGGTCTGCGAGACAGGATATTCGAATATTATCGCAAGGTTTTACCGGACGAGGGAGCAGGCGCCCAGCTCGACCTCTACTCTCCCTACAGTATGCACCAGCGCTGCGTGGAGAAGATGCGCGTGGGCCGTGTCCTGCTGGCCGGCGATTCAGCCCACGTGACCAATCCGACCAGCGGATTCGGCCTGACCGGCGGAATCTTCGACGCTTGTGCCCTGACCGAGGTTCTCGGCCCCGTGGCCAAGGGCGAAGCTGACGAGCGGCTGTTGGATGCCTACTCAGCCGCGCGCCGCAAGGTCTTCCTGGACGTTTCATCGCCGATTAGCTGCGAAACCAAGCGCCGGACCTTCCATCTCACCGACGCGGAAATCTATGCCGAGCGTGAACGTCAAATCGAGGCGCAGAAACATGGTCTCGGCTGGGGATCGGGATCGCGGGGTTACTATTCCGTCCAGCTTGAGACGCCCTCGCTTATTAACGGGCGAACCTCGGCAGAAGAACGACTGGCCCGATACGGCCAAGGGCCTCTTGTCTGGAATCCGGAGGGCGGATTCGCTTGAGCGCTAAGTTGCGCATCTTGAGTAAGGATTGACGATGATCGGAATGTTCAAGTGCGGCGACAGAGTGCGCCTGAGTGAGGGCGGTCAGGTAATGTCTGTAACCGGAGTGGGTCCGGACAGCACTGGGCGACCGACAGTATGGTGCGCCTGGTTCAACGATCAAAATGTTCACAATACGTCGTCGGCTATGTGCACGTCGCTCCGACTTTCGACCAAAGCCCAACCAATCCCCTCGTCGGGCTCGAACTGAACCCCGATCATGGACCGCGCGGGCCCCACCGCGTTATCCAACGAAGCGGCGCAGCACGCTGAATTTACGCATGGTCGCAGTAAGAAGTGCGGCCGCCGCGAAGCTTAGGATCGCAAGGCCGAAAACATCGTACAAGCTTCGAATATCAATAAATTCTCTAAAGATCCAAAGGCAGAGCAGCTGAGACACATAAATTCCCAAGGCCAAGCCGCCTAGCCGCGACAGGCGTTCAACTAAGAACGAAGATTTCAGAGACCTGGCAAAAAGAAATGCGCCGACTCCAAATATATACGTAGAAATAATAAAGTCATGACTGATAAAATTATTACCCGTTAATATTGATATTGAATTCTCTTCAAAAAATACTGCAAAGGCTCCAATAACAGTGATGAGCGCGGCGCTCCATACGGGTACTTTTCGCTGGTATCTGGCGATTGCGTGCCCCAGAAGCACATATGATGGAGCAATCAGCAAACCACCGCGACGCGCCTCACCAGAAAGCGCTAAGACGTCATGATACGGCCCGGTTGACAGTGCAACACACGCTAAGAGAAAACATGTAAAAAAAGACCCCCATAGACCAAGTATAGTCATCGAATAGCTTACAATTACGATCGCGGCACCAACGGCTGGCAAGTACCACAAATGGAAGGCCGTTCCGCCGGAAATTAGATCCGTCGGCCTTAAAAGAACATCACTAACGCCTGTAGAGAATGCCACTCCATAATAAACCACCATCCAAAACACGTAAATTGGCAATAGCTTTTCTAATTGATATTTAATAACTCTCAAATTCACTTGAGAGTTTATTCTTAAGAAGTACCCTGACGTGATCAAAAAAAATGGAACTGCAGATCTGCACAAAATACTCAAAAATGAGTATTTTTGATCTTGTGATATTGGCATTGAATGGAGAATTACAACAAGAAATGACATCACAAAACGCCCGGCATCCAGACCTTTTTGTCGCGCCCCGTTATTTTCAGGATCCTTTGCCTGACTAAAATTTTTCGATAACGAAACGACGGAGCTCTGCGGCACCAGAAGCTTGAAAAACGGGTTCATGCGGTGCTCCAAAAGTCGCGCCCCCCCGATGTCGACCTGATCGCCTCACCGGATAACATCGCAAAGAGTTCAATCGGTTTGTTCGCAATTGCGAAGAAGACCACACAATTGCGCCATGCGCGCTGCCCCCACAACCCCATATTCAAATTCATCTGCTTTCGAACGAGCCGCCTCGCCACATCGCTTGCGCAGTGCGGTATCCGCTGCAAACCGCTTAAGCGCCTGCGCCAGAGCGATTACATTTCCGGCCTCCACCAGCAATCCGGTCTCTGCATCCCGCACGAGTCGAGCAGCACCCATCGGAGTGGTTATGACCGGTAAACTACAAGCAGCCGCCTCGTACGTGACCTGCGGTCCACCTTCTTCGAGGGTGGGGAAAACGAAGACGTCACAATTGCGATAGAGACTGGCCACATCGTCGACCTGGCCAAGGTGGCGCACGTTCCCGGCCCCGATGGCTGCATCGACCATCGGTTGCAGGGAAGGCTCAACCCTGCCCGCCAGAACCAGTTCCCCCTTGATGCCCGACAGGCGCCAGGCATCGAGCAGATCGGGCAGACCTTTACGAACATTCATCAGACCGACAAAGCACGCCGTGAATGGCGTGTTGGCATCCCGAGTTTGCCCGGCGCCTTTGGGAAATCGCCTGCGGTCCCAGCCGAAGCTGGTGGAAAGGATGCGCGATGGCGATACGCCCCAAGTGATCAGCGCCGCTTCAACTTCCGCATTTGAAGCAAAGAGCCGGTCGTAGAGCGCCAGCACCTCATTTTCCCGCGCGACATCCCCATCACCAATGCCGTGCGCCGGCACCAGGCCACGGGCAACATAAGCAGCATCCAAAACAGACTTGGCATGTGCCATCGGGCTGTTGATCATCTCACCCACCGTGATCAGTCCACGATCCTTGGCTCGCTGCACAAGTTCCGATGGACCGCCCGGCCAGAACCAGACGATGGTGCCCGGCTCTGCCTGATCGATCGCACGCGCGAATTTTTTAAACAGCTTTGCAGAAGCGGATTTGTGCATTTGGCGAAAAGGCAGTCTGCGCAGGATCGGCCCTGCACCTTGTACAACCTTGAGACCGGGGTGAACTGCCTTGCGCAGGCGAAGTACGAAAAGAGTCGTATCCAGCGGCCCTTGTGGGAAAGAGGCCAGAATGCGCACGCAGCTTTCTGCCGGTCCCCGCCCGGTGTAGCTGTGGGGCAGGAGCACGAGGCACGCTTGGCCTTTTGCACGGTTCGTAGCAGTTCCGCCTTGCACCTTGTAATTCCCCCCTTGCTGCTCAGGCTGAACGATCTACCGCGCGCCGCTCAGACATGCGCCCCAGCACGCTGCGCACCAGCGGCAGCCGCTCGAACTGCAGCCGCACGTCGTGCGGCATTCGTGAAATGGTGTGGAGCAGGTGGGCCAGACAGGCGGCCACCAGTATTGCGGCAAGAGCCATGGCAGCAAACCAGCCTGGCGCCAGATCGCTGGCGAGGACAGACAGCAACACCAGCGCGGCAGTTGGCGCGACATGCCCGAGCAGCCAGCGATCCACTGCTCTCGCTCGCCACGCCAAAATAACTGCATCGGCAGCGCTGCGCAGGGTAAACGCCCAGGCAATACCCGCCAACCCGAACGCGTTGCCCAAAATGAACAGTATTCCGAGGTAGAAAGGCAGCTCGGAGATGCTCAACATGGCTGTAAACTGCGGATTTCCGCGCGCCTGCAACAACGCCAGTGGCACATTGGCAAGCGCCATGAACCACACCCCAAGCAGGATGATCTTGGCGATCTCGACCGACCGCGGATCAAGGTGCGAGCCGAGCCACAGCGTTAGCAAGGGTTCGGCAAGGCAGATCAAACCGATGATGAATGGTGCAAATAACTGACCCACGAAGACTGTAAACTGCCGACAGCGGACAAGCGCTTCGTCATCATCCAGCGCGGCAAACCGCGGGAAAAGCACACCGACTACCGACTGTGGCAGCACCAACGTCCGGTAGGCCACCTGATAGGGAATTGTGTAGACCGCAACCGCGAAGGCGCCATAGATCGCACCGATGATGAAGCGGTCGGAATAGATCATCAGTGGTCCGATCAAAGCGGACACCATGATCCAAGCCCCAAAATTGGCAAGGCGACGCATCTCCGCCCATGAGGGCCGTACCGCCTGACCGGCCAGAAATTGCCTCCATACCATCGTGCCCATCATCACGAGGCCGAGGGCGCGACCGATCAGCGATGCCGCGACCAGCCATTGAAGGTCCTTGCTGATCGTGGCGGCCGCGACGAGCGGCAGTATCTGCAACCCGAGATTGCTGACCAGAAAACTCCATGAGGTGTACTTAAATCGCTCCATCCCGATCAGCGCGCCCGAAAGCACGCCGGTCAGCGTCACCACCGGGCTGCATAGCGCCAGCGCCCACAGCGACCGCATCAATTCCTGACGCAGCCCCGGTTCGACTTTCATCACCTCGCCGAAATAATACCCCGATGCGACGAGCGCGAACAGCGCCCCCAGACCACCTAGGATGAGCATGCTGACAATGCCTGACCAGACGACCGAAGCAATCTGATCTGGCGGACTGTTACGACTGGATGCGATACGTTGCGCCACCGCCCGGCCGATGCCGAAGTCCGCTTGGCCAAAATATCCTAGCAGGGTCCAAGCAATGACGAGTGCGCCGTAACGCTCAACTCCAATGGTGCTCACATAGAGAGGTACCGTAGCAATAGCACTGATAACGGGAAGTGCGTTTGCCATGAACGCATAGATACTGTTTCGAGCAAGACTCATGTGAGTGCCCCTACGCTGACCGACAATGGCACGCTCTCTGGTGGTTTACGTGCTGGCATGAATACACACTGCGCCAGCGACGCACCTGCGCCAATCATCGCCATGAACCAGATGAGGCTTTCACCAAAGAACGTCACCGTCATGCTGGCAACGAAAAGGATCACGAGAGCGCAATTAAGACCAAACAGCATATCTCGTTCCGGCCCCTTGCCCTTGCCCACAACCCGGCCAAGAAGCACGATCGTGATCGCCATGGAGAAGGCAATCGCAAGCGACACAAAAGCGCCATCCCGAATTGCGAGGGCGAGAAAATGTGCGTCAACACTGGGGCTTGGCAGCAGACCGAGCGGGCGTTCGTACTCGGCATAACCGATGCCATAGACCGGATGCTTCTCGACAGATTTGAGGCCCCACTCCCAGATCGCCTTTCGGTAGTATCCGGTCTGCGGGACCAACGTCTGCCGTATCAGCAAATCGAGTAAGCCCTTATTGGACACGACTTCCAGACCCAACCCAACAAGCATAGTAAAGGTAACAATAACATTCCAGGTGAGGCCCCTTACGAGGCGTATAAATTTATCAGTTACCTTTAAAATGATGGATAAGATAATCGCAATTCCCGCAGCGGAACTTAGAGAAAATATCCCACACAGACCAGATATTAAGGCCAGATACAGGGGCCAATGCTTGATCCCACTATTGAGAAAAACAATCAGAGTGCTGGACAGCAATACTCCGCCCAAAATTGGATGGGAAAATACCGAAATAGCTCTGAGAAAGCCATATCTGTATTCCAGTCTTATTTCATTGAAGCCATTTACCGCACCTTCGGAGTAACGCGGCAATTGTCCAAATATACTCGCATACATTGGACGCAGGACGTGGCCCTTGTGCAGGCTTTCAAAGGCCATGAAAGCACCAGCAAAAGCGAGGCCAGGTATGATGAGCAAAAAGAATAAGCGTAGATCACTGGTGTCCCGGATGCATAGTCGAGCGACGAAGTATCCGCCGGCCGTGTCGATTACGACCCCCATTGCCCGCACAAAGCCGGAGCCGTAGCCGTAATGATCGATAAAGGATACGAGCGTCCACACGCTGGCGAGCACGATCAGCAGGTCGGCCAATCCGAAGCGGACCCGCCTTCGCTCGGATATCATGAGCCATGGAATGGCGAATGCGAGAATGACAAGGCGATAGGCTGGCAGGTTAACACCTGCCACCGTGACGCGTACTTCCGGAGAAAGGAAAAACATCGAGTATGCAAGCAGTAACAAAGGAACCAGGTTCCTTACCCTGTCGGCGCTCGCCGAACCTGTTCGAGCGTCGGACGACGGCCTTGCCGCAAGCGGGCGCTTCGCATCAGTTACGATCATCATTTCCATCCGTGAAGCAGGGCACGAGCGTCGTTCCTAAGGGCATTCGGGGGCAATCACTCGTAACCCGCCCTTCTCGCAATTTCCACCGAATCGGCGCTGAGATGATCGGGCCTTGCTTTAACGTGCCGGCGTCGCCAACGCGCGCGCCAAAGCGGGAGCGGATTGTCGGTCAGAGCGCAAATCGACGTGTAGATCGGCAAGCGCGCCCTCCATTTGCGACGCGCATAGCGGTATGCCTTGAGATAGCCACCGCCCAGTGACACGATCGGTCGATTGTTGTGAACGACCGGGAGTTCGACGGCAAACGCCGACCGCCCCAGATCTGTAGCCATCTGCACCATGTCAGTCCCGTACAGGTGAAAATGTGGCAGGTTTTCATCGAATCTGAAGTTTTCGGTACGGCGAAAGATCAGAAGCAGTTCGTCAAAAGACCCGACGGCCGTGGGCGCAAATCCACGGGTACCGAGTTCGCGCTTCATTGTCACGTCCCATACCCGGCCGATATGCTGCCCGTCCGGGGTAATACCATACGGGCCGGCAACCATCCAGTCCGGATGCGCCTCGCCCAATGCGTTCAACGTGGTGATTGCCTGATCCAGCCATCCCTTCGGAAGATAGACGTCTTGATGCGCAAACAGGCAGATCGCTGCGGATGTGCGGGACAATCCTTCGTTGTAGGCCGCCGACATGCACTTGGCATCCTTTATGACGACAAGCGGCAATCGACCAGATGCAACGTCTGGAGATCTGCGAAGACAACTTTCGAGAACGGCGTCGCTATCGACCGCTGCGATCAGACAGAAGTCTTCAGCTTTGAGCATAGATCACCCCTATGACTGACAGTGTTGCGATCAGTCCAGCCACTGTCCATATTGCCCATCGAAAGGCGAAACGAGGCCCATCGTCGACACGCCAGTAGCGCGCACTATTATCCCAGGAATCCGGCAGTCTGCCATATCGAGCCACTTCCACCCCGCTTTGTATGAGCCTTGCCGGATTGCCACCGACGATCGTACCCGAAGCGACGTCTTCGAATACGACCGAGCCGGCTGCAACAATCGATCCTTCGCCGACTGTTACACCGGGGAGAACCACGGCTCCTGCGCCAATGAAGCTGTTTCGGCCTATATGCACCGGGCTACTACCACCCTCGGCGGTGCGTGTGATAATCAACGCCCGAAGAGCCACTACTGTGCAGGCGCCTATCGAGATCGAAGCTCGGCCCCCGCTAATCAGCCTGGCCGCAAAAGACAATCGCGCCGAACGGTCGACGCGGTGACCATGGACCAGCTCGATCCACCGGCAACGCAGCGCCATGGCACGACGTCTCCATGTCTCCAATGCATTCAATGTGCGCATTACGCGTTCATCGCGGGATTGCAGCGTGCCGCGCGGTTGACTATCGCAATCCGATGACCGCCATCCAACGTCGAAACGTACGTCGGGAAACGCTCCGGCAAAAGTGGCAGCGCATCGTGCGGCGAGTGGTGTGGCAAATGGACATCCATCCGTCCGCACGGATCGCTGCCACTGCGAACATCGATCGCACCTGGCCGAAGGGCGTCCATATCGGCGCGGACTGCCTCATCGATGATTACGCCATCATTCTCACCCATGATACAACACGCGGGCTGTACCTCGACACCTACGTGGGCGACGGCACCGTGATCGGGCCGCGCGCCATTGTGCTGCCTGGAGTGAGAGTCGGCCACCATTGCCGGATCGAAGCCGGTGCCGTGATCGTCCGGGACATCCCGGATCATTGCGTGGTCAAGGGGAACCCGATGATCATCGAACCCGGACACCATACGGCCTGAATGCACGTCCCGTTGCCTGTCTTGTGCTTTTGACAGGCATACGATTCGTCGCACGATCACTTCACCTGCAACGGGCGCCACCAGGCTTCGTTTTCGAGATACCAGCGCAGGGTATTGCGCAGGCCGTTCTCGAAATCGTGCTGGGGGACGTAGCCGATTTCAGCGCGCGCCTTGGTCTCGTCGATCGCATAGCGCCGGTCGTGGCCCTTGCGGTCTTCGACGAAAGTCTTGAGTTCACTCGTCGGGCGGCCCTTGGCGGCTGGCGCATCGGGATAGCGCGCGGCCAGACCCTCGATCTCTTCGAATGCGCGATCGACTTCGGCGCAGATGCGGTCGATCACCGCCATGTTCGGGAGTTCTTCACCGCCGCCGATGTTGTAGGTTTCGCCCGGCTTGCCGTTGAGCAACGCCGCTTCGATACCGCGACAGTGATCCTCGACATAAAGCCAGTCGCGCACGTTCATGCCATCGCCATAGATCGGCAGCGGCTTGCCCGACAGCGCATTGAGCACGAACAGCGGGATCAGCTTTTCGGGGTAATGATAAGGCCCGTAATTGTTCGAGCAGTTCGTCGTCGTGACGTCCAGGCCATACGTATGGTGATAGGCGCGCACGAGGTGATCGGATGCTGCCTTCGACGCCGAATAGGGCGAATTCGGCTGGTACTGGGTGGTTTCGGCAAAAGCCGGGTCGGTCGGGCCGAGCGAACCGTAGACCTCGTCGGTCGAAATGTGGTGAAAGCGGTGGGCGCGGCCCGACCCTGCATCCAGCCACACCGCGCGTGCGGCTTTGAGCAGACTGTTGGTGCCCAGAATGTTGGTGTCGATGAACGCGTCAGGCCCGGTGATCGAACGATCGACGTGGCTCTCGGCCGCAAAGTGGACGATGGTGGCGATGTCCCGCTCGCGCAGCAACTTCTCGACCAGATCGGTATCGCGAATGTCGCCGACGACCAGCTCAGCTTGCTCGACGCCCTCGATGGTCGAACGGTTGCCCGCGTACGTCAGGCAATCTAGCACGATCACGCTGTCGTCGGGATGCGTCTTGCCCCAGTAATGGACGAAGTTGCCACCGATGAAACCGGCTCCGCCGGTCACGAGCACATTAGCCAAGCGCAATTTCCTCTTCGAGCATGGTCTTCAGATTGGTTCGCCAGTGCACCGCCGCAGACGACAGCGCCGCCCGCGTTGCCGAAACGTCCAGCACCGAAAACGACGGCCGCTTGGCCGGGGTCGGATAGTCGGCGGTGGCGATCGGGGTGATCGCGGGAATCCGCGCGAGCAGGCCGATGGCATGGGCCTCCTCGGCAATGGCGACGGCAAAGTCGTACCAGCTGGCTACCCCGTCGTCGCGGTGATGCCAGATGCCCGTCGCATCGCGAGCTGCAAGGCCCCACAGCGTGTGCGCCAGACCAGTGGCCCACGTGGGGGAGCCGATCTGATCGCCGACCACCCGCAATTCATCACGCTCACGCATCAGGCGCAGCATGGTGCGCACGAAGTTGGCGCCGCCTGCAGCATAGACCCAGCTGGTACGCACGATAATCGCGCTGTCGCCTGCAGCGTCCTCGCCCGCGGCCTTGCTGGCGCCATAGACCGATTGCGGGTTGCGCGCGTCATCAGGGCGATAGCCCCGTCCGCTCGTGCCATCGAACACGAAATCTGTCGAAACCTGGACCAGACGCCCCGCCCCGCCGAGCGCTCGTGCAAAGGCAGCGGGTGCCCCGGCGTTGACCGCGTGCGCAAGCTCAGGCTCGCTTTCGGCGCGGTCGACGGCGGTATAGGCCGCCGCATTGAGCACCAAGTCGGGCTGCTCGGCATCGACCAGCCGCGCAATGGCGTCAGGATCGGACAGGTCGAGCGCGGCGCGATCAAGCGCGACACAGGTCCAGCCTTCAGGCCGGGACGCCAGCAGGGCCTTGCCCAACTGGCCATTGACCCCGGTAACCAGCGCCTTTTTCATGCAAAAGCCTGCACTTGCGCCAGCGGCACGCCGTCAGCATCCTTGGCCGAAAGCTTGGGCTCGATCCCGTCGAGCGGCCATTCGATGCCGACGCTTGGATCGTCCCACGCCAGACTGCACTCGTTCTGCGGCAGGTAGGCCGACGTGCACTTATAGAGGAAGTCGGTATCGTCCTCGAGCGTCAGAAAGCCATGTGCGAAGCCTTCGGGCACCCAGAACATCCGCTTGTTTGCTGCCGAAAGCACGACGCCGGTCCACTTCCCGAAGGTGGGAGAGGAGCGGCGCAGATCGACGATGGCGTCGAACACGGCACCGTTGACCACCCGTACAAGCTTGCCTTGTGGCTGGGGGTTCTGGAAATGCATGCCGCGCAACACGCCCTTTTGCGACCGGCTGTGGTTGTCCTGCACGAAGGTCAGATCAAGCCCGGCCTTGGCAAACGCGCCGGCGTTCCAGCTTTCCATGAAGAACCCGCGCTCGTCACCGAACACCTTGGGTTCCAGGATCAGCGGTCCGGCGATGTCGCATTCGATCACATTCACACTGAGTGCCCCTGCTTCAGCGTCTGCAGCAGGTATTCGCCATAACCGGACTTGCGCAGCGGCTGGGCGATGGCCTCGAGTTCGGCGTCGGAAATGAAGCCCTGACGCCACGCGATCTCTTCGGGGCAGCAGATCTTGAGGCCCTGCCGCTCTTCGGTGATGCGGACATAGGCCCCCGCGTCGAGCAGCGAGGCGTGGGTGCCGGTGTCGAGCCAGGCGAAGCCACGGCCCATGATTTCAACAGCAAGCTCGCCGTCATCCATATACAGACGGTTGAGATCGGTGATCTCGAGTTCGCCACGCGGCGAAGGCTTCATGTCGCGCGCGCGGTCGACCACGGTTTCGTCATAGAAATACAGGCCGGTCACGGCGTAGTTCGATTTGGGCTTGGCCGGCTTTTCCTCGATGGTTTCCGCCCGGCCTTCGGCATCGAACGACACCACGCCATAGGCCTGCGGATCATTGACACGATAGGCAAAGACGCTCGCCCCACTGGTCCGCGCGTTCGCGTTTTGCAGAAGCTGCGGGAGGCCGTGACCGTAAAAGATGTTGTCGCCAAGCACGAGCGCGCTCGGGCTTCCACCGACGAAGTCCGCGCCGATGTGGAACGCCTGCGCCAGCCCCTCCGGCTTGGGCTGAACCGCATAAGTCAACGAAATGCCGAAATCCGATCCATCGCCGAGCACGCGCTGGAATTGCGCGGCATCATCAGGCGTGGTGATGATCAGGATGTCGCGAATGCCGGCCAGCATCAGCGTGCTGAGCGGATAGTAGATCATTGGCTTGTCGAATACCGGCATCAGCTGCTTGGAAACACCGCGCGTCAGTGGGTACAACCGCGTGCCAGAGCCGCCTGCAAGTATTATCCCTTTGCGTGTCATCCGACCGAAACCCCTTCTCTTGCCGATCGCAGCCCTCCGATCTGCCCTCAAAGGGCCTCTCTCGGGTACGGCGCGACAATATGTCGCATTGCAGCACAACGTCCGCCGGTCAACGGGTTTTGGGTTACAGCCGTTGATGTAAATGGGCTATTGGCAACCGCCGTATGATGTCTTGTCGTGCGGACACGTCCACGGATGCGAAGTGGAGCTCGCGACCGCTAAAGTGACCAGCGCTCGGCCCGAGCAGAGGCCATCGGTCAGATTCGGAAGGAGCAGAATCGCGCTTGCAGGTCGGGACGGGGCAATCCACATACACCCGTGATCGCCGTGATTTTTGAGCGGAAAACGGCAACGGCAGTTGCGCCACACAATCATCTGACATGCGCCGTCAAAGGCCGATCAAGAGATGGGCGTACCAACGGTCGACGAAGTCAGTTCGCTTACCCGGATTGCAAGGTCGCCAAGCGAGAACGGCTTGGTGATCATGGACATGTTCTCAGAAAGGAAATCTCCGCGTAAAGTCGCATTCTCGGCATAGCCGGTAATGAACAGGATGGGCAGGCTTGGCCGATGCGCGCGGGCAACATCGGCCAGCTCGCGGCCAGTCATGCCTGGCATGCCCACGTCCGAGATCATCAGGTCGATGCGCGTGCCCGATGCAAGCAGCGGCACAGCATCGCTCGGATCTGCAAATTCGACGACTTCATAGTGCAGTTCCTCCAACACCTCGCGAACGAGCATCCGCACGGCCGGATCGTCCTCGACAACCAACACGCGCTCACCGTCTCCGCGAGGGGTGGCTTCCGGAACCGCCACACCCTTATGGGCTAGGGTCGCAGCCGTGATCGGCAGGTGCAACCGCACCGTGGTGCCAAGCCCCGGGCGGCTATCCAGCTGAACCGCCCCGCCACTCTGCTTGGCAAAGCCATAGACCATGGACAGACCAAGTCCGGTGCCGAGGCCCACAGGTTTCGTCGTGAAGAACGGGTCGAACACCTTGTCCATCACGTCTTGCGGTATGCCTGTCCCCGTATCCGAAACCGCTACGGTGACATAGTGGCCCGCAGAGAGCCCGGGCGGAATTGTCGCACACGGCATGCCGAAATCCTCGTGCGCCGTTTCAATCACCAGCCTGCCTCCCTCCGGCATCGCGTCACGTGCATTAAGGACGAGATTGAGAATGGCATTTTCCAGTTGGTTGGCATCCGCCAAGACGGCTGGAAGGTCCTCTGCGAGCGTCGTCTCCAGCGCGATCTGCTCTGACAAGGCGTTGTGCACCAGCGGGGTGATCGAACCGATCAACGCATTGATGTCCAGGGGCTGGGGATCGAGCGACTGACGACGGGAAAACGCCAGCAGCCGATGCGTCAAAGAGGCCGCCCGCTGGGCAGACGTGGTGGCTGCGTCCATGAAGCGATCAAGTTCTTCGTACCGTTTGGCCTCGATGCGCCGCCGCATCAGGTCGAGCGACCCGATGATGCCCGTCAGCATATTGTTGAAATCGTGGGCAATGCCACCGGTCAGTTGACCGACCGCTTCCATCTTCTGGCTCTGGCGCAGCGATGCCTCGGCGCGCTCGCGCTCGGCTGTTTCTGCACGAAGGCGCTCCAGCGCATGTTCGAGTTCGGCAGTACGTTCATGCACCTGCATTTCGAGACGTCCCGCCGCATCGGCAAGCGCCTTGCTCTGCTGCTCGATCTCGCGGCGCTGCCGATGGAGGTCGAAGAAGACAGTGGCCTTGCTGCTGAGGATGTCACCTTCGATCGGCTTCTGAATGAAGTCGACCGCGCCTGCCTCGTAGCCGCGGAAACGTCGCTGTCCGTCGGCGCTGCCGGCGGTCAGGAATATGATCGGGACATGGCGGGTGCGTTCGCTTCCCCGCATGAACTCGGCCAGTTCGAAACCGTCCATTCCGGGCATCTGCACGTCTAGCAGCGCCAGCGCGATTTCATGGCGCAACAACAGTTCGAGCGCTTCCTCGCCCGAGCGCGCGCGCAGGAACGAAAGGCCATCGCGCCGCAGCAGCGCCTCGAGCGCCACCAGATTTTCCTCGAGGTCGTCGACGATCAGGAAATGGATTGGTTCGCCAGCGTTGTTCATATTGTTCCTACCTGAGCCAACCGATCCGCAATTGCGTCGAGCGACAGGGTCAGTGCAGACGGACAGCGCGCCAGTGCAGCGCGCGGCATTGTATCGGCAAAGGCATGCTCCGGGTCCTCGACCAGCACTGTCCCGCCTGCGTCGATAATCGCTGCCGAGCCCACCGCGCCGTCCTCGTTCGCACCGGTCAGCATGACGCCAATCAGCCCTTCGCCATAGCTGTCAGCGGCGCTCTGGAAGAGTACGTCGATGGAGGGACGCGAATACAGCACAGGCTCGTCGAGCGACAAGGCGATCGTACGGTCATCCTCCACCAGCATGTGATAGCCGGGCGGCGCGAAATAGACGCATGCGCTCTCAATGGGCTCCTTGTCGTCCGGCTCGCGCACCCTGATCGCGCATTTGCTTGCGAACAGGGCAACCAGACCCGATGGATCGGCGGGCACGTGGACCACGATCACCACTGGTAGCGGATAAGTTGCGGGCAGACGCGGCAATATCTGTGAAAGCGCCTGCACTGCGCCGGCCGATGCGCCTATCACGATCGCCTTTGCCCCGTTCGGCATCATGCGTCGCGCCGCCGGTAGATCTTTTCCTCGCGTACGAACTCGGTGAACGCGTCGGCATGTTCGGAAAAGCGCAGCGTTTCCTTGGAGCCCAGCCCAAGAAATCCCCGGCGGCTGAGCGAATCCCGAAACAGCCCCAGCGCGCGGTCCTGCAGCGGCCGGTCGAAGTAGATCATCACGTTGCGGCACGAGACGAACTGGCATTCGGCAAAGACGGCGTCATTCGCCAGACTATGGTCTGAAAACACCACCCGTTCGCGCAGCTTCCGGTCAAACACTACGCGGTCGTAGGCACTGCTGTAGTAATCCGACAGCGAGGTCCGTCCACCCGAGCGCTGGTGATTGCGGGTAAAAGTGGCGATGCGATCAAGCGCATATATGCCCTTTTGCGCCGTCTCGAGCGCCGTCGGATTGATGTCGGTCGCGTAGATCAGGGTGCGATCGAGCAGCCCCTCCTCCTGCAACAGGATGGCGAAAGAATAGAGCTCCTCGCCCCCGCTGCAGCCAGCGATCCAGATCTTGAGCGACGGATAGGTCTGCAGATGTGGCACGACCTTCTCACGGATTGCCTTGAAGTACCCGGGATCGCGAAACATTTCGCTGACCTGGACGGTCAGGAAGTCGAGCAACCGGGTCAGAACCGCTTCGTCATGCAGCAGGGCGTCCTGCATCATCGAGATGCTGGCAAACCCCAGCTGCTGGCAAGCCTGCCGCAGCCGACGCCGGATAGAAGCACGCGCATAGTGGCGGAAGTCGTAGTGATACCGCCGGTGCAGCGCCTCCAGCAGCAGGTACGTCTCTATCTCTTCCACCGGCTCACTCGCCGGTTGGTTCAGCGTGGCATCCATACACGCACCAGCGAGAGCAGCTTGTCGACATCGAGGGGTTTGGCCATGTAATCGTTAGCGCCTGCGGCGAGACATCGTTCCTGATCGTCGGGCATGGCCTTGGCGGTCAGCATGATGACCGGCAGACGCGACAGACGCGGATCGAGCCTGATCCGGTGCGTGGCCTCAAGTCCGTCCATCACCGGCATCATCACGTCCATCAACACGAGATCGACTTCTTCCGGCGTGCCACGACCTTGCGCCAATGCGTCGAGCGCTTCCTGGCCATTGCGTGCAATTACGACTTTCGCGCCGCGCGGTTCGAGGATGTTGACCAGTGAATAGACGTTGCGGACGTCATCCTCCACGATGAGAATGCGCCGGCCCTCAAGCACCGCGTCACGACTGCGCGATTGCTGGATCATCTTCTGCTGTTCAGGCGGAAGTTCCGAGACCACCTGATGCAGGAACAAGGTCACCTCGTCGAGCAGGCGTTCGGGCGACTTGGCACCTTTGATGATGATCGAGCTAGAATAGCGGCGAAGCTGCTGCTCGTCCTCGGCCGAAAGATCATGCCCGGTATAGACGATGACCGGCGGGAAGCTGTGGTCACCGTCTTCGCTGAGCGCTTGAAGAAGTGAAAAGCCCGTGGCGTCGGGCAGGGTCAGGTCGAGCACCATGCAATCGAAGGTCTGCTCTCTCAGCAACATCAGGCACTCCGCCGCCGTCCCAGCCCCGATGGTCTCGACTTCGGGTCCGGCGAGCAGTTTGCCCACCGCGTCACGCTGCACCGGATCATCTTCGACGACCAGCACGCGTCGCATCGTCCGGGTCAGCTGAGCCTCAAGCGCGCCCAGCGCATGGGTCAGGTCCTCGCGCTTTACCGGCTTCACCAGATACCCCATCGCGCCGAGCGAGAACGCGGTCTGCTGGTGGTCGCTTCCCGAAATCACGTGGATCGGGATGTGCCGCGTAGCGTCCTCGCGCTTGAGCCGGTCGAGCACCGAAAGCCCCGATTGGTCAGGCAGGCCAAGGTCCAGCACGATCGCGCTCGGCTTGAAACGACGGGCCAGATCGAGCGCTTCCTCGGCGGTGCCCGCGACAAGACACTGGAAGCCTGCATCGCGCGACAAGTCGCACACGATCCCGGCGAAGGTCTGGTCGTCCTCGACCACAAGCAGCACCCTGCGGGTGCCTTCCAACCGGTCACGGTCGTCGTCCAGCGATGGCAGCTGGGCCAGCGCCCCGGTCGCCCTGCGCGCCGCCACGGTTGGTACGACTTGCGGGGCGGTGGTCGATGTGCCTGCCCCAAACGCCGGTGCGCGCGCTTCGACCTGCGCCGGATCGTACTGCACCGGAATGGTGACAGTAAAGCGGCTGCCCTCGCCCGGCTTGCTGGCGAGCGTGATCACGCCGCCCAGCAGCCGCGCCAGTTCGCGCGAGATCGACAGGCCAAGGCCCGTACCGCCGAACTTTCGATTGATCGCACCGTCGGCCTGCCGAAACGCTTCGAAAATCGCCTGCTGGTGCTCCGGCGAAATGCCGATCCCGGTGTCGCTTACCGTCAGGGCAAGCTTGTCCCCGTCGACCGCCTCCATCCGCAGCGCGACCGCGCCTTCGGCCGTAAACTTGAATGCATTGGCAAGCAGGTTCTTCAGGATCTGCTCGAGCCTCTGTCGGTCCGTCGCGATCGACGTCGGCGCCTCGTCGGCGATGTCGATGGTGAATGCCACGCCGCGATCGGATGCGATCGGATCGAACGTCTGGCGCAAGTCGGAGGCAAGCCGCTTGAGGGTTACCGCCTCTGCACGTATCTCGACATGGCCCGCCTCGATCTTTGACAGGTCGAGAATGTCGTTGATCAGGTTGAGCAGGTCGTTGCCCGATGCCTGGATGGTGCGGGCATACTGGGTCTGCTCGTCGCTGAGGTTGCCGTGTGGGTTGTCCCCCAGAAGCTTAGACAAGATAAGCAGCGAATTGAGCGGGGTGCGCAATTCGTGGCTCATATTGGCAAGGAAGTCGGACTTGTACCGGCTGGCCTGCTCGAGCTCTCGTGCCTTGAGTTCGACCGCAGCACTCGATCTGGCAAGATCGTCACGCTGGGTTTCGAGCAACTGCGCCTGCTCTTCCAGCTGCGAATTGGTCTGTTCGAGTTCGACCTGCTGCTGTTCGAGCCGCACCGCCGATTCCTTCAACGCGCGGCCTTGCTCCTCCAGTTCCTCGTTGGTGACCCGCAACTCTTCGCTCTGAACCTGCATCTCCTCGGACTGGCGCTGCGTTTCGGCCAGCAGGTTCTGTAGTTCGGTGCGGTAGCGGGCCGAACGCAGCGCAACGCCCACCGGTTGAGTGATGCGGCTCAGCAATGTCAGGACACGTCCATCCACCTGCTGCAGAAAGCCGAACTCGATCACGGCATTCACCAAGCCATCGGCATTGAACGGCGCGATCACGAGGTGGCGGGGATTGTCTCGCCCCAGTGCCGAGCCAAGCGTCAGGTAACCCGGCGGCACGTCGTCGATCAGCATGGGCGCGCCTTCGGCTGCAACCCGGCCGAGCAAGCCTTCGCGCAGGGCAAAACTCCGGGGCACCGTCGCATCACCCGGCACGCCTACCGCCGCCACGCGTTCGAAGGTGCCCACCTCGCCCTTGAACAGCACGCTGGCCTGCGCGCCCAGGTACGACGTGAGATAATCGAGAATGGACTCAGCCAGCTCGCGCACGGTCTTGTCGCCCAGCATCGCCTGCGCAAGGCCGACCTCGCCCGCTTGCAGCCACGCCTGTTGCTGGCGCAGACGCGTCTCTCGATGGATCAGCATGCCCACTGCGAGTGACAGCACCACACCCAGCAGCGCGGTCAGCATGCCGCTCAAGATCGTTGAACGGTACGCCGCCTCCATCTGAACCAGCCGCGCCTCGCGCAAGCGGCGCTCATCGGCGCGCATGTCGTCGATCTGCGAGCGGATCGAATCCATCTCGAACTTGCCGCGATCGGTGTTCACGATCGACAGCGCCGCAGCGACTCCGCCGCTCCGGCGTAGTTCGATCGTCTGCCTCAGCTCGGCAAACTTCGCATCGACGCTTGCGCGAAGGCGCTGAAGGTTGGCCTGTTGCAGCGGATTGTCGCGCGTCAGATCGTGTATCTTGCCAAGGCTCAGACCGGTGCGATTGAGCGCGTCCCGGTAGGGATCGAGATACTTTTCGCTGCCCGTAAGCAGATAGCCGCGCTGCCCGGTCTCGGCATCCTGTACGGCCGAGAGCATGCGACCCAGCTCGGTGATGACCTCGTGCGTGTGCACCACGCGCCCGGTCTCGCCGCGCAAGTCCTGAATATTGGAGTAGGCCATCGCCCCGCTGATGACGAAGAACAGCAAGGCAGCGGCAACGCCAAGCGCGGTGCCGATCTGCATTCTGGAGCCACTGTTCGATGATTTGCGCAACAACGTCTGCGACATCTGGACAAGAAGCCTTGCAAGGGAGCCAACTACAGTCACCCCTCGCTTCCAGGCCAGTGCACACCCAAACCAGAGCGGCAAAAAACAGGAACCGGCGGCAAGCCGCGTTCTAAACACCCATCGTGACAATTCGTTCCCGCACCGCGATTATCGTGTCCCCGGCATGGTGCAGCTTTTTGGGGTCACCGCTCACGGCCGGCCACGCCGACGCGATTGCCCGTGACATGCCGGCGCGCCGACAATCATGTGGATCCCTGTGAAGGTCTCACATCCTGCCCAGAAAGCGCGCCCTTCTCGCTCTAGAAGGCACCGGCGCCTGCAGCCCTATTGTTGGATGCAAGCCAACCCATGCGGCAGTCTATGGACAAGAGATTTGGTAGTCGGGGTGGGATCCACAGGGCCGTTTAAGTGCATGATATATAAATATAATAAAGAGGGAACATCTGCAGATACCCCCGATGATATTCCAAAAAACACGTCTGGGCGCTTTGCGTTGGCCGACTCATCATTCGAAGTTTATCGAACTATGAGTTGACAGGCCCGTTTGCTTCTTTATTTCGATGTTTTTAGAATGGTGGCGCGGATGGATATCAAGAGTGACACTCCCAATTGGGCTGTCGATGCTCTAGGCGCGCTTGCGCATGAAACTCGGCTGTCGGTGTTCCGCATGCTGGTCAAAGTCGGTCCCGACGGACTGATCGCAGGTGCGATCGCTGAACAGGCTGCAGTTCCGCCCTCAACGATGTCGCATCATCTAGCGACTTTGGAGCGAGCCGGTCTGGTCCGTTCGGTTCGCGAGAGCCGGTTGATCCGCTATAGCGCCGACTTCAGCGGGATGCGCACGCTGCTCGCCTTCCTGATGCAGGATTGCTGCCGGGGGATGCCGGAAATGTGTGCCGACCTGCTCGGTGACGTCGCCTGCTCCGCCCCTTGAAAACCCGACAATCACGATGCGGAGTACACCCGTGAATGACATCATCATCTACCATAACCCGGCGTGCGGCACCTCGCGCAATGCCTTGGCGATGATCCGCAACGCCGGAATCGAACCGCATGTGGTCGAGTATCTCAAGACCCCGCCGTCGCGCGCGATGCTCGAAAGCCTGATAGAGCGCGCAGGGATCAGCGCGCGCGCGCTGCTGCGCGAAAAGGGGACGCCCTACGCCGAACTCGGGCTCGACGATCTCGCCCTCCCCGATGCCGATCTCATCGACGAGATGCTCGCGCATCCGGTCCTGATCAACCGGCCACTGGTCGTCTCGCCGCTTGGCGTATCGCTGTGTCGGCCCTCCGAACTGGTGCTCGACCTGCTGCCGGAAGGCCCGCGCGCAGCCTTTACGAAGGAGGATGGCGAAATGGTGATCGACGCCGAAGGCAATCGCGTTGCTTCTGGGGCGAACGACTGATCATGGCCACTTCTGCAAAGCACGAACGCCTGTCGTTCCTGGATCGCTACCTCACCTTGTGGATTTTCGTCGCCATGGCGCTCGGCATCGCGTTGGGAGTTACCTTCAAGGGGTTGCCCCGTGCCATCGAGAGTCTCTCATGGGGATCAACCAACGTGCCGATCGCCGTCGGCCTGATCGCGATGATGTTTCCGCCCTTCGCACGCGTCCGTTACGAGCAGTTGCCACGCGTGTTCGAGGATAAGCGCATTCTGGCGATCTCGTTGATCCAGAACTGGATCATCGGTCCGGTGCTGATGTTCGCGCTTGCGGTCCTGTTCCTGTCCGACAAACCCGAATACATGACCGGGCTGATCCTGATCGGCCTTGCGCGCTGCATCGCGATGGTCGTCGTGTGGAACCAACTGGCCAAGGGTGATACCGAATATGTCGCCGCGCTGGTGGCGTTCAACTCAATCTTTCAGGTCCTGTTCTTCAGCGCCTACGCGTGGTTCTTTCTGACCTACCTGCCCCCGCTGTTCGGCCTGGCCGGAAGCGTCGTCGACGTGGATTTTTGGACCATCGCCGAAGCTGTGCTGATCTATCTGGGACTGCCGTTCCTGGCTGGGTATCTTACCCGCCGCTGGCTGACGAAGAGCCGTGGCAAGGTCTGGTACGAACAGGCCTTTCTGCCGAAAATCGGCCCAGTGACGCTGATCGCGTTGCTGTTCACCATAGTCGCCATGTTCAGCCTCAAAGGCGGCGACATTATTGCCTTGCCGACCGACGCGATCCGCATTGCCATCCCTTTGACGATCTATTTCGTTGTGCAATTTACGATCAGCTTCTTCATGGGCAAGCTGATCGCCAGCGACTATCCGCGCACCACGGCGGTCGCCTTCACAGCGGCAGGCAACAATTTTGAACTGGCGATCGCCGTCGCCATTGCCGCCTTCGGACTCGCCTCGCCAGTAGCGTTTGCCGCGGTGATCGGGCCGCTGGTCGAAGTGCCGGTCCTGATCGCGCTCGTCAATGTCGCGTTCTGGTTCGGGCGGCGCTGGTTTCCCGATACCGTCCCCGCCTGATCGCCTACTTCTCGTGACCCGCCTGTGACACTGTGGTCTGGATCGGACTGAGCAGCCACGAGATGATCCGCCGTGATCCGGTGCGGATATCGGCGACCGCGCTCAAACCCGATGACAGTCTGACCGGCTTGCCGTCGACTTCGAGCGTGCTGCGATCGAGCCGGATGCGCACGACATACGTCGGACCGAGCTTCTGGTCGGGCACCGCGTCGCGGCTGAGCGAGATCACCTTGCCGGGGATCGTGCCGTAGCGCGTGAACGGGAAGGCATCGAGCTTAACGACGGCACTCTGGCCTTCGCGCACGAAGCCCGCATCCTTGTTGAGCACACGCGCCTCGATCTCGATCGCATCGTCGGTCGGGACGATGACCATCAAAGTACGCGCCGGTTCGACCACGCCGCCGATGGTATGCACCGCCAATTGCTGCACCGTGCCATCGACGCTGGCGACGAGCCGCTGCAGCCCGGACACACGCGCGGCCTTGGTCACTTCCTCGCGCTTGAGGATCGCGTCGCTCTCCGCCACGGCAAGGTCGGCCAGCGCAACGCGGCGGGCCTGTTCACGGGTCTGGTCGATCTGACGCGACAGCTTGGTCGCTTCGGATAGCCCGCGCGATCGTTGCGCTGCGGCGACATCTCGGTCGCCCACCTCGGACCGGCGCTGGCGTTGCATTTCGAGCAGGCGCAGACCCGGTGCATAGCCCTTTTCGTCGAGCCGGTGCATTGCTGCAAGTTCGTGATCGAGAATCGGGATCGTCGCATCCAGCCTTGCGCGTGTCGCTTCAGCCGCATCGGCATCGGACAGCGATGATCGCCGCGCAGCCTCTAGCCCGGCAACACCTGCGAGCACCTCGCCCACTTGCGCCTCTACCAACCTCCGCTGCGTCTCAGCAATCTCCGGCGGCGTGCCGGGAGGCGACACGAACTTCACCCGCGCGCCATTGCCGGAGAGCGCGTCCGCTATCGCGCGATTACGCGCGACGTCGAGTTCGACGCTGAGCAAAGCCTTCTGCGCCTGCTGGAGTTCGGCGGTGGAGAGCGTCGTATCAAGCTCGATCAGCAGCTGCCCCCGCTTGACCCGGTCGCCATCCTTTACCCGAATTGCGCGGATTACGCCGGTTCCAGCCGATTGCACGATCTTGACGCTGCCGGTCGGGATGATCTTTCCGGGAGCAGATGCGACCACATCGACCTTGCCCAGGATGAGCCAGAGGATGGTGACGACAAGCCCGGCCAGCAGCACCCAGCTGGTGATCCGACCCGTCGGCGAAACCGGCGTTTCGATAACTTCCAGCGCGGCGGGCAGGAAGTCGACATCGGATAGCGACCGCGCGCCCGCTTGCTTCGCACGATCCGCCCGAAGCGCCTCGCGTAGCACGCGGAAAGTGTGGGCCAAGCCGCTCATACTTGGGTTTCCGTTCCGATTCCGGCCATCGCCAACCCGGTCTGACGCCGATGCAGATCGGCGTAGCGGCCGCCTGCGCGCAACAGTTCTTCGTGCGTGCCGCGTTCGACGATGTGCCCCGCTTCCAGCGCGATAAGCTGGCTGCACTGGCGTACCGCCGACAGTCGGTGCGCGATGATCAGCACGGTCCGGCCCGCACTCATCGCCTTGAGATTGGCCTGGATGATTTCCTCACTCTCGGCATCGAGCGCGCTGGTCGCTTCGTCGAGGATCAGGATGCGCGGTTTAGTCACCAGCGCGCGCGCAATCGCCAACCGCTGACGCTGCCCGCCAGAGAAATTCGCACCGCGCTCTTCGACGATAGTGTCGTAGCTTTGTGGCAGGCGGACCACGAAATCGTGCGCGCCCGCCAGTCTCGCCGCCTCCATCACCGCCTCAAGCGGCATCGCCGGATTGGACAGCGCGATGTTCTCACGAATCGAACGGTTGAACAGCAGATTCTCCTGCAAAACCACGCCGATCTGCCGCCGCAGCCACGACGGATCGATCTGCGCAATGTCCACCCCGTCGATCAGGATGCGCCCGCCTTGCGGCACATAGAGCCGCTGCAACAGCTTGGTCAGCGTCGATTTGCCAGAGCCGGACGAGCCGACGATGCCGAGCGAGGTGCCCGCTGCGATGTTCAACTGAATGTCGTCGAGCGTCCAAGGCCCGTCGACCCCGTAGCGAAACTTGACGCCTTCGAAGGCGATGTCGCCCTTGATCGCTGGCAGTGCGGTGCGGCTGCCCGAACCGGGTTCGGTAGGCTGGTTGAGCACGTCCCCCAGCCGGGCGATCGCGATCCGGACCTGCTGGAAATCCTGCCACAACTGCGCCATGCGGATCACCGGGCCAGACACGCGCTGGGCAAACATGTTGAACGCGACCAGCCCACCAACGGTTAGTTCGCGGTCGATCACCGCAGCCGCGCCGAAATAGAGGATCGCGGCCAGGTTCAGTTTCGAGATCAGCTGGATTAGCTGGCTGCCGGTATTGCCGAGGTTGATGACCCGCTGGCTGGCGTGGCTGTAGCCTGCCAGTTGCCGCTCCCACCGCTCCTGCCATTGCGGTTCGACGGCGCTTGCCTTGACCGTCTGGATGCCGCCGATGCTCTCGACCAGCAGCGCGTTGTTCGCGGCGGCGCGCTCGAACTTCTCCTCGATCCTCGCCTGCAGCGGCTTGGTCACCAGCAGCGCGACGAGCACGTAGCAGGGGATTGTCAAAACAGAGATGATGAACAGTTTGACCGAATAGACATACATCACGACGAGGAACACGATGGTGAACATCGGATCCACCAGTACCGTCAGCGAGGCGTTGGTCAGAAACTCGCGGATCGTTTCGAGCTGGCGAACGCGCATCGCGATATCGCCCACACGCCGCGCCTCGAAGTATCCGATCGGTAGTCCGAGCAGATGGCGGAACAGCTTTGCACCCAGCTCCACGTCGATCTTTTGGCTGGTCTGCGAGTAAAGCCGCGTACGCAGCCATCCGAACGCGGTTTCCCAAACCGAGACCGCGACATAGCCGATCGCCAGCACGGTCAGGGTGTCGATCGTATTGTGGACCAGCACCTTGTCGACCACGTTCTGGAAGAACAGCGGCGCGGCCAGCCCGAGCAGGTTGATAGCCAGCGTGATCAGCAAGACCTCACCGATCAGCCGCCGGTACTTTATTATCTGCGGCACGAACCAGCTGACATCGAACCGCCCGGATTTGCCCGCGATGGACTCACGCGTGGTCACCAGCACGAGTTCGCCCGACCAGATCGTTTCGAGTTCGGCACGCGTCAGCTTACGGATGGACAGGGTGTTGGTGCCAGGCTCCGGCGTGGTCAGTTGAACCAGCACCTCGTCACCTGACACTCGGCCCAGCAGAAACCAACCCTGCTGCCCGTTGGCGAGCGCTGGCAGCGGCGTCGTTTCGAGCTTGTCGAATGTCGTGCGGATCGCACGCGCGCGAATACCCGCTTCACTGCCCTGCTGCTTGGCCAGGCGCAACAGATCGCCGTCCTCGATCGGACGGAAGTGCCCAAGCGAATGGCGCAGTTGTGCGGGATCGATCGCGATACGGTGGATCGCCAGCAACGCGGCAAAGGCGATCAACCCACTGTCGTCGGTATCCCGGCCAACGGTTTGTGCGGACGCGGAAGAGGTTTGGGTCTCGCTCATGGCCGCGTAGTCTTTCTGCGTGCCGCTTGCCTCGGCTTGGGCGTTCCGACAGTTCCAGGGATGGGTGCCAGGTTCGGCGTCGTCGCAGGCTCGATCGCAGGCATCGCAGTTGCCGCTGCCATCTCGGGCGCAGCATCGGGCAACGACGGTTGTTCCAGATCGCGCTGCACGGCTGCGGGTCGCACCAGAGTGTCAAGACCACGCGCCACTTGCTCCCACGGCAGGCTACCGCGTCGGGCGGCTTTGCGTGTGTTGATCTCGGGATCGTAGAGCGGTGTCTGCGTCAGGATCGCGCCCACTTCGAGCAATCCGAGCTGGCGCAAGAGCGAGGCCTGAGCGACATAGAGATCGCGGCGCGTTGCGACCAAGGCGATTTCGGCCTCGCGCAGCGAACCATGCGCAAACAGCACATCGAACGTCGAGCGCAGGCCCGCGCGGTATTCCTCGAACGTGCCCTCGTCGAGTACGGCTGCAGCTTCGCGTTGCGCGTCCTGAATCACCAGGTTGCGCTGCGCGGTCATTACCGCGTTCCAGGCATTGACCACGCCCTGCACCATCGTACGGCGTGCGGCTTCGATCCGCTCTCGATCGGCGCTGTTGCGATCGCGCGCCTGCTCGACCAGCGAGCCGACCCGCCCCCCCTGCGACAGCGGAACGGTCAGCACCGCCTGCCCGATGAAATCCTGATCATCATTGCGCAGGTCGAAAGGCGAGGCCGGCCCGCCGATGCGGGCGATCCCGCGCAACGAAAGCGTCGGACGGGCCAAGGCGCGCGCCGCAGCAATCCGCGCACGCGATGCTCGTTCGGCAGCAATGGCCAGCGCTAGTTCGGGGTTCAGGCGCTGCGCCATATCGAAGGCAGCATCGAGCGATTGCGGCAATTGCGGCAGCGGCGGCTCTGGGGCCAGCGTACCGGGTTCTCGCCCCACCAGTGCAGCATAAGCAGAGCGATCCTGCGCCAGTTGCTGCTCGGCGATGTTGGTCGTGGCGATCGCCGAATTGATCTGCGTTGCGGCCTGCGCGATGTCGGTGCGGGTGAGTTCGCCGGCTTCGCGGCGAGCAGTCACTTCCTGCAACGTCGCCTCGAACTGCTTGAGGCTGGCTTTGCGCAAGCCCAGCGTGCGCACGTCGCGGCGAATGTCGGAATAAGCGATGATCACGCTCAGCAGCAGGTCGCCTTCGGTGACGCGCAAGTCCTCGCGCCCTGCATATATCGCCGCGCGCGCGGCGGCGGCTTCGGCGCTCGCCCTGCCTCCTGTGCTCAGCGGCTGATCGACCACCAGTTCGGCGGAAAGCCGGTTCGAGGTGATCGTAGGCGAGGTAAGCTGGTCGACCAGCGGGCGATTGGCCTGCGTGATCCGACCCGGCACTGTCTTCGTATAGTTTCCGGTGATCTGAACCAGTGCCGAAGGTCGCAGGTCCGCCAGCGACTGCGCATAGTCCTCATCGGTTGCGCGCAATTCATAACGGCGCGCCTGCAACTCAGGAGCGCTACGATAAGCCGCATCAAGGGCGCTTGCCAACGTTTCGGTCGACGGGCCTTCGCTTTCATCGTCCGGCGAAACTTCGAGCCGAGGAACCTGCCAATCGCCCGAGACGCGCGTCGCGCCATCGGCACGGCGCGGGAAAGTAGGCGCAGTCATCGCGCTGGCCTGCGTCACGAGCAGGCTCGTCAAGACGCCTGCAATCAGGCCCGATCGTGCGAAACGCATGCGCCGCTCACTTAACCGTGTGGTCAGCGTAAGCGCAGGCGGCGAGCTGTACCGTCCTTTCGGACCCTGCCCATGTGACAAGCACGCCTGTCGCCAAAGTTCTGGCTGACCGGGTCGCGAGCATTAATTCCTGCCTCCATTACTTCGTGTATTCAAAACCGCGCCGTCCACGGCTCGCGAACGGACGGCTCAATGCTCGCAACAGCATCCATCATATCTGCTTGGTACGACATGCCCCGCAGACGCCCCCAACCCGCAGGAATGACTGCAGGGCGGCAGATCCGCATCCGTGGGTTTGGCCAGTAGTCCAACGTGAAGACAGATCAGTGACAGATCCATGAGCCTGCCAAGTCTAGTGTGCTGCGACAAGAAACCGCCTGGCAGCATCGGTCACATATAGACCCTCTTGGTGTATAATTCGAAAATTACTTTATTATACAATCCTATAACCCGATAGATTACTTGATTTCGACCAGATATCTCCGCTTTATTGTAAAATCTGCGCACCCGTCGGACACGATATCTCTACACCGTGACCCGTTCGATTGCCGATCTGTCCGACTAGCATCGACTCGCTACGCATGTTGCGTCGCCTCCCAGCCCGCCCACGCCCACCTTCATGACCGGTCAGGCGGGGTGCTGCCAGCACCGATGACCCAAGGTTTTGATGGATTCCCAATGGTCTGAGACGCCTTCTGCTCTACCGACAAGCGCGAAAGCGAATTCACGGATATGTCACGATTCTGACTAACGGCATGGTTAATACTTTTGCGTCTTGAATATATTACGTATTGCCAGCCCATTTCTCCGTTTAATTCATCAATAATTCGAGAGATTACTTGATCGCCAAGTAGATCTCGCGATTGTTCACGAGGATATCCGATCATGACCATCGATCTGTCGACTTATGTACGTGTCGGTCGCTACGACCTTCCCGAACCCACGCGCAGCGCGCACCCGGTGAACAGTTTGTTGGCGCAGGAAGCTTCGGGCGTCGCGTTCAACTGGGACACCGGCACGTTGTTCATCATCGGCGATGGCGGCCAGTCGGTCACCGAAGTAACCCTGACCGGCCAGTTCGTCAGCACGATGACGCTGGCACTCGGAAGCAGCCCGCAAGGCACCGAATTCTATGATCCGGAAGGCATCGCCTACATCGGCAACGGCCAGTTCGTCATGACCGAAGAGCGCGATCGGCAGGCAGTCCTGTTCACGTATCAAGCGGGCACCACGCTGGGTCGTGCCGACACCAAGACGGTCGATCTCGGCACGTTCTCGCCCAACCTCGGGCTCGAGGGCCTGAGCTACGATCCGCTCACCGGCGGCTTCATCTTCGCCAAGGAAAAGCAGCCGATCGGCATTTTCCAGACGACGATCGATTTCAACGCGGGCACGGCCAGCAACGGCTCGCCGACGACGGAGAATTCGATCGACCTGTTCGATACTTCGCTGCTCGGACTGACTGACGTCGCCGACGTCTTCGCGCTGTCGAACATCGCGTCGCTCACCGGGACTGCCGAGGCTAGCAACCTGCTGATCCTCAGCCAGGAATCGGGCAAGATCGTCGAAGTCGACCGTTCAGGCACCGTCCTCAGCACGCTCACGCTCCAGTCCGATCCGGGCAACCCGCTGAACATCGCAGCCCAGGGTCATGAAGGCATCTCCATGGGTCCTGATGGCACGATCTACGTTGTCAGCGAAAACGGTGGCGGCGATGCCGACCACCCGCAACTGTGGGTCTACAAGCCCTCGAACGGCATCAACGCCGCTCCGACCGACATCAGCCTGGTTAACCAGACGAACGCTCTGCTCGAAAACACCAGCACCGCAACGCGCGTGAAGGTTGCGGACGTGCAGGTAACTGACGATGGGCTTGGCACCAATGCGCTGAGCGTCAGCGGTGCGGACGCAGCCTTCTTCGAAGTCGACAGCACCGGCCTGTACGTGAAGGCCGGGACGACGATCGATTATGAAACCAAGACCAGCTACAACGTCACGGTCAACGTCGACGATACCACGCTGGGCGCCACGCCCGATGCGAGCACGGCCTTCACGCTCGATGTGACCGACATCGTCAATGAGACCGCGCTGCCGACCGTCTACATATCGGAGGTCGCCCCTTGGTCGAGCGGCAACAGCCCGATCGGTGCCGACTGGTTCGAAGTCACCAACGGCGGCACCACCGCTCTCACCATCACCGGCTGGAAGGTCGACGACAACTCGAACAGCTTTGCCAGCGCGATCACGCTCAACGGCATCACCAGCATCGCGCCGGGTGAATCCGTGATCTTCATGGAAGCGAGTTCGCCCACCACAGCGGTTGCTGCATTCAAGAACACGTGGTTCGGCGCTAATGCACCCGCCGGACTGCAGATCGGCACTTACACCGGGTCGGGCATTGGCCTGAGCACCGGCGGTGATGCGGTCAACCTTTACAATGCATCGGGCGTTCTTCAGGCAAACGTCGTGTTCGGCTCCTCGCCAACGGGTCCTTACACCACGTTCGACAACTCAGCCGGGCTCAACAACGCCACGATCAGCACCGCCAGCGCCAACGGCGTCAAGGGTGCGTTCAAGGCGGTCAACGATCAGGCCGAAATCGGCTCGCCCGGTACGGTCGCCGAATTTGCGCCGGTGATCAGCTCGGACGGTGCGGGATCGACCGCGCTGATCCAGATCAACGAAAACACCACGGCGGTCACCACCGTCACCGCGACGGACAAGAACTTCGGCGACGTTGTCTCCTTCGCGATAACTGGCGGAGCCGACGCGGCCAAGTTTGCGATCGACAGCGCTACCGGCGCACTCAGCTTCATCGCCGCTCCGAACTTCGAATTGCCGAACGACGCCGGACAGAACAACTTCTACGACGTTGTCGTGACCGCCAGCGATGGCAGCCTGAGCGACGCGCAGGCGATCCAGGTCAAGGTCAACAACGTCAGCGATACCGCTCCGTTCATCACCTCGAACGGCGCTGGTGCAACCGCTGCGGTCACCGTCGCTGAAAACGTCGGCGCCGTCACCGCCGTAACCGCAAGCGACGATCTGGGAGATGTACTGGCATACAGCATTTCCGGTGGCGCCGACGCGGTGAAGTTCACCATCGACAGTGCAACCGGAGCGCTCTCGTTCGTCAACGCGCCAAACTTCGAACGGCCTGCCGATGCAGGTGGTGACAACGTCTATGACGTCGAAGTTGCGGTCAGCGACGGCACTTACTCAGACAGTCAGGCGATCGCTGTCACTGTGGGCGACACTGCCGACACGACCTCGAGCCAGACGCCTTACCTCTTGCCCGTAGCAGGCAACGTGACGGTTCAGGCGATCCTGACGACCGGCGATACGGTCAGCAAGGTTGGCGGCGGCACGTACCGCATGGCTGGCATCCCAGACGGTCTGGGCATGTTCGACAATGGCGACGGCACGGTCACTGTGCTGATGAACCAGGAAATCGGCGCGTCCGGTGGCGCTCCGCTCGGTGTGGTTCGTGCGCATGGTGCCGCAGGCGCCTTCGTCACGCAGTTGGTCATCGACAAGGCGACATTGGGCGTGATCTCGGGCGAGGACGCAATCAAGACGGTGAAGCTGTTCGACGACGCGACCGGGACCTTCGTCACCGCATCGAACTATGCGATCAACCGCCTGTGTTCGGCCGATCTTGCCGACGCCTCGGCCTACTACTGGGTCGATCCTGAGACCAGCATCGCCTATGGCACCGAAAGCCGAATCTTCATGACTGGCGAGGAAAGCGGAACCGAAGGCAAGCAGTTCGCCGTGTTCGTGACCGGCGCCGAAGCCGGCACTGCCTACGAATTCGCCGATAGCGGTCTGTTCTCGTGGGAGAACAACCTCGCCAGCCCGTTCGCACAAAAGAAGACGATCACCATCGGCCAGGACGATGGTCAGAACGGCCAGGTCTATGTCTACGTCGGCGAGAAGCAGGCAACCGGCAGCGAGTTCGAGAAGGCTGGCCTCGAAGGCGGCCACCTGTTCGGCATCAAGGTGAACAACCTGATCAACGCGATTGCGGCCAACAGCAACGAAACAGACGGCACCGCAGCATCGGGCCGCTTCACGCTTAGCGACCAAGGCGAAGTCGGCGCGCTAACCGGCGCGCAGCTCGATGCACAGAGCGAAGCCGCAGGCGTGACCAGCTTCCAACGTCCGGAAGATGGCAGCTGGGATCCGACCAACCCGAACGTCTATTGGTTCGTCACCACGGCCAGCATCACCGGCCAGTCACGCCTTTACAAGATGACGTTCGACGACATCACCAACCCCGAACAGGGTGGTACGATCGAAGCCGTACTCGACAGCAACCAGCTGCCGGTCAACGACATCGTCGGTCCGCGCATGATGGATAACATGACCGTCACCGCGGACGGCAAGATCCTTATCCAGGAAGATGTCGGCAACAACGCCTTCCTCGGCCGTGTGCTCGAATACGATCCGGTCACCGATCGGCTTACCGTTCTGGCCAAGCACGATCCTTCACGCTTCGTCACCGGTGGGGCTAACTTCCTCACGCAGGACGAGGAATCCTCCGGCGTAATCGACGTTACCAGCACATTCGGCGATGCGACTCACAAGGCCTACCTGCTCGATACGCAGGTCCACAAATTCGTTGGCGGCGAACTGGTCGAAGGCGGCCAGCTCCAGTTGGTCAAGGTCGCACTTAACGCACCTGTCATTGCGGGCGGCGATAGCGCGGCGGTCTCCGTCGCGGAGAACACCACGACAGTTGCCACCGTCACCGCGACCGATGATGTGATGGATACCGTCAGCTACAGCATCACTGGAGGTGCCGACGCGGCGCTCTTCAGCATCAACGCTGCGACCGGCGCACTGTCGTTCGTCACAGGTCCCAACTTCGAATCCACGCCGCCAACCAGTGCACACCCTATACGGTCTCCGCTCACCTGCTCTACGAGAATTCGGATCCGTTTCGCCTGACCGAACCTGGCGTCGTCCTCGACGCACGTGACGCCCAATATGCCGCGATCGACGCCCGCACGGTGCGGGTCACGGGCTCTCGCATCGAGGAGAGACCCTATACCGTCAAACTCGAAGGTTCAGGCGCAACCGGATACCGGACGATGGTTTTCAGCGCGATCGCCGACCCCAAACTGCTCGCGCGCTTCGATGAATGGCTCGGCAATCTCAGTGCCTTCTTGCGCTTGGGAATATCCAGTGTTCTCGGCATCGGCAAAGATGAGTACACGCTTGAGTTTCGGCCCTATGGCCAAGGTGTTCTCATTCCTCCATCGCCCGCCGCGCCGCCGCACGAGGTTGGCCTCATGACCCTGGTTTCGGCGGCGACACAAGAAGTCGCGACCGACATTGCGCGCTATTGCAATCCGGTGTTGCTCCATTTTCCCCTTAATGCTGATGATCCGCTGCCAAGTTTCGCCTTTCCCTTTTCGCCGGCAGAGGTGGAGCTGGGCCGCCAGTATGAGTTCAAGCTCAACCACGTTGTGCATCTCGACCGACCCGACCAGCTATCGCGATTGGTGATCGAAACGACAGGGGAAGCGGCACGTGGCTAAGCTTGGCGAAATTGCGAGATACGTCCGCTCGAAAAATGCCGGACCCTTTTGGGTTACGATCGATATTTTTTGCCCCGATCCCGAGAGTTTCCAGCGTATCTCTGAGGCGCCCGAACTGACGGCGCGAGCGATCGCCGCCCTTTACGGCATCTCGGAAAATGGCATCCACCGGTTCCGCGTGCCATCGCTGCATGTGCTCAAGATAAGCTTTCCGCGCCCGACCGCTCAAGGGTCACCAGGTGATGCGGATTCGCATGCAGGCCAATTGTTCGTACCCTTGCTCTCCGTCGAGATCGATCAGAAGTCATGAACATGTCGCCAGCAGTTCTCGGCTTTGCGATGGTCATCGTATTCATGGTCCTGGTCATGACGCGGCGGATGACGGCGGTTCCGGCGCTGGTCTTCGTCCCGCTGGTCTTCTCCATTCTGTCGGGGCACGGGCTCGAAACCGGATCGATGATGATGGAGGGTGTCTCTCAGGTCTCGACGACCGCGGTGATGCTGATTTTCGCCATCCTGTATTTCGGAATCATGATCGACGCCGGCCTTTTCCAGCCGCTCGTCAATCGCATCATTGCGTGGGTCGGCAACGATCCCGCCCGCGCGACGGTTGGCCATGCCACGCTGGCCAGCGCCGTAGGGCTCGATGGCGATGGCACGACAACGGCTCTGGTGGGCGTGTCGTCGATGCTGCCCGTCTACAAGCGTCTCGGCATCGACGTCATGATATTTGCCGTGATCGGCAGCATGTCCTTTATCATCATGAATATGAGCCCTTGGGGTGGACCTGCGGCGCGCGTCGCTGCGTCACTGCACGTCGACCCTTCAGTTCTCTTCGTACCGATGCTGCCCGTTGCTGTGACGGGGCTAGGCTTCGTCTTCCTGCTCGCCTGGTGGTTCGGTCGCCGCGAGCGCGCGCGGATCGGTCCGATCGATTCCACAACGTTGGTAGTTGGCGACGAAACCCTCGATGCCAAACGCATCGCTGAGATTTTTCAAGCCGATCCGGCCGCCCTGCGCCCCCGGCTGATCTGGTTCAATCTAGCTCTGACACTGGTCCTGATGGTCATGGTGGTGGGCCGCTTCGCCCCGATTCCGATCGTGTTCATGGGCGGGCTCGCCGCTGCACTGGTTTTCAATTACCCCAAGCTTGCCGACCAGCGCGCCCGGCTGACCGCGCACTCCGGCAATGCCCTGAGCGTGGGCATAATGGTGCTGGCTGCTGGTGCATTTACCGGCGTGATGGCCGGCACGGGAATGATTGACGGCATGGCCAAATCAATCATCTATATCCTTCCGCCCGCTGTGGGTCCCTATCTTGCAGTCATTACCGCGCTGCTCTCGATCCCGATGAACTTCTTCCTGTCGAGTGATGCATTCTATTTTGGCGTTGTGCCCGTTCTGGCCGAAACGGCTGGCCACTATGGCATCTCACCCGAGGAAATCGGTCGCGCCTCCTTGCTTGGTCAGCCCGTCCATTCGCTGAGCCCGCTGGTGGCCGCCGTATACCTCAAATGCGCTTTGTTGGGGATCGAGCTCGGGGATCTGCAACGCTTCGCATGGAAATATGCGCTGCTGCTTTGTTTCATTCTAATTGCGGCAGCCTTGGTTTTCGGGGTCATTCCGCTGGCGGCGTAAGCTGTCCATAGATGATCGACGCGATGATTTCATCGAGCGCCACTCCGAAGACTGATCGCTCAATAGTCGGCTGAGCTGGAATGGTAACATGACGGGCGATCGGGGCCATCGCAACCTACGTCTGCTTCGGCAGTTTTCAGGACGGAAGCGGCCAGTCCGCCGCATGCCATCGTTTAACTGCTGTTGGTGACCAGGCAAGCATCCATTGGCAAGCCAAGCTTGATCAGCCAACGGCGGGTTTCGAAGATCAGCCGCAGAGGCGCAAATGTCGGCTTTCAAGGCGCCTGCTGCCAAAGGACAAGCGCCCGATTGAAGCAAACAACCGCTTAATGGATGCGCGTACCCGGGGGCGTTCTAAGCGACTGGCTCGCTACGACCTTGCCGTTCTGCATCTGTCGTCGACTTAAGTGCCGTCCCCGTCGATCATCGTAAGAAATCGTCTTGCGCCCCATCCTTCTTGCATGGTCGGCTCCCGGTCTAAAAAGCCCTGAAACGCGGTCGCGTCCATGGGCCGTGCGAAAAGATAGCCTTGGCCCACCGAACATCCGAGCGCGCGCATGATATCGCGTTCGGCCCCGGTCTCGATTCCTTCGGCGACGACACGGATGCCCAGAGCCGCGCCAAGCTTGACGATGCTCTCGACGATAACCCGCTTGGCTGCACTATGCGCGAGGTCATGCACGAAGCTGCGATCGATCTTGATTTCGCTGATCGGAAAGTTCTCCAGATAGCGCAAGTTTGAAAAGCCAGTGCCGAAGTCGTCGATGGATATCTCGACGCCAAGACTCCGCAGCTTCCCGAACGCGCGGCGGATTTCCTCGGGTTCGGGAACCATCAGACTTTCGGTAAGCTCCAGCGTCAACCATTCCGCCCGGCAGCCTGTCTCGCCCAGCACTTGCTCGACCAGAGCCACCATGTCGCGCCGGGTGAATTCAATCACCGATACGTTGAACGCAAAACGGATCGGCGTGCCGCGGACCCGGTTGACCTGCGCCGCGTACGCCGCGAGCGTGCGCAGTCCCCACGCGCCGATCTCGAGAATTGTGCCCGTTTCTTCAGCAACAGGAATGAAGCGGGTCGGGGACTGGAGGCCGAACGCCCCGTGGTTCCATCGCAACAGTGCCTCGGCCCCGACAACGTCGCCCGACGCCAGATCTATTTGAGGCTGATAGTGAAACAGCAGCTCCTGATTTGAAACAGCGGTCTGCAGATCGCTTGCGAGCCGTATTCGGTTGTGCGCGTCGCGCTCGTCCGCCGCGGCATAGGGCTGCGGAGGATGTCCTGGCATCGCCTTGGATCGTTGCAATGCTGCACCCGCCTGCCGAACAAGCTGGAGGGGGTCCGTACCCGTAAAGCCGATGGAATAGCCGACTGCGAACTGCGCCCCAAGTGATGCGCCGGGCAAAAGGAAGCGTGGCTGGAGCAACCCCAAGACATCGTCGACGAGGACCGCAGCTTTGCCGGCACTGTCGAGTTCGAAGGCAAGCGCGAAACTGTTCGTCCCCACACGCGACGTTGCAACCGCCGGTAACGTCGCGAGGCGCGCGGCCACCGAACGCAGCAGCGCGTCGCCAACATTATAGCCGAACCCATTGTTGACGTCATGAAACCGCAGAATATCGAGCTTGACCACCAGAATGGCGGAGCTGCTGGACTCGAGGATTGATCCCAACCTGTCGAGCAAGCCGTAACGATCGAGCAGGCCGGTCAGGCGATCTATTCCGGATGCGTGCGTCACGTCGCGGATTACCCCAACGAAATGCGTGACCGCACCACTGTAGTCGCGATACGGTGTCAGGCGCAGCGCGTTGCGGAACATCGTTCCATCGCGCCGATAGTTGCGAAGCGTGACGGAACAGGCACGACCTTCGGCCAAAGCAGACCTCATTTCCCTGATTTCGGGCTGCAGTCTGTCACTGCCTTGCAAGTAGCGGCAGTTCTTGCCGATCACTTCCGATGCGGCATAGCCGGTAATTGCCTCGAACGCGGGGTTTACGTGCACTATCGGATGTCCGCGCAGGCGCATGTCTGCGACCAGCACGGCGTCGCTGATATTGTCGAACGCCAGCAGAGATGCAGCGACGGGTGCAGCAAGTTCGTCCGACCGCTTGGTCAGACGGAGCCACCGCAACACGGAGAACAGGAAAGGACGGTGTGCGATGTCCCGGCTTTCATCTGTTTCACCCATCATGGCGCGGATGTGCCCCCGGTGGGGAGAAACATCCTTTAATCGCCGAGTCTGTGTTTGCTGCTCCACGCGTGGCGGGATCAAGTCGCATGTCATCGCCTCCAGTCCTGACGATGCGTTTCTGGTGCCAGCACTTCAATAATTGCGGGGTGGCGATTCAGGACAAATCAGCGGCACTTTCGTCGTCGGCCGCAGCTCCGGAGCCCGCAGTCTGGAAGCGCAATCGATATTGCAGCGGCGTGACGCCGATCCTGCGCAAGAACGCCCGCCTGAGCGTTGTCGTCGATCCGAAGCCTGCGGCATAGGCAATGGCCTTGATGGGCGCTGCGCTTTCTTCCAGTAGGCGTCGGGCGATATCGATCCGGGTCAGTTCGACATAGGCCGCCGGGCTAACACCCAGTTCGGCGCGAAATAGCCGGGCGAGATGGCGCGGACTGACCCTGGCAACTTCGGCAAGCGCCTCTAGTCCCAAATCGGAGCGCGGGTGTTCAAGGATATGCAGCCTGATCCTGTCAATCGGACTGGTGGCAGTGGTCTGCGCTGTCAACGCCGCACTGAACTGCGATTGGCCACCGGGACGCTTCAAAAAGACCACGAGACGGCGCGCAACCCACAAGGCGAGTGCACGGCCATGATCTTCTTCGATCAACGCAAAGGCAAGATCGATCGCTGCAGACACCCCGGCCGAGCAGAACACCGGCCCATCCCGCACGAAGATCCGGTCAAGTTCGACCCGCAGGTCGGGAAAGTCGGCGGCAAGAAGGCCAGCATACTCCCAATGGGTCGTGACACGACGTCCCGCCAGTAACCCGGCATGCGCAAGCAGGAAAGCCCCGGTGCAGGTGGAGCCGTAGCGTCGCGAATTCCCGGCTTGTTCCTGCAGCCACTGCGTGACCGCATCGCTTGGGCGCGGCGGTATGCCGTACGGTCCGGCAACGATCAGCGTGTCGCAGGGCTGGACTGCTTCATGAATGCCGGCGTCGGGGAGATATCTCACTCCGGACGCACTCGCCGCCGCAGCACCTTGTTCAGTCACAAGCTGGATACGATAGGGTCGGCCGGATGCCATCCTGCAGTTCGCCTCGAAAAGCGCGTCGCGGATACCTGCTATTTCAAGCAGATGTACGTTTTCTGGGGCAAAGATTGTGATGAGCACGGCGTCGACTCCGCTCGGCGACAACGCGATGCCGCCTACCTGACAAGGCCTACGCTCCTCGGCCTCCAACGCCTAGAAGCTAGGCGGGATTGTGTGCAGGGCGCACGGCACAATGTTTCCGGCAGTGATCCGACCAAGACACACAGGATTACATCGCGTTCTCTGGTCGACCAATCTTGGTCGCAGGAGAATTATCATGGGACATTCGGATCTTGATGTTGCGGTACACGACCGGCTTCCGTGGAACGCTGGCCAGAACATAGGGCCAAAACGACCGCTCAGGAGGCGGGATATTTGGGCAATCCGCTTCTATCTGGACGAGCACAAACGGCTTCGGGACCGCGCCCTGTTTGACCTTGCAATCGACAGCAAGCTCAGAGGCTGCGATCTGGTAAAGCTCCGCATCGGCGATCTGGTTAGTGGCGGCCACATCCGAAATCGCGCAACGGTCATCCAGCAGAAGACCTCTCGACCTGTGCAGTTTGAAATCATGGCCCAAACTCGAAGTACGCTTGAGCGCTGGCTTGAACGCAGGGGCGGACGCTAAACGATTTCGTGTTTCCGAGCAGGATCGATTACCTTGGCCATGTCAGCACCAGGCAGTACGCTCGCCTGGTCGATGAGTGGGTTTCGGTGGTTGGCCTCGACAGGCGCGATTATGGCACCCACTCTGTGCGACGGACGAAGGCTGCCCTGATCTACAAATCGACCGGCAATCTTAGAGCAGTCCAGATCTTGTTAAGCCACACAAACATCCAGAACACTGTCCGTTACCTCGGCGTCGACGTGGACGACGCAATCACGCTGTCCGAGCGCACGGAAATCTGAGCAAACATGCGGTAGGTTTGAAGGAGCCCGGCAGACCTGCCGCTCTGTGAACCAAGGGCGGGTTTCAATTAGCCCAATTTGGGGCTGGAAGGTCCGGGTTTGCGGCGGCTCCGGACGGTGAGCTAAATGAGTCTGAGTCGGCGAGTGTCGAACACATAAACCTGTTCAGTGACTTCATGGCAGATGAAAACTTATTCTATATTCTACCAATTATATTCTATTTGAATTGCAGTTGTAAACGGGTTATGTGAAATAGCATAAGTAATATTTATAATACATTCCATAATGCGAGTTTATTTAATAATATTATACAGATTCATAGTCGCGATATAGTTGAAAAGAGCCTAATACTATTTCAAACCTCATTTTTCTATAAATGCAAAAAATATTGCAGCATTTTATAGATGAAAATTACGCACGAGCTTTTCGCGCCCATTTTTGCGCTAGTCGTATGTACGTAGACGAAGCACTGCCGCGGACGCACTGCCCTTTTCGCGCTTTGAGAGCGCGCTGCGCAATCCCGATAGAAACTCTCGCTCGGTCGAATAGTCGCTTTTCGTGGCCTCAAAAAGCGGGCCGGATGACGAAAGAGCAATGATCATTTCGTCGCCGAACGGTGCGCCGACCTGGAAGCGGGTTTCTTCGGCGCCGCCAAGACCGATTGTCACCGGCTTCGACCCTACATTGCCGCGAAAGAGCTTAACAGCGCTGCCATCTGCTTGAAGATAGATGACGCTCAGCCAAGGTCGCTCGGCGGATGCGTTTGCCCTGATGCCGAAAATGTCTCCGGATTTCATTGCGATCGGATCGCCCGTCAAAGCCTTACGGTCTGGACTAGCGAGCGCGACCTTCACGCCCTCTAGCGATAATGCGTCCGACAGGGTAAGTTCGGCCTCGCATTGGGGCCAGTGACGAACCCTTACGTCCCAGGCGACGCGCTTGTTCAAAGCAAATGCGTCCTTGCGCAAAGCGGCAACTTCAGCCTCATCGCCGCCAAAACCATTGACTGTAAGCTGCTCACCGTTCCGCACGGCCGTGACTTTGCCGCAAGTAAGCGCCGCAGCTTTGCTTTCGAACGTGGTGTAAGCGTCAACGACTTGGGGCAGCGAAGCTTTGTCGACTGGCACTATGTTTGGCGCAGCCTTTGGCAGGGCCTGAGGGAGCATCTTCATCGCATAGGCTTCGCCTACAAGCAGGCCGAATGTGGTATAATCGATCCATGCATAGCCTGCATCGCCCCAGTGCGTGCCCCATGAATTGATAACGCGGAAAGCTTGCCGGGCTTCGTCGTAGCCCACAACTGCCATGGCATGCCAATTCGTATTCTCAGGCTGCTCATGGCGATAGACCGTATCGCCCTTCAAAGCCTTGAAATCCGCCATCACCGGCATGGCAAAGACGACCGGTTCCCCACGTGATGCCGCACCCTTGATATCGTCAAGCACGACTTTTGAACCGTCGGCACGCCTGGAGCGAGAGATAGCTCGCCAGTCTGAAAGTCTTGCGGCTTTGGCTTTGTCGATGATGGTTGGGGGTGCGGGAATTGCACAGCGCGCGATGTCGTCCGGAAAATCGGAAAGCGCGACTGAGCCTTCGCTCTGTAGCAGTTTGAGCGCGTCGACGATGCGAATGGCACGGTCGCATGCACTGCCGGGCTTGCGCAGTCGGTTGTAGACGTAAGCAGGGCTCATGGGATCGGATTTTGCGGATTTATCGGCAGCGCCATCGGCCAGGAGAAAGGAATAGGCCGCATAAGTCGTCGCCCATGCGACGCAGTTCGGCTGCGCTCCTTGATATCCCGGTTTGGGAAAGAGCGGTGCCAGATCAACTTGCTTGGGAAGGAACGCTCTAAATTGGCCCACTTTTGGCAAAGCTTCGTAATCTGCAGCGGCGATCGGCTCGGCCCCTGTCATGAACACAAGCGCTTCATTGTCAGCTTGTGCCGAGGCAGAATTGGGCTGCAGACTGCCCAAGGCCAGAGCGACTAGTACGCCCTGACAGGTTGCCGGAACCTTGAGCAGCGGTATTTTCACTTCCGAAATCCCCAAATGTCAGATGCCAAGACTATTGGCCAACTTCATCGGCGTTCAGATCTCGGACCACGCGCAAACCGGAATCGTCGCGCTTACGCCCGCCACCTATGGCCAGTCGGTTTGCTGTTCGAAGCTCTGCCGGCGTGCTTTGAAATGATCCGCCGCGCACGATACGCGCCTTGCACGCGGCATCGCTGCAGCCGGTGGTCCATTCCCATGCGTTGCCAACCATCTGGTATAGCCCAAACGCATTCGGCGGATAGGCCGTCACCGCTTCAGGATATCCGCGATATGGAGAGGTTGCCGACCCGCGATAGCTGGCGGTCTGATCGTAATTTGCATCGCTTGGCGCAATCTCATCGCCCCAAGGGAAAACTGAATGAGAATTCGCGCGGGCTGCATATTCCCATTCCAGTTCGGTTGGCACCCGATAGGGCAAGCCGGACTGTACAGATAGCCACGCGACATATGCCTGCGCGTCGTCGAAGCCAATTCCCGTTGCTGGCAGCAATGGGTTCGGGTTTTCCTTCGACCAATCCGCAACCGCGCGACAGGCGCGATCTCTGACGCAGGCAGCCCATTCGCTAATCGTGACTTCGAACACACTTACCGCAAACGGCCGCTCGATCTGCATTTGCCGTTGTATTGGTTCGTCCGCACCGCGGCCAGGCTCGCTCGCCGTCGAGCCAATCGTCGCAGAACCAGCGGGGACCACCTTCAGGTATGGGCAATTTGCGCAATCGTAAAAGCGATCCTGGGCGTTTGCATCGCACGAGACAAAACAGGGTGGCGCGCCCTGCAAGCCGTAGTCGAATGTGGGCTTCTGTAGCGTCTTTCCGCTCTTGAGACCGGCAACCGCTACGCGATCGGAGGTTCGCTTCAACGCATCGGCTATGTTCTGCAACGGGCGACGAACTTCTTCCGCCAAAATTCGAGAAAAGGCGCCGTTATCGAAGGCGACTTGATCCGCGCTTGTCGAGAACGCGACGAGGTACCCCTGATCTGGTCGTAAAGCCGTGTCGGATTCACGCACGATGCGGCGCAAACCTTTGCTGCCCACCACGCCGCTACTTGATTTTGCAGCTTCGGAGACCATTACAGGGTCCCGTGCAATCTCAGGCGGCGCGTCAAGAACGTTCCGGCACATGTCCAGCACGATGAGGATGTTCTTCGCGCCTGAACTTAGAAGATCGCGTGTAAGGCGCGCGCGCGTGAGCGAAACGTGATCGCGGCTCAACTGCGAAGGCGCGTCTACCGGGAGAAGTACGAGATCCCCATAGCTCGTAAGCGCGGCGCCATGACCCGAGAAATAGAGGACGCCGAAGGCGTCAGGCCCGGCGTTGCGTAACGCTTGTCGAAACTCTGCAATCTTCTCTCGCATCTGGACAAGATCCAGGTCGCGATAGGCTTGAACGGGGCCGGTGCCGGTCGAATTGACAAAGCCGGTTGTCGACAACGCAGAAGCCATCCGGTCCCCATCGCTCGCTGTCACAGCGAGTTTGTCGAACTGCCGATAGTTGCCGTTCGCAATGACCAGCGCCAGCCTTGGGGTACTGGCCGCAGCCTGCGCAATCCCGACCTGTCCGACCGAACAAATCAACCATCCGATAATCAGGCAGAAGCGATGCAGGACTCTCATTATTTTGTACGCTTTCGGAACAGAATTTGGGTTACCGTCTGATCTGCGCCATTGATCTGAAGGACGGCATCGTAAGCCTTGATCGCGGAAAAGCGGTCGGTGGGCTGACGCTTGAGCAAGCGTCCCACGAACGAGAAAAATCCGCGGCTCTTCTGACAATACTCTGATCTGGAGATGTTGCCCCCGGAAGCCTTGATCTCTTCCAGCCATCGCCCGATCAACGCAGGGGCATCACTGTCACCTAGCCACGGCACGGCAAAATCAAGCGACACAGTGTCTTTCGCTATCTTCAGCTTGTGCGAAAACTCCCGGTCGAACTTGCTCGCATCCATATTCAAACGACTGATCTTGATATCGGCATTTTCAATCGGCCGTTCACATCGGGCAGGATTGACGACGGGCGCTGCCATCGGCTTGGGCTGACCTTGCAAGATCACGACGCCGCGTTTGACAGCGCCGGGCTCTGCAGGCTTCGATGCTTCGGATTGCTGCGCATTTGTAGCGGAGGGCGAAACAGTCAGGCAAAATGCAACACTCAAGGCAATGGCAGTTTTCATGGACGCACTGTCTCTATAGCTTGGCAAACCTCCCCAGCCGCCGAGGCAACTAGTGCAAAAGGTTTGCGTCGTCTTTGTCACGAGGTTTATGGATTGGTGAAATCCATGCAATCAAAAACTAAGGAAGTGGCAGTGATCAGCACCAAGGCGAGAATCGCTGTCCGGCTTTTAATAGGTTTCTTTATGATTTCCGTCCCGGTTGCCGCCCATGCAGAAGTGCGCGCACTTCTTGTCGGGGTCTCGCAATTTTCGTCTCCCGTGATTTCTGACCTCGAAGGCCCCGCCAACGATCTTTCATCGATGGAAGATTTGGCACGCAAAGAAGGTGCAAGCGATGTCACTGTCTTGCGTGATGGAAACGTGACCCGCACAACAGTCGAGACCGCTCTGCATGCTTTAGGTCTAAGATCGCGGCCAGGCGACTGGATCTTGTTTTATTACTCCGGGCATGGCGCGCAGGCCGAAGCCAAAGTCAAAGGGACCCGGGACGGCGATTTCGATCAATTCCTGCCACTGGCGGGGTTTGACCCCGAAAATCAGGACCCAGAACGATTTATCGTAGACAAGGACATCTACGGATGGCTGTCACGCTATGTTCTGCCAGATGTCCAGATCCTGATGATCGCTGACACCTGCCATTCGGGCACGTTGCACCGCTCGGTCGATACGCGTTCCTACAGGTTTACCCCTCGCCTCGCCCTGCGTGCGGTATCTTCCCAACTACAACTGGTATCGCGGCCAGGTCCGAAGTTTCCGGCGGTGTTGAATTATCAGGACAGGAACACTCTCCCAGGCGACGCGGCGGAGCGGGAGGATCTGTCGAACCTGATCTATATTGCCGCATCCCAGGACGAAGAGCTTGCACAAGAAATGCCGATGCCGACTGAAGAGGGGCCTTCGCGCGGCCTGCTCACTTACGCGTTCGAGCAGGGCCTGACCGAGCGTGGTGCTGACGGCAAAACTTTACTTGCGGATCTGGACGCAGACGGGTCCGTCAGCGCTGCTGAAATATCCATATATGTGGATGGCCAAGTGCGGACGCTGACGGGGCAACGTCAGCGTCCAAAGACGTCCTACGTCAATGGTAAGGAGGTGACCCGACTGTTTGCGTCCTCCAATGTTCAAGCGACACGACCGGTGAGCACGCCGCTGCCCGGCATATTTGCGCAAGATAGACGCGCAACAGCCATGCTGTCCTCACCAGCCGCAACCTGGAAAGTTATGGATTCAGCGCAGGATGCCGATTTTGTGTGGGACTATGCTGCCGGTGCGCTCATCCGCCGATCAGGTGACGTTGTCGCATCGCAAGTGAATTCAACTGCAAAACTGATCGGCGTTTTCGACAAATGGAGCGCGCTCGAAAACCTTCGGCCCATGATCAACGAAGCGCGCGCGCAACTGGCCATCTCGCCACTTCGGGATGGCGCCCGTTATGTCGCCGGAACTTCCGTAAAAATCAGACTTCGCTCATCAGCGACACTGAAGCAAGGTGCTTACGCGACGGTTTTCAATGTCGCTTCGGACGGAACCGTTCAGCGCATCTTTCCGGTCGACGAAGCAGACGGCAAGGGGCAGCTTCAATCCGATGGTGTCCTCTTGTTGATCGAGGCGCAGGTTGTAGAACCATTTGGAGTCGATCACGTCGTAGCTGTGGTTTCGGAAGCCGAGCAGACCGAGTTCCGGCTATTCTTGCAAACACTCGAGGGGCAACGCAGCTTCGGCAAGGTGGTTGAGCCGATAAAGCGCATTCTGGCTGCTGCTCCGGGCCGAAGCAGCGTTTCTATTGCCGAGATATATACAGGTGACCGGCCCTAGGGCAGTTTATTCTCAGCCGGTAGCAATCAGTTCACAATCGATGCAAGCAAGCGCATCAGGGCTGCTTCGTTGGAACAATCCGCCTTGCTGAGCAGCGACTTGATCTGGCCGCGCAGAGTATCAGGCGTTACCTCACGCTCTGAAGCGATGCTTGCACGACCCTGCCCGTTGAACAGGCGCATGGCGATGTCCGCTTCGGCAGACGAAAATCCGTAGAGCATCTGCAAAAATCCGGTAATTCCGGCTCGGTCGCGGCTGGGTGCCCTTGTGATCAGGATGGCCTGTGGCGGTAAGCCGAACTGCCATGGCTGGCGCGGAAGGCGGAACCCTTCAAAAAACAAAGGCGCTTCATCGTTTTCGGCGCCGATGCTGGTGCGGACATGCGGGTGTCCGTGCAAATCGGTCAGCATTTCGCAACAATATTTGAGCGAGAAAGGGCTACCCGCCGCGTGGAGTTCTCCGGCAACCAGCCGCACTTTTCCGCTTCGCACGAGTTCTTCCGCCTTTAAGGTCAGTGCCCGCACATGACCGCGGCCATCAAGGATGAAGGCGGTCGTTTCCATGGCCTCGAATGTACCGGCCAGAAGCCTGGCCTGGTCGTTCTCAAGACGCTCCTGAAGCCGTACGGCACGGCGAGCACTCTCAGCCGCGTGACCAAACCGACGGCGCTGCGCGGGGCGTGTGCGCCCATCCTTGCGCGATCGCAAAATCGCCAACCCTATCAATCCACGATTGTCGATCACCAGATTGGTCTGGCAGCCGTTCGGAATATCGAGCTCAGCGCAGAAATCGACATAGTTTCGCGAAGTCAGTTGCGGGATAACTGCGTCGTAGTGCTCCTCGTGCAGCACCGGATCGTAAGCTCCCCGTCCAATATTCACGTCATTGGCTGCGATGCGGTAGTTTGTTTCGGGAGACGCCCCGCCGGCGTCCAGCGAGCGCAGGATATCATGCTCGGAAAAACCCGTGACAAGATTGAAGGGCATTGTCCGGTCAGCACCGATGCCGATCAACTGACCGTGCGAAGACCCCGTGGCATTAGCCATGGCGTCCAGGGCGTGGAGCCACAGAGCCGGATTGACGGCAGCAGACAAGAACAATTCGTCCCAATCGGGATCAGCGATGTCAGCTTCTCTAAGCGGCGGCATCCAGCACCAGTTGTTGTCGGAACTGCTTGTAATGGTGTTGTCTAGTTTACGCCCGCACGCCGAACAAGCAGCAAATAGCCATAGGTGACTATTTCAAAATCCAAAAATTGAGGATCGGCACCGCCCAATCCCCCTAGGGGGAGATGCACATGAGTAATGAAAATCATTAGGGGATTGCGGGAGTCCAAATTTCATAAGGCTGGTCCTCTGAAAAACAAAATGTCAGCTTACTCAGTGGGTTGAATTCGAACTCTGTGAATTGGGCAGTTCATGGAAAGATTTCGCCGAGAAGCGATATATTTACGACGGGAAATTCGGTGGATCGCACCGTGAAATGGGGGGAATACGTGAAAAAAATCCTTGGTGGAGTGCTGTTCGGAGCGGTGTCGACTCTTGGCTTGGTCGATGACGCAAACGCGCAATCAGTACCAAATTATGGCAACTATGAGGGGCTGGATGGAAACTTCCGGATCGGTGTGCAACTGGCCGCACCTGCATTCGGGCTACCAAATGTCGAGCGCTCGTTCGAGCAATCGACAATCGATGAAATCACAAGCTATCTCGATCCATTCGAGATTGCCGCTTATATCAATCAGCCGACGCTTGGTGCGATCTATTCACAGGTCGGCCGCATAAGTGGCGTGTTCGATCTTCAAGGCGTCCCGGTGATTGCAGGCTACGCTGAAAACAGCAGCGTCTTGACCTTGCGCTTTGTCGATCCTGGCACAGGCAACACGATTTCTGCCGGAGCGGGCAATGTATGTAGCTTCACGTACAACGGCGCCACGCGGCAGGAATCATTCAATCAGTTCGACACTGAAGTCGATGACGGCAGTTCGGCTACAGCCCAACGGATTACGCAATGCCTTGGTACTGCCCGGTCCAGGTTCTCGCCGGTCGACCCGCTGGTTGGCAATCCATTCTCGTTGCAGGGTACCATGGCGCGCAGCGCACTCGATCTTACCGAGGGGGATTCGCTTGTCGAGATCGACCCCGCGGCGGGCGCCAATTCGGCTGGCGATCCGTGGATCATCGGCGGTCAGTTCGCCAGCGGCTCGGCCGGACGCTTCGACATCACCCGGATCGATGCGCGTATAGCAAAGGGCTGGCGCGTGTTCGAGGGCAACCGTGCCCGCCTGAAGCTCGACCTGCCGTTCAGCTTTACGCGGATCAAGGGTGCTACGGCTTATAATGGCCAGATCGGATTGGCGCTCGAGGTTCCAATCAAGACCAACTGGTCGCTCGAGCCGCGCGTTTCCTATGGCATAGTCTATTCCGCCGACCAGGGGTCCGTCGGTCATATCGCTCAAGGGTCGGTGGCTAGTCGTTATGTCATCCGCGGCTTGGGACGTGGCCAATTGGTCATCGGGAACATGGTCGGCTATTCAGCAACGCTGAAAACGCCCGGCGATATCAACCTTAACCCGGACGTGAAGAATTGGCTGTTCCGGAACGGCGCTGCCTATGAACTTCCGTTGAAGATGCGGGTTATGGATCGGGCTACGTCGCTTCGTGCAAGCTACACGTTCACCAATTTTGCCGGTGACAAGCTGTACAACAACAATTTCCACGAAGGCACGATCTCTTTCGGCCTACGGGGCAGGGAAGACACGCCAAAGCAGTTCCGCGACGTGATGCGTCTGATATTCAGCACGGTTCAAGCCAAGGGGTTTTCGACCTACACGGCTGGCCTAGGCTTCCGCTTCTAAGCTAATGCGTGACAGGGGGCCTTCGTCAGTTGCGCTGGCCCCCTTTCCTCATCTTCAGATAAGAGACGCAAGATTTGCCGGTTCGCAGAGCTCGTGATTGATACGGAGAAACGGGATGAAACGATTGGCTAAACAGATGTCAGTAGTCGCGATGGGCGCTCTGGCAATGGCGCAAAGCTCCACCGCCCAAGTTCCGGTGGGCCACGGTGCCTATCATGTGTGCGTTGTGAGCCATGATGCAGCAAGTACGTTCTTTGCGTCCAAGCTGAGTACCGGGGCAGATGCTTCAAACGGTGAGCAGCTTTATGCACGTTTTCTTGCTTGGCTGGTAAAGCAGGGCAAGGCGAGCGCGAGCGATGCGGGCAATTGCTACTTCAAAGACGACGCGGCCTGGATAACGGGTTACGTCGAGCATCTCGATGATGGATGCGAAAATTGCTCGAGGTGGACTATCATCTATACAGAATGGACGCCAGAGACACCGTGAATGGGCCGAGTTTGACTTGCGTGGCAGCCCCATCAGACTGATTTAGAGTTCGGAGGCTAGTTCCAAGAACTCAATAGTCATGGTGTTGTAGGGTCGGATGATATGCGAGATTAGCGGCCATTGGCAGTCACTGTGTGACTCGCCGATGTATGGCGCTAGGCAAAGTCATATAATTGTGAATGAATGGCAGATGTCAACAAGGCTCAATCTGCCGCCGAACGACCGCTTTTCAGGCGACTGCCGACGCAAATGGCGGTGAAATCAAGTCGATCCATCAAGATCCTAGTCTGGGTGTCTCGGCTCAGTGCGAATCAATTTTGTATTGATGACCTGGTCACGAAAACCATCAGATCGGCATGAAATCGGACGCCCTGTCCAACCGCAAGGTTCAGCGGTTGAAAATCCGAACTAAGCCAGATTCCGTCACGAGCCAATGTCACAACGCAATCTGCTGCAGCCAGTTGAACAAGCCATTTTTTTGGACAGTTCACCAACAAGCATGGTGTGCAGACGTTGTAACGTTTGCGCGGCGCAACGCTTTGAAAGTTCTTCGCCTTTTACCCGAAAGAACGGCGTTCCGGCAAAATCACAGCAGGCCTGCAAGCATATCCGGCGCAAACAAGGCAGCAGCTTGGCTGCGATGTCGTGATTGCTTCTCGCGCCGATAGTGACAAAATCATCGAAGAGGGGACACGAAGGCCGGTTGAAGGAATCCGATATGGCCAGGTCCAAGGCAAGTGCGCGCGATGCTCTGATCAGGCTCAGGGCGGAGCGCGAAGAACTCATGAACCGCGAGACGGCGCTGCGCGAGGCCGCCGCAGCCGACCTCAGCAAAGTTCTGCTCGAATGCGGCGCCGAGGTGATGGAACCGGCAAGGCTGCGGCAACTGCTTCGCACATCGATGGCACTTGGCGTCGAAGCCGCTATAGATCGGCTTTCTACTGCCTAACCAAGATGATGGCACATGCCCTTTGACATCCATGTTTCCCTGCTGCGGATACGACAGCGATAAGAATGCTCCGGCAGCGATTGCTGCCGGAGCACTTGGCGATCGAGTGGGGCTGCTAGTCCTCGTCGATATCGGGAGCGCCTTCGTTGCCCGACTGCCGTCCCTTGCTCAGGAAATCGACTGCATCGGCGATGATTTCGCAGCCGTAGCGCTTGGTGCCATCGCGGTCTTCCCACTGGGTGTAGTGGATACGGCCTTCGACAGTGACGAGCTGGCCTTTGCCGCAGTACTTGGCCACATTGCTGCCAAGGCCGTTGAAACAGGTCACGCGGTGGAATTCGCTGTCCTTGGCGGTAAAGCCGTTTTCGTCCTTGTAGGTCTTGCCGTCCTTGCGGGCTGGACGGTCGGTGACGACCGAGATCGTGGTGATGGCGGTTCCGCCTGAGGTGGTGCGGGTTTCGGGATCGCGGGCAATGCGGCCAACGAGGATGACGAGATTGGTCATGGGATCTTCTCCTGATCTGCAGCGCTTGCGGGTTCATTCCCGGCTGCGAACCAGGATGAAGAAGCGGCCCCGGTCGGTCTTGCACCGAAGGGCGTCCCGGACGAACGCAGGGAAACCTCGCCCATGCCACGGGTGGTGCGGGCAGACGCCTCTGCGCAGCAAGGCGGCAACACGGCCGTGCAAGCGCGGGGTTGCAAGACTGTGCCGGGGTTGATTCAAGGCAGGTTCGTCGAGCCGGGATGGACCTCAAGGCAGGTCGATCAGGCCCTTGGAGGCCCTAAATTAAAGCGGATCCACCCGATGGGGTGCTGCCCCCTCCCCGCCCGCCGTCCTCCGGGATTGCCGACGCGCAAACTTCACCAGCATCATGCGCGCGAGGGCAAGGTTCAACAAAGAGACTTCAGCCAGCGAAATGTACCACACGGGAGCAATGTCCACGTGGATCGTCACCGCGAATTGCGCAAGGTCTCGCCACGGTCGGCAAGGTCGGTGGTCAAGCACTCAGGGAAACAACCCGCCAGAACCATACCGGATCAGAATTCCGGTGGCGTATTTGCTCCACGCATAAACGCCGGTCGGACCTGTGTGGTGCGCCTGAGCACGTGGGCTCATGCGTTGCGCATAGCAAGCAGCGGCAGTGCACCCCATGGCGCCGGGTGATTACGTGATCAACGACTGGTTTGCAGCGAAGTGGCGTATAGCTCGCGCGTCATTTCGATGAAGACGTGTCCACATGACGGCTCGCCTTCACCGATCCAAACAGAGCATCGCGTTCTTAAGCGGTATGGCTGGCGCCCGGCTCACGCCGGGGCAGCCCTTGCCTTGGGGTTGGTGCCCAGCGGACCACGACGGTCGACGACCGTGGTTCCACGGCTCTTTGCATCGATGACCAGGCGTTCGAGGACGCCGTTACCCGGAAAGGCGATAAGATATCGCGGATCAAGCGACAGCATGCGCTCGTTACGCTGAAACCCGGCGCGTGCACCCAAACGCAAGTCCAGAGCGAAGACCACTTGCGCAACCTTGTGACGCTCGGCCCAGGAGGAAGCGATGCGATCAACGCCCTTGGTATCGCCGCCATGGACCAGAACGAGGTCGGGCACGCGGTCACGGACCTTGTCGAGCGCTGTCCAGACGTTGTTGGCAAAGGTCAGGATATCGGCCTCGGTACCAGGCTTCATGCGTCCTCCGGCAAAGATGACCGGCGTTCCTTCGGGCATCGCCGCGCGGCGCTTGGCTTCGGCCCGCGCGCGCATGAAGTCCCGGCCCTGAACCAGGGCCGAGGTGAAAGTCGCACCGTGGCTGAACCGTGAACTCGAAGCAGGCTTCCAGGAATGGCCGAACTCGTCGAGGTATAGGGCTGCTGCGATCTCGCGCATTTCCTCAAACGCGATCAGCGCTTGTTCGGCGCATTGTGCCCGTTCCACTTGGACTTCGAGATCGTGGGTGTGCACTTCGGATCCGTCGGCTGTCGCAACGAGGGCTCGGACTTCGTCGGTCGCGCGGTCGAGCGTCCCGGACTTGCGTTCGGCGCAGCGATGAAACAGATTGACGACCGCCCAGCCTAGGTCTTCGGCATCGGCCTCCAAAGCGGTATCGGTGAGCAGGGCGAAAAGTTCGGACCAGACAGCGCTCAGTGTTTGGGCAACGGCATCAGTTGCCGGAAAATCCGTGGTGGTAAGCGGCGCGGGACCGACCGAAAAGCCTGCAAGATCGAGACCGGCGAGCTGTTCTGAAAAGGGCTTGTGCATGTGGTATCTCCTGACGAAGTGGCACCGGTTCCCTTGAGCGCAGGCGCTTGCCTTGCCGCGACCGTTTGGGCGTCAGCGATGATCGTGGTCCCCGAACTTGCTGCCAGATCACGCAGCGACTGGGCGAGCGGTTGCGCGGGCAAGTCGATTGCATGAACGGCGTCGCTTTGCGCGTGCGCCGGGGCTGCGATGGTGATTGCACTGCTAAGCAGAGCGTAGACGATGGCATTGATCGATGGTGTGGACGTCATGATTGCCTCCCTGGCGTCCATCTCAAGGGACGCGCATGAGTTGGGACGGCGACGCGCGAAAAGACCCGCCAGATTTTTTTGGCATGCCTTGCCGGCGAAGACCCACAACCGGCAGGACGCGATCACTCCGCTCGGGAAATGGCGCAGCCGGACATGGGCACAAAGGGCCCGCACCCTCCCCTCTCAGCTGCTTGGGGAAAGCGTCGCGCTGTCAGCGCACGGCGATCAGATGAACACAGGTAATCAGCAGATCGTGATATTTGGCAACTTTCAGCCCAAGCTGCTCAGGAAGATCGCACGACAATCACGCCTGCGCGTTGGTCGATGGCAATACCGCCAAGCGCTTCAAGCGTTTCGACAAAGCCCTGGGGATCGTCGAGCCGTATCGAACCACTGAGCTCGCGGCGGGCCAGCCCTGATCCTTCAAGCCGGATCTGCAGCGCATTGGCATGGTTGAGCAGGCGCACCGCTTGATCGACAAGTTCGGAACGATCCATCTGGCGCTTGCTGCTTACAATGCGGGCCCCGGTCGGGTAGAGGCCGCACGCGGCATACCGCACAACCAGGAAACACCGCATTATGTCCGCACGGTACTGAGCAATTGGAAGCGTTCCGCATCGCAATACAGCGCGATGCACGAAGTTGGAGAATGACGTGAGCCGGCGTATCAGAGCATCGGGAACTTTGACGCAAAGCAGCCGCGGTTGGTTGCTGACAACTGCGGACGATGCGGTGTGGGTTTTGCAATCTGAAACGGAAATCGACCAGCCCATTGGGTCGATCGTAAGCGTGGAAGGCGAAGCAATCGGATACGATCGGCTTCGCCTTGAGTGGATCGGGGCCGCTGCGGCATCGCAGCCCTGATAGCGAAATCCGCTGCGACGTCAGGACAAATTGATATGTCAGACGTCATTACGAAGCTGGGCTAGCCAGGCCTGCCCCAGCAAAACCTTTCCCAGTCAGCCATAAGACCTTTGCGCTTTTCCAGAAAGGTCGTCCTGCGATAAGCTGCTTCGACCTTATTTGAAACGGTGTGTGCCAAGGCGGCTTCTGCGACTTGACCGAGATAGCTCGATTCTGTGGCCGCCCAGTCCCGAAATGCAGACCGAAACCCATGCACGGTGTACTTTAGGTCTCGCTTGCGCAGGATTTGCAGCAGTGTCATATCCGACAGAGGCTTTCTGGCCGTTTGCCCGGGGAACACAAGGTCGTCCGTTTCGCGCTTGAACTTCATAGCCAGTGCCAGCACGGCGATCGCTGCATTGGATAGCGGAACCTGATGCTGAACGCCGGCCTTCATGCGCTCGGCGGGGATAAGCCAGAGCTGATTGCGAAGATCGAACTCCGCCCAGCACGCTCCCCGCACCTCTCCCGATCGGGGCTGCAGTCAAAATGAGGAATTCCAACGCCAGCCTGCTGACAACGCAGCGCTCCCGTAAGTTTTGTACAAACAACGGTACTTCGCAGTAGGGCATGGCCGCAAAATGCCGGTCCTTTCTGGGCTGTTTGGGTAGCCCCCGAGCCGCGATCGCATGGGTGCTTCGCCTGCTCGATGACCCTCGGCATATGCCCGATCGAGGACGGTTGCGATCCGTTGTCGCACCCTTCTCGCCGTCTCGGGCTTAGACAGCCAGATTTTCGCAAGAACATCCCGGATCATTGGTCCTTCGATGTCTGACACGAGAAGTTTTCCGAGGGTGGGAAAGGCATACTGCTCAAGCGTCGTCCACCATTGAATCTGATGCTTTCCTTCTTTCCAGGAGGCTTTGTGTTCCTCGAACACGCTCTTTGCTGCCTCCGCGAAAGTCGGGACCTTCTTTTGCGCCTTCTTCCGCTCAAGCAGGGGGTCCAGCCCAGCGCGAGCCTGCTTCCGCATCTCGGCTGCCGCCTCCCGTGCCTCTGCAAGCGAGATAGGCTGAAGGGAGCCAAGGCCTACGTCGCGCCGTTTGCAGGCGATCTGGATTCGTAGCAGCCAACTCCCCTTGCCTGGTCCGGTAAGGTCGAGCATCAGCCCGTCGCCATCCAGATATCGGCCGGGTTCTTCAGGTTACGTACCTTGATTGCTGTCAGGTTTCCCATCGATCCGCCTCAATTCTTTCCCCACACCCTTCCCCACACTCTGCTCTGGCTGCCATAGAACATAAAGCGAACATAGCGGAATTCAGAAGGCAAGAAAACCCCGGCATTCCGGGGGTTTCTGGAGGGTAGTGGATGTCGATGGAAATGGCACTTGGCGGAGAGGCAGGGATTCGAACCCTGGATACGGTCACCCGTATGCCGCATTTCGAGTGCGGTGCATTCGACCACTCTGCCACCTCTCCGCGAAGTGTCGTTGAGCGCCTGTAAGGGCATGCCCGGTCGAAGAAACGCGCCGTTAGCGCATGGCTTCAGGCTTGCCAAGCGAAAAGCTGCCGCCTTTTCCACGGCCTCGCTTGTTTGCGCAAGCGCTCGCGCCTATATCGCGGTAATGGACCGTGCGAGTTTCTTTTCGCCCCAGGCGGGGCGCGATATTTTGGCCCCTCCGGTATCGTCGGCGCGCTTTTCGATCGGGGATGTCGTACGACATCGCACGTTCGAGTTTCGTGGTGTCGTGGTCGATGTCGACCCGGTCTACGCCAACTCCGAGGAGTGGTACGAGTCGATCCCGGAAGACATCCGCCCGACGCGCGACCAGCCATTCTATCACCTGCTCGCCGAAAACGACGAGAGCAGCTACGTCGCCTACGTCAGCCAGCAGAACTTGCTGGCGGATGCGGAGGCAGGCCCGATCGACCATCCCTCACTCGACGAGATGTTCGAGGGCTATCGCAACGGCCGCTATCGCTTGCGGCGCAGCCTGTCGCACTGACGCCTTAGCTCAGTTCTTGAGCCGCCATCCCGAACGCAGCAGCGCGTAGAGCAGCGCCGCGAGCACGACGTTCAGAACGCCGAGCCCGATGGCGCCGTGAAGCACGGCCAGATTGTCGTCGCCGATGTCGCTTTTGCCGAGGAAACCGAAGCGGAAGCCTGAGATCACATAGAAGATCGGGTTCATCCGGCTTACCGTTTGGAAAGCGGGAGCCAGGTTGCTGATTACGTAGAAGGTGCCGGAAAGCATCGACAGCGGGGTGATCACGAAGTTGGTAATCGCCGCGTTATGATCGAACTTTTCGGCCCAGATCGATGCCAGGACACCGATCAGCGCGAGCAGCACAGCGCCCATCAGGCCGAACCAGATCACCGCCCAGGGATGCGCGATGCTCAAGGAAACGCCGGGCCACAGCAGCATCGCGCCCGCCACGGCAACGCCGACCAGCACCGCGCGGGTTACCGCCGCACCGACCAGCGCGACCATCAGTTCGCCATTCGAGATCGGCGGCATCAGGTAATCGACGATCGTCCCCTGAATCTTGCCGACGAGCAGGCTGAAGCTCGAGTTGGCGAACGAATTGTTGATCATGGCCATGGCAATCAGGCCCGGCGCGACGAAGCTGGCGAAGTTCACGCCGAGCACGATGCGAGTGCCGTTGGCCCCACCGCCCAGCGCCAGCGTGAAAATCATCAGATAAAGCAGCGTTGTCACCGCAGGAGCCCAGATCGTCTGGGTCTGCACCTTGAAGAAGCGCCGCACTTCCTTCATATAGAGAGTCCACAGCCCCAAAGTGTTGAAGCTGCGGAACACCGGTTGTCCCGGTGGGGTGAAATGTGCTGCGCTACGGGTCGGTTGATCGGGCATGATCGGGGCGGTATCGCGCTGGCTCGCCGTTGGCAAGGTTTGGCCGAGCGGGCAGTCGCCCGCGAGGCAGTTGGCGACCGGCCGGGGCCGGAAGAGATTTATTGGTCGGGCACTGCCCCACCTCACGAAGGACGCGTTAAGGCATGAGCTGGACCGAAGAACGGATCGAGAAGCTGACGAAGATGTGGGAGGGCGGCTCGACCGCCAGCCAGATCGCCGAGGAACTTGGCGGCGTCAGCCGCAACGCGGTGATCGGCAAGGCCCATCGCCTCGGCCTCAAGGCACGGCCCTCACCGGTCAAGGCCAATGAGAAGGTCGAGGCTCCTGCGGCACCGGCTGCGGTCAAGCCGCCGAAGCTTGCGGTTCCTCCATCGGAGCCACGCGCCACTGCGCCGCGACAGGCACCGCCCCCCTTTGCCGCCCCAGTATCACCTGCCCCGCGCGCAGCCGCGCCTGCACCGGAGCCCAGGTCTGCGGCGGACGGTGATGCGCCGAAGCCTGCACCAACCCCGCGGATCGTTTCGGTAGGTCCGGGCGGATTTCTGCGCCAGGGTCCGGGCGACCAGCAGGCACCAATCCCGCCTGCTCCGCCACGACGCCTCGTCCCGGCACGGCCGAGCCCCGAAATTGCCGAGAAAACCAGCTTGCTGGATCTCAACGATCGTATCTGCCGCTGGCCGATGGGTCATCCTGGCGAGCCCGACTTCCATTTCTGTGGCGACAAGGTCAATCCGGGCTTCCCCTATTGCGTCGATCACTGCGGTCGTGCCTTCCAGGCGCAACTGCCGCGTGGGCATCGTCGCCCGCCGCCGCCGATGCCGTTCGGCGGGCCGCGCGTACGCTGAGCCGGGCGAACTCTTAGGGGCCATTAACGGGCGCGAAAGTGGTTAATACCACCTCGCGCCCGCCGTCCTTGATCGCATGACTCAGGAAGATCCCTCGCGAGGTTCGCGATCGCGCTTGCGCAAATGGCTTGGCATCAAGGATGAAGAACGGGGTGGCGAAGCCGAACTCGACGCTTCGTCCGATGGGCCGCGCGATCTTACCGCGCGAGACATCTGGTTGCCCGCAAAGCGCCGGATGCTCAACCGCGTTTCAGAGTTTCTGATCGACCATGACCTTGAGGTCATGCCGCGCACCCTGGGCATCGCTTACGACTGCGTGACCAATGCCAACCCGAAATTGTCGCAAGCAATCCTCGAACGCAGCGAGCTCGGGTTGCCGATCACGTTGGCATGGCTTGAGCAGACAACACGCGAACACGAAGGCGAATCAGCTGCCGAGCAGCTCAACACGCTGATGTCTCGCCTCGAGGAAAGCCTCAACGAATTCGCGCTGACAGCCGGCAGCGCGCGCAGTGCAACAAGCGAGTACGGCGCGGCCTTGCAGCAGCACGTTGACGATCTCGAGCAGGTCAGCAAGGCAGGGGTGGTGATCACCGAACTGGCGACCCTTGCCCGCGCGATGGTCAGCCGGACGCGCGAAATCGAACAGGAATTGAACGCGTCGCACACCCGCGTCGAGTCCCTCCAGCAGAACCTGGAAGAGGCCCGTCGCGTGGCCGATGAAGACCACCTGACGGGCCTTCCGAACCGGCGCGCGTTCGAGCTGCTGTTCGACAAGGAACTGGCGCTGGCGCAGGCAAGCGGTGAATCGCTGAGCGTCGCGTTTGTCGACATCGATCATTTCAAGCGCGTCAACGATACGCACGGACATGCCGCAGGCGATCGCGTGCTCAAGGTCGTAGCAGAAACGCTCGACCGCATCTCGGATTCGCGCTGCCATGTCGCGCGGCACGGGGGTGAGGAATTCGCCGTGCTGTTCCGGGCGCTGACCCCTGAAAAGGCCTACAAACGGCTCGACGCCGCGCGCGAGGAAATTTCGGAGCGTCGGCTCGTCAACCGGGCGACCGACATGCCGTTCGGCCGTGTCACCTTTTCGGGCGGGATTGCCGACGTGTTTGCCTACCCCGGCAAGAGCGAAGCCCTGCGCGCGGCAGACGAGGCGCTTTATGCAGCCAAGGAGTCCGGGCGCAACCGCATCCTGCTGGCGGGGCAAGAGCCGCCGCCTATGCAGGACGCAGCCTGAACGGCGGCTTTAGAGCCTGATGACGTTAGATTGATCCACCCTGATTGGACTACAAAGCCCCGTGGCAAGGCGTGGCGCGCAGCAGGGGCCGGCTGCCCCTGCAAGGGCCGCAACGCAGTCCACGGGGCTTTGTAGTCCAACCCCTTCGGGGCGGGCCGATTTTGCCCTGTGGGAGCGTTGTTCGTCGATCACGATGCTACGGCATCGCTCACTCCTCACGCCTCCCCTCAAACCAAAATCGACTCCGTCAGGGTGGGGCAATCTAATGTCATCAGGCTCTAGTAGCGCGAGCTCTGGCTGCGCTGGAAGGCGTAGCGCGGCACGTTGCCGTCGATGATCTGGGTGCGGAAAATCACGCGCATATCGTCGGCGCCTTCTTCGCGGGTGCAGACGAGGCGCGTTCCGCCCGATGGCAGAGTTTCGATCGCACTGATCGACACGCCCGCCTTGTCGCAGCTGGAGCGGACTTTGGCTTCGGGCAGGCGGAGGTTCATTGCGCGGCTCATGCTGGTATCCTTGATTCTGAATTGTCGAGCGGTCGAGCATCGTCGGTTGCGCGCCGCCAATCGCCGGCTGCCGCTGCGCCCTTGCGCAACTGATAAGCCTGGATCGCCCCTGCGACAGAACCTGCCGAAGCAAGATGGTGTGTGCGCCGGGCACGACTGGGTGTCGCCACAGCGCACATCAGCGATAGCTGATGTTGAAAATAGAGAAGATTGAGGTCCAAGACGGACTCCCACTGCGTAAGCGGGAGCGCATGGGGTCTCTCAGCCGATGATGCCTACCGTGGTCATTTCATCGATGCGCCAGCTATACGCGCAAAAATCCAAAAATGCAATGAGTGCCCTTCCCGCACGCCATTGGCTGCGTCGCCCGGTCAAAGTGCGCCGGTTTACGCAATCTTATCGAGGCGAGGCTATGGTCCCGACACAATTTGGATGGGTGCATGGCAGACGAGCAATATTTCAGATCGATCCATTGTCTGCGCGGGATCGCTGCCCTGATGGTCGTGGTCTACCACACCTTCAGCTACGGCATGGTCGCTGATCTACCTCGTGATGCGGCGATCTGGATGAAGTACGGCGTCGCTATTTTCTTCGTCATATCCGGCTTCGTGATGGTCACTTCCACCAAGCGACGGCCTCATGCCGCGGGTGATTTCATCAGACGGCGATTGTTGCGTGTCGTGCCACTGTACTGGTTCGCAACGTTTTTCCTGTTTGCTGTAGGACTGACCAAGTCAGGCGACGAACAGCGGCTGCTGGCATCCCTGCTGTTCCTGCCGCTGGCCAGCGCAGACGGGACCAGCGTCGCGAAGCCGGTGCTCGACGTGGGCTGGACGCTGAACCTCGAGATGGCGTTCTACCTGATTTTCGCGTTGTCGATGGCGCTGCCGCGCCGATGGTCGGTCATGATCACGGTCGCCGTCCTGTGCCTTGTCGCGCTTGGCAGCGAGCTTCTCTCCCCCAACGCCTGGAGCAGTACGTATCTGCATCCGCGCCTGCTCGATTTCGCAGGGGGAATGCTGATTGCCTGGTATCGGGTCAAGCTGCCCTCATGGTGCGCCGTCATCGGCTTTGGGCTACTCGCATGGCTGGGGCGCGATCCTTCTGTACCTTACACCTTGGCTGTCACGGTGCCCGCCCTGCTGATCGTGGCAGGCATGGCGGGAGCCGAAGCGAGCCTGCCAGACCCGCGTTCGCGTTCGATGCAGGTGCTGAACGTGTTGGGCGATGCGTCATACGCGATCTACCTCATGCATTTCGCGACGTTCAACTTGCTCGTGCTTCCGCTTGCCGGTTATCCGGCGCACCCTCTCATTGTCATCCCGCTGACGGTCGGCTTCTCAGCGATTGTCGGCGTGCTTGTCCACCGCTGGATCGAGAAGCCACTGGCGCAATTGTTGAAGTCTACACTGCGGCGAACACCCTTGGCTGTTCCTGTCTAGAGCCGACAAGAAAAGGGGCTCCGCCTTGCAGCGGAGCCCCTTTCCTTATTCAGCCTTGGCGGCCTTGCCTCAGTCGTCGGACTTGAGGAACGCCGGCATGTGATCAGGAGCCGGACCGTCTTCGCTGTCGCGACGTGGGCGATCGCCACCATCACGACGCGGACCACGATCACGATCGCCGCCGCCGCGCGGACCACGGTCGTTGCCGCGTGGGCCACGACGGTCGCCGCCACCACGATCAGGACGATCGCCACGCGGTTCGCGCGGTTCACGTGCCGGACGGGTGTCTTCCAGTTCGGCACCGGTTTCCTGATCGACGACGCGCATCGACAGGCGGACCTTGCCGCGCGGATCGATCTCGAGGACCTTGACCTTCACGGCCTGGCCTTCCTTGACCACATCCTGCGGACGCTCGACGCGCTCGTTCTTCATTTCGGAGACGTGGACGAGACCGTCCTTGCCACCCATGAAGTTCACGAAAGCGCCGAAATCGACGATGTTGACGACCTTGCCGTCGTAGATCTTGCCGACTTCTGCTTCCTCGACAATGCCGAGGATCCAGGCGCGCGCGGCTTCGATCTGCGCGGTATCCGAAGACGAGATCTTGATCAGGCCTTCATCGTCGATGTCGACCTTGGCACCCGTGGTAGCCACGATCTCGCGGATAACCTTGCCACCCGTGCCGATGATGTCGCGGATCTTCGACTTGTCGATCTGCAGCGATTCGATGCGCGGTGCGTGGGCCGAAAGTTCGGTACGCGCCTCGCCCAAGGCCTTGGTCATCTCGTTCAGGATGTGTGCGCGGCCTTCCTTGGCCTGCTCCAGAGCCTTGCCCATGATCTCGCGCGTGATGCCCGCGATCTTGATGTCCATCTGCATCGTGGTGATGCCGTTGGCGGTGCCCGCAACCTTGAAGTCCATGTCGCCGAGGTGATCTTCATCGCCCAGGATGTCCGACAGGATGGCGAACTTGTCGCCTTCCAGGATCAGGCCCATCGCGATGCCCGAAACCGGACGATCGATCGGAACGCCAGCGTCCATCATCGACAGACAGCCACCGCACACAGTCGCCATCGAGGACGAACCGTTCGACTCCGTGATGTCCGAAAGGACGCGGATCGTGTAGGGGAACTCGTCCTTGGTCGGCAGCACAGGGTGCAGCGCGCGCCATGCCAGCTTGCCGTGGCCGACTTCGCGACGGCCCGGAGCGCCGAAGCGACCGACTTCACCGACCGAGTAGGGCGGGAAGTTGTAGTGCAGCATGAAGCGCTGATACGACAGGCCGTCGAGGCCGTCGATCATCTGCTCAGCGTCCTTGGTGCCCAGCGTGGTGGTGCAGATCGCCTGCGTTTCACCGCGGGTGAACAGCGACGAACCATGCGTGCGCGGCAGGAAACCGACCATCGCTTCGATCGGACGGACCTGCGTGGTCGAACGACCGTCGATGCGCGTGCCGTCCTTGAGGATGGCGCCGCGAACGATGTCCGCTTCGACCTTCTTCATGGTCTTCATCGCGACCATCTGGGTCTGCGGCGTTTCGTCCGAGAACGCAGCCTTCGCCTTGGCGCGGGCTTCGTTCAGAGCGTTCGAGCGCGCCGACTTGTCGGTCAGCTTGTAGGCTGCCGCAACATCCTTGCCGATGGCGTCCTTGAGCTTCTTCTTGATGTCGGCAGTGTTGTCCGACAGGTCGATGTCCCAAGGCTCCTTGGCGGCCTTTTCAGCCAGCTTGATGATGCCGCCGACGACCTTGCGGATTTCGTCATGGGCAAACATCACGGCGCCGAGCATTTCGTTCTCGGTCAGTTCCTTGGCTTCGGATTCGACCATCATCACGGCAGAATCGGTAGCGGCAACGACGAGGTCGAGGCGGCCTTCGGCAACCTGCGACAGCGACGGGTTGAGCGTGTATTCGCCATCCTTGAAGCCGACGCGTGCAGCGGCGATCGGACCCATGAACGGAACGCCCGAGATGGTCAGTGCAGCCGATGCTGCGATCATCGCGACGACATCTGGCTCAGTCTCGCCATCATAGCTGAGGACCTGGCAGATCACGTTGATTTCGTTGTAGAAACCTTCGGGGAACAGCGGACGGATCGGACGGTCGATCAGGCGGGAAACAAGCGTTTCCTTTTCGGTCGCGCCGCGCTCACGCTTGAAGAAGCCACCCGGGATACGACCGGCGGCCGAGAACTTTTCCTGATAGTGGACGGTCAGGGGGAAGAAATCCTGGCCTTCCTTGACTGACTTTGCAGCGGTGACCGCGCAAAGCACAACTGTTTCGCCGTAAGTGGCGAGGACTGCGCCGTTTGCCTGGCGGGCAACACGGCCGGTTTCCAGAGTGAGGGTTTTGCCGCCCCATTCCAGCGATACGGTTTTGACGTCGAACATTGAACTTCCTTCAGCCCACGGCCCTATTGCACGCGGGTTTTTGCTGCCGGGGTTTCCGTCCCGGTCCGGTGTGGGGCTTTTGCCCCGTCTTCGACCTGCCTCACCGAATTGCGAGACCTGTCTTTTCAACACGGCGCCCCCACAAAGGCGGGGGTCTCAGGCCGCTTGGTCGAACTTGCATGAGCGAAGCCCGAACGAGATCCCCGCCTGCGCGGGGATGACCCAATACGTAAACGGCCCGCCGAGGCGGGCCGAACGATTAGGTCACTTACGAAGACCGAGCTTCTGGATCAGTGCGTTGTACCGCGCGACATCCCGCTTCTTCAGGTAGTCGAGCAGCGAACGACGCTTGTTCACCATCATCAGCAGACCGCGACGCGAGTGGTTGTCCTTGTGGTGCAACTTGAAGTGCTCGGTCAGGGTCTTGATGCGGCTGGTCAGGATCGCGACCTGGACTTCCGGCGAACCGGTGTCGTTTTCGGCGCGGGCATTGTCCTGGATGACTTCCAGCTTCTTCTCTACGGTAATCGACATATATTCACTCCGCGACATCGGCGATGTTGAAGCCTCTGACAACGCTCAGGCTTCCGCCTGAAAGCTCGACCAGCGCGACCGGCACAGTGCCTAGTCTCGCCCAGTGAAGCCCGTCATCCAAGGGCAATCCCGTCAGAACGCGGCCCTGTCGGACCGCCCTTGCCTGCTCGGGATCGAGGTTAAGAGCCGGGATGTCGACCAGCCCTGCCTCCAGCGGCAAGAGTACGTGTTCAAGGGGCGCGCCTTGACCGACCGCGTTCAATTTGTCCAGCGAAATCGCCCCGGACAAGTCGAACGGCCCCGCACGCAAGCGGCGCAGCATGGTGACGTGGCCGACGGTGCCAAGCGCGCGGGCGATATCGCGCGCGAGGCTGCGGATGTAGGTGCCTTTGGAGACATGGGCGGTCAGCGTCGCCTCGCCACAAGGCCCGTTCGTGTCGAGCGCAGTCGAGACACTAACCGCCGGGTGTGGAAACGGCGCGGCACAGAACGGGGGTTGTTGGGGAAACCGGTCAGGGCGGCGTATTAGGGGGCCACATTACCCCC
>NZ_JACICY010000004.1:62064-344511 GCF_014196055.1 Novosphingobium hassiacum
GGGGGGTTTTTTTGGTGTGGTGTCCGTGGGGGGGGGCCGGGGGCCCCCCCCACCCGGGGGGGGGGGGCCCCCCCCCCCCCCCCCCCGGGGGGGGGGGCCCCCCCCCCCCCCCCCCACGAACGGGGGTTAGTGCGTAAACCGTGACTGCGCGCGATTTCAGCTCGACCATTTCCCCCGCCCGCGCCAAATCGTACGCACGCTGCCCATCGACCATCAGCGCGGAGTAGGCAGGCGGGACCTGCTCGATTGGGCCGGTGAAGCGTGAAAGCACGTCCTCGACCTGCGCCCAGGACGGTCGCACATCGCTCTCCGCCACGACCTTTCCTTCAAGGTCCAGCGTATCGGTCTCGCGCCCGAACTGGACCGTGAATTCGTAGACCTTGCTCGCATCGAGCATCCGCCCGCACAGCTTGGTGGCCTCGCCGACGCCGATCGGCAGCACGCCGGTCGCCAGCGGATCGAGCGTGCCGCCGTGCCCGACCTTGACCTTGCCGAAGCCCGCTTGCCGCAAGTTGCGCTTCACCGCCGCTACGGCTTGGGTCGACCCCAGCCCCAGCGGCTTGTCGAGGATGATCCAGCCGTCGACCACGCCTTACATCGGCTCCGGACCGGCGACTGCGGTGGCGAGCCAAGCGAGTTGGCTGCCCATCCACTGGACCGGCGGCATGACCACCCGTTCGATCAGCCGCAGTTCGGGAAACAGATAAGGGAAGATCACCAGAACCGCGAACACCACGATAAAACCATAGGGTTCGATCTTGCCGTAAACACGGGCCAGCGGTGCGGGAAGGATTCCCATGACGATCCGCGAACCATCGAACGGCGGGATCGGCAGCAAATTGAACGTGCCCAGAAACAGGTTCACGATCAGGAAGTTGCGCAAGTTGTCCGATACGAAAAGCGTCGCCATACCGGGATCACCCATCGTGTCGGTCGCGCGGACCAGCAGGCCAAGCCCGATTGCCGCGAATGCCGCCAGGATGAAGTTGATACCCGGTCCCGCCGCCGCCACCGCGACCATACCCCAGCGCGGGTTACGCAAGCGGCGGAAGTCCACCGGCACCGGCTTGGCCCAGCCGAACACCGGCGCACCGGTCAGCTTTAGCAACCCCGGCAGGATGATCGTGCCGAACGGATCGACATGGCGCAGCGGGTTAAGGCTAAGCCGCTTGGCTTCGGCCGCGGTCGGATCGCCCAGCGCCCGCGCCATCCAGCCATGCGCGATCTCATGGAAAACGATCGCCATGATCATCGGGATTGCAATCGTGGCAATTTGCCAGACGATACCTTCGAGGTTCATGTCAGTAGCCCAGTCTTTCGCGGTCGCGCTCGACAATCGAAAAGACCGCGCTGTCGCGCAGATACCCGGTCCAGGTGATCATGTGGTTGCGAAGCACGCCTTCCAGCGTCGCACCGATCTTGCGGCAGGCGGCTTGCGAACGTTCGTTGCGCGTATCGACGCACAGCTGAATCCGCTTGAGCCCGCAGGCAAAACCGTGCGCGATCAACAGCCGCTTCATCCGCCCGTTGACCTTGTTCTGACGGAAGCGCGGCGAAAGGTAGGTGTTGCCGATCTCGGCGCTGAGCCAGCGAGGGTTAGCGTCGATCCAAGCCGTGACGCCGGCTATTTCGCCGCCCGAGACTGCCGCGAAAGGCAGACGTGCAGGGTTTGTCAGCAGCTTGTAGAACGAGTCGTCAAAAGCGTCGGGAGCGTAGCTGAGCGCGTACATTTCCCAGATGTTCTGGTCTTCAGCGCACACCGCTTTCAGCGCAGCGCGGTGCTCCTCGCGCAAGGGCTCAAGCGTCAGGTCGCCGTCCCGCAGCGTGACGAGCAGGCCGAGAGAATCGTCCTTGGTCATGTCCCTGCCCCGTCCATCGCTTCGGTGAAATGCTTGCGGCAGAGCGCGACATAGCGGTCGTTGCCGCCGATCTCGGTCTGCTTGCCCGCGCGCACGGCCTCACCGCTTTGGTCGATCCGCAGGTTCATCGTCGCCTTGCGCCCGCAGTGGCACACGCCCTTCAGCTCCACCAGCGCATCGGCGATGCCCAACAACGCTGCGGAGCCCTCGAACAGTTCGCCCTGAAAATCGGTGCGCAGCCCATAGCAGACGACCGGGATGCCGGCCTTGTCCGCGAGCCGCGCCAGTTGCCACACCTGCGATTTGGTCAAAAACTGCGCTTCGTCGACGAGGACGCACGACAGCGGGTGCGTCGCATGGGATGCAGTGACGGCGGTCCACAAGTCGGTCGTCGCGTCGAAGCGGTTGGCGGGCGCGTGAAGGCCGATACGGCTCTCGATAGCATGATCACCGCCCCGGTCATCGTGCGCTGCGGTCCACAACATGGTTTCCATGCCGCGCTCACGATAGTTGAAATCGGCCTGCAGCAGGTTGGTCGATTTGCCCGCGTTCATGCTCGCGTAGTAGAAATACAGCTTGGCCATGCTGCTTGGCCGTCAGCTTTCCGGATCGGCCGGGCCGAGGTCGCGCTTGACCATGGGGTCGTTGAGGATAGCATCGATGCGGCTGGCGACGTCGAAGCTCTCGTCCGCAAGGAACTTCAACTTGGGCGCGAACTTCAGGCGCAGGCGCTGGGCCACTTCGCGCTGGAAATAGGCGGTGTGGGTGCGCAAAGCCTTGAGCACCAGCGCCTCGTCTTCACCCAGCAGCGCCTTCACGAATACCGAGGCGTGCTGAAGATCTGGCGACATGCGCACTTCCGTGACCGATACCGTATGCGCGCTGAGCACATCGTTGTGCACGCTCTGCCGCATGAGCAGTTCGGACAGGATGTGGCGCACCTGCTCACCCACCTTGAGCAGGCGGACGGAACGGGCTTCGGGCGAGGACTTCTGCTGGGCCAAATTCAACTCATCTTTGCAAGAATGCGGGCGATAGATCGCACGTTGCGCGCGGTGCCCCGGCAGCCGAGGCGGCGTTCGATAAACGCGCCGGTCAGCTTGCTTTCGGCCACCCCGTTCGCGAAATCGATATAGATACAGCGGTTGCCGATTGCCAACTTTTCCATACCGCGCATCGCCTGATCCGCCGCCAGCTTATCGAAAGCAGTCTGATCGGGCTGGGTGCCGAGGAACATCGTGTGGACCAGATTGTCCGCGCCGATGCCGGTAAAGGGGTTGCCCTCGATGGCCTCTGCCATCGCCGCACGATCACGCACGGCGACGAAGCTGTCGAAGTCGAACCGGTCGAGCATGACGTGGGCGAACATGTCTTCGAGGCCGTCCAGCGGGCGATCGTCATAGTCGAACAGCAGATTGCCGCTGGCGACGACGGTCTCAAGCCCGGTCAGCCCTTCCCGCTCGAACGCATGACGCAAGTCGGCCATCGTCAGGCGATTGCCGCCGACGTTGATCGATCCGAACAGGGCGACGTAGCGGGTCACAGCAAACACTCCACCCGGCCGGCTTGCCGGAAAGGATGCCAATTTTCTCCCCTCCTGCCTGCGGGAGGGGTCGGGGGAGGGTATGTTGAGAGAGGTCTGCTAACAGGCCCTCCCCTAACCCCTCCCGCAGGCGGGAGGGGGATTTTCGGTGTTCCGGCTTTGCGGAACGCTCTTTACAACGTCCGGTCGCGCATTTCGACTTCGAAGACTTCCAACTGGTCACCCGCCTTGATGTCGTTCGTGTCGGTCAGCAGCACACCGCATTCCAGACCGCCGCGCACTTCGGCAACGTCGTCCTTGAAGCGACGCAGCGACGAGATGGTCGTGCGGCTGACGATGACGTCGTTGCGCGTAAGGCGTGCGTGCAGCCCCTTGCGGATGACGCCTTCGACAACGAGCAGACCTGCCGCCTTGTCCTTCTTGCCGGCCGGGAAGACTTCCTTGACCTCGGCACGACCGACGACCGTTTCGATCGCCTCCGGACCCAGCTCGCCCGCCATTTCCGAACGGATATCGTCGGTGAGCTGATAGATCACGTCGAAGTACTTCATCCGCACCTTGTTGCGCTCGATCAGCTCGCGCGCCTTGGCGTTGGGACGGACGTTGAAGCCCACGATCGGCGCGCCGCTGGCCTGCGCCAGGTTGACGTCGCTCTCGGTGATCGCACCCACGCCCGAGGACAGGATGCGGACCTTGATCTCGTCGGTGGAGATCTTGTTGAGCGCGTTGACGATCGCCTCGACCGAACCCTGCACGTCGCCGCGAACGACCAGCGCATATTCGATGATCGCGTTCTTCGTGGCGAGCGCCGAGAACATGTTCTCCAGATTGACCGGAGCCTGCACGGTGCGCTTCGCAGTCGCCATTTCCTGACGATATGCTGCAACTTCACGGGCACGCGCTTCGGTTTCCACGACGGTCAGCGAATCCCCGGCCATCGGCACACCGCCGAGACCCAAGACCTCGACCGGCAGCGAAGGTCCGGCTTCCTTGATCTGGCGCCCCTTGTCGTCGAGCATCGCGCGGACGCGGCCCGACTGGGTGCCGACCACGAGAATATCGCCGACTTTCAGCGTACCACGGTTGACCAGCACGGTGGCCAGCGGCCCCTTGCCCTTGTCGAGCTTGGCTTCGATCACGGTCGCATCGGCGGCGCGATCCGGGTTGGCGCGCAGTTCGAGCAGTTCTGCCTGAAGCAGGATCTTATCGATCAGTTCGTCAAGCCCGGCACCGGTCTTGGCCGACAGTTCGACGTCCTGCACATCACCCGACATCGCTTCCACGAGAATTTCATGCTCGAGCAAACGTTCGCGGATCTTCTGCGGGTTGAATTCCGGCTTGTCCGACTTGGTGATCGCCACGATCATCGGCACGCCAGCGGCCTTGGTGTGGTTGATCGCCTCGATCGTCTGCGGCATCAGTCCGTCGTCGCCCGCCACCACGAGGATGACGATGTCGGTGACGTTGGCACCGCGCATACGCATCTCGGTGAAGGCTTCGTGGCCCGGCGTATCAAGGAAGGTGATGTGTTCACCGCCCTTGGTCTTGATCTGATACGCGCCGATATGCTGCGTGATGCCGCCAGCTTCGCCGCGCACCACGTCCGTGCCACGCAGAGCGTCGAGCAGCGAGGTCTTGCCGTGATCGACGTGGCCCATAATGGCGACGACCGGTGGCCGCACCTTGAGGGTTTCCTCTTCATCGACGTCGTACGTCGTGTCGATGTCGGCATCGCTGTCGCTGACGCGCTCGATATTGTGGCCGAATTCGGTGACCAGCAGTTCGGCGGTATCCTGGTCAATGGTCTGGTTGATGGTGACCATCATGCCCATCTTGAACAACGCCTTGACCAGATCCGCAGCCTTTTCGGCCATGCGGTTGGCGAGTTCCTGCACCGTGATCGCATCAGGCACGACAACGTCGCGGACCTGCTTGTCACGCGGCTGCGACTGCCCGGCGAAGTGCGCGCGCTTTTCCTTTTCGCGGGCACGCTTGAGCGCGGCGAGGCTGCGGGCACGAGCGCCCTCATCGTCGTTGAGCGCGCGGGTGACAGTCAACTTGCCTCCGCGACGGTCTTCGGTCTTGCGATCGCGCGGGGCACCCGAAGGCTTCTTGGCTGCCGGTTCAGGACGCTTGGCAGGTGCGGCGGATGGAACCGGCGTGAAGCGGCGCGGTGCCGGAATGGCGGGCGCAGCTTCGACTTCGGGCTCGGCAGCAGCGGCAGGCGCGGGCGCAGCTGCCTGAGCAACCGGTTCCGGCGCAACGGCGACTTCGGGCTCGGGAGCAGCAGCAGCAGGAGCAGGAGCGGCTTGCGTCGGGGCGGCGACGGGCTCTTCCGGCTGATCGCCACGCGCCTTGGTCTCAGCGCGGCGACGATCATCCTCGATAGCGCGCAGGCGTTCTTCCTGCTCACGCCGATTGGCCGCTTCGAGCGAATTGAGGCGGGCTTCCTCGGCTTCGCGCAGCAAGCGGGTCTGCATCTCCTGACGCGACTCACGACTTGCAGCAGGAGGCGGCGGAGGCGGCGGCGGGGCCGGCGGAGGAGCGACCGGCGTAGGCTCGGGCGCAGCAACGGGCGCTGCGACAGGCGCAGCTTCGCCCGGACGGCCCATCAGCTTGCGCCGCTTGACCTCGACCACCACCTTGTTGGTGCGGCCATGGCTGAAGGTCTGCTTGACCTCGCCTGCCTCTACCGAGGTCTTCAGACCCAGTGGCCTGCGGCCCAAGGTAGGCTTCTTGTCGCTATCGCTCATCGAACTCATTCGCCCTTCGTATCAATATCGTCGTTCGCGCCCGCGCCGTCATCCGGCTCGGCAGCGTCATCGGTCTCGTGCCCGAGAAAGTGCATCAGGCGCTGTAGCGGCCCAGCGACTCGCTCGGTCGCAATCGGGTCGGTTAGGCCTAAGTGTACGACGTTGTCGCGGCCCAATGCCACAGACAGCGCCGCCCGGTCCAGCGGCAAGATAATGCCTTTGAGACCCGTACCTTCCGCGCCCTCGCCCACACGCCATGCTTGCGCCAGCTTGTTGGGTCCATCGGTCCCCGCATCAGACGCATGCCCGAGGAACGTGACCGCTCCCGAACGCGCGCCTTGCGCGATGCGTTCGGTCCCGAGCAGCACGTTTCCGGCGCGCAATTCGATGCCGAGCCGGTCGGTCAGCGCGCGGGTGAGCGCGGCTTGCGTGCGTTCGGCAAGGTCTTCGGGAATGCGCAGCGAGGTGCCCTTGAACGCGCGCGCCAAGGCTCCCTTAAGTTTGCCATTGCCGAGCGCTTTTTCAAGGTCTGCGCGCGAAACACCGATCCACGCGCCGCGTCCCGGCGCACGCGCCAAAACATCGGGCAGCACATCGCCGTCGGGAGAGATGGCAAGGCGAATGAGATCGCCCCGCGCATCGTGACGCCCGGTCAGCACGCACTTGCGCTCCGGCGGGGTCTTACCCGTCGGCGTGCGGTCAGCTTTGTCGGAGCTTAGCGGCTCATTGCGAGGGTTCCGCATGGGCGGCCTCCTCGGCTTGTGGTTCTTCGTCGAACCAATGCGCGCGCGCGGCCATGATGATTTCGTTGCCCTGCTCTTCGTTCAGGCCGAATTCGCCGAGCACGCCGCCCTTGTCCTCGGTACGCTCCGAGCGTTCGGTGCGTTCACGCGGGGCCTTGTCGTTGCGGCGACGCTGCTCGACGCGCTTCTTGGCGATGAGTTCGTCGGTGGCAAGATCGGCCAGATCGTCGAGCGTCTTGATCCCTGCCTTGCCGAGAACGACCAGCATCGCTTCGGTCAGGTGCGGAATGTCGGCCAGCGCATCTTCGACGCCAAGGCCGCGACGCTGTTCGCGCAGGGCTTCTTCGCGACGCTCGATCGCTTCGGTCGCGCGGCTCTGCAGTTCCTGACCCAGTTCCTCGTCGAAGCCTTCGATCGCAGCGAGTTCCGCCAGATCGATGTAGGCAACTTCGTCGAGTTCGCTGAAGCCTTCGGCAACCAGCAGTTGCGACAGGGTCTCATCGACGTCGAGTTCTTCCTCGAACATCTTCGAACGCTCAGCGAATTCCTTCTGGCGCTTCTCCGAAGCTTCGGCCTCGGTCATGATGTCGATGGCCGAACCCGTCAGCGACGAGGCAAGGCGCACGTTCTGGCCACGGCGACCGATGGCGAGCGACAACTGATCGTCAGGAACGACGACTTCGATGCGGCTCTCTTCCTCGTCGATCACCACGCGGCTGACAGTCGCAGGCTGGAGCGCGTTGACGACGAATGTCGCGGTGTCGTCGCTCCACGGGATGATGTCGATCTTTTCGCCCTGCAGTTCCTGCACGACGGCCTGAACGCGGCTGCCCTTCATGCCGACGCAGGCACCGACCGGATCGATGCTGCTGTCGCGACTGATCACACCGATCTTGGCGCGGCTGCCCGGATCGCGGGCGGCGGCCATGATCGTGATGATGCCGTCGTAGATTTCGGGCACTTCCTGCGCGAACAGCTTCTTCATGAAATCGGGGTGCGCGCGGCTCAGGAAAATCTGCGGACCACGGTTCTGGCGCTCGACCTTCATGATCAACGCGCGGACGCGTTCGCCGACGCGCGGTACTTCGCGTGGAATCTGCTGGTCGCGGCGGATCACGCCCTCGGCCCGGCCGAGGTTGACGATCACGTGCCCGAATTCGACCGACTTGATCACGCCGGTGATGACTTCGCCGGCACGGTCCTTGAACTCGTCGTACTGGCGGTCACGTTCTGCGTCGCGGACCTTCTGGAAGATCACCTGCTTGGCCGACTGCGCATCGATACGGCCGAGATCGACCGGAGGCAGCGGATCGACGATGAAATCGCCGACGGTCGCGCCGGGCTGCAGCTTTTCAGCGGCCTTGAGATCGACCTGCTTGAAATAGTCCTCGACCACCTCGACCACTTCGACGACGCGCCACAGGCGCAAGTCGCCGGTGCGCGGATCGAGCTTGGCGCGGATGTCGTTCTCGGCGCCGTAGCGGTTACGCGCCGACTTCTGGATCGCTTCTTCCATCGCCTCGATGACGATCGACTTGTCGATCATCTTCTCGGTGGCGACCGCGTTGGCGATCGCAAGCAGTTCTGCACGGTTGGCGGAAATCGCACTCGCCATGGTCAGTCTTCCTGTTCTTCGAGGATTTCATCAACGCCGTCGATCACTTCATCAGCACCGGAGGTGTCGATCGGCTTGGTGGAAGCGATGAGCCTGTCGGTCAGGACAAGCTTGGCATATTGCACGTTGGCAAGCGGAAAGGTCACGCGGCCGGACTTGCGGTCGTCCAGCGTAACCACATCGCCCTCAAGACCGACGAGATCGCCGGTCAGCGACTTGCGGTTGCCATCGACCGGTTCGAACAGCGTGAAGCGCGCTTCGTGACCTGCCCAGGCGGCGTAATCCTTGGGGCGCGTCAGCGGACGGTCGATGCCGGGCGACGACACTTCAAGGCGATAGGCCTCGACGATCAGGTTTTCGCCCGCTTCTTCGAGCTCGTCGAAACGGGCCGAGACACGGCGCGACAGCGCGGCGCAATCCTCGATCACCAGCTGGCCGGTTTCGGGGCGTTCGGCCATGATCTGGAGCGTGAACTCTTCGTCGCCGATTTCACTGCCCTTGAAATACCGCACGCGCACGAGATCGAAGCCCAAGGCCTTGACCTCTGGCTCAACAACCTCGGTAATTCGTGCGATATCCGCCATGCATTCTCCATTCGCCGATCAGCAAAAGCGGAGCCGAGCCGGGACCGTCTGGTTCCAGCCTGACCTTGCTTTCACAATGTCGGGATGAGCGGCAAATAAGCGCAATTCCGGAAATTTGCAAGGCGCAATCGAAGTTGTCGGAGTTACGCAAAACAGACGACGCCAATTCATGGTGTAAAATGCCAACTCTCGGCAACGTTGCTAGAAAATGAACGGACACTTCTGGTGAAGAATGGCTGAATTTAGCCATTTCCGGGAATTGGCACGCCCCATGCAATGCTTGTTGCATGAGCCATTCAGGCTTTAGCGACCCGACCATGAGGACAAATCGATGACCACTTTCGCCCAGCGCATCACCGCCGCAGCAACCGCTTTCACGCTCAGCCTCGCGCTGATTGCCGGCACGGTGCAGACCCCCGCCCCGATGGGTGCCCCCGTTAGCCAGCAGGAGATGATCTGATGTCCGATCTTCGTTTCGATGATTCGCCCGTTCGCCCGATGACCAAGTCCGGCGGCTTCCGCCTCGACAAGGTTCGCGGCAAGGTGATGGGCGTCTGCGCCGGCATCGCCAACTACTTCAACGTCGACGTGACCCTGGTTCGCGTGGCGTTCGGCTTGGCAACGATTCTCGGCTTCGGCACCGCGATCATCGTCTATCTGCTGATCGGCCTGATCGCGGATTGAGCGAACTGCCTCGCCCCGGCCCCTCACCCTCGTCATTGCGAGCGTAGCGAAGCAACCCAGAGCGGCCACACACCAAATCTGGGTTGCTTCGTCGGCTACGCCTCCTCGCGATGACGAGGAGGGTTGTTCGATAAGGGTTTCGCCGGACTATTGTGCCTTTGCAAAAGGCGAGAAGTCGGTGCCAGTGTCGAACACCTCGGTGCCCTCGCGCTTTTTCAGCCAGCCGACCACCGCGTAAGTGACCGGCGTCAGCACCGCTTCCCACACGACCTTGAGCAGCCAATTGCTGACCATCACGGTCAGAACCTGGCTTGTCGTCCAGTTGCCGAGGAACGCCACTGGATAGAAGATAGCGCTGTCCACGGCCTGCCCGAACACCGTCGATCCGATCGTTCGGCTCCACAAGTGCTTGCCGCCGGTCAGGATCTTCATCTTGGCCAGCACGAACGAGTTGACGAACTCGCCCGCCCAGAACGCGACGACTGAGGCGAGCACGATCCGCCAGGTCGATCCGAACACGCTTTCATAGGCCGCTTGTCCGTCCCAGCCATCGGCAGGCGGCATCGCCACGACCACGAAGCTCATGAACGCCATGAAGATCAGCGCGAAGAAGCCCATCCACACGCAGCGCCGCGCATTGGCATAGCCGTAGACTTCGGTCAGCACATCGCCGATCACGTACGACACGGGGAAGAACAGGATGCCCGCGCCGAACGTATAGCCATCGATCTGCGCGAGCTTTGCGGCTCCGATCAGGTTCGATAGCAGCAGGATCGCCACGAACGACGCCATCACGTAATCGAAATAGCGGAAATGGCGGCGCGCGCTGGTTTGGCCGTCAATGCGGGATACGTGGGGATCGTTCATGACGCGCAGGCTTAACCCGGTTTGCACGATACGAAAAGCATGCTTAAGGGGCACGGGCGCGCGCCCGTAGCTCATCTGGATAGAGCGCGAGACTTCTAATCTTGAGGCAGCAGGTTCGAGTCCTGCCGGGCGCGCCAATCTATTATTCTACCGCTCCGATAGCTACTCGAGGTCGAGCTTGGCCCTCAGCGCATCGATCCGCTTCGAGGCATCGGCCTTGCTAAGGTTCTCGGGCGGCAGCTCCTCGCCTGCTTCCTCGGACAGCGTCGCGAGATAGGACGCCTGAGCTCCGGTCATAGGGTCGTCGCCGGATACCCAATTGTCTGGCGACTTTTCCGTGTTCGAGCCGGGATGTTCGTCGAGCTTGGGATTGTGCATCTGGTCAGCCATCGTACAGCACCTTGTTCCTGCATTGTTCGCATCAACGACGCGATGCTACAGGGGTTCCCGCTGGCCTGCGAACCAGTCGGCATAAGGCGTGTTGCGTGCCATGTGACGGTTGAAATCGGGTGCGCCATCGCTCCACCAGACTGGACCGCGCTCGCCCAGAGCGTGCTTGACGACGTCGACGGCAACGTGAGCCTTATGCTCGGCCTCCTCGTCTCCTGCGCGCCGGGATGCCGCGACGCTGCGGCGCGCGTCCATCAGGTCATCGACCAGTCGCTGTCGCCTGGCGTCGTCAAGTCCTGGATCGGACGTGCGCCAAAGCCGTCCGCGCACGACAATATACCGACCATCGGGCGTCGTGAGTAGCGCCGGCTTGGATGACTTGCCCCGTTGCGAAGCCGAGTCGCTCAAACCTTGAGAGCCGCCAAACCCAGCGCGATTGCGCCATATACCCCGGCATCCCCACCAAGTGCGGGCGGAACGATAAGCTTGTCGATCTCAGCCGAACCTTGACCGGGCATATAGCCGCCGAGAAAATCGACCGTCGCATTGCGAATGTCAGCGAGCAAGCGAGGCTGGCCCTGCCCTACGCCACCTCCGATAACGATACGCTGCGGCGACAGCGTCAGGATCAGCGACCCCATCAGTTCGGCGATGTCGCGCGCAACCAGTTGCCAGACGGGATTGTCGGGCGTCAGCATCTCGGCCCGGACACCTGCGCGCGCCGCGATGGCAGGACCGGAAGCCAGCCCTTCCAGGCAATCGCCATGGATCGGGCAGATGCCGCCGAAGTCATCACCTTTCGCGCGACGCACACGGACATGGCCGAGTTCGGGATGGAACGCGCCGTGGAGGGGCTTGCCGTCGATGACGATGCCGCCGCCGATGCCCGTGCCAATCGTGAGGTAGACGTGGACCGCGCAATCCTTGGCAGCGCCCCAGCGACCTTCGGCAAGCGCAGCCCCTGCGACATCGGTATCGAGTCCCACCGGCACGTCGAAGCGGTTGGCGATCCCTGCTATCAGGTTCGCGCCCGACCAGCCCGGCTTGGGCGTGTTGACAATCGCGCCATAATCGGGCGCGGCGGGATCGAGCCGCAAAGGCCCGAAGCTGCCGATGCCGAGTGCGCGGAACGGTTCCGCTTGCGCTGCGACGGAAAGCCAGTCGGCAATCGCTCCGAGCGTCTCGTCCGGATCATCGCCGGTCTGCCACTGCTTCCGATCGAGGATCTGTCTGCCGCGCGCCATGACCGCGATGCATTTGGTCCCGCCCAGCTCAACGCCGGCAACGACGGGCGCCGCGGCGCTCATGCCAGTGTCGCGCTCGCAGCGTCGAGCACGAGCTTTTCCGGCACGGCTGGCGTGCCGCCGAAGTGGCGTCGGGCGATGGAAGGGTCGGTTGGTTCTTGCATAAGTCCGGGGCGGTCCACGAAGCTGATTACGCTGAGGTCGTCAAGCACCAGCCAGCTATACGCCTGCAGGGGTGCGTCGGACGGATTGGCGAAGACGAGGCCGGTGCCGTTCAGCGGCTGCCACGGACCCTCAAGCGAGTGCGCGACCATGCCGTAAAGCCCGGTCGGCCCTGATGGCCCACCGCCTGCGAACACCTTGCGCTGGGTCGACCAGAAACAATAGTAAAGCCCTGCGTGATGGACGACATGCGGACGCTCTAGTTCGTTGTTCAGCTCGTCGGCGGTGATCAGCGGCGGGAGCAGGGTCCACGCGCCTTCCTCACGTTTCGCCACGCCGACCGCGCCGTTCCAATCGGATCGCGACTGCGCCAGTGACGCTGCGAACACGAGGTACTCCGCTCCATCGGCTGGGTCGCGGAACCATGCTGGATCGCGAAACGCCTTGATCGTGCCGATGCCGCCGCCGCCAGACATTTCGTGCGCATAGATCACGCCATCGGCCTGCACCGATTCGACGGGTGGCGACCACGCGCCAAATCGCGGCACTTCGCCCGACAGGTCGAGCGGCGCACTGGTCTCGAACAGGCGCTGGTCGACGCTGACGGTTGCTTCGCCGCGATGTCCGGCGGCGGTGTAGAACAAGGTGACGCGATCGTGCTCGGGGGAGACGATCGCTGAACCCGACCATTCGCGACTGCCGGGGCTGAAGCCGTCGGGCAACAGGTTGCCAAGATCGCGCCACCCCTCGCCCGTCTGGTGCATCAGCCGTAGCCGTGCGAGCGCATGGCGCTGTTCGGGATCGGGCAGGACCGGGGCCGAGAGCAGGATCTGCAGCGTGCCGCCCGCGATGACCGCAGTCCGCCCATCCAGTTCCTGCACCGGCCAGTAATCCCACAGATCGAAGCCGGGTAGGACCGGCGCGACCGCACCCGGAGCGATCGGCGCGGCGCAGACGACAGGTCGGTCGGCGATTGCCGCGACCGCGCTCGGGGACCAAACGGTTGTCATGATAGTTTGCTCGGCCAAAGCTCCGGGCGCGCACATGGCGCACCCGGAGGACATGCTCAGAAGTCGAACTTGATCGCGGCGGAAACGGTCCGGCCGTTGATCGAACGCGCGCGGACGATGCCGTTGGCGGGGATCGAACCTTCCTCGGCTTCGGTGTAGCCCGTCGTGTCGAACAGGTTGTTGGCGTTGACCGAAACCTGCACCCGATCAAGCGGACGCACGGACAGGAACGCGTTGACCTGCGTGAAGCCGGGCAGCTTCAACTGGTTGCTGTCCTGCGTGAAGCTCGATGTCGTGCCCACTGCAGCCGCACCGATCGTGAACATCCCCGACGAATACTGCGGGGCGATGCGGTAGATGAACTCGGCTTGCCGACGCGGACGATTGCCGATGACGGCGCGGTCGTTCGACTGCAGGATCTTGGCGTTGGTGTAGGTCCCGCTGGCGGCGAGCGTGAAGTCACCGATGCGGTAGCTGCCTTCGAGTTCGAGACCATACGCGCGGTAGGTGTTCGACGTGGAGCGCTGGGTCGTCGCCTCGTAGTTCTGTTCCTGGGTCTTGGCCCAGAAACCGGTGGCGTAGAGGTTCACGCCGCGATCCTGATACTTGACCCCGGCTTCGGCCTGGCGGACGAAATCGACCGGACGGGCGCCGGGCAGCAACCCACCCGATGTCGGGCTGGTGTTGCCGCCGAAGACGTAGCGATCGGCATTGGCACGGCCGCCACGACTGTAGCGGGCGAAGACCGAGAGGTTGTTGGCGATGCGATAGTTTACGCCTGCCGAGTACGACCAGTAGTTGAAGTCGTAATTGACCGGCCGGGTGGCGTTTAGCGGCACGACCGTGGTCTGCGTCTCGGGCTTGGAAATCACGCCGTTGCCATCGACGTCGAAGCTCGTGACGGGGCCATCACCGACGACGAAGCCGCGCGCCTGTCCGGCATCGTAGCGCACGCTGCCGTCGATAGTCAGCTTGTCAGCGTTGTAGCTGGCCGAAATGAACGGCGCATTCGTGTCAAAGTCGAGGTTGTAGCTGCGACGGCAGCAGTTGCCGAAGAACGACGCGCTTTGTGCAATCAGGCCGTTGTCGGTCTGCAGCACGCCGCTTGCCGACCGCACGTTGAGCAGCGCCGCGTTGTCGCCCTGCGCATCGAGCAGGTACGAGGTCCAGGTCCAGTCCATGTCGATGGTCTGGCGCGACTTGTAGAAGCCGAGCGACAGGTCGACCGAACCGCTGCCGGTCTCGAACTTGCGGTTGATGCGCAAGTCGTTGGTGATGTTGTCGAGGCTGTTCAGCGCGGTGTTGAACATGACGATACCGATCGCGTTCGACGTCGTCGGGTTAGCATAAAGCTGGCCTGCACGCGGGCCGTTGGCATACGTCACGACCGAGCCTGCGCCACCGATGCCGTTGGCAAGGTTCTGGGCCGTATCGACCGTTGCCGGGAACGGCGAGATGAACCGGCCACCGATATCGGCGTAACGGAACTTGTCGCTGACCGTCCAGCCATCTGCCACTTCGAATTCGGTCTCGAAGCCGACAGACTTGACGATTGGATGCATGCCGTCGCGGACATCATCGGTGGCGCGGTTGTTCTGCCCGTCGAGCGTGACGACGCGGTTGAAATAGGCGCTGTGGATCGTGTCGTTGTTGGGACTGAGGTCCGGCAGTGCGGAATATTCGGGCGAACCGTTCGAGCCGGTCACGCGCACCGGGCTTGGCAGGTAAGCGATGGCGCGGTCGTCCAGATACTTGAAGTTCAGTCGGAAGAAGCCGCCATCGAAGGTCTTGGTGACGTTGCCCTTGATCTGGCCGCCCTTGTTGCCTTTGTAGCCAGCGCGACGCGGGCCTTCTCCGGCACGGTAGAAGCCGCCGACGTTGAAGCGGACGCTATCGCTCAAGGCTCCGCCGTAGACGGCGTCGATGCGGTACTCGTCATAATCCAGCCCGCCGCTGGCCTGGATCGAGCCACCTTCGACGTCGCCGGTGCGCGAGATCAGGTTGATAACGCCGCCTGGCGAATTCGACGCGAAAGTCGAGGCCGAGCCGCCGCGAACCGATTCCACGCGGGCGATGTTGAGGTCGGTGCGCAGGAAGATGTCCGCGTTGCCGAAGGCAATGTCGCCGTATTCGAGGATCGGCAGGCCGTCTTCCTGCAATTGCAGGAACTTCGCGCCACCGGTCGAGATCGGGATACCGCGCGACTGGATGTTGGCGTTGCCTTCACCACCCGACGATTCAGAGCGGATGCCGGGCAGGTTGCGGAACAGTTCGGCAGCCGAACGTGGCGATGCCGTGGCGATCGCGTCGGCATTGAGCGAGCTGACCGAAACCGAGCTGTCGAGCCGGTTGGCGCTGCGCGCAACGGCGGTGACGATGATTTCTTCGTTGGCCACGGCTGGATCGCTGGCCTGGTCGGCAGCGGAATCCTGTGCGTGAACCGGAACGGCAAACATGAACGCGCTGGAAGCCAGCAAAAGGGTGCGCCTGGTCAACATCTCACTCTCCTGATGAATCGCCGTTTATGCGGCTTGGCGCTGCTTGTAAGCGAATCGCGCAAACGTTTGCAAGAGCAATTTGCAAACGTTTGCGAAAACAGTTATCGGTGTGGCATGGCGGCGCAAGTTCGCCCATGGAGAGCGACATCATGAGCCACTCGACTGGAAAACCCCACCTGTCCTTCGGGCGCATCTTGCAGATGAACCTCGGGTTTCTGGGGCTCCAGTTCAGTTTCGGGCTGCAGCAAAGCAACATGGGTCCGATCTACAGTTATCTCGGTGCAGACGAAGGCTCGATGCCGCTGCTGTGGTTGGCAGGCCCGATGACCGGACTGATCATCCAGCCGCTGATCGGATCGATGAGCGACCGCACGCGTAGCCGATTCGGACGCCGCACGCCGTACTTCCTGATCGGCGCGGTGCTTTGCAGCCTGTGCCTGTTCGCGATGCCCTATAGCCGCACGCTGTGGATGGCGGCTTCGCTGCTGTGGGTGCTCGATGCGGCGAACAACGTAACGATGGAGCCCTATCGCGCCTATGTCAGCGACCGGCTGGACGAGAGCCAACGGCCTCTCGGGTTTCTCAGCCAGAGCGCGTTTACAGGGCTCGCTCAGACGCTGTCCTACCTGGCACCATCGATGTTGGTATGGTGGGGCATCGACAAAGACATGCTCGATGCCAACGGCATTCCCGAGATCACCCGGATCAGTTTCCTGATCGGCGCTTTCCTGTCGCTAGCCACGACCGTGTGGTCGGCCTGGCGCGTCCCCGAACTACCGCTGACGCCCGAAGAGGATGCCGCGATCACCGCCGATCCGCTGTCGCTGCGCTCGACCCTAACGGGCCTGCGCGATGCGATCCGCGAGATGCCGCCGACCATGCGGCAACTGGCCCTTGCCATGCTGTTCCAGTGGTTCGGCATGTTCTGCTATTGGCAATACGTGGTGCTGGCGCTCGCCCGCAACGTCTTTGGCACAAGCGATCCGGCGAGCACCGGCTTTCGCGACGCGAGCCTGCTGAACGGCCAACTCGGTGCGTTCTACAACTTCGTCGCGTGCATTTCGGCGTTCGCCATGGTGCCGTTGGCCAAGCGCATGGGCGCAAAGCCGATCCACGCCGTCGCCATGGTCGGCTCGGGCCTGGCCATGCTGACCATCGCCGCGACTGGATCGATCCCGCTGCTGGTGATCGCGATGGTCGGCATCGGCATCGGCTGGGGAAGCCTGATGGGCAACCCCTACCTGATGCTTGCCAATGCCATTCCGCCCGAAAAAACAGGCGTTTACATGGGGATCTTCAACATGTTCATCGTCATCCCGATGATGGTCGAGATCCTGGTCGTGTGGCTGGCCTATCGCCCCGTTCTCGGCGGAGACCCGCGCAACGTGCTCGTGCTGGGTGGAGTGATGATGCTGGCGGCCGCAGTCGCGACGATGGTGGTACGCACATCGCGCCCACAACCTGTCGGCGCTGAGGCCTGAAGGTCAGGCAGAGCCGCGCAGGATCAGCTCTGGCTGCATCGCCACCGATTGGACCTCACCGCCCTCCATCCGGCGGAACAGCATGTCGACCATCAGCTTCGCGCCGCGCGCCACGTCCTGTCGCACCGTGGTCAATGGCGGCGTGGTGTGCGTCGCGAGCAGCACGTCATCATAGCCAACCACGCTGACATCCTGCGGCACGCGCTTGCCATGAACCGCTAGCGCCCGCAGCGCGCTCATCGCGATGACGTCGGACGCCGCCACGATCCCATCAGGCGACGGGTGCCCACCGAGATAATCCTCGATCGCGCTGTACGACGATTCGCTGGTCAGATGAACCGGAAGCAGCGTCGCCTTGCCGCTTCCCGCCTGCCGGAGTGCCTGTTCAAACCCATCGTAGCGCGCGGCGAATTCGGGCACATCGGTATTGCCGAAAAACGCCAGTCGGGTGCGGCCTTGCGCCAGCAGGTGCTCAGCCGCCATGCGGCCGCCCGCGACGTTGTCGGTGCCGACGGTCAATTGCGCCCTGCCGGGCGTGCCCGCGCCCCACACGATCATCGGGCGATAGCGCCGCGCGACGCGCTCGATCACCTCGATCTGATTCGACTGCCCGATCACGATCAGGCCATCGACGCGGCCGCCATCGACGATCGCGTCGAGCCAGCGATCATCGTTGGGGATCACCCGCGACAGCAACAGGTCGTGCCCGCGATCGGCGATTGCATCGGCCAGCGGGCCGAGCAGGCTCATGAAGAACGGGTCGGACAGGTGTTGCTCGGCTTCGTGCCCGAGCGGGAGGACCACGCCGATTGCGCCGGTACGCTTGAGCCGCAGGTTGCGGGCGGCCTGATTGACCTGAAAACCGTGCTCCTGCGCCAGCGCGACGATGCGCGTCCGCGTCGCCTCGGCGATGACCGTATTTCCGGCGAGCGAGCGCGACACCGTGGCGACCGAAACGCCCGCGATCTTCGCAAGGTCGGCAAGCGTGATGGCGGTGCGCGTTGTCATCGCCTGCTTGTGCCAGATCGGCCCGCCATCGCCAACGGATGATCGCCCGGGCGATCTCAGCGGGTCGCGTTCGTCTTTGGCGCTCCCGCGTTGCCCGACACCAGCGGCTTTACGCCATCGCCCACGATGATGAACGCCGCCCAGTAGAATGGGTGCGAGGTGTTGGGATCGTCCATCAGGCCCTCCTGCGCCTTAGAAAGCGCATCGGACAAAGGCTGACCCGGCGTCGATCCGATCACGCCGCTGATCAGCCGCTTGGTCGCGTCGAAATCGTCCGGCACCGGCCAGTGGCTGGCGATCACAGACCGCGCCCCTGCCCCGACGAAGGCACGGACCAGACCGTCGAGAGCATAGTTGCCTCCCGTCGTGACGCCTGCCTCACGGCTGGCCGCGACGGTCGCCATGCCTGCGGTATCGCACGCCGACAGAATCACCAGGTCGGCGTTCAGACGCAAGTCGAAGATCTCGCGGAAGCTGAGCAGTCCGTCCGAGCCGCTGTCGCCGAAACTGGTGACCAGCGCCGGACGTGCCGGGCAATCCGGGCGCGGCGCCGTCACCAGACCGTGCGTGGCAAAGTGCAGCACGCGGTATTGGTCGAGCGTATTGGCGGTAAGCAACGCGCTGTCGCTGAACGCAGCATCGGTCAGCACCGCAGACCCGCCGACGCTCAACTGCTTTTGCGCAAACAGCAATTCGTCCGCCGAAATCGGGTTCTGCCATGTTGCCAGCGGCCAGTCGCATTCGTCCGCTACTGCCGCAAGAGGGCGCGTCAGCGGCTTCGCATTGTGCCCCAGCCCGAGATAGTTACGCGGCGCGGTCGAGGCGCTCAATTTGCGGATATCGAGGAAGCCGCGCGGGCTGACTGCGATGGATACCTCGCGCCCCCGGCCCAGCCATTCGATCCCGGTGAAGTCGAACGTGTCGCCGTCCGGGCTTTCGATCCGCTTCTGGTAATCGGCGATGCCCTTGTCGGCGGTTACCAGCACGGTCGGCGGCAGTTGCAGCATCCCCCCATCGGGCTCGAAGATCAGGTGGCGGACTTCGGGCAGCTTGTCCTCAACCGGCCCGAACAGCGTCTTGTAGAGTGCGCGCGATTTGACCAGATCGAACGGGTAGTTGACCTGCTGGTTGTTCTCGACCTTGACGATGCTGTCGCGGATGTCCTGCACCGAAGTCGCCATCTGGCTCGGCGAGAGCCCCGTATCGAAGACCTGCGCCGCCGATGCCGTGGCGAACAGTGCATAGACATGATCGCTGACGATCATCAGTTTGTAATAGGCCTCGCCTGACTTCAACGCGCCTGTCAGTTCGGCCAGATCGACGCCCTTGGGCGCCAGCACGTTATACCGCGGATAGGCTGCCAGCTTGCTGACCAATCCAGTCTGGTCGCGCTGCAACGATGCCAGGTTCTCCTGCGCCGCTTTCAGCGCGGCCAGATCCTGCGGGCTCGGCGCAGCGAGTGCGCCGAGCGACGAAATCGCCGCCTCGATCCGCGCAATATCGCGGCTGCGCGCGACCGACAGGCGGAATAGCGAGGCGGCCTCGTCATTGCCTTCCGACAATTGCCGCGCGAGCACGGCCTGAGTCTGCGCGACACCCGGGCGTTGCAGGATCTGCGAGGCGGCAAATACCGACTGCGCCGCCATCTGGTCACCGCGCTTGGCGAGCAGGCCGAAATAGGGACCGAGCAGCTCGCGCAAGGTTGCGCTGGAATCGGGCACCGACTGGCTGTCCTCGACCACCTTGGCGTAAAGCGCCAGCGAGCCTGCCTCATCGCCCGAACGGCCGAGCCAGCCTGCCTTGCGCGCCTGCGCCGAAAGCAGCGCGGGCGATTGCGGGAACGCGGTCGCGATGATCCGGATTGCGCGATCGAATGCCGCCCCTGCATCCCCGGTGCGCCCCTGCGCCTCGGCCAGCAGCGCGAGTTCGATCTGGATTTCCGACCGCAGCCAGCCCGCCGACGCCACGCGCCCGCCGCGCACCGCGTCGAGCCGATCGCCCGCCTGCTTGAATCCGGCGACCGCATCGTCGAACTTGCCCTGCATCCGCGCGGCCGTCGCCTTGAGCGAAACCGCCTGGGCGTCGAGGATTTCAGCGCGCTCGGTATCGGTCAGACCCGGATCGGCCGCACCCAGCCGCCGCAGCGCCGCATTCTCGCGGTTGAGCTGCTCGGCCAGCGGCACGTTGATCAGGCCAGACGAGAGGCTGGCCGGATCGAATATCGCGTCGACCGACGATGTGCTGGCACCAAGCTCCTTGAGCGCGGCCACGGGGCGGCGCTGATTGAGCCGGTTGATCGCGCGGTAGTTGCGGATCAGCCGCTGGGTCACGCCATCGCTGCGCGACGAGTTCGCGCTGGCCTGCGCAAACAGACGGTCAGCGGCAGTGAAGTTCCCAAGGTTCGATTGCTGCAAGCCCTGGTTCGCCAGCGCCTCGGCGAGGCCAGCCGCGCCTGACGACCGGTCGCGCGCAGCGAGCGTCTCGAAAAACTCGGCGGATTCAGCAAAGCGGCCGCCGTTGTTGCGCAAATAGCCCTCGTCTCGCGCGCCCAGCCGGTCGAGCTGGCCGGCCTGAACGCGGGCAAACGCCGCAGGATCGCTGACCTCGGTCGTCGCCACGCGGATCTCGCCCGGAACCGGCGCATCGCTCAACGCGCTGGCCAGCGCAAGGCGCAGTGCCGGATCGTAACCGGCCAGACCCTCGACGAAGTAGGTCACCGCCCCGCGCTTTGCCGCGTAGCGTTTGTAGTCGACGTTGGCTTTCTGGTCGCGGCAGTTGACCGCAGCGACCCGCCCGACTTCAGCGATTTCGACCGCACCGGGCCCGCCACAATCGAGCGTGATGCCCGCCAGACCGGTCGGCTCGGTACCCATAGCGACATCGCGGCGTACCGCGATCAGAGTGCCGATCGAGCCCGCCGCGTCCCGGCAGCTAAGCCGGTAGCCGCGATCGAATATGCCGCCAAGCCGCGCATCGAGCGGCGCGTTCTGTGCGGTGCAGGTCACCCCGCTTGTGCCGATGCGGAACGAATTGCGCACCGACAGCGGCTGCTCGCCCTTCTCGGCCGCAAGCACCGGAGTGGCGACCGCTGCAAGTGCCAGCGCCAGCGCGAATGGACCCGACAGGGTGATGTGACGGGTGCTCACTGCGCGTCTCCCTCTGCGCTGTTTTCGTTGACGACCGAACCGATCAGCGACGGATTGCCGCTGCCCGCAACGGGCTGTTCGACCTGCTGCTGCGGTTCGAGCGGGGTGCTGTCGATAATCTGCGGCGGGGGTGCGATCGGGCTGGCGGCATCGTCGGCCTCGCTCGCCGCCTCCTCGGGCGTCTGCGCTTCCTCGGCAGGCTTGTCCTGCTGCTCACTCGCCGCCGGGCTGGCCGACGATTCCGGCTCGGCGGTGAAGGTCGGCGTGTTGCCCAGGGCGTCGTTCGAGATGATCTGGATCTGGCTCGAGATGGCTGGCACTGGATCGACGGTCATTTCCGGTACGCAAGTGCTGGCGCTGATCGCGCAGCCATTGATCGTGCTGTCCGGCGTAAAGAACGACAGAACATCGCTGGCGCTGACCACAAGATCGCGCGCGGCAAAACCGCTGACCACGCCGGTCGGCGTCTGCCACTTGCCGTTTACGATAATCGAGATGCTGGCAGGGGCCGTGTTCGCGGTCGTGTTAATGGTCGCCAGATCGATGTCCGCGAAGAAGCCGGCAGGATCGAGGATCGTCCCGGTGTTCTGGACGTAGAGCGTGCCGGTGGGGTACAGATCGAGCCCAAGCGCGCGCAATACACCATCGGGTCTCTGCACGGCGGCAGGCGCGTTCAATTCGGCGATATGTCCCGCATAGAAGGGATCGGCAGCAAGCTTGTCGAGGATGCCAGCGTTGGCGACGTGGATGTTGCTTGCGTGAATTTCGACCGTACCGCCCAGCGTTGTCCCGCTCTGCGTCAGCGCAACCGAGCCGGTTGCTGCATCGATTTCGAACCGGCCGGTATTGAACTCAACCACATTCGATTGAGCAAGACCGCTTCCCGCAACATTCCCGACCACGCGGATCGCACCGCCAGGAAGCTCGGTTTCCCGATTGCCCGTGACGAAGTGGATCGCGCCCGTAGCATCACCGATCGTCGTGCTGCCATTGGTGCCGCCCGCCGTAAGAGCGAGGTTGCCGATAAACATGTCTATTGGATTGGTCGCAACGTCGACCGCGCCGATGAACAGCTCGTGCGTACTGATCAGACCGATTTCGGCCGCGCTCAGCGAATAGCCGGTGCCGTTCAGCCCGTCACCGATCAGCGCAGGTCTGCCTGAAATCGAGATCAGGTCGATCTCGCCCGTGGCTGACGTGCGCAGGCCTGACAGGATTTGCTGTCCGTTGGGATTTGTCAGCGCGCCATTGTCAACGATCTGGATGTCGGCCGATACGAGTTCGATTGTCGGCGATCCCCAGCGTTGTCCGGCCGTGATCAGCCCGCCCGACTCCACTTCGATGGAGTTGAACGCTGCAATCGCCGCCCCGGTCATGTTGCCCTGCGAATAGGATCGGAACTGCCCGGCGACGACCTGACCTGTCACATTGACCGAACCCAAAAGGCTGACTGGCGCCACGAACAGCGCGGAGAAGTCGCTTGCCGTCGACAGGAGTAGCGTCCCGCTGGCGAGTGACGAATTTGCGATGAGCACCCGCCCGATCGCATTCGTTACCGCAAAGCCCGTCGGCGATGTTGGCGATTGCGACAACACGAGACCCGACAGGATGCCAGCCGTACTCACGTTGCCGCCCGATAACAGGATCACGTCGCGCGCGTTGATGTTCGCGCCGACTGTCAGCCCTTGCGCCCCGCTGACCAGCACATCGCGGGCAGCGGTGATCGCGCCGGTCGTGACGGTCGAACCGAACGAGGCGATCTTCACATTGTCGCCCGTCGAGCGCACGTTGCTCGTGCCAACCTGGCCCCCTGCGGCGATCTGGACAAGGCCTGCGCCCTGGACCGATCCCGCAGCGATCCGGCCCTGTCCGGCGACCAGACCGCCGCTGGCTGCCGTGCTGCCTGCGATAAGCGAAACCGTGCGTGTGCCGGTGACCGTGCCGATGTTGAGGATGTCGCCGGACGCAATCTGTATCGCGCCGTTTGCAGAGGTGGCCGACTGGATCGTCATCTGGTTGGAGGCTGTGATCGAGATAGCGTTCTGAGCGTTCACAGCCCCGCTTGTCAGATTCTGGCCACTGATTGCGACGCTTGTCCCAGCTTGCACCGCGCCGACATTGATCGAAGGTGCGGTGAGCGTTGCCGCACCGGTTTGCGACGTCACGCTGCCAGACTGGAGCGATGCCAGACTGTTGAGCGTGATATCCTTTGCCGCAAACAAATTACCGCTGACGATAGCGCCACTCGCGTCGATGCCGAGCATGCCCGACCCAGTCGACGACGGTGAAACAGTGATCGCCCCGCTTGTGAACGTAGATTGCGTTGCCGCACGGAAGGACGTTGCCGATACCGGACCGGAAAGAGCGATCGACCCGGCTGTGCTGGTTACCGGCGTTGCGGCGAACACGAGTTCTTTGTCGAAGCCGCTCGGTGTCTGCCCGAGCGCTGCCATCGACGCATCGGCGATCAGCAGACGGGTGAACGCAGAAAGCCCGCCCGAGGCGATGTTGCCGCCACCAAGCAGCAGCATGTCGTAACTGGTTGCTTGTCCGATGGTGATCGTTCCGTCCGCAGCGATGCCCAGATCGGACGACGCGGTGATCGTGCCGGTCGTAACATTGCCGCCCGAGCGGAGGCCGATCACACCGCTTCCGCTTGCGGAAGGCGTGCCCGAACCGGCCGTGAGATTGCCGGTGCCGATCCCACCCGTCGTCTCGATGGTGATCGAGGTTGCCGAATTGAGATTGCCGGTGGTGATCAGGCCAAGTGCGGAAAGATCGATCGAGTCGCCCGCCGTGATATCGTCGAGGGTGAGCGAACTGCCCGCCATTACATCCACGAAACTTGCGGCAGTCAACGATCCCAGATCGATCTTGCCGAAGGCGGCCAACGACAGGCTGCCATTCGAGACGATGCTGGCATAGGCGACCAGATCGAGTCCCGACGAGAGCGATAGCGTATTCGTGCCCTGCAGCGTCCCGACCGTAGTCGGCGCGACCGGATCAAGCACCCAGTTCGACGCGGTGATCCCGATTTGCGCAGCGGTAAGGTTCGACTGATCCAGCGTCAAAGACAGATCGGATGTGGATACGAATGAGAATGCCCCGCCAAACGTCGCGGTCGAATCCGTCAACGCGATGGCGTTGGGCAAGGCTCCGGTGGCCTGTGCATCAGCCTGAACGACGAAGGTGACATTACCGGCCGATATGTTGCTGCTGATAGCACGCAATCCGCCTGCGTTGCCCAGGGTCGTACTTGTGCCTGCGGTCGACCCGGCTCCGCCCGTCGCTACGGAAGCGAACTGAAGGTCTGTCGCGATCAGCGTGCCACGCTGCGTCGGCTGGTTGAAGCGGTTGGTGACCAGCGCGTAGGCGCCCGCGACCTGCAGCGGATCGCTGCTGCCGATCGACGCGTTGCCGCCCAGCCCCGCAACGGGGCCACTCCCGCCCGCACCGCCGGTTGCGCTTGCCTGGAAAGATGCGGCTCCGGTAATCGTGACCGGAGCGCCGCGCACCAGCAGGCTGGTGCCCCCGCCCGAGGCGAGGCCACCGTTGCCGCCGGTTGCGTTGGGGTTGACCGTGTCGGTATTCCCGCCTGCGCCGCCAAAGGCGCTGGCGCTGGCAAGAATGCTGCCATAGGTAGCCGACCCGGTGTTGACGGTGCCGGTATCGCTGCTGCTGATCGTTCCGATCTGTATCGAACCAGCAGACCCAAGGCCCCCGTCTCCGCCCGAAGCGCCCGACGCAAAGCCACCGTCGCCGCCCCTGGCATCTGCGAACGCAGTGACTGATCCGGCCTGCAGGTTCCCGTTGCCTGCACTGCCTGCCACTACGACCGAGCCGCCTTGCGCCGCGCCGCCAAGGCCGCCCGGAGCGCCCGCTGCCCTCCCGTCGCTGCCATCGCCGCCAAATGCGGAGGCATCTGTAATCGCCTGGGTGAACGATATCTGGCTTGGACCCTGAACGGCATTCGCGGTCTGGATGCCGACGCCGCCTCCCGTTGCCGCGCCGCCAGATCCGCCCAAGGTGCCAAAGCCCCCGGAACCCGAAGCAAATGCGTTGACCTGCCCCAGCGTGATCGTGCCCTGCCGCGCATAGATATCGGCCACGCCGCCGGTGCCTGCACCCGCCACGAAACCGTCGCCACCGGTTCCATCGGAAAAGACAAAGGTTGTGCCGCCGACCGTGATCGAACCGCCGTTGCCAGGTTGGACGTTGCCACCCACGCGGAACGAAGATTCACCACCGATCCCGTCGCCGCCTGTGCCGGACGGTGCGTCCTGATCGCCAAAGCCACCGAAGCCGCCCGAATCGACAACAACGTCACTGGCGACAGTGATCGCCCCGCCGTTGCTGAGCACCAGGCTGAGACCGCCGATGCCCGTACCCCCGGTATTGACGGTGCCATAGGCATCCGCACCCGTTCCGCTCGTCCCGAGAAACAGGCGATCCGTAATGTTAACGGTGCCGTTGCCCGAGGCAATCAGTTGGGCAAAGCCGCCCTGACCTGAACCCGCGGGGCTTGCGCCATAGGCACCGCCACCAACCGCGCCCGCTTCGAGTGCGACAAACCCGGCCTGCACGGCGAGGCCCGTATTGGTCATCAGCGTCGCACTGCCGCCCGTGGCGGAGCCGCCTGCCTGGCCGACCGAAATTCCGCCATTCGCACCGGCGTTCAACCGCAGTTGGGTGATCGCGGTCAGCTGATTGCCCGTGGTCGTACCGCCTGATCCGATGTTGATCGACCCGCCGACAGCCGTGCCGCCGGTCGCCGCACAACCGAACGTACAGTCGCCCGTTATGCCGCCCGTACCTTGCGCCAGAAGACTGATATTGTTTGCGGTGATCCTGCTCCCGCCGCGATCGAGCGCTATGTTGACCGACCCGCCGGTGCCCGAACCGCCGCTGCCGCTGTCTCCGCGCGTCGGGCCGAAGCCGGCATCTCCGCCTCGTTCGCCCGTGCCCGATACGTCGACCGTGACATCGCCGATATTGACCGCGCCGCTTCCCGTTCCGTTACCCTTGAAGCTGTCGAAATTGACCTGACCGCCTTGCGCAGACCCGCCAATGCCGCCGTTGCCACCCCGGTTGAGCTGGCTCGTGTCGGAGAAACCATTCCCCCCGAGCCCGCCGAGCGCGCTAGCACGGACGTTGAGCGCGCTCCCCGAGATGGTGCCGCCGTCAGCGGCCGCGCTGACCGAGACAACCCCGCCTTGTGCGTTACCGCCGGCGCTGCCCGGCGCGCTCGATGTCAGCTGCGTCTGCTGCCCGGAGCCAAAACCCCCGCCGCCCAGACCATTGGCGCTCAGCAGGTAATTCGGAGCCGAAATCAGGCTGTTGCCGCGTGAATCGCCATTCGCGAAGAGGTTGATCGTTCCACCGGTTCCCACGCCGCCATCGCCGAAGACGACACCACGTCCACCCGTCCCGTCGGCAAGCAACTGGATCGCATTACTGACCGCCAGCATGCCGGCATTGACTGTTGCAGTTGCCAGCCCGCCTTTGCCCGAGGCTGCCGACGTCAACGCCCCTGCGCCAAAGCCGCCATTGCCGGTCGCTTCAAGCGTGAGGGTGTTCAGCAGGTTCGCCGAACTGTTCGCCAGTGCGACCCGTGCCGTGCCACCTTGGCCATTTCCGCCTGTGCCAGTCAGCGCGGTGTTCCCGCCTGCGCCGATCGCACCGAGATAGACCGCACCGGTCGCGTTCAGCGTGGAGTCGAACAGGTTGATCGTGGCGTTACCACCTGTGCCGACACCGCTTGTGGTACGACCGACCCCGCCGATGCCCGAAGCATCCACCGTGAGCGTCGAACTGAACCCGGCCGTTGCGCCGCCAAGCTCGACAGATGCCTGGCCGCCCGTACCGCTGCCACCCTCGTACAAGGTGCCCGATGACCCTGTACCGCCGGTGCCAGTCGCCGAAACGTTGGCGGTGCCACTCACCGTCAGGCTGCTGCCGCTCGTCCCGCTGATCCGCGCCGTCCCGCCGATGCCGCTGCCCGCAAGCGCGTCGCCGCTGACATTGCTGCCGGTTCCGTTCGCACTGACCAGAAGATTCGAGGACAACTGGATGACACCACCAGCAGACGACGTCACTTGCGCCAGACCACCCGTGCCTGCGCTGCCGTCATTTGGTGCCAGGTTCACGCCGCCAATGCCATTGGCCGACAGCGTCGTTCCCAGCGCCACGCTGAGCGTTCCGCCCGTCCTGGCCTCAAGCGTCGTTTCGCCTCCGATACCCGCTACCGATCCGGATGCCGTGACGCCGCCCGCCCCGATAGCCTGTGCCTGCAGCCCGTTGCCGAACTGAACGGTCGTGCCGTCGCTCGCGCCGACATAGACCCGTCCTCCGGTCGATGTGGCTCCCGCGCCGCTGCCCGCTGACGCACTGCTCCCGCTACCATTGGCAATCAGGCGGACGAGCCCGGATAGCGTGATTCCTCCGCCGCCGGTCGCGAACGACGATACGTTGATTGTCCCGCCCAGCGCAGTTCCGGTGCCAGTCTGACCGAAGCCGGTGGTCCCGCTGGCAAATGCGGTTACCGCAGCAAGCGATACGCTACCGCCCGCGCTGCTGTTGATGTTGATCGTGCCGCCAGTTGCCGAGGCTGCCGACCCGGTCAGCGCCTGGCCAGACTCGCCATTTGCATTTATCGTCGTTGCGCCCCCGATGCTTACTGTGTTGGCACCAGCCGCACTGATCGTGGCGATACCACCCGTGCCCGCACCACTTGCCGGAGTACAGGTCGAGCAGCCACTCCCTAACGCGCCCAGACCGTTGAGCGAAAAGGAGGCAGTGCCCGCAACCGCGACCGACGAACCCGACGTGCCCGATGCTGTAATGCTGCCATTTCCGCCCTTGGCAGAACCGCCCGTAGCATCTGTTGTCGCAATCGAACCGCCAAAACCCACAGATGTCAGGTTGACGTTGCCAGCAATCGAGACTTGACCGCCATTGATCGCGTCGATCCGCAAGTCGCCGCCAGTTGCGCTGCCCGCCGTCGCTCCGGGTGTAATGGCATTGGCGCCCGATATGATCGAAACCAGACTTGCGTTGCCGCCGATCGTAATCGTTCCGCCCGCATTGGCGGTGATCGTGGCGCTCTGACCCGTGACATTGGCGCCTTCGACCGCGCCGGTGAAGGTGTTTGCGATGTCGACGCTACCCGCGATGGACACCGCACCGCCGGCATTGGCGAACAGACTGGACGCCGCGCCATTGCCCGAAATCGAAACGTCGGATGCAAATTGCAGCCCCGTCGCCGAGACCGAGCCCAGGTTGACTCCGCCCGTCGCCCGCGCCTCGAAATTCGAAGTGATGTTTGCATCTGTGCCGACAACGGAAACAATCCCGCTGCCCCCGCCAGCCGATGGAGCGACGTCTGCGTCACCCCCGGTGACATTCTGGCCTGCGGACAGGACGATCTTGTTGCCTACCACGTTTGCCGCACCGGCAATGTCGAATCCGAGCGTGCTGCCACTGCCGATCGCCATGGTGATCGCGTCGTTCTTGGGCACGGCGACCATATATATGCGATGGCTGTTGCCGAGCGCAGCATTCGCCGCCGGGCCGGTGATCGCCCCGGAGTTGGACAGGACCGTGCCGGTCGCGCTCGTGCCGGAATCCACCGCGATGTCGAACAATCCCCCGGTCGCGAACCGGATCGTCGCGGCGTCGGCGGCTACGAGGGCTGCCGAGCCATTCACCGAGACCGTGCCACCGTTGACCACGCTCGGCGCGATCATCGCGATATAAGAGCCGTCCACCGAGGCGGTGATCTGCGCGCCGGGCTGGATCGCAATCTGCGCGCCCGCGACCGAAGCCTGCTGGAAGACATAGGACGCGCCGCTGTTGAACGTGCCGCCCGCGGTGAACGCCAGGTCCGATGTAGTCAGCACCAGATTGCCGACGTTGAACACCGCGTTCGACCCGACCAGAATGCCGCCGGGGCTGTAGAAGAACACCGTCCCACCCGGAGTCGAGCCACCCGCAGCATTCTGTATCTGCGATATGACAGTGCCGTTGAACTGGATCGGCCGGGTCGAGCCACTCGGCACGATCCGATTGAGCACCACGAAGTTGGTGTTGACCGCAGGATTGTTGGTAAACGTCGCGGTCGTACCCGCGCTCTGAAAGTCGATCGGGCCACCAGTCGCGGCCGTATCGTTCGGCGTCCAGTTGATCACCGCGCTTGGCGACGAAACCGTGACCGTCGTCGTGCCGGTGCCCGTGCCGACTGTGACCGAGCCGAACGTCGCCGCGACCGAGCCGTTGAACGACTGCGCCCGCGCAACCGGCGCATGCGCGGCCATCGCGGTTGCCAAGGCAAGGCCCGATGCAGAGAACAGCTTGCGGGTCATCGATGGGATAGGGCGCATCAGAAAGTCCTCCACGGCAGGAGACGCGTGGTCAGGGTCACCAGAAAACGGGGATCGGAACGGCGCGTTTGCAGCCCGACCTTTTCAAGCGGCACGGCAAGAGTAGCCTCGAGCCGGAACCGCGCACCAACTTCGCCGCGGAAGCCGCCGCCAGCCGATGTCAGCCGCTGCGATCCGGGCACTCCCTTGTTCCACACCCAGGCGGCATCGAAATAGACGAAAGGCTGCACGCGGATGTCGCGGCTTTGCGCCACGGGAAGCCGTGGTCCGCGCAGTTCGGCCATCGTGCCGACCGCGCTGTCGCCGATCAGGTCACCGGGATCGTAGCCGCGCCCGACGGTGAAGTTGCCGGCCGAAAATTCCTCGAAGCTCAGCAGCGGCTTGAACGCATACTGAGCGCGCGGCGCGAGCAGGAAGGAGACCTTGCCGAGCGAGCGCTCGTACTCGCCCTGCCACCGCACCACGGTCGCGGTCGGCGATCCGTCGAAACGGCTCGTCGGCACGAGTGCCGCACACCCGGGACCGGTGCAGCCACGGGTCGCATCGAGGATCGCCAGACCCTGCCGCAATTCGAGCGAACTGGCGTAGCGCCACGCCGGACGCGCGCGCGAAACGTCGACACCGTCCATATCCAGCCGCGCCCACGCCACGCGCACCTTGTCGCGCGTCAACGGACCGATCAGATCGACGTCCTGATTAACGAGATCGAACCCGCCAGCAAGCCAGACGTTCTGTGCCTGCGCACGTTTGATTGGATAGCGCGCGCTGAGGCTGGCATAAAGCGTGCGCGCATCGATGCTGACGCCCGCGGGCAGCCCAGCTACATCCGGTTTGGTCCACGCATACGTCAATTGTCCGCCAACGATCAGCCCGTTGCCACCGGGCCGGAATTCGTGCGCACCTTGGACCAGATGCTGTTCGCTGAAATCGGACGTTGCGTAATAAGCCAGCGTGGTCACGTCGCCCATGCCGGTCAGTCCAAACGCCTGTGCACGGATCTGACCGCCGAAACGCCCGGTCGCCTCCGACGAAAGGTTCTGCAGGGTCAGGTCGACCGCATAAGCCTCGCGCAGGACGCTGACTTCGCCGATCAGGTCGCCGGGGCCGGTGCCGGCGGGACGCAACGTCAACTGGACATTGTAGCCCGGAAGATCGCGCGCCAGCAGCAGGTAGCGTTCGGCGCGATTGACGTTGAACACCTCGTCACCCGAAAGCGCGCCAAGATACTGTTCGAGCTTGCGTTCTGCGCCACGAGTCTCACCCCGCGCGCGCACCGCCGTGATCCGCGCATAGATCACCTCCATGCGCACTTCGCCGTTCTCGATCTGCTGGGTCGGCACCTGTACTGCAGCAAGATTGCCTTTGTTGCGAAGCATCGTGCCGGCCGCGTCGCGAATTTCGCACAGCACCGCTATGGGCTGCGGAATGCCGGCAAACGGCTGCCATGTGCCCGCAAGTTCAGCAGCGTCGACCTCTTTGAGGCCCGCAAACGTGACCTTGCCGAGCGTGACCTTGATATCGGCATATTGGGGGTCGGCCAGCGGGCAAGGTGAACGCTCAATCCCGCCATCGACAGACAGTCGCGGGTTTGCCGCCGTGCTGGGACTGGTTACACCGCGAATGTCATCGCGGGTCGGAACAGACGGATTTGCTATCGGGGGAGTGGTCTGCGCGACGGCGTGCTGGGAAAAAACCGAAAGCGACGCACCAACAAGCCAAGCAGCAGGACGCAGCAAGGTAAATCTTTGAAAAGCCCCAAAATTCATGCGTCCGCCCCTGCCCGGTAAAGCTAAGTCGCGGCCCGTTTTCTTTATTGTTACATCACCGTTAGCCGGGGCGAATTGATTGCGCAAACTTTCCACACCAAAAAGATGACTAACTTTTTATCGTTGGTTGGCGTTTCATGCGCGAATGCCGGTGGGTGCACAAAGTTCTGTAATGCGGTCGATGCGCGGTTGCAGAAATGCAACCGCGCTGCCATTTGCGCTGGCCGCCGCTGGCTGAACAAGGAGTTGTGCCGATGTCGGCAAATGCGGCGTTGCCGCGATCGACCGGGATAGATTTCGGCACGACCAATTCGGTTGTCGCACAAGCGCTTGCGGTCGATAGCGCAGACCTCTTGGAATTCGCCGGGCCTGCGGGGATGACCAGCATCTTCCGATCGGCGCTGTGCTTCTGGCAGGATGACGCGATACGCGGCGGGCTCGCGCACGAGGCCGGACCGTGGGCCATCGCCGAATTCCTCGATTTCCCCGAAGGTTCGCGATTTCTCCAGTCGTTCAAGTCGATGGCGGCCAACTCTCTGTTCGAGCATGCAAGTCTGTTCGACAAGCGGCTGCGCTTCGAGGAGCTTGGGCGAGTGTTCCTGCAGCATCTCGTTACGCATGGCGGATCGAGCCTTGCCAACCTGCCCGATCGCATCGTCGTCGGCCGACCTGTGCGCTATGTCGGCGCGCGGCCCGATCCGGCGCTGGCGAGGGCCCGCTACGACGCGATGTTCGGCTTGCTCGGCCGCCCGGTCCATTATGTCTACGAACCACTCGGCGCAGCCTACAGCTTCGCCTCGCGGGTCAGCGAGCCTGCAACGCTGCTGGTGGCAGACTTCGGCGGCGGGACCAGCGACTTCTCCGTCGTGCGGATCGAAGCGCCGGGCGCTCCACAGCGTTGCATACCGCTCGGGTCCGCCGGTATCGGGATCGCTGGCGACCGCTTCGATTTCCGCATCATGGACAATCTCGTGCTCCCGCTGCTCGGCAAGGGCGGGACCTACCGCTCGTTCGACAAGGTCCTCGAAATCCCGGCAGGGCACTTCAGCGATTTCGGCGATTGGTCGCGCCTCGCGATGATGCGCAACCGGCGGACACTGGAAGAGCTGGCCAAGCTCAAGCGCTCAGCCAGCGACCCTGATGCGATCGGCCGGATGATCGCGGTGGTCGAGCGCGAGCTGGGCTATGCGCTATATGAGGCGGTCGGGGCGCTGAAACGCACGCTTTCGCAAGCCGAACACGGCACGCTGCAGTTCGCCAGTGAAGACCTGACGATCTCGGCGGATGTTTCGCGTGCGCAGTTCGAACGCTGGATTGCGCCCGACCTTGCAAGCATCGCCGCTACGGTCGACAGCGCGCTGCACAGCGCGGGGCTGGAACCTGCACAGATCGACCACGTTTTTCTTACCGGTGGTTCATCGCTGATCCCGGCGGTTCGCCGCATGTTCGAACAGCGCTTCGGCAACGAACGGATCGCCGACGGCGGCGAACTGACGTCGATTGCGCACGGCCTCGCCCTGATCGGGCAGGCCCCCGATATTGAGGCGTGGACCGCGCCTGTGGAGATGACGGCATGAGCGTTGCATTCCGTCGCGAAGGTGACGACGAACATCTCGAACCCAAGTTTGAACTGCCGATCCCGCCCGGCCCGAACCTGGTCACGCCCCGCGGACTCGCGCTGATCGAAGCCAGGGTCGCGGAGATCAATGAACAAATCGCCGCGCTGACCGATGAAGAGCAGATCAAGAAGACACGTCGCGAACTGCGTTACTGGAGCACGCGCCAGTCCACCGCGCGGCTGATGGACGCGCCCGATGCCGATACCGTCGCGTTCGGCTGCACGGTGACTTTCATCCTCAATGGCACCACCCGCTCCATCACGATTGTCGGCGATGACGAGGCCGATCCGGCTGCCGGTCTGCTATCATTCACCGCCCCGCTCGCCCGCGCGCTGATGGATGCCGAAGTGGGCGAGAAGGTCGATTTCGGTGGAAAATCCGATGCAATCGAGGTCATCGCTATCGTCGGCTAATTGGCCGATCAACAGGTGTAAGTTGGGCCTGTCGTTCCGGTGATTCCCGGCGTCAGGTTGCGCTCGTCACGCACAAGGAACGCGCCTTCCTTGCGGAGCACGCGATTGGACACGAACAAGTCGCCGAGCAACCCGGTGTATGAGTAATAGACCTCGACGAACATCACCGCACCGCTCGTACTGGTCGCGGTCACCTTGGTCGCTCCGCTGCCCATACCGGTAATCACCGCCCCGTTCAGGCCGTTGCGCGTGCTGTCGTTGCCATAAGCGGATTGGCGGGCGAGTGAGCCATAGCACCGCTGCCAGTGAATGTACTGCTTGCCCGTGGTCGCATCACGCTCGAGGCTGGAGAGGATCACGCGTCCCTTGGTCCCAAGGTCGATCGGATCGCCCTGCTCTTGCGCGCCCATCATGATCTCGGCGATGTCATTGCGGGTGACCGTCGGCGTAACCGCACTGTTATCGGTCTGGCCAAGCCGCGAGGCATTGTCTGCCAGCGAGAGCGCAATCTCGCTCAATTTCATGTCCACGGTGTTGAGATAGGCAAGCTCGATCCCGTAAAGGCTCATCGAAAGGATCACCGGCATCGCCACTGCAAATTCGACGAGCGTCACGCCCGATGTGGAGCGAGCAATCGCACTGCACAGGTTGTAGCCCCTGAGTGCCGCTTTTCTCAACATGTTCCACTCGCTGATCCGCGCCCTTCCTGCAGCGCGAAAGGTTGGTTGCGATGGACGGTGGTCGATGAAATCTCGCGCGTGTTCCAGTTGAGCGGGACCAGCGGAATTGCGAAAACCGGATCGTACCGGACCGTCACCTTGTAGACGACGACGTCGTTCGCGCCGCCGTTGCCGGATTCGCCGATTTCGCTGTCCCACGAACCATTGCCGTTTTCATCGACATAAGTTTCTCCGGTGGAGCAGTTTCCGTCATTGTTGGCGTCGTTCCAGCGTTCAGGGCGACCGACGTCGGAAAACGCATAGTAGCTTTCGCGCGTCGAGCTTACGATTGCGCCCGGCAAGACTTCTCCGATCACGTCCCTGACCTTGCCGTCGGCGATCGACGTATCGCCTGTTTCCAGCGTGGAATCGCGTGCCGCCTTCTCTACCGCGCCATCGAGCACGCCGATGCCGTAAACCATTTGCCCCACATCGAGGCAGCCGATGATGACCAGCATGAAAATCGGCATGACGAACGCGAACTCGACAATCGTAGAGCCCTCGCGATCCGCAAGCGTCGCACGGGCAGGCAGTCTGAAAGATCGAGGCTGCTCACGCGTCACTGGTAAACCCGCAACTCGCCGACGTTCTTGGCGATTTCCTGGAACGCCGCATTTAGCTGCGTCGCATTTGAAGCAGTATACGAGCTGTTTTCCGACGAGCAGTATTTGAGGTCGGTCGTCAAGCTAGATCCGAACGCGATTACCCACACGCGGAAGCCCTTGCCCTTGGCCGCGTCGCACAAGGCACGAAAACGTGCGGTATGTCGGGCAGCCTGGTTCGACGTGCCATCATCTGTGACCCGCCGGTCGTGCCACTCGATTCCGTAAGTCGACTGGATGGAAATACTCGGTTCCATGATACCGTCGGTCATAAAGATGATATGGCGCGAAACCTTGCCGCCATTCGCCGGAGCGACGTTGACCGTATCCTGCCATGGCCCGGTCGGCGAGCTTAGGCGCAAGCCCCAGATCATCCCGAGATCGTGATAGGTCGAGCCTTCGGGATTCAACGCGTCGGCATAGGCGTCGAACGCGGTCTTGCTCATCGTCGACAACAATTGCGCCTGTTTGGGGCAATACGACGATGCCTTGCGACCCTGGGTCGTCTCCGCACTGCTCGACAGGTACGTGTTCCCGTACGAGGTATACGTGCGATAATACGCGACCTCGTCCCACATCGGGCCCCATTTGGTCGCCTCGTCGTCATCCTCCGGCGCATCGTCGATGTTAAGGTCGAGCGCGGTCGATGGCGACATTCCGGTCAGAGTGGAATAGCTGAAACTGGCATCAGATTCGGTTTCACGCTCCTCGATGCAACCGTTCCAGGTGTAAGAAGCGTCCGCGCCGTTCGTTCCGTTGGGAACCGTCGCCGCTGCGAATGTCTTGTAGGTGGCAGTATTGTAGGTCACTTCCTTGTAAACAAAGTGGCTGAACTCCTGCCGGGTGCGCGTCTCATAAACAGGATCGGACGTTGCATAAGTATAGACGTAGTATATCCGGGTCTGATCTCGCCTATATATGTAGTATTTTCCGCTATCCTTGAGACAAACGTATGTCGGTCGTTTTTGAGGATAATCGGTCCGCACGGTAACAACCTGCTGGCCATTGCCATTGGTCGTCGTGGACGGATCGTTTGCGAAAGGATCTCCATTATTCGCCCATGCACCGATTGCAGGCATGGCATTTTCACAATCGGACTTCTTCTTGTATTCCGTGGTGCTGTGCAGCACGTCCGCGCTGTTTTTTGCAGTGCTGTAATTTTCCTGACTGCTGTTGACGGGATTGCCCCATCCCACGAAAACCTTCTCGGTAATCGTGTTGTAGACCGGTGCGCGCGACTGGATCGGCCATTGATCAGCGAGATAATCGGGATCGAGATTATAGATAAGGCGTCCGACATTGACCGACGAACTGTACGGCACGAACGAGTAGCGCACCCGCGCGTTCGACCCTTGCGTGGCTGCAGCGATCGTCGTGTAAAAGTTTTTCATCGCCGTGCGCAGCGCTTCGATGCGCTTGGTCGATGTTCCCGATAACGTCGAATCCATAGAACCGGTGGTGTCGAGCACCATCGTGATATCGCTGTTGCCCACGCCCATCGTCGCGCTGCAGCTTACCGACACATCAATCGTGTCAAAACCCAGGATGCCCATGATCGCGGTATTGACCGAGGTCGAAGCGGTGCCGGACACCAGGTTGCCGCTATCGCTCGAAGTCGAATCGAAGGTCGTGTCCTTTGCCCCAAGATCACCGTCGTTGAAATTGGTATTGAAAAACGTCGTGGCTTGAGCCTTCGCAGCGTTGTCGTAACCGTTCGTGCTGACCGCGCGTCGGCCGGCCAATGTCCCAGCATCACACGCCGACTGCAGGCGATTGCGCGCCTTGTAAACGCGGCTCATGTCGAGCCCGCTCCCGATCAGCGCGAGGATGACCGGCACGGTCGCGGCCACGAGAGGCAGGATGCTGCCTGACGTATTCCGGTGAAGATTGCTAAGAAACCCCCGCACTGTTTACCATTCCGCCCTATGACAATGCTGCCACTAGCGACCGAATGGGTTGCGGAAGTCTTACCCTGATAGGTAATTCAACGCATTGAAATATAGAATTTATTTATGAATATAAGGTGACTTTTCCATAATCTTCATTCATAATCGAGCGTCCATTGTGCGTCGGTTCCTGGCCAACCTCAGGCCGGTGCCGTCACCCGCCGCGCCGCAAACCACGGCTCGATCCGGCGCACCGCCTCTTCGATCAACGGCGTCGACACAGCAAAGCTGAAGCGGATGAAACGCCGCCCGTCGACCGGGTCGAAGTCGATGCCCGGTGCGATGCACACCCCGGTATCGCGCAGCAACTGCGTGCAAAAGCTCAGGCTGTCATCGGTGAAGTCGCTGGCATCGGCATAGATGTAGAACGCGCCATCGGGCGGCGCGATGCGGCCCAGCCCCATCTTCGGCAGCGCGTCGAGCAGGATCGCGCGATTGCGGGCGTAGGTTTCGAGATGGCCCTCCAGTTCCTCGCGGCATTCGAATGCCACCAGCCCCGCCTTCTGCGCCAGCACCGGCGGGGTCAGGAACAGGCTGCCCATTCGCGCGCGCGCCGCGTCGATCAGGTCGGGCGGCACCACCAGCCAGCCCAGCCGCCAGCCCGCCATGCTGAAGTACTTCGAGAACGAATTGACCACGATCGCATCGGGCAGATGTTCGAGCATCGACGTTGCAGGCACGCCATAGCTCAGCCCGTGATAGATCTCGTCCGAGATGACGCGTATGCTCTTGCGCCGACAGACCTCGGCAATTGCAGCCAGTTCCTGCGGCAGGATGATCGTACCGGTGGGGTTGGCAGGGCTCGCCAGGATCAGCCCGTCGGGCACGGGATCGAGCGCATCGAGCGCCGCCGCAGTTACCTGAAATCGTTCGTCCGGGCCGCATTCCATCTCGACCGGCTCAAGGTACATCGCCTTGAGCGAATTGCGGTAGGCGACATAGCCCGGTCGTGCGAGCGCAACGCGCGCGCCGGGCCGGAACAGGCATGACAGCGCCATCACGAATGCGGGCGAGGCACCGCACGTGAGGATCACCTGCTCGCGTTCGACGTCCAGGCCGTAGTTCTCGGCATAGCTTTGCGCGATGCGGTCCTTGAGCGGCACGCTCTCCCAGTAGCCCATTGCCTCGTTGTCGAGCACCTGATGCGCCAACGCGATGGCGCGTACGGGCGCGCCCGTTGATGGCTGCCCGAATTCCATGTGGATCACATTGGTGCCGGCCGCCTCCATGTCGTGGGCAAGGCGGCTGACGGCGATGGCGTGGAACGGTTCTACCTGAGCGATCATCGCTCCGTGCTAGTTGCAGGCGAAACAAGTTGCAAGGCCGCGCCGCGACTGCATAAACCGCACCGATGGCACAACGGCTGAAACTCAAGATCCAGCTTTATTGCGGCGCCGAAATCGCCATGGGCCCGGGCAAGGCCGACCTGCTCGCTGCCATCGCCCGTGAAGGCTCGATCTCCGCCGCCGCCCGGACCATGGATATGAGCTACCGCCGCGCGTGGTTGCTGGTCGATACGATGAACCGCTGCTGGGCCGAGCCGCTGGTGGAAACCGCTCCGGGCAGCGCCAAGGGCGGCGGCGCGAAAGTCACGCCCTTCGGCGACACCATCCTGCACCACTACCGCGCTCTCCAGTCCCGCCTCCAAGGCACCTCGGACTGCGCCGACTATACCGCGTTGGCCGAGGCGTTGCTTGATGCGCCGCAGGTCAGCCAGAAGGTCTAGGGCCGCACCGGCCCCTTCCACAGCACGCCGTCCTTCACCACCAGCGACACTTTCCTGATCGCCGCGATATCCACCAGCGGGTTGCCCTCGACCGCAACCAGATCTGCGAGCATCCCGGCCCTCACCGTGCCCACCCGGTCGCCGATGCCGAACATCCTGGCGTTGCCCGATGTGGCGGCGATGACGACTTCCGCAGGAGTCATTCCGCCCTTGACCATCAGCTCGGCCTCGCGCGCGTTGTCGCCGTGCGCGAACACGCCGACATCGCCGCCCATGCAGATCGCCACGCCCGCCTTGCGCGCCCTGGCGAGCGCGTCAAAGCCCTCCTGCACGCTCGCAGGGGCCGGCGCGGCACCATTCCAGCCGCGATAGCGCGCGATCGCATCGCCTGCCGCCAGCGTCGGACAAAAGCCGATGCCTTTGATTTTCATCGCCGCAAAGACTTCCGCCGTGCCCTCGTCGCCGTGCTCGATCGTATCGACGCCCGCCGCGACCGCGCGCCGCATGCCCTCGGCGGTGCTGGCATGGGCGACGACCGGGCGCCCGGCGCTGTGCGCGGCTTCGACCGCAGCCTTGAGTTCGCCTTCGGTAAACGTCGGACGGCTCGTCTCGCCAGGCCCCCAGCGGTAGTCGGCATAGACCTTGATCAGATCCGCGCCCGCTGCGATCTGCCGCCGCACCGCATTGACCAGTTCCGGTCCGCCTGCTTCCTCGGCACCCAGCGGCGTTACGACCCCCGGCTCGAACCCGCGCGGCCCATAAGCCCCCGGCGCGACAATCGCGCGCGTGGCCACCAGCATCCGTGGTCCCGGCACGATGCCCTGCTCGATCGCCTGCTTAAGCCCGACATCGGCATAGCCCGCGCCCTCGGTGCCGAGATCGCGCACCGTGGTGAACCCGGCCATAAGTGTTACGCGCGCGTTCACCGTGGCCCGCGCCGTGCGCAGCGCGATCGATTCGTGCAGCACCTGATTGTCCCACGACGTTTCGTTGTAAGGGTGGAGGAACAGGTGCGAATGCCCCTCGATCATGCCCGGCATCAGCGTCAGTCCGGGCAATTCGATTACCGAGGCACCATCCGGCGCCGCAAGACCGGGCCCCGCCGCCGCGATCCGCTTGCCCCGCAGCAGCACCGCCCAGCCCTTGTGCAGCACCGCGCTTTCGCCGTCGAACACGGCATCAGGGCGCAGCAGCGTAACCGCTTCCTGCCGTTCTTCGGCAAGCGTCGGAGTTGCGGCGATCACTCCAGCGAGTAGCGGTGCAAGTATTCGGGGAAACAGGCGCATCGACCATCCTTTCGGCATGGCCAGCAGCATAGGCCCCCAAGGACCATGCTCCAATGGAGCGTTTCAGCCTTTTTCAGGCAGTGCGTCCGGCGCGGTCTCGTGGCGCATCGCGGCCAGCTTGGCTGTCGAGCGCGGAACGACGCCGATCCCGCCGAGCGTACGCCGATCAAGATCCGCCAGCGACGTGTCGGGTGTATGGCGTGCCAGGTTGCGCAAGTGCTGGATCCGGATCACCCCGATCACGCCCCCGAGCGTCGCCACGGTCACAGCCAGTCGCCACATCGCGAACTGCCCGCTCTGCGTGGTCGAGAGGAATTCGGCAAAACACATCCACACCGTCACCGCACCCAACATTTCCGAGGCACGTTGCGTAGGCGCAGCAAGCAGGAGCGAACTGGCGAGCACGAAGGCCCCCAAGGCCGCCGTTGTCGGAGTAAGCGCGTTGGACACATATCCACAACCCAGGGCGATCGCGGTTGCGATCGCAACTACTATGGCGGAGCGGCTGATCTGACCGGGGGTCAGCTGATCGAGAGGACTACGCATGAGCACTTCGATATCCTCTCGGTGGTCAATAAATAGTTACGTGACGGATCAATCCATCAGACCGATCATGCGCAAGGCCCCCGTCGCCCAGAGGATACCGGCCCAAAGAATGATGGACATGCCCAGCGGCAGGCTCACCCGAAGCCATCCGGGCGCTTTCGTAGCGACTTGTGCGCCGGGTGAATAAGGCTCCGCCGCGTTCAGCCGCTGTAGCTGGTCCTGCAATTCGTGGACGGGCGACGTGACCGGGGCGTCGATCGTGTCGGCAACGCGCGGCCCGCGCGGCGGATTGTCTGCCGCATCGGCCGCAGGGCGCTTGATAGACAACGCAGACAGACCGCTCATGATGACACCTCGCGACTACCCTGCCGCAAAGGTTTCAACCCGCTCTCAACGCAACCTAGGGATAAAACCCTATCCGCGCTGCGCAGACTCCAACGGCTCGCCCCTGACGGGATATCCCAGGTTCTCCGGGATCATCAGCCAGTCCAAACCATCGCGCTGTTCGATGTACGGGCTGATCGTCCCGACCGGGGTCGCCTCGGCATGGGCGCGCGCGGCGTCAAAGGTTTCGAAGAGCGCCAGCCGCTCAAGATTGCGGCGCGTCGGGAAGATCACCTTGATCTTGCCCTGCTGTGCCAGATCGAGCGCCTGCGCAGCGCTCGCCCAGAACAGGTGCCGGTTCTCGGTGGCATCGACTTCGATGTCCACGTCGCCCGTGCCCAGATCGGCCAGGAAGAAGCGGGTGTCGAAAATTCTTTCGGTTCGGTGCCGTGGCCACCAGCGGGCAAACGGAACCAGCGCTTCGGGCACGACCGACCAGCCGAACGCGTCGAGCACCGGCGAAAGATCGCCACCCGAAATCAGCATTCGCCGCGCCTGTGCTGCGATTGCACCGTCAACGCTGCCATCGAGCCCGATGACCAGACCGGTCTCTTCGAGCGTTTCCCGAATCCCCGCGATGCGCGCGGCCATCGTTTCGGCGGCATCGGCATCGTGCCCGGCCAGCTTCTGCGCCAGTTCGCGGTCCGCCGGATCGATCTTGCCACCGGGGAACACCGTAGCTCCGCCCGCAAATGCCAAGCTGGCGTTACGCTCGACCATCAGCAGTTGTGCCGGGCCCCCGGCAGGATCGCGCCTGAAGATGACGACCGTCGCGGCTGCGATCGTTCGCGCCTGCCAGTGTTCCAACTCGATGTCGTGTGTTTCCATTGCCATCCATCATGTGCGCCCCGGCGGCGCTTGCCAAGTCGTCACGTGGTGTCGGAAGTTTTTACAATTCCGGCCGGACCCTCACGACGATAATTCCGAGAAATCTCTGAAAACCGTGGATTTCGGCATTTGGCACGGAGTATGCTTTAGATAGGTCGTCCCGAAGAGTTGCTTCTTCTCGAGGCGGAGCCAGTGTCCCCCCCCCGGTCTTCCACGGCTCCGCCTCTCCCGGGACTTCCCCAGATCAGATGCATACCGCGATGCCCATGAAAAAGGCGCGACCGGCAATTGCCGACCGCGCCTGCTGATTGGTCCGGCAAGATCTGGCCGTCAGGCCGCCTTCACGCCTGCTTCTTCCATAAGCTGCTCGAGTTCACCGGCCTGGAACATTTCGGTCATGATGTCCGACCCGCCGACGAATTCGCCCTTCACGTAAAGCTGCGGGATGGTCGGCCAGTCGGAAAACGCCTTGATACCGCCGCGGATTTCCATGTCCTGAAGCACATCGACGCTCGAATATTCGACGCCAAGATGCTCAAGGATGGCGATCGCCTTGCTCGAAAAACCGCACTGCGGAAACAGCGGCGTGCCCTTCATGAACAGGACGACATCGTTACCATTGACGATTTCGGAGATGCGGGCTTCGGTAGTGCTTGCCATGGGAGTTCGTATTCCTTTCGCGCCGTTCTCAGTTGGGAACGGCGGTGGTCAGTTGCAAGGCATGGAGCACGCCGCCCATGCGCCCACCAAGCGCTTCGTAGACCAGCTTGTGCTGTTTGACGCGGTTCAGCCCGACAAAGGTGGTGGACACCACGTGAGCCGCGTAGTGATCGCCATCGCCTGCAAGGTCGGTGATCTTGATGTCTGCATCGGGCAACGCGGCGCGGATCAGGCTCTCGATCTCGGCTGCTGGCATCGCCATCAGGATTCGCCCATCAACTGACGGCGAGATTCAACCGACTTCGCCTCGAGCGCGGTGCGAATCTCAGCCTCGTCGGTTTCGACGCCCGCCGAAGTCAGATCGCCCAGCAGCTTGCGAACCACGTCTTCGTCGCCCGCTTCTTCAAAATCGGCCTGTACGACGGCCTTGGCGTAAGCCTCGGTCTCGGCCGCATCGAGGCCCATGCGCTCGGCCGCCCACACGCCCAGAAGGCGGTTACGGCGCGCATGAACGCGGAACATCATTTCCTCGTCACGTGCGAACATGCCTTCGAAGGCCTTCTCGCGATCGTCGAAAGTTGTCATGGGCCTGGTCGTCCTCGAATATATGGCTTTTCCCGGGGATAGTCAGGCCGCGCGCTCGCCGCAAGGGACCAGCGAAAGAATTGCCGGTCCGCCTTGGCAAAGTTCGTTCACATCGGGCCGCGCCGCAGATCGAGCAGCACACCGCCCTCGCCGTTGATATCGCAAGAGAACCTGTCGCCATTGCGCAAGGTGCCCGAAACGCGATAGCCATTGGCGCTACGCGAAGCGTCGTACACTTCATCGACATCGCCCTTGCTGGACGCTTCATCCACGCAGCGGTTGACGGCATCGTCGATGCTGCGCGTCGCCCCGCGCGCGTAGTCACCGCGCTGGCCGTTGCCGTCCGCATTTCCCGTCGGCCAGTTGTCGCGGCGGTAATAGTCGCGGGGGCCATCATCCGGGCGATAGCGATAATCGTTGTTGCGCACGACGTCACGGTTGCGCTGGGCGTTGCTCGCCGCGCTGGCAATCGCCGCAATGCCGCCGATGATCAGAATACCTGCGAGCACGTCGCCGCCGTCGATCCCGCGATCGCGGTGCCATCCACGTCCGCCGCCCCAGCCGCCACCATTCCAGCCGGGACGCGCCTGCGCCTGGCTTGCCAGCGGAAGTACGGCAGACGCCATCGCGGCTACTGCGAGTGCGGTGCGTGCAAACTTGCCCGTCATGATCGAAACCCCTGCCCGGTTCGCCCTGCCTGCCCAATCCTGGGCAGCAGCCGAACCACATCAATAATGGAGCTAGGCGGCTCAGGCTTTCCGATGCCTGAACCGCCCGCTCATCGGCTTATCCGGCCATTACAGCCCGCGAATGCCGCTGTAGTCGATATCGACGACCCGACCACGCTCGACCCGGCACTTGAAGTTGCCGCTGTCGTAGCCGCGCAGCGAGCTGTCCCAGCCACGATAGTCGTTGTTCCAGCCGCGACCGTAGTTGCCGTCGCCCCGGCGCCAGTCACGACCGTTGGTATTCACCGCGATACGGCCTTTCACTTCGTAGCCCCAGCGTGTCTGCCTGACATCGCGCACGTCGGTCACATCGGCGCGGCCATAGCTGTAGCGGCTGGCGTTGCGTTCTGCAGTGCGAACGCACTGCTCGATAGCGCCGCGCGGGTTGCCGCCGCGGCCGTATCCGGCGCCATAGCGATCACCATAACGGTTGTCGTAGCGACCGTCGTAGCGGTCGTTGTTGTTGCTGGCTGCAGCCGCAATCGCAGCGATGCCTCCGATCACCAGCGCGCCTGCGACGATGTCGCCGCCATCGATGCCACCGCGTCCGTGTTCATAGCGATCGCGAGCAACAGCCGGAGTGGCCGACGACACCGCAACGGCTGCTGCGGCAACGGTTCCGACCAGGGCCTTGGACAAAGTCTTCATGGTCCGATCCTTCACTTCTCGGCGAGCCAATCTCGCCACGCATGAAGGATTGCATGATTCGCACTGAGATCACGCTGAACCGGACCGACAGCATTTGTTCACAAAACCCGCGACATTTATGAACAGATCAGTCGTGTATGGCTTCGGGCTGCAGACCAGTCCAATAGGCGATGAACGCCAGGACATCGGCCCCGGCCCCGATGGTCTTGTCCACCGGCTTGCCCCCACCGTGCCCCGCCCGGGCCTCGACCCGCAACAGATGCGGCTTCTCGCCGATGTCGGCCGCCTGCAGCGCGGCAACATATTTGTAGCTATGCGCGGGCACCACGCGGTCGTCGTTATCCGCCGTCGTCACCAATATTGCCGGATAGGCCTTGCCGCCCGCCACGTTGTGGTAGGGCGAATAGGCGCGCAGCGTGCGCCAGTCGGCCTCGCGATCGGGCCGCCCGTAGTCGTCCACCCAGAACCTGCCCGATGTAAACCGGTCGTAGCGCAGCATGTCCATCACGCCGACGTCCGGATTGGCCGCGGCGAACAGGTCGGGACGCTGGTTGACCACGGCACCGACCAGCAACCCGCCGTTCGATGCGCCCTGCACCGCCAGCGTGCCGGGCGCGGCAATGCCCTCGCGGATCAGATATTCGCCCGCCGCAATGAAATCGTCGAAGCTGTTCTGCTTGTTCCCGCGCCGCCCCGCCTCGTACCAGCTGCGCCCGAACTCTCCGCCCCCGCGCACGCTGGCCATCGCGAACGCTCCGCCGGCCTCTAGCCATGCCATCCGCACCGGGCTGAACGCAGGCGTCAGCGAAATCTCGAACCCGCCATAGCCATAGAGCAGCGTCGGCAACGGCTTGCCCGCCTTCACCAGCGTCCGCTTGCGCACTACGTACATCGGGACTTTGGTGCCGTCCTTCGAGTTGAACTCGCGATGCTCCACCAGATAGTCAGCAGGATCGAACGCCATCGTCGGCAATGCGAAGGGCACAACCTCGCCCGTGCGCAAGTTCATCCGATAGATCGCCTGCGGCGTCGTGAAGCTGCTGAACTGGTAGAACGTCTCCGGATCGCCCGGCTGCCCGCCAAAGCCGCTCGCGGTCCCGATGGCATTGAGCGTGATCGCCTTGCCCGGACGCCCCTGCCGGTCGGTCATCATCGCCACGTTCTGCCCACCCTTGTTGTAGGAGAGCAGAAAGCGGTCGCCGATCATCCGCGCCCCCTCCAGCCTGTCCGCCCGCTGCGCCACCACTTCGCGCCAGCCGCGCTCGGGCGCGCCAAGATCGAGACTCACCAGATGGAACGCCGGCGCGCCACGGTCGGTGATGAACCACACCCTGTCGCCAAGTCCTGCCACCAGCCGCCAGTGGTCTGCAATGTCGGGTACAAGCGTCTGCGTATCCCACCTGCCCCGCTTGCGCCCGGCCAGCCTGATCAGATGGATCGCATTGCGCTTGTCGGTGCTGACCTCGCTGACAATTACCGCCCAGCGCCCGTCGCTGGTCACTTGCGCCTTGTGGCTCCATTCGGGATGGTCCGGCGTGGCGTAGACCCGTTCGTCCACGACTTGCGCGGTCCCTACCTTGTGAAACCACACCGCCTTGTCGAACCGGGGCTTGCGCGGATCATCGCCCGCGCTCGGTGTCGGAAAGCGCGAGTACAAAAACCCCTCATCGCCGACCCACGCGATGTCGGTGTCGTTGGCCCAATCGAGCCGGTCGTCGAGCAGGCGTCCGCTCGCCACCTCGATCACGCGCAACCGCCGCCAGTCGCTGCCCGCCTCCTGCTCGGCAAAGGCCACGAAGCGCCCGCTTGGCGAGGGCTCCCATTGTGCCAGCGCCACCGACCCGTCCGCGCTCCAGGTATTGGGGTCCAGCAACAACCGCTGCGCACCGTCCACACCCTTGCGCATCCATAGCGCGGAAAGGTTCTGCAGCCCCGCATTGCGCGTATAAAAGTAGTTGCGCCCCGCCTTGCGCGGCAGGCCATAGCGTTCGAAGTCGAAGAGCTTGCGGATGCGTTGCGCAAACTGGTCGCGTCCCGGAAGTCTGGCGAGATAGTCCGCCGACAGCGCATTCTGCCGCTTGATCCAGCCAGCAACCGCCGGATCACTGCGCTGATCGGCCTCGAGCCAGCGAAACGGATCGGGCACCCGCTCGCCGAACGCCAGCTCGACCAGCCCGTCGTCGCGCGTTGCAGGGTAGGCGCTGCGGGGGAAGATCAGGCGCGCTGGCGGCCAGGCCACTGCGGTTGATCCCGCGACCGTCGCACCAGCCGCAGATGCCTCGGCGCTCTCGCCGCCCGCACGCAAGGGACCGCCTGCCAGCAGCAACGCCAGCGCCACGATCGCGCCAGCAGCGCGTCGTCCCGTCAGTTCCAGCTCCCACGTCATATTATTGTCCCCCGCATAGCACTTTCCCAAGCGCAGCGGGAGACAATTAGTGCGTCATTCCTGCGGTTTGAGACCCGTCCAATGCGCGAGAAACGCGTAGACGTCGGCGCTTTCGGCAATCACCTTGGCCACCGGCGTACCCGCGCCATGCCCCGCCCGCGTCTCGATCCGGATCAGGTGCGGCTTCGGCCCGATCGGCGCGGCCTGAAGCGCCGCCGCATACTTGAAGCTGTGCCCCGGCACGACGCGGTCGTCAGTGTCGGCAGTCGTCACCAGGATCGCCGGATAATTCTTGCCCAGCGTGATGTTGTGATAGGGCGAATAGGCGCGCAGATAGCCCCAGTCGGCTTTCTTTTCGGGATAGCCATAGTCGAACACCCATTCGCGCCCGGCGGTGAACTTGTCGAACCGCAGCATGTCCATGACCCCTACAGCAGGGTGAGCAGCAGCGAACAGATCCGGACGCTGGTTGACGACCGCGCCGACCAGCAGGCCACCGTTCGAACCGCCTTCGACCGCCAGCCCCTGCTCCGATGTCACTCCGTTGGCCTTCAGCCATTTACCTGCAGCGATAAAATCATCGAACACGTTCTGCTTGGTCGGCCCCTTGCCCGCCAGATGCCACTCTTCACCGTATTCACCGCCACCGCGAATGTTCGCCACAGCATAGGCCCCGCCCGCCTCGAGCCAAGCCATCCGCGCTGGCGAAAAGCCTGGCAGGACCGAGATGTTGAACCCGCCGTAGCCGTAGAGGATCGTCGGCAGCGGACCTGTAAGGTCCTTGCGTCGTACGAGGAACATCGGGATTTTGGTGCCGTCTTCCGAGGGATAAAACACTTGGCGCGTCTCGAACCGCGCCGGATCGAACGTCAGCTTGGGTGCTTCCCAGACCTTGCCCGAAGCGGGGTTACCAGCATCGAAACTGTAAATCGTGGCCGGTTGGGTGAAGCCGCTGAACGCATAGTGGCCGACCGGTTCGCCCGGCTCGCCGATCACACCGCTGACACTCCCGATGCCCGGCAACGCCATCGGTCCGAGCGCCTTGCCCTCAAGCGTGGCCAGCCGCAACTCGGCCTTCACGTCGCGCAGATACGTCGGCACCAGCCGGTCGCCGACGATCTTCGCGCCATCAAGCACGGCATCGTCCTGCGGCACGACGACGGTAAACTTAGGCTCAGCACCGGACAGATCAACCCGCATCACCTGCTTGCGCGCCGCATCCTTACTGGTGACGAACCACAGCGTGTCGCCAACGCCGTCGATCAGCGTCCACTCGTCGGCCAGCCCGGCAACGATCGGCCGGACCTTCCAATCGCCCTTGCCGAAGGATGCGATGCCGATCGCGTTGCCCTTCTCGCTACCCGTGCTCGTGGCAATCACCAGCCAACGACCGTCATGCGTGACCTCGGCAGAGTGATAGAGGCGCGGGTTGTCGGGCGTCGCATAGACCTGCCGGTCGGCCGACTGCGGCGTTCCCAGCTTGTGATACCACACCGACTGGTTCGAACTGACCGCCTGAAACGCTTCGCCAGCCTTCGGCGCGGGGAAGCGCGAATAGACAATGCCGTCGTTGCCTGCCCACGCGATATGCGAGAACTTCACGTTCTCGATCAAGTCAGGCAGCACCGTGCCACTCGCGACGTCGATTACCCTCAGCGTGCGCCAGTCCGACCCGCCATCCTGCACGCTATACGCCACCCGCGTGCCATCATGCGATGCCTCCCAGCCGTCGAGCGCGGTCGAGCCATCCTTGGCCCACAGGTTGGGATCGATCAGCACGCGGCGCGCGTCGCTGCCATCGGCCTTGCGAACGTAGAGCACCGACTGGTTCTGCAGGCCGGAATTGTGGCGGAAGAAGAGGTTCTGGCCCGCCTTTACCGGCAGTCCGAAGCGTTCGAAATCGAACAGTGCATTGAGTCGCTTTTCGAAAGCGGCACGTTCGGGCAGCTTGGCGAGATAGGCGGCGGTAAACCCGCTCTGCGCCTCGACCCATGCGGCAACCTTCGGATCGACGCGAACATCGGCCTCGAGCCAGCGGTAGGGGTCTGCGATCTGCTGGCCGAATGCGGTCTCGACGACCGTGCCGCGTTCGGTTGATGGGTATTTCATCGCGTCATCCACGGTTTGCGCCGCAAGCGGCGTGGCGATCAGGAGCGCCGCCGAGTGGGCGAGGAGCAAACGGATCAAGGGCATGGGTGGGGGTTTCCGAACGGTTCATTCTGGTTGCCAACGTAACTAGCAATGTACCCCGAACATGCAAGAGGAGCCGAGGCCACACTGCCCGCATAGCCGCCCCACCGCCTCCGTCCCCGTCGCCCCGGCGCAGGCCGGGGTCCATCACGCTCGCCCTACCAACCGACTACGTTGATGCGCGCAAACACATCTCCGGCTCACGATGGCGTGATGGGCCCCGGCCTGCGCCGGGGTGACGGTGGTTGGCGGAGAACCCTCCACACCTCAAACAGAAAACGGGCGGCGGCCTGAAGGCCCCGCCCGTTGTTCTATCGGATGAACCCGAAGCGCGGATTATGCGGCTTCGTATTCGTCCTCGTCGGCGGTCATCACCGGACCCGAGTCCTGACCCTTGGCCGAGACGTCGCGGTCAACCAGTTCGATCACGGCGATCGGAGCAGCGTCCGAGGCACGGTAACCGGCCTTGATGATGCGGGTGTAGCCACCGTTGCGGTCGGCATAACGCTCAGCCAGCACCGAGAACAGCTTGGTCAGCTGCGCATCGTCGAGCAGGCGGGCGTGCGCGAGACGACGGTTCGAAAGACCGCCCTTCTTGCCCAGCGTGATCAGCTTTTCGAGGTAGGGGCGCAGTTCGCGCGCCTTCGGCGTGGTCGTGGTGATCTGCTCGTGCTTGATCAACGCGGCTGCCATATTGCGGAGCATCGCGAGGCGGTGAGCGGAGGTACGACCAAGCTTACGCTGGCCCATTTTATGACGCATGGGTAATTCCTTCTGTTCGTATGGGGGCCGTACGAGGTACCCCGATCCAGGCGGCTGTTACGGGCTGCCGCCAAATCGCCCTCTTGCCTCCGAAAAGGCAAAACCTGCTCCCCCGCGAAGGCGGGGGCCTCAGGCCGAATAGCACTCCGCCTCCCGAGGCCCCCGCCTTCGCGGGGGCGCCAGAAGGACGAATTTGCTTAACCCAGAAGTTCTTGCTCGAGCTTCTTGGCCATTTCCTCGATGTTTTCCGGCGGCCAGCCGGGGATGTCCATGCCGAGGCGCAGACCCATCGAGGAGAGAACTTCCTTGATCTCGTTGAGCGACTTGCGGCCGAAGTTCGGCGTGCGCAGCATCTCGGCTTCGGTCTTCTGGACCAGATCGCCGATGTAGATGATGTTGTCGTTCTTGAGGCAGTTGGCCGAGCGTACCGACAGCTCCAATTCGTCGACCTTCTTGAGAAGGTAACGGTTGAGCTGGTTGGCATCGCTTTCTTCCGGAGCATGCGAGGCAACGCCTGCAACTGAAGGAACGTGGCCGACCGGAACCTGATCGTCGAAGTGCACGAACAGCGAAAGCTGGTCCTGGAGGATGCGCGCGGCATAGGCCACGGCATCTTCAGGGGTCACGGTGCCATCGGTTTCGACCGTCAGGTTGAGCTTGTCATAGTCAAGCTCCTGACCGATGCGAGCGTTGTCGACCTTGTATGAAACCTGACGAACCGGCGAATACAGCGAATCGACCGGGATCAGGCCGATCGGCGCATCGATCGGGCGGTTCGACACGGCGGGGACGTATCCCTTGCCGGTATCGACCGTCAGTTCCATGTTGAAGGTCGCGCCTTCATCGAGATTGCAGATCACGAGGTCCTTGTTGAGGACTTCGATATCGCCGGTGACGGCAATGTCGCCTGCCTTGACTTCGCCCGGGCCGGTCGCCGAAAGCTGGAGACGCTTGGGGCCTTCGCCCTGCATCTTCAGTGCAATCTGCTTCACGTTCAGGACGATGTCGGTCACGTCTTCACGCACGCCGGCAAGCGACGAGAATTCGTGAAGCACGTTCTCGATCTTGATCGAGGTAACAGCCGCGCCCTGCAGCGAGGACAACAGCACGCGACGCAGCGCGTTGCCGAGGGTGAGACCAAAGCCACGCTCCAGCGGTTCCGCGACGAAAGTGACGCGGCGCTTGGGGTCGTTGCCCGGCTTGATCTCGAGATTGTTGGGCTTCTTCAGTTCCTGCCAGTTCTTGATGTTGACAGACATGGAATTCCCCTGGGGTTTGTGCGGGCTTGCCGGATGTCGGACGGTTGTCCTCACCCGGTCGAAATATTGGGCGGATGACGGCGCCGGTACCTGCGCCAGTCATCCGCCAAAGACTTGATCAGACGCGACGGCGCTTCGACGGGCGAACGCCGTTGTGCGGGATCGGGGTCACATCACGGATCGCCGTGATGGTGAAGCCGACCGCCTGAAGCGCGCGCAGGGCGCTTTCACGACCCGAACCGGGGCCCTTGACCTCGACTTCGAGGGTGCGGACGCCGTGCTCGGCAGCCTTCTTGCCGGCATCGTCTGCTGCAACCTGTGCGGCGTACGGCGTCGACTTGCGGCTGCCCTTGAAGCCCATCATGCCGGCTGACGACCATGAAATGGCGTTGCCCTGAGCATCGGTGATGGTGACCATCGTGTTGTTGAAGCTGGCGTTTACGTGCGCGACACCACTGGTGATGTTCTTGCGCTCGCGGCGCTTAATGCGCTGAGGTTCGCGTGCCATTGATTTCTATCCTCGAGAAACTGCTACGGAAGAAGGCCCTTAAGGGTCTTACTTCTTCTTGCCGGCGATCGGCTTGGCCTTACCCTTGCGGGTGCGAGCGTTGGTGTGCGTGCGCTGACCGCGGACCGGCAGGCCCTTGCGGTGACGCAGGCCACGATAGCATGCAAGGTCCATCAGACGCTTGATGTTCATCGCGACTTCACGACGAAGATCGCCTTCCACGGTGTGATCGCCGTCGATCGCTTCGCGGATCTGGAGGACTTCGGCGTCCGACAGGTCCTGAACGCGACGCGAATGATCGATGCCGATCTTGTCAGCAATCTGCTTGGCCTTGTGAGCCCCGATACCGTGAATGTAGGTGAGCGCGATGATAACGCGCTTGTTGGTGGGGATATTTACCCCGGCAATACGAGCCACTAGCTTCTCCGTTTTGCTCCACAGGGCGAAGCGACTCACGCCGTACGCCCTATCTCATCGCTAAAAAACACCCTCAAAGTCCCGGAAAACCTTGACAGGACAAGGAATTACCCTTGGCTGCAAAAACCCTACCGGTTGAGAGTGAAAGGCGCGCTTAAGCGGTTTCGTCTGCAACGTCAACCGTTGCGACACTATCATGCGCCAACAAAAGGCGGCCAGAACATGATGTTCCGGCGCGGCCTTGCTGTGTCGTGCAGAACGTATACCCTGTCTGCGGCATGAGGTCAAAGCGGGTCTGAACTTGCCCAGGCTACCTGCCGTCTGCCAGCTGTCATTCGTCCCGCTTTGCCAAGAGCCGAAATAATTCCGACGCGCCGGAGCCTATCGGCGCGCAACCAGTTTAGGCCCCATGCCCGCAAATCCCCAGCGCCTCGCGATCACCGTCACCCTCGATTACACGCTCCCCTGCCCTGCTTCGGTGCTGATGCAGATTGCCGCAGCCCGCCTGCCCGACCAGCAGGTGACCATGGAAACGCTGGACATTGGCGGGTTGCCGCCCGCCATCCATGTGGCAGCGCATGGCGGCATTGGCGAACGATCCTGGCTGACACCGCAAAGTGCGTTGCAAGTCTTCTACCAAGCAGAAGTCGAGATCACACGCGAAGTCGTGCCGCTGGCCAACCTGTTTGCCGATGCGCTGACGGTGCTGCCGGCCGACGCCATCGAATACCTGCTGCCCTCGCGCTATTGCCCGGTCGATACGCTGCATGCAGCATCGATGGAAATGTTCGGCAATCTTGCAGGCGGCGCGGCGGTAGAAGCGGCGTGCGACTGGATCGGCAGCCATTTATGCTATGTGCCAGGCGCGAGCCACGGCGGGACGACCGCGATCGACACGTTTCACAGCCGTGAGGGCGTGTGCCGCGATTATGCGCACCTGCTGGTAACGCTGGTCCGCGCGATCGGCATTCCGGCCCGCGTCGTCAGCGCCTATGCGCCCGGTGTAAACCCGCCCGATTTCCATGCGCTCGCGCAAGTGTGGCTGGCAGGTGATTGGCACCTTGTCGATGCGACCGGGATGGCAGACCCCGCCCAGACCGCAATCGTGGGGATCGGGCGCGATGCCGCCGATATTTCGTTCCTGACGATCTTCGGAAGCGCTGAACTGAACGCGCAGGCAGTAAGCGTGGTACTGCTTTAGATACGGTCAGCCTGCGCAACCGCGTCGCTGGCGCGCAGGGCGCTGACGATGCGCGTGAGATGGGCGAGATCGCGCACCTCCAGATCGACCTCATACGTGTGGAACGGGTTTTCGCGCATGGTCATCTCGAGGTTGACCACGTTGGCATGGTTCTGCGCGAAGATCCCGGCCATCTCGGCGAGCGTGCCGGGGCGATTGTAGAGCTCGGCGCGCAACCGCCCGATAGCGCCATCGGTGCGCGCGTCCCATGACAGGTCGATCCAATCGGCGTCGACCCCGTCGGCCAGCTTCATGCAGTCGATCGCGTGGACCTCGACGCCCTTTTCCGGACGGCGCAGGCCAACGATGCGGTCGCCCGGGACGGGATGGCAGCATTCGGCCAGCTTGAACGCCATGCCAGGGGTCAGTCCGCGAACTGCGATGGCGCGCTGCTGACGCGGCCAGTTTTCCTCGGGCACATTGGCTGCGCTGCCGGGTACCAGCGCCTCCATCACCTGCCGGTCATCGATCTTGGCCGAGCCGACGGCGAACATGAAGTCCTCTTCGGTCGCCATCTTCAGCCGCTTGACCGCATCGGCCAGAGCCTTCTTGCCAATTTTGCTCGGCAGGCGCTCGACGATTTCCTCGTAGAGCTTGCGCCCGATCGCGGCGACCTCCGCGCGCTCCTTCTGACGCACGAACCGCCTGATCGCGGCACGGGCCTTGCCGGTCACGACAAACCCCAGCCACGAAAGCTGCGGCTCCGAATTGCGGCTTTTGATGATCTCGACCACGTCGCCATTGCCGAGCGCGGTGCGCAACGGCACGTGACGCCCGTTGATCTTGGCACCAACCGCCTGCGCGCCCAGGTTTGTATGCACCGCAAAGGCGAAATCGATCGGGGTCGCGCCCTTGGGCAGCTGAAACAGCGCCCCCTTGGGCGTGAACGCGAAGATGCGATCCTGATAGATCGCCATCTTGGTGTTTTCGAGCAGTTCCTCGGCATCGTGGCTGGAATCGAGGATTTCGATCAGGTCGCGCAGCCAGCCGACTTGTCCATCGGACTTGCCGCCCTGCTTATAGGCCCAGTGCGCCGCAAGGCCGAACTCGTTGCGCTCGTGCATGTCCTGCGTCTTGATCTGCACTTCGACGCGCATCGCGTTGGAATAGATCAGCGCGGTATGGAGCGAACGATAGCCGTTCATCTTCGGCGTCGAGATGTAATCCTTGAACCGTCCGGGGATCATCTGCCACTCACGGTGGAGGATACCGAGTGCCTTGTAGCAGTCGTCCTCGCTGTCGGTCAGCACCCGGAATGCCATGATGTCGGTGATCTGCTCGAACGAGACATGGCGCTCGGCCATCTTGCGCCAGATCGAGTACGGGTGCTTTTCGCGGCCCGATACTTCGACGCGCAGGCCCGATCCCGCCAGTGCCTGCTTGATCTGCAGAGCGATGCTGTCGACCTGTGCGCCGGCCTCGTTGCGGATCGCCGCCAGACGGCCAGTGATCGTGGCATAGGCCTCGGGCTCGATCTGTTCGAACGCTAGCAACTGCATCTCGCGCATGTATTCGTACATGCCCACACGCTCCGCGAGAGGCGCGTAGATCTCCATCGTCTCTCGCGAGATGCGGCGGCGCTTTTCCTCGCTGCGGATGAAATGCAGCGTCCGCATGTTGTGCAACCGGTCGGCCAGCTTGACCAACAGAACGCGCAGGTCCTCGCTCATCGCCAGCAAGAACTTGCGCAGGTTCTCCGCCGCGCGCTCGCTCTCGCTCATCGTCTCGATCTTCGAGAGCTTGGTCACGCCGTCGACCAGCTTGGCAACATCGGGACCGAACAGGCGCTCGATGTCCTCGACCGTGGTCAGCGTGTCCTCGACCGTATCGTGCAGTAGCGCGGTGATGATCGTGTCCTGATCGAGCTTGAGCTCGGTCATCAGGCCCGCAACCTCGACGGGGTGCGAGAAGTAGGGGTCACCGCTGGCGCGTTTCTGGGTGCCGTGTTTCTGCACGGTAAAAACATAGGCACGGTTGAGCATCGCCTCGTCCGCATCGGGATCGTAGGCAAGCACGCGTTCGACAAGTTCGTACTGGCGGAGCATCTCGCCCCTAGATGGAGGTAGAAGCACGGGTAGGGCAAGTGCGAACCCTACGTGAATTCGAATGATTTGCCGTGTTTAGCGGATCAGCGCAATCTGTGGCGCGGAATCCTCAGGGTAAAGGTCACACAAACGCGGGTCGTGATAGACTTCGACGAAGCGCGCGAAGGGTACGAAACCTCGGGCCATGTAGAACGGCACGGCGCGCGGATCGTCGGTGGTGCACGAATGCAGCCAGACGCGCGAAATGCCCGGCGCCCACGCCATCTGCAGCGCCTTGCGCATCAACCATTGGCCAAGACCTTTACCGGTAGCGCCCGGAATCAGACCGAAGAAGGCGATCTCGCATTCGCCCGCGACGCGGAAGTCGAGTTCGAGGATGCCGACTTCGACGCGCGTGCGATCGACCACGGCGAAGAGGTGCACGCGCGGGTCGCCGATCACTTCGGCCAGTTGCGCGTCGTTCAACGGCAATCGCGACCACCACAGCCACGGTCGGCCGACGCGCTTGTAGAGCGTCCGGTACTTTTCGGGGGTGCAGTCCTTCCAGCGGACGAGTTGCACCGGCACGTCGCCCTCGGGCGTCAGGCGGCGCAAGCCTTCGGGCGGCACGAGCATTTCGAGCGCGGTGACGATGCAGGCCAGATCGCCCGGGGCGACGTTGTGAAAGCCGCGCCCGATCGGTTCGCCCGCGACCTTCACCGGATCAGCTCCACACGGCTTCGGGAGGAAGGCTCATCAGGATGGCGTCGATGTTGCCACCGGTCTTGAGGCCGAACAGCGTGCCTCGGTCCCAGACGAGATTGAATTCGGCGTAGCGGCCCCGGTACTGAAGCTGCTGAAGCTTTTCGGCATCGTTGAACGCCATACCCATCCGGCGGCGCACCAGCTTGGGAAACACGCCGAGGAAGGCATCGCCCACGTCGCGGGTGAAGGCGAAGTTGGCTTCGAACGCGGCGTCGTTGGGGCATTCGAGGTGATCGTAAAATATCCCGCCGACGCCGCGATGAACCTTGCGGTGGGGGATCCAGAAGTAGTCGTCCGCCCACTTCTTGAACTTCGGGTAGTAATCCGGATCGTGGCGGTCGCAGGCGGCCTTGTACTCTGCGTGGAAGTCGGCGGTGTCCTCAGCATAGGGGATCGGCGGGTTGAGATCGCCGCCGCCGCCGAACCACGCCTTGCTGGTCGTCAGGAAACGTGTGTTCATATGGACCGCAGGCACGTGCGGATTGGCCATGTGCGCGACAAGGCTGATGCCCGTTGCGGTGAACCCCGGCACTTCGGCGCTGGCCCCATTGATCGTGCCGGCAAATTCCTTCGAGAATTCGCCCTGCACGGTCGAAACGTTGACGCCGACCTTTTCGAAGACCTTGCCCTTCATCAGGCCCTGTACGCCACCACCGCCGTGGGGAACTTCCTCGCCTTCGACCTCGCGGTTCCAAGGGGTGAAGGCAAACGATGCATCCGACCCGGCCTCACGTTCAATGGCCTCGAATTCGGCGCATATCCGGTCGCGCAGGCTTTCGAACCAGCTGCGGGCGCGGGCGGTGTGATCGGTCCAATTGTCCATGGCGTTTTCGTTCATGGGCGGCACTTGCCAAGGGAAACGCCATCCGGCAAGGGGAAGTCATGGTTCCCTTTTCGTTCGCAGATCAGGAATTTCGGCTCGGCGCATCGCGCGCGCTTTACTGGGCAGAGGAAAACGCCCTGCTGGTGGCCGACCTTCATCTGGAAAAAGCCAGTTTCTTTGCGCGCCACGGCCAGATGCTCCCGCCTTATGACAGCCGCGCCACGCTGGAGCGGCTGGCCGACGCGCTGAAGCTGACAGGCGCGCGCCGGGTCTATTGCCTGGGAGATTCGTTTCACGACTCGGGCGGCGTCGATCGCCTCGACCCCCATGCGGCAGGCATGCTTGACGTGCTGACACGGGTCACCGACTGGGTCTGGATCACTGGCAACCACGATGAGGATGCCCGCTCGCCCGGTGGCACTTTGGCGGATGAAATGGTCGTGCGCGGGGTAACCCTGCGCCACATCGCCCGTTGCGGAACCGATGGCGCGGAAGTTTCCGGACACTTCCACCCCAAGCTGCGCGTCGCCGTGCGTGGGCGCACGATCGCCCGGCCCTGCGGGGTTGTCAGCGAATCCCGGCTGATCCTGCCGGCCTTCGGCGCGCTGACCGGTGGGCTCGACGCAGGCGCGCCAGCGATTCTTGCGGCGTTGCAGCCGGCCCGCATGATCGATGCGATCGTGCCTGCCGGTGATCGGTTGGCGCGGTTTGCCCTGTGGCGCGAAGCCGCCTGATCGTTACGGAAATGAAGCGGATGCAATGCGCCCTTTAACTGTGCGCGCATTGTGATATGAGCGCGCCAATCGTATATTTGGTAAAACTGCAGGAGAAAGCACAATAGCCCCCCCACCGCGGCGCAGTATGGCGCCCCCCGTCAAGAGCGGGCCTCGCTTCAACCAGATGATCAACGTGCCCAAAGTGCGCGTGATCGACGAGAATGGCGAGAACCTGGGTGTCATGTACACCCGCGAAGCAATCGACCAGGCGGCCGAAGTCGGCCTCGACCTTGTCGAAGTGTCGCCCACAGCCGATCCGCCGGTCTGCAAGTTCCTCGATGTCGGCAAGTTCCGCTACGAGGCGCAGAAGAAGGCGAACCTTGCCCGCAAGAGCCAGAAGACGCAGGAGATCAAAGAGATCAAGATGCGTCCGGCGATCGACGACCATGACTACGATACGAAGATGCGTAACGTCGTCCGGTTTCTCGAAGATGGCGACAAGGTCAAGATCACGCTGCGGTTCCGCGGGCGCGAGCTTTCGCACCAGCAGATCGGCATGAATCTGCTTCGCAAGGTGCAGGAAGATGTTGCCGAAATTGCCAAGATCGAAGCCTTCCCCCGCATGGAAGGCCGCCAGATGCTGATGGTCCTCGCGCCGAAGTAAGCGCAAGGCACATCGACGATGGTTTTGAAGGGGCGCGCCGCAAGGTGCGCCCTTTTCTGTTGGGCGCGGGCCGAACACCGCTACCGCCGTTCCCGCCTGAAAACGCGCCTCGTCCCGCCACATGCACCATCCAGCGGACTCGCCATGCCCGAGTTGCGATATGGCGCGTTTGCAGCGCGGTTCGCCAAAAAACTCAGGAGAAGTGCATGTCATCCATGATCAAGATTATCCCGGCCGTGGCCATCCTCGCAGGATCGCTTGGCCTCGGCGGTTGCGCCACCAAGGGCTACGTGCGTGAGCAGGTCGCCGTCGTCGATCAGCGCGTTTCGACGCTCGAGGGCCGTGTTGCCGAAACCGACGGCATCGCTCGCGCTGCACGCGGCGAAGCTCAAGCCGCCAACGCCCAGGCCCAGACCAACACCCAGCGTCTTGACCAGCTGACCGGCCGTGTCGACGGCGTCGAACAGCGTATGATCCAGGCCCAGACCAAGAAGCCGCGCAACTAAGACCTGCTGTGACCGCAGCTTCCGATCTTCACCATTCCCTGCGTCGGCAATTGTTGTCGGCGCGGGGTCTTGCCGAGTGCGATAATCGATGAACCACCGTATTTTGGCGCTTGCCGGGCTTGCGCTGACTGTCCCTGCCACCGTGCAGGCGGCAGCCACTCCCGTTGCGCCCGAAGCATCGCAAGGCGAAACTGAACGATCGGAAGCTGCGACCCGCGTCGTCAATTGGGTCGCTTCGGCCAAGGACAATGCGGCCCTGCCCTATGTCGTGATCGATAAACCCTCGGCAACGCTGTATCTGTTCGACGCCAAGGGGAGACAGGTGGCGACCTCTCCCGTCCTGCTCGGCATCGCACTCGGCGACGATGCGACGCCCGGGATCGGCTCCAAAAACCTTTCAGAAATCGGCCCCGCCGAAAAGACGACGCCTGCCGGCCGGTTCCTTGCCAAGTTCGGGGTGGCTGCGGGCAAGCAAAGGGTGCTTTGGGTCGATTACGCGACTTCGGTCGCCTTGCACCCGATCCCACCCGTGACCAAGGCCAACAAGAAGGATCACCGCAAGGACCGCATGCTGTCGCCGACAATCGACGATAACCGGATCACTTACGGTTGCATCAACGTGACCAAGGTCACTTACGCCAAAGTCAGCAAGCTGTTCGGCAAGAAGGGCGGTTACGTCTATATCCTCCCAGACCTCAAGCCGGTCGAAGACGCCTTCCCGCCCCTTTACGCACAGCCTTATCTGACGCGTTGAATTCCGGCCCCCCTATCGCTTGACGCACCGCCTCTGCTAGGCGAGCCGCAAGGGATACAGGGGGTAGTGCCGGGTGATCGACGGGCGTAAGATCGGACTGCTGGCGGGACCACTGGGTTTCATCGCCACAATCGTGCTGTCACCGCCTGCGGGCATGCCCGATCCGGCGTGGAGCGCAACCGGGCTCGTATGGTGGATGGCCGCGTGGTGGATGACCGAGGCGATGCCGCTGTCGGCGACCGCGTTACTGCCATTCATCGTCCTGCCGCTGACCGGCGTGGCCGACGCCAACAAGACGGCCAGTTCTTACTACTCCCCGATCATGTTCCTGTTCGTCGGCGGGGCTTTCCTTGCGCTGGCCATCGAGCGAACCGGTCTTCATAAGCGGCTGGCGCTGTTCATCATGGGCTTTGCCGGAGTGCGCCCCGGCCAATTGCTGCTCGCGGTGATGACGGCCACGGCGGTGTTGTCGAGCTTCATCTCAAACACATCGACCGCGCTGATCATGATGCCGATGGCGCTGGCGATGCTGGCGGCGGGCGGCGTGCGCGAAGGCGAAACATCGGGCATGGCCGGAGCCCTGCCGATCGGCATCGCATTTGCCGCCTCGATCGGCGGCCTCGCCACGATGATCGGCACGCCGACCAATGCCATCGCTGCGGGACTGATCGAAAAGGCGCTCGGCGTGAAGATCTCCTTCCTGCAATGGGCGATGTACGGCGTTCCTATCGTGATCGTCGCCGTTCCGCTGGCGGCGTGGATTATCGCCCGTGTCCAGAAGCTTGAAAGCGACAGCTTCGACCCGGTATCGGCACGTGAGGCCATCGGTCCGGTCGTCGGCTGGTCGGTTCAGGAACGACGGCTGGTGCCGGTCGTGCTGCTCGCCTTCGTCGCATGGGTCGGTCAGCCCTGGCTTGAGGGACTGTTCCCCAAGGGCGGCCTGACTGACGGAACTATCGCCGCGATAGCGGGCCTTGCGCTGTTCGTCCTGCCCGACGGGACCGGGCGCAAGATGCTGACCTGGCCCGAGGCCAACAGAGCGCCCTGGGACGTCGTGCTGATGTTCGGCGGCGGCCTGGCGATGGCGATGGGCATGACCGAATCGGGCCTCACCGCGTGGATGGGCAAGATGCTCTTGCCCCTCGCACACGTTCCCCTGCCGATCGTAGCGCTGGTGCTGGTGGCGTTCGTCATCCTCGTCACTGAATTTGCCAGCAACATCGCGGCGGCCAGCGGCATCTTGCCGGTGGTCGCAGCACTGGTCGCTGCCTTGGGTGCCGATCCGATCCTGCTTGCCCTCCCGGCCGCCTTCGCTGCGACCTGGGGCTTCATGCTTCCTGCAGGCACCGGCCCCAACGCGCTCGCGTGGGCCACCGGTCACTGCTCGATGCGCTCGATGATCAAGGCTGGCGTTGCGATGGACGTTGCGGGTGTGTTCCTGCTCGTCGGCGTCGTCTGGGCGGTTTCAGCGATAATTTAATATTTTGACTACTCCATTTCCGAGATTCTGCGCTAAGGAAGTAACTGCCTCCGCTGAATCGTTTATTTCGGGATGTGTGCAACATCTCACACCGGTTCGGACAGAATGAGGCGAAAGCTGGTCGCACGGTCTTTCGTCTGTTTTTCTGGGGAGTTTCATCGTGCGTGGCATGATCAAGACATTGCTGGCGGGTAGCGCGGGCGCGGCGGCCCTCGCTGCGCTGCTGCTGGTGCCGACAGGCGTCGCTACAAGCGCCGACCATCTCGACCCGCCTGGCCGTACCGACGGCGGGGTGGACGCCAATCCCGATATTCCGGCCGACATCGCCGACGTGTTCGCCTGGCATTCCAACGGTACGACCAAGATCGCGATGACTTTCGCAGGGCCGGTCTCGGCTTCAGCGACCACACCGCTCTATTACGATCGCGACGTGCTCTACAAGGTCAACATCTCAACCCAAGCGCCGGCCAGCACGCCCGAATTCACGATCAAGTACCGCTTCGGCAAGGGCGCGGGCGAAAAGGACTGGGGCGTTCGTATCGAAGGCATTCCCGGTGTCACCGGCGTGGTTGAAGGCCCGGTGGAAACAAACCTCGAAAAGGACGGCGTGAAGGTTCGAGTCGGGCTGTTCGATGAACCGTTCTTCTTCGATCTGATCGGTTTCCGTGAGACCCGCTCGACCGGAACCTTGCGCATCCGCAACGATCGCAACTTCTTCGATGGACAGAACGATACTGCTATCGTGCTAGAGATCCCTGACGCGAACCTGGGCGCAGGGGTTACCAATCTTGGGGTCTGGGGCCAGACCGCCCGCTTCGGAGGGAACATCTGATGATTGCCCGTTCGCTGAAGCGCTTCGTCGCACTCGCTACGCCGCTTACCCTCGCGCTTTCTCTTGCCGCATGTGGTGAGAATGGTTCAGGCAGCCAGGTTGTCGTTCCGGCTCCACTGCCGAGTTCGACCGCTACCGCAACGCCTACTGCCACCGCCACGGCGGTCGCCTACAACTCCACACGCTGCTTCACCCAGGTGATCCAGGGACAGAACGGCGCTAACCTCAAGTCGATCATTATTCCAGATACGCTCAAGCTGGACCTGACGCGATCGACTCGCTTCCCCAATGGACGCCATCCGTCCGACCCGGTGGTCGACATCCTGCTCGCCACCCTGCTGCTGGACATGAACGTCACCGGCCAAGGCCCGAACACGCTTGCAAACGTACCGTTAGACCCACCGAGCAACGACAAGTTCTTCCTGCTGACGTTCCCCTTCCTGCCCACGCCGAACGGTAGTGCGCAGGTCGCCAGCGGCACTGGCTCTGGTTTCAACTTCCGCACCGATCCCGATTCCGCTTACGTCAGCGTCGATCGCATGGGCAATCCGGCCATCGCCACGGCGCTGGTCGGCTCGTCCAAGAAGAACTCCTTCAACGACGACACACCCGCAAGCGATGATGTCGGCGACAAGTACTATGCCGAATACATCAGCGAGTTGAACAAGTTGTTCGGGCTGATCGGCGACGATGTCGAAGGGCTGGGCCTCAAAATCTGCTCCGACAAGACCTGAACACTGCGGGAAACACCAGAATGACGCAAGCAACCGAGCGGCGCGCCCGCTGGCCATGGTTGCTGCTCGCGGCCGTGCTGCTGATCAGCGCGGCCGCGATCGGATTCGACAAGTGGAAGGCACGTCAGGGTCCGCCCGACCCTCTGCCTTCGCAGATCCAGCCCGCATTCGGCCCGCGCAATCAGCTCGAACTGGAACAAGCTGCGGTTGTCGGTGTCGATGGTGCACGCACCCGCCTTGCGCTCGGCCCGGAGCAGTGGCTGCGGCAGGAAACGCTCGCCCGCGCGCTCGTCCGCCATTTCCGCGCAACCGGCAACTACGCCGACCTTGCCGAGGCTGACCGCCTGCTCGATGCCGGCATTGCTGGCTCCCCGTTTCCCGCAGGTCCCAGCCTTAGCCGCGCAGAAACCTCGCTGCTGGTTCACCGGCTCGATGCCGCGAACAAGGGCCTGGAACGCTTTTTCGCGCAAGTCGGCGAACCCGACTCGGGCGAATCCGCCGGCGCTTGGAGCATTCGCGGCGACATCGCTTTCCAGCGCGGCGACATGAAGGCCGCGCGCCTCGCCTACGCCCGTGCCGAGGAATACGACAACAACGCCGCCGTCGCCCTGCGCCAGTCGATGCTGGCCTTGCGCAGCGGCGACGCCGACATGGCACGGCGGCGGGTGAACGCGATCCTGCGCGCGCCGAAACTCAACCGCTGGGTAAAGTCGCAGGTCGCACTGCAACGCACCACGATCGCCTATGCCACCGGCGATTGGCAGGCTGCCGGAACATGGGCGCGCTTTGCCGACGGGTTCTTTCCCGGTAACCCGCTGGCGCAGGCCTACGTCGCGCAGACGCAGGCGCTGGATGGCGACGTGAATGGCGCGGTCAAACGCTATGAAGCTATCGTCGCCAAGGCCCCCTTGCCCGAGATCATGGACGCGCTGGCGTTCACTTTGCGCCTGCAGGGGCGTGGGCCAGAGAGCCGCGCATGGGCCGCAAAGGCCGGGGTGATCTGGGCCGAACGCTATCGGCTTTTGCCTGAGGCAGCAGCCGCGCACCTGGTCGAGCACGAACTTGCGCTGGGTGATCCCCGCCTGGCGCTGCCCATCGCCAAGGCCGATGCGCTGCGACGGCCCCATGGGGCGAGCCTGACGCTACTTGCCCGCGCGCAACTGCTGACCGGGGACGCCAAGGGCGCACTTGCCACGTTGCAGCGCGCCGAAAAAACCGGCTGGCGCAGCGCTGGCCTGTACCTGGCGCTGGCCGACGCTCACGCCGCTCTGGGCGATGACGATGCCGCCAAGGATGCGCGCGCCGAGGCGCTCGACCTCAACCCCAGGGCGACCGACCCGGCGAGCCGCTTCATCTGGTTCGGCCACGACTGAGCCGATGCTGCGTGCGGTACTGATCCTCCTGCTCGCGCTGATGGCAACGCCTGCGCTAGCCCATCTCACCCCCAACTCCGAGATTCGGCTGGACTTCGCACCCGGCGCGGTGAAGGCCGACGTGGTCGTGCCGCAAGCCGAGTTCGGCTATGCCACCGGCCTTGCCACCGACAACCGCCCCGAGAGCCTCGACCGCGCAAAGGCGCGCATTCTGACCGACATGGCTGTGCTCGCACGCGATGGCCAGCCATGGCGCATCGCGATCGACCGCATCGCCTTTGAACAGATCGCAGGGCCGCCCGACCTGCACGTCTCGCTGACCCTGACCCCGCCGACCGGCGCTTCCGACCGGACGTTGCGGTGGCGCTGGCACGTAGTGACGCGTGAGGCACCGTCGCATTTCGCACTGCTGCTGGTCGATGGCGATCTGGCCGGCGGCCTGCGCGGTGACCGTGAATTGGTCGGCGCACTGACTGCGACCCGGCCCGAACTCGCGGTCGAGCGCGGTCATGCCAGCCTTGGTGGGTTGTTCGCCAATGCCTTCCGGCTGGGCGCGCACCACATTGCGGAGGGTTACGATCACCTCCTGTTCCTGCTGGCGCTGCTGCTGCCTGCTCCGTTACTGGCCGCGAGAGGCCGCTGGACGGTCCCGCGCGGGCCGCGCCAAACGGCAAAGCATCTCGCCTGGATCGTCAGCGCGTTTACGCTGGGCCATTCGACCACGTTGATCCTTGCCGCTTTCTTCGGCGTCCATCTGCCAGCGCAGCCAGTCGAGGCTGGCATTGCGCTTTCGGTGCTGGTCTCGGCGATACACGCGGCGCGGCCGCTCTTTCCGGGCCGCGAGCCGGTGGTGGCTGGCCTTTTCGGTCTGGTCCATGGCCTCGCCTTCGCCACGCTGATCAGCAATTTCGGGCTGGGGGTGACGACCCGCGCGACCGCGATCCTGGGGTTCAACCTTGGCATCGAGGCGGTGCAGCTTGGCGTGGTACTGGTCGCCCTGCCTGGGCTGGTGATGCTGGCGCGGTGGCGGCATGGGGCCAAAGTCCGCGTCGTGCTGGCAATGCTTACCGGAATTGCCGCCCTTGTGTGGTTGACGCAGCGCCTGGGGTGATCCCCAACTGGACAAGCCGCCCTCCGCGCCGTTACGACAGGGTGAAGGGGTGGCGATGAAATCGGACGGCGAACTCTCGGCGCTGACGCAGGGTGCGAATTCCGTGCTCGGCTCGCCGTTGCGCATGCTGACCGGCACGCTGATCTACGAATTGGCGGTGTTCATCGTCTCCACCTGCGGTTTTCTGTTTGCAGGCTGGCCGATGGGCGATGCCAGCTACATGGTGCTGCTGACGATCTTCTCGGTCGGTTACGGCGAGATCCGGCCGGTCGATACCACGTTCCTGCGGCTGTGGACCAGTGGCACGATCATTCTGGGATGCACCGGTATGATCGTGATGACCGGTGCGCTCGTGCAGGTCTTCACTCTCTTTCAATTTCGTCGCCTGTTGGGGCTGGACCGTATGATGACTGAAATCGACAAGCTTGAAGGTCACGTGATAATCTGCGGCTACGGCCGCATCGGCGTCCAACTGGCCAAGGCGCTGACCGAAGCCAAACGCCCGTTCATGATCCTCGAACGCGACGTCGCCAAGGCTGAGGATGCCAAGGCGCAAGGGTTCCTGTGCATGGTCGGCGAAGCGACGCACGAGGAAACCTTGAAGGTTGCAGGCATCGCTCGCGCCACGGTGCTAGCCAGCGTCCTGCCCGACGACGCGGCGAACGTGTTCATCACGCTCTCCGCCCGCAACCTCAACCCGAAGATCGAGATCATCGCACGTGGCGAGGCGCCGACGACCGAGAACAAGCTGTTCCACGCAGGCGCTGACAAGGTGGTCATGCCGACGCACATCGGGGCCGAACGGATCGTCGAGATGATCTTGTACCCCGTCACCGGAAGCTTGCTGGGCGAAGACGGCGAGATGGCATCGGTCCGCCGCAACCTCCACGATTTGGGGCTGGACCTCGAAGTGGTCGAAGCCCTGCCCGGCGGCGCGCTGACCGGAGAGACCGTCGGCGAGGCCGAACGCCGCGGCAACGGTGCATTCTTCGTCGTGCAGGTCGATCGCAGCAGCGGCCAGTCGATCGAACATCCCGGCGAAGACGTAACGATCGAGGCGGGCGACCGGATCATGCTGGTCGTGCGCGGCAGCCGCCTGTCAGCAGGCGCGGTGTTCAGCGCGGCCAAAGCACCGGTCAGGCACGGTCGCACGTTTGTATCTTGACGGGTGTCGCAAGGCCCACCGATAGCATGGAGCGATGAGCAAAAAGCGTCGCTACCTTACCGCAACGATGCCCGACGGCTACGTCAAGCGGATTGGCCCGACCGCTGACACCTTCACCCACTACTGGCGGATCGTCGCTACGCTCGAAAACGGCAAGACCGAGGTATTCTGGGGACACACGCGCTCACTTGCCGAAGCCAGGCGCAAGCGCGCACCAGCAGATGAGGCCGCGCGCAGCAGAGGTTGGACGAGTTTCATTTTCGAAATCGCCGAGCTGTCCGAAGAACCTGCCTAGCCATGCGCGCCGAAGTAGTTGGCGATCGCCACCGCAATCCGAATGTTCAGCGCATGCGCCCGTTCGATCGGATCGATGAAACGCGCGCGGACGGCGCCATAACTTTCGCCGCGATGGTCCGGGTAGTCGGTCGCCTCGTCCACCGCGAAGTCGGTGATCTCGGGTTCGATTACCGGATATGCGCGGCGGAGTTGAGCCAACGCATCGTCCACCCGCAGTGACAGCACCATCTCCAGCACGTCCTCGCGGCTGACGTCGTTTGAGCGGGCGAAGGGCGGGACCTGCACCGCGCGGATGAACATGTGCATCAGCAGCGCAAGGCGCACCGATTGCAGCAGTCCGATATTGCGGCGGTCGGCATCCTGCGCGGCGTCGCGGCCCTGCTTGTGCCCGGGCACCAGCGAGAGCAGACGATGCAGCTTCATCCAATCGACCCGCAAGCGCGAGGTCAGGCGGCGGAACACGCCCGCGCGGTCGTCCTTGGTCAGGTATTCCGCCAGCGCAAGACACGATCCTTCGAGCGCGGTTTCGGTGCCGCGATAGGGTCGGCTGGCCCAATAGGCCGAATTGAACAGCTCGCCATGCGCGGCCACGGTCTTGATCGAGGCGATGCCGTTGGCGGCGCGCAACAGGCGGACAAGCTGGTTGCCGCGCTGGGAGTTGCCGAGCAGTTCGGCGACCGACTCCATCTCCTCGCCCGCCGCCGTGCCCGCGCCCGCGATCACGTTGACCGGGTAGCCGATCTGCTGGAGGATCGCGTTGTGCGGGATCGCGCGGATCTGGCGCAGGCTCATCGTGCGGTCCGCGCCGACATCGGACTGGCGGCGCGAGACGCGGCTGCCGGTGGCCTTGAGCAAACCCAGCCCGAACGCGGTCAGCGCGCGCGAATAAGTAGCGCTCTCAAGATGTTCGCGCTGAACCCGCCGGATCGAGCGATAGAAGTCGAGGCTGAGGTCGGTGCGGTCATAGAACGGGTCGTTCTCACCGTTCGCAGGTATCTCCGCTTCGGCTTCGGCGATGCGCGTGAGCGTTGCCAGTGCGAGTTCATCGTTGCGGAAGAACAAGTAGCCATCGCCGCCCTGGAAGCTGACTTCGGGTTCGAGCACGATGCCGGCCTTGGCGAAACGTCCGCGCGCCCAGCGTGACAGTGGCCAGGTCAGGCGGTCGGCAAAGCCCGAAGGATGCGCGCCACGGCCCATCGATTCACCGTGCGTATCGAAGATCAGCGCGGCGACATCGGTCAATCTATTGGCCTTCATCGCCTCGGCAAGGCGGCCCTGCAGGCGCTCGATGGCGAGCGCGGCGGGCAATTGGCCCATGAAGCGGCCCGCGTCGGAAAATCCGGTCTGGATCGACACACGACCCCGGACTCGCGCATAGGCGCGATACGCATCCTCGGCCAACAGCGCCTCGAGAAAGCGGCCGCCGTGTTCCAGCGCAGTCTCGGTCTCGAACAGCGGCGATACGTCAACCTTGCCTTCGATGCCGAACAGGCGCGCAAAATAGAGCGCGGCGAGCACGGTCTGCGGCTGTTCGCATTCGGCGATCAGCATGCGGATCGGCGCATCGGCGTCGATATGCTGAAGGATCTTGGCCATGACCAGGAACTGGCGCATCGCCGTGCTGGTCTCGATTGCCAAGGCGCCGAAGTTCACGCGTAGGGGCTTCACCTCGGCCAGAATTTCGCGCAGCTTCGACAGCGCGCTCTTGCTGCCGAGGTCGAGCGTACCATCCGGGTCGATCCGTCGGCGCAGCGCGTTGTGAAGCTGCGAGGCGTTCACGCGGAAGTGGATCCAGCCAAGCCCCAGCCCATCTGCGCGCATCGCAGCGGCGAGCGTTGCCAGCGGGATCGCTTTGTCTTCGCCCGCAGTTTTCGCCTCGGCCTGCAATGCCTCGATCAGTGGCGTCAGGCTGAGCAGCTTGGCGGGATCGTCGGCTGAAAGGCGGTTGGCGGCGGCGCTGAGCGCGTCGGCGGCTTCGAGATCGGACGAGAACAGCTCGGCCATCTCGGCGGAGTGGGTCTGGGCCGCGTCGAGCGTGGCGAGCAGCTCATGGGTGTCGTCGATCGCCCGCAAGGCGGCCGCGTAGCTCGCCAGACGCTTCGCCTTTTCGCGCAGGCGGAAGGCGATTGAGGTGGTCCAGCCGATATCGGTGCGGCCGTCCATGTCGTAGCCGACCCACGTGGCGAAGCGGAACGGCAGCGGCCGGAAATCGAGCCAACGGCCCGGCCAGCGCTGGCGCGCGTGGGCAAGCAGCGTCGCATTGATCTTGTCGCGCGCTGCGGCGGCGCGTTCGATCGCGCCGGTCACCTCTGTGTGTTCGAATTCCAGGGTGATCTTGGGGCCGGCCGAGGGCACGGTGCACACGGTCGATGCCTTGGGATCTTCCTGCAAGGCCGCGGTTGCGACAGCGTCGGACTGCGCGGGGCTGAGCAGGAACGTCGGATGCGCGGTGAACACGGAATGGAGCAGGGGCTTTTCCCAGCGCGCGCGGAATTCCGAAAAACCAGCCTCTTCGGGGTTGATCGCGGCGATGCGCGACAGGTTTTCGACCGTGTCGGTCGGCGCGATCAGGCGGCGCAGGCGCGCAGCGCGGCTTTGCAACGCTTCGCATTCGAGTTCTGCGACCAGCCCGTCGATGTCATTGAGGTCGAGCGTCCCGCCTTCGAGCTGGCGCGACAGGTCGTGGCTCAACTGGAATACAGGGTTGAAAAGGGGCGTTTCCGCCGTGCGCTCATGGAGTGATTGCAACCTGGTCCTGAGCTTGGCGACCGTCTTCATCCGCACGTATTCCCCTGTCTTTTCAACGCCCCAGCGCTACCGCTTCGCGTGCGGCCGCTTCGATTGCGGCTTCATCCGGAATGCCCTTGCCGACGACCCAGCTTCCGCCGACGCAAAGCACCGGATCGAAGCTGAGCCATTCCGGCGCAGTGGCTGGCGTGATCCCGCCGGTCGGGCAGAAGCGGCATTGGTAGAACGGGGCGGCGAGCGCCTTGAGCGCGGGAAGCCCGCCCGATGTCGAGGCCGGGAAGAACTTGAAGTGCGTGAGGCCGAGGTCCATCCCGCGCATGATGTCTGCGGCAGACGCGATTCCAGGAAGGAATGGGATGCCGGAGGCTACTGCGGTCTTACCAAGGTTCTCGGTCAGGCCGGGCGAGACGACGAATTCGGCGCCGGCATCGACTGCTGCCTTGAACTCTTCGGGGTTGGTCACGGTGCCTGCACCGACGATCGCGCCTTCGATCGCCTTCATTGCGTGGATCACGTCGAGCGCGGCAGGCGTGCGCAGGGTTACTTCGAGGACGCGCAATCCACCTTTGACCAGCGCACGCGCGATTGGCAGCGCGTGGTCCACATCCTCGATCACCAGCACGGGTATGACCGGCGCGGTGCGCATGATGGATTCGATCGGCTTCATGGCGTCTCCGTTGCGCAACCTGAATGGATGCGAGGGCTTAACGCGACTCAGCCGTATTGTGCACCTGCTAACGCAAGGCGCATAGCTATTCTTGCGTCAGATTGCCGAGCTGAACTGCTTGGGGCCTGCCCGGTACGCATCGAAGACGGCCGCGATCGAGCGGGCGTAGGGTTCGCTCCCCGCAAGCAGGACCAGAGTTTGGCCGTCGAGTTTGGCAAGGCCGCGGCAGAGGAACGGTTCGAGACGGTCGCCATTGGCGGCAAGCAGATCGGCATCGACGGTTGCGCGGTTGCGGCAAAGCAGGCCGTCGATGATCGCGCCGCGCCGCAGGTCGTCGGCGGTGCGCGCGACGCCCTTGCGCCCGGTCAACTTATCCGCCCCCAACAGCATGCGATAGCGCCCGGCGTTCTTTTCGTTCTGCACGAACAGCGCCGGAAAAGCGCTGATCGACGATGCGCCAAGCCCGATCAGTGCCGGTGACTGATCCTCGGTGAACCCTTGAAAATTGCGGCGCAGCGTGCCGTTGCAGTTGGCGAGCGCAAGATCGTCGCCGGGAAGCGCGAAGTGATCGAAGCCGACCGCATCGTAGCCTGCCCCGACCAACCGTGCGTACCCTTGCGCCGCCATCGCAAACCGCGCGCGCTGGTCGGGCAGTTCGCTGGCGTCGATGCGCTGCTGGCGCGGGATCATGTGTGGGACATGGGCATAGCCGAACAACGCGATGCGGTCCGCACCCATAGCGATTGCGCCGTCGAGCGTTTCTGCGAGCACGGCTTCGTCCTGAAACGGCAAGCCGTACATCAGGTCGAAGTTGATCGAACCGACCCCGGCCTTGCGCAACCCCTCGACCGCGCGCTCGATCTGGTCCCGCGGCTGTACGCGGCCGATGGCCGATTGCACGCGCGGGTCGAGCGTCTGGACGCCGAGGCTCGCCTTGATCACGCCGATACCGCGAATGGCGAGCAGCCAGTCCGGTTCAAGCCCGCGCGGGTCGAGTTCGATCGAGACCACGGGCGCGGCAAGACGGAAGTTGACGGTCAGCCGGTCGACCAGCCGCACGAAATCGGTCGGCTTGATCGCGTTGGGACTGCCGCCACCGAACGCGATGCGCGTGATGCGCACCGAGGGATCGAGGTTGCGCGCAACCACCTCGATCTCGTGATGCAACGCTTCGAGATAGGACGCCAGCCGCTGGACCTTGTTGGCCGCGCCGGTGTTGCAGCCACAGTACCAGCAGATCTGTTCGCAGTATGGAATGTGGAGGTAGAGCGAAACCGGCCCGCGTAGCGCTTGCAGAGCGTCGCGCTGGCGGTCCTCGAAGCTTTCCTCGACGAACTCGGCGGCAGTCGGATAGCTGGTGTAGCGAGGCACCGGGCGTTCAAGCAGTTCGGGGTAATATTGCCAGCCCGCTTGGATTTCGGGCCGGGCAAGGACGTCAGGCTGCATCGGGGTCTTCCTCTTCCCCGCAACAGCTATCGGCGGCGGACCGCTTGCGCATTGAGATATGGCAAACTTTGCAGCAGGGCTGATTTTTGCCGCCATCGTCCTTGGTGGGCAGGCGAAGGGGCACCATCCCGCCGGTTCCGCCGCATGACGGGACCATGATCAGCGCAGATTGTGCGGGGGCGGGCATCGCCAGCTGGATCACCGCAAGCGGCGCGAGAAATTTGAGCGCGCGGCTCACGGCTCATCGTCCTCGTCAATAAGGATGCGCGCCGCCGCACCGTCGAGATCGCTGAACTGACCGCGCCTCAGCGCCCAGAAGAACGCCGCCAGCCCGAACAGGCCCATGCCCAATGCAATCGGCAGCATGAAGGCGATGCCGTTCATCGTGCTTCCCTCGCAAGGCGCAGCGAATTGGCGACGACGATCAATGAACTTGTCGACATGGCGACGGCCGCGACCAAAGGCGACACGAACCCGGCGATGGCCAGCGGCACGGCAAGCGCGTTATAACCGATGGCAAGCGCGAAGTTCTGCCGCACCACGCGCATCGTGGCGCGGGCGACGCGTACCGCGCGGGGGATCGCGAGCAAGGATTCGCCGGTGAACACGATGTCCGCAGCCTGCCGCCCGACGTCGCTGGCAGTGCCGGGCGCGATCGAGGCATTGGCCGTGGCGAGTGCCGGACCGTCGTTCAGTCCGTCGCCGGCCATGAGCACGTTGCGTCCGGCTCCCTGCAGGCGCTCGATGGCCGCCTGCTTGTCTGCAGGCGATGCGGCGGCTTGTGCGGTCAGCCCGGTGACGCGCGCAACGGGGGCAACCGCAGCAACCGAATCGCCCGATAGGATCGAGGTTTCCACCTTCAGCGCCGCCAGTTGTGCCAGGGCGGCAGCGACGTCTAGGCGCAAACGGTCGGCAAAGGCGATCACGCGGACCGGTCCGCCTTCGATGCGCAATGCTGCGGCCATGCCCTGCGACGCGGATGGGCGCCCGAGTGCCACGGCGATACCGTTCCAGCGGGCAGTCACGCCCTGCCCCGCCACCTCCTGCACGTCCTCAAGGTCTGCGGCTGTCACCCCGCGAGCAGCCAACGCCTGCACAAGCCCCAGTGACAGGGGGTGGCGGCTGTGGCTGGCAAGCGCCAGCGCCACCGATGCTTCGGCATGCGACATCCCCGCAAGCGCAGCTTCATCGGGCACGGGCCGCCCCAATGTGAGCGTCCCGGTCTTGTCGAGCAGCAGCCGATCGACTTCGGACATCCGTTCCAATGCAGAGCCGTCCTTGACGAGGATACCGCGCTTCATCAGCGCGCCCGACGCCACCACTTGCGCCACCGGCACGGCTAGGCCGAGCGCGCAGGGGCAGGTGATGATCAGCACCGCAATGGCGATGACCAGCGACTGGTAGACCCCAGCGCCTGCCAGCATCCATCCTGCGAAAGTCAGCGCCGCCAGCGTATGCACGGCAGGCGCATAGAGCCGCGAGGCACGGTCGGCGATGCGCACGAACCTGCCGCGCGATTGCCCCGCGACGTCCATCAGCCGTGCGATTTCGGACAGCGTTGTGTCCTGCCCGGTGGCGGTGACGCGGACATCGACCGGCGCTTCGAGGTTGAGCGTTCCAGCGTGGACCACGGTCCCGGGCACAGCGGCAACCGGAGCGCTTTCGCCGGTGAGCAGCGACTGGTCGAACCGGCTGCTTCCGTGTAGCACCTCTCCATCGGCGGCAAGGCGTTCACCCGCAGCGACCCGCATCAGCATCCCCGGCTGTAGAGCCTTGGCGTCGACCCAGCGCGCCGCGCCGTCCTCTGCGATGACCATCGCGCCGCTCGCCGCCTGCCGCAGCAGCGCATCGACGCCCGAACGCGCCCGGTCGCGCATCATTGCGTCGAGCACGCGGCCCGCCAAGAGGAACATCAGCAGCATCAGCACGCCGTCGAACCACGCTTCAGCCCCTCCGGTCAGCGTCTCGTAAAACGACAGGCCGGTGGCGATAGTCACGCCGATCGAGATCGGCACGTCCATGTTGGTCTTGCCGTGACGCAGGACCTTGAGTGCCGAGGAGAAGAACGGGCGGCCCGAATAGACGATCGCCGGAATGCCGATCATCGCCGAGACCCAATGGAACAGCGACCGCGTGGTGCCATCCGCGCCCGACCATACGCTGACCGACATCAGCATGACGTTCATGCAGGCAAACGCGGCAACGCCGAGCGGGGCGAGCAGCGGCTTTACTGCCGAGATCGTCTCAGCTTCAGGCTCTCGCACCTGTCCTTCGAAGCCGGTAGCTGCGAGCGCGGCGACGAGCGTAGGCAGTGTGACATCGGATGCGTGAACCACCTCGACCGTACGCGCGGTCAGGTTGGTACGGGCCGACTGAACGCCCGCGACCGCAGCGAACGCACGCTCGACCTTGCCCATGCAACCTGCGCAATGCATCGTGGGCACGGCGAGGATCGTGTGGACCGGCGCGGCATCATCGGGCAACTGCCTGGCGGGGGCGTTCACTGTACGTCCCCGATCATGCGCCATGTCTTGCCATTGGCTTGGACCTGCACCTTCAGGCGCCACCGCCCCGCCATTAGAGGAGCGGCGTAATGGCCCGGCGCGGTCTCGTGCAGCACCAGTGCGACCGGAGGCCGCTGACCGAGCGGATGTTCAGCCACTGCCGTGACACGAGCAGAAGCGATCGGCTCGCCGGCATGATCAGAGAGGGCGAGTGTTGCTCGGCCTGCGTAGTCACGGGTCACGATACCCTTCCAGCCCAGCGATTTTTCGGCGCTGGCTTCCTTCAACCAGCCGTTGAATTGCTGGCTGGCAACGTAGGAATTCTCGACCACGACGCCGCCGAACGTCGCAATGGCAAGGCGCGCCATCGTCACGTTGACGGCAATCACCACGGCGAAAAACGCCACGAAGATCAGCGCCATGTGCTTGCCTGTCAGCGGGCGGATCGGGCGTGTTGGAACGGGGCTGAGCTGGGTCACTGGCCGTTTCCTTGTGCGGTGGTGAACGTGGTTGCGGCGAGATCGCTGCCGCCTTCCTTGTCGGTGGCGGCAAGGACGAACGCGAAATCGGCAGGCTTGCTGCCGCGCGGGGCAAGCGCGTAAACACGCAGCTGGCGCGTCGTGTCGGGGGCGACGTCCACAGTCAGCACACGCGCTGCGGTGGCTGCGTCCATCTCGTCGGTGAAGATCGCGCCGGCCTCAAGCCCTTGCAGCGCAATGCGGTACGTGCGCGGACGCTCCTCCATGTTGCGCAGCTTGAGTGTGTAGGCATTGCGCACCGCGCCGTCCGACAGCGTCACGTATTCGGGGTTGCGATCCTTGGCGACCGACAGATCCAGCCGGGCGCGCTGACCCAGCGCGAACAGCAGTGCCAGGCCGATCGCGGACCACACGCCGAGATAGACCAGAGTGCGTGGGTGAAAAATCGACCTGAGCACGGGGGTCACGGGCTGCCCCCGCTTCTCACGCTCTGCATTCTCAAGCGTGCAGTAATCGATCAACCCGCGTGGTCGCCCGACATCGGCCATCGCCTTGTCGCAGGCATCAATGCACAGCGCGCAGGTGATGCAGCCGATCTGCGGCCCCTCGCGGATGTCGATACCGGTCGGGCACACCGCGACGCATTGCATGCAGTCGATGCAGTCGCCGAGCGGAGTTGCGGCCTTGAGCGCGGCCTTGACCGAACCGCGCGGTTCGCCGCGCCAGTCCTTGTAAGTGACGATCAGGCTTTTCTCGTCGAGCATCGCCGTCTGGATGCGCGGCCAGGGGCACATATAGATGCACACCTGTTCGCGCATGAAGCCACCGAGCACGAACGTCGTCATGGTCAGCACGAACGTCGTCGCATAAGCGACCGGCGCGGCGGTGCCCGTCCAGAATTCGTGCTGGAGCGTGGGAGCATCGGCGAAGTAGAAGATCCATGCGCCGCCAGTGCCGAAGCTGATGAGGAGGTAGATGCTCCACTTCAGCGCCCGCCGCGCGATTTTGGCAGGCCCCCACGGCGCTTTCTGAAGGCGCATCTGGGCGTTGCGATCGCCATCGACAAACCGGTCGACGTGCTGGAACAGATCAGTCCATACCGTTTGCGGACAGGCGTAACCGCACCACGCGCGCCCGACCGCACTGGTCAGCAGGAACAGGCCTACGCCCGCCATGATCAGCAGGCCAGCCACGAAGTAGAATTCGTGCGGCCAGATCTCGATGTCGAACATGAAGAACCGGCGGTTGCCCATGTCGATCAGCACTGCCTGATCAGGCGCGTAAGGCCCGCGATCCCAACGGATCCAGGGCGTGCCCCAGTAAACGGCCAGGCATACGGCCATGACCAGCCACTTGAACCGGCGGAACGGTCCATCGATGGCCTTGGGGAAGACCGACTTGCGCTTGGCGTAGAGGCCGATCTCGTTCGAGTGGTCCGCGCTCAGTTTGGGATCGTGCGCGTGCATGGGTCGGTGTCCTGCTACTTGGCTGCCGCAGCGATATCGGGGACGGGAGCGGGAGCTTCTTCGCCACCGCCCAGCGAGTGGACGTACGTCGCCAGCATCTTGACCGTGACTGGGTCGAGGCGGCTGCCCCAGGCCGGCATCACGCCATAGCGCGCGTTGGTGATCGTCTGGGTCAGCGTCTTGCGATCACCGCCATAGAGCCAGATCGCATCGGCGAGCTTGGGTGCGCCGACCGCACGGCTGCCTTCGCCGCCCGCACCGTGGCAGACCGCGCAGTTGGCCTCGAAGATCGCCGCGCCGCGCTGCGCCGAAGCGCTGGGCTTCTCCTCGCCCGCGATGACTCGAACATGGCTGACCACATCCTGCACTTGTGCCGCCGTCAGGATGCCGTCGCGCCCGAAAGCCGGCATCTGGCTCATCCGCGTGGCATCGTCGCCGGGCTGGCGCACGCCATCGACTAGCGTCTGGTGGATCGTGGCGACGTCGCCACCCCACAGCCAGTCGTCGTCATTGAGGTTCGGGTAGCCCGCGCTGCCCGCTGCACCATTGCCATGGCACTGCACGCAGTTGACCTTGAATGCTGCGTGTCCGCCATCGATCGCGGCACGGCGCAGGCGAGGGTCGGCAGCGATCTGCTCGATCGACGCCTTATCGAGTTCGGCCCTCAGGCTCGCTGTGCGCAGTCCTTCCGCCGTCATTTCCTTGGCAAGGTCGCCGCGGCTGCTCCAGCCGAGCATACCTTTGGTGCTCGTGTTCAGCAGCGGTATGGCAGGGTAGGCCACGCAGTAGCCGATCGCGAACACGATGCAGGCGTAGAACGACCACAGCCACCAGCGCGGCAACGGGTTGTTCAACTCCTCGATGCCGTCCCATTCGTGGCCGACGGTTTCGACGCCGGTTGCGTCATCCAATCTTGGCTTAGACATCGCTTTCGTCCTTGAAGATCGAGTTTGCGACTTCCTGGTTGAGATCCTTGGCGCCGGGGCGGAACGGCCAGAGCGCGAGGCCGAGGAATATCCCGGTCATCACCACCAGCCCCCAGCTGTCGGCCAGATGCCGCAGCATGTCGTACGTCGAATGCGCGCTCATCGGCCCTTCTCCTTGGCGAGGGTTTCCTGTGCGGCAGGGGCGTTCACATCGACCAGCGTGCCGAGCATCTGCAGGTAGGCAACCAGCGCATCCATCTCGGTCAGGCGGGCGGGATCGCCGTCAAAGTCGCGCGCTTGCGCCTTGGGATAGCGCTTGATCAGGTCGGTGGCGTCTGCTGCCGGATCGGCCTGCGTCTTCAGATCGTCATTGGCCTTGGCAATGTCTGCCTGCGAATAGGGCACGCCGATCTGGTAGAGCGTGCGCAGCTCGGCCACCATGTCGCCCTGGTTGAGATCATGCTCGGCCAGATGCGCATATGTCGGCATGATCGATTCCGGCACGACCGCGCGCGGGTCTTTCAGGTGCTGGACGTGCCATTCGTCGGAATAGCGGTTGCCGACGCGGGCGAGGTCCGGCCCCGTGCGCTTCGATCCCCACTGGAACGGATGGTCGTACATCGATTCCGCAGCGAGACTGTAGTGCCCGTAGCGTTCGACCTCGTCGCGGAACGGACGGATCATCTGGCTGTGGCAGTTGTAACAGCCCTCACGGATATAGATGTCGCGCCCAGCCTGTTCGAGCGGGGTGTACGGACGCATGCCGTCCACCTTCTCGATCGTATTGTCGATCCAGAACAGCGGCGCGATTTCGACGATGCCGCCCACGATCACGGCCGCAAAGGCGGCGAGACCGAGGTATGTGACGTTGCGTTCGAGCGTCTTGTGACGTTCCACGATGGTGGTCATGGGGTGTTCTCCGAAAGCTCTGGGTCAGGCCGCAGCCGCGACGATCGGGCGATCCTTGGCGGGATCGAAGGTGGCGTCGCGCATCGGCGCTTCGGTGCGCTGGTGACCAAGGATGGTGCGCCACACGTTGACGGTCATCACGACCGCACCTGTCAGGTAGAGCAGGCCACCAAAGGCACGCAGGAAGAACATCGGCTTGAGCGCGGCGACGGTCTCGACGAAGCTGTTCACAAGGTATCCGTCAGCGCCATATTCGCGCCACATCAGGCCCTGGGTGATGCCCGCCACCCACATCGACGAGGCGTAGAAGACGATGCCCACGGTCGCGAGCCAGAAGTGCCAGTTGACCATGCGCAGCGAATAAAGACGTGGGCGGGCCCACAGGCGCGGCACGAGGTAGTAGACACTGGCAAAGGTGATCATGCCGTTCCAGCCGAGCGCGCCGGAATGGACGTGCCCGATAGTCCAGTCGGTATAGTGCGACAGGCTGTTGACCGACTTGATCGACATCATCGGGCCTTCGAAGGTGCTCATCCCGTAGAACGCGAGCGCCATGACCATCATGCGGATAATCGGATCGGTGCGAACCTTGTCCCATGCGCCGTTGAGCGTCATCAGCCCGTTGATCATGCCGCCCCAGCTTGGCATCCACAGCATGACCGAGAAGACCATACCCAGCGTCTGCGCCCAGTCGGGTAGCGCGGTGTAGTGGAGGTGGTGCGGGCCCGCCCAGATATAGAGGAAGATCAGCGCCCAGAAGTGGATGATCGACAGGCGATACGAGAAGATCGGACGTTCGGCCTGCTTGGGCACGAAGTAGTACATCATCGCCAGGAAGCCGGCGGTCAGGAAGAAGCCGACCGCGTTATGGCCGTACCACCACTGCACCAGCGCGCCCTGCACACCCGCAAACACAGGGTAGCTGCGGCTGCCGACGAAGCTGACCGGCCAGTTCAGGTTGTTCACGATGTGAAGCATCGCCACGGTGATGATGAACGACAGGTAGAACCAGTTCGCCACGTAGATGTGCGGCTCGGTCCGTTTCACGATCGTGCCGACGAAGACCGCGAGATAGGCGACCCATACGATCGTCAGCCACAGATCGACATACCATTCCGGCTCGGCATATTCTTTGCCCTGGGTGATGCCCAGCAAGTAGCCGGTCGCCGCCAGCACGATGAACAGCTGGTAGCCCCAGAACACGAAACGGGCGAGGCCGGGGAAGGCCAGCCTCGCCCGGCAAGTACGCTGCACGACATAGAACGACGTGGCGATCAGCGCGTTGCCTCCAAAAGCGAAGATGACCGCGGACGTGTGGAGCGGTCGCAGGCGGCCGAACGAGGTCCATTCGAGGCCCAGATTCAGCATCGGCAGTGCAAGCTGCATTGCGATCAGCAGGCCGACGGTAAATCCGGCCATGCCCCAGAACACCGTGGCGATCACGCCCCAGCGGATCGGGTCGTCATCGTAACGCCCCTGATCGGGCGCGAGGATCGCCTTGGACAGGTCTACCCCGCGCAATGTCACGATCAGCCCGATGACGCAGGCGAGCCCGACGATCCCCATGTGAATGGCGAAACCGGAGTCGACCGCAGCAGCGCAGGCGAGGATGGCGATGAGCAGCCCGACAAGCCATAGGCCCGAGCGCGAGAGAGCAGATTCCATGGAGCCTTCCTTCCATGAGTGATGTTGGGCTTGCGCTGGACCGCAACCGCGGCCGGAACATTGACCGACATCAAATCACGGAAAATCAGCCTCATACTTTGGTCGTAGATGCGCTCCCGGGCAAATTTTGCGCTCCGTCAATGTCCCGCGATTCGCTCCGGTCCATCAGCATGGACATGCCACGGACAATGATCCGGTCTGCGAGGGGCAGGCCATTCGTGGCGCAGGACCAATGCAATGAAAAAGTTGATGACCGCCCTCCCCGCCCTGCTTGCAGCCCTGACGCTCGCACCCGCACCGGCTCTGGCAGGCTCGACCGAAGGCCACCTGCAGGTCAAGGTTCTCGGCACCGGCGTTCTGCCCGACGGCAAGATCGTGAAAGTCAGCAAGGACCCGCTCGGCCTGACCGTCGGCGCCAACACGACCGCCAACGACAACTACGTGCCGACGCTGGCCATCGAATATTTCGTCACGCCGAACATTTCGGCCGAGACGATCTGCTGCTTCACCCAGCACCATGTCAGCGGCACGGGCGCGCTTGCGCCTGCCACGCACATCGTCGATCACGTGCTGGTCCTGCCAGCGACGCTGACGCTCAAGTATCACCTGCCGCTTGAAGGCGGGATCAAGCCTTACATTGGCGCAGGACCGTCAATGTTCCTGTATTTCGGCGAAAAGCCGGGGTCGAGCATTACCCCGCTCGGCGTCACCAAGGTGAAGTTCGCGAACGACGTGGGCTTTGCGCTTCAGGCCGGTGTGGACATCCCTGTCGGTGACAAAGGGCTCGGTATCAGCCTCGATGCCAAGAAGTATTTCATGGATACGACCGCCCACTTCTACGCGGGCAATGCCGAAGTGCTGACTACCAAGCACTCGCTCGACCCATGGGTCGTCAGCGCAGGCCTTGCCTACAGGTTCTGACTTGATTCCCTTCGCCCTGCGCCCCCCACAATTGCGCAGGGTTCGGGGACGGCGGGCAGGCTGGAAGCGAGGTTACTGGGATCACCTCGTCGCCGGCCTGCCCGTCAATCTGTGGGGAAGACCTGAAGTAACTGCAGGATCAACCTGCCATCGCGACCAGCGCGGGGCGATCGACGATCTCAACATCGCGCCGCGTAGGAAGTTCGACCACGCCATCGTTCTTCAGCTTGGTGAACTGCCGACTGACAGTCTCGATCGTCAGCCCGAGCACATCGGCGACCTGTTGCCGCGAAAACGGCAAGGTAAAGCGCTTGGCCGGGCCAAGCACCGGAGCGCAACCGCTTTCGGCCAGCCGCTCGGACATCTCCAGCAGGAACGTCGCGATCTTTTCCGACGCATTCTTGCGCCCGAGCAGCATCATCCACGACCGCGTACGATCCAATTCCGCCAGGGTGCGTTCCAGCAACTTGTGTTCGAGGCCGGGATGCTCACGCGCAAACCGGTCAAAATCGTTGCGCGAAAACACGCAGACGCGCGCGTCGGTCAGGGCGACGACGCTGGCGCTGCTGGTCTGGCCGAACGGACGGCCGATGAAGTCTGAAGGATAGGCGACGCCAACGATCTGTTCGCGGCCGTCTTCGGTGCTGGTGGTCAGCTTGAGCACACCCTCGATGACGTTGGCGACGAGCAGGGAGTCGTCGTCCTCCCAAATCAGCGGTTCGCCCGCGACCACGTTACGGCGACGGCCCAGGGTGTTGAGCGCACCAATCTCCCCGTCGTTAAGGCCGGAGCAGATCGCCCGGTTCCGGACAACGCATGTATCGCAGGAGGACATGTCAACGGCGTTAGCATTGCGAACGATTTCCGGCAATCGCGCAAACCCCCGCTCATTTTCAGCGCCGACAGACGCCGACTGACAAGGCACAAAAAAATCGGGCGGCCGGATTACCGGGCCGCCCGAGTTGGGGAGAATCGCCGAAGCGGCGCGACCGCCTGTGGGTGAAAGGTGCCCCGCTTCGTCGAAATCAGACCTACGAGTCTTCAGGAAAGTCGGCGTTGACGGATGTCAAAATACCAACAAATTTTAGTTTTCTCACAGCCGCTCAGACGCCCGGCAACCCCGCCACGTCGTGATACTGACCGCGGAAGAACAGTAGCGGTGTGCCGTCTTCACGGCGATCAAGCGACTCGACCTCGCCGACGACCAGCAGGTGGTCGCCGATGTCTTCCACGCGCTCGATTCGGCAGTCGATCCACGCGATGGCGTCTTCGAGCAATGGTTGGCCAGATGGCGTGTGTCCGTGCGCCAGTTCGGCGAACTTGTCCTCAGCTCGCCCAGCAAACCGCTTGCACAATTCAAGCTGGTCGGCGCCCAATACGTTGACGCAGAACCGCCCGGTGGGTGCGATCTTGGGCCATGTGCTCGAGCGTTTGTCCGGGAAAAATCCGACCAGGGGCGGGTCGAGCGAAATCGACGAAAACGAGCCGACGACCATGCCGTGACGGCGTCCGTCGGCATCGCGCGAAGTGATGACACAGACGCCGGTCGGCCACGCGCCAAGCACGCTACGGAAAAGAGAGGATTCGATCATCGCGCATGCCTGTCGGGAAAGGCGCGAAACGTCAACGGGGCTGCTTGAAATAGGCGATCCCACGCGCTTCCAGGCCGTCGCGAAGCGCGCGGAACTGCGTGTCACGCGTCCGTATAATCCACGCAAGCATCGTGCTACGCTCAGGCTGTTGAAGAAAACACAAGCCAAGCGCCGTCCGACGATGTAAGGGCCGCGCAAACTGCATCGCCAGAGTCTTGTGGGACATTTCGGGGCCAGAGCGATGCGTGCGGTGAATCCGCGCGCGAACAGCCGGCAGACTGACCATACCAGCAAGCGCCGCAAAAGCGGCCGGATTAGTGATGACAATGATTTTTGAAAACCTCCCCAAGCCTCTCGCCAAGGCGCTCGAAGACCATGGCTATACCGCGCTTACCCCGGTGCAGGCCTCGGTAAGCCAGCCCGAAGCGAACGGGCGCGACATGATCGTCTCGGCGCAGACCGGATCGGGCAAAACCGTGGCATTCGGCCTCGCCATCGCCAACGAATTGCTGCCCGCCGATCAAGACAAGATGCCCTACACCACCTCGCCACTGGCGCTGGTGATCGCGCCGACACGCGAATTGGCGCTGCAGGTGAGCCGCGAACTGACCTGGCTGTTTGTGCCGACTCAAGCGCGGATCGCCACATGCGTGGGCGGCATGGATGCCTCTCGCGAACGCCGCGCCCTCCAACATGGCGCGCACATCGTTGTCGGCACTCCGGGTCGCCTGCGCGATCACCTTGAACGCGGCGCGCTCGATCTGTCCGCCCTGCGTACGGTCGTGCTCGACGAGGCCGACGAGATGCTCGACATGGGCTTCCGTGAGGACCTCGAGGAACTGCTCGACGCAACGCCCGAAACGCGCCGCACCCTGCTGTTTTCGGCGACGATGCCCAAGCCGATCGAGGCACTGGCCAAGCGCTACCAACGCAATTCGCTGCGTATCTCGACCGTCGGTGAGGATCGCGGCCATGGCGACATCGCCTATCGCGCCGTCGCAGTAGCGCCAGCCGACATCGAAGCCGCCGTGGTCAACCTGCTGCGCTTCCACGAAGCCGAAACCGCGATGCTGTTCTGCGCCACGCGCGACAACGTCCGCCGCCTCCACGCCACGCTGGTCGAGCGCGGGTTCACCGCCGTCGCGCTGTCGGGCGAGCACAGCCAGTCCGAGCGTAACAACGCCCTGCAGGCCTTGCGCGACCGTCGCGCCCGCGTCTGCGTCGCTACAGACGTTGCTGCGCGCGGCATCGATCTGCCCTCGCTCAGCCTCGTCGTCCACGTGGAAATCCCGCGCGATGCCGAAACCCTGCAGCACCGTTCGGGCCGTACCGGACGTGCGGGCAAAAAGGGCACCGCTGTCCTGATCGTGCCGTTCCCGCGCCGTCGCCGAGTCGAGATGATGCTGCGCGGCGCGCGCATCAACGCCGAGTGGGCTGATGTGCCGACACTCGAGGCGATCCGCGCGCAGGACCGCGAACGCCTGATGGAAGCGATCCTCGCGCCGGTCGAGCCGGACGAGTCGGACCTCGAAATCGCGCGCTCGTTGCTTGAACAGCGCACGCCCGAGGAACTGGCCGCAGCGCTTGTGCGCGCGCATCGCGCCGCCCTGCCCCAGCCGGAAGAAATGATCGCGTCAGGCAACAGCCAGGACCGTCCGCAGCCCGCGCACCGCGAAGGCTTCGACGATATCGTGTGGTTCCGCATGGATGTGGGCCGCAGCCAGAATGCCGACCCGCGCTGGATTCTGCCGACGCTGTGCCGCCGCGGTCACGTTTCGCGTCAGGAAATCGGAGCGATCCGCATTTCAGCCAACGACACCTGGTTCCAGGTGCCGCGCGCCATTGCCGACCGCTTTGCCGACGCCGTGCGCCGCACCGCCGATCCCAAGGGCGAGGACGAGAACGGCATTCACATCGAACCTGCCCCCGATGGTCCGCGCGAAGTTGCGCGTGACAATCGTCGCAGCGACGGCCCGCGCACTGCTCCCGGTGGTCCCCGCGCCCATCCCGGTGGCCCACGCCCGCAGTTCCCGCGCGGTCCACGCCCCGAAGGCAAGCCTCACCGCAAGGGTCCCCCGCCCAAGCGCTCGTGATTCCCAAGCGCCGCTGACAAGAAAATGGCGGCAGGTCCGATAGGACTTGCCGCCGCTGTCTTGCTTCCGATGGGGCCTTCAGCCGACCATCTGGAGAACGATTTCCCGTAATTCGCGCTGCGATAGTACGGGTGAAGTGCGCTGCGGCTGTCTTTGAGCCGGGGCCGCAAAATGCGGCGACTTATGCGCGTTTATCGAGTTAAAATACTGATTATTCAATTCAATTCCTGTATTGTGTAAGTATCAGCGACGCCTTCTGACGCCGCCTGGACCACCACCGCCCGCAATCTTTTCGCGGAAGACGATACGGCCCTTGGTCAGATCGTATGGGGTCATTTCAACCTTCACACGGTCGCCCACGATCGAGCGGATGCGGAACTTGCGCATCTTGCCGGCGGTGTAGGCGATGATGCGATGGCCATTTTCCAGCATAACGCCGAAACGGCCATCAGGGAGAATCTCGTCGATCTCTCCATCGAGGGTCAGCAGATCCTCTTTGGCCATCTGTCAGGCCACCCGGTAAGTAGTTGTGCCAAAAGGCATGAATGTTTTCCTTTCGCGAAAACAGAAGAAACCCGCCGCAATCTGCGAGTCGGGGCTGGTAGCGCGTGAAAGGAAGCAACAGCCGACGGCCACAAATTCCGTCGCAGGCGACGATAGCAGTGCGCAGATGGCGACGCAGAGCGCAAAAGTCAAGGGAAAGTGCCGAATAATGGACACGCTTCCGTTACGCGTCGGCCAAGTCCGAGAGGCACTGTTCGCCCCAACTGAGAACTTCCCGAGATCGATCAATGAAACGGTGTTGAACGAACTGACCAAGGTGTTCCACGAGACGCGGACTCGCGTGGTGATACCGCCGAACATTCATAACCCGCATATGCCATGACGGAAAGGATTTAGGACGCGCAAGCTGCGTATCCACGACCCTCCATAGCCAAGATCATAACTTTCATCATGATGTCATTAACAAGGAGCTTGCGAAAGCTACGTAGTTCTGCACCATAACCTTGTTGACGGACCGGGGGACAGCAATGCCGGGAAGCTATCTCAAGAAGTATTATCTTGATGACAACAAGCTTGCCCAGCGGGCGCTTCTCGAATTCAATCGATCGCTTCGAACAGGACGGATGATCGGCTTTACCGGTGCAATGGCCACACAAGCTTTCGGCTACGGCAGCTGGGACCAACTGCAGTATTTGTTCGGGGGCCTGGCGCTGGAGGCGCTGGACAACGTTGTACCACCGAATGGACAGCCAAAGCCTGACGTCGGAAAATCTCGGTCACAGGTTGCTCAATTCCTTCTGCAGTCGATGACGTCAAACTTGGGCTCGGTGGTCGGGATGAGCTTGATCGAGGAGGTTCTGGATCAACCCGCAATTTCCAAGCTGCGGATGACAGCCAAATGGCCGTTCGATTCGACTTTTCTGGGGCTTGCGCCGAAAACCTCCAAGCACGCTCCAATGAGCGCTTGGCATGTGCCGAGACTATTCAAACGTGGATCAACGCGCGCGCGCGACATAAGGCCCAAGCTCGAACCACAACCTTGGCCACTTGATCAGTTCGCCACTCCGGCTGAAGCGCACGCGTTGGCTATGTCTCTTGCATTTCGGAAGCCGCAATCTTCATGGCAAGTTGAAAAGCCAAGCAATGAAGGCCTCCCCGAGCAGTTCAACGTACCAAAAGCTTTGTGGCACATGCTCGGCATTAACCGATTCGCAACAGCCAGCTACGATTTCGAACTGGAGCGGGTGCTGATGTTGGCGGACAAGTCCGCTGCACAAAAGGGCCAATTTACATCCGCGTTCGAGCAACTGCGGGAAATGAGAGACGAAGCGACCACCGGGTCCTTCTTCTGGGATCTAGGTAGCGGGCGCATTCGTCGCGTCTGGACAGATGGTTGGGCGATCGAAAGTGACATGCTTAATCGTGAGCGGATCGACCGGATGATCGAGTTCGCTGTCGGCACCGATGACGTCGATGGGCACATCATGCATATGCATGGGCGAGCGTGCAACTGGCGCTCGATGATCGTCAGCCAGCGCGACTACGATAACCTCTATCGCCGCAACGATCTCAATCGCGCACCGTTCGAACTTGCGCGGCGGATGATGATCGGTGGCAACCCGATCGTCTTCGTGGGGCTTGGCATGACCGAAGCCGAACTCAATCGCGAAATGGAAGAGTTCATCAGCAATGATCCATATCGCCGCGTTGCGCCCACATTCCTGCTGTGGAATGCGACGGCAAGCGGCCTAAACAAGAACGAACGCGCAGCAAAACGGCTAGACTTGCTCAGCCGCCTCGGCGTGCTCACGATATATGACACCGACCTAACGCCGATAAAGTGTGACACAGCACGACGGGATGCAAAGGCACCTGCCAAAAAAGCAGTGGAAGCGATGATGGCTTCTCGGTTCGATACTTCAGGACCATTGGAAACCCCAAAGATTTCCGCTGCCGCTTTCAATTCTCTGAATGATGCCGGCGTAAGAGATGACCTGAAGGACCTGGCTTCTCTTGTCAAAAATCTGTCTGAGTGGGTAACCGCACAAGGGGCGGGCAGTCCGCCACCGGATGCTTCCACATGGATAGAGAAAGCCCCGCCCAGCTACTATGTGCGCGAAAACGTCATCGGTACGCATTGGCGCTCGATGCAACCCAAGATCAATTGCCAGTGGCGCCTGAAAAAGCCGACCTCTCTTTGGCACAACAACAGCAAAGGCAGTAGTTTTGAACATCGCCAAAAACTCGTCGACGAAGTCCTCCAAAATCGGATCACCTGCGTAATCGGCCCGCAAGGCTGTGGCAAAGGTGAAGCGGCACGCGGTTTACGGCAGCACCTGATCGATAATCCCGCCACCCGCTCATTTCCGGACAAACGGAAATGCCTGTTGATCAATGGCAGCTTCAGCTTCGACACCGACAGCCTGCTCGATGGTTTTGCCAGCTTCATGTGCAAGGTTTACGAAGGGCAGGACTGGGCGGACGCGTGGTCACAGCTCGACAAGAACATTGCACCCGAGCACAGCCGCCAGACGCTTTTCGAAAACATGCGGCTTGATGATGATGTGCCGTATCTTGGCACTCAATCCGATGCGTTGATCATTATGAACGGCATGGAGCGGTTCTTCAGCCTTGATGGCTCGCCGATCAGTGCCGAACTCGACGAACTGCTTCACCTAGTCGCGCGTTCGAATAATCCGCGGAGCAACACACGAATTCCGCGTGTTCGCTGGGTCCTTTTCGGCACGGAACGAGTGCGCAGATACATGAACGAAATCGGCGCAAGAACCGTCGAATTCGCGTCTCTTATTGATGGTGACGGCTATGTCAAAGCCGATCCGCCGAACTATCATCTTCAGGCAGTCGCCTCGACTATGGGCTTGCAAGAAGATCTGGACAGAAATTTCCGTTTCACTGATCGACAGAGAAGCTACCGCGATAATGCGACTAGCCGGACCAGCGGCGATTCCATCGCGTTGCGCAAGTCGTTCTTCGATACGTTGCTGGAAAGTAGGTTGCTTTTCGAAGGACTCGACCGTGCCATTAAAAATGGGAATGAAATCAGAGAGAAGAAGAACAAGAAGAAGATTAGAAAAAAAAATATAGAGCTACTGCCACCAATCAAACAGAACGACATAGTTGATGTACACAAGGTCCTGCGCATGCTGGCGTTTGCGGGAACACCGGTTGAGCCAGACGTGCTCGACACAATGGCAGGATTTTCGCGTGCGCGATCAAAGGTCGTCTGCGAATGGTTAGGCGCAGCGAACCTCATCCTTGAAGTCACCGGCTTCACTTGCGGCGCAAAACCTGACCCCGTTGACCGGTATGTCCTCCATCGCGCACTGCTTTATGAACTGCGCTATCGTTATGGCATTCCGCTGAACGAAGCGAAGCTCTCTACCGCGTTCAACATGTCGTTGTACGTCGCACAACCTGTCGACGGCGAGATCCCTGACAGCGACATTCATGACGATTTGGGGAGGATCATTGATGACCTGATCGGCTCCTACAGACATGGAGAAGTTGCTGAAAACATAAAGACAGAACTGCTTCTAAAGGCAGCGTATCGTTGTGGTGACACCGCCGATCGGGACGACAGGACCGACCAGATGACGGCGCAACGTATGCATCGATTGTGTAGCCCCCGGTACGTCCAATGCCTGCGTGCCTCGTTGGCGCTGATCCGCAGTTACTACTCCACCACCGGCCTTCTTACGTTGGACAGTGGCGACCGGCTGGTGCGCGAGGACCGCGATGGTATCCTGCTCGAACATGCTGAACGGCTTGATGATCTGATCGACGCTTATGGCAAGCTGACGCTTGCGCGCGAGTTCATGCGGGATGAGCTGGGAAATCACGAATTCAAGAAAGTCTACGGCGCAGCCGAACCGTTTTACCCCGATGAACTGGTGTGGCTACACAACGAGCGCGGCGTCGTGCGCCTTGCCATGGGCGATCTTTATGAGGCGAATGTCTCGTTCGATCGCGCGATGCGTGTCAACCGTGAATGGGTCGAGCGGAACGACCGTGGCCATAACTGGCGGCGAATCCGTGTCAACCAGATCACGCTCAACATCGAGATGGGCGAAATCGGCGTGGCCGAGCGGCGGATCGAGGAACTGATCGCGGTCAGCAAGAAACCCAAACCTTTGCGGGAGGACCGACTGGCGACTGCGATCGCGACCGGGTATCGCGGGTGGTGCATGCATCTTCGTGGGCGGTTCGACAGGGCCCGCGATGACTATGCCGCTGCGATCGAGACGTTTCGCAAGTTGAACGAAGTCCGCGCGCAGACCTACTTCGCGAGACTCAGCATCGGTGCCCTCGATCGTCGCGATTCAGCGACCGGTCGGCGGCCTGACATCGAGGCGGCACTCGACCTGGCCCAATCATCACGCCAGATGGATCTGGTCCACCGTCTGCAGATCGCGCTTGCAGATCAAATCATCTTCGGCGGAACGGCCAGCGATGCACAGCGCAAAAAAGCCAATCGACTGCTCGACGAGGCGATCGCTTATGCTCTGCAAACTGATGTCCACCGGGTGCGCTGCGAAGCGACGATGACGATTGCCAAGGTGCGGCAGGATAGCGGTGATTTCGACGGGGCGCTGCGATACGCGATGGATTCGCTGATGATCGCCACGCGCTATGGCATGGAACTGCGCAAGATCAGGCTGCGTGCGCTGGTTGCGCACATCATGGTCGATCGCGGCCATCCGCTCACCGCTGAGCATCTTGCTCGAACATGCATCAAGGTGGCTACGCGCCATCGCTACCAGACCGCGATCGACGTGGCCGAGCAGGTGTTGCTCAGCATACCGCGAATGTCGTCAGCAATATCCGAATCTGATCGGTCGGGGAGACGCAACTACTGACGAGGGCGCGCTTGCCCTACTCCTCACCCATCCGCAGTGCCGCAATAAACGCTTCCTGCGGAATGCTGACGTTGCCGTATTCGCGCATCCTTGCCTTGCCCTTCTTCTGCTTTTCCAGAAGCTTTTTCTTGCGGCTGATGTCGCCGCCATAGCATTTGGCGGTGACGTCCTTGCGCATTGCGGCGATGGTTTCGCGCGCGATGACCTTGCCGCCGATCGCGGCCTGCACCGGGATCTTGAACAGGTGGCGCGGGATCAGGTCCTTCAGCCGTTCGCACATGTGCCGACCGCGCGTTTCGGCGACGCCGCGATGGACGATCATCGACAGCGCATCGACCGGCTCGTTATTCACCATGATGCTCATCTTGACGAGGTCGCCCTCGCGCAGCCCGATCTGTTCGTAATCGAAGCTGGCGTAGCCGCGGCTGATGCTCTTCAGGCGGTCGTAGAAATCGAACACCACTTCGTTGAGCGGCAGTTCGTAAGTTACTTGCGCACGACCGCCGACATAGGTCAGTCCGGTCTGAATGCCGCGCCGGTCCTGGCACAATTTCAAGATCGATCCGAGGTACTCGTCGGGCGTGTAAATCGTGCCCTTGATCCAAGGTTCGTCAATCTGTGCGATGCGACTGGGATCGGGATAATCCGCCGGGTTGTGCAGCATCAGCTCGCGCGCATCATCGGTGCGGCTCTTGTTGAGCTGGATGCGGTAGACGACCGAAGGCGCGGTCGTGATCAGATCCAGATCGTATTCGCGGGTCAGGCGCTCCTGGATGATCTCCAGATGCAGCAGGCCAAGGAACCCGCAACGGAAGCCGAAGCCCAGCGCCGCGCTCGATTCCATCTCGAAGCTGAAGCTGGCGTCGTTCAGGCGCAGGCGGCTGATGCTCTCGCGCAGCTTCTCGAACTCGGCGGCATCGACCGGGAAGATACCGCAGAACACGACCGGCTGTACTTCCTTGAAGCCGGGCAGCGCCTTGGTCGCGCCATTCTTGACCGTCGTGATCGTGTCGCCGACGCGAGCCTGCGCCACTTCCTTGATCTGCGCGGTGATGAAGCCGATCTCGCCCGGACCAAGCTCATCGAGCGTCTCGATCTTGGGGCGCATGCAGCCGACGCGATCGATAAGATGTTCGGTGCCGCCAGCCATGAACTTGACCTGCAGCCCCTTGCGGATCACGCCGTTGATCACGCGTACGAGGATGACGACGCCGAGGTACTGATCGTACCAGCTGTCCACCAGCATTGCGGTCAGCGGCGCATCGCGATCGCCGCCCGGCGGGGGGATGCGTTCGACAATCGCGTCGAGCACTTCCTCGATGCCGATGCCCGACTTGGCGCTTGTCAGCACCGCATTGCTGGCGTCGATGCCGATCACATCCTCGATCTCGGCCTTGACCTTTTCGGGCTCGGCAGCGGGGAGATCAATCTTGTTGATGACGGGCACGATCTCGTGGTCATGCTCGATCGACTGATAGACGTTGGCGAGCGTCTGCGCCTCGACGCCCTGAGCCGCGTCGACCACCAGCAGCGCGCCCTCGCACGCGGCAAGGCTGCGGCTGACTTCGTAGGCGAAGTCGACGTGGCCGGGCGTGTCCATCAGGTTGAGCTGATAGGTCTTGCCGTCCTTGGCGGGATATTCCAGCCGCACGGTCTGCGCCTTGATCGTGATCCCGCGCTCACGCTCAATGTCCATGTTGTCGAGCACCTGCTCGGACATTTCGCGCGCGGACAACCCGCCCGTGAACTGGATCAGGCGGTCGGCCAGCGTCGATTTGCCATGGTCGATGTGGGCAATGATGGAGAAATTGCGGATCAGCGCGAGGTCGGTCATGGCCGCGCCGTTAGCAGGTACGCGAGCCCAAGTCACGATGGGCAAGCGTTGCAGCGTGGAATCTGACTGGCACCGCAATATTTTCAGTTCCGCGACATTTTTGTGATGCTTGATGTCAAACTGTAACATAGCATGTTTCGCCGTCTTTTCAGGATCTTGATGACGCAGATCCGTTTCGCGCGGCGCTTTGACGCGTCAATCCACTGTCACACAGCCGTCATTTTGACCGATTAGCGGCGGGCTCGACACAGGGTTTGGAGATTCTTCGGGCATGACGGGCAAGGCATTCCGCGCCGCATTGGCAGCAACGGTCTTCATCAGCGCGGCTGGTGTGGCGCAGGCGCAGGCTGCTCCGCAGGCTCAGGATGCCAAGATCGCCGATCTCCAGCGTCAAGTCGATGAACTCAAGGCGATGGTTCGCGCGATGCAGGCCGCGCATGGTGCAGCGCCCGTTGTGATCGCCCAAACACCTGCGACCAGCGCGCCTGCCGCAACAACGCCCCAGCCGGTGCAGATGGCAGCAGTTGCGGCCCCCGCCCCGGTCTCAGCGCCTGAGAAGAAGAAGGCTTGGTACGAAAAGCTGCAGCTTCGCGGCTATACCCAGTTGCGGATGAACGAGATCATTTCGGGCGACAAGACTGCACCCGCCGGTCGTTCGCGCCTGCGCTCGGTGCAGGATTCGGGGATCAACGAGAACGGCAACCTCTCGATCCGCCGCGCGCGCCTCGTCGTTCAGGGCGACATTTCGAACCGCGTGTCGCTCTACCTTCAGGGGGATCTCTCGGCGGCGGTCAGCAATCAGTCGGGCAGCGAGCCGCGCCAGAACTTCTTCCAGAGGCGCGACGCCTACGCCGACGTCTACCTCGACAAGGCCAAGACGCTGAAGCTTCGGCTGGGCCAATCGAAGGTCCCCTTCGGCTGGGAGAACCTGCAGTCCTCTTCGAACCGCGTGCCGCTCGACCGGACGGACGCTATCAACTCCCCGGTCCCCGGCGAGCGCGATATCGGTGTCGTTGCCTATTACACACCGTCCAAGATTCAGGCGATCTGGGACGAACTGACGCATGACGGCCAGAAGTTGTTCGGAAATTACGGCGCATTGGGCGTCGGCGTCTATAACGGCCAGGGCACCAACCGCATCGAACGCAACGGCAGCTACATGACGGTGGCGATGGCGACGATGCCATTCCGGCTCGACGGGCTTGGCGGCATGTTCGAAGGTCAGGTGGCCGAATTCGGTGCCTCGGGGATCCTCAACAAGTTCCGCCCGGAAATCCGATCAGGCGGCGTCTCGGCGGTCGACTACGACGACAACCACGTCGGCGCTCACGCGATGATCTATCCCAAGCCGTTCGGCATCCAGGCCGAATGGACCTGGGGCCGGACGCCCGAGTTCGACCGCGCCACAGGCACGATCAAAGCCAAGGATTCAAGCGGCGGCTATGTCATGGCGATGGTTCGCGTGCCCAAGACCCCGATCGGGCAGATCATCCCGTTCGCGCGCTACCAGACCTATCGCGGCGGGTGGAAGGTCGCCACGAACGCGCCGCGGCTCGAGACGGAAGAATATGAGATCGGCGTGGAGTGGCTTCCGCTCAAGGAGTTGGAGGTCACCCTCAATTACGCCAACGTCAGCCGCACCGAGGCCGACGAGCGGCGGACCGGTCGTGCCAAAGGCGACCTGGTCCGCGCGCAAGTGCAGTGGAACTACTGATTACGGCGGATCAGCGCGCCGAAGACGCGCTCGATATCCGGAAGGTCCCCTGAGCGGTCGCACCGTTTACGTAACGGACCCGATATAGCGTCGCTGACGAGTAACTTCCGGTAACGCGAGCCGTCAACTGCTGGCCGGTGTTTGCGGGCACAGCAACAGATGCGATCGGCTGGTAAGTCGCCCCCGTGTCGAGCGACTGATCGATGAACAACGTGCCCGCCGTGTCGGCAAATGCGGTCGCGGTGAAGAAGGAATACTGCGAAAGCGTGGACGGGCGGCCGGTTCCCGTGAAGGTGCCAGCGGCTGCCAATGCGGTCGTGCTGTCGGTGTAAGCGGAGTTCGTATTGACGACACCCGACACGGTTACCGAGCCAATGGCCGCAGAGCTTGCCGTAAGTGATCCCGCCGAGGCATTGATCGTCCGGCGTTTCAGCGTGAGGGCAACGCTGACGGTCCCACTGCCGTAAGTGCTGACGCGCGCGCGTACGTTCGCGGCGCACGTGATGAACGCATACATCCCCGTAGACGTGGACGTTGCAGCAGGCACGGTAGTGGGGGTCTGTGCGATGATCACCGGGAGGTTCGACCAGGTCACTCCATCGTTGGATTGCTCGTAAGTGATGGTGCAGGCAGAGCCGGACGAGACCACCTGGAACGAGCCACCACTGAAGCCTGCAGTCGAACTCGACACGACAGTGGCGGCAGACGTAGCACTTCCGCTGATCGTCAGCGCATCAGGGACATCATCCACAAAGACGTTCCCGATATGGTTCGTCCCCGCAGGCAAGGCATTGATGCAGGACCGGTAAATCGCCGAAAGCCAGCCGGTTAGGCCCAGGCCGCCCGAAGGCATGACCGTGCCGGTGATAGGCAATCCGCCCGCCTCCAGATTATCGGTGCCGCTTCCCAGCGTCACCGGCAGCGGCGTGGCCGGAGTGACTGGCTCGGTGCCGCCTGTTGAATCGACATAGGCGATGGCATTGACCGGAGTGAACCGGGCGGGAAAGCTGATCGGAGGATTAGGCATCGATATCTCCATGCGGTTTGGGAACAATCGACCGCATCAGATAACCATGTTGGTTCGTGTAGGAAAACGGATTCTTTCCTGCGCAACTTATCACTCCGGCGCGTCGGCGGCTCGCTTCATCGCGACTTTAACATGATTTTTAACCGTTCATCTGGCGTTGTGGATCATTCGACGATGCTTGCCGTTGTGCTGGCAGATCCCGCAATCGGCGGGACTTGCAAGAATTCAAGCTCAAGGGAGCGTCTCATGAAGAAGACCATTATCGCAGCGGCCCTCGCCGCCATCGTCTTGCCCTCGGCGCCGGCTTTCGCCGATCCCCCGCACTGGGCACCTGCCCATGGCAAGCGCGCCAAGGAGCGGTCGATGTATGACAGCCGCGGACGCTATGCCGAACCTCGCCGCCTCAGCAGCAACGACCGCGTGTGGCGTGGCAATGACGGTCGCTACTATTGCAAGCGCAGCAACGGCACGACCGGTTTGATTATCGGTGCAGCCGGTGGTGCCCTGCTAGGCCGCACGGTCGACACCCGCGGCGATCGTACGCTCGGTACCGTGCTGGGCGCGGTTGGCGGTGGTCTGCTGGGTCGCGAGATCGATCGCAGCAGTGCTCGCTGCCGCTAATCCAGCCAGTCAGATATCACGCAAGGCGGGGCAGCAATGCCCCGCCTTGTTTCGAGTCATTCTGCCGAATGCCCCTTGCGACAAAGTGGCCAGCGAATAATCTGATCCCATGTGGTTGCTCGACAAGATTCTGAAGCGACTCGTTCGCAAGGGCCCTCTGATCGTCATCGATCATGATGGGCGCCACTACACGTACGGTGCCGGAACAAGCCCGCCTCTCACCATCCGCCTGACCGACAGGGGTGCCGCGCTGCACATTGCCCGCGACCCGCGCGTCGGCGCGGGCGAAGCGTACATGGACGGTCGGCTGGTCGTCGAACCGCCGCACGACATCCGCGATTTCATCTTGCTGATCATGGACAACGCCCAGTCATCGGGCGGGCTTGATCGCAAGGGCGCGGTGCGCCGTGCCGTTGGCAACCTGATCGCCAAAGCCGATCAGATCAATGAACGTGCGCGGGCTTCAAAGAACGTCGTGCACCACTACGACCTGTCACGCCAGTTCTACGAAATGTTCCTCGACGAGGACCGACAATATACAATGGCTTACTTCCGCGATCCGGCAAACACGCTGGAACGCGCACAAGTCGACAAAAAGGCGTTGATCGCCGCCAAGCTGCGGCTGGAACCCGGTGCAGCATCGGACCTGCGTGTGCTCGACATCGGCTGCGGCTGGGGCGGACTGGCTCTCTATCTCAATCGCCACTTTGGCTGCGAGGTACTGGGCGTCAGCCTCGCGCCGGATCAGGTAAAATTCGCCAACGAGCGCGCACAGGCAGCAGGCGTCGCCGACAAGGTGCGCTTCGAACTGATCGACTATCGCGATGTTACCGGGACTTTCGACCGCATCACCAGCGTCGGAATGATCGAGCATGTCGGAGCGCTGCACTTCCGCGAATACTTCGCCAAGACCAACGAGCTGCTCGCGCCCGAAGGTATCATGTTGACGCATACCATCGGGCGCACCGGCCCGCCGGGCACGACCGACAAGTGGACGCGCAAGTATATCTTCCCGGGTGGCTACATCCCGGCGATGAGCGAACTGGTCGCCGCGCTCGAAAAAACCGGCTGGGAAGTCGGCGACGTTGAGGTCCTGCGCTATCACTACGCCTATACTCTGGCGGAATGGTACCGCCGCACGACTATCCACCGCGACGAAATCGTCGCGCTCTACGACGAGCGCCTGTTCCGGATGTGGCAGTTCTACCTTGCTGGTGCCGAGCAGAGTTTTCGCCACGGCAAGATGGTCAACTTCCACATTCAGACCGTAAAGCAACGCAGCGCCTTGCCGATGACGCGCGACTATATCCAGACCGAAGCTGCTCGCCTGTCCGGTCTGGACGAAGCGCCACGCTGGCACCTGGCAAGCGAGGACAAGGTGCCCCGCGTGGCCTTCGGACAACAGCGGTAATTCTCTTGAGTTGAGCAAGCGCGCCCTATTGTCGCGGGCGTGCGATTCTAGTGCGGATGTCCGCCGATCATCCGGACGCTCAGACCGCCGGTCGGGTCCAGCGTGGCGCAATCTGCCACGACTTGCGCCAACCGGGCCTGTACCGTCGCCTCGTCCCAGTCGCTCGGAAGCAGATGCCGAGCAACAATCATGCCGTCCGCGTCGCTTGTAACACAGATGAAGCGGGTTCCGGCGCGATCGGCAAGATCATCGAGGTCGATGCCGTCAGCCAGAACCCACGATTTCTTGCCAAGCGATTTGATCGGCCGTTCGCAATAGCGGCACTGCGAGTGGTGATAACCGTCCGCCCACAACTCCTTGCGGCTCGCTGGCACATGAGTTCGCGAATACCAGCATTGGGTCAACGTGTGCGTGGTGTCGCGTCGGATGAGCATGTCGGCATGTGTGACCGACTGTGGTTGATATTGACTGTGCGACATACATAGTAGTTTTACGTAGTCGTCAGCCATTGACCGCAGAGAGGCCAATCGCACCGGCAACCCCGCCAAAGGTTGCGATGTTTGACCCCGCCTGTTAGGCGCGCGGCGCGCTGTTTCTCGGGAGTCGTTACGCCCATGTCCGATATCAAGAAGGTCGTCCTCGCCTATTCCGGCGGCCTCGACACCTCCGTCATCCTCAAGTGGCTGCAGGTCACGTATGGCTGCGAGGTAGTGACCTTCACTGCCGACCTCGGACAGGGCGAAGAGCTTGAGCCCGCGCGCGCCAAGGCTGTGCTGATGGGCGTGAAGCCCGAGAACATCTACATCGACGACCTGCGCGAGGAGTTCGTGCGCGACTTCGTCTTCCCGATGATGCGTGCCAACGCCCGCTACGAAGGCGATTACCTGCTCGGCACCTCGATCGCTCGCCCGCTGATCTCCAAGCGTCTCATTGAAATCGCTCGCGAAACCGGTGCGGACGCGGTCGCGCACGGCGCCACCGGCAAGGGCAACGACCAGGTCCGCTTCGAGCTGTCGGCCTATGCGCTCGAACCCGGGATCAAGGTCATCGCCCCGTGGCGCGAATGGGACCTGACAAGCCGCACTGCGCTGATCGCCTGGGCCGAAGCGCACCAGATCCCCGTCCCCAAGGACAAGCGTGGCGAGAGCCCGTTCTCGACCGACGCCAACCTCTTGCACACCTCGTCCGAGGGCAAGGTGCTTGAGGATCCCTGGGCCGAAGTTCCGGATTACGTCTATTCGCGCACCGTCAATCCCGAGGACGCGCCCGATACGCCCGAATACATCACCGTCGATTTCGAGCGCGGCGATGGCATCGCGCTCAATGGTCAGGCGATGTCGCCCGCCACATTGTTGGCCGCGCTCAACGACTTGGGTCGCAAACACGGCATCGGTCGACTGGATCTGGTCGAGAACCGCTTCGTCGGGATGAAGAGCCGCGGCATGTACGAGACGCCCGGCGGCGAGATCTACGCGCGTGCCCATCGCGGCATCGAAAGCATCACGCTCGACCGGGGTGCCGCGCACCTCAAGGACGAACTCATGCCGAAGTATGCCGAATTGATTTATAACGGTTTTTGGTTCGCTCCCGAGCGGGAAATGCTGCAGGCCGCGATCGATCACAGCCAGGCGCGCGTCAACGGCACCGTCCGCCTCAAGCTTTACAAGGGCAGCGCTACGGTGGTCGGGCGCAAGTCACCCGATAGCCTTTACTCCGAACGCCACGTCACGTTCGAGGACGATGCCGGTGCTTACGACCAGAAGGATGCGGCGGGTTTCATAAAACTCAATGCCTTGCGCTTGCGGTTGTTGGCGCAGCAGGGACGCTGATCCGGCGCGCTTTGGCGCGTTCCGAAAACTATCCACCGGACAATGCGCGGGTTGTGGATAACTCGCGCATTTTTCGCTTGCGCGACTCGTCTGCGAGGCGCAGCTTTTGCTTGTCCGATGCAGGAACCCGTCGCAAGTTAGCCGCGCAAGCTGTTGATTTTAAACGATTTACTGCATTACGATACGAGCAAGGATAGTATGCAGCGTAACCATTCGCCGGCGTTTTCGAGCGCCTGCCAATGCGCGAACCTGCAACCGTTTTTGATCGGAAACGGGGTGCCGGATGGCCCTCTCCATCAAGCCGCGCGGCGAGGGCTTTTACCTCCATCCGGCGCGGACAAATGGCGAGGAAACGTGCGCGCATTCCACAACCTCTTCTTCGCAGGAGGCCGTCCGACGCCGTGAAAGCGGATCGGGAGCGGGGCTGCGACGAGGAGGAAACGCCCACGGCTGGCCAGCCGCAACGGTCTCGCGAGTGGCCGGAGCGGTGACAGAATAGCAAGCTGGCGCAATGCGTTAGCTGGCGTGCCGAGCGGGCGGCAGGATGGAGCGCGGCAGACCCGGGCAGACGCACGGATCGGCAGCAGCCCAGGGGCTTCGCGCCCCGAACGGCGTCCTGATAGCCGCAACGACAGCGCGCCGGTTGTTCTTTCCGGCAGCAGCGTGGACGTGGAGTGGGGGCCGGCAGCGATGCTGGCCCCCATTTGCCGCCCGATCCAAGTTACTGAAAATACGGCGTATATCTGGGTTACTTCGCCGCGCGCGCAAGGACGCGTGCTGGTGCGCGTTACTTTTTCTCGAGCTGGCCGCGCACCGCGCCGTTCGGGAAATCGGCGGTGTGGACGTTGACATAATAGCCCGCAGGATTGGCGACTATCTCTTTGATAAGAGACGGTTCCATCGCGATGCAATCGTCGCTTTCCTTGCCGGTGACTTCAATAGTGGCGATGGGTTTGCCGTCCGCACCGGCCGCGCCGACATGGACGTGCGACATCGTTGGTTTCGTTATCTTTTCTGCCCAAAGCGTGAAGCAGAAGTCGCCGGTTTCGTCGTCCGCATCGACCTTGAAACCACCCGTGCCATCCGCGTCGCCACCCCCTGTCTGCGCTGCGCCGGTGAGCGTTGCGGTGAGCGTCGCGGGCTTTGCCAGCGCGGGTGACGCGAGCGCGGCGGCGGCGACCAACGCGGCAAGATATGCTGATTTCTTCATGGCTTGCTCTCCCTTGTGCCAACCGGAAACCCTCGCGACTCCCCGGCGCGGCAACGAGTTTACACCCCGCGCCCGGCAACGGGAATTGCCTTGTTGAGCGCCCGAACGCACGCAATCGAGAAACAGGGTAGATAGGGGGTAGATACCGGGGAGGTACCGGCTGGAGAGCGCCAGACACGCCCGTTTTCACGCGCGATGGCAGGGGCCTGCGCAGCGGCAGCGGATCGTCGGCCCGACCGATCAGGAACTGAGGCCGCCGGACACCACCGAATGGATCGCAAACAGCGCCTCACCCCGCTCGTCGACGACCTGCACGTCGAGCTTGTGCCCCCTCGCCAGCGCCTCGGGTTCCGATATCAGGACTTCGCCGGCATAGCGGACAGCATAGAGCCGGGCGGCGGCATCGTTGGCAAGTTCGACGCCTTCGTGATCGGGGTGATCGCGCCCGTCCCGGGTGTGGAAGAAATATCTCGGCACGCGCGCTTTCCTGTCAGGTCAACCGGATCATTCCGAAGGCTTTTCCGCAGGTTACCTAACTACTGCGGGTTTGGCCCGTTCCCGTCCCTGAGCCCGGTCGCGGGCAAGCTGGCATCGCGGCGGCCGGCGCCAGAGTTGGCTGACGCGGTCGCAGGCAGCCTCGTCTGCGGTGCATCGCAGAACCTGCAGGCGGATGCGGTGGAGCAGGGCGAGGTGGCGGAGCCCCTCGGCCACCTCGGGCGAAGGCGCAAGCCCCGCGCGATCAAGCGGCGGCGGCGTTCGATCTCGGCTAACACCGGCACCGTCCCCTTGTTGCGGGGACGGGATGGCATTCGCGTGGGGGCGCGGACCATTATTGGAGTGTTCGAGCGCGGCTGGGGTCTTATGTGGGGTTGGTTGTGGGCGCGCGCTCCCCTCACCCGTTCCGTCGTGCGTCCTCGCCCGCGCGTCGGCATCCTGACCCCTGCCCTCGTCGGCCCGGCGCAGGCCGGGGTCCATCGCGATCACCCTTGCGCACAGACTGCCGTGACGCGCGCACCTTCGATGGGCAGGCGACCGGGGAGAGCGGGATAGGCCCTGGCCTGCGCCGGGGTGACGGGGTGGAGGGTGTAGCGCTCGCTAACCCCCTCCCTTTCCGTCGTCCCGGGCCTGACCCGGGATGAGGCTTTGCTGGGGGGACGGGTGAGGCGAAGGTGGTTCGGGATTTTGGGCGGTTTTGAGGCGTGGTTTGCGCGGAGACGCGGGGGCGCGGAGAAGGTTTCAAGGGATGTTCGCGCGAAGGCGCAAGCAAGCAAAGGGGAAGCCGCGAAGGGGGTGTTCCGGGTGGCTGGGCGCTGCGCAGTGCGCGCTAGCGGCGCGCGGGAGCAGGCGCCCTCACCACTTCCCGCCGAGATCCTCGATAGCCTTGAGCAGCGCGCGCTTGGAGGCGGTGCGGCGGGTGCCGGTGGCGGGGCACGTCTACGCCGCCAAGCTCCGCCGCGCGCCGCGCAATGCGCGCGCCGAGGTCTTCGAGGGTGACCGGTTCACGCCGGGTCTTGAAGGTCTTGAATCCTTTCGCGCCCTATCCACTCGTCTTTCCGGGTCTGGTCTACCTAAAGCTCTACTTAGGGCGTTGGGCTATCTTTGAAGTAATTAGTCACGCTTCCACTGATCTCTCTAGCCATTGTTGGCAGCCGCTTGTAAATATGATCTAACATCACCCTCTCTAAGATACAATCCGACGGACGGAGCTTCTTTAAAGGCCTCAACGAGGCGCTCAATTCTATTGAGACCCTCGTAAAACGATTTATCTCCGTAATATTCTGTTAGGTCAAATTCAAATAGAACATTCATAATAACATTGACTATTCTTGGGATAATTACGTCACTATCTAAATAATCTATCAGAGAATCAATCAGTGCAAAATGCTCGCCAACTTCCTCCTTACCTTTTATAAGAATAAAAAGGAACTCCTCCATAACTGCCGCACTTAACGATGTTCCTAAGTAAAAAAATGTCCCGTCAAATATTTTATCAATCATAACATCTTCGAAATCACCACCGTATTTCGGATTTCTAATATATAACTCAAGGCCGCGCCCAACGATTTGTTTCGCAGTGCTATCATACTCCTCCATATCATCCATTGAGGAGACAAATTTGAACAACAAATCCGATATTCTCTCGTCGAACAAAACCCTTCGAAGGAGCTTTTCAACAACAATCTTCCAACTTAACGATACATCGTTTTCAAATAACCAATTGATTATTTCTTCTCGATCCGCCTTATGCAAACTAGACACATCTTCGGAGTGACCGAATTCTCTTTCAAAAACTCCCTCCCACCACTTTCCTTGCGAACTCACGAGGCGGATCTCAGCTTTTCTCATCGCAGAAATGTTAGATTTTAATTTGCAGCTGTCTAAATACTGCTGATGGATTTCAAGATGACTGGAGTTTGGTAGCGCCGCAATTCTTGACAAACCCAACCTTGTCAAAGGTGGCAATTCATCAAATTTGTCTTTTAATTCTCCGTACCTAATTAGCTTATTAGCCTCACTAAAGTCGAAGACTTGCAAAACTGAACCAACCATTATTGCAAACAAACAGTTGCTTGCGATGGACCGTTGGTATACCTCCTCGCAATAATAAATATTAAAGTTCTCTAAATCTAAGAATTCTATGAAGTCAGTAATGTTTCCGGATTTGTCCATCTCCTGTACATATGGGACATTTCCACCAGACTTCATATATATCGGATACAATACACCGTTTCCTGAACTAGACACTGACAAAAATGAATTGCATTTGTAAATCATCTTGCCAACCCCCATCCCTTATACAGTTCATATACTACGTTATATATCGCATAGTAGTACATTTCTTGTTTGAGCGGAAGAGAAGGATACGACATCACTTCGATCCCTTGTGATTCCACTTTTTCAATCAATTCTGTATTTTCCAGATACTCCTCTGGAATTATTATGGCTTTGCATTTTCCGGACGACATGAGAACTTCATTCTCTGTTTGCAGTTCAATGGAAAATCGTCGATCATCAACCTTTCCATCATTATGCTCAATTAGATCATACAAAGCCTTAATCTCTTCGTCAGTTGCGGTGACCTCAAACTCCTCCTCGAACTCGTTCAATTTTCGCGGCTTAAGCTTAAAGAATTTCTCTGTGGTCGCAAAAAAGGCTGAGACTATTTTTCTCGGATAATCTTGATTTCCATTTAATTCATATTCACTCAGCGGCATCATTCCGAAAAATTGAGGGTATAACCCGCCCTTAAAAGCGCCAGTATCGAATGGAAATATCCTTTTGTAATCAACGACATCTGATTCAAATATAAATACTGATGGAAGTTGCCAATATTTAGCTATGGCCATATCTTCTGGCATTTTATAAGAAGGCCTGCCATAGAATAAATATGTAAGATCTTCCCCTCTGAATACTTCACATCTTCTTGGCTTAATTGCGCCTTCTATCAGTATCTTTTTCGCATAGTAGGCTCTCGTGGTGTGAAAAACTGGCATTTCCGCCGCCTGCTCCACAGTATTTCGCGAAAGAAATCGTTCGAGTGCATTTGGCATAGGATTCGCCTCTAGTTACGCATTTTATATTCGAAGATAAGGTCGATTACGCAAAAATTGCAATGAAAATCTTTAGAATTTTGGGAGACGATGGCGTTGGAGATGGCAAACTAAACTTGTGGTCACAGAATTTGTGAAATTGGGTCGTATAACTTTCGCGCCATGCATGTAGCGACACAGAAAGCGGTAAATACGGCGGAAGTGATACAGTCTATTGGTTTGCACCTACGCGACTTTGACTGAAGCGCCTCACGCTCGCAGATCATTTGCCAGCCTTATTCCTTGCAAGGTCCGGTGTGACGAGTGTGAAGGAACGCAACACGGATTAGACGCTGGCTACCTAACTAGCAGCGGCGCCATATTGTGTCCTTTGAAGCTCTTTGCGTTCCTCGCCACGACTTCCGGCGTGCCCCCCGCATCGATCTTGCCGCCGTGGACACCGGCTTCGCGGCCGGATCGGAACGGATTGCCAATGACTGATTATCGATTGCCATTAGACCGGAAGCGTCGCTTCAAAGATTGATAGGGGTTGCGTTTTGGGGTGAGTGTCCCTCCACCACCTTCGGTGGCCCCCTCGCAATTGGGCCGTTGGGTTGAACACCTTACCGATGGCTTGGCGCATTCCCTTCGCGCCTTCCCCTTCGTGTCTCTGCGCCTTTGCGCGAAAATCCCTTAAGACCTTCTCCGCGCCTCTGCGCCTCCACGCAAAACAACCCTTCTTGCTTTCTACAGCTTGGGGTGCCTCCGCATTGTGCGTCCGAAGAAAAGCCTCATCCCGGGTCAAGCCCGGGAAGACGGAAATGTGGGTGGGAAGACGGGAATTGGGTGGAACGATGGAAAGGAGAGGGAAGTCGGCATCCCCCCACGCCCCTCACCGCACCAGCAACGGTGCCAGATAGTGCCCCGTGAAGCTCCGCGCGTTCTTTGCGACCACTTCCGGCGTGCCTGCCGCGACGATCTCGCCGCCGCGGACGCCGCCTTCGGGGCCGAGGTCGATGATCCAGTCGGCGGTCTTGATCACGTCGAGGTTGTGTTCGATCACGACGACGCTGTTGCCCTGTTCGACAAGGCGGTGGAGCACTTCGAGGAGCTTGCGGACATCTTCGAAGTGGAGGCCGGTGGTGGGCTCGTCGAGGATGTAGAGCGTCTGGCCGGTCGAGCGGCGGGCGAGTTCCTTGGCGAGTTTGACGCGTTGCGCCTCGCCGCCGGATAGCGTGGTGGCCTGCTGGCCGACCTTGACGTAGCCCAGCCCGACCTCGTTGAGCATGTGCATCCGGTCGCGGATCGGGGGCACGGCCTTGAAGAATTCCTCGGCGTCCTCAATCGTCATGTCGAGCACGTCGGCGATGGAGTGGCCCTTGAACTTCACCTCGAGCGTTTCGCGGTTGTAGCGTTTGCCGTTGCATTCCTCGCAGGTGACGTAGACGTCGGGGAGGAAGTGCATCTCGATCTTGATCAGGCCATCGCCCGTGCACTTTTCGCAGCGGCCGCCCTTGACGTTGAAGCTGAAGCGGCCGGGTTTGTAGCCGCGCGCGGCGCTTTCGGGCAGGCCTGCGAACCAGTCACGGATCAGGGTGAAGCTGCCGGTGTAAGTGGCGGGGTTGGAGCGCGGGGTGCGGCCGATGGGGGACTGGTCGATCTCGATCACCTTGTCGCAGTTTTCGAGCCCGGTGACGCGATCGTGCGCGCCCGCGATCACGCGCGCGCCGTTGAGCGTGCGCGCGGCGACGGCGTGGAGCGTGTCGATGGTGAAGCTCGACTTGCCCGAGCCGGAGACGCCGGTGATGCAGGTGAAGGTGCCGAGCGGGATCTTCGCACTGACGTTCTGGAGGTTGTTGGCGCGCGCGCCTTCGACGCCGATGAACAACCCGTTGCCCTTGCGGCGCTTTTTGGGAACCTCGATCCGGCGGGCGCCGGTCAGGTACTGGCCGGTGAGGCTGTTGGGGTTGTCGAGGATGTCCTGCAGCTTGCCTTGCGCGACGATTTCCCCGCCATGGACGCCCGCGCCGGGGCCGAGATCGACGACGTGGTCGGCGGTGCGGATGGCGTCTTCGTCATGTTCGACCACGATGACGGTGTTGCCGAGATCGCGCAGGCGTTTGAGCGTGACGAGCAGGCGATCGTTGTCGCGCTGGTGGAGGCCGATCGAGGGTTCATCGAGCACGTAGAGCACGCCCGAGAGGCCACTGCCGATCTGGCTGGCGAGGCGGATGCGCTGGCTCTCGCCGCCCGAGAGCGTGCCGCTGGTGCGATCGAGGTTGAGGTAATCGAGGCCGACGTTGTTGAGGAAGCCGAGGCGTTCGTTGATTTCCTTGAGAATGGCCTTGGCGATCTGCGACTGCTGGCTGGTGAGCTTGGCATCGAGATTGCCGTACCATTCGACCGCGGCGGCGACCGAGAGGTGGGTGACGGTGGAGATGTCGGTGCCGGCAACCTTGACGCTGAGCGCTTCGGGTTTGAGGCGGGCGCCGTGGCAGGTCTCACACGCTTGCGGGTTCTGGTACTTGGACAGCTCCTCGCGCATCCACGCAGATTCGGTCTGCAGCAGGCGGCGGTTGAGGTTGCCGATCACGCCTTCGAACGCCTTGTTGACGGTGTAGGACTTCTTGCCGTCGACAAAGGTCAGGGGCACGGGCTTGCCGCCGGTGCCGTAGAGGATGATCAGCTGGACCTCGCCCGAGAGCTGGTCCCACGGCGTATCGAGCTTGAAGCCGAAGTGCGCGGCCAGGCTGGCGAGGACCTGCATGTAGTAGGGCGACGGCGGGTTGGACTTGGCCCAGGGCACGACCGCACCCTGTTTGAGCGAGAGGTTTTCGTTGGGGACGACGAGCTGCGGGTCGAACAGCAGTTTCTCGCCCAGGCCATCGCAGGCGGGACACGCGCCTTGCGGGGCGTTGAACGAGAACAGCCGCGGTTCGAGCGCGTCGATGGTGAAGCCGCTGACGGGGCAGGCGAACTTTTCGGAGAAGACGATGCGGTTGGGCGGGAGGCCGGTTTTCTTCATGCCGGACTTTGCGCCCCCCTCCCGCTTGCGGGAGGGGTCGGGGGTGGGCGTGTTGTCGGTGGGCTCGGTTGACATGCCCACCCCTAACCCCTCCCGCAGGCGGGAGGGGGATTCGGCCAGCGCCTCAACCGTCGTGTCCGCCAGATCGATATACGCCAGCCCATCGGCCAGTTTCAGCGCCTGTTCGAAGCTGTCGGCCAGCCGCGTCTGGATGCCGTCGCGCACGGCGATGCGGTCGACGACCACTTCGATGTCGTGCTTGAGCTTCTTGTCGAGCGCGGGCGCGTCTTCGATGGCCATCATCTCGCCATTGATGCGGACGCGGGTGTAGCCGGCTTTCTGCCATTCGAGCAGTTCGCGGCGGTATTCGCCCTTGCGGCCGCGCACGGCGGGCGCGAGCAGGTAGGCGCGGGTGCCTTCGGGCAGCGCCATCACGCGGTCGACCATCTGGCTGACGGTCTGAGCGGCGATGGGCAGGCCGGTGGCGGGGCTGTAGGGGATGCCGACGCGCGCCCACAGCAGGCGCATGTAATCGTAGATCTCGGTCACGGTGGCGACGGTCGAACGCGGGTTGCGGCTGGTGGTCTTCTGCTCGATCGAGATGGCGGGCGACAGGCCGTCGATGTGTTCGACATCGGGCTTCTGCATCATTTCAAGGAATTGGCGCGCATAGGCCGAGAGCGATTCGACGTAGCGCCGCTGGCCTTCGGCGTAGATCGTATCGAACGCCAGGCTCGACTTGCCCGAGCCCGAAAGCCCCGTGATGACGATCAGGCTATCGCGCGGGAGATCGATATCGATCCCCTTGAGATTGTGTTCACGAGCGCCGCGGACGGAAATCATATTAAGAGACATGCGCGGCGGTGTTCCATATTTGTTCGGATTGAGCAAGGGGTCGCCTTACCCTCTCCGGCGATCATGGGCGCATGTGGGGAGTGTGGTGCCGCAACGCAATATGGTCGGGGGTGCCTGCTAGGCCCGCGAAGCTACGAACCAGTGCTTTTCGAACCAGAGCGCGAGGTTCACCAGCGCGATCAGCACGGGCACTTCGACCAGCGGGCCGATGACGGCGGCGAACGCGACGGGCGACGCCAGACCGAACGCGGCGATGGCCACGGCAATCGCCAGTTCGAAGTTGTTGGACGCCGCGGTGAAAGACAGCGCCGCAGTGCGCGGATAGTCTGCGCCGAGCGCCTTACCACCCGCAAAGGCGAGCACGAACATGACGACGAAAAACAGCACCAGCGGCAGGGCTACGCGCAATGCGTCGAGCGGCAGGGCGAGGATTTCACCGCCCTTGAGGCTGAACATCGCTACGATCGTGAACAGCAGCGCCACCAGCGTGATCGGGCTGATCGCAGGCAGGAAGCGGTGTTCATACCATTCGGCCCCGCGCGACTTTATCAGGATGCGGCGGGCGAGGAAGCCGGCGAGGAATGGCACGCCGAGATACGTCAGCACGGCCCGCGCGATCAGCCCGAAATCGATGGCGACGACTTGCGCCTCCAGCCCGAACAGAGGCGGCAGGACCGTCAGGTAAAACCACGCATAGGGCACGTAGAATACGATCTGGAACAGCGAGTTGAACGCGACCAATCCCGTCACATACTCCGGGCTGCCCTTTGCCAACTGGTTCCACACCAGCACCATCGCGATGCAGGGTGCAATGCCGATGAGGACCAGCCCGGTCATGTATTCGGGCTTGTCCGGCAGGAACAGCGCAGCCAGCGCGAACATGAAGGCAGGCGCGACCACCCAGCACAGGACGAATGACAGCGCGAGGATTCGCCCGTCGCGGAAGACTTGGCCGAGTTCTTCATAGCGCACTTTGGCGAGCGGCGGGAACATCATCAGGATCAAGCCGATGGCAATGGGGATGCTGGTCGATCCGACCGACATCGCGCCGAGCGCTTGCGGCACCCCCGGCACGAATGAGCCAAGCGCAATCCCCACGGCCATCGCCGTGAAAATCCACACAGTCAGGTATCGGTCGAGAAACGAGAGTCGCGGGCGTTCCGGTGCCAGTGCAAGCGTGGCCATCAGGCGGCTCCTTCCATTTGCCCGATCCGGGCGAGTTCATGCGTGAGCGCAGCGCGGTCCATCGTCTCGAACGGAAGGTCGAGGAACGCGCGCACGCGCATTTCCAGCCATGTCCAGGTCTGTTCGAACGCTGCATCGACGATATTGTCCGCGCCTTCGACGTCAGCGGGATCGGGCAGACCCCAGTGCGCCTTCAGCGGCGCACCGAAAAACACCGGACAGGCCTCGTTTGCCGCGTTTCCGCAAACCGTTATGGCCAGATCGATCGGGGGTGCGCCCGGTGCCGTGAACTCGTCCCAGCTTTTCGACCGGAAGCGCGAAGTTTCAATGCCCTTGCGCGCCAGCAAGCGGAGTGCGCCGGGATGGGGATGGCCCTTGGGTTTGCTGCCGGCGCTGAAGGCGGCGACCCTGCCCTTCCCCAAGGTCAGAAACATCGCTTCTGCGAGGATGGAGCGGGCGCTGTTGCCGGTGCAAAGGACAAGCACGCTGAAGGGTCGGTCGGTCATCGTATCAGGCCTCGCAACGGACGGGTTCGGCACAGTGGACGCCCCCGCAGCAGTTTTCGGAAAGGTAGCCCATCAGCGCATTCATGGTGCCATAATTGGCCGAATAGATGATCGAGCGGCTTTCGCGGCGGCTCGTAACCAGACCAGCGTTGGCGAGTTGGGCCAGGTGAAAGCTCATCGAGGACGCCGGAGCGCCCACAGCTTCGGCCAGAACCCCTGCCGGCATGCCATCAGTCCCCGCCTGGACCAGCAGGCGGTAGGCAGACAGCCTGTGTTCCTGCGCAAGGGCACCGAGCGCGCGGATTATGGCATCTGCTTCCATCTCATAATCCCATGATTCGATTTTAATCGAAATATCAAATTGTGAGAGGGGGTCAAGAGGCGAGACAGGTTGTCGATAGGCCCACCCCCGACCCCTCCCGCTGGCGGGAGGGGGGAAGTGTTGCGCTTTGGGTGGGAGCAAGCTTGTGTTCACGCGTTGTGCGTCAGGCGAGGGGTGTATTTGTTGGAGACTATCGTTGTGAGCGCAAATTCGTTTCGCAAGTTTGCTGCGCCGCTGGTGATGATCGCCCTGATCGGCGCGCCTGCGGTGGCTCAGGCGGCCAAGCCTGACCTTGGTAAAAAGGCCTGTGCGCAGGAGGCGCGCAAGTTGTGTCCGGCGGAGATGAAATCATTCAGCCGCAAGAAGGTGGAGGCGTGCATGATTGCCAAGATCGAGCAGACTTCTGCGACCTGCCATTCCGCGATGCTGCGGATCAAGGCCGAGCGCGGGATCGTCGACAAGCGTTAGTGCGCGGTCGGCGCTTCGCCGTTGTAGAGCGCGCCGGATTCGCTGCGGATGCGGACCCACAGCAATGTGGCGTTGAGGATCGTGAACAGCACCGCGATCCATAGCAATCCGAAGGTGAGCGGCAGGACCGCGATTTCGGCGGTGACCACGCAATAGTTGGGGTGGCGCAGGAAGCGGAACGGGCCTCCGGTGACGAGTGGCGCGCCGGGTAGCACGATCACGCGGGTGGTCCAGCGCTTGCCGAGCGTTGCAAGCACCCAGACGCGCATGGCCTGCAGCACCGCGAAGATCGCTAGCAGCACCATGTTGACCGGGCGTCCGCCGACGGTGAGCCATAGCGCGATCAACCATGCGGCGTGCATCGTCACCATCGCGGGATAGTGGCCCGCGCCGATCTCTATCGCGCCCAATGCGCGCAGATGGGCGGTATTGCGTTTGGCGATGACCAGTTCGGCCAGACGTTGCAGCGTGACGAATGCCATGATCGCATAGGGCAACGTGATCATGCCGCGCACCGCAGGGTGACGGTGCTGGCGGTGAAGCCGGGGCCGAGCGCGGTCAGCACCGATAGTGGCGGGAGGCCCTCTGCGCGCACGCGGTCGAGCACGAACAGCGCGGTGGGCGCGGACATATTGCCGTGGCAGCGCAGGACTTCGCGTTCGTGATCGAGCGAGCCCTGGTTGAGGCCGAGCGCGACTTCCATGGCATCGACGACTTTCGCGCCGCCGGGGTGGCAGATGAAGCGGTCGACATCGCCTATTTGCAAGTTCTGGGGGGTGAGCATCTGCTCCATCGCCTCGCCCATGTTACGCCGCGCGAACGCGGGGATGGCGCGGTTGAGGACGACGCCGAGGCCGCTGGTCTCCATCGCCCAGCCCATGATGTCGAGCGTGTCGGGCCAGGTCTTCTCGGCGCTGCCGGTCAATTGGACGAAGCCTTCGTCGCCCGATCTGACGACGCAGGCCGCTGCGCCATCGCCGAACAGGGCTGTGGCGATGACGTCGGCCTTGCCCACCCCATCGGTGCGCAGGGCGAGGCTGCACAGTTCTACGGTGACGAACAGCACGGTCGATCCGGGCGTGGCGCGGGCGAGCCTTGCGGCAAGGCCGAGGCCAGAGACGCCGCCTGCGCAGCCGAGGCCGAACACGGGCACGCGCGAGACGTCGGCTCGAAAGCCCATCCGGGCCATCGCGCGAGCCTCAAGGCTTGGGGTGGCGATGCCGGTGGAGGAAACGGTGACGATGGTGTCGACGTCGGCAGCATCGAGGCCTGCCTTGGTCAAGGCATCGGTCGCGGCGGTGACGAAGAGGTCGAGCGCGACTTCGAGATAGACAGCCGTGCGCTCGGTAAAATCGCGAGGGGAGAGATACCATTCGACCGGGCGTGCCAACTGGCGCTCGGCAATGCCGGCGTTGGCGAAGACCGAGGTCATGCGCTCGAAATCGCGGAAGCTGCCCGCGAGCAGGTCACGCGCTGTTTCGAGCGCGGTCTCCTGTGTGAGCGTGTGTGGCGGGGTCGCCGTGGCGAGCGAGAGCATCGTAACCGGTACCGTCATGCGTTTCCTGACTGACCGGGCGACCGGTATTCTTCGTTGCGACAGAAACGAACCTTCGCCATGTGGGTTCCTTGGCGGCGTACGCGCATCGATCGCCATTGATCAAGAGTGGCTGCACCATTTGACTGGGTCTGCAATGAACAACGACGTCATGCCGGCCGCCAGCCTGCGCACATGGATCGGTTTCGTGGCCATGTGCCTGGGCATGTTCATGGCGATCCTCGACATCCAGATCGTGGCGACATCGCTGCCGACGATCCAGACCGCGCTGGGCATCCAGACCGACCAGATGGTGTGGGTGCAGACCGCGTACCTGACCGCCGAGATCGTGGCGATCCCGCTGACCGGGTACTTCACCGGGCTGCTGGGGATGCGCTGGCTGTTCGTTGTCGCGGTGTGCCTGTTTACCGCCGCATCGGCCGGTTGCGCGCAAGCGCAGGATTTCGAGACGCTGATCGCGTGGCGTATCGTGCAGGGGTTTGCGGGCGGGACGCTGATTCCGGCGGTCTTCTCGGCAGTGTTCCTGCTGTTCCCGGTGCGGAGCCAGGCGGTCGCGACGACCATCGCCGGTGTGGCGGCGGTGCTTGCACCCACGGTTGGGCCGATCGTCGGCGGGTGGATCACGGAAAGCTGGTCGTGGCACTGGCTGTTCCGCATCAACATCGTGCCCGGCGTGCTGGCGGCGGTGGTAGCGACGCTGACCTTGCGGGGCGGGGCCGCCAACCAGCGCAACCCGCGCGCCTTCGACGTGATCGCGCTGGTGGCGTTGGCGCTGGCGCTGACCGCGTTCGAGATCGGGCTGAAGGATGCGCCGACGCTTGGGTGGGGTGCGCCACGCGTTGCCGGCCTGCTGGCGGTCAGCGCCGCGGCGGGCGCGTTGTTCGTGGTCAAGACGTTGCGCTCTGCCTGGCCGCTGGTCGAGCTGAAGTGTTTTGCCGATCGCAACTTCGCAATCGGGTGCGGATTAAGCTTTGCGCTGGGCATCGGGCTGTTCGGATCGACTTACCTGATGCCGTTCTTCCTTGGGCTGGTACGCGAGCACGGCGCGCTGCGTATCGGCGAGATCATGCTGGCGACGGGCATCGCGCAACTGGTCGCCGCGCCGTTTGCGGTCATGCTCGAGCGGCGGGTGGACGCGCGGTGGCTGAGCATTGCTGGGTTTGCGCTGTTTGCAGGCGGCTTGCTCCTGAGCAGCCGCCAGACGATCGACACGGATGCGGCTGAAATGATGGTGCCGCAGATCCTGCGCGGAGCGGCGATCATGTTCTGCCTGCTCCCGCCGACCCGGCTTGCGCTCGGCCAGTTGTCGGAGCGGCTGGTGGCGGACGGCAGCGGGCTGTTCAACCTGATGCGCAATCTGGGCGGCGCGGTCGGGCTGGCGCTGATCGACACGGTGATCTTCAGCCGGAGCGCGACACATGCGACCGATATCGTCGCCAAGCTGCAGGACGGCGATGTGACCACGGCGGTCGCAATCGGCATTCCGCGGGATTCGTTTTTGGAGCAGGTGGGCCAGCCGCCCGATGAGTTCGCGCAGGAAATGGTGCGCCCGCTGGTCGAGAAGGCCGCGCTGGTCCATGCGATCAATGACGCGTGGTTGATAATCGGCATTCTTACCGCAATCGCGCTGCTGCTGGTGCTGTTCGTAAGGCGAGCGCCACGGACAGCTTAGCGAGCGCGATTTCGAGCGATTAACCGGCAACACCTTTGTTGTGTCTTGCTGGAACAATTCTCAACTTTGTCGAAACCATACAATTTTAGGCTACGTAAACTTGCTAGGTGGGGCTATCGAAAGATCAGGAGCACTTCCTAGCGTCATGGTTATTACCTTGCCCTCCCACCGCCAACCCCCGGCGCAGAGCTTGTTCTGCGGTCGCGACGGCACGTGGGAAGTGCCCGCAGGTGATCGGCCGGCGATTTCGATGGAAGTGCGCGAAAGCTTCACTGCGCATTTTGCAGCTGATTTCTGTGCGGCGATGACCGAACGGCGGCACGAAAACGACGTGAAGAGCGCCAACGCTGCCTGAGGGTTTCGTGTCAAGCGGGCGCTAGAGCGCCAGTGCCTGATGGCCGCGCTCACCAAGCCAGCGTGCAGTCATGCCCCATACTTTCGCGATCACCTGTTCTGACAGCGCCTTTTGCGGCGCACCCAAGGCAGCGACGCGGCCCTTATCGAGCACGACGACGTGATCGGCGGTGTTCATCGCCAGCGCGAGGTCATGGACGACGAGAACGACGCCCGCGCCTTCTTGCGCGAGTTGGCGCAGGCTGATCACGAGCGACCGCTGGTGGGCAAGGTCGAGCGCGGCCAGCGGTTCGTCGGCCAAAATCCACTGCGGTTGGGTTGCCAGAACGCGGGCGAGCAGCGCGCGGGCTCGTTCCCCGCCCGACAGCGTGGCGATCCGGCGGTCAGCGAAGTCTCCGAGCTGCATCGTCGCCATGGCCTCGTCGATCACGCGGGCATCTTCCAGCGCCGAGGTACGGTGCGGCAGGCGGCCCAGCCCGACAAGCGTGCGGACAGAAAGGTTCCACGCAACGTGCGCCGTCTGCGGCAGGTAACCGATCCGGCGGGCGCGCTCGTCGGCAGGGATCTGGTCAAGCGGCTGGGCGGTCAGGGTCACCGTGCCCGACACGGGTGCGATCAACCCCGTGAGTGCACTGAGCAATGTCGACTTGCCCGCACCGTTCGGTCCGCAGATCGCAGTCACCCGTCCGCGCCCCAATTGCGCGGTCACATCATGCAGGCGTGCAGGAATGGTCAGGCCATGCGCTTCGAGCATCACGCCAGTTCCTTGCGCATTTTGAGCAGGAGGCGGAGGAAGAACGGGGCTCCGGCAAGGCTGAGCGCGATGCCGAGGCGCAACTCGCCTCCCGCCAGCGGCAGGATGCGGCACAGGCAATCGGCGATCAGCAGCAGCAGCGCCCCGGCCAGTGCCGAGGGCAGCAGCGTGGCCGAGGGGCGCTGGTCGGTGAACGGGCGGACGAAATGCGGGACCATCAGGCCGACGAAGCCGATCATGCCTGCGACCGCGACGCCGCTGCCGACGATCAGGCCGACGCCTGCGATCATCAGCCACAACAGGCGCGATGGCTCGAACCCGAGTGAGCGGGCAGCGTCCTCACCCAGGCTCAGCGCGTCGAGGCCGGGCGCGGCGCGCCACAGCGCGACCATGCCGATTGCGGTGAGCGGGGCGACGAGGCGGACTTCGTGCCAGCTGCGGTCAGCCAGTGCACCCATCAGCCAGGTCACGATCTCGGACAGTGCGAAGGGGTTGGGCGAAAGGCTGATGGCAAGGCTGGTAAGCGCGCCTGCCAGACTGGCGATCATCATGCCGGCCAGCGTGAACAGCGCGATGCCGCCGCTGCGTCCGGCGATCAGGGCGAGCAGCGCCATCGCCCCGCCCGCGCCGATCAGCGCGAACAGCGGGAGCAGGATCGCTTGCGCCTGATAGCCGGAGTAGAACGACAGGACCGCGCCCAGCGCGGCGGCGGGTGCGATGCCGAACAGGCCGGGATCGGCGAGCGGGTTGCGCAAGTAGCCTTGCATCGCTGCGCCAGCCGCGCCGAGGCCTGCACCAAGGATCAGGGCGAGGATGGCGCGCGGGAGGCGCAGTTCGATCAGGATTGCGGTGGCGTTGGGGACCGGGGGGCCGAATGGGTCGATCCAGACCTGGCCTGCGAGGAGCGAGAGCGGGAGGGTGATTGCGAGGGCCAGCGCGAGGCCCTTCGACAGACTCAGGGTGAGCGGGGGTTTTGGGCCGGTCATGGGTTTTGCCCGATGGGGCGAACAGGCCCTCCCCCAGCCCCTCCCGCAGGCGGGAGGCGAGCAAGTTGGCGGCGGACTTGGGCCAGACGTTGTGCGGCGGCGATGATGGTGGGGCCGCCGCAGTAGAGGAGTTTGGGATCGAGTTTGGCGCGTTTTGCGGTGAGCGATGTCAGCGCAGGGTGATCGAGGACGCGGTCGTCGCCCCTGCCCGTTTCTGCCGTCTGGCCCGCAACGAGGATCAGCGCGGGGGGATCGGCAAGCATCTTTTCGAGCGGCAGGAAGTCGGCCTGGCCAAGGCCGCGCGCGGCGGCGAAGTTGGTGAAACCGGTGTGGCGCAGGAGGTCGGCGATCAGCGTGCCCTCGCCCGGGACCATGCCACCCGATTGCCAGACGACGGTGGGGATTGACCGGGTGTCACGCGGGGCGGTGGCTTTGAGCGCGGAGTCGATGCGCGCGACGAGGGCTTCGCCGCGTGCCGGATGGCCGGTGAGCGCTGCGACATGGCGGATCTGGGCGCGACTGTCGGCGATGGTTGCGGTCATGCCGATGGCTTCGAAGCGCAGCCCCAGGCGGTGATAGGCGCTGGCGGTGGCGGGATCGATGAAAGTACTGCCCAGCACGATGTCGGGGCGAAGCGCGAGCACTTCCTCGACCGTGCCGCGCGTGGACGGCAAGCCTTGCGCGACGCTCGCGTCCATCGACGAGGAGCGTGGGTCCTTGCTGTAGTGAGAGATGGCGAGGATCTGCGCGGGATCGGCAACTTCGGCGAGGATCGCGTCGGTGCACGGGTTGAGGCTGACGATGGTCGGGCGGGCGATTGCGGGCGGTTGGGGGCTGGCGTTGGATTGGGGGATGCAGCCAGCGAGGAGGATCGTCGCCAGCGACAGGCCCACCCCCAACCCCTCCCGCAAGCGGGAGGGGGGCTTTTTGCGTTGCGCTTTGCAGGCGCGGCGCTGGATCAATAGCGTGCCCGGATGCCGACGAACGCCGAGCGGCCCCATGTGCCGTAGTCGGCGACGGTCTGGTAGGACTGATCGAACACGTTTTCGACGCGACCGAACAGTTCGACCTTTTCGGTGACGGGGAAGCTGGCGCGCACGGTGGTCAGCGGGTAACCGTCGAGGCGGCGGGTGTTCGATGCATTGTCATAGCTGTCCCCGACCATGCGCAAGTCCGCACCAAGGGTGAGGCCAGCGAGCGGGCTTGTCCAGTCGCCCGACACGGTCAGTGCGTGGCGCGGGCGGCGGGCGAGGTCCCTGCCGTTGTTGGCGTTGCCCGGGGTAAGGTTGCGCGATTCGACATAAGTGTAGGCGGCGCGGACCTGCAGGGTGTCGCTCGGGCGGGCACCGAGTTCGAGTTCAACGCCTTCGGCGCGGGCTTTGCCGATGTTGTCATAGAGCCCGAACGGGCGCGTGGCGCAGGCGTTCAGGCTGGCGCACGAAACGAACGCGATCAGGTTGCGGCTGTCGCGGCGGAACACCGTGGCCGATGCGTGGAGCGCGCCATTGCGGCTGCCCCATTCGAGGCCTGCGTCGTAGCTCTTGCTGCGTTCCGGGACGAGGCCCTTGTTGCCGTAGTCCGAGAGCAGTTGATAGAGCGTCGGGGCCTTGAAGCCTTCGCCGTAGCTGGCGCGCAGGCGCAGGCTTTCGGTCAGCTCGAACGAACCGTTCGCGCCGAACGTCCATGCCGAGCCGAAGCGGCTGTGATCGTCATAGCGCACGCCTGCCGCGATGCTGGCGCGATCGGTGCTGTAGCCGAGCAGCGCGTGGCCGCTGGTCAGGTTCGCCTTGGCTTCGGCGTCGAAATCGCTGGAAAAGCGCGTCCATTCGCTGTCCGCGCCGAAATCGAGCGTGAAATCGGCGGGCAGGTTCAGGCGTCCGGTCAGGTCGGCGCGCTCCGAGCGGCCCTTGTAGCCGTAGGACGGGTCGTTCGCCGTGTCGTCCGCGAAGTAATCGCGCTTCGTATCCGACAGGGCGAAGCCGGTGTTGAGCGTGAGCGCTTCACCGACGTAGCGCAGACCAACGCGGCCCGAGGCTTGGCGCGTGGTCTGGTATTCAGGCGTATCGCCGAAGCTGAACGTCGGCGGGCCGAAGCCGTCGATGTCGGTGCGGGTATCGGCGTAGCGCGCAGTGGCGACGACGCTGAGTTCCTGCGTGATGTTCAAGCGGCCACGCCCGCCGACGCGCCACTGGCGGAAGCCGTCGGGCTCGGTGCCGACTGCGGCGGCGGAGATGCCGTCGCTGCGGGCGTAACCGCCGTTGAGGGTGATCGCGCCTTGGTCGGACGAGATGCCCGCTGCGGCGTCCGCCGTGTAGCTTTCATTTGCGCCGTATTCGGCGCTGGCTTCGACGCCGTTGAAATCGCGCGACTGGACCGCGATTACACCGCCGATGGCCGCGCTGCCCCAGACAACCGAGTTCGAGCCGCGCAGCACGTCGATACGCTCGATCCCGCCCGGTGTCAGCGTGCCGAAGTCGAATCCGCCCGAGGGGGCCGAGACGTCTTCCATGCGCACGCCATCGACGAGGACAAGCACCTGTTCGGCGTCCGAGCCACGCAGTCGCACGCCGGTGAAGCTGCCGGGGCCGCCGTTGCGGGAGACGGTCAGGCCGGGGACGCGCTCGAGCACCCGGGTGATGTCCGGGCCTTGGATCGACTGGATTTCGTCAGCTGTGATGACGGTGATCGGCTGGCCGAGGCGGTCGATGCGAACTTCGCTGCCGGTGGCGACGACAGTGATTTCTTTCGCCGACGGCAAGCGAACGCCAACAGGATCGAAGGTCGCAAGATCTTCGTCTTGCGCGAACGCCGGGGTAGCGACGGCAAGCAAGGAAACAGAAATGAGAAACTTCTTCACGACATAACTCCACGGCCACGAACGGAATTGCCGTTCGTGGCGGGAGGAGCGCTGGGCCAAAAAGGCGCGCCTCGTCGCGTGCGCCCGGTACACCCCGCCCGGCCGCGGAACGACGACCATCGGCAGGTTTCCTGGCTCCCGGGTCATCGTGCGTCGCCCGCCTTCCCAGCGCCGGGATCGAATCCGGCACCAGTGGCTTCACTGGGCGACGCGCTATCCGGTTACAGTTGCGGGGGCAGCGCCGGTATCAAACCGGCTTCCCTCTTAGCCCGTTCGACGGGGCACCGTTGGCGTCGGCGGCGGAACTAGCTGCAACAATGCTGCACTGCAAGAGGCGTCATGCACTTTGGGGCAGGTCATCCTCCCTTCCCTCGTCAATGCGAGCGCCGCGAAGCGGAGCGAAGCTTCGCCTCCTCGCAATGACGAGGGTGGGGACGCTAAGCCTGTTCAAATACATGAGTTAACCGGATCGAAGGGGGATGTGCCGCATCGGGACAGCGCCAAAAGCGCGGATGCATCGTCGCCATCGCGGGGTTAGCGGGAGGTTCGGTTTATCAGGATTCCTTGTCCCGCCATGCCGCTCGATATTACCTATCGACCAATTGCCCTGCCCGCGCTGCAAGCGCGTGAGGCTGACGCACGGTTGTGGGCTGAGGACATGCGTCCGCGCGATTTCGCCGCGCGCATCCGGCGGCACGATATGGGTTCTATCCGGAAGGGGTTGCGGGCACCCTCGCTGCTGCGCCAGCGCGCGGTCGGCGTGGCGATGTTCGGGATGCTCGGGATGGTGCTCGGCCCGATCGGCTGGGGCGAAGCGGGTGGCATCCGTACGGCTTCGGCGCAGGAGCGGATGGCGGGACTCCAGCCGTTCGAGCGAGCGGGCGAGAGCTTTCCCGGATCGGCGTTCTACTGGCTCGCGCCCGAGGAAACGGGTCTTGTCGCGCCCGCGCAGGCGCAATCGGCGTGGGATGCACGGCGCGACGATCAGGAGGGCGGCATCGGCGTGGCCGCGCGTCCGGTCATGGCGACGGGCAGTGGCGAGGACCGCTGGCGCGCGTTGCAGTGCCTGACTGCGGCGATCTACTACGAAGCCGCCAGCGAACCGGACGCCGGGCAGCGCGCGGTGGCGCAAGTCGTGCTCAACCGCGTGGCGCATCCGGCCTGGCCCAACACCGTGTGCGGCGTGGTCTATCAGGGGTCCGAGCGGCCCTCGTGCCAGTTCAGCTTTGCCTGCGACGGATCGCTTGCGCGCAGACCGATGAAGGCGTTCTGGGACCGCGCGCGGCGCGTGGCGGCCGATGCGCTGGCGGGATACGTCTATGCGCCGGTCGGCCTCGCCACGCATTACCACACCACGGCGGTGCATCCTTACTGGGCGCCGAGCCTGCACTTCATCGGCACGATCGGCGCGCACCGGTTCTATAATTGGGCGGGCAACGCCGGACGGCCTGGATCGTTCACCGCGCGCTATGCCGGTGGCGAACCGATCGCCGCGCCGCATCCGCGCACCTGGACACCCACGCCCGCCGATGTGGCAGATCCGCTGACGCTAGAGAAGGCGTTCGAGGAAGGCCGGATCGTGGCTGCTTCGGCGGTTGTCTCACCTGCGCCGACCTATGCCGCGCCGCTGCAGCAACGCGGCGGCGACACCCTGTTCCGCGCGCAGACCCTGCCGGGCGGCAAGGCGGTTGCGGGCGAAGCGCCGACATCGGGCAGCGGCTCCGTCCTGCCGGGGTACGAGAACGCGAACAAATGGATCGCGCAGCCCGGGGCTTGAGCGGCGCTATCTATTCGCCCGAATGCCTACCCCGTTCGTGTCGAGCGTAGTCGAGACACAGCACGCAGTGTCTCGACTACGCTCGACACGAACGGGACTTGTTTGATGCCCCCTCAACTCATCGCAAAATCGTGTCGAACCGCGTGGTTATCGCTTCCTTTACCGTGTCATCCAACGGTCTCTTAGCACGACATGGCCTAGACGGGTTGCGTCGAGGCGGTGAACACCGTCGTGGAGATATGGAACCCCATGCTGCGTTTTGCCCCCCGTTACGGTATCGTTTCCCCCTGCATGGCGCGCCCGATTTTGGGCAGGCACGTGCGGGCGGTGAACGACAATGCCGAGGAATGGTGCGCCTCCTGGCCGCAGGAAAGCGCCGCGCTGGATACCGCTCTGCGCCTGTTCGCGGCGCACGGCTTTTCGGCAGCGGCACGGGCGCGCGATGCCGCGGAGATTGCCGAGGGTAGCGGCGATGGTGACCGCGCGGGCTTCTGGCTCGAAGTGTGCCGCACGCTCGACCGCCGCATGGCGCGCGATTTCCAGCGGCGCAAGCACAGCTGATATTTCATAGATGATGTGAGAGGTGCCCTGAGCCCCCTTCTCTGAAGAGGAGGGAGTTGGGGGTCGTGGCGTCTGGCGGGAAGAAGAGTAAAGACACCACCCCCGGCCCCCTCCTCTGAAGAGGAGGGGGAGCAAAGAACACACCCCTATCGCTATTGCGAACTGTTATCGAAAAAACCCGGAATTGCGGGGTTTTTCGCGGTTGCATTCGTGTGCGCGCGGGCTTAGTGGCCATGGCATATTCCGGCGCTTCCCTGTCTCGCGGGGTACGGGGAGTGCTGGGCCGATTTCGGGTGTGTCACCACTTGTCCGCCTGCGATCCGGTTGTCTTGTATGCTTGTCCCCGCGAACGGGAAAGGACCGTAAAGCATGGCACGCAAGAAGATCGCGCTCATCGGCGCAGGCAATATCGGTGGTACTCTGGCCCACCTCGCCGCCCAGAAGGAACTGGGTGATATCGTCCTGTTCGACGTGGTCGAAGGCGTGCCCCAGGGCAAGGCGCTCGACCTGTCGCAGTGCGGCCCGGTCGAAGGTTTCGACGCCAAGATCACCGGCACCAATGATTATGCCGACATCGCAGGCGCAGACGTGATCATCGTCACCGCCGGTGTCGCCCGCAAGCCCGGCATGAGCCGCGACGACCTGCTCGGCATCAACCTCAAGGTGATGAAGGCTGTCGGTGAAGGTATCGCTGCCAATGCACCCGACGCATTCGTCATCTGCATCACCAACCCGCTCGACGCGATGGTCTGGGCACTGCGCGAATTCTCCGGCCTGCCGCACAACAAGGTTGTCGGCATGGCAGGCGTGCTCGATTCGGCGCGCTTCTCGACCTTCCTCGCATGGGAATTCGGCGTTTCGATCCGCGACGTGAACACGTTCGTGCTCGGCGGCCACGGCGATACGATGGTGCCGGTCACCCAGTATTCGACGGTTAACGGCATTCCGGTGCCTGACCTCGTCAAGATGGGCCTGTCGAGCCAGGAAAACATCGACGCGATCGTGCAGCGCACGCGTTCGGGCGGCGGCGAGATCGTCGGCCTGCTCAAGACCGGCTCGGCGTTCTACGCGCCAGCCGCTTCGGGCATCGCGATGGCTGAGGCTTACCTCAACGACCAGAAGCGCATCCTGCCTTGCGCAGCCTACGTTGATGGCCAGTACGGCGTCGACGGGCTGTACGTCGGCGTTCCGGTGCTGATCGGCGCTGGCGGCGTCGAAAAGGTTATCGAGATCGAACTCGACGATGCCTCGAAGGCCGGCCTGCAGGTCTCGGTCGACGCGGTCAAGGAACTGCTGGAAGCCTGCAAGGGCATCGACGGTTCGCTGGTCTAAACATTCGTTGAAGTGCGCCCCCGCGCAGGCGGGGGCCTCGGGCCGGATACGACAGGTCTCGCCCGGCCTCACCAGGTCCCCGCCCCCCCAGGTGTTTCTGGCGCGGGGAATCAGAATTCAGGAGTGAATGCATGTCCATTCTCATCGACAAGAATACCAAGGTCATCACGCAGGGCATGACCGGCGCGACCGGCACGTTCCACACCGAACAGGCGCTGGCTTACGGCACGCAGATGGTCGGCGGCGTGACCCCCGGCAAGGGCGGCACGACGCATATCGGCCTGCCCAACTTCAACACCGTGCATGAAGCCAAGGCCGCCACGGGCGCGACCGCATCGTGCATCTACGTTCCGCCGCCGTTCGCCGCCGACTCGATCCTTGAGGCGATCGACGCCGAGATGGAGCTGATCGTGGCGATCACCGAGGGCATTCCGGTGCTCGACATGGTCAAGGTCAAGCGCGCGCTGGTTGGCTCCAAGAGCCGCCTGATCGGTCCGAACTGCCCCGGCGTACTGACGCCGAACCAGTGCAAGATCGGCATCATGCCGGGTTCGATCTTCAAGGAAGGCACCGTCGGCGTGGTCTCGCGCTCGGGTACGCTGACGTATGAAGCCGTGTTCCAGACGACCAACATCGGCCTTGGCCAGACGACGGCTGTCGGCATCGGTGGTGACCCGGTCAACGGCACCAACTTCATCGACATCCTCGAGCTGTTCCTGGCTGATGACGCGACCAAGTCGATCATCATGATCGGCGAAATCGGTGGCGACGCCGAAGAGCAGGCCGCGCAGTTCCTGATCGACGAAGCCAAGCGCGGGCGCAAGAAGCCGATGGCCGGCTTCATCGCGGGCCGCACGGCGCCTCCGGGCCGCCGCATGGGCCACGCCGGCGCGATCGTTTCAGGCGGCAAGGGCGATGCGGACAGCAAGATCGCGGCGATGGAAGCCGCCGGCATCAAGGTCTCGTCCTCGCCTTCGCTGCTGGGCGAAACGCTGGCCGAAGTGCTGAAAGAGCGCGTTTGATTTCGAGGGGCGCTCAAAAAACCAAACTTGCGTTCCCGCGAAGGCGGGGACCTCGGGAGGCCGGGTGCGCTCTTTGATCAGCCGCTCTGCCATGAGGCCTGAGGCCCCCGCCTTCGCGGGGGAGCGGGAAATGTGTGGCGGCGTGATGGGTGGATTTCGGTTCAGCTAAATGAAGCCCGGATACGTCTACATACTGACGAACAAGCCGGGCGGAGTTTTGTATATTGGTGTTACCAGCGACCTTGCAAACAGGGTTGCCCAACACCGCAGCAGGGCGGTTTCGGGGTTCACCCGAGATTACAACTGCGAACGGCTGGTCTGGTGTGAGGCGTTCGACAGCATCGAAGATGCGCGGATGTTCGAGCACCGGATGAAGAAGTGGAACCGGGCTTGGAAAGTCGCCCGGATCGAGGAACGGAACCCCGATTGGCGGGATCTGTTCGAAGACGGTCTGATGCCTTGAGCTTCCGAAAGGTGGCGCTTGGTGCCTGAGGCCCCCGCTTTCGCGGGGGCGCGGTGCAGGACCTGAAGGTTTTGCGTCCCCGCGCAGGCGGGGACCTCGGGAAGTAGCGTGTTAACGCCTGAGGCCCCCGCCTTCGCGGGGGTGTCGGCTCCACCGCCACCTGAGGCCCCCGCCTTCGCGGGGGAGCAATTCAAGAGATGAATGCGAATTGCGGTTTTGTCCGAAGCCCCCAGCCTCCCCGGGGGATCAGGAGTTGATAATGGGTCAAGAAGTACACGAGTTCGACGTGGATCCCGCGCAGGACGGTCCTCAACCGGGGCCATCATGGGCGAGCAAGCGGTGGCCGGTGACCGACGCCGCGGCGGGCGACGACCTGACCCAGGCGATGGACCCGATGGCGATGAAGCTCGTCATCGAGAAGGCCGCAAAGAAGGGCGGCGCACCGCAACTGGATGAAGCCGCGCTGCAGCAGGCGGCGCTCGATTCGATCCGCGCGATGACCCTGATCCGCACCTATCGCGTGCGCGGGCATCTTGCCGCCGATCTCGACCCGCTGGGCCTAGCCCGCCAGAAGCTGCCTGCCGACATCGCGCCCGAATACCACGGCTTCACCGCTGCCGACATGAGCCGCAAGGTCTATATCGGCGGCGTGCTGGGGCTGGAATGGGCGACGCTGAACGAGCTGGTCGCGATCCTGCGCGCCAACTACTGCGGCCACATCGGCTTTGAATACATGCACATTTCCGATGTGGAGGAGCGCCGCTTCATCCAGGAGCGGATCGAGGGTGGCGACAAGACGGTCGACTTCACCCCCAACGGCAAGAAGGCGATCCTTGCTGCCGTCGTGCGCGGTGAACAGTACGAGAAGTTCCTCGGCAAGAAGTACGTCGGCACCAAGCGCTTCGGCCTCGACGGCGGCGAATCGATGATCCCGGCGCTCGAAGCGCTGATCAAGTACGGCGGCCAGCTGGGCGTGCGCGAGATCGTGTATGGCATGGCCCATCGCGGTCGTCTGAACGTGCTCGCGAACGTGATGGCCAAGCCCTATCGCGTGATCTTCCACGAGTTCTCGGGTGGCACTGCCAACCCCGAGGATGTGGGTGGTTCGGGCGACGTCAAGTACCACCTCGGCACCAGCACGGACCGCGAATTCGACGGCATCAAGGTGCACATGAGCCTTGTGCCCAACCCTTCGCACCTTGAGACGGTCGATCCGGTCGTGCTCGGCAAGGTGCGCGCGCAGCAGGTGTTCCGCGACGATATCGGCTCAGACGTCGGGCCGGACGCGCGGCACAAGCAGGTCCTGCCGATCCTGATCCACGGCGACGCTGCGTTTGCCGGACAAGGCATCGTGTGGGAGTGCTTCGGCCTGTCGGGCGTGAAGGGCTACAACACCGGCGGTTGCATCCACTTCATCATCAACAACCAGATCGGGTTCACCACCAGCCCGCAGTTCTCGCGTGGATCGCCTTATCCGTCGGACGTGGCCAAGGGCGTTCAGGCGCCGATCCTGCATGTCAACGGCGACGATCCCGAAGCCGTGACCTTCGCCTGCAAGCTGGCGATCGATTACCGCCAGAAGTTCGGCCGCGACATCGTGGTGGACATGTGGTGCTACCGCCGCTTCGGCCACAACGAGGGCGACGAGCCGTCGTTCACCCAGCCGCTGATGTACGCCAAGATCCGCCAACATCCCCCGGTCAGCAGCATCTATGCTGAGCGGCTGGTGGGTCAGGGCGTGATCGACAAGAACCACAAGGGCGAGGTCGAGAGCCACTTCACCGCCGCGCTCGAGGCCGAATTCACCGCAGCGAAGGGCTACAAGGCCAATGAGGCCGACTGGTTCGGCGGTCGCTGGTCGGGGCTGAACAAGCCCGCAGACCCGGTCACCGCGCGCCGCAACGTGGCCACCGGCATCGACCAGAAGCTGTTCGACAGCCTTGGCCGCACGCTGGCCACCGTTCCCGACGACCTGACCGTCCACAAGACGCTCTCGCGGGTTATCGACGCCAAGCGCGAGATGTTCTCGAGCGGCTCGGGCTTCGACTGGGCGACCGCGGAAGCGCTCGCCTTCGGCAGCCTCGTCACCGAAGGTTACGGCGTGCGCCTGTCCGGTCAGGACTGCGGACGCGGCACCTTCAGCCAGCGCCACGCGGTCTGGGTCGACCAGACCAGCGAGCGCAAGTACGTGCCGCTGACCACCCTGCCCCACGGCCACTTCGAAGTGCTCGACAGCACGCTTTCGGAATATGGCGTGCTCGGGTTCGAGTACGGCTATGCCAGCGCGGACCCCAAGAGCCTGGTGCTGTGGGAAGCGCAGTTCGGCGATTTCGCCAATGGCGCGCAGATCGTGATCGATCAGTACATCGCCGCATCCGAAGCCAAGTGGCTGCGCGCCAATGGCCTCGTCATGCTGCTACCGCATGGCTACGAAGGACAGGGACCGGAGCACTCCTCCGCACGCCTCGAACGCTTCCTGCAGCTTTGCGCCGAAGACAACATCCAGGTGTGCAACATCACCACGCCGGCCAATTACTTCCACGTGTTGCGCCGTCAGATGCACCGTTCGTTCCGCAAGCCTTTGATCATCATGACCCCCAAGAGCCTGCTGCGCCACCCGCTGGCCAAATCGGTGACGTCCGATTTCGTCGGCGAAGGGCACTTCATGCGCATCCTTTCGGACACGCATGGCGCGCCGGACAAGGACACCAAGCGCGTCGTGCTGTGTTCGGGCAAGGTTGCTTACGACCTGATGGAAGCGCGCGATGCTGCGGAACTGGCCGACGTTCAGATCATTCGGCTGGAGCAGCTCTACCCGTTCCCGGGCGAGCCGCTGGCGCTGCGCCTGTCGCGCATGCCCAATCTTGAGCACGTGGTGTGGTGCCAGGAAGAGCCCCGCAACAACGGCGCGTGGTTCTTCGTCGAGCCGATGATCGAGGAAACGCTCAAGGCGGCGAAGTCGAAGGTCACGCGGGCGCGTTATGCCGGGCGCAACGCGGCGGCATCGCCTGCGACGGGCCTCGCCAGCCGCCACCTCAGCCAGCAGGGCGCGCTTGTTGCCGATGCGCTGGGCCTGTCGGTGCGTGGTGAGATCCGCCGCCAGAAGAAGAACTGATCTGTGATTTTCCTTCCCCCGAGGATTGAACTATGTCGATTGAAGTGAAGGTTCCGACGCTGGGTGAAAGCGTCAGCGAAGCAACTGTCGGCCAGTGGCTGAAGAAGCCGGGCGAGGCCGTGGCGCTGGACGAGCCGATTGTCAGCCTCGAGACCGACAAGGTCGCCGTCGAAGTACCCGCACCTGCCGCTGGCGTGCTCGGGGCTTATGCCGCGAACGAGGGTGATACGGTATCGGTCGGCGCGCTGCTCGCGCTGATCGAGGACAGCGTCGCCGCTGCCGGTGGACAGGCGCCCGCGCCGCGTACCGAAGCGCCGGTCGAGCCCGCATCAGACACGCTGCCCAAGAACGCAATCGCTGCCGATGCTGCCGCGCCGAGCGCCGATGTCTCGGTGCTCTCACCTGCGGTGCGCCGCGCGGTGCTTGAATACGGCATCGACCCTTCGAGCGTGAAGGGCACCGGCAAGGACGGCCGCCTGACCAAGGAAGACGTAACCGCCGCAGCGCAGGCCAAGCAGGCTGCACCCGCGCCCGCCGCAACGGCTCCTGCAGCCGCCCCTGCCCCGGTTGCTGCTGCCCCTGCAGGCGGTCGCAACGAGGAACGCGTCAAGATGACGCGTCTGCGCCAGACCATCGCCAAGCGCCTGAAAAGCGCGCAGGAAACCGCCGCTCTGCTGACCACGTTCAACGACGTGGACATGAGCGCGGTGATGGAAGCGCGCGCGAAGTACAAGGACGTGTTCGAGAAGAAGCACGGCGTGAAGCTCGGCCTCATGTCGTTCTTCGCCAAGGCTTCGGTGCTGGCGCTGAAGGACATTCCTTCGGTCAACGCGCAGATGCAGGGCGATGAAATCGTCTACTTCGACTACGTCGATATCTCGGTCGCGGTCTCGGCCCCGAACGGACTGGTCGTGCCGGTGGTGCGCAACGTCGACAAGATGAGCTTTGCCGACATCGAGAAGTCGATTGCCGACTATGGCAAGAAGGCCCGCGATGGCGCGCTGACCATGGACGACATGAAGGGCGGCACGTTCACCATTTCGAACGGCGGCGTGTTCGGTGGCCTGATGTCCACCCCGATCATCAACCCGCCGCAGTCGGCCGTGCTCGGCCTGCACCGCATCGAGGATCGCCCGGTGGTCCGCAATGGCGAGATCGTGATCCGCCCGATGATGTACATCGCGCTGTCATACGACCATCGCATCATTGACGGACGCGAGGCGGTGACGGCACTGAAGACGATCAAGGAAGCGATCGAGGATCCGACGCGGTTGCTGATCGATTTGTGAATTCGAACCCAACTTCGTCATTCCCGCGAAGGCGGGAATCCAGGCGACGTTGGACTGGATTCCCGCCTTCGCGGGAATGACGAGGCGGTTGATTGCTAAGTGCCGCTCATGCTGAGCTTGTCGAAGCATGGTCGCGCAACGGAGGCCGAATAATGGCTGAATACGACTACGACGTTCTTGTCATCGGTGCCGGCCCCGGCGGTTATGTTGCCGCCATCCGCGCGGCGCAACTCGGGCTGAAGACGGCCTGTGCCGATGGGCGCGAGACGCTGGGCGGGACTTGCCTTAACGTCGGGTGCATTCCGTCCAAGGCGCTGCTGCACGGGTCGGAGAAATTCGACGAGGTACGCAACGGCACGTTCGACCTGTACGGCATCAAGACCGGGCCGGTGACGCTCGACCTGACCGCGATGCAGGCGCAAAAGCTGGATTCGGTCAAGAGCCTGACCGGCGGCATCGAGTTCCTGTTCAAGAAGAACAAGGTGACCTGGCTCAAGGGCTATGCCGCGTTCGAGGACGCGCATTCGGTGACTGTCGCGGGCCAGAAGGTGACCGCGAGGAACATCGTGATCGCCACGGGTTCGAGCGTTACTCCCTTGCCGGGCGTGACCGTGGACAACGATGCGGGCGTGATCGTTGACAGCACCGGGGGCCTCGCGCTGAACCGCGTGCCGGAACACATGGTCGTCATCGGCGGTGGCGTGATCGGGCTTGAGCTGGGCTCGGTGTGGCGGCGTCTTGGTGCCAAGGTGACGGTCGTCGAATTCCTCGACCAGTTGCTGCCCGGCATGGATGGCGACGTGCGCAAGGAAGCCGCCAAGATCTTCAAGAAGCAGGGCATGGACCTCAAGCTCTCGACCAAGGTCACGGGCGTTGCTGTCGATGGTGGCAAGGCAACGTTGACCGTCGAACCTTCGAAGGGCGGCGAGGCTTCGACGATCGAGGCCGATTGCGTGCTGGTGGCCATCGGGCGGCGTCCCTATGTCGATGGCCTCGGCCTCGACAAGATCGGACTGGAAGTCAACGCACGCGGTCAGGTCGAGACCGACCACGATTTCCGCACCAAGATTGATGGCGTCTGGGCGGTCGGCGACGTCATTCCCGGCCCGATGCTGGCGCACAAGGCCGAGGACGAGGGTATCGCGGTCGCCGAGAACATCGCTGGCCTTACCGGCATCGTGAACCACGACCTGATCCCCGGCGTGGTCTACACCTTCCCCGAATTCGCAGGCGTTGGCCTGACCGAGGAAGCGGCGAAAGAGAAAGGCGAGATCAAGGTCGGCAAGTTCCCGATGCTCGCCAACAGCCGCGCCAAGACCAACCATGAGCCAGACGGCTTCGTGAAGGTGATCTCCGACGCCAAGACCGACCGCGTGCTCGGCGTGTGGTGCATTGCATCGGTCGCCGGCACGATGATTGCGCAGGCGACGCAGGCCATGGAATTCGGCGCGACCAGCGAAGACATCGCCTATACCTGCCACGCTCACCCGACTCATGCGGAAGCGCTCAAGGAAGCCGCCATGGCGGTTACGGGCAAGCCGATCCACATGTGATCGGCGCAAAGGCGCTGCGCAGTTCTCCCCCCTCCTCTTCAGAGGAGGGGCCGGGGGTGGTGCCTTCCTTTTTCCTTCACGCCCGACGGCACCACCCCCAACCCCCTCCTCTGAAGCGGAGGGGGCTTGAGGTCGGCCCTTTTCGTTTGAACGGCGTTGGCGACGGGACTAGGTGCAAACCAACATATCGAAGGAACCCCAGACATGTCGATCAAGCTTACCCTGACCGAAGACGAAGCCGAGATCCTGATCGATGCGCTCGACGCCGACATGGAAGGCTATCTCGAAGCGGCCAAGGAAGCGCGCGGCAACACGCGTCGCGAGGAAATGAAGACCTTCACCGAAGCGGCCGAGCGCATCGGCGCACTGAAGGCGCGGCTGGAAGCGCTGATCGGCGCCTGAGGCTTGTGGATACGCTCCCGACGCCCGGCCTGACCGCAGTTATAGGCGGGCTGGACCTCGTCGGGATTGCGGTGTTTGCACTGACTGGCGCGCTGCTCGCGGCAAAGCTGCGGCAGACGTTCGTGACGATGGCGTTCTTTGCGCTGGTAACCGGCGTCGGCGGCGGATCGGTGCGTGACCTGCTGATCGGCGCGCCCGTGTTCTGGGTGCGCGATCCGTGGGTTGCGCCTGTGTGCATGGGCGTGGCGCTGCTGGCGTGGTTCACGCCCAGCCGCTGGTGGGACAAGCCGGTGCTGGAATGGGCTGATGCTGCAGGTTTGGGGGCTTATGCTGTGCTCGGCACCGCCAAGGCGCTGGCATACGGCGTGACGCCCGTGCCTGCGGTGCTGATGGGCGTAATCACCGGCTGCGTCGGCGGGATCATTCGCGATGTACTGGCCGGACGCCCCTCGATCCTGATGCGGCCCGAGCTGTACGTGACGGCGGCGGCGCTGGCGGCGGTGGTGTGCGCTGGCGGCGCCGCGCTGGGACTGCCCAACGCGGTGGTGTGGCCGATTGCCGCACTCGCCGGGTTCGGCCTGCGCGGCGCGGCAATCTGGTGGCGGCTGGGTTTGCCGGTCTACAACTTTCAGCAAAAAGACAGATAGACCTATCCCGTTCGTGCATGGGGCAGGACTACTGACCTCTACCCGATCATTTCGACCACGACCTTACCCATCGCCTGCCGGTTTTCGAGCATCGCAATCGCCTGACTGCCCTCATCCAAGGAGAACCGCGCCGAAACGCGGGGGTTGATCTTGCCGGCTTTGAGGAGGTCGAACAGTCCGGCGACCTGCGCCTTGAAGCGCTCCGGCTCGCGCGCGGTGAAAGCCCCCCAGAACACGCCGCAGACATCGCATGACTTGAGCAGCGTGAGATTGAGCGGCAATCGCGCGATGCCCGCAGGGAAGCCGACGACGAGGAAGCGGCCTTCCCATGCGATGGCGCGCAGGGCGGGTTCGGAATAATCGCCGCCGACGATGTCGTAGACGATGTTGGCGCCGGTTGGCCCGCAAGCCGCTTTGAACTTTTCGGCCAGATCCTTTGACTGCGCCTTGTCGAACGGCGCGCGGCCGTAGACCACGACGTCATCAGCACCGGCATCGCGCGCGACCTGGGCCTTCTCTTCGCTCGACACGCCAGCGATTACCCGCGCGCCATAGGCCTTGGCGAGTTCGATCGCCGAAAGTCCCACGCCTCCGGCTGCGCCAAGCACCAGCACGACGTCACCCGCCTTGATGTGGCCGCGGTCCTTGAGCCCGTGAATCGTGGTGCCATAGGTCATCAGCAGCGATGCCCCGGTGGCAAAGTCCACACCCTCGGGCAGCGCGAACAACCGCCCGACCGGGACGACGACCTTCTCGGCCAAGCCGCCATTTCCAACCATCGCGATCACCCGGTCACCGACCGACCAACCGGTGACGCCGTCGCCCACCGCGTCGATCACGCCTGCCAGTTCGCTGCCCGGCGCATAAGGGCGCTCGGGCTTGAACTGGTAGAGATCGCGGATCATCAGCGTGTCGGGAAAGTTGATCGAGCAGGCGCGCACGCTTACGCGAACCTGGCCCTTGGCGGGCGCGGGTTCGGGCATGTCATCGAGCACGAGCGTTTCGGGGCCGCCCACGGCGTGGGTGCGCAAAGCCTTCATGCATTCTCTCCCAAATGCGGAATCAATCCGCTCAGGGGTTCAGGGAAGCAAGTTTTGCGCGGCTTGTGAAGGCTTTTAATTGTGCGCTTAAGCTGCCGCTACGGCATCGGTGCCGCGCGCGAGGAAAGGCAGATGATCGCGCATCTTTGCCTCATGGGTGCTAATCGCATCGCCGCGCGCCATCGTCAGCCCGACTTCGTCGAGACCGTTCACCAGACAGTGCTTGCGGAACGGGTCGATCTCAAAAGCGAAGCGATCCTGGAACGGGGTGGTGACGGTCTGCGCCTCGAGGTCGATCATGACCGGATCGGTCGCGGCGACCTCCATCAGCCGGTCGATCGCTTCCTGTGGCAGGACGACGGTGAGGATGCCGTTCTTGAACGCGTTGCCCGAGAAGATGTCGGAAAAAGACGGCGCGATCACCGCTTTGATGCCCAGATCGAGCAAGGCCCACGCGGCGTGTTCTCGGCTTGAACCGCAACCGAAGTTGTCGCCCGCGATCAGGATCGGGGAACCCGAAAACTCGGCGCTGTCGAACACGTTGTCCGGATCGGCGCGCAGCACTTCGAAGGCACCGCGGCCGAGGCCCTGACGCGTGATCGTCTTGAGCCACTTCGACGGAATGATCACGTCGGTATCGACATTCTTGCGGCCGAACGGGATAGCCCGTCCTTCGATCTGGTTCACCGGTTCCATGGGGTGGCTATAGCTTCTGAGCAGTGCGTTGCAACGTCATTCCGCCCTCCTTACCTCCGTCATTCCCGCGCTGGCGGGGGATCCAGCACGACGGTCGCTCTGGATCCCCGCCTGCGCGGGGATGACGAGGGATAGCGATCGGCGAAGAGCGGAAGGGTCTACGCGAAATCAGTCGGTTTCGGGCACGTCGACCGGCGGCGTCTTGGGTTCGGCCTTTTCGGCGCGTTCCTTGCGGCGCGAGGTGTAGAGCAATGCGGCGGCCAGCGCCGCCGAGCCGATCGCCGCGCCTGCCATGGCTGCCTTGCCGGTCCAGTCGGTTTTCTTGGTCACGCGTCAAACTCCTTGAATTCGTTACCTCAAGATTGGCCACGTGACTCAGGATTGCAAGAAGGAGCCAAGGTATTTCCCCAAGCTTGACCATTGCGCCAGCTTGGCCTCGAACGTCAGCGCCGCATGTGCGGGGCTGCTCGACGGCAGTTGGACGAGTGTGAGGTGTGATGATCCGGCCAGCAGTGGCGCGCCGATTGCCGCCGATTTTGCGCCATTGAAGGCGACCGCTTCAAGGTTCGGCAAGGTTTCGACGAGCCTTGGGAGCGGGTTTGCCTCGATATCGCGGATCGCCGCATCGAGGCTGCCGGTGCGTGTGGCGGTGCCGATCGAGTCCCACAACCCTATGCCGTGATCGAGCAGGCATGCCAGCCGCGCCTCGTACTCCAGCGCCGCCACATCGCACGCGATCACGCCGCCGACCAGCCGCCAGAACTGGTTGCGCGGATTGGCGTAGTAGCGCCCCGCCGCAAGGCTCGCTTCGCCGGGCAGGCTGCCGAGGATCAGCACGCGCGAGTTAGGAGCGACGACTGGGTCGAACGACGCTTTGCGCAGGGTCACATCACGATCCGTTCGTCATTGCGAGCCGGCAGGGCGAAGCAATCCGGAGGCGGCGCGTGACGCTCTGGATTGCCGCGCGGCTGCGCCGCTCGCAATGACGAAGGTAGGGGGGTGTCATGCGGGCGCAGGTTCAAGCGGCGGGACCGGCCGAGGCGGCACCGGCTTTGGCGGCACCTCCTCGTCCTTGGCGGGTGTGCCGCAGGTCATGCAGAAGCGGAAGAACGCCATCTTGCGCGTGTCGCAGGCCTGGCAGTGGTCGAACAGGGTCATCCCGCAGTGGACGCAGAAGTTGGACTCGGCGTCCCCGGTGGTGGCGATGGGGCGGTCGCAACCGGGGCAGACCTTGGCGGCCATCTTCTTGAACGCTTCGTCATGCGAAACCCGCTTGCGGCGCTCCTGCTCGGCCTGCGCTTCTACCTCGGTGCGGTGCGCGATATAGGCGCGCATGTTCTTGACGAGAAAATGCCCGGCAGCCAGCGTCAGCGCGATGCCGACGATGTAGCGGATATACCCGCCATAGCTTGGCAGATACGGCACCAGTTCGACGAAGAACACGAATACCGCCGCCAGCACGAACCCGCGCATCAGCGGCCAGTGATCGCTCTTACGCTTCTTCATCACCATCCATGCCGCGACCCCGAGCATCGGCAGAGTGATCAGCAGCCGCAGGCCGAAGACGCGCATCTCCTGCCAGAACATCGCGCGTTCCTGTGCTGGCAAGGCGGCATTGATCAGGTCGCTTTCGCGGGTGCGCAGTGCGTTCTCGCGCTGGTCGAGCGGGGCGCGGCTGTTCTCCAGATCGGCGATCGTCTGCTGCAGCGCGCGCTCGTTGCCCTTGAGCCGTTCGAGATCGCGCGTGCGGGCAAGGACTTCGGGGTCCTGCGCCGGATTGGTGGTGGCAGTGCGCGCAGCGATCCATGCGCGGAAGGTTTCGCCAGCCGTCGTCGATTGGCGCGTCGCCTGATCGAGTTGCAGCCGCTGAATCTCGAGCTTGTCGTCGATCCCCTGCTTGTCGCGGCCGATCTGCGCGATCTCCTGCCGGACCTGACGGACTGCCGGGGTATCGTCAGCAGGCGCGGTATAGACCTGTCCCTCGACCATCGGCAGATCGCCGATGACCAGATTGCCGAGGCCGATGATGAAGCCCGCAAACACGATCGAGACGACCCACAGCACGATGCGATAGGCGCGTTCGGGGACGCGCACGCCTCTGCCGGTGTTGAGCCCCATACTCATCGTGATCCCCTCGCTATGTAAAGCGGAGGCTATGCCCTCGAACGCGCGTTGTAAATCAGCGCTGGACCAGCGGGCTTACCGGGTCGCGCGCGGCTTCCCATTGGCTCCACTTGTCGCCAAGGCCGGGATGATCGTTGGCACCCTCGCGCATCGCGGCGGCAGCCTGCGCGGCGGGGAGCGGAGGGAGCGGGCCGTTGTTGTCGATCAGCAGTTCGTCGCCGAGCAAACGAAACTCGGCCGGGCCGGGACGGAAGGGTTGGACGACGGTCATCACGCTCCCGCCGTACTGCACCACGTCGATCACCAAGGCATCGACATCGCCCTTGGGCGAGCCGACCCGCACCTGTCGCGCCACCGCGCAGTCGGGCCAGCGCGATGCGCCGTCGGTGATGAACGCCTTGGCCTGTGCGTCCTGTTCAAGTGTCGTCGCGCCTTCGAACGTCTGGAGCGAGCGGTTGCCGTCGCCGCGCATGCACAGCGATTGCGGCTGGTAGTGGCTTCCGGCGGGCAGGTCCGACACGGTCCAGAAGGCGTGGGCCATGAGAAACCCCGCAAGCTGGAGCGCGGCTGTCGGGAGGCCCGCCACTGCCGCGTCAGGCCATTAGCTTGCGCACGTCGGTCAGGTGCCCAGTGACGGCAGCTGCGGCTGCCATCGCGGGGCTGACGAGATGCGTGCGCGCGCCGGGGCCTTGGCGGCCGACGAAGTTGCGATTCGAGGTAGAGGCGCAGCGTTCGCCCGCAGGCACCTTGTCGGGATTCATGCCGAGGCACGCAGAACAGCCGGGTTCGCGCCATTCGAAGCCTGCATCAATGAACACGCGGTCGAGTCCCTCGGCTTCGGCCTGTTGCTTGACCAGGCCCGAGCCCGGAACGACGATCGCCCACTTGACGCTGTCGGCCTTGTGACGGCCTTTCAGGATCGCAGCGGCGGCGCGCATGTCTTCGATCCGGCTGTTGGTGCACGATCCGATGAAGATGTTCTGCACCGCGACGCCGTCGATCGGTTCGCCCGCAGTCAGGCCCATATAGGCAAGGCTGGCACGCGCCGCATCCTGCTTAGACGGATCGGCAAAGCTTTCCGGCGCGGGGACGATGCCGGTGATCGGCAGCACGTCCTCGGGGCTGGTGCCCCAGGTGACCGAAGGCGCGATGTCGGCGGCGTCGATGACCACGACCTTGTCGTACTTGGCGCCGGGATCGGTGGCGAGGCTGGTCCACCATGCCACGGCCTTGTCCCAGTCTTCACCCTTGGGCGCATAGGGACGGCCCTTGATATAGGCGAAGGTCGTTTCGTCAGGCGCGCACAGCCCGGCGCGCGCGCCGTGCTCGATCGCCATGTTCGAGATGGTCAGACGACCCTCGATCGACAGGTCGCGGATGACTTGTCCGGTATATTCGATGACCGATCCGGTGCCGCCTGCTGCGCCGAGCACGCCGGTGATGTGCAGCACGACGTCCTTGGCGGTGACGCCGGGGGTCAGCTTTCCGTCGACGCGGACTTCCATCGTCCTGGACTGCTTGAGCAGCAGCGTCTGCGTGGCCAGCACATGCTCGACCTCGCTCGTGCCGATGCCGAAGGCCAGCGCGCCGAGGCCGCCGTGGCAGGCGGTGTGGCTGTCACCGCAGACGATCGTCGCGCCGGGGAGCGAGAAGCCCTGCTCCGGCCCGACGACGTGGACAATGCCCTGCTCCAAGTCGGAATCGCCGATGTAGCGGATGCCGAATTCGGGCGCGTTGCGTTCCAGCGCTTCGAGCTGCTGCGCGGATTCGACGTCGGTAATGGGAATGCGGCTGCCATCGGGCGCGCGGCGCGCGGTCGTCGGCAGGTTGTGATCGGGCACGGCGAGCGTGAGATCCGGGCGGCGCACCTTGCGGCCAGACGTGCGGAGCGCTTCGAACGCCTGCGGGCTGGTGACCTCGTGGACGAGGTGACGGTCGATGTAGATCAGGGCCGTGCCATCATCGCGCTGTTCGACAACGTGGGCGTCCCAGATCTTCTGGTACATGGTGCGGGGAGTATTAGTCATAGTGCCAGCGGTTAGGCCCGCCCTCCCCGCAATTCAAGCAGGAAAGGGCGGGCCATTGGCTTGTCGGACGCAATTTTGTTACGTCCGGATAGGATCAACCGCGGCGGCCGTCATGATCACGGCGATCGATGCGCAGACGCTGCGTGATCACCGAAACGCGGTTCTCGAGCGTGCGGTATTCGTTCATCGACAGACCACGGTCGGCATAGCGCGTGTAAAGCTGCCTCAGGTTGCGTGAATCGTTGCGCAGGCCACGGGCCTCGCGCGGCGAAATGGTGCGGTTCGACACGGCGCGCTGGATGCGGCTGTCGAGCTGCCAGATGTCGCGGCGGATTTCAGCGCTGCGGGCGGGCGTCAGGTAAGCGGCTTCGGCGCGGTTGCCGCCGGGATAGCGATCGTGGTCGCGGTACTGGGCCATCGCCGGGGTGGCGACGCCTGCGGCGATCATCGTCGAAAGGACGGCGGCGAGTACGGTCTTGCGCATCGGTTTTCTCCTATGCCCCTGGGTTGGAAGCGTTTGGGCGTTGAAGGCAAATTGGGCCGGCGCGGCTGAACGGCAGAAAAACAAGGCGTCGCGACTTTCGGGCAAAGTGTAAGAATGTGTCGCAGGGCAAGGCGGGGCGTTGTATGGGCGAGCCATGCAGACTTTCGCCGCAATTTTCATCGTGATCGCCACGGTGCTCGCCATGGAATTCGTCGCATGGTCCAGCCACAAGTATATCATGCACGGCTTCGGCTGGGGCTGGCACCGCGACCACCATGAACCGCACGACGGGTTTCTGGAGAAGAACGACCTCTACGCGATCGTCGGCGCCGCCATCTCGATCACGTTCTTCGCGCTCGGCAGCCCGCTGGTGCGCGGAGACGCCGCGTGGTGGCCCGCGACATTCATCGGCATCGGCGTGCTGGTCTACGGGATCATCTACACACTGGTCCACGATGGGCTGGTCCACCAGCGCTGGTTCCGCTGGGTGCCCAAGCGCGGCTACGCCAAGCGGCTGGTGCAGGCGCATAAGCTGCATCACGCGACCATCGGCAAGGAAGGCGGGGTGAGCTTTGGCTTCGTGTTCGCGCGCGATCCGGTGGCGCTGAAGCGCGAACTGCGGGTGCAGCGGGAGCGCGGGATTGCTGTGTTGAGGGATGCGGTGGACTGAAACAACCTCCGGCTCCTGTAGGGTATTTCAAGCCAACCTGATCTCGTTCAGCACACCCTTGGCGAGATTACGAAAGCGCAGCGCGTCGGACACCGAGATGTCCTGATTGTGCGCGGCGGCGTTGCGCAGGGCGCGCATTTCTCCGATCATGCCGACAGTGCGTGCGGGCAGGACTCCGCGCCGTTCCAGCGTGTGCGCAGCCTGTAGCGCATCGGCGGTGGCCACTTGCCGATCATGTGCCAGGCCCTGCAATGCATCCTCGATCCCCGACCACGAATCCAGCACGGCGGCATTTGGCGAGAGATCGAGCAGTTGCAGAAACCGGCTGTGATCGCCCGATAGTGCGAGCTCGGGCCCGGCTTCGCTGTCGGCCATCAAAGGCGGGGCCTGTGATTCCAGGCTGTCGAGCTTTCGCGCGAACGGGGCCGACTTGTCGCCCCAGCTCAGTTCATCGAGCCGCGACAGCAGCGCGAGCAGATGGCGCCGAAAGATCAGGGCGATGGCCAGCGCGGCCAGCGGCCAAGCCAGTGCGCCGAGCACGCTGGCGGACCATGCCAGCCAATCGGTATCGCTTTGCCCCACTGTCAGTGTGATCATCCCGGCTACTCCCATGACAGCTGCCATGCCTTGCGAATCTGCAAGATGCCGGATGCTACTAAAAGAACATATAAAGAACAAACGCTAACGCGCGGCGGGGTTCAGCCAGAGCTTGAGGTGCTGTGTTATCGGGCGCTCGAAGGCGCGATGGAGGATAAGTGCGGCCAGGATCGATGCGGCCATCGTCCCGACCACGAACACCAGTTCCTGCCAAGGTCCATAGGACCAGCGAAAGTGCCGCCAGATGAACTGCACGGCATTCATCAAGGGCATGTGCACAAGGTAGAGGGCGTAGGATATGGCGCCCCCGATTGACCATAAGCGCATGGCCGGCAACCGCAGCGGCCCCAGCACGACGGCGCTCAGGATCAGCCAACCCGCGACGCCCCATGTCAGCGTTCGGTCCCAGCCATTCAGCGTCCCGATCGCGGCGTAATCAGTGGCAAAAATCAACGCCGCCGCAGCCGCTAGAAGAGCAATCCGCATCCAGCATTTGACGACGATGCCGCGTTCGTAAGCCAGAGCTATCACCATGCCGCCAGCAAACTCCGCGATGATCGGTTCGGTCCAGAATGCGAAAGGCTGCGGCAGATCGAACACGGCGCCTGCGGCGACCAAGGCCGTAAGTGCTATCAGCACGCGCCTGACGGTAGTCGGCATGGTCGATGCCAGGCAGGCCGCGAAGATCGCGTAGAACAGCATCTCGTAATAGAGCGTCCAGGCGACCACCAGGGGAATGGTCTTCAGCGCGGGCATCCCGTCCGGGGCGTAGGGCAGGAATGCTAACGCATGAACAGTTGTTGCCAGATCGAACGGAGGGCCAAAACGCCAGCCCCATCCCAGCGTAAAAGCCGTCATCAGCCAGTACAGCGGCACGATCCGCGCGAGACGATGCTGAATGAATACCAGACGCGGCCTTTGCGTGCCCAGCAGCCGTTGCGCAGAAACGACCATGATGAAGCCTGAAATGGCGAAGAACAGATCGACGCCGCAGGCCCCGGTCAGCATCACGTCTGCCCGTGCCAGTTCCACCCCGCGATAACGGCCGAGGTGATAGCCGATGCCTTCTGCATGATGCACAAGGACCGCAAGTGCAGCCACCAAGCGCAGCATCTGCACGCCAGCGATCGTGGAGGTGTCTACTCGGCCCGCGTCCAAATCCAGGTCCCTGTTATGCCCATCACCGCTGCCGGGATCAGCACCCACGGCCAACCTGCGGTAAACCACGTCAGCACCACGCCTGCACCCATCGCGATCAGCGCGCCGCGTTTGGCCTTGCGCGAGATTGCGCGCCGCTCACGCCACTGGCGCAAGGGCGGGCCGTAGCGCGGATGGTCGAGCAGGCGCTGCTCCCATGCGGGATTGGAGCGCGCAAAGCAGAACACCGCCAGCAGCAGGAACGGGACCGTCGGCAGCAGCGGCAGGAACGCGCCGATCGCGCCGAGTGCTACGCAAATTATGCCGCCAGCGAGATAGAGGTGACGGCGCAAACCGATCAGGCCGCCGCAGCCAGCCGCGCGGCATGTTCGCGCACCAGCGCGATCATGTTGGGCACACCCTGCGTGCGGTTCGATGACAACTGCTTCTTGAGATCGAACGGCCCGAGTGCCTCGGCTACGTCCATCGCGGCGACTTCTGCTGCAGGGCGGTCCTGCACGGCAGCGAGAACCAGCGCGACGATCCCCTTGGTGATCGCGGCGTTGCTGTCGGCGAGGAAGTGGAGCTTCTCGCCCTCGCCCTGCGTCGGATAGACCCACACGCTGGCCGAACAGCCGCGCACCAGCGTGGCATCGGTCTTCAACGCATCGGGCATGTCTTCCAACTCGCGGCCGAGCTCGATCAACAGACGATAGCGTTCGTCGCCATCAAGGAATTCATACTCTTCGAGGATGTCGTCAAGGCTGCGCATGATCGGCACTTAGCGAGCGGGGTCGGTGGCGTCCACTGCCCGCGTGGGAGAGTTGTTCCTCACCCAATGCACTCCGCTCCCCCGCGCAGGCGGGGGCCTCGGGCCGGATTGTCGAGAGCTATCGCGTTGTGCCTGAGGCCCCCGCCTTCGCGGGGGCGCAGGTTTAAGCGCGCGCGATTAGCCCGAGATACCCCCCGGACGCGTCAGCGCGAACCAGATCACGTAGATCCATGAAAGGACGCCGTGGATCGCGGCCCACACGATCGATTTGTGCAGGCTCCACGAGATGGTCACGGCAAGCGCGCTGCCAATGCCGATGCCGGCGCGGGTTGCGCCCTCGACGTGGCGCTTCACAGGTCTACCCCGGCCGCGATGGCTTCCAGCTTGCGCAGGCGTTCGCGCATGTCGGCTAGGTCGATCATGGTGGCAGCGTCTCCCATATCCGTACGTTCGAATTCGAGGCGCTTGAGCGATAGCCAGCCATCCCAGCCGCGCAGGGCTGCCATCGCGACCATCGCGAGACCGGTGAGTGCGGAGAAGTATAGGACAATATCGGAAGTCATGTCGGCAACTCCCTGTTGCGGATGAACTTATTTGTCGCGCAGCGATTCGATCTCACGCGACAGGCGGCGATTTTCGCCATCGTCGGTGGCGATCCGTTCGAGCACTTCGAGACGCTTGCGCAGTTCGGTAACCTCGCGTTCGAGCCCGGCGGTGTAGGCGGGATCGACATCGACCGCGCCGCCCGAGGAGCCGCGATGCTTGTCACGGTTCATGCGCATATTGGCGAAAGCTATGATTGCCACGATGGCGACAATGGCGCTCCAGAAAGACATTGCGGCTCTTTCTCAATTCACCTTCACGCTGCGCAGATGCTCGATCTGCAGCGCAAGGTCGGTGTTGTTTTCGGTGGCGATGCGTTCGAGCACGCGCACCCGCTGTTCCAGCCGCTCGGCCTGCGCGGCATATTGCGCGGCCTTCTCGGCAGTCTGCTTGGAGAGCAGTTCCAATTCGCGTTCGCGGAAGGCCAGTCGGCGCCTGTAAATGTCCGAACCGATGCCCAGGACAACCGGCACCACGATCACCATGAACACCAACATCAGGATCACGTCTTCGTTCATAGCGATGCTCCCTTTCCGTCGCGCAGCGCTTTGATCTGACCCGCCACCTGATAACCTCGGTCGGTCACGATGGCTTCGATGTTGGCGAGGCGCTGGTGCGTGGCATCAAGCTGGTCGCGCAACATCGCGTTTTCCTCGCGCAGCTTGGTGACAGCTTCGTGATCCGCCTTCTGCGTCTTGCCGCCCCATTCGTCTTCCAGAGCATAGCCGTGGCGGGCGCGGATCCAGTTGTTGATCACCCAGCCGCCTGTCGAAATCGCGATGATCCACAGGACGAATTCGGGTCCCGCCCACTGCATCACACCCTCCGGTCTTCGATGGAGGCCGCATCGCGGCGGAGCGCTTCGATTTGCGCGGCGGTATCGAAGCCCTTGTCGGTGACGATACGCTCCAGCACGCGGACGCGCTCTTCAAGCTCGCGGGTGTGGCTGGCGTACTGCGCGGCTTTTTCAGCACTCAATTGCGCGGTCGCATTGATCTGCATTTCTGCAATCTTGGTGCGGTGCTTGGTCCAGATCGCGACGATCGGAATGCACAGGGCAAAGATCGGGATCAGGGGCGCAAGTGTCTCAGGTCCCATCGGTTCAGTCCCCCATTGAAGTGAATGTCAGCGCAGCTTTTCGATTTCGGCCGAAAGGCGCGGGTTGCTGTTGACGTAGAAGCTTTCGACGTCGGCCAGGCGGCGATCGATGTCGCGGAACTGGGCGCGGACTTCACGGGCGGTGCGGGCGGGCGACTGGCGGACACGCTGCCAGAACTGCTGCTCCTGCCGATCGACATAGAGGTGGCCGGGCTTCTTGCCGGCAAGCATGCCGAGCACGAAGTAGGCGATGAACGGCCAGCCCATCGAGAAAGCGAGGACCAGAAACCCGAGGCGAACCCAGAGCACGTCCACTCCGGTGTAGTCGGCAATCCCGGCGCAGACGCCCATGAACTTGCCGTTGACCTTGTCGCGGTAAAAGCGGGTGCGGGGGCTGTTCACTTCGAGGTCCTTCCCTGTTCGGCGAACATCCGGTCGAGTTCGCGCAGCTTCTGATTGTCGGTTTCACGGTCGTGCATGATGCGGGCGGGCTTGAACTCCGGGTTGTCCGAAGCGACCAGGCGCTCGACCGTGTCCATGCGGTCATCGAGGCGGCGGGCCAGCTGGTAGAGTTCCTCCAGCAGGTTTTCGTCGCCATTGGTCAGCGTCGCGGCGGTCTTCCACTTGGTGATGTAGTGGAAGATGATCCACGGCAGGCCGAGGAAGATGGCGATAATGGGAATTGCGTCGTCCATGGCTCAACCTTCCTTGCCGAGCGCGCGCTTCATCGCTTCGAGCTCTTCATCGATCTTGTCCTGCCCGGCGAGTGCCGAGATTTCGTCGGCGAGGCTGGGCTTGCTGCTGCCGTCCGACAGGCTGAGCGCATCGGCGCGGCCTTCGGCGTAATCGACGCGGCGTTCGAGCTGGTCGAAGCGCGCCATCGCCTCGTCCACTCGCTCGCTGGCGAGCAGCGTGCGCAGGCGGACGCGGTTCTCGGCGCTTTCGAGGCGTGCGGCGATCGCGGTCTGGCGGCTGCGGGCTTCGCGCAACCGGGTCTGCAGCTTGTCGATGTCGAGTTCGTATGCGCGCATCGAATCATCCAGCACGCCGATCTCGACGCGGAGCTGGTCGGCCATGTCGGCGGCCTTCTTCTTTTCGACCAGCGCGGCGCGGGCCAGATCGTCGCGGTCCTTCGAAAGCGCCAGCTGAGCCTTTTCCGACCAGTCGGCCTGAAGGCGATCAAGCTTGGCGACGTGGCGGCCCATTTCCTTCTGGTCGGCGATCGTGCGAGCGGCAGAGGCGCGGACTTCGACCAGTGTTTCCTCCATCTCCATGATGATCATCCGGATCATTTTGGAAGGATCGTCTGCCTTATCAAGCAAGTCGTTGAAATTGGCGGCAATGATATCGCGAGTACGCGAGAATATGCCCATCAGGTTCACTCCGGAGTTGAAGGACGAAAAGGATTGCGAGTTGCGCGGACGGTCGCTGTTCGACGGCGAGGTACGCAGGCGCTCAAGCTCGGCATCGAGGCGCGTGGTGCGCGAACCCTCGGTGCGAGCGGCGCGGATCGGGGTCAGGTCTTCGTTCATGCAAGTTCCCCGGTGATCGCGGCCGACGATGCCATGACGGTGGGCACGGCATCGACTTGGCTGTTCAGCGCGAAGCAGCACATCAGGACCATCGCACCGATGCTGACGAGGCTGGCACGTCCGAGCTGGGTGGAGAAGAACTGGGCGGTGTACATCTTGCTGACCTTTCGGCGGGTTGGGTTCCGGCGTCGCTGCCGGGATTGTTCATGGTACAGCAAGGGGTGTGCCAAACTGTTTCCGGCGCAGATTTCCGCCGTTTTTGCCCTGTAATCCCGCTTTAATGTTGGGGAGTATTGCTGAAACTTGGGAAATTGCGCTATTCGTTGGGCATGGATCGGGAAGTTCAGTCTATCGGGCAATCGAGCGCCTTCCTCGACGCGGTCGAACGCGCCAGCCGCGCTGCGCCGATGCGCCGCCCGGTGCTGGTCATCGGCGAGCGCGGGACCGGCAAGGAACTGATCGCCGAACGCCTTCACCGCCTGTCCCCGCGCTGGACCGAACCGCTGATCACGATGAACTGCGCGGCCCTGCCCGAAACGCTGATCGAGGCCGAACTGTTCGGGCACGAGGCAGGCGCGTTTACCGGCGCCACGCGCGCGCGGAGCGGGCGGTTCGAGGAAGCCGACAAGGGCACGCTGTTCCTCGACGAATTGGGCACGCTGTCGATGGGCGCGCAGGAACGCCTGCTGCGCGCGGTTGAATATGGCGAGGTGACCCGCATCGGATCGAGCAAGCCGGTGCGCGTGGATGTGCGCATCGTGGCAGCGACCAACGAAGACCTGCCCAAGATGGCCGAACAGGGTCGCTTCCGTCCCGACCTGCTCGACCGGCTCAGCTTCGAGGTGATCACCCTGCCCCCGCTGCGCGTGCGCGAGGGCGATATCGCGGTGCTGGCGGATTACTTCGGGCGGCGCATGGCGGCAGAACTGCACTGGGACGCCTGGCCCGGCTTTTTGCCTGCGGTCCAGCGCGCGCTGGAAGACTACCCATGGCCCGGCAACGTCCGCGAATTGCGTAACGTGGTCGAGCGCGCAGTCTATCGCTGGGACGACTGGAGCCAACCGATCGCCCACGTCCAGTTCGATCCGTTCGAAAGCGCGTGGAAGCCGATTTCGCCCCCGCGCGCGGCTGAGCCCGATGCGCCAAGCCCGGTACGCGGCGTTCCCGCGCCCGACTTCGATGGTGTCACAGACCTGCGACAGGCGGTGGAATCGCACGAACGCGCGATCATCGAACACCATCTTGGCCGCAACCGCTTCAACCAGCGCCAGACCGCCAAAGCGCTCGGCCTCAGCTACGACCAGTTGCGCCACTGCATGAAAAAGCACGGACTGATCGAACGCGGCGCAGCCTGATGGAGCCCGAGATCTGGTTCCGCAAATGGCTGTGGAGCTACGTTCCGGTTCACTGGAAGGGCCTCGCGCTGATGATGGGCGCGGTAATTCTGGTGTTTGCCTGTTTCGCGGTGCTCGTGCTTGCTGCCCAATACTGGCAGCGCCCGGCCATTGCGTTCACGATCCCGGTGCCGTTCCTGTATATTCTGATCACGACGTTCCGGATCGCGAGGCGGCACGCGGTTTGAAGGGGTAGCCTCAGCCCGGATCAAGTCCGGGCCGACGAGTCTTTATGCAGCGCTTAATGCACACGTCGCCCCGGACTTGATCCGGGGTGAGGCTTCTTTCCACGAAGCGTTAAACCCACTAACGCCGCACACAATGTCCCTCACCCGCCTGACCTTGCGCGACTTCCGTAACCATGCCGCGACCCGGCTGGAGGGGATGCAGGCGTTCAACGTGCTGGTGGGCGAGAACGGTGCGGGCAAGACCAATGTGCTCGAAGCGATCAGCCTGCTCGCGCCGGGGCGAGGCTTGCGGCGTGCGCAGCCCGCGGAGATGGCGGGGCGCGATGGCGACGGCGGGTTTGCCGTTGCCGCCGAGATGGAGGACGGTGCGATCCAGATCGGCACCGCCACCGACCCGCAAGCGCCCAATCGCCGCAGCGTCCGCATCAACGGTGCCGAGGGACCGGCAGCGCGGCTGGCCGAATGGCTCTCGATCACCTGGCTGACGCCCGCGATGGACCGACTGTTTGCGGAGAGCGCGGGATCGCGGCGGCGGTTCCTCGACCGGTTGGTGCTGGCGCGTGAACCCGGCCACGCCCGGACTGCGACGCGCTATGAATCCGCGCTGCGTGAACGGAACCGCCTGCTGGGTGAGGCGACGGAGCCTGATCCGCTCTGGCTCGACGGGATCGAGGCGCAGATGGCCGAGACCGGCGCGGCAATGGCAGCGTCGCGCGCGGCGCTTGTGGCCGACCTTGGAACCGCGCTTGAAAGCGTGCCAGAACATCCTTTTGCGCGGCCATCACTGGTCTATGCAAGCGAAGTGCCCCTCGAGGCCGACGCCCTGCGTACAATGTTGCGCGAAGGCCGCCGCCGCGACCGTGCGGCGGGCCGCTCGCTGACCGGACCGCATCGCGATGATCTGGCGGTGACGCTGGCGGCCAAGAACGCACCCGCTGCCGATTGCTCGACCGGAGAGCAGAAGGCGATGCTGATCGCCATCGTGCTGGCCCATGCGGGGCTGACAGCGGGTGAGCGCCCGCGCCTGCTGCTGCTGGACGAAATTGCCGCGCACCTCGACCCGGTGCGCCGTGCCGCGCTGTTCGAGCGGCTGGCAGAGTCAGGCGCGCAAGTGTGGATGACCGGAACCGAGATTGCGCCGTTTGCGGAGGTTGCCGACGCCAGCGCCGTGTGGGCGGTGAGCGATGGGATGGCGGAACGGGTCTGACCGGCGTTGCAGGCTCTTTCTATTGCTCAGCCGCCTTCAGCGCCCCCGCCACCTGCGCCTGCGTCGCGGCAACGATCGCATCGACCCCCTGCGCATTGGGATGCACGTTATCGTCCAGCATCAGGCCCTTGTTCCCCAGCACCGGTGCGAGGAAGAACGGCACCAGCCCCGCCTTGTGTTTCTTCGCAAGTTCGGGCCAGATCACGTTGAATTCGGTTACATAGTTCTCGCCAAGATTGGGCGCAGCCAGCATCCCGGTCAGCACCACCGGAATGGCCCGTCTGTCGAATTCGGTCAGGATCGCATCGAGGTTCGCGCGCGTCTCGGCAGGCGGCAGGCCGCGCAACATGTCGTTTCCGCCGAGGCCGACGAGCGCCAGCGTTGGCTTGACCTTCTGGTTATCGAGCGTGAACGTCAGCCGCTGCAACGCCGCTGCGGTCGTGTCCCCCGAAACGCCCGCATTGACCAACCGCGCTGGCGTGCCAGCAGCGTTCAGCGCAGCCTCAAGCCGCGGCGGATAGCCCTCGCCCGGATTCAGGCGGTAGCCTGCATAGAGGCTGTCCCCGAATGCGAGGATCACCGGCGCATCGGCAGGCACGGGCGCTGCGGCCACGGCCCCGGTCGGCGCAGGCTCGGGTGCCTTTTCCGCTGAGCAGGCGGTAAGGGTAAGGATGGCGACAAAGGCTAGGGTTCGCATTGCAACTCCGCTTGCGCGCCCCCAAGTGCCGGTTGCGCCTTGCAACCAATCTATGCCACGTGGAGCCCGTGACAAGCACCCCCTCCCCGGTAATCGCCGCATCCGCCCTCACCCTCTCGCTCGGCTCAGGCGAAGCGCGGGTCGAAATCCTGCGCGGGATCGATCTCGTCGTGGGCGCAGGTGAAACGCTGGCTCTGCTCGGCCCATCGGGTTCGGGCAAGTCCTCGTTGCTCGCGATCCTCTCAGGCCTCGAACGTGCCAGCGGCGGCTCGCTGAGCGTTGCGGGTGCCGATTTCACCGTGCTCGACGAGGACGGCCTTGCTGCCGCGCGGCGTGGGCGCATCGGCATCGTGCTGCAGGCGTTTCACCTGCTGCCGACGATGACCGCGCTTGAAAACGTCGCCACCCCGCTCGAGCTTGCCGGAATGCCCGGCGCGATGGCGCGCGCCGAGGCGGAATTGTCCGCCGTCGGCCTAGGTCACCGCCTGAACCACTACCCGGCGCAGCTTTCGGGCGGCGAGCAGCAGCGCGTCGCCATCGCCCGCGCGCTCGCCCCCAAACCCACGATCCTGTTCGCTGATGAGCCCACCGGGAACCTCGACCACGCCACCGGCGAGGCTGTCGCCGACCTCCTGTTCGCCCGCGCCGCCGAGGCAGGCGCGACGTTCATTCTGGTTTCGCACGACGAGGCTCTGGCTGCGCGCTGTGGGCGGATCGTCCGGCTGGCCGACGGGCGCATCGCGTCGGACAGTGCCGCGTGAACCTTTCGTGGAGCGCCGCGTGGAAGCTGGCATCGCGCGGGCTCAACTGGCGCTTCAAGGGCTTGCGCCTGCTGCTGGTGTGCCTTGTGCTCGGCACTGCCGCGCTGTCTGCCATCGGCACGCTGACCGGCGCGATCGAGCGCGAACTGGCGACGCGCGGCCGCGAAATGCTGGGCGCGGATCTGGAGTTCACTCTGGCGGCGCGCGAGCCTGCGCCCGATGAACTCGCCGCCATCGGCGCGATGGGTGAATTGTCGCAAGGTGCGCGACTTCAGGCGATGGCTGTACGGCTGGGGCCACCACCCCCAACCCCCTCCTCTGAAGAAGAGGGGGCTAATGCCGCTACCCCGGTCGAACTGAAGGCCGTCGATGCCAAATGGCCGATTTACGGGCGGTTCACGCTCGATGGCGGCAAACAGGTCGGCGCACCGCAAGGGCTCACCGCCTTGATCGCGCCCGGCGTGGCCGACCGGCTTGACGTCAAACCCGGCGACCGGCTGCAAATCGGCAAGGCGGTGCTCACCATCGGCGGCGTGATCGGCAGCGAGCCCGACCGGCTGGCCGAGGGCTTCGCGCTCGGCCCGACGGTCATCGTAAGCCAACAGGGCCTCGCCGCATCGGGCCTCGTCCAGCCCGGATCGATGGTCCGCACCAAGCTGCGTGTGAAGCTGCCCGCCAGTGCCGATCCTGTCGCGTTGGGCGAGAGCATCAAGGCACGCTTTCCGTTGGCAGGCTACGAAGTACGCACGCGCGACAAGGCCTCGCCGGGGCTCGACCGCTTCGTATCGCGCATGGGCCAGTTCCTCGTGCTGGTCGCTCTGGCGGCGCTGGCGATTGCCGGGATCGGCATTGGCAACGGCGTCAACTCCTACCTCGAGACACGGCGCGGCAGCATCGCCACGCTCAAGATCCTCGGCGCATCGAGTGGCGACATCGCGCGGATCTACCTGATGCAGCTTGCCGCTGCCTCCACGCTGGCGATCATCGCGGGGCTCGCAATCGGGGTCAGCGTCACCCCGCTGCTGGGCAAGGCGCTGCAAGGCCCGCTGCCGATAGAACCGGGGCTGGTAATCGACGCGGGCGCGCTGGCCATCGCCGCTGGATATGGCGCGCTGATCGCGCTTACCTTTGCCGCCCCGCCACTGATCCGCGCGCGCGATTTTCCCGCGATGGCGCAGATGCGGGCGCGGGTCAGCCCGCTCGGCACGCAGTGGCGCGCGGCTTTGCTACCCGTTGCCGCAGGCCTCGCCGGGATCTGCGCGCTGGCGATCCTCACCGCGCCGCAGCCTCTGCTCGCGGCAGGATTCCTTGGTGGAGCGGCAGCGCTGTTCGTGGCGCTCACCCTGCTTGGACGTGGGCTGACCGCGCTTGCGGCGCGGATGCCCCGGCCCAAGGGTGCGATCGCGCGCATGGCGCTGGCCAACCTCCACCGGCCGGGCGCGCAGACATCGGCACTGGTCGTGGCATTGGGCTTCGGCCTTGCAGCGTTCGTGCTGCTGGCAGGCGTGCAGACAAGCCTCGACGGCAACATCGTGGCGCGCGTACCGAACCGTGCGCCCGATTACTTCGTGCTCGACCTGCCGCGTGATCGCGTCGCCGCCTTCGACGCCGTGGTCAAGGGCGCCGCGCCTGCAGCCGACATCCGCACGGTTGCCGCGATGCGCGGGTCGATCGTCGCCTATGGCCCCGCCAATGCGATGACCCGCGTCGCCGATCTCAAGCAGATCCCGGACAATGCCTGGCCGCTCCGAGGCGACCGGGGTTTGACCTATTCGGACACCCTGCCCGAGGGCAACAGCCTGACCGCCGGCCAATGGTGGGTCAAGGACTATACCGGCGAACCACTGGTGTCAGTCGACGAGGCACTGGGCGAGGCGCTGAACCTCAAGCTGGGCGACCGCATCGCCGTTTCGGTACTCGGCGTCGAGCGTGAGGCAAAGATCGCCTCGTTTCGGCGGATCGACTGGGAATCGATGGGCTTCAACTACGTGCTGGTATTCTCCCCCAACGCGATCTCGGACGCCCCGCACAACCTGGCCGCCACTATCAGCCTGCCCGCCGACGCCAAGACGCCGCAAGTGCGCCGCGCGATCCTGGCGGGGCTGGTCAAGGCGCTACCATCCAGTTCGGTGATCGAAATCGGCCCCGTGCTGGCACAGGCGCGCGTGATCCTGTCGCAGATGGGCACCGCGATCCTAGCGGCGGCCAGCGTCGCGATCCTTGCCGGGATGGCCGTGCTGGCAGGCGCGATTGCGGCCGCGCGCGAACGCAAGACCTATGACAATGTGATCCTTCGCGTGCTGGGCGCAAGCCGCAGGCAGTTGCTCGTGCTGCTGCTGGCGGAATACGGGCTGCTCAGCGCACTGCTCGCAGGCGTCGCGCTCGTGCTCGGCTCGGGCGTCGCATGGGGCGTGATCGTGCTGCTGTTCGAATTCGACTGGCTGCCCGACTGGCCGCGCATTCTTGGCGTGCTCGGCGGCGGCGTGGCGCTGGTCATGGTCCTGGCGGTGGCGGGGTCGGTTGGGTTGCTGAGGACGAGACCTGCGCAAGTGCTGCGGGAGTTGTAGAAGTAGAGCCCACCCCCGACCCCTCCCGCAGGCGGGAGGGGGGAAGTGACGTGCGGCCCCTTGTTCCCCCCTCCCGCTTGCGGGAGGGGTCGGGGGTGGGCCTACGCAACGTCAAATCAGCTGAACACATCCGCAGGCGACGGGTTCTTCGGGTCCGCCCCGAACCGGTTCGTGCCGTGCGTTCCGTCGAGACACATCAGCACGAACAGCGCGAACCAGCCGAAAAACGGGATCAGCGCGAGCAGCAACAACCACCCGGTGCGATCCTGATCGTGCAGGCGGCGCACCGACACCGCGAGCGACGGGATCAGGCTGCCGAGCCAGAACAATCCGCCGATCCAGCTTCCCGCTCCCACCAGCCGACTGCCATAGACCAACGTACCGCCGCCGCGCTGCAGATCGTTCGTTCCGAACAGCGCGTTCAGCACGATCATCACCAGCACATAGAATAGCGCAAACATCCAGTATTCGCGACGGCGCGACCGACCGGTGAATTCGGCATAGCGCCGGTAAGGCAGGATCATCCAGTTCATCGGCGGCACTCGCAAATGAGGAAGCGCGGCGCCCCGCCGCGCTTCCGTGGTTCAGGCAAATACGTCGGAATTTGTCGGATTTTTCGGATCATTGCCATAGCGGTTGGACCCGCGTGTACCTTCGAGGCACATGAAAATGAACACGATCAGCCCGCCGATGTATGGAATCAAGCCGAGCAGAACCAGCCACCCGGACTTGTCCTGATCGTGGAATCGGCGGACCTGAACTGCGATCGACGGAATGATGCTGCCAAGGCCCCAGATGGCCATCAGCACGACGCCCAGCCAGAACAGCGGACCCGGCGCATTCTCGCCGCTTGCATCCGCCGACATGCCCCCTGCGAACATCAGCGCCATACAGACGGCCAGTACGATGAACGACAGCAGCACGAACATCCAGTATTCCTTGCGCCGTGAGCGCCCGGAAAAGTCGGCATAGCGCCGGTACGGCATCAACATCCATTCCATGATCGTTCCCCCTTCAACTTCCGCGACAGCGCGCGGACCTTGAAAGGACCACGAAACGGTTTTGCCCGCAAGCCACGAAAAAGGGGGCCGCAAAGCCCCCTTCTCCGTTCGGTTTTGATGCGCAGTCGCCGATCAGAAGTTGAACCGTGCCGATACGCCATAAGTGCGCGGCTGGTTGGGATAGCCCGAGATCGAGCCCTGCTGGGCGGGGCTGTCGAAGATCTGCAGCAGGTTGCGGTTGTCGAGCAGGTTGCGGCCCCACACCGAGAGCGACAGGCCATTTTCCATCGCGAACGTCAACGACGCATTCACGTCGTTGATTTCCTGGCGGAACTCGCGCGCCGCAGCGAGTGCGAGGCTGGCGTTGGTCGTGCCGTTCGGGTTGCGGAACAGCAGGTTCGGCAGACCCTCGACCAGATTGAACGGCGATTCATAGTGATAGTCGAAGTGCACGATCACGTTGTTGCCGCCGCCGACCGGCTGGTTGTAATCGAGCGCCATCGTCGTCGACAGCGGCGAGACACCGGCAGGCGTCGTTCCGCTGAGATCGCCGAACGCCGAAACGTTGAAGCTGTCGAACTTGGGATCGAGGTAGGTCATCGCCAGCGACAGCGTCAGTTCGGGGATCGGACGCACCGAGCCGTCGAACTCCAGACCGAACACCGACTGCTTGCCTGCATTGGTCAGGAAGAAGCCCGTTCCGGTGAAGATGTTCGACTGGAAGCCCTTGATCGACTGCTTGAACACCGCGAAGTTGGCCGAAGCCACGCCCCAGTTGCCCTTGATGCCGAATTCGTACAGCGTCGAGTCCTCGGCGCCGGCAAAGCGGCCGGTCGCGTTGAGGTTCGGCACCGCAAGGTTCTGCGCGCGCAGGGCGACGAGGTCGGCAGGGCTTGGGCGGCTATCGCGCGACAGGTTGATCGAGGCCGCCTTGTAGCCCGTCGCATAAGTCGCATAGACGTTGACGGTGTCGGTCACTTCCCACGCGAGACGCGCGGTGTAGCTGACATCGCCGTCGCTGATCTTGCCCGATTCCACTGCGTTGGGAACGTTCTGGAACGGCGGGAAGAACTGGAACGGCTTGAGGGCCAGGAGGGGGTTCTGCGCCGGATTGGTCGAAGCCGCCGTCGCGCCTGCCACGATCGCCTGATAGATCGGCGCGGTCGCCGCTCCGGTCGCGAATGCCTGCACTGCCGCCGCGTTCGCCGGGTTCACGCCGAAGTTGCCCAACCCCTGCGCAATGCCGCCTGCGCGGCCGAGCGCCACGAAATCGAGGCTTGCGAACACGTCGTTCGACGTCGTGTTGGTCGCGTACTTCTTGGAGTCATGCGTGTAGTTGAGCCCGCCGGTCAGCGTGACCCGGTCGGCGATCTTGAAATCGACCTGACCGAACACCGAGAACGCCTCGTTCTTCAGCGCGTAACGCTCGCTCAGTCCCTGCCCGTTGCCAAAGAACGTGCCTGCAAGGTTGCGCCCGACCAGCGGCGAAAGCTGCGTTTCCAGCGCCGGAACGCTGGTGCAGCGCGGGCTGCCAACAGCGCAACCGCTCTGCCCCTGGATCAGCAGGTTGGCATAGCTGCGCGCGGCTGGACCCCACGAGATTTCGTTGGCCTGATCGACCTTCTCGTTGAAGTAGAACGCACCCAGCAGCGCATTGACCGGGCCGTCCCAGTTGGTCGCGGCGCGGAATTCCTGCGTGAACGTCTTGAGCCGCAAATCCTGGAAGTTCTGGCGGAGCAGATCGACGCCGGTGAAGTCCGAATCCTGATCGGTCACCGCGTTGGTGCGACGATAGGCGGTGATCGAGGTCAGATTGATCGGACCCAGTTCATAGTCGATCTGGCCCGAAAGGCCCCAGTTCTCGATGTCGTTGGTCGAGGCGATGTTGTTGTAGATCACATCGTCGAACTTGGCCGATGGATCATTGATGACCGGGCGCCCACCGCCCAGCGCCTTGATTGCCGCAGTCGGCGCGGCCTGGCGGATATTGACCACCGCGCAGCAGTTTTCGTCGATCTTGCTGTAATCGCCGATCAGGCGCACCGACAGCGCAGAGGTAGGCTCGAGCAGGACCTGCCCGCGCACGAACCAGCGGTTGCGCTCGTTCTCCTTCTCGCCCGTACCGCGATCCTCGACGTAACCGTCGCGCTTGTTGTAGCCGCCCGCGATGCTGGCTGCGATCGTTTCCGAGATCGGACCGGTGATCACGCCCTTGAGCACCAGCGCGTCGAAGTTGCCGTAGCTTGCCTCGACATTACCGCCGAGTTCGAACTGCGGCTTGCGCGTGACCAGCGAGATCACGCCCGCGCTGGCGTTCTTGCCGAACAGCGTCGACTGCGGGCCTTTCAGCACTTCGACGCGCTGCACGTCAGGCAGATCGGCAATCATCGAGGCCGAGCGCGAGCGGTACACGCCGTCGACGAACAGACCGACCGAAGGCTCGATCCCGGCGTTGTTCGCGCCGTTGCCGAAGCCGCGGATGTAGAAGTTGGTGTTAGCCGAGCTTTGCAGCTGGTTGACGCGCAGCGATGGCACCAGCGACGACAGGTCCTTGATATCGCGGATCTGCGCGCGTTCGATCGTTGCGGCGCTGGTTACGGAAACCGCGATCGGCGTGTCCTGCAGCGTCTGTTCGCGCTTGGAAGCGGTGACGATGATCTCGTTACCGTCTGCGGTCGTTTCGGCAGGTATGTCGGTTGCAGGCTGAGCTTCTTCGACCGCGGCTGCACCTTGCGCATAGGCTGCCGACGAGAACGCCAGCGCGACGCCACATGCTCCGGCAAGCAACACGGCCTGGCCGGTACGACCGACAAAGTTCGACTTCATTTCGCGTTTTTCCTTTTACATTTCCCGGCAAGTCAGAGTGCCCGCTGGTGCGGTGCTTACCCCTTGGCGCCGGGCCGACATCCCGTTTCCCTGCCGCCAGCTTTACGTCCGGGTGTCTCGCCAAACAATGCGTATGCGCCGCTAACCCGCAGAATTCCTCGCATTTTCGCATGCTGTTGCAAACCGGTCACAGTGGCAACCATATCACCCGCGCTGCCGTAACGTCACCCATTCGCGCGCGGCCGAGCTTCCTTTTGATTTAGCGTGCTTGCCGCAACGCACCCCTTTTAATTCAGCGTGCTTGCCGCAACGCACCCCTTTTGATTCAGCGTGCTTGCCGCAACGCACAAGAAAGAGTAAGCGCGCGCCGATATCGGAGCGGGCCTCGTCTGTGCCGAAGCTCCTGCAGATTCCAAACCGAAAGCCAGTTCATGTCCGCCCACCAGCGTAATATCGCGATCATCGCCCACGTCGACCACGGCAAGACCACGCTTGTCGACCAGCTCTTCCGCCAGTCCGGCACCTTCCGCGACAACCAGCGCATCGAAGAGCGCGCGATGGATTCGAACGATCTCGAAAAAGAGCGCGGCATCACCATTCTGGCCAAGTGCACCTCGGTCGAGTGGGCCCCTCCGGGCGGCGGCGACCCGATCCGCATCAACATCGTCGACACCCCCGGCCACGCCGACTTCGGTGGCGAGGTCGAGCGCATCCTCTCGATGGTCGACGGCGTGATCCTGCTGGTCGACAGCTCGGAAGGCGCGATGCCGCAGACCAAGTTCGTCACCGGCAAGGCGCTCGCCCTCGGCCTCAAGCCGATCGTCGTCGTCAACAAGATCGACCGCCAGGACGAGCGCACGCAGGAAGTGCTCGACGAAGTGTTCGACCTGTTCGTGACGCTCGAAGCCAACGACGAGCAGCTTGAGTTCCCGGTGCTCTACGCCTCGGGTCGCAACGGCTATGCCAGCGAGGACCCGCTTGCGCGCGAAGGCACCCTCACCCCGCTGTTCGAAAAGATCGTCGAGCACGTGCCCGCCCCGTCGGCCGATCCGGACGGCCCGTTCAAGTTCCTCGTCACCCTGCTCGATCGCGACAACTTCCTTGGCCGCATCCTGACAGGTCTGGTGTTCTCGGGTTCGGTCAAGACCAATCAGGCGATCCACGCGCTCGATAACGATGGCAACATCGTCGAAACCGGCCGCGCGTCCAAGATCATGTCGTTCCGTGGCCTCGAACGCGTCCCCACCGAAGAAGCCGTCGCAGGCGACATCATTTCGATCGCCGGCCTCACCACCGCAACCGTGTCGAACACGATCTGCGATCCCTCGGTCAGCGAGCCGCTGCACGCCCAGCCGATCGATCCGCCGACGCTGTCGATGCGCTTTGCGGTCAACGATTCGCCGATGGCCGGCCGCGAGGGCACCAAGGTCACCAGCCGCATGATCCGCGACCGTCTGGCCCGCGAAGCTGAATCCAACGTCGCGATCAAGGTTACCGAGAGCAGCGACAAGGACAGCTTCGAAGTTGCGGGCCGCGGCGAACTGCAGCTCGGCGTGCTGATCGAGACGATGCGCCGCGAAGGCTTCGAGCTCGGCATCAGCCGTCCGCGCGTGCTCTACGGCACCGACGACAGCGGCCAGCGCACCGAGCCGTACGAAACCGTCGTGATCGACGTGGATGATGAATATGCCGGTACCGTCGTCGAGAAGATGGCCACCCGCAAGGGCGAGATGACCGACATGCGTCCCTCGGGCGGCGGCAAGACCCGCATCACCTTCTCGGCGCCTTCGCGCGGGTTGATCGGCTACCACGGCGAGTTCCTCTCGGACACGCGCGGCACCGGCATCATGAACCGCCTGTTCGAGAAGTACGGTCCCCACAAGGGCAAGATCGAAGGCCGCAAGAACGGCGTGCTGATCTCCAACGGCGCGGGTGAAGCCAACGCCTACGCGCTCGGCCCGCTTGAAGAGCGCGGCATCCTGTTCGTCGGCGTCGGCACCCCGCTGTACGAAGGCATGGTTATCGGCGAGAATGCCAAGCCCGAGGACCTCGAGGTCAACCCGATGAAGTCCAAGCAGCTGACGAACTTCCGTTCGACCGGCAAGGACGACGCCATCCGCCTGACCCCACCCAAGGTCATGACCCTGGAACAGGCCATCGCCTACATCGACGACGATGAGATGGTCGAAGTCACGCCAAAATCGATCCGCCTGCGCAAGGCCATCCTCGACCCGAACGAACGCAAGAAGGCGTCGCGGAAGAAGGAAGCGGCTTAAGGCCTCCAATCGGCCAACGCAAAGCGGCTCGAACTGCGCCGCGCGCCGAACGAGGTTCATCGATTTTCATATAAGGGGCGGCCGATGCGGTCGCCCTTTTTTCTTGCGGCAAGCCGGCGCTCAGTTTCAGCAGTAACCGGCACAGTGTGTTGCACAGATGCAGCACCTCGCAACAAATTGCGATCAATCAGCAATATAGCGAAACATGGCCTTTACAGCTATCTTGGGCAGATGCATCACCCACGACAGTAGGAGCGAGGGCAAGCCGTATCATCGGTAACGTTCTCCTTCCCATTGAGGGATAATCACAATGAAATCTTTCCCACGGGCTGCGCTTCTGCGCGGCACTGTCGCTACGTCCGCGCTCGCAATGAGCAGCCTCGGCCTTTTCGCCGTCCCGGCAATGGCGCAATCCACGCCGCAGGTTGCTGAGGAAACTCCTGCACCTGCCGAAGATGCAACCATCGTCGTCACCGGGTCGCTGCTGCGCCGTGCCGATACGGCCACGCCTTCACCTGTCACCGTCATTGGTGCTGAAGACCTGCAGCGTGCCGGCGTCACCAACATGGCAGACGCAATTCGCCAGGCCTCGGCTGACGGCGCCGGTTCGATCGGTATCGGGTTCACCAGCGGCTTCTCGGCGGGCGGCTCTGCAGTTTCGCTGCGCAACCTCGGTGTTTCGTCAACGCTCGTGCTCGTCGATGGCCTACGTTCGGCCAACTTCCCGCTCAGCGACGATGGCCACAACTCCTACGTCGATCTTTCGAGCATCCCGCAGGTCGCCGTCGAGCGCGTTGAAGTCCTGAAGGACGGCGCTTCCTCGACCTACGGTGCCGATGCGATCGGCGGCGTGGTCAACATCATCATGCGCAAGAAGTTCACCGGTCTCGAAGGCGGCGTCGAAGGCGGCGTGTCCGAAAAGGGCGACGGCCAGAAGTACCGTGCGCACCTGCTCGCAGGCTACGGCGACTACGACAGCCAAGGCTGGAACGTTTACATCGGCGGTGAATACGAAAAGGGCGGGAAGGTTACCGCAAGATCGCGCGGCTTCCCCTTCGACACGCTTGACCTCCGCGCCATCGGCGGCAAAGACAACAACCGTGCCGACGATACGCTGACTTCGCCTACCACCGACGCCGTTGTTACCCGCGTCACGCAGACCGATCTCAACAACCCGCTGGCCGGCAGCGTTGCGAATGCGACGACGCCTGCGTTGTTCACGTCGCTGACCCCGCTGAACAGCTGCCTCTACGGCACATTTTCGGAGAATACCGCGTCACGCGTCGGCACCGCCTGCGCCCATAACCTGACCCGCGAATACGTGCAGATCCTGCCCAAGCAGGAGCGCTACGCCGCTATCGGCCGCTTCAGCTTCCGCGTCGGCGACAACATCGAAGGCTACCTCGCAGGCAGCTACTCGCACAACAAGGTCGATATCACCCTGTTGCCGCGCGGCATTCGCCAGAACCAGGCTTTTGGCGGCTCGCCGTCTACGTCCACTTCCAACCCGGGCATTGTTCTTCCCGTCTGGATTTGTCCGTCGGGCGTCAATTGCGCCAATCCTGCAACGCCGGGTCGCACGCTCAACCCGAACAATCCTTATGCTGCCGCTTTTGCCAATAATCCGGCCGCTGGCGCTGCACGCATCTACTACCTGTTCGGCGACGTGAAGTCCGGTTCGGTTCGCACCAACGAACTCTATCGCATCACTGGTGGCCTGCGTGGCACGATCGCCGATGCGTGGAACTGGAACATCGAAGCGGGTTACTCGCGCGATGATCTCAAGCTGGTGCAGACCGGCTTTGCCAACCTCAACGGTCTGGTGAAGGCGATCAACACGGGTTCGTACAACTTCGTCAATCCCAGCCTGAATTCGCAGGCAGTGCGCGATTCGGTGCTTCCGCCGATCACGTCACTGTCGAACTCGGAAGAAGCCACGGTTGACGCCTCGGTTAGCCGCAGCCTGTTCACCCTGCCGGGCGGCGATCTGCAGGTTGCTGTCGGCGGTCAGTACCGCAAGGAAAAGCTGACCAACCGCAGCGCCAACCCGAACCTCGACGTTCCCGGCCTCTCGACCGCGCAGGCCTATGGCAACCGCGACGTCTACGCGGCCTACTTCGAAATCGACGCGCCGATCCTGGATACGCTGGAAGTCAACGCCTCGGGCCGTTACGACCATTACTCCGAAGGCTTCAGCCACTTCTCACCGAAGTTCGGCGCAAAGTTCCAACCGATCAAGGAACTGGCGATCCGCGGCACCTACTCGGAAGGCTTCCGCGCCCCGACCTTCGCCGAGATCGATCCTCGCAGCTCTTTCTCGGGCTTCGTCGGATACACGCCAAATGCTGCGTTCCAGGCTGCCCACCCCAACAACGCCGCGTATTCGACCACGTATTCGGTCGGCCGCGGTTTCGTGGGCAACCCGAACATCCAGCCTGAAACCTCGCGCAGCTTCACGCTGGGTGCAGTGTTCCAGCCGACCAGCAAGATCAGCTTCACTGTCGATTACTTCAACGTGAAGAAGAAGGGCCTCGTCACCGCAGGTCCGCTGGCAGGGGACGCGATCAAGGCGTACTACTCGGTAGCCGGGCAAACCTTTGCATCGGCCGCTGCTGCATCGGCCGCTGGTTGTGCTGCTGTTACTGCCGTTGGCGCAGGCTACTCGTGCAACGTTATTGACGGCGCCGATCCGTTCGCGCTCAACGCGCTGCCTCGTTTGCTGGTTGTCAACGCACCGTACGTGAACTCCGACTATGACCTCACCACCGGTCTGCAATTCGGCGCGAATGCTCGGTTCGACCTTAGTGAAGACGTGCAGTGGCTGAGCCGCCTCGATCTGCAGGCAACGTTGAAGTATGACCGCCACCTCGATAACGGTGACGTGCAACGCTTCACCGGGACTGTCGGTCCCGCAGATCTGTCGTCGGGCGGTGGTACGCCGAAGTGGCGCGGCAACTGGCAGAACACGCTGGTTCTCGGCCAGTTCTCGCTGACTGCCACGACATACTACGTCGGCGCGATGAAGGGTGTTGCCGCAGACCAAGGCAATCTCGACACGTCGTGCGCGGCGACGCTCTACGGCGGTGGTCCTGCGTTCTGCAAGATCAAGCGCTTCATCTATGCCGACGTGAATGCGTCGTTCGAAGTGAATGAGAACTTCAACTTCTTCATGTTCGTCGGCAATGTCACTAAGGCGGGCGCGCCGCTCTATGCGAACACGCTTTACACCACGCAGCCGAACTACCTGGCTTCGTGGCACCTGCCCGGCCTGATCGGCCGCACGTTCCGCGCAGGTGCGAACTTCAAGTTCTGATCTGATCAGAATATTGTACGGAAAGGGCGGCCTTGGTGCCGCCCTTTTTTGTTGTCACCAAGTCCCGGAATTTGGCCGGCGATTATGATTTGCGGAAGTTACAGACCAAGGTCTGGCACGCTCCCACCAAAAAGGGCGGCCCCATGCAGGACCGCCCTTGATCGGGTGGGGTGGGCGGGCGCTAGGTCGCTGCCCACCCCCAACCCCTCCCGCGAGCGGGAGGGGGGAAGTTCGGATTAGAAGCGGAAGCCGACCGAGGCGCGCAGCGAGTGCGTGTCGAGGTACTTGTCGGCCAGACGCAGGTTGGTGCCGCCGCCGTTCAGCAGGAACGGGTTGGTCGCAGGCGCGGTGCCCGCACCGACCGAGACGGTGTACTTGTTGTCGCGATAGCGGCTGTAGAGGTACTCAAGGCCGAGCGAGATGTTGTTGGTCACCATGATCTCGGTGCCGCCGCCTGCCTGGTAGCCCCAGACCATCTTGCCGTCGTTGTTCTCGGTGAAGCTGTTGGCGGTGTTGGTGGTCGAGAAGTCGTGGTTGATCTTGGCGTAGCTGGCACCGCCCGTGGCGTAGAACAGCGCGCCGCCGCCCGGCGTGTAGCCGACGCGGGCACGGGCCGAGATCGCATAGCGCATTTCGCGGTCGATACGGTACGCAGCAGGCGTCGTGCTGAAGGCCGACGAACGCTCCTTCATTTCGTTGTCCGACGCTTCGAGCAGGCCACCGAAGACGATGTTGCCCGCACGCTTGTCGAAGCCGACGCGGACGGCGTAATCGACGCCAGCCTTGTCATTGCGGCAACCGGCTGCACGGTCACGGCCATTGGCACCGCCGTTGCAGAAGCCCGGGCCGAATGCGTTCGCACCGGTCGTGGTGGTGACGTTCTCGCCGTAATTGCCATCGCGGTTGGTATCGAAGCTGATGCGGCTGCCGTTCTCGCCATTCAGCGCGATGCCACCGGCGCCCTGGATGTAGGCACCGTTGAAGTGGTTGTCGCGGTCCCACTCGGCATCCTGCGCGAGCGCGGGAACAGCGATGAGAGCGGCGGACGCGGCGAGAGGCCACGCGAAGCGATTACGGATGCTCATTGATTTTCCTCACTAAGACGCCCCTGAGGGCGGTTTTCATGACAACTTCGCTACTGCGAGATGGTTTCAACCGCTCGTCGCATTTTTGACATTTTTCCAATCCGCTCCGGGAGTCAGAGGTCCGCAGCGGTCTGATTACCCGACGGCGCACGGTTGCTATCGTTGATCTGCGCAGTCATCCGGCGCGGAGCGTCGAAGGCATCCGTGCCCATGTAGCGCTCGAATTCCTCGACGAACCGAGTGGTCAGGCGTTCATCCTCGGCCGGCGCGATAGCCTCGCGCAGTTCGGGAAATCGCTCGCCCTCCTCGACATAGACGTGGTGCACCACTGCGCCGCGAATATGCTCGAGCTTGTCGCGCCATTCCTGGCTCATCGGGTCGATCGTCTCGAGAATACCCAGTTGGATCCGCGTCATCGCGTGTTCCTCAAACGACTGACCCGCGTGCGCTTTCTCATGGTTGTTGGCCATCGCCGGATAGAGCACCGCTTCTTCGGCATTCGCGTGCGCGGTCAGGACCATCGACAGATCACGCAAGGCGGCCTGACGCTCGGCCTTCGACGCGGCATTGAGCGAAAGTTCGAAGCACGCATCGATCCGGCGATGATGCTCGAGCACGTGGGACAGCCAGTCTCCCGGCTTGGCCAGATTGGTCGCGTGCGTTCGCGCTGCCTGACGCTCCTCATCACTTTCGAGCGGAGTGACTGCGGCGACGAGTTTATCGAGGAAAGACATGGCAGGCCTCCTTCACAGAGCGATTTCAATTGCTTGAGCGAAACTCGCTACCCTCGGTTCCTTGCCTAGGCGTTCCGGTCGCCGAACCGTGCCTGGCGTGCCGCAAGGCGCACGTGACGCCGCATCTCGCCAATGCTCCATAACGGGTCTATGGCGCCTGAGATGACGGACCCGACCCCTTTCCCGTTCCCGACAGATGTCGCGGGACTTCGCGTGGCCTTGTTCAGCGGCAACTACAATTACGTGCGCGATGGCGCGAACCAGGCGCTTAATCGGCTGGTCGGCTATCTCCAGCGCCACGGCGCGCAAGTGCGGGTCTATGCGCCGAAGGTCCGCCACCCTGCGTTCCCCTCGATGGGCAAGCTTGTCGGCGTGCCCTCGTTTGCCATCCCCGGTCGCGCAGAGTACCGCTTCCCTCTCGCGCTTTCGCCGCGCGTGCGCCGCGATCTCGACGCATTCGATCCGCACGTTGTCCACGTGTCCTCGCCCGACGTCGTCGGCCATCGCGCCGTGTCCTGGGCACGGCATCGCAAATTGCCGATCCTGGCATCGGTCCACACCCGGTTCGAGACGTACTTCCGTTACTACAACATGGCCTGGGCCGAGCCGGTGATCGAGGCGCTGATGCGGCGCTTCTACCGGCGTTGCGATGCATTGGTCGCGCCGTCGGAATCGATGGCGCAAGTGCTGCGCGACCAGCGCATGAACTACGACATCGACATCTGGTCACGCGGGGTCGACCGCGAGATATTCAACCCGGGCGTTCGCTGCCTCGAATGGCGGCGCGAACACGGCATCGCCGACGACGAGGTCGCGATCGGCTTTCTCGGGCGCCTGGTCATGGAAAAAGGGCTCGACGTCTTTTCGGATTCGATCGATCAGCTGCAGCGGCGCGGGGTCAAGCACAAGGTCATCGTGGTCGGCGAAGGGCCAGCGCGCGACTGGTTCGCCGCGCGCCTGCCGCAAGCGGTGTTCGTCGGCTTTCAGGGGGGAGCAGACCTTGGCCGTGCGGTTGCCAGCATGGACGTGCTGTTCAACCCCTCGGTCACCGAGACCTTCGGCAACGTCACGCTCGAGGCAATGGCTTGCGGTATCCCGGTGGTCGCCGCAGCTGCCACCGGTAGCCAGAGCCTCGTCGACGACAACGTCTCGGGCCGCCTGATTGCGCCCGGAGCCGTCCGCCAGTTCGGCGAGGCGCTCCGCTGTTATGTCGAGGATGCGGAACTACGCGCGCGCCACGGCGCGGCGGGCGAAGAACGCAGCCTCGAATTTTCGTGGGACCGGATCAACCAGGCGGTGGCAGACACATACCTGCGTCTGGTCCGCCTCAAGGCCAACAAGAAAGTGCGCTAGCGCAGGACGCCAGCCGCCTTCATGCGGTTCGAATACCACAGGAAGAACAGCAATGAGGTCCAGATGACTGCGGTCATCCCCATCATGCCGGGGCTTTTCATCGAGTCCGGCATCGACCCGTCAGCGAACTGGTAGATCTGGCTGACGGCGAGCCCGACCAGAGAGACGGCGAAAGCCGCGACCGCATGGCGTGAGCGGAGAAGCAGCAGGATCGATCCCAGCAACGAGCCCCAAACACCGAGCGCCCAGAACGCGCTGAGCCAGGCGGGCATCGCCTGCGTGTAGGCAATCTCGACCTCGCCCATGCCGACCGACTTCATGTAGCCCACCGGATCGAACTTGCTCATCGTATAATCGACGCAGCCGAAGCTGTTCCACAGCAGGCTGATCACGCCCACGGCCCAAAGATGTGCCGGCGCGCGCACCGTGTCGGTTTGCAGGTTCTCCATGGATTTTCTCCCTCTACCCCCGGAGCGCCTTTGCGGCTGCTCCGGGGTGAAGATACCATGGACGACGCACGCATCAAAGCGGCGGGACAACGGTGACTCCAGGAACATCAAAGCCGTTCGATCTTGCGCGCGGCCTCGTCGAGGATGTCGGCGATGGCATGCGCGGCTTCGGGTTCGAACCCTGCGACTGCGCGATTGCGCAGGACTGCGTGAAGGTTGCCCATCGCGCGGCGTACGGGCGGGCTATCGGACCGTTCGCGCTGGTCGCCCACTTCCTTGAGCCGTGCGACGATCGTATCGATCTCGGCCTGCCGCGCGGCAAGCTCGGCACGACCGGCCTCGGTTACGGCGAACGCCTTGCGCGGACCTTCGCCCACTTCCTCGGCAATCAAGCCCTCATCGACCAGCAACGCGAGCGTTGGATAGACGACGCCCGGGCTCGGCGCATATTCGCCGCCTGCCAGATCACCGACCGCGCGGATCAGGTCGTAGCCGTGGCGCGGCTGTTCGGCGACCAGATGCAGCAGCAGCAGGCGCAATTCGCCGCCCGCAAACATGCGCGCTCCGCGTCGGCCGCGTCCACCACCGTCGGGGCCACCCCTGCCGCCGCCATGACCGCGTCCACCGAATGGACCTTCACCAAATGGCCCGCCGAAGCGCCCACCCATCATTGCCATCATCTTGATGGCGCACCGGTCGATACCGGCCTCCTTGTGCCTGCCGGAATGGCGGCCATGTTCGAATCGCATGTCTTTTCCTTTGTTCGCTTCGATGGCTCTAAGATATATCTTGTGTCCATCTTTGCAAGAGCCTGATGCAATTTTTTGCGCGCGCCCCTATCTCCGCTGGCGATGGCCGATCTCTTTGCCCCCTTGCCGCAGGACCGCCCCCCGCCCGAAGCCAGTGCCGAAGCGCCGCTGGCCGACCGGTTGCGCCCGCGCGTGCTGGCCGAGATCATCGGTCAGGATCACCTCACCGACCCCGAAGGCGCGATCGGGCGCATGGTTGCGGCGGGCAAGCTGACCTCAATGATCCTGTGGGGCCCGCCCGGCACCGGCAAGACCAGCATCGCGCGCCTGCTCGCCGAAGCGGTTGGCATGCGCTACGTCGCGCTCAGCGCGGTGTTCTCGGGCGTTGCCGACCTCAAGAAAGCCTTTGCCGAAGCCGACGCGATGGCGCTTGCAGGACGCCGCACCCTCCTGTTCGTGGACGAGATCCACCGCTTCAACCGCGCCCAGCAGGACGGCTTCCTGCCCTTCGTCGAAAACGGCACGGTCACGCTGGTCGGCGCGACGACCGAGAACCCCAGCTTTGCACTCAACGCCGCGCTGCTCAGCCGCGCACAGGTGCTGATCCTGCACCGGCTCGATGCGGACGCGCTCGGCACGCTGCTCTCCCGCGCCGAAGACATCACCGGCCTCCGGCTCCCGCTCACCCCACCCGCGCGCGAGGCTCTGGTGGCTTCGGCCGACGGCGACGGGCGCTTTCTGCTCAACCAGGCCGAGATGCTGTTCGACGTCTCGCTGCCCGCGCCGCTCGATCCCGAAGGCCTCGGCAAGTTCCTGATGCGGCGCGTCGCGGTCTACGACAAGGATCGCGACGGGCACTACAACCTGATCTCGGCGCTGCACAAATCGCTGCGCGGCTCGGACCCCCAGGCCGCACTCTACTATATGGCACGAATGCTGGTGGCAGGTGAGGAACCGCTCTACGTCCTGCGTCGCCTCGTGCGGTTCGCCTCCGAAGACATCGGGCTCGCCGATCCGCAGGCGCTGGTCCAGTGCCTCGCCGCCAAGGACGCCTACGAATTCCTCGGCAGTCCGGAAGGCGAGCTGGCGATCGTTCAGGCCTGCCTTTACCTTGCCACCGCGCCCAAATCGAACGCCGCCTACGTCGCCTTCAAGGCATCATGGAAATCGGCACGCGACACTGGCTCGCTCAGCCCCCCGGCCAACATTCTCAACGCGCCAACCAAGCTCATGAAAGACATCGGCTATGGCGCGGGCTATGCCTACGACCACGACGCCGACGACGGCTTTTCGGGCGCGGACTACTGGCCCGAGGGCATGGACGCGCAGACCTATTACCGCCCGGTCGAACGCGGCTTCGAACGCGAAATCGCCAAGCGCCTCGAATGGTGGGACAAGAAGCGCCGCGAGCGTGGCGGCGGATGAACCCCAATCGGTTCGGCCATTTTGTGGCCATCGACTGGTCGGGCGCAGCGGGCGAACGGCACAAGGGCATCGCAGTTGCCATGGCCACGCGCGGCGATGCGGCACCGCACCTTGTGCGGCCTGCTCACCGCTGGTCGCGTCAGGACGTGCTCGACTGGCTGCTCACCGCCCTGCCCGATGATGCGCTGGTTGGCATGGATCTCGGCATCTCGCTGCCCTTTGCTGACAAGGGTACGTTCTTCCCCGGCTGGCCGGACAGCCCGCCTGACGCGCATGCTCTTTGGGCCTTGGTCGACGAACTCTGCGCCGACGACACGCACCTCTCGGTCGGCGCGTTCGTCGATCACCCGCACGCCAGCGCCCACTTCCGCCGCCACGGCGGGCGCGAAGGCGCGTCGTTCGGCGGCGGCGAAGGGCGCTTCCGCGTGACCGAAGCCGCACAACGCCGGATGGGTTGCCGCCCCTACTCCAACTTCAATCTCGTCGGCGCGGCGCAAGTCGGCAAATCGAGCCTCACCGGCATGCGCCTCCTCAACCGCCTCGACCGACGCATCCCGGTCTGGCCGGTCGACCCCTTGCCCCCGCGCGGCCCGGTCCTGTGCGAGATCTACACGACCATCGCAGCCATGGCGGCAGGCCGCGCGCCGGGCCGTTCCAAGATGCGCGATGCCGCCGCGCTCGATACGGCACTGGCAGCGCTCGGCTCCGCTCCCTCAGGCTTTGGCGGAGTGCTTGACGACCACACCTGCGACGCGCTCGCCACGGCAGCATGGCTGCGCAGAGTGGCTCACGACCCACGCCTGTGGTCCCCGCGCGAACTCACCGCGCAAATTGCGCAAACCGAGGGCTGGACGTTCGGGGCCACTTGAGGCTAGAGGCTCTACCCACGACACAAGGCCGGCTTAGCTCAGTTGGTAGAGCACCTGATTTGTAATCAGGGGGCCAGGGGTTCGAATCCTCTAGCCGGCACCATACTTCTCAAGGACTTAGCGATGTTTTTACCCGCTTCCGGGGAGCGTGTCGAGAGCCACGTAATCGCCACGTAATCAAGATTGATCGAACAACAGCGCACTGGCTCGTAGACCTGGCATACATCACAGCGTTCTCAATGTTGTGAAAAGTGCACCATCCAAGACCTCGCCAAGGTTGGAGTCGGGGGTGCGAATCTCGACGCCCGCTCCAGTTTCATCGGTGAAAAAAGCGATGTAGTGCGACCGATGCCTGTCGACTTGTGCTTAGACCCATTCGCCATTGGCGGATCGTAAGCAGGTTGCATACGCAGGCTTGTCTGGAAGATTGCGGCAGTCAATTTTTGGTGCGCTCGCCGGATGGGATGAGTCCAAAAACGTAAACGCGATCTGCCACTTCTCAATGAGACCCTTTACTCACGTCGCCATCAACATCCGGCCACCGCAGATCGAGGGTATTCTCCGCGCCTTCAACCCCGATTTTCTCTGTGTTGACTTGCAGGCATGAGTTAGGTTTCGTGCGTTCGTGGCTGTCGACAATCTTGAGACACACGGCGTGAGATGCCGGCACGGACTTCGTGTCCGAGCGCCGCCCTGATCGTCGCCCCCCGTTTTTCAGCCCAACTTGTACTGCCAGTGCCCACGTTCCGGGATGGAGATCTGGAGCGGGGACAACCAGGACGAATGTTCGCGCGCAGGTTGGATGTGCGCGCCCGCGTTCGCAATGGTCTGCGATGTACCATCACCATGTTGAAAGCCTTCTCCAAGGCATTGTGGATTCACGTACCGAGAACACGCTCCACGGGGCACTGTCCGCTGCTCGCGAAGCGATGGGGTTTCACCATTTCGCGGTGTCTTATGATTTGCGGACAATCGAGCACGATGCTGCAACAGTTCTGCTTCACGACTATCCTGCCGAGTGGGCGAAAGTTTACGTATCGTTCGACCTGGCGGGCAAAGACCCCGTGCGTCGGGCCTGTGACAAGACGCTGTATGGCTTCGAATGGGGCAATCTTGCGGATCTCATCCCCATGACGCCGGGCGACCGCCAGATGCTTGCGATCGGCCGCGAGGTGGGCGTCGCCGATGGTTACACGACACCTCGACATATACCTGGCGAGGGAAGCGGTTCGTGCTCGTTCGTCGTGAGTGAGAGCACGGCCCTGCCACGCACGATGCTGTTTACCGCAGAAATCCTGGGAGCTGTGGCGCTCGGCGCGGCACGTTCGATCCTGGTTGGCAGGCAGCGTGTCACGAAACCGGTGATCAGCGACCGGCAACGCGAATGCATCTTGTGGTCGGCACGCGGAAAGACCGCCGGGGAAACAGGGACCATTCTGGGCATCAGTGAGGAGACGGTCATCCAGCACCTCAAGCTCGCACGAGAGCGATACGATGTGCATACGCGCCAGTCGCTGGTGCTGTCCGCACTTTTTGACGGGATCATAGGATTTCGGGACATCTTTCGTGGCCGGTGGAGACCGAAATGAGGGCCCGTTTTCACGCCAGACTCCGCCAGAAAACGTCAGAACCCTCCCCAGTTCTTGGTATGCCCCCGCTGCCGGGATAATGATCTGATCAGGCCATCCTTCAACAATCAGGATGGCGACAATGCTGAAAGATCACGCCGAAACTACGCTGAGCGCCCCGCTTGCCGGGTCGATGCGAGCCATGTTTGCTGCCCGCAAGCAGGTTTTCATCGACCGGCTTGGCTGGAACTTGCCCGCTCTTGCCGGTCAGTTCGAACTTGACCAGTTCGACGATGTCCATGCCCATTACCTTATCCTGACTGATGGTGATGGCCGGCACCGCGCATCGGCTCGGCTCCTACGCACCGACCGGCCGCATCTGTTGGGTGATCTTTATGCGGTACTGTGCAGCCAAGGCGTGCCATGCGGTCCGACGATACGGGAAGTGACGCGCTTTTGCCTCGACCCTGCGTTCGGCGCCAGGGAGCGCCGGGTGGCACGAAACGAACTGGTCAGCGCGCTCGCAGACTACGCGACACCGTCGGGCATCACTGCCTACACCGGCATTGCCGGCATACGCTGGTTCGAACAGATTGCGGAGTTTGGGTGGGACTGCCGCGCTTTGGGTCCTGCTCGCAAGATCGGCGACCAGGAACTGGTTGCCCTGCATATCACCATCGACCCTGAAACCATCCCAGCGCTTGCAGCCACCGGGATCTACACCCGGCCAACCCTGACAATTGCTGAAACAGGGAGGCTGGCATGACGACCGAAGTTGCGGGTTGGCTGAGGCAACTCGAGCAAACGGGCTACTGCATCATCCCCCAACTGGTGCCCCAAGCGCAGATCACGGAACTCGCAGACGCCTTGGAAACTGATTTTGGGCAAACGCCGTTCAGCCAGGGACTGTTCTATGGACAACGGACCAAGCGGTTCGGTCGCCTGCTGAGCCGGGCACCGCAATCGGCGGCGCTGGTGCTGCAGCCCGAGATCATCGCACTCGCCCAAGCTGTTCTTGGGCGCGCCTGTGACCGTATCCAGCTGAACGTCGCCCAAGCCATTGAAATCCATCCCGGTGAACCAGCACAATTCCCGCACCGCGACGAAGATATGTGGGCAGGCGTGAAAGGACAGCACGAATACCTGCTAAACGTCATGTGGCCGCTTGATCCGTTCACGCCCGACAATGGTGCGACGTGCATCTATCCCGGCACGCACCGCGTGCAGCAGCAAGCACTGGATGACTTGCCAGAAGCTATGATCGCAACCTGTCTTCCGGGCGATGTCCTGTGCTTCCTAGGCTCGACGGTCCACGGTGCCGGTGCCAATCGCACAAATTCAACGCGGCGCGCCGTCGTGGTCGGGTACAGCCTGGGATGGCTCAAGCCCTACGAGAACCCGTGGCTGGCCTACCCGCCTGCTGTGGCGCGGCATTTCCCGAAGGCGCTGACCGACCTTGTCGGGTACGTCCAGCACCGCCCCAATCTTGGCAACTTCGAGGGGCAATGTCCATCGATCCTGCTCGATGGTTCGCCCGATCTGTACCCGGGAGCGATCGATGCACTGCGGCCAAACCAGGAGGCGATGCTGGCTGCATACGCCGGGCACGGCGAAGCATGAGTCCTTCGCATGTTCTCGAACCGACGTATCAGTCTCTTCGGCAGTTGCTGCTGGAAAACACCTGGCCTCCAGGCACGCGTCTGGAAACCGTGAGGCTGGCGGATCTGCTCCATGTCAGCGCGACGCCTGTCCGCGACAGCCTCAACCGGTTGCTCGGCGAGAGGCTGGTCGATTTCGTGCCAGGTATGGGCTTTCATGTGCCGAGGCTCAGCGAAGCCGGTTTTCGCGAACTGCTGGCTTGCCAGCTGGCGCTGCTGCGGGTCGCGCTGGCTGGCGATATCGGGCCGGAACAACGCGCCCCTGACCCATCGCTGAGCACCGAGCCGCAGATGTGTGAGCATGAGGTGCTGCTCGGGGTCGCTGCCGCATTCGGCGCTAATCGTGAGCTCCATGCAGTACTTTCGCATGTGTCTTTGCGCCTCGAGCCCGCGCGGAGCGCAGAACGTATCCTCTTTTCCGACACCAGCGATGAACTCTCCAAAATCAATGTACTTTTGAGCGCCGGTGACCGTAACGGGCTCGAAGCCCGACTTGCCCTATACCATTATCGCAGAAGCGAAGCCGCAGCCCGGATCATTGCTCGACTCGAGCGCGGCTAAGCTCCCAGAATCGTTGGCGCTTGCCAGCGCGACGTACCTGCGGCATATTCGTCAGTGTAGCCGCACTGCTGGCAAGGCTGCGCGGATCTTCCGCTTCGCATCAAACGAGCCCGTCCGCGCAGGACAGGCGGCACAGCGCCGTGATCTCGCCAGCATCGGTCTTCCGACGCTGGCGCGGTTGTGCCGGCACGGATGCTGCCGTGTCACCGTCAATTCCACGTCGGATGATCGCCGACGAACCGCTTGGGCAGGCCTTTCGTGAGGAGCGATCGAGCCTCATGCACTTCCTGCGCCGCCAGGCAGGACCGGATGCTGCGCCCGATCTCCTGCAGGAGGTGTTCGCGCGTGCGCTGAGAAGTCCGGAGGCAGGACGCCTCGCTAATCCCGGAGCATTCTTGCGGCGGATCGCGGGCAACCTGCTGATCGACCGGGCCCGGCGGGCGAAGGCCGGGGTCGTCATTGTCCCACTGGACGACGCTCGCGATGCGCCGTGCGCGGCCGAACAAGGCCTTGCGCTCGAGGCGGCGCAATTGCTTGCATCTTATGAGAACGCAGTAAGGCAAATGCCCGCAAAGACCAGGCAGGTGTTCCTGATGCAGCGGGTTGACGGCCACACCTATCGCGAGATTCACGAGCGGCTTGGCATCTCGGTAGCAACGGTCGAATATCACATGATGAAAGCGCTCAGTGCTTTGGCAAAAGCCCTCGAAAGCTCTCGATGAGCGAACCTGTAAAAATGCCGGATGACGACGGCCTCATCAGGGACGAGGCGATTGCATGGTTCGTGGTCATGCAAGGACCCGATGCCGTTGCAAAGGCAGGTGCCTTTTCCACCTGGATTGCGCGCAGTCCGGCGCATGCCGCGGCTTACGATGAAATTGCTTCCATCTATTGCGAAGCGTCGGTGCTCCAGCGTTCGAAAACGTATGGGCCGCAACGCGAGGTACGCCGTCACAAGATGCGCCCGGTCGCGGCAATGCTGACAGTGCTTTTGCTCCTGCTTGTGCCTTTCGCAGTGTTCGATTTCGGCGGGCGATCGGGGCCCGAAGCGCGGGTTCAGCAGGCCCTGCTTGTTGGGCCTGCTGGAACTATACGCACAGTCCAGCTGGTTGACGGCTCACGCGTAACGCTCGATGCATCCGCACGCGTTGCCGTAAATATCGAACAAGACGCGCGCAATTTCACCATTGAAGCGGGCCGGGCCCGTTTCGCGTTGGCGCCGGATTCGCGCCCGTTCAAGGTTACGGCAGCGGGTGGTTTGATTACCGGCGTTCAGGCCGAAATCGACTTTGCCGTGGTGGACGCAGATGTGGTCGCGGTGACGTTGTGGAACGGCGAGGCCCGCGCCGCGCCGCGCAAGGCGCGACTGCAGTCGGCATCATTGGTCGTGCCGCTGCGTGCAGGACGACCAGCCTGGTTCCGCGCCGCAGACTTCGCACGACAAAGCCGTCAGACGGCCGATGGCGCAAATGCCGTTCGCGACTGGCCGGACGGGTGGGCCGACTACCGCGCTGTTTGGCTTGGGCACCTCGCCGCTGTGGTGAACAGCTATGGCAACGGCCCCAAGCTGGTCATCGATGATCCGGCTGTGGCCCGGCTGCAGGTCGCCGGGCGCTTCCGGGTGACCGACGCTGTCGCGGTGACCGCCCGGCTTGAGGAAGTCTTCGATCTTTCGGCGACCTATCGGGACGGAAACCTTCATCTTGGCGCAAACAGAAAAATATACCCGCCCCACTAAGGTCGAGCCCATGCCTTGCGTCATCTCCTTCAGGCCCACGAACGCAAAGCCCTTGCGAAGTGGCATGAGGGACTTGAACCATGGCACGAACCCGAATTTGCAGCGCCTTGATGGTCGCGCTCGCCCCGGCACTGATTGGCGCTCCAGCGTGCGCGCGAGAAGAACAGTCTTATAACTTCGATCTGCCATCCCAGGAACTGGGCGAGTCACTGCGCGCAGTTGCCGCGCAGTCAGGCTGGCAGCTTTATGCACCTGCCGATGCGGTCAAAGCCAGGCGCGCGCCAGCGCTGCGCGGCAGGCTGAGCGTTCAAGATGCCGTAAATCAGCTTCTGGCCGGGACCGGGCTGACGGCGCGCTTTGCCGATCGTACGGTCATCGTCCGGACTGGCGATAGTGCCGATAGTGCCGACAGCGCGGTCTCGAATGATCCGGCGATCGTTGTGACTGGCAGCAGAATTCCGGGAGCCGTCGTGGCGTCGGTGGTCACGCGGGTCGATCGCGAGGCTATCAAGGCTGCGGGCCAGACCGATCTGGGCGAAGCCGTGCGCGCCCTACCGCAGAACTTTTCCGGCGGCCAGAACCCCGGCGTTGGCACGGGCGCGGGGCAAATCAACACGAACGTCAACTCGGCAAGCAACGTCAATCTGCGCGGGCTTGGGCCTGACGCCACGCTGACCCTGCTGAACGGCCACCGCCTGCCTTACGATTCAGCATTCGGCGGCGTCGATATCTCGGCCATTCCCGTGGCTGCGCTCGACCGTATCGAAGTCGTCGCGGACGGTGCATCGGCGATTTACGGCTCCGATGCGGTGGCGGGTGTGGTCAATGTGATCCTTCGGCGCGATTACGACGGGGTCGCAACATCGGCCCAGTTCGGAGCCAGTACCGATGGCGGAAACGTCAGGGGGCAGTTCGATCTGGTTGCTGGCACGCGTTGGTCCCATGGTGGTTTGATCGCCGCCTATGACTTCGCGCGCAATTCGGCGATCGCAGCAAAGGACCGCGACTACACCAGCCCGCTCGATGGGGCCAATTCGCTCTATCCCGAACAGCGCCGACATGCCCTGACGCTCGCGGGGCATCATGAACTGGCACCCGGGATCAGCTTAAGTTTCGATGCGCTCTATGCCAATCGCCATTCGATCACGACGGGCGGAACAGCGGCTGCGCGCTATGTCTTCGCTCCGGACGCGGAGACATACAGCATTTCTCCAGAACTTAGCGTAGCGCTGGGATCCGACTGGACGATGCGGGTGCTGGGCACCTGGGGCCGCGACCGCACGCATTACGATACCCGCTTCAGTCCTGCAGGCAGCATAGAAACCCGCACGACGGGCTGCTATTGCAACTCTGCCTGGTCGGCAGAAGTCAATGCCGAGGGGCCGTTGTTCGCATTGGGCGGCGGCGACGCCCGCATGGCGATGGGTGCCGGTTACCGCAACAACGGCATGGCGTTCTCGCGCGTCATCGGCGCTGCAGCCCCTGATGCGTTCGATGTCGCGCAGGGCAGCACGTACGGCTTTGCGGAGATCAACCTGCCGTTTGTGACCGCCGCCAACGCCATCTCCGGGGTGCGGCGGCTCAGCGTGACGGCGGCGGCGCGCTATGAGTCCTATCCCGGCATCGCCAAGCTTGCGACGCCCCGGATCGGCATCGTCTATGCTCCTTTGGAGGACATCACCCTCAAGGCGTCCTGGGCGCGCTCATTCAAGGCCCCCACGCTCTTCCAGCAATATGTCGGGCATCAGGCCTATTTGCTTCCCGGTGCTTCGGTCGGTGCCACTGGCACGGTGCTTTATACCAGTGGCGGTAATCCCGGACTCAAGCCTGAGCGGGCACGCAGTTGGCAAGCCGGCGCTGTGTTCGAGCCGGGTGCGGTGCCGGGCCTGCGCGTGGAGGCGAGCTACTTCGACGTTCGTTACACCGACCGGGTCGTGCAACCGATCGCCGGATCGATAGCCGCAGCGTTCAACAACCCCGGATTTGCGACATTGATCGGGTTCGATCCTGCGGCAGGAACGCTTGCCGGGATTATCGCAGGCGCACAGTTCGGTCTCCAGAATTTCTCAGGCCAAGCCTATTCCCCTGACGCGGTGACGGCCTTGGTCGACAACCGCTACACCAATGTCGCCGCGCAGAAGATCCGTGGCGTCGATGTGCGGGCACGTTGGCAGACAGCTCTATCCGCTGACCGCAACCTCGCGCTCGAAGTCGCGGGCAGCTGGCTCGACAGCAAGCAGCAGCTGACCGCAGCGCTGCCGCAGACGCTGCTGTCAGGCCAGGTCTTCAACCCGCCGCGCATGCGGGCGCGGTCGGGCGTAACGTACCAGTCACCGCGGTTTGCCGGGTCGATGTTCACCAACTACACCGGGGCGCTGCGCGATGCCCGCTTTGCTCAGGCCGCGCGTTTGCGGCCCCAGGTGACGTTCGATCTGGCGCTGCGCTATGATCTGATCGCAAAGGCGACGCCGGATGCAGAGCCGCCCCTTGCCCTGTCGCTCACCGTCAACAATCTGGGAAATGCCCGTCCCGGCAGGATCGCGGTAACCGGGCCGACGGACACGCCGTTCGACTCGACCAACTATTCGGCGATCGGGCGGTTTATCGCGATCGGCGTGGCGAGGCGCTGGTGAGCCTGATAGCCTTCGCGCTCGCTGCGCAAGCCGTGCTGCCGGTGGCGCTGCCAGAGCCAGCGGCAGAGAACATTTGTGATGCGAGTGCTGAAAGGAGCACGCCCGAGCTAGGCGGAAGCCGTCTGATAACCGCCCGGGATCTGGCGACCTTGACCGATATCGGGCGATCGGACCCCTACGATTCGCCCAGCCCGTTCGGTGTTTCGCCCGATGGACAGAAAATCGCATTCGTCACGCGCCGGGCCGATCCTGATCGCAACGGCTTTTGCCAGCGACTGATGGTCATGCCGCTTGACGGAAAGGCCTCCCCACGCGAACGCGACAGCGGCGGCAGCTTTGTGCGGGCAACTTTCGTCTTGCGCAATTTTCCGGCGGTGGCGGCAGGCTTTGGCAAAGTGATCACGCCGAAGTGGTCACCTGATGGCCAGTGGATCGCGTTTCTCAAGCGTGTGGAGACGGCAACGCAGGCGTGGATCGTGGCAAGCCGCAGCACAGCTCCAGCCCGGCAGGTTTCGGCGCTGGCCGATGATGTGGAGGATCTTGCCTGGAGCCCGGACGGAGCCAGCCTGATTGTCGCGACGCGGCCCGAATTGCGCCTGCAGATGGCGGCCATCGCTGCCGAGGGCCGTCAGGGCTACTTGTTCGATGATCGCTTTGCCCCGCAATTTGCCGATCATCCGCTGCCGACAGCGCCAGCGCCGCTGCGCTATACGCAAATCGACCTGGCCACCGGCGCCACGCGTGAGGCGACCGCTGCGGACCAGACAGTGCTGGTTACGCCAGATCCCGCAGCACAGCCGGAAGGCGCACGGCTCTATACGCCAGGTACAGGGCGAACAGCAGCGTGGCTCGAAAGCAAAGCGCCCGGCCGTCTGATTGCTCCAACCCGCATCGTGCTGCGACGGCCTGATAGGCGGATTCTGCGCTGCGCGATGCCCACCTGCGAAGGTGCACAACACTTGTGGTGGCGTGAGGATGGCCGCGTGCTCTACATCCTGCAGCGCACGGGCTGGGGCAATAGCCAGACTGCGCTGTTGCGCTGGCCGATCGCAGCTGCCCAGCCAAAGCGTGTGTTCGTGACCGATGATGCGCTCGTCGGCTGCAAGCTGGTCAGCCGCCAGCTCGTTTGTGCGCGAGAAAGTGCAAGGCACCCGCGCGTGCTTGCCGCGATCGATGCCGACACGGGCAAGAGCCGGATTATCCATGATCCCAACCCGCAGTGGGCGCAAATGCGGGTCGGGGCGGTGCGACGTTTTAAGTTTCGCAATGCCTATGGGGTGGAATGCTACGCCGACCTGGTGCTGCCGCCGTTTCACAAGCCGGGCGAGCAGCATCCGCTGGTCGTGGTGCAATATGTCAGTGATGGCTTCCTGCGGGGCGGGACCGGAGACGAAGTGCCGATACAGGCTCTGACCGCCCGTGGATTTGCCGTGCTGAGCTTTGCCAGGCCCGATCTTGTCGAGAGCGTCGCGCAGGCTCGTGCCGAGCTGGACCTGCTCCAGAAAAACCGGGATAACTGGCTCGATCGGCGCAGCGTGCAATCTGCGCTCGAGCAGGCGATTGCGCTGGCGGTCGGGACCGGTGCGGTCGATCGTGCGCGGATGGGCATCAGCGGTTTCAGCGATGGCACATCGACAACGCAATGGGCGCTGCTCAACAGTGCATTGTTCAAGGTCGCGGCGATGGGGGCATGCTGCGAGGACATGGTCGCCTATCCGTTGATGGGCGGTCCGGCGTTTGAGGACTTCGGGCGCAAGTTCGGCTACCGCTTCTTCGAGCCTGACGCGGCACAATTCTGGAAGCAGATGTCGCTCGCGGCCAATGCGGCCAGCGTCAATGCGCCGTTGCTGATCCAGACCGGCGACAGTGAATACGAAATCGGCCTCGATGTTGTTGCTGCGTTCCGCCGACTGGGCAAACCGATCGAACTGCGGGTTTTTCCGGGCGAACCGCACTTCAAATGGCAACCGGTGCACCGGCTTGCGATGTACGAGCGTAATCTGGACTGGTTTTCCTACTGGCTGATGCACAAGATGGATTGTTCGCCTGCCAAGGCTGCCCAGTACGCGCGCTGGCAGATCATGGCAGGCGCTCCGCCACGATCCCAGCTGGCATGCCTGTCCGACCAGGTTTCAGCCCCATGATCGTGCCCAGGCCTCGGCCTCGACGAGATCGAGCAACCGGTAGACGATAGGATCCTCGGCATGGGGGTCTGCTGCCAGCGCCGTTTCGGTCGCGACCCGGTCAATCACGCCATTGGCAGCAAGCTGCCCATCGAGCAGAATAGTGCGGATGACCGATCTATCGCGCGCAAATACCTCACGCATCACGCTGTCGGGGCCAGCCTTGGACGTTCGACGCGCCAATGACACCGGAAGTTCCGGCGCAAAGGCCTTGCGGGAAGGAGCACGGTTGATGCCGCCGCTGCACCAGAGCCAGGTGGGGATGGACAAGCACAATTCCAGCATGGGCTGGCTGAGCAAGGGCGAGAAGCGCAACGGATCATCGATACCGTGCACGAAGTTCTGGGTCCGTTGGAGCAAGCGCAAGTGATCGCGCTTGCCCGGCTGCTGGCCTGTGGCAACATCGAACCAGGGGGTCAGGGCCGCGTCATCGTGCAGCGGAAACGCCGTATCCAACAGCCGAAAGTCGCTAGGCCAAGGCGCTGCTGCTTCACCGCGTTTCCAGCGGCGCGCAACGGCCCGCGCCATCGTCCCCGCATCGGCGCCGGTCAATTGGCACATGTCGAGGAAAGTGGCCCACGTCCGTGATGAAAGCCCATCATGTTTGAGGCGATCGAGCACCGGTGCCGCCGAATGCACAAAGCAGAACAGGTTGTCGCCACCGTTGCCGTCGAAGGCCCACGATGCACCGCCTGTCTCGCAGGTCCGGGCGAGGTGGTGACGGACTTCCTGCATGAACGCCTTGCCGCTCGGTCGGGTCATTGTCGCAGAGACCGGGCCAGCAAGATCAATGCGTCCGACATCATAGGTGCACGCCGTCATCGGCACCGCCAGCTTCTCGGCTAGCAATTGTACCCAGGCGCGCTCGTCGCCACTGGGGTCTGCGGTGGCAAGGGTCACGCATTCAAACGACTGGCCATTGACCGATAGTGCTGCAGCGATAATTGAGGAATCGACCCCGCCCGATGCCGCGACCACGACATGGCCCGCCAAGGCCGCCCACGCACCGGTGACATCGCAGGCGGTTTCGCGCAATTGCGCCACCGCCTCGCTGAACGACGTGATCCCCGCGTCGCGGACAAAGTCCGCAGGATCCCAGATCAGGCGCGACACTTCAGGATCGGAGGCTGATGTCAGCGTACCTGGTTCGACCTCCGCGATGTCCACCAGACAGGTTTTCCGCTGACGCAATTCAGGGCGGCGCAGATGGGTGCCGATCTGCTTCCAGCAGACTTGTGGGGACTTGCCCGTCACGGCTTCGAACAATCGGGGATCGGTCCCGAAGACTGTCCGATCCTCGCCGGTCATGCGGTAGAGCGGGAGCAGGCCCGACGGATCGCGCAGCACGGACCAGTCTCCCGTCTCCGGATCACGCAGGATGGCGACATAGGCACCCCAACCTTCGCGCACGAGCCAGCGCGCAATGTCTTCAGCGGGCATCGCACTCTTGGGCAGGGCAATCCGGTCCATCGCGCGCTGACCCTTGCCCGCAAAGTAGATGCCGATCAGAAGGCCTCGGTCGCCCAGCGTCAAAATATGGCTTTCACTGGCCACCCAGAGCGATGGCGCTCTCTCACCCAGCTGCGTCCGGTCGTCGACCCGGGAGATTATCGCACCTACGGCCCGATCCTTGGTCAGCGGCAGCGAGAATATGGCCTGGACCGGAATCATACGACGAGGATCGGCGTGTAGCGCGCGACCTCCTCGACGGTTTCGTTGAGCACGAGATCATCGGCCTGAACCCAGCAATGCGCTGCAAACGGCGCGAGTTTGACACCGAAGACGACGTGCGTTCGGCATCCGCGCCGCGCCAGTTGATCAGCCAGGGCTAGCGAACGGGAAAGGCAGCGATCTGCCGCGCTGCGTAAGTAACAGGCGAACGCAAATCCGCGTACCACGCGGCCTGCCCGGTTGTCTGGTGCCGGTATGCACGCCGGGAGCGACGAGAGTTTATTGGCCAGAAGGCGCAGCTGCAACGCCAGCGGACCCGTTTTCAACGCGCGTTCGAAGCGTCGCTGGGCAACCAGTGCGAGGGACGTTTCCGCTATGGGAAAACCCGCGCCCGGATCATCGGCAAAAGCACGTGAGGGCATGGCCCACTGGCATGGTTCCAGCTGGCCATCGATTGTCGTGGTACCAGCCAGTTGCGACAGCCAGTTCGCACTAAGGTCAGCACTCGAAACCGTGCCCTGCGCCAGAAGCGCGAGGAAATCCGCATTCTGTTGCGGCGTGAGGCGGAAGTATCGATCCGTGCTGATGTCGAGAAAGACTGCCTCGCCTGCGATCAGGCAAAAGTTCAAGCCTTCGCGCAGTGGTGCGGCCATGACATCCCCCAGCTATTCCGCAAGCGTGCGCCCGCTGCTGCGGACGCACGCCCGGTTGTGGTTCAATCTTCGACGATGCCGAGCCCGAAGCGCAGCTGGCCGCCGTTGACATCGAGCTCGATGATCGCCTGGCCGCGGGTGACCTGCGATGCCTCGCCCAGTTCGATCACGGGTTGTTCCACATGTTCGTCCTTGTTCATGGCCGTCTCCTTCCGTTTGAGTTGCGACTCATCTTGGTCGCACGGACAGAATGACAGGGCGCCCGGTCGCATCCATTTTATAATGGGAATATTTTCAGAGGCTTAAGGAGAGTTGACCGGGCATGGAGCCGCGCGGTTGGAGCGTGGACCGATGCCTTTAGCGGGGGGCCTGGACATGCGCATCGATAGCCCGGTCGCGCCCGCCCATATGCACGACGAACAGGGGTGACAGTCAGATTGCGGTAAGATGCCGGTTTCCGTCGATCACAGGATTTACCCCCTGCGCTGTTCAAAAGGCTGGGCGTGGCCGGTCATTTGCTGCTAGAATCCGCCTGTCATGCGCACCGATCTCGACCATCTGCCAGCGAACAAGCAGCGTGAACTTGCTCGCGTGTTGCAACTCGTCTTCGAAGAATTCGACGATGCGCTCGCTCTAGCCGCGCAGGACTGGAAGAAGGCCGGGCGGATCCTTAAGGTGATCCTCTACGGCTCTTATGCACGCGGTGGCTGGATCGACGAGCCCCATACCGCCAAGGGTTACAAGTCGGATTACGACCTGCTGATCCTCGTCAATGACCAACGCCTGACTGACCGGGTCAAATACTGGACCCGCCTCGATGACCGGCTGATGCGCGAATATGGCATCACAGGATCGCTCAAGACCCCGGTCAATTTCATTGTCCACACCCTGGGTGAGGTGAACGACGGGCTGGCGCACGGTCGCTACTTCTTCATCGATGTAGCCCGGGACGGGATCGCGCTTTATGAAGCCGACGACACTGAACTCCATGAGCCGAAACCCAAGACGCCAAAACAGGCGCTGGCCATGGCGAGAGAGTATTTTGAAGAGTGGTTTCCTACCGCTTTGCAGCGGTACGTACTTGCCAAAGTTGCCTTGGAAAAAGAGTTTTTTAGACCTGCAGCTTTTGATCTGCATCAGTCAGCAGAATTCCTGTATCATTGTGTTTTGTTGGTCTGCAGTTTCTACAGCCCGTTATGCCGCGCGCGGCATAATGGGCTTTATGCCGACCGGCGGACTATGCCGAGGGCGAGGATTTTTGGGCGAAGTGCCAGCGCGTTAGGAAGACTCGGCGCGGCATAGTTTCCTGCTCCTTGCGCACATGACGTGCGCGGAGGAGCGACCATGATCAGCCAAGATTACCTGGATAGCAGCCGTGTCGTACGCGGACTGAAGAATGGCCCATTGGGTCAGCATTTCGATTTGTATGTCGAGCGTCATCGGCAGGCTGGCTACAGCCACGTGATCACGCAGCGCTTTCTGAGTCTGGTGCAGGACTTCGGTCACTGGCTCAGGGCGACGGGCAAAGGCGTAGAAGAGATCGAGGAAGCTCTCGTCCGAGCCTATCTCACCGAGCGGGCGCGGCATCGACCGACCCGCCAGTCCGATGCTCAGGCCTTGCGCCGGCTATTGACGATGCTGCGCGAAGCCAACGTTATTCCCCCGCGACAGCTTCTGCGACTTGATCCGCGTGAGCTGATTGCCGAAGCCTATCGCGCCTATCTGGTCCATAAGCGCGGGCTCGTGGCCACATCGGTCGCGAGCCATGTCTGGTTTCTGCTTCGTTTCCTGGATGACATAGGTATCAGGACCAATGCTGATCTCGGGCGCCTCACTGCGCGTCGGATCGCGCGGTATGTCGAGAAGCACGCCCATGATCACGGCCCGACGACAGCGCGCATCATGTGCTCGCGGTTGCGGGTATTTCTGCGCTATCTCAACGGCGAAGGTCTGATTGACGCCGATTTGACGACAGCCATCCCATCGATCCGCCGCATACGCAGCAGCCAGCTTCCAAGCTTCATGCCACTCGAGGAGGTCCAGCGGATCCTTGATCGTTGTGACAAAAGCACCGCGCTTGGAAGACGTGATTATGCGATCCTCATGCTGCTTGCCCGCCTGGGATTGCGCGCCCGCGAAGTGGCCATGCTCAGTCTCGATGATTTCGACTGGCATACCGGGCAGTTCACGGTTCGAGGCAAAGGACGCAAGACAGCCATCATGCCGTTGCCACCCGATGTCGGGGAGGCGATTGCGGCATACCTCAACGACGGCCGCCCTCGTTCGGATACACGACGACTGTTCCTGATTTCCGTCGCGCCCTTTACCGGGTTCAAGGGGGCGCCCGGCGTCCAGACAGTTGCGCGATCAGCCATCAGACGCGCCGGGATCACGGGCATTGCACACCGTGGCTCCCATGCGTTTCGGCACAGCCTTGCGACCGGCCTTTTGCGTTCGGGCGCAACATTGACGGAGATCGGCCAGCTCCTTCGCCATGAGCAGCAGGATACGACCCGCATCTATGCAAAGGTGGATTTGGACAGCCTGCGCGCCTTGGGCTCGGCATGGCCGGGAGAACAGGCATGAGCGCGCTTCGGAGGGCGCTGGAGCGCTACCTGCGCATGCGGCGCGGGTTTGGTTATCGCTACTCCGCAGAGGAGCGGCTTCTGGGCAATTTCGTCGCGTTCATGGAGGCGGAACAGGCCTGCGTCATCACGCGCAAATTGACCCTTACGTGGGCCATGCAGGCTCGTCGTACGTCCTGGCCCCAGCGCCTATCCGCAGTACGCGGGTTCGCCAGGCATCTGTCCAACTTCGAGCTCAGTACTGAGACGCCACCCGCTGGTATTTTTCCGTCCCCCAAGCGGGGCCGCCCCTACATCTATACCGACGATGAGATCGCGCGGTTGCTGAAGGGAACGCTCAACTGGGGGCTGGCGAAGGGCGTGAACCGGCTGACGTACCATTGTCTGTTCGCTTTGCTTGCAGCGACAGGCATGCGCCTTGGCGAAGCAATCAGTCTTAGACGCAGTGATGTCGATCTCGACGCCGGCGTGCTGACGTTGCGTGAGACCAAGGGCGGCAGGCATCGGCTCGTCCCTCTGCATGCTACATCGACACAGGCGCTCGTCGATTATGCAGCCGAACGCGACAGCAATCCTGCATGTCGCCGAAGCCCATGGTTCTTCGTGCTCCGCCGCGGCCAACAGCTGCGACCTCAATACCCGGAACGCATCTTCGTCGGAGTGCTGCGCCGGATCGGCTTGCGCAATCCAGAACTCCACACGCGCGGACCACGCATCCACGATCTCCGTCACACCTTTGCGGTCCGGACCATCGTGGGCTGGTACCGTGACGGCGCTGACGTAGAACAACTTCTGCCGACGCTTTCAACTTACCTTGGTCACAGCAAGACCCGCGATACCTATTGGTACCTGTCGGCCTGCCCCGAGCTCATGGAGCAGGCCGTCGGGAGGCTGGAAGCGCGTTGGGAGGCGTTGTCATGACCAACGTCACGATCCTGCCGTCACTCATCGAGCGGTTTTTCATGCAGCGCCTGATCCAGCAGCGCAACGTCAGTCCCCATACCGTTGCATCCTATCGCGACACATTCCGGCTACTGCTTGCCTTTGCTCAGGCAAAATTGGGCAAGCAGCCATCCCGGCTCGATCTGATCGATCTGGATGCCGCGTTCATTGGGGCTTTCCTTGACGATCTCGAGGCTAACCGGTCGATCGGGATCAAGACCCGCAACTTGCGTCTTACAGCGATCCGCGCCTTCTTTCGCTTCGTGGCGTTCGAAGAGCCCGCCTACAGCGGGCAGATCCAGCGCGTTCTCGCCATCCCCGGCAAGCTTCATGACAAGCGCGAGGTACATTTCCTCGAACGCAGCGAGATCGACGCGATCCTGGCGGCACCGGACCGCAGCACGTGGATTGGCAGGCGCGATTACATGCTGCTTCTGCTGGCCGTGCAGACCGGTCTTCGGGTGTCGGAGATCGTGCAGCTTGAGTGCGACGCCGTATTCCTCGGCGTTGGCCCTCATGTCCGTTGCCTTGGCAAGGGCCGGAAGGAGCGATGTACCCCGTTGACCAAACAGGCGCGCAGTGCCCTTCAGGTCTGGCTGATGGAGGCGGGCATTCGCGGCTCAACGCGGTTGTTTCCCAACATCCACGGCGGCCCGCTAAGCTGTGACGCCGTACAGCGGTTGCTGGCTCGCCATGTCGCGACAGCACGAGAACACTGTCCATCGCTTCGGCACAAGAATGTCACTCCACATGTCCTGCGTCATAGCGCCGCCATGGAGCTGCTTCAGGCTGGCGTCGATTGTTCGGTGATCGCGCTCTGGCTCGGCCACGCATCGATCAAGACGACGCAGGTCTACCTCCATGCTCACCTCGCCTTGAAGGAAGCGGCGTTGGCGAAGATAGAGCCCTTCAACGGCCAAAAGACCGGACGCTTCAAACCTGCGGATAAGCTGCTCGCTTTTCTCGACGCGCTGTAGCCGGGATCAGGAAGCGACCGCCTGCTGCAGGCTATCGATCCATGCTCGCGACACGCTCTCCACCGTGTCGCGTAGCTTGCAGACGGCTGTCCGGATTGCATGCAAATCGTCGATGCCGATCTCATAGCTGGCAGAATACCGTGCTTCGACATAAGCGCGCTTTGCGAGTTCGAACCGCCGCCGGTCGAGCTTGGTCGCTCGCGGCCAGCAGTCGATCAGCGCCGGCTCCTTGTCCTCGGCCAGAGAGCGCAGAAACTTCAGGTTGTGGGAGCGCGGGACGTATTGGCTGCGGACCAGAAGGTAGCAGATGTAGGCCCGTTCTGCCGCCTGATGAAGCGTGAAGGCCGCAAGGTTCGCATTGCCTCGTTCGCGATATAGTTCGGCACCGGCGAGGAGATCTTCGATGCTGGGATGCCATTGCGCCAAATAATTCGTCGCCATTTCATAGGCATCAACAGCCGTCAGCGGCTGTGGTGTAGCGAGAGTTGTGCCGGGCAGCTCATAGAGGGCGATCCCGTCGCGCGCGATGTCGACCCAGAAGTATTCGCCACGTGTAAGGCCCTGATTCACCTCGTCCAGCGTGTGGACAATGATGTTCACCGGGCGGGCGATGGCCGGATCACGCATGATCCGGTCCTCGGCGACGTACCAGTATTCTGCGATGTCGGTCAGGTCAGGATGGCTGACGATGATCAGCAGATCGTAATCCGATTGGTAGCCGTTGTCCGGCTCATCCACCCAATCCCCACGGGAGTAACTGCCGAACAGGACAATCTTCTGGATCTTGCCGTTTTTCTTCCACGGTTGCGTGGCGCGCGAAATCGCAACGGTAAACTCGTCCATCAGGATCTGCGTCACCCGCTCCAGCTCCTGCTGCTGGATCGGTGGCAGGTGGTCGACGTCTTTCCTCACCCCAAGAGTCTCGCTTGCCCGCGCATTAGACGCAAGCTTTGGTTGCGAAAATGAGCGGTATAGCGGACACGAAATTCGCACCTTACCGGCAATTGGACGTGGCGCGAGACCGCGAAACTATGCCGCGCCCATTGCGCGCATGTTGTTGGAGAACCGCCGATCCCTGCGCCAGCTCGACATAGTCCGCCGGTCGGCATAAACGCCACACGTCCACAACCTCGGTTTTCTGCGAACACAGGCAGAACGGCTCGATCGTCGTCTGGCCCACGTTTGGCCGAACGAAGATCGCAAGCAGCGAGCCCTGTTCGAGAAGTTGAAAGAGGCCTACGTCAAGGCGCGCTACTCGAAGCATTACACGATCAGCGCTGAGGAGCTTGCGTGGCTCGCAGAGCAGATTGAGGAATTGGGAAGAGTCGTCCACGCCGTTTGTTCCGAGCGGATTGCAGCGCTGGAGCAGGACGTTGCCGCGGCACACAGCGCGGCACCTTAGTCGTCGATCACGGGTACGTTCTGCACTAACTCCCAATCTTTCAGGACACCTTGTCTGTGTGATTGGCCGCTACTTGCGCAGTGCTGCGTGCTGGCGACTTCTGGATTTGCGGTTTGGTGCCGAAGCAATGCGCCGCTGTTCACCATCGGTTGGCCTCGACCAGCGCGACAAGGACGTCGGCGAGTGCGTCTTCGACCTGGAGTAGACTTACACCCAATTGTTCCGCCGCCGCAGTGCTGGACAGGCCCTCGAAGCGTATGAGCCGGAAGACGGTCTGATGAAACGTGGGCAGTGAATTCAGCGCGATACGCATGGCGTGCAGGCGACGGCGCCGGCGCAAATGCCCAACGAGGAGCAACCGGTCGAGGAACTGGCTGAGATCAAATGGGAACATGAGCGTTTTCCGGCCGACACGGACTCTTGCCCGAATGGCGAGGGCGGCGGCAGGATGCCCACGCCCGCCCTGCAGGTGCGCATTGCACCCGCAGGGCCGAAGCAGAGCGGAGGACCCGGCACAGCCGGGTTGCACTGTGCGCCGGGGCGGGCACCGGAGCATCTACGGCGCCTCTGCCAGGAGATGAGTGTGCGGTGTGCGGGTCCGTTGTTTCATGGCAGGCATTTGGGACGGACTGACGCCCCGCAGCGACGCGGCCGGTGCCAAGGCTAGAAATGCCCAATCGCGAGAAATCCAGTTCGCAGATCCCGAGCAATAGTTCCTCTCATGACATCAGCGTTCACCTATTGGGGACGGCACGGCCGTCGGGCTCGGCGTCTGGCGTTGATCCCCATCGCCAGGCCAGGAGTTTTGAAAAGTCCATCCCCACTTCTGGGGAGCCCCCTCCCCAGCCCTGGGAATAGTCGGCTTGTCGGTAATCATCGATCTTCGGCTCTTGTTTCGGAGTGCGGCAAATGGATGCGATGGGCCAATGGGACTATGCGGACTACGCCCAGGAATTCCTGCGTCGCGATCCGCAATACCAAGCGGCGTATCGCATGCTTTCTCCCCACAGCCTGTCGCTCGAACATGAGGAGATGGCCCGGCAATGGGGCCTTGCCTTTCCCGTTCGATCCAACGCGCGGTACCGACGAACAGCCCGCATCCTGGTTGCCCGAAACACATCCCGGAACTGTCGTGCTAGGTCCCGCGCTTACGGGGCAGCAAGGAATAGACGCGCGCCAGCTTGTGACTGCGCATGGTTTGATGGCGGACCACGCATGCGAGACCATGCGACATCTGGCGCTGCAGTCGCCTCTTGGAACCGTCCGTGTCACAATGCCGTGCGATGCGAGCATGACCAGCCTCGCGGCCATCATCCCGATCGATTGCCATCTCGCACTGCGATATCGCGCAGTGACCCGGCTAAAAGCGCATGTGGATGGTGTCGCGCCTTCACCGAACATTGGCGCAGACACCCCCAGTTCGTACCAACGCTACCGGCTCGATCTGCTCCTGCGCATTCTCGATATCATGGCGGTGCCCGGTACCAGTGCACGCGATGTGGCCATGCAGGCAATTTATCAGGGGCAGGATTTTGGCCGGTCGGCCGAATGGAAAGGCTCTTCAGAGCGGCGCCATACGTTTCGGCTGATCCGCGAGGCGCGGGCGATGATGACTACCGGGTATCGGGCCTTACTGGCAAGTCCGCCCTGATCTCCATCTGCCGCCAACACATCTGTGACCGGGAGGCTATTCGCGATGGGTCGATCGGCGCGTGCGGGCATAGCTACGGTCAGTGGCAATAAACCGTTCGATCATCGGCGGAATGAGCCGCTCAGGCGGCGGCGCGCCATTGGGATCACCTTCGTTCAACGCAGTGGCATAGGCGATCAACTCCCGGTGCAGTCGCGCCGAAACGTCGACGTTCAGTTTTACAGGCTTTTCATCGGCCAAGTCGGTAAGCTTGAGCCGCGTCATTGTCCGTCTCCAAGCACGAGATCGCGGGTCACCAGCACACGAACCAGGGATCCGGGCCGAATCGTGAGCGTGGGCAGCACATTGAGTTCGCGGCTCACGACCTGTTCGCCTGCGCGATTGACGCTGTCCTGCGTGCCTCGCCTGATAGACCGCGAGAGGTCGCTGTCATTGCCCGCCCCAAGCTCCGAGCCGACACCCAGGAGTGTGGACACAAGGGCCGCCTTGAGGACACCGCCCAAGTGATAATCCGTGCGATCCTGCAGACCGGCAAAGCCGCGCGGGTCCGCCCCCGGTTGCCGTTCAAGCACGATCGAGCGCCCGTCGGGCAGGATCAGCCGGTTCCAGGCCAGCAGCACCCGGCTCTGACCGAGCGAGACATCAGCATCATAGTCGCCGATCAGCCGCGACCCTTGCGGGATCAGCAGAATGCGCCCGGTCGGGCTGTCATAAACATTCTGGGTGACCTGCGCGGTCACCAGCCCCGGCAGATCCGAGCGGATCCCGGTGATCAATGCCGCCGGAATAACTGATCCCGCCTGCAATATCGCCGGCGATGCGAGTCCTCGCAAACGTTCAGCCGAAACAGTCCGGCGATCGCTGGTGCGCTCGAGAAAGGCCTGCTTGCGGCCCGCTTCGTCTTGGGGGGCAGCGACAGGCTGTTCGAGATCTCCGGCAACAGGCGCAAGCGCACTAGCCGAGCCGCTGCTGTTCGCAGTGGTGCCCCCACCAAAGAACAGGCGGCTCGCGCGCGCAGATTCGCGCTCCTGTTCCGCACGTTGGCGCGCCACATCGGCGGCTGTTGCCGCAGTGTTGGGTGCCCCGGTCGCCACACCCGCTGGCGGCAAGGCGGCCATGTCACCGCGCTGCTGGGCGTCGAGGATCGGTTTGCCGAGATCGCCGGGTAGCGGCGGACCGAGCTTGGGCACCGACTCGTAGTCCTTCGGCGCGCCGGCAAGGTTGTCCGCGACGGTTACGCCATCGGTGTTGTAGAGTTCGTCTGCGTCCTTGTGCCCCTGGGGCTGCAGCGCGTAGATAAGCGCACCTCCGACAATCGCGCACCCGCAAGCCGAAGCAATGCCAATCGCCTTGCGCGACAGACGCATGACGCGCGGCGGATCCCCACGAAGTTTGACAGTGGCTTCAGGGTCCATCACCGAGTCGCCTTCGGCCGGGGGTTGGATCTGGGGCTGAGGCTGGTCAGTCATGCCCGCACCCGTTTGTTGGCCGTGATACGGACGACCTTCTGCCCCTTGCGCCCGCCGATCCGCAGTTCGGCCTGGGCGAACAGGCGATCGACGATCATGTAGCGACCGGAGACGCGGTAGTTGACCAGTTCGGCATCGCCGCCCGTTCCGATCACGAACAGCGGCGGAAGCTCGCCTTGCGCGGTGCTTTCGGGAAATTCGATGTACACGCGGGTACCGTCATCGAAGGCGCGGAGCGGACGCCACTCGGCCTTGTCGCCGTCGATCGCATAGCGGAAGTTAAGCAGCGAGAGGTCCATGGCTGCCGCGACCGGGGCGGTGCGGTCTGCTTCGGTACGCGCTTGGCGCAAAGCGATCAGCTCATCCTGCGGATAGGTCCAGGAGACAGACGCCATGTAGACCGACGGATTGGCGCGCAATTCGACATGGTAGGTGCGCCGGTCGGTGTTGATCACAAGATTGGTCGTGATGTCGGGCCGAATCGGTTTGACCAGGATATGGACCCGCGCATTGGTGCCAGCCCCGCTCACCGTGTCGCCGATCATCCAGCGCACTGTATCGCCCGACGCGACGGGCCCCGAGCCGACAAGCTGCTCGCCCTCCTGCAGCGCAATGTCGGTCACTTGACCGGGCTTGGCATACACCTGGTAAAGCGCGCCTTCGGTGTAGGGAAAGACCTGCATCGCGTTGAGGAACCCGGCGCGCTCGGGCTGGACCCGAGCCGCCTCCATCGCCGCTCCCACCCTGTCCTGCAGAGTGGGGTTACTCCCGGACGGATGGGAGCGGCCCGCGGCGTGGGGTGGGAGGCGCCGCGGAAGTGATTGGAGCTGACCGGGAAGCGGGAGTGGCACAGGGATGGCCACGATCACGCCCGGCGAAGGAGGTGCCTGCGACACCGCATTGGACAGTGCAGGCGCGGCAGGCTGATGCTCCTGAGCCTGCGCAGGGTAAGCCACCACCGTGCTGGCTGCGAGCATTGTGGCGGCGATGCGGCGGCATGCCGCGACCAGAGTGCTGATCATGATCCGAGTTCCTTCGACCAGTTGATGGCGTTGACGAAGATGCCGAGCGGGTTCTTGCGGACGGCATCGGGGGTGCGGGGGACCTGGACGACGATGGTCAGAATCGCGGTCCAGCGGCTTGTCTCGGCAAGACTTCCGTCGCGGTAGCGGCGCTCGACCCAAGCGACGCGGAAGCTCGTCGGCGAGGCGCGGATCACGCTGGTCACGTCCACCCCGACCTGTTCGCGCCCAATCAGGGCGAAAGGGTCGTTGGTCCGGGCATAGTCGTTGAGCGCAAGCGCACCCTTGTCGGTGGCGAAGTCGTAGGCGCGCAGCCAGTTCTGGCGGACGATGATCGGGTCGTGGGGGATGGCCCGGACTTGCTCGATGAACCGTGCCAGATGGAATGCGACCTGCGGATCGGAAGGCAGGTAACCGACATCGGCAGGGGCTATGGCCTGCGCTTCACCGAGCTTGTCGACCTGAACCACCCAGGGAATGATCGACCCGCGTGCACCTTGCCAGATGATCCCGGCAGTGAGGCAGGTCGAGAGGCCAAGCGCACCGAAGAAGGCGAGCCGCCAGCTGCGCGCCTGGACGCGGGCCGATCCGATGCGGTCATCCCAGACTTGCGCCGCCCGCTGGTAAGGCGTTTCAGGTTCGGGGGTCTTGCCGTAGCGGATCGAGGGTCGTCGAAACATGGGTCAGTCCTTTTCCGAAGTGTCGATGGAAGCGCCGCCGCCATGGCTGTCGCCGGCTTTGAGTGTGTGCGCAGCCACACCCAGGCTGTGAGTCACGGTCTGCCGGTCCTTCATCGCCTTCGCCCAGCTGGGCTGACCCTGATCGCCTTCGGCAGGTGCGGCGGGCGGCGTGTTGGGGCCGGGTGTGCCCGAAGGCGAGATATCGCCGCCGGTGTTGGTGATCGCAGCGCGGCCCCCATCGCGAAACGACTGGCGCATGGAGTCGCTAGCCTTACGCAGCGGCGAGGTGGCGGCACCGACAGCGGCGTCGCCGACAGCAGCCATGCCCGAGCCCACCGCATCGCCTCCGGTTTTGCCGGCAGAGCCGAGTGCATAGGCCATGGTCGCACCGCCCGCCGCGCGCGAGGTGCCGTGGGCAACATTGGACGCGGCGCTCGCGACTGCGCCGCCTGCCATCCGTCCACCTGCCACCGCGCCAGCTGCGGCTCCGCCTGCAAGCAATGCGGTGCCAGCTGCAGCGCCTGCGCCAAGCTGTGGTCCGCCCGAGACGATGCCATTGGCGATGCCGGGGCCAAACACGCCGAGGCCAAGCAGGGCGAGGCTGGCAAGCACAAGCGACAGCGCGTCCTCGATTGTAGGCTCTGCACCGATCGCGCTGGTGAACTCGGTGAAGATGGTCGAGCCGATGCCGACGATTACCGCGAGGACCAGGACCTTGATGCCCGACGAGATCACGTTGCCAAGCACACGTTCGGCCATGAAGGCGGTCTTGCCGAACAGTCCGAAAGGGATCAGCACGAAGCCGCACAGCGTGGTCAGCTTGAACTCGATCAGCGTGATGAACAGCTGGATCGCGAGGACGAAGAAGGCGATGATGACGATCGCCCAGGCGACCAGCAGGATAACGATCTGGACAAAGTTCTCGAAGAAGCTGACGTAGCCCATCAGACCCGAGATCGAGTCCAGCAGCGGACGGGCGGCATCGAGCCCAACTTGTGCGACACGGCCGGGCTGGAGCAGTTCCGTCGCTGTGAACCCCGTGCCGCTGGCCTTTAGACCGAGACCGGCAAAGCTCTCAAAGACGATGCGGGCAAGGTTATTCCAGTTGCCGATGATGTAGGCGAAAATGCCGACGAAAAGTGTCTTCTTGACGAGGCGCGCGATCACGTCGTCAGCCTCGCCCCAGGACCAGAAAAGGGCGGCCAGGGTCACGTCGATGACAATCAGCGTGGTCGCAATGAACGCGACCTCGCCGTGGAGCAGGCCAAAGCCGCTGTCGATGTAGCGCGAGAAGATGTCGAGGAAGCGGTCGATGACGCCGGTGCCACCCATGTCATTGGCCCTTTGCTGGTTTAGTATCCGCAGGCACCACAATAGGTACGCTCTCCGTCGTGACCGGACTGCTGGCCTCGCCTTTGATGCCAAGGAAGCGCCGCCGCTTCTCTGACCAGGCTGCGCGGCAGGCTGGAACGTCCAGCGCCTCTTCGCCCATCGCGGCGCACTCACGCAGCATTGCTGCGAGCGGGTCGCCTTCGCTGTCGATGACGGTTTCGATTTCGGGCACTGTCCGGGCTGGCTCTTCGCGCAGCTGAAGTGCGGTCATGGTCAAAGCGATGGCCACGAAGGCACCGGCTCCGATCCGCGCGAAGAGCTTGGTGTCCATCGCTTCAGTTCCGGAACATCTGGACCGAAGTGGTGACGTAGCCACGCCCGGGAGCGAGAAACCGGCGCAGCTGCTCGCGTGCCTGGGCCTTGGCGGCAGCACTGTTCGCGGCATCGAGTGTCTGGGCGCGCCCCATCGCAGTCACGCTGGCGATCAGATCGGTGAGTTGTTGCGACTGGACCGCGAGGAGCTGATTGCCGGCTTGGGCGGCCTGCAGTGCGCCGCTCGCCGACTGGCTGGCGGTCACAAGGTCGGTCACCGCGTTTCGCGTGTCCTCGATGTTGGCGACCGCGCCGGCCTGGACCTTGAGTGCGTCCTCGAACGCCGCCACGCTGTTCTGCCAGCGGCCTTCCGCGCCATCGACCATGGTTCGCTGCGATGCGGTCAGGTCCATCGACCTGTACTGACGCGCGAACTCAGTCTGGATTTGCTGGACATTGTAGGCCATCCGCTTGGCCTGCCCGAGCAGCGCTTGCGTCTGCTGGATCTGCTGCTGGAGCGGTGCCAGCACGCTGGTCGGCAGAGTGGCGAGATTGCGCGCTTCGTTGATCAGCGAGGTCGCCTGGTTCTGCAATGCACGGATCTGGTTGTTGATCTGCTCGAGTGAGCGCGCTGCGGTCAGCACGTTCTGCGCGTAGTTCGAGGGATCGTAGACAATGCCGCCGAACTGGGCATAAGCCGGTGTGGGCACGAGCACCGTCGCGGTCAGCGAGAGGATAGCCGCCCCGGCCGCCAGCACATGGCGAAGCCCGGTTCTCTTTATATGAGGCGATTTCATGGGCACTACTCCTGGGGTTGGCCCGAGGGGGATTTGGGGCTTCGGGCTGGGGGAACAGGTTGCGGTGCGGGCAGCATGTCGGCGGCCCAGGCTAGACCACGACGCCGCAGCCACTGGCGCGCGAAGTCGTCAACTCCGTGCGCCTGCGTCAGTTCGCCGATCGTCAGCTGGTCGGTCTTCGACGACGTGGCGGTAAACGCGAGTGCGACCTCGCCCAGCCCCAGTTCGAACAGCCGGTTGCCGCGTGCGGACTGGCAGTAGTAGTCGCGCTTCGGTGTCGCACGGGCCAAGATCTCAATCTGGCGGTCGTTGAGGCCGAAGCGGCGATAGATGCTCAATATCTGCGGTTCGACCGCGCGCTCGTTGGGCAGGAAGATGCGGGTCGGGCAGCTTTCGATGATGGCGGGCGCGATCGCGCTGGATTCGACGTCGGCGAGGCTCTGGGTCGCAAACACCACGCTCGCGTTCTTCTTGCGCAGCGTCTTGAGCCATTCGCGCAGCTGTGCGGCAAACGCCGGGCTGTCGAGCACCAGCCAGCCCTCGTCGATGATGATCATCGTCGGCGAGCCGTCGAGCCGCCCCTCGATCCGGTGGAACAGGTAGGAAAGCACTGCGGGCGCTGCAGCCGATCCGGTCAGGCCTTCGGTCTCGAAAGCCTGAAAGCTGTCCACGCCCAGATGCTCGACCTCCGCATCGAGCAGTCGTCCGAACGGCCCGCCGATGCAGTAAGGGGCCAGGGCCTGCTTGAGTGCCTGCGACTGGAGCAGTACGGCCAAGCCGGTCAGCGTTCGTTCGGCAACCGGTGCCGTGCTCAGAGATGTAAGCGCAGACCAGAGATGCTCCTTGGTCACCGGATCGATGGTGACACCTTCAGAAGCGAGAATGGCCTGCAACCACTCGGCCGCCCAATTGCGCTCCGCAGCTTCGTTGATGCGCGCCAGCGGCTGCAACTGCACTGCGCCAGCGCTGTCTTCGGAAAGACTTGATCCCAGATCCTGCCAGTCACCACCGCAGGCCAAAGCAGCAGCGCGGATCGAGCCCCCGAAATCAAACGCGAAAACCTGAGCTTGGCTGTAGCGCCGGAACTGCATGGCCATCAGCGCGAGCAGGACCGACTTGCCCGCACCCGTGGGGCCGACGATCAGGGTATGGCCGACATCGCCGACATGGAGTGAGAACCGGAACGGAGTCGAGCCTTCGGTTCGCGCATAGAACAACGGCGGTGCGCGGAAGTGCTCGTCCCGTTCCGGCCCGGCCCACACGGCTGATAGGGGGATCATGTGGGCAAGGTTGAGCGTGGAAATCGGCGGCTGCCGGACGTTGGCGTAGACATGGCCGGGGAGCGATCCGAGCCAGGCCTCGACCGCGTTCATACCCTCGACAATCGCCGTGAAATCGCGGCCCTGGATGACCTTTTCGACCAGACGCAGTTTCTCAGCCGCCAGAGCGGGGTCTTCGTCCCAGACGGTGACCGTGGCGGTGACATAGGCCTGGCCGACATGGTCGGCGCCAAGCTCCTGCAGCGCTGCATCGGCATCGGCAGCCTTGTTCGAGGCATCGCTGTCGAGCAGTGTCGATGCCTCGTTGGTCATGACCTCCTTGAGGATCGCGGCGACCGACTTGCGCTTGGCGAACCATTGGCGGCGGATCTTCGCGGTCAGCTTGGTCGCATCGGTCTTGTCGAGCATGATCGCGCGGGTCGACCAACGGTAGGAAAAAGCGAGCCGGTTAAGCTCGTCAAGCAGGCCCGGGAAGGTCGCGCTGGGAAAGCCGTTTACCGTCACCGTGCGCAGATGCGCGCGACCCAGGCGCGGTTCGAGTCCGCCGGTGAGCGGCTCGTCGGCCAGCAGCGCGTCGAGGTGCATCGGGATTTCGGGAACGCGAACTTGGGTAAGCCGCGTCGAGATGCAACTGTGCAGATAGGTCAGCGTCTCGGCGTCATCGAGCCAGGCGACTTCGGGTACGAAACCTTCGATCAGGCGCAACAGCCGCTCGGTGCGATCGATGAAGAGATCGAGCAGCTCCTTGGGATTGATGCCCTTTTCAACCTTGCCCTCGTAAAGCCAGCTCTCGGCGCGCGCGGCGTCCTCGGCAGGCGGCATCCACAACAGCGTCAGGAAATAGCCGCTCTCGAAATGCGCGCCTTCCTCGGCGAACTGCGCGGCGCGTTCGCGCTCGACCAGTTCTGAGGCCGGATCCGGGAAGGTGCTGTCGGGATAGTCCTGTGCGGGGCGGCGCACCGCCTCGACGAAGATCGCCCAGCCCGACCCCAACCGACGCAGTGCACTGTTGAGCCGGGCCGTCGTTCCGATCAGCTCGGCAGGCGTCGCACTGTCGAGATCAGGACCACGAAAGCGGGCCGAGCGCTGGAAGCTGCCGTCCTTGTTGAGCACCACGCCGGGCGCGACCAGCGCCGCCCAAGGCAGGAAGTCCGCAAGCCGCTCAGCCTTGTTCCTGTATTCGCGAAGCGAGAGCATTGGCTCAGACCCTCAGATAAGTGGGAAAACGTAAGTGCCGCCGCGCGACATCGACGAACTGGGGATCGCGCCGCGCCGCCCAGACCGAAACCATGTGGCCGAGCGCGAAGATCACCAGGCCCGCGATCCAGAGGCGGAGACCGAGGCCGATCGCCCCTGCCAGCGTGGCGTTCGCAATCGCGAGGCCGCGTGGCGCACCGCCGAGCAGGATGTGCTCGGTCAGCGCGCGGTGAACGGGAACGACAAATCCGTCGGGCAATCCAGGCGGCGTGGTGTCCATCAGACCAGCGCTCCGCCGCCGAACGAGAAGAACGACAGGAAGAAGGACGAGGCGGCAAAGGCGATCGACAGGCCGAACACGATCTGGATCAGCTTTCGGAAACCCCCAGACGTATCGCCGAAGGCAAGCGCCAGCCCGGTCGAGATGATGATGATCACCGCGATGATCTTGGCCACCGGCCCCTGAATGGATTCGAGGATCGACTGAAGCGGGGCCTCCCATGGCATCGATGATCCGGCGGCATGGGCTGGCGTGGCGACCGCAAGCATCACAAGGCTGCCAAGCACGGCTGCGGACATCCGGGTGCGGGCACGGGAAAAGGTATGGATCACGAACGGTCTCCTCGGGGATGGGGGTTTATGGGAAGAATGCGGTAGTCGCCGTGCTCATCGAGCCCGGTGACTTGGGCGAGTTCGGCGAGCCGCCGCCCGGTGCCGTCACGGACAAGTACGGCGATGACGTCGATTGTCTCGGCAATCAGCGCGCGCGGCACGGTGACCACGCTTTCCTGGATGAGTTGCTCCATGCGCCGCAGCGTGCCGAGCGCGGATCCGGCATGGATGGTGCCGATCCCACCTGGGTGACCGGTGCCCCAGGCCTTGAGCAGATCGAGGGCTTCGGCACCGCGCACCTCACCGATGGGAATGCGGTCTGGCCGCAGCCGTAGGGCCGAGCGAACCAGGTCGGAGAGGGTTGCAACGCCGTCCTTGGTACGAAGCGATACGAGGTTGGGCGCGGCGCATTGCAGTTCGCGGGTGTCTTCGATCAGGACCACGCGGTCAGCGGTCTTGGCGACCTCGGCAAGCAGTGCGTTGGTAAGGGTCGTCTTGCCGGTCGATGTCCCGCCGGCGACGAGGATGTTTTTCTTGTCCGCAACCGCATGGCAAAGTGCATCGGCCTGCCATCGGCACATGATCTGCGCCGTGACATAGTCGCTGAGCGTGAACACTGCGACGGCAGGCTTTCGGATCGCGAAGCTCGGTGCGGCCACGACAGGTGGCAGCAGCCCCTCAAACCGCTCCCCAGTATCGGGAAGCTCCGCCGATATTCGCGGCGAGTTGCCATGAACTTCGGCCCCGACATGGTGCGCAACTAGCCGGATGATCCGCTCGCCATCGGCAGCGGACATCCCGCTCCCCGTATCGGCGATTCCGGCTCCCAGCCGGTCGATCCAGAGTCGTCCGTCGGGATTGAGCATGACTTCGATTACAGAGGCGTCCTCGAGCCAGGCCGCAATCGCCGGCCCCAGCGCAGTGCGGAGCATGCGCGCACCGCGCGACGATGCCTGCGATTGGATCGGGATGACGGTCATCGGCTGCCTCATGTGAGCAAGGCAACCGACCACCGGCTGCGCTCGCGAGGCAGATCAAAAGGGCATCAGATCAGGGGAAGGCAACAAGCAAATGCACACGGCGTAGCATGGCGAAAGTCAAGAAACTGACGGCATGGTCACATCTGGATTCGCGGACGTTCGAAACTGTCCGGAATCGGGCATCAGTTGGCGATAATCAGACATTCAGAGCGCAAATTTGATAAGCCCACTGAACGACGATCAACGGGATGCAGCCGAAGCGCTTTCACTGCACCTTGTCGATCATTCATAGCTATTTTGGAAACATGCTACTTGCGTCATTAAATGGATTTCAAGGTTGCACCCATCGAATGCTCCAGTGAACCGGCGCGATTGCCAGCGGAATCAGAGCCCGAACCGAAAGTTGTTGAGCAATACCCGCATGTTGTGATTCACACCTCTTTGCGAAGAGATGGAGTGAATGGTGACATGGACTGGTATTGCCCGGCGCGAGCATAGCCGGGAGGGACTGCGATATTCATCGGATATGACAGATGTGGAGTGGGCGCTGACAGCGCCATTCGTTCCTCCGGCCAGGCGTGGAGGCCGACCTCGAACGGCAGACATGCGCGAAGTTCCGAACGCGATACTCTACATTGCCGCGAGCGGGTGCGCGTGGCGACTTTTGCCCAAGTGCTTTCCGCCGGTGTCGACGGTGCAGCGCTACTTTTACGCCTGGCGCGATGCCGGTCTGTTTGAAGCCATCAACACCGTGCTGGTCAAGAACCTGCGGGAAATCGAAGGACGCGAAGCCTCACCTAGTGCTGGAGTGATCGATAGCCAGTCGGTGAAGACTACTGAAAGTGGCGGAATATCTGGCTTTGACGCTGGCAAGAAGGTCAAAGGCCGTAAACGGCCCATCCTGACAGACACCTGCGGTTTCCTGATCTTCATCCTCGTCCACGCTGCCGACATCCAAGACCGCGACGGGGCTGTTGATGTGCTGGCTGCAGCGCGCCCGCGGTTCCCATGGCTACGCCACGTGTTCGCCGACGGCGGCTATGCAGGCGACAAACTGCGATCCGCTCTCGTCGGCATGGGCAAGTGGACAATCGACATCATCAAGCGATCGGACAGGGCCAAAGGCTTCGAGGTGCTACCCCGCGATGGGTTGTCGAGCGAACCTTCGCATGGCTCGGCCGCTGCCGACGGCTTGCCAAGGACTGGGAAAAGTCCATCGCATCTTCAACCGCCTGGGCACTGATCGCTTCAATCCGCATGGTCACGTGCAGAACCGCAAGATATTGCTGGAATTGAGAAACTTCCGAATCAGGATCTCAGAGAAGCTGGTTTCCGAACGCTGGGCGGCGCCAGTCGAACCGGTGGTGGCTAAGGCCAAGCCGGCACTACGCAAAAAGCTCAAGCTGCATTCAGGCTTATAACTCCAAACGTCCTGACGAAATCGAGCACCAGCTATAGCGCGACTGGACGGACCTGGCTGTCGATTGCAATAAGCTCACCCGACACATCGATATTGATCCAGCCTAGTGTGCCTTTTGGCACCCCCGGCAGATCCGAGACCAGTCCTGCCGGCGCAATTCTGCCAAAGCCGAGCGCAACTGCTGCCACCCACGGGCGCAGCGCGGTTAGCACCACACTGGTGTTCTGTCGGCTCTGCATCGGCCAACCGACAGCAAAGCGAGAGTACTGGTCGGTTGCCACACGCAGTCAGGCGGAGTCTTCGAGTGTGCGGATGCCGGTAATTTACATCACTCAGGTCGTGTCTTCCGTGACCATGTCGACCTAGCGCTCCCAAAAGGCGCGGGGAAGCAGGTCCTTCAGCACGATCCGTGCAACGTCGGCTCGCGCCGCGTGTTCAACATGATAACGATACGAGATAATCTAACTTGTAAAACAGATTGAAAACTATTTGACAAATGAGTCAACTAAAATTCTTGACGCGAAAAGCGGATGAGTGCACTTTAAGCGGACATCCGGGGGTGCTGAACCTCGGCAAAAAAATGCTAACATTCAAGGGAGAGTTCTATGAGCATGCGACTTGCGTGCCTGATGTCGACTGCCGCAGCGGTTGCCGTGGCGGTTACTAATCCGGCACGTGCACAAGACTTGGTTTTGCCCTCCAGTGGCGCTGCGCAAAACCAGAATGAGTCCTCGGCGGCGCAGATTGAGGATATTGTCGTGACGGCCCGGCGGACGGAAGAGCCTCTCCAGAAGGTGCCTGCCGCCGTTACCGCGATCGCCACCGAGCAAATTCGCAAGCTGAACATCGTCGATCCGCGAGACCTTACCGGGCGCGTACCCTCTCTGACGGTAGGAAACCCCACATCGACCCGTTCTGCCGCCAGTTTTACGATCCGAGGCCTTTCAGGTGCCGTCGGCGGTGGGGATCCGGCTGTAACTGTTTACGTCGCAGAAGTGCCGACGATCACCGCTGTCGGCGGCTCGTTTTACGATTTGCAAAACGTACAGGTGCTCAAGGGCCCCCAAGGCACCTTATTCGGACGTAACTCAACGGGCGGCGCCGTCCTGCTCGAGCCCAAAAGGCCTGTTTACGAATTTGGCGGATACGCCGAAGCGACAGTGGGTGATTTCGGTCTGCGGCGTTTCCAAGGAGCGCTCAATGCGCCATTGGTCGATGATAAACTGCTCGTACGCGCGGCTTTCGATATCTTTGACCGTGACGGCTACACCCGTGAAGTCACCAATGGCGTCAATCTCGACGACCGCCGTTACAAGGCTGCGCGGTTGGGTATCGCTGCCCGGCCTTCCGCGGACTTCGAGAACTATCTGCTGGTCGACTACAGCAAGAGCGACACGAATGGAGCAGGCATGATTCTGACCTCGGTCAATTCTGCCGCTCCCTTAAGTTTTCTGGCTCCGTTTCTGGCGCTCCAGCAGGCTCGTGGCATTCGGAAGACGGCCCATTCTGTGACCGATTTCTACGACGTGACTGAGACCCACGGCGTAACCAACATTTCGACCTATCGGTTCTCCGAAAAGTATCTCGTGAAGTTGGTTCTGGGCTATCGTGCCTACAGGCATCGCAACACGAACGACATTGATTCCTCGCCACTCCCCCTTCTCGCGTATGTGCCGGAGACCGGCTGGACAGGCGGTACCAGCGGTCCGCCCTCGCAAAAACAGTTCTCTGGCGAGCTTCAGCTCCAGGGGAAGTCCTTCGACGACAAACTTGACTGGATAACCGGTCTCTACGCGGATGATGTCAAACCCTGGACGAATACCTTCGACGCGATCCTTCAGTTCAATCCCAGCTTGAGGCCGAGCATCACGGTTTCGCAGCGCACGTTCAAGAGCAAAGCAGCCTTTGCATCCGCCACATATGATCTTGGGAATTTGCTAACCGGCGTCAGCATCACGGGCGGCGTCCGCTACACAGATGACAAACGCACGCTGAAGAACCTAAGCTATCTGTCGCCCACGGTTGTTCCCACACCCGACAGCGGCGTCTGTCCGACTCCGCCTCCGGCAGGTGGTCGGACGTGCATTCCATTTGCAAGCAGCTTTAGTGCGACGACCTGGAACGCAGGCATTAACTGGCAGGCGAATGACGATACCCTGCTGTATGTGGCGTCCCGCCGTGGCTACAAGGGCGGTGGCTTCAATGTAAACGCGCGGGCTGGATCGCCAGAAACGGAATTTCAGCCTGAGTTCGTGACCGACATTGAACTGGGCGCGAAAACCCAGATAGAAGTCGGTGCGAATAAATTGCGTCTTAATGCTGCACTCTATCGAACGAAGTACGATGACATTCAATTCACCAACGTCTTCCGCGACCCTGTCGACAATCAAATCCGAACCCTGGTTCTAAACGGCCCTCAGGCTACGCTAAAGGGAGCTGAGATTGAGGCCACCTTTGCAACCCGTTTCGGGCTGACCCTTGGCGGATTTTACAGCCATTTCGACGGGGTGTACGACAAGCTCACCCGCGTTGTGAACAGCGTGCCGACGGACTTCTCTGGCACAAAGTTCGGGGGAGCGAGAGACAGGTTTGGTGTAACGGCGACATATGACCGAGAGATCGCGGGGCTTGGTGATCTAGAGCTATTCGGCGACTACAACTGGACGGGCGCTCAACGAAACCCCAACCCGTTCGCGACGGTTGTAGACCCGACCGCCGATCAGAAAGCCTATGGAATTCTGAACCTCCGTGCGTCTCTCGACAATGTCATGGGCTCTCCGATCCAGCTGTTCGCCTTCGTCACCAACGTGACGGACAAAGTATTCTACAGCTACTACGCCCCGACCTACGAGTCGATTGGCGTCGGGGCCGCACTGTTCAGCGAACCACGCATGTTCGGCTTAGGCATGCGCGTCCGCTTCGGCGCGGACGCACAATAGATCGCGTTAGATTTCCACAGAGCCCAGCACACCGCGAGAGCAAACGCCACGCGGCGTGCTGAAGGCTCGACATGGAATCCCAATGGTGCGCCGCCAGCTATTGTGCCTGCTCGCACTCAAAAATTCGTGGAGGAGTGAATCATGACAGAGGGTTCTAAGCGATATCGGGCCAAAGGTTCGCGAATCCATGCGACCATCGTCTGCAACGTTTTGTCGCTGGTAATCGCGGGCTGCAGTGGCACGATGCAAGCGCCATCGTATCGCTCCGCACAAACAGCCGTTCCCACGCCGACAGCAGCAAGCTTCACGCAGCGGTGTGCTGAACTTCAGGGGGCCACGATTGCCGCGACGACCATAACGCTTCCCACGACTGGCGCCGCGGTGCAAAGCGCAACTCTGGTCGGTGCGACTGCCTCTACTCCGGAGTATTGCAAAGTCGTCGGAATCATAAGCCCGGTCGATCCGCAAGCGCCGCCAATCAAGTTCCAGACCAATCTCCCGTCTTCTTGGAACAACAAGGCAATGCAGTTTGCTGGCGGTGGCTTCAACGGGATCGTTAGGACGGGGCTCGACAACGTCGTCCACGCACCTTCCCAGTCTCCAACTCCGCTCGATCGAGGCTACGCCACGTTCGGCAGCGATAGCGGCCACACCGGAACCTGTACTCCACAATCAGCACCGCTCGGACCATTTTGCCCACTCGTCGATGCCACGTTTGGCATGAATGAGGAGGCTTTCGTGAACTTCACCAGCGCTTCGTTGCGCAAGACACTGGACGTCGCGCAGTCTCTGATGATCAGGTTCTATGGGTCAGCTCCGACCAAACAGTACATCAACGGCGGTTCCGGAGGCGGCGGGGAGTCTTTGGCGGCAGTGTCCCTTTGGCCTGAAAAGTATAGTGGAGCGATCGTATACTATCCCGGGATCAACACGGCTGCCGGAGTGCTGAACAACGCAACAATGTTCAAGAAACTCTATGGCGCCAACGCCGTGCCGGGGTCGTACATAAATCCGGCGAAGCAGGCGATGATCCGGACGAAAGCGCTGGCGATCTGCGACCCAATGGATGGAGCGGCCGACCAGCTCATCTCCAATCCAGACGCGTGCGAGGCAAAGTTCCCGGTAGACTCGCTGCGTTGTCCTGATGGCGCAGACACTGGCGACACCTGCCTCAGCGACGCCCAAATGAAAGCGTTGGGGACCGTTCGAGCGCGCAATCCCTTCCCATTTGAACTAAATAACGAAAAGAGTATGGCGGGCTACATGGTTTTCGGCGGTCCGGCGACTATACCCTATTTTGGTGCGACCCCCGACTACCGCCAGAACTTCAACGCGAACGGTTCCCAGGATCCTATTCGCTACTTCGTCACCCGCAAACCGGACGAAAACATCATCACGCATGATCCCACATTCTGGGTGGCGCAGTGGAAGCGGTTTGCGTCTCTAAAAGACAGCATGACTACTGCGGCCAATGCAAACGTCGCCCGCCGCAAGGGCGTGAAGATCCTGATGGTTACCGGGGTGGCGGACAGTATCATCGGACCCCAGGTGCCGATCGACTACTACACCAAGATCGTGAAGCTGTTGGGGCTAACTGCCACACGAGACTTCTTCCGGTTCTATATAATCCCAGGCTTTGCCCATGGTGCGCCAGGCCCTGTCGGGGGGTTCCAGGCAACGTTTGACTCGCTCCCGGTTCTTGAGGCGTGGGCAGAGGGCGGGACTGCCCCTGCGCTTGGCAGCCTGATAACGACCGATGCCAGACCCAGCGCTGCGGGCCGCACTCGTCCGTTGTGCGATTTTCCGTCGCGGCCGGTGTACCGAGGAACGGGTGACCTTAATCTTGCAGCAAGCTTCAAGTGCGTGGCACCTTGACGCATCTGTTTGAATGTACTGATCAGTCAGCTTGATCGAGATTTGATCGCCGTCGGTGGAAGACAGAGACCAGCACGCCTTCCCAAGCGCTCACGATCAATGTCCTGCAATTCTCCCGTTGCCGACGGCGAGAAGATCAACATCGCATTCATGTGGCCACAGTCAGTCGAACCTGCGCTGTTCGGGAAAATATTGCGTAGCGGATAGGTCGGCTGCCGAAAATCAAGGAGTTGCACACGCCATGGCTGATCGAATAAGGCGGCGTCGCGCGCTTTTTGCCGCAAGCGGCGCACTTGTGTTCGGCGGTATCAAGCTAGCGCGCGAGCTTGCTAGCAGTAGGAGCGTCGCGAACCTGCTTGATGGTTCCGGCGACCAAAGTGCAAGGGCACAGGATCTGCTTTCTCGACCGGTTGTGCAAAAACCACTGACGGCTGGCGCAAGGTTACTGGGGAAGCTGATTGAGGCGACCACCGAAGTCAGACCTCCTGACGCAGAGGCCCAGAAGAAACCCAGGCCACGAGCCACGGCAATGACGCGGATGATAGGTGGCGTCCCCGTTCGTGGCGTGCATATTGAAGACCGTGCCATTCCAGGCAGAGAATGCGCCATCCCTGTACGAATCTACACCCCTGAACTGTCGGCAGCGGTGCCTCGGCCGCTTGTGGTGGTATTTCATGGTGGAGGCTGGTCGGCCGGGGACCTTAACGGAACTGACTGGATCGCCAGTACTGTTGCACGGGATCTTGATGCTATCGTCGTCTCGGTAGACTATCGCTTGTCGCCACTGCATCCGTTCCCGGCGGGAGTGAACGACTGCTTCGATGCACTGAAGTGGGCGGCAGCGAAAATGACCGAACTGGGCGCCGAGGCGGGGCGGATAGGTATAATGGGGCAGAGCGCTGGCGGGAACCTGGCAGCCGTAGCCAGCCTCCTGGCCCGCGAAGAGGGAGGCCCGGAGATTCACCACCAGGCGCTGATCTATCCTTCTGTCGACTTGGTCGCTGAAACCAGATCCTATGTTACAAACTCGAACGCTCCAATGCTGGACCTTGCAGCAATTCGCGCCTTCATCAAATCGTACCTGGGTGGAAACAGCGGCGAGGACTGGCGCTTTTCTCCACTTCGTGCGCCGGATTTGCGCGGCCTGCCGCCCGCACTGATCCAGATTGCAGGGCATGACCCACTATACGATGACGGCATTCTTTACTCTAAAGCATTAAGCCAAGCCGACGTGCCCGTGCGTCTCACGGCTTACGCCGCGATGCCGCACGGCTTCGTTAATCTGCCGTACTTCTGCCGCGATGCCCGGGCCGCAATCCAGGAAGTTGTTGCAGAGCAGCGTCGATTTTTGTCTGTTAGCCGTCCTCGACAGGGGAGCGCGGGCAACGAGGGCAGGCCAAAACCTTAGTTCTGGCAAGCACGGCCAAGGCCGTTTGCTGTTCGCACCTATTACGGGCGCCAGCGCTGCGTGTTGGCGAAAGTAGGCGTTTATCTGACGTTGGTTCAACGTCACGCGACGCGGGTCCCCATCGTAACAGCTGGATATTAAGTAGCCGGAAAGGCCCCAACGCATGGCGGCCTTTCCGGAGCGTAGACCTTTCACGCGATCAGACGCGCACTTTCAGCACTTCGGCCAGCGTCTCACCCAGCAGCGAAGGCGAGGACGAGACCTTGATGCCGGCGGCTTCCATCGCTGCGATCTTGCTGTCCGCATCGCCCTTGCCGCCCGAAACGATCGCACCGGCGTGGCCCATACGGCGGCCCGGAGGTGCCGTGCGGCCTGCGATGAAGCCGGCCATCGGCTTCTTGCGGCCACGCTTGGCTTCGTCGATCAGGAACTGCGCGGCCATTTCTTCAGCGTCGCCACCGATTTCGCCGATCATGATGATCGACTTGGTCGCCTCGTCGGCCAGGAACAGTTCCAGCACGTCGATGAAGTTGGTGCCGTTGACCGGGTCACCGCCGATGCCCACAGCAGTGGTCTGGCCAAGGCCGATGTTCGATGTCTGGAACACCGCTTCATAGGTCAGCGTGCCCGAGCGCGAGACGACGCCCACGGTGCCTTCCTTGAAGATCGAACCCGGCATGATGCCGATCTTGCACTGGTTCGGCGTCAGCACGCCGGGGCAGTTCGGCCCGATCAGGCGGCTTTTGGAACCGACCAGCGCGCGCTTGACCTTCACCATGTCCATCACCGGGATACCCTCGGTGATGCACACGATCAGTTCCATCTCGGCATCGATGGCTTCGAGGATCGAATCAGCAGCGAACGGAGGCGGCACATAGATGCACGATGCGGTTGCGCCCGTGACGTGCTTCGCTTCGGCCACGGTGTTGAAGTTGGGCAGGCCAATGTGCGTCGTGCCGCCCTTGCCGGGGGTCACGCCGCCAACCATCTGGGTGCCGTATGCCAGCGCCTGTTCGGTGTGGAACGTGCCGGTAGCGCCGGTCATGCCTTGCGTGATGACCTTGGTATTCTTGTCGATTAGGATGGACATTTACGCGACCTTTCGAACTTCAGCGACAATCTTCTGGGCGGCATCGCCCAGATCGTTGGCGGCGACGATCGGCAGGCCCGAATTGGCGAGAATGTCCTTGCCCTGCTGCACGTTGGTGCCTTCGAGGCGGACAACCAGCGGAACCGAGAGGTTCACCTCCTTGGCCGCAGCAACGATGCCCTCGGCAATGATGTCGCACTTCATGATCCCGCCGAAGATGTTGACGAGAATGCCCTTCACCGCCGGGTCCTTGAGGATGATCTTGAAGGCAGCCGTCACCTTCTCCTTGTTGGCGCCGCCGCCTACGTCGAGGAAGTTGGCGGGGAATTCGCCGTTCAGTTTGATGATGTCCATCGTGGCCATGGCAAGGCCAGCGCCATTGACCATGCAGCCGATGTTGCCGTCGAGCTTGATGTAGGCAAGGTCATACTTGCTGGCTTCGATTTCTGCCGGGTCTTCCTCAGTCTCGTCGCGCAGCGCGAAGACGTCGGTGTGACGGTAGAGCGAGTTCGAGTCGAAGCTCATCTTGGTGTCGAGGACGAGCAGGTTGCCGTCTTTCGTTTCCACCAGCGGGTTGATTTCGAGCATGTCGCAATCGAGCGCCACGAACGCATTGTAGAGCTGGCCAGCGATCTTGCCGGCCTGCTTGTTGAGGTCACCGGTCAGGTTCAGCGCAAAGCCGACAGCGCGGCCGTGGTGCGGCATGAAGCCTTCGACCGGATCGATCACGATCGTGGCGATCTTTTCCGGCGTCGAGTGGGCGACTTCCTCGATGTCCATGCCGCCTTCAGTCGACACGATCAGCGCGATCCGGCTGGTGCCGCGATCGACGACCATCGACAGGTAATATTCCTTGGCGATATCAACGCCATCGGTCACGTAGAGGCGGTTGACCTGCTTGCCTGCTTCACCCGTCTGGATGGTGACGAGGGTGTTGCCGAGCATTTCCTTGGCGAATTCCTCGACTTCCTCGATGGTCTTGGCCAAGCGCACGCCGCCCTTGGCATCGGGGCCGAGTTCCTTGAACTTGCCCTTGCCGCGGCCGCCCGCGTGGATCTGCGCCTTCACGACATACAGAGGTCCGGGGAGCTGCTTGGCGGCTGCAACGGCTTCTTCGACCGTCAGCGCGGCGATGCCGGCCGGGATGCCGACGCCGAATTTGGCCAGCAGTTCTTTGCCCTGATATTCGTGAACGTTCATGCGTGATCCTTCAACTACAACAGTCCGGCAGCGAGTTGCCGCAGTACCAAAAAATTCATTCAAGTCGGCTATGAATGACGGAGTACGATTTTGCCTTCAGCTTCGATCGGATTCTGCGCGCTTCTTTGCAGCAAGATAGATCGAAGCAGCAGCGGAGGTGGAGAGGCACATGTTCATCGCCTCGTGGTCGAGCGCAGTTTCAAACTGGCCGTCCTCAGCCATGTTCAAGTTTGCCTTCATGTAGCGCCAACCCATGCGCGGTCCGTCGGCAAGCCGCTTTGCGTGCGCCATCGTTTCTCGCCGCAAGTCTGCGTCAGCGAAGACCTTGCTATAAATTCCTTTGGCCAGAGCATCGGATGCACCCAGCTTTTCGCCCAGAAAGAACAGCTCGCGTGCCGCCCCGCTGCCAAGGATCTTCGACCAGAACCACGTAGCGCCAAAGTCGCCCGAGGCTCCAATTCGGTCGAACGCCGAAAGGAACGTCGCAGACTCACCGGCAAAGCGCAGATCACATGCGCCGGCCAAGCCAATGCCGGCACCTGCGACAGGACCATTGACCATCGCGATCGTAGGCTTGGGCATTTCGTGCAGGAGGCGGGAGGTTTCCATGAATCCCCGCAGGCGCGTGAAGCTTTGCTCCACCCTTCCTCCCCGCTCTGGTGTCGCGCTTGCTGCCTCTCCACCACCCTTGATGTCGCCTCCCGCGCAAAAGCCCCGCCCGGCACCGGTCAGAACCACGCAGCCCACCTCTGGATCACGTGCTGCATCGGCTACGGCGTCCGCCATAGCCGCCATCATTGAAGACACGAGCGCATTCAGGCGGTCGGGTCGGTTCAAGATGATGGTCATCACCCCCTCAACGCGTTCCACCAGAATCTCGGGTGCAGGCCCGCAATCGTTCCCGTCGCTCATTGATCGGCCTCGTGCTGTCGTTGCTGTGGATGTGTGGCCGACAGGCGGTTGAAGCCCGCTTCGATAGCCGCAAAGCGACGTGCCACTTCGGCCCTGCGCTCTTCATGAGTGAAAATGTAGCGTTCTCCCTCGGTCACGGCTTCAAGGACGATGCGCCCCACCGCGCCGGGTTCCATGTAAAGGTCGGTGGGAATGGATACCATGGGCATCCGCGTTTCCTGCTCGCCCAACAATGCTGCCGAAGTCTCGCGAAGCCGCGTGCGGACAAGCCCCGGCATGACGATCGAGGCTCCGATGCCGCTCCCCTCGAGTTCGGAGGAAAGGGAGTCCGTCAGGCCCAGCAGAGCTGCCTTGGCCGCACTGTAATCTCCCAGCCCGGAAACCGAGTTGATTGCGGCCATTGAAGCTACGGTAACGATGTGGCCGCCATTGGCACGCATTCTGGGAACAGCAGCCCGGATGCCGTGAAGCACCCCAAGGACGGTGATATCGAACAGCCGGCTGAAGCGATCGGGACGAATGTCCCACACCGGCACCCCTGCACCGACCACCCCAGCGCTGTTGCACAACAGGCCAAGCGGTCCGAACTGCTGCTCTGCACTGTCCAGCGCCCTGCCCCATTCACCGGGCTCGGTAACGTCGAGCGTCATGCCGACCGCTTTGTGACCCTCGGCGCGAATGGCGGCTGCCGCAGCGCTTGCGCGGCCGGGATCGATGTCCGCCACAACGACGCAAGCGCCTGTTGCGGCAAAGGCATGAGCAATCCCCTCGCCGATCCCGCTTCCGCCGCCCGCGACGAATACCAGGCGCCCCGCAAAAGAGGCCCGCTGGTTGGAGTGATCAGAGCTGGTCGAAGGGGACATTCTTGTCCGCCCGGATGTCACCGGGCATGCCCAGCACGCGTTCCGAAATCTGGTTGCGCAAAACCTCGTCGGCACCACCGGCGATCCGCAGCGCTGTCGACCAGATATAGTCGTACCAAATGCGCGCAGTGTCAGCCTCTTCGGGACGGTGTGCAATACCCGCCATTTCGCGAAGTTCCATCGCCAGCCCTGCCGTCTTCTGGTAGCGACTGGCAAAAGCCAGCTTGACGACAGCGGCCATCGCGCCGGGATTCTCGCCACGAGAAACCATGGTGCGCATGCGCGATTGGAAATGCCGCTCGGCCTGCTCCTCGGCGTATGCCATGGCAAGCGACAGGCGCACGGCCTCGCTGTCAAGCGCAGTGCCGCGGCCGCGCGGAGTGCGTGCAGCGTAGTGGATCAGACCGCCGATGCCCTCGCCATTGTCGCTGCCGCCCTGGTTCAACCGTTCCCCGGTGAGCACGGTCATCGCGCAGGCCCAGCCTTCCCCGACTGCACCGATACGGCAGCTATCGGGAATACGGACGTCGGTGAAGAAGGTCTCGTTAAAGTCGGACGCGCCCGAAATTTGACGGATCGGCCGTACATCGATCCCCGGCGTCTTCATGTCGACGACGAAAAAGCTGAGCCCCTTGTGCTTCGGCAGGCTGGGATCGGTCCGGGCGATGAGGATACCCCAGTCGGACAAATGCGCCCAGCTCGACCACACCTTTTGCCCGTTTACCACCCAGTCGTCGCCGTCCTTCACCGCACGTGTGCGCACCGCAGCAAGGTCGGAGCCAGCCGCGGGTTCGGAGAACAACTGGCACCATGTCAGGTCACCCAGCAGCGTCGCAGCGGCGAACCGTTCGATCTGTTCCGGGGTGCCGTGCTTGGCGATGACAGGGAGGGCCATCGAGAGGCCGATAATGATATAAGGGCCCTTTGGCAGGTTGAAGCGGGCCTCTTCCTCACCGAAGACCACCGCCTCCATGATCGTCCCCCCGCGCCCACCAAGCGCCTGGGGCAGCAGAATGCCAGCATAGCCCGCCTCTGCAAGCCGGCGCTGCCAAGCTGTGCCACGCGCGACCTCGTCGGCGTCATCAAGAGTGACCCCGCGTGGCAGTTCGTGCGCAGGCGCGTTTGCATTCAGCCAATTGCGCGCCTCGGTGCGGAAAGCGGCTTCTTCGGGTGAATCTGTGAAGTCCATCAGGCTACCTCCGCCACGTTTGCATTCTGCGTCAGGAAGGAATCGATCAGGCGGTTCGCCCAGACCTCCCTGTTGCCGATCGCCGTCGCGAGGGTCCGTTCCCGGCGATAATAGAAGTGGCAGTTCGCTTCGAACGTATAGCCGATGCCGCCATGGACCTGAATGTTTTCACGCGCCGCTTGCTCGAACGCGCCGGTTGCGCTCAGCCGCGCCGCTGCTGCTGCAGCGGGCAGTTCTTCCTCGCCGTACGTCGCAGCCCAGGCTGCATAGAACGCGCTCGACCGGGCCAGCTCGATCGCAACGAAAATGTCGGCAAGCTTGTGCTTGATGGCCTGATAACCAGCCAGCGGGCGGCCGAAGATCTGCCGGTCCATCGCATAGTCGCGGGCCATCTTGAGGCAGGCGTCAGCACCGCCAACGGCCTCGAACGCGGCCTGAACTGCAGCGAGATCGAACAGCTTGGCCAGTACTTCGTCTGCGGGAGCAGCAGCCAACGGCTCGAACGGCACACCGTCGAACCGCAACTCGTAATGCGCGCGCAATTGGTCGAAACTCGCAAGCTTGGTCCGGGTCACGCCAGGGTGATCCAGCGAGACTAGGCCCAGCGTAGGTTGGCCGGATCCGTCATGTGCCAGGACTATGGCAAGGCTGGCAATCCCGGCGTCGGCCACGGGCCCTTTCTGCCCGTCGAGCACGCCGTCGCGAACTTGGGCAGTCAGGACATCGGCTGTCCAGCCGCCCGGACCCTCTGCATAGGCAAAGGTCGCAATCGTATCACCCGAGGCGAGCGCAGGAAGCCAGCGGGCCTTCTGTTCTTCGCTACCGGCCAGCATTATCGCCTCGGCGGCAAGAACGATCGAGGAGAAGAATGGCAGGGCAGCGTTGGCCCGGCCCAGCTCCTCGCTGATCACCGCAAGATCAAGCCGGGTCATCCCAACGCCACCGAACTGTTCGGGAATCGCCGCGCCGAGGAAGCCCATTTCGGCGAGTTCACGCCACAGCGGCTCGTCCCATTCGGCACCTGCATCGATGAGCTGCCGCAGGCGATCGGGTGGGGATCGTTCGGCGAGCAGGCCATTCGCCTGCTCGGCCAGCATTTTCTGTTCATCCGACAGGTCGAAGTTCATTGCGAACGGCCCCTTAGCGATCTGGTTCGATTCTCAAAGCACATATCTTACCAAGCTATATAAGTTCAAGCGATCATGCGCAGTGTTTGCTAGCACCGGTTGCCTCGTTCCGCTAGCATGATCAACACGGTCTTTTAGAACATACCATGCTAAACAAGTAAGATGGTCTGGCCGAGGGTGCCGGCATGCGCTAACACCGGTGCAAAGTCGTCGGAACGATATGGGAAGGATACTTGAGTTGACCGCAATCCTGGCCGGCGTCCGGATCGTCGATCTTTCGACCAATCATGCAGCGGGCTTGGCGGCAATGCTGCTGGCCGAGGTTGGTGCCGAAGTGGTCAGGATCGAGCCGCCGAGCGGCGATCCCGAGCGCGGAACGCCCAACTTTGCTGTGATCCACCGCAGCAAGGGATCCCTTGTTCTGGATTTGAAAAGTCCGGATGGCTCGGGGGAACTGACTCGCCTGCTCGCAGCCGCCGACGTCCTGATTCACGATCGCATGCCCGGCGACCTTGACGGATTCTTCGACAACGCAAACCTGGCAGCGCAATTTCCTGATCTGATATCGAGCCACATCGGCAGCTGGCCGACGGGCCATCCCCTGGCCGGAACGCCGGTGGACGAAGCCCTGGCAATGGCGCAAGCGGGCTTCTGCGACGAGCAGCGCTCGGCTCAACGCGAAGGGCCGGTTTACCTGCGTTTCCTGCTGGGTGAAGGCGGTGCAGCTTACCTCAGTGCCGCCGGCATAGTCGCCCGCCTCATCGCGAGGGACAAGACGGGGCGTGGCGGCGCGGCCGATACCAGCCTAGTTCAAGGTGCGCTGACATCAGTCATCATGTTCTGGCACCGCGCGGAGCGTGAAACGCAGTCGCTTCGCGACGGGCGCAACAAGAACATACCCTATTTCACATTCCAGTGCAGCGACGGGGAATGGCTTCATGTCATGAGCTCCCCTGACCATGCGCCCAAGATGAAAGAGGGGCTCGATGCACTTGACCCCCACGTGCGGGCCGAAGCCGTTGCGCAAAAGAGCTTTCCGGTCCTGCCGAGTTGGGGCGCAAACGAGATCGTTTTTCGTACCCGTCCGCGGCAAGAATGGCTCGACGAACTGTGGGCTCACGATGTCAGCGTGCAGCCGTGCCTGTCGATGGGCGAGGCATACTTCGACGAGCAGGCGCGCGCGAATGGATATGTCGTCGCAATCGATGACCCGGTGCTTGGACGCACGCTCCAGCCTGGTTCGCCACTGCAGGTCAATCCACCCGCGCAGGTGCGCAACCCCGCCCCCGTAATTGACGATGCCCGGGCGGTGGTGGCTCGATGGGCCCCGCGCCCGCTTCGTGCGGCGGCGGGTACCACCTTGCGCATGCCGCTCGAGGGCGTGAAAGTACTCGATCTCGGCAACTTCCTTGCAGGGCCGTTCGCGCCGATGATCATGGCGATGATGGGTGCCGAGGTCATCAAGCTGGAAGCTGCGAGCGGTGACCAGATGCGCTGGGTGGAGTGGTCGTTCACCGCATGCCAGCGGGGCAAGCGAGCGATCGCGGTAGATCTCAAGAATCCGGCAGGCCGCAAAGTGCTCGAGCGGCTCGTAAAGTGGGCCGATATTGTGCATCACAACCTGCGGATGCCCGCTGCGCGCAAGCTGGGCCTGGATTATGAAACACTCCGGGCGATCAATCCGCGGATCGTCTACGCTCATGTAAGCTCGTACGGGCCAACCGGGCCACGCAAGGACTGGCCCGGCTACGACCAGCTGTTTCAGGCGGCCTGTGGCTGGGAATACGAGAGCGCCGGGCCAGGCAACCCCCCCATATGGAACCGGTTCGGCATGATGGATCACCAGTGCGCCATGGCTTCGCTGGTGGCGACCCTGCTGGCGCTGCACCACCGTGATCGTACCGGTGAAGGTTCGGCGGTCGCCGCCTCGCTCCTTGGTGCCGGCTTGTTGACGTTGCGCGAAACCGTCGTTCTGCCCGATGGCAGCATCGCGCCCTATCCGCAGCTTGATGGCGACCAGATGGGTCTTTCGCCCCAGCGGCGTCTGTTCTGCTGCGCTGATGGATGGATCATGACCGTAACCGAATCGGCCGGTGCTTACGACCGCTTACTGGAAATCGCCGGGGTCGATGACATCGCGGGACTGGAACGGCACTTCATCCAGACGTCCGTAGCCGTGGCTCTGGCTGAAGTGGCTGCAGCAGGCGGCGCGGCGGTTGAGGCAATGCGTGACCAGCGCTTGCCGTTCCTCGATAATCCAGCCAATCGCGCCGCCCGACTGGTAGCGACCTACCCCCATCGCATTTACGGCCAATTCGACCAGGTGGGCGCGTTCCTGGATTTCCACGACATGGATGTGAAGCTCGACCGGGCTCCACCGGTAACGGGCGAACATAGCCGCGAACTGCTCGCCGAGTTTGGTTTCACACCCACAGAAATAGCCGAGATGCTCGATTGCGGGCTTGTCGTGGCACCCAGCGAGCAGGAGAACCTGGCGTGAGCCTATTTGAGAACTTTGGCCGTCCCGTCGCGATAACCGGAGCGGGCATGTCAACGATCGGCCGCAAGACCGGCATCGCACCGACGCTTCTCCTTGCCGAAGCGGCGATCGAGGCAATTGTCGACGCGGGACTGACGCGGGACGATATCGACGGCATCTGCACCTTTCCGGGGAAAATGGATTCATCGCCCGGGATGTCGCCTTTGGGCGTGGGCGAAGCGCGCAACACGCTCGGTCTCAAGACTACCTGGCACAGTAATACAGCCGAAGGGCCAGCACAGATGAGTGCGCTGATGGTTGCAGCCATGGCAGTCGCGACGGGTCATGCCCGACATGTCCTCTGCTTCCGGCTACTCACCGAATCGTCGTCGCAGAGCGCCGGAAAGCGGGCCAGCGTCCCATCGGGCACGTCGGACCGGGTAGGCGGCTGGTTCGAATGGTATCTGCCCATGAACGCACCGTCGGCAGCCAACTGGACCGGCTGGATGGCCACTCGCTACATGCACGAATTCGGCCTTACGCGCGAACACCTCGGGATGATCGCTGTGAGCCAGCGCGCTAACGCGTTGCACAATCCCCGAGCCGTGATGAAAACCGCGCTGACCATGGAAGACTACATTGCTGCGCGGATGATCTCCACCCCGCTGGGCCTGTTCGACTGCGACATTCCGATCGATGGTGCCTGCTGCTTCATAGTCTCTGCCTTGGATGCAGCACGCGATTGCCGAAAGCCGCCGCTGCGGATCGAGGCTTTCGGCGCGGGGATGGAAAGCAAGGAAACTTGGGACCAGCGAGCAGACCTGACCACGATGGCCGCCCACGACGCAGGTCGGGACCTTTGGCGGCGGACGGACCTGAAACCCGAGGACGTCCAGGTCCTGGCCCTTTACGACGGCTTCAGCATGTTCGTCCCGATATGGCTCGAGGCCTTGGGATTTTGCGGCCATGGCGAGGCAAAGCATTTGATTGCGGATGGCCAACTCCTGATCGACGGGCGCTTTCCTACCAATACCGGTGGCGGGCAGCTCTCTGCCGGAAGACTGCATGGTTTCGGACTGCTCCACGAGGCCTGCACCCAGCTGTGGGGTGAAGGTGGCGGGCGGCAGGTGAGCGGTGATCCTCGCACGGCCGTCTGCGGCATGGGCGGCGGCCCGCTCGGCGGCGCCATGCTGCTCGTACGCGATTGATGAATGCTACTCGTCTCGCCGATATCGGCGCGGCCTACCCGACGGACCCTATGCTCATGAGCCGAACAGCCTCCATCCTACTGATGTGCGCCCTTTTTGTCGTCGAGGTTACCGCAGCCTTCGAAACCGCGATGATCTATGCTGCAAGCGGACAGCTGATCAAGGCGTTCGGAGACCCGATTGCGGTGGGTTGGCTGATCACGGTCTATCTGCTCGTCGGCGCGGCTGCTGCGGCCATCATCGCCCGGCTTGGTGATATCTATGGACGCCGGCGTGTGTCCTTGGTTCTGATGGCAGTAATCGCGTGCGGGTCGCTGCTGAGCGCACTTTCTTCCTCGTTTCTTCTGATTCTTATCGGCCGTGGGCTGCAAGGCATTTCGAGTGCGATACTCCCCCTATGCTTCGGTATGGCGCGTGAAAACATGCAACCAACCAAGGTGCCGCTGGCGGTTGGCGTGATCATGTCAGGCGCCTCGGCCGGGTCGGCAGCGGGACTTGTGATCGGGGGATCGATAGTCGACAACTTTGGCTGGCAGGCGATCTTCTATGCCAGCGCGGGGATGGCCACGCTGTCGTTCGCTCTACTGCTGCTCTTCGTGCCCCGATCCACCGCACAAAAGGGACCCCGCGCGAAGCTGGACGTCGGCAGCGCACTGCTTTTCGTGCCCGGATTGCTCGCCATACTCATCGCCATCAGCGAAGGAAAGGATTGGGGCTGGACCAGTCCCACCGTGCTCGGGCTGCTTGCCGGCGGGTTGGCGCTGATTGTGATCTGGATTCGTCGTAGCCTGAAGCATGCTGACCCCCTGATCGATGTCAGACTGTTCGCAAACCGCAATGTCGCGATCGCCAACGCCTCCTACGGCTTGATCGCACTCGGCGGGCTGCAGATGACCCTCGTCTTTTCGATCATGATGCAGGCGCCGGTATGGACAGGCATCGGGTTGGGCTTGAGTGCTGCTGTGGCTGGCCTTGTCAAACTTCCGGCCAACGTCCTTGCTTTTTTCGCCGGTCCGCTGAGTGGCTATTCCACGACGCGCTTGGGTGGACGTGCAGTCATGGCCGGGGGCGGCATGCTGTCTGCTCTGGGATGGGTGTTCGTCCTGATATTCCACGACAACGTCTGGCAGATCGGGCTAAGCTTCTGCATCATCACCCTGGGTACGGCGATCCTATATGCTGCCGGTCCCAACGTCGTGATCAGCGCAGTACCGCCAGATCGGACCAGCGAGGCTACAGGAATGCTTGCCGTTGTCCGCTCGATCGCCATGGGTGTCGGTTCCCAGCTCATCGCGGTCCTGCTCGCAACAAGCACGATTTCGCAACAGGGTACGCGCGGCACCTATCCAGATGCCCATGCGTTCATGCTGACTGTTGTCGTCATTATGTGCCTGACCCTGAGCGCTGCGCTCATCTCATTGCTGCTGCCGCGCAGGGCGGGTTTGCCGAACCTGACTTAGCAGATCGAAGACAGCCGGCACCGGCACATAATGTTCGAGCGCAACAGATAACCACCAAGGACAGCTTATGGCTTTTTCACTCGACCAGTTCCGCCTTGATGGTCAAACCGCGATCGTTACAGGCGTGGGCGCGCGCGGGAACAGCATCGGACGCGCGTTTGCGCATGGGTTGGCGGCAGCGGGCGCCAACGTCGTGGTGGCATCGCGCAGCGACGCGACGGTTGCCGTGGTGGAGGAGATTGTCGCCACCGGTGGGCGCGCCCTTCCGGCAAAGGTTGATATTACAGATCCCGACAGCGTGCGGGCGATGGTCGCCAAGGCGGTGAGCGAGTTCGGCGGGCTGGACATCATCGTCAACAATGCCGCCTTGATGGCCGAACTGGATTTCAAGCCAGCGATTGCTACGTCCATCGAGGACTGGAACAGGATTATGGCGGTCAATGTCACTGGCGCTCTGAACTGCGCGCAGGCTGCTGCGCCACAGATGCGGCAGCGTGGCGGAGGCCGGATCGTTAACATTCTTTCGTCGGGCGCGTTCCCTGCAGCAAGTGTCTACGGTGTGAGCAAGCTTGCTCTGCTGGGATTGACCACAACGCTTGCCAAAGAGCTTGGGCGCGACGGAATTGCTGTCAACGCAATCGCCCCCGGCATGACCGCCAGCGAAGCTGGGCTCGCGCTTACTCCGCCTGACTCGCCCTATGTGAAGATTGCCGAGGCGAAGGCTGCCTTGCGCGCCTTCGGAGAACCGGACGAACTTGTCGGGGCCCTGCTACTGCTATGTTCTGCGGCGGGACGATGGATGACCGGGCAGGTTCTTAACGTCGATGGGGGAATTGTGCTTCGCCCCTGATTTTACGGCGATTTCGCAATAAAACAAACCGCCCGGCAGGTGCCTACCCGCCGGGTGCCGGTTATATGACGTTGATCAAGCGCCTGCCGTCAGCATCTTGATGATTTCACCCGAGGTAACCGGCTTGCGGTCGCCTGCGGCCACGGTCATGCTGTCGGTCTTGCGCCCGCCAAGGTTGGTACGCGGACTCACATCGACGTCCTTGCCCAGTTCGCGCAAGGCAGCAACGGTGCAATTCTCACGACCAAGAATCGCAAAGGGATCGAAGCTGTATTCTCGCATGACATTGAGATGCGTGATCTTGTCGATCACCGTCTTGTCGATGTTCTTGACCGACTCCCACAGATATTCCGGGCAGTTTGGCCACAGCGTATCAGAGTGCGGATAGTCGCACTCCCAGGTCACCATATCGACGTTCATATGGTGCAGGTTTTCGATGCCCACGTGGTCGTCGATGAAACAGGTGATGATCTTGCGCTTGAACAGGTCCGAGGGCTTTTCACCATCGAAGTTGGTAAATGTCCACTCGTGATGGTGCTCGTGGGTGAAGTCGGCCCGTTCGAGGAAGTAGGGGATCCAGCCGATGCCACCTTCTGAAAGAGCCATGCGCAAATCCGGAAACTTCTTCCAGATAGGCGCATGCAGCCAGTCGGCCGCCGAATTCACGATCGAGATCGGCATGGTTGTGATCCACGCATCGATCGGCGAGTCATCCGAGGCGTGGGCAGCTACGGTGCCGGTGCCGATGTGGCAGTTGATGACCATGCGATAGTCATTAAGCGCCTTCCACATCGGGTCCCAGTAATCATTGTGAATGCTGGGGAAGCCACACTTCGACGGATTATCCGGGAACGAAACGGCATGGACGCCAGCGTCGGACATACGTTTCAGTTCCTCAAGCGTCGCCTTCATATCCCAGATCGGCAGAATGATCATCGGAATAAAGCGACCGGGACCTGCAGCGCACCATTCGAACACATGCCAGTCGTTATAGGCGCGCGTAGCGCGGGTAGCGGCCTCGTTGTTGAACTGAAAGAACGTATTTCCCGCGAACGATGGCATGGTCGGGAAGTTGATCGCCCCCAACTGGCCGTTGGCGTTCATGTCGGCAAGACGCGCCATCGGATCGTAGGTCCCCGGGCGCATCTGTTCGAATTCGTCAGGTTCCATCCCATATTCACTGCGGGGCCGGCCGACCACTGCGTTTGTGCCGATCGTCGGGATGATCTTGTCCTGGAAGGTCCAGACGTCCTTCCCGTCTCGCTTGACAATCCGGGGTGCCTCGGCGCGGTGCGCCTCGGGATAATGGCGGATGAAGGCTTCGGGCGGCTCGACGTTGTGGTCGTCCACGCTGATCAGGATCATGTCGTTCAAGTTCATGGTGCACATCCTCCGGAATCGCCGACGCTTGCAGACAGCGAATTTGCGATCCGATTCTACGACCCTATCAGCAGGGTGGCAAGATGGGATAACATTATATATAGATTTGCCATGTCGATGCCGATTCTGCTGGTTCTCCCGCGCAGTTTGGCGTTATTCCATCAGGAATTCAGAGAAGGAGCGTTAAACGGGTGCAAGACCTTGCAAGCGAGCTCAAGGCAGTGCTGGCCGTCGATCCGACCGCCAATGCGCTGGAGCATGACGAGATATGGTACAGCTGGGGCGATCTGGCGCGCGGGATCGAAACAATCGACGCGCTGCTGACGCAGGCTGGTGTGGGCAAGGACGGCCGGGTCGGCGTGCTCATCCGCAACCGTCCGGGCCACCTCGCCGCGATCCTGGCGGTTCTGGCAACCGAAAGGTGCCTGGTCACTCTGAATCCGCTTCTGCCAAAGGACAAGCTGCTCCGAGACATTGCTGGCCTTGATCTTCCTGTGCTTCTCGGAGAGCCGGCGGATCTGGATGTGCCAGAGATCGCTGGAGCCATCGCTGCCGCAGGTTCGGCCGTCATTGCAGTTCCCGCTAATCTTGGCGCAATTCAGTTTGCAGCCGGGCGCGAAAAGCCCACTGGCGGTTCGATCCGCGCTACCGAACCGGGCGTGGCGGTGGAAATGCTGACCAGCGGCACGACAGGAACCCCGAAACGGATTCCTTTGACCCGGCGGTCGTTCGACAAGAGCTTTTCCGGAGCGCTGTTCTACGAGCGGGATCGTGTGCCCGGTGAGGCCGCCAAGCTGCGTCCCGACACGGTTTTACTGAATGCCCCATTGACCCACATCGGTGGCGTTTACACCGCGCTCACCGCGCTGATCGCCGGGCGAAAAGGCTGCCTGCAGGAAAAGTTTCGGGTGACGGACTGGCACAAGGCCATCGTGCGCCACCGGCCGCGTGTTACTGCAGTGGTTCCCACAGGACTGCGCATGATCCTTGAGGCAGATATTCCGCCCGAGGATCTTTCGAGCCTGAAGGCGATCCGCACTGGCACGGCACCGCTGGACCCGGAGATCGCCGACGAGTTTCTTCGCCGCTACGATCTACCAATCCTACAGACTTATGGCGCTACAGAATTTGCAGGCTCGATCGCGGGATGGACTCTGCGCGATTTCCGCACGCTCTGGGCTCAGAAGCGCGGCAGTGCAGGCAGGCTCCATGCCGATGTGGATGCGCGCGCGATCAACCCTGAGACCGGCGAAATCTTGCCTTTGGGCCAGGAGGGTGTGCTGGAACTTCGCGCGCCCCAGATGGGAAATGACGAGTGGCATCGCACCACCGATAGGGTGACAATCGACGAAGACGGTTTCCTCTTCGTACATGGCAGATCCGACAACGCGATCAATCGCGGCGGGTTCAAGATCCATCCCGACGACGTAGTTGCAGCTCTTGAAAAGCACGCTGCCGTGCGCGAAGCGGTGGTTGTCGGTATTCCGGACAAGCGCCTCGGCGAGGTGCCTGTGGCCGCGATCATGTTGCGCGCCGGAGCACAGCAACCCAGCGCCGAAGAGATGACCGCTCATGCCAAGGCGAACCTGCTGCCCTACCAGGTACCAGTGGCGTTCCGCTTCGTCGATGACGTACCTCGCACGCCATCGCTCAAGCCGTCGCTGCCGGAACTGCGCAAGATGTTCAGTGAAGTCGTGACCGCCTGAACGCCATGTAGCCATTGAGAAAGGACGCGTCATGGATCTGCAGCTGAGTGGCCGCCGCGCCCTTGTCACCGGTGCCAGTGACGGCATCGGTGCGAGCACCGCCCGTTTTCTGGCAGCGGAGGGTGCGACTGTTGCCGTCCACGGGCGAAGTGCTGAAAAGGTGGCGGCGGTTGTCGCCAGCATCGTTGCGGACGGTGGTGTTGCTCATCCGGTGACAGGAGATGTCGGAATCGAAGCCGACGTCGAGGCTGTGGCAAAGGCCGCCAGCAGCGCGCTTGGCGCCGTCGACATTCTCGTCTGTAATGCGGGCGGGCGGGCCCGTGCCGAACCTGGTTATGCCGACACGACTGCGGATGACTACCGTGCGAGTTTCCAGCTCAATGCGGGGTACTCGGCGCAGCTTATCAACCGCTTGGCCCCGGCCATGCGCGAGCAAGGCTACGGGCGGATCATCCTGGTGGCGAGTGCTGCAGCGACCCAGCCAATGGGACACCAGCCCGACTACGGGATGGCCAAGGCGGCCATGGTCAACCTCGCGGTGTCTACGTCGAAATGGCTGCGCGGTTGCGGCGTCACGGTCAATGCAATCAGCCCCGGCGCGGTACTTACCAGCCAGCTTCGCGACTATCTGGAGCGGACAGGCCTGCGCAAGGGCTGGCCGGCAGATTGGGAAACGATCGAGAAGACCGCTGCCGAGACAATGCTGAAGATTCCGGTTGGGCGGGTTGGACGGGTTGAAGAAATCGCTTCGATGATCGCTTATCTCGCAAGTCCCTGGGCCGGTTTCGTCAACGGCGCCAATATCCATGTCGATGGCGGCGTGATCGGTACGATGACGTGACGGTGCGGTCCACACCGCTCATGCGGCGGGACTATCCGCGACCGGGGGGAGCGCTGCGCCGCCTGATCGACCTACAGCGCAACAACGTTGGCACCGTCGCTGCCTGGATCGAGGATGATTTTCACCACTTCGGCGTCACAGTTTCGCACGATGGCGCAGTTGTGACAGACGTTACCGCGACAACGCTCCGTGCGCCGTGGAGCACGTGCCCCGGCGCAGCGTTGCCGCTCCGCACGCTCATCGGCAAGCCGCTGATCGAGCGCGCTTCTGCGGTTGGAACGCTGCTCAACATGCGCCAGCAATGCACCCACATGTTCGATCTGGCCGGGCTGGCACTTGCGCATGCCTGGCACGGTCGCGAACACCGCAGCTACGAGGTTGTCGTACCAGACCGCCGCTTGAAGCGGATCGAAGGCCGCAACTTCGAATTCGATCTGGCAAGATGCACCCTGTGGCGCGACGGCGAGGTCGTGATGGAGTGGGATGTCGAAGAACCGCTTGTGATCGGTCCTGAACCCTTCGGCGGGCAATCGCTGAACCGCGGGTTCCGCGAATGGACCGATGCCCTCCCCATCGAAGCCGCTGAACAGGCGTTCGTCCTGCGGCGCGCCATCATGGTAGCCGCCGGGCGCACGATGGACCTCGATGCCCTCGATAAGCCAGATGGAGCAATGATGGGCGGCATGTGCCATACTTACGGACTGCCCGACCTTACGAAAGTCGTGCGCAGCAAGGGATCGAGCCGCAACTTCGAGCAAGGCCGCGAAGGTATGCTTGCCAATCTTCAGGCCCCTCCCGTTATCAATCCCGGGCAAGACCAGCGGTCTACGTCCGTACCAGCATCATCAACCAACTCGCGCGCCGAAGCGAGAAGCAGACCGAATGGAGAGTAAAATGGGCAAGCTTGATGGACGGGTCGCAATTGTAACCGGCGGTGGACGCGGAATTGGTCGCGCAATCGCCGAGCTTTTTGCCAGCGAAGGCGCGAAAGTGGTGATCGGCGCGCTTTCCGACGGACCCTCGCAGGAGGTCGTCGATGGCATCGTGGCCAATGGTGGCCACGCCACTCGCATCAGAACCGATGTCGGCAATCGCGAGGACTGCCGCAATCTGGTCAAGCATGCGGTCGATACCTTCGGGACAGTCGACATCGTGGTGCACAACGCTGCCCACGTGTCTCATGGCGCGATTGACCAGCTTTCGGAGGACGAACTCGACGCGACCTTCAAATCCGGTGTCTACGCCTGCTTCTGGCTCACCCGGGATGCCCTGCCCTACCTCGAGAAGAGCAAGGGTGGCCGCGTCCTCCTGACTTCATCGACCGCTGGACTGTCGCAAGCCTACGCTGGCCTTTCGCATTATTCGGCCGTAAAATCGGCGATCAACGGGTTTGTTCGCGGAGCGGGCCTCGAACTCGCGCGGCGGGGGATCACGGTCAATGCGGTCGCCCCCGGGATGACCTTGGGTCACCACATCATGACCCATTCCACACCCGAACAGCGCGCTTCGATGGCCGCCGGAATACCCGTCGGTCGCGCAGCCGAGCCAATCGAACAGGCCCACGGCTTCCTCTACCTTGCCTCCGACGAGGCCAGATATGTCACTGGCCACGTCCTGACAATTGATGGCGGTTCGCTCCTGGGCAAAGCTGGCACGCTATTCGACTGAGGTCGTTTGCCTCACCGCAGATCAGCGATTGCTGTGAACCATGTCCATGACACCGGCCAGCGGATGATGATCCGCTGGCCGGTGATTGCGTTTTGCCGATCAAGCGAGCGCGATTCCATGGCGAGGCAGCTCGCAGAAGCGTCGTTCAAGTTCCAGGCCGTGCCGATTAGCAAGCCCTGTCAACCCCTGAGTAGCGGTTGTCACGCCCCTGTCGGGGCCGCGGTCTCGCTCAAGCATCATCGACCATACCTAGTAAAACTTTATATACAGAATGGTTGCGAGCAAGCGATCCCTGCGCTAGGTGTAGGCCGAAAAATGGAGAATTGCGATGGGTGAGTGGGAAGCCGGACGTGACGAAACAATCACCGGCCTTTTCGCGCAGGCGGCTGCCGAGATGGGCGACAAGCCATATCTGGACTTCAAGGGCGACCTGTACAGCTATGCCGACATCGACCGGCTCAGTGATGCACTGGCCCGTGGACTCGCAACTCTTGGCGTCAAGCCGGGCGACACCGTAGCCTCGATCCTGGACAATAACGTCGATGCCGTGCTCTGTTGGTTTGCCGTCAACAAGCTCGGCGCGATCTCTGTGCCGGTGAACACCGCCTACAAGGGCGAGTTCCTCCGTCACCAGATTGCAGATGCTGGCGCGAACGTGATCGTGACCGAACACGATTATGCAGACCGTGTCCTCGATCTCGCCGACCAGTTGCCGAATCTGAGCACCCTTCTCCATCGCGGCGACGAATTGCTGAAATCCCACACGTCCCTTGGGATTCATCTTCTGGAAACGATGAAGATCGACGGCGATGACCGGTCGATGATGGTGCAGAACAAGCCAAGCGACCTGGCCATGCTGATCTACACGTCGGGCACCACCGGTCCGTCCAAGGGCTGCATGATCAGCCATGGCTACGCGTGTAACCTTGCGCGGCAGGTCCTTACTGCCCTGGGGATCCGCTCGACCGATGTGATGTGGTCGGCGCTACCTCTGTTCCACATGAACGCGACCGCAGGCACTGTGTTGTCGGTTGCCATCGCCCGGGCTCGCGCGGCTTTCTACACCCGCTTTTCGCTGTCGAACTTCTGGTACGACGTAGAGCGCTCCGGCGCGACCGTACTGAGCCTGCTCGGCTCGATGCACCCGCTTATCGCCGAGGCCCCGGACAACGAGGCATCACAGCGCTGCTTCGGGCAGGTCCGCGTGGTGTGCGCCGCGCCGTTCCCGAAAGACTTGCAGGAGAAGTGGCGCACGCGCTTTGGTACCAGCGTCATGGGGGCGCCGGGCTACGGCTTCACCGAAGCGGCAATGATGGTCTACGGGCCCCTCGAGACACGGCTCGACTTCAACTCCTCCGGCCCCCGTGCCGAGGAATTCGACGTCGAGATCGTCGACGAGAACGACGACCCGCTGCCGGTTGGCGAACGTGGGGAGATCGTCTGCCGGCCCAAGCGGCCAAATGTGATGTTCAGTGGCTACTGGAACCGCCCGGCCGAAACGCTCAAGATCATGAACAACTTGTGGCTCCATACAGGAGACATCGGCATGTTCGGCGAGAACGGCGAATTCTATTTCCTTGATCGAAAGAAGGATTACCTCCGCCGCCGAGGCGAGAATATTTCGAGTTTCGAGATGGAGGCGACCTTCCAGAACCACCCCGACATCATGGACGTAGCCGTGCACGCGGTTTTTTCACCTATGGGTGAAGACGACGTGAAGGTCACGGCAGTTCTGCGCGATGGCTCTCAACTCACTGCCGAGGATTTGTGCACCTGGTGCCTCGATAAGGTGCCGTTCTTCGCTGTGCCGCGCTACATTGAGTTTCGCCGGGACAAGGACATGCCTCGCAATCCAACCGGCAAGATCCTCAAATATCAGCTGCGCGACGATGGCTGCACGCCCACGACATGGGACCGTGAGAAGGAAAAGTTCGAAATTGCGCGCCGTTAGGGTGGATTGGTGAAGGAGATGACGATGAGGCTCAACGGGCTCGACAAGGGACAGCGGCCGGCGCTGCTCATCTCGGAGGTTCAGAACGGCATCACCAATGCCAGATATACGTTCAGCCCGCTGGTCGAACAGGTTGAAGTGCGCGGTATCGTGGCACGCATTGCCGCGCTGGCCGATGCGTTCCGCGCAGCCGGCGCACCAGTCATCTTCTGCAACATCGTTCCCCGCGCCGACTTCAAGGGATTTCCGGTAAACTGCGTCCTGGCAAGTCAGCTCAAAAAGGGTGGCAAGGTCATGGCCGGGCGGGTCGAGGCGCTCACCCATGATGATCTACCGATCATGCCGGGCGATATCGTCATGGAGCGGTCGCATGGCATGGCCCCATTTACCGGCACCGAACTCGATGCAATCCTGCGCGGCGAAGGTGTCCAGACTATCGTTCTATGCGGTGTCTCGACCAACATCGCGCTGCCCGGAGCCTCAACCGAGGCAATTGCCTTGGGTTATAGCGTTGTGCTGGCGGAAGACTGCACGGCAGGGGGCACGGCCGAAACCCACCAGATGCAGGTTTCGATGCACCTGCCACTATTGGCCACCATCGCTCCGGGCGAGATCGTAGCGGACTACGTTGCGAAACAGAGTTGGGCGGCGTGAGCAAAGCGCACCAATAGACCAAGCTGTCCAGCAAACCAGCGACGCGCCGGTTGGCCGTGGCGGGGTGATCCCGGCACGGTGAGCAACAGCAGATTTGCGCCTGACGTATCAAGATTGCGGTTCAGGCCGATTCCCTGCGAGTATTGACCTGTAGCGCCTTCCTGCGCCGCAAAGGGGAGACGGCGTTCTGCGCCGCTCCCCCTTTGCCGTTACTTACAACGCTTCCAGGATTGTCACGTTCGCGATGCCCCCGCCCTCGCACATGGTCTGGAGCCCGTACTTCTTTCCCCGTGCCTTCAGCGCATGCACAAGCGTGGTCATGAGCTTCGTGCCCGACGCGCCGAGTGGGTGGCCCAGTGCGATGGCGCCGCCGTTGACATTGAGTTTCGCCGGGTCGCCACCAACATGCTTGAGCCAGGCGAGCGGCACCGAAGCAAAGGCCTCGTTTACCTCGTAGAGATCGATATCGTTGATGGTCATGCCAGCGCGCTTTAGCGCCCGGTCAGTTGCAAAGAGCGGCTCTTCGAGCATGATTACCGGATCGCCACCAGTCACTGTAAGATTGACGATCCGCGCGATCGGCGTGAGGTTATGTTCCTTGAGGGCCTTTTCGGACACGACGAGCATAGCCGACGAACCATCGCAGATCTGGCTCGCATTGCCGGCGGTGATCATCCCGCCTTCGATCAGGGTTTTGAGGTTCCCCAGCCCTTCCATGCTGGCGTCAAAACGGACGCCCTCGTCCTGATCGTGCAAGGCAGTGCTACCATCGGCCAGAGTAATGCGAACGGGGACGATTTCATCCTTGAATGCTCCCGATTCGATGGCGGCCATGGCGCGGCGATGGCTCTCGAGCGAAAATGCGTCGAGCTGCTCCCTGTTGAAGCCCCACTTATTGGCGATTGCCTCAGCACCTGCGAACTGGGTGAAGGCGGCCACGCCGAAGCGGTCGAGCACCTTCTTGCTCCATGGCTCTGCGCCGCTGCCGGGAATCATGGCAGTGCCCATGGGTACGCGGCTCATGCTCTCCACCCCAGCGGCGATCACCACGTCCTGGGTGCCTGACATAACCGCTTGGGCGGCGAACTGCACGGCCTGCTGCGACGAGCCGCACTGTCGGTCGATGGTCACGGCCGGGACGCTCTGCGGCAGCGAAGAGGCGAGGACGGCATTGCGCCCGATATGCATGGACTGCTCGCCGGCCTGGCCGACGCAGCCCATGATCACATCCTCGATCACGGCGGGATCGATCTCGCTGCGCTCGGCGATCGCGGTCAGCACCAGCCCACCGAGATCATTGGGGTGAACGCCCAGCAACCGCCCATTGCGGCGGCCGCCAGCTGTTCGGACAGCTTCGACAATATATGCTTCGCTCATGTGTGATCTCCACTTAACACTAAGGATTTAAAAGGATTGCCCGTCGTCGATGGTCATGGTCGTACCGGTTACGCCGCGCGCAGCATCGGACGACAGAAACAGAAGCGGCACATCGAGATCGCTTTCCTGCATCAGGCGGCGGCGGTTGAATGCGGCCACCTGCTGAGCGCCGCCCTCTGACTCGAACCAGTCTGCTGTAAGTTCGGTCTTGATATAGCCCGGGCAGATCATGTTGACATTGATGCCCTTGCGGACCCACTCGCGCGCCATAACCTTGCCGAACTGGATCACCCCCGCTTTCGTGGCGCTGTAGACTCCAAGACCTGGCGAGACGACATCTGCAGTGATCGAAGCAGTGATGATAACTCTGCCGTTTTCCTTTTGTGCGGATCCCGCAGCGATGAGGCGTCTAGCACCCTCGCGCACGGTCAGGAAAACTCCGCGCAGGTTGACAGCAACCGTCTGATCGAATTCGTCAGCTGGAATGTCGGTTACCAGCCCTTCGCTGTTCACACCGGCGTTGGCGATGATGGTGTCAACCGTCCCGAAGGCCTTTTCCGCAGCGTCATATGCAGCAATGGTCGAGGCTTCGTCGGCGACGTCGAGCGATACTGCGATCGCTCGGCCGCCGGCGGACTCGATCTCGGAACAGAGCGCAGCAAGGCGATCGGCGCGGCGCGCGGCGACCACAACGTTGGCGCCCGACGCAGCGAGAATGCGCGCGAAGCGAGCGCCAATGCCCGAAGACGCAACAGTTACAAGAGCGGTGCGGCCAGACAGGTCGAAGATGGGAGCGACAGCCATGATCAGGCTTCCAGAGGTTGGTGCGCGGAGAGCGCAGCGAACCGGGAAAGGCGCTCCTGAATGATGGCGTTAGCCTCTCCCATGATGCGATCGATCAGTTCCTTGCAGGTCGGGATGTCATGGATCAGCCCCTGCACCATGCCTGCCCAGATCAAACCTTCGTCAAGATTGCCAGACTCGAGGGCGAGCCGACCTCTGGCACCCGGCACCAGATGGGCTATGTCCTTGAACTCGGATCCTTCACGCGCAGATATCTCGACGACCTGGTCTGATACACTGGTCTTGGCCACGCGGGCCGTGTTGTGGAATTTTCGGAAGATCAGATTCGTGGCGCGCTCGTCGTTGTTTACGATCAGCTGCTTTACGTTCTCGTGTATCGGAGCTTCTCGCACAGCACAGAACCGCGTTCCCATGTTGATGCCCTCTGCGCCAAGCGCAAGAGCCGCAACCAGACCGCGGCCATCGCCGAAACCGCCGCTCGCTATCACCGGAATCGTGAGCTTGTCGACGGCCGCAGGAATGAGGATCAAGCCGGGTATGTCGTCTTCACCGGGGTGTCCAGCGCACTCGAACCCATCAATCGAGATCGCATCGACACCCATGCGCTCGGCAGAAACCGCGTGGCGGACCGCGGTGCACTTGTGGACAACCTTGACACCATTGGCCTTGAAATCCGCGACATGCTCTTGCGGCTTGTGCCCAGCCGTCTCGACCACAGTGACCCCGGATTCGATTATGGCTCGGCGGTATTCGGCGTAAGGCGGCGGATTCATCGAAGGAAGGATCGTCAGATTCACGCCAAACGGCTTGTCAGTCATGTCACGGCAGCGCTCGATCTCCTGACGTAGCGCCTCTGGCGTAGGCTGAGTGAGAGCTGTCAGGATTCCGAGGCCGCCCGCGTTGGAGACAGCCGAAGCAAGTTCTGCGCGGCCCACCCATTGCATGCCGCCCTGAACGATTGGATACTCGATTCCGCAAAGTTCGGTAAACCGCGTCCTCATGCCTCTATCCTTTACAACTGTAACACCTAGTAATCTATGTAGCCGAACGTTTTGGTGTTTGGCGAGCCATAACGCAAGGTGCAAGCCGAATTCGCCGAATAACCTGTTTCGTCCGGCATTTTCTTGACACATCAGTCAATAGTGTGCAGTCGCAATAGCCTCACTGGCGTGTTTGCATGCGCGCCCTGAGACCGTTTGTATCAAATCCGAAGTAAGGTGGTTCAATGCGCAAGTTTCTGATTGCAGCTGCATTTTTGTGTGCTGCTGCTCCCGCCCTCGCCGACGCGCCCAGTGTCCGTCAGGGCCAAGTCATTCGTGACGCCAACAAGGCGCTCCTCGGCACGGTCGATCGCGTGACAACCGAAGGTGTCCGGATCATCCTCGGTTCTCGCTTCGTGACCATCCCCGCCGACACGATCACTGTCGTCGATGGCAAGCCGGTGACCAGCTTGACCCGAACCGAAGTTGCCAAGCTCAAGTAAGACCGCCTGCGGCTCCCATCGCCGATCACGCGGGGGAGCCGGCATGGCGCAAAAGTTCGCCCGAGCAGCTTTTCGCGAATCCAGCGTGCCGTCACAGCCAGCTTCATCCGGAGTTCCCAACCACCCGGTCTTTGTTTTATCTCAAGCTTCCGCAGCGGGTAACCAGAAGGCGGCGTTTGCTGCTTGGCGACTGCGAGCATACGGCGTGGCTGGATTGGCCGGTTCCACTGCGGCTAATCTTTCGCACCCGGCGTTGGAAAAGCAGTGTACGCGTCGCTATCCTGGCCCCGGTCGTCCGAGTCAGGCACGCAACGCAAGGGTTGGATATGATTACCGAGAGTTCGACATCAGTTTCGACAAGGCCGAAGCTCCGGACTCATGCACCGCTTAATCAGCACGGTCAGACTATGGGTGCCAAGGGCATGCGAACGCGTGCGCGCATCGTGGAGGTTACGCTCAGCCTGCTGGAGACCCGGCGGTTGCGTGAACTGCGCGTGGCTGAGATCGCTCGAGCAGCGGAGATCTCTACCGCTAGTTTTTACGTGTATTTTGACGACGTCATAGATGTCGTGCTGGCTGCACTGCAAGAAGTTGGCAAAATTCCCGATGAAATCCTGTCGCTGGCAGCGGGACCTTGGGCGGCAAAAGATGCGTTCGCCAGGTCAGAAGCATTGGTCAAGGCCTACATCCGTTACTGGGACGGTCACCGTACACTTTTCCGTGTGCGCAACCTGGCCGCCGAAGAGGGCGATACGCGTTTTGCTGTCGCGCGTGAACAGTCTGCCCGTCCTCTGCTTGACGCCCTCGCGCAGCAGCTGGGGGACGGTGAATACGGCCTTCCCTTCGGCGTGCAGGCCGCTGCTACGGCCGGGGTGCTTGTTGCAATGCTCGAACGTCTGGCGGCAATCGCCCACGTCTATGCCGAGTTCCCGCCTGATGAAATGGTCCGCTCGGCCGCATTCCTCATCGCCTCGGCGATGACTGCCGGACGAGCCGCACCTTAATTGTACATCACTCCAAGAGGAGCGCGTTGCCGTGTCAGCCAAAACCGATTTGCTGGACCAGTTGCTGAAGGAGCGCCGCTCCGTTCGCGGGTTCCGGCCAAATCCTGTCCCTGAAGAAACTTTGAGAACCATCTTCTCGATGGCTCAGTTGGCGCCAAGCAACTGCAATGTACAACCTTGGCTCGTCCATGTCGTATCGGGCAACGCCGCGCAAAGACTGGGCGACCAACTGGTCGAACGCGCTCGAGCCGGCGCTGCACCGACTCCCGATGTGCCGCTGACGATGGCCTACGAAGGCGAATACCGAAGCCGCCAGATTGACGCTGCAAAGGCGCTCTTCGCCGCCACAGGAGTCGCCCGCGACGATACGGACGCACGTTTCGCTTCGTTCTTGCGCAACTACCGCTTCTTCGACGCACCGCACGCAGCCTTTTTGTTCATGCCCGGGTGGTGCGGTATGCGCGAGGCTGCGGACTGTGGTCTTTATGCTCAGTCGTTGATGCTAGCGATGACCGCTCATGGCGTCGCATCATGTGCGCAAGGCGCGCTAAGCCATTACGCCGACATCGTTCACGACCAGCTTGGCGTGGATGTGAATATGAAGCTGCTCTTCGGCATTGCTTTTGGGTACGAAGATACGACCCATCCAGCCAATTCAGCACGGACCAGCAGATTACCAGTGGAATCGACCACGCACTTCCATTGCTGACAAGCCCTGGGCCACCTCGACATGTGCAGACCATGCTCCCAATCGCATAGCGATCACGGCGTCTCGTCCTGACTGTCCGCGTCGTCCTGCCGTGCTGCCAGATTTTCGGCGAAGCGCTGGTACTTCTCGGCATCAAGCATTCCGTGCAGCAGCAAATGGCGCAGTGTTTCGGTGAAACGGCCAGCTGCCTGACGGCGTGCACCATCGTCGTCCCCGACGCTGGACATGAATATGTCCGCGCCGATCCGCGCGGCTGTCATGAACAGCGTGGCAGCAACCGCAGTGTCGACGCCTGGCTGCAACAGCGAGCGAGCCAACCGCTCGTTTTCCACAAGCGACGCCTCAAGCGCGGCCAGGTGCGGATGATGCCGTCCATCGCGAATCAGGTTGTGTGTCTCTGCACGCATGATTTCGGGTACGGTGCGTGCAATCTCCACCGGAAAGGCAAAAGGATCCTCGGGTATCCGCCTCGCGCTAGCTGAATCTTCTAGCTGGACTGCGACACTTTCGTGGAGGCAATGCAGAAGGTCGGCACGATCCCGGAAGTGATGATAGACTGTCCGCCGCGAACATTTGGCCTGCTTGGCAACTGCGACCATCGTGACGGCATGTTCTCCATCTTGCGTCAGAATTACCAGTGCAGCGCGCAGGAGGTCACTGCGAGTCTTCCGCAATCGAGTCGGCGTGCGGGGCCTGGACTGCAACGGTTCCGATCTGGCTAACGAACTCATGAATTCTCCTGATTGCACACCTCTGTGCAATATATGGTTGACACCTGTGTGCAATTTGAACAACATCAAACTGTCAACGCCACGGTCATCTTAACGCCGCGCGCTCCTGAGAGAGGACATCTGACATGGAAGAAGCAACTTTTACAGTAGCGAGCCAACAAGAAGATTTTGAAGGCACCGGCTACGTCGCAGTCGAAAAGATCGGCCCGCTTGACACTCCGAACGAGGGCATCAACCGGCTTGCTCAAGAGCTTATCGAGCACCATGACAAGCGCACCACGCACATGGCGCCCGAGATCATGAACCTCGACGTGGTCGACGTCTATGGCAATGAAGAACGCCACCGGGCCGAGGTTGCGCTGTTCAAGCGCATTCCGCTCGTCATCGGTGTCAGCGCCGAAATGCGTGAGCCGGGGTCGTTCAAGACGTTGAACATGCTTGGCCTGCCCTTGCTGATCACGCGCGACAAGGCTGGTGTTTTGCACACCTTCCTCAACGCGTGTACACACCGTGGCGCGCCTTTGACAAACCAGCCCTGCGGCAAGGCGGCAAGATTCACGTGCCCCTACCATGCTTGGACCTTCGGCAACGACGGTGGTTTGATCGCCGTGAACAGTTCAGACCAGTTCGGGGACGTCGACAAGTCGAGCAAGGGGCTCGTTGAACTGCCGTGCACCGAGAAGGCCGGCCTCATATTCGCCATTCTGACCCCCGGGCTCGAGCTGGACGTTGACGCATTTTACGAAGGAATGCTCGACGAGATCGCCCGCTACGGGTACGAGGACTGGCATTATCTCGGGACTATGGACGTCAAGGCCGCCAATTGGAAGTTCGGCGTCGAAGGGTTCCTTGAGACCTATCACGTACCGGTGCTCCACAAGACGACCCTGAACCAGATCGCAAGTGGTGGACGCCCCCCTGCACAGGCGTTCCAGAGCTTTGGCCCTCACATGCGTTTCGTAACCGCAACGGGGCAGGCGCTTGAAGATATGCGCTCGGTCGATCCTAAGGATTACTGGACTCGCGAACTCAACAACTTCCGTGCGATCTACAACCTGTTCCCGAACGTCGCCGTGCCGACCGGTTTCGACGTCATCCAGATCATGACCATGATTCCGGGAGCGACGCCAGGTGAACACACGACAATCTTCCATCACATCACGCCCAAGGCGCCTGAGACGGAAGACGAGGCTGCCCAGTTGGAGCTTAACCGTCAGGCACTTGTCCGGATCATCGTGGACGAAGACTATTACATCAATGCTCTGGTCCAACAGGTAGCAAACGGCGACGCATCGTTCCCCCTCATGTTCGGGCGCAACGAAGTCGGCCTCCAACATTTCCACAAGTCGCTTAACTGGTTCCTTGATGGCGACGCGAACGCGCCACGCCCAGAGATCAGCACATCGACCCACAAGTAAACGAGGCAAGGTAGCGCCGCGCCTTAAGGCGCGGGTTACGTGCAGGAAACATCGCGACCGCCCTGCCTTACGGCACGGGCGGTCGTTTCTTGACGGGTTTCTGCAGCGCTTGGAGAGCGATGTGGCGAACGCCTGACCGACGCTTGGCGCATTGCCGAAAAAATGGCGCATCGGGCTGCCTCGCCTTGGCAAGGTCGATCGGCAAGCCACCCACGCCGAACCGCTGTCATCCGGCGGGAGTGAGCACCTCAAGCTGTCCATCGCGGCTTACCGTTACAGCTTCACTGCCTGCCCATCGGCGTACCTGCAACGGGATCGCGCTCATCAGCGGCATGCCCGACACCGGCTCGCACCGATCCTCCGCGCTAACCAGCAGGTTTACGCAACTCCCAACCTCCCGCACATTTTGCCCCTCACCCGGCAATGCGCCGTAACCATGAAACATCGAGACCAGCCCCCGGCGCAGTGTTTCATCGGGTTCGACGATGCCGGGAATGGCGCCGTAGTACGACCGGATTTCCACCATGTTTCCCGCTTCCACGCCAAGCTCGGCCATGTCATCGGGATGCATGAACGCGGGATTGTAATGCTGCCGGCCCTTGAGGAACGCCGGGAGGTCGCGCCCGGACGAATTGAAGATCTTGAAATTGCGGCGGCAAGTCAGTCGATACGGAAAGTCCGGATCGCTCCAGAGGTCCTCTTGGGCCACCTCTGCCAGTTCGACGAGCATATCGGCATTCCCGACATCGAGCCGTGCCGTGCAATCGGGATCTCGCGGGCCGACAAGGATGAGGTCGGGCAGCACGGGGTCGCCCTGTGCCTCGAGCACGCGGGCCAACGGAACGTTTGCGTTGGCTGTCAGTTGAGCGAGGAGTTCGAGGTTGCTCGGCTTGTTCTGCATGTCGAGAAGAACCTCGGCGGTGGGGCCCCGCTCCAGCCCGCTTTCCGCCACTCGCGGTGGAACGGTGAACTGCAGGCCCATCCGCTGCGCGATGCCGTAAAACACCTCCCACCCAGATTTGACGTCGGCATTCTCCGGCGGCGGCAATACCGGGGGGGTGTACATTCCCGGTACGTTTCCGGCGAAATCAGGATAGTAAACGCCCATGAGCTCGCGCCAGTAGGAACAGTTTTCCAACTCCATGCCCACGCGTGAGGGGATGACGTAGTCGGCTACCTTCGACGAGTTGGACATGCGGATGTCGAGTTGCACGAAAAGGTCCAGCTTTTCCAGCGCCTGCACGGTCTTGACCTGGTCAGGGAAGGCAGTCGCGGGATTGCCCCCGATCGAGATCAGCGCGCGGATCGGGCCGTGCAGGATCTGATCGGGCAGTGCTGCGGTGGGCATGCCCGTGGCTGACATCTCCAGGCCGCGAACGGCCATCGGATGCCCGAGATTGCGGTAAGGCCGTGGCGGGCGCGGCTGGGCCTTTGCCTGCGCCGGCGGCAGTAGAACCCCGGGCACCCGCACCTTGTCGCCTTCGCGGGGATAGCGACCGCACAGGGTATTCAGAATCAGCAGCAGGTATTCGTTGAGCGAAGAGTGGCCCGACATGTTCGCGCCAGTGGCGCCCACCGCGACGCCGCGTTCCGAGCCAGCAAAAAGACGTGCGGCGTCCCGAATCTGATCAGCGGGAATGTCAGCGCGCGCGGCGGCCATCTCCGGCGCGAACGGTGCCACGGCGGCAGCGAGCTCCTCAACCCCCTGAACATTTTCCTCGCAGAAGATCTTGTCATGCAGCTGTTCCGACAAGATCACGTTGATTATGGCCGCCAGGATCGAAGAATCTTCGCCGGGCCGGGGCTGCATGTGGATTTCGGCGCGCTTTGCGGTTTCTGATCGGCGAGGGTCGATGACGATCATCTTGAGGCCGCCCGTAAGCGCCTTGTTCAATTTATGAGGCGGCCCCACCTCGGCACCAAAGGTAACTATTGGGTTCTGTCCTACGATCAGGCGGACGTCTGCGGTCTCTGCCCCCAGAGGACCGGCTGCCCACGAACCCAACATGGCCCAGGCCATCGCCTTGCCTGGTTGGTCGATGTTCATCGCCGTGTACCAGTCCGGCGAACCGATCGCCTCGAGAAAAGCCTCGCCGAAAATGTAACTGCTGAATTCCGGGGTCCCGCCCTGCCCCATGTAGCAAGCAATTGACCGGGGACCGCTCTCCGAGAGGATTACGGCAAGTTTCTCCGCGATTTCATCAAGCGCAGTTTCGCTCGAAATCTGCGCAAAGCTTCCGTCAGGCCCCCGCTTCACGGGATGCAACAGGCGATGGACCGAATTTACCTGGTCAAAGCCTTGCTGTCCCTTCGAACAGAAGAATCCCTTGAAGACATCGTCGTCCTTGTCGCCCTTGATCGAAACCGGAGACCCGTCTTCGAACTTGATGACCACCGGGCAGCCCATGCCGCAGGTCCGGCAAATCGATTTCTTGGTCGTGGCGAGGCTGCTCATATTTCTCTCCCAAAGGCCGCTGCGTCACTGGTCACTTGAAGCGTGCCTCGTGTGCTGCTGGACGCGCGTTCGTAGTCTTGTCCGCTGAACCGATCATACCTGATCCCACCTTGCCAACGACCGCCACCGACGTTGCAATGTGGTGACAGACCATCAGCCTTGGCCTATCCGCCTGCCAGGACACCGTCTCTCGTCCAAACCGTTTCATGCTCGCGAAACAGCGCCGCGAACGCGGGCTCGAAGGCAATCTTGCAAGGTCCCGTGATCGAGCGGCGTGTGTTGCTATCGCCGATGTTACCAGCCGCCGCCCCGAGGTGTGGCCTGACGTCGATGCTGGCTGGATGGCCGCTCAAGGCGGCGATATCCGCAACCACGGCCTGCGTGGAAATCACTTCATCACCGCACCAGTTGGTGATCAGCGCCGGAACACCAGCCGAGCCAAGCAGAGCTTCGACCTGGTCCTGCATGTCGAGCGTATGAATCGGGCTATGGGGATTGGGGTCGGACACAACCGTAAAGGGAATTGGTCGGCCCTGTACGGCGAACTTGGCCATGATCTCAAAATAGGTGCCGTCCAGGCCGCAAACCGTATTTAATCGGGCAATCGTGACGGGCAGATTGAACATGCGAGCGCAAAAACGGGCCACTGCTTCCAAACCGACCTTACATGTGGGGCTGGTGGCAGTGTAGGCCGTAGTGCCATTACCGATCGGGTCACTTTCCGTGTATACATGCCACGGATCGGGATTGCCGGTATAGATTCCCGTTGACGACACGACGAGGGCAGCCTTGGCGTTCCGGCAATGCTGCAGGACAAGCCCGGCACCCTCGACATTGACCTTGATGGCTTCGTCAAGCTGGCGCAACGGGGCACGCATCCAGGCAAAGTGGAGCACGTAGTCGAAGTCGCTGGGCAGATCGTTGAGGTCGCTGGCGGCCAGATCGATCGCGTGAGGCCGAATGCCGAACTGAGCAATGGCGTGCCTGCTTGCGTCGGTGGCGAAACGCGCTGCTCCCCACACTTCGTTGGCCTGCGCCAGCCGCATCGCGATGGGCAAAGCCACCGTACCCGTCACGCCCGTCACCAGAATCTTTGAGCCCGAAATCATTCGCGTTTCTCACCCGCTTTGCTGATATGAGGATGTCGCCTCGGGATGGCCGCACAGGCCACATTGGCGATCCTCAGGAAGACGGCGGCGCCACCTCGACCAAAATCTGCATTGCCAATGTGCAATCCATATGCAATTTGACTGGTAAGTCAACTACGCATGCTGGGCACACCGGTACATACGAACAGGGATTTGACGGGACGATTATGACTTTTGACCCCAAGACCATGATTCAGGCGGCAAGAGATGAAACAGGCTTGGTCGATTTCGGTCCGGGACCGTTCGAAGACGGGCTGGAGGTGCTGTGCAAATCGATACGCGAAGAGGCCCGGCTCAATACATTCGGGACTGAAAAGGCGAGCGGCCGCATCCTTCACGCGCTGAAAGAGCGCTTGAAACTTCAGGACTGGTTTACGCGGCATCCGGAAATTCTCGAACAGGACATCCGCCGTCCGGTGTTCCTGATGGGCCTGCCCCGCTCGGGAACTACGGCGCTGGCGCACTTCCTCTCGGAGGATCCTCTAGCGCGGTCACCACGCAACTGGGAAGTTCAGGATCTGACCCCGCCGCCCGACGCGGCGCTTGGCAACGAAGATCCGCGTTACGAGCGCCAGAGATTGCTGTGCGAGGCGCAGGAACGCGCCCATCCCGGCCTTCAAGCCCGACTGCCGGTCGGCCCTGCCGATTCGACCGAGCACGGCAGCCTAGTCGGTTACACCTTCCGGTCTTTCGTGTGGTGCACTCTGTTCAGGACACCAAGCTACGCCGAATGGCTTCTCAAGCAGGATCTGCTGCCAAGCTATGAGTACCTCGCCAAGATACTCAAGTTGCTGCAATGGCGCTGCCCTCCCGATCGCTGGAATCTCAAATACCCACTCGACATGTTTGCTCTGCGCGACATTCGGACCGTGTTCCCGGACTCGATCATCCTGTGGAGTCATCGTGATCCCGTTGCGACGATCCCGTCTGTGTGTGATCTGCTGACCACATTTCGAAAAGCCGATACGGATCATGTCGATCGCCATGAGTTGGGCAGTCACCTCTGCGATCTCATGGCTATCGGCGTCGAGCGTGGCATGGAGGCACGCGATGCACTCGGTGACACCGATATCTTCGACGTCTATCAGGCCGATCTTGGCGCGAACACCATCGAGACAGTCAAGTCCATCTACCAACGCACCGGACTTCCGTTGACCGAAGATTATCTCCGCCTACTTGACCAGAGGCTGACGGCGACCCCGCGTGGCCATGCCGGAGACTATTCCTACGATATCGCGGACTTCGGACTCACCGGCGAGGGCGTCCGCAGCAAGTTCCAGCGCTACATCAGCCGCTTCGGGCTGGCCGAAGGCCGTTATGCCGCTTCGGGGATCAGGGCGTCTGCTTGACCTGCAAAGCGATCTTTGGCGGCCTGGTGCGACGTCCACGCCCCGCCTGGATTATGGTAGTAATGCTGCCACCCTCCCGTTCGCGGCCACATGGGCCACAGCATGAATGAACACGCTGGCGCGAATGCCGAACGCGAGGCAATTCGCCATCTCATGGCCCGCTACACCATCGCGGGTGACCGCGGGCAGACAGAGGAACTGGCCGCAGTCTTCACGCCGGATGGCATTCTGCACTTCAACGCCGAGACGAGCCAAGGCCGCGAAGAAATTGCCCGACGCTTGAGCCGGAGCCCGCCGCATCCCCGCCTGCTCGTCACGCGGCACCATCTGACAACGAGCCGGATCGAGCTACTCGGGGAAACGGCGAAGGGACGAACCTATTTTCAGGTGCTGACCAATATCGGGCTGGACCATCACGGCGTGTATCAGGATCGGTTCGTGAAGATCGGAGAAGAGTGGCTGATCAGCCACCGAGAGGTGCGGATCGACTGGCAGGCTGAGGGATCATTGTTCCCGCCACTCCATGTGCGCGGCATAGCGCCGGCTTGAGTTACGCCGTGGTCAGGCGGCGCCGCTTAGCCGAACCTGCGGCACCCAGACGTCCTCGACAGGCAGGAACGTGAAGCTTACCCTGCTACCTATCTTGACCTCGTCGAGCGGGGCATCGATCACTTCGCACGTGATGCGGACCCCTGGCATTCCGTCAACGTCGACAATCGCCAACGCAAAAGGCACGACCATGTCGGGAAGCCACGGTTGGTGGTTGATCGTGTAGCTGTAAATCATACCCGTGCCGCCTGCCGCCCGTGGAACGACATTGCGGGACAGACACGTCGGGCAGATCAGCGCCGGGGGGTGGATTGCTGCGCTGCAATCGCTGCAACAGGTAATCAGCAGTTTTCCCTGCGCGCCGCCAGTCCAGAACGGTGCGTTCTCGGGGGTGAGTAATGGTAGCAGGCGCATGCGTTCTCCCGCCTTTCAAAGGCAAACTGGGATGACACCGACCCGTCGCAGGGACAAGGCCGGTGCATCCTTCGATCCGATGTTCAGCCGATCAGCTTGGGAAGCCCATGCGGATGCCACCGTCGAGCCGCACGTCTTCTCCGTTGAAGTATGAGTTGCGGATCATTTCAAGTGCGAGGCTCGCGTATTCGGCCGGCACGCCAAGGCGCTTGGGGAAAGGCACCGAGGCCGCCAGCGAATCCTTCACGTGGTCCGGTGCGCCCAGCATCAGCGGGGTCTCGAACACTCCGGGAAGGATCGTGTTCACACGGACGCCTTCCTTTGAAAGGTCGCGGGCGATGGGGAGGGTCATACCGACTACGCCCCCCTTGGAGGCAGAATAGGCTGCCTGTCCGGCCTGGCCATCTTCGGCAGCGACGCTTGCGGTATTGATGATCACCCCTCGTTCGCCGGAAGCCAGCGGATCAGCTGCCAACATGCCGGCAGCGGATTTGGCGATGCAGCGGAAGGTGCCAATCAGGTTGATCTGGATGATCAACTCGAAGTCCTTGAGCGGATAATGGCGGATTTCGCCGGTCTTGCGATCACGGCTGGCCGTTTTCACCGCATTGCCGGTGCCGGCACAATTGACGAGAATTCGCTCTTGCCCGTGTGCGGCACGAGCCTTTGCAAAGCCTGCATCGACATCGGCTTCCGAAGTAACATTGACCTTGCAGAAGATGCCGCCAAGTTCCTTGGCCAGCGCCTCGCCCTTTTCGGCGTTGAGGTCGAACAGCGCGACCTTTGTGCCCTGAGCGGCCAGCGCGCGGGCGGTTGCCTCACCCAGCCCCGAGGCTCCGCCCGTGATCACCGCTGCCGTTCCTTGAAAATCCATTGTTTCTGTTCCTTGCCGTTCAATCGCGCCATCCTATATCACCAAGTAATACTTGTAAGCAACCTGTGGAGACGCCAGACTTCTGGCGAGTCGCGTTTCCGGTGCTCCACGGCCCCGGTTGCAGACGATTCTTCGGTAATGCCGCAGTTTGAAACGTGGGCCTTCGAGATCGGGCGATCAAACTGTGGTTGCTCAGGAGGTATTGATGAGCGAACCAGAAGCCGATGCCGACAATTTGAAACGGAGAACGTCTCTACCGCAAGCCGTGCTCGTGCGCGAATTTGGAAAGCCAGCCTCGTTCCAGCTGGAAGCGCACGATCCTGGGGCACCCGGCCCGGAACAAGTCCGCGTCGATGTTCACAGCTGCGGGATCAGCTTTGTTGATGTGCTCGTGGCGGTCGGCGGCTATCAGATAAAGCCAGCCTTGCCTTTCGTGCCGGGTAGCGAAGCGTCGGGCATTATTACCGCCGTTGGTGCGAATGTGCCGCCGTCACGCTTGGGCGAGCGTGTAACCTTGGTAGGCTTCAATCTTGGACTTTGTCAGGTGGCAAACGCACCTATGGCGGCGGCACGCAATATCCCAGATAGGCTCAGTTTTGACGAGGCAGCTATCTTCAGGGTCAGCTATGGGACCGCTTACCATGCGCTGGTGCAACGAGGACGGCTGCAGGCAGGTGAGACGCTGCTGGTCTTGGGGGCATCGGGAGCGATCGGATATGCCGCGTTGCAAGTCGGCAAGGCCTTGGGTGCCACGGTTATCGCTTCCGCCTCGAGCGACGCGAAACGCACTTTCGCACTGCAGGGCGGAGCTGATTACGCGATCGATTCCCTCTCCGCCGACTGGCGCGCACGAGTCAAGCAAGCCACCGGCGGGAAAGGAGTGGACGTGATTGTCGACCCGGTCGGCGATGCTGCCACCGAACCTGCATTTCGCTCGCTCGCCTGGGGCGGACGTCATCTCGTGATCGGCTTTGCAGGTGGTCAGATCCCCTGCCTCTCCACCAACCTGGCGCTGCTCAAGGGTGCGTCACTGGTGGGCGTCGACATCCGCCAGTTCGCACTCATGGAGCCGGCGCTGTTCGCGAAGAACGAGGCCGCCATCGACCAGCTGGCCGAAGAGGGCCGACTGGCACCGCCTGTCGGGCACACTTACGCGCTTGGTGATTTCGTCGCTGCGATGGAGGCCGCGCGGGACCGCCACTCGATTGGCCGCGTGGTAGTTCACGCCAACCGCTAAAGCAGGCTTGACGGGGTGCCTTAGCGGCAATCTGCCCGCTCAGGTTCCCTAATCTGACGTGGTGAAAATTCCTTGCCAGCGCTGCCGCTCCGCACTGTCATTCAAGCGCGGAGCGGTATGACCGACTGGTCATTGTTCGTTAGCGAACACGCGGCGATCTCCGGTCAGGAGATCGTGCTGACCCGCCCGCCTTCCACGAAAATGCACTGGCCTGTCGTGTAGGTCGACGCGGGGGATGCCAACAGCACTGCCGCGCCGATCGCCTCGTCGGCATGCCCCGTCCGGGCGATCGCATTCTTCGCGACGTGCTCGGCGAATGCCGGGCGAGTGATGCCATCGGCTGATGTCGAGCCCGGGCAGATGCAGTTTGCGCGCACATCGGGGCCGACAGCCTTGGCAAGGTAGCGAGTCAGCATGTGCAGGCCCGCCTTGGTCGAACCATAGGATATCTGCGGGAGGATGGGCGTGAAAGCGGCACAAGTCAGCAAGTTGATGATCGAGCCGTAACCCTCTTTCTTCATGTCTGGCACCAGCATCTTGGCGAGGCGAAACGGTGTCAGCATATTAAGGTTGAAAGCCGCCTCGAAATGCTCGTCGCTCGTCGAGAAGAGGTCAGCGTCAATCGGCAGTGGTCCGACATAAGCGTTGAAGAAGAGGACATGAATCGGCCCGTATTCTTTGCGCGCCTGCTCAACGAGTGCCTCAAGGTCTTCCTTGCGCCCCGCATCCGAAGCCACGCCGATGGCATTGCCGCCATCTTCCCTGATTTCCTTGGCCAACTGCTCCATGCGATCGCCCGAGCGGGCGCTGACCACAACATTTGCCCCGATTTGCGCATAGGCGCGCGCGACCGAAGACCCGATCCCGGGACCTCCGCCCACAACGAGGGCGGTCTTACCGTCCAGTCGGAAATTCTTCAGCACATCGATCATTGTCGTCCTCTCCATCCATTTCCCGACGGGTTCTCCCGCATGGTCTACGCCAGCAGTCGTGCACGCGCCTGACCACGCCTTCGGAGGTCACGATAACAAATTTGACTGATCGGTAAAGAGTGGATTTGCCTGACGGCGCAACAGGCGCATCGGTGAGACATGTGAAGTCGTTAGGATCTCTAGCGAGATCGCAACGACTTTCTATTACCGGACAGGACGCAGTTTTTGGTCGATCAGCAAGCCTGCCGACCGAGGGAAGTCGCGAGACTGATATGGAGGTGCGGCTGACCATGTCGGCCGACCCCTCGATTACTTGTGAAGGCATCACATGGTGCGTGCGATCAACACCTTCATGATTTCCGTAGAGCCGCCATAGATCCGCTGGATTCTGGAATCGCGGAACATGCGCGCAATGGGGTACTCGTTGATGTAGCCATAGCCTCCATGCAACTGCAAGCATGTGTCAACAACGTCCCATTCGGTTTCCGTGACCCAATATTTCGCCATTGCCGAGGTCGTGCCATCAAGCTCGCCCTTGAGCGATTTTTCGATGCAGTCGTTGACGAACACCTTGGCCACCGTCGCTTTGGTCTTGCACTCAGCCAGCTTGAACTGCGTGTTCTGGAAGTCGAAGATCGACTGGCCAAATGCCTTGCGCGATTTCGTGTACTCTACTGTCGCCTCGATGGCGCGCTCCATGGCGACGATACCACTGACGGCGATCACCATCCGCTCACGCGGCAGTTCTGCCATCAGCTGGAAGAAGCCCTTACCTTCTTCCGGACCGAGAAGGTTCTCGCTCGGCACCCAGACATCGTCGAAAAACAATTCCGAAGTGTCCTGCGCCTCGTTTCCGATCTTGTCGAGTTTCTTACCGCGGCGGAAACCTTCAACCTTATCGGTCTCGACGACCAGCAACGATGTTCCCCGCGCGCCTAGGCTGGGATCGGTTTTAGCGACAACGACGATGAAATTTGCGAGTTGGCCGTTGGAAATAAACGTCTTCGAGCCATTGATCCGATACCCGTTGCCGTCCTTGATGGCAGTCGTCCGGATTGCCTGCAGGTCAGAGCCCGCTCCCGGCTCGCTCATCGCGATGGCGGCGATGTACTCACCACTCACCAGCTTGGGAAGCCAGCGTTGCTTCTGCTCCTCAGTCGCGTGACCCTGCACGTAGGGCGTTACGATGACGTTGTGCAGCGTGACGGCAAAGCCATCGACATCGTTGCGCTGCGCTTCCTGCGCCAGAACGATGTCATAGCGGAAATCCGCACCTGCGCCGCCGTACTGTTCAGGCACGGTGACGCCGAGGAAACCGGCCTCGCCTGCCTCATTCCAGAACGCACGATCGACCTGGCCATCCTCGCGCCACTGCTCCACGCGTTCCGGAGTCGCACGCTGTTTGAAAAACCGGCGGACGGAGTCCCGGAACATCTCCAGGTCCGGATCCTGCATCGACGGTGATTCTGGAATATCGAGAACGGACATATTCAAGCTCCTTGAATCAGTTCGACCAGACGGTAAGGCCATCCAGGGCCTCAATCCGCGATCCGTCGGCCAATAACGGGTTTATTTCCAGCGAGGCGAGATCTGGCCCAAGCGCAAGAGCGGCTTCGCCAATCTTCACCACGACATCGGCCACGGCATCCAGATCGACAGGCATGCTTCCGCGGTAACCTTCAAGAAGCCTGGCACCGCGCAATGACTGAAACATGTCGATTACATCGGCCTTGCTCACCGGGAGCAGACGGATGGCACTGTCCTTGAGAGCCTCGACCCAGACGCCCCCAAGGCCCACTGCGATAACGGGACCCCACTGAGGATCGCGCGCCGTTCCGACGAACAGTTCTGTACCGCCGCTGCGCATCGGCGCCACGATCACACCTTCGATTTTCGCATCCGGCGCTTTCTGCGTGACCGATTGCATGATGGCCTCGAAGGCCGCTGCTACCGTGCCATCACCCTCCAGCGAAAGCTTGACGCCGCCAAACTCGGTCTTGTGCGCAATATCGGGCGAGGCAATCTTCATGGCCACTTTCCCGCCAAGCGAGCGGGCATGGGAAGCGGCGTCTTGTGCGCTGGTTACCAACTTTGCCGGAATGACCGGGACGCCACGGCTGTCGAGGTAGCTGAGCACATCACGTTCGCCCTGCGGTCGGGACCCCCCAGCTTTCTCCACCAACCCCACAGTTTCACGATCAAGTGAACTGGACCAGCGGCTCAGGTGGCCCAGTGCGCGAGCGCCATATTCCAATCCGTATAGCATAACCGGCTGATTATTGGTTTCCAGGAAGCTCGCCATTGAATCGTTCACGGCTTGCAGCACCTGGGTGACATAAACGCCGGGAACGGGCGAGGCGGCGATGCCGGGCATGAACCCGCCCGCCTGGTGGTTGGCCCCGGCAAGATCGCGCTGCGATTGTGGCGAGTTCGCGTTGACCACGATGATCCCGACGTTGGGATCAGCACCGACGATCGGCAAGGCGCGGGTCCAGATGGAGGGGTCGCGCATGACAGCGCCTGTAATGTCGAACGGATTGAGCGTTGTCCCGAAATCCGAGATCACGCCCTTGAGCTGCTCGACCGTCTCTGGCGCGAACTGCGGCATGGGCAATCCGTACTGCTCGGCAAGATCCGCGAACATTCCGCAGCTACCGCCGGACATGGAGACGAAGGCTATGCCGGGGCGGCTGATCGGGCCGACGCGGTCGATCAGACCCGCCGTCATCACCAGCTCCTCGATCGAACTGACGCGAATGATTCCGAGTTGGCGGCAGGCTGCGTCGAATATTCCGTCGTCACCCACCAGAGCCCCGGTATGAGCCTGGGCAATCGCCGCGGTTAACTCGCTCTTGCCGACCTTGAGGATGATAATGGCCTTGCGCGCCTTGCGCGCCCGGATTGCGGCGCGGCGCAGCTTGTACGGCTGGTTGATCGTCTCCGAATAGACCGCGATTACCCGCGTGGGTTCATGGTCAATCAGATAGTCCACTACATCGCTGGTAGTGACCAAGGCTTCGTTGCCCGTGGCAACGGTGAAACTAACGCCGAAGCCCTGCTGGTGGGCGAACTTGACAATCTCCGCCGCTGTTGCGCCGCTTTGCGAGATGATCCCGATGCCGCCATGGATGATCGGCGTGCGAGGAGGAATTACGGTCAGTGCCCGCCCGTCCGCAACATTGGCGAAGCCAAGCGAGTTAGGGCCGAGGAGGGCAATGCCTCGCTCCCGCGCAAGGGCGACAATCCGCTCCTGCAGCGCCGCACCCTCGGCATCGACCTCGGCAAATCCGGACGTCAGAATTACCACTCCGCGCACGCCCGCATCCGCAGCGTCTACGAGCGCATCGTAGACCGCAGCGACCGGAACGAAAATGTACGCGGCATCCACCGGCTTGCCGATGGCTTTGCACGAGGTAAACCCCGGAAAGCCGTGAACATCCACTCCTGCGCGGTTGACGACGTAGACCGGACCATCAAAACCATAATCTGCGAGACGTCCGGCAATGCCATTCGACCATACCGACTTTTCGGTAGCGCCGACCATGACGATCGATGTCGGCGTAAAAAGCGCGTTCAGGTCGGTCACTCGTGTTTGTTCTGCAGTGGCCACGGCATTTCCTCGGTACGTGTCAAGCACCCAAGTCATTATGCGTATTGTCGGGTAGATGCAAGCAAGGTTCGCCTACACTTGCCAACTTGTTTACCGATGTGCACCATTGGTCAGGGCAAGAAAAATTCCAGCCTGCGGCGCGTAGCGCGCCAGAGACTTCTGACGGCCACATCTTGTTGCAGCACGCACTGGGGCGCACGAATCGAGCGCTGAAGAGAGGAACACATGGGTAAACTTGTAAATAGGATCGCTTTGGTAACCGGAGGAGGTCGCGGCATTGGCAAGGGAATCGCCGTGCGCCTCGCCGCCGAAGGAGCGCACGTCATCATAAACTACTCGCGCAGCCGTGCCGACGCGGAGGCACTGGCCGACGCTGTCCGGGCAGAAGGAGGTTCGGCTTCCACGATCTGCGCCGATCTGTCGGACCTTGCGGCAATCGCCACCATGTTCGAAGCCATCAAGCGCGAACATTCGCACATCGACATCCTGGTCAACAATGCAGCCCGCGGTTCGAGTGGAATGCCGCGGCTGGACACTTCGACGCCGGAGCAGTTCGAGGCGATGATGAGCCTTAACATGCGAGGACTCTACTTCACCACGCAGGCTGCCGTGCGGTTGATGCGGGACGGAGGCAGGGTCATCAGCATCTCGAGCTCAAGCACGATGGCGCGCGTACCAGGACTTTCGATCTACGCAGGTACGAAGGCGGCAGTCGAGGCGTTCACCCGGATCTGGGCTGCCGAACTTGCGTCCCGCCGGATCACGGTGAACGCTGTGCTTCCAGGAATAACCGATACAGATCTGCTACGCGGCAGTCTGACCCCGGAAATGGCCCGCCAGATCGGTGAAAGCGTGCCTTTGGGACGCATGGGAACTCCCAAGGACATGGCCGGTATTGTTGCCTTCCTGGCAAGCGAAGACGGCGGCTGGATAACCGGTCAAAATCTGGTGGCCGCCGGCGGGGCGGCCTGAGGCTTGGCAGCCTGACATTTCGCGGTGCCGCATGGCCTCTATCCGGCTTCGGGCGCTGGTCGGCGCCTGGCCGGAAAGGGTATCGCCGCCTCGTACGCCAATCCTTCGTCAAGTCCGAGGTTCTCCGAGGCGCGATACAGGCTCTTGTATTGTGCGATCGAACGGGACTTGTTTGACAACACACTGCGACAAATCTCCTGGATACGCCCGTCGAGCTGATCGTCAGGCACGGCCTCAAGGATCAGGCCGATCGTGGCCGCCTCCGCAGCGGTGTAGTGCCGCCCCGTAAAGCTCATCTCGCGTGCGCGCATGGCGCCGACACGCGCCGGAAGGCGCTGGCTCCCGCCCCATCCCGGATACAAGCCAATCCTGGCATGGGTGTCTGCAAAGCGGGATCGCTCCGAAGCGACTATCAGGTCGCAGGCCAACGCTATCTCAAGTCCTCCGGTGAGGCAGAATCCATCTACGCGTGCAATCACCGCTTGCGGCATTGTTTCGAGCATTTTGCACAATTCACGTGCTTCTTGCGAAAATTGACTCTGAACGGCAGGGCTGAACTCGGGCGACTGGGCGTACTTCAGATCGACCCCGGCGCTGAAAGCCTTGCCTTGGCCCGTCAGAATCAGCACTCGTGCTTCAGAAGCCGCAACGCTCGCTACGGCTGCGAGCAACTCCGTCATCAAGGGCGGTGAAATGGCGTTAAGCAGCTCCGGTCTCGCCAAAGTCAGAGTCGTTACCCGGTCGTTTTCCTCGTGGTGAATAAACTGTGTCTTCATTACGAATACTCCCTCGCCATCTGCTCACCCGCCATGACCGTCGCGAAAGCCGGAAATGACCAACCTGTCAAGAAAGCCCCTTGACCGATTGTACGGGTACGCGGCATTAAGTTGACCAATTGGCCAAGTCCGTTCTGACGCGTACAACAGTGCCGGCGCTCACCCGATGATACCAACCGAGGACAAGGCGAATGAATCTTGAGGGAAAGGTTGCAATCGTAACAGGGGGCACGCGCGGCATTGGCGCAGGTATTGCCCGCCGCTTGGCCGCAGAGGGCGCAAAGCTGGTGCTTAGCTACCGCTCACGGGCCGACGATGCGGAGGCCTTGATCGGTCAACTGGGGGACAACGCCTTGGCCTTGCGGGCCGACATCGCAGATGCCGGATCCGGTCCTCTTCTTGTAAATGCGGCCGTGGAACGGTTCGGCGGGCTCGACATCCTGATAAACAATGCCGGCCGGCCCGATTTCGCCCCCCTTGCAAGCGTGGCTGCAGAGACGCTCCATGAGGTTTTCGCGCTCAACACCATCGGGCTGCTCATGATGAGCCAAGCGGCGGCACAGCACATGCGTGACGGTGGGAGTATCGTGAGTATTTCCAGCATGGCCGCACGATCAAGATCCGGAGGCCTTTCGGTATATGCTGGTAGCAAGGCAGCAGTTGAAGCGTTCACCCGGTGCTGGGCTACCGAGCTTGCGCCCCGTCGCATCACTGTCAATACTGTGGTCCCCGGTGTCGTAGATACCGATCTGTTGCGCCAGACCACACCGGAGGAGCGCATTTCGGCCTACGTGGCTCCGCTCGGGCGTCTTGGAGCCCCAGAGGATATTGCCGCTGCCGTGGCCTTCCTCTGCAGTGAAGACGGTCGCTGGATCACCGGCCAGGATATCGTTGCAAGTGGCGGCGCCTGAGCTGTGAGCTTGATAGACCCTGGAAACGCGCCAGCAGTCCACGCTGGCACGGCCTGCTGTTCCCTTGAAGGTGTTGCAGTTCCGAGTTGGTCAGACGGTCCCTTTCTCCTGCCCTGAAGCGGGAAAGCTGGCTCTATCGGCTGAATCGCCCGGTGTATCTAACGCTTTGCCGGACTGGAGCAAGCGGATGAGACTTTCGGCGAAAACCGGGATCTCGTTGATCGGGTCAAGCGAGTTGTACAACCGCCCTTGCATCATGGCTCCTGCAATGAAATAGAACAGGATGTTGGTCTGCCGTCGGGCGACCGCCTCACCATGTGGCGTAATCTGCATCAACGTCTGGAAAATGAAGGCGTTGTGTTCCTGCGCCATGCTGCGCACTTTTTCGGCGAGCTCCGGATACTCTTCGATCAAGGTGACACCGGCAGCCATGTGCAGATGGCCCGGCACAAAGCCCTCTTCCTGCTTTGCCGCGATCTGCGCACGGCACATCCAGTCGATATGAGCGAGCAGTGACTCGGCTGGAGCGAGTTTGGTCTGGTAGATCCGTTCGATCTGGCGCCGTTGTATGCTCCACAGGTGATCGAACATGGCCAACAACAGGTCCAGCTTTGATGGGAAGAAGTGGTAGAAACTTCCCTTGAGAACCCCCGCCTCTTCGATCAGCCGGTTAACGCCGATTTCGGAATAGCCATAACGCCACATCAGGCGCAGCGCGCAATTCAGGATTCGCGCGCGCGTCGCCCTTCCGCGCGACGTTCTGGCGGCACCATCCCCGCTCACGTCCAATTTTTCAGCCTGTTTAGTCACCGTCATCCAAACCCCCAAGCGGCATCAGGTTGCTCAAGCCCAACCGCGCAATTCGAGCGACCGGACTGAAACGGAATGGCACAGATCGTCAACTGCAAAGTGCGGGCATGGTCGGCCCCAATGCTGCTGCAAAGATGTGGATGCAACGCCGTCCTCCGTTCGCACGTGCCCCAGTGTCGCAATCCATCGATCTGTCCAGAACTTGACAGATCCGTCAAATGTCGAAACAAGCGGCTTCAAATTGAAATCATTAAAAGAGGAGCTGACATGGCACTGCTGCAGGGCAAAGTGGCATTCATTACCGGTGGTGGATCGGGCATCGGACGGGCCTGCGCCGTAGGTTTCGCAGCTGAGGGAGCCAGGGTCGTAGTCGTCGACGTTAATCTCGCAAATGCCGAGGAAGTTGCACAAGAGGTGCGCAATTCCGGGGGAGAGGCGCTGGCGATGGGTGTCGACACATCCGACAGCGCAGCCGTCGCAGAGGCGGTGCGCCAGACTGTCGCGACCTACGGATCTCTCGACTGCGCCGTAAACTCGGCCGGTGTCGGCACCGTGGCCCAACCGTTCGCCGATATTCCGGAAGAAGCCTGGGACCGGCAGATCGCGGTCAACCTCAACGGCGTCCGCTGGTCCATGAAGTACCAACTGGCGGAGATGCGCAAACAGGGCAGCGGCAGCATCGTCAACATCTCGTCGGGCGCGGGTCTAGCGGCAGTGCCCCGCGCCGGCGCCTATGTGGCAGCAAAGCACGCGGTGGTCGGTATGACCAAGGTGGCAGCGATCGATCATGCCCAGGAGAACATCCGAGTCAACGCGATCTGTCCTGGCTACATCCTGACTGCGATGACCGAAGCCGCCGCCAAAGTCCGGACGCTGGACGTGGCGCAGCTCTGCCCGATCGGCCGCGCCGGACAGCCGCACGAGATCGCCGATGCCGCCGCCTGGCTCTGCTCGGACAAGTCATCGTACGTGACGGGCGTGGCCTTGCCGGTCGACGGAGGCTACCAGGCGTAATCCTGGTCACGGTCCGGGCCGTCGCCAGCGCCAGCGCCAGACCTGACGTTCAGCCCAGACGCGGCTCGAAGGGGACATGGTCATGAGGGTCGCCGTTGTCGGGACGGGTATGTTTTCGCGCATCACCGCCTTGCCCGGGATTGCCCTGGCAAAAACGGCCGAGTTGGGCGGCGTCTTCGACCTTGCCCCTGAAGCCGCCCGCGCGGCTGCCGAGGCGTATGACACGACCTGCTTTGATAGCCTGGATGCGCTTCTCGCTTCGGGGCCCGATCTTGTCTATCTGTCCACTCCGCCCAGCAGCCACGTAGTGCTGCTGGATCGGGTGATCGACGCAGGGCGGAATGTACTGTGCGAAAAGCCGATGTGCTCCACGACCGCAGAAGTCGAGACTGCGCAGGCGCGCGCAGAGGCACGCGGCCTGCTCCACGCCGTGGATCATGAATGGCGATACACATCTGCGTATCGGACTATCCGCCAGATGGTTCAGGATGGGACCTTGGGTACCGTCCGCAATGTTAATGTCTCGGTATGCGTCAACTACGGCGTGGTTGAAGGCTGGCCGCCATTCTATGCCAGTTTTGCCACGATGCTGGCGGAGAGCGGGGGCGTCGTGCCCCAGCTCCTCTCTCACTTCTGCGACCTCTTCGAGTTCATGTTCGGCGGCCTTGCGGCCAGCGGCGCGGCCTTGGCGACAATGATTCCATACAAGCCACTGTCACCGACCGATCCAACGCTTGCGTTCGTGGACGGAGAGGACAGTTGTGCGCTTTCCGGCTTCCTGCCAAACGGCGCACCGGTGGCGATCAGCGCGTCGTGGGTCGCGGCTGCCCCGACCGGAGCGCAGTGGACAATCACCGGAAGCAAGGAAAGTGTGATCTACCGGACCGGCGGCTTGCTGAATGGGGGAAAGCTGGGCCTCGTCACCTCCGACTTCGCCTTGCGAGACGTCGACCAATTGCCGGAATACAATCCCTGCGTGTTTGGCGACGGCGGTAACCGCGAATATCAGCATGGCTTGTTTGCCGCCGAGATCGAGGACATCGCCGCTGCGCTGGCCAGCGGCCGGACCACAGGCCAGTTCGCCACTTTTGCCGACGAAGTCGCTGTCCGTCGCAACATCGAGCATTGGCGTTCTTCAGGGATCCGGGCGGCCTCAGCGGCCCTCGGCCCCTGAGCGTTTCATCATGCCCAGCCGGGTTCTTCCCACCAGGGATAGAAGTCTGGCAAATCCTTGCTCACCCGGTCGGGAAAGACCGCCGGGCGCTTTTCGAGGAAGCTCATGACGCCTTCACGGGCATCTCCCGCTCGACCACGGGCATAGACTGCGCGGCTGTCGATCCGGTGCGCAAGCATGGGATGGCTCAATCCAAGGCCCCGCCACATCATCTGGCGGGTCAGCGTGACCGAAACCGGCGCCGAATTGTCAGCAATCTCGCGCGCGATCGCGTAGGCAGCGGGCAAAAGCTCCTCTGGCGCGTGTACGGAGCGGAGCAGCCCTCCAGCAAGCGCTTCCTCGGCTGTCAGGAGCCTTCCTGTTTCGCACCATTCCAGCGCACGTGAGATACCGACGATCCGCGGCAGGAACCAGTGAGACGCGGCCTCGGGCACGATGCCACGCCTGGCAAAGACAAATCCGATCTTTGCGGTATTCGCGGCCAGACGAATGTCCATTGGCAGCGTCAGGGTGATCCCGATCCCTACCGCAGGACCATTGATGGCCCCGATAACCGGCTTGAGGCTTTCGAAGATGCGCAGGCTGGCTTTGCCTCCGCTATCGCGCACATCTTCGTGCGACCAATCAATGCTGCCATCCGGGCGGACAGGCCCGCCAAGGTCGCTGCCAGCATAGTCGAAGGTCTGTGCACCGTTCTCGAGGTCAGCGCCCGCGCAAAAAGCCCGCCCTTCACCTGTCACAATCACGGCTCTGACATCGTCGTCGGCATCGCTCAGTTCGAAGGCGGCGATAATTTCGTCGCACATCTGCGCAGTGTAAGCATTAAGCCGATCCGGCCGGTCCAGAGTGAGCATCGCGATGTTGTCCGAGACATCGTAGCGGATCGTTTCGAATTGCCGTGACATGCTCTTCATTCTCCTGCCGTTCGAAGTTCTGACGGAAGACGGATATCCGGATGGCAAGGCTGCCATTTATTCTACGAGATCCAGACAGTGTTTCCGTCCACCATTTCATCGCGCTATGTCCACGATTGACTGATCTGTCAAATTCTGTTCAACTCGAGGCCAGAGATGCGGGTTGGAGAGCGAACATGACAAATTTGGATACCCCACCCCTGGATGAGACATGCCACCGATGACCGACGCCGAGACAGAAACGATGACCGCATTGCCAAGCTTGCCCTGTCCCGACGCCCTCTGTGATCAGGCGATGGCCGAAACCGGTCTCTCGGACTGGGGGCCGGTGGATTTTCGCGAACCGCTGGAGCGGCTTGTCACATCTGTGCGGGCCGAGGCTGAACTTTCGCCAGAAGGTACGTCACGGCTGGAGCGAGCGCTGGTAAAGAGCCTGTCCACCCGTCTGCGGATCCAGCATGCTCACGCCGAAAATCCCGACATTGGGTCCGCGCCCGTCGCAGCACCGATCGTAATCCTCGGACTACCGCGCAGCGGGACTACAAACCTGCATTCGCTTTTGGCGCAGGACCCGGCCCATCGCGTTGCGCGCACTTGGGAAATCGCGGCCCCGTTCCCCCCAGCCCGTCCAGAAACCTACTGGACCGATCCGCGCATCGACGCAGTGCAGCAGTTCATTGCCGGGCGGGGCATGATGGCCGACGAGATTCAGGCCGCCCTGCCCTATCATGCCACCAGCCCGGCAGAGTGCGGCGCCATCATTGATGGCGCATTCATGAGCCAGCACCGTCAAGCCGGCGCGCGGGCGCAGAGTTGGGCGCGCTGGCGCGACCATGAAGCAGATTGGGAGCCGGCCTTCGCTTATCACAAGCGGTTCCTGCAGCACTTGCAAACCCACTACCGCGCTGAGCGCTGGCTATTGAAATCTCCCGAGCATCTGGTTTCTGCGGCCACCTTGGTGAAGACGTATCCCGACGCTGTCATCCTGCACACGCACCGCGATCCTGCGCTCGTGCTGGGATCGGTATCGTCGCTGATCACCGCCTTGCGGCGCTTGGAATCGGACTCGGTCGATCCTGTGGAAGTGGGCCGGGAGCAATTTGAACTGTGGGCGCACGCTACAGATTGCGCGCTCGCCGCGCGCGATGCCTGGGGCGACAACCGCAAGATTGTGGACGTTCACTTGCGCGATGTCGCCCGAGCTCCGATCGAGACTGCCGAACGGGTCTATGACGAAATGGGAATGCCACTGTCCGATGTGGCGCGCGAAGGCATGCGCCGGTTCGCCGGGGGCGAAGAAGGCGCAGGGGAGCGTAAGCACGTTTACCGATCGAGCTATGCGTTGGAAGATTTCGGCCTGAACCGCGACGAGATCCATGAGCGTTTTTCCGCATACATGAAGCGGTTCGATATCCAAAAAGGGGCCTGAGGAGAGGTTATGAGTGGCAAATTGATCGAGGTGGCCTTTGTCGTGGACGACATGGCTGAAGCCATTGCACGGTGGACTACCACATTCGGCGTGGGACCTTTTTTCACAGGCATCTTCGACGTGCCGGATCAGACCTACCGCGGCCAGCTTGCGCCAGCCAGAATGGAAGTCGCCTTCAGTTTTACCAATGGTGCGCTGCTGGAACTGATCCAGCCTTTGGACACCGGCGACAACATCTTTTCAGAGGCCGGCCCTGGCTTTCATCATCTGATGTTCGAATTGCCCGACCACGACGCCGAGGTGGCCCGCTATGCCGCACAAGGTTATCCGGTTGTCCAATCCGGTAGTTTCGGCGGCAGCCCATTCTCGATCATCGACACGCGCACGGCCACTGGGGCCTACACCGAGATCATGGCGTTCAACGCTGGTGTGCAGCGGCTTTACAGCCGGATGAAAGCCGAAAGCGAAGCTTGGGATGGCATCAGCGAACCGCGTCGCAATCTGTTCACCGCATTGGCGGCCTGACAGGCAGACCCACCCGGTTTGCATCACGCACGTATGAATATGCGGAACGGCAAAGGCTGCCCCGTTGCAAGAGAGAGTATGAAACCATGACCATATCGGACTATGACCAGATCCGTAACCTGATCGCCCGCTATAGCCATTACGCAGACGATGACGACAGATCACAGGAGTACCGCGCGCTTTTCGCCAGGGACGGGGTTCTCGTTGAGGGGGGCGTTTCTTTGCCGGCCGACCGCCTGCCACTGCTGCGCCAGCTCTATTGCGAGCTTAAGAAACAACAGCCGCAGCCCTTCGGTGCCAAGCATCTTCAGATGAACTCGGCAATCGAAATCGAGGGCGATACGGCAACTGCGGTTACCGATCTGCTGACCATCCAGGTGCGCCCGGAAGAGGGGTGGACACTGGGGGGCGCGGGTCAATACGTGGACGATCTCGTGCGGGAAGAAGGGCAGTGGCGGTTCAAGCGTCGCGAGGTTCACTGGTACAAGGGAACCTCGGCGCGCGTGAAGTCTGACGACATGGCGTTCAACCAGACTCTTGCCCTCATGATCAAGAACGCCATGAGCGGCGAAAGCACCTGACGCGCACAACAGCCGGGGTTATGCGAGGTTCTCAGCGGGCCTCGCCGCCCTGATGCGATGATCAGGGTGCAGTGGGCCGAAGCTCGATCAGGTCGACATCCACGTCGCGTGGCAGGGTCAGGATGGCAACCAGCGCCTCGGCCATGGAGTGCGGGGAAATACCGGTCGTACCCGCAAGCCGGGCGTGCCCCGTCTCCGCAGCCACGCGGAAGAACTCGGCAGTTTTCTCCTCTGACCAGTGCCTGGCCAGTTCTCCGCCTGACACATAACCCGAGCGCAGGGTTGTGACGCGAATGAGATCCCTGCGGACTTCGGCGCGCAACCCGGTTGTAAACGCTTCGAGCCCCGCCTTGGTTGCCGCATATATGCTTTGCGACGGCCAAGGCAGCTTTACCGCCTCGGAAGAGATGTTGATGATATCCGCCCGTCCGGATCGGCGCAGCAGCGGCAAAGCCGACCGACACATGTAGATAGGGCCCATCAGGTTGATTCCGACCTCGCTCTGAACGTCTTCGTCGCTGACCTCATCGATCTTGCTTATCAACGATACGCCGGCGTTGTTGACGAGTATATCCAGTCCTCCGAAAACGCGTTCCACGGTTGCGAATGCGGCGCGGACCGATTCGGGATCCGATACATCACAAGCGACAGGAAGTGCGCGGTCGCCAAGGATCGCTGCGGCTTCGTCGAGTTTGTCCGATGGCCTGGCAAACAGCGCAACTGTCGCGCCTTCAGAGACAAGTGCTTCAGCAAACCTGCGGCCCATGCCTCTGGAAGCCCCGGTTATCGCCGCAAAACGCCCATCAAGCTTGCCCATCCCGGTAACTCCCGTTTGATTGTCAAAATGCCGGTCTTGCTGCGTTGCCCCCCCTCCTGACGGCGAGAAGACGAAGACGACCGGTACACAAAGCAGGTCATAGCTGCGCGATTTCCACGCGGCGCTCCCGTTGGCCGCGGGAGCGCTTTTCATATAAACTGTATAACTAGGTTGCCCATATAGTGTCTAGCGATTATAGCTACTCAAAGATGGTTGGCACCTACCTGACTCGAAGCGGGACAGAGTGGCCAGAAGCCGAGGAGCGGGTGTGGAGCGGTTCGATTATGTCATCGTCGGAGCAGGCTCGTCGGGGTGCGTCCTAGCGAACCGTCTGTCGAAAGATTCAGCGAAGTCGGTGTTGCTCATCGAGGCCGGGCCGGCTGACAACACGTTCCTGATCTCGATGCCGCGCGGCATCGGCAAGCTGCATAATCCCAAGTATCCCCATGTGAAGTTCTACCAGGCGAGCCGGGGTGGCAACCGTGCAAACGAAGTCTGGTACAAAGGCTCGACGATCGGCGGGTCCAGCTCGATCAATGGCATGGTGTACGTGCGCGGCGCACCTCTGGACTATGACAGCTGGAAGGCTGCGGGCTGCACCGAATGGGGCTGGGACAACATCGGTCGATGCTACACTGAGCTCGAAGATCACGAACTCGGTGCAGACGAAGTCGCCGTACGTGGTGCCGGTGGACCGCTCAAGGTCAGCGTCCATGCGGTCAAAAGTCCCCTGACCGAGGCCCTCATGGAGGCAGGTGTACAGTTCGGCATCCAACGCACGGACGACGTCAACAGCGTCAATGTCGTGCGCGACGGGGGGATCGGATACAATTGCCAGACCACGCACAAGGGCCAGCGGTTCAGTGCGGCGCGGGCTTTCCTCGATCCGGTGAAGAACCGGGCCAACCTGAAGATCGTCACCGGCACAGCCGTTCGTCGGATCGTCTTTGATGGCAACCGCGCCGTCGGGCTTGAAGTGCGCGATGCCAGCGGCGACCGCACCATCAATGTTGATGGCGAAATCATTCTGTCGGCCGGCGCAATCGAAAGCCCCAAGCTGCTTCAGCTATCCGGTATCGGGCCGAAGGGCCTGCTGGAAGGCTTTGGCATCCCCGTCCTGGTGGATTCTCCGGATGTGGGCCGCAACTTGCGCGAACACAGAGTATTCGCCATGCGCTACAGGCTCCGTGGCCGGGGCAGCAACAACCGTGATCTGCGGGGCGGCGGACTGATAAGGTCGGTCCTCAATTACTTCGTGTTTCGCAAGGGGGCGCTCACCCACACAGCGCACGAGGCCGTGGCCTTCCTCAAATCACGGCGGGATCTTGATCACGCCGACGTTCAGGTCGGCTTCGGGCTCTTCACCATGTCGATGGGCAAGGCGGGATACGAGATCGAGCGTGAGCCGGGGCTTACCGTCTTCGCCTACTTTACCCGTCCAGAAAGTCAGGGAACGATCCGGCTTGCCTCGGCTGATCCGGCAGAAGCGCCGATGATCGACGCAAACTATTTCGATGCGGCAATCGACCGTGAACGTGGCATCGACATGGTCCGGCGCGTGCGGGAACTGATGAACCAGCCAGCGCTGAAGCCATACGTCGTCGGCGAAGTGACACCAGGCGCGGCGGTCCAGACCGACGAGGAAATCCTCGATGCGCTAATCGAACGGGGCGGGACAGCCTACCACGTTGCCGGGACGTGCCGGATGGGCGCCGACGAAGGCTCGGTGGTGGACGGAGAGCTCCGCGTGCGCGGAGTCCTGGGGTTGCGAGTCTGCGACACCTCGATTTTCCCGACGCTGGTGTCCGGCAACACGAACGGACCAGCGATGGTGGTCGCACAGCGCCTTTCCGAACTGATGGCTTGATTGGAAACGAACATGGAACTGAAAATCACGGTCGATCGCAGCAAGTGCAGTGGCCATGCCCGGTGTGCGATGAAGGGCCCCGATGTTTACGAGCTGGATGACGAGGGCTTCTGCATCTCGGACGGCAAAATCGTCACTGACGAAAGCCTGCGGACCCAGGTCATCCACGGCATGAAAGCGTGCCCCGAACGCGCAATCAGCGTGATCGAAGCATAGTCAAAAAATCCCTCACGGAAGGACAAGAAAAATGGTTGGAGGAGTGATTCAGACGCAGGACCGTCCGGTCCCGGATCACGTCGAACCCACCTACGTGGTGGATTGGGACTACCTGAAGGACCCCCGGTTGCAGATAGACCCGCATGGTCTTTATGCCAAATGGACCGCAGAAGCCCCCCACGAAGTGGTCTGGACGACGGCAAACGGCGGTCACTGGATGATCCTGTCTAACGAAGCGATCGTCGAGGCGCTGCAAACCCCTGAGCTGTTTTCGAGCAAGCACACCGGTATCCCGCCGCGCCCGGGCGCAGCGAAGCTGATCCCCGAAGAACTCGATCCACCCGAGCACACCAAGTACCGCAGCCAGCTCAACAAGCGGCTGGGACCAAAGATGATCAAATACTTCGACGGGCGTGCCCGGGCGATGGCCAATGAGCTGATTGACCGCGTCCAGGCAGCGGGCAAATGCGACCTGATGCAGGCGCTGACGATCCCGCTGCCGTGCTCGCTGTTCCTCGACATGGTCGGCCTGCCGTCGGAACGGACTGAGGAATTCGTGCAGTGGAAAGACGAACTTTTCCAGGGCTCGAACAATGAGATCCGCATCGGCGCGCAGCAGCGTATCAATGCTTACCTGGAAGAGGCGATCGCACTGAAGCGGAAGGATGGGGGCGCCGACGACCTGCTCGGCTACCTTGTCAACGAGGGTCGTATCGACGACGAGCCGATCACCCAGGCCGATCTCATGGCATATGCTTTCCTGTTCTTCATCGCCGGGCTGGATACGGTCACCGCGACGATGACCAATTGCTTCCACTACATCGCCACCCACCCGGGCGCGCAGGACAAACTCCTCGAAAATCGCTCGTTTCTGATCGATTTTCCCGAAGAAATCCTGCGTCGCTACAGCGTCGTGAACTCGGTGCGTACTGCGACACGCGATTTCGAATGGAGGGGCGTCCAGATCAAGGCGGAGGACCAGTTCGTCGCCGGGACAGCCTTCGCCAATGTAGACGGAAAGGAATTTCCCGACCCCCTCACGGTTGACTTTGAACGTGAGAATAACCGGCATATCGGGTTCGGGGCCGGACCGCACCGCTGCGCAGGTTCGCACCTCGCCCGGACGGAACTGGTTGCCGTGATGCAGGAGGTGCTGCCGCGCCTGCCGAACCTGCGCCTGCAGCCAGGCACTGATCTGAAGTATTATGCTGGCGGCCTGATCGGCCTGACCGAGCTTCCGGTCGAATGGGACGTCTGATACCCTGATCTACACGATAAGCGACAAGCCGCGCCGACCAACAGGTCGGTGCGGCTTTCGACTGTAGATTATCTGCCATCCTGATTTTTCAGCGCCGCGATGATCTCGTCCGCCCGACCGACAGAGGCCACGGCAGACAAGTTCATGCCGATCTGCATGGCATGGCTTTCCGCAGTCGCGCCGGCTGAACAGTCCTCGGCCAGCAAAGCCTGGTAGCCGAGCCCCACGGCCTCGATTGCGCTGCCGATCAGAGCCACATTGGTAGACACTCCTGACAGGACCACGGTATCGACGCGGTGCGCTCTCAATAGCGGCGCCAACCGGGTACCGGTAAACGCCGACATGCCATGATGACGCTCTTCAATGTAATCTTCGGGCTGAAAATCGATGCCATCGTGAAGCGCGGCATAGACCGAACCGCTGATGAGCCTGTTCTCGCGCAAAATGTGGTGGGCGAGATAACAGTTGTTATTCCAGCCCGCAAAGCCGGGCCGTGCCGATATGATGCAATGGACCACCGGGTATCCATGCGCCCGGAACTCGGCTGCCAAGCTGTTGATCTTTGGAACGATCGCACGCGCTTCAACTTGATCCACGAGCGGCCCCGCCGTGAACGCTGGATTGATTATTCCGTTTTGCATTTCGACCACCAGCAAAGCAGCCCGTTTGCCTGGTTCCAATCCCTTGAGTGCCATTCTTCTGATCCTTGAAAGTAAACTTATCTACCTTTCTAATGATTCGAACTGTTCGTCAAACCGGGATTCTGCCAGGCAACACGTGCCGTTGATCTTGCAGCTACCGGGATGTGGTTCAGCAGTTTACCTCGGCATTTCGCCAGATGTTGCCAGTTCAAGGGAGAACATGCATGAGCGCACCCAACACATTGGAGCAGTTGGTATCTCTGCGTCCGCTGGGCGGCGATTGCTTCGAAGCCCTACTGCCGGCCAACCCGCCGCCGCGCCTCTTCGGCGGCCAGCTTGTGGCACAGGCACTCGCAGCGACACTTGCCACGGTCAGGGACGACCGCCCGGCTCATTCCCTTCACGCACATTTCCTGCGCCCTTGCGATGGGCAGACAGCGATTCAGTACCATGTCGAAACCCTGCGCGAGAGCCGCACTTTCTCGACCCGCAGGGTTGCGGCTCTGCAGAACGGCAAGACCGCCCTGGTCGCCACTGTTTCATGTCAGGCGTCGGAGCCGGGATTGAACTTTGCACCGGCTATGCCGCAGGTCCCAGCCCCGGAAGGGTTGCGCACTGAACAACAAGTCCGCATCGACGAGTTAGCCGCAGGTCGCGATACCAAGTGGGTCCGGAGCCCCTTGTTTCCTCATCTTCACTACGATCTGCGACCCGTGCATCCGCGCAAGTTCGCAAGGCCGGAAAAGCAGTCGCCGAAGCAGGCATTCTGGTTCCGCCTCGACGAAAGTCCGCCGGCTACCGCCAAGGCGGGCCAAGCCATGCTCGCCTATCTCACGGATATCATGCTGCTCAGTACCACCCTGCTGCCTCATGGTGTTTTCTGGACAACGACCCCGATGCAGGAAGCAAGCCTCGACCATGCCGTCTGGTTTCATGCGCCGCCCCGGTTCGACGAGTGGATGCTATGGGATCTCAGCACAGAATGGACCGGAAGCGCCCGTGGCCTTGCGCGCGGACGCATTTTTGCGAACGACGGAACTTTGCTGGCAAGCGTCGCCCAGGAAGGGCTGATCCGCTTGGAGATACCCGAAGGTGAGAGTGGAGGGACTGTCACCAGAGACGAGATTGTTGACAGATAGGTCAAATGTAACGCATGCTGTGCGAGTGAGATTTCCGCCTGCACAGCGCAATTTGGCGGCGAAAGTTTGGCCAGAACTCGCATGACTTTCAGGAATCTGGCTAACCCACATAAGGCGAAGATCAATGATTGTGCTGCATGTCACCTTGGAATTCGCGCCCGAAGACGTCGATGCCTACAACACGGGCTTGGCCGAGCTTGCTGCACTGACGCATGCGGAAGAGGGATGCATCGAGTATGGATTTGCTCGAGACCTGCTCAATCCGAATCTGATTCAGGTCACCGAATGCTGGGAAAGCAAGGAAGCGCTCGAACTGCACAAGCAGACGGACCACTTTCGCAACTTCATCGCGAATATGCGGCCGCTGGTGCAAATGACCTTTCGCGGCTATCAGGCACAGGTTGACCAGTCGTTGATCGACCAGTCACTCGTGGGGCGGCCGTCCCCCGACCTCGCCGGAAGTGCCTGCGAAAGCTAGCACCAGCGCCGCGGACTACACCTCTTACGATCTACGAAACGGGGGGCGGGGGGCCGTCAGACCCGTCCGTTTACCGGCAGCAATGCTCCGGTTATCGCGGCGGCATCGTCCGAGAGCAGGAACGCGACGACCGTGGCAAGAGCCGACGGAGCGACCCAACGGTCGAATTGAGCGTCGGGCATATCTTCCCGGTTCCTTGCAGTGTCGATGATGCTCGGCAAGACGGCGTTTACGCGAACGCCGCTGTCCTTCAATTCCTCGGCAAGAGCTTCGGTAAGGCGTGCGACGCCGGCCTTCGACGCTGCGTAGGCGCCCATTCCCATTGCCGCCTTGGCAGAAGCCCCGGCGCCGATATTGACGATAGCCCCACCACGCCCCGAAAGTTCGCGTGCCACAGCCTGGCTCATCAACATGGCAGTGCGCACGTTGATCCGGTACATGGCATCCCAGCTGTCGACACTGCCATCGAGAACGGTTTCCCAGGTAAAACCGCCAGCAACGTTGACCAGTCCATCAAGAGGCCCGACCCGTTCGACCGATCGGGCGACCGCTCGCGCAGTGGCTGCGGGGTCGGTGATGTCCACTCCCGCCAGCGCCAAAACCGCTCCTTCGGCTTCTCCTTCAGGGGCGACATCGATGGCGACAACCTTTGCGCCGCGGTTTGACAGTTCCTTCACCACCGCTTGGCCCAAGGCGCCAAATGCGCCGGTCACCAGAATTACCTTGTCTTGCATGTCAGCGTCCCTCCCGTGCCGATGCTCAGATCGACCGCCCGATCACTTCCTTCATGATTTCGCTGGTGCCGCCAAAGATGCGGGTGACGCGCGCGTCCCGCCAAAGCTGGGCTACAAGGTATTCGTTCATGTAGCCCGCGCCGCCATGCAGCTGGAGCGCCACATCGCAAACGCGGCCCTGAAGTTCGGAGTGCCACAGCTTCGACGCCGAAGCCTCTGCCGTGGTCAGTTCGCCCGCAAGGTGACGCTTGATGGCCCAGTCGAGGTGCGCCCAGCCGACCTGCAGCTCCGTCTTGAGCTGTGCCAGCTGGAACCTGGTGTTCTGAAGATCGAACACGGTCTTGCCGAACGCCTTGCGTTCCTTGGTGAAGCTCACGGCCTCGTCGAAGGCGCGCTGCGCGGCCCCTTGGCAGGATACCGCTATCGACAGGCGTTCCTGCGGCAGTTGGGTCATGAGGTAGGAAAAGCCCTTGCCCTCCTCGCCCAGGCAGTTGGTAATGGGGACGCGAACGTCTTCGAAAAACAACTCCGACGTATCAGCCTGATGCTGCCCCACCTTGTCGAGGTTGCGGCCCCTTTGGTACCCGGGCGTGTCGGAATCGACGAGGATCAGCGAAATACCTTTCGCGCCCAGGTCAGGATCGGTCTTGGCAACCACGATACAAACGTCGGCGTTCTGGCCGTTCGTGATATAGGTCTTGGAGCCGTTGATGACGTAGTGGTTGCCGTCCTTCCGGGCGGTGGTGCGGATCGCCTGAAGGTCGGACCCGGTGCCCGGCTCTGTCATGGCGATAGCCGTGATCACCTCGCCGCTGACCATTCGCGGCAGATACTTGCGCTTGTGCTCTTCCGAGCCATAAGCCTCGATATAGTCGGCTACGATATCGCTCTGCAGCGTGATGCCCGCGACCGAGCCGGCGTAGGCCAGTTCTTCATCGACCACGCAGTTGTAGCCGAAGTCGAGGCCTAACCCGCCGTATTCCTCCTTCACGGTCGGACAAAGCAACCCTGCCTCTCCGCAGGCCAGCCAGAACTTGCGATCAACGATCCCCTCCTGCTCAAAGCGCGGCAGGTTGGGGATCAATTCCCGTTCGAACACCTTGCGCACGGTATCGCGAAACATCGCATGGTCTTCGTTGAAAGCAGTACGGGCGCTGAGATCGAGCATTGTCTTTCCTTGTAGACGTCAACGGCAGCATGGGCGCGACTGGCAGGCACCTCAGCGCTTGGCGCTGAGTTCCCAATGGCGAGCCATCATCTTGACGGCGCGCTCGGCAAGGTCTGCCGGAACCTGCGGATAGAAAGCGGGTCGCCCGCCACTCGGCAGGGCGATGACGGCAGTGCAGCGCACCGTTTCCTCGCCGCGCTGGTTCGTCATGCGCACAACCACATCGACAAGGCTCTGCCCGTTTTCCTCGCGCTTGCCAGTCACCTCGCCAGTGATTGTCTGCGTGTCGCCCATGTAGTTGAACTTGCGGATCTCGTCGTGCATGTGGACGACGATGCCATCATCACCGCACCAGTCAGTGAGGTAATGGTAGAGATAGTTCTCACGCATCACGCCATAATCGTAGGCCATCGGATTACCGATCGCCTGGGCCCACTTCGGATCCCAGTGAAGGCGTTGCGCCACGTCGGGAATGCCCTGCTCGTTCTTGACGTAGAACGCCGGAATCCGCTGGCGGTTCTTGTAGGCTATGCGCCCGACGCAGGGACGATAAGGGACAAAGCCATAGCCCCCCGAGTGGAAGCACATCACGTCCGTAACGGTAAGCGGACCCTTGGCCATGGCGCCGACACTGTCGCCCACCTGGACGGAGGCAAAATCACGCTTCGCGGCGCCCTGGACCTGCTCGGCGGCGTAGATCGCGTCGATCTTGGCGATGTCTTCGTCGGTGTAGGTGGCAGGCTCGATCCCGGCATACTTGCCTTTTTTGGCAGCAGTCTTGCGCTCGGTCAGCACCTGGAGGATCTTGTAGACTGCCACAACCTCGGCGCGCTGGTTTACCTTCACGTCGCGCAGTACCTGAATGACAGAGCGGCCGGAAAATTCCGAGGTCTTTACCTCGAGGCTGTCCTGACCACGGAAGCTGTAGAGTGTATCGCCAGGGTAAATCGGACGATACCAGTCCCAGGTCGATCCCGAGACGAAAACGTGCACGCCCTTGAACAGCGACTTGCGAAGGGCCTTGATGTCGTCCGGCGCCTTGTCGCCCTTCATCGGGGTGTTGATGATTCCGGCCATCATGCCCGGCGCGATAACACCGCCCCAGCGCGTCTGCGCAGCGTAAGCGGCGTCGCAGAACAAGGGATTGTCGTTGCCAGCGCCGTGGGCGAAGTTCCGGATGGTGTCGACCGTCGCCGTCTGGACGTACTCGGCTTCACGCGAAGCTTCGTCGTAGCCGGTTAGCTTCCTCGCTCGTTCGATGTCATCGTCCGTGATGGAGAAGTCGACTGCCTTCTTCCACTCATCGCTTTCCAGAATGTCAGCCATCGTCTCTCTCCACTCGGGGCGTACGCGTGTGCCCATACCCGACCTGCGACGATAGTCTACTAGGTAATACAGGTTGGCAAGCAGAACTGTTGCGGCAAACGGCAAAGCGCGCAGCGAGCGGCCCAGTGTAAGCCGAGAAAACGTCGTCACATCATATATTTAATAGCTGCATCACGAAGCCAGGCCTCCGAGGCAGAGAATCGGACACTTTGCCCGCAAGACCGTATCAAACCGATTTTTGTTTAAAACTAACGATTCGTCATTTATGATAGATTGCAGGAATCGAAAGGAACAATGCCATGGACATGAATGACATGATCCTCGTGAGTGTCGATGATCACAACATCGAGCCGCCAGAAGCCTTCATTCGCCACTATCCCGAGCGCGAAAAGGACCAAGCGCCGCGAATCATCGACAAGGATGGGAAGGAAGTGTGGGTCTGGAACGGGCAGATCTACCCCACGATCGGACTGAACGCCGTGGTCGGGCGACCGCGCAGTGAATACGGTGTCGAGCCGACCCGCTATGAGCAGCTTCGTCCCGGCACGTTCGATCCAAAGGCCCGCGTGGACGACATGAACGCCAACGGGGTGCTGGCCTCACTCAATTTTCCGACGTTCCCTTCCTTTGCAGGGGGCAATTTCATAAAGGCCGCGCAGACTGGCGCCGCCGAAGCGGCGCTGACGGCAGTTCGCGCCTACAACGACTGGCACTTGCAAGAATGGTGCGGCACCATTCCCGGACGGATGATTCCGCTGATCTTGCTGCCGTTGTGGGACATGCCGGAGACGCTGCGGGAAATGGACCGCATGGCAAAGCTTGGCGTCCACGCCGTCAGTTTCCCGGACAACCCTGCGATGGCTGGCCTGCCCAGCCTTCACAATGCCTATTGGGAACCATTCTGGAAAAAGTGCTGTGACCTGAAGATGGTCTTGAACTGCCATATCGGCACAGGCTCGCAAGCAATGCACGCGTCCGACGAAACGCCTATCGACGCCTGGATCACGACCATGCCGATGTCGATCTCCAACTCGGCGGCGGACTGGCTGTTCGCCAGCTTCTGGAAACGCTACCCGGACCTTCGGATGGCGCTATCTGAAGGCGGAATCGGCTGGATTCCCTATCTCCTCGAACGCGCGGACTTTACCTATGAGCACCACCGCGAGTGGACTTTTTCGAACTTTGGCGAGGAGCGTCCCAGCGACGTGTTCAAACGCCACATCATAACCTGCTTCATCGACGACCAGTTTGGCCTGAAGTCGCTCGACTACATGAACACCGACATGGTCTGCTACGAGGCTGACTATCCGCACTCCGACACCTTGTGGCCAAACTGCCCGGAATACCTTTGGGCTTCCCTGCACTGGCTCGAACCGGCTGTGATCGACAAGTTGACCCACCTCAACGCACTGCGCGAATACAGCTTCGATCCGTTCACGCTCCGAGGTGGACGAGAGAACTGCACGGTAAGCGCCCTACGCGAGGAAGGCCGGCACGTCGACGTAAGCCCGCGCGAGAATCTGGGCGGGCTCAAGACAGACTCGATGAACCTGATCGGCGAAGCGCGGCGACCGGTGACGTCCGGCGAGATCAAGGCAATGTTCGCCAGCGCCTGATCCCGACAAGAACCACAATCGATTCAGCGGGTATGAGGATGCAACAGCAGCCACATATCCGCTGCCCAATCAGGCTCCGGGCAGTGGGCCACGCGCAATCGCGCGCCCGGCCAGCAGGAAGTGCAGCGCTGCCCACAGGCCTGTCAGCGACAGGATCGCAATCGCGACCGCAAGTGAGTGCCTTCCACCGATCGTGTCGCTGAGTACGCCGGTGATAAAGGGTGAGAGCGCCGAGCCGAGCAGTGTGGCCCCAACCTGCATGGCGCCAAGCATGGTGCCTCTCATACGGCTCTCGACCTCGCCGATCATCGTCGTATAGCCCGCCGCAGTCCATGCGCTCGTGAACAGCCCGAAGCCCAATAGGCAACCGACAGCAACGACAGCTTGAGGCGAAAGTGCCCCCCCAATGGCAAGCGGTACGCTGCATGTCATGGCGATTGCAGGGATCAGAACACGCCGATGACGACCCCGCCGGGCAATTCTGTCGGCCAGAACCCCGGCAACGATCGCTCCGAGCGACTGGCTGACACCCATGGTGATGGCCCCTACTGTCCCGGCCTGCGCCAGTGTCAGTCCATGCTCGCGCATCAGGAGCGGCACCATCCACATCAACATGACGCTGACCGAAAACGAGGCGAGCAACATGGCAGCGAACAGATGCCGGATCGCTGGCATCCGCGAGAGGAAACGGAACGCCGCCAGGAGCGGCGGGGCATCATCACGTGCCGCGCCGGTGTCGCTGGTCCGCACAGGTTCGCCGACCGTCAGGTAAAGCATTACCCCGAGAATCAGCCCTGGCACGCCGGCGACGAAGAACGCAGCGCGCCAACCATATGCCGATGCCACCAAGCCGCCGATAAGGAAGCTGGCTGCATAGCCGACCGAAGTCCCGAGATAGAATATGCCGAGTGCCGTTGAACGCCGGCTTTCCGGAAAGTAATCAGCCAGCAGCGAAAGCGCGGTAGGCTGCCCGCCCGCTTCGGCCGCGCCCACACCCATGCGCGCCAGCAGCAGATCCCAGAACCCCCGTGCAAACCCGGCAAGAGCGGTCGTGCCGCTCCAGACGACAACGAGTATCGTAAGCAAACGCACGCGATTCACGCGATCTACGAGATACCCCAGCGGGAGTGCGGACAGGCCGTAGATCAGTCCGTACCCCAAACCGGTAATGACACCGATTCGGGAATCACTAAGTCCGAGCTCATGCTTCAGCGGTTCGATTACCACCGAGACAACGGCGCGATCAAGCGAATGACAGGCATAGATGACGGTGAGGATCAGCAAGGCGTACCATTGCCGCGCCGTGACGCGGGCGGCGGTCGGTGGTTCAAATGATCCGGCGGGCATTGGCAGACCTCGGTGCTTCATTCCCGCGAGCAACATGCACTACGGTGAACGATCTTGACCGCTCGGTGCAGGCTCGATCGCACCTGCACCAGCCTCTTCGTATTAACGAACCATCACCATGCCGCCATCGACTTGGAAAACCTGGCCCGTGACAAAGCGAGATCCCGGGCCGACGAGAAATCGCAGGACCGGCAGAAAGTCGTCTTCAACCGTGCCCAGCCTCCCGCCGAGCGGGATCAGTTGCTCCATTTGCCGATCGTGCGCGGCAAGTTGTTCGGCGGTCATCAACGACCGGGTCTGGTTGTACATCGGGGTCACTATGGCCGGGCAGATTGCGTTGACGGTAATACCATGACAACCCCATTCGCGGGCTACGACGCGGTTCCAGCTGAGGACCGCGCCTTTGCTGGCGGAGTAATGCGCTTTTCCCACCTGGCCCGAAACGCCAGCGCCCGAAGCAAAGTTCACGATGCGTCCGCCCCTGTCCTTCAGGTGGTGGAATGCCGCACGGTTGGTGAGGAAGGTGCCCCGTGTGTTGATCGCAAAGACCCGGTCCCATTCGGCCAGTGTGATGTCCGCAGCAGGCGCTCCGGGAGCAATGGCAGCGGCATGGACCAGCGCATCGAGTCCGCCGAGCCAAGCAACGGCGCGGCCAAAGACATCCGTCACCTGGTCTTCATCGCTCACATCGCAAGGGAAGAAGCTCACAAGATTGCCTGCCTGCTCGGCAAGGGCTTGTCCTGCGACATCAACGTCAAGCGAAGCGACCCGGGCACCGCGGGCAGAAAAGTCGGCCACGGCGCCTGCAGCCATTCCGCTCGCACCACCTGTGACAAGGACCCTCAATCCGGTGAGATCCTCGCTCACCAGATCCCTCCGTCCACTTTCAGCATGGCGCCGGTCGTATAGCTCGACGCCGGGCTGGCCAGGAAAAGTGCTGCAGTGACAATCTCATGCGGCTGCCCGGGCCGGCCGGCCGCATTGCGTGCGGTTTTGCGATCTTCAGGCGCCCAGCTTTTGGCGATATCGGTCAGAAAGGGTCCTGCCGAAAGCGTGTTCACCCGCACTGTGGGTCCGTACTCGTGTGCCATCGACAGTGTCATTGCGTTCAGTGCAGCCTTTGCCGAACCATAAGGCACGATCGCCGGCAACGGCATGGTCCCCCCGCTTGAGGAGACGTTGATGATTACCCCGCCCTCACCTTCGGACATCCGTCTTGCAACCTGCGAGGCCAGGCGGAACGGGCCTTTGAAATTGAGTCCGACTACCTTGTCGAAAAGGTCCTCGGTAACATCATGACTGGGCATCATGGGTCCCATGCCGGCATTGTTGACGAGAATGTCGATACGTCCGAATTCAGCATATGCCCGCTCGACCAATTCATCGAGTTCGGCCCACTTCGCGGCGTGGACCGCTACCGCAAGCGCACGGCGTCCAAGAGCACGGCATTCCTCGGCCACTGCCTCGCAATTGGCGAGCTTGCGGCTGGCAATGATCACGTCGGCGCCATGCTCGGCAAAGGCTTTCACCATTTCGTAGCCAAGACCACGACTGCCGCCGGTAACGAGCGCCACTTTGCCGGTGAGGTCGAAGAGCGGGTCGATCATCAGGCGGCCCCTGCTGCAACGAGTACATCGGCATGACGCCGACGGGCGGCGTCGCGACGGGTAACATTGTGATCGGTGGGAAACAGGCCCGGAGCAGGCTGCGCATCCTTGAGCGCAGACTTGGCGATCTGGATCCGATGAACCTCGGTTGGGCCGTCAGCAAGAGCCAGGCTGGGCACCAGCGCCCACATCCGCGCGAGCGGAGTTTCGTTCGACGCTCCGAGCGAGCCGTGGAGCTGGATCGCGCGCTGGACGATGTCGTGATAGACCTTGGCCATGGCCACCTTGCACATCGCGATATGCGTGCGCGCGGCGCCATGGGGCTCGTTGTCGATCATCCAGGCAGTCTTCAGGACCATGAGTCGAAACTGCTCCAGTTCGATGATCGAGTCCGCGATCATTCCTTGAACGAACTCATGTTCGGACAGCAGCCTGCCTTGCGTGCGGCGCGAAACCGCCCGTTCGACCATCATTTCGATCGCACGGCTGCACTGCCCGACTGTGCGCATGGCGTGGTGGATGCGGCCGCCGCCAAGACGGGCCTGGGCAACCTTGAAACCTTCGCCCGGCCCGCCCAGTATCGCATCCAGCGGGACTCGCACCTGCTCGTAGCGGATGTAGCCATGAGTTCCCCGGTCATCGTCAAACGGCTCGTCGAGCGTGCCGACGTTGCGCACGATGTTGATTCCCGGAGTGTCGGCCGGAACGACGAACATCGACATGCGATTGTAAGCTGATGCCCCGGGATCGGTCACAGCCATGACAATCAGAAACGAAGCCAGCCTGGCGTTGGACGAAAACCATTTCTCGCCGTCGATCACCCACTCGTCGCCGTCGCGCCAGGCCCGGCAGACGAACTCCTTGGGATCAGATCCCGCTTGTGGCTCGGTCATGGAGAAGCAGGAGACGATCTCGCCATCCATGAGCGGCTGCAGGTAGCGGGCCTTTTGCTGGTCGGTGCCGAACATGGCCAGAATCTCGGCATTGCCCGTATCGGGCGCAGCCGTTCCGAAAACCGTCGGCGCCCAGTACGATCGGCCGAGAATTTCGTTCATCAACCCCAGCTTGAGCTGTCCATAACCTGGCCCACCAAGGTGCTGACCAAGGTGGCAAGCCCACAGACCCTGTCGCTTGACCTCCTCCTGAAGCGGCCTGAGGATGGCTCGCGCCGTGGCATTGCCCGTGTCATACGGATCGCCGTTGTGGGGAAACAGCAAGTCCAGCGGCTCACATTCGTCCTTCACAAAGTGCTTCATCCAGTCAAGCTTGGCCTGGAATTCGGGTTCGGTGGAAAAGCCCCACATAGTACAGCTCCGTGTCTAGCGGTGCTCTTCGCGCCGCAGATTTGCTTCGAGGGTTTCGCGGATCACATGCAACGCATAGGTTGCCTGCCCGAGGGTCTGGGCATCGAGCCCCGCAGTCAGTTCAGCCGCTCGTGAAAGTCCGGCCAGATCAAGCTCAGCCTTGAGATCAATGCCCGCAACAGTTGCGACAAGACGATGCGCCCGCTTGTGATCAGGGTTCGATACGGGCTCGATCAGGCCGCGCTCGGCCAACGAATTGGCTGCTCGCTGGATCACTTGTCGCGCGTGGCCAAGGCTCCGCCCGATCTGTGGCACGGTAGGCGGCGAGGTAGCGCCGGTGACCGCGTTGAGCACCACGGTCTCCAGCTCACTTAGTTGGGATTGGCCTTCGACCGGTTGGAATGCCGACTGAATGCGCCCGCGAAGACGCGCGAACTCGTCCAGAAAGCGGACAAACGAAACGGCCAGTTCACTCATAGCCGTTGCGGTTCGCGTTCAGCGCGGCGCGCAATGCGCTCGGCTTCGGTGAACATCGCCAGCACCATTGGACCGAAGAAGTTTCCGGCCCAGTCCGATTTTATCCCTGCCATTACTTCTGCCACCTTGTACTCCAGTATGCACCCACCCTTGAACAGTGCCAGGACCAGGTAGTAATCGAGGTGAGCGATCGAACGCCCGGTGCCAGCAGCATAGTAGCGCGCCAGATCCTGCCGTGTCGGGAAGTCGCCCGGATCAAAAGTCCCATGTGGCGGAGTTCGGTGTGGCTCGCGTTCGTCGCGCAGCGCATTGGCGAACCAGGCGAAGTCCAGCATGGGGTCACCGATTGTCGAGAGTTCCCAGTCGATCAACGCCTTAACGCGGCACGGCGCATCATGAGAGAACAGTGCATTGGGTGTTCCCACGTCGCCATGCATGATCCCGGGAGGACCGGCTTCGGGTGTGTTGGCAGCCAACCAGTCCCGCACGTAGTCGTAGCCCGGCAGCGCCCGCCCTGCATAACCATAGAGCGATTTGTAGCTGGCAAGCTGGCTTGACCAACGCTCGACCTGCCGACCAAGGAAGTTTTCCGGCTTGCCGAAGCCATCAAGACCCACAGCTTTGTAATCAACTCTAGCCAAGGCAATCAGTGCATCGGTGAGCGCAAAAGGCACACCGTAACGCCACGGCGCCTTGTCGAAAGGCGCAGGATAGACGGTGTCCACATCGGTCAGCTGGGCTGCCCAACCGTCGACCCGCTCCATCACGTAAAACGGCGCGCCGATTACGCTGTAGTCATCGCAGCGGGCATACAGACGTGGGTGAGGAACATCAGTAGCGTTCAGCGCGGCGAGGACTCGTGCTTCACGCTGGATGGACCCGCTGCTTCCCGGCGGTGGTACGGCCGATGGACGACGCAATACTGCGGCAGGACCGCCCCGGTCGAGTCCGAGAATGATATTGCTTGTGCCGCCGCTGATGACCTCGACACGCAGAGACCCGCCACCAAGCTGGGGCACGGATGCGTCAAGCCATTCGGAAAGCTTCCCGGCATCTTCGAGGTTTTCCATGAAACTTGGCGAAAGACTCACACGCGCTCCCAATGTTTGGAACTAATGTGTCAAGTTGGACTATGTGTGTCAATATGGCTTGAGCGCAACTGTGGGAAGTTTCGGCAAACAACGATCAGGCTGTCGGTGAGGTGGAGGGGATTTCGCGGGCGCCCCACTTGCCAAACGCCAGCGGCCGCGCGATGACAAGAATCGCGAGCGCAGAGAGACAGAAGCCGCCTGCAAGCCGATCTGCCGCTGGGAATTATGGAAGGCAGATGGTCGCGTTTGTGATCAGGCTTCGAAGACGTCCACAAGCTTGCCTTCGTCTGCCTGGGCAAGCCAAGCCTTGTTGGCATTCAGGATGTGCAGACGCCAATGGGCCTCTGCACCAGCAGCGTTACCGTTTTCGATCAGATTGACGAGCGCATTGAACGAACGCAGCCCTGCTTCGCCCATCTTCCGCTGATCTTGGGAAGACATCAGTTCCTGCGAAACGAACCGTACCTGGTGGCTTGCCAGCACGTCTTGCAGCATATCGCTAACAAAAAGCAGAGTGCGGTTCCCGCTCAATTCTATCAGCAGGCGGTGGAAACTGGCCACTCCGATCATGAAGCTGACAAAATCCTCCTGGTCGATGAAGCCATGCAAACGACTGATTTCATTTCGCAATCGCTCGACCGCGCCTTCTGGACGCAACTGGCTCAACCGTGCGGCGACATGAGGCTCGAAGGCCAGCCGGGCCTCATAGACGTCACTTATCCGTGTGCCGTTGGACTGAAGGACAAAACCGGCGTAGCGAGACACCGCATCTACCTTGGGACTGTGCACGCGGGCGCCAGTCCGTGAGCCACGAACCACGCTGATGAAGCCCTCGGCTTCCAAAATGCGGAACGCTTCGCGCAAAGTTGGCCGCGAGATGCCGAGACTCGCTATAAGCTGGCCCTCGGGCGGAAGAAAATCGCCCTCGTTCAGTTCGCCGGTCACAATTCGGCGGCGGATATGATCAGCAACCAGTTCGGCTGTCTTGGGTACGCGGACCGGTTTCGACAACTTAGTGTTCAATTTTGCCTGCCCATCGCTTGTTGTTCGCACAACAGTTACACTTATGTCACTATCATTCGAGCTCGCACCCGGCAAGCTTCATGGTACGCCAGTTCGCTGTATAGCGCACATCCGGGTCGCTTAAAAAGCCAAACAAGGCGCTACACGGCGCACTTCATGTTCGCAAAGGTCACCAAGGCGTGCTTCTAAGCATTCCGAACCTTCGGGCAATATCTGCTGCATGGGCAGCCAGGCTGGTTCCAGTATGATCCACGCCCTGCTATTCGCTGCACGCTTATCATGACCCGCGAGCACGCCATGCTTTGCACAGGTGCAGTCAAACCAGCCTGCCGAAGCAGGCCCACCAGATGCTCCTGACAAACCTCAGGCTCGCGGGTTTACGCGTTTGTGAGGCGCGTCCAGTCTGGTACGAATCGAAGCGGATCGGGCGCAACGATGCGCTGGTAGTATATGACGGTTTCATCAAGGCTTTGGCGCAGCAAGCGTTCCGCCTTGGCACCCGCGCCCGTCTTGATAGCTCGCAAGGCTTCGCCAATTCTGGCGTAGGTTTTCTGCCAGGGCTCCAGATTCTCGGCGGGCAGATCTTCGGCAGTCTTGGGTACGGCTTCCAGCTGAAGCTCGACGATCATTGTCATCATGCCGCCAATCAGCCTCAGCGCCTCGTTGCCGGACATGGCGCAGATCTCGGCCTTTAACCGGTGCAGGGCCAAGGTTGCATGGCGCGGGTTGCCCGCGCCGCGGGGGACGTCTTCGTAATATCGCAACGCCGTCGTCAAATCGGGCTTGGGGCTGCGCTCAGCTGCAAGGCGCGCCGCAGTTGGCGTCAGCGCGGCGGCCAGTTGCATTATATCCAACAGCGAAGCACCATGGAGCTGCAGCGCCAGTGCTGCCTGTTCTGCCGCTTGCTCGTACGAAGGGTAATGTACCCTCGCACCCTTGCGACCCCCTCGGGTTGTGGTGATGAGACCCTGCGTTTCGAGGATGCGGATTGCCTCTCGCAAGGTCGGGCGGGATACGTCGTACTGAGTCATCAGCTCAGGTTCAGGCGGAAGACATTCCCCCGCCTTGATCTCGCCGCGTGCGATCCGACCTTTGAGATCGTTCGCCACGATCTGTGAAGCCTTGAGGACCTGCAGTGATATGCCGGTAAAGCTGCTTGCGCTCGCCGTCTGGGGGAAGGAATCTTCAGCCACGGGTTGTTGATCACCTCATGTTTCACTATTTGGTCTGGCTCTACGGACAAGATCTGGCAAGCGCAATGGCGGCAGCTTGTCTGTGCTCACCCTTGTGTCAGTAAAATCGCCCCCCCAGGCGCGCCGCCCCCGGTTGTGACGACTGAAACCTGGGGATCGCCGGGCACCTGTCGATCACCTGCTTCGCCCCAAAGCTGGACGCATGCTTCGTGCAGAAAACCATAGCCCTGCAACCGTCCTGCAGAAAGCTGTCCGCCGTGGGTGTTGATGGGCAACTCCCCATCTAACGCGATCCGTGTTCCCCCTTCAACAAACCGCCCGCCCTCACCTGTCGGACAGAACCCCAATGTTTCAATCCAGCTGAGACAGTTGAAGGTGAAGCCATCGTAGATTTGCGCCATTGCGACGTCGGCCGGCTTCAGATCGGTACGCGCCCACATCGAACTGGCAGCACCTTTCATCAAAGGCTCATGATCAATGGTATCCTGGTCCCAGCTCCAGCGTTCGGTCGTCTGACCTCCCATCGCTTCAATCCGTATCGGATTTGGACGGCGCGTATCCCTGGCGGCGTCGGCGGCGGAAAGCACCATGGCAACTGCGCCATCGCAAGGCACGTCGCAATCATAGAGCCCGAGCGGCGTCGAGATCATTCGCGCCGACAGATAATCGTCCATCGTCAGCGGATCCTTGTAGACCGCATACGCGTTGAGCGCCGCATTGGCTCTGGCATTCAGCGCAATTGCACCCAGCTGTTCGCGCGTTGTTCCGTACTTGTTGAAATGTCGGTCAGCGTAAAGCGCGATCCAGTTTGCTGGCGAAAAGGCGCCAAAAGGCAGGCGCCATTGATGATCTCCTTCCACCCATGGGGCTTGCGGTGCCGGATCACGATCCGAGCGTGCCCGCGCCAGCGCCGTGGTCTCCCATGTGCAGCGGAAGATAAGGACATGGCGGCACAGACCGGCCGCAATCGCCAGCGCTGCCTGCAAAAGTGGACCGCTGTGCCCCGCCATCTCGTGGCCAGACACGAACCATCGAGGGTGTATTCGCAGTACCTCCTCGACATCGATGATCCCTGCCCCGCTGTATCCGTCCGACGATACGGGGCCCATGTGACAGGCAAGGCCGTCTATATCCCGACGCGTAAGCCCTGCGTCGGCAAGGGCCGCAATGCAGGCATCAATCGCAAGGCCGACCGGGTCGACTCCGAGGCGCCGCCCGACTTGGGACATCCCTATACCCGTGATGCGGCTCCTGCTTTCGAACTTGTCCATCACTTCGGCTCCAACTCGAACAGAGGCAACCAGGCTGGCCCTTGTCGTTCAAACACGACCCGCACGGGTGCGCCAATCTCGACCTCATCGGGCTCGCAATTGATGATACGGGTGGTCAGCCGCACGTAAGGCGCTTCGGCGATTTCAACCAAGGCGATCAGGTAGGGTGGCGGAAACGCGGCGTGCCAAGCGTGATGGTTGATCGTGCGGGCCACGACTTTTGCGCGTCCGGATACCGCAACACTCGCAATCTTGCTGCCAAGGCAAATCGGGCAGCGTGGCAACGGCGGGTGCAGAAAATGCCCGCACGAAGCGCAGCGCAGGAAGCGCAAGGTGCCGTCGCTCCCCGAAGTCCAAAAGAAGGCGTTCTCTGGCGTCAGCCTTGGATACGGTCGTTCCATCGAAGTCCTTTCTCCATGCCGAGGCCCTTACAGGCAGCATGAGCAAAACGCATTGGGGGCTTGGCATTATTTGACCGATAGGTCTAGAATGACTTTATTGCGAAAGTACGCGGGGAGTGAAGCATGGGTAATATCGATTTGACTGGAGGCTTGGACGCCTCGCTCGACTACCCGCTGGCCCGAAGGCCGGAGAATCCGCAGATGCGTGACAGCGTGTCGATGTGGATTTCGGACGATCAGGGGCGCTTCGGCTTGCCCCGGGTATGCATCGAGGCGGTTGCCGAAATATGGGAAAACCGCGGCATTCAAGCCAACATTGGCTTTCCGGATGGGCGCATTCTCAACGGCGCTGGGGGATACGCCCCAACTCACCCTGCCGCCGACCAGCCTCGTCATGAGATAATCGATGCCGGCCCTCTGGCGTTCCGGGTGATCGAACCACTGCGGCGCTGGACCATGCGCTTCGACGGCAAGGCGACCGACACGACGGTGCAGCGCCAGATCGGCAACGATCCGGGTGGGCCGGAGAAACGCGTTCGGGTGGAGATCGAAGCGGTAATGGCTGTCCCGCCGTGGATTGCTGGCGAGCAGGCTGTCGCGGCGGGCGACACGTCTACCGCCAGCGCTATCGGCGCGATCGGCGGCCACCGTCACGAACAGTTGTTTCGCTGCAGCGGCTTTCTTGAAATCGAGGGCGAAGACCGCATGCCGTTCACCGGCCCAGGGTTGCGCATCCGGCGTACTGGCGTGCGCAACGTCGGCGACTTCCCCGGGCATTGCTGGCAATCTGCCCTGTTCCCGAGCGGCAAGGCCTTCGGGCTGACCGCCTTTCCGCCCCGCAGCGATGGCACCTCGGCCTATAACGAAGCCTTCGTGTGGGACGGCGCACGCAAACGCTACGCGAAAGTCATCGAAGCGCCGTGGCTCAACCGTCTGCATCTGAACGGAGCAAACGCGGATGTGGTGCTCGAAACCAGCGATGGCGAGCGCATCCGGATTTCGGGTACGGTCAGGGAATCAGCCTTTTTCGATCAGGGGACACCGTTGTTTGGGGATTGGTCCTACGATGGCGGTGTGGGCTTGCCGTTCCATCAGGGCGGCGTGCTTTACGAGTGGGATGGCGAGACTACTTATGGCATGATCGAGCGGTCGCTGCCCAAGCACCGGATTCAACCTTGAGCAGACCTGCGGCACGCTTCGATCGTTCGAGCACAGCAATGGCGGTTGCAGCTTCCGCGAACCTTTCCGGAAAGCTGGCGCTGGTCACCGGGGCGACGTCGGGACTGGGCGTCGAGATAGCGGCAGCACTTGCCGCAGCCGGCGCCAACCTCGTTCTGGGCGTACGAAACAGGATAGAGGGGAACGCCGTAGCCGAATCGTTGCGGCGTCAGAGCGGCCGCCACGTTGAAGTCGAAACGGTCGATCTGTGTGACTTCGCTTCAGTTGCAAGAGCGGCCGACTCCATCTGCGCACGTCACGATGCGCTCGACCTGCTCATTGCAAATGCGGGCGCATCGAAAACCCCCGAAAGTCATCAGGGCAATGGCATCGACGTGCGGTTTGCCGGCAACCACCTGGGACACTTCCTGTTGGCAAACCTGCTCCACCCGCTTCTCCGCCAACGAGGCGCGCGTATCGTCATGCTCACTTCGGCTGCACACCGCGGGCGCCCGGTGCGATTCGACGATCTCGCATGGATCGAGCGGCCGATGGACGAATTCGCGGCGTACGGAGAATCAAAAACCGCAAACATACTGTTTGCAATGGAAGCGAGCCGCCGCTGGGAGAGAGACCGGATCGCAGCCAGTGCAGTACTACCAGGTACGATCCTTACCGGGTTGCAGCGCTATCACGGTGCCGATCTGAAGCAGGCCATGGGCTTCATTGGTACCGACGGCAAACCCGATCCGCTGGTAAAAACCGTGGCCCAAGGTGCAGCAACTGCCGTCTGGGCCGCGACCGCACCTGAACTCGCCGGCAAGGGCGGCGTCATACTGGAAGACTGCGCCCTATCCCGCCCACATAGCGCTTCGTGCCATCCGTGGACCGGCCACGATCCTGCCATTCTGAGCTACGGATCTGCGCATCGGCTTTGGATCGAGTCGGTTGCCATGCTACGCGCATGCGAAGCTCCAATCCCACTATGGTGCGAGAACTGATCTCTAAACAAGTCATAATCCGAGATCGTCGAATGCTGCAGCGGCAGGAAGCACTTCAATGGCGCAGCATTTGGGATGACGGGAAGATTCCAGTGTAATGCTAGCTTCGCGCAGACGCCGAATAACGGAGCGCTGCATGCAAGGGACTGCCGCACGAGGAAAACCTTTGATATGTTTGTTTTTTAAGTGCTTTACCTCGTTTCCGACAAGCCCGACGCTGCGCTTGCGTGCCTCAGGCGGCCGTCCCCGAACAATTGGACGCCAAGGCAATTTCAGCTTCCACACCGCCGCCCTACATTTGGGCCTTGTTTGACTCATTGCACCTCGTTATACATGTCAACATGCAGCGGCGAACCTGTCGGGACGAACAAAGGCGGGCGGCAGACGATTGAGATCAGTTGATGCGCTACCAGCCTCCATCTGCTCGCGCTGAAGGGGTTTGGAAACGACCAGCCTGCAAGCGACTGCGGATAACCGTCAACGAGCGTTGCAGCGAGGGCGGACACATTTTTTGGTTACAATGCGACGCAGGTCGCAATTCCGGAATTTCGGAAGGGGAGGAAAAATAATGCGTACTTTTCTGCTTGCCACTTGTGCGATCGGCGTCGCCACGTGTCCGGGCTTGGCATTTGCTCAGAGCACGGCGAGATCCACCGCAGCACAGGCGTCGGCTAGCGCCGATGAACCGCAGGAAGGCGTGGCGGATATCGTCGTTACGGCGCAGCGTCGGGCTGAAAACCTGCAGCGCGTGCCGATCGCGGTGACCGCGATCAACGCCGCACGTCTCGAAACGCTCGGCGTTCGCAGCGTTGCGGACATTGCCAAGTTCACGCCAAGCCTCAGCTTGGACCCATCGCCAAGTTCGCCTGCCTTCGGCAGCATTCTGAACCTGCGCGGGCAGGCCACAACAGGCGGAATTCTGCAGCTCGAGCCCACCGTGGGCGTATACCTCGACGGCGTGTATATGCCGGGTCAAGGCGGCTTCTCGGCTGGAAACGTTCTGGATGTTGCCCAGATCGAAGTGTTGAAGGGGCCGCAGGGAACGCTTTACGGCCGCAATACCACTGGCGGCGCGATCAGCATCACCACGGCGCAGCCTACTGACGAATTCGAAGGTCGCGTTAACGCCGGCATCGGCAATTTCGGGCGCCGGGAACTCAACGGGGTTATCAATATCCCCTTGGCCGAAGGACTTTCGACCAGGTTCGTCGCCGGTTACACCAATGATGATGGGTTTGTTCGGGATCTCCGGTCGGGCCAGCGGCTCGGCAATGCCGAAAGCTTCGTTGCGCGCGGCACGTTGAAGGCGGAAATGGGCGCCGTCACCGCAGTTGTCCGCGGGGACTACACCCACGCCAAGGGCAATGGCGCACCGTGGCAGCCGGTGGGGATTCTTCCCAACAGTCCTGCTGCAACCGAGTACGCCGCGCAAAAGAACGGCGCCGCCTTCACGACGCCATTCTTTTTGTTCAACACGCCGGTGGCATCTGGCGGGTGCGGTCGCCTGACCTCTACTTCGCCTGCATGTCTTACCGCTGCGCAGACGTTTGGCGCCTTGCTGGCCGCCGCGCCTGGGCAGGCGGCATCCGAACAAGGCGCCGGCAAGGCCCCCAACGTCCTTGACCGCGCTTTCAGTTCGCCCGGCAAGAGCGACGTGCAGTTCGGTGGTGTTTCGCTCGATCTGTCGACCGATGTCGGCGCGGTGACGCTGCGTTCGATCACGGGTCTGCGCTGGTTGGACAACATCGTCGAAAGCGATCTTGATGGCTTGCCGCAGAATATTCTGTTCAGCCCCAACCATCAGTACGCCCGTACCTTCTCGCAAGAATTGCAAGCATTCGGCAAGGCGATAGATAACCGGCTGGATTACATCCTCGGCGCCTACTACTATCGCATGACTGGCTATGAATACAACTTCGCCCGGGCTCTGCCGACGATCAACCCTAACAATCCCAACACGCTTCTCAACGATCTCGGGACGAAAAGTTGGTCAGTATTCGGCCAGACGACATTTTCCCTGACCGATAAGTTGGACGTAACTGGCGGGCTTCGTTACACCGATGACCGAAAAACGGAAGTATCGCGGAGCTTCAACCCCGGTGGATGCCAAGTTCCCGTTGCAGACCGGATTAACGGTGCTTGCCTCGGCCGATTCCGTGCAGAAGCAGATAACTTTTCCTATCTCGTCCGTGTGACATACAAACCCAGCGATGACCTTCTTTTCTACGCGGTCCATTCCACTGGCTTCAAGGGCGGCGGCATCTCTGCAGGTTCAGCTGCACCGGGTTCGTATGATCCGTTTCTCCCCGAGAAAGCGAAGAATTACGAAGTCGGTTTCAAGGCTGACCTGCTTGACCGCAAGCTGCGCGTCAACGGTGCAGGCTTCTATGTGGATTACAGCGATCTGCAGCGCAGCGTTGTAACCGTGAATGCAAGCGGTGCACCGGTTACTCGCGTAACGAATGCCGCCAACGCGCGCATCCAAGGCCTTGAGGCGGAAGTCACCGTTCAGCCGATCAGCCATTTCACCATCGTGATGACTGGCAGCTACACGGACGCGAAGTACAAGAAGTATATAACGGGCGTTGGAGCGACTGCGCGCGACCTGTCGGATAGAAAGTTCCAGGGCGTGTCCAAGTGGCGCGGCAGCATCTCCGGCAACTTTCGCGTGCTTGATGGACCGACCGAGGTCGATCTTTCAGGCAACTATTCCTATCGCAGTCGGTTTAACGTGTACGAGGACGCGAGCCGCAACGATCCGGCTGATCACTTCCAAGACGGCTTTGGTCTTGCTGGTGCGCGCTTGACCGCAAATCACGCCGCCACGCGCACGCAGGTTGCCCTGTGGGCACAGAACATCTTTGACAAGCGCTATCGTGCGGCCAGTTCGGACCTTTCGGACACCTTGGGCGTCAACGTTTCGATTACGGGCACACCTCGGACTTACGGTTTGAGCGTCACCCAGCAGTTCTGACGCACTGCCTTACGATCGAGGCGCTTTGCCTTTCTGCCGCCGCCGACCAACAGTCGGCGGCGGTTTCGTATCCGCCCCGGCCTTTCAGCGCGAGCGCCAGCCCTGAACGCCAGATTGATGAGGATTTTGAAAGATGACGGACGTTTCATCGCGAATTCCAGTGATTGTGGGGGTAGGCCAGATCAATGACCGCCCAGCCAATCCGATCGAAGGACTTGATTCTGCCCAGCTCATGGCAGCCGCCTTGCTGCTCGCGGATCAGGACGCCGGAGGCGGCTGGTTGGCAGATGCTGACATGCTGGCAATAGTGGACCAGATGTCATTCCGGGAGCTCAACCCAGTCGGTGCGCTCGTCGCAGATGCGGTCGGCGCAACGCCGCGCATCATCGAGCAGACCGAAATTCCCAGCGGTGACAGTCCCACCATTCTGCTCAACGAAGCCGCAAACCGGATCGCTTCGGGCGAAGTGTCGGTCGCGGCCATTGTCGGTGGCGAAGCCTTGCGCACCGCTGCAGCCCGAGCAGCCGCAGCCTCGGGCGGTGAGCGCCAGAACATCGTCCGAGCCGGAGCAAGCAAAAGAACAGGCTACCGCTTCGACTATGGCTTGGCCACGCCCACCGATGTCTATCCCTTGTACGAGAATGGCTGTCGCGCTGCCTGGGGCCAAAGCCTGGACGAAGCCCAGCGGGAAAGTGGCACGATATGGTCGCGCTTTGCCGAAGCTGCCCAAGAAAATCCGGGCGCCTGGATCCGCAAGCCGGTCAGCGCCGAGGAAATCATCGAACCCAACGCCGGTAATCGGCGGATCGCGTTTCCTTACAACAAGCTCATGGTCGCCAACAGTTCGGTCAACCAAGGCGCGGGCTTCATCGTGACGAGCCTGGCCGAAGCCCGCAGGCGCGGCGTGCCAGAAGAACGGATCGTATTTGTCGGCCTTGGTGCTGCTGCCCACGAGCCCGAAGACCCGCTAGCACGTGATGGCTATGCCAGTACACCGGCCATGGCGGTTTCGCTGAACAAGGCGCTGGAGCTGAACCAGTTCAAAGCGGCCGAACTCGATTTCGTCGAACTCTACAGCTGTTTTCCATGCGTTCCGAAGATGGCGCGTCGGGTGCTCGACTGGCCAATCGACAAGCCAGCAACGGTCTTCGGCGGGCTGACTTTCGGCGGAGGCCCGATCGGCAATTACATGAGCCATGCCGTCGTCGGCATGGTTCAGAAACTGCGCAGCGAGGGCGGCAAAGGCCTCCTCTTTGCGAACGGCGGATACGCGACGCACAATCATTCCATCGTTCTGAGCAGCACGCCTATCGCTGCAGCGGCTTTCCCCCAGGACTACCACTTCCAAGCCGAGGCCGATGCTGCGCGCGGGCCAGTTCCGCCTCTTGTGCCCGGCTATTGTGGGCCGGGGACCATAGAGACCTACACCGTCATTTATGATCGCGTTGGCGAACCCAGCTTCGGCGTGGTTGTGGGACGTTCACCGGCTGGCGAACGCTTCCTTGCCCAAGTGCCTGCAAGTGATGAGAAGACAATCGCCTTTCTGACCAATGGCCAGAACGAACCGGTGGGCACCGCCGGGGAGGCGATAGCCGGTGATGGTGGTCTAGTGCTCTGGACGAGCACCGGTTGCTAGAGCATCGTCGGGTTTATCTGATCCATCGTTGTTACCGCATGAAGCTTCCCGGCACGGCGCGCGCCGCTGTCCGGGTGGCTTCCTGACGCACCTGCAACACGGCGGGCCGATGTGGCCATTACAGCGGTGCAATCTAACGTCTTTTGCCCCTTGGCCTCAATCATTTCATGCTTGACCGTCCCACCTCGGCTATTTACGGACGATATAGTCCGAAATAGGAGGTGTAATGTCGCTGATCGACCCTGAAGCGCGGCAGGCGATGCGCGAGAGCTTTGCCAGGCTGCTTGCCGACCGCTGCACAGAAGCCGACGTGCGCAGAATCATGGCTGCCGACACCGCCCATGATCCAGACCTGTGGCGGGCCATGGCGGACCTTGGAGTGCTGGCAACACTGATACCCGAGACATTCGGCGGCCTTGGCGGAGGTGCACTGGAGGCCGAGACTTTGATGGAGGAAGCCGGTGCCGCGCTACTTCCTGGCCCTTTTTTCTCTAGTGCAGTTCTCGCGACCGCAATGTTGGTCGGGAGCCAGGACGATGATGCCAAGCAGCGTCTGCTTCCTGCTCTGGCCTCAGGCGAGATCATTGGCACAGTGGCGCTGGCGGGTCCTGCGGGCTTGTGGGATGCCACAGATGGCGAGATCGTTGTGACAGATGGATGCCTGCTGTCGGGCTCGGCGCATTACGTCAGCGATGGCGCGCTGGCAGACCTTCTGCTCGTGGTCACAGGGACGGGCACCAGTCGCCAGCTGTACGAAGTCACCGACCGAACCGGTGTGGCCCTAACTCCGCTCAAGACCTTTGACATGACACAACCGCTCGCCAAGCTGGTCCTCGACAAGGCGGAAGCGCGAGCAATCGTTGGGGCCGATGCAACGGCGATCGATCACGCTCTCGACATCGCCCGCGTGGCATTGGCAGGCAGGCAGGCAGGTGCGGCGCAGCGCAATTTCGACTTCACCGTGGAATATCTGCGCAATCGCGTCCAGTTCGGCCGCCCGGTCGGTGGCTTCCAAGCGATAAAACATATGGCGGCTGATCTGTTGATCGAGCGGGAATCGGCGTTGACGGGCGCGCGCATCGCAGCAGAACGACTGGCGGCGGGCGCCGACGATTCTGCCGAACTTGTGGCAATGGCCAGCTTCGCCGTCAGCGAGGCTCAGCTTAAGATCGCAAGCGATTCCATACAGCTGCACGGCGGCATTGGCTTCACTTGGGACTATCCCGCCCATCTTTATCTGCGCCGCGCACGCCACGACCAGATGTTTCTCGGCTCCAACGCGCATGCGCGCGAGCGCTTCGTCTCGATCCTGGAGAAAACCGCATGACTGACGAGGATCTGATAACCGAAGTCCGCGATTGGCTGGCTGATAACTGGGAACCCGTTAGGTTCCAAGATACCCATTCCAACGGGCCTCTTATCTGGCGGCAGATGGTCCACGCGCGTGGCTTTGCAGTTCCAAGCTGGCCTACCGCCTTTGGCGGGCTGGGCCTGACGCCGGACCAGAGCAAGCTGGTGGAGACCGAGTTCCGCAAAGTTCGCGCGCCCGGTTCCGGGCAGGACCGGTCACAGATTGGTGCCAATCTCGTGATGCAATACGGCACGGACCAAGCCCGCACGGATCTGCTGGAAGGTTTGATTACCGGCGAGTTCACCTATTGCCTGCTTTACAGCGAGCCCGGCGCAGGTTCTGACCTTGCAGCTGTGCGCACCCGCGCGGACCTGGCCGATGACCACTATGTCATCAATGGCCAGAAAGTGTGGACTTCCGGCGCTGCCACCGCCACTTTTGGATTGCTGCTTGCGCGCACCGACTGGGACGTGCCCAAACACGCCGGTCTCAGTTTCCTGGTCTGCCCAATGAAGCAGGAGGGGATCGAGGTTCGGCCGCTGCATCAGATCAATGGCGACAGTCACTTCAATGAAGTGTTCATGGATAATGTTCGGGTACCGGCGGCCTATCTGCTGTCTACCGAAGGTAACGGCTGGAAAGTCATGCAAAAGGCGCTGGCCTATGAGCGCCTCATCATGGGCGAAGGCTCAGCCGAGCGAGCCAGGAGCAAGCAAAGCCAGGACAGCCGGGTCGATTTGGTGACGCTCGCCAAGGCGCACGGCCGATTGGGTGATGCCAGCCTACGCCAGGAGATTGCACAGGCGATCGCCTGGCGTCGCCTGAACGAATACAACGGCCAACGCGCGCAAGCTGCCGTAGCGTCAGGCGAGGCTTCGCCGCTCATGTCGCTCGGGAAGCTCGCCATGTCGCGTGTATTGCACAACGATACACGGATCATGCGGGAGATATTGGGCGCGCAGGCGCTGTTCGACGATCCAAGCTTTGCCGACGCGCAAGACATGAATTACCGTTCGCTTCACGCCTACATGAACTCGATCGGTGGCGGAACCGACCAGATCCAGCGCAACATTATTGGCGAACGCGTGCTCAATCTCCCTCGTGAAGTAGAGTGGGACCGCGACATTCCGTTCCGGGAATCGCAAGCTGTGAAACCTTCTGGGTGTAGCGCGACAAACCAGATGAGAATTGCGCGTCAATCAGGATGAGAATGTGATTGTCGCGGCGCGTCAATCAGTGCCGATTTTGATTGTCGC